>CBDIQA010000001.1:1002500-4470448 GCA_965283865.1 Allorhizobium sp.
GCCGGCCCCTAAGATGAGGCAGAAATGCGTAGTCGATGGGAACCACGTTAATATTCGTGGGCCTGGTGGTAGTGACGGATTGCGTAACTCGTTCAGACTTATTGGATTGTCTGGGCGGGGAAGCGGTTCCAGGAAATAGCTCCACCGTACAGACCGTACCCGAAACCGACACAGGTGGTCAGGTAGAGTATACCAAGGCGCTTGAGAGAACTATGTTGAAGGAACTCGGCAAATTGCACGCGTAACTTCGGAAGAAGCGTGACCCCTTTGTACGCAAGTATGATGGGGTGGCACAGACCAGGGGGTAGCGACTGTTTATCAAAAACACAGGGCTCTGCGAAGTCGCAAGACGACGTATAGGGTCTGACGCCTGCCCGGTGCTGGAAGGTTAAGAGGAGAGGTGCAAGCTTTGAATCGAAGCCCCAGTAAACGGCGGCCGTAACTATAACGGTCCTAAGGTAGCGAAATTCCTTGTCGGGTAAGTTCCGACCTGCACGAATGGCGTAACGACTTCCCCGCTGTCTCCAACATAGACTCAGTGAAATTGAATTCCCCGTGAAGATGCGGGGTTCCTGCGGTCAGACGGAAAGACCCCGTGCACCTTTACTATAGCTTTACACTGGCATTCGTGTCGGCATGTGTAGGATAGGTGGTAGGCTTTGAAGCAGGGACGCCAGTTTCTGTGGAGCCATCCTTGAAATACCACCCTTATCGTCATGGATGTCTAACCGCGGTCCGTCATCCGGATCCGGGACAGTGTATGGTGGGTAGTTTGACTGGGGCGGTCGCCTCCGAAAGAGTAACGGAGGCGCGCGATGGTGGGCTCAGACCGGTCGGAAATCGGTCGTCGAGTGCAATGGCATAAGCCCGCCTGACTGCGAGACTGACAAGTCGAGCAGAGACGAAAGTCGGTCATAGTGATCCGGTGGTCCCGTGTGGAAGGGCCATCGCTCAACGGATAAAAGGTACGCCGGGGATAACAGGCTGATGACCCCCAAGAGTCCATATCGACGGGGTTGTTTGGCACCTCGATGTCGGCTCATCGCATCCTGGGGCTGGAGCAGGTCCCAAGGGTTTGGCTGTTCGCCAATTAAAGCGGTACGTGAGCTGGGTTCAGAACGTCGTGAGACAGTTCGGTCCCTATCTGCCGTGGGTGTAGGAATATTGACAGGATCTGTCCCTAGTACGAGAGGACCGGGATGGACATATCTCTGGTGGACCTGTTGTCGTGCCAACGGCATAGCAGGGTAGCTATATATGGAATGGATAACCGCTGAAGGCATCTAAGCGGGAAACCAACCTGAAAACGAGTATTCCCTATCAGGGCCGTGGAAGACTACCACGTTGATAGGACGGGTGTGGAAGCTCAGTAATGAGTGAAGCTTACCGTTACTAATAGCCCGATTGGCTTGATCGTTCTCATTGACCATGCTCATCAGCCCGAACAAAGCGGGCGATGATGCCAAATACGTGTTCATCAAAAAGAGGTTCGCCTCACCAGCTTCTCAACAACATTGCCCTTAGCCGACCTGGTGGTCATGGCGGGGTGGCTGCACCCGTTCCCATTCCGAACACGGCCGTGAAACGCCCCAGCGCCAATGGTACTTCGTCTCAAGACGCGGGAGAGTAGGTCGCTGCCAGGTCTGCTAAAGGCAATGTTGTCCGGTTTTGTGAAAGCAAATACCCAAATCTTCTCGATCACACAGTCGGCCCAAGCCGAAACAACGGGCCGCATCAAGCGGTCCTTTTTGCTTGGTAGAATACGGACAAGCGCTACGACATTTTGCCTTCGGCAAAAGTCGGCTAGAGACGCAAACTCTTGCGAGTTTGCTCTGTCGCGATAAATCCCTCAGGGATTTACGCTGGTAACGCGGGGTGGAGCAGCCCGGTAGCTCGTCAGGCTCATAACCTGAAGGCCGCAGGTTCAAATCCTGCCCCCGCAACCAATTTCCTCATAAATTCTCCCACTCTGGCAATTTGCGAGACAGTTCATCGATATAAGCCTCGATGAGCTTGTTCTTTTTGGCCTCCGTGTCGATCTCTCCCGAAGCCATACGCGTCATCAGGTCGTTCTGAGCGGCTGTGACCTCGCACGTGCGACCAGGCTTGCCTTGGTGTTGGAGCGCAGCCTCGGTTTTGGGGCGGTGCAGCCGCTGCTTTACCGCGACGACAAGGATCCGACGCCAGTCCTTGATGCGCAGCCTGATCTGGCCGCTCGCGTCCATGCTAGACTTGAGAAGGCACTCGGGCGGGCGGCCAAGATCCTCAATGACAATAGGACGCGGCTTGATCGGCTGACGGCGGCCTTGTTCGAACAGCAGGTGCTCGACGGAGAGGCTGTCGAAAGGTACCTCAATATGAGTGAAAGCTGGGTCGAGCTGCAGCAGTAGGTTACGCTCTTACGTTGCTCATCCATTTAGCGCTGCTACGGGGGGACGCAAAACTTGTACGAGGTGAGACCCACACCAATCCGAAAATGATGACTGGAGAGGGGCAGTCTGGGTGGCCACTACAATTCGAGATCCAAGCTTGCGGGATGAATAGGGCATGTGCAAACGGTGATCGTTTTGACCATTTTTGCGGTCCATTAACGCTTACTAAACTACTGCGCATTATGGTTAACGAAAGCAAAACTGGTATCTCCGTCGATGAAAAGACCCGTGGTCATTGCGTCCCTCTTTGTCATCGCCACCGTGTTGCCGGGTTGTTCGCAAACTCAGAAGTTTACCCAACCGGATGTCGAAATTCCCGATACTTTCTCAACGGGCTCAATTGCTGCGACAAATGAAGATCCCCGTCTGCATGCTTGGTGGCGTGGATTTAATGATCCTGTCATCGAAAGTCTCATGCACCAGGGCATGAAGGAAAATTTGTCGATTGAGCAGGCCCGGCAGAGGCTTGATGTTGCGCGGCTTAGAGAAGTGCTGGCCTCGTCGAGTTATTTGCCTCAAATGGAAGCCACGGCGTCCGCTACCCGTTCTTCTGACATCAGGAATGGAAATACCAACAATTCAACTTCTATCGGCGGAGGCGCCACATTTTCTTGGACGCTCGACATGTCTGGCGGCGGTCGCGCAGCACGGCTCGAAGCTCAGGAGAACAGCGCTGCGGCCATGGCGGATGTTGAACTCGTGCGTCTTGCATTCCTCACGGACCTGACGGCGACCTATGTCGATCTTCGTTACAACGAAGAGGTACTGGCGATTTCGAGACAAAATGTAGCCTCGTTTCAAAAGACCCTCGGTCTTACCGAAGAGATGCGCGAAACGGGTGTTGCCAGCAATCTCGATGTCGCGCAGGCGCAGGCGCTCGTCGACGACGCGCGCGCTATTATTCCGCCACTCGAGCGCGATCGTCAACAGGCGGTCAATCATCTCGCGACATTGCTGGCAACGGCGAACACCGAGGTTGATAAGCTTGTGGCGGTCAAAAGCGGAGTGCCTAAACTTGCCCTCGAAGCTAAGGCTGGCATCCCCGCCGACCTTCTTCGGTATCGTCCGGATATCCGGCGCGAAGAAAGGCTTCTGGCGGCAGCCGCAGCGCGTATCGATATCGCAAGATCACAGCTTTATCCTGCGCTCAGTCTGTCTGGTTCAATCGACTTTGCTCGCCTGATCGCATCGGGTGCCTCCGGGAATGCCCTGTCATGGGCTTTCGGTCCTTCTGTTCTTGCTCCCATCTTCGACGGCGGCCGTCTGCGCGCTGAAGTCGACCTTCAGGAGGCAGAAACGAGGGGCCAATATCTTCGCTGGAAGGATACCGTCTTCCGCGCAGTTGAGGAGGTCGAGGATGCACTTGTTGCGCTTAACCGCGGCAAGGCAGAGACTTCAGCACATAGACGAAAAGTGGCGTCCTACTCGATTGCACGGGATCTGGCCCGTGAAAGCTATGCTGGCGGTACTGGGCTCATTCTTGATGTGTTGGAAGCTGAGCGTCGGTTAGGTGACGCAAGACTGGACCTCGCGCGAAGCCGCAAAGACAACGCGCTTGCCGCAATAAGATTGCAAGTGGCATTAGGCAGCGGGGCAGCAGTCGATATCGAAAACACTTCCGGATCACCTGTAGTCGCGGCATCACCTGACAAACGAAAGAAAGCCGGCTGATCGTCCCTCATCAGGCAGCAAACTTCGGAGGTTGTTCCATCAACGCATCTATCTGCCGCAGTGTCGCTGCAAATACCTTGTCCATCTTTTCGAGCAGTGCTTGCAACTCGTCAGGTGACGATCTTGTATTCGTCCGGAGTCTGGTCTCCATATTGGCGGAAAGGGCAGACAGGCCGGTTGCGCCGATCATGCGGCTGGAACTCTTGATCGTATGCGCGGGCAGTATGGCTTCGTCGAATGTTTCCATCGTCAAGGCCTGCCGGATCGCTTTCAGATAATCCTCGGTGTCGTTGCGGTACAAGGAGAGAAGCAGATCAAACTTCTTCATCGCCTCACGCGTGCGCTGAAACTCTGCCACGTCCATTAATGGCACCTTCGCATTGCTGGCTGATCCGGCGCCATCCGCCACAGGTTCAGCCGAAGTTACCGCCTCCACCGTTTGTGCGGCCCGTCGTGCCGGCGGAGCGTTCTGAGACAAGATGGGTGCAGACGACGCGGTTACCCCGTCAGACGAGGCGGTATCCCTGTCACGTAAAGGGGCTGACCCTTCAAATGGGGCGGCCGAAATCGGGTGTCCGACAGAATACTGAGAGCAGGATTGTTACCACCGGCGCAGGTTCAGGCTGAATCTCCAAGCTTGCTCCTGCCTGCTTCAAAGCGGATACAACGTGTTGGGCGACGACAGGTGCTTTTGCCTCGGCGATCGATCCAGCAGCGGATTGCATCGGTGTCTTGGTTTCAACCGGTGCTCCAAGCCAAGCAAAATCCGGATTGTCCAGGATCCTGTCAAAGACGCCCATCAATGCCTGGTCCTGCAACGGCTTTGATAGGAAATCGTCCATACCTGCTTCAAGGCAACGCTCGCGATCTCCCTTCAGAGCATTCGCCGTAAGTGCAACGATAGGTGCCCGACGGATCTTCTTGTCCGCCATTTGATTTCGGATGATGCCCGTTGCCTCATAGCCGTCCATTTCCGGCATCTGGCAGTCCATGAATATGATGTCGAAATCGCCATCCTCCGCCGCCTTGACGGCTTTAATACCCGTTGTCGCGGTGGTGATGGCAAAGCCATACCGAGACAGGTATTCCTCGGCGATTAGCAGATTGACGTGATTATCATCGACCAGCAGCAGACGTCGGTTCGCGAACAGTTGTTTTATGGGCTTCGGATTGACGACCAACTGATCCACCGCGTCAATTCCATTGTCCGCTCGACCCGCCAGGAGCCTCTTTGCCTTTTCTATCAGCATCGATGGGATGAAAGGCTTCAACACGACATCGTCGAAGGCCGCGTAGTTGCGATTGGTCTCGAGGTTGCCCAGCACGATGGATTGCGCAGATGGGATGATCTTGGCCTTGATCGCCTGCCAGTTGTCCTTCGCTATATGAATGTCGCGTTCTTCGTTGAAGATGATGAGACTGAACGGATGGCCGGCACCATCTCCGAGAAGCAACTGTTTCGGCAGACTATCCGAATATGGAAACAGGGCAGGTCGCACACCAGCGCCCCTGAGTGCCTTTCCGACAATTTCAGCGACCGCAACGGAATCGCAAACGACAGCGACGCTACCGTACTCCCAAGCCGCTTCACTTTTCCCGCGATGTAGAACGACGGGAAGGCTGATCTCGAAAGTGCTGCCTTTGCTTGGCTCGCTTCTAACAGAAATGCTTCCGCCCAGCGCTTCCACCAACTGTTTCGAAATCGCGAGCCCGAGTCCTGTCCCTCCATATCGGCGGGTCGTGCCGGAATTGGCCTGAGTGAAGCGCTGGAATAGGCGTGCGCACTCGTCCTCTGTCATGCCGATGCCAGAATCGCTGACCGCCAAATACAGGTCTCCATGTGTGGCGCCCGTTTGCTTGAAAGTCGCGGCCACAACCACCTCTCCCTTCTCGGTGAACTTTATGGCGTTCGATACAAGGTTGGAGATGACCTGTCGCAAGCGCATGGGGTCCATATCAATGATCGCTGGCACATCCGCGTCCAAGTCAAGGAGGAGGCTTAGACCCTTTTCCTGTGCGTTTGCGGCAAAAAAGCCGACTGTCTCACGAAGACTTTCGTGCAGGTCCATACGAACCAAGTCCACAGCGAGTTTGCCGCTCTCAAGCTTCGACATGTCTAGAATGTCATTGAGGATGCCCAGCAGCATCGAGCCCGATGTCTTGATCTGCTCGGCATAACGCCTTTGCGTTGGTGTGAGTGTTGACCGGTTGAGAAGCTCTGCCATGCCAAGAACACCGTTCAACGGCGTCCTGATTTCGTGGCTCATTGTCGCCAGAAAGTCGGATTTTGCTGCGTTGGCTTCGCGCTCGGCCTCCACTGCTAGTTTGAGCCTTAGCGAATCCCGCTTGTGATTGCGCTCTGAAAGAAAGAAGAGACCGGCTGCAATACCCGCAAGCCCAATGATTCCAAACGCGAATAGAGCGACAGTCACACTCTGGCCATAAGCGCGCTCGAAGTCGAAAGTCAGAGTAAGGTTGCGTGTAGCCACGAGGGAGATCTGTTTAGTATCACCGGTGCCAGCGTAATCTGCCGGAGGTTCGGCCGCGCTAAGGCGACGTACCCGTCCCTCAGCGATATAGCGTGTTTCGATGTATCGGGAGACACGAAGGTCACGAGTTGTGTCGTCGATGATTGCATCGAGGTCGACGACAGCATAGGTAATTAGGGTTTGGGATTTCCCCAGGCGCAAACCGAGCGGATCATCGGCCTTCAGGCTCTGCATCAAGATGACGTCTTTGGTATCTACGTTGCGGAATATACCCCGGTCGCCACCTGCGAACGCGATGAGCAAACCAGGTTGCCTTGCGAGTCTATCAACCACAGTCTGGTAGTCATGCGCTAACAAATCGAGTGTCGGTCGGCTTGCATAGTAGACGTGAATGTCTTTTGGGGTGTCAGAATAGAAATAGCCCAATTCGACAAGGTTGTTCGAGATACGGCTTGCTTGCCGCAGCTTTGTGTCAACTTCTTCGGCCATGTCAGCTGAGATGAAGCCTGCCAGATCCTTGACGCGGATGATTACCGTGTCCAATTGATGCTGGACCAGTTTTGTAACATTGGTTGTTTCGTAGACAAAGTCTGTCTTGTTGACCCGCTCGGATGCCCACAACAACCACATGACCAGCGAGACCGTAAGTCCGAGCACCAGAGCGATAACGGCAATCTTGCGACTGTTCTTTAGAATAGATTGCGACATGAGGCTACCACTTTGCGGGTTTTTGTAGTCGCATCAGGGCAGTCGCCTCGTTGCCGACGTCGTTGTAGACGAGCTTGTCAAATATCAATGAGTTCGCGCGTGCGATGCCACGTCCGCAAAGGGCAGAAGAGCGCGCTGGATCAACCGTCAGGTGTTGGCGCCAGTTGAACCCGGGCCCCGGATCCTTGACCGTGAGAATAAGCGCATCTTCCTTCCGGATAATTGTCGCCTCAACTTCCCCTCGGAAGGCTGGGTCAGAACTTCGCTCGGCCAAGGTTTCCCGCCAGCTCCCCATCGCCAATAGGCGTTGCTTTTCCTGCAGTCCGAACCTCAGCAGACCGTGCTCCACGGCGTTTTGGACGAGTTCGTAAATGCCCTGCACGACTTTGTCTGGTGTTGGGTGGACGCTCGACAAGAGACTGCAAACGGGTTCGATATCCTGGGGTACCGCCAAGGCCATGCGGAGGATGCGCACGTTGCCGAATGCAGATTGATGGGCGCCGATCTTTTCGCTGACCTTGCGTTTGCGCCGTACCTCCTGCATCGCCGATTGAAGCACTGAGATGACAAGTTGTTCTGCCGCCGGTTTGACCAGATAATAGAATGCCCCGGCTTCCAGTCCGGCTGCGACGTCGCTTGCCTCTGTCGCTCCGGTCAGCATGACGATGGGAATGTCGGATGTTTCGGGATCGCGCTTGAGGCGGCGGGTCAAAGCCAGACCATCCATGACCGGCATCATCCTGTCCGTGATGACAAGATCAGCCCGACCGGCGTCCTCGCGTAACAGCGTATAGGCTTCGGCTCCATTGACGGCCGTTTCGACGGTGTAGCCGAGCTCCTCGACCATCGAGGTCAGCATTGTCAAACCCATACGGTCATCGTCGACGATGAGCACACGTCCAAGAGATTTGCCGGGGGAAACGGGCTGTTCGGATTGGAGAGAGGACGTAGACGTCATCAGCGTTCTCCGAAGGCTGTACCGAAGTTGCGTTGCAACGGGGTCAGCAAATATTGAAATACGGTCTTATCGCCGGTGATGATGTCTGCCGTTAGTTCCATGCCCGGCAGGATCGGAGCATCTGGCAAACGCGTCAGCCGGCTATCAGCCAACTCCAGCTTGACCATGTAATAGGAGCCTTGGCCCTCTTCCTGGAAGGCCGACGGTGAGATTGAGGAAACACGACCGCTCAGCCACCCGAAGCGGGTAAAGTCGTAAGCCGTCAGCTTCACGTTTGCCTCCTGTCCTTCCCTCAGATATCCGATCTGGCTCGCCGGTACGCGTGTTTGCGCTACGAGTGGTCCCGATGTTGGAACGATGACGGCGATTTGTTCGCCAGGCGCAACCACTTCCCCGGGCCCTCGAACTGCTAGGTATTTGACGATCCCGGCAATCGGAGCATCGACGTCAAGACGATCGCGCCGACCATCCTTCTTGCGAATATTGCCTTCAAGGGAGGTTAGGGCGGCCTCCAGTTCGAGAATTCGCTGGATAGTGGCAGATCGAGCGCGCGCCATCACGCTTGCCTTCTGTTGCTCGACCTCGGCCAGTCGCTCGGCAGCGCCTCTCTCGCGGCTTGTCGCCGTCGCAACATTCGTCTTGGCGCGCCCCAAAAGGCGGGTCCGTTCACTGACCTGGACCTTGGTTGCTACACCCTTCTTCAGAAGTACGCGGAAGCGTTCCAGCTCAAACTCGGCATCACTTGCCTCTGCTCTCGCGTTTTCCAACTCGCTTGCGGTAACGTCATAGGACAAGCGAGCTTGGCTGATCTGTCTGTCGATCTCGCGCAATTGAGAGTCGAGGTTGGCACGCTCGGCCTCAAAAGCGTTGAGACTGTTACGCCTCTCGGCGGCAAACTCGGTTGAAAGGAAGCTGAAGTCGGGCATCCGGTTGTCGGCCAACGCTCGTTGCGCTTCGATCTGGGCGAGCAGATCATTTTTTTGCCGCTCCATTGTCTCGCCATCTTCCAAGGTGGATGCGTCCCGCAGCGTGATGAGCCGCTGACCTGCCTCGATGATCTGTCCCTCCTCGACCTCAATGGTCTGAACAATGCCGCCCTCCAGATGCTGGACGGACTGCTCAAAGCCCACAGGCAAAAGTGAGCCTGTGGCGACAGCTACCTCACTGACCCGCGCCACGGTCGTCCAGGCGACTCCACAGAAAACTGACGTGGCGACGGTTAGCCCGATCACACGGGCATATTTGGTGGGAACCGTCTCGCGCACGAGCACTGGTTGGCCCATCGTGCTCGCCAACTCTCCCGCGTGAGGAAGAACGCTGGACGACAAGAGTCTGATGACGTCGCGGAGAGACTTCACGATGCGCGCTCCATGATTGATTGAGGTTTGTTGACAAGAGGTACCTTGCCGTAGCGGAGTGCGATGACGCGGTCTGCGCGCTGCAAGAAATCTGACCGGTGCGAGATGAACATGACCGTTCGCTTCCCGCGGAACTCTTGAAGCAAGCGCTGCAGGATAGGACCAACACCTTGATCGAGAAGAGCATTTGGTATCTCGTCGATCAGAAATAGCTTGCTGTTGATCAGAAGCGCTCGGGCAAAGGCGAACTGATAGCGGAATGTTTCCGAGAAGTGCTCGTCATCAGGCCCGAGCACGTTTGTCTCCAGGCCATCTGGCATACAATCAATAGCAGCGAGAATATCGACGGATCGTAAGACTTGGCGCAATTGCGCGTCTGTTGCCAAAGGATTGGCTGATAGAAGGTTTTGTCGAAGTGTTCCTGGAAACAGCTTCGGCGATTGGGGGACATAGGAGATGCGACGGCGCAGTTCGTGCAGCGGGAGCTGCCGGATGTCGACACCATCGATTCTGACAGCGCCGAGCGTGGTGTCCACCATGCCCAGGATCATTTTGAAGACGGAGGACTTTCCGGTTCCGTTAGCTCCGTAGATACCGATAACCTCGCCGGGCTCGACCTCTAGATCGAGGCCGACGAAAACAGGCCGCGTGTCGGCCGCCTTGAACCCGACATTGACGAGGCTAATGGCCCCTGTCAGTGGCATAAGGCGATTCTTCTCGCGCTCGGCCTGTGACTCGGTTGGCAGATCCATAAGCGTGTTGATTTGGCCGAGACTTCGGCGGATCTGCTCGAAGCGCAGAACCGAGAGACACATTGTTTGGAACGGTAGCAGGACACGCAAGCTAACGATGACCAGAGCGAGGAGGGCGGGTCCTGTCATCGCGCCCTGCCAAACACCGACGGCGCTCACGGCCATCACGGCGATGATTGCGAAGGTGTAGAGGGCAGATGAGAGGCTTTCAGCGACTTGGCCGGTGAACCGTAGACGAAGCTGGGCGATCTGGTCTCGTTCGGCGATCCTGTCGATACGCTGGCTCCAGACGTCCTGCATTCCTGTGCTGCGAATGAGATCAAGTTTATCCAGCGTCTCAATAGCCAGCCTCTGCATTTCCGTCGCTTCATCGGCGGCAATACTGGTGAGCACGGCAGCCTTTCTCCATGCCAGAAGAAAGACGGCCATCATCAGGATGATCGATCCCGCGAGGATTCCGAGTGCGGGAAGCGAGATTATTCCTACGAAAATCAGGGAAAGCAGGGAAATCGGTAAGTCCAGCAAGGTCGCGAAGCTTGGGCCACTGCAGAAGTCACGGATGCTCTCGAACGAGCGTAGGCGCGCGGCTTGGGTTGTAGGTGCCGCTCGCTCCGAGAGCACGGGAGCTAGTCGCAGGATCTGCGCGAAAGATGCTGTGTTGACGAGGAACTCCAGACGGCTTGCCAGCCAGGCGGATATCTTCGCGCGCTGCAAAACAAAAACGGTCTCAAAGGTCGCGAGCATCAACAGCCCTACGATGAGCTGCGGCATGGTCGAAAACGTCGAAAGCCGGATGACCTCTCCGAAGAAGACAGCAATCGCCAACGGAAACAGAATGCCTGTAACCGCGAGTGCAAGGCTGAGCAGTATCATTACATAGGGAATGCGGGGGAAGCGGGCGAGCAAGGCACGGGCCCAGCTATAGCTTGTGTGTGTGCGGGCCAGCGGTGAGAGCGGGTTACTGGAACTCTCGAACCGGAATACCCAGCATTGCAAGCCGTTGAGCTCGCGCCCTCCAGTCTCGATGACGCGGGTCTCTGTCCCGCTCGATAGGCGACCACCTTTGAGGCTTCCAATCAGATTGGCTGTCAATAGTTGCGGGCCGATCGAAGTGGCAATGATGACGGGTTGCCGTGAGAAGCTCCACCGCTCCCAGTCAAACCGGTGCTCTGTTACATAGAAACCCAGGTTCGCCATCGCCGCGATGATCGAGTCCGGCTGGTTTTTCAAACCACCGGCTGGGACGGCATTGAGGAGCGTCTTGATCGGAAATTCCTGTCCGCACCCCTGTACAAGCGCGCAGAAGAGTGCAGTTGCTCGAGGCTCGCTGCCTTGGAGCTCGAATATCGCTGCCGCGCGTGACATCGTTGTTCGTTCGTCAACACCGCCCTCAAGGCGCTCGTCTCGCATTTTCCGGTTGGCGATGGGCGTCGTTGACTGTCCGGATTGTGCTGCGGTAGGCGACGCAAATTCAGCCCGGAGCTTGCGGCGCATCTCAAGGGCGACGTTCATAATTTCAAATTCCTGTAGGTGGCGATGCTATGCGGCTCTGCTGGCTTCATCAGGACGCAGTCCGGATGGAAGGATCAGGAAGCTCCGCTCCGCACCAGCCGTCAGATTGCGGTCGTCGGATACAATGACTATCGTCGCCTGTCCGCGAATGGCAGCGATGAAGCGCTGGAGATTTCCATAGCTTTGGCGGTCCAGGCCGTGGTCGACATCATCCAGCAAGAGGATGCGCGGGCGCAGAACAATCGCGCGGAGGATCGCAAGCTGTTGGCACAGGCTGGTCGGTAGGTTCTCGCTTGCCGTTCCGGTGAGTGGAGTGTCCAACCCCCTGGGTAGCTCGTTCAGAGCGCTTTGGATCCCCATCAGAGAGGCAACGCTCCAGGCTTCCTCAAGCGATACTTCTCCAAACCGCGTTATGTTGTCGCGAATAGTCCCTGCAAACAGCGTCGATTTTCCGGAAACATAGGCGACGGAACGGTTCAGTTGGCCGAGGGGGAATTCAGCGATCGGGTGCGAATTCAATATCACTTTCCCTTCATCGGGACGCTCGATCCCCGCCATGATCCGCAATAGGCGGGAAGAAAGCTCCTTGTCGGGACCAGCCAGCGCGATCATTTCGCCAGGCTGCAGTGTCAGATCGATATTTCTGCAACGACTTTCCGGGGCCCCACCATTCATGAAGCCCACGCGCGATAACTCAAGGCGTCCCAAATTTTCTGTGAGCAGAGGGGCGATGGAAGGTCGTGCAACCGGTTTGTGCATGATTTCTGCAACGACATCTTCCGCGTCGCAGAGATCGCGAGCCTGCACGAGGATAAAGACTGCACGCTGAACGGGGGCAATCAACCGGCCGCCAAGCAGGATAACGGCTGACAGGGCGCCAAGCGTCATGATTCCGTTGTTGATCGCGTAGGCACCATAGATGAGTGCGGTGATGGTGATCGCTTGATTGGTAAGGAGTACGCCGTTGAGCAGATGGTTCGATGCATCGGCTGTTTTCATGCTAGTCCGGGCAATGCCGCGCTGTATGTCCTCATAGCGTCGGAGCATAGGTTCTTCGATGACCTGCGCCTTCAGGTGATGAATGGCTGAGAGTACTCCGAGCAGGAAACGATATCGCCGCTCCACCAAGCGGTTCAGTAGCGCGGCCTGGCGGCGCAGCGCTGTTGCTCCATTGAGGGAGAGCTGAAGCCCAATGAAAAGACAAATGCAGAAAAGCGCACCGAGCGTCGGCGATATCGCGAAGATCAGGAAGAGGATTACGGGCAAGAACATCAGTTCGGCAGCGGCGACGAGTAGCTTTCCGCTGTGGCGTTCCGAAACCTGGGCGACGCGGGTGAAATAATCGAGGCTGCGGGCGGCCCCTCGTGATCCGGGCGTGTAGTCGCTGGCAATCAGCCGGCTGAGCATCTTGCGGGTTATATCGGCTGTCGTAACGCGGCCGGCCTCTAGCATGATGTAGCCGCGTGCGAGACGGATGATTGCTTCCGCGACGGCAAGAACGGCTACAGCCCCCACGACGACAGAGAGGGTTGATGACCCCGGCGAAGGAAGAATGCGGTTGAAGATCAGTTGCGCGGCCAATGGCACAGTGAGGCTCAGGATATTGAGAGCCATGGTCATAATCAGCAATATGGCGACTGGCGCCCTGTAGAGGGTAACAGGTGCCCCAGTCGAATGTGCCTCGCTGGTCCTCATAAGATCCTTCGTCTTTAACCGAAAAGTCCGCCACCGAGCTTGCTGGTCAATGACTGTGTCAGCGTGGTGATGGCGCTCGTCGTGGAGGTAGTGACGGTGGAGGTGCTTGCATCGAGCGTGTTGCTCGCGAGGCCGCCTGAGGTTGAGCTGTCGAGGGTTAGGAGTTCACTCAGAGTAACATTGCCCCCTGAAAGCCCGCCATCCGTGCCAGCCAGAGCGCCGAAATTTCCGAGATCCAGTCCGAACCCGACATCGACGTCTATGTCCGTGGCGAGCAACTGCTCGATGATATCAAGATTGATGTCCACGTCCCCGGTGATCTGGTCGAACGCATCCAAGTGCAAAGAAAGATCGGTATCGCCGGTCGATGCTGTATCCGCCGTCTGTGGTGAATCCAGATTGCCCAGCAAACTGTCCGCTGATGTGATGGCCTGATCAAGATCGACCACCGCATCGAGATCGACATCGATATCAGTGCCGAGCAGATGCTCGACCGGGTCGAGGACTACATCGACATCAGCGATCACGGGCGCGGCGAGCGGCAGGTCGGCAACCGCGTCGAGGGTGAGGTCTGTATCTCCGTCCTGATCCGGCGCGTGTTCCGAGAAGGCCGCTCCCGCCGCTCCCGCCGCCTCCGCCGAAGCTGGCCAGGCCATCGAGCAGGGAGCCCGAGGTGCCGCCCAGACCGTCGACGATATCGCCCACGGTTCCGGTCACGCCATCAAGATCAGCGCCGCATCGAGATCGACATCGATATCAGTGTCGAGCAGATCCTCGACCGGGTCGAGGTTCACATCGACATCGGCGACGACGGGTGCCACGAGCGGCAGGTCGGCAACGGCGTCGAGGGTAAGGTCGGTATCGCCAGTCTGATCCGGTGCGCCGCCGAGAAGGCCGCTTCCGTCACCACCGCCGATGCCGGCCAGGCCGTCGAGCAGGGAACCGGAAGTGCCGCCGAGGCCGCCTGCGATATCGCCCACGGTTCCGGTCACGCCATCGAGATCTGCGACGGCATCGAGATCGACGTCGATGTCGGTTCCGAGCAGATCTTCGACCGGGTCGAGGTTTGCATCGACATCAGCGACGACGGGTGCCACGAGCGGCAGGTCGGCAACGGCGTCGAGGGTAAGGTCGGTATCGCCAGTCTGATCCGGTGCGCCGCCGAGAAGGCCGCTTCCGTCACCACCGCCGATGCCGGCCAGGCCGTCGAGCAGGGAACCGGAAGTGCCGCCGAGGCCGCCTGCGATATCGCCCACGGTTCCGGTCACGCCATCGAGATCTGCGACGGCATCGAGATCGACGTCGATGTCGGTTCCGAGCAGATCTTCGACCGGGTCGAGGTTTGCATCGACATCAGCGACGACGGGTGCCACGAGCGGCAGGTCGGCAACGGCGTCGAGGGTAAGGTCGGTATCGCCAGTCTGATCGGGTGCACCGCCGAGAAGGCCGCTTCCGTCACCACCGCCGATGCCGGCCAGGCCGTCGAGCAGGGAACCGGAAGTGCCGCCGAGGCCGCCTGCGATATCGCCCACGGTTCCGGTCACGCCATCGAGATCTGCAACGGCATCGAGATCGACGTCGATGTCGGTTCCGAGCAGATCTTCGACCGGGTCGAGGTTTGCATCGACATCAGCGACGACGGGTGCCACGAGCGGCAGGTCGGCGACCGCGTCGAGCGTTTGGTCAGTATCGCCAGTCTGATCGGGTGCACCGCCGAGAAGACCGTCTCCGTTGCCACCGCCGATGCCTGTCAGGCCATCGAGGAGGGAACTGGACGTGCCGCCGAGGCCGCCTGCGATATCGCCCACGGTTCCGGTCACGCCATCGAGATCTGCGACGGCATCGAGATCGACGTCGATGTCGGTTCCGAGCAGATCCTCGACCGGGTCGAGGTTTGCATCGACATCAGCGACGACGGGTGCCACGAGCGGCAGGTCGGCAACGGCGTCGAGGGTAAGGTCGGTATCGCCAGTCTGATCCGGTGCGCCGCCGAGAAGGCCGCTTCCGTCACCACCGCCGATGCCGGCCAGGCCGTCGAGCAGGGAACCGGAAGTGCCGCCGAGGCCGCCTGCGATATCGCCCACGGTTCCGGTCACGCCATCGAGATCTGCGACGGCATCGAGATCGACGTCGATGTCGGTTCCGAGCAGATCTTCGACCGGGTCGAGGTTTGCATCGACATCAGCGACGACGGGTGCCACGAGCGGCAGGTCGGCAACGGCGTCGAGGGTAAGGTCGGTATCGCCAGTCTGATCCGGTGCGCCGCCGAGAAGGCCGCTTCCGTCACCACCGCCGATGCCGGCCAGGCCGTCGAGCAGGGAACCGGAAGTGCCGCCGAGGCCGCCTGCGATATCGCCCACGGTTCCGGTCACGCCATCGAGATCTGCGACGGCATCGAGATCGACGTCGATGTCGGTTCCGAGCAGATCTTCGACCGGGTCGAGGTTTGCATCGACATCAGCGACGACGGGTGCCACGAGCGGCAGGTCGGCAACGGCGTCGAGGGTAAGGTCGGTATCGCCAGTCTGATCGGGTGCACCGCCGAGAAGGCCGCTTCCGTCACCACCGCCGATGCCGGCCAGGCCGTCGAGCAGGGAACCGGAAGTGCCGCCGAGGCCGCCTGCGATATCGCCCACGGTTCCGGTCACGCCATCGAGATCTGCAACGGCATCGAGATCGACGTCGATGTCGGTTCCGAGCAGATCTTCGACCGGGTCGAGGTTTGCATCGACATCAGCGACGACGGGTGCCACGAGCGGCAGGTCGGCGACCGCGTCGAGCGTTTGGTCAGTATCGCCAGTCTGATCGGGTGCACCGCCGAGAAGACCGTCTCCGTTGCCACCGCCGATGCCTGTCAGGCCATCGAGGAGGGAACTGGACGTGCTGCCACCCGTCGACGATATCGCCCACGGTTCCGGTCACGCCATCGAGATCGGCCACGGCATCGAGATCGACGTCGATGTCGGTTCCGAGCAGATCTTCGACCGGGTCGAGGTTTGCATCGACATCAGCGACGACGGGTGCGACGAGCGGAAGGTCGGCAACCGCATCTAGGGTGAGGTCGGTGTCGCCAGCCTGATCGGGTGCGCCGCCGAGAAGGCCGCTTCCGCCGCCACCGCCGATGCCGGCCAGGCCGTCGAGCAGGGAATCGGACGTGCCGCCGAGGCCGCCTGCGATATCGCCCACGGTTCCGGTCACGCCATCAAGATCAGCGCCGGCATCGAGATCGACGTCGATGTCGGTTCCGAGCAGATCTTCGACCGGGTCGAGGTTTGCATCGACATTGGCGGTGATCGGATCGGTAATCGGGAGGTCGGTGGTCAGGTCGATGCTCAGGTCATTGTCCCCTGAACCATCTCCCACGAGGTCGAGATTCGTGTCGACATCAACGATCACTGGGCCGACTGGCGGGTCGATGTTTACATCAACTGAAATGACGCTACCATCCGTGCCGCTTCCCAAGATGTCGTCGACCGTTTCACCGACCGTATCCCCAACATCCGCATCGAGATCGATCGAAACGTCGAGGTCGCTGCCTAACGCGTCTTCCACGGGGTCGAGCCCGATATCCAAATCTGCAATGATCGGTCCGATAACCGGCAGATCAATGTTTAGGTCGGCCGTAACGTTGGTATCGCCCCCACCTTGAGTGGTGTCGGTGCCTACATCACCGTCGGTTCCGTCACCATCTTCTCCACCATCAGTGCCTTCTCCGGAGCCGTCTTCGCCTAGTCCGTCGGTATTGTCGTCAATCTGATCATCTTCCTCATCAGGGAGGGCCGTATCAGTGCCGGGTCCGTCGGTGGAGCCGGTGTCAGACGTTGCACCGGAAGACGGACCGCGCCCCAGAAGAGTCGGGCCGTCCGCCCCTGTTAAGTCTAGCGGTTCGAGTTCCATTTCGCCGGCGGATTGTGGATCGCCGCTTGCGGTTTGCATTGTGGTATTGGCCCGTGCGGCAATTCCAGAAACACCAGCGACAGGCTGCGCGACCGACGATTCCTCGTCGGATGGTTGCCCTTCGCTGTTGGGTGCTGCAGATGTCGCACCTGAAATGATCACGGAGGACGGGCTTTGGGCGCCATCGGAGGCAGCCATGGTACTGGAGGCATTGTCGCCCGCGGTCTGCACGACTCCAGCCTCATCGGAGCGTACACCTGCGATACCGCTTAAAGCTGCAAACTGGTCGACGGCTTCGTAAAGTTTCGCCTCAAGTACGTTTTCCTGTGCTTCGTTCATAGCGTTCTCCCTTGCGGGATAGCGTACATCAACGAAATCTAATGATACCTTAACGAAAATGGTAAGACGCTAACTCATGCAATGGTTGCTGATGAAGTCCTGAGATGGCAGACAGTGCGTGGCGCGCTTGTTACTCACAATTTGGCCAGGGCAAGGTCGCGATAGAATTCGCGTCCGGCATCAAAATGTAGAAAAAAGCGCAGCTTTTGCTGCTCGGGCTAGGGTCCAGAAGCGTGCAGCGCTTTTTGATCGAGCAAACAAATTAACTCCGGGTGTGCTGGGGCGTGTCTCAGCGGAGTCGGGTCATCTGTGAAGGGTGGACCCACTTCAAACTCGGCACGGCTCCACAGTTCGCTCCGAAGTCTTAGTGTGAGAGATTCTTATTTTAGGAACTATTAATTTGTGGGTTTAGAAATTTGGACGGATTTCTTTGGGGGACAGGCAATGTTGACGAACTACATGAACGCGAACAAGCTTGCGGACGACATGAAAGCGATCTCCACGGCCCAGGCCATGATCTGGTTCTCGCCCGATGGCACGATCCTTGATGCGAATGAGAACTTCCTCAAAACCCTCGGCTACAAGCGCGACGAGATCGTCGGCAAACATCACCGCATCTTCTGTGAGGACTCGATCCGCAATTCTCCGGATTATCACCGCTTCTGGTCCGATCTGGCAGCAGGCAAGTTTCAAAGCGGGCAATTCCGTCGCCAGAGTAAAGCCGGGGACGACGTCTGGATCGAAGCGACCTACAATCCGGTATTCAGCGGTGGCCGTGTCGTCCGCATTCTGAAGATCGCTTCCGATATCACTGCCAGCAAGATCGCCTCGCTGCATGACAACAATCGATTGCGCGCGATCGACCAGTCCCAGGCGATCATCGAGTTTGAGACCGATGGCAGCGTGGTCGAAGCCAACGATAATTTCCTGAAAGCCATGGGTTATGAGCGCGCCGAGATCATCGGCAAGCATCACCGCATGTTTTGTGACCCGAGCTACGCCGCAACCGAAGAATATGCGCGCTTCTGGGAGCGGCTGAGAGGTGGGGAGTTCATCTCGT
Source organism: Allorhizobium sp. (assembly GCA_965283865.1). GTDB lineage: Bacteria > Pseudomonadota > Alphaproteobacteria > Rhizobiales > Rhizobiaceae > Allorhizobium. The sequence continues at coordinate 1,021,372 of CBDIQA010000001.1, forward strand.
CCAATTTCGTCCGCTACGGCAAAGGTGGTCGTGAGGTCTGGATCCAGGCCGCCTATACCCCGGTCTTCAACTCCCGCGGCAAGGTCTACAAGGTGATCAAGGTCGCGACGGACATCAGCCCGCGCATGCGCGCGGTCAAGATCATCGGCCAGGCGATCAAGCGCTTGGCAGACGGGGATCTTACCCTGCGCTTGACCGAAGTCCTCGACCCTGTCCTCGAAAACACCAGGCTGGATGTCAATACGGCCGCCCAGGCGTTGGACGAAACCATGACGGGGATCGTCGCTGCGGCACAGGCTCTGTCGGAGAACGCCGCGGTTATCAGCCACGTCTCGGAAAGCATCGCCTCCAATGGTGAGCGACAGGCCGCTACCGTGGAGGAAACGTCAGCCGCGCTCGAAGAGATCAATTCGACGGTCAAGGATACGACGACCAGAACGCTTGCCACCACCCGCCTCGTCAGTGAGACGCGTTCGAATGCGGAGGCGTCCGGTCTTGTGGTTGGCCAGGCAACGGCGGCGATGGACGAAATCGCCGGCTCCTCGCGCGAGATCGAAAACATCATCGGTGTCATCGACGAAATCGCCTTCCAGACCAACCTCTTGGCACTGAATGCCGGCGTCGAGGCCGCCCGCGCCGGAGAGGCCGGGAAGGGGTTCGCCGTTGTGGCACAAGAGGTGCGGGAACTCGCCCAGCGCTCGGCAAGTGCTGCCAAGGACATCAAGGGTCTGATCGCCAGATCGGCGGAGGCAGTCCGCCATGGCGTCGCACTCGTCGACAAGACCGGCCATTCCCTGCAGTCGATCGTCGACCAGGTCCAGGAGATCGACAGCAATGTCGACGCGATTTCGATCGCTGCCCGTGACCAGGCCCAGGGCATCGGCGAGATCAACAGCTCGATCGGGATGCTCGACAAGGTGACGCAGCAAAGTGCTGCCACTGTCGAAGAAGCCAGTGCCGCTGCAGCCTCGCTCGCAGACGGCGCCCGAGATCTCTATGGCCTCGTATCACGCTTCAAGACGTCGCTTGGAAAAGGTGCCACAGCAACACATAGTATGGGCCGGGCCGCGTGAAAGCTAATGAAGGCTTTCGTCCTACTCTGAATGCGTAGCGAGCACGGAGCTTTCGAGGCTTCCGGTAATGTTCCCTAAAGAACCTGCTATCAGACGACTAACGCTGTTCTCTTTGTCGACGCCTGCCATTCGTACGACGTTGCGTTACGGAATAGATCTCCGCTTTGCGCCTTCGTTTTTGACGTAGGAATCGACTCTCATAAACTCAAAAGCTGACATTGCTTCATGGTGTCATAACTCGCACTTGCGCCTTGGAAGCGGATACGCGGCCTACTCTATAGGCGCCCTAAATGGGAAGTTAGAACTAGACTGTCCGCTACGCGTGAGCTTTCCGACAAGATGGTCGACGTTACAGTTTCGTCAGCATAGAATGTTTATGTAGCTTCAAGCAACGGCGCTTGCCGCCGGTGCCCAGCCGCGCATATGCATCCAATGCTGAAGAAGGAGAGGCCAAAGGTCAGCCGTTACATTTTGCTGGCGCATTCCAAAGCCATGACCTCCACGCTCGAAAACGTGAAATTCGGCAGCGCATCCAGCGGCTTTCCAAGACTGAAGAAGGCCATAGCCCTGCGCACCGAAGAGCGGATCGTCCGAAGCTAGCGCCAGGAACATTGGTGGCGCATCGGCCGGCACCTCAAGAGAGAGCATCGACGGGTAGATCGCTACGACAAAGCTGGGCCTTGTTTCGACAGAACTGCTTGTCGCCACGGCGACCGAGGTCATCGCCCCAGCCGAAAAACCGATCATACCAATCCGCTTCGCGTCGATGCTCCACTCCTCCGCCCGCTCTCGCAAAAGGCGAATGGCTGCCTGACCGTCTGCGACCGCCACGGCAGGCACCGCCAGATCGCTAATCGAGGCCTGGCCCGTAGCGAAGAGTTGTTCGAATTCGGAGATCAGCGCCGCATATGCCTCAGGCTCGGGCGGCGTTGGTTCAAGGCGGTAATTGAGGACAAAGGCTGCGATCCCGCGAGCAGCAAACCAACGTGCCACCGCCATCCCCTCATTTTCGACAGACAATGCACGGAAAGCCCCGCCAGGCGCGACAACAACTGCCACGCCGTTGCCTGTGCCGGCAACGGGGAGGACGGGCGTTAAGGTTGGGACGGTGACGTTGCGGAGCCAAAGCTCGCCCCGCGGCGACCGCTCCCATATCTCTTCAAAACGGTCTCCCTCAACATCTTCATAGAGCGGGATCGAGCTTTCTTGGTGCGGTGGTGAGACTCTTGTCATTTCAACACTCTCAGGCACGCTCCGTGATGCTTGGCTTTGCGCATCAAAACCATGATGAAAAATGGGGGGATTGGGGGCCATCGGATACTTCCTTCACAAAACAGCCACGGCGGCCTGTCGGATCATGTCCGACAAGCCGCTCATTGTACCGACCTCAGGCGAACGGGCAGCCGCCCCATTGAAGCGACGCCGAGCGGCCCTTCCACCCCCGGTGCGGTGGGCGACTGAGACCTCGTAGATGCCGCGGCGGGCAGCGAGGATCGGATCATCCGAAAGCTCGATACCGTCCGTCACACGGGTGGGATCATGCATCATGACGGGATCGCCGATCTCCTCAAGCGTCGTGGGACGGTTGATTTCAAGCTGCCCCACGGTCACTCGCGGCCGGCCTTCCGGCCAAGGGGCGCTCGGGTCGTCGGTCGGATCGCCTTGCCCGGCCAATTCGAGGACGAGATTGAAGCGCACCGGAGCCTGGCACAGACGCTCTTCGAGCTCTTCGAACAAATACGAGGGCTTTTCTCGATGCAGCTCTTCCAGTGTCTGCGTTGCCACGCCTGCTTCCGGCTCCCAGTGATACCGCGCAAAAACGGCAACACCCTCTTCATTGACGAAGCGGAAGGCGTGCAGGGCGTGGTAGGCCGTGCGCGCGAAGCTCACGGCAGCCGGCAGCTGCTTTCGCAGACCGACGGCGCGCATGACGGAGGGTCTTTCCGCCAGAAACTGGCCCACCTTCTCCATGTTGGGCTTGCCGGTCTCGGAGTCCGGCAAGGCAATTTTCAGAAGCTCGAGTGTCTCTTCGGGCGTGCGCGTGAAGAAGAGAGTGATCGGCAGGGCGATCAGATCGGTGATCGTGCCGTCGGCGAGGTAAAACCGGACGGCCATGGAGACCGAATCTGCCGGCCCGACCGGATTTGCCATCGGGCTGTTTGAATGCCGGATCGTGACCGGAACCGGCTGACCTTGAAAATGCGACGCACGACTGATCTGACGCGCCTGCGGCGTTGCCGTGAAGACGCCAGCATAGTACCGGCCCTGCGCATGCACGCTGCGGTGTCCGGGATAGAAGCCGATGTGCTGATGGAGCAGATCGACCAGTTGCGACGCCAGGCGGTATTGTTGACTGTTCACGATCAAAATCCAGTCTTGCTCGAGGGGGCGGATCAGTTGGCGGCGTCGAGCATCTGGTCCAGCGCCTTGCGGATCTTCAGCGCTTTCCAGACGTCGCGGACGGAAGCATCGGTATAGGCGCCGTAGAAGGCCATGGCGGAGACCTGATGCTTCGCAATGAAGTCCTTGATGCCGGGGCTGCGGACACCCGGGTAATCGACAACCTCCGCGAAGAGCAGGTCGATCTCGTCCGGGATGATCGTTGCGAAGTCCTCGATGTAGGTTTCCCAGTCGCCATCGAAGGTCGATGCGAAGATGCAGCGGGTGTCATTGTCGAAGATGACGAAGCGCAGATCGTGCACCGTGCCGATGCGATCGGTGTTCTTCGTGCGCTCGTCGTCGAAGCCGCCGAAGCTGGCGCGCATGCGATCCGCGCCGCCGGGCTTCAGTGGCATGATCACGGTGAATTCGTTCCAGACGCCTTTCTTGGTGCCTGGGCGTGCGGTGTGGTTCTGAAGGTTGGTCATTGTCGATACTCCGTCATGGTGTGTGCTGAACTGGTCAGCGAGGGTTGCTTGGGAGGTTTTATGCTCGGCGTGTCCCGCCTTAGCCGATGCACTGGGGCATCGGGCCGGGCGGGACGGTTTCCTTCTGGAGACGCGTGATGCGAGACTGACAAAAGGACTCGGTCTCGCTACGCCGTCCCGGGCAGTCCTCGATCAGGCTTCGTTGCCCGGCATCTCGGACAACCATTTCAGCGCGCTGATGCTCGGCAGGAACACGTGTTCGCCGCCGCGCGTTGCGGTGAAATCGGGCAATCCCGTCAGACGCCGGCGAACCGGCTTGTCGGGGAAGGCAAAGTCGTCTGAGCGATCGCGGCGACCGACGATCGGATCGCTGCGCAGTCCTTGTGACACGAAGTCGCCATCGTTCACCCACTGGGACTGCACGAATTCGAATTGTCTGCCCGGATTGGCGTTGATCAGTGCGAGAACAATGCCACGATCGTCTCCGTCATCGGCCAGCACGCCCTCGGGCAGGAGAGGCCCGTAAGCCGCACCGCGCCTGAGGAGCTGGTGCAGGCGTGCGTAGGCCATCGTGTCCTGAAGACCGTCTCTCGGATTGACGCGACGGATGTGGCAGCCGACGGGAGTTTTTGCGCCGTTGAGATCGTCTTCGTAATAGGCAAAGGCGTTGTTGCGCTGGGGATCGGCAACGATCGAGGGATCATCGACGTCCGGAGACAAGGCGAGGGGACAGCCGCTGCGCCAGCGTCCCATCATTTTCGCTGCCACCTTTTCCTCCCCCGCCGGGTTCGAGGCCGACTGACGCAGGTAGGTGCGGAATGCTGCGACGTCCTGGTAGATCTTGCGGATGGCGGCGTAAGTGCCGTTGCGCCAGAGCACTTCGGGGCCGGGTCCTTTCGCCAGTTCGCCAAGTTCGTTCTCGTATCCGAGAATGAATTCACCCGCTTTGGTCGGCTCGCCCTGTCCGGGCAGAGGCTCGCCGCCCTGACCCTCGATGAACGGGCGGCTGATCCCGTCGACGAAGCCGAAATGCTCGCGCATGGTCGGCGGCACGCCGACGTTCAGGTGGGCGGCGACTTCGATCCCGTCGAGGCCGTCGAGCGCGCGGCGACCGAGATCGAGCATCTCCTCCCGACCCTCAGCCGTGCTGGCCATGACCAAGAGGCCGGCGTGAAAGCCGTTGTTGCCGTGGGGGAAGTCCCACAAGGAGGGATCGCTGCGGCCGATATCGCCGAGAAAAGCGCTCCGCGCGGCCATGCCCTGGCGGAACTCGACGGGAAATCCCTCGAGAATATCCGGGTTTAGCCCCAATCTCCGAAGTCCCTCCCAAGTAAAGGCAATGTTGAGCCAGGAATTTTGCTTCGGGGCTGCCCAGTCGGCGCAGGAGGTGATCCGTGGGATGAGCCGCTTCAACATCGTGCGCGCTGCAGTAGCATCTTCTATGCTAAAAGCGACATAGGCACCGAAATAGGGCATGGGCCGGTTGTTCAGGACCGTGCCCTGTATATCGTCGAGTTCGAGTAACACGTTTCTCACCTTCAAAGAGCGCTGAGCCAGGCTCGCAATGGTTGTCTTTGAGGCTCTCATAGGGACGGACGGAGGGGCGGTCTTGCCGAAATCGTGCAGATTTTGCCGGATCCGGGCAAACTCGCTCAAGGGATGGAACAAATATTTACGTGGCGACGGACTAGCGATAATATTGCCGTCCTGGAGGGGTTTAGTTTTCTCGAGGGCCAGGAGAGCTAAGCATGAGCCTCGACAATACTTATCTAATAAAAGATGTATTCATAACCGAGGCGCTGCAAAAACGGGTTGCGAAGCGCATCGACCATGAACGGGCGCGAAGCGCATTGGTGAACCTCGCCTCCGAAATGGCGCGAGATCCCGAAGCCGTTCTGCCACGCTATGTCGATCTGGCGCTCAGGGAAACCGGTGCTTCGAGTGCGGGGCTCAGCCTCAACGAGGAGCCGAACTGTTTCCGCTGGCGCCACACACGCGGCGTGTTGTGGGATCTGGAGGGTGGATTGACCCCGAGGAACGACAGTCCGTGCGGCGTCGTGCTCGACCGCAACCAGCCTCTGCTCACGCGCTATCCGGAACGGCTTTACGACTGTCTGGCGGGGATTTGCATACCAGAACTGTTGCTGGTGCCGCTGCATATCGGCAACGGCAATCCCTTCGGCACCTTGTGGGTCCTATCCGATCGCGAGCCCTATTTTGACGCCGGTGATGTTCAACTCCTGCAGGACTGCGCGGTCTTCGTTGCCGCTGCCTTGCACGCCAGGCAGGGGCTCAAGCGGCAAGGGGCGAACAACAACGAGAAACCGTTACAGCCCGACGGCGGTCTTGCGAAGTGGCAGGAACGCCGTGCGAAGGAACTGATCGCCGCCCGACTGAGCGACAAACTGTCGGTTGCCGAGGTCGCCGAAGCCTGTGGGTTGTCCATCAGTCACTTCACTCGTGCCTTTCGCAAGTCGACGGGGCTCACACCCTATCAGTGGTTAACCGAGCGACGCATCGAGCGGGCCCAAGGGTTACTGATGAGGGACGTCGATCTGTCTCTCTCTGAGATCGCAGTCGCCTGCGGTTTTGCCGATCAGAGTCACTTTACAAGAGTGTTCAAGGCGGTTGTCGGAACGAGTCCCGGCGCGTTTCGGCGTTCCTCATAAATGGGGTGCAGCTTCAGGTCGTCCTCGCCCCTCAAGGACTATTTTAGGCATGAATTTCATGGAGAGATCATGTGGGGTTCCGTCGTGGTTTGATAACAGGAACACTGGACGCCGGCGATCACCATAAAGCGATTATGGGATTAAGACCGACATCCGAAAGGTGCAACTCCGCATATTGCCGTGGATGGTTGCTGTAGGCTGATGACCGCACTAGACCGAATTGGACGAGGGCGCTTTAGCCTTTTAAGGTCTGTTACCTCCGGTTTACGTCCAACTTCGGACTGTCCGCTCTCGGCCCCATTGCGGACCATTTTTGAACTGCCGGTGATCCAATATCCTCTGTTGAGCTCTTGCGTGCTTCGTTTCTCAACGAGCACCGCCCCTATTTTTTGAAGACAATTGATCTATGTTAGCGCTTGCGATTTGCTAATTTAGGATGCCCCATGTCGACGTTGCCGCCTCCGCCATATGATGAACAACTGAGGTTGAAGGCGCTGCGTGAGCTTGACGTTGTCGGCACTGCGCCTGAAAAGCAGTTCGAAGCGCTTGTGAAGGCTGCTGCCTTGGTCTGTGGCACTCCAATCTCACTCATCAGCCTGATTGAAGAAGAGCGGCAGTGGTTCAAGGCGAATGTCGGACTTGACGATGTTTCCGAAACTTCGCGAGATGTTTCCTTCTGCGCCCATGCAATTTGTCAAAATGGCATATTCGAAGTGGAGGATGCGCTTGAAGATCAACGCTTTTCCAACAACCCACTGGTGCTGGGGGACCCGGGGATCCGGTTCTACGCTGGCGCTCCTCTCGAGCTAGCCAGCGGACAGAGCGTGGGGGCGTTGTGCGTAATAGATCGTCAGCCTCGCAGACTGAACACCCATCAGAAAGAGGTGCTCGGATACCTAGCATATGCGGCTGCTCGCGCGCTGGAAGCACGTATCGCTCTACAACACGAGCAACAGCTTCGGCGAACGGAGGCCCATGCTGCTTCGATACTGGAGAACAGTCCAGACGCCATCATCACTGTCGATCTGGACGGAAAGATTTCTCACTGCAACGGGGCTGCAGAGCGGCTTTTTATGCTCCGCGCCCAAGACATGATCGGTCGTTCCAGTGACATGCTCATTCCAGGATTGGTACTGGGAGGAAGGGAGTGGACGATTGGGCAGGTGCGAAAGGTAGAGGAGGGGATCGCTCTGCGGAACGATGGGTCACTCTTCCCCATCGCGGTCTCGGCAGGCCCCGTTGTTTCTCATCTCGGTGAGGTGATTGGCGTAACCGCGATAGTGCATGACATCACCGATTTGATTGCGGCACGCACTGAAGTACAGAAAAACCAGGAGATGGTCAGCAGGCTATATGAGGCTACTCCTGCGATCATGCATTCAGTTGATCCTGCCGGCCGGATACTGAGCGTCAGTGATCGTTGGCTAGACACATTTGGATATCGACGCGACGAGGTTGTTGGCCGCCTCTCTACGGATTTCCTAACAGAACAATCTCGTTCGAAGGCCAGAGGTGTGCTGGCAGATTTCTTCCAGACAGGACGCTGCGAAGACGTTCACTATCAAATGCAAACTAAGTCGGGAGCAGTGATCGACGTATTGCTATCGGCAATATTGGAGCGTGATAGCGAACGGCGTCCAATTCGATCGTTAGCGGTCATCGAGGATATCACACTCAGGATACAGGCTGAGGAGCGGCTCGGTGAAGAGGCCGTTCGGCTTCGGAACATCATCGATGGTACCGAGGCAGGAACCTGGGAGCTAAATGTACAAACTGACGAGATCCGCTTGAATGACACATGGGCTCATATCGTCGGGCTGGAACATAGCGATCACAAGCCCAAAAATTTCATAAGCTTGAAGTCTCTCATACATCTCGAGGATTTGCCCTCCGTCGAGCAGCGATTGCAGGATCATCTCGACGGACACGCTCCTCGATACGAGGTTGAGACGCGGATGCGGCACCAGGATGGTCATTGGGTGTGGGGACTCGTCCGTGGAAAAGTCATCACCCGGAGTGCGGACGGTCGTGCGGAATGGGTTTTCGGTACACTCCAAGATGTAAGTGCAAGGAAGTGCATTGAAGAAGCCCTGCGCAAGGAGAGAGTTTTTCTCGACAGGACGGGGCAAGTGGCCGGCGTTGGTGGATGGGAAGTCGATCTTCGCACCGAAAGCATTATCTGGTCTGACGAGACATGTCGTATCCATGGTGTAGCCCCTGGATATCGGCCGACTATGGATGAAGCAATTTCGTTCTATGCCCCAGAAGCGCGGCCAGTCATCCATTCGGCAGTAACGAAGAGCTTGAGCACAGGAGATGGATGGGATCTCGAACTGCCGTTCATCAGGGCGGATGGAAAGCGAATATGGGTGAGAGCCGTAGGCTCAGTCGAATTCGATGGTGATATTCCTGTCCGAATTAGCGGTGCATTCCAAGACATTACAGCGCGGGTCGAGGAGAGACTGGAGCTTGAGCGGCTCAATCAGCGGATGGAGGCGGCAACCGAGAACGGCCGGATCGGAATTTGGGACGCTGATCTTCAAGCGGGCCGTACCTTCTATTCTGACATGTGGTGTGAACTTCTGGGGTACTCGCGAGAGGAGTTTGGTGTTTCGATCGACTCCTGGATCGAATTGGTGCACCCCGACGACCGGGATAAGGCGCGAGATGCTGACCGCGATCACATCGCTGGCAAAACACCCTATTTCGAACAAGAGTTTCGCATGCGCCGCAAAGACGGTGACTGGATCTGGATTCTTGACCGAGGGAAGGTGGTTGCCCGAGACGAAAATGCCAATCCAACGCGGATAATCGGTACCCATGTCGACATCACTCGCAGGAAGAAGCAGGAGGAAGAGCGCCGCATCCTGACCGAGAGGATGGCTATCGCTACCGATAGCGGCGGTATCGGTATCTGGGATTATGACCTCATCAAGAACCTGGTGACTTGGGATCCCTGGATGTACCGATTGTTCGGTCTTCCCGAGCGAACGGGTGAGAGGGTCCCCGACCTTTGGCGCCGCCACATACATCGAGACGACTTCGATCGAATTGAGGAAGCTGTTAGACAGGCAATAGAAGGGCGGCGACCCCTCAATGACGAATACCGAATTATTCGACCTGACAACTCCACGCATTACATCAGGATTTCAGCTAAGGTTGTCGTAAACGCTGAGGGCGACCCCATGAGGCTCATCGGCGCGGCATGGGATGTGACGGCGCAACGCAGGTTGGCCACCGAGCTTGCCGAGCAGCATGAGTTAATGCGGGTCACGCTTCATTCAATCGGTGATGCGGTCATGACGACGGATGCTCTGGGCATCGTTCAATGGCTGAACCCCATTGCAGAGCGAATGACGGGCTGGTCGGCAGCCGAGGCCGTTGGCCAATCAAGCACACGGGTATTCAACATTATCAACGAAGAAACTCGGCAGCGTGCACCAGATCCCATTGCGGCGTGCTTGCGCGCTCAGGAAGTAGTGGGGCTGGATGAGAACACCATGCTTGTGGCCCTCGACGGGCGCGAATTCAGCATTGAGGACTCCGCTGCCCCAATCCGGAATTCCGACGGCGATATCTTGGGTGCTGTGCTCGTATTTCATGATGTCAGCGAGCAACGTAGACTGTCTCGAGAAATGCGCTATCGCGCCAGTCACGATCCGCTAACGGGGCTGGTCAATCGAGCTGAATTCGATCGCCGACTGGAGGATCTGTTTGAGAGATCGAGACTGACCAACTCCAACAATGCGTTGCTCTATATCGATCTTGATCAGTTCAAGATCGTCAACGACTCTTGTGGTCACGCTGTGGGAGACGAGCTCTTGAAGCAGGTCAGCAAGATCCTCGCCAGCGCAATTCGCAATGGTGACACTCTGACCCGCCTTGGCGGAGACGAATTCGCAGTCATTCTGGAGGCTTGCACTGTCGAAAATGCAGCCAGGATTGCGCAGGTAATATGCGACCGAATGGCCGAGTTTCGCTTTGTTCATGATGAAAAGCGTTTTCGGGTAGGTACCAGCATCGGCGTCGTTCCTGTCGATGACACGATGTCTACCTTGGCATCCATCCTTCAGGCGGCCGACAACGCATGTTATGCAGCAAAGGAAGCAGGTCGCAATCGAGTGCATGTTTGGATTGAGAGCGACAAGGCACTGGCCGAACGTTCGCTTGAGATGCGTTGGGCATCCAGGATCGAGCGTGCCCTGGATGATGGATTGTTTGTTCTATATGCACAGAGCATTCGTCCGGTGTCCCAACCAAAGGCTGGCCGACATGTTGAACTTCTGATCCGTATGCAGGATGAGGATGGCAAGCTGGTGGCGCCGTCAGCATTCCTACCATCAGCAGAGCGCTTCAACCTCATTACCAAGATTGATCGGTGGGTCTTGAATAAGGCGATTGTGTTCTTGACCGATCTGCCACGGTCGGCTGAAGCGCAGACATTCAGCCTCAACTTATCTGGCCACTCTATAGGTGACCGCACATTCCACCGTGAGGCATTGCGTTTGCTTGATATTGCCGGACCCTCCGTGTGCGATCGCCTGTGTATCGAAATCACTGAGACCGCTGCCGTCACCAACCTTGCCGATGCGACCATCTTCATCGACCATGTCAGAAAGCGCGGTGTGCGAGTTGCGTTGGATGATTTCGGTGCGGGTGCTTCCTCATTCGGTTACCTAAAGCAGTTCACCGTCGATTACCTGAAGATAGACGGGCAATTCATTCGTGGGATCACCGAGGACCCTTTGAGCCAGGTTACCGTGCGTTGTTTCGTGGATGTTGCTCGAACTCTCAGGATCAAGACTGTCGCGGAGTACGTGGAAAATGCCGATACGCTTGCAAGCCTAGCCTCTATCGGGGTGGACTATGCCCAGGGTTTTCACATTCATAAGCCAGAACCACTGGCCGATCTTTTTACGCCCGAACTTGCTGAGCTCTAGACGATGGCTCGGAACTGGAAATGGCGCTTGGAGCACGTTCTAGTTTTGCTTTATTGAGACGGTCCTCAGAGACAAGCCTGCTTGGGAACGGATTTACAAGTTTCTGTGCAATCAGGCCCCCGCAACCAAAACATCCAAAACAAATACTTAACCGCCTCCGTATAACCGGGGGCGGATTTTTGCGTTTGGGGCGGCGGCTAAGCTGGAAGCAATGCAGGGTCCACTCTCAGTGGAAAACAGAGGTGGCTCGGTTTGTCTGAACAGTTTCGGGCGTTTCGCTAAGTGGATTTCCGCCTCGATTATGCCGCCACCATCATTTGTGTCAGCGAGTTGAAGTAGGCCTGATCCGGCGTCAGCCGGTCAAGCGATGAATGTGGGCGTCGGGTGTTGTAGAAGGTCAGATATCGGCCAATGCCGACGCGGGCCTCGGACACGGTCTTATAGGCGTGGAGGTATACTTCCTCGTATTTGATTGAACGCCAGAGCCGTTCGACGAACACGTTGTCTCGCCACGCACCCTTGCCATCCATCGAGATGGCGATTTCCGCCTTCTTCAGCACCGCCGTGAAGTCCACCGAGGTAAATTGCGAGCCCTGGTCGGTATTGAATATGTCGGGTTTGCCATTGCGGGCGAGCGCTTCCTCGACCGCTTCGATGCAGAAGGCTGCTTCCATCGTGATCGACAGCCGCCACGACAGGACCTTCCGGCTGAACCAGTCCACGACGGCGCAGAGGTAGACGAAGCCGCGTGCCATCGGAATATATGTCAGGTCCATTGCCCAGACTTGGTTGGGCCGGGTGACCGCTAGCTTGCGCAGGAGGTAGGGATAGATTTTGTGCCCAGGTGCCGGTTTCGACGTGTTCGGGCGGCGGTAGATCGCTTCGATGCCCATCTTCTTCATCAGCGTGGCGACGTGCAGCCGCCCGGCTTTCAGCCCTTCTCCCTTCAAGAGCCCTTGCAACATCCGACTTCCGGCAAACGGGTAGTCGAGATGCAATTCGTCGATCCGCCGCATCAAGGCCAGATCGCCGTCGGACACTGGACGAGGCAGATAGTAGACGCTGCCACGGCTGAAGCCGAGAAGCTTCGCCTGGCGTACGACGGAGAGTTTGTGTTCGCGGTCGATCATTTCTTTCCGCCCAGCAATCCCGCCTTGCCGAGCGCACCGGATAAAAAATCATTCTCCAGTGTCAGCTCGCCGATCTTGGCGTGCAGCGTTTTGACGTCCACGGTCGGGCCTGCTGGTTCCGCCTTGGCTTCATCGCCGAAAACGCCCGTCGCCCCCTCAAGGAGCTGATCTTTCCACTGTTTGATCTGGTTGGCGTGCACATCGAACTGCTGGGATAATTCCACCAGCGTCTGCTCACCTCGGATGGCGGCAAGTGCCACCTTCGCCTTGAAAGCCGGGCTGTGGTTCCGGCGCGGTCGTCTCGTCATGGTCTCTCCTGTTCCCGGCATCTAAGCCGAAGTCAGGCAGAAATTCCACTTATCCTAGCTGTGCAAATTTCCCGAGCCAGCTCTCTGGCGACACTCAACCTACCGGGAGTTGGGTCCCGCTGAACAGCGTCTTGATCTGATGATGTATGCGTCACAGTGAGGCAAGCCGCCACTCGCCTTGGTTGTGTCGATTGACCGTCGCTTCAATTGATGTTCTCTCGATTTTATTTGCGATTATTGCGTGTGTTGTCTTGAGGCAATAGATTGCTTCTGACCAATGCAAATGACGAACTGCCTCGGTAATCCCCCCGTTTTTAACGGGGGGATTACCCAAGCACCACTGGTTTGAAGGAAAGCCTTTTCACAAGGCAAACGGTGAAGCGTTTTTTGATAATGTCGCGAACTTTAAAAATCCGCAGACCACTGACTCAGCTCGGGGTATCAAGTGATTGAGAAGGCTGATAAATTCGAGACGAAACACCATATTGCTGCAGGGTCGTTGGTTGATATCCCTGTCAAGGCGGCCTCTTCGAGAGCGGTAATTAAAGTCGATGGTTTTGGCGGGCCGCTAATCAGGCAGACTGGCGTTCCACCAGACGGCACTCGACTTTCAACTGGTCATGCGAACTGGTCAGTCCACCGGCGATGTCAGCAATGAGTTCGACGGCCATGGAGCCCATCTCGAACATGGGCAGATGGAAGGTGGTCAGCGGCGGCATGGTGAACTGGGCGATATCGCGATTGTCGAAGCCAATCGACCGAGACATCTGCGGGGACGGACCTGCCGAGTTCTTTCAAGGCTTCGATACAGCCGAGTGCCATCAAGTCGTTGGCGCAAAAGATGCCGTCCGGCGGATTTTTCAGTGCCATCAGCGCATGCGTCTTCTCATAGCCGGACGAAGGTTCCCAGTTGCCGTAGTGCACGAGTTCAGGGTCGTAGGCGAGATCGTTGCTGGCGAGAGCCTGCTTGTAGCCGCGCAGTCGGTCACGCGGATTGTCGAGGCCTTCCTGACCATTGATCAGGGCAATGCGTTTGCGACCGGCAGAAATCAGGCGTTCGGTCGCTGCACGCCCACCGGCGACATCGCCGGGCAGAATGGAGGGCAGGCGGCGTTCCTGGTCGTAACAGTTGACCAGGACCGAAGGCACCTTCAGGAGGGGCTCGGGCGGATCAATCTTGCGGGTCAGGATCGTGCCGAAGACGTAGCCGACCAAGACCTGGCCGTCGCAGATCGAGAAAATGCCGCCATCCGGGTCTTCGCCCTTTCGAAAGACGCCCAGCGTCACGATGATGCCGAGTTCCAGCGCCTTTTCGCGGGCGCCCTCGAAGGCCATGGACATCCAGGGGTCGGTGGTCAGTTCGTCAACGACGAAGACGATGACCTTGTTGGCGGGTGTGTTGCCAAAACCGTTGCTCGCCGACGACTTGTTGGAGAGCCGGTAACCCAGCTGCTCGGCGGCGTCGAAGACCCGTTTGCGGGTCGCTTCGCTGAACCGGGCACCGGAGCTGCCATTGAGAATGAGGGAAACGGTCGCCTGCGATACGCGCGCCAGCGCAGCCACGTCCATCATTGTCGGTTTCAAGGCATTCTCCATGACCAACACCGCTATTTCGGTGGCATTTTCACCGGTCAGGACCGGAAGTGCCTGACGCGGTCGAAGGCAACGGCGACCACAATGAAGGTACCTATGAACATTCCTTGCCAGAATGTCGAGATGCCCAGCAGGATCAGGGAGTTGCGAATAACCTCTATCAACAGCGCTCCTAGAACTGCGCCAACCGCGTTTCCTTCGCCACCTGCCAGATTGGCGCCGCCGATGACCGCTGCCGCGATGACCGTCAGTTCCATGGCCTGGCCGAGATTGGTCGTGACGCTGCCAAGCCAGCCCGCCATCAGGATCCCGGCAAGGCCGGCAGTCACGGCGGAGAACACGTAGATGCTGACTTTCATGCGCCGGACGGGAATGCCGGTCAAAAGGGCCGCATTCTCATTGCTGCCGATGGCAAAGAGGTGCTGTCCCCAGCGTGTCCACTTGAAGACGAGCGACATGATCAAAGTCAGCAGGGCGAGCACGTAGAGGGGATGCGGTATGCCGAGGGTCGAGCCGCCGCCAACCCAGATCAGCAGATCGTGATCCGGACCGAAGTTCCAGATCATCTTGTTGTCGGAGAGGACCATGGCAAGCGATCGGGCCGCCGAGAGTGTGCCGAGTGTGACCACGAAGGGTGGCATTCCGGCATAGGCGACGAGCGCGCCGTTAAGGGTGCCGACAAGGACGGCGGCGACAAGTGCCAGAGGGGCGGCGACCAGAAAGGGCAAGCCCGCTTCCATGGTGACGCTGATGACCATGGCGCTTAGGACCACGGTGGAGCCAACGGATAGGTCTATGCCGCCGGAGGCTATGACGGCCGTCATGCCAATCGCTATAATGCCGACAAAGGCGAAGTTGCGGGCGACGTTGAAGAGATTGCGCTCGGTTGCGAAGCTGTCGGTCAATAGGCTCAGCGCCAGGCAGGCCAGCACTGCGGCCACAAAGACCCAGAACAGCTGCTGGCTTGACACGCGCGCAAACCAGCTGCGGTGCTCGCTACGGGAGATCACGTCTTCCAGTGTGGTCATGGCGGATATCCTATCGAGGCAGCTTCGATGGCGCCGGTAATCAGCCCCGTCACCTCTTCGGGCGACGAGCGATCGGCACGCTTGCTGGCGACGAGCTCGCCCCGTCTCAGGACGGCGATCCGGTCAGAGACACCGAAGACATCCGGCATCCGGTGGCTGATCAGGATCACGCTGATGCCTTGGTCCCGCAGCCGGCGGATGACGTCCAGCACTTCTGCCACCTGGCGAACGGATATCGCGGCCGTGGGTTCGTCCATCATCACGATCTTGGGCTTCGACAGCAGGGTCCTCGCGATCGCGACAGCCTGGCGCTGGCCGCCGGACATGCGCCTGACAAGGTCGCGCGGCCGCGTCTCCGATTTCAGCTGCTGGAAGAGGGTGGCTGCGACGCGGTTCATCTGGGCAAAATCGATATAGCGTAGAGGCCCGAGCTTTCGCATCGTCTCGCGCCCCAGAAAAACATTCGATGCGGCCGAGAGATTGTCGCAGAGAGCGAGGTCTTGATAGACGACCTCAATTCCATGCTGCTGTGCATCCCGGGGGTTGTGGAAGGCGACAGGATCGTCGTCGATGAGGATTTCGCCTGTCGATGGCGGGAAGTTCCCGGCGATAATCTTTACCAACGTGCTTTTGCCAGCTCCGTTGTCCCCCATCAGTCCCAAGACCTCGCCCGGCTCGATTGTCAGGCTGACCCGCGATAGCGCCTGTATCGCGCCATAACTCTTTGAAATTGAATGTAATGATAGTCGTGACACTGTCCGTCCTCCCTCGGCTGATCTCACGATGGCACTCTGAGGCACCATATCCTGCACCGCGCGACTTCGCAAAGTGATATTAATGATGCTTGACTTAATATTATTACTAAATATTAATTGCTCAACCTGAAAATGAACCGAGGGAGGCGGAGATGCGGTTGCTCGTGACGGGCGCCACCGGAAAGGTGGGGCAGGCCTTCCTGCCAGCCTTCCTCGCGGAGCCACGCTTCTCGCAATGGGAAGTGGTTGTACTTTGCAACAATCGGACTGTCGCGGCGCAGCCCCGGATCTCCATCGTGAAGGGGTCGGTGGCTGATCCGCAGGCAGTGGCGCGCGCGCTCGAAGGTGTGACCCATGTTCTGCACTTGGCCGCGGTCAAAGAGACGCCGGGCGAGGCGATCGATGTGGCATTGAAGGGGCTCTATCTGCTGCTGGACGGGTTCAGCCGCTCGCCGACGAGGCGTCAGTTCATGCTGTTGAGTGGGGACTGCGTCGTCGGCCACATCTTCCACGGCTACGGCGAGCCGATCACCGAACAGTCGCCAAGACGGGCCTATCGCGGGGTCTATGCCCTGACGAAGGTTCTGGAAGAAACCATGCTGGAACAGGTCGGCATCCAGGAGGACCTGAAATGGACGATCCTTCGTGCGCCCTGGATCATGGAGAAGGACGACTTCCGCTACGTATTCGAACTGGGCGACGACCAGTTTGGTGGTCCTTCATGGTCCAGCCTGATTGCGCCCGAGGAGCTAGCCGGTCTGAGGGGCCAGCGCGGAGTGCCCGCCATGCGGGACGCCAGGGGCGAGTATCTCAAGCGAAGCTTCATCCATGTCGACGATCTCGTGAAGGCGATGCTCTCGGCGCTCGACAATCCTGCCGCCTTCGGGGAGCTGTTCAATGTCGCCATGGACCGGCCGGTCGACTACGGCGATGTAGCTGATCTGCTTGAAGCCTCTGGAAATCGGCAGCGCCGCGATGTCGCGACGCCGTTTCACAGCAACTGGCTCGACAATTCAAAAGCCCGGATGGTCCTCGGTTGGGAGCCCGAGATCGACCTCAAGGGGCTGATTGAGCGTGCCTGGAATTATCGGCGCGCGGCGGATGATCCGCGCATCGTTTGGTATCCCGGCTGAGCAGGAGGGCTCGGCCGGCGATTTGGAGGAGGAGAAAGGCAATGAAATCAGGATATTTGGCAGTCACTGCACTACCCATTCTCATGTTGCTGGCCGGTCAAGGCGTCGCGCAGGAGAAGAAGACCTTGGCGATCGTTGTCAAGGGCCTCGACAACCCGTTCTTCGAGCAGATCAATCTCGGCTGCAAGAAATGGCTCTCCGGAAAATCCCGATAGCGAATATGAGTGCCTTTATACAGGGCCTGCTTCTTCGGCCGACGAGGCCGGCGAGGTTCAGATCGTCGACGATCTCTTGACGCGCGGCGTCGCCGCCATTGCCATCTCGCCGTCGAACGCGCCGGCCATGGCAAACCGCGTCAGGGAAATTGCCCCGACTGTACCCGTCATGACTGTCGATGCGGATTTCCTCGAGAAGGATCACGATCTGCGCAAAACCTATCTCGGCACCGACAACTATCTGATGGGTGTCAAGATGGCTGAGGAGGCCAAGAAGCTGAAGGCTGAGGGCGGCACCGTCTGCCTGCAGCTCGGCAATGTCGCCGCTGCCAATATCAACGCCCGGGCCCAGGGCTTCCGCGATACGATCGCAGGTGCGAAGGATATCGAGCGTCTGACCGGCCAGAATGGCTGGTCCGAAATCGAAGGCTGCCCCGTCTATACCAATGACCAGGCAGATCTCGCCAACCAGCAGATGTCTGATGTCTTTACCGCGCATCCGGATCTCGATGCCTTCATCCTGATCGGTGGATGGGCGCAGTTCGCGCCGCAGGCCTATACCCAGGTGACGGATCAGGTGATGGACAAGCTGAAGTCCAAAGAACTGGTCATCGTCGCCGGCGATACGCTGCCGCCGCAGACCCAGGCGTTCCGCGAGGGGCGCAGCCATGCGCAGGTCGGTCAGCGGCCCTTTGAGATGGGCTACAAGGCGCCTGACGTCATGATCCAGCTGATCAAGGGTGAAGCTGTCGAGGATCCGCTGTTTACCGGTCTCGATGTCTGCAACACCGAAGATCCGGGCTTCTGCAAGGACAATTAGCACACGGAGGAGAGAGCAAACGCTCTCTCGCCGATCTCGTCCGGCAGGCGGATGGCCCGGGAGGGGCCTTTTCGCCTGTCGCAGTTCAATAGGATGCAGCCCGAGTGGAGAGGGTTGCGGGAGGATGTCATGAAGAAAAGACTATCGATCACGGCCCTTGCGGCTGCACTCACCCTGGCGACGACCCCTGTACTCGCGCAGGAAAAACAGTCACTCGCCTTCGTCGTCAATGCGGCTTCAGATTTCTGGAAGCTGGCCGAGGCCGGCGTCAAGGCGGCGCAGGCCGAGCTTCCGGATTTCGAGCTGCAGTTCCGCTATCCCGCACAGGGGACGGCGGCGCTTCAGAATGCGCTGATGGATGACCTGGTCGCTGCGGGAACCGATGCGATCATGATCTCTTCGGCCGACCCGAAGAATTCGATCGACGCCTTCAATCGCATCGCTGCGCAGGTTCCGCTGTTCACCACGGATAGCGATGCCCCGCAGTCGAAACGGATCGCCTATCTTGGATCGTCCAATGTTCAGGCCGGCATCCAGGCCGGTGAGATTGCGGTCAAGGCCCTGCCAAATGGTGGCAAGTGCATGGGCTTTGTCGGCTTCCTCGGTGCTGACAACGCCAAGGAGCGCATCGACGGTTTCCGCCAAGCGGTCGACGGCAAGTCAATCGAGCTGGTCGATGTGCGCGGCGATGATGTCGATTTTGCCCGGGCCCGTTCAAACGTCGATGACGTGCTCGCGGCCAATCCCGACATCGACTGCATGGTCGGCTTCTATTCCTATAATCCGCCGAAGATCTACGAGGCGCTGCAGGCGGCGGGCAAGCTGGGCGCAATTACTGTGATCGCTTTCGACGAAGACCCGATCACGCTGGGCGCCGTGCGCGAAGGCACGTTTGCGGGCACCGTCGTTCAGGACCCGTATCAGTGGGGCTATCAGGGCATGAAGCTGATGGCGGCCTATCTCAAGGGTGACAAGTCCCAGGTCCCGGCAGACGGGCTGATCATCGTGCCGACGCAGGTGATCGACAAGGCGAATGTCGATGCCTTCGAGAAGCAGCTCAAGGAGCGGGTCGGCGGTTGACAGGCCTGCCGATCTGCGGCCTGCGCGGATACTCCGGATCCGCGCAGGCCCCAACCTTAGCCGAGGTGCCAATTGATGTCTGTTGCCCGCATATCCCTCGATCTCGTCGGGATCACCAAGGTCTATCACAGCGCTGTGGCGCTCAACCGCGTTTCACTTGGCATTCGCGGTGGAGAGGTTGTCGGGCTTATCGGCGAAAACGGGGCCGGAAAGTCTACCCTGATGAAGGTTCTGGGCGGTGCGATCGCGCCTGACGAAGGCGAGATCGTCATTGATGACCAGAGTGCTGCGTCTCTCACGCCGGCCGAGGCTCTGGCTCGCGGAATCGCCTTCGTGCACCAGGAACTCAATCCATTCTCCAATCTTGATGTCGCCGGCAATATCCTTCTGGGCCGAGAGCCGCGCCGTCGTCCCTTCGGGTTCATCGACCAAGTCCAGATGACCGAACGAGTGAAACCGCTGCTTGAATTGCTCGGAGCGCACTTCCAGCCAACCAGCCCGGCTTCGGAGCTTTCGCTGGCGGACCAGCAGCTGATGGAAATCGCCAAGGCGCTGTCGACAGATGTCCGCCTTTTGATCCTGGACGAACCGACCTCGAGCCTGACCCTTTCGGAAACTCAGCGGCTGCTCAACATCGTGCGGCGGCTGAGAGCGGATGGCGTGGCCATCCTGTTCATCACCCATCGCCTAGCCGAAGTCGAAGAGGTCGCGGATCGTGTTGTCGGGTTGCGGGACGGTCGCAATGCCGGCGAGCTTCTAAGCGGCGACATCAATCGAGACGCCATGGTGCGCCTGATGATTGGGCGTGACGTCCAACAGTTTTACACGGCTCCGAAGGTTAGGGAGGGGCCGGTCGTTCTTCGAACACGGGGTTTGCGGACGAAGGCCCATCCGGAGGAAAGGGTTGATCTCGAGGTTCGGGGCGGGGAGATTCTCGGGCTTGCCGGTCTGGTTGGTGCCGGACGAACGGAACTCGCGCGCGCAATCTTCGGGATTGATCTCGTCCAGGGTGGGCAGGTCGAGATGAACGGCGAGCCTGTCGCGTCAGGATCGGTTGCCGCATCCATCGCATCCGGCATCTGTCTCGTGCCGGAGGATCGCAAGAGTGAAGGGCTGTTCCTCGATTTTTCACTTGCCGAAAACGTGGTGATGCCAAACCTCGTCGCGATTGCTACCGCGGGTTTTGTCGACCGCCGGGCCGAAATGGAGGTTGCAGATCAATCGCGTAGCCGGCTGTCGATCCGTGCCCCGCGGCTCGACCGTGCCGTCAGCGAATTGTCGGGCGGCAATCAGCAAAAGGTCGTTTTGGCGAAGTGGCTTGGGCTCGATCCCAAGCTCATCATTCTCGACGAGCCAACCAGAGGCATCGATGTCGGCGCCAAGGCTGAGGTTTACCGTCTCATGCGTGATTTGGCGGAAGGCGGGGCTGCTGTGCTGATGATCTCATCCGACATGGAGGAAGTCATCGGCGTGTCGACGCGTGTGGCGGTCATGCGGCGCGGGGCCATTGCCGGCATTCTGTCGCGGGCAGACCTGTCCGAAGAAGCGATACTGAGCCTGGCGGTCGGATAGGAGATCTGCATGCACAAGAAAGACATCGGCCTGGCCATCCTCGTTCTGACTGTTGGCTCCATCGTGACGCTGGTCAATCCGCGTTTCATCTCGCCGATCAATCTCGCCAATACCGCCAACCTGATCGGATTGTTCGGGCTATTTTCGATCGCCCAGGCTTTCGTCATCGCTACGGCGGGCATCGAGCTCTCGATTGGCTCTGTCATCGCACTCCTGGGCGTGATTTTCATCGACCTGATTGCCTCTCACGGCGTTCCTTGGCCAGTTGCCTTCGTGATCGTGCTAGTCTTGGCGGTGGTGATCGGGTTGCTGCATGGCTGGCTCATCACGCGGCTCAAGCTGCAGCCTTTCGTCGTGACGCTCTGCGGTCTGCTGATCTATCGCGGCATTGCGCGCTTTTACACTCGAGATGGGACGGCGGGTTTCACCTTCGGGACGGATCTTCCAATGCTCGACTACCTGTTCGTCGGACGAACTGCGGGCGTCCCCCACTCAGTCATGGCATTTGGCGTGTTTGCGGTTTTGGCCTGGTTTCTCTTGCACAGGACCGTCTTCGGTCGTCATCTGCTCGCGGTTGGAAAGAATGAGGAGGCCGCTCGCTATTGCGGGATCAACACCAAGCGCGTGATCGTCACGGCCTATGTTCTCTGTGCCTTTCTGACAGGCGTCTCGGCGATTTTCTTCGCCATGTACACCAAGTCCGTCCAGCCTTCGTCGCATGGTAATTTCTACGAGCTTTATGCGATTGCAGCTGCCGTCCTCGGCGGATTTTCGCTGCGGGGTGGCGAAGGTTCAATCGTCGGGGTGGTGCTCGGGGTCATCTTGCTGCAGGTTCTCCAGAACCTCGTCAACCTCCTCGGCATTCCCTCGTCACTCAATTTCGCGGTCATGGGTGCGGTCATACTTTTGGGTGTCATCGCCGATTCGCAGTTCCATGCATATCGGCAGAGGCGACATCACTCGGCCACGCGCTCGGCCCTGACAGCGGTTACCGAAAGCCGCCGGTGAGCTTATGACGGACATGCGAGAGTTCGCCGACATTCGGCAAGGAGCGGATTCGGCGGCTTTGCTCGTCTTCGCGATGTCGCGCTGGTTCCGCAGTCTTTCAATCTATCAGTGACTGAAGCTTATGTGGCTTTGTCGGAGCTCAGAATGGGCAAGTGGTTGCTGATTGGTGAAACGGCGTGGCGTTTCCATAAACGAAGCTAACGCCGCGAAACGCGAGTCTAGCGCTCTCGAAGCGGGTTGGTGGACAGTGTATTCGGATCTGCTTGCTCGCCGGTGCGCGCGGTTTCAGAATGAAATGCTGAAAAATCACAGAGCGCGGCAGCATCTTTCGCCGGTGACCGATAATGTTGCCTTTAAAACAAGTAGGATTCCCAAGGTGCAAGCTGATCTCACCAAGGCGCTCGATAGTTACGAGCTCACCCTTACCGACATGGTGCCGGAAGATGTTCCGCGGCTGCACGAACTATCAATCGCGGTCAACTGGCCCCACCGCCCGAAGGACTGGGAGCTGGCAATTAATCTTGGCCGTGGCTATCTCGCGCGGGACGAGATAGGCCGCGTGCTCGGTTCGGCGATGTGGTTTCCGATGGGCGAGACACTGGCTTCGATCGGCATGGTCATCACGTCGCCCCGGCTTCAGGACCATGGTGCGGGCCGCTGGCTCATGCATCATGTGCTTTCCGATACGACGGGGCGCAGCAAGGTATTGAACGCGACCAAGGGCGGCCTACCGGCTCTATCTTTCGCTTGGGTTTTCACCGCGTGCAACTGTGTTCCAGCACAATGGCATCGCTTCCAGGGTGCCGGACGGGCCGGATCATGCACTGCCGATGCTCGCCGAACACGTTGAGGCGATTGTGGCGCTCGATGCTTTGGCCTACGGCGCTGATCGCCGGCCGGTCTTCGAGGCGGCTTTTCCCGGTGTCAGAGTGCACCGTAGTCCTGCGCGATGGCGTGGTAAGCGGCTTTGCCCTCTGTCGCGAATTCGGTCGGGGCCGGGTAGTGGCCCTGTCGTCGCCGAGACCGAAGAGGAGGCCATCGCCCTTGTCCGTCCGCATGTGATTGCCCATAAGAACAGGTTCCTGCGCATGGACACGCGCGCCGAAGACGGGCTGCTGCGCCGGTTTCTCGACGAGGCGGGGATCGCCTTCTACGATACGGTCACCACGATGACCCTGGGTGAGGTGCCTTCCGGCGGTCCCGTCACCACTTTCGGTCTGGTCAATCAGGCATTGGGCTAATCGGTGCGGTCATCCAAGCTGTTCGCCGCCATCGGTCTTCAGAAGTCCGCCACCTTGCCCCAGGCGCTCTCGCGGAAACGGGAGGGATGATAGGACGAGGCGTCTAGGGCGGGGATCTTGCCCATGACGATGTCGGCGATCATCTCGCCGGCCCCGGTGCCGATACCGAAGCCGTGGCCACTGAAACCGGCAGCGAGCACGAAGCCGGGAATCTCCGTCTCGCCGATGGCAGGCACACCGTCCGGCGTGCTGTCGATGTAGCCGGCCCAGGTCGCGCTGATCCTGGTCTGGCCGCAGTGCCGGCAGCAGTTCGAGCGCCCGGGCGTGGGCCAGACGGATGGTTGCCTGGTCCGGAACCGGGTCGAGGATGCGCATCCGCTCCATCGGTGTCGGCTGGTCGAGCCGCCAGTGTCGGAGCGTTTCGTGGCCCGAGCGCAAGCACTGCAGGCCGCCGGGCGCGAGGGCTGCGCCACCGCTTCAGGAACATGGGCAGGAACTGCGAGGAGAAGCGCAACTGCTGTGGCGTCACGTCCACACGGCCGCGTCCACTTATGGCGAGTGTGTAGCCGCCGTCGCCGCGACGCGTGACCGAGACACTTGCCGTGTGCAGCGCATCCGGCAGACTCTCGGCGCCGGGCGATACGGACAGGATGGAGGAGCGGATCGACGCCTGCGGAAAACGGAAACCGAACTGCCGGCAAAAGGAGGAGGCCCAGGCGCCGCCGGCCAGCACCGCCACCTTGTGTCCGGATCGTTCCACTTTCGGTGACCACGCCGCTCAGGCGTCCGCCTTCGGTCTCGATACCGCGCGCGGCGCAATTCTGGTGCACCGGAGCCGCCGAGCTTGAGGATGGCGCGAGCAACCAGCGGGCGCGGCCCGCGACGGATCGGCGGTGCCGTCGGTTGGCGAGAAGACGCCGCCCTTCCAGGTCCGGCCCGTGGCGCGGCCCCGCTCGCTGGCCTCGGCGCTGTCGAGCATGTGCGTCGGTGACGCCGAGCCGTCCTGGCGAAGTCGCGCCAGCGCGCCCAGCCGTCCAGCTCCGCCTCGTTGTTGGTGCAGATACAGCAGGCCGCAGCGGCGGAAGCCGAGTGTCGTCGCCGATCTCTGCTGCAAGCGCGTCCCACAAGGTCGATGACTGCGGGTCGCCATCGGCAATTCGCGCGCGTCGCGGTTCTGCTGGCGGCACCAGCCCCAGTTCCTGGCAGGACTGTTCGGCGCCGATGCGCGCCCTTTTCGACAAGCGCGACCTTTAGGCCGCGCCTGGCCAGATAGTAGGCCGCGAAGATACCGACGATGCCGCCGCCAATCACCACCGCGTCCGCGGTCTGTGGCAGTTCGCCGGATGTCTCGATTTTCTGTAGGGGTGCGCGCATGGTCTCTCTGCCTTGAAGCGCCAATTTAACGCGTTGCGCGGGCAGCCGCTGCCGCAGTTGCGGCCGAAGCAGAATTTTATTCCGGCAGACCGGTCGAATTCGGGAGCCGCTGCGTTTCAAAGCGCTGTCCGCTTGGATGGACAGGCCAACGAGGCTGTGGTAGTGTCAATTGCCGTATCGAGCAAGGCAGCATTTTGTGCTGCGGCGTGTTCTTCGGAGACGACCGTGAAACTGGATCGGATCGATATCAAGATTCTGTACGAGTTGCAGAAGAACGGCCGCATCACCAATGTGGAACTGGCTGAGCTGGTGCATCTGTCGCCAAGCCCCTGCCTGATGCGGGTCAAGAAGCTGCATGCCGAGGGCTACATCGTGCGGCTATTCGGCGCAGATCGACATCGGCAAAGCTCGGGCGGACGCTCACCGTCTTCACCGAAATCACGCTTGAAGAACCATCGCCAGATGGACTTCGCCCGTTTCCTCGCCGCCATGCGAGAAGGTCGAGCAGGTCATCGAATGCCACCTGCGTTTCGGGCGGCTACGACTATCTGATGAAATTCGTGACCGCCGGCATCGCCGAGTACCAGACGATTATGGAACGGCTGACCGACATGGATATCGGCATCGACAAGTATTTCAGCTTCGTGGTGCTGAAGTCCCCCATCGTCAAGGCGCACATGCCGATGCCTAGACACTGTTTCCGTTGTAGTCATGAGCGGCTCACCGTTTCCGTAAAATGCTGAGCCGCTCGTTATATCGACTTGGCCGTCATTGGCTGCGATCGAGGCTCGGGCGTCGCGGACGAGGCCGCATCGAGCCACGTCGGATCGAGCTTCGGCACGGAGGAGAACAGAAGCTTGGAATAGGGGTGGGTGGGCGCCTGCGGTCTGTCGGGCGTGATCTGCTCCACCCGCTGCCCATTATACATGACCATGATCTCGTCGCAGATAGCTTCGACGACGGAGAGGTCGTGGCTGATGAAAATGTAGGAAAGGCCCAACTCGCGCTGCAGCTCCTTGAGCAGTTCGATGATGGCGGCCGCCACCGACGGTGTCGAGCGCCGAGGTGATTTCGTCGCAGATGATGAGCTTGGGTCCTGGCCGCCAGGGCGCTGCGCGAAGTTCACGCGCTGCTTCTGGCCGCCGGAGAATTCCGACGGGCGTACGGTAGCGCAGCGTTCTGGGCAGGCGAACCATGTCGAGCAGTTCGTCGACGCGTGCTTCGAGCGCGGCTGCCGGTCGAGCCCGTGATAGAAGGCCAGCGGCCGGGAAATGATGTCCTCGGCGACGGAGCGTTCGCCGGATTGAGCGCGGTGTCGGCATAGCTGGAACACGATCTGCATGCTCGCGCAGCTGGTCCTGGCTGCGTTTGCCTGCCGGCGCGCTGCAATTCCTTGCCCGTCGAATATGCATGTCGCCGGCGCGCCGCCGGCATGGATGCCGGCGATGACGCGCGCCAGCGTTGATTTGTCCGCAGCCGGATTCGCCGATCACGCCGAGATTGCGGCCCCGTTCTCGAGCTTGCAGCCAGACATGACGGAATTGACAGCGTCGTGACAAGCGGCAGTCCGTCAGCCCGCATCGGCACCATAGCCGGCAGTCACATTGCTCGATGACCGCAAGCAGCTCGTTTCGTCCCGGGGCATCCTGCGCTGCCGCAACTGGTGCTTCGCCGCGGTTTCGGCTCGAAGGCAGCCAGCAGTTCGCGCGTATAGGGGTGGCTTGCGGCAGCCGAAAGTATCTGCAGCCGTGGTGCCGGTCTTCCTGCACTTCGCCGCCTTTCAGCACGACGATGCGGTCGGCGATCTGGGCGACGACGGCGAGGTCGTGGGAAACGTAGACACCCGCTATCCCGCCCGCCCGCATGACCGGACTTGAATGCCGCCAGCACGTCGATCTGCGTCGTCACGTCGAGTGCCGTCGTCGGTTCGTCGAAGATCATCAGCCTCGGGATCGCCAATCAGCGCCATGGCCGCCGACAGCCGCTGCAATTGCCCGCCCGAAACCTGGTGCGGATAACGCTCGCCGATCCCTGTCCGGGTCCGGCAGCGACAAGGCGCTGGAACAGCTCGACCGCGCTTGGCCTTCGCGCTCGGCTCGGGCGGCATCAGCCGGTGAATGCCGCGTGACCTCGATCACCTGCTCCATGAGTCGTTGACGAGGGGTTGAAGGAGGCGGCGGCACTTTGCGGAACGTAGGCAATGTCGGTGCCGCGCAACTTGGCGCGCTGCTTTTCGGAAAGTGCCGCCATATTCTTGCCGTTGACATGTGATCTCGCCGCCGGTGATCCGGCAGCCAGGGCGCGCATAGCCCATCAGCGAGAGCGCGATTGTCGTCTTGCCGGAACCGCTCTCGCCGATCAGGGCGACGATCTCGCCGTCGGCGATGTCGAGGCTGACGCCCTTGATGATTTCGACGACACGACCGGCGTCGGTCGTCGCCTCGATCACGCAGGTTCCTGACCTCGACCGAGATTGGTCAGTGCGTCCACTCGTCCCTGATCTTCTGCGGCAGGTTGTCGATCAGCAGGTTGACGCTGATGGTGAGGCTGGCGATCGCCAGGCGACGGAATGATGACGGCGGGCGCCGCGAAGGGCAGGCCGCCGATGTTCTCGCGCGACCAGCGACGCCCCAGTCGGCGAGCGGCGGCTGCAGGCCGAGCCCGAGGAAGGACAGGCCGGAAAGCAAGAGCACGATGAAGACGAAGCGCAGGCCGAAGTCGGCCAGCACCGGGCGCAGTGATGTTGGGCAGGATCTCCTGGATCCGATGAGATAAGGCGGTCGCTTTCGCCGCGGACGCGAGCGACGGTCGATGAAGTCCATGCGTGTTGCATGTTGACGGCGAGCGCCCGCGCGAAGCGGTAGGCGCCGGGGATATAGATCACGGCGAGCGTCAGGATCAGCGCCGGGATCGACGAGCCGACCGCGGCGACGACCACAAGGCCGAACAGCTTGCTGGGGATGGAGTTCATCGCGTCGAGGAAGCGGCTGAGGCAGCTGTCGAGCCAGCCGCCGGTGACGGCCGCGATCATCCCCAGCACCACGCCCGAAAAGCAGGCGATGACGACGGCGGCGAAGCGATATGCCGACGGTGTAGCGCGCTCCATAGCAGGATACGCGAGAGCATGTCGCGCCCCAGATAATCCGAGCCGAGCCATAGCGCCCTGACGCATCGGGCCGAAATAATCGTCGTCGACGATGTCGCCGATCGAATGGGGAATGATGTAGGGCGCGAAGATGGCGATCAGCGGTCCACGCCAGGATGACCAGCGCGGCCACCACGCCCACGAGATTGTAGCTGTGGCCCAGGAAGGACTGTCGAGGAAGCTGCCACGCGCGCCATCGTCACCTGAGCCTCGGGTTGGACATGAATGGCGATGATGTCGGCGACGGTGATAAGCAACAAGATAGCCGAGGCAGAAGATCATTGCGCAGCTCTGGATCAGCGGCAGGTCGCGGGTCGCGACCGCATCGACCATCAGCTTGGCGATGCCGGGATAGTTGAAGATCGTCTCCACGATGATGACGCCGCCGACCAGATAGGACAGTGACAGCGCAACCGCGTTGACGATCGGCCCGAGCGCATTGGGAAGTGCG
Source organism: Allorhizobium sp. (assembly GCA_965283865.1). Taxonomy (GTDB): domain Bacteria; phylum Pseudomonadota; class Alphaproteobacteria; order Rhizobiales; family Rhizobiaceae; genus Allorhizobium. The sequence goes on from CBDIQA010000001.1 coordinate 1,049,774, forward strand.
TGCTTGAGCACCATGCGGCCGCGTGAGGCGCCTTTGAGAAGCGCCATCTCGACATAGGGCGTGGAGAGCGTTTCGATCACCGCGGCGCGGGTCATGCGGATCATCTGGGCGGAGATGACGAAGGTGAGCGTGATCACAGGCATTGCATAGATGCGCAGCGAGGTCGGTCAGCGTATGCGCCTCATTGACCGAAGACAGCGCCGGCAGCCATTTGAGATAGACGGCGAAAAGCAGGACCGCCAGCGTCGCGACCATGAACTCCGGCACGGAGATGACGCCGATCGCAAGAATGGTGATGGTGCGATCATAGATTGAACCGCGCAGCATCGCGGCGGTGATGCCCAGCGTCAGCGCCAGCGGCACCGAGAGCAGCGTGGTGATGCCGGCGAGCTCCATGGTGTTGACGAAGCGCCCGCCGATCAGCGCCGCGACCGGCATCTCATTGGCATAGGAGGTGCCGAGGTCGCCGTGGAGCAGGCCGAGAAGCCAGCGCAGGAAGCGCAGGATTGCCGGATCGTTGAGATGCATGGCCTCGCGCAGGCCGGCGACGGCTTCGGGTGTCGCCGCCTGGCCGAGCAGGATCGACGCGGTGTCGCCGGGCAGCATGCTGGTGGCGAAAAAAACGGCGAACAGGACGATCAGAAGCGTGATGACCGCGATTGCCAGCCGCTTCAACACGAGGTTTAGAACCCCAGACGTCATGGAAGCGCTCCTGCGGTTGCGTTCGGCCAAGCCATGTTGCGCAATAGGTGCCAGGGACCGGCTGTCCGGTCCCTGGCAGGCGCCTCTCAGGCTTCGAGCCAGAGATATTCCGCCATTGCGTAGCCCATCATGCCACCGAGCGGGTTCGCCTCCAAACCCTTCACCTTGCTGGAGAGGGCATCCACGTTGGAAATGTAGGCCGGGATGATGGTGCCGGCCTCCTCGGCGATCATGGTCTGCATCTGGCCGTAGATGTTCCTTGCGCTTGGCCTGGTATCGAGTTCGAGCCGCGCGGCCTCGATCATCATGGCTTGTCGAACTTTTCCGACTTGTACTGGCTTTCGTTCCACGGCGCGTTGGAGGCGTAGAGGAGCGAGAACAGGATGTCCGGCGTCGGGCGCGGGTTGATGTTGCCGAAATGGACCGGCGCCTTGAGCCAGTAATTCGTCCCAATAGCCGTCGGACGGGACGCGCTGGACATCGAAGCTTCATGCCGATATCGGCACCGGCGGCCTGGATGCATCACGGCTGCCATGTCGATCAGATGAGGTCGCGGCATCGGAGGCGACCACCGGGATGGACTGGCCGAGCAGGCCCGACTTCTGGAAGTGGAATTTCGCCTTGTCCGGGTCGAAGGCCTTCGGCTTGAGGTCGGCATTGTGGAAGATGTTCGCCGGCGAGATCGGGCTGGTCGTTGCCGACTTCCGCCAAGGCCGCGCAATCGCCGACTTCTGACGATCTGCTCGCGGTTGACGAGCGTATTTCATGCCGGTCGATCGAAGTCGGCCTTGTTGCCGGGATCCATGTCGATGCCGAATGTTGAGGTCGGTGTAGTTGCCCGAGGTCGTCTTCGACCAATTCGAAGCCGCTTGCATGGCCGCCGATGCAGCTTGCATCGCGACTGCGGATTGATCGAGGCGGCAACAGTTGAATGTCGCCTGAAAGCAGGGCGTTCACGCGGGCGCATGTCGTCGCTGATGGCGATGATATTCGAAGCGAGTCGAGGTGGGCGCTCGCCGGATTTCCAGTAGTTTTCGTTCGCGGCTGATCGACCGACCGCACGCCCGGTTCGAAACGTTTGCAAGCACGAAGGCGCCGGTGCCGATCGCCCTTGGAGAAGTCGGTGGTGCCATCCTGCCACGATCATGAAGTGGTGCATGCGCCAGGATGGTCGGGCAGGTCGGCATTCGGATGCTGCGAGCGTGATCTCGACGGTCAGCGGGTCGACTGCCTTGAATCTGGTCCATCTGCTCGGCAATCGCGGTGACCTTGGAGCCGATCGCCTCGTCAAGGTGGCGCTTCAGCGAGTAGACAACGTCGGCCGAGGTCAGGGACTTGCCGTCATGGAAGGTCACGCCCGACTTGCGCAGTTTGACTGTCCAGATCTTGGCGTCGCTGCTCTCGATGCTGTCAGCGAGCTCCATCTGGAGTGACGCCATCCGTCGGTCGAGGAACGTCAGGCGGTTGTAGAGCGAGCAGCAGCGGACATAGTCGGTCGACAGCGATGCCTTTGCCGGATCGAGCGTGTCGGCGGTCGAGGACGACCAGCCGGCGGCCTTGAAACTGGCCGCCGGAAACCGGCGTGGCGGCGACGGACATTGGTGGCGCGGGCCAAGCAGCCATGCTGCCCGCGGCAAGCCGCGAGCGCCGCCGGCGAGACAGCATGCTTGAGGCATGTTCGCGGCGTGCTCGCGCCCCGCCGAATGGCATTTTCGACCATGGCATCGTCTGCGCTGGTCCAGTTTGTGATGTCGTTGTCGGCTCATCATCATTCCCCTTTCTAGTATGTGTAGTGTTCCGGCTGTTGCCGGATCGTCTTGATCTGGCGGCTTTCCGGGCTTGGGCTCAGGTCCTCGTTGCCTTCAGGCTTTCCCGCACGGTTCCGGACGCCAACGCGGCCATCTGAGGTGATTAGTCGGTAGGCTCCGGCCACGGTCGGCAGCGTTTTCTGTCGGTGGCTCTCGATCCGTGGCCATGGCTTCATAGAACCCCGATATTCGTGGGTCATGCGCGCCGCTCGATCCAGCAGTTGGTGCAAGCCAATTGCAGCCCGGGATATGCTCCGAATATCTTCTTCCTGTGGCATAACATGCCGTCTTTGCGCGGACGAATGCAGGATGTCGTACCTTGCTGTCGCCCCTTGAGTGCGATCGAAATCGAAGACCGGGTATCCGGCAAACCAACGCCTGTGTGTCCGGGTGTTGGTGATGCCGTGCCGGGCTCCATCGTCGGCCCTGGTGAAGGTAGGCGAAGAAGCGGCGTGATCACGATCTGCTGCTTCTGCCGAAAGTGATCGAGTCGGCCGGCAGCGGCTCCGGGTCCGTCATGTCGAGTCATGCGCTTGAGAGTCGAGCGCTGTGCGAGTGCTTCGAGCAATGCATGGCCGCCGAATGCCGACCGCGTCTGTCATGGACCAGAGCCTTGCCAAGCGGCAATTTGGCGAAGAGTCCCGCAGGCAAGCACGCCGGTTGTTTCTGCTGTGCGCGGCGGCAGGCCGAGCAGAATGTCCGTGCGCGATGAGCCATGTAGACACGTACGAGAAGGTTTCCGCATCGGGGAACAGGCCGCGCGCTAGCGGCATGTCAGCGGGCCTGCCGGTACAAGCTCAACGCGGCTTCGCCATCGAGCGAAACGCCGGCGTCGGCGGCAATCCCGCGCCAGACAAGTCGTCGATGCCGCCTTGCGAAATTTCGATCAGCGTGCCGACGACATCGAAGGCTGCATGTAGTTTGACATTCGCTAAAGCCCCTGGCCAAGACTGGTCTCGCATCTGCACGCGGCCGAATTCCGCGATGTGTTGAACAGAACAAAATTGCCGTGCTGGTACCGGCGGCGATCGGCCTTTTTCGAAACGGCCCGCGATATCGCGGCGCTTTCTAGGCGACTTGATCTTATAACGGCAGTCTGGCACTTCCCCCGCGCTGGATTGCGCCGAAAAGGCGTAGATCGGGCGGTTCGGCGACAAAATGTGCGGCGAAGATCGTCTGCCGCGCGGCGCTATTTCGAAACACAGAGGTATTCGTCATGCCGTCATGCCAGGGCCTGCGCGGACATCGGGATCCGTCCAGTGTCTGGTCGAGCGTCCGGCCGCGTGCGCTCGATGATCGCGTGCGATGTCGTCTGTCGGTGCAGCAGAGCGGCGGTGCATAGCCGAGTAACCCCATGCGCAAAGGCGCGGATGATCGAGGCCGTTGTCCCACGCGCTGATCGAAGATCCGCGGTCGACGGCCTTGGCGCTCGCCGGCAGCGGGGTCTTCCGTTCTGCTTGTCGACGACCAGTTCGATCGCGGCGAGCATGCCGCGACCACGCACATCGCCGACGAGCGGATGGTCCGTCAGGCCGGCCAGGCCCTGCTAGCAGGCGAGGCGCCGACCTTGCATGCCGTTGTCCAAGAGGCCGTTCTCGTAGAGCCGTCGAGCACTTCGAGCGCCGACGGCGGCGCTGACGGGATGGGCGGAATAGGTGAAGCCGTGGCCGACGGCGGCAGGGCCTGCTGCCATCGGCGATCACGCTGATACACATGGTCGGACAGGAAGACCGCGCCCATCGGCACGTAGCCCGAGGTCAGACCCTTGGCGGTGGTCATGATGTCGGGAACGATGTCCTCGTCCAGTGCAGGCGAAGATGGGGCCCCGTGCGGCCGAAGCCGGTGATCACCTCGTCGGCGATGAACAGGATGTCCGTGCGCCCGGCAGAGCATCGCGCATCGCCTTGATCCAGCCTTCCGGTGGCACGATGACGCCGCCTGACCCCTGGATCGGCTCCAGATAAAAGGCCGCCACTTTGTCTGCGCCGCCCAGTTCCTCGACTTTGGCCCTGAGGGCGGCAACCGAGGCGGCGATGATCGCCTCGGCGCTGTCGCCCACCGGGTTGCGATAGCTGTAATGCGAGGGGATCTTGTGCTGCCAGGTATAGGGCACACCGAAGCCGGCATGGAAGGCGGGCAGGGCGGTGAGGCCGGCGCCGACCGACCGACGGAGCCGTGATAACCCTGCTCGACGGAGATGAAATGTTCGCTTCTGCGGCTGGCCCTTGGCCTGCCAGTAGTAGCGCACGAAGCGGATCGGTGGTGTCGACCGCATCCGAACCGCCGAGGGTGAAGAAGACGTGGCTGAGATCGCCCGGCGCATGTTCGGCAAGCGCGTGACGCCAGACGGATGGCCGGCTCCGAGCCCAGGCCGAAATAGCCGGTTGCATAGGGAAGCTCGCGCAATCTGCTTCGTCGCGGCCTCAATGATGCTCTCGTGTCCATAACCGGCATTGACGCACCACAAGCCCGGCAAAGCCGTCGACGTAGCGTGCCGGCCGGACTGGCATCCGTTACAGTGGCCCCCTTTGCCGATTTCAAGACGCGGACACCAGGCGGCTTCATGGCCCCGCCAGCTGAAGCGACCGGATGGATGAGGTGGGCACGGTCAAGTTCGACCAGCGAATTCGCAAGCATGGGACGTCCTTTCTCTCCGGACTAGGCCATCTGGCCACCGGCGTAACCGTTCAGGCCGTAGCGCCTGTGCGGCGAGGGCAAATGTGTGAACCGGAACAGAAGCATCATCGGTGGCCCCAAGCCGCATGGCGATGCCGCCGCCCGACATTGGCAAGACCGATGCTCCTGCCAGGAAGGGGGCAAGGCCTGTCTCTGCTGCCCGTGTCCACCCGCAGGAAGGCGGCCGGTTCGCATTCCGTCAGCGATATATGACGAGGAGCAGCCGGCGCCTCGATCGATGCATCGCGGGCGATCACGGGGCCGGCTCACCTCGCCGCGCCCGAAGGGGCGCAGGGCCGCATAGGCGGTCGATCTGCGCCGTTGCTCGCGGATGGCCAAGGATCTTGCCGAGCGCGGAGCAGTTCGCATCGATCAGCACCTTCACGGTCCATGCCGGTGGCGGCCTTGTCGAGCTGAGCCAGAACGCGAAGCATCCTCGGCGCTTGCCAGATGCAGCCGCGTCAGCAGCGTGTGCGGCGGGCGCTGGGCACATGCTCCGGTGCCTGTGCACATGCCCTGATGCTGAAGGATTTCGCCCGGACGGCCCGAAAGCCCAGCTTTTCATAGAGCGGAAGGCCGTTCGAGGGTGGCGACGAGCCGCAGCGGATGGTCTCTGGCAGGTGCAGCAGGGTCATCACGCTGGTCCATCATCTTGCGTCCAAGACCTCTTGCCGCGCATGCGCCCGTCCACGATGATCATGTTGATCGTCGCGGTGTCCATGCCGAAGGGCGTGGCAAGGGCGGTTGCCGGTGATACGACCTCACCGTTCGTCGATGCGCAACCGACGCCTTTCGACAGGCTGCAGCGAAGAGGTGCCAGTCCTCCGCCCTGATGCGGCCATTTCTCCTGGCCTGCGACAGTCGCAACGGCGCCCGGCAAGATGGTCCTTGGCTCCGATCGGCCTGGATGGTCGAAGGTGTCACTCGGTCAGCATGTGACATCCTGCCGTCTGGAGAACTGTTGATGTCTTCAGCCTAAGTCGTGTCCCAACGAAGATCGTCCGACGGCATTGGCTCTCCACACTGGCGGTATCTTCCGCTGTTGCGCTCGCCTGTTCGAAGCATGATCTGCCAAGGGGCTGGAACAGGCTTGGCCACCGCAGGGCGGGTTGCCGGTGTCAGGTCGCAATAAGGTGCCGTGATTGGCTGCCCGGATACGGCGGAATGTGCTTTGCGGGCGGGTGCAAAAGCGGAACGGTCGGCTTTTCGCAAGGGCTGATCTAGGATAGGTTCAAAGGCCCGGTTCGGCCATCTGCACGTCCTACCTGTCCACCTTCCAGCACTGTCCGCCTTCCGGCACCTGCAGCATCGGCGGATAAAGATGACCTTCCGGCCCGAAATACGTGACCTTCGACTGCTACGGCACGCTGATCAACTTCGATATGGCTGGATGCCGCGCGAGCGCATCTATGGCAGACATGCTGGACGAAGCCGCGCATGGCCGGTGTTCATCACGCGACTTTGCTGCCTACCGGCATGGACGAGAGTGCATGGGCGCCTGGAAGCCCTATGCCGATGTTGTACACAACGCGCTTGAAGCGCAGCTGCAAGCGCAATGGCGTCGACCTTTCAGCGAAGAAGATGCCAGGATGCGAGTCTACAATGAGTGTACCGACCTGGGGCCCACATGCCGGATGTGCCGGAAGGTCTGGCCAAACTGGCGAAGGAAATCCCGCTCGTCATCCTGTCGAACGCGATGAACAGCGCAGATCATGTCGAATGTGGAGAAGCTTGGTGCGCCGTTCCACAAGGTCGATCACGGCGGAGCAGATGCCGGCAGCTACAAGCCGCAGATGCAACGGCTTTCGAATACATGTTCGACAGTGCTCGGTTGCGGTCCCGCAGGACGTGACTCCACTGTGTCATCCTCGTTCCGCTATGATCTGATGACGGCTTACGACCTCGGCATCAAGTCCAAGGTTTGGGTCAACCGTCGGCCACGAGCCGGCCAATCCCGTACTACGGCTATGCCGAGATACCAGGGCATCTCCGGCCTGCCCGGCGTGGTTCGGTCATCTAGAAATCTGGCGGCGTCCGCGCAAGCTCCGGGAGCTCATCGATGAAATTTGCATCCTATTGGCAGGATACGGCGCCTGCCTTCACCGGCGGTGCAACGGCCGCTCCTTCGGGTGACTATGACGTTGCCGTGATCGGCGGCCGGGTTCACCGGCCTTGGCGCAGCGCGGCGACTGGCGATAGAACGGCGCCGAGGTGGTCGTGCTGGAGGCAGAAACGCGTCGGCTGCGGCGCATCCGGCCGCAATGGCGGGCACCTCAACAACGGCCTCGCCCACAGCTTCACCGGCGCCATCGCCGACCTACGGCAGTGGAGACGGCCAGGGCGCTGTACCAGGCGCTGTGACGACTGGCATCGACACCATCGAGGGGATCATCGCCGAGGAGGGGATCGACTGCAATTTCCGACGGGCCGGCAAGCTGAAGCTCGCCTCCAAGCCACAGCACTATGAGGGGCTTGCCCGCAACCTCGACGCCATCCATGCCGCACGGTCGATCCCGATACGGCGATGCTGACCAGCAGCCGAGCTTGCAGATCCGAGATCGGCTCGACCCTTCCATGGCGCGATGCTGTCGAAGAAGAGCGCCATGATGCATATGGGCCGCTATCGTCGTGCGGGTCTGGCGGAAGTCGGCCGCCCGGCGCGGCGGCGGAGATCCATGAGAACGACGCCGGTCACTGGTCGCCAGCCTGACGGCTTCAGGCCATGAACTGGAACACGCTCGCAAGGCCGGATCGTGCGGGCGACGAAGGTGGTGCTGGCGACCGGTGCCTACACTACGCCTGAAAACCTTCAGCTTACTTCCGTCGCCGCATCGTCGCCGGTCGGCAGCTTCCTTATTGGCCACCCGCCCGCTGACGGAGACGCCGAGGTCGCAGTCGGTGATGCCGGGCAATCGCACCTGCGTCACTTCGCTCAATGTCGGAAACTACTTCCGCCTGGCACCCGACAACCGCCTGATCTTTGGTGGTCGCGCGCGTTTCTCCGCCACCTCGAACCAGACGCTCTGACGAGAAAAGCGGACGCATCCTGCAAGGACGCGCTCCGGGGCGATCTTCCCGCAGTTGGGCGATGTCGATGATTGATTATTGCTGGGGAGGTCTCGTCGACATGACCAAGGACCGTTTTCCCCGCACCGGCGAGGCATGACGGTGTTCACTTCGCCATGGGCTATTCCGGCCACGGGGCGCAGATCGCCACGCATATCGGCGTGAAATCGTCGCCGATGCCAGATCCTCGGTCGCGTCCGGATCGCAATCCGTTGGAGCCGAGCTCCCCTGGCCCTGCCATTCCCGGCCATCTCGGCCAGCCGTGGTTCCTGCCGCTGGTGGGGGCCTATTACAAGTTCAAGGCACCGGATCGAGTAGGCAGATCCGATCAGGTGGAGCATTGAGAAGGGGCGGGCCTTCCGAGCCCTGCCGCCTATTCGTTTCAGAGCCCACCGATGTGGAAGGCCTTGATCTCCAGATATTCCTCGATGCCGTTCTCGTGCGCCCTCGCGGCCAAGGCCGGATTGTTTGACGCCGCCAAAGGGGGAAACGGCCATGGAGATGGCGCCGGTGTTCAGGCCGACCATGCCCGATTCCAGCGCTTCGCCCACGCGCCAGGCGCGGGCCATGTCGCGAGTGTAGAAATAGGCGGCAAGGCCGAAGGGAGTGTCGTTGGCGATGGCCAACGCTTCCTCTTCCGTCTCGAAGCGGAAGAGCGGGGCGACCGGGCCGAAAGTTTCCTCGCTTGCCAACTGCATGTCCGTGGTGCAGCCGGTCAGTACCGCAGGGGCGGCAAACTGGCTGCTTTCCGGCGTTGCGGCCTTGGCGGCGATGCTTGCACCCTTGGCGACGGCGTCGGCCACGTGGCGCTCGATCTTTTCCACCGCCGCTCGGTTGATCATCGGTCCGATGGCCACGCCCGCCTGCAAGACCTGAGCCGACCTTCATGGCGGCCACACGCTCCGAAAGCTTTGCGGCAAAGGCATCATGGATGCCGGACTGCACGAGAATGCGGTTGGAGCAGACGCAGGTCTGGCCGCCGTTGCGGAACTTGGAGGCGATGGCGCCTTCCACGGCTGCATCCACATCCGCATCGTCAAAGACGAGGAAGGGTGCATTGCCGCCAAGTTCAAGGCTGAGCCGCTTCACCGTCGGGGCGCACTGGGCCATCAGCAGGGAGCCAACGCGGGTGGAGCCGGTGAAGGATAGCTTGCGCACCAACGGATTGGAGGTCAGCTCCGCGCCGATCTCTGTGGGCAAACCGGTGAGTATGTTGATCACACCTGCCGGAATACCCGCCCGCTCGGCCAGCACGGCGAGCGCCAGCGCCGAATAGGGGGTGAAATCAGACGGCTTGATCACGACGGTACAGCCCGCGGCCAATGCCGGGGCCACCTTGCGGGTGATCATGGCATTGGGGAAGTTCCACGGGGTGATGATCGCTGACACACCCACCGGCTCCTTGAGGGCCAGGATCTTCCGATCTGATGTGGGCGCGGGGATGATGCCGCCTTCGATGCGACGGGCTTCTTCGGCAAACCACTTCACGAAAGAGGCGCCATAGGTGATTTCACCCTTGGCCTCGGAAAGCGGCTTGCCCTGTTCGAGCGTCAGGATCAGCGCGAGATCATCGGCATGGGCTTCCATCAGGGTGAACCAGCGCTCGAGCTTGGCCGCCCGTTCGGCATTCGGCACTCGGCGCCAGCTGCGGAAGGCGGCATCTGCCGCTTCTATGGCGCGGCGGGTATCCTCGGCCGACATGTCCGGCACGGTGCCGATCGCCATGCCGGTGGCGGGGTTGGTGATCTCGATGGTCCTGCCCGTCGAGGCATCGCACCAGACACCACCGATCACGCTCTGCTGGCGGAAGAGGTTCTTGTCCTTGAGGCGGGGCAAAGGGGCGGAGAGTGCTATCGTCATGTCGAGGTCCTTAATCCAGGGCCGCCAGAACGGCGTGGGTAATGTCATCGGTCTTGTCGCGACCCGGTGCAGTGCCGATACCGCGGGCGGTGGTTTTTTCCATGGCTGCCATGATGCGCGAGGCGGCTTGGCGCTCACCCAGATGTTCCAGCATCATCGCGGCAGACCAGATCGCGGCCAGCGGATTGGCGATGCCGAGATGGGCAATGTCGGGTGCTGATCCATGCACAGGCTCGAACATCGAGGGAGCGGTGCGATCCGGATTGATGTTGGCGGAGGCGGCAAAGCCGAGACCGCCCTGAATGGCTGCCCCCAGATCGGTCAGGATGTCGCCGAAGAGATTGGAGGCGACCACCACATCGAGACTTTCCGGGTCCATGACCATGCGGGCAGCGATGGCATCGATATGATAGTGGCTGACCGTCACGTCCGGATAGTCTGCGGAGACCTCCTTCGTCACCTCGTCCCAGAAGACCATGGAGTATTTCTGCGCATTGGACTTGGTGACCGAAGCCAGCTTGCCGCTGCGCTTGCGGGCTTGCTCGAAGCCGAAGCGAAGGATGCGTTCTACGCCGGCGCGGGTGAAGATGGCAGTCTCGACGGCCACCTCGTCGTTCGTGCCCTGATGCACGCGCCCGCCGGCGCCCGAATATTCGCCTTCCGTATTCTCGCGAATGCAGAGAATGTCGAAGCCTCCCTTGCGCAGCGGGCCTTCGACACCGGGCAGAAGCCGGTGCGGTCGGATGTTGGCATATTGCACGAAGGACTTGCGGATCGGCAGCAGCAGGCCATGCAACGAGACCGAATCCGGCACCTTTTCCGGCCAGCCGACCGCCCCCAGATAGATGGCGTCAAAGCCACGCAGGGTCTCGATGCCGTCCTGCGGCATCATCTGCCCGGTCTGCAGATAGAAATCGCAGGACCAGGGGAAGGTGACGGTTTCCAGTTTATCGGGCAGGGCCCTGGAAGCGACTGCGAGCGCTGCCTCCGTGACCGGGATGCCGATGCCGTCACCGGGAATAAGAGCAATACGATAGGGAGCCATGGGTTCTCACAGGTCGATGAGCACGCTTTTCGAGCGGCGGTTGGCGTGGTAGGCGTCGCGACCGAGGTCCTTGCCGATGCCGGAGGACTTGTAGCCTCCCGTCGGCAGAATGTGATCGCGCGAGCGCCCGTAACGGTTGATCCAGATGGTGCCGGCCTCGATGCGTCCCAGGCTCTTCAGAGCCCGAGAGAGGTCGCGAGTATAGATCCCGGCGGCAAGGCCATAGGTGGGATGATCTGCCAGCGCGAAGGCCTCTTCTTCGGTCTCAAAGGTCTGCAAGGTCAGGACCGGCCCGAACACTTCCTCGCGCACGGCGGTGTTGTCTTGGGCAACATTGGTGAGCAGCGTCGGCTGATAGAAGAAACCCGGATGATTGATCTCGCACGCGCCAGCGAGCACCTCAGCACCTTCGCTGATGGCTGCCTGCACCAAGCCATGGACACGGGCGCGCTGGCGGCCAGAAATGCAGGGGGAATAGGTGGTTGTCTCGTCCCAGCCATGTCCGGGCTGGTGGTCGCTCATCAGCACGATCAGCCGCTCCGCCAGTTCGTGGGCGATGCTCGCATGGGCGATCACCCGGCTTCCGGCAACGCAGGCCTGGCCGCCGTTGAAGAGGATGGAGCGGGCGATGCAATCTGCGGCCAGCGCGATGTCGGCATCGGCAAAAACGAGCTGCGGGCTCTTGCCGCCAAGCTCCAGTGTCATCGGCTTGATGCCGGTGCGCGCGACATTGGCCATGATGGCAGCACCCGCTGCCGTGGAGCCAGTGAAACTGACCTTGGCGATATCCGGATGACCGGTCAGCGCGTTGCCGGTAACAGGGCCATCGCCGAGTACCACGTTGACGAGCCCGGCGGGAATGCCCGCCTCGACCGACAGCTCCGCCATCCGCAACGTCGCGAAGGGCGTCATTTCCGAGGGTTTCAGCACCACCGCATTTCCGGCGGCAAGCGCTGGCGCCATCTTCCACCCCGCCATGGAGAGGGGGAAGTTCCAAGGGGTGATCGCGCCGACCACGCCATAGGGCTCCGTCACGATCGTGCCGAACTGGCTCCCAGCGGTCGGCACGACCGCGCCGCCCTCCTTGTCGGCAAGCTCGGCAAAGAAGCGGATCTGTTCCGCCGTCACGGCAATGTCGCCTGCAATCAGCTGGTTGATCAGGCGGGTGGAGGGCACGGCTTCCAGCTGCGCCAGTTCCAGCCCGTGTTGTTCGATCAGATCCGCCCAGCGGAGCAGTGCATTGGTCCGCTCGCGCGGGCGACAGCTGCCCCAACCACTCTCCTTCTGCGCCTTCCGGGCGGTGCTCACCGCCCGGTCCACCATGGCGGAATCGGCGACCGGGCAGCCGGCGAATTCGACGCCGTCAGACGGACGATGCATGGCCAATACGGGGGCATCCTCCACGAAGCTGCCGCCGATGAAATGGCCGGGCCCGAAGGGAATGGAGGCGGGATCGAAGGAGAGGGACATGGTTCGGGCTCCGGTAGGTCTGCGGCGATCCTAGTGGCGGGCGGCCGCAACCATCCGCCATTTGTCTGTGGCGGGCGGCGGATTGCTCTGTTCGCAAGGGTGTGCACGCAATTCTGTGCGGCGGCCTCTGGCGGGGTATGGCGGAAGGGAAGATATGACGGCGGTTTTGCCGCAGGATCTCCTGCTGCAAGGCGCCTCTTCGGCATGAACTGCGCGGCAAAGCGCGGATGATGCTCGGCACGACGCAATTGTTTTGGAGCGGGGTATTTGCAGATGGGTGTTTCTGGTGCAGCTCTTTCGGTCGAGGCGCTGCTGGCCGATCTCGTGGCCTTCCCCTTGCTGCCGGGTGCGGGGAATGACCCGATTGCGCAGTATGTGCGGAGCTATCTCGCCTCGCAGGGGGTGGCGTGTACCGTCCTGCCCGGGCCGGAAGGCGATCGGGTGAACCTCTTTGCCACCATCGGCCCGAAAGACGTGCCGGGTTATGTGCTCTCGGGCCATATGGACGTGGTCTCGGTCGAGGGGCAGATGTGGTCGGCCGATCCCTTCCGCCTGAGCGATCACGGCGGGCGGCTGACGGGGCGCGGCACAACCGATATGAAAGGCTTTCTCGCCTGCATGCTGGCGGCGGTTCCCGTGTTCAAGGCGGCAGGGCTGAAGCGTCCGGTTCATCTGGCCTTTTCCTATGACGAGGAAATCGGCTGCCGCGGTGTTCCGCATATGATTGCAAAATTGCCGGACCTCTGCGTGCCGCCTGCCGGCTGTATCGTCGGCGAGGCCTCCGACATGCAGCCAGTGCTCTCCCACAAGGGAAAACAGGCGATCGAGATCACCTTCGCCGGCAAGGCTGCGCACAGCTCGCAGCCAGCGCTGGGGGAGAACGCCCTCTATCCCGCAGCGGAACTGCTGCTCTTTATCAGGGATCTTTCGGCGCGCATGGCAGCGGAAGGCCCGTTCGACCCGCGTTTTTCACCGCCGTCCTCGACGGTCGTGGCCGGTATCGTATCGGGCGGGAGCGCGGTGAACATCATTCCGGATCTGTGCCGTCTCGCTTTCGAGGTGCGCGCGGTCCCGGGCGTGGCGCCGCAGGATGTGAGCGCCAAGGTTCTGGAAGAACTGGATGCACAGGTCGCATTGGCCAAGGCGGAAGGGCGAATGCTGTCGGCCAACTGGAAGGAGCTTTCGAGCTACCCTGCGCTGCCGCCGACCCCGGATGCGAACTTCGTCGCCCTTGTGGAACGACTGTCGGGCGGTGCGGCGATCCCGTCAGTGAGCTACGGGACGGAAGGCGGCCTGTTTCAGGCGGCGGGCATTCCCTCGATCATCTGCGGCCCGGGTTCCATCACCCGCGCCCACCGCCCGGATGAATACATCCTGAGGGAGGAACTCACCGCCTGCATGACGATGCTGGAAAGGCTGGCGAGAGAACTGGCGGCCTGAAGGGCCGCCAGTGGCAGAGGTCAGTAGCAGACCACGTAGATCTTGCGCACGGTCTCGATGGTCCGCCAGGTGCCGATGAAGCCGGGCTTCATGACGAAGCTGTCTCCGGCCCGATAGGTGACCGGTTTCTGTCCGGTTTCGGTGATCTCCACTACCCCCTCAAGGATATGGCAGAATTCGAAGGTCTCGCCTTTGATGGAATGGGTGAGGCCCGGTGTGGCCCGCCAGACACCGGACTTGATCTTTCCGTCACGCGACTCGTCCATCGCCCAGGTCGAGAACTCTGGGTTGCCTGAGATCAAGCGTTCGGGCGCGGGAAGGGCATGGGTAGGGGCGAACGTCGGGTTGTGGTCGAGGGTCTTGATAAGGCTCATGGCTACTCCGGATCGTGATCTGCTTCCACATCATTAGATCCGGTCGCGACGCTCGTGTTGTGCTGTGCCCTGTCGGAGAGCAGGGTGTTATGCTGAATTTCTGTCGCCACCCCCAAGATCCTGCCGTGGCCGTTTACGCCGAACCCTCCGTCGCATCTGCTGTCAGCAGATCGTTCCTGCGACACCCCGGACGCTGCACCCGCATGCTCGTTCGACACACCGTGCATGATCGCGACCGTCCCAGGTGCAAACACCAGGGCGATGCCGACTGCATGGATCAGGAGCGGGACAAAGGGATTGCCGGAAGGTATCCGTCGCCTTCCGTGAGCAGGGCGAGCCCGATCAGGTCAATCGCGACCAGAGTGCTTCCGCTGGCGAGCAGCACGCGCGATCCGAACCGGGTGATGAGCGGCGAGAGGAACTGGCTGATGCAAAACACCGTTGCTGTCAGCGGCATATGGGCGATGCCAGCGAGCAGCGGCGAATAGCCAAGGGCTCGTTGGACACCGTCAGGTATCTCGGCGTTGACATAGAGGATGCACTGGAACTGGCCGAACCTACTGAAATTTGAGAGGGTGTAGCGCTCAACGTTGTGGGGCCACGCCCTTTCCCTCGGAGAGCCTCTTGAGGAGTCGTACCGCTTTGCGCCCTCAATACGGTCGTTCGAAGCGCAATTCACATGTGCAAGAGCTGCCAAGCGGCTTCAGGTCGAAAGAGCAAGAACGAAGTCGTCAGTGGCTGATCGTGCTGCTTACCGGCTCTAGCTTCAGATCCGCTCTGTCGCTAGCTGAAGTGGCATCACTCGTGCCGTCCGTGGCCGTTTCCTGTGAGGCCTCGTGGAGAAGATGATGGGCCTTGTGGCGTCCGATCATCGGCTTCGGCGATCGAAGCAGCCAGGATTGCCATCTCGCTGACGACTATGTCGGACACGTTCGTGGCGGATGAATCGCCCTCGTCCATGCGCACCATGCTTGGCAGGATCAGCGGCATGCGCGCCTCGATAAGCCGGCAGAGGCTGACGAGAACGAGGGCTGCGGAGGGGGGCGCTTCTGGGCCATGGTCTAGCTTCCGACCTTGCCCATATGGGTTCGCGCGAAGCGGAGCAGGTCACGCAGTCGCTGAAGCTTTGCGCGAACATAACCCATGTCTTCGCGGTGATAGGTCTTCTCGATGTAGCCAGTGTAGTGGGCGATGAAGGTCCAACCGACTGCCCTGGCGCATCCGTCCCCGAAGGTCGGTTCAGAACGGCGGTAGTCGGCCATGAAGTTTGCCGCGAAACGCTTCAAGGTCTTTGCCTGTTCAGCCGGGATGTTGTGCGGGTGGTCCTCAGACGGCAAATCACCATAGAGAGCATTCGCGGTTACGGCGGCCACGAAGTAGCTTCCCAGTGGTGTCAGATGCACCGTGTCAGAGAAGAGGGCATCAGTCAGTTGACGCCCTTTCAACCCCTCAAATCCTGGTTGATCCAGGTCTTGCTCCAGGTTCTCCAACAGCGCAGCCAGCGCCAGCGATGCCGGGATCATCCGTATCGGTCGACTGCCATCGTCCCGCTCAATGCCTCGATTGACATCGGCGACAGTGCACTGCCACACAGGCCACGCTGCGCGCTCGTAGGAAATCCAGTCCGTGGGATCATCCTTGTCAGAAAGGCTGATCCAAGGGGTGAAGATCAGGATTTCCGCCTGCGGGTTGGAACTGATGAAGCGGTCGCGATAGGCACGGAGGTATTGTTTCGTATCCTGCCAGAGCAGGGCGTCCAGGAGACGATGCTGTTCCGTGATCAGCAGGACATCGTACGGCTTGTCATCAACTGCTGCCGCTTTCAGCATCGACAGGACATTCGCGGAATTGCCGCTCGCATCCTGTCCGAGCCCAAACCCTGACCAGGGCTGTAAGGCATCCTGACCGAAGGAGCGGTCCTTGATCGAAGAGCCGTCAGCGTGCTGTCCGTCCCAGGAAATCGCCAAACCGGAAGTTGCGGTGATTTCCTGGAGGAAATCCGGCATGGGGCGTGCGGTCAGACTGTGGCCGGACACGAAGATCCGGCGCTTGCCGATCATCTCCTGAGGGTCAGGCAAAGACATGTCCATACGACCGTCCCCTTCGGTATAGTTTTGAGAAATCTGCGCCGGGTCGATCAATGCGATCCCGAGACCGATCCCGATAACGGCGGCGCAGGCAAGTATCGTGACGGCGCGAGGTCGCCTCATGTGAAGGCCTTCAGCAGTTCTGCACGGCGGAGATAGAGCGTGGCCTCATCGAAGCGCATTCCTGACAGAGCGGCGTTTTGGATATCTTTTGCAAGCGTTTGCCGGTTCTGATCCAGTTCGGCGATCTTCAGGCCGAGTTCTGCGGGATCATCGAGCGACGTCAGCGTCCCGCCGCCGTGGAGCGAGAGCAGATCTTGCGGGTAGGGCGAAGCATAGCCAAAGATCGGGCAACCGCTGACCAGAGATTCGATCAGGCAGCGTGGGGATTCCGGTGTCTTGTGGCAGAACAGGAACAGATCGCTCTCGCGCATGGCCTGCAAGACGGTCTCGCGATCGGCGACGTGCCCCATCAGCTTCACCCGATCCGTCAGGCCTTTTTTTTCCAGCAATGCCTGCATGCGTGGAAGCAGTGGTCCGTCTCCGAGCCAGCGGGCCTCGAACTTTGCCCCTCTGGTGGCCGCCTCAGCAAGGCTGGCAATCCAGTCTTCAGGTCCCTTCATCTCCGCTGCTCTGCCTGCGTAAAGGATCCGCAGTGGTGCTCCCGACATGACCCTGGCCGTTTTGATCAATAGATCTTCCGGGCTGATTTTATCGGCTTCATCCGTGTGCACGTCATACATACAGACCGGATTGGACGAAGCTTCGGCATAGGCGTTGAACGTGTCGCGTCCCTGGAACAGTCCCAGAGCGCTGCGGCCGATCAGGTATCGGTGATATCGCTTCATGATCGGAAGTGTTGCCCGTTCCTTGATCCGACGGCGGAAATTCAGCGTCGGCAGCGTGCGGGCGATCACATCGTGCTCCACCCTATCGAACCAGACTGCAAATTTGCGGCCCTGGGCATCAGCTTCAAGTGCGGCAACCGCTCCCCAATCTCCGAAAAGATAGCCGAGGGTGAAACAGAGATGGTCGACCTGACGAATATGATCACCCAACACAGTGCGGGTGCGTTTGTAGCATCGAAGAAAGCTGCTGATCCGGTAGGCGTGTGGCAGCGCGATGAATTCGATGCGGGCCGCATGGGGGTGATCAATGACGTCCAGCCATGTGACAGATGTTTCCTCCTCTTTCTCAGAGTCGAGTGCGATCCCGGCAAATTTGACCCACCGAAAATTCTCGGCATAGCGCGCGAGACCCGCAAAAGTCTGGTCGTCGATTTGCAGCCCGCGGGGCCCGCGTCTCAATCGCACAGCGGTGGCCAACAGGACGCTTCCCTGCTGGAGCGTCTCGGATGCATCTCGGCGCAAGGGCGGCACTCGGTCCAAGGCTTGGTCTTCCGTCGCTGCATTCATGCGGTCAGGCTCCCTAGGCCCGCAAGTGGAACAGTGACACCGGTGACGATGCAACCATGGGCGAAGGTAAGCCGCCCTTCGAGAATCGAACCCTTGCCGAACATGCCGGCTTGACGTTGCAACTTCGCCTGGAAACAGGTGTCGGCGAGGGTGACCTCCAGATCCTGGAATTCGAGCATGGTCCCGGTGAGAGGATACTGGCATTTGTAGACAGCTTCTTTGGCGCTGAAGAGGATGCGTGCCCAAAGGAGCCGGTGTTCAGGCGGTTTCTCTTCCAGTGCCGCCATTTCGCGTGGCGAGCAGATCGCATCGAGAAGTTCGAATGGCAGATCCTCGGCCGGTTCGACATCAACGCCGATTGCAGCGTGACTTTCGCCCTTGCGAGCGACCACAGCCAAGCAGAAGGTCGCGCAATGGCTGATGCTTCCAATCAGATGTGGCGGCCAGACGGGGGATCGGTCCGATGCTACTGGTATCGCGACCGGCGGCTCCCCCAGAAGCCCCATGGCCAGCCTTGCACAGGCGCGAGCGGCGTGAAACTCGCGCTTGCGGCTTTCGACAGCCTGTTGAACATATTTCAGTTCCTCAGGGTGGGCGTCGATGCATGCGAGGCGCGGGTCTGCGTGAGCCAGCGCCACGCCTTGACCGAGGAAGTCCCCCAAGATGTTATGCGCAGCCGTCATGTCCTCGGTCGGCTGAACGCCGCGCGTCTGTCACCCAATGCTGCGCGTCTGGTCGCCGCCCGGTCCGCGACCTGGCTCAGCCGTTCGTCCGCTTTCCCCCGATCGGCTAGATGTGCCGCCAGGGTTCCGACCGTCGGAAAGCGAAACACGTCCGTGATCGTCAGGTCAGGTGCGATGCTTGCCTTGAGGTCGCGATGCAGTTGCACGGCGAGAAGTGAATGGCCGCCGATCGCGAAGAAGTTGTCGTTCAGTCCGACGCGATCGAGGCCCAGTGTGCGTCGGTATGCTTCGGCAAGATCCCGTTCCAGCGTGTTTTCCGGCGCGACAAAGATTTCGTTTGCCAAAGGTTTCGTCGTCACTTCAGGCTTCGGGAGCGCCTTACGGTCCACCTTGGCATTCGGTGTCATCGGAAAAGCATCAAGAACCACGAAATGGGCAGGGACCATATAGTCAGGCAGGACATCGGAGAGATGTCGACGCAGGCTCTCCTCATCAAGCAGCGGCTGGTTCATGCGCAGGTAAGCGACAATCCTGACATCGTCAGCCCGATCCTCCCGCGCAACCACGACAGCTTCGGCGACGCCTGGATAGGCCGATATCACGGCTTCGATCTCGCCAAGTTCAATACGGTAGCCGCGGACTTTGACCTGGTGATCGGTGCGGCCGAGAAACCGCAGCTTCCCGTTCTGGGAACGGCAGACCAGGTCGCCGGTCCGGTACATGCGGCCAGGTGCGAATGGGTTGGGCAGGAAGCGCTCGCGTGTCAGATCCTCGCGGTGCAGATATCCCCGTGTCACCCCGTCCCCGCCGATGTAGAGTTCGCCAGGCTGGCCGGGAACCGTCAGCCGTCCGGCGGGATCGAGCACGTAAAGCTGGGTGTTGGCGATGGGAAGACCGAGTGGAACAACGCTTTCCGACATGTCAGCGGTCATCGTCGAAGACCAGATCGTTGTCTCCGTCGGGCCGTACATGTTTTCGACGCTGGCATCGGTCACGGCCCTGATCTCTTGCAGGAGCGAGCTGGTCAAGGCCTCTCCGCCGACAAAGAGATGGGCTATCTTGGAAAACGCAGCTCTGTCAGCCCCGTTGATCAGGAACATGCGGATCATCGAAGGCGTACATTGAAGATGCGTGACACCGTGGCGACGCACGTCTTCGTGGAAACTGGCGGCTTCGCTTTCAAGCTCAACTTCGGGCAAATGCGCGCGCGCCTGTGCCACGACCTTGGCCAGAGGCGTAAGACGCTCAAGAACGAGCGGCGAGGGGACGCCGAAATCGATCAGGCAGGCAACCTCGTCAACACCGATTTCTTCGAGCTGCCGGATGCGGGCCATTGCGTCATTGATCGTGCCGAACAAGCCACTGTCTTCGAAGTAGCGCAGAAAAGCGAATTCCAGAATGCTGTCCAACTCATCGGCGTTTAGTGACTGAAGATCGATGTCGTGGGCGGCTGTTGCACCGGCTGGCTTCTTGAAGGCCGGGAAAGCCCAGGCATACTGTTTGATCAATGCGGCTGCACTCTTCAGATAAGCCTTCATTGGCCCACGGGCTGCCTCCCTGACCTCCTCGAGGTTGTCGCCGAGAAGCGTGTGGAGCATCAGTGTCACTTTGAAGTCGCTCGGTGAGCGACCGCATTCGACCAGGGTTTCGCGGTAGATCTTGATCTTCGAAGCCAGCTCGTCGATCGATTGGCCCAGCAAGTGGGTGAGGACATGGGTGCCTGCACGTGCGGCTTCGCGGTATGTCTCGGGATTTCCAGCCGTCGTCAGCCATACGGGAAGCTCCGACTGGACTGGTCGCGGCTGTGTCAGAACACCAGCCATTCCGTGACCGAAATCGAACTCCATCCGTTCGCCTCTCCACAGTCGGCGGACGGTTTCGATGCCTTGCATCAGCGCCATTTTGTTGTTCGGCGGTGCATTCTCCGGACGAAGCACGAAGTCTTCAGGCATCCATCCCGATGCAAAGGCGAGGGCCACCCGTCCGTTGCTCAGGTTGTCGATCACAGCCCACTCTTCGGCAATCCGTATCGGATGATGGAGCGGCAGGACGCAACTGCCCGCTCGGATCGACAGGTTGCTAGTGATCGCGGCGACGGCGGCTCCTGTAACCGCCGGATTTGGATAAGGGCCGCCAAAGGCGTGGAAGTGCCGTTCAGGCGTCCAGATAGACTGAAAGCCGTTGTTGTCGGCAAATTTGGCGCCTTCCAGAAGCAATTGATATTTGGCAGGTCCGGCACCGTCGTCATTGCCCCAGTAGAAGAGACCGAAGTCCATCGGCCCGGAGCCCGACGGCCGGTTTCCAGCCACCTGGATCTTGCCAGCTTTCGGCTGCGAGGCGTGTATGACGACCTTGAAGCCGCGAGCGAGTGTCCAGAACAACTCCAGCACGGAAATGTCAAAGGACAGACTTGTGACAGCGAGCCAGACCGGCTGCCGATCGCGATCATAGCTGATGCGTTCGTCCATGCCGACGAAGAAATTCGTGACGTTTCGGTGCTCGACCATCACGCCCTTGGGCCGCCCGGTCGAACCCGAGGTGTAAATCACATAAGCGAGGTTCTCACCTGAGACCTGCACCTCTGGCTTGCCGGCTGAAAGGTTTGCCGCAAGAATGTCCTCAACGAACACGGTGCGCGTGCCCGGCTCATCAAGGGCATCAGCCGTCATACGACTGGAAAGAATGATCTCCAGGCGGCTATCCTCGACCATGTAGGATAGTCGGTCCGTCGGAAAATTCGGATCGAGAGGTAGATAGGCGCCGCCGGCCTTCTGAATGGCCAGAGCTGCCACCACCAGGTTGGTGCAGCGTGGGATATTGAGCCCCACCATCGTGTCAGGACCGACCCCCATCGCAACGAGCGTCTGGGCAATGCGGTTGGCGCGCTCGTCCATGTCCCGGTAGCTGATCTGCTCGTCGCGCCATGCGATCGCAATTGCATCCGGCGTTTTTGCGACCTGCTGTTCGATCAGCGTATGCATGCACGCCGTCGGGTCGAGGGGCCTCGCGCTGTCGTTCCAGCCATTCTGGACCATGTCTAGTTCGACATCCGTCATCAGCGGCATTTCCGCGACCAAAGCGTCGTCGTTCGTAAACGCCGCTGCGAGCATTTTTATGCGCCGCGCATATTGATAGGCCACGTCAGATGGGAGCCGAGCGTCATCAAAAATCATGGAGACGCCAGCATCTGCTTCATCGAAAACGAAGGTCAGCGCGCAATCTGCCAAGCCCTTGCCGTCGCTTGGCTGTCTGCCATCCACGAGCCCGACACTGTAGTGCGGCTGCGCCAGATCGGGGTGTCGCCAAAACAAGTCTGCCAGATGACTTCCGCGCTCGCGCAGGCGTGCAATGTTTTCGGCAACTGCGTCTCGAAGTGTTGCTGCCGTGCAAGCGGCATCCACTTGGAGGTGGAGCGGTACAGCCTCTGCGAAATAGTTCGGGAAACGGCTGGCCAGATCATGGATCTTCGGACCGGCATAGGCGATGTCGAACTCGTCCTGCGTCGACAGCCGCGCCAGGAAGGCGACAATCGCCGCAAGGCGGCTTTCACGAGGGAGGTTGACTGGAAATTCCAGCTCGATTGTCTTGAAGCGCGTTTCGCCGACCGACTGGTCTGCGACGTCGACAAGCTTGACGTCTTCCACCGACCTCAAGGCGTGAACGAAATGATCTTCATGTCTGACCAAATCGCCAACGGCAGAGGTCAACGCGTTGATTTCTCCTTCTGAAAGAAGCGGGAGGCGGTCACCCGGACGCACACAGTCGCTAAGCTTGGTTTCCGTGTGCCGATCCTGCTTTACGGCCTCGAGCAGCACGCTACCGCGCCCGGTGGCAACGACCA
This sequence comes from Allorhizobium sp., assembly GCA_965283865.1. Classification (GTDB taxonomy): domain Bacteria; phylum Pseudomonadota; class Alphaproteobacteria; order Rhizobiales; family Rhizobiaceae; genus Allorhizobium. The sequence goes on from CBDIQA010000001.1 coordinate 1,072,241, forward strand.
CGCCTTCTGTCTCAACCGCGAGAACGACGCCGGGCTCTGCGTGACCCTCGGCTCTGTCACGTACTGTAAGGCGGCGAACAATGAACATCCCGTCCTCGTGCCGTAGCTTTGGGCAGACGAGGCGATTGGCGTAGCCCGATCCGAAATTCAAGCCGCGAAAGAGGCTGGAGAGTCGCTCGGCTGGCCGATCGAAAAGAAGAGTACCCGCCGCATCCGGCCGTTTGGTCTTCGCATAGTAAGTGCGAACCGAAAGGTCCTGAGCGACCCGCGGCAATGAGGATGTCGCGATCGCGTCAAGCAGGGCTGCGAAGGAATCAATGCCGGCAGCAAAGCACTTGGTGTTGAGGCTCAGGCTCGTATCGTCGGCGCTCAGGTCGAAATCGGCCTGCATATGGATGCAGCCTTCGTCAACGCCATCGGTGATCTCGTGCCACGTGACGCCGAAGCGGGTCTCGCCCTGCATAACAGCCCAGGCTGGTACGTTGAGGCCGGCATATCTGGGTAAGGGGCCGTCATGAAAATTGATCGCTCCGAGCCGGGCTTTGCGCCATACCGGCGAGGGGATGATGCGAAGGTTTGCGATACTGAAGAGATAATCATAATCGATCGACTCTAACGCATGCTCAAGACTGCCCCTCCACTCCACCGACTGTATGCCGTTTTGGCCGGCCCAGCCTTTTACCGCATCGTTGGAGGTGACAATCGCGGCGATCATGTTCCCGCGATCAAGAATGAGTTGTCCGCATTGGACCAGAAGAGATTCATTGCCGATCAAAAGGCACTTAAACATCCAGAAATTACTCCAACACTCTATCAGCGGCGCAAATGAGCCTACGCGTACCTGTAGGAATGGGAGTTCCAACATTATCTGCGAAAGAGCTGGCGATAATGTTGAATATGACCCACTATCCTTAGATTGGCTGAAAAAACCTGCTAAATCAATTGTTAACTGCCAGTCGTCGACCTTGTGTGCGCATGGAACCTGAACATTTTAATTATCTGCTATGTAATCTTGTCTAGAGATTAAAGCTGACGTCAGTCCTGATGTGCGCTGTTTTGCTATACGCATATCGAAAAAGGGAATTTTTGGCTGCAGCCTTCTTGTGATCTCTCGATCAGAGGCAGCCGGTATGGTCAGTTTTGCGATGCTTTTGTTCGCGTGGGGAATTTTATGAAGATCGGTTATTTCCTCAACACCTACCCTGTGCCGAGTGCTACATTCATCAGGCGCGAGATTGAGGCGCTTGAGGCGCGCGGGCAGGTCGTGGTCCGGTTTGCTGCGCGAAAGTTCGCAACTGCTCTTGTCGATGAACGGGATCTCGCGGAAGCATCGCAAACAACCTACCTTCTACAGGGACGTGGCATACCGCTTCTGATGTCTTTCGCGCGTGAACTACTTGGCAATCCGCGCGGGATAGGGCGAGCGCTGGTTGCCTCCATGAAGCTCTTCAGGGATGGAAAGGCGGGCGTCGTTCAGCACGCTGCCTATCTGATGCAGGCGGCCGACCTCCGGCAGAAAGCGCGCCGCGCTGATATCGACCATTTCCATGCACATTATGGGACCAACGCGACCACGGTGGTGATGCTGTCGCATCTGATGGGTGGGCCTCGATACAGCTTTACCGCCCATGGCCCAGACGAATTTTTCAATGAGACCGTGCCGAATTTCGGACTGAAGATCCAGCATGCGGCATTCGTCATCGCTATCTCCGACTATTGCCGTAGCCTTTTGGTCGAGCGATGCTTGTCTGCGCGCGATCACGACAAGATAGCGATCGCCCGATGCGGTCTCAATCTTGATGAATTCCAACCTTGCGCACCAGTGGCGTCAGACAATCACACCTTCGTCTGTGTTGGTCGGCTTTGCCCGCAGAAGGGGCAGGTCCACATCCCTGCGGCCGTGGCCGCGCTTCGTGAGGAGTTTCCTGATCTACGGGTCCTGCTGGTCGGAGATGGCGAAAGTCGCTCAGAGATCGAGGCGGAAGCTGAACGTCATGGCCTGGGAAGGGACAGGATTGTTTTCAAAGGTTGGGCGGCAAATGCGCAGGTAAAGCAGCAGATTTGCGAGAGCCGCGCGCTCCTTCTGCCCAGTTACCATGAAGGCTTGCCGATTGTCCTGATGGAGGCCTTGGCCTTGGCTCGCCCGGTCGTCACGACCAGGATCACTGCCATCCCCGAGTTGGTCGATGCGAGTTGCGGCTGGCTGGTCGCGCCGGGAAATCACGATGAACTCGTGGTGGCCTTGCGGTCAGCCCTTCTCGCCACGGCCGAAGAGCTGAGCACGATGGGGCTGGCCGGCCAGCAGCGCGTCGCGCAACTGCATAACATCCACGATCTCGCAGAGGCGCTATGCCGAAATATCGAGGCAGCCGCTCACTGATCCTTTGATGCCCCCTGCGTCGCGCGGAAACGCATTCTCTCCCCCAGCCCGTCTCGCCCGGACGGCCTGGCCCACGAAAGTAAACTGATGTCGTCCATCTCAGAGAAGCGGATTTTCAACGGCGCCCTTTGGACCGTGGGAACCTATGCGTTGACTGTGGCGCTCCGCTTCGGCTCCAATGTCGTCCTGACCCGGCTCGTCACACCAGATGTCTTCGGGGTGGTCATGATCGTCACCACCCTAAAGATCGGGATGGAACTCCTGACCGATGTCGGGATCGGCCAATCTGTTGTGCGCAACGAAAACGCCGACGATGCGCGGTTTCGATATACGGCCTGGACGCTCCAGGTTCTGCGCAGTTTCCTTCTCTGCACACTGCTCTTGCTCGCTTCCTATCCGCTTGGCGCATATTACGAGGTCCCTCCCGGCGTCATACAATTGGCTGCCCTGACCATCGTAGCGCTTGGCTCCGCCTCGACGGCTCTCTACTATATGCAACGGCACATGCAGTTGAAGACACTGAACATCTTCGATCTGGTCTGCGACATTGCCTCAACCGTTTTTGTGCTTGTTTTCGCCTATTTCAGCCCGACGGTCTGGTCGATCATGGTCGCCAGTGTGGTCGCGGCTCTCTTCCGTGCTGCGACAAGCTATCTGCTCCCGGATGCCCGAAACTGGTTTGCCTGGGAGGCGGTCTATGTTCGTGAAGTCCTCTCATTTGGGAAATGGATATTCCTGTCTTCGATGCTTGTCTTTCTTGCCAACAGCTTCGACAAACTCTTCCTGGCGCAATCCCTGTCGCTTGCGGTTTTCGGTATCTATGCGATCGCGAGGACAATTTCGGAGCTACCCGCGACCCTGGTTGCAAGGGTCAGTTTTCAACTGGTGTTCCCATTGATTTCAGCCCACTCTGCTGAAGTGCGCGCAACACTGCGACAGCAACTCGGGCCAATGCGCCTCAAGCTTCTTCTGGTCGTGTCCGTCGGCTTGGCCCTGACTGTCGCCTTGTCTGATGTCGCCGTCGCAATCGTCTATGATGCACGCTATGGCGAAGCGGGCTGGATGCTTGCCTTGCTCCTCGTCGCGTCCTGGTTTGCAATTTTGTGCACCGTGAACGAGTATACGATGATGGGGGTCGGCAAGCCCGCCTATGGCGTGGCAGGGAACATCGTCAAGCTTCTGGCCCTCGTGTGCCTCACTCCCGTGGGCGTTCACTACCTTGGCCTTCCCGGGGCCATACTCGCCATTATTGCCGGAGAAATTCTGCGCTACCTCCCAGTGCTTCGCGGACAATTTGCGGAGGGCCTATCCTTTGTTCGGCAAGACCTCTTGCTTCACCTGGTCTTTTTCTTAGCGCTCGCAGGGTTTCTCCTCCTGCGTTTTGAAATCGGCTATGGCACGCCCTTCGATGCGATCTCATTGCCGGCATGGAGCACAGTATGACGGACATTTCCGATCAGGGCCTGAACGATGTCGGTGTCGTCTTGATTGGGCGCAACGAGGGCGCTCGTCTCCTTGGTTGCCTAGCATCCCTGGGAGACCTCGCTTCAAGAGGAGTATACGTGGATTCCGGTTCCACCGATGGCAGCGTCGAAGCAGCGAAGCGAATGGGTCTGACAGTGGTCATACTGCCTTGCGATCAGCCATTCACAGCCGCACGCGCACGCAACGCCGGTTTCGAGGAATTAGCGAAATCGGTGCCAAACCTTGCTTTCGTTCAATTCCTCGACGGTGACTGCCAACTTGCCAGTGGTTGGGTGGAAACAGCGCGTGCCGTCATGGTCGCCAACCCCGGACTGGCCGTGGTCTGCGGGCGCCGGCGTGAGATGTTTCCAGAGGCGTCAATTTACAATCAGCTTTGCGACGAGGAATGGAACACACCGGTCGGCGAGGCGGAGGCTTGTGGGGGCGATTGCCTTGTTCGATGCGATGCCTTTCGCGAAGTCGGTGGCTACGCCTCAGAATTGATTGCAGGTGAAGAGCCTGAAATGTGTCTGAGGATGCGGGAGCGTGGCTGGAAGATCTGGCGGATCGATGCGGAAATGACCCTGCACGATGTTGATATCAGACACTTCCATCAGTGGTTCAAACGCTCGGTTCGGGCAGGGCATGCCTATGCCGAGGTCTTTATGCTTCACAGAAGGTCCCAAAAACGGATCTGGGGCGTCAATTTGCAGCGCTCGTTGGTGTGGGGTGCCTTCATACCGGCGCTGGCATTGATCGGCGGGATGATCCACTCCGGATTGTTTCTGCTTCTATTACTCTATCCCGTCCAGATCCTCCGCTTGGCTTGGCGAACTGGAATGACAGAACGCACAAGTTACAAACGCGCAACCCTTATGGTGCTGGGTAAATTTGCTGAAGCAAAGGGGGGCGCCCATTATGCGGCGGCGCTGCTTTCCAAGCAGCGGAAAGCAATAATCGAGTACAAGTAGACAGTTGAATTCACTCACCGCTGCGGCTGCGATCTGTTCGTATCCAGGCTGACGTTCTCGTGCGTGCAAGATTGAGTGGCTCAGACGCCAATCTCGTCAGGATCAACCATGCGGCACGCATGGCGGCGCGCGGCGGGAGTATCTGCTGACCGAAATTTACCCACGCAACGAACGTCATCGCAAGTGCCACGGTCAGATTGAAAAGGGCAATCAGGACCGCCGCTAAAGCCGCTTCTGCAAGGAGGCTGGCGATCAGGCTGATGGCGAAGAGCAGGCCGAGCAAGAGAATAAAAACGGTCAATGGCGGAATGGCCGTCGCCACAGCCGCAAGGGCTGCAGCTAGCCTTCCCTGATAAAGTGCTGTCGGAATAGCGCGCAAGGCTGTCGAGATCAAAGTGATGTGGCCCTTGATCCAGCGTCCACGCTGTGTGGCCATCCCGGTCGTCGTTTCCGGGAATGAGCTCAGAACGACGGCGCGTTCACAAAACAGAGGTGGGTGACCTGCAAGAGCGAGCTTCAGGCCCATCTTCATGTCTTCGGCAAGATGTCCGTCGGCAAGGTCGAGCGTGCTGATTGTCGCCCACGGAAAAGCCATTCCGCTGCCGGTCAGATGACAGGGCAGGCCAAGCCTGTGCAGGCCCCGCTGTCTCACCTTGTTCTTCAAGCTGAATGCGAATTCGCTGACCTTTGTACCTAAAGGCGCGCCGGCGGGAGAGGTCATCAGATAGAGAGATTGTGTCGGCCGACCGCTCTTGGATGCGGCGGCCGCAAGCCAGCTCAAGGCTTGCCGCTCGGGAAAGCAGTCAGCATCAACGATAATGACTACGGCCGGGGGTGACAGCGCAAGATGCCGGATGCCTGCGTCGAGAGCATAACCCTTTCCCCTCCGTGATGGATCATGCCGCTCGATGACCTCGGCCCCCGCGGCGCGTGCGATGCTCGCGGTTTTGTCAGAGCAGTTGTCGGCAACAACCAGAAGTCTGTCGCCCGGAGCCATTGCCGCACGGATTGCCATGAGCGTGGCGCCGATGCCTGTCTCCTCGTCGTGAGCGGGTACCAGGATTGCAACCGGTCCTGCAGCATTCGGCTTTATCGATCCGGTTTCGTGCTGTGGCAAAAGTGACGCGAGAATCTGGGCAGCATACATAAGCACCAGAACCAAAGCGCCGATGTTCAAAACGAGGAGTGGCCACGCTATGACATGTTCACTCAAGGCCAATTGCAGCTCCTCGCAAGGCCTTTTCGCGTTGGCTTTGCCAGTCGCGAAGGCTCTGTAATAAAAATGCTACCCAATTTAGTCCGTGTCGAAAATCTTGTTCAACCTATGTTGCGTTTCGGGCAAGGTCAATTCACACTTGTCTTCATGCTTAAGTAGACGCCTGTTAAGGTTTCCCTGCTTTGATTAGACAACTTGGATTTCATTCTTCTAGTCCGGTTTGAAGCAGGTTTATGAATTTTCGGATTTTCGAGAAGCGCTTGAGAAATGCAAGAAATGACTGATGTGTCACCGAGTGACATTGCAATTGTTGGTATGGCGCTTCGCGTGCCAGGTGCGGCGACAACGGATCAATTCTGGCGCAACCTGAAGGCTGGCGTGGAATCTATCCGGACGGTTCCGGACGAGGAGGCTCTGGCATCCGGTGAATCGGCGGTGCGGCTTCAGCATCCTAACTATGTCGGGCGCACAGCCGATGTTGCGGACATGGAATTGTTCGACGCTGAGTTCTTCGGGGTGAGCCCGAAGGAAGCGGCGATCATGGACCCCCAGCACCGCAAGTTTCTCGAATGTGCCTGGGAAGCCATGGAGGCGGCCGGCCGCACGCCCAACACACTGGCAGGTCCCATTGGCGTCTTCGCAGGCTGCGGCATGGGAAGCTACTTCTATTTCAATATCTGCAGCAACCCGCAACTGGTCGACGAAACCGGTATGTTCCTTCTGCGGCATACCGGGAATGACAAGGACTTTCTTGCCACCAGAGCGTCCTTCTCGTTCGACCTGCGGGGACCTAGCGTCAATGTGCAGACCGCCTGTTCCACGTCGCTGGTTGCTGTCCACTATGCCTGCCAGAGCCTCCTCAGTGGGGAGTGCGACATGGCGCTTGCAGGTGGTTCAACGATCGAACTGCCGCATCGCAGGGGATACGTCTTTCAGGATGGAGAAATCCTTTCGCCAGACGGGCATTGTCGGCCATTCGACCATCGCGCCGCCGGCACAGTCTTCGGCAGTGGAGCGGGTGTCGTGGTCTTGCGTCGGCTGGCGGACGCAATCGCTGATGGAGACATCATCCACGGGGTGATCAAGGCATCCGCGGTGAATAATGACGGAGCGAGCAAGGCTGGTTATCTGGCGCCGAGTGTGACGGGACAGGCGGAAGCGATCATCGAAGCACAAGGATTGGGTGGCATCGACGCTGATACGATCCAGTTCGTGGAATGTCATGGCACGGGAACGGCTCTCGGCGATCCGATTGAAATCGAAGCGCTGACACAGGCGTTCCGTCAAAGCACCAGCAAGACCGGATTTTGCCATGTGGGCTCCGTCAAATCGAACATAGGACATCTCGATACCGCAGCCGGCGTCGTGGGCCTCATCAAGGCGACACTTTCTGTACAGCATGGGGAAATCCCGCCGACCCTTGGCTTCGAAAAGCCCAACCCCGCGATCGATTTCACCAGCAGTCCGTTCCTGGTCAACAGCCAGCTTGAACCCTGGCCGACAGTGATGGGGCCGCGACGTGCAGCCGTCAATTCACTTGGCGTCGGCGGCACCAATGCCCATGTGATCATCGAAGAAGCGCCGCGTACCTCTTTCAACGCCGCTGCAGCCGGTGACGCGGGAAGCATTCTGGTGTTCAGTGCCAAGAGCCGGAAGGCCCTTGAAGAGCAGGTGGCGCGGCTGGGGCAGGCGCTTCAGGTAAACCCGGATCTGACCACTCTGGACGCCGCTCATACGCTGCTGAAAGGCCGGAAGCACTTCGAACATCGCCGGGTCGTGGCTGTGCGTGGGCGCGACGATGCGCTTGCGGTCTTGCCAGGCAATGATGAAAAGCGGATCTTCTCCCACACGGTGATTGATGGAACGGCCGAAGCCGTCTTCCTGTTTCCAGGCGGCGGCGCCCAGCATGTCGGAATGGTCCAAAGCCTCTATCGGGAGGATGCTCGTTTCAGGGCCTGGATTGACGAAGGCCTGTCCTATCTTCCCTTAAAGGCCGCGACTGACATACGAGCTGCCTGGTTTGCTGAGGACAGCAAGTCAGAGGCCGCGCAGGCGTTTCTCCTTCCATCGCTGCAGTTGCCCGCGATCCTCATTGCCGAGATTGCAACCGCGCGCCTCTGGATGCATTGGGGACTCCGCCCATCCGCATTGATTGGCCATTCCATGGGCGAAAACGCTGCGGCATGTATCGCCGGGGTGATGTCTTACCGCGATGTGGTCAATCTGGTTCGCTTGCGTGGTGAGCTTTTCGATAGTGTTGAACCCGGTGGCATGCTCAGCGTGCCCCTTTCCGCAAGTCAGCTGCAGTCGCTGCTTCCACCTGAGCTCGACCTTGCTTCGGTGAACGCGCCGGAACTGTGCGTTGTATCGGGTCGTGACGGTGACCTCGACCGCTTTGCAAGCGAACTCGCGCAACGGGGTATCGACACCAGCCGAATCCAGATCAACATCGCTGCGCATTCTCGCATGCTTGATGCCGTGCTTCCGCGCTTCGAGGCCTTTTTGCGTGAGATCCGGTTGAGTGCGCCGACGATCCCAATCCTGTCCAATCTGACGGGTGAACCATTGTCGGACAACGATGCGCGCGATCCCCGCTACTGGGTCCAGCATTTGCGCTCGACGGTCCTGTTTGCCAAAGGCATGGCCAAACTGGCTGATGGTCCCGCGCGGGTTTATATCGAGGTTGGCCCTGGGCGCGCGCTGTCGTCGCTTGCCAAGGCGCAGCCCGGCATAGAAGCCAATCAGGTTATCAATACCCTCCCGCATCCCGAGCATGAGACCGACGACCGCATTCATTTTCTTTCTGCGGTTGGACGCGCCTGGGCGCTCGGCTTGCCAATCGAGCCGGTTGATCCAGACGCCAGCGCAAAAGGGCGTTTGGTCACGTTGCCGACTTACGCCTTCCAGAGGCAGCGCTACTTCATAGAACCGAACAAGATCGTTGCAGTACACGAGGACACAGCGGCGCTTCTGCGACAGGCTGACATGAAGGATTGGGGATACAGGCCTTGCTGGCGGCAAGTCGCCTCAGATGCTCCGCTCGATTCCGAACTTGAACCATCGTCCTGGCTGGTCTTTCTGGATGAAACCGGGATCGGCGAGCGCCTGGTGGCGCGCTTGCGCCAGAAGGGGCACGAAGTCACCACCGTTTCGGTCGGTGATGGATTTGAACAAATCTCACCGCAGTCCTATCAGCTGTGCCCGGAGGACGGGAAGGCGGGCTACGATGCCCTGGTGTCGAGCCTTGCGGAAGGAACAGGCTTCCCGTCTCAGGTCGTGCATCTCTGGCTGGTGACCGCTGACGAGACCCATCGGCGCGGGTCGAGCTTCTTTGAAAAAGCGCAGGAACATGGCTTCTACAGCCTGTTCCATCTTGCCCAGGCAATGGGGGATGCTGCCGTTGCCGATGTCCACATGACCGTCGTGACGAATGGCATGCAGCGGCTCGGCGATGAGCCACTGCCTTATCCCGGTAAGGCGACGGTCCTCGGGCCGGCGCTTGTCATTCCGAAGGAACTGGATGGGGTCACGGTCCGTGTCATTGACACCGAACTTCCGCTCGCCAAGCAGGATCATGACCGCAGATGGTGGAAGCGTGATGCCCCGGTGGCGTCCTCACGGGCGGATATCGGCGATACTGTCGATTTCGAGTTCCTGTGGGAAGAAATGTCCGCGTCCCCGGTGAGCGAGGTTGTCGCTTATCGGCGGGGCCGTCGATACAAAGCGGGTCACATGCCCCTGCCTTTGCTGGAGGCGAGTTCCAAGCCGCAATTCCGATCGGGTGGCGTCTATCTCCTGACAGGGGGGCTGGGTGACCTCTCCCTCGTCATCGCCCGGGAACTGATCGAGCGCTACCAGGCGCGCGTAATCCTTGTCGGTCGCACCAAGCTTCCAGAGCGTAGTGAATGGCAGCTGTATCGCCGTCTGCATCGAGGCGACGACCGGATTGCCCGTGCCATCAAAGTGCTGCAGGAATTTGAAGCGCAGGGCGCAGAGGTTTTTTATGCCGCGGCCGATGTCTGCAATGCAGAACAGATGGCAACAGCCATCGCGCAGGGCAAGCAGAGGTTCGGCACACTTCATGGCGTTCTGCATACGGCAGGGGCCGTTCAGGACAATCTCATCCAGCTGAAGTCGCGCGACGAAATCGAGAGGGTGCTTGCGCCCAAGATGTATGGCACAGACGTGCTGCACCGCCTCCTGAAGGACGAGCCGCTTGACCTTCTGGTCCTCTTTTCCTCGAGCAGTACCGATATTGCGCCTGCGGGTCAGGTCGACTACGTGGCAGCTAATGCCTATCTGAACGCTTATGCCGAAAGCGCAGCGGCAGAGGGCCGGCGAACGGTTGCGGTACATTGGGGTATTTGGAACGAGGTCGGAATTGCAGCACGTGCAGTGAGTGCTGCCGCTCGGCCGCACGGCGGACGGACCGATGACGTCTCCCACGGTGCCTTGTTCAAGCGATGGGTCGAAGACCGAGACGGCACTTTGTGGCTTGAATTCGATGCCAGCCCCGAAAGCCATTGGCTCTGGAACGAACATCGCCTGGTTTCCGGGCAACCTATCCTGCCGGGGACGGGATATATCGAGCTTATGCTGCAGGCCGCAGTAGAATACGGCTTCGGCCCGAATGTCGACGTCGCAGATCTGGTCTTCCTGGGGATGCTCGATATTGCGGATGGCACGGTCAAACGCGTCCGTTGCCGCATCGAGGCGCATGACAACGGTCTACGCGCTTTCGTGACTGCCGGCCCTGCTGACGGCGAGCAAGACGCATTCCGCGTCTGTGCAGAAGCCATGATTGTTCCGCAAGCTGCAGCGCATGCTGCCACAGAGGCATTCATGCCTGACCATGCGGACAGCCGCTGGATCTCGACATCCGAAGCTCCCGACGGCCGGGCATTGGTGTCCGCGCAAGAGGGTAGGGTGAAGTTCGGCCCGCGCTGGGCTGTTCTGAGAAAGCTCTCATTGGGCAAGACAGAGGCCCTTGCCACGCTTGGTTTGCTGGAACAGTTTTGCATGGACATGAATGAAGGCTGGCACCTTCATCCGGCTTTGCTTGATATCGCAACCGGATATGCAATGGATCTTGTTCCGGATTATGGTCGCTCGGGCGTCCTTTGGGCTCCGATTTCATACGGACGTATACGCGTATCGGGTGTTCTGCCAGCTGTCATCCGCAGCCATGTGCGCCTTCAAGACGCGGGCCAGATGGAAGCGGGATATGCGGTCTTTGATGTGACAATCGCCGATCCTGATGGACGCATCTTGCTGCAGATAGATCGTTTCATGGTGAAGCGGCTGGCCGCCGATACCGGATTTGCGGCAGGGGCGCAGATCGCGGATGCAACGAGACGGCCTTCCGTCAACGGTGGCGGGTATCCGGTTGCCGCAGATTTTGCCTTTCAGGTTAGCCAGGGCATCCGGCCTTCCGAAGGGTTCGAACTTCTGGAGCGTGCGCTCGCGACTGGCAAGACGCAGCCCATCCTTTCTTCCATGCCGCTTGACCAATTGATCCAGAAGGCTGCGCGGCGCAGTCAGGCCACGCAAATCGCGCAGGTCGTCGCGGCTCTTCGACAGACTCGGTCTGATGACCGACGTATGCTCGCGCTACGAGCGCGGCGGAACGGTCTTGGCCAGCGTGCTGGCGGTGTACTGCTCGGGGTCGAGCGGGTCGGGATCCACGACAACTTCTTCGATATTGGCGGACATTCGCTGATCGCGGTGCGGCTGTTTCGAATGATCGACAAGATCTTTGGCGTCGATTTGCCGATTTCAGTCCTGTTTCGTGCAGCGACCATTGCCGCCTGCGCTGACTTGATCGATCAGAAGGTGCCGGCGGATACGCCGACATCATTGGATGCAGGTGCTGGCGCCATTCTTGACGCGCCGACCCATCTGGTCGCGATGAGCGATGGGCCGGACAATTCGCGCCGCCCAGTGTTTCTTTGCGCGGGGATGTTTGGCAACGTGTTGAACCTTCGAGCTCTCGCCTTGCAGCTGGGGCAAGACCGACCGGTGTACTGCTTGCAGGCGCGCGGCCTTTATGCGGGCCAGGAGCCCCATGAAACCTTTGAGGCGGCGGCACGGGATTGCCTTGCAGAAATTCGCCGCGTGCAGCCGCATGGTCCCTACAGTCTTGGTGGGTTTTCTGGCGGTGGTCTGATCGCCTATGAGATGGCCCTTCAATTGAGGGAGGCTGGCGAGACAGTCACGCAGCTCTTCATGCTGGACACGCCGCTTCCGGAGAAGACCCATCTGACGCTGCTCGACCGCTTCTTGATGAAGCTGCAGGATGTGCGGCGCGATCGCGGACGGTTTGTCGCCAACTGGATCGACAGCCGGCGTCGCTGGGCCGAATACCAGCAAACGCAAAAGGAAGCTTTGGTCGAAAAACCTAAGCCAGTCGATCTGCACAATGAACGGGTTCACCAAGCGTTTCTGCGAGCGCTGGAGCGCTATCGTGTCGCGCCCTATGATGGAGAGGTGGTGTTGCTGCGCCCCAGGCTGAAGGTCCTGTATCACATTACCGGCGGTCGGAAATTGCAGGAAGGGCGCAACATCGCTTCACACGACAACGGCTGGTCGGCGCATTGCCCCAATCTGACGGTGATCGAGGTGCCGGGCGATCATGACACCATGGTCTTGAACCCGAATGTGCGGGTCATGTCCGAGAAGATGCGCCAGTATCTCCGATTTGCGGATGGCGAGGCTCCTCGCAAGTCTGCATGAGAACCGCACCGCCTCCCTCACCTCAGCGTTTCGGCGGCAACTCTTCATCGCCGTGTTCGGACGCAGAGGCTGGCGAAAGATGCGACACGGCTAAAAACCTGTGCCGCCTCTGAGTTCATTTCTGATCGTTGCGAAAACGATCCACAAGTCGAGCCAGATGCTGTAGTTTTGTATGTAGTAGAGATCACATGCAATTCTGGATTTGGCCTTGGACGGTCTGTCAGTCGGGCCACGTAAACCGCGGACTTGTGCAAGTCCGGTTAGGCCCGGCTTCACCGCATGGCGTGCTGCATAATTCGGGACAAGTTCTTCGTATGGTAGCCCTGCAGCCATCATACCGATGGCATGACACCGGGGCCCGACAAGAGACATGTTGCCGATCAGGATGTTCCACAATTGCGGGAGTTCGTCCATATTCGTCCGGCGTAGCCAGGTTCCCATCAATGTAAGCCGGGGATCTTTGTGAACTGTCTGCTTTACGCCGGTGGTGTCGCATTCATCGATTTTCATCGACCGGAACTTGTAGATGACAATCTTGCGGCCGCCTTGGCCCCATCTCTTTTGTTTAAAGAGTATCGGTCCAGGGCTATCCAGCTTGATGAGTATCGCCACCATCAGAAGAGCGGGCAGCAAGAAAACTAGGGCGCTGGCCGAGACGACGATGTCAAGCAATCGTTTCAGCTTTGAATCGGCAGCGATTTTGGCACGTGTATTTACTTGGGGACAGGCGAATCCCGAAAATTGGCGCCGCATATTTATAGGTCGCCGATGTGATGCCGAAAGGTACGCCATTAAATCACCACATGCTCAAAGTAGAATACTAATATGTCGCCCTATGAGTATATGGGGCTGTTGGTTTATTATCAACCAATTGTTAACCTTCGCCCGCCTTTGCGGGTGATTGCAACGCGTCGACTCGCGTTTAGTGCCTTCCACCCAGAAAAGGACGGAAAATGCACGCCTGTTCACAACTGGCGTGGGTCAAGCCATGTAAAAATGCAGATGTTCTCTTCAATCAGAGGGGCGCGGACAATCAGAAATCGCCGGATAGATCACTTCGTGACGCTGGCAGTATTATTCCTGTCGAGACTTACGTCCGCCCCATGAAAGAGGCCCACCGCGGCAACGACCACCGCAGACCAGCACGCTGCCGAAAAGAGCGCGGCGAACAGCAGTGCCTTAATTCGTGGTGTCATGGTATCTCTCAAGTGTGCACGACAATCGAGAATCAGTTGTCGCAAGCAAACCTAGCATAATTGTGTCACGCGATATCATGTGACACCAGCCGAAAGCCGCGTGAGAAATCAGGGGCAATTTCCGGCAAGCCATTCCCGGGGAGTTCGGTTCGGAAGGGTCGCTCAGGCGCTGCTTGTCTGGTGCATCAAGCGCGGGAAAGCGCTCTTTGCTTTTGAAGCAGCGTCGCCGAAGGAGAAAAGACACGCCTCATGCGTGAGCGGTCTGCTCGGTTGAGTACGATACCTGCAAGCTTCGAGTGGAAGCGCGGATTGAGCGCCAACGCTGCGTGCAGCAAATCACTTGTTACCCGTCCCCATTCAAGCACCATGACGAAGTGATCAACCATGTGGGCAGCAGATTGTACATCACCGATTGCCACCAGTGGCGGCAGGTCGATAACGACAATGTCGTATTTTGCGAAAAGCGCAGCCAGGCGTGTATTTGCCTTCGCATCCGACCAGCTAACTTGCGCCGTCTGCTCCTCGGGCTTGCGCTCGCGGGGTGCATATTTGCCGAGAGGCAGGAGTTCGAGGCCGGTTTTCTCGTCACGGACAACGTGAACCAGGAGGTTGTCCCCGTCACTCCCCAAGATGTCGGAGAGGCCTTTTGCATTCCCCGCGTTGAGAAGGCGGGACAGCTGGCTATTGTAAAGCTGTCCGTCAACCAGCAAGGTACGCTGACCCTGTAAGACTTTCATTGCCGCATAATTGGCAGCAATAGTCGTTGTGCCCTCGCCAGCGACGGTCGATGTGAAGCCGACGATCAACGGAGCGTCATGCCCATTTGTCGTCGTTGCCGTGGCGTCGACATGACGAAGCGTGTGCCAGAGTTGCGCCCGTTCGCCATTGTCGATCATGGCCAAGACAGCGAGGCTGTGTCTATCGCCCCGAGCACCAGGTGTTCGAAGCGTCGGGACAAGGCCAAGGCAGGGCCTGCCTGTGATGCCTGTGATTTTCTCGGGAGTTTTTATCCGCTTGTCGATTGCCGCAAGCGCAAGGACCAGTGTGATAGCGCTCGCTGCGCCGACGCTGATCGCTGCAGCGATCAGAAGCACCCCACGAATATTGCTCATGTCGACAGGAGGTAGAGCTTCCGAGACGATCTGGGCTTTCGGCCCTACTTCCTGAAGGCTTTCTCTCAGCCAGCTGCTCGCGTTCTCTGCTGCGTCAGAGCGATCCTGATCGAGTTTTTCAAGATAGGTCGTTGATACCGTATTGGCGACTTGCGCCGCGTATTGTGGGTCTTCGGCACTAAAGCTGATGCTGACGAGATTGCTCATTCCGCGGCGTTGAACCGCAAGGGCACGGCGAAACTCGTCGAGCGCCTTGGCGTCCGCCGTCCGCCAGGCCGCGTCTTCTTCAGGAGTGGATGCAGCCTTTGGTGGTTCTATCAGACCCAGTTTGACCAGTGCCTGATTGAGGACCGAGTCAGAACCGATGATCTGAATCTGGGTCTCCAGGAAGGTCGGGTCAAACTGTATCTCAGCAAAATACGCATCGTCGCGACTGAGCGTCAGCCTCAGGTTGTTGATATTGAGCGTTGAAACGGCCGTGTACTCCGCTGGCCGAAGCAGCACGTAAGCGACAGCCGCGCCCGCGAATATAGCAGTGATCGTGACCACCAGAACGAGCTTGCCAAAAACAGTGCGCAGCATCCATCGCAGGTCGTAGGGACTATCCGCAGCGACCGGCAGCGAGTTTTGCGAGGCATCAATCAAATCAACCGACGGCATTCTCACCTCGAATTCCAGTGTCATGATATGTGGGGATCGGGCAGCACGGACAGGGCGCGTAACCGTTTCCGTTCTCACAAGCTCGTTGGCTGAGGACGTCAAGGATGACCATCACATCCCGTTCCTGCCCGATAGCTCCACCTTTATGATGTCTCCTGGCAATACGGGCGTGACCTCGGTCGCGTCGATGTGTTGCATGGCTTCAGCGCGCCCCCGGATGATGGTGTAGCGCAATTGTGGTTGGGAACGGGAAGAACTGGTCGCGGCCACCTGGCCACTTTGAGCCGTAGCGCCTGCAACCAACTGGCCTAGCGTCTCCAGTTGCTGTTCGGTCTCACGCATCATGGCGCTGGTCCGCTGCAGGCCTTCCTGCGCAGTCGCTTTCCTCGTGCTTGCAAGCGTTTCAATCCGGAGCCTTGCTTCCTGCACTGCCCGCTCTGCCCGGACCTTCTCGAATTCCAACTGGCGCTTCTCGCGCTGTATGTCGAAGACGTCACGCTGAAGCGGCAGGCGGCGGTTTGTTGCAAGGCCGGCGTCTTCCAGCCGTGTCGCTTTCGCCACTTCCTCCTCGTAGGACAGGAGTTTGGCAGCGACGGTCTCGAGTTGCGTCACAATCGACTCGATCTCGGCCTGATGCAGCACGACCATGGCTTCGAGGGTCTCGGTCTGCTTGCCGTAGCTTGCCTGGCTTGCCTCGAAAAGCTCCCTTTGCTCCTCCAAGGCTCGAGCGAGCTCCGGGGAGGCATCTGAGGGGGTGGGCGGAAAGGAGCGTTCGTTCACTTCCGCCTCGTAGCGGATCTGCTCCGCGCGAAGTGTTGCCTGGCGCAGTTCCGCAACCCCGGCCTCTCCCATGCCGCTGATCGACGTTCTTGCGAGATCCCATTCGGAAATTCCAACGGCGCGATATATGCCGCTGGCGATGCTCACAGCATTCACCACGAGCATTTCGGGTCGGTAGGCATATTCGCCGGGCGTTGTAACAGATCCCAGAATATAGAATGGACGATAGCCGACGATATCGACAGAGACATCTGGAAGCTGCCGCTGTCTGGATTTTTCCTGCAGCCGCGTGGCTATTGAACTGGCTAGCTCTGCTGGCTCCAAGCCGCGCGCAGGGATCTCCCCGATCAGAGGCAGCGCGACGCTTCCGTTCGCGCCAATCGCAACCTCAACATTCAGCGCCGGCCACTCCGCGACATAGATCCTCAGTCGATCCTGCACGTCCAGCGTGTAAGGCTCTGAGGCGCGAGCCGGCAGGATAAGCAGAAGAAGTGTCAACAGCGACATGACTGTTGCGGAGGCGCCTCTCAGGCAGCGGGACCTCTTTGAGCTGTCGTCATATATTATTTTGTTAATGCGAAATCTCATGGGTGCTACTCAAACGCTGCGTTACGCGATAAAAAATCTTGCCCAAGATTGTTCTGATTAAGTTCAGATTTTCATCTGACCGTATTCTATAGAGAATTTTCTTTTTAAAGCGCAGTCAAATCATTTTTTGACTGCGGCGTCTTCATTATGAATTTTAACTCGTTGATCTGCGTCTGTACCTGGATGAAACGCCAAATATTATGCCCATGGCGATCGCCATCATATACTGGATCTCCTTGGCGTAAATGATCCACTCAAGGAAAGAATGCAGATAAACAGTCACCAAAGCCATTCCGCATCCGATCAATAGCGCGCCGTCCGCACGATCTTTCATCCGAAAACCATTGCTGAAGGCGATGGCCAAAGGGGTCAGCAGCATCAGAGTGAAGGCAAGAAGGCCGGCGTATCCGGTTTCGGCAGCCGCCAGAAGATAGGCATTGTGCACGATCGCCCGGCGATTGCCTTCAAACGGCATCACGCCGCCTCGATCTGAGTAACCGAAGTTCTGCGCCGCGTAGACGTAGTGGTTCACTCCGATGCCCATCGGGAAGTCTTTCAGAATATAGGCTGAGACATTGTTGAAGGCGGCCCTTTCATCATAGGCTTCTTCGTTCAGCGGTGCTCTTTCGAAGCGCTTCTCAAACGTCGCGATCACGACGGGTGACGCCAGTGCGACGGCCACCAAGGTGGCGGCTATCGCTGCGATTTTGCGTTGAGTGAGCCCCTGCATTGCGACAACTGCGAACGTCATTGCCATGCCGACTGCGGCCGTCCCGACAGAGCCGCGTGAGACGGTAAAGATGAGGGCGAGCAGCGAGAGCATGATTGTGGGGCCAAGGTAGATCAGTCTTCTCGTTCCCGACAGAAGCATGACGAGGTGAGGAAGCAAGACGAAATGGATTGCCATGCCCAAAGTGTTCTGGTGAACGAAGAGCCCTGTGTTCTGGGCAAGATCCAACCCAAAGCGTTGCCACAGCACTGCAACGAAGTTGGCGAAAAGGCCAATCACCATGCCCTTGAATATAAGATAGGGAACGCCCTCGAAGGCGCAGGCTCGGGCGACGACGCCCAAGACAAGGAATACACGGCCGAATTGCCAGATGGCGAACCCCGCAGCCAGCGGCTCGGGTGCGTAAATGATGCTGGCCGCTGCGACTGCAAAGTAGAAGATAAACGGCAGAAAGTAGACGAGCGGCGTTCGATGCGCTGGCAGGATGAGGAAGGCCATCACCGCGAGAAGATCGATGGCTGTTACTTCGATACCGGTCACGAAGCCGTGCCAGTCTTCCCACGAAATGATGCCGACATCAAACAGGGGTACCGAAGAAAGCGTGAAGGGCAGTGCGCCGAAGCATAACCAGAATATTCGTGTTGCCCACGCATAACGCCTGATCAAAAGGGCTGCCGGAAAAAGACTCAATAAAAGCAGGGCGACAAACGCTAGTTTCAACACGATTTTCCTTGATAGCCCGCGATCTATCGTTTTTCTTAATCTCTAGCACAATGCGTAACCTTGGAAAGGTTTTCGAACTGTATGCCGAAATCGTTTATGCATGTCTTCAGTCTCATCATTATATTCTTTGCGGTGCCTTTCCAGAGTAATGCAGCTGTCGATCAGGGGCAGGGTTTACGCGTCCACGAGATCACGATGGCTACGCCGGACACCATCGCGGTCGAGGTTCGAGATGCTCCATTTGTGCGCGGCGCCATTATCGAGCTGGATGAGGCTGTGGACGGACCCGTAGGCTCTTGGATCCGCCGCAGCGATGCCTGGGCAATGGTGATCGGCCCTCAGCGGCGCCATCTTCGACTTGCAGATATTCCGCCGGAGGCCTTTCTCGATCGGGTGGCTTTCGGCGATCCGAATAGCTACCGGCTCAACGGTCAGGCGCGCGTGGTTTCCGTGTACCGCAAGTCGATGCCATATGGCTCGGGCCTGTTCAGGGGAGATGATGGGCAGACCAAGTCCGGGGCTACGTTCAAACACATTTTGTATCTGAAGTTGGATCAGGCTCTCGAACCGGGGGACTATCGAATAGAATGGCCGGATGGCAGCTTGCCGCCCGAAACCTTCAGTTTCGACCCCTTGAAGACGCGCGCTTTGGCGCTGCATGCCACACAGGTCGGTCATGCTGCTGCGGATGTGTCCAAGACTGCCTATTTGTCTCTCTGGATCCCGAATGGCCCGGACAACGGCGCCGTCGACTTCCGTCAGTATGGCATCAGGACGTTCTCCGTTATTGATGACGCGGGAGCTTCCGTTTTTTCTGGTGCCGTGCGACTTCGAACGCGGCCTTCGGATCCGGAACCCGGCAATGGTCTACCTGCACCCTTGCTCGACTATGCCGCCGGCACTCCACGTCAGCTGGATGGGTTCCGGCCAGGATCGACCCCTTTCGTTGAAGCGGACGGTCATGGGCTGGTCGAGGGGCAGCGCGTTCTTTTTCAACGTCTCCAAGGCGACCAGGACGCCTCGGCGTTGGCAGCGACCGTGATTAGGACCGATGAACAGGGTTTTGCTGTCACCGATATGGAGCGGCCTTTTCCTGAGGTGATAGCGCCCGGAGCGACATTCACTCCAACCTACCGGGCCAACCGAGCCGGGACGTTCGTTTTCGAACTGGATTATTCCGAATGGGCGCCGCAAGCGTCGGGCCGCTACCGGCTTGCCATTCCAGGTCTGGGGGTGAGCGATCACTTCGAGGTTGCCAAGGACCGATGGCTTCGCCTTGCCGAGGTAAGCTCTGCAGGTCTTTACCACCATCGCAGCGGCATCGCTCTCGATGGACGTTTCGGCTATCAAAGGCCCAGCTCTTTCCGTCCCGATAGCGGCTTTCAAATCCTCGAAAGTGCTCTGCCGCTGCTCTGGTCGTCAAACTGGCCCAATGGCTTTGTATCACTCGATGACGGGCTGAAAGGCGCGTGGAATACCGAACGTCAGGCTTCTGAGGAGTATTGGGGCGGTTACATGGATGCCGGCGACTGGGACAGACGCATCCAGCACCTGGCCATCTCCGACGCTTTCCTGGATCTTTGGGATCAACTGCCACAGGACAAGCGTACCGTTGCTCTAGGCATACCCAAATCCAGTGAAGTCCTGCCACTCCCAGAATATGCAGGTCTCGACGGCGTGAGTGATCTCATTCATGAGGCCGTCTGGAACATGGATTTCTACCGTCGCCTTCAGATGCCTGACGGTCGGGTGCGCGGAGGGGTGGAAAGCGCGGGGCACCCACTGCTGGGCACAACCAGTTACCTAGAGCATCTTCCTGTTTATGTATATGCGCCGGATATTGTGTCCACTTATCGCTACGCGGCGTCTTCGGCTCGCCTGTCGCGGATACTGACTGAGCTTAACCTTGCGGAACTTGCAGGCATCTATCGGGCAAGCGCGCTGGCGGCATGGCGGGCAGCGGAAGATGGTTTTTCTGACCCGGACGATTTCTACAAAGAGGCGATCGCGGCCGCAAATGAAATGGACGGTTGGGGCGGCGCTTCCTGGGATGCACGGAAGCCTGGCCTTCAAGCATCTGCGGCCGAGTTTAGGGTAGCCGCTGCCGCTTCCCTGTTTCGTCTTGAAGGAGATCGTCAGTTTGCAGAGATCTTCGAGGCCGGATGGCGGGGTGGGCGTAAGCTCTATTTCCACAAGGGTGACGCAGCTTGGGACTATTACCGGAGTGCAGGAGCCCAGCCCGCGATTCAGCGCCAGATCGAAGAGACTGTAATTCAGGAAGCAAACCTACTGCTGTCTGGCCAGTCCACTTCAAGTTATCCAAGCATGAAGCATCCTTATGCGCCGGCTGGATGGGGGCAGGGTGGGCCGCCAGACTTTTCTCAGAGCCAGTTGCTGTTCAGGGCCTATCAAATCAATCGTAACCCTGAAATCCTGGCTCTCATTCAGCAGACATTGCATGGCCTGCATGGCGCCAACCAACTGGGCATGAGTTTCACGACCGGATTGGGCGTGCGGCAGATCGAGCATCCCCTGCATGAAGATCATCGGGCCATGGGCATTCCGGCACCCGTCGGGATCACGATCTATGGATGGGCGCCGCAGAGCGCCTCTGCTTATGGATGGGTTTTTGGACCGGAGTGGTCTGCCTTGCCGGAAGTGGGTGATCCCGACGTCATTGGCCACAGACGTATCGAGCCGCAGCGCTTTGCCTTGCCATACTTCGAGTATCTGGTGGAGCACCCTGCCGTCATCATTCAGCAGGAGTATACCGTCGATCAAACCATAGGGCCTGTCGCTTTTCTTGCGCTCTTCCTCGACGCGCAGTCGGGGCGCTGAAGGAGAGATCCCGAAAGTGCGTGACGGTTGCCTCCACCCCTTTTAGGCAAGCAAAGGCTGGAAAAGGCGCGCAGCTTCGTGCCCCTCTCCAATGACGCGACAAACTCAGCTTGTGGGGAGTGTGCTTTTGCTTGCGACCAACGGGCTTCGTTTCGTGATTTCTTTGAAGCACAGCCACGCCAATGGCGGTACAGCATAGACATATCGTCGCCAGAGACGCTTCGGGTTCGACAGAAGACGATAAAGCCATTCCAATCCAAAGCGTTGCATGAGCACTGGTGCACGTGTCTGAAGACCCGTTATGAACTCGAGCGATGCGCCGCAACAGATGCAAATGCCGCTAGCATTTTTGCTTTTCGACAGTTCATGAGCGAGAAGCTCCGACTGCGGAGAGCCCACGGCAATGAACACGAAGTCTGCTTGTTCTTCGGTCGCGAATTCGACGCATGCTTGCATAGCGTCAGGGTTGCTGATCAAGCCCTGTGGTGGCACGTGGCATCGGAATTCGATCTCTGGAAAGCGCTCGGCCATTCGGCTGCCGACCTCGGCATAGGGAGCAATCAATACAACCTTGTCATGAGGGCGAATTCTCTCATGGAAAAGGTGGGAGGTGAGGTCCGAGCCGGTCACCAAGGTCATCCGGAAACCCAGCAATCGGGCGACCCAGTATATGGGTTTGCTGTCGCATACCGAGAGCCAAGAAGCCTTGTAGATCTCCCTCAATCTCAAGTCGCCGCGCATTCGGACGACATGATCGACATTGGGAGTGACGACGTAGCGAAAGTGCCCAGATCGTCGCTCTGCCTCGATGCAATCGACGACTTCTTGAAACGTCAAAAGATCATAAGGCACGTCCATGAATATCTGTTTTTCGGCGGCGTTAACCGTCGCTGCTTTCACTAACGCAATCATGTCACACCAACTAAAACTAAAAATTTTATAGGTAACTGATGCTACGCTATATATCTATTCAGTCAATCAAGATTAATAGATCATTTTAGGCCCTATTTTTTCTGTCGTTTAAATCGACATAAACAAGCGCCTACCCCTTGCGGCAAAGTTCCGCTGATGAATGTCGGGCCGGAACCAGAGCGAACTTCCGCTCGCTGTGTTGAAGCATTGAAGTTTTAGTGCGTTCCTCGAGGATTGGGGGCATCAATCAGAAACAGATCCAGCTCGTTGAGGCTTGGTCTTCTCTTCTTTGACTGCCGCTGGATGGCGATCAGGTGATCGGTGCCGCAACCGCGCAGTGGCGAACCGAGCGCGCGGGGCGGCCAACTGTTGATGCAAAAGGCGGCGCTTCGCCAAGCGCTCAGGCGCGTTCGCGAGGAGGTAATACTCTCGGACATGCTTATGGATCGCCCCGTTTCATGAGCGTTCATTGACGGGGAGGCGGCGGGCGGCTGGGCTAGACTCACGATGAGTTGCAAACGCTGCAGAGTTTCCTGAGGCCGGAAGTGGAATGTCGAAGCCGAGCTCAGTCACCTGCAACCATCCGGTGGTGGCGAGGCCGCGATCGAAGCGGAAGAGCTCGCCGCATCGCAGTTGAGACTGCTTTGGCAACTGTAAAGTGGGTCAGCGAGCAAGTGCCGCGCGGTTGCGTGTCATTTGGAGGCGGCCGGTGTTGAATGATGCACAGGCCTCAGGTGTTTCTTTCGGCTCGCAATATAGTCGAATACATCATTGCGGTATCTGCATATGAGATCATCGCGTTGTCCAATGGAGATTTTCATAAATTTTTATTAAAATGCTGAATAATATCAATTTCCACCGCCGAAATTAACCAAAAATTCTATATTGCCTATCTCTCGCATAACTGGTTATGCAGTTGGGGTTAATGAAGTATTGCGTCTCTCTCTCAACCCGGATTTAACTCCAGTCAACGAGTTAAGGGGTGAGTAACCATGTCTGTTGAGTATCCGCGTCCGACGAGCATCGACAATACTTCCGCAGCTGACGATTTCGACTCTGCGGTCGAGCAGCATCTGGGTTACGCCAGCGAGACCGCAGGTGGCATCGAGGTCGCTCAGGCCGAAACGCCTGACGCCACCCGCACCGACCGCCTGCCGGCGCAGACGCCTCCGGTTGAAGTCGCGGCGGCAACCATCCCGACCGAAGTCAAGCCGAACGAACAGAATGTCGTGACGCTGCCGGCCGGCATCGAACTCGACAACCTGGAATTCGAAGTCGACGGTGAGAACCTGGTTCTCGTTCTGGCCGACGGCACCGAGATCGTCGTTCTCGGCGGTGCAGCCAACATCCCGACCTTCGTGATCGGCGATGTCGAGCTTCCGCAGGTGGCTCTCTTCGCAGCCCTGGAAGGCTCCAACATCAACGTCGCAGCCGGCCCGGACGGGACATTCTCCGCCCAGGGCACGCCGAGCGCCAGCCGCAACTTCAACGACGACCCGATCGACGCAGGCCCGGAAGATCTGGCGCTCGCCGATCTGCTCGGCGACACGAGCTTCGGCGACGAACTGCGGACCGGCGTGGTTTTCGGTGGTGATGGTCGTCCGTCCATCCCGAGCCCTCTGACAGAGTCCTTCATCTATGATGAAGCTGTAATTGCTGGCGGCGAAGGTCAGAAGATCATCACAGGCCGCCTGCCATTCAATCCGGGCCCGGACTCTGGTGCCATCTCCGCTATCGGCTTCGTCGGCGCATCCGACGTGAACGAAGGCGATGGTCTGAAGGTTCTGACCGGCTTCACCTCTGGCGGTCTCCCGATCTCGGTGACGGGCGTTTCGGCGGCGCTGACTGGCCCGGACTTTGTCGCTCTTGAAGGCCGTGACTCTGATGGTGGCCTCGTCTTCACGATCAGCGTGAACCGCGCCACCGGCGACTTCACCTTCGAACTCGTTGGCAAGCTCGAGCATCCGGATGCTGGCCAGAACGGCTCGCAGGACGATCTCGACGATCTGCTGCGTCTCGGCTTCACCTACACGGTGACGGATCTCGACGGTGACTTCGTCGTCGGCTCCTTCAATATCGATGTGCAGGACGATGCGCCGGTCGCCAACTTCTCTGGCACGACCGTTGTCACGGAAGAGGGTTCTGCTGCTGGTGCCTTCGTGTCCCAGAGCGCGACCGGCACCCTGTCGTTCGATGCCGGTGCCGATGGCGCCAAGGTGACGAACATCACGTATCGCTTCGGCGGTTCCATCCTGGAAATGCAAGAAGGGACCAGTGACCCAGAGAGCTTCCCGGCCCTGACATCAGGCGGAAAGCCGGTGGTTGTCGTGACCTCGGCTGATGGCCTGACGGTGACCGGTACCATCACGGTGGACGGTGTCGCCAAGCCTGTCTTCACGCTGGTTGTGACGAACGCCCAGACCGGTGCCTACACCTTCACCCAGACGGCTCCGATCGATCATCCAGACCGCAACGAAGGTGGAGCCGATGACAGCCTGCGCATGGTGTTCGACTTTGTCGTCACCGACGGCGACGGCGATGCGGCGACGAGCCAGGTGCAGGTCGACATCCGCGATGATGTTCCGGTCGCCAACTTCTCGGGCACGACCGTTGTCACGGAAGACGGGTCTGCTGCTGGTGCCTTCGTGTCCCAGAGCGCGACCGGCACCCTGTCGTTCGATGCCGGTGCCGATGGCGCCAAGGTGACGAACATCACGTATCGCTTCGGCGGTTCCATCCTGGAAATGCAAGAAGGGACCAGTGACCCACAGAGCTTCCCGGCCCTGACATCAGGCGGAAAGCCAGTTGTTGTCGTGACCTCGGCTGATGGCCTGACGGTGACCGGTACCATCACGGTGGACGGTGTCGCCAAGCCAGTCTTCACGCTGGTTGTGACGAACGTCCAGACCGGTGCCTACACTTTCACCCAGACGGCGCCGATCGATCATCCGGACCGCAATGAGGGTGGAGCCGATGACAGCCTGCGCATGGTGTTCGACTTTGTCGTCACCGATGGCGACGGCGATACGGCGACGAGCCAGGTGCAGGTCGACATCCGCGATGACGTCCCGGTCGCCAACTTCTCGGGCACGACCGTTGTCACGGAAGACGGGTCTGCTGCTGGTGCCTTCGTGTCCCAGAGCGCGACCGGCACCCTGTCGTTCGATGCCGGTGCCGATGGCGCCAAGGTGACGAACATCACGTATCGCTTCGGCGGTTCCATCCTGGAAATGGAAGAAGGTGCCGGTGACCCACAGAGCTTCCCGGCCCTGACATCAGGCGGAAAGCCGGTTGTTGTCGTGACCTCGGCTGATGGCCTGACGGTGACCGGTACCATCACGGTGGATGGTGTCGCGAAGCCAGTCTTCACGCTGGTTGTGACGAACGTCCAGACCGGTGCCTACACTTTCACCCAGACGGCGCCGATCGATCATCCGGACAGCAATGAGGGTGGAGCCGATGACAGCCTGCGCATGGTGTTCGACTTTGTCGTCACCGACGGCGACGGCGATACGTCGACGAACGAGGTGAAGGTCGACATCCGCGACGACGTTCCTGTCGCAGTTGGCGAAAGCGCGACGGTGCGCGAAGCCTCACCAGTTGTTGGCGGCAACCTGATCCTTGCTTTCGACGTGTCGGGCAGTATGGACGAAGACGCGGTTACCAACGGGCGGTATGAATCCAAGCTCGATGTGGCAAAGGCTGCCGCGCTGAACCTGCTTGCCAGCTCAGATGCTGCATCGGTGCTCATTGTAACCTTCAATGACAGCGCGCGCTCTTCGATCTGGATGAGCAAGGCGGATGCGATCGCCTACATCAACGGTCAAATCCCGAACGAGGCTGGCGGCACCAACTACGACAGTGCCATCCAGGCGATCATGACATCTGCAAAGCCGGCTTCTACCGTCTACTTCTTCTCGGACGGCAATGCAGGTGGCGGTTCCTATTCGCTCGACGACGCCGAGACGGTTGCCTGGCAGAACTTCGTCAACAGCAACGGCATGACGTCCTATGCAGTCGGTGTCGGATCGGGCCTCAGCGCCAATGACGCTGATCTGTCGGATGTTGCCCATCCGGGCAACCCGATCGTCATCACGACTGCTAACGATGCGGCCTTGCTTGCGACGGTTGTTCCGACCCCGCAGATGCCGACGACCGCCTCCGGTTTCGTGCTGGACAACGATAGCTTTGGCGCAGACGGCGGACGGATCCAGTCGATTGTTGTGGATGGCGTCACGCACACCTGGGATGGCACCGAGGGGAATAAGGTCCTGAACGTGACAACCGCGTTGGGCGGATCGTTGATCTTCAACTTCAAGACCGGCGCCTGGAGTTATGCTGCCCCGTCCGAACTGGTGTCGGATACGGCCGAGACGTTCACCTACAAGCTCGTGGATGGGGACGGTGACACCAAGACCGCAGATCTCGTCCTGAACCTCAAGGCCGTCAACGACGGTCCGGTCAACACGGTTCCGGCCTCGCTCAACGCGTTCGAGGACACGGAACTCGCGATCGCAGGTGTTCAGATCAACGACGTCGATGCCGGCAACGGCAGCATGACGGTCAAGCTCGAAGTCAAGGAAGGTGAGCTGAAGATTGGCTCGACTGTTGGCTCAACGATCACCCTGACTGGCACTGTCGCCGAAATCAACGCAGCGCTGCTTGGCCTGAAGTACAAGGGTGACCTGAACTTCAACGGCGCCGACCAGCTCAAGATCACAACGACTGACAATGGCAATACCGGCCTCGGTGGCGCGAAGTCGGATGTTGATACGGTCACGATCAATGTCGCGGCGGTCAATGACGCGCCCGAATTGCTGCAAGTGGGCGGAACACTGAAGTACGAAGAAGGCGACGGCACAGCCCAACTCGACAAGAGCATCGTTATCAGCGACGTCGATGATACGTATATGACCGGAGCGACCGTCCAGATCACCGGAAGCTATCAGAACGGCCAGGATTTCCTGAGGTTCGCGACGCAGAACGGGATCACGGGTTCTTGGGATGCATCTACGGGAACCCTGACGCTGAGCGGTGTGGCGACCAAGGAGCGCTATGAACAGGCTCTCGAAAGCGTTCGCTACGAAAACACCTCTCAGGACCCGTCGACGCAAACCCGCACGGTGACCTTCTCCGTTACCGACGGCGACGTTTGGAGCAACCTCGGCACGGTATCTGTCGAAGTGAAGGCCGAGAACGATGCCCCGGTTGCATCTGGCGACAGGGTCATCACCAATGCCGGCGTGGGGACCACGTTCGAAATTCCGGATTGGGCCTTGCTGTTCAATGACACGGATGTCGACAGCGACGATCTCAGCGTCACGTCGATTTCCAACCGCAGCGGTCTCAACGCCAATACCAGCGCTGACGGCGTCATTGTCATCGACACGGGCAACTCAGGTGGATCTTTCGACTACCGGGCCTATGACGGCGAGGACCAGTCGAGCACTGCCCGCGTCACGGTAGAGCAGCGTACATCCGGTCCACTCGACGGGACGAGCGGCAACGACATACTCGTCGGCGTCGCAAAGCCTGCCGGCCAGATTACGACCATCAAGTTTGCTGACAGCTATGACGTTGGCGACGTGGTCAAGGTGACGCTGGATGGCAAGACCTTCTCCCACACCGTCGTGACAGGTGGTACTTCTGTCAGTGCAGTCTACACCGCTCTCTTGGCAGCAACGCCTGTAGGTAGCGTGCAGACACTTCAGCAGTTGTTGGCTGCGGAGGGGATTGATCAGACAAGAGTCGGGTCGACCGTCACTTGGACGGGTGATCCGGGTGCGCAGAACGCGTTCAGCGTCGTTGCAAGTGTGGACAACAGCAATGACGTTGGAGCGAAGTGGCACTATGAGGTTGATTTTTCCAGCTTGATTTCGTGGTTCGAAGCATCAGGCTCGATCGCGATCAAGATCGGCAACAACTGGTATTCGGAAAATGCGAACAACTCTGGGGTCTCAAATGACATCCAGCGTTTTGACAAGACCGCCGAAGCCTTGGCTGGCGATCTGAGAGTTCTAGGATTCGATGTCACATATAACTCGATCACCAATGACTTCCTGATCAAATCCAGCGCGTCAACTTCGGTTGACGGAGCGTATCGCGTAAAATCCAATCGAGACTGGATTGATGCCGACGTTGACTTGGTTCAGACCGGGTCCTCGCCTTCGAACCAACCGAATCCCGTTGTTGACACCATTCAGGATGCGGATGACGGGGGGCTGACCCTCAACGGTCTGGGCGGTCATGACATCTTGATTGGCAGCGATGCCGATGATGTCCTGAACGGGGGCTCTGGTGACGACATCCTGTTCGGTGGTCTCGGTCTCGACACGATGACCGGTGGCACCGGCGCGGACACCTTCGTCTTCGACGAGACCGCGTTCGAAGACATTGATGTAACGGACGTCATCACCGACTATAGCCTTGCCCAAGGCGATATGCTGGATGTGTCGGCCCTTCTCGACAGCCTGCTCGGTGAGACGGCGACGCAAGCGCAGAGAATGGCTGCCGTTGATACCAGGGTGGAGGGTGGAAATACCTTCGTGACCGTGGGGACGGGCAGTGATGCCCAGGACATCGCCATGCTGAACGGTGTTCACGACGTCAAGATACTCTTCGACGACAAGCATGCATCGACGATCGCGCATGACTGATACATAGTGTCTTTCAAATAAGAAAAGGGCGCCTCTTCGGCGCCCTCAGACTGCTGACAAACCCCTGGTCACATCCAGGAAGTAGATATCGGCATGCAGGTCCCGTTGCCGTCCACCTGCGGGTTTGGCTGCCTCCTCGAGAGGTGTCTTGCCAATGACCGCACTCGGACAGAGGGGACTGGATGTGACCAATGAGGCGAAAACGGCGGAGGGTTAGTCCCCAATGACTGACCCCAACTAAGGCTTGGGTATTCTGACCGCCATGCTGGCCTTCATGTCTTGGCCGGTTGCCTCGGCTACAGACACCGCCGCTGCTTGCAGTGTATCAACCGGGTCTTGGTCGACGGTTGCCGCTTGGATGACCGGCTTCGCTGCGTCCGCGACACGCGGATAGCCGTACGCGGCGAAGGCCGGGGCGGCTGTCGTCGGGCCTCTCAGTGACAGGCCGGTGAGGAGATCTGCGAGCACCTCCGGTCCGAGCGACGAATGGCAGTATCGGAGGCTGACCTCCGCCGGATGGTTGCGGCCAAGCTCGACGTCGCGCTTGATGATCTGCCAGGCGTAGACACAGCCTCCTTGTCGCCCAGCTTGCCGGTCGCTGCCCCATAGGCGCCGTAGGCGTTTGGCGGACCACCGGATCGATGCTCATCGCGACCCCTGGAAACTCGCTTCGCAGGATTCGGGTGATCTCGGCACGGCCAGGCCCTTTCCGGAGCGTGGATCTTGAGGCCGCTGCGGTTGATATCGTCAGCGCGTTCTCGCCGGCAAGCGTTGTTGTGTTCGCCCAGACCAGAGTTTGCCGCATCACGCCATCCGTGGATGTCTGGCGAAGGCCGATCGGCATTTCGCCTAGCCCGGTCAGTGAAGCCGAGGCGAGATGAACGGGCAGTTCGCGGTTGCCCGTGGCGACGGGCATATTGCCGGTCATGCCATCGAGGAAGGGATCCTCTATGGTATTGCAGCCGGGCAGGCCAAGCAGTGCCAGGATCGCAAGGATGTTTGGCTTCACCGGTTGATCCCCATGCGTTCGTTGATGGCGGCGATGCCCCTGGTGTTTGTCGGGTCTGCCATGACCTGATTGAGCTGGGCGAAGATCGCGCGCGACTGCGCGAGATTGCCGAGATGATAGTGGCTCCAGGCACGCATCTGGCTGATGCCGACCGGCTCGGGCATGATCTGCAGGCGGGCGTTCAGCGCTTCGAGCGTGACGCGGTACTGCTTGCGATCGAAAGCGGCGCGGGCCCGCTGCCAGAGAAGCTCGGCGCGCAATTCGCGGTCGCGCAGCGGCGTCAGGCCATGCTGCATCAGAAGTGCTTCCGCGTCGTCGGTCAGGTTGGCGCGGAGCAAGGTGAGGCCAAGGCCGTAGGCTGCGTCATCCGCCTTGCCGCCACCACCTGCAAGTCCTGCCGAAAAGGCCTGGCGCGCCTCGGCGAGATGGTTGAGGCCGAGAAGACACCAGCCCTTGGCGACATGTGCATCGGGGCGCAATGCGCTGCTGGCTTCAAGCCGACGTAGTTCGGAAACGCAGCCGCCGTAATCCTTCTTTTGCAGCCGTGACAGATAGCCTGCCTGGACGCTTGCGGGGGCCGAGACCGATTTTCCGGTCCGCTGGCGCGGTTCGGCTGCCGATTTCAACTCGGCGAAAACCGACTGATAGGCTTCGCCATGCTTTTCGCGCAGGTCTGCCAGGGCCTTCTTCTCGCCCAGCCGCGTCAGGGTGAGCGCCAGCCCCTTCAGGCTGTCTGCCTCGGCCTTCCATTCGAAGGCTTTTGCGAACCAGGCGCGCGCCGGGTCGAACTGGCGCGAATTATAGGCGTACCAGCCGATGAGGCGGGCGTGGTCGGAGGATTCCGTCTTCTGGATCGCCTCCGAATAACGGGTTACGACCCGCTCATCGATGTCGGTCTTGCCCTCACCCTTGAAGGGGAAGGACAGCTGATCGAGGAGGAAGGTGTCCTCTCCGGCGAGGAGGTCCAGGTGTGTGGTGACAAAGGCGTAGGCTTCCTCATCCTTCGACTGGTGGGCTAGACTGAGCGCCATGCCGCGCACGGCTTCCGGCGTCGCCTTGTCCTGCAGCATGCGCTCGAAGAAGTTTGCCGCCTGGTCCGGCTGCTCGGTCTTCAGCATGTACCAGCCCATCAGGGCGAGGTCTTCTGGCGCGTTCTTGGCCTCGGCAGCCGTCCTGACGGCCGTGACCACCTCGGGGCCTGGTTGCGGTGCGCCCGCAACGCCAGAGGCAAAGTCTCCCACTTCGCGTCGCATCAGATCAAGAGAAAGCGATCGCATCGCGAGGGCGAGTTCGGGATCGGCAGAGAGCACCCGCATGGCCTCACGCAGATCGGCTGCGGGAATGTCCTCCATCGCCTTTAGCAGGGTTGTGAGAACAAGCTCATCTGAAAACGCCTTTTCCGGCGCCCGGAAGAGGATGCCGCGATAGACTGCCGTCAGCCCCTCCTGCATCTCGTTCGCCCTGAAAGCGTCGAGCATCATCCAGAGGAGATCGATCTCGGTTTCCTGGGCAGGGTCGAGCTTTGCGCCGAGGCGAATGACGGTCACGAAGTCCTTCGCCTCGTTCGCCTGCGTCATCGCAAATCGCAGCTTGCGCCGCTCGAGCTTGCTGCGGAAATCCTCCGATGGCTCCCAGCCCGGATGGCTTGCGGCGATCCGGCTGATCTCCTGCTCGATGCCGGCATAGTCATCGCGCTCGTAGAGCTGCCAGATCGTGGTCTCATCGACGTGTTCGCCAGCATCCGGAGCATAGAGGTTCGCCGGGGGCACGAAGCCGGGAAATTTCAGTTCCAGACGGCGGGTTTCGGCTTCGACGCGTTCTGCCTCGCCATTGCGAGCGTAGTAATAGAGTGCGGCGAGATCGACCGTGTCCGGCGCTGCCGCTTTCGGCATGTCAGCTTCGCCGGTTTCAGTATTGCCCGGCGGCTGTGCCATGGCGGTCGTCGCTTGCGGGATCAGAGGCGATGTCGCGCCAGCCGGCAATGCGACGAACAGCGTGGCGAGGATGGTGCCGGCCGAAAGCTGTGTCTTGATCGTTTTCTTCATTCGACTGTCCTCACGCCCTTGCGCGGCACGACATAACCAACCCACCAGCCGAAGCCGCCCATCAGCGCGAGCACAAGGCCGACATAGATGATGAAGTTGTCGGAGAGCCAGGCAGCCGCGAGGCGTCTGAGATTGGCGGGGCTCGTGTCAGTGATCGGAAAGAAGCTGTAGCTTTCGGGATAGCGGTTCACGAGCTCGAGGTCCGAGCGGCGGATCACCGCTTCGCCCCCTTCTAAGGCCGTCCAGGTTGCCGGCTTCGTGAGCGCTGCAACGCCCTGCTGAAGCATGGTTTCATCAGCCGCGTTGACATAGGTCCAGACCGCGGCGCTTTCCACGGAGGCCACCTGCTTGACACTGACCAGCCGGTCGCGGGGATCGATCTTCACGTCTTCACGACCGATATCCTTGTAGGCCAGCCAGCGGTTGACGGTTGTCGAGACCCGGGCAACCCAGTCCGAAGCGCGGCTCTTCAATGACAGCTGGTCATGTTCAAGCCGCGTTTCGACCTGGAAAGCGTCGAGAAGGGCCTGCGAATCCGACAACTGGTCGCCTGCCGTCACCGAAGCCGTGATCAGATCATCGGTCGAACTCGGCTGCAGGCGATCGCCCTTTTGGCCGGCAAGGGCTGCAAGCTCCAGCGGCTCTCCGCCTGCACCGACAATCAGGGCATTTGCCGTCTGGCGCGGATCCGGGCGGCCGATCTTGAGTTCGGCTGGCAGGGGATGACCAGCCGACATGGCGAGCCGGGTGAGCAGGGTCAGTGCCGATCCCAGCCGTGCGGGCGTCGCCGTATCGACATAGAGATCGAAGGCAGCAGAGCCCTTGAGGGGGAAGGACGTGCCGGCAAAGGCCGCAAGGTCGGGAAGACGACCGGCGCGGGCGAGGGGCGGTATCGTCACCGTGGTTTCTTCGAGCAGCAGGAAACGAGACCGCGCTTCATCGCGCGCGGCCGGATCGCAGGTGAGATCGGAGGCGAGCGGCACTTCAGCCAGAACGCGAACATGGTTCACGCCGGGATGGAAGGCGCGCAGCGGAAGCTCCAGCGGCTTGTCCTTCAGCGTCGTGCCCTCGGGATCGTAGAGCACCAGGCTTGCCACGGCCCGTTCATTGACCCGGACCAGCAACTGCGTTCCGGGTGCGAGCCCCGGCGCGGTGGCGGCATTCAAATTGATATCGACCGTCGCATAGTCGCCCGGATAAAAATCAGCGGGCATCACGACATCGAAGCTCGTCTGAAACAGACGACCGGCGAAAGGTGTCGTCTGGTAACCGACGCTCGAGAGCGGGTGTGTGCCCGGGCTCTCGCCATCAATCCGCGTCTCGGTCATGGCGAGCTTGTTTGCGCGGATGAGCGGAAGCAGGGGGCCGTTGACGGCGGCAAGTAGAAGCGACTGAAGTTCGCTCTTGTTCGAACCGCGCATGGTAACGATGTGGCGACCGTTTTCGCCCTGCCGGACGAAAAGCGCCACGCGGTGCAGCAGTGAGCGCGTCGCGGGCGGGCTGCGGCAGCTGCGGGCGCGCCGCCGATGCCGAGATAGAGGTCGATGCCGGGTCCGCTGCCACCGACGTCGCCAACAGTGACGCTCAAATCCTCACGGCCGAGCACAAGTGCCAGGGTCTGCACGAGAGACAGGCTGTCACGAAGTGTCGTCTGAGGCGCATCGTTTCCGGCAATCACGCGGATTTCCGTGGCGCCATCGCCATTTCGCCCGACCGACAGAAGGCTTGCGAGATCGCCGTCCTTCGGACGAGCGCTTGTCAGGAAGCCGCTGACCAGCGGATCCACCTGCGTCCACAATTCGTAGGCTGCCTGAACGCTGCAGTCGATGCGGTGGTGTTGTTTCGCCCGCAGACGAACCTGGTTCCAGCCAACGGTCAGATCTTTGGCAGAGACCGGAATGTCGTGGGTGGCTGGACCATTCGGTGAGCGGATCGGGAAAGCTGCAAGAGGTTTGCCGTTCAATTCGACGTCGAGCATGGCGTCATCGGGCATGACCGAGACGGCATTGGTGTAGCTCAGTCTGAGGATGCCGGCCGTCGTCGCCTGATCCGCCGAGAGATAGAAGGTGAGTTCTCTCGCTGCGTCTTCACCGTCGAGACGCATGGCTGTTGCCGTCTGCCGGAAGGCGATCATCTGGCGCGGAACATCCAAGCTGGGTTGCGAGCTGGCCTGACCCATGCTTTGCACACTTGCCGTACCAAGGTCTGCGGGCACGAAGTCGCCAGCGCGGGAGGCGTTCGCCGACAGGCAGATAAGTATCGCGGCTGCAGAGAGCGGGCGCATGATGTCTAGGTTACGCATAGGCCGGTCCTCTCACGGCTGCCGGATAGGTCGCGCCGGGGTCCGAAGCGCTGCTTACAGGCTTGATGATCAGCGGCGCATCGGGATGCGAGACTTCCGTCGTTTCGCGGACCAGACGCAAGGCGTAGGTGAAACCCCGCAGTGTCTCGGTGATCGTCCAGAGGGCAAAGCGGAGGGTGCCGGTGAAGAAGCCCTTATGCTTCTGCACACGGTTCCAGCGATCCTGCAGCGGCTGCTGTTCGCAATACATCATCTCGGCAATTGCGATGAAGGTATCGGGCGTGCGCTCGGCAAAGGCAAAGCCGAAGCTCGTCTCCTCCTGTCGGCGCAGCATGCTGCGGCAAACGAGTGGGACACGCATGCCACGGCCGTGGCGGCGGATCTCGATAATGGCCTCTTCGCCCTTTTCCAGCCCGGTTACCGGCTGTCCGTCGATGAACTGCAGAGCCAGACCACCACTCGAGACATCGGCGATGATGACGGCATGACTTGTGCCGCCGGCATGCAGGATCGCGTGACGCCGAACGTTGAGGCGCTGGTTGCGGCGACGTTCGCGCCGTTCCGAGACGGAGCCGAGGGCGGCGCCGGCAATGCCCATGTTGATGATGTTCCAGCCGGCGACGATCAGCAGCAGTTCGGAGGGCATCGCTTCCGTCGTGTAACGCCAGATCGCGTAGCAGGTGGCGGCAAAGAGCAGGAAGAAGATCAGGAAGTAAGGGCGCGCCAGCGGCGAGAGCTTGCTCTCATCCAGTGTCTGGCCCTTCGATGTGACGTTGAAGGTCGGCTTGCGCGGGTTCTTGACGACGCTCAGGATCGCGCCGAAGAGCATTACCGACTGCACATATTCATAGAGCTCGGAGACCCAGGGCCAGCGGACGCGACCGAAGAGGTAGCTCTGCATGGCGAAGGACGAGATGAGATAGGTCACCGAGTAGCAGATGAATTCGGTGATGTTGGCTTCGAAGATCTGCAACGAGAAGAAGATGTAAAGGAGCGGCGAGAACATGAAGGTCAGCCGCGTCAGCGGGAAGAGCCAGAACAGGTTGGTGCCGGCATAGCAGATGCGCTGTGCCGTCGAGAGGCCGCGCTGCAGGAAGGGGCGGTTCAGCGTCAGGATCTGCAGCATGCCCTGGGCCCAGCGAACGCGCTGGCCAATGAAGGAGACGAGCGTTTCCGGCTGCAGGCCGGCGATCAGCGGCTTGTCGACATAGAGGCTGTGCCAGCCGCTTGGAAGTGAAGGGCCAGCGCGCTTTCGCAGTCTTCGGTGATCGACTGACCCGAGAAGCCGCCGGTTTCCTTGAGAGCCTTGCGGCGCAGAACGGCAGCAGAACCGCAGAAGAAGGATGCATTCCACTTGTCGAGGCCGCGCTGAACGACGGAATAGAACATCTCGTTTTCGGACGGCATCTTGCCGAAGGTCTGCAGGTTCTTTTCCACCGGATCCGGATTGAGGAAGTAGTGCGGGGTCTGAACGAGGAAAAGCTTCTCGTCGTCCTTGAAGTGGCCAACCGTCTCGTTGAGGAATTCGCGGACAGGCGCATGGTCGGCATCGAAGACGACGACCAGTTCGCTTTTCGAGATTGAGAGGCCCGCGTTCAGATTGCCGGCCTTGGCATGGCTGTTTTCGGCACGGGCATGGTAGCGGACGCCAAGCGCTGCCGAAAGCGCCTGCAATTCTTCGCGGCGGCGACGGGCAGCGATCGCGGCGCGCGGGGTCGGACTGGCTGCCGTTGGCATCGGTGCCGCCATCGTCGAGATAGACCGGTCAGCTTGTCGGTCGGGTAGTTCATCGACTTGGCAGCGGCCAGCGTCAGCGCCAGGAGGTCGGCCGACTCGTTGTAGGACGGGACGAAGACATCGACGGTCGGCTTGTCGTCATCGGCCAGCTGCGGCGCCGGCTTGCGCTTCAGCGGATCCGCGACGATGAAGAAATTGATTGCGAGCATGATTAGGCAATACATTTCCGCGGCATAGAGGATGATGCCCGGGATGAAGTTCCAGGGTTCGTTGATGTTCGGAAGCGTCTCGGTCGTGCGCCAGAACGCATAGCGCAGGGCGAGCACGGCAGAGAACACGAATGTCATCAGGCGGAATGTCTTGTTCTGCGGACGCATCATGAACAGGAGCATCAGGGCCAGAACGGCCAGGCTGAGCACCAGTTGCGCCTGGAGGCTGATCGGCAGCCACAGCAGAAACACACCAAAAAGGCCCGCAATGATTGCAGGCAACGCAGCGCACATCATGTGCAGAACCCCATCTTTCACTCACCCGCAGCTTCATCTGCAGTGATCCCCCAAAAGGAATGTCCCGAAATTAGGGGTGATTTCTTAGCAAAGTGCTAAGAGATGAAGAGGGGCAAAGGGCCTAAAACCGGTCGGCGATGATTTTCCAGTTTACTTAAGTATATGCAACAAAACACATTTTCAGTCGGTGAACTTCATTTATTCGGCATATGCCAATGATCCAGTTCCTAAACCTGATCTAATCGAAATGGTTACCATCTGGTGAAGTTTCGTATCGCCAGGCATGGATCCGTGTCATTCACGGTCAATTCGTGCCGCAGCGGCCCAATTCTGGCTTTAGGGTTCGTATGTGTCGCGCTTCTTCAGATGCTACAATCGCCACCACTGCCACAAATCGCCACATTGTCCCAGGAATTGTGAAACCATGCATTAGAACGGCAGCTTTCACTCAGGCCGCTGTGACGAACTGGTGCTGGCAGCGCCGCTCAGCGAAATTTCCGGCCGAACTGCACACAAAAGCCCCAGGCTAGAACACTCAGTGCTCGCCGCATCAAACATGCATCAAATTATCAAGTTTATATTGCGCGTCCTTGTTGATCGTAATATTGGGCGATCATTGGCTGATAAAACCAGTTTGGTTTCAGAAGACCGGCCCAGATCATTGGCCACCGGCCAGAGGCTTGCGTTCGGTCCGGGCGGAGATCGTGGCGAGGCGGGCGAAACAGGGCAGTTGGCGCGTGGTAAAGCGTTTGGAGAGTGGCGCAAAGTTTCCAGTTGATGCCTTGTCGACCTGCGGGAGGCACCACGCTTGCCTGCCATTTTGAACGCGATTTTTGCCGCTCACCGGCGTTCCCTGTTGTGGACCGTCATGCGCATCGTGCGCGATCCCCAGACGGCGGAAGACCTCGCGCAGGAGACCTATGTGCGGGCTCGAAAGGCGGTCGAGAGTGGGCGGGTCGAGCATCTCGAAGGCTTCCTGCATCAGACTGCGCGCAATCTTGCGCTCGACTATCTGCGGCGCCGAAAGACGCGGGCTGGGGCGGAAGTCGAGGGACTGGATGAGGGCTTGCTTGCCGGCATCTCGGCTGACATTCCGTCAATCGAGCAGGCCCTGATTGAAAAACAGAGCTTTGGTGCGTTTCAGAAGGCGCTTGCCACCCTGCCAAAACGCGCGCAGGACGTACTCGTGTTGAGCCGCATCGAGGAATGGTCGAATGTGCGCATCGCTGAACATCTGGGCATTTCAGAGCGTACCGTGTTCAACGATCTGAAGCTTGCCATGGCCCATTGCCGGGATGCGCTGGCGCGTCTTGACGGAAAGTGAGGAACGCAATGGCACTATCATCGACGATCCTGACGGGCGCCGCCATCGTCGCGGCAGTTGGCCCCTCCTGTCCCGCAACCGATTTTGCCGGGTTTGACATCCTCAAACGTCAAGCTATCAGGACCCCGCAAACACGTTTCGATCGGATCGGCTGAGTGGGACATCAGGACGCGCACGAGACCGGGCAGACCGATAGCGAATTGACCCATGCCGATCCGGTGGGGGATCAGGCGCTGGACTGGTTTGTTCGCCTTCGAGGAGCTGCATCGGACGGCGCGGCTGAGGCCGCCTTCCGGGCATGGCTGGCAGCAGATCCGCGCCATGAGGCGGAATTTCGTCACCTGGAAACCCTGTGGAATTCGAAGCCTTTTCTTGATGCGGTCAAGACACTGCCCGTCGACAAATTTGCTCTGATGCGGCCGAGGAGCCGGTTTCCAATGCGGGCAGCCGCAATGGCCGCCTCGGTTCTGCTTGCTGTCGGCGGCTGGCAGTATCCGGCACTCAAGATCGCCTTTCAGGCGGATTTTGTGACCGCGACAGGCGGCCAGACGACAGTTCCCTTGCCGGATGGCTCGACTATGATGCTGAACACAGGCACCGCAGTGGCGCTGGATTTCGACGCCGGCAAACGTCACATCCGCCTGCTGCGCGGCGAAGCTTTCTTCGATGTGGTTCATGATGCCGCCCATCCCTTCACTGTCAGCGGCCAATACGCTGCGGTGGAAGTTTTAGGCACGGCCTTTTCCGTCAGAACTGGTGCTGACGAGGATGAGGTCGTGCTGGAGCGGGGCCGCGTTCAGGTTCTCTGTCTTTGCGAGAACCAAGGGAAGGCCGAGCTTGCGCCGGGCGAGGCAGTTAGCATCACGGCATCCGCCGTTTCGCCCGTGCATGCGGCAGACCCGTCCACGGCACTTGCCTGGCGGGATGGGCGCATCATCTTCGAAAACGCCCGGCTCGGCACGGTGCTGCAAGAGCTGCGGCGTTATCACCGGGGGCCGATCATGGTGGCGGATGAGCGGGTCAACCTGATGGTGGTCACAGGCAATTATCGTCTCGATGATGTCGAGGGTGCACTGCGGACGCTCGCCGATGCCGCAGGTGTCGGCTTCTACCGCATTCCCGGCGGCTTGATAATCCTTCGATAGAACTTCAACTTTTTTTGCCGGTTTTGAAACCCGGCTGCGTCCTTGCTGACAGAAGGGCTGGATGCGCATGACGCGCAACCGGCCGAGCGTCTGTAAAGAGGGTTTGGACGAGCATGGTTTCGGGGAAACATTCACGCGTAGACATGACGGCTGGCGAGCGCAGCTACCCAAGGACGAAGCTTCTCCTGGCGTCCAGCATGCTGGCCTGCATGGTCGGCTTTGCGCCAAATGCCGCGCATGCGCAGGCGCGCGCTGTTGCCGGCGCTACGGAAACCGTCAGCTTCAAGATCCCCGCCCAACAGCTGTCTGCCGCCATCAACGCCTTCATCCGCCAGAGCGGCTGGCAGATCAGCTATTCTTCGCCGCTTGCCGCCGGCAAGACCTCGACCGCCGTTTCCGGCAGCATGACACCGTCGGCAGCGTTGCAGCAGATCGTCCAAGGCACCGGCATCACGGTCAGGATCAGCGGTGCAGGTTTGGCGGCTCTTATCGCCCCGCAGACGACGGACGCTGCCGGTGCTGCAGCCGATGACGGGACGATGCTGCAGACGATCACGGTGCAGGGGCAGGGTGTCGTCACAGAGGGAACCAATTCTTATACGGCCGATTGGATGAAGACCGCCAACGGTCTCATCCTGACGCAGAAGCAAACCCCGCAGTCGACTAGTGTCGTCACACGCCAGTTGATTGAAGACCGTGGCATGACAAACGTCAAAGACGTTTTGCAGAACGCAACGGGTGTGACGGTCAACCAGTCTGAAACCGATCGTTTTGAGTTTTACTCCCGCGGCTTTCAGATCGATAATTATCAATATGACGGTGTGCCCACGACACTGGATTCGACCTATCAGTATGGCGACGGATCGCTTGATACGGTCATCTATGACCACATCGAAATCGTTCGTGGTGCGACAGGGCTGATGCAGAATACCGGCGAGCCCGGGGCTTCGGTCAATTTCATCCGTAAGCGTCCAACCAGTGAGTTTCAGGGTTACATATCCGGCCTTGCAGGTACCCAATCCAATTACCGAACCGAGCTCGATGTATCCGGTCCTTTGAACGAGGAGGGGACGGTGCGTGGTCGCCTGGTCGGGGCTCTTCAGACAAAAGAAGACACGATTGACTTGTACCAGCAGGACAAGAATGTCATCTACGGCGTCATAGAGGCCGATGTTACTGACAACACGACCGTGACCGTTGGTGCAAACCGTCAGGGTACGAATTCCGATGGCGTGACGTGGGCTGGTATGCCCGCATTCGATTCGAACGGTAATCTCATAGACTGGCCGAAGGGATCCACGACCGGTGCCGATTGGACGAACTGGGACACAACGGTAGTGGAGACATTCGCCTCCGTTGAACACACCTTCGACAATGACTGGAAAGCCCGGTTCTCCGTCAATCATCTTGAGAACGACTTTTCATCGAAGCTGCTGTACATATCCGGCAATCCAGATCCTGTAACGGGGCTGGGAACCTCTGGTTACGCCACTCGCTATGACGGTGACCGGGCGCAGAACTCAATCGCTGGCAGCCTCAATGGCGATTTTGATCTGTTCGATAGAAACCACCAGTTCGTGACAGGTTTCTTTGCCTCCCGTACCGACGGGAATATCGTTGAGCGCACGGCGGTGAATGGCACACTTGCGAATATAGGCAATATTTTTGCTTGGGATGGCAGCTATGCCGAGCCAGAGTGGAACACCGATCCGAGCAACGTCACTGATACCAATGACCGCCAAATCGGAATTTATGCAGCCGGGCACTTTTCTATCACCGATACGCTGGCCATTACACTCGGCGCCCGTGTCAATTGGTGGAATGGCGAAAAGGTAAGCTACTGGGAAAGCTACGATTACAGCCATTCCGGCGTGGTGACGCCCTATGCCGGCATCACGTATGACCTAACCGATGAGTATACGCTTTACGCAAGCTATACGAACATCTTCAAGCCGCAGACCTATCAGGATGCCGAAGGTGCTTATCTCGATCCGGCGAAAGGACATAATTATGAGGCTGGTATCAAGGCTTCCTGGCTGGATGGCAGCGTAAATGCCTCGTTTGCGGTTTTTCAGACCAATCAGGACAATGTCGCCGAATATGTCGACTGGGATAGCGTTCATAATCGTTCGATCTACCGCTCGATTGACGGCACGACAACAAGGGGCTTCGAAATCGAGGTCGCTGGAGAGATCTATGACGGCCTGAATGTGTTTGGCGGCTATACGTTCCGCAATGCGAAGGATGACGACGGCAACGCCGTCAACACGTTCCAGCCGCGCAGTACTCTGAAGCTCGGTGCGACCTATACGCTTCCCGGCGAATGGGAGAAGCTGACGATCGGCGCGACGATGCGTTGGCAGAGCGAAACGAAGAATGTTGCATACTATCTGAATGCTGGCCAAAGCATCGAGCAAGGTAGCTACGCCATCTTCGATGCGATGGCTCGTTACAAGTTCGATGACAAGACGTCGCTCAATCTTAACATCTATAACATAGCGGACGAACGGTACTTCAGAACCATGGGCTTCTACGATTCCGTCTTCTACGGCGAAGGTCGAACCGCGACCCTGACGTTGAAGCGCGAGTTTTGAGGCCCAGCGGCGTGTCGGAACGCAAGACGTGGATTTCAAGGCGCCATGTGCTGCTCGGCGGAATCGGTACTTTTCTGACGAGTGCCACGGCGGGTCCTGCGGCTTCAGGCGCGTTTCCGGTTGAGATTGCGCATGCCTACGGCGCAACGTCTGTTTCGAAACTGCCACGCCGGATCGTAACGCTTGGCTGGTGCGGCGAGGATGCCGCACTGGCTTTGGGTACAGTTCCTGTCGGCATGATACGCTACGGAGACTTCGAAGAAGGGGTGTTTCCCTGGAGCCGCCCGTTTCTGCAAAACCTGAAACCGGCATTAGTCGATCCCACACCAGATTTTGAGGAAATTGCTCTCCTGAAGCCGGATCTGATCCTTTGCGTTTATTCAGGTGTAAGCGAGAGGGATTATCAGAGACTATCTGTGATTGCGCCGACGGTTCCATTTCGCTCATCGCCCT
The DNA here is from genome assembly GCA_965283865.1 of Allorhizobium sp. GTDB lineage: Bacteria > Pseudomonadota > Alphaproteobacteria > Rhizobiales > Rhizobiaceae > Allorhizobium. The sequence continues at coordinate 1,114,314 of CBDIQA010000001.1, forward strand.
GGTCAGCAAAATGGCAGGAGGTGACGGAAGTGACCGGGCTGGCGCTGGGACTCATAGATGAAGCCTCGCGTCTCATCAGTGAGACGAACCGGCTCCTGGCTGAACTTGCAGCAAGCGAACCTGTTCTGGAGGGAAAAACGTTTCTCTTCGGTTCCTATGGTACGGGTAGCAGCGAGCTTGGCGTCTATTTGCCGACCGATCCCCGAGTCGCCAATCTGATGGCGCTGGGCCTTCGACCTGCGTCCGCCGTCGAGAAACTGGCTGAGGCGCGACCAGATCAATGGTCCGGTGGATTATCGCTGGAAATGGCCGCGGATCTCGACACAGATCTGCTCATCATGTGGTATGGTAACACCGCCATCCGCAAAAGTGCGGAAGACAACAGGCTTTTTCAGAAAATCCCGGCCTTCGCCAGACAGAGTTATTTGGCGCTAGACCAGCCGGAAGAATTCTGGGCGGTTTCCGCACCGACAGTTCTGTCCATCCCCTATTTTTACCCCCGTTTCACGCCGCGTCTCGCAGATCGTGCGCGTATGAGTGAGAGGTAGACTGACAATGCACGCCAACGCACAGGCTCTTTCAGGCGTCGAGGATCACGAACACGAGGCCTATGTGGAGGACAATTTCCTGGCCTCGGTGGTCTCGATCGGGCACCTCACGCCGTCGATGATCCGGGTGGTTTTGAAGCTTGATGGTGGCGAACGGTTGCTAGTCAGCGGACATCCGGATGAGTGGGTGCGTCTGGCCGTGCCGGCGGATGCCGCAACTCCGGTGGTGCTGCCGGTGCTTAAGGAGAACGGTCGGTGGGAGATGCCGGAGGGGGCGGATTATGCGCCGAACCGGCCCTATACGGTGCGCCGCTGGAATGCCAAGACCTCAGAGATGGTGCTCGACATGGTGGTGCATGAGGGCGGCGTGGCCGCCAGCTGGGCCATGGGGGCCAAGGTGGGGGATATCGTCGGCATCTGCAATCCGGAAGGGCGGTTCTGGCTGCCGAAGGGCAGCCGGTGGCTGTTGATGCTGACGGACATCACCGGCTTGCCCGCCGTCGGCCGGGTGCTGGAGGAGCTGTCTGAAGGGTTCCGGGCGATGGTGCATGTCGAGATCCCGTCCGATGCCGATCGGCAAGAGATCGGAGAGATGATCCGGACACTGGCCGATGTCGAGATCACCTGGCACGCCTGCCATGGACTGCGTCCGGAGCGGCCGGGCTATACGGAACTCCCGCGCATCGCACGCCAGATTACCGCGCTGCCGGACGGGTCAGGCTATATCTATATTGCCGGCGAAGCCAAGGCCGCCGCCGAGTGCCGCCGGCATTTTCGCGATCGGCTCGGTTTTGACAAGCACCGCATCGATGCCGTCGGCTACTGGATCGAAGGGCAGGCCCGGGTGTGAGGGGCGCAACCACGGACCTGCCAATCGGAGCCGGTGACCGAGCCACAAACGTCCGCTTTGGGCGCGGCCTCGTCATGGCATTGGTCGGCGTCAGTCTCCTGACATGCCTGTCGCTCGCGAGTCTTGTGCTCGGCGTCAGGCCAATCGCGATATCGACGGTGGTTGACGCTCTTCTGGGCTATGACGAAGGTTTGGTCGATCATATCGTCGTCATAGACTACCGCCTGCCGCGCACTCTCCTGGCTCTGCTGTGCGGGTCAGCCCTCGGCATGTCGGGGGCGCTGATCCAGGCGGTCACGCGCAATCCGCTGGCCGATCCTGGCATAGTCGGCGTCAATGCAGGGGCGGCCTTCTCAGTCACCTTGGCGATCGGGCTGTTCGGGTTTCACTCGATTGATGCCTATCTGTGGTTCGCGCTTATTGGCGCGGTGCTGGTGACGCTGGCCGTCTATGGGCTGGGCATGCAAGGACGAGGTGGCCCAACGCCGCTGCGCCTTGTGCTGGCGGGTGTGGCACTTTCGGCAGTGCTCGGTGGTATTGGCTCCTCGATCACGCTGATCAACCCGCAGGCCTTCGATACAATGCGCCAGTGGTCAATCGGCTCGGTGGCAGGGCGCGATTTGGTGGTGGTGACGACAACCGCTCCATTCATCGGGATCGGCCTGCTGATCGCGCTCATGAGCGCCCGCGCGCTGAATGCCGTGGCCCTCGGCGAGGATCTGGCCCGCTCGCTAGGCGCCAGTCTTGTTCGCGTCCGGATCCTCACGCTTGTCGCCGTCACGCTTCTTGCCGGGGCGGCCACGGCAGCATGCGGTCCGATCGGCTTCATTGGATTAATGGTGCCGCATGCGGTGCGATGGTTCACCGGGCCGGACCAGCGTCTCATCCTGCCGATGACCGCGATCTATGCGCCCGTGCTGCTGCTATCGGCCGACATCGCCGGGCGGCTTGTGCTTTTTCCAGGAGAGTTGGAAGCGGGCGTGGTGACTGCCTTTCTCGGTGCGCCCGTGCTGATCGTCCTGGCGCGGCGCAAACAGGCGGGGGGACTGTGACAATGCCAACGGGCTCCCACCGGCTGGATCACGGTCGCGCCATCCTGGCCATTCGTCTTGCGGGTGAACGCCTGTCCTTCCTCCTTGGGGTGCGTATGCTGGCCGTGCTTCTGGTCCTGCTGACGCTGATCGCCGCGCTCACCGCCCTGTCGCTGTTAGACGGCAAATATCCCATTGCGCTGGCCGACGTGCTCGGGGCTCTGGCGGGGCGGGGCGAGCCCATGGTTCGGATGATCGTGGTGGAATGGCGCCTGCCGCGCGTGGTGCTCGCCATTTTTCTCGGTGCGGCACTCGGCACGAGCGGAGCCATATTTCAGAGCCTCACCCGTAACCCGCTTGGGAGCCCCGATATCATTGGTTTCTCTGCCGGATCCTATACCGGCGCGCTGCTTGTGATCTTGCTCTTTTCCGGCGGCACCTATGAGACGGCGCTCGGCGCGCTGGCGGGCGGTATCCTGACTGCGATTACAGTCTACCTCCTGGCCTACAAGCAGGGGGTAGAGCACTTTCGATTGATCGTCGTAGGGATCGGCGTGGCAGCCATGTTGTCGGCCTTTAATGCCTGGATGATCAGCGAAGCGGAGCTTCAGGTGGCGATGTCTGCCGCCATCTGGGGGGCGGGCTCGCTGAACGGCCTCGGCATCGAGCAGCTTGTCCCAGTTGCGCTGATGCTCGCAATCGTGATGCCGTTGACGCTCATGTTGTCCCGCCAGATGCACCAACTGGAACTGGGCGAGGATTTGGCGCGCGCTTCCGGTGTCGAAGTGAACATGATCCGCGGTCTACTAATGCTCTCAGGCGTCATGCTGACAGCACTCGTCACCGCCACGGCGGGACCGATTTCCTTCATCGCGCTCTGTGCGCCGCAGATCGCCCAGCGGATGACACATTCACCGAGCGTAGCACTTATTCCATCTGCGGTGACCGGCGCGCTGCTCTTGCTCACCGCAGATTGGGCCGCCCAGCATGCATTCGGTCTCCAGCTTCCCGTCGGCGTGATGACGGTCAGCATCGGCGGGATCTACTTTCTCTGGCTTCTGATTCAGGAGGGTCGCAAATGACCAAGTGCTCAGGTCATCCAATGCATCAATGCACACCCCACAGACTGCAGGCTGATAGTGTGACCCTGCGTTACGACGCGCGCACCATTTCACAGAACCTCAGCGTGTCCATTCCCGATGGTGGCTTCACCGTGATCGTCGGGCCTAATGCCTGCGGCAAGTCCACGCTGCTGCGCGCCCTGTCGCGGCTGCTCGCACCGTCGGCGGGCCAGGTCATCCTCGATGGACGCAGCCTGCACGATATGCCGTCAAGCCAGGTTGCTCGCCTCCTCGGCCTTTTGCCACAATCCTCTACCGCCCCTGATGGTATCACGGTGGCAGATCTGGTCGCACGCGGGCGCTATCCGCACCAGTCCTTCCTGCGCCAGTGGTCGAGGATGGATGAGGAGGCCGTCGTGGCCGCGATGGAGGCGACTCGTGTGACGGAACTGTCCGGGCGGGCGGTGGATGAGCTTTCCGGTGGCCAGCGGCAAAGGGTTTGGATTTCCATGGTGCTCGCACAGCAGACGCCGATCCTGCTGCTCGACGAACCCACGACCTTTCTCGATATCGCCCACCAGATCGAACTCATGGACCTTTTGGCCGATCTTAACGCTCAAAGTCGCACCGTGGTAGCTGTGCTGCATGATCTCAACCAGGCGTGTCGCTATGCCACCCATCTGATCGCCATCAAGGATGGCGCAGTCGCTGCCGAGGGCCGACCATCGGCCATTGTCACCGAAGATCTGGTGGAGAAGGTTTTCGGCCTGCCCTGCGTCATCGTTGCCGATCCCGTTTCCAATACGCCGATGATCGTGCCAAAAGGACGGCAAAGACATACTCGCCATGGTTGACGCCATGTTGGCGGATCAAGGCTCGCCATTCGTCGAGATTTAAAGCGCACAATGGTTGGAAGCCCTCGGAGATGAGTGGACCACAATGAAGGAAACGGGATCTTGACTGACCTCATCAAGCGTTTTGCCGTCTATTACCGTCCGCATCGCGGCCTGTTCCTGCTTGATTTCTCCAGCGCGGTGGTGGCGGGGCTGATGGAACTGGCCTTTCCCATCGCGGTCACGCTGTTCATCGACCGGCTGCTGCCGACCAATCAGCTCGGCATGATTGCGCTCGCCTCCCTGGGTCTGTTCCTCATCTATATGGTCAATGCCGGTCTTCAGGTCATCGTGACCTATTGGGGGCATATGCTCGGTATCAAGATTGAGACCGAGATGCGCCGCAAGGCCTTCGATCACTTGCAAAAGTTGTCCTTTGGCTTCTTCGACAATCAGAAGACCGGCCATCTGGTGGCACGGCTGACCAAGGATCTGGAAGAGATTGGCGAGGTGGCCCATCACGGTCCCGAAGATCTGTTCATCGCCATCATGACGCTGATCGGGGCGCTTGCCCTGATGATGTGGGTGCATGTGCCGCTGGCGCTGATTACTGCCATCATCGTGCCGGTCACTGCGGTCCTGACGACCGTCTACGGCCAGCGCATGACGGTAACCTGGCATGCGCTGTATGGCCGGGTGGGAGAGTTCAACGCCCGCATCGAGGAGAACGTCGGCGGTATCCGCGTCGTGCAGGCCTTTGCCAATGAGGACCACGAGCGGGCGCTGTTTGCTGAGAACAACGGCAATTATCTCGCTACGAAGCTTGAGGCCTACAAGGTGATGGCGGCCTCCATGTCGCTCTCCTACCTGTCGATGCGTTTCGTGCAGGTGGTGGTGATGCTGGCCGGCGCCTGGTTCGTGGTGCGGGGGGAGCTGAGTGCTGGGGGCTTTGTCGGCTTCCTGCTGCTGGTCAATGTGTTCTTCCGCCCGATCGAGAAGATCAACTCAATCATCGAGACCTATCCGAAGGGTCTCGCCGGGTTCCAGCGCTATTGCCAGTTCCTCGTTACCAGGCCCGATATTGCCGATCGGGATGATGCAAAAGCCGTCGCGCAGCTGAAGGGGGATATCGAATACCGCGATGTGGCTTTCGGCTACGGCCCGCAAAGGCCGGTATTCGATGGGTTGAACCTTTCTATCAAGGCCGGCGAGACCGTCGCTTTTGTCGGCCCCTCGGGGGCTGGCAAAACGACGATCTGCTCGCTTCTGCCTCGCTTTTACGAGGTGACGTCTGGGATGATTGCGATCGATGGCATCGATATCAGGGACATGACGTTGAAGTCGCTGCGCTCTCATATCGGTATTGTCGCACAGGACGTGTTTCTGTTTGCCGGCACCATTCGCGACAATATCGCCTATGGCCGGTTGGGTGCCACGGAACGTGAAATCGAGGAGGCGGCGCGGCGCGCAAGGTTGGACGACGTGATTGCGGCACTTCCGGCGGGTTTCGACACCGTGATCGGGGAACGCGGTGTCAAGCTCTCCGGTGGCCAGAAGCAGCGTTTGGCCATCGCCCGTATCTTCCTTAAGAACCCGCCGATCCTAATCCTGGATGAGGCGACCTCCGCGCTTGACACGGAAACGGAGCGCGCGATCCAGGAGTCGCTGGCGGAGCTTGCAATAGGGCGCACGACACTGATCATCGCTCACCGCCTTGCCACCATCGCCCATGCCGATCGCATCGTCGTGATCGAGGAGGGGCGGATCGCGGAGCAGGGACGGCATGCGGAGCTGATCGCCCGCAGAAATGGCCGCTACCGTCAGCTACACAATACGCAGGACGCCCATGGTCTTACTGCACTGCGGTGACACGAGGTTTTCCGTCGCTCCGGCAGTGTGCAAAGGAAGCGACGGAGGAAATTCGCGTGCGCTGTCCTGTCGGGCTGCGCTGCATGACCAGGTCTCTTGTCAGGGTGTTCCGATGCATGGGACCGCTCACGTGGGCAGCGGTTCTATTCACCTCCAGCAGGGATGCCATAGCGAAATTCTGGAAATCGCTGATGATTGCGCTGTCATCGAAGTCAGCATTGGAATTTGGCGCGCGGGTCGAGGCGGAATAACCGTCAGGCCTTGCGGCAATGTTGATGTCGCTTGCGTCCAATGCTGCAAAGAGCGCTTCCTGGGGAAGTTCGACATCCCCGATCAGGAAGGTCGGAATATTGATGGCACCACCTGTGACGACAAGTTCCGAACCCTCGCCAAGGACCACGATCAGGTCAGCACCTTCTACGCGGAAAACGGCGTCGTCGAGGTTTGTCCCGGCGGGTAGCATCACGGTGTTGTCTGCACCAGGCGCAATCTCCATGACGGAATTTGAGGGCTCGGCCATAACAACAGCCTGGGCGGTCGGCGTCGTGTTTGCCACTGCCGCCTGCGCCAATTCCATCTGCCGGTCCGGTACCGCACGACCGGCGACGGTCGCTTCGTGGTTCTGATGATCCATCGTGGTGCTTTGGATCGGCTGGGCGGTGATTTGATTCGACATGGAAGGTGCAATTCTCAGGCCGTATCGTCACCCCTTCAAGGATGTCGAACACTGCCTTCAGCTTCCGGTCAATATCCGCGGTGGCTCCTCAATGACGATGTGAATTGTCGACGACTTGAAGCCTTCTCCAATGCGTTCTAGGGTCCGGCCCGCCTGAGGCAGCAATGTAGCAGGGGGTGCCAGGAGAGGCGTGGTCGAGATGAAATGGTTATGGCGGACGGCCGTGGGTGCACTGTTGCTGACTGGGCAGGCGGTTGAGAGTGTTTCCGCTGCAGAGGGAAGTTGCCTTCGTGGCGTGAACCTTGCGGGAGCCGAGTTCGGCACGCTGCCTGGGGAATTCGGGAAAGATTACACCTATCCATCTGGCAAAACGGTCGATTATTTCGCTGCAAAGGGTTTCAACACTGTCCGGCTTCCCTTCCTTTGGGAGCGTCTTCAGCCCGCGCTTTTCGGCGACTTTTCTGCGGATGAGCTGACGCGGCTGAAGGATATGGTGGTGTCCATGCGGAACAAGGATATCGTCGTCATCCTCGATCCGCACAATTATGCCCGTTATCAAGGTCAGCTGATCGGATCACCCGATGTTCCGCCGGGGGCTTTCTCCGATCTGTGGCGGCGGCTCGCGCAGGAGTTCGGACAGGATCCTGGTGTCATCTTTGCGTTGATGAACGAACCCTACGATATCTCCGCGGTCAGCTGGCTTGCCATCGCAAACGAGGCGATTGCCGGCATCCGCACTGTCTCGAACCGCAATCTCGTAATGGTACCCGGCACTGCCTGGACGGGCGCGCATAGCTGGGGGGCGGACTGGTATGGTGGCTCGAACGCGTCCGTGATGGCCGGTGTGCGAGACCCCGCCAACCATTTTGTCTATGAGTTCCACCAGTATTTCGATGAGGACTTCTCCGGAAAGAAGGACAGCTGCCTGCGCGCCCAAGAGGCGATTGCGTCCGTCGGCGACGTTGCCAACTGGCTGCGGAGCACCGGAGCAAAAGGGTTTCTCGGCGAGTTCGGCGTCACACGAGAACCGTCCTGCATTGCGGCCGCTGCCGCCATGACGGAAGCCGTTGACGCCAATCGGGATGTGTTCATTGGCTGGGCCTATTGGGCGGGCGGCGACTGGTGGCCAAAGGAGGAGGCACTCAACATCCAGCCGGTCGATGGCGTGGATCGGCCTCAGATGGCCGGACTCGTCGCGGCGCTGGCGAGACCAATGCCCATCGGTCAGTGTAACTTTCTGGATCGATGAAGTCATAAAGTCCTGGCCGTGATCAACGAAAGGCGGCCAGTTGGGACACACAGACTATCGATGCCAGTGTTTCTCGCTGCGCCTCACGGGGGCTTAGCCTCGTGCAACATCTGTCTCCGGTTTCACGCGGTCGTTGAGCAACGAGCCCCTACGGCTCAGATCTCTTCCATCATTGCCCGATCGACGTTGGTCTGGCGATACTGCGACGGCGGTCGCCCATAGCGATTGATGAACAGCTGACGCATGTTCGTCTGACTTCCGAGCCCAGCCAGACGGGCGATGTCCTTTATCTTTCGCTCCCCGGCCACCAGCATTTCACAGGCATAGCGCAGCCTGACCGACAACACGAATTCGCCGATCGTCTGTCCGGTCTTCTGCTTGAATGCGCGCGAGAGGGTTTTCTCGCTCATTGCGACCATGTCTGCCAGCTTGCCGACACTGAGATCCGCGGACGGATTGGCCGTGACCCATTCCTGCAGGCGTTCGATGGGGCTTCCGGTGTCGAGGCTGGGCAGACGTCTCGCGCGTGTTCCGTATCGCATATCCGCGTCCGCGAGGCGTGAGCCAAAGCGACGGGCAACCTCTTTCGCGATATCACGCCCCAGATCTTCCTCGATCAGGGCAAGTGCAAGCGCCAGCCCGGCGGTGGCGTCTCGCGCGCTCCAGATCTTGCCGCTCTTGTGCAGATCGGAATGCGGCTCGACGATCGTCTGTGAGCAAAGGGTGGCGAGCCGCTGCTGGACGTCGCCACTGGCGGCAACCGTATGCCCACGCGTCATTCCGGCCGCGGCTGCAAACAACACTCCATTGCCGAAAGTGGCGAGCCGCCCCACCTTGGGCGTGCTCTTGGCAAGGAATTCGATGATGCGGAGATCATGATCCTGCAGCGTGACAGGAGATCCGTCCGGCACGATGAGTGTGTCAACCTCCGGTGGTGCGTTCGCCAAGTTGTGTACAGCACTCAGGTGGATCCAATGTTCATCCGTCTGGAGCGTCTGATAGCCTGCGGCACAGGTTGTCAAAGCGTATGAGCGGTTTCCGGACAGCTCGCTGGCATAGCGGAAGCTCTCCACGACAGACGCAATTTCCAACATTCCGCAATTGCTGCGTAGCACAATCATGATTACGCGTGTCATTCGAGCCAACCTCAGCTTCTGCAGATCCTGGTAAAGGAAATTGAACAACAAAGCTTAGTTATGCATAAAAAACGGGCAGCTCATGTTCATAAAACAGTCATATTGTATCATAAGCGGGTATGGAGAAAACGTTACATCTGCAATGTTCGATAGTGTCGATAGTAATCAGTAGGTCTCAATACTAATCGAATTTTGTACAGCTAATAGGACAATATAAAATAAAAATCCCATCCTTTTTTGGGTGTTTATTTGGCCATTTTGACTAAAATTTTATGCTGCAGCGCAACTATCTCGACATTCTCCGACAGGATTCGGACAACCCACCGCCAGAGCTGAATAGAGCACTTCACATTCTCATCGAGCCGCTCCTAAGGTTAAACAGAGATTAACTTCAGGTGTCCCCCGACCTGTCTGGTGGCGTACCTTTCGTGCAACCCCAAGATGCATGAGAATGTTCGCCTATACTCAGGGGTACCCGATAGGCAATCGACGATCGAACTCATGAGGAGTCCAAAATCGTGCGAGATATCATTCGCTATGCTGCCTGGCTGGCCATCGTCGTGGCGATGTTCCTGCTGATCGCGCAGCCCGTCGGGCATTCGGCCCGTTTCAACCTTTCGGTCATCGTCATCGCGATCCTGGCGGTCATCATGCTCCTGAAGCTCGATGGCTTCTGGCGCCACGTCTTCCTTGCCTTGGCGAGCGTCGTGATCCTGCAATATGCCTATTGGCGCACGACGAGCACGCTTCCGCCGCTCGAGGATCTGTATTCCTTCATCCCGGGCATCATTCTCTATGCGGCCGAGATGTATTGCATCCTGATGCTCGGCATCAGCCTCTTCGTCGTTGCCGATCCCATCGAGCGCCCCCGGGCTCCGGAACTCGACGAGGATGAGAGCCCGACCGTCGACGTGTTTATCCCGACATACAACGAAGACAGGGAAATCCTGGCGCTGACGGTCGCGGCTGCCAAGGCCATGGATTATCCGTCGGACAAGTTCACCGTCTATCTGCTGGATGACGGCGGTACCGACCAGAAGCGCAACAGCGATGACCCGATGTCAGCGGCCAAGGCCAGGGAGCGCGCAGCGATCCTCAAGGATCTTTGCAGCGATCTCGGCGCTGTCTACATGACCCGCGCGGAGAACGTGCACGCCAAGGCCGGCAACCTGAACTCCGCCCTCTGGCGCACCCAGGCGGATCTGGTCGTCGTGTTCGATGCCGACCATGCGCCGGAACGCAACTTCCTGCGCGAAACTGTCGGCTACTTCTCGGAAGACGAACGTCTCTTCCTCGTGCAGACCCCCCACTTCTTCTCGAATCCGGATCCGATTGAGCGCAACCTCGGAACCTTCGGCCGCATGCCGTCTGAAAACGAGATGTTCTATGGCAAGATCCAGAAGGGTCTGGACCGCTGGAACGCCTCCTTCTTCTGCGGCTCGGCGGCCGTCCTGCGCCGTGAGGCGCTCGAAGAAGTCGGCGGCTTCTCGGGGATCACGATCACCGAGGACTGCGAAACGGCGCTCGAGCTCCACGCCCGCGGCTGGAACAGCCTCTACATCGACAAGCCGCTGATCTCCGGCCTTCAGCCGGAAACCTTCGCCAGCTTCGTCGGTCAGCGCTCGCGCTGGTGCCAGGGCATGGTCCAGATCCTGATGCTGAAGAACCCGCTGTTCAAGCGCGGCCTCTCGCTGCCGCAGCGCCTGAGCTACATCTCCAGCTCGCTCTTCTGGTTCTTCCCCTTTGTTCGCTCGGTCTTCTTCGTCGCTCCGTTGCTCTTCATCCTGTTCGACATGAAGATCTTCGTGGCGTCCTTCGAGGACTTCTTCGCCTACACGGTCATGTATCTGATCGTGGGCGAGATGGTGCGCACCTATCTCTATGGCAGCGTGCGCTGGCCTTGGATCTCCGAGCTCTACGAATATGTGCAGTCGGTCTATCTGTTCCAGGCCATCGTCAGCGTGCTGCTCAAGCCGAAAAGTCCTACCTTCAAGGTGACCGACAAGGGTGTGTCGCTGAAGCAGGACCGGCTCTCGGAACTCTCGCTGCCCTACTTCATCATCTTCGGCATACTCAGCTTCACCCTGTTCGTTGCAGCATACCGCTACAACACCGAACCCGAGATCTCGAGCCTTCTGCTAATCGTCGGTGCCTGGAACTGGATGAACCTGATGATCGCGGGCTGCGCCCTCGGCGTCGTCACCGAACGCAGCCAGGACCTTGCCGGTGTCGAACTGCCGCTTCGCACCACCGTCGAACTGCAATTCGGGGAAACCGTCCTGCGGGGCGCCGTCACCGAAGCCTCGGCCAGAGGTGCCAAGCTGATCCCGGCGCAGGGTTCGCCCCGCATGCTGCGCAAGGGCGAGTATGGGCGGCTTCAGCTGCTGAGTGTGTCCTCGAACCTGCTCGTGACCTCGCTCCCGGTCAGCATCGTCGGTGGCTCGCCGGATGAAGATGGCGCGATTGCTTTGCGCTTCGATGCAGAGCCTCACCACTTCCCGATCATCGCAGAACTGCTGATGCATGACATGTCGGTGGTCCGTGAGCAGCGTGCGCTGCGTCAGCGGCCGAAGAGCATCATTGCCGGTAGCCTGCGCATCCTGCGCTGGGCGTTCACCTGCCCACTCGCAGCAATCGGCGTCGCCCTCGGCGGCAAACCGGATGACAAGGCCGAGCCGCAAAGACTGAAACCCCTTGCCGGTGCGGCCCTGGCAGCTGCCCCGGTCCGCCACAGGGAGGCCGGAGAATGATCAGACAGCACCTCTCCTTGCTCGCTGCTGCAGGCCTGCTTCTCGCAGCCTCGCCATCGGCCGCCGCCACCTCGACCGGTTTCGTCCTTGCTCCGCAGGCGAAAGCCCAGACCGAGACCAAGGAATATTTCCAGGAAGAGAACCAGATCCGTCGTCTCATTGCAGACAAGCGCGACCTGTTCTTCCCCGGAGAAGCCGCAAACCGGGAATATCCCTTCGTCGTTCTTCCCTCGGAAATGACGGGATCGGCGAAGCTCATCCTGACGATGCAGACGGCGATCTCAGTGGCGCCTGAGCGCTCTGCCATGCGCATCTTCGTCAACGACCGGGACATTGGCGCCGTAAATCTGAAGTCCGGCGATGCGCACCAGGTCGAGTTGGAACTGCCGAAAGGCCTGCTCCAGCCGGGCTACAATGCCGTGACCATTCTGCTCGACCAGTCGCATCGCGTCGATTGCACCGTCGAGGCGACATACGAACTCTGGACCCAGATCGACCCGGCCCTGACCGGCTTCGTTTTCACGCGCAATGCCAAGGACGATCCGAGCGACGTCTCGACGCTCCTGGCCTATAGCCGTGATGTCAACGGTCATGCCGCAATCAATGGACTGATCCCGCGCGGAGCCGCAGGCGAGGACATCGACCGCACTTTCTCGGTCGTCCAGGCCCTGTCGATCCTTGGTCATTTCGATCGCCCTGTCGTGACTGTCGGCAATGAGATCGGATCCGGTCCCGGGATCGATCTGGTGGTCGGCACTTTCGGCACCATCCGTGACCTCATCGGCGTGACACCGGAGCAGTCCGGCGTTCAATTCGACATCGACCCGTCGAGCGGCAGAAGCCGAATGGTCGTTGCGGCACGCACGGCGGATGAACTGGCAACCACGATCCGCGACTTCACCCTCCGCGCGCAGACCGAAGTCACCGACGGCTCACCACAGGGCAGGCGTGCGCTTGGCAACCGCCGAGGTCGCCTGCTGGAATCCGGCAGTTCAAACTCGCTTGCCGAACTGGGCTTCGTCTCGCGCCCCTTCGCCGGTCGTCATTTCGAGCAATCGATCTCGTTCAGCCTGCCGGCTGACTTTTACCCCGGAGACTATGGCGCGGCGAACCTGAAGCTAAACGCCGAATACGCAGCCGGCCTTTCGCCCACATCGCAGATGGTCGTGCGGGCAAATGGTGAGACCGTTGCCAATATCCGGCTGGGCGAAGCGCGCTCCGGCCGCATCGACGGTCAGGTGCTCCCGATCCCGCTCGACAAGCTGAGACCCGGCTACAATGTCATCGAGTTCGAGGCGGAATTATCCACGGCGTCCGATGCAGTCTGTGATCCGGCAACGCTTGGCAATTCCACGGCGCGCTTCTTCATCAAGGGTGACAGCACGCTGAACATTCCGGCCTTTGCCCAGATTGGTCACGCGCCCGATCTCGCGGTCGTCTCGGCTGGCAAGGCCGGGTTCGGCAACGGTCGCGCGACGCCTTTGTATGTCGAAGGCATGGATGAAACCATGCTTGGAGCCGCTGCCAGCTTCCTGGCGAAGATGGCCTATGCCTCTCGCGAAGTAAGCCCGGTTTCTGTGAGCTCCGGCTGGCCGCTGGACCGTCAGGGTCCTCTTCTGGCCTTCGGGACGTTCTCGGGCTTTTCCGGACAGCTGAGATCCGATCTCGGCATCGACCTCAATCCTGTCGCCAGCGATATGGCCCTGTCTCTGGACGCGAACCAGATCCAACAGCCGGGCGCCCCGGTCGAAGAGGCCGCTCCGGCCCTCTCGGTCGATGGGTCGGCTGCACCGGCACAGGGCGAACGTCCGACATCGGTCGTCGCGCGTCTACGGGAGGGCGTCCATAACCTCTATGAGAGCCTTACGGTGCGGGTCCGCATCCAGGCTGCGCAATTGGGACTGGTCGATGATCCCAATGTCCTGTCCGCCGATGGCGTCTATCAGGTGAGCGGCGAGGCCGACATGCTGGTGGCCCAACGCCTGGTCAACGAACGGGATGCATGGACGGTCGTGGCCGTTCGTGATCCTGCCATCTTGGACGAGGGTATGCGCAGCCTTGCTCAGACCGATGTCTGGGGTCGTCTCGCAGGGTCCGTCAACGCCCTGAAACGCGATGGCACCCTGGTCGAGCGCAAAATGGCCGGCCATGAGCGCCTGTATGAGACCAAGCCGCTCAGCTTGCAGAATGGCCGTCTCATCGTGGCGGGCTGGTTCTCGAACAATGCCCGGGAGTTCACCATCGCCCAGATCGTGGTGGCGATCCTTCTCGGCGCCGCAACCTTCGTGGTCCTGAGGCAGGGACGCAAATCGTGAGGACCCGTCTTCTCATCCTGACATGTCTGCTGAGTGGCGCCCTGGTCGCGGGCGCCACGACGGCGACACTGTCACAGCAGGAGGACAATGTCGCGGCCGACATCACGGCCGGCGCATGGCTGGTCTACCGCCATAACTTCGTCACCGACGAAGGACGGGTGGTCGATAACAGGGCAGGCGGCATCAGCCACAGCGAGAGCCAGGGTTACGGCCTGCTAATGGCGGAAGCGGCTGATGACCGCGACAGCTTCGATCGGATCTGGGCCTGGACGAAGGGCAATCTTTTCGTCAGGGACGATGGACTGGCAGCCTGGCGCTGGGATCCAACCCAGACGCCGCCGATCACCGATCGCAACAATGCGACCGACGGTGACCTCTTGATCGCCTGGGCGCTGATGCGTGCCGGTCAGCGCTGGGACGAGCCAGAACTTCAGCGTGAGGCCAGACGTCTTTCTGACGCCATCGTCGAGCGTGCAACCATCAAGACGGGGCACGGCCTGGTCCTCCTGCCGGGTGTCCATGGCTTCGGTCCGAATGAACAAGCGGACGGACCTGTCGTGAACATGGCCTACTGGATCTTCCCGGCCATCGTTGACCTCGGTCGTCTATCGAACCGTTTTCCGTCGAAGGCCCTGATGGACAGCGGAGTGACACTGCTTCGCGACGCGCGCTTCGGACCTGCCCGACTGCCGTCGGACTGGCTGTCCCTCTCCGGCGACATGCCCCGACCGGCGAGCGGATACCCATCGCAATTCGGTTATGACGCCATTCGTGTTCCGCTCTATCTCGCCTGGTATTCCCGGGACTATCCCGACATTCTCGAGATATTCGCATCGCATTGGAAACAGTTCGGGACCGCATCGATGTCCGTCGTCGAACTTGCGACGGCGACGCGGATCGCTCCCATGCCCGACCCCGGTTATCAGGCGGTTGCGGCACTCGTCGAATGCAGTCTGGGCAGGCGTCCCGACGTCGCTCTTCTCTCTGACTTCAGCTCCCAAGACTATTACCCCGCCACTCTCCATGTGCTGAGCCTCATGGCGATCGCTGAAAGGTACCCCACATGTTTGACCGACTTCCCCTGAAGAAAGCTCTCCTCCTCGGCGCCTGCATCATTATCCCGATCAGCCAGGCGACAGGTGACGGCGTGAACAATTACCCCGCCATGGGTGTCGTGATCCCAGGCGGAGCCCAGATGACGAATGTGTCGGCTCCGGCCACCGCGCAGCCTGCCATGCCGAACTTCGCCCCCTTCTCGGCAACCGCGGTCGCGCCCACACTTCCGCCTGTCGTCCCGGCCACCGCGGCTTTGCCGCAGGCTGTCGTGCCAAGCATGCCGGCTCCGGCACAAGTCGTTCTGCCCGCGCCGATGCCGGAGGCCGTGAGCCCGGTCATGGCCGTTGCGCCTCAACCGGCCGCCCCGGTCATCCGGGACGTGGCCCCCGGGGAGAACCCCTTCGGTCCGAGCACGACCACTTCCGCGCGGAGGCCGGCTGACCAGCCTGCCGCAGCCAGCACACTGCAGCCCACGGCAAGCCCGGCACCCGTCGCTACCCGTGACAGCGTCGAGATGCAGATCGCCAAACTCAGCCAGCAGACCGAAGAACCGAAGGCCTCCACCCTGTCGGAAGTCGATGAAACCGCGCTTCGCTATTATGCGCAGACGCGCGACCTGAAACGTCTTGGCGCTGAGTTGCGGCGCCTGAAGACGCTTTATCCCGACTGGGATGCGCCGGAAGATCTCTTCGATGCCCCGACGAACATCTCCGAACAGCCGCTCTGGGATATCTTCGGCAGCGGCGACTTCGTGCGTGTTCGCACAGAAATTGCCAAGCTGCAGAGTGAAAACCCGAACTGGAAGCCGAGCCAGGAACTGCTCGACAAGCTGGCGCTCGGCGAAACCCGCAAGTTGATGGAGCGCTCGCATGCTCAGCGTAACTGGGGCCAGGTCGTAACACTGGCCGAGGGCTCGCCGCAGCTGATGGTCTGCGCCGAGATGAACACCATGTGGATCACGGCCGAGGCTCTTGCGCAGTCCAGGGACTTTGCCCGGGCCTTTGATCTCTACAAATATATCGTCACGACCTGCGAAAACCCGAACGAACGCCTGTCAACGGTGCAGAAGGCGAGCCTCCTGCTTCCGGAGGCTGGAACCCGGTCTCTGGTGGCACTCGGCAACATCCTCCCGGACGGCACGGGCGAATTCGACAATGTGTCCTTCGATCTGGTTCGGCGAAAGATGGGCATGGTCGCACAAGGTCAGGGGCCTGCAAGCGCTCTGACGATGGATGAACTGCAGCGCTTCAGCGATTACGTGCAACGCTCGTTCTCTGCTGTCGATGCGGAACTGTTTGGCTGGTTCTACTACGGTCAACAGAGCTGGGAGGCCTCTTACCACTGGTTCGTCAGCGCCACGCGCATGACGACCAGCCTGAAGAGCGTCGAGGGCGTCATCCTGACGCTTCGCAACATGGAGCACCGCGACGAAGCGCTGCAGATTGCCCGCCAATACGCAGCGCAGACCCCTGAGCTGAAAAAGATCTACATCGAACTGGTCGCGGCCGGTCTCACCAATCAGGAAGCGCCCCTGGCGCCGGCTGAGGACGAACTCCAAACCTTCGAGGCATATGTTTTCGAACTGAAGTCCGCCCTCGGCGCCCAGGCACTCGGCTGGTACCGGCTGGACAACAAGGCGACCAAGGAAGCATCGCGCCTCTTCGAGCAATCGGTTGAATGGGAGCCCACGGAAGGCGGTGTTGTTGGTCTTGCGGTGCTTGCGTCGCGCGCGAAGAGCTGGGGCCGGGTCGCATCGATCAAGAAGGAGTATGGCGAGAAATTTGCCGCCCTCGATGACATCAAGGTCTATCGCCCCAAAGTCATCGTGAAAAAGACGAAGGAAACTCCGAAGAAAAAACAGGATCTGCTGACCTGGCTTCTGCAGAAGAAGAAGGACAAAGACGAAAAGAAGGGGCGCGTCGAGATCGAGTGAGAGTTTGGCGCGTGGCTGCCCCTGCTGTTTCGGTCAGTGGGGGATCGGCCTCCGGCACAGTAGCCGAAGCCTAACCTCGCCCGAGTTGGAGCACGTCCGTTGAACGCAGAATCGCGTTGGCGATTCCTTTTGCTGCCGATTTCTGATTCCATCGCTCCGACTGGTGATTTGGTTGGAGGTAATATGACCCGAGCTTTCAGCGATGATCTGCGTAGCCGCGTTCTGGCTGCGTCACGGGATGGGATGTCGGCGCGTTCAGCGGCAGCCCGATTTGGGATTGGGATTTCGACAGCCATCGCCTGGATTGCGAATGCGCGCGCTGGTCGAGTGTCACCTGCAAAACAGGGTCGACGCGGCGGCTCGCGCCTGGATGTCCACGAGGACTTCATCATCGGCATGGTCGAAGAGGAAAAGGATATCACGCTCAACGAGATGGTCTTGCGATTGCGTCAGGAAAGAGCCGTATCGATCGGTCGCAGCGCGCTCGATGTCTGGCTGCGAAAGCGCGGCTGGACTTTCAAAAAAAGACCGCACATGCACTGGAGCAGGAACGTCCCGATCTCCTGAAGCGTCGCCAGGACTGGTTCTACGGCCAGCTCGATCTCGATCCAACGCGCCTCGTCTTCATCGATGAAACCGGCCTGAGCACGAAGATGTCGCGGCTTCGCGGACGAGCCATTTGTGGAGAACGATGCCGTTCCCCGATCCCGCACGGGCACTGGAAGACGACGACGTTTACCGGAGCGCTCAGGCTCTCCGGCATGACCGCGCCCATGGTCTTGGACGGTGCCGCATTCCAGGCCTATGTGCAACAGGTTCTCATTCCAACCTTGAGCCCCGGCGATATTGTCATCATGGACAATCTGCCCGCACACAAGGCGGAGGGCGTGCGTCACGCCATCGAAGGTGCGGGATGCCGGTTACTATACCTTCCTCCCTACAGCCCAGACTTCAACCCCATCGAGAAGGCGTTCGCCAAGCTCAAAGCTATCCTGCGCGCCAAAGCCGAGCGAACGGTCGAGGGCTTATGGAATACGGTCGGCCAGATCGTCACGCTGTTCGAGCCGCAAGAATGCGCCAACTACTTCAAATCCTGCGGATATGACCCCGAGTAAAGCGGACACGCTCTAGTCTGATGGAGACGCCTGCAGCGACGCTACTGTCGTCCACAGTCACCTTGATCGACAGCCGCTCGGGATCCGCGATCATGGATGCGCCGAGACTCTGGCAGAGCTGTGTAAAATAGGCACGCAGCTCGACGCTGCCGCCTGCCGAGGTGGAGAGCTGCCTCTGCAGCGCGGCGATCGACATGATGCGATGGCGGGCGTCATGGAGATGGCCACGCGCCTCTTCCGACTGAACGCGGCGAGCACTCTGCATCAGGACACTGGCAATGATCTGCAGGCTGTTGGCCACCCGGTGCTGCATCTCCTGCAAGAGGATGGCCTTGTCGCGCACGAGGTCATCCTTCAGCCGGGCCTCGGCGCGCATCTCGGTGACGTCGGTGATCGCGCGAAGCAAGTAGGCAGAAGACTGCCAGCGAAAAGTTACAGATGAAAACGATTGGCCGGCAAAGCGCGCCAATTGCGGAACTTTAATCACGCCGTTGTGTTCTTCCTCCGAGACCTAGCAACCAGGTCTGCAAAGAGGAAAACCCATGAAAAAGATGATTTTCGCGGCGGCGCTCGTGTGCGCCACGGCAGTGTCTGCCTATGCCCAGACCACCACTGTTCCTGCGACGGACGGCGACACGCCAGCCGTTGCGACCCCGGAAACCCCGAATGCTGCAGCCCCCGTAGAGGGCGCAAATTCCTTTACCGAAGAACAGGCGCGTGAGCGGATCGAAGCAGCCGGCTTCACCGGCATTGCCGACCTCAAGCTCGACGACCAGGGCGTCTGGCAGGCCACGGCGATGAAGGATGGCAAGTCCATGCCGGTGGCCATGGATTACCAGGGCAACGTTGTCTCCAAATAATTTTGCGGAAACGCAGAGAAAGGTCATTCCCATGAAAACCGTTACCGGACTTTTTGACAACTACAATGATGCAAGCGCAGCCGTGAGCGCACTGGAAGCGCGTGGCGTACCGTCTGACGACATCAGCATCGTTTCCAACAATGCCGACAACCGCCACAAGCACGAAGATAACGACAACGGTGCCGCAGAAGGTGCTGGCACCGGTGCCGGCATCGGCGCTGTGGTCGGTGGCGCAGGCGGTCTCCTGACAGGCCTCGGCATCATGGCCATTCCCGGCGTCGGCCCTGTCGTTGCAGCCGGCTGGCTTGCCGCCACTGCTGCTGGCGCCATTGCCGGCGCGGTTGCCGGTGGTGCGGCTGGTGGCCTCATCGGCGCACTGACGGATTCCGGCGTCTCCGAAGACGAGGCCCATGTCTATGCTGAAGGTGTTCGCCGTGGTGGCACGCTCGTCACCGCTCGTGTGGATGACGGCATGGAAACGGAAGCCGAGATGATCCTCAAGCAGTCCAACCGCGTGGATCCGATGGCCCGTCGCCAGGCCTATTCCGAGCAGGGCTGGACGAAGTTCGATCATTCCGCTGATCCTTACGGCCCAGCCGAAATCGAGCAGGAGCGCGACCGCTATCGGGTTCGCACTCTCTAAAGTCT
The DNA here is from genome assembly GCA_965283865.1 of Allorhizobium sp. Classification (GTDB taxonomy): domain Bacteria; phylum Pseudomonadota; class Alphaproteobacteria; order Rhizobiales; family Rhizobiaceae; genus Allorhizobium. Next base: position 1,134,244 of record CBDIQA010000001.1, read on the forward strand.
GATATACGAGGGCCGGCTCACGCCGGTCCTCGACGTTTTTGAGGCATTTCATCTATCAACAGGCATGTCGGTTGGCTTTCCGGAACCCCAGAAGGTCACCCTATGCGAAGCATTTCCGATACCATCTAGCGGCTCGCTCGCGCCCGTGCGCAGGTGCCAGGCGCCACTGGCCAGCCGAACAAGCTTGCCAGACTGGCTGATCCTGCGCGAAACCCTGGCCAGTTGGCGGGCTGGTATCAGTGCCCGGACAATCCGGCTTCTCCTCCTGCGCTTGTGGTCGTCCTGCATGGCTGCACACAGACTGCAGCAGCGTATGATCACGGCTCTGGCTGGTCGCAGCTTGCCGATGACTATGGATTTGCGGTCCTCTTCCCTGAGCAGTCGCGCCAGAACAACGCCAATCTCTGCTTCAACTGGTTTCAGAGCGATGACGTCACCCGCGACAGCGGCGAGGTGCTGTCGATCCGCGAAATGATTGCGAGCATGGTGGAGGTTCACGGTGTCGATCCGCGCCGTGTGTTCGTCACCGGACTTTCTGCAGGAGGTGCGATGGCCAATGCGCTTCTCGCCTCCTATCCCGAGGTCTTTACCGTGGTGCGATCATCGCTGGCCTGCCCTTCGGCGTCGCCTCCACTGTCCCTGAAGCATTCGACCGCATGCGGGGGCATGGCATTCCATCTTCGACGACGCTCGATGTCAAACTCAGGGATGCGTCCCGCCACGAAGGCCCCTGGCCAATGGTCTCTGTCTGGCACGGGACGACCGACAATACGGTCGCCGACGCCAATTCCCGGGCGATCATCGATCAGTGGCGCGGTGTCCACGGCGCGGATGTTTCAGCGAGCGAAGCTCAGCTTGTCGATGGCGGGCATGCGCTGGAAACCTGGAAAGATGCATCGGGTCGAGATGCCATCGAGCACTACCGGATCGTCGGAATGGGCCACGGGACGCCGGTCGATGCGACGTCCGGATACGGTCGACCTGCCGCGCATATGCTTGACGCCGGCATTTCATCAACCGTGCATATCGCACGTGCCTGGGGGCTCACACCCTCTTTCGAGCGGCGAGAAACCGCGGCCGAGCCCGATACCGCGGGCGTTGCTCCGCAGCAGAGCGAAGCTTCGAAGCCTGACAGTATTCAGGAGGTCATCGAGGAGTGCATTGCGGGCCGCAGGCCTGATGAGATGACGTCACGCGCTGCGCGTGACTGGCTGTCGAGACCCTAGGTCCGGCCCGGTTGGATTTCGCAGCCTCGTGAAAACGTTCCTCGGCCTTAATCACTATGTTCCCGGAACCTATTGGCCCCCTGCAGGTTGGCTAACATAACTTCATGCGAGATCTGCCCGCGTCATACGCCGGTCATCCGCGATCGAAAGACAAGTTCATGATGAGATTTTCTGCCTGGTCCCTGGCGACCGCTGCGGCGCTTGTCTTCGCGTCTGGAAGCTTCGTACATGCCGACGAAAGTGCCTTCCTGAAGTCAATGTCTGGAAGCTGGAACGGCAAGGGCACGGTCAAGGTTCGCGCAAACTCCCCGACGCTCAACGTCACCTGCGAGTTCACGTCGGATACGACGCCACAATCGCTGTCGCTGGACGGTAAATGCACGAGCCTTGCAATCTTTTCGCGGGTCATCAGTGCTGACCTGAAGGCCACCGGATCGCAATATGCCGGCTCTTATGTCGGTGCTGGCACCGGCACAGCAGGTCTGGGCGGACAGCGCGCCGGCGACACGGTCAACCTCGGCATCACCTGGGCCAAAGAGGTCAATGGCGACCGTCGTGCGCAAATGACGATCCAAAAGGTCGGCGATACCGGTATGCGCCTGACCACCGTCGACACGGATCCGAAAACGGGCAAATCGATCGTCACCAGCCGTATTGATCTGCGTCGCAGCTGAGGTCTTGTGATCTCCCGCCTGACTGGCCGAGAGTGTGCCAATCAGGCCCGTGCTGCACTATCGTCAAGGCCAAAGGGGCATGGGCGTTGTCAATACGCCCCGTTCACAAACGCCGGTCTTAGTACGTGATGCGCTTCACGCCGCGTCCCCCCCGCTTATCGATAACGTCGTTCGGGAGCCTCGCGTAGCCGAGCGCCGCGAGATAGCCGCCGACCAAAATTCACGCTGGCGACAGCTGACGCTTTGTCACTCCTCTCGGAATGCTCTGGTGATCTGGTCTGTGAATGGTTTTGCGAGGAACGAGATGACGGTTCGTTCTTCGGTTTCGATATAGACCTCGACCGGCATTCCGGGCGTGAGCTTGGTTGCGAGTTCGCCGAGATCGTCTGGAGAGAAGGTGACGCTGGTCTTGTAGAAGGGCAGGTTTGTCGCCTTGTCGATGACGGTTGCGGCAGGGATGATATCGACGGCGCCGACGATTTCCGGTGTGGTCTGGCGATTGAAAGCCGTGAACCGCATGCGGGCGGTTTGGCCGACGAAGATGCGGTCGATATCCGTCGGTGCGACCTTCACATGCACGTCGAGTTCGGTGTCGTCAGGCACGATCGCCATGATCACCTGTCCGGGGGCGACGACCCCGCCGATCGTGTGGGCCTGCAGGTCGTAGATCGTGCCGCTTTCCGGCGCCTTGACGGTGGTGCGCTCAAGCCGATGGGTCAGCTGCAAGGCACGCTGCTCGAGTTCGGTGAGCCGAGCCTCGACCGAAACGATCTCTTTCTGCAACTCTGTGCGGCTGGTCTGGTCGACCGACATCAGGCGGACGTTGAGCTCGCTGATCTGACCTTGCGCCTCCGCGACACGGGCGAGGAGATCGCCGATCGTGCCTTCGATCCGGACCATCTGGCGTCGAAGGCCGCGCAGTTCAGACGCCTTGGCGAGCCCCTTCTGCACCAGCCCCTCCTGCATGGCGAGCTCCTCGGCGATCAGCTCGTTCTCGGAAAGGTTCGCCTTTTCCTGCTCCTTGAGGCCGTCAATCTGATTGCGCAGCTGCGAGATCTGCATCTCGATCTGCTGCTTCTGGTTTGCCCGCATGTCGCGGTTCTCGTCGAACAGCTTGCGCTCTTCGCGGGTGACGTCGGGCGCAAGATCGAGACCGTCGAAGGAGAGGGAGTCTGCACCGTCACGCTCGGCAACGAGGCGGGCCATCATCGCCTTCAGCTGGCCCACTTGCGACTGGACGATGCCGAGTTCGATGCTGATCTGGGTGTCATCCAGGCGCAACACGACCTCGCCCTTCTTGACGGAGGAGCCGATCTTCACGGGGATCGCGACAATCGTGCCGCCATCGACATGCTGGACCTGCTTGGTCTCACCGGTGACGACGAGTTCGCCCTGCGAGATGACGGCGCCGGCAAGCTTCGCCTGCGCGGCCCATCCGCCGATCCCGACGGTGAGCGCAAGGCCCAGCGCCGTTGCCGCAAGCATGCGCCCTCTCAAGCCCTTGCCGGCGAGCGAGACATTCGTGTCGGTATCGTTTGGACGCTGTGTCATGTCGTTTCCCCATACGCAGGTTACAATGTGAGCCCGAAGAGGGGCTCGTTTACCGGGTTCAGATCAGGCAACGAGCCCTTCGACCTGACCCGGCAGATGGAAGGCCGTCAGGATCAGGTCGTCGGCATCGAGGTCCTGGGCGCTGATGATGACGATCTCGTAGTCCTCATCACCATCGATATCGGTGATCAGTTGGAGGACATGATGGCCTGCATCGTCGTCGTCGATCATCTTCTTGTAGAGCTTGACCAGGGTCTTGTGCGCATGGTCGTCGAGTTCGAGCGAGCTCTCGCCATCTTCGAAGTAGAGCCGTCCAAGTTCGCCTTGGAGCCTCGACAGGTCGACCTTGTCGCCAACGTTGAAATCGCGGATCTCGTCATGGCCCATGCCGCCATTGGCGATCGAAGCGACAGAGCCGAAGACGAAGGTATCGTGTCCGCCATTGCCATAGAGAATGTTGACGGAAGAACTGGCAGCAATCATGTCATTGCCGGTCCCGCCGACTGCATTTTCGATCGAGGTCAACCGGTCGCTGCCAATCTCGTCGCCGTCTGCGGTGCCGGCGGCGAGATCGATATTGACCGCCATCCTTGCGAAGGAGGCATCATAGGTATCGCTGCCGTCGCCGCCATGGATCACGTCGTCGCCGTCATCGACGATGGCGGGGGTGGCCGCAGCATCTGTAGGCGACAGTCTCATCGCGATCCGTGCAAGGCTCTCGAGTTCCAGCACCGGCTGGACCCCGGCGACGAAGATATCGTCGCCATCATTGCCGACCATGACATCTTCGCCAGCGCCACCGCCGAGCGTATCGTGACCTGCACCGCCTTCCAGGACGTCATGGCCCGCATCGCCGGAGAGCACGTCGTTTCCGTGTTCACCGAACAGCCGGTCGTCGCCGTCGCCGCCGGACAGCACGTCGTCGCCATACCCGCCGATCAGGCTGTCGCGCCCGGCTTCGCCGAACAGCATGTCATTGCCGGCCTCGCCGAAGAGCACGTCATCGCCGTCACCGCCGAAAATGCGGTCGTTGCCTTCACCGCCATGGATCACGTCGCGACCGTCGCCACCAATCAGCAGGTCATCGCCAGCACCACCGAGGATCAGGTCGTCGCCTTCGCGGCCATAGACGATGTCGTTGCCAGCGCCCGCATCGATGAGATCCCTGGCCGGCGTGCCGAGAAGCACGTCATCTGCATCGGTTCCCTCGATCTCTGTCTCCGGATGCGGACGCATGTCGAGGAAGGCCTGACCCTGGATCATCGCCTTGCCGTCGCTGAGCGTGAAATTCAGTGTGACCAGACCCTGTTTGTCGCGCTCGGGTACATAGATCCAGGCGTCGCTGCCATAGCTTCTGATTTCGCCAGAGGTTGCCTGGATCGCGGAGATCGTGAGCTTGTCTCCGTCGGGATCGATGCCTGCGCGAGCCAGGTCGGCCCACATTAGAAGCATCGAGAGATTGACCAGTCCCGTCCCGAGATAGACGGGTCCGCGCGACACCGGTGCGCGATTGACCGGCTGGCTGTTGCCACCGGTCGAGCCGCCTCCAGGAGGAGGCTCGGTGCCGCCGCCGGCATTGTCACTGCCCTGGCCCGCAGAACCTGGCAGTCCGCCAGACGCATCGTTGTTGGCCTTGGGCAGCGTGAAATCACTGAACCGCGGCCGGGCGACGGTCGGAGACACGAAGCGGAAGCCGTTGGCAGCGACGTCGATCGACACGCCCTGGAAGGGTCGGTCGGTATAGCCGCCCTCCAGCATAAAGTCCTGGGCGTTATAGCGGATCGAGGAATAGAGCCGGCGTGGTTGTTCGATCTGCTCGACAACGTCTTCATAGCGCCGCTGTATCTCCTGCCAGAAGGCGGCAATGTCTATGCCGCTCTCTGCATTGTCCTCGACCGGCGGGGCCGTGTCGTCGTTGAGGGCCACCGTCTTCTTGTCCTCGGGCACTTGCGTATTGGGCGCCGGATTGACCATGTCACGCAGCCGCCCAAGATAGGCGCCGAGGCCCATGGAGAGCACGGCGAAGATGCCCGGGGACCATAGGGTGCGATCCTGAAACTCGGCGAGTGCGAACTTTTTGGCCGGTGCCTTGGCCGCCTGCGCATCGCCATGACCGAGCTTCAGGCTATCGTCGTGATCAATCGTGGACATGGTCATGTGTCTCACTCCGCTGCGACTGATAGCGTCCGGGCCGGGCGCAAGGACTTCTTCTCGGACGTATTGGCTGCCACCTTGATGATCTCCTCCTTTGGACCGAAGGAGACGAGCTTGCCGCCCTGCACGACGCCGACCATGTCGACGGCCTGAAGGACGCTCGGGCGATGCGCGACGATGACGACGATGCCGCCGCGTTCGCGGACCTTCACGATCGCCTTCATCAGGGCCTCTTCGCCCTCGGCATCGAGGTTCGAATTCGGCTCGTCGAGCACCACCAGGAAGGGATCGCCGTACAGCGCGCGTGCCAGCGCGACGCGCTGCCTCTGCCCGGCCGAGAGCGACTGGCCGCTAGGACCGATCTGCGTCTGGTAGCCGTTCGGCAACCGTACGATCAGATCATGAATGCCGGCGGCGCGTGCGGCCCGGAAGATCATCTTGGAATCGGCATCCGGATCGAAGCGGGCGATGTTGTCGGCGACAGTCCCGTCGAGAAGGGCCACTTCCTGCGGGAGATAGCCGACATTCTGCGTGAAGAAGCTGGTCGGCCACTGCTTGAGATCTGCGCCGTCGACGCGAACCGAGCCGCGCAGCAGGGGCCAGATGCCAAGGAGCGAGCGTGCAAGCGTCGTCTTGCCGCCGCCCGACGGGCCGATCAGCGCGAGTGCCTGACCGGCGGTCAGCTGGAACGACACCTCGCTCAAGAGCACGGTGCCCGTGGTCGGCGCAACCGTCGTCATGCCTTCGACGACGAGGCCTTCGCTCGGCGTCGGAAGATCGAACTGCGTGCTGGGACGGTCGAGGACGGCGAGCGTGTCCTTGATGCGCGACCAGGAGCGGCGGGCGGAGATGACGCCCTTCCACTGGGCGATCGCCTGGTCGACCGGAGCAAGGGCACGGCCCGTGACGATCGACGAGGCGATGATGGCGCCGGCCGACATCTCGCCCTGGATGGTGAGATAGGCGCCAAGCCCAAGGGTTGCCGACTGCAGCATCAAGCGCAGGACCTTGGAAATGCCGGCAAAGGTGCCGGCGATGTCGGAGGTCGCCGTCTGGGTGTCAAGGTGACGACGGTTGGCGCTTTCGAAGCGGTCGATCGCGCGGTCGGTCATGCCCATCGAATAGAGAATGTCGCCGTTACGGACATGGTTGTCCGAGACGTTGTTGCGCTGGATGGCAGCTCTCGTCATCTCCTTGGCGTGGCGGCGCGACAGGAGTTCGGCTGCGATGGTCAGGCAAGCGAGGAACAGTGCGCCACCCAGTGTCAGCATACCGAGCATCGGATGCAGCAGCCAGACGAAGACGAGATAGACCGGGATCCAGGGAAGGTCGAACAGCGCCACCGGTCCCGCACCGGACAGGAAGCTGCGCACGGTATCCACATCGCGTCCGCGCTCGGAGGCTTCCGCCGAGGAATAGCCGAAGCGCGGCATGTCGATCACGACCCGATGCACGAGCGGTGCGATCTGCCGGTCGACGTTCGACCCGAAGCGGACCAGCATCTGCGAGCGCAGGATGTCGAACAGGCCCTGGAACAGGTAGAGCCCGACCGCGATCACCGAGAGCCAGATCAAGGTCGGGATGCTGCCACTGGTCAGCGCCCGGTCATAGATCTGCAGCATGTAGAAGGCGCCGGTCAGCGCCAGGATGTTGATGATCCCCGACAGACCGAAGACGAATCCGGTCACCAGGCCGATGCCTGAGAGTTTGTAGCTCGACTGCTTGCTCATGAGTTCCCCCACTCAAAGTTGCCTGTCCGGCCCCGCCCGGGCCGAACAGTCTGTTCATGCAGTCCTCAGGAAACGCCGAGGAAGTCGTTGATCGTCAGGTTGTGACGGCCGTGCAGCGAGAGTTCGAAGTCCGCGGCATTGTCCCCTTGCGTGTTGCCACGGATGATCGTGAACTCCTCACCGTCACGCATCTCGTGCGTGATGGTCACGTCGCCGATCGCATCGATCATCTGGCCCGCCTCCAGCTTCATCGCGCCCATGCCGGTGAAGTCGATCCGGTCGCCGGTCTGGAAGCCGAAGATCGTGTCGCCGTTCGCAGACGCTGCAGACGTGAACTTGAAGAAGTCGTCACCAAGTCCGCCATCGATGATGTTGACCGCCGTCGAGGCCGTGATCTTGTCGTGGCCGGAGCCGCCGACGAAGTTCTCGAAACCGTAGAAGGTGTCGGACCCAGTTGTGCCGCCCGCGACCGATCCGCGATCGTTGAAGCCATTGCCGAGGTCGACCGTCAGGTTTGCGCTGCTCGCCGCGTAGTCGAGCGTATCGATGCCCGCTTCGCCGTAGTAGGTGTCATTGCCGTCGTTGAGCGTGGCGATGACGGTATCGTCGCCGTCGCCACCCCAGATACGGTCGTCTCCGGCCCCGCCTTCGACGACATCATTGCCAGCACCGGCAAAGATCTGGTCAGAGCCAGCCCCGCCGAAGACGATGTCCTTGCCCTCTCCGGCATGCACTTCGTCATCGCCCAGACCCGCATTGATGAAGTCGTCACCGTCACCGCCGGTTACGACGTCGTCACCATCCTCGCCGCGCAGGATGTCCGAACCGGCCTGGCCGACGAGGATATCGGTGCCTGCACCGCCGAGGATCGTATCATTGCCTGCTGCACCTATAAGGGCGTCCGCAGCCGCCGTTCCGATCAGCGTCAGCGCTGCGACCGGGACAGGAGTAGGCGTTGCGCCACCATCGGTGCCGGAGCCTTCTCCATCGTCGTCCCCATCGCCACTGCCATCGTCTTCGCCATCAACCTCGCCGTCGCCGTCATCCTCGCCGTCGGTGTCGCCATCGTTGTCACCGTCATTGTCGGTCTGGCCGTCGTCATCGCCGTTGTCATCGCCGTCATCGTCACCGTCCGCGTCACCATCACCATCCGGTGCGTCTTCGAGGTCGGAGGAGAAGATGTCTTCGGGCAGGCCCGTGAGGCCTGTGTTGCGGGCGACGATGTCGGAGAAGCCCTGACCGTCGATGAAGTTTTCGTAGAGGTCGAAGTTGTCGAAACGCTCGAGGTAGTAGAAGCGATCGGCTTCCTGCAGTCGATCGAACTGTTCGTGCAGGACCACCCAGAAGGTGGAGCCGGCCATGCCGCCGTTGAAGTGCTGCTCGGCAAGGCCGCCGACCCACAGATCGACGCGGTCGATACCCTTGACGACGCCGGTGCCATCTTCCTGCATGGCAACGATATTGCCGTTGATGGCCTTGAACGCGTCGATCTGGCCGGCCTGCAGGATAAGGTCCGGATAGGCCGCAATGAACTGGGCGATCACAACATCACTCAGGCCATTGCGCTGCTGGAAGTCCTGCCAGCTGGAATAGGGGTTCATCGAACCACCATTGGCTTCGAGGAATTCGACTGCGAACTTGATGTAAGGATCGGTCGACGCCTGCAGATCGGCCTTGACCTGGTTGAGCGTGCCGAGACCGACATCGCGACCGCGCGCCACGTTGAAGGCAAAGAGGTCGGCGCGGATGCGAACGAGGTCGTTGCGAACCGCATCGACGACGTTGAAGTCGACATCTTCTGCCGGCTGCTCGACGATGCCGGACAAGATTGCCCCCGTGCCGAGCTGCTCGTAGCCGGGCTTAGGATCGTAACCCATGGCCTGTAGCTGGGCGACTTCCGACGGCGAGAATACATCATTGGTCGGGTTCAGGAAGGCGTCGAACAGGTTAACCGAGACGTTCTGGCCATCTGGTCCCTTCACCGTGATCGTGTCACCGATCAGCGAGTGGCCGATGCGGTAGACGGCCGCGGCAAACTCGTGGCTGATGCTCGCAGTCGCCTGGTCGTTATAGCCTTCGAAGCCATGGTCACCGTTGCCTTGGATGCCGCCGATGAGTGCATCGGCGAACTCCGTGAAGACCACACGCTGGTACTCGGCTTCGTTCACCATCTTGGCAGCCTGGAAGAGCTGTTCCGGCGTTCCTTCAAAGCCAGCCGCCTGCAACTTCTCGACATGGAAGTTGTGGTTGCGGGCCCAGATCGTGTGCATCGAGGTCAGAGTGAAGTTCTCGTTCGCACGACCATCACCCCCGATATAGTGGTCGAGCGGACTGATCATCGGGTTGGCATCAAGCAGCAGAGCGTGGCTCGACCCCATGAAATCCCCGGCAAGCTGCCGGACGACGGTCATGTTATAGCCACCCGCCTCCGTCCACAGGGTCGGATAGTATTCGAGCAGGGTCTTGCCGGCACCGAGGCCGGGTCCTTCGAACACGGTTCCGGCCAGCCGGTGATGGTCGAGCAGCTCGCGCAAGGTCGACATCAGGTGGAAGCCAGGCGCCGACGGATCTTCCGGACCCATCAGGATGTGCGAGCCTACGCCGCCATTGCCATCGCTTTCGCGCAGGAACTGGCCGACGATCACGTTGGAGCCATAGACCTGGTTCTGGTCGACAAATGGCGACGTCTTGTTCAGGTGCTCCGGTGTGTCGGTCGCCGTCTCAAGCGGATTGGCCAGCGAGCCGCGGGTCAGATCCGTGAAGTTGGCAGCCGTCGGTCCGGGAATGTCGGCACCGTCGATGATCACCTTGCCGGCCCCGCCCTTCGGCAGGAAGTCCAGACCGTGGTCGAAGTACTGACCAAAGGTCATGAAGAAGATGTTGGCGTCATTCGGCGCCTTCGGCAGGTTCGCCTCCTGCGCACCGATGACATTGGAGATCTGCCGCGCATCGAGCCCGTCGAAGATCGGGTTGAGAGCCCGGTTGATGATGTTGCCCTGGGCGTCCAGCTCGACACCGGTCCCATAACGCGCTTCGGTCAGGCGAATGAAGGGTTCATCCGCTGCGCCGAAGGCGGGGTTGTCGATGTTGTTGCCGTTGCCGGAGAGATCACGGACGCCGACGGCACCTTGCGTGTCGTCGTCATCGGCAAAGGCCGGCAGGCCGTTGACCAGGTTGGTAATGCCCTGGATGTCGCGGGCCGTGTATTCGAAGGGACCCGTGGGGCCGGGAATGGGGCCCGGATTGCTGCCACCATGATCACTTGGAGGAGCGAGCTGAGGCACTTCACCTGAGAACGTGATCGAGTGTGTTCCGTTGGAGAGTGTCTTCGTGCCGTTGCCGTTCACGGTCAGCGTATAATCAGCCGCATCGACGCCTTCGGGGATCTCGATGACATCCTGAGCACGCAGAGTGCCAATGATCGTGTCCTGGCCTCCGGCCGAGCGGAACAGGATGCGATGCGCTGACGACAGATCGGAAATGTTGACCGTGTCATTACCCTCGGAACCATCGATCGTGATGGTATTGAAGTTCAGGCTCGTCGGGTTGAAGTTGCCGATCGCGAAGACTTGGTCGTTCCCCGGACCGGTATTGATGATGATCTCCTCGATATTGTCGAGCTCGGCGATAACGTTGGCATCTGCCGTACCATTGCGCGTGATTACGATCTCGGTATTGGCGTTCAGAGGACGAGCACCACCGAGCGCCAACCAGTCGGCGCGGGCGTAGACACGGTAGGTTTCGGCTGTGTTGTTACCGTTGACGATGAAGGTGTCGTTCGCGCCGGCGCCGCCATCCACAACGTCTCGACCATCGGCAATCGTACCAAGAATGATGATCGGGTTCCGAACAGTCCAGCTGATCGTGTCATCACCGGCGCCGGAATTGATAGTGTCATTCCCAGTGTTGCCAGCGATGATGTCGTCACCAGCGGTGCCGTTGATCGTATCGCCGAAAATGCCTCCACCAATCGTATCGCCAACTGGGGCCGTCGGTGCAGAGGTCAGTGCCGTAACAGCACCAGCGCCATCCGTATATGTGACCTGCACGCGCACGAGATTGCCAACTTGTGCCGCAACAGGTGTGAAAGTCGATGCCGTTGCAGCCGGAATGTTGCCCCAAGTGGCACCATTGTTGTTGGACACCTGCCACTGGTAGCTGAACGCACCGAGACCATCCGGATCTGCAATGCTGGCTGTGTTGACCGACAATTGTTGCGGGCGAGTTGGCGTGACATCCGAAATGACCGGAGCGCCGCTCTGACCTTCCTGTGCATTGGTCACCGTGACGGCGAGTGCCTGGGTATCGATAGCGATGCCATCCGATACTTCGACAACAACGTCATAGACGTTGTTGCCACCCGCATCCGTCGGCGCCTCGAAGTTCGGTGCAGCGATGAACGACAGGACGCCGGTGTTCGGATCGATCGAAAACAATGCCGCATCGGCCCCGCCATTGATCGAATAGGTCAGCACCTGACCGGCATCCAGCTCAGTTGCGGTTACCGTGGTGACCACGGTGGAGTTTTCGGCATGAGACACAGTGGCTGTATCGCCACCGCCATTCGAGGTGATCACAGGTGCCCGGTTGAGCAGCTCCCCGAGAGAAACCGTCGAGCCATCTCCGAAGCGCAAGGCTTCGATGTTCATGAGGCGGTCTACACCATCAGAGTTGACGAGCCCGAGTGTACCGTCTGGGTCAACCGTGACATGGGTGACCGTGACGCTGCCGTCCGCATTGCGTTCGAAAGAATAATTCGCCCGGATATCGGAGTAGACGGCAATGTCGACATCGCCTGTCATGCCACCATCGACGATTTCACGCACGATTTGCATCTGGCTCGGCGTGATCGTCCGTTCAAGCAGCAGATCTGACAGCGCCTTGCCGCCGAAGGCCGGAGCTGTGTTGGCCGGGATTTCGCCGTTGACCAGCTGCGACTGGAGATAGACCGGTCCTGCCAGGCTATCGGCCGTGTAGAAAAGGTTTGCTCCTGCGTCGATGCGGATGCGGACGTTTAGCCAGGCATCGCCGTCGATGACGTCGTCACCGCCGCGACCCTCGATCAGGTCGCTACCGCCACCACCGAGCAGAATGTTCCCTGCATCGAAGGCGATCTGCGCTTCGCGGGCAGCCTCGCCGACTGCGCTGCTGTTCTCAACCAGGTTGCCCAGGAGCTCGCGCAGTCCGGCGATCCGATCGATACCGGCCTGGCTGAGGTGGTGCTTGACCATGGTGTTTTCGGCGCCGGCGAGGTTGGCACCTGGCTCGACCTCCGGATCCGGCGTCGACGGGAAGGCCGTCCCGCGATTGTCGCCGCGCAGCACGTCGTTCTGCTTGTAGCCCGACAGACCTTCGACAGCGTCGAAGCGATTGCGCAGGATGTCCTGCTGATCGGTGGTGAAGATCGGCTTTGTCAGATCGGCATCGGCGTTTTCGGTATTGCCCTTGTAGATTGCCCAGTCATAGCCCCACATGCCTTCATTGCGCATGACGCTTTCGCCCTGCACCATGATGTCGTCGCCGGACTCGGCGTCGAAGTCATGCTCGTTCTCGCCGGCAAACATGACGTCGTGCCCGAGAATGGTCGAGTTGAAGAAGAGTTCGGAATTGTCGCCGGCTGTCGTGTCAAAGCCGTTGCCGCCTTCGATCCAGTCGTCGCCTTCATTGCCGAGCAGGAAGTCGCCGCCTTCGCCGCCGAGCATGAAATCGTCGCCTTCGCCGCCGAACATTTCCTTGCCGTCGGGGCCTGCGATCAGGACGTCAGAGCCCTGGTTGCCGAAGACGAGTGCCAGGCCCGAGCCGCCATGGACGACGTCGTCACCTTCCTCACCCATGAGGAAGTCGGTTTCGCCGATGTCGGTCCCGGCATTGGTGATGATGTCGTCGCCTTCACCGCCGTGAATCTTGTCGACGCCGTAGCCGGCTTCGATCCGGTCATTGCCGCCGCGGCCCCAGACGGTGTCGTCACCGCCGCCGGAAATGATCGTGTCGGCCTCGTTGGTGCCCTGGATCAGCACGTGGTCGTTGCCATTGTACTTGATCGAGTTGGTGCCGCGTTCAACGACGGGTGCCAAAGCATTCTGGAAGGGGTCTGTGCCGACAGGATCGGTGTAACCCCACTTCGTCTGCTCGGCGAGATCGACATAGAGAACGTGATCTGGCACGGAGAAGATGTCGCCCGGCACGGCATAGCCGGTCTCCCCGATGTCGGTGTTGCGGATGACCATTTCCGCGAACGAGTTGGCTTCCAGCTCGTTGAGGAGGTTCATGCCCTGGGTACGCGACAGGTAATAGAAGCGGTCGCCGTTCTGGAGGTTTTCGAGCTGGAGCTCGAAGACGAAGGAGAAGGTCGAGCCCAGCATGCCGCCGAAGGCCATCTTCTTTTCGGCAAGGCCGCCAATCCAGAGATCGACGTCGTTCAGACCACCGAGATTGGTGTAGGCGCCGGTGCCGTTGAGGAAGTCCAGACGGTCGGCCGGGGCACCGGTGCCACCGAAGACGAGCTTCATCGCTGCGTCGCGCTTTTCGTCAGCGGTGGTAGCACCCGTGATCGCCGAATGCGTACCATAGGCCGCGATGAAGTTGACGATAGAGGCCGGGTTCTTGAGGTTCATGCCGAAATCGACCCAGTTCTTGTAGGGGTCGAGCTGCGTGTCGCCATTGGCGATCGCCTTGAACTGCGCACGGGCGGCGTTCAGGCTCGGAATGCCGGATTCACGGCCGCGCGCAATGTTGAGGGCGGCAAGGTCAAGCGGAATGCCGACGAGGTGGTTGCGCAGAACGTCGGTGACGAATTCGTCGATCTCGTTGCCGACCTGACCGGTCATGCCGCGAATGACGGCGCCGGCGCCCTGATCCGCCGTGATCTGGCCCGGCGCATAGGCCGTCGGGTTCAGGAAGGCGGTGAACAGGTCCATCGACGTCTTGGCGCCCGTTGCGCTGACGCTGTCGACGGTTTCGTTCAGCATCGAATGGCCGAAGCGATAGACCACGTGAGCGAACTCGGCGAAGATCGCGGGATTGATGTCCATCGACGGGTTGAAGACGAAGGCGTCGACATCCGGCTGGATCTTGCGGGCGAATTCCTCGAAGACGAGGTGCTGATACTGCATTTCAGTGGTGAAACGGGCCGCCTGGAACAGCCGCTCGCCGTCCCAGCCCAAGGTAGCATTGATCAGCCCGGAAGCTCGGTCACGCTAGAAGCGAGCCACTCGTTTAGGAAATCGAAGTTGCCACTCTGGGCCGCCGCAATTGCCTGTTCCTTGACCTGCTCGACGATGCGGTTGTGCTCGGAATGGAAGATGTGGTGAACAGCGGTCAGGCCGATATTCTCGTTGCCGCGGCCGTCACCGGTGACGAAGTGCGCATCGAGCAGTTCGTTGTCATAGGTCGTGGCCTGACCGAATTCGTTGAGCGGGATTGCATTGTTGGCCACGCTGTCAGCGTCGGCTGTTTTCATGACGTCTGGCGTTGCCGGGTTGCGGTCGTGATCGATCAGACCCGGTACCGCGTTGTGTGCGATATCATCCAGGAAGGCATGATTGGTCAGAACCGCATTTGCGAGGCTGATCGGGGTTGTCAGGTTGCCTTCGACCCAGACGATGTTGTTTGCCGTACCGGTGGCGACCATCGGCAGGCCGTTCGGGCCGCGCACAAACTCACCATAGGCATCCATCTGGAACAACGGCACGGTTCCGACGAACTCGTCCGTCAGGTTGATGCCGAGCATCTCGCGGGCCTGCTCTTTCACTTCCGCCCAGGTAGCGATCCCCTTCGCGCCTTCCAGAAGATGGCCAGTCGCTACGGGCTCGCCACCAACCATCTTGTATTCGCGGAGGAACAGCTGCTTTGACGCGACCGAGGAATAGGTCTGGTTCTGATCAACGAACGGCGTTGTCAGGTTGAGCGGCGTCTGCGGCGAGCGCGTCAGGACCATGTAGTTGGTACGGCTGCCTTCCACATAAAGCGGATCATCCGGAGCAAGCGGGATGTAGATCTTCTCGTTGCCGCCCTTCTGGACGAGATCGAGGCCATGGTCGAAGAACTGGCCGAACAGTACGAAAAATGAATTGTAAGGTGCAGAGAGACCTTCGTCCGGAGCCACGTTTTCGATCAGGATCGAAGGGCCGTCGAAGGTGATGCCATAGGTGTTCTCCAGTGACGTGGCCAGCGTCGTGGTCACATTGGCGATGAGGACTGCATCGGTCTTTTGCTGGTCGGCCGGCAGGGCATCATTCGCGGTCTTTGCCGTCAGCATGGCCGCATCGAACTGCGTCTTGATCGAGGTTACGGCACTCAGGACGTTGCCCGTGTAGCCGGCCTGCATGAGCGCGGTGTAGATCGCTGCAGGGTTCGAGAGCGTCTGATCGACGATCAGGTTGGAGATCAGACGCGGATCGGCGTCTGCAACCGCACCCGTCGGGTTATAGGCGCCACCGATCGTCGTGAACGTGTTCTGGCCGGTCCGGATCTGGAAGGTATCGCCATCGGTGACACGCCATTCGTCGCCAAGCAGATCGAGGAACGGCTGATCCACGGCACCCCAGTTCTCGCGGCCGGCACCCAGATTGTTGAAACTGCCGTCGACGGTCCGCAGTCCGTAGGGAACATGCTCTGCGCTGATGGCGAGCGTTGCGCCGGCCGTGCCTTCCGGCACAACGTTGCCGAACTCGTCGACCCAGATATTGGTGAGGGCTTTCGCATCGTTTCCCGAGTGAGCGACCGAGTTCGCTTCTGCGATCTTGATCTGGCGAAGAATGAATTCGAGATCGTGCTGATTGATCTGGACCATAACGCTACCGGGGTGCCCCCGCCTCCGATGTTCATCCCCGTGACGTGCTGTCAGGGATTTGTCAGGAAAGCAGCGTGGCACATGCAGCAAAAACAGGAAGGGAACTTGGTCTCGCCTATTGTAGGATCAAAGTCCAATCCCGGTTCAGACCTTAGTCTGAGCTTTTTGAAGGCGTGGTCGACAACAAGCTCATAAGCGTGCATGAATATAGAATAACGAGGGGTGCCGGAAACTGCAGAAACAATACTGCAGATCGGCGCAAAGTCGGGGGAGTGGCATGCCGCAGGTCTGGACAGAACTCGGCTTGGTTTGATGCACACCAATTCGATGAAAGAGGAAAGCGCCAAGCCGGTGCCGTCATTGGTGCAACGCGTATGGCTCAGGCTCGGGTCGCTGTCGTTGTCGGCGCAGTTCCTGATTGCCGCGTCGCTGATCGTCTTTGGTTTGATGGCTGGTGTCAGCTTCTTTGTGGCTGCCCAGGTGGAAAAGGCGGCCCGAAATGCTGCAGGCGCTGCCGGTGCGGTCAGGATGCGGGCCCTCGTTGCCCCGCTGATCGAGCGCGCGGAGAACGGTGAGTTTCGGTTTGATGATGTGTTTCAAGGCAAGATCAACAACCTGATCGGCCAGGGGCCGCCTGGGCAGCGGGTCATCAACATCAAGATCTGGACCGCCGATGGCCGGCAGATCTATCCGCCCGGCACGTCTGCCGAAGAGCCCGGCATGTTCGAAGAACTCCAGCAGGCGCTTGCCGGCCAGACCGTGGTGTCGCGGACGACGGTCGCCAAACATCAGTATAGTGACGAAGAAACATCGCAGTCTCTTTTGGAGATCTACGGTCCGCTTGTGAGATCCGCGAACGGCGAGGTCTTGCTAGCGGGCGAAATCTACGAGGAGTCCGAAGTCCTCGAACGCCAGATCGCCGAGACCCGGAGCACTTCGATGGCCGGGGTGCTTCTGTTGTCAGTCCCGATGTTGTCACTGCTCTATCTCGTCGTCAGAAAGGGCGCGCGGCTGATCGAACAGCAGCGACGAACGCTGCGGGAAAGCCTTCGCAACGCCATCGAACTCTCAGTCGAGAACAACCGCCTGCGGCTGCTCGCCGACAATGCCCGGGTCGAGGCCGGCAAGCTCAACGAACGCATACTGGATCAGATCGGTGCGGATCTGCATGATGGATCCGTACAACTGCTGACGCTGGTGAAACTGCGTTTGAGCGACCTGGTCACACCGCGCCCCGATGTTTCCCAGGCCACGCGCGATGCGCTTACCAAGATCCTGGATCTGGTGGGCAATGTTCTGGACGAGGTCCGCAACCTGTCGGCCGGGCTCGTGCTGCCTGAACTCGAACACGCCACGATCGATGAAGCTTTGCAGCTTGCTACCAAGCGGTATCTCGAGATCTCCGGACGGGAGACGACCGTGATTGGGAGTGCCGGCATCGACTTGCGCATTCCGGATCTGTCGATCTGTCTTTACCGGTTCGTGCTGGAAGGGCTGATGAACAGCTATCGCCATGCCAGCAGCAATTCGCACATGGTTCGTTGCAGCTTCAAGCGTGGGCGGCTCTTCGTCGCCGTGGTGGATATCGGTCAGCGTCCTGTTCTGTCGTCGAAACGGGAAGTGCAGAGGGTGCGCCTGGGCAAGGTCAGCCAGAAACGGCGGATCCGCAGTTTTGGCGGGCGGATGCGGTATTTTCCGCGCCGAAACGGGTCATTCGCGATCGCAAGCTTGCCGATCGTCAACGAATAGCGAGATCCTTAGCTTGCGATGCGATCGCGCGGGGATGTCCTGTTCTTGACCGCTATGACGAGTTCGACGCGGTTGCGGACATTGAGCTTGCTCATCGGTGACGTCATGTAGTGTTTGACGGTTTTTTCGCTGATGTTCAGGGTGAGCCCGATTTCCCGGTTGGTCAGGCCCTTGAGCAGGCCGCTGACGATCTGTTCTTCGCGATGATGAAGGCGCTCGGCCGGCTGTGCCCTGCGCCGCAGCTCCGCCGTCTTCATCGAGACGATGACCTTGGTGGCGAAGCCGGGGGTTATATAGGTCTCGCCGCTATAGGCGCTGATGATCGCGTGATGCAGGTCGGAGGACGATGCCCCCTTGAGAACGTAGCCGCTGATCCCTGCCTCAATCAGCTCTACTGCCGGCTGGATGGCGCTTGAGGCCGTGAAGACGATGACCTTCGTGTCAGGATAGGACGCGAGCATGACATCTATCGCCGCGAAGGAGTCTCCCGGCATGCTCAGGTCCATCACGATGACATCAGGATGATGGGTTTCAAGAATATTCAGCGCGTCGACGGTGGTGTGACCCATCGCCACGACATCAAGATCGGTCTTGGTCCTGTATAGGCTGACCAATCCCTCCAACAATATCGGATGATCGTCTACAAACGCGACACGTACAAGCATTACCCCTACCCTCTCAGGGGTAGATCTAACATAAACGGCGTGCTTCAGAAAGCGCTTGATTAACTTTCGGTTAATACTGGCGTGTTCTTTTTTGGTGATAGTCGGGGTTTGCCGAGTAAGCAGTCTAAGTGAATAGCCTCGCGCAGGTTTAGTGCTGCTTCGTCAATTCGTTGGTAATATCAACCGTTCCTGATGTGTTGTGACTATTATTTTAGAATATCTTGATTTAATCGGAAGCGTGATTATCAGGTGCTTCGCCAGCACCTTAGAGCTCACGGCGGCGCGGTCCGGCAACAGGGCAGGGGTGAGATTGCGGCGATCGGCGAGTTGATTTTAGCGCTGATCAATCGGTCGCAATTCTCCTGGAAAGGACCGATTGCTGTTTCGTCACCCTCAAACGGATAGATCCCGCCGCGAGTGCGTGCGGGATCATCAACAGCCACGAGCGGCAAAAAGTCACGGCTAAGTGCGGACCAGCACGAAGTCGTGCTTCACCTCCCAGAACTCCTCGGTGAAGCCATAGTCTTCAGCGCGTCTCGGATCGTTCTTCCGGACGAACTCTGCCAAAAGGCTTTCCTTCACACCGAAGACCGCGTCCGAGTGGATATAGGGATCATCCGGATCGAAGATGTGGGTAACCAGGGTCTCGTAACCGTCTGCCTTGATGATGTAGTGCAGGTGGGCAGGGCGATAGGGATGGCGACCAAGCTTGCCGAGAAGTTGGCCAACCGGGCCGTCGTCGGGGATCGGGTAGAATTTCGGCTTTACCGCACGGAACCAGTAATGCCCGTCCGGCCCCGTGCGGAACACGCCGCGCAGGTTGAAGTCGGGCTGGATGCCCTTCTGCTGGACATCGTAAAAGCCCTCGTCATTCGCCTGCCAGACATCGATCACGGCATTGGCGATCGGCTTGCCCTCGGTGTCGAGAATGCGGCCCCCGATCACCATGTCCTCGCCCTTCGAGTCCAGGCAGATATTGGCACCCATCGGCAGTTCGGGGGCGTCGGCCACGTGGAAGGGGCCAAGCACTGTGCTCTCTGATGCGCCCGAGGGTTTGCGGTTGTTGACCGCATCGACCAGCATCGAGACGCCGAGCACGTCTGACAGCAGGATGAACTCCTGCCGCCATTCGTTGCACATCTGGCCGGTGCGGGTGAGGAAGAGGATGGCCTCCATCCACTCGTCCTGGGTCGGCTCCAGTTCCTTGACCGCCTCGTGCAGCTTGCGTGTGATGACCTCCATCACCTCCTTCAGCCGCTCGTCCTTGGCATTGGCGTTGCGACCGGTGACGACCTTGACGGAGGTCTCCTCGGTGAAATAGCCCTTTTCGTGCGCTTCCATGATCGCTCCTCACCGGTCCAAAATGGTTTTCAGGACGCGCCGCAGCTCGCCTTCGGGGTCCTTGACGGCGGCTTCCGCGCGCCAGGCGACGTGATGGTCCGGACGGACGAGCAGTGCACCGGAATCGCGGATTTCGCGGGCGCGGGCCCAGTCCCCGGAGAAGTCCTGCCAGGTCTGGCGGGGGCCGATCTTGTGGACCGTAATCGGAAGGCCGAATTCCTTCGACAGGGACTTTGCCGCCGCCACCCAGCCATCGCCGCCGATGCCGGTGAGAACAGTGAACACGCCATGGCCGGTCAGATCGAGGCTTGAGACCTTCTCTCCATCAGGTCCGAAGAGCCAGGCGTGCGGCAGGCGGGCGCCAGGCCAGCTGGTCGGCTGGTGATGCAGCTCGACATCCTTTTCGAAGGCCGGTTCCGGCTGGCCGTCGGTGACGACGGCGCCAGACTTGTAGCGCTGGTTCATCTCGACCCCGTGGGCGTCGAATTCGTAGACCTTGTGGGCAATCGCCTGGCGGATCCCCTCACGCTGGCGCTCCGCATCGGCGGTGTCGTCGCAGCGGGCATCCATGTTTTCCTGCATCTTCACCGGGTCGACGGAATCGAGCAGGCCGAGCGCCTTGAAGATCGGGCCGAATTCCTCGATCGACTTGTTGGCGCGGGTGACGATCTGCTTGGCGACTGGCGCGCGCTCGGCCTGGTAGCTGTCGAGCAGACCCATGCCTGCCTGTCCGCGGATGACGGCAGCAAGCTTCCAGGCGAGGTTGAAGGCATCCTGGATCGAGGTGTTGGAGCCGAGGCCGTTCGACGGCGGATGGCGGTGGATGGCGTCGCCCATGCAGAAGACGCGGCCGTTCGAAAGCGTGGTGGCGTACATGTTGTTGACGGTCCAGGTGGAGACCGACTTGATCTTCGGCTGCAGGTCCTGAACGCCGACGAGATCGCGCACGACCTTGGTCGCGAAGGCATCATCGACGGCCGGTGCCGGCTGGTTGATATCGTAACCCCAGACAATGAGCCACTCGTTCCACGGGCGGACCATGCGGACCAGACCCATGCCGATGCCGCCGACATCAGCGCCCGGCTGAAGCACCCAGTAGAGCACCGAGGGGCGGTGGGCGACGTAGCGCGACAGATCGCATTCGAACAGGATATTCATGGAGCCGGCAACGCCCATCTTGCCTTCGAAGGAGAGGCCCGCATGTTCGGCAACCTTGGAATTGCCGCCGTCGGCCCCGACCAGGAATTCCGAGCGGATGGTGATGTCCTTGCCGGTCAAGCGGTCGCGGCAAGTGGTAGTGACGCCGTCGGCATCCTGCACATGGCTCACATATTCCGTCGACATGCGTGACTGCGCCCCGCGCGAACACGCAGTCTTGAAGAGCAGCGGCTCCATATAGGTCTGCGGCAGGTCGTTCATCCGGCCGGGCGAGGACAGGAGATGTTCGGCGCGCGAGAGCGGATGGTTGCCCCAGCTCTGCATGCGGCCGATTTCTTCGCCGGCGACCGCCGTGCAGAAGACGTTCTGGCCCATCAGGTCCTGCTCGGTCGCGAACATATAGGCTTCGTCCTCGACGTCGCGGCCGAGATCGCGCAGAACCTCCATCGTGCGCTGGTTGGTGATGTGGGCGCGCGGCGTGTTGGCGAGCCAGCGGTAGCGGTTGATGACCATGGGCTCGAGGCCGTAGCTCGCGAGCAATGCGGCCGTTGCCGAGCCGGCCGGCCCGGTGCCGATGATCAGGACGTCGGTGGTGATGTCAGCCATTTGGCCCTCCCGTTTTATGGTGTTCGAGCGATCCGCCCTTCAGGGTGCGGCGGACTGGAAAGAGTTCGATGCCGGTACGGTCGGTGATCAGGCCCCAGATCCCGCGCGGCGCAAACAGCATGGTGACGATGGCGAGCGCGCCGAGCAGCAGCAGGTACCAGGACCCGTAGCTCGACAGCGCATTTTGCATCAGGAAGAAGATGATCACGCCGAGGATCGGGCCTTCGATCGTGCCGATACCGCCGATCACGACAATGAAAATCACATAGGCCGTCCAGTCGGTGAGCGAGAAGGCGGCATCGGGTGAGATGCGGGCCTTCTGCAGATAGATGAGTGCGCCAACGACGCCGGTGATGAAGGCGGTGGAGAGGTAGATCACGAGCTTCAGCTTCTGGGCGTCCACCCCGAGCGCCCGGGCGGCCGTCTCGTTGTCGCGCACGGCGGCAAGGCCGAGGCCCTGCTTGGAGCGCAGCAGCCGGTAGACGAACCAGATCGTCAGCACGAGCACGAGCAGCGCCAGCCAGAAGGCGACGGCATCGGCGGCAGCTGCAGCCCGCATGCCGAACCAATCTTCGAGGAACGAGACACCGAACATCTCGCGCGTGGCATCACGGGGTAGCGATGTGCCGGTGCCGCCGCCGAGGGCCTTCCACTGGGCAAAGAGCAGACGGCCGACCTCGGCAATGACCCAGGTGCCGATGGCGAAATAGGGACCATAGAGGCGGAAGGCGAAGAAGGCCGTCGGGATGGAGACGAGGACGGCGAAGAGGCCGGCGAGCGGGATGGCCAGGATCGGATCGACACCGAGAAGGATGACGAAGCCGAAGAGGGCATAGGCGCCACAGCCGACGAAGAGTTGCTGGCCGACGGAAATCAGCCCGGCATAACCGGCCAGCAGGTTCCAGCTCTGGGCGAGCGCCAGCATAGTGAGGATGAAGAAGAGGTCCTGCACCACGCCGCGCGAAACGACGAACGGGGCTGCCGCCAGGAGCAGCACGAAGAGGATGGCTGCGATTGAAAACAACGTGGAGAGGCGGGTGCGGGTTTCGACCCGCCAGGATGGCGTCGGGCGCATGACGTTCGACAGGATTTCTCTGTTGGCGTTCATCGTCACCTCAATCGACAGCGCGGGGGAAAAGACCCCGCGGACGGAACAGCAGGACGAGCAGGAAGGCGATATGGCCCGATAGGATCTGCCATTCCGGGTTTATGGCGGCGCCGAGCGTTTGTGCGACGCCCAGAATGATGCCGCCGGCAAGCGTGCCCCAGAGCGACCCGAGGCCGCCAATGATGACGGCTTCGAAGGCGTAGATCAGGCGCGCAGGTCCGGCGGTCGGATCGAAATTGGCGCGGGTGCCGAGATAGAGGGCGGCAATCGTGACGATCACCATGGCAAGGCCTGTTGCGATGGCGAAGATCTGGTTCGGGCGAATGCCCATCAAACCTGCCGTGACCACATCGTCGGAGGTCGCGCGGAAGGCACGTCCGAGGGCGGTCTTGTAGATCAGCTGGTTGAGGCCGACGATGACCAGGATCGCGGAGGCAAAGGTTAGGAGCGGCATAACGCCGGCATTGATGCCACCGAGCGAGAGCGATGCCTGTTCCAGTGCGCCTGCGGGTATGCGCTGGCTGTCGGCCGTGAAGGCTTCGAGCAGGCCATTCTGGATGACGATCGACAGGCCGAAGGTAACGAGCAGCGGCGGCAGGATGTCCTTGCCGAGCGTCCGGTTGAGCAGGTGATATTGCAGCAGGTAGCCGATGCCGAACATCAACGGGCCGGCGATCAGTGCCGCCACGAAGGGGTTGAGCCCAAGCGTGGAGAACAGCAACAGGATCAGGAAGGCCGAGAATACGATCAGGTCGCCATGGGCGAGATTGACGAGCCGCATGATGCCGAAGACCAGTGACAGACCCGCCGCGAAGAGGGCATAGAGACCGCCGAGCAACACGCCCTGGAGAATGGTATCAAGCCAGTTCATGGGGTTCCGCTCCGAAATAGGCCGCGTGGATATCGGCGCGGTCGAGCTCTGCGGGGCGCCCTTCGAGCGTGACCCGACCTTCCATCATGCAATAGACGCGGTCGGCGACCTTGAGCGCCTGGGCGATGTCCTGCTCGACGATGACGATGGCCGCACCCGTTTCCCGGATGCGCGGGAAGGCGGCGTAGATGTCCTTGATGACGACAGGGGCGAGGCCGAGGCTGAGCTCGTCGCAGAGCAGCACTTCCGGATTGGACATCAGCGCCCGGCCGATCGCGACCATCTGCTGCTGTCCGCCGGAGAGTGCCGTCGAGGGGTTGCGGCGCCGCTCCTTCAGGATCGGGAAGAGTTCATAGATGGTTTCGAGCGACCAGGGGCCATTCACCTTGCGACCGTGGCGACCGACGAGCAGGTTTTCCTCGACGGTCAGCGAGGGGAACAGTCGACGACCTTCAGGAACAAGCGCGATACCGCGGGCCATAACTTCGGGTGCGGCGAGCGCGCCGATCGGCTTTCCGCGATGCAGGACGGCAGCGGGATCATTGCGCAGCACCCCTGAGATCGAGCGCATCAGTGTCGATTTTCCTGCGCCGTTTGCGCCGATGACGGCGATCGTCTCGCCAGGATTGAGGACGAGATCAACGCCGAACAGGGCCTGGAAGTCGCCGTAGAACGCGGTAAGGTTCTTCGTTTCGATCAGGCTCATCTGTCAGACCTCCATGCCCAGATAGATTTCGCGAACTTCGCGCGAATTCATGATGGTCTGCGGATCGCCGTGTCCGATCATCCGCCCGAAGTTGAGGACGAGGATGTTTTCCGCCACCGCGTTCAAGGCATGCAGAACGTGCTCGATCCAGATGATCGCCATGCCGCGCTGGTGGACGCGCTTGATCGTCGCGACCAACTGCCGGCACTCGCCTTCGGTCAGCCCACCGGCGATTTCGTCGAGCAGCAAAAGCTTCGGCTTTGTGGCCAGAGCCCGAGCGAGCTCCAGCCGCTTGCGCTCAAGCAGGGTGAGGCTGCCGGCCGGGCGGTTGGCCTTCGCGATCAGGCCGGTTCCGACGAGGATTTCGGCGCAGAAATCGGACACCTCGGCTTCGCTGCTTTCGCTGCCGAAGGCGCCTGCGACGAGCAGGTTTTCATAGACCGTCAGCCGCTCGAAAGGCTGTGGGATCTGGAAGGTGCGGCCCATCCCGGCAAAGCAGCGCTGCATCGGCGGCACGTTCGTCATGTCTCGACCATCGAAATGAACAGTGCCTTTGGCAACGGAGAGGTTGCCGGTGATCAGGTTGAACAGCGTCGATTTGCCGGCGCCGTTCGGTCCGATGACGCCAAGCGCCTCGCCTGCTTCGACGGAAAAGGAGATGTCTTCGGCGACCACGAGGGCCCCGAAGGACTTCGACACTCCATTCAGTTCCAGGATCGGCATGGACACTCCTCCGTCAGCCTTGCGGCGCCCCGACAAGGGTGGGGCACCGCAGCCACATGCTTCACAGGGTTCAGCTCAGCGCTTCCATCTTGCCGCCAAGGGGGATGTTCGGTGCCTGGCCGTTTTCAACGACGACCAGATCGTAGCCGCCGCCGGTTTTCAGCCGCCACTGGCCACCGACGAGCGGGGTCTTGGCGACGTTCTTCTGGGCGAAGGGCGGCAGGTTGGCGTTGTTCCAGGCGATTGGGCCGACCAGCGTGTCGAGCTTGGTCTCGCCGATCGCCTTGGCCACGGCATCGCCGTCCGTCACGTCTTCCGCGCGCTTCATAACGTCGACGGCGAGTTCGAAGAGCGCATGGGCAAAGCCGATCGGCTGTGTCCAGGGGCGGCCTGTCGCCGTTGTGAAGGCGGCTGCCACATCGGCAGCGGTCTCGCCTGTCAGCGACGACTTGAACGGATGAGACGGCGTCCACCAGACTTCGGTCGAGAGGTTGTGGCCGGCATCGCCCAGCGCTTCCACCGTCTGCGGGAAGAGCAGCGCCTTGCCGATCGAGGCCATCCTCGGCTTGAGGCCCTGCTGCTTAGCCTGGTTCCAGAAGGTGGTGAGGTCAGGCGGGATCATTACGCCGGTCAGGATCTCGGTCTCTGCCTGCTTGAAGGCGTTGATCTGGGCGGAGAAATCATCCGTCAGGTTCTGATAGCGGCCGGTGTCGGTCAGGCCATAGCCGAGCTTTTCGAGCACCGGCGGGAAGCCGACGACCTTGTCGCCCCAGGCATTACCGTCGCCGTCGTTCGGGAAGAGGCCAGCCACCTTCTTGTTGGTCTCGATCTGGCCCCACATGCCGGTGAAGACGGCAATGATGTCCTCCAGGCCCCAGAAGAAGTGGTAGGCGTAGTTGAACGGCTTCCAGCTTGCGGGGTCGCCGGGATTGCCTTGCTGTCCGATGAACCAGGGCTGCCAGGGTGCGACCGTCGACAGGCAGGGGACCTGCTCGGCTTCGCAGGTGGTGGAGACAGGATTGGTGGTTTCCGGCGTCGATGAAACGAGCATCAGGTTGATCTCGTCGTCGACGATCAGTTCCTTGGCGACTTCAGCTGCACGATTCGGATTGGACTGGCTGTCCTTGACGATGACCTCGTAGTTTAGGCCCATCTTCTTCGTCGTGGCGAGGAAGCTGTCGATGACGAACTTGTCGGCCTCACCGAAGCCCGCGAGCGGTCCCGTCTGTGGGCTGACATAGCCGAGCTTGACCGCCGCTGACTGCGCAATCGCAGGGGCCGCAAGGCCCGAGGTGGCCAGCACGGCACCGCCGGCTGCCGTCGTCTGCAGGAATTTGCGTCTCGTGAACATATTTCCTCCCATCATCGTCTCTCCTCCCAAAGAGCGCGCAGCGCGCGAGATGTCGTCTCGGTCAGTCGGGCCTTACGCCCTCCCAGGCATGTTGCAGAAGTGTGCGGATCGACGTCCGGTCGATCGGACGCGGGTTCCAGT
The DNA here is from genome assembly GCA_965283865.1 of Allorhizobium sp. Taxonomy (GTDB): domain Bacteria; phylum Pseudomonadota; class Alphaproteobacteria; order Rhizobiales; family Rhizobiaceae; genus Allorhizobium. The sequence goes on from CBDIQA010000001.1 coordinate 1,160,789, forward strand.
AGGGGTTTTCCGTGGCGATATCGGCAGCGCGATCGAGATCGGCTTCAACAAGCCCGAAATCCTTGAGCGACAATGGCGCGCCGATCGATTTGGCGAAATCCCAAAGGCCGCCGCCAATCGAGCCTCCGAAGAGTTCCTTGGCTGCCGCCAGTTCAGCCTGCGCAGCCTCGGCATTGAAGCCGGCCGTATGGGGCAGCATGACGGCATGGGTTTCGGCATGCGGCGTGTCGAATGAGCCGCCCAGCGTGTGGCAGATCTTGTGGTGCAGCGCCATGCCGACGGTGCCGAGCACCGTGCCGCAGAGCCAGGCGCCATAGAGCGCTTCCGCCCGCGCATCGGCGTCTTCAGGGCTCTTCACCAGAACCGGAAGGCTGTCCCTGAAGGCGCGCAATCCGTCGAGCGCCATCAGCGTCGAGACCGGGTTGCGATCCTGGGCGTAGAGACCTTCCAGCGCATGGGCCATGGCATTCAGGCCGCTGGTGATGCTCATGCCGACGGGAAGACCAAGGGTAAGATCCGGATCATAGATCACAACTTCTGGCAAAATGTTGGCATTCCGGACCGTCGTCTTTCGACCGCCTTCTGTCTGGCCGAGGATCGGGGTGACTTCAGAGCCGGCATAGGTCGTGGGGATGACGACCTGCGGCAGTTCGGTGCGATAGGCGATCGCCTTGCCGAGCCCCGTGGTCGAGCCGCCACCGAGTGAGACCACGCAGTCGGCGCGGGTATCCTGGACGAGTTTGAGGGCGGTTTCAGTGACGTCGACCGGCGTGTGCATCACGGCGCCGGCAAAGACGCCAACAGACAAGACGCCGAGTCTCTCGGAGAGAGCTTCGGCATCAGCCTTTTGATGCGGCGTAGCAAGCACCAATGCGCGGTGGCAGCCGAGTGCTTCCACATGTGCGCCAATGTCCGCGCTGCGGCCGGAGCCAAAGACGATACGAGCCGGGCTCCCGGTATAGGTAAAGGTCTTCATTTGCTCTTCCCCGGTCGCGCACGGATCATGACGAACTTGACGTTGACCTTTGTGCCTGAATGACCATCGGCTTCGAACGGCCGAACGAGTTCCGGACGCACGCCGAACAAGGCGTCCTCCCCGAGCCTTGGATCGCTTTCGTCATAGATATGCGTGGTGATCGTCTCGAAACCCGGAGCGCGCAGGACGAAATGTAGATGTGCCGGGCGATGCAGAGGGTAGCCCGCCTGCGCGAGCAGCCGTCCGACGGGACCATCACCGGGTACGCCATAGCCTGCGGGTCTGACCGTCCGGTAGTGGAAACGTCCGTCCTGGTCGGCGCGGAAAAGGCCTCTGAGGTTGAATTCCGGTTGCAGATCCGGCTGCTGATTTTCGTAATAGCCCTCGGCATTCGCCTGCCATGTGATGATCTCGGCAGTCGGGATCGGCAGGCCGTCAAGATCTTCTACGCGGCCTTCGACCTCAAGCGGCTCACCGATACCATCGAGCGAAATCGAGCTGCCGAGCGCGCGCTCTGGCGTGTCGGTCCGGAAGAAGGGGCCCCTGATCGTATTGGGCGTGGCGCCGGCGGGGCGGCGCGAGTTGATCTCCTCCACAAGCGCCGAAGCGCCGACGAGATCTGAGAACAGCACCCATTCCTGGCGGCGTTCATCCGACGCGTGGCCGACTTCGGTGAGAAAATCGATGACCTTGCGCCACTGCTCCTGGGTTGGGCGGAACTCCTTGATGAGCTCATGCACATGGCCGACGACGGCCGACAGAAGGCGCGCGCTCGCGTCATCCGGCGTGCCGAAACGGTTGGCAAAGGCCTCGGCCGAGGTTGCTTCGTTGAAGGTGATGAGGTCTGCGGCCCGCGACATGCATCTCCTCCCAAATCCGCATTGCTGGTCGAGGATGAAGCTAGCAGGGCTTGAATGCATGATTGATGATTTGTTTGGGAGGCAATATAACAATCCGTTATGAAATTCGACGAGCGACATCTGATCCAGCTGGCTGCCGTGGTGAAGACGGGCGGCGTAACCGAAGGCGCAGCCCTCCTGGGGCTCGCTCAACCGGCCGTGTCGCGCACTTTGTCGATGCTGGAAAAGAGGATCGGCGAACCGCTCTTCATCCGGGGAAGGCGCCCGCTGCAGCCGACCCCGCTTGGGATAGCGCTTGCGGAACATGGGCTTGCCATGCTGGCCGCCTCCCGCAAGGCCTCCGACCTGATGGAGAGCTTTCGCGTCGGCAAAAGCGGCGTCGTCCGGGTGGGCGGAAGTCCCTTCTTCATGGATTCCCTGATTGCCGGTATGTGTGCGGAGTTTCAGGCGACACATCCGGATGTGCGGATCGACCAGTCCTATGGCTATTTCCCGGATCTTCGCGCGGCGCTGAAGGCTGATCAGATCGATCTGGCGATCTGCCCCATCGATATTCTCGATGAAGGCTCCGGGCTTGCCTTCCAGCAGATCCTGCCTGGCCGCAATGTCATTGCCTGCCGGGTCACGCATCCGCTGCTCCTGAAACGCCGCCTGCAGCCGGCCCATCTCCTCGATTATGCCTGGGTGGCCCCGCCGCCCGGCAGTCCGCTGCTGGCAGACCTTCGCGCCCTGCTGCTCTCGTTCGGCGCGACCGAGATCCGCATCCGCTATTCCGGTGGGTCGCTGGCGAGTGTGGTCAATTATCTGAAAGCCGCGGATGCGCTGACTGTCATGCCGCACAGCGTTGTCTTTGCTCAGCGCAAGGAAAAGACGATCACGGCCCTGCCGATCAATATTCCGCATCCGGAGCGTGCGCTGGCAATCCTCAGACGGGTGGATGCGCCGCGCTCTCCCGCTGTCGAGCAATTCTCGGCCTTCATCCGCTCCTGTTTCGACAACCTGAAACACCTGATCAAACGCCATGAAGAGGCAGTCGTCTGGGGAAGCTGACGGGCCCGGCTGATGAGCGGGCCCGCCTCTGTCGTGTCTTCAGGCCAGCGCTTCCATCTTGCCGGCGGTCGGAATATTCGGTGCCGTCTTGTTGTCGACGATGACGAGATCGAAGGTGCCATCGTCCTTGCGCCGCCACTGGCCACCGACGAGCGGTGTCTTGGTGACGTTCTTCGCTGCAAACGGTGGCACACCCTGGCCGTTCCACTCGACGCGGCCGACGATCGTGTCGACCTTTGAAGAGGCGATGGCCGCTGCCACGGCTTCGGCATTCGTCACGTCGTCGACGCGTCCCATCACATTGGTTGCCATCTCGAACAGCGAATGGATGAAGCCGATCGGCTGGGTCCAGGGACGGCCCGTCTTGGCGGTGAAGTCGGCAGCGAGTTCGCCCGCACTCTGGCCTGTCAGTGATGACTTGAACGGATGCTGCGCCGACCACCAGACCTCGGACGAGAGATTGTGCCCGGCCGTGCCCAGCGCCTCCACCGCCTGCGGGAAGAGCAGCGCCTTGCCGATCGAGGCCACCTTCGGCACGAAACCCTGCTGCTTGGCCTGGTTCCAGAAGGTGGTGAAATCGGGCGGGATGACGACGCCGGTGATGATCTCGCACTGACCGTCCTTGAAGGCGTTGACCTGGGCCGTGAAGTCGTCGCTCAGGTTCTGATAACGACCTGGATCGAGCAGGTCGAAGCCGGCCTGTGCGAGGCCCGGCTTCAGGCCGACATTCGGATCGCCCCAGGCATTGCCATCGGCGTCGTTGGGGAAGAGACCGCCGACCTTCTTGTTGGTATCAAGCTGGGCCCACATGTTGGTAAAGACGGCGATGACGTCTTCCAGGCCCCAGAAGTAATGGTAAGCGAAGTCGAACGGTTTCCAGCTCTCGGGATCGCCGGGATTGCCCTGCTGGCCAATAAACCACGGCTGCCAGGGCGCCTTGGTGGAAATGCAGGGAATGCCTTCGGCTTCGCAGGTTGTCGCCACCGGATTGGTGTTTTCCGGGGTCGAGGCGACGAGCATCAGGTTGATCTCGTCCGAGAGGATCAGTTCCTTCGCCACATCCGCTGCCCGGTTCGGGTTCGACTGGCTGTCCTTGACGATGATTTCGAAGTTCTTGCCCGCCTCGGTCGCGAGGAAGGAGGCGATGTTATAGGCGTCGCTTTCGCCGAAGCTTGCCAGCGGCCCGGTCTGCGGGCTGACATAGCCGAGCTTGATCTTGGCTCCTTGGGCGATCGCCGGTGCGGCGAGGCCCCCTAAACCATAGGCGAGACCGGTAGCAGCCCCCGCCTTCAGCAGTTTTCTGCGCGTAATCATGCTGTCCTCCTCCCAGTTGTATTTGTGAAACTACGCCGCGACGCGGCGAAATGGTCGGCTTCCCTCCGCAAGGTCCTGCAAGATCGCGTTCACCGCTGCGACTTCCATCTCGGACGCCTGATGCGTGCGTCCCGGAAAAAGTTCGCATCGAAGCCTCGCCCGCGCCCTCCCAAGCGCTTCGGATGCTTCTGCAAAGGCCGAGACCGGAATCCAGGGATCCTGATCGGAGCCGGTGAGGTAGACGGGCATTCCGTCGAGGTCTTGTGCTGGACGCAGGTCTGCCGCCTGGCCCACACGGCACCCTGTGAGATTGACCATCGCCCCGTTCCACGGGCCGAAGGTCATCGCATATTCCAGCGACAGGCAGGCGCCCTGGCTGAAGCCGCCGATGAGAAGCGGCTTCTCCTTGCCGCCCGCCTGTCGCAGGGCCCCCACGAGCCCGTTGATGTAATCGAGTGACTTCCGGAGTTCCTCGCGGGTCGGATCGGTGAGCGCATCGGTAGCGCGCGCCGCGTACCAGGAATTGCCGGTGGCGCGCGGCAGGCAGTAGCATACGCCGCGCACCGATAGCTTTCCGATGACCTGCTCCATCATGTCCTCGGGCGATTGGGTCCGCCCGTGGACGAAGACGCACAGGACGTCAGCCTCCGCCGCTGCAACGCCCGCGGCCAGAGGCTCGCCATGAATGGCCATGATCGTCTCCGGCTTAGAAGGTTGCGGGTTCGAGGCCGGCGATCAGTTCCTCGCGGCGATCCTCGAACCAGGGCGGGAACACGAGAGTAGTGCCGATGGCGTTTGCTGGCTCGTCGAGTGCCCATCCACCTTCGACCGACCAGGCGATCTCGAAGAGTGCGCCGCCGGGAGATCGCACATAGCAGGACTTGAAGTAGTTGCGGTCCTTCTGGTCGGAGACATCGGTGAAGCCGAGACCTTCGATATGGGCCTTGAGCTTCAGCTGGTTCTCTTCATTGCCCGTGTTAAGCGCGAGATGATGGATCGTGCCGCCCGACAGTGTCCAGGTGCCCTGCGGCCCGGTGGGTTGATGAATGATCTCGACCATGCTCGACGGTCCGCCATTGTTGGGCACCGAGAACATCAGCCCCTCGTCGCTGTCGGCTTCCTTCTTCATGCCCATGGCTACCGTCAGGAAGTCGTCCATCGAGGTGCGGTCGAAAACGGCGATCGCTGCGCCGTAGATGCCGCGGATGCCATGTGCCGAACCGACTCCGTTCGCTTCGCTGGTGATCGGCGGGCGGGTGTCAGCAGGGCTTTCCACCAGTTCGTGGTCGATGCCGCAGGGATGGGCAAGCGCAACGCGGGTGATGCCGAAGCGGCTGTTCTTGGTCGCCGGTATGCCGCGCTCGTTCAGCCGGTCGACCCAGAAGTCGGCCGAACCGACCGGGATCGAAAGCTGGATGATCTTCGACTGGTTGGTGCCGCGCTTGCCGTAAATGCCGGGCTTCTTGAATGGGAAGGTCGTGACAATGGTCGAAGGGTCGCCGTTCTTGGCGCCATAGTAGAGGTGGTAAACCGGGATCGTGCCGTCAAACAATACCGTGCGCTTGATGGAATGCAGGCCAAGTGTCTTTGTGTAAAAGTCATAGTCCTCCTGAGCGCCATCGGTGCTCAGCGTGAGGTGATGATAACCCGAGATGAACGACATGCTTCTTCTCCTCCAGAATCTGCAAATGCTAGGGCTGTGACGATCCCGGACACACGGGCCCTCCAACGGGTATGTCGCCGCACCCGTTCTCCAAGTGCCGGATCGTATCCCACCCAATAATCCGACTATACAGAGCCTGAGACCCTCTGTTGATAAAATTGCTTATGTTCGGTATAGCGAATTGCTATGAAGATTGATGAGCGCCACCTCGTCCAGCTTGCAGCCGTCGCCGAGACCGGAGGCGTCACGGAAGGTGCCGCGATGCTCGGCATGACCCAGCCTGCCGTTTCGCGCACGCTATCTATGCTGGAGCGCCGGGTCGGCGAGCCGCTGTTCATCCCCGGCAAGCGGCCGATGCAACTGACGCCGCTCGGGCAGCAGCTGGCGATCCAGGGGCGCTCGATCCTCGGCGCCTCACGCAAGGCGGTTGAGATTGTCCGCAGTTTCCAGTCGGGAACAGCCGGTCGCATCAAGGTCGGCGGCGTTCCGTTCTTCATGGATGCAGTGATCTCGCAGATGATCGCGAGCTTCCAGCTTCGGGAGCGCGACATCATGGTCGAGCAGTCCTATGGCAACCTGCCGGATTTGCTGACCGAACTCGATTCCAGCCAGATCGATCTGGCGATCACGCCGATCGGCAGTACGGATCTCAAGAGCGATTTCGAATTCCAGCCGATCCTGCCGGGTCGCAATGTGCTCACCTGTGGCGTCGGCCATCCGCTGCTGCGCAAAAGGCGGCTCAGCATCGAGGATATCCTCACCTATCCCTGGGTCGCGCCGCTACCAGGCTCCCCGCTGGTTCTCGATCTGCACAACATCCTGATCACGCTCGGCATCAGCGAGCTCTCCATCCGCTATTCAGGCGGATCGCTCCTGTCCGTCGTCAACTATATCGCCTCCACCGATGCGCTGGCCATCCTGCCGCATTCGGTGGTCTTCTCCTTCAAGGGCGAGAACAAGATCTCGATCGTGCCGGTCGACATCCCGCAGCCCGAACGCACGCTCGGTATCATCACCAAGCGCAAGACTTTCCCTAATCCGGCTCGCCGGAAGTTCCAGGATCACATTGTCCGTGAGTTCACAGATCTGAAGAAAGTGATCGAGCGGCACGAGAAGTCGATCGTCTGGGGGCAGGGGCCATTCCTTCCGGAGCGGGATCGGTAAGGACAAACTTGTCCGCGCCATCAACAAAATGCCCCGGATACCGGAGTGCGCGAGGCAGGCCAGGCAGGCCTTTTGGCTATGGCGTTCCAGGGCGCGTCCCGACCATCCGGCGAATTGAAGCTACGGGCGTCCAACGCACCAAGCGCCTGTATACATTCGCTGGTCTTGCGGCCGATTTTGGCCTGCTCTGGATAGCGAAATACACTGGTGATTGACATTCTGTATACAGTATGGCTCTCTTGCCTCGATAGAGGAGGAGCTGTCATGTCCAAACCCACCTTTCCGCTGAACGCCTGGTATGCTGCAGCCTATGACGTGGAGCTGAAGCGCCAGCTGCTGCCGCGAACCATCTGCAACAAGCCTGTCGTCTTGTATCGCAAGGAGAATGGGACGCCGGTCGCGCTCGCCGATGCCTGTTGGCACAGACTGGTGCCGCTGTCGCTCGGGCGCCTGGAAGGCGACAATGTGATCTGCGGCTATCACGGGCTCGAATATGACGAGACGGGCCGCTGTGTATACATGCCCTCGCAGGACACCATCAATCCGTCCGCTTGCGTGAAGTCCTATCCTATTGCCGAGAAACACCGCTTCATCTGGATCTGGCCTGGCGATCCGGCGCTCGCTGATCCGGCGCTTGTGCCAGACATGCATTGGAACCAGGATCCCGACTGGGCTGCCGATGGCAAGCTGATCGAGGTGAAGTGTGACTATCGCCTCGTCGTCGATAACCTGATGGACCTGACGCACGAAACCTTCGTGCATGGATCGTCGATCGGCAATCGCGCGGTTGCCGAGGCGCCGTTCGAAGCGAGCCATTCGGACCGCTTCGCCTATATCACCCGCTGGATGGAAGACATCGACCCGCCGCCGTTCTGGCGCAAGCAGTTCGGTCGCCCGGGCAAGGTTGACCGCTGGCAGATCATCCGCTTCGAGGCGCCGTGCACCGTGACCATCGACGTTGGCGTTGCCGAGGCCGGAACCGGTGCCAAGCAGGGCGACCGCTCCAAAGGCGTCAATGGCTATGTCCTCAACACGATCACCCCCTCTACGGACAAGACCTGTCTCTATTTCTGGGCCTTTGCCCGCAACTACCGACCTCGGCAATCAGGCGCGCACCCATGAGCTTCGCGAAGGGGTCGCCGGTGTGTTCCGTGAGGATGAAGAGGTGCTGGAGGCACAGCAGCGGGCGATCGAGGCCAATCCCGATCACCAGTTCTACAACCTCAACATTGATGCAGGCTCGATGTGGGCGCGCAAGTTGATCGATCGCATGATCGATGCCGAGCTGAAGCCCCAGGCCGGGCCGCATGCGGTGGCGGCGGAGTAGTGTGGCATGAGTGCTGATCCGGATCGCGCTCCGAAACAACAAACGGCAAAGGCGCTGCTCGGCCTTCGCGATCTCATTCTGACGGGTGAGATCGAACCCGGCGAGCGCCTGTCGGAGGTGGCGCTCGCCGAGCGCCTCGCCGTATCGCGGACACCGCTTCGGGCCGCGTTACAGCGGCTCGAGCAGGAAGGGCTCGTGACGCTGATCCCGTCGGGTGGTTATGCCGTGCGTTCGTTCAGCCGGCAGGAAGTGATCGACGCCATAGAGTTGCGTGGCGTACTTGAGGGGACAGCCGCGCGGCTCGCGGCCGAGCGAGGTGTGACGCCTGCGCGGATGAAGGCCATTCGCGAGGTCGTTGCGCAGCTGGATGAAGTGCTTGCGGCCGAGGCCCATGCGATGGATTTCGAGCGCTACGAGACGCTGAACGGCAAATTCCATCGGCTGCTTTGGGATCTGGCTGGAAGCGAGGTCTTGCGGCGGGAAGTCGAACGCATGACAAGCCTGCCTTTCGCCAGCCCCAATGCTTTCGTGAACACGGAAGCGGATGCGCCCGCCTTCTACCGCACGCTGGTCGTCGCGCAGGCGCAGCATAAGGCGATCGTGGCGGCGATCGAATTGCGGGAGGGCGCGCGGGCGGAAGCGCTGGCACGCGAACATGCGCGGCTTGCGCGGCAGAATCTCGATTTCGTGCTGGAGGAGCAGCCCGATCTACGCCGGAAGGTTCTGGCGCTCGCCCTCATGGCGGGCTGATCGGGTCATCAAACATAGACTGGGAGGATTTCATGCGTTCCAAGCTGGAATGGCGTGCGGCGCGCGTCATATCGATCGAAAACCCGGCAGAAGATGTCCGGGCTGTGACCTTCGCGGTTGAGGGTCTCCGCTCTGCCTTCGATCCCGGGTCGCATACCAATATCAAGGTCGTCATCCGGGGAGAGCCGGCGATCCGTACCTATACGGTTCTGCCGAGTGCTCCCGGCACGCTGAAGATCGCCGTCAAGCTGCATCCGAACAGCCGGGGTGGTTCGGCCTTTGTCTGGAGCCTGGCCGTCGGCGACCAGACGGAAATGACGGAGCCGGAGAACCGCTTCGAGCTTTCCTGGCGGGCATCGCGCTATCTGCTGATCGCCGGCGGCATCGGGATCACGCCGATCTACGGGATGGCGAAGGCACTTGTCGCGCGCGGTCAGTCCGTCCGACTGATCTACGGGGCCAAAAGCCGGGCGCAGATGGCTTTTGCTGAGGAGTTGCAGTCCCTGCTGGGCGAGGGCCTCGCAAGCTTCGTCCAGGATGAGGGGCAGGCCTTCGATCTGGCAGCCGAATTTGCCGCCCTCCCAGTCGATGGCGAGGCCTATATCTGCGGTCCTCATGGGCTTCTGGAGGCAGCGCGCAATACCTGGCGGGAAAGCGGCCGCTCGATGAGCCGCTTGCGCTTCGAGGTCTTCGGCGATAGCGGCCGGTTTGCCGAGCAGCCGTTCTCGGTCACGGTGCCGCAATATGGCCGGACCGTCGATGTGCGCGCCGACCAGACGATGCTGGATGCGCTGATGGAGGCGGGGATCGACATGGTCTACGACTGTCGTCGTGGCGAATGCGGTCTCTGCGCCGTCAACATTGTTGACGCCTCGACGCCGATCGATCATCGCGATGTGTTCTTCTCCCCGGAAGAACGGCATGAAGGCGAGAAGATGTGCGCCTGCGTTTCGCGCGCAGTGGGCGGCACGGTCACGATCAATACGGGTTACCGTCAGGAAGCGCTGCGGGCGTGAGGCTTGACCGATTGCGGGGCCTCAGCCGCTTTCACCTTCGATAAGGGTCATCGGCCACAGCCGACGGCGAACGGCCTCGGGATAATGCTGGGCAAGATCCGGCATGGTCGCCAGCAGGCTTTCTGCCAAGGCAACGCCGAGTGCCCTCAGATCCGGGCGGAAGCAGGTGAGGACCGGGTTCAGGAACTGCGCCTGGGGACTGTATTGGCCGATGACGGCAATGTCCTTGCCCGGCTTCAAGCCGACCTCCTGCAAGCCGCGATAAAAGCCGACCACGGTCGCCTCGTTCAAGAGGATGATCGCGGAGGGACGTTCGCGTGACTTCATGACCTGTTGGGCGACGTGATAGCCGCCCGGTTCGTTTGGCCCTGAGCGGTAGATATGGGCGGCATCGAGCTCGAGCCCATGCCGGGCAAGCACCACCCGGCAATGGTTTTCGAAGACGTGGCCAAGGTTGATGTCGCCATGGGGCCTGCTGATTGCAATCCGGCGATGCCCCTTGGCGATCAGCCGTTCCAGTGCATCCTCGGCCATGCCCTCGAAGTCCAGATCGTACCAGGGTTGGCCGACATCGGTCTGGCTTCGGCCAAGCGTGATGAAGGGGATCTTCGTCTTGTGCAGAAGCTCGAAGCGGGGATCCTGAAAGCGCGTTGCCGATAGGATGATGCCGTCGACAAAGCCGCGGGCCACGATGCGCTTCAGATAGGCGTCCGGATCTTCTTCCGATGAACAGAGCAGTGCGACAAGGTCAAGCTGATGGCGCGCGAGCACTGTCTGCACGCCATCAAAGACGCGCATGAAAAAGGTGTCGCCCTGGCCGGTGATGTCGTGGCCTGTCTGCATCATGAAGCCGATGATGCCGGTTGCGCCCTTGCGCAGCGATCGGCCCGCCTGGTTTGCCACATAGCCCAGTTGTTCAGCGGCTTCGAGCACGCGCCTGCGCGTCTCTTCGTTGACATCGGGCTTGCCGTTCAGCGCACGAGACACCGTCCCGATCGATATGTCGAGATGTTCGGCCAGTTGCCGGATGCCCTTCATCAACCCCTCCGCTGAAACGCACGCCGTAATCGTTTACGAAATCTCTATTGACACATGGGCCGCCTCGTTCATAGTGTCGTAAACGTTTACGGGATGTGCGGAAGAGGAGTTCCGCTCATTCTTTGGGAGGGTATCAGTGACTTCAAGGGCCGTTTTGTGCGGGTGCGGAGCTATGGCCAAAGGCTGGCTCCGAGCGCTTCAGTCTGCTTCTGACCGCAGCCGCGATGTCGAAATCGTTGGCCTCGTCGACCTCGACCTTTCGGTGGCGAAAGCGCTTGCAGCCGAGTTTGGGCTTGAGGGCGCGGTGATCGATACGGATCTTGGCTCCGTCATCGAGGCAACGCAGGCCGACATGCTGTTCGACGTGGTCGTGCCGTCGGCGCGCTTCGCTGTCGTTTCGACCGCGCTCAAGCTTGGCTGCCATGTCCTCTCCGAAAAGCCGCTTGCCACCTCCATGGATGAGGCGAAGGCACTGCTTACGCTCTCGGCAGAAACGGGGCGGGTGCATGCGGTCGTCCAGAACCGCCGCTTCATCGCGGGCATCCGGCGCTTGCGACGCGCCGTCGAAGCCGGGCTGATCGGGGATGTCTCTGGCATCCACTGCGACTTCTTCATCGCCCCGCATTTCGGCGGCTTTCGAGAAGCGATGGACAATGTCCTGCTGCTCGACATGGCGATCCATACCTTCGACGCCGCTCGCTTCGTGTCCGGCAAGCACCCGCTTTCGGTCTACTGCGTCGAGAGCAATCCGTCCGGCTCCTGGTATGCTCATGGCGCGTCGGCGAATGCCATTTTCAAGCTGTCGGGCGATGCCGTCTTCACCTATCGCGGCTCCTGGTGCGCCGAAGGGCGTCGCACCAGTTGGGAGAGCGCCTGGAGGCTGGTCGGCTCGAAGGGCATGATCACCTGGGACGGCGAAGAGACTTTCGAGGCGACGGTCGCCGGCAACGAGCCCGGCCTGCTGCGCGGTCAGCAAATCTTGCCCATGCCAATGGCGCCCGACGAGGACGAGACGCACGGGCATCGGAGCGTGCTTGCCGAATTCATCGACGCGGTGAAGTCCGGGCGGAAGCCCGAGACGGTGAGCGACGACAATATCAAGAGCCTGTCCATGGTGTTCGGCGCAATCGAGAGCGCTCGGACCGGACTTCCCGTCAGCATTTCAGTCGAAGGACATTGAGCCCGTGAGCAATCCTGCAAAATCCATTCGTATCGGCACCATGGTCAGCGCCAGCGGCGGCAAGGCGGCCGAGCGGATCGGCCAAATCGCTGATATGGGCTTCGAGAGCTTCGAACCCTTCTTCTGGCAGACCACCAATGGTCAGGACCTCGCCGATCTGGGCAAGCGTTGCGTCGAGGCGATCGGCGATCGCGACATCACCATCTCGACGCTCGGCATGTTCGGCAATCCTCTCGAAGAGACCGAGATGGATCTTCAGACCCTGCAGGGCTGGAAGGACTGCATCGACAACGCGCATCATTTCGGCGCCAGCTGCGTCGCCGGTTTTACGGGACGGATCCGTAACCGTCCACTGACGGAGAGCCTGCCGCGCTATCGCGAAATCTGGAGCGAGCTTGCCAAGCGGGCGGCCGACAAGGGCGTGAAGATCGCTTTCGAAAACTGCGCAATGGACGGCAACTGGCAGACCGGCGACTGGAACATTGCCCACAATCCGGATGCCTGGGAGCTGATCTTCAATGAGACACCGGACGATCACATCGGGCTCGAATGGGAGCCGTGCCATCAGATGGTCTATCTGATCGACCCGATCCCGCAGATCCGCAAATGGGCGCACAAGTTCTTCCACGTGCATGGCAAGGACGCGACGATCCGCTGGGATGTGATCCGGGAGCATGGGGTTTTCGGAAAACACCCCTTCGTCTTCATGCGCACGCCTGGCTTCGGCGATACCAACTGGACGGATGTCATCTCGGAGCTTCGGCTCGCGGGCTGGTCCGGCTCGATCGATATCGAGGGCTGGCACGATCCCGTCTATCGCGACGCGCTGGAAATGACCGGCCAGCTGCACGGCGCTCAACTATCTGAAGAATTGCCGGGGTGGGGAATATCGTACTGATCTTGCATGATCGACACCCTACTCTGGATGACACGCTGGGCTGGGACGGCCCGGTCAAGCCCTAGGCAGCGCATGCCTGTCGGTTGCCTGATGGCCGGCGCGCTGGCGCTGGCCCAGGGGCTCGATCATGGGCTGGGCCAAGCCGGTGCCAGTGGTCACCATCAGCCATCTGGAGCCTCGACAAGCCGGAGCAGCCGGCCTGGAACCTGGCCCGCGAATTCGACGAAAAGGAGCCGGGCATCAAGGTCGAATATCGCCTCGTGCAGTTCGACGATGTCGTCAGCGAAGCGATGCGCGCCTATTCGACCGGTCAGGCGCCCGACATTATTGCCGTCGACAATCCGGAGCATGCGCTCTTCGCCTCGCGCGGCGCCTTCCTCGACCTGACGGACCGGATCGCCAAGTCCGAGGTCATCAAGCCGGCCAATTATTTCCCCGGCCCGCTCAATTCCGTCACCTGGGACGGCAAGCTGTTCGGCGTGCCCAAGGCGACCAATACGATTGCGCTCTACTACAATGCCGACATGTTCAAGGAGAAGGGGCTGGATCCCGACAAGCCGCCGCAGACCTGGGCAGAACTCATCGATGCTGCGCGCAAGCTGACCGATCCCGCGAAGAATGTTTACGGCCTCGCCTTCTCTGCCAAGGCCAGCGAAGAAGGCACCTTCCAGTTCCTGCCCTGGGCGCAGATGGGCGGCGGCGGCTACGAGAAGATCAACGCCGATGGTGCGGTCAAGGCGCTCGAAGCCTGGAAGACGATCATGGACGAGAAGCTTGCCTCGCCTGACAGCCTGACGCGCGGACAGTGGGATTCGACCGGCACCTTCAATTCCGGCAATGCCGCCATGGCGATCTCCGGTCCCTGGGAGCTGAACCGCATGTCGGATGAAGCCAAGTTCGACTGGCGTGTCACACTTCTGCCGGTGCCGGAAGCCGGTGCCGAGCGCTCGTCTGCCATGGGCGACTTCAACTATGCGATCTTCTCGAACAGCAAGCATCCCGAGGAAGCCTTCAAGGCACTCGAATACTTTGCGTCGCAGGACAATGTGATGTTCGAGAAATACGGCCAGCTTCCGGCCCGCTCCGATATCACGCTGCCGGCCACAGGCAACGAGAAGAAGGATGCAGCGCTGAAGGTCTTCCAGGAGCAACTGCAGTTCGCCAAGGCCCGTGGTCCGCATCCGGAATGGCCGAAGATCTCCAAGGCGATCCAGGATGCCATCCAGAGTGCTCTCACCGGCCAGATGACGCCGAAGGAAGCGCTTGATCAGGCGGCTGAAACCATCGCTGCCGTGACCGGCTGACCAATCGGTAGGGATCCTCTGCCCACGCCCTATGTGGGAAGAGGCTCGATCCTATCTCGTCAACCTCCCGGAGGGCCGTCTTCGTTCGCCTTAGTCGCGGGGGCGGCCCGACCGGAGATTTCCATCGCGATGCGGAGACCCTCATGCGCAAGATCCTGTCCAGCCTGACTGATGGCCGTGGTTTCGACATCGGCCTGGTCGGACTGCCGCTCGCCTTTCTCTTCATCCTGTCCGGCCTGCCGCTGCTCTACAATGTGCTGATGAGCTTCCAGGAAGTCGACATGTTCTCTCTGGGCACCTTCTTTCGCCCCTTTGTTGGCTTCAAGAACTATGTCTCCCTGTTTGCCCAGCGGGCGACCGGATCGAATATGGCAACACCGCCATCTTTGTCGGCGCCTCGATTGCCGGCAGCGGAGTCATGAAGGGCCTGGCCGCGCTGTTCTTCTGGACGAATTTCCCCGGCGCCTCATGGCTGCGCGGGCTCTTTCTCGTCTCCTGGGTGATGCCAGGGCTGGTGGTTGGCGCGATCTGGAACCTGGTGCTGTCGGGCGATTTCGGGGTGTTGAATTTCTTCCTTCGGGAAACGGGCTTGATCTCGGAGAACATCTTCTGGCGCTCGGACCCGAACTATTCGCTCTGGGCCGTCATCATCGCCAATATCTGGCTCGGGACTTCCTTCAACATGATCCTGCTCTCGGTCGGTCTCTCCGGTATTCCTAAAGATCTCTACGAGGCGGCTGAACTTGACGGTGCCAATGTCTGGCAGCGCTTCTGGACGATCACGCTGCCGATGATGCGCTCCACGATCGGCGCGATCATCTCGCTCGGTCTGATCTTCACCCTGCAACAGTTCGACCTCTTCGCCGCCATTACCTCCGGTGGGCCGAACAATGCGTCGAATGTCGCGCAGTACTGGGCCTGGGACCAATCCTTCCGGCAATATGATTTCGCCCGAGGTGCGACCATCTCCGTCATCATGATCGTCTTCGTGATGCTGGCGTCCGTCGTCTATGTGCGCTCGACGCGGCAGGAGGTGCGCGGATGACCGAGACCTGGCGCAACCGACTGATGCTGACGATCGCGATTGTGCTCGCAGCCATCTATCTCTTCCCGCTCTACTGGATGTACGTCACGGCGCTGAAAACCGGTTCGGCGATGTTTGCGACGCCGCCGAGCTTCTGGCCGAGCGATCCGCAATGGAGCACTTACGTTTATGTCTGGGAGAGCCGAAACCTCGCCCGCTACATGTGGAACTCGCTGATCATCGCCTTCGGCGCTGTGGCACTGATCACGGTGCTCGGCACGGGCTGCGCCTATGTGCTTGCCCGTTATCGCAATGGCTGGATCGATGTCGGGCTTTTCCTCATCCTTATGCTGCAGGTTCTGCCGGCATCGCTGATGATCACGCCGATCTTCGTTGGCTTCTCGCAATTCGGCATGCTGGAATATCCGCGGCTTGCCGTCATCATCGCGATTGCCGCGAAAAGCATGCCGTTCTTCGTCGTGCTGGTGCGCGCCACTTTCATGAGCGTGCCGATCGAACTCGAGGAGGCAGCCCTTGTCGACGGCAATTCGCGCGTCGGCGCCTTCTTTCACATCGTCCTGCCGCTCGCCCGCAACGGCATTCTGGTCGCTGCTATCCTGATCTTCATGCAGGCCTTTGGCGAGTTCGTCTATTCGAAGTCGATCATCCAGGATGCCGAATTCCAGCCGGCCAGCGTCGGGCTCAATTCCTTCATGGGGCCGAACACCAATGAGTGGAACTACATCATGGCGTTTGCCTCGATTTATGTGACCCCCATCCTCGCCATTTTTGTCCTTCTGCAGCGCCGGATTGTCTCCGGTCTGACATCCGGAGCCCTCAAATGACCCATCAGATCGAACTCTCCGGCGTGAATAAATATTACGGCGCCTATCATGCGCTTCGCGACATCGACCTGAAGATCAAGAAGGGGTCGTTCGTGGCTCTGGTCGGTCCGTCCGGCTGTGGCAAGTCCACCCTTCTTCGGTCGCTGGCCGGCCTCGAGAGCATTTCGACGGGTGACCTGGTGATCGCCGGCGAGCGGATGAACGGTGTTCCGCCGCGCAAGCGCGACCTTGCCATGGTCTTCCAGTCCTATGCGCTCTACCCGCACATGACGGTGGAAGAAAACCTCACCTATTCGCTGCGCATTCGCGGTGTGAAGAAGGCAGAGGCGAAGAAGGCGGCTGAAGAGGTGGCGGCAACGACCGGCTTGTCCAATCTGCTGCATCGCTATCCGCGTGAGCTCTCCGGCGGCCAGCGTCAGCGCGTTGCGATGAGCCGAGCGATCATCCGGCATCCCAAGGCCTTCCTGTTCGACGAACCGCTGTCCAACCTGGACGCTGCCCTTCGTGTCCATATGCGCAAGGAGATCCGCTCGTTGCATGACCGGCTGGGTGCAACATCCGTCTATGTCACCCATGATCAGATCGAGGCGATGACTATGGCGGATCATGTCGTGGTCATGCGGCAAGGTGTTATCGAGCAACAGGGCGCGCCGCTGGAGCTCTATGACCGGCCGGTCAACAAGTTCGTCGCCGGCTTCATCGGCTCGCCGGCGATGAACTTTATCCCGGCGACGGTGGGTGCTGACGGTAAGTCGCTGGTGCTCGATCTGGGTACGCCACAGGTGATCCCTCTCGATCGGCCTGTTCCCACGGCTTCGAACCTCATCGTTGGCCTCAGGCCCGAGCATTTGCGGCTGGTTCCGGATGCCGAGGCGCAGCTCCGGCTTCCTGTCGGCATTGTCGAGAGCACGGGCTCGATGACCTATATCAGTTCCGCCAGCAAGCCGGAGATCAACGTCGTCGTCTCCGAGCGCCAGTCACTGAGGCATGGGGACATGATGTCGCTTGGCTTCGATCCGGCGCATCTACACCTGTTCGATGCAGACAGCGAAAGGCGGATCGAGATCGTGGCGTGATGCTGGCGCGGTCCCTCAGGATGTCCAGCGTCGTCTGGCGTTCCCAGGCGGTGAAATGCCCGCAATAGCTGTTCCACTCGTCATGCTTGAGCTTGAGATAGGCGTCTGAGAATTCTGACCCAAGCGCTGATTTCAGCACGTCATCCTGCTCGAAAGCGCGCAGGGCGTCGAGGAGGTTCAGCGGCAGCCTGGGCGCATCCTTCACCGTGTGGCCGTCGCGGTACATGTCGATGTCGTAATGCGGGCCGGGATCAGCATTACTCTTCAGGCCGCTCAGGCCAGCCGCGATTATGATCGACTGCAAGAGATAGGGGTTCACGGCGCCATCGGGCAGGCGTAGTTCGAAGCGGCCGGGGCCGGGGACGCGGACCATATGGGTGCGGTTGTTGCCGGTCCAGGTGACGGTGTTCGGCGCCCAGGTCGCGCCGGAGACGGTGCGCGGGGCGTTGATGCGCTTGTAGGAATTGACCGTCGGATTGGTGATCGCGGCCAGTGCGGATGCATGTTTCATGATTCCGCCGAGGAAGGTCTTGCCCTTGGCCGAGAGGCCGAAGGGCATGTCCTTGTCGGCGAAGGCGTTGACCTTGCCGTCGCGATCCCAGACCGAGATATGCGCGTGGCAGCCGTTGCCGGTCAGGCCCTTGAAGGGTTTCGGCATGAAGGTGGCGCGCAGCCCGTGTTTCTCGGCGACCGACTTGACCATGAACTTGAAAAAGGAATGCTTGTCGGCCGTCTTCAGGGCGTCGTCGTATTCCCAGTTCATCTCGAACTGGCCGTTCGCATCTTCATGGTCGTTCTGATAGGGCTTCCAGCCGAGTGCCAGCATGTGGTCGCAGATCTCCGCGATCACGTCATACCGGCGCATCAGCGCCTGCTGGTCGTAGCAGGGCTTTTCGGCGTTGTCGTATTGATCCGAGATCGTCTCGCCGTCAGCCGAGATCAGGAAGAATTCCGGCTCGACGCCTGTCTTCACCCGCAGACCATGCTCGGCGGCTTCCGCAACGAGTTTCTTCAGAACGACGCGCGGGGCCTGTGCGACCGGTTGGGCTTCCATCATGCAGTCGGCAGCGACCCAGGCGACCTCAGGCTTCCACGGGAGCTGGATGACGGAGGAGGCGTCAGGGATGGCGAAGAGGTCGGGATGGGCGGGCGTCAGGTCGAGCCAGGTGGCAAAGCCGGCAAAGCCCGCGCCTTCCTTCTGCATGTCGGCGATGGCCTGGGACGGGACCAGCTTGGCGCGCTGTGCGCCGAAGAGGTCGGTATAGCTGATCATGAAGTATTTGATGCCTCGCTCCGCAGCGAAGCCTGCCAGATCCTGTGTCACGTCGTTCCCCTATTTTTATGGATTGAGACACATGTGTTGAAAAAGAATGGCCGCATCCGTGGGATCAGGATGCGGCCATCAGGCTTTAAAAACCTCCCTTGCCGGGATACCAGTTGGTGCCGGCGAGAGGCACCTGCGCCATGGCGGCGGTCTCCATGGTCAGTGCGCAGAGGTCTTCCGGCTCCAGATTGTGCAGCTTGTTCTTGCCGCAGGCGCGGGCGATCGTCTGCGCCTCCAGCGTCATGACCTTCAGATAGTTGGCGAGCCTGCGGCCGGCAGCGACCGGATCGAGGCGGGCGGCGAGTTCCGGATCCTGCGTTGTGATGCCGGCCGGATCCTTGCCTTCATGCCAGTCGTCATAGGCACCGGCGGTGGTGCCGAGCTTCTGGTATTCCTCTTCCCACTTCGGGTCGTTGTCGCCGATCGCAACGAGGGCGGCCGTGCCGATCGAAACGACGTCGGCGCCGAGCGCTAGAGCCTTGGCGACATCGGCGCCAGAGCGGATGCCACCGGAGATTATCAACTGCACCTTGCGATGCATGCCGAGGTCCTGCAGTGCCTGGACGGCGGGGCGGATGCAGGCGAGGGTTGGCATGCCTACATTCTCGATGAAGACGTCCTGGGTGGCGGCCGTTCCGCCCTGCATGCCGTCGAGCACGACGACATCAGCGCCGGCCTTCACGGCAAGAGCGGTGTCGTAATAGGGGCGGGCGCCGCCGACCTTCACATAGATCGGCTTTTCCCAATCGGTGATTTCGCGCAGTTCGAGGATCTTGATCTCGAGATCGTCGGGGCCGGTCCAGTCCGGATGGCGGCAGGCGGAGCGCTGGTCGATGCCCATCGGCAGATTGCGCATCTGGGCGACGCGGTCGGAGATCTTCTGCCCCAGCAGCATGCCGCCGCCGCCGGGCTTTGCTCCCTGGCCGACCACGACTTCGATCGCGTCGGCGCGGCGAAGGTCCCTAGGGTTCATGCCGTAGCGGGAGGGAAGATACTGGTAGACGAGGTTTTTCGGAGTGGCCGCGTTCCTCGTCGGTCATGCCGCCGTCACCCGTGGTGGTCGAGGTGCCTGCGAGAGTCGCGCCACGCCCGAGCGCTTCCTTGGCGTTGCCGGAGAGCGCGCCGAAGCTCATGCCGGCGATGGTGATCGGGATCTTCAGCTCGATCGGCTTCTTGGCAAAGCGGGTACCGAGCACGACAGTCGGTGGCGCATTTCTCGCGGTAGCCTTCCAAGCGGATAGCGCGAGATCGAGGCGCCGAGGAATAGCAGGTCGTCGAAATGCGGCACCTTGCGCTTCGTGCCACCGCCCCGGATGTCATAGATGCCGGTTGCTGCCGCGCGGCGGATTTCGGCGAGCGTATGATCAT
This sequence comes from Allorhizobium sp., assembly GCA_965283865.1. Taxonomy (GTDB): domain Bacteria; phylum Pseudomonadota; class Alphaproteobacteria; order Rhizobiales; family Rhizobiaceae; genus Allorhizobium. Next base: position 1,180,966 of record CBDIQA010000001.1, read on the forward strand.
CGAAAGTGGCGCGACTTGCGCGGCGTGGTGGGAGGATTGTGATAGGTCATGGCTTCGCGCCCTCAATACTGGTCGGCATTGTCGATGTTGAAATTGTAGAGCTTGCGGGCCGAGCCATAGCGGGTGAAAGCCTCCGGCTTGACGTCGTCGACGCCGGCTTTGGCCAGCAGTTCGGCGAGCTTTTCGAGATGCTCCGGGCGCATTTCCTTTTCGATGCAGTCGGCGCCGAGGCTTTTGACCTCGCCGCGCACGAAGAGCTTTGCCTCATAGAGGCTGTCGCCCAGGGCTTCGCCTGCGTCGCCGCAGACGACGAGGTGGCCCGATTGCCCCATGAAGGCTGACATATGGCCGATCGAGCCGTGCACGACGATGTCGATGCCCTTCATCGAGATGCCGCAGCGGGAGGCGGCATTGCCCTTGATGACGAGCAGTCCTCCGCGACCGGTGGCACCGGCATATTGCGAGGCGTCGCCCTCGATCACCACCGTGCCGGACATCATGTTTTCGGCCACGCCCGGACCAGCCGAGCCATGGATGGTCACGGTGCCGCCGTCATTCATGCCGGCGCAGTAATAGCCGACCGATCCCTTCACCTCGACGGTGACGGGCGCATCGATGCCGACGGCGACCGCATGGTGGCCACGCGGGTTCATCACTTCGAACAGGGTGTCGTTCGACCCTGCGCCAAGATTGTGAAGCGCGCTGTTCAACTCGCGTAGCGGAGTAAGGGAGAGGTCGAAGATTGGCATTCTGCAAACTTTCTCGATACGCGGATCAGGCGGCCTTTTCATGGTCCCAGAAATAGACGGTCGCCGGCTCCGGCTCCCAGACGCGGGCGGTCTCGATGCCCGGCAGATTGACCAGGGCACGGTATTCCGAGCCGAAGGCGACATATTGGTCGGTCTCGGCCATGACGGCCGGCTTGCAGGCGATCGGGTCGCGCACCACGCCGAAACCGGTTTTTGTGCCGACAACGAAGGTGAAGAAGCCGTCGAGGTCATCAAGCGCGCCGGTGAGGGCCTCTCCGAGATCCTTGCCCTTGGCCATTTCTGCCGTGAGATAGGCGGCGGCCACTTCGCTATCGTTCTGGGTTTCGAAGCTCATGCCGTCGCGGATCAGCTCGCGGCGCAGATTGTTGTGGTTCGACAGCGAGCCATTGTGCACGAGGCATTGGTCGGCCCCGGTCGAAAAGGGGTGGGCGCCGAGCGTGGTGACGGCGCTTTCGGTTGCCATACGGGTGTGGCCGATGCCGTGGGTGCCACCCATGGCGCGGACGCCGAAACGCTGCACGACATCCTTGGGAAGGCCGACTTCCTTGAAGATCTCGACGCTTTCCCCGGAGCCCATGATGCGGACATTGGGGCGGATTTCGGCGAGGACAGAACGGATTTCGGTCAGTTGGCTTGCGGCGATCGAGATGACGGCATGGGTACTTTTCAATTCGATTTCCGCGGCGAAGCCTGCCTTGGCCAGATCTTCGGCGAGGCCCGCAAAATCACTTTCCGGGGCGGCGGACTGGATGGTGACCTTGGCGGTCTTGCCATCGACGCCGCCATAGATGGCGATGCCGGCCGAGTCCGGTCCTCTGTCGGTCATGGTGATCAGCATGTCCGAGAGGAGGTCGCCGAGCCGGGGCTCCAGCGCCTTGTCCTTGAGAAACAGACCTACAATGCCGCACATGGCCACGCCCTCCAAAGTCTCTGGAGAAAGGGCTAGCAGCGGCATCCGAGAAAATCAATCGAAAGGAATAAAGTTTTCCTGGTGGGCAACTACCGGCGTTGGGGATAGGAGATGATCGACAGGTAACGTGCCGGCAGGCTTACGAGTTCTTCCGGGCCGTGCGGTGCATCGGCGTCAAAGAACAGGCTGTCACCTGCCTGCATCCGGTAGAGGCTGTCCCCGTGGCGATAGACCACTTCGCCTTCGAGCATGTAGAGGAACTCCATGCCTTCGTGCTGGAAGGTCGGAAAGACGTCTGATTCCGCGTTCAGCGTGATCAGATAGGGTTCGACGACGACGCCCGAGGTGTTGTTTTCGATGTGACCGAGAAGGCTGTAATGATGTCCGGCCCGGGTTCCCGGCGCTCCAGGTTCACGCCTTCGCCGGCCTTCACGAAGCTCGCCGACTTCGGCTCCTCGAAGCCTTTGAAGAAGGCGGTGATCGGCATACCCAGTGCCTTCGACAGCGCCTGAAGGGTGGTCAGCGAAGGCGATATGTTGCCGTTCTCGATCTTCGAGAGCATGCCGACCGACATGCCCGTGGCCGCGGCGAGATCGGCGACGGTAATGCCGAGCTTCTTGCGATAGGTCCGCACCTCGTGGCCGATCGCCATTTCGAGATTGTTGGCGCGGGGCTCGCGCACCGCATGGGGATCCTGCGTCAGCGCCGGCTTCCGGGCGCTTTTCGCTGTCTTGGGTGTCTTTGCCATGGATCCTCCTCATGCTTCGCCGGCAAGCCGGGTCATGATCCTCTAGCGGATTTTCAGCGCCTGCCCAATGGTCCCGGTCGTTTCCGTCACAGCCCAACAAAAACGAGGACAGCCAGCACGATCAGTGCAAGGAAGACGGTATCGGCGACCAGTGACGCCGATCGCCCGTCCGCCGATCTTGAAGACTTCCGGCAGCGAGGTCTTCACGCCGACGGCCGCGATCGCCACCAGCAGGGCCCAGCGCGAGACGATGCCTGCCCAATCGGCCACCATGGTGGGGATGGTCACAAGCGAGTTCAGGGCTGCCAGCAACAGGAAGGCGACCACGAAGCTCGGCAGCAGCGGCGGGCGCTTCACATCGCCGGAGATCGTGCTTCGAAAGGCGAGGTGCTGCCACGAGGACCACCGGTGCCAGCATGGTGACCCGGATGAGCTTGACGAAGACGGCCGTTTCGCCGGCAGGGACGGAAACCGAGAAGCCCGCGCCAGCGACCTGGGCGACATCATGGATTGTCGCGCCGAGGAAGATGCCGGTCTGGTGGTCGTCCAAACCTGCGAGACTTGCGAGGATCGGATAGAAAATCATGGCGAGCGTAGACAGCATGGTCACACCGATGACGGTGAAGACCATCTGCTGGTCGGCTTCCTTGCTGCGGTTTCCAAGGGTCGCGGAGATCGCAAGGGCTGCAGAAGCCCCGCATATCGCGACAGCACCACCGGTCAGGACGCCGAAAGCCGCGCCCTGTCCAGAGAGGCGCGAGGCGAGGATGCCGAAGACGATGGTGAGCAAAACCGCGCCGACGATCATCGCGATCACAGCAGCACCGAGCTCGGCGAACATCGCGACGCTCACTCTCAGGCCGAGCAGGGCAATACCGATGCGAAGAACCGTGCGCGAGGCGAAGTCTAGGCCTGCAGCGGTCTTCGGGTCTTCGGCCAGGAAGTGCAGCGCAAGCCCGATCAGGATGGCAAGCAGCATGGCCGGTGCGCCGTAGTGTTCCGACAGGAAGGCTGACGCCAGCGCGATCAACACGGTCACGGACAGACCAGGGAAAAGCTTCTGCCATCGCTCGCTCAAGGTCGCAGAGTGGCGTTCTCGCTCCGGATCGGGCGAGGCGGTCGACGGTTCTGGCATGGATCACCTCTGGTGGCTCGCCCTGGAGATTGAAATCTCGCGCGATGCGCAGGGCGGTTGGGATGGGATGCGCGGGTTCGCCGCGCATCCCGCGTTTATCAGTTCAAGTCAGCTGCGCGTTCGGCGTCAACCTTCTTCTGGGCATCGGCAACCGCTGCCGTGAACTGGTCAAACACTTCGGCACCGCCGGTGACGTTCGTCTTGAACCAGTCGAAGACCGGCGAGACGGCGGTCTTGAAGGCTTCCTTCTCGGCAGGTGTCGGCACGTAGATCTCGCCGCCGGCCTTGGCGAAGTCCTGATAGGCTGCGATTTCCTTGCGCTTCGGCGAGGCGAAGGTCGCCTGCTGGAGGGCGGCAAAGCCATCGACGACGATCTGCTTCTGCTCAGGGGTCAGAGCCTGGAAGCGGTCGTTCGACATCCACCAGAAGGCGCCCATGTAGCTGTGGCCGTCGAGCGTCAGATACTTGAGGCCAGCATCCGGAAACTTCATCGACATGATGTCGGTGATGCCGTTTGCCGTGCCTTCGACAACGCCCGTCTGCAGCGAGGTGAAGAGTTCCGGCCACGGGATCGGGGTCGGTGCGGCACCCACTGCGGTCGCAACCTGCTGCGGCAGGTCGGCCGGCACCGTGCGCATCTTCAGGCCCTTCAGATCTTCAGGCGACCTTACCGGCTGCTTGGTGTTTGCATAGTTTCGCCAGCCGCCGGTGTTGCCGATCGTCATCAGGCGAATCTTGTTGTCGCTGTCGGCGAGCGCCTTTTCACGCAGCTTGCGGGTGAAGTCGCCGGTCAGCACTTCCTCGGCAATCCGGTCGTCGCTCATCAGGTAGGGCAGGTCGAGAACCTGGATATGGGGAAGAGGCCGGCAGCACCGCCAGAGGTCGAGATGTAGACGTCGAGCGAACCATCGGCGATGCCCTGGAGGCATTCTTCGCCCGTGGCGCAGAGCTGCGTGCCCATGAAGATCTCGACGGCGATCGCGCCGTTCGAGGCGTTCTCGATGTAGTTCTTGAAGACGACGAGGCCGTCATAGTCCTCGTCGTTCTCGTTGGAATTGGCGGTGGCGCGCAGGGTGATATCGGCTGCTTGCGCCACTCCCGTGATCGTCAATGCGCTGGCGAGCAGCAGGGTCTTGAACATGGACTTGAGCATTCTGGTTCCTCCCGTTTTCTCAAGTTAGTCGACGAAGCCCGCAAGGCGCGGGACCGTTAGGGTCAGGGCGGGGAAATAGGTGATCAGGAAGATCACCACGATTTCCGCCAAGAGAAATGGCATGACTGCCTTGGCCACCGTCTCGACCTTCAGTCCGGAGACCGATGACGTGACGAAAAGAACGAGGCCCATCGGCGGGGTCAACAGGCCGACGGTCAGGTTGACGACCATGATGATCGCGAAATGCACCGGATCGACGCCGAGCGAGGCGAAGATCGGCCCGAGGATTGGTCCCAGCACGATGATGGCCGGCCCCGCGTCCAGGAACATGCCAACGACGAACAACAGAATGTTGACAAGGAAGAGCAGGACGAGCGGGTTGTCGCTGAGGCTGAGGAAAAGATCGGCCAGCAGTTCCGGCGTGTGTGCAAGCGATGCCACCGTCTTGAAGGCCATCGCGGCCCCGATCAGCAGAAGCACCACGGCGGATGTCATCGCCGCGCGCATCAGGATGCCCGGGATATCCATGAACTTCAGGGTGCCGATGACGAAAAGGCCGAGGAAGAAGGCGTAACCGGCGGCAATCGCCGCCGCTTCCGTCGGTGTGAAGACGCCGCCGAGGATGCCGCCCATGATGATGACGGGGGTGAGGAGCGGCCAGAAGGCGCCGATCATGGCGCGACCGCGATCGCGCCATGATGCGCGCTTGGTGGCGGCCGGCAGATCGTAATGGTTGGCCAGCAGCCGGATCATCACCATGAGGCTGACGCCGATGAGAATGCCCGGCACGATGCCGGCGAGGAAGAGGGCAGCGACGCTTTCACCCATCACATAGGCATAGATGATCATGATGCCGGAGGGCGGAATGATCGGGCCGATGATGGCAGAGGCAGCCGTGATGCCGGCTGCGAAGCGGCGGGTATAGCCTTCCTTTTCCATGGCCGGGATCAGCATGGCGCCGAGGGCGGAAACGTCGGCGACGGCCGAACCGGAAATACCGGCGAACATCATGGAATCGACGACGTTGACCTGGGCGAGGCCGCCGCGCATGTGGCCGACCATGGATTGGGCAAAGCGCACGATGCGGACGGTTATACCCGCCCGGTTCATCAGTTCCCCTGTCAGCATGAAGAAGGGGATGGCCATCAGCGGGAAGCTGTCCATGCCCGCGTAGATATTGCGGTAGAGGAGCACGATGTCGCGCTCCTGGCCGTTCCACCAGAGGATGAGAGCGGGTGCTGCGATCAGGCCGAAGACGATCGGCAGGCCGAACAGCAGGAAGACGATGAAGAGAGGAAGGAAAAGGCTCAGCATCATTCTGCTCCCAACTGTCCGGTGATGCGGATCGGGGTCAGCTGCCGGTCATGGCCCGTCAGCTTCAGGAGCGTTCTCAGAACGAGTTCGATGTTGACCACGAACATCAGGGTGATGCCGACCGCGAGCGACGCCATCATCCAGCCGCGTGGCACCTTCATCCAGGTGGACAAGTCGAAGGACGTGGGAAAGGCGATCGCCGCCATCGCGAAACGGCCACCGATACCGGTGACTTCGCTCCAGCCGATGCGCATGCCGACATAGAGCACGGTTCCGATCAGCAGGAGGAACATCAGGCTGATCAAGGCCGACAGAAGGCGCGGGAGGTTGTCGAGGATAAGGCCAATGGCCACGAAACCGCCCTGGCGGAAGGCGGTCGGAACCAGTAGCCCCGTCATCCAGAGCATCAGGAAGCGCGACGCCTCCTCGCTCCAGGGCAGGGCGTTGCCGAGAAAGTAGCGGAAGAAGACCTGCATCAGCATGAAAAACAGCATGATGCCGAGAGCGCCTGCGCCCAGCCAGAGTCCGACCATCAACACGGCGGCGTTGAGCCGGCCGAGCAGATTGGTCAGGTTCGATAATGCTGTCATGTCTCCACCCGTTTTTATCATCGGTCAATTTGCGAGACTATCGAAGACTATACCTCGCCGCGCAAACACGGCTGTTCCAGTTTCAGGCCGCGGCGGAGTAAAATCCTCCTTGCGGCACTTGTTCCGGATGGTCCTCAAATGCCTCGCCGCGCATGCCAGGCATGCACCGACGACCTCCTCCCAAACTCCTAGCTCAGACCGCGAAGCGTCCGAACCGTCCTCCTGAGAAGCACAGCGGCTCTCCCTGCCGATGTGCGACCCTTATCACCCTCCCGATGATGATCGTGTGATCGCCTGCATCGTGCTGCGCCTGCTGCAGGCATTCGAAGCGGGCCAGCGTTCCCTTCAAGGTGGGAACGCCTTCGTCGTTGATCCCGACCTCTATCCCGTCGAAGCCGCTGCCGCCGCGCGTGAAGGCCGCGCTCAGATGATCCTGATCGGCGCCAAGTACGTGAATGGCAAAGTGCTCGGCACCAATGAAAGCAGCATGCCGGGACGAGTTTTTTGCCGGCGACCACAGCACCAGCGGCGGATCGAGTGAAACAGAGGCAAAGCTGTTGACCGTCATGCCGATTGGACAGTCTGAGGTCATGGCCGTCACCACGGTCACGCCCGTGGTGAAGCTGCCCAGTGCGTTGCGGAAGGCACGATGGTTGTCGGCGCCGGGAACGAAGACGGCTTCCAACGCATGGATGTCATTGGCTGCCATCATCAGGCGACCTCCCGTCCGATCGCAAGCGTGTAAAGCTCGAACCAGGTCTGGCGATCCATCTCAAGCTTGGTCGCGTCTGCAATCTTTGCAACGCGATCGAGCGAGTTGGTGCCCATGACCGGCATGATTGCGGCCGGGTGACGCAGCAGCCATGCGACGGCGACGGCGGTTTCGTCGACGCCGTGTTCTGCGCCGATCCGCTTGAGGACAGCGAGAAGCTCCGGCTTCGAGCCGTCCATCAGACGCCCGCCGCCGAGCGGCGACCAAGCCATCGGGGGAACCATGCGCTCCTGCAGATAGGCCAGATCTCCGTTCACGAAGGTATCCGTCGCAAGCAGGCTCATCTCGATCTGGTTGGTGACGAGATTGTTCTCCATCGACGACTGCAGCAGCGAGAAGTCCCAGGGGCGGAAGTTGGAAACGCCGACGGCGCGGACCTTGCCTGAGGCGACCAGCGCATCGAGAGCCGGGCCCGTTTCGTCGGGATCAATCAGTGGATCGGGGCGGTGGATCAGCAGCAGATCGACATGGTCGGTGCCCATGTCGGTGAGCGAGGCTTCGACCGAGGCCGTGATGTGAGCCGCTGAGGTGTCGTAATACTTGACGCGGGCTGTCGAATGGCGACCGACCGGGGCGACGATGTCGCATTTTGTGACGATCTCGAGCTTGTCGCGCAGGCCAGGCGAGGCCTTCAGCGCGTTGCCGAGCACGGCTTCGGCCGTGTAGCCGCCATAGATGTCCGCTTGGTCCATGGTGGTGATACCTTGGGCGAGGCAGGCCTCGATCTTGGCCTGGACATGTTTGGGCGATGTGTCGGCATCGTCGCCGATGCGCCACATGCCGTAGACGAGGCGGCTGAAGGTGAGGTCTGGGGTGAGATTGACGCGCTGCATCAGCGACGAACTCCATTTCCGAGAGGTGTGGGCGGCGTTTCCGAGGGAACGCGGCCGTAAGCGTGGGGGAGCGAGACGGTCTTGAGTTCCGGCAGCACCTTGGTGCCGAAGTGGACCGCCTCGTCGATATGCGGATATCCTGACAGGATGAAGGCGCGGATACCCATTTTTCTGTAGGCTTCGAGTTCCGAGAGGATCTGGTCGGTCGAGCCAACGAGGGCTGCACCACAGCCGGAGCGGGCGCGACCGATGCCTGTCCACATATGTGGTTCGATATAGCCGAATTGGTCGGCGAGTTCGCGGGCGCGGGCCTGATGCGCGACGCCGAGCGAGATGGAGTCATGCGCACGGTCGCGGATCAGCTTGCCGTATTCGTCATCGAGCTTCGAGACGATGTATTCGGCGTATTCGCGGGCTTCTTTCTCGGTGTCGCGCACGATCATGTGGACGCGCAGACCATAATCCAGCGTGCGACCATGGGCTTCGGCGCGCGCGTGCACGGCCTTCATTCGCTCGGCGAGCTGGTCCTTCTTCTCCGGCCACATCAGATAGACGTCGCATTGCGCCCCGCAGAGCTCCAGCGCATCGGGTGAGTAGCCGCCGAAATAGAGCAGGGGGCCACCATTCTGCTGGTAGGGGCGGGCGGGTTCGGTCGAGACGCCCTTGAACTGGTAAACCTCACCCTCGTGGTCGATGGTGTCGCGGGTCCAGGCCTGGCGCAGGATCTCGACCACCTCGTGGCTCCGCTTGTAGCGGAAGGCGCTGTCTGCGACTTCGCCGGGGAAGTCCGAGCTGATGACGTTGAGTGTCAGTCGACCCTTCAGCATGTGGTCGAGGGTGGCGACGGTCCGCGCCAGCATGATCGGCTGCATCTCGCCGCAACGGATGGCGGCCAGCATGTTGATCTTCGACGTGATCGGCGCGCAGCCGGCGACGAAGCTCAGCGTATCCTGGCCGACCTGATAGGACGACGGGCAGAGGATGTTGCGAAAGCCAAGCTGCTCGGCCTTCTGAACGATGTCGGAGCAATGCTCCCAGCTTGAGCGCAGGGGCCCATCTGGCACGCCGAGAAATTTATAATCGTCAGAGCAGAGGGCGGCGAACCACGACACTTCTGCACCATCGAGATCGGCCGATGTGACGGGTACGACGGTCATTGAGGTCTCCTCCAAGGCTCCAACTTTCCTCTTGCCTAACACCCGATTTGATGTAGATCAATAGTGTATCAATTTTTTCTTGGGCGTACCGAAGTGCCACAGAACCCCGCAACGCAGCCGCCCGGCAGCCTTCCGATCTATGTCCAGATCACCGAACTCCTGGTGCGTGACATCGCGGCAGGGCGGTTGATTGATGGCGAAAAGCTGCCGCCGGAACGGGATATGGCCGAGGGGCTCGGGATTGCTGTCGGCACGCTGCGCAAGGCCTTGGCGGAGCTGCAGAATCGCGGGCTTCTGGAGCGCATCCAGGGCTCCGGCAATTACGTGCGGGCGATCTCCGATCCCAAGTCGGTTTACGCGATGTTCCGGCTGGAACTCCTGGGCGGAGGTGGTTTGCCGACGGCCGAGATCCTCTCGATCGACCGCCTTCCGAAGCCTTCTGAACTGCCCAGTTTCGGCAGTTCCAAAGAGGCGCATCGCATCCGGCGTCTGCGCCGTCTTTCCGGCAGACCGGCCGCACTTGAGGAGATCTGGCTCGACGGCTCCTATGTCGAGAGGATCGATCTCGAGGCGGTGTCGGAATCCCTTTATCTCTTCTACCGCACCAAGCTGTCGCTCTGGATCGCCCGGGCGGAAGACCAGGTCGGCCTCGACGTCGTGCCGGACTGGGCGCCTGCGAGCTTTGGCCAGGCGGTCGGTGCGCCGGTCACACACATTCAACGCATCAGTCAGGACCAGGAGGGCGTCCGTGCGGAAGTCTCGCGGACCTGGCTGGATCACACCGTCGCCCGCTACGTCGCGCGGCTGAAATGACAGGGCCGCGGGGAGCGGTCCAATCCAGGAGGAAAGAGTGACAGGACTTCAATACGGGATCATCGGTTGCGGCATGATGGGGCAGGAGCATCTGCGCAATATCGCACTCCTGCCGGATGCGTCGGTGGCGGCAATCTTCGAGCCGGATGCCTCCATGCGCGCGCTGTCTGCGGAGGCGGTCCCGAATGCGAAGATGCTAGGCTCGATCGAAGAACTGCTCGGCGTCGAGGCAGTGAACTGCCTGCTGATCGCAAGCCCCAACTATCTGCATCTGGAACAGCTCGAAAAGATCGCCGCGATCCGCCCGCTGCCGGTTCTGGTCGAAAAGCCGCTGTTCACCGATCCCGCCGATGCGCCGCGCCTTGCAGCGCTTCGCGCGGCCTATCCGGCGCCGATCTGGGTTGCCATGGAATACCGCTACATGCCGCCCGTTGCCCGGATGATCGAGCAGGCAGACGAGGCGACCGGCGGCATCCGCATGCTGACCATCCGCGAGCATCGCTTCCCCTTCCTGGAAAAGGTCGGTGACTGGAACCGCTTCAACCGCAATACCGGCGGAACGCTGGTGGAGAAATGCTGCCACTTCTTCGACCTGATGCGGCATATCCTGAAATCTGATCCCGTGCGTGTCATGGCTTCCGGTGGGCAGTCGGTGAACCATCTCGATGAGGTTTATGACGGCAAGCCTTCCGACATCTGGGACAATGCCTATGTCATCGTCGACTTTGCGTCGGGCGCCAGGGCCATGCTGGAGCTCTGCATGTTCGCCGAAGGGGCCCGTTATCAGGAAGAGATCTCGGCGGTTGGGCCGAAGGGCAAGATCGAGTGCCTGGTTCCCGGGCCAGGTCGCTTCTGGCCGGGGCATCTCGGCGAGCCGCCGATCGCCCAGGTGATCGTCTCGCCACGCAATCCGAAGGGGCCGCATGTCGTCGAGATCCCTGTCGATCCGCAGTTGCTCGAAGCCGGCGACCACAATGGTTCTACCTTTTACCAGCATCAGCGCTTCCAGAAAGCTGCCAAGGGCGAACGGCCGGTTGAAGTTGCGATCGATGATGGCTGGTGGGCCGTGGCCATGGGGCTTGCTGCACAACAATCGGCAGAGACCGGCCAGGTCGTGACTTTCCCCCTCGCGTTTTCGCCTGACGCCGTCTGAGAGAACGGCGGGTTGCAAACCCGCCGCGCCATCATCTCAGAGCCGAACATTTCCCGTGTTGCTGCGTTTGTTCTCCTTGTGCGAGTGCGAGGAGAAGCCGCGTGAATGAATATACTTTCGGCCCCGTGATCGCGGATGACGGGGTGCTGTTTCGGCTCTGGGCGCCGCATTGCGAAGCGGTCACACTCGAAGTCGACGGGCACTCTGCGCAGCCGATGGAGCAGCGGGACGAAGGTTGGTTTCACCTCAAAGTCGCGGGGGCCTTTCCAGGTGCGCGATACAGGTTCCGCCTGCCTGATGGCCTCGTTGTCCCTGACCCGGCAAGCCGTCATCAACCCGAGGATGTTTTCGGCCCAAGCGAAGTCGCCGATCTCTCACGTCACCTATCACGGGATTTGCTGTGGCGCGGACGGCCATGGGAAGACATGGTCCTTTATGAGTTGCATGTCGGTGCCTTTACCGAGGATGGGACCTTCCGTGCCGCCATCGAGCGGCTCGATCACCTTTCTACCCTCGGCATTACGGCTATACAGCTGATGCCGATCGCAGACTTTCCGGGGAAGTGGAACTGGGGTTACGACGGGGTGATGCATTACGCGCCCGACAGTTCCTACGGGCGCCCCGAAGATCTGGTGCTCCTTGTGGACGAAGCACATCGGCGGGGGATCTCGGTCTTCCTTGATGTCGTCTACAATCACTTCGGTCCGTCAGGCAACTTCATGCCGGCCTATGCGCCCTTGTTTACGTCCAGCCATCAGACACCCTGGGGTGACGGTATCAATTTTGATGCCGAACAAAGTCTCATGATCCGGGAATTCCTGATCGAGAACGCCCTCTACTGGATCGGCGAATATCGCATCGACGGACTGAGGTTGGATGCCGTTCACGCGATCCGCGATGACAGCGAACCGCATTTCGTCGAGGATCTCGCCGCTCGCGTCAGGGACCAGTTTCCTGATCGCCACGTTCATCTGATCGTGGAAAACGAGGAGAACGATGCTGGGCTACTTGAGCGCGACACGGGGGCAAGACCGGCTCTCTTTGAGGCGCAATGGAATGATGATGTGCATCATGCGCTGCATGTGGCGACTACTGGCGAGACATTCGGCTATTACGGCGACTACGAGGACGCGATCTCGGCGCTGGCGAGGGCGATGGCGGAAGGGTTCGTCTATCAGGGCGAGGTCATGCCCTATCGTGGCGAAACACGCGGCCAGCCGAGCGCCCATCTGCCGCCATCGGCATTCGTTTCTTTCCTTCATAATCACGACCAGATCGGCAACCGCGCAAACGGCGACCGGGTCATGGCTTCGCTGCCGGAGCCGGCACTCGCTTTCGCAGCCTCGCTGGTGCTCCTCTCGCCGCAGGTCCCCATGGTCTTCATGGGAGAGGAATGGTGCTCGGCCAGTCCGTTTCCCTATTTCTGCGATTTCGACGAGGAGCTGAACGAAGCGGTGCGTAAGGGAAGGCGAACGGAGCTTTCGAAGTTGCCGGGCTTCGATGGCGATCACGTCCTTGACCCGACAGCGGAAACGACGTTCCATTCGGCGAAGCTCGATTGGGCGACGGCGAAATCTGCGCGAGGTCTTGTCTGGACGGAGCGTTATCGTCAGCTCATCGCATTGCGTCGGGAACGCGTGGTGCCGCTCTTGTCACAGATGCGGAGCGGCGGATCTCATGCACTGGACGGCAAGGTGATCCGGGTCGAATGGTCGCTTGTGGATGGGCGCCGGTATGTCCTCGTGGCCAATCCGACGGCATCTGCCGTCACTACCGAGATGGAGCGTGATATTGTCGACGTGATCTATGCTCTCGGTGAGCATCGTCCAGATGGTCTGGGACCCTGGTCCCTCGTCTTCGGGGTCAAGGAGTGACTGGTGTGGCGTCCTCTCCCGGATCGGCTCTGCGGTCAGGCCATCCTGTCCGCAAGATGCATGACCTCGAGAGCAGACCTCGCCACCATGTCTGCTCCGATGCTGCCAAAGGCGCGTGGGTTCTTCATCACAGCCGGTCCGCCCACGGCGATCTTCATCGTACTTGTGCTACGGCTTGACTGGACGCGGCGAATGGCTGCCGCACATTGGTCCACTTCGTCGACCCGGCCGACGGATATGCCGAGAAGGCTGTAGGACGAGTTTGACAGGCGCAGGTACAGACTATCGTCGAGTTCGAGATCGGCACCCCCGTCGACATCCCAGCCCATGTCGCGGAAACAGGAAGCCACGATCGATACGCCGATGGTGTGGAGCGCGCCTTGCGTCCGGGCCAGCAGCACGCGGCGCACCTTCTGGCGGTCACGGATCGCCTGGCTGCGGTTCTGGGACAGATGATTGACGATCATGCCGAGACGCGTCGATGCGACGGCCACCTGGATAAAATCGGTCTCGTCATTGCACCACAAGCGGCCCAACTGGGCTGCCACCGGCGAGAAGAGCTGGATGGCGAGCGTGTGCATGGGCAGGTCGCTGCGCTGCAGTTCCTCGATCATCTCTCGATGCCCGCGCGGGTCTGCGTTGATGAGGGCCTCGGTCAGGGCCGCACGATAGCTGATCGCCTTTTCTGTCCCCGGCAGCTCACGTGCCTTGGGATCCAGTTCCGGATAAAGATGGAAGTCGACGTCCGACGGCATTTCCCCGTCTTGGGACTCCATCGACAGTTCGCTGTGGCCCGCACTGACGATTCGCGGCACCGAGTCCCGTATCGCGCTTTCGAGAATACGCTGATCAAGGCTTGTCAGCCTGGTGTCACTTTTGGAAAGCCCAGATCTAGCTTCGCCACCGTAGGGAGGGTCCCCCGTCGTTCCAGACGGTCCCCCCTTCTTATCACCCGCCATATCACCCTCCCGGTCATCGGCCTGGGCTCGTCCGCTCATCCCGATCGGATACTACTGCATTCCTTGGCCAGTGCCAAACCTCTCGTGGTCGAATACGCAATTCAACGTCTTGTGGTTTAGTTAGCGATCCTCCGCGCGGTGCAGGCGCGTCGGCAGTTCTTGTTGGCCGGCCCGTGTCGAGCGGCGGATATCGGCATGGGGTCGCGCCACGCCCAGTGCGTTGCGCGCCGTGGCGGCGATGTGTCGCGCCGTCAGTCTTGCCTCCTCGTACATGTCATCGGGGCTCGCCTGAGCGATGAAGGTGTCGGGCAGCGTCAACGTTCGGACCAGGCCCAGCGTCGAGCGCGCGCCTTGATCGGCGAGGCAGCTGGAGCACGAAGGCGCCGAAGCCGCCCATGGCCCCCTCCTCCACCGTGATCAGGCACTGCATGCTCACGCGCCAGATCGCAGGATCATGTCGGCGTCGAGCGGCTTGGCGAAACGGGCGTCGGCCACGGTCACTGAGATACCTTCCATCGCCAGGAGACGCCTTGCCTTCAGACAGTCTGCAAGCCTCGTCCCAAAGGACAGAAGCGCCACCTGACTGCCGTGTTCGACGATGCGACCCCGCCCGATCGGCAAGAGGTCTCCGCGGGTCGGCAAGGGCACGCCGGTGCCTTCGCCGCGCGGATAGCGAAACGCGATCGGACCGCTGTCGTGGCACGCGGCGGTACACACCATATGCACCAATTCCGCTTCGTCGCTTGCCGCCATGACGGTGAAGCCCGGCAGGTTGGCCAGATAGAGGATGTCGAAAGACCCGGCATGGGTCGGGCCGTCTGCTCCGACGAGGCCTGCCCGATCAATGGCGAAGCGCACCGGCAGCTGCTGCAGCGTGACGTCATGGATGATCTGGTCGTAGGCACGTTGAAGAAAGGTCGAGTAGATGGCGCAGAAGGGCTTCATTCCGCTGGCGGCAAGGCCAGCTGCGAACGTGACGGCATGTTGTTCGGCAATGCCGACATCGAAAGCGCGATCGGGAAAAGCCGCTTGAAAGCGATCGACGCCGGTCCCTGCGGCCATGGCGGCGGTGATCGCGACGATACGATCGTCGTGTCGTGCTTCTTCAATCAGCGCGTCGGCAAAAACCCGGGTATAACTCGGTGCCTTGGCCTGGGCCTTGGTCTGAACGCCCGTTTCGACATCGAAGGGGTTTACGCCGTGATACTTGTCGGCTGCCCGCTCGGCCGGGGCGTAGCCTGCACCCTTCTTTGTTACGACATGCAGAAGGATCGGCCCGTGCTTGCTGTCGCGCAGCTCGGCAAGCAGCGGCAACAAGAGGTCCAGATCATGGCCGTCCACGGGGCCGCGATAGTGGAAGCCGAAGTTCTCGAATAGATTTCCGGTGTTTTCACCGGAGCCTTTCCTGACGGCGGCGAGGTGGTGCGACAGCGCGCCCGTCGATTCTGAAATCGACATATTGTTGTCGTTCAGGATGACGATCATGGGGCGGTCGGAGCTTCCGGCATTGTTCATCGCCTCGAAGGCCATGCCCGCAGACATCGCGCCGTCTCCGATGATGCAGACGACATGGCCGTCGTCACCTTTCAGGTCGCGTGCGGTCGCAAAACCCAGGCCGGCAGAGATCGAGGTTGAGGAATGGGCAGCACCGAACGGATCGAAGGCGCTTTCGCCGCGGCGGGTGAAACCGGACAGGCCGTTTTTCTTGCGCAGGCTGCGCATCCTGTCGCGCCGTCCCGTCAGGATCTTGTGGGGATAGCACTGGTGGCTGACGTCCCAGATGATGGTGTCGCGGGGAGCTGCGAATATCGCATGAAGGGCAACTGTGAGTTCGATCACGCCCAGGCTCGAACCCAGATGGCCGCCGGTTTCTGATACCACCCGGAGGGTCTCCGCACGCAGTTCCTGTGCCAGGCGACAGAGTGTGTCGTGATCCATTTCCTTCAAGTCGTCCGGGGATCTCACCTGGTCGAGCAAAGGGGTGGCGATGCTATTCGCACTAGACAAGCCCACTGCGCTTTCCTCCCACGCACGAGCCCATTTCTCTGAGGTCTGCCGAGGCTCAAGGTGCCGGACCGGCGCGATAAACGACGGATGCCTGAAAATGGTGCAACATCTGTATAGTCGGAGAAGACGAGCGATATGTAAACTTTTTTTTACACTTTTGTCGAATTTTCCGCCGGAACGCTTGTTCCGGCGGAAAAGCGAGCGCCGATCAGGGGGCCGGAGTGAAGGTTTTGAGGTAGGCAATCACATCGGTGATTTCCTTCGGCTCCTTCAGGCCCGCAAAGGCCATTCGGGTTCCCTTGACCACGCCACGGGGATTGGCGAGGTAGGCGGTCAGCTGTGCCTCATCCCAGACCTTGCCGGCGCCGAAGTCTACCATGGCCTTGGAATACTTGAAGCCTTCGGCGATGCCGGGCTGCCGACCGATCACGCCCTGTAGGGAAGGGCCGACCTTGTGCTTGGTGCTGTCGACGTTGTGACAGGCGCTGCACTTCTTGAACACCGCCTCGCCGGCCGCAACGTCGCCTTCCTGGGCGAAGGCGTTTGAAGACAGCAAGAGTGCTGCGGCTGTGCATGCGGCTGCAATTATCCTCGACATGTGTATCCTCCCATGGCATCGCGGATGAAATTAAGATGTAATGCTGGCATGAAATTCGACCGGCCGGTTCATTTTCCGACGGGCTCGCCTCGCTTCGTGGTGCCATCATCGGAACCGAGATGGAGGCTGTAGGCTTTTCATACTACGCAAACGAACCCGGAGCCGGATCATGGCCGCAGTCGTCTTTATTGTCATCGTGCTCGCTGCGGCCTCAAGTGGCGCGATCTTCAAACCAGGTGAATGGTACGAACGACTCGAAAAACCAAGCTGGACGCCACCAAATTGGGCCTTTCCGGTGGTTTGGACAATACTCTATCTGTTCATCGGTTACGCTGGCTGGCTCGTCTGGACGACAGCCGGATGGTCGCTGCCAATGGTGCTCTGGACGTTGCAGATTGTCGTCAACGCGCTCTGGTCGTATTTCTTCTTCGGCATGCGGCGCATGGACCTGGCGCTCGTGGATGTGGCTGTCCTCTGGCTGTCGGTCGCACTGTTCATCATCGCCGCCTGGCCCGTGGCGCCGCTCGCGTCGCTGTTTTTCGTTCCTTATCTCGTTTGGGTTTCGGCGGCTGCGGCCTTGAACTATTCCGTTCGGCGTCTCAATCCCGAAGCCTGATCCGCAGATCGATCAGGAAAGCGACGAGCGAAGCAGTCAGCAGAAGTGCGAGCCATGGGACAGGTCCCTGGCGCATTGCGAGGCCGAAGGCCGCGAGAAGGCAGCTTCCCGAGACGGCGTTCGGCACGAGGCCTGCCAGAGTGGACTTAGGGCTCAGCGCCCGCCTTGCGGCGAGCAGGGTGACGGCCCACAGCACGACAATCGCCACGACGCTGATCCAGCCCGAGGTGAAGATTTGCGTCACCCATGCGATCATCGCTGCCCCGCAGGCATGCCGAAGAGCTGGGCAAGGTCCTTGGCGAAGACGCGCAGATGCGCGAGCGGATCGCGCCGAACGAGCTTCTTGTTGAGATAGGACTCCCAGGTCAGCCGCTGGACATCCGGATCGGCGCACATCGCGACGAATTTCTCGCGCAGCCTGTCATTGCGATACCAGATCTTCTGCATGATACCGAGGATCAGGAAGACACGGCCATGGGCCCGCATGAAGGTTTTCCGCGCCCCCGCCAAAGCTCGTCCGTTTCCTGCAAGCAACGACTGGTGTGCCGCTTCTGCCGACAGCCGACCACAGAGCATGGCATAGTAGATGCCCTCGCCGGATGAGGGCGCAACGGTTCCCGCGGCGTCACCAGCCAGCAGAGTGTTGCGACCATTATCCCAGCGACGCATCGGTTTGAGGGGAAGCGGAGCGCCTTCGCGCCTGATGACCCGGCAGTTGCCGAGACCTGCCGCGAGCTTCAGTGCAGTGGTCGCCTCTCGGATGTTATGGCCCTTGACGGCCGTGCCCGTGCCAATGCTGGTCTGGCCGCCATGGGGGAAGACCCAGCCGTAGAAATCGGGTGAAATCTGCCCGTCGTAGATGACGTCGCAGCGATCCGCCCTGAAAATTTCCGGATTGGCGTCTTCAGGACTTTCGACGATTTCATGATAGGCGAAAACGTAAGGTGGTTTCTTGGACGCGGGAAACATCATACGGCGGACTGCCGAATTGGCGCCATCGGCCCCGATCACCCGGCGTGCCCTGAACTGGATGTTGCCGGCATCCTCGGTGGTTCGCGCGATCGTCAGATCGAGCAATCCATCGGTGGCCTCCCGGATGTCATCGAGTTTTCCCGTCAGCCGCTCGGCCCCTGCATCGGCTGCACGTTGGCGTAGGTACGGGTCGAAATGGGCGCGATCCACCATGCCGACATAGCCGATATCGCCAATCGTCATGTCGACGGTTCTGCCGGAGGGCGCGATTATGCGTGCAGCGTTGGCGCGCGCCACGAGTTGTGTTTCCGGGATTGCAAAATCTGCAAGGGCCCTCGATGGGATGGCGCCGCCGCAGGGTTTGATCTTGTTGTCGGGATCAACCAGAACAACCCTGTGGCCCTTCTGGGCCAGTTCTTCTGCGGCCATCGCGCCGCAGGGGCCTCCGCCGATCACGGCGACATCATAGATCTTCGGCATGCTCTTCTCCCTGCCGGTGGTCCGGCGTGAGGGTTCATTCTCCGGGCATGACGGCGGCGTCAGGCATTGTGTTCTGGCTTGTCATTGCGGGTCGGCCGATGCGGGTTGCCACGATCGCGGACACGAGAAAGAGGCTTGCTTCAATCGTGAAGACGCCAGCGAATGCCAGCGCATCGCTATCGGTCAGCCATCGTCCCAGATCGAGTGCTACGGTTCCAAGCACGCCGCCCAACCCGAAGGCGATGGCTTGGGCAGCACCCCACACACCCATGCGCATGCCGTAGTTGGACTTTCGACCCTGTCCGGCAAGAATCATCATCGTGCCGACAGCCGCGACCGCGAAGGCACCGTTTGTTGCGCCGAGCAGGAAGATGTTGACTTCAAGAGGCCAGAGCGGAGCCGACTGTGTCGAGAGCGCGAGGGCAGCAAGTGCGACAGCAGACCCAAAGCAGCCCCCCGTGATGAAGTAGCGCGGCAGATGGAGATAGCGCTTTCCGAAGAAGGCTCCCGATACGCCGACAAGGATCATGCCGAGCAGGACGCCGGCATGCTGGGTACCTGAAAGTGCGGTCGTTTCTCCCGGTGTCATCCCGAAGAGAAGGCCCGCATAGGGCTCAAGGATGAGGTCCTGCGTTGCAAAGGCAAGCATCGACAGGAAGATGAACAGGGTGAAGAGGCGCGCTTCGCGATCCTCCAGGACATCCTGCAGGCTTTCGCGAGAGCTTGTCATGGCCGCGCGCTCTTCCTGTCTGTCGACGGATGGCTTCTTCTCCATGCCGGCCACGCCGAGAAGCCCGATCCCGAAAGCCACTACGCCCGTTGCCGCCGTGACCGCGATCAGGCGTTCATGCGAATAGGGATCGAGCTGTGCGCCCACGACGATCGAGGTGACGATGATGCCTCGATATCATCAGCATCCAGGTGATCGTGGCTGCTGCTGCCCGCCGTTCGACGGCAGTCTTCATGGCGATCAAGGCGAGCAAGGAGGTGCCGGACGCTCCAATGCCAATGCCGATCAGGAGATAGGCGAGGATCGCTGCGAGGATGCCAGCGAGGAAGGATTGCTCGAACAGAAGTGTGGTGGCCGCAGCGCCGGTGCCGGCGATGGCAAGAAGTGCGAGGCCGCCGAGGATCCAGTGTGTGCGTGATCGTCCGGTGTCTGATTTGTGTCCCCAGACCGGTCGCGTGATCTGCACGCCGTAATGCAGTCCCACAAGCAGGCCTGGAATGACGGCGGCAAGGCCCAGTTCGACGATCATGACACGGTTGAGCGTGGAGGTGGTCAGCACGACGATTGCGCCGAGCGCTGCCTGGACCAGCCCGAGCCGGACGATCGACGGCCAGCTCAGTCCCGGGTTGGGGGGCAGGATCTTTGCGGAATTCCCGAATGCCTGGCTCATGATCGCCGCCTCCTAGCCCGCAGATGTCGTCACTAGAGGCAGCGAACCCAGTGCCACTGCGGCCGCCATCATGCCGCTGACATATAGCCCGACGCCTACGGCCGAGTACCAGACGGCCTTGCCTTCGGGATCGCGCAGGAAGCGGATCATGCAGATCATTTGCAAGGCAAGCACGATTGCGACCAGTGCCGCACCCGTCGAGAGACCGGCGTTCGTGAGCAGAAAGATCACGCCGACCTGGGACGCGGCCATGACCAGGCAGGCGATGCGGGCTGCATTGGCCGCGCCATGCAGCACCGGCAGCGTGTTGACGCCCATCTGGCGGTCGCCCTTGATCGCCTTGAAGTCGTTGAGGGTCAGGATGCCATGCGCGCCCAATCCATAGAGCAGGGCGACCAGCATTGTGAGCCTCGAAGGGGTAGCCCCGAGGGCGGCCGTCGCGGCGGTGATCCAGGGAAGTGTCTCATAGCTCAAACCGACGACCCCATTGCCGATCCAGCCATTCTGCTTGAACCGGAAAGGCGGAGCGCTGTAGCCCCAGGCGAGCGCGAGACCGACGAGGGCCGCGACAAATACCAGCGGACCGAGCAGGGCTGCCACGGCCATGGATATCACGGACATGGCGATGGCGATCATCAGTCCCCATCGTCCCGGCATGCGTCCGGACGGGATGACACGGTCCGGTTCATTGATGGCATCGACATGCCGATCGAACCAATCGTTTACCGCCTGGCTCGTGCCGCAGAGAAGTGGTCCTGCAAGCAGCACTCCGAGTGCGACCGGGAACCATCGGTCAGCGAGGCCGGCGCCAGAGGCAATCGCACCGCAGGCGAAGGCCCACATCGGTGGGAACCAGGTGATCGGCTTCAACAATTGCACGACCGCGGAGGCGGACGGGTAAGGGGCTGCCGGAACATGTGAAGGGATCTGGGCCATGGGAGAAGGCTAAGCCGCACCCATGAATGTGTCAACTCAAATTGACAGTTTCCGCGTCGATCAGCCTTGACGAGCGTTGCTTGGACGGTAGTCTTCCAGTCCGTGGCGGCGTAGCTTGATGTAGAGGCTCTGGCGCGACAGGCCGAGGATCTCGGCTGCGTAAGCGCGATTGTTGTTGGTCTGGTCGAGTGCTGCCTCGATGCAGATCTTTTCGATCACATCGAGGGATTCGCGGATCAGATCCTTCAGTGGAACCTTGCCGACAAGGGCGGAGAACCCTTCCGCCTGCTCGGGGACGCCGGGCGAGGGAATGGTCAGCCGGTCGCTGCCCGTGGGCTGCGGCACGACGATCAACTGGATCGTGTTGTTCGACGCATTGAGGCGGGCAGAAATGCTGACGGCACTCTCGCCGGAAAGGTTGTCAGTCAGCGTCGAGGTAAAGCCGCGGATCGAAGGCTCGTCCAGCAGGCGCGCATAGAGAACCCGGATATCGATGGCCGCCGTGGTAAACCAGGAGCCGATATTGCGGCCGAGAACCTGTGTCAGCGACGGGGCGTGGATCAGGTCGAGGAAGAGCGTATTGGCGGCCAGGACAAGGCCTTCGGCATCGGTCTGTACGACTGCTTCAGGAAGGTCGGCAATCTCCAGCGCCGTGCCGCCTGAAGGCTTCTCCGTCCGCTGCCGGCTGGTTTCATGATCCTGATCGGCGGGCCAGATCGCGAGCAGCACATTGGTGATGCCATTCTCCCGGTAGGAACGGATCGTCAGCGAAACCGGCTCGCCTTTTGCAATGGTGACGCCGTCCAGGTTGACGGGACCGGGGCTGTGGCGCGCTTCGCTGATCGCGTCTCCGACACGATCGCGATCTTCCTTGGCGAAAAGATCGCGAATGGATTTTCCGGACAGCGGCGCCCCGGTCGAGGACATGAGGGTGCTTGCGGCCGGATTGGCGTCGAGAATCGTTCGCCGTTCACCGTCCAGCATCACATAGGCGACTGTCGCGACCTTGAAGGCAGTGCGGTAGCGGGTTTCGGCTTCCTTCAGCTCGCGGTAATCCGCCTCGAGCTCCATCTGCGTCTGGACCAGGCGCTGCTGGTCGAGCATCTGCTGGCGCATTTCGCGGCCAACGACGATGGTATAGGGGAAGTCCTTGGCTCGGTAAGCGGAATAGACAACCGGCAGATCCGGCTTGCCGCTGCATTTGTGGTTGACCTGATAGCCCCGCACCGGATGGTGGCTGGTCTCGGCCGACAGCATGGAGACAATCTTGGGCACTGATTCGATGGTCACGCAGTCCTGAAGTCGCTTGCCAACGGTCTTCGACAGCCCATAATCCGCAAGGTCCTTGCCTGCGAGGAATATCTGGGAGACTATATCGCTGCGGTCGACGAGGATCACGACGTCGGCGCCGAGGCTTACCAGCGAGCCGATTGAATTCAGGTCGAGGGTCTTCAGCAGGCTGTCAGCAACTGCGAAGCCATCCGTACCGCTTTGACCGTTCAGTGGCTTCATGGAGTGAGCCAATCAATTCCGCTTGGTGAAACCACTGCCGTTAGGCCTGCGGCGCGGGCCTGCTGGCTGATTCTCTCGAGTTCGTAATAATTGTCGCAGATCCTGACGGCGGAGTAAACGCTGTCACAGATGCAGTCAATCCCCAAACTGACAAGAAAATCAATGGAATCCAGTGCGGCTGCGCCGCCGACGATCAGAGGCAGCCGGGGGCCTTTTCGAAGCTTCCGCACGTCCTGGACGAGTGTCTTGAATTCTGTCGCCAGTCTCGCGTTGCTCCAGCCGATGCAGGCGACGTCTGCCCCTTCGACAGCGCGTCCGAGAGCTGGTGTTTTCGTGGCTGCAGGCTCCAGGACTTTGCTTGTCCAGCCGAGGCTGTCGAAGAGCAGCCCGATCAGATGTGGCATCAGCGTGTGTTGCTCGCCGAAGGGGGTCAAAACCACTGCACTCGGGGTACCCCCGCTTTGCACAGTTCCTCGAAGTTCCGTCGAAAGCGAGGTCGCCATTTCCTGCAGGCGTGCCGTTCCGATCGTGACATCGATAAAATCACATTCGTCGGCAACCCAGTCCTTGCCCAGCAGGCGTGCGACGGTTTCGAGGAATAGGACCTTGACGTAATTGGGGCGGCCCGGCGGCAACTCGTGTTCGAGAAAGGCCCTGAGCGATGCCACGCGCGTGAGCGGGTTGACGATGAGAAAACGGAACTCTGCGAGCGCCCTGTCATACAGGCGATCGTGCTCCAGACCCCGGTCGTATCGCGTTGACAGCTTTTCGGCGGTCATCGAAGCTACCGTTCCCTCAATCAGGCGTCGGAGTTTGTCTCCCTCGCTCTGGGTTAGGTATGCGCTCTTGCTCCTCGCAGCAAGCCCTTTGAGTGGCTTCAAGCCCTCGGAAGCCGAAGGTTTGCCGATATTTTGCGGGTCATTCCCGCCATGAAGCGAACCGTCCAACATCCCGCGCCGTGCTCCCCGCCCGCGAAAACCTCCCTGTGCGGCGTCGGGCGGAGACGTACGAGGTTCCGTCGGACGAGCCAGGGTAGAATGAACCCAGATTTCATTTCTGTAAATCAAAATATACGTCAATCTAAGTTGACACTTTGATTGTCTGAGAGGTAGTCTTCCTGCAATCCCGATTGCCCTTGGGAGGGGATGGGAGAAGGGATGACTGCCATGCGCATATCCAAACCATCGGCATTAAGCCGCGCACTTTACACACCGGATGAGCGTCGCAGACGCGACGAAAGTGTGTGGACCCTGGTGCAGGGCATTCTCGCTCCTGTGCAATTTCTCGTCTTTCTCGTCAGTCTCGGACTGATCCTGCGCTTCCTGGTCACCGGCCAGGGGCTTTTTGCGGCGCAGATCTCGATCGTCGTGAAGACGCTGACCCTCTACGCCATCATGGTCACTGGCTCGATCTGGGAGAAGAAGGTCTTCGGCCGCTATCTCTTCGCCGGTCCGTTCTTCTGGGAAGACGTCTTCTCCATCCTGGTTCTGGCGCTTCACACGGCTTATCTCGTCGCGCTTTTTACCGGTGCGCTGACAGCCGACCAACTGATGGCGCTGGCGCTCGCCGCGTATGTCACCTACGTGATCAATGCCGGACAGTTTCTCTGGAAGCTGCGTCTGGCCCGTCTCGACCAGGCCGGCAGTGCCGGTTCTGCCGGGGTGCTTGGAGATGGCTCTTCGCTCTCGGGGAGCGCGTCATGAACCAGCCCCTCGTTTCCTGTGCGCCGACCGCCACCATCCGCCAGCGCGGGCAGCATGAAGTTTTCTGCGGTCTGACCTCGATCATCTGGCTGCATCGCAAGGTTCAGGACGCCTTCTTCCTCGTGGTGGGATCGCGCACTTGCGCGCATCTGATCCAGTCTGCCGCCGGCGTGATGATCTTCTCCGAGCCGCGTTTTGCGACGGCGATCATGGAAGAGCGCGATCTTGCCGGCATGGTCGACATGCATGACGAACTCGACCGCGAAGTGGCCCGGCTGCTCGAGCGCCGCCCGGATATCCGCATGCTGGTGCTGGTCGGTTCCTGCCCGTCGGAAGTGATCAAGTTCGACCTCAATCGCGCCGCAGAACGTCTCGACAAGCGCTTCGGGTCCGGGCCCCGCGTGCTCATGCCATTCCGGCAGCGGCATCGAGACGACCTTCACCCAGGGCGAAGACGCCTGCCTCGCCGCCCTGGTCGCCGACCGAGGCCGTTCACGGGGCGAGCGAGAAGGTCGCCAAGCTCGTGGTGGCCGGTTCCGTCGCCGATGTCGTTGAGGACCAGTTTGCCCGGCTGCTCGACGAGATGGGTCTCGAAGATGTCGTGTTTCTGCCCGGCCGCAGCAGCGAGCGCCTGCCGAAGATCGGTCCCGAGACGCGCTTCATTCTGGCGCAACCCTATCTGGGCGCAACGGCAGCAGCTCTTGAAAGTCTTGGCGCAAGCCGGATCAACGCGCTTTTCCCGCTCGGCGAAGAGGGCACCACTGCCTGGCTGAAGGCGATTGCCGATACGTTCGGTGTCTCGCCTGCGCGCTTTGCAGCCATCACGGAGGCACCGCGCCGCCGGGCCCTCGAAGCCACCGCGCATTACCGCAGTGCCCTTGCGGGCAAGCGGATTTTCCTCTTCCCCGACAGCCAGATGGAACCGTCGCTCGCCCGCTATCTCAGCCGCGAGCTCGACGCCGAGATCATCGAGGTCGGCAGCCCCTATCTGCACCGCGAACATGTGGCGGGCGAGCTTGCCATGCTGCCGCCGGGTGTCTCCATTTCCGAGGGCCAGGACGTCGAAATCCAGATCGACCGCTGCCGCGCCGCCAAGCCTGACCTCGTGGTCTGCGGCATGGGACTTGCCAATCCCTTCGAGGCCGAGGGTATCGTCACCAAGTGGTCGATCGAATTCGCCTTCACCCCGATCCAGGGCTACGAGCAGGCCGGTGATCTCGCCGAGCTCTTCGCCCGTCCGCTGACGCGCAAAGCGATGATCGCGGGCGACCGCTCCGGCAACCGGAGGGCCGCATCATGAAACTCACCATGTGGACCTATGAAGGACCGCCGCATGTGGGTGCCATGCGGATCGCCGCCTCGATGAAGGGCGTGCATTATGTGTTGCATGCGCCGCAGGGCGACACCTATGCCGACCTGCTCTTCACCATGATCGAGCGGCGCCCGTCGCGTCCGCCGGTGACCTACACGACCTTTCAGGCGCGTGATCTCGCCGGCTCGACGGCTGATGTGTTCAAGAACGCCTGCCGCGATGCCGTCGAGCGCTTCCAGCCGGATGCGCTTCTGGTTGGTGCTTCCTGCACTGCAGAGCTCCTGCAGGACGATCCGGCAGGTCTTGCCAAGACGCTCGACGTGGCAATTCCGGTCGTGCCGCTGGAGCTTCCTTCCTATCAGAAGAAGGAAAACTGGGGCGCTGCCGAAACTTTCTATCGGTTGGTGCGCAGTTTTGCCGGTGGTCGGGAGCGCCCGGCGGATATCGCGCCGAACAGCTGCAACATTCTCGGGCCGTCCGCGCTCGGTTTCCGCAACCGCGACGACCTCTCGGAAATTTCGCGGTTGCTCGCAGCCAACGGCATCGATGTCCGGGTCGTGGCTCCGCTCGGGGCGACGGTCGAGGATCTCGCCCGCCTGCCGGAGGCTGCCTTCAACATCGTGCTCTATCCGGAGATCGGCGATAGCGCTGCGCGTTATCTCAAGAAGACCTTTGGCATGCCCTTCGTCTCGACCGTTCCGATCGGTGTCGGTGCCACGCGCAGCTTCCTTCGGGAAGTCCGGGCACTGGCCGGCCTTGCGGAAGACGTTTCCGTCGGAGAGGCCGAGGATCGGGCAACCTGGTATGCGCGCTCGGCCGACAGCAATTATCTCACCAACAAGCGTGTCTTTGTTTTCGGTGACGCGACCCATGCGATTGCCGCGGCCCGCATCGCCAGCCGCGAGCTTGGCTTCAAGGTCTGCGGCCTTGGCACCTATATGCGCGAATTTGCCCGCGAAGTGCGGGAAGCAGCCGAAGAATTCGGTATCGAAGCGCTGATCAGCGACGATCATCTCGATGTCGAGCAGGCGATCATCGACGCCCGCCCGGAACTCGTGCTCGGGACGCAGATGGAGCGGCATATCGCCAAGCGGCTTCGGGTTCCCTGCGCCGTCATCTCGTCTCCTGTGCATGTCCAGGATTTCCCGGCCCGCTATTCGCCGCAGATGGGCTTCGAAGGCGCAAACGTGATCTTCGACAGCTGGGTTCATCCGCTGATGATGGGGCTCGAAGAGCACCTGTTGCAGATGTTCCGCGACGATTTCGAGTTCAACGACGGGGCGACCGCGTCCCATCTGCATGAAACCCATGCTGCGGTTCCTGCGTCCGCCGCCCCGGTTGAAGTTGCGGCTCCTGCCGCTGCTGCCGTTGTTGAAGGACCTGTCGGCTGGACGCCCGAAGCCGAGACTGAACTGAAGAAGATACCCTTCTTCGTGCGCGGCAAGGCCCGCCGCAACACCGAGCTCTTTGCCGAAAGCAAGGGGATCCGCCCCATCACCGTGGAGACGCTGTATGACGCGAAAGCTCATTTCGCCCGCTGACAGCACCCCGGTTCGGGTGGTGCTGGTCACATTGGACAATCACATCTCCGCTGCGGTGGATGATGCAAGACTGGTGCTGCAGTCGATCTGCCGGGTCTGTCCCTCTCAGTGCATGCTGCGACCGACTGGAACGACGATCCTGCAAGCCTTGAGGACTGTCGTGCGGCAATCCTGGCCGGCGATATCGTCATTGTCTCGATGATCTTCGTCGAGGAGCATGTGCGGGCAATTGCCGATGTGCTCGAAGCGCGGCACCGCGAATGCGATGCCATGGTCTGCTGCATGTCGGCTGGCACGATCATGAAATACACCTCCATGGGCCGCTTCCGCATGAGCGAGGAGCAAAGGGCCCCTTGGCCTTGTTGAAGAAGCTTCGGGGAAAAAGCTCGCGCGGTGGCAAGGACAGTGGTCGCACCGCCGGCGAGCGCCAGCTCGCCATGCTGCGCCGCCTCCCGCAACTGCTGCGCTTTATTCCAGGCACTGCCCAGGACGTGCGCAACTATTTCCTCACGCTCCAATACCGCATCGCCGCCTCGGACGAGAACATCGCCAACATGGTGCGGCTTCTGGTCAACAAATATGCCAAGGGCGAGCGCAAGGCACTTGCCGGCCGGCTGAGTGCCGGAGATCCGGTCGAATATCCTGAGGTCGGCCTTTATCATCCGCGGATCAAGCCGCGCGTGACGACGCGTCTTTCCGATCTGCCGTCGCTCTCGGGTGGTCGCGGCACGATCGGCGTGCTCCTGATGCGGACCTATATCCTGTCGGGTGATACCGGCCACTACGACCGCGTCATCCGCGAGCTGGAGACCCGCGGCTATAATGTCGTGCCGGTCTTTTGCAGCGGGCTCGACATGCGAGGCGCCATCGAGCGCTACATGCTGCCGGCGAATGGCGGCGTGACGATCGATGCGCTCTGCTCGCTCACAGGTTTTTCGCTGGTCGGCGGTCCCGCCTATAGCGATGCGGCCGCTGCCGCCCAGACGCTCGAAGCGCTCGACGTTCCCTATATCTCTGCCTTCGTCACCGAGTTCCAGACGAAAGAGGCCTGGCTGTCTTCGTCTCAGGGCCTGACCCCGATCGAAACCACGCTGATGGTCGCCATTCCGGAACTGGATGGCGCGATCGGCTCGATGGTCTTCGGTGGCCGGTCCGATGGTGGCGGCAAGCCGAAACCCTGTATCTGCTCGCGCGAACTCAGTGCCTGCCCGTCGGGTCGCTCCTGCATGCAGCCGGATTCCGAGCGGGTAACCCTCCTGGCTGACCGGCTCACCGCCATGGTCGATTTGCGGCGCAAGACACGTTTCGAGCGCCGCGTTGCGATCACCATGTTCAACTATCCGCCGAACAGCGGCAGCATTGGCACGGCTGCCTATCTCTCGGTTTTCGAGAGCCTCTTTGAAACCATGCGCCGCCTGAAGGCGGAGGGTTATGACGTCGAATTGCCGGAGGATGCCGAGGCCTTGAAGGTCTCCATCCTTGAAGGCAATGCGCCACTCTACGGCACCGAGGCGAATGTCCATGTGGTCATTCCCGCCGACCAGCATGTGCGCGGCGAATTGCATCTGGCGGACATCGAAAAGCAATGGGGCCCAGCACCTGGACGCGTGCTCAGCAATGGTCGCGGCCTCTTCGTGCTCGGCCGTCAGTTCGGCAAGCTGCTGCTCGGGATCCAGCCACCCTTCGGCTACGAAGGTGATCCGATGCGCTTGCTGTTCGAGGGCGGCTTTGCGCCGAACCATGCCTTTGCCGCCTATTACCGCTATCTGCGCGAGACCTACCAGGCCGATGCCGTGCTGCATTTCGGCACCCATGGGGCGCTCGAATTCATGCCGGGCAAGCAGGTTGGTCTGGCGGGCGACTGCTGGCCGGACCGGTTGCTGGGCGCACTGCCGAATTTCTATCTCTATGCGGCCAACAATCCGTCGGAAGGTACGATCGCCAAGCGCCGGTCTGCGGCGACTCTCGTTTCTTACCTCACGCCACCGATCACCCATTCGGGGCTTTACAAGGGATTGAGCGACCTCAAGGGAAGCCTTGATCGTCACCGTGCTGCGGCTCCGGAAGCTCTGGTTGAGCGTGAGCGGCTGTTCCAGCTGGTACAGGTTCAGGCCGGACAGCTCGAGCTTGGCAAGGATACGCTGGGGCTCGCCGAGGCCGATGTCATCCAGAAGCTGGTCGCCGAGGTGGCCGAGGTTGAATATGCGCTGATCCCACACGGCCTGCACATTGCTGGCCGCGGCATGGACGAAGCCGAACGGTTGGAAATGCTGGAGCATGTCGCGACCAACATGCCGTCGATCAGCCGTCATGGGCGGCAGGTCGAATTGCTGGGTGCCATCGCGAAGAATGACCTCGCCACCGTCGCGCGGATGACGAAGGATGCGGATGCCGAGCTCAAGGAGAGTGTGGACAAGCTGGTTGCGATGAACCGCGAGCTCGCGCAGAACGGCGAAATCGACGGCCTGATACGGGCTCTCGATGGTCGTTATGTGCTTCCCTCGCCATCCGGTGACCTGCTGCGCACGCCCGAACTCCTGCCGACCGGTCGCAACATCCATGGTTTCGATCCCTTCGGTATTCCGAGCGCCTTCGCTGTCCAGGACGGCGAGCGCCAGGCGGCGAAAATCCTCGAGCGTTATCTCGCCACGGATGGGCGCCTGCCCGAAACGGTGGCTGTGGTTCTCTGGGGCACTGACAATCTGAAGACCGGTGGCGCGCCGCTTGCCCAGGCCATGGCGCTGATGGGCGCCCGCCCGAAACTCGATGCCTACAACCGCGTCTGCGGTGCCGTGCTGATCCCGCTCGAGGAGCTGAAGCGTCCGCGCATCGATGCGGTCATGACGCTGTCGGGCATCTTCCGCGATCTTCTGCCGATCCAGGCGAGCATGCTGGCCGAGGCGAGCTATCTCGCCGCTATGGCCGACGAGCCGGTCGAGATGAACTTCATCCGTAAGCATGCGCTTTCCTATTGCGAGAGCCATGGCTGCGATCTCGAAGCTGCCGCCTACCGGGTCTTTTCGAATGCCGATGGCGCCTATGGCTCAAACGTCAACATGCTGGTCGCATCGTCGTCCTGGAGCGATGATGACGAAATCGCCCAGACCTATAGCAATCGCAAGAGCTTCGCGATCAACCGTCGCGGCAAGACCAGCCACCAGGCCGAAGTCTTCGATGCCATGATCGGTCAGGTCGACATGGCCTACCAGAACCTCGATTCCGTCGAGATCGGCGTGACCACCATCGAAAACTATTTCGACACGCTGGGCGGCCTGACCAAGGCGGTCACGCGGGCCAAGGGTGGCGCGACGCTGCCGGTCTTCATCTCCGACCAGACTCAGGGCGACGGACGTGTTCGTACCCTCGGCGAGCAGGTGGCACTTGAGACACGCACACGCACGCTGAATCCGAAGTGGTTCGAAGGCATGCTGAAGCATGGCTATGAGGGTGTGCGCAATATCGAGACGCAGGTGACCAATACCTTCGGCTGGTCGGCGACGACAGGCGATGTGGATCCTTGGGTCTATCAGCAGATCACCGAAACCTTCGTGCTCGACGCTGCCATGCGCGAACGGCTTGCGACGCTCAATCCGGCCTCGGCCGCCCGCGTCGCCAACCGGCTGATCGAAGCGCATGAGCGCAATTACTGGCAGCCGGATGCAGACACGCTCGCCGCCTTGAAACAGGCCGGAGAAGAATTGGAAGACCGTCTCGAGGGGCTGGTCAGGGAGGCTGCCCAATGAACATCTACACCCATGGCAAGATCGCCGAACGCGAGGCGCGCATCGCCGAGAAGCTCCGGGAGAGGGCCGATGGCGAGGGCAGCGTGCAGGTTCATCTCGACCCGACCATGGAAATCGACGGCGCAAAGGTCTTCGCCATTTATGGCAAGGGCGGGATCGGCAAATCGACGACCTCGTCCAACCTCTCGGTCGCCTTTTCCAAGATCGGCAAGCGCGTGCTGCAGATCGGCTGCGATCCGAAGCATGATTCCACCTTCACGCTGACCAAGAGTCTCATCCCGACCGTCATCGACGTTCTCGAAAAGGTCGATTTCCATTCAGAAGAACTCCGCCCGGAAGACTATATGGTCGAAGGTTACAACGGCGTGCAGTGCATCGAGGCGGGCGGTCCGCCGGCAGGTACCGGCTGCGGCGGCTATGTCGTCGGCCAGACGGTCAAGCTCCTGAAGGAGCACCACCTGCTCGACGACACCGATGTGGTCATCTTCGACGTTCTCGGCGACGTGGTCTGTGGTGGTTTCGCTTCGCCACTCCAGCATGCCGAACGCGCGGTCATCGTTGCCGCCAATGACTTTGATTCCATCTTCGCGATGAACCGCATCGTTGCTGCCATCAAGGCGAAGTCGAAGAACTATGACGTGCGCCTTGGCGGCGTGATCGCCAACCGCTCGCGCGAGACGGACCAGATCGACCGCTACAATGATGCGATCGGACTCAAGCGCCTCGCCCATGTGCCGGATAGTGACCATGTGCGGCTTAGCCGCCTGAAGAAGAGCACGCTGTTCGAAATGGGTGACAGCCCGGAGATCCTGGGCATCCAGAAGGAATACATGCAGCTTGCCGAGCGGCTCTGGGCGGGTACGCCGGCGCTTGAAGCCGAACCGATGAAGGACCGGGAAATCTTCGAATTTCTCGGCTTCGAGTGAGGTTGTCATGAGCCAGGCCGATTACATCAGACGCACAGGCGAGATCGAGCACTACTTTGACCGCACCGCGCTCGATGCCTGGAAGCGGCTGACCGGCGACCAGCCGGTGAGCGGCATCCGCGCCACGGTCCGGAAAGGCCGTGAAGAGATGCGTGGTACGCTGGCTTCGTGGCTGCCGCAGGATCTCACCGGCTGGCGCATCCTCGATGCCGGCTGCGGTTCCGGCGTTCTGTCCTTCGAACTCATCGCGCGCGGTGCAGACGTCGTTGGCATCGATCTCTCGGCGCAAATGATCGCCCATGCCCGCCAACGGGCTCACGACCTCGAAGCCTCCCATGGTCGTTTCAAGGGTTCGGTCACCTTCCACAGCGGCGACATGCTCGATCCGCGTCACGGTCGCTTCGATGCTGTTGTCGCGATGGATGTGCTGATCCATTACCGCCCGGCAGACGCCGTTCGCGTGCTTCACACCCTGGCCGAGCGCACCTCGCGGCAGATGATCTTCACGCTGGCACCGGGATCGCGCCTGCTGCGGGCCATGCTAGCTGCGGGGAAGGTTTTCCCGCGTGGCAATCGCGCACCGGCGATCTATCCGGTCGATCCGGCGCGGCTTGTCGCACAGATGATCAGCCATCCGGAGTTTGCCCACTGGCAGGCCGGTCGCAGCCACAAGGTCGGCGTCGGCTTCTACACCTCGCAAGCCATGGAGGTGATCCGGTCATGACGATCGCTGCCGCCAACCGCAAAATGATCTCGTTCTGGCAGAAGCTGGGAACGCGCTTCATGCCGTTTGCGGATGCGGCGTCGGCTGAGATGCCCCTGTCGAGGCTGCTGCGTCTTTCGTTGTTCCAGGTTTCCGCCGGTTGCGTGCTCGTTCTCCTGACCGGGACATTGAACCGCGTGCTGATCGTCGAACTCGGCGTTTCCGTTGCACTCGTCTCGGCGGTCGTCGCCATTCCGGTTCTCGCCGCTCCGCTGCGGCTGCTCTTCGGCTTCCGCTCGGACACCTATAAATCGGTGCTCGGCTGGCGCCGCGTGCCCTATGTCTGGCTCGGCAGCCTGCTGCAGTTCGGCGGCCTGGCGATCATGCCCTTTGCCCTTCTTCTTCTGGAATCGCAAACGCTTGGCCCCGATTGGGCTGGCGCTGCAGGTGCTAGCCTCGCCTTCATCTTGACCGGCTTCGGCATGCATATGTCGCAGACGGCTGGCCTGGCGCTCGCCAGTGATCTCGTGCCGGAGGAAAAGCGTCCGCGGGTCGTGGCACTCCTCTACTTCATGCTGCTCGCCGGCATGATCGGGCGCCTCCAGCCTTCTACAGTGTCTTCCTGGTCGGTTTCTCGCCGAAGGTGCTGATTCAGGTCATCCAGGGCACGGCGCTGCTCACCATCATCATCAATGTCATCGCCATCTGGAAGCAGGAGGCGCGCGATGTGCGCCGCACGGCGGTTGACCGGGATCTGTCGAGCTTCTTCGACGCGCTTGAAGACTATCGCAGCGCGCCCGGCGTCATGCGGCTTCTGCTGGCGGTCGCCATCGGATCAGCGGCCTTTTCGATGCAGGACATCCTGCTCGAGCCCTATGGCGGTGAAATCCTCGGCCTGTCCGTCGGCGAGACGACGCGCCTGACGGGTCTCTGGGCCTTCGGAACCATGATCGGCTTTGCCTGGGCAGCCCACAGCCTGCAGCATGGCGCGCAAATCTACCGGGTTGCGGCGCGGGGCTTGCTCATCGGTCTTGGCGCCTTCCTGGCTGTCATCTTCGCCTCGCCTCTCGGTTTCAACGCGCTCTTCCATCTCGGTGCCTTCGGTATCGGTCTGGGCGGCGGGTTATTCGCCGTCGGTACGATGCTGGCTGCCATCGGCATTGCCGAGCGCTCGGACAGTGGCCTTGTCGTCGGCGCCTGGGGTGCCGTGCAGGCGACCGCGATCGGCGCCAGCATGCTGGCCGGTGGCGTGATCAAGAACACGATCAATGCGCTGGCGCTCAACGGCTCGCTGGGCGAGGCCATGATGACCCCGGCTGCTGGGTATTTGGTCGTCTACACCTTTGAAATCATTCTCCTCTTCCTGTGCCTGGCGGTCCTGGGTCCGCTCACCGGCCGGCGCTATCAGAGGGACTATCTGCAAGACATGCGTTTTGGACTGGCGGAGCTGCCCGGCTGACCGCCGGCGGATGCGCTTTACACGGGAGGGTCTGATATGACCGGGTCGTTGGTTGGGAATATCGATGTTGCACAAGTGGTGCTTTATGCGTTCTGGCTCTTCTTTGCAGGGCTGATCTGGTATCTGCGTCAGGAAGACCGTCGCGAGGGCTATCCGCTCGAAGAGGATGTCACGGGCCGCTACAACAAGAGCCCCTGGCTCTTCGTGCCGCCAAAGAAGACCTTCCTCCTGCCGCATGGCCAGGGCATCAAGCAGGTTCCGGATTTCAAGCGCGACGAGCGCACGTTCTCCAGCCGCCGCATTGCACCGGCACCTGGTTATCCGATCGAGCCGGTCGGCAATCCGCTGCTCGCGGGCATCGGTCCTGGCTCCTGGGCCGAACGTTCCGACAAGCCTGACGTAACGGCCCATGGCGACGCCCGTATCGTGCCGATGCGTGTGGCTGAGGGTTTCGGTCTCGCACAAGGTGCCACCGATCCCCGCGGGCTTTCCGTCCTCGGCTGTGACCGTCAGGTGGCAGGAACCGTCAAGGACATCTGGGTCGACCGGGCCGAACATCTCATCCGCTACTACGAAGTCGAACTTGGGGAAGGCGGGCGCACCGTGCTTCTGCCCAACAACTTCGTCGTCTTCGGCACGGGCCGCGGCAATGTCCGGCATCTCTATGTGCATGCGGTGATGGCAGCACAGTTCGCGGATGTCCCGGCCACCGCTCGGCCCGAACTCGTGACCCTGCTCGAGGAAGACAAGATCGCCGCCTATTTCGGCGCTGGGCTCCTCTATGCGGATCGCTTTCGTCAGGAGCCACTGCTGTGAAACAGTTCGTCACCCGTGAGCATGAAATCGAGCCGCTGCCGGGTCTTCCCGGCGTGCCTCCGGCCGGCGAGGTCATCCTGTGGCAAGGGCGGCCATCGTCTGCCCTGGTCGCTCGCCATCTGCTGAAAGTGCGCTGGATCGTTGGCTATTTCCTGATCCTTGCCAGCTGGGCGATTGCGGCCGGTCTTTCGGACGGCCATCCGGCGGGCGGCATCCTCTTCTCGGTCGCTGTTCTGACCGACCTTAAATTTGATTTTTGGCATGATCGAGCTGTTTTCCATTTCCCGTAAGAAGACGACCCTCTACACGATCACCACGGAGCGCATCGTGATGCGCTTCGGCGTTGCGATCTCGATGACGCTCAATCTCCCCTTCCGCCAGATCGACAGCGTGTCGCTCGCCCGGATCGGTGAGAAAGCCGGATTGATCGCGATCGCGCTTGTGCCGGAACAGCGCCTTTCCTGGCTCATCCAGTGGCCGCATGTGCGCGGCTTCCGCTTCGCTAAGCCGGAGCCGAGCCTGATCTACCTGCCCGACGCGACAAAGGTGGCCAATATGCTGTCGGCTGCGATCGGCCAGTATCGCGGTGCGCGGGCCGAACAGCCGCGGATCATCGTGCAAGAGACAGCCGGAAGCGCAATGCCGCCTTCCGTCGTCGCCGCCGAATAGGAGCGCGTCATGGGATCGGCTTCGCATCTCGGCTACTGGGCAGACCGCAAGGGCAAGACGCCAAATCGTGTGCCCCGTGGCTTGTTTTTCGGTCTTGTCGGTCTTCTCGCCTTTACGGCGGGCGCAATTGTCTTCGGCAAGACGACGGGGCTTGGCCTCGTCACGCAGCAGCAGGGTGCACCGGTCGGTATTCGTGACCTGATGATCACACGGAGCAGTTCCGATTTCGTCGTCGTCACCGATGCCGCGACCGGCCAGGAGATCGCGAGCTACGGCCCGCAGGCAGGCGGCTTCGTGCGCGGTTCGCTCCGGGCGTTCGAGCGCATGCGCCAGGTGGCCAAAGTACCGTTCGACACACCTTACCGGCTGATCAAGTGGGAGGCCGGTTCCGTCAGCCTGTCCGACACGGGCACCGGCGAGCGGATTTATCTCGATGCCTTTGGCCGCGACAACGTGGCCGCATTCGAAGCCCTTCTGGGCTCACAGGGAGGAGAAAGCCAATGAACCCGGTCTTTGCCTTGATGCGACGGAAGGAGACGGTCGATTGTACCGTCGAGATCAACAACACCTTCGAGGCGCTCGGTGCGCATCTGAGGTTCGACAACGGGGTGGTCGTCCATCCGGGTGATGAAGTGCTCGTGCACGGCGCACCGGTCCAGATCCCCTATGGCTCCAGCCAGAATTTCCGCCGCAAGGCAACCATCACCCGGGCCGGCGCGCTGGAGCGGGCCTGGATCCGCGCCACCGGCGACCTGGATATGATGGAATTGTGCGAATTCAGCTTCACGGAGAGGGCACTGTCATGAATAACCATGTTTCGCCGGTTGATCTTTCCGATCACGAGCCGACCGTCGAGGAGCGCATGGCCGGGGTCAGCGACACGACCCGCAGCGCGCTCGTCTCCACGATGCTGACACCACGCTTCTACACCACCGATTTCGAAGAGATGGACAAGATCAATGTCGAGCCTGTCCGGGCCGAATGGGATGTCCTGATCGCGCAGATGAAGAGCGACCCGAACCGCGGCCACTTCAAGCGCAATGAACAGTGGGACGATATCGATATCGATGCCCTGCCGGACGACCTTCGCGAGGAGTTCATCGACTTCCTCGTCTCTTCGCTCACTTCCGAATTCTCGGGCTGCGTACTCTACAAGGAGATGAAGCGGCGCGGCAAGAACCAGGAGATTTGCGAGCTCTTCGGTTATATGAGCCGCGACGAGTCCCGCCATGCTGGTTTCATCAATGATGCGCTGAAGGAATTCGGCATCGGCGTGAACATGGGTTTCCTAGCGAAGGCCAAGAAATACACCTTCTTCAAGCCAAAGTTCATCTACTACGCGACCTATCTGTCCGAGAAGATCGGCTATGCCCGCTACATCACCATCTTCCGGCATCTCGAAAAGCATCCGGACAAGCGCTTCCACCCGATCTTCAAGTGGTTTCGCGAGTGGTGCAATGACGAGTTCTCCCATGGCGAGGCCTTCTCGCTGATCATCCGCTCCGACAAGCGGCTGATGGAGGGGATGAACAAGTACTGGATCAAGTTCTTCCTGCTCGCCGTCTTTGCGACCATGTATGTGCGCGATCACATGCGGCCAGCCTTCCACAAGGGGCTCGGCGTCGACATCGACGATTACGACATGAAGGTTTTCCGGCTGACGAGCGAGATCTCGCGCCAGTGCTTCCCGCTCGTGCTCGATCTCGACAATCCGGCCCTGCATGAAGGCTTCCGCCGAATGGAGCGGATCAATCGCCGTGTCATGGCAGCCGATGCCAAGGGCGGGATTTCCGGCCGCATCGCCAAGGGCTTCTGGTCGGCTGCGGCAGTGGTCAATTTTATCAGGATGTATGTCATCCCGACGAAGTCGAACGCCATCCCTGCCACGTCCCGCCTTCAGCCGGTCTGGTAAGGAGATTGCCATGACCTTCACGCACCCGCTCGCTGTCGTTCTGGTCGCCATCTCCGTATGGTGGCTTTCGACCGGGCTGGTGCTGGCCATGGTCAACCGTTCCGACGGCCCGCGGGGCAGGGGCCTTGTTCTGATGGGTCTGATGACCATCGTCGGAGCATTCGGCTTTGTCTTGATGCTCTACGGCGCCCGCGAACCGACGGTGCTTGGATCCTATGCCGGTTTCTTTGGTGCCCTGCTCGTCTGGGCCTGGCACGAAGCTGCCTTCCTGACAGGGATCCTGACAGGTCGGCGCACAGGTGAGTGCCCTCCGGATCTCACCGGCTTTCGTCGTTTCCGGGCTGCCTGGGAGGCAGTGAGTGATCATGAGATCGCCATTCTCGTCACCGCAATCGCACTTTGGCTGTCGCTTCAAGGATCGGTCAATCTCTTCGGGCTCGCCGCCTTCGGACTGCTCTGGGGCATGCGGATCTCGGCCAAGCTCGTCATTTTCCTGGGCGCGCCGCATGCCGTCAGCGAGTTGATGCCGAAAGGCATCCGGCACCTGAAGAGCTACTTCAAGACAGACCGGATGACGCCGCTGTTTCCGGTCTTTCTGGCGATCGCTGCAGGCCTGTTCGCTGTCCTCGTCGTGGGGGCAAACCGCGCGACCCAGGCGCATTCCGTCGTCGGCCACACGCTGCTGGCGACCTTCATGGCACTTGCCATCATCGAACACCTTGTTCTCGTGCTTCCTGTTTCCGACACGGCGCTGTGGCGCTGGGCGATGGCAAGGCAGGAACGGGCAAACCTCGTCATTCGCCCTTCGGCGGACGGCGTTTCCGCACTCAAGGAGGCTGGGCCTGTGTCTGTGCCGCACCCCTCCTGGACAGCAATTGCACAAGACACGATCGGGAAGAGGAAAGACTGATGACTGTTTTCCAGCACATGGAAGAGGCGCTCGCCGGCCTGCACACTGCCGGCAACTACCGCGTATTCGCGGATCTGGAGCGTCAGTGCTCGGCCTTTCCGAAAGCCGCGTTTCACAATGGTGACGGAACGGCCCGCGAGGTCACCGTCTGGTGCTCGAACGATTATCTCGGCATGGGCCAGAACCCGCTCGTGACTGAACGAATGATCGAGGTTGTGCGCAAGTGCGGCGCAGGTGCCGGCGGCACGCGCAACATCTCCGGTACCAACCACTATCACGTCCTGCTCGAGCAGGAGCTGGCGGATCTGCATGGCAAGGAAGGCGCGCTGATTTTCACATCGGGTTACGTGTCCAACTGGGCAGCGCTTGGAACGCTTCTCTCGAAGATCCCCGGGATCATCTGCTATTCAGACTCGCTCAATCACGCCTCGATGATCGAAGGCATCCGTCATTCCCGCTGCATCAAGCGGCAGTTCCGCCACAATGACTATAAACATCTGCGCGAGCTGATGGCGGCCGACGATCCGGCAGCGCCGAAGCTGGTCGCGTTCGAGAGCGTTTATTCGATGGATGGCGACATCTCACCGATCAAGGAGATCTGTGACGTTGCCGACCAGTTCGGCGCGATCACCTATCTCGACGAGGTCCATGCTGTTGGCATGTACGGTCCGCGCGGTGGCGGTGTTGCCGAGCGCGAAGGCCTGATGGACCGTCTGACGGTCATCGAGGGCACGCTCGGCAAGGCGTTCGGCGTCATGGGCGGTTACATCACCGGCCCGGCCGTGCTCGTCGACTTCGTGCGCTCGTTTGCCTCTGGCTTCATCTTCACGACCGCGATCCCGCCGGCGCTTGCCGCAGGGGCCACTGCGTCGATCCGTCATCTGAAGGAAAGCAGCTTCGAGCGCCACATGCATCAGGCGACCGTCGCCAAGGTGCGGCGGGCGCTCGACGTCCGCGGAATTCCGCATATGCACAATCCGAGCCACATCGTGCCGGTCATGGTCGGCAATGCGGCGAAGTGCAAATGGATCTCGGACGTATTGCTCGACGATTTCGGCATCTATGTGCAGCCGATCAACTATCCGACGGTCGCCGTCGGCAAGGAACGGCTGAGGATCACGCCAACCCCGCTGCACAGCGATGCCGACATCGACCATCTGGCCGAGGCGCTCTGTTCGCTATGGTCGAAATGCGCGCTGGCGCGGGCGGTTGCCTAAACGGGGTAAAACCCTTATCGGCAGGCTCAGGATCTCTGTGGAACCGGACAGGATGACCGAAAGCATTTACATCCCGGCGATCGCCGGTGACGGATCGCTTTTTCCGATCGAGAAGATGCAGGCGCATCTCGACGGGCAGTTGCATCTTGCCGTCTCGGTTTTCGTCTTTGACGGCGATCTGCTGCTGATCCAGAAGCGGGCAGCCAGCAAGTATCACTGCGCCGGTCTCTGGGCCAATACGTGCTGTACACATCCCCACTGGGACGAAACCGTCGAACACTGCGCCGAGCGTCGCCTCACCGAGGAACTCGGCTTTACCCTGCCGCTGACACGCCATCAGACCGTCGAATATGCGGCTGATGTCGGTGAGGGTTTGAAGGAGCACGAACGGGTCACCCTGTTCAGCGCACAGGTCGACAGTCGGACACTTCTGGTGGAGCCCGTCGCCGACGAGGTGGATGAAGTGCGCTGGATCGCTCCTGGCGAGTTGCTTCGGGAGGTGCGTGAGCGTCCTCAGGATTTCACGCCCTGGTTCCGCATCTATCTGCAACGCTTTCCCGGGCTCAGCTTCGCCGAAGCGGCCTGATAGAGACCTATCCCCCTCATTCTCCGCATATGAAACAAGTCCGCATCGGTAGCCTGGAGGTTACCGATGCGGACTGCGTTTGCTGTGGTGGAACAAGCGGCCGGGAAAAAAGAAGCGCAAAAAGAAAGGGAGCCCGAGAGCTCCGCTTCCTCATGCGGCCCGCCTTGGGAGGCGGTCAATCGCTGGCAGTCGGCGGGGATGATGGTGGCAGCAGAACGGCCGCCGTCTCGGACTTTGGTGCTGCGAGCGGCAGAGCGCTGCTCTGTTCCGCTGGTGCCATCCGTTGCGTCACGCCCGGCTGATAGGTGGTGAAGTCCGGTACCGTGATCGGGCCCTTCTTGGCGAGGGAGTCAACATAGTCCTGGAGCATCGAGGTGCCATAGAGCGGCTTCTGCACGCCGGCATGGCAGGTGCCGCAGCCGACCTTGAAGACATCACCCTCGGGGCCCTTGCGGGTGTCAGGGAAGACGGGCGTCAGGCCGACCATGTAGTTGGCATTGACGTCGCGCACCATGCGGATCCCGTGCCAGGCGGTCACGCGCTGCGGCGGGCTTTCGTCCCAGGCGTTGAAGGCACGAGAGTTGTGGCAGGTCGTGCAGTTCACGCCGAGAGACTCGGACATGTGCATCATCAGCGACCAGGTGGCTTCCGTCTCCTTGGTACCTGCCGGATTGGTACCGGTGGGCAGGGCGGTGTTGGAGTGCACGCGGATCGGCTTGGCATCCAGCAGATAGTCTTTCAGGACATTCTGCGGCAGCGAAGAGTTGCCGCCGAACTTGGCGACGACGTTCTGGCCGGCACGGTTCTGGGTCATGCCGCCGGCCGGCTTGGGCTCCAGATCCTCGTACCAATAGTTGAC
The DNA here is from genome assembly GCA_965283865.1 of Allorhizobium sp. Lineage (GTDB taxonomy): Bacteria > Pseudomonadota > Alphaproteobacteria > Rhizobiales > Rhizobiaceae > Allorhizobium. The sequence continues at coordinate 1,222,024 of CBDIQA010000001.1, forward strand.
CGGGATCGCCTGGCCGCGGTGACAGGTGTAGCAGGTGGCGCCGACCTGGCCGACATGGCTCTGCCAGTCGACATTGATGGCCTGGGTCATCTGGATCATCCGGCGCGCGACAACCTTGGTGTACTTGCTGTCGTCAGGCGAGGTTTTCCGGGTTATGGCAGTAGTTGCAGCCGGCTTCCGGTGCGATCCATTCTGTGATCGATGCCATGAACTGGTTGAACTGGTCGTCGGAGAGATCGCCGAGGATCTGCACGTTTTCATAGAGATCGCGTGCCTTGTCACCTGCGGGATCGGCTTCCCAGGGCGCGGGAGGCACGACGTTTGCCAGCTTCAGCGCTTCCTGGTTTTCGACGTCGCGGTGGACATACATGCCGGTGCCGCGAAAACCGATCTGTTCGCTCAACCGGCGGGGCATCCCAGCCGGCGCCGACGAAGCTGGCAATGGCCAGCAACGCTCCGGCAGAGGCAGCAAATGGAATCCAAAGTCTCATTTTCCTGCTCCTCAACGCGCCGGGTCAACGACGCCGGGATAGCCCGGCAGCGGGGACACGATCCCGTGGTTGATGCCCCAGAGGTACCAGTTGTCGACGACCGTCCCTGTCAGCAGGATGCCGATGCCGCCGGTCATCGGGGTCAGAATGGCAAACCACCAGGCCCAGCGGTGGATCGACTCCATCGTGGCGTTGAAGCCCATGGTCCATCTCCAGAAGAGGGCTGCGCGTTCGGAGGCCGTGCCGCGATCGGTGATCTGCTCGAGCTCGCGTTCACCGCCGTATTTGCCGACGGCGAGGATCGTTGCGCCATGCATGGCGAACAGCAGGACCGAGCCATAGAGGAAGACGATCGAGAGGCAGTGGAACGGATTGTAGTAGAGATTGCCGTAACGGATCGAGAAAGCGGCCGTCCAGTCGAGATGCGGGAAGATGCCGAAGGGCACGGCTTCCGAGAAATTGCCCATCAGGAGCGGACGGATGAAGCCGAGCACGAGGAAGAGCCAGATCGCGGCGGCGAAAGCCCAGGCGACATGCGTGCCCATTTCCAGCTGGCGTGCCCGGCGATAAACGCGCACCCACCACAGAAGGATCGATGTCGTCAGGAAGAAGCCGGCAATCAGCCACCAGCCACCTTCCGCCAGTGGCGGCAGGACCTTGAGGCCATACTTTGCCGGTGGTGGTTCAAGCCCCAGCCAGAAGAGCTGGCGAACGAACTGGATGGGGTCCCAGCCGACCGAGGCCAGCATGTTGAGGCCGATGATCTCGAAGGCGATGAAGCCGAAGACCAGCGAGAGCGTGCCGAGATAGCCGAGATAGATCGGTCCGATCTGGGCGTTGCCGATCATGCCGAACAGCTGCACCAGCATTGGTTTACCAGCGCGTGGGCTGTCGCCGGCGGGAAGGGGCATACCCTCTTCCAGCGGACCGCTGACCTGGATCGGCGTAATGATGTTTTGATACTGCGCTAATAAGAACATGGTCCGGTCCCCCTCAGTTCCAGATCGGCAGCGTCAGCCACCAGTTCCACCATTGCGGCCAGCCCTGATTCCAGAACGGTCCGCTGATGACGATGCAGACGGCGCTCCAGAAGCCCGCGTCGAGCGCGAGAAACAGGCCCAGGCGGTGGATGCCCAGCGTGCCGATCGAGTAGCCAATGATGTCGCGGAAGAATGTGTCTTCGTATTCCGGCGTCTTCACCTCGGCCTGCTTGCCGGCTTCGGTGATCGACGCACCTGGATTGGCAGCCGACAGGATGAGGCCGCCATGCAGGGAGAGCGCGAGCGTCGTGGTGAAGAAGAAGGTCACCGCGATCATATGCGCCGGATTGTAATGGAAATGCAGGTACTGGTAGCCGACGTTCGACACCCAATCCAGATGGCTGAAGATGCCGTAGGGAAAGCCATGACCCCAGGCGCCGAGCAACAGCGGGCGGAAGACGACGAGCGTCGCATAAGCGAAGATCGCGAAAGAGAATGCAAAGGGCACGTGGTAGCCCATGCCGAGCTTGCGGCAGATTTCCACTTCGCGCAGTGCCCAGGATATGAAGGCACCGAGCGCGCAGACGGTGACGATCTGCCAGAGGCCGCCTTCCTTCAGCGGGGCAAGTGCCAGGCCGTAGGACAGGTCCGGTGGTGCAATCGAGATCTGCCAGATGTTCCATGTCGGGCCAAGGGCCGCGCCATAGATCAAGAGTGCCGTCCCGAGTGTGGCAAAGAAGGCCGTCGTGACGCCGAAGAAGCCCACATAAAACGGGCCTACCCAGAAATCGAAGAGATCGCCTCCGAGCAGCGTCCCGCCTCGTACGCGATATTTGCGTTCAAAACTCAGCAGCGCCATGTTCGTTTCCTCCAGAGGTGATCAGCCAGGCGGCGTTGTCGGGTCATGCCGTTTGGCTGCGGGCGAAACCTTAAGTGCCGCCCGCTGCCGTCTTGGTTCTTCAGCCGATGAGCCGGAGATCCACACCTTCAGAGATGGAATGCTCAATTGAACTGGTGGTCAGGGGCTTGCCCTCCAGCCAGTTGAAACGTTCCGTGCTCAGCAGGATGAAGTGGATCAGGATCGCAAGCGTGAACAGGAATACGGACAGTGCAACCAGCGCCTTGCGCGGGTCGAACATAAGCCAGACTCTCCACATATCGCGTCCTCCTCAGGTCAACATCGGCAGAAGCGTGAGAGCCGTCTGGTTAATGCCCTCGAGAGAGCTGTAACCTTCCGGACCCGGGATCCAGGGACGCCACATCCAGACCAAGATATGCGCGACGATGGCAATCGCCGTGAATATCATGAAGCCTTGGATGAAGAATCCATGGACCTCGCGCGCTTCGCTTTCGGTCAGACCCGAAAGCGAAACATTTGATGTTTCAGCCATCAAATTCACCTCCTAGTCTCGAACACCGCGGCGCCCCCGCGGCGGGGTTTCGGCAGGGTCTCGAGGATCCTGCCGGGTTTCTGCCGGTGTCGAGAACACCGGCAAACGGATCGGGTTACGCGTGGAAGGCGTAACCGGCAGCTGCGTAGGCCGAGGAGCGAGCCTCAGCGAAAATCGACTGGTCGGGGCGCTCGGCCGCGTCCTCGGCGTGGCCTGCAAGCCTCGACGTCAAGGCGGCGCACAGGCACAGCGGATAAAGGAGCAGGTAGAGACGTCGCATGTTCTGGCGCTCGGACTGGCGGTCGCGATGTCGACGCAGGTCCTGATCGGATCGGGTTGCAGTGATCATGGCTTCACCTCCAGTTGTCCCGTTGATGGGTGTCGTTCCCTCGCTCATGCATAGGCTCCCTGAAGGCGGGCGGCCGTCTCGACATGATGGCGGGTAACTTCTTGGTCTTCGGCCCGGCGCGCTTCACGCTCCGCCGCTTCCCTCAGCCGCTTGGCGGCCGAGATGCGCACAAGCACGGGCTCGTTGCCGATGAATGTTTCGAGCGATGCCTGGGCATCGGACTGCCAGGCCATCTCGCTGCGCGGACGTACTGTTGTCGCCTCGATCGCGTCGAGTTCTCCGGCGCGCGGCAGGATGTCGAACAGCATGTCGAAGAGCGCGTTGCAGACCTCCTGGATCAGCCAGGCCGCACCCGAGTAGCCCATGACCGGCGTGCCGGGATGGCGACGAACAATTGCTCCGGGATATGAGAGCTGCACGAACTTGCCGCGGGCACCGCGCTCGGCCATGTACATGCGCTCGTTGAACGAACCGAACATGATCATCGGCGGCTTCTTGGCTGTCAGCTCCGCGACCTCGATGTTGTCGGTCTTCGATCCGGCCTTGCGGGGGATCGCGAAGTTGCAGGGCAGGCCCATTTCCTCCTCGAGGAAATTGCGGATGCCGCGCACATAGGTCTCGTTTGCGACGATCGCGAAGCTGGCGGTCGCAAAGAAGTCCTGGGTGACGGAGCGCCAGAGATCCCAGAGCGGTTTCAGCGTCGTGTGCTTTTCCTTCAGGATCAAGGGTTCCGGATCGAGCCCGAGCATGTCGCCGAGTTCGCGCAGGAAGGCCGTCGTCGAATGGATGCCGATCGGCGCCTGCAGATACGGACGGTCGAGCGTTTCGCAGAGCAGACGGCCGAACTCGCGGTAGAGGCAGATATTGGCATCGGCATCGGCGAGCTTGCGCACGTCTTCGAGATGGCTGCCCAGCGGAAAGACCATGTTGATTTCGGCGCCCATTCCCTCGACCAGCCGGCGGATCTCGGCGAGATCCGAGGGCATGTTGTAGGTGCCGTAGATCGGGCCGATGATGTTGACGCGGGGCTTGGCGCCTTCGGGGCGCCGGCGCGGTGCAGGCACCTTGCCGCCCTTCGGGCCGAATTCGGTCCAGAGCCATTTCAGCGCGCGGTCGGCGCTCTGCCACTGGTCTTCGTCGATGGTGCGGGGCAGGAAGCGGACGATGTTGGAGCCTTCAGGGGTCACGCCACCACCGATCATTTCGGCGATCGAGCCGGTGACGACGACGGCCGGCAGATCCGGATCGAGCGCGAGACGCGCCCGCTTCATGGCGCCTTCGGTGCCGTGCTGCCCAAGCTCGTCTTCCGACAGGCCGGAGACGACGATCGGCAGCTCATGCGGCGGCAGGGCGTCCGTATAGTGAAGGACGGAGGTGACGGGCAGGTTCTCGCAGCCAACAGGGCCGTCGATGATCACCTGCAGGCCCTTGATCGCGGTGAAGGCATAGACGCTGCCCCAGTAGCCGCCGGCTCTGTCGTGGTCGAGGATCAGCATCCGACGCTCTCCCCATTGTCGACGGCGTTGCGGGACTGCTTGACCTTGGCGGCGAACTTCTTGCGATAGGCGCTGCGGTCTTCTGGCACATCTTCCCAGATACCCGCGCCATCACCTTTGCCGACGCCCTCGAAGAAGGCGTTCATGGCGAGGAAGCGGTCCTTGTTGCCGATCGCGGCATTGATGACCGCTGGCAGCGAGGCGACACCGGCCGGACCCATGAGCGGGCGGGCGGAAATCAGGTTGGTGAAGTAGAGGGCAGGGGTGGCTGCCTCCTTTGCCTTCTGAACGACGGGTGTCGTGCCGATGGCGAGATCCGGCTTGAATTCCTGGAAGGCAGCGAGGTCCTGCTCCAGCGAGGCGCGGAAGCGCAGCTCGACACCATGCGCGGACAGCCACTCGGCATCCTCGCTGTTGTAGTGGGTCTTCGGACAGGCCGTACCGACATAGCGAAGATCCGCACCAAGTTCGACGAGCAGTCGGGCAACCAGGAGTTCGGAGCCTTCATAGCCGGAGAGCGTGATGCGGCCGTTAATCCGGTGTTCGGCAAGGGCCGCCTTGATTGCGGCGCGCATCGCGTTGCGGCTGATACTGGTCTTTGCCTCCGGGACGTTGCAGCTGTCGCCGATCGCCTTCAGCCAGGCATCCGTTCCGTCGACACCGACGGGTGCCGAGCCGACGATCGGGCGGCCGGCCGCCTGGAATTCGCGGATGCTCGCCGTGTAGAAGGGATGGATTGCGGCCACAGCGGCGCAGTCGAGAGTGGAATAGAGCTCGCGCCATTCGCGGACGGGAACGGTCGGGCCAGCGGCCAGGCCCATGGGCTCCAGCATGCCACCTATGACGACCGGATCGACGGGGAACATTTCGCCGAGCAGGGTGACCGTCGGCCTGTCCTTCAACCCGCCACGCGGGCGCTGGACCGGACCTTCGCCGATTTCCTGACGGGCATAGGCGAGCATGGCCCCGGAGAGCACATCCTTGGCTTCCGCGTGGGTCGGGACCCCGAAGCCTGGGACGTCGATGCCGACAATGCGCACGCCGTCGATCTCGCGCGGTAGCATTTTCAGCGGAACGCCTGAGGCGGTGGGTACGCAAAGGTTCGTCACGACGACGGCATCGAACTTGGCCGGATCCGCCATTTGGTGCACGGCCTCGACGATATCCTCATAGAGCTTGCCGGTGACCAGGGTCTCGGAGCTGAAGGGCACATAGCCGACGGAGCGCTTGGCGCCGTAGAAATGCGAGGTAAAGGTCAGGCCGTAGACGCAGCAGGCAGAACCCGAGAGGATCGTACAGACGCGGCGCATGCGAAGGCCAACGCGCAGCGAGCCGAAGGCCGGGCACATGGATTGCGGCTGATCGTGTGGACCCTTCGGGTAGTCGGCTTCGAAGCGATCCATCAACTCGCCCTGGCCGGCCGCACGGGCAGCCGCTTTGGAGAGTTCTGCGCCGCCATGGCAGCCGATGCCGGATGCCTCACCCGCCATGCCGTCTGCAAGGACGGCGGCATCGTTGCCGACGGGAGCGATCCCGTTGGCGTCGTCCGGCTCGAATTCCTTGCGAAGGTCATCCATAATGCTCACCCGATCTCACACGTTGTCGTAGACGACTTCCAGCGACGGCCGTTTCAGCGCGCCCGTGGCGCACATGTCTTCCGGCAGGGCTGATTGGAGCTTGTAATCGGCGCCTGTTTCGCTGGCGTCGAAGAGACCGAGCAGGCCATCCTGATCGAGGGGTTTGGGGAGGATCGGCGGCGCTTCGGCCAGGTTGATGGACAGCGCTTCGAAAAGCGGTCCCCAATGGCTCTCATGCGTGCCGATGATCTGGTAGCTGGCGCTCTTGCGGCGGATGTCGTCGTCGGCCGGAATCACCGACAGCACCGGGATGCCAACTGCGTCCGCAAAGGCCTGGGCTTCACCGGTGCCATCGTCCTTGTTGATGACGAGGCCGGCGACGCCGACATTGCCGCCAAGATTGCGGAAGTATTTCACCGCCGAACAGACATTGTTGGCGACATAGAGCGATTGCAGATCGTTCGAGCCGACGACGACCACCTTCTGGCACATGTCACGGGCGATCGGCAGGCCGAAGCCGCCGCAGACCACGTCGCCGAGGAAGTCGAGCAGGACATAGTCGAAATCCCAGTCATGGAAGCCGAGCTTTTCCAGTGTCTCGAAGCCGTGGATGATGCCGCGTCCACCGCAGCCGCGACCGACTTCCGGCCCGCCGAGTTCCATGGCGAAGACGCCGTCACGCTTGAAGCAGACGTCGGAGATCGAGACTTCCTGGCCGGCTTCCTTGCGGCGGGAGGCCGTCTGGATGATGGTCGGGCAGGCGCGGCCGCCGAAAAGCAGCGAGGTTGTATCGCTCTTGGGGTCGCAGCCGATCAGCAGGACCTTCTTGCCGAGCTGGGCCAGCATGTAGGAGAGATTGGCGAGCGTGAAGCTCTTGCCGATGCCGCCTTTGCCGTAGATCGCGATGATCTGCGTGTCCTTGGTGACTTTGCCGGTGGCCGGGGCATCGGGTTCGATGGCGGCTTCTTCGCGGAGGTTTTCCTGCAGGCGCTCCAGTCCGTCCTGTGCGAGGTCGAGGCTCATGCGGCTTTCCTCCAGTCGATAATCATTTTCAGGCAGTCGGGGTCGTTGAATGCTGTCCGGTAGGCCGAAGCCGCATCGGACGGGGCAGAATGATGGGTGATAAGACCGCCCAGCGAGAGGCTGCCAGCATCAATCAAAGCGAGAACCGCCTCGACGTCGGTCGAGTTGAATTCGGCGGCGATGGCGATCGAGGCCTCCTTCATGAAGGCGGCCGGGAAGGCAAAGTCGATGCGGCTGCCGTAAAAGCCTGCCAGGACAAGTTCGCCCCGGCGATTGAGCTGCGCGATAGCCTTGTCGATCACTGCGGCGTCACCGCTTGCATCGATGATCACGTCGTGGCGCTGATCGCTGTCGCTCTCAGGCGCGGCAACAACATAACCGTTAGCGCCGGTGCGACGGGCTGCCCGTGTTTCCCAGACGATCGGTGCGGGCTGTCCGGTAGCGACAATGATGCGGGCGATCAGACGTCCAAGGACGCCGTGGCCGATGACGAGTGATGCGGGGCGTGTCGAGCGACAGACCGCATGGTGGGCGGTTGCAGCGAGTGCCAGAAGTGCCGCTTCTTCAGCCTGTTCAAAATTCGTCCGGACCGTACGGGCACCCGGCACCACGAGCCGTGCGGCACTGGCGCCGAAAAGCCCTGCGGCATCTGCGTAGCAATTTGCGCCCGGTACGAAGACCTGATCGCCGACAGCGCGCCCCGAGGTTTCACCGGCTTCGATGATGGTGCCGACAGTTTCATAGCCTGGGACGAGCGGATAACGCATGCCGGGGAATGCGGGCATCGTGCCTTCGTACAGCATCTTCTCAGTCCCACTGGAGACGCCGCTGAACCGGGACTCCACAACCACGTCCGACGCTTCGGGCGCATTCAGCGCCAATCGCCTGACGGCTAGCATTCCTGGTTTTTCGAAGACGATGGCTGCGCTGTGCATTGTCGCGCCCTCCCCGGACACGGGATGCCTTCTGCTCCCAAATGTCATATTAAGATTACGCCCTTGAGTGTCAATCTAAATTTACACCGAGCAAGGGTGAGGTCACCGATGATTCACCGTTGTGCGATGACAAGCGTTGCCAGCAGAGGATTTCCTGTCGTCACGGCCTTGGCGTTCCGGAACCCGCAGCGGCCCAGCAGGGCGCTGATTTCCAAGGATGACCGGCAGCGTCCGGAACCCATGGCGGCGAAGTAGGTCCCGAAATAAATGGCGGCGAGATTCGCCCCTTCGCTGTCACCTGCCATGGCTTCAGCCACGATCAGGCGCGTTCCGGGCGACAGGTGCCGGTGGAGATTGGTCAGGATCTTGATGACCCGACCGTCGTCGTGGTCGCAGAGGATACGGACCAGCGTCACACACTCATGGTCGCTCGGTAGCGGATCCGAAGTGAAATCGCCGGGAGACAGCGTGCAGCGGTCTAGCATGCCGCGTTCGTGCAGATGGCGCAGGGCGAGGTCGGTGACTGCGGGCAAATCGAAGAGAGCCAGCTTCACCTGCGGATGACGTTCCCCGAGCGCACCGAGAAAGGCTCCTTCGCCGCCTCCGACGTCGAGCACTGATCGGTATTTGCCGAAGTCATGCGCTGCCAGAATGCAGTCTGCCAGCATGGCCTGGCTTTCGCGCATCAGCGCCGAGTAGGGTGCGACGAGTTCGCTATCGATCTCGGCGGGATTGCTGCCCCGGACATAGGCCCAGTAGCGGCGGAGTTCGGTGTCGTGCAGATCGCCGCGCCAGAAGGCGGCGGCATCGGTGAGATCCCGATAGAGCATATCATGATGCTTGATCATCTCGCGCAGCCCACGATCCGTGGCAAGGACGGTGCCGGTGTCGGAGAGCATCCACAGATCGGGTCCGGCGCTGATCACAAGATCGAGCCGTTTTGCCTGATCGAGCAAGCGCCGCATGGCATTTGGCGCCATGTTGCAGCGTGTCGCCATCTGAACGGTGGTAAGAGCCTTGCCGTCGAGAGCCTCGAAGAGACCAAGCTGCACGCAGGCGGACAGGATTTGTGTGTGTACAAAACCGCTTGTCAGTCGGAAAAGCTGGTTCGCCTTCGCGTTTGCGACCAACCGCAGAAGAGGCAGGCGTGAGACCAGTGCACGGAATCGGGGTGAGCCGATCTGACTGTTTCGCCATAGCCGCATTCTGATCGATAGTGACCGGAGGAGGCCTGGCATCTGGCGTGGGTTCTCCACGGTGTTGCCGATCGGCGGGCTGGCCTTCAAGCCTCTTCCGCCGCCGGTATCCATGGCGTCACGCAGCGCTGGTTGCGAGCGTCTTCGGCATCAGCCGTGTCGCTTCGTTGCGGATCATCGAGCGGAATGCATCGGCACCGGGGCAGTCCGGCACGCTGTCGACAGCCTCTGCCACCAGACGCTTCAGGCGGGCGAGTGCCGCCTCCAGGCCGATGCTGGCGACGATATTGGGCTTGCCGTTACGGCTGTCCTGACCCGCTGGCTTGCCGGCCTCCGATTGCCCGACGGCATCATAGAGGTCGTCTGCCACCTGATAGGCTGCGCCGAGTGCATCTGCCAGCACCAGCCATTCGCGTGGATTGCCGCCCGAGGCGATCGCGCCGGTCGATACCGCGCCGCTGAAGAGCGATGCTGTCTTGGCACGGTGATAGGCGGTGATGTTGATTTCCGGCTCGCTCTCCCAGGCCTGACCCGCGACGAGGCCATAAGGGCTGCCTACGGCATTGGCGATGGTGGCGATCAAGGGCGCGGTTAGAAGCGGAGTCTGTTGCGTTTCTCGCGCGACCGTCTCGAAGGCGGCGATGATCAGGCCGTCCCCGACGAGCAGGGCGATCTCCTCGCCAAACTGGGCATGCACGCTGGGCGAGCCACGCCTTGTCATCGCGTTGTCGAAGCATGGCATGTCGTCATGCACCAGTGACGCGCAATGCAGCAGCTCAATAGCCACGGCAGCACTGTCGGCGGCATTCGGCTCGCGGTCACCGCAGGCGGCAGCGACTGCCAGGCAGAGCCGCGGCCGGATGCGCGCGCCTCCAGGAAATACCGCATGTTTCAGGGCTTTCGCCAGGATCGGCGGACATCCGTTGGCCGTTGCGTAGCGCAGGGAGCGCTGCATGCCGGCTTCGATGCGCTCGGGGAAATCCATCAGGCTCACCTCCAGGGAATGCGTAGTTGTAAATTGTGAACAACTGAATAATGTGTAAATCAAGCTTGACACATGTGGACTGTATGTCAACCGGGCAAAGGAGAGTAACTTGTCCATGGCAACCGATGATACCGTTGCGGTGATCGGGGCGGGCATGGCCGGCCTTGCTGCCGCAGTGCGGCTGGCGGCTGCCGGATATCGCGTTGTTGTCCTTGAGGCTCAGGCCGAAGCGGGCGGCAAGATGCGACGCGTCGAGGTCGCTGGACATGGTTTCGATGCGGGGCCGACCGTGCTGACCATGAAGTGGGTGTTCGACGCGCTGTTCGCTGCCGCCGGTCGCTCGATCGACCATGAGCTCTCATTCGTTCCGTCCACGGTGATTGCGAGGCACTATTGGCGCGGAGGGGCAGCGCTCGATCTCTATGCCGAGCCGCAGGAAACCACTCGCGCCATTGCCGACTTTGCCGGTCGGAAAGAGGCCGAAGGCTATCGTCGGTTTGCGGCGGATAGCCGCCGGACTTTCGAGGTGTTGAAGGACAGCTTCATCGATGCGTCGAGACCCAACCCGGTCTCGCTCTCGCGCCGTATCGGCCTTGCCCGTCCCGGAGCGCTTCTCGCGATCAAGCCATTCGCGACACTCTGGTCTGCGCTCGGTAGCTATTTCGCCGATGCCCGGCTTCGCCAGCTCTTCGGGCGGTACGCAACCTATTGCGGTTCGTCGCCCTATCTTTCTCCCGCCACGCTGATGCTTGTCGCGCATGTCGAGCAGGAGGGTGTCTGGACGGTGCACGGTGGCATCCGGGCACTCGCGCAGCGGCTCGCAGCTTTGGCGGTCGAGCTCGGCGTGGAGTTCCGCTATGGCGATGCCGTCAGCGAAATCGTCATCGATCCGTCCAGGCGGGCTGTATCAGGCGTCGTGACCCGGACGGGGCGCAAGCTCGATGCGCGGCAGATCATCTACAATGGCGATGTTGCAGCGCTTCCCAGATTGATCGGTGTCCCGCCTCCCGATCCAGTTCGCGCTCAGGCGCAGCGGTCGTTGTCCGCCCTCGTGTCTTGCAGTCTCGCAGAACCTTCCGGCGTGCCGATCGCGCATCACACGGTCTTCTTTTCCGATGATTACGAGCGCGAATTCGAGGCGATCTTCAAACGTCGCGAAGCCCCCTCCGATCCGACTGTCTATCTCTGTGCCCAGGATCGCGATGCCGCAGGTCGGCTGTCAGCTGGGCATGGGGGGCCTGAACGTATCTACGCCCTGATGAACCTGCCAGCGGACGGCGATCGCCACCGTTTCCATGAAAGCGAGGTCAGCGCATGTCTGAAGACCATGGAACACCGTCTGGAGCTGAACGGGCTGACGCTCTCAATGAGCCAGGCGGCGGACATCACGACGCCGGACCGCTTCGCGACCCTTTATCCGGGAACGGGCGGGGCGCTTTACGGGATGGCCTCTCACGGCTGGATGGCGTCGTTCGCGCGGCCGGGGTCGGAGGGGCCGGTGCCGGGCCTCTATCTGGCGGGGGGCAGCGTGCATCCGGGGCCGGGCCTGCCGATGGCGGCCCTATCGGGGAAGCTCGCGGCCGAACGGTTGATGGCGGACCGGCCTTTGACCAGACGGTTCCTGCCGGCGGCTATCACTGGTGGTATGTCGACGGAACGAGCGACTGCGGGCGCTTCGCCTTCGCGGTGATTGCCTTCATCGGCTCGGTTTTTTCGCCCTACTATCACTGGTCCGGTCGGAAATCTCCGGAGAACCATGTGGCCTTCAATGTCGCGCTCTATGGGCCGGACGGACATGCCTGGGCCATGACGGAGCGCTCTCAGCGTCACCTGCATCGCGGCAAGTCTTTCCTGCAGATCGGCGGGAGTTCCCTGCGTTTCGACGGGTCTGATTTCGTCATCGCCTTCGATGAGGTGTTCCTGCCCTGGCCGGGGCAACGGTGGCTGCCGAAACGCATGCGCGGGGAAATCCGTCTCGCGCCATCGTTCCTGGCGGATCAGACATATCTGCTCGATGCCGCCGGCCGGCATGCCTGGAAGCCCGTTGCGCCATGCGGCCGCGTCACCGTTTCCTGCGACGCCATGAAAGATGGCGGCTGGTCCGGGGACGGCTATCACGACATGAACCATGGCAACCGCCCCTTGGAAGAGGATTTCCAGGGCTGGGACTGGGCACGCGGCACAACGGCCGACGGCCGTACGGTGCTGCTTTACGATTCAGTGCTGGCGGACGGGGACAATAAACGGTCGGGCCTCGTCTACACCGACCGGGGCGCGGTCAGCCACTTCGAACCACCGGCGCGGCGACTGCTGAAGCGTGGCTTCTGGGGTGTGGGTGGGGGTGTGGCCTGCGACGAGGGTAGGACACCTGAATTGCTCGGCGCCTATGAGGATACGCCCTTTTACCGACGCTCGCTGGTGGAGACGGCAATCGCTGGCGACCGGGTCGTGATGATGCATGAGACGCTGGACTGTCGGCGGCTTGCCATGCCCTTGGTCAAGCTGATGTTGCCGTTCCGGATGCCGCGTCGGGGTTAGTCTTTTGTGGCCTCTCGCTCCGCCTCACGGGCGCGGGCCTCAGCCTTCAGCTTTTCTTTCTTCAGGTCGCGCATCTGCCAGACGTAGAAGGCAATCGCCAGGCTGAAGACAAAGATCGCTTCGATGATCCCGAAATAGTTTTCAAGCAAGGGTCGCCACCCTTTCCCGCGCGGCGCGCCGGCGTTCGCGGGCCTCTGCCCGGGCATCCGCGTGAAGACGCAGGAGTATGTCGGTCACCCGCCCGATCGTATTGTCCTTCGGCGCTTGCAAGGCGGCTGCTGGCTGCTCGGGCTCGGCGTCCCGCGCGGCCCCGCTCAAGGTGACCAGATCCCGTGCGACGATTTCAGTCGAGGCATGCAGATCGCGCACCGCCGTTGCCGTCCATCTGCTGTCCTCGCCTCTTGCCTTGATCATGAGGCCGATCTTCCTTCCAAGGCCGGTGGTCGCGCGTCTCGAGACGCTGTCGTAGTCGTTGGCCGCGATATCCTCGCCGATCGCCTCGTAGACGAGGGCAGCCGTGCGGATCGCGTGTCGGCAGGACTTCGGCAGGCAGCGAATGCCGGCATGGCCGAGCCGATAGTGGCGGGATGCCTCGTCGAGCAGACGCTGAACCACCACTCCCAATGCTTCGCTATGTTGCGGGTTGCGCAAAAAGGCTGCTCCATCGATCCCATGTTCCTCGAGCCATTCGAGCGGCAGATACAGCCTGCCGTTTCTCGCATCCTCGCCGACGTCACGGGCAATATTGGTCAGCTGCATGGCAATGCCAAGATCTGCGGCGCGGGCAAGGGCAGCCCTGTCGCGCACGCCCATCACGCAGGCCATCATCAACCCGACGCTCGACGCCACGCAGGTTGCATAGGCCTTCACGTCCTCGATGGTTTCGTGGCGGTGGCCTTCGAGATCCATGGCGAAGCCATCGAGCAGGGCCTCGACGACAGGCTTGGGGATTGCATGATCGTGGACAACGCGGGCGAAGGCTCGGTCGCAGGCAAAGGGGGCGGGCTCGCCGGCATAAATCAGGTCCAGCCGCTGCCTTAGCCGGAGAAGAGCCGGCATGCCGCTTTTGGGGTCATCGATCAGATCGTCCGAATGGCGGCAGAAGGCATAGAGCGCTCGGGCCGCCTGACGGGTGGAGGCGGGCAGCAGCAAGGACGCGAGATGAAAGGATTTCGAGCCACGTCGGATCGCGGCGGAACACACCTTTTCATCCTCGTAATCGCCGGAAAAGCCGTAGTTGAGCGAAATCGGGCGGCGGGCGAGGGGACGGGCGAGCATCTGCTCCCGGGCCGAGTCGGACGCGATCATGGGCTTTTCCTCCTTGCCTGGGCTTCCCAGGTTTCGGCCATGATGGTGGCCGGGTCGGGCACGAGATCGGCGACGATGCGAGCGGAGGAGACGACGCCGGGCAGGCCTGCTCCCGGATGGGTGCCCGCGCCGCAGAGAAAGAGGTTGTCGAGTTCTTCGCTCCTGTTGTGCGGACGGAACCAGGCGCTCTGGAAAAGCTTCGGCTCAAGCGCAAACGCAGCCCCCTGCCAGGACAGGAGACGATCCCGGAAATCCATCGGCGTGGCGATGCGGGAGGTGACGATGTGGTGCGACAGATCCGGCAGGACGGTCTCTTCCAACCGCTTTTCGATCTTGCGCCGGTAATGTTCGGCCGTCTCTGTCCAGTCTGTCCCACTTGCGAGGTTCGGGACAGGGCTCAAGACGTAGAAGGCATCACAGCCCGCCGGAGCCAGCGATGGGTCGCTCGCTGTCGGGCGATGCAGGTAGAGGCTGAAGTCCTCGGCCAGGCGGTGCTTCCTGAAGATGTCGTCGAGCAGCCCCTTGTAACGCGGGCCGAAGAGAATGCTGTGGTGCAAGACATCGTCATACCGGCGGCTGGTGCCGAAATACCAGACGAAGAGGCTCATCGAATAGTCGCCGCGGGCGAGCTTGGCGTCGGTCCAGCGGCGGCGGGGGTGAGCCTTCAACAGTTCTCCGTAGGTGGTGGCAGGATCGGCATTGGAGACCACGATGTCTGCGGCTATCCGCTCGCCGGACGCCAATCGGACGCCGGTTGCCCGGCTGCCTTCGGTTTCGATCTCGACGACTGTCTCCTGGAGCCGGATGCGGCCGCCATTGCGGGTCACCAGCGATGCGATGCCGCGCACGAGTGCGTTCGTTCCACCCACCGCGTAATGCACGCCGTACTTCCCCTCCAGATGGGCAATCAGGCAATAAAAGGAGGTGGCGGAAAACGGGTTGCCGCCGATCAGCAGCGGATGAAACGAGAAGAGGGTCCGCAGCTTGTCGCTGCGAAAGTGTTTTGAGACCACCGAATAGACCGAGCGATAGCCGCCCAGGCGGACGAGGCGGGCAAGCGTCTTTGCCGTGAAGAGCAGGCTATGAAAGGGCTTGTGCGCGAGCTGCTCAAAGGCCACCTCGTAGATCCGGCGGCTTTCGTCGAGGAAGCTGCGGTATCCGGCGACATCCTTCGGCTCGATTTTTGCGATCTGGGCTTCCATCGCCTCGCGGTCGCCGGAATAGTCGAAGACCGTACCGTCATCGTAACGCACTCGATAGAAGGGCGTGTTGGGGTGGAGGTCCACATCGTCGCTCAGCCTGCCGCCGCAGTCGCGCCAGAGGTTTTCGAAGAGCCATGGGGCGGTGATGATGGTCGGGCCGGCATCGAAGGTGAAGCCGTCCTGCCGATGCGCATAGGCGCGTCCGCCGGGTTCATCGAGTGGATCGAGGATCGTGACGCGATAGCCCCTGGCACCCAGCAGTGCTCCGGTGGTGAGCCCGCCGACGCCTGCGCCGATGATGACGGCGTGTGGCCTGTTGTCGGCGGGTGGGGTTTTCGGTTTGGGAAAGCGGCCTGCGATGTTCATGCTGCATCCGCTCCGTTGGATTTCTGTTCGCTCATTACCTCGTCGAGCCATTTGACGACCTCTGCTGCACGGCATTCGTGCAAGAGGTGACCGCCCCGCTCGGTGAGGATCAGCCGACTGCCTGGGGCTTGTCGCGCTGCATGGCTGGAATTTGCGATCGGCACCATCGGATCATCGCGGGCGGCGATCAGCGTCATGGGGAAGGGCAGGCGGCGCAACGTTGCGTCGAACCGGGTCAGATCCCAGGCGGCCATCATGCCGAGTGCGCCCCGCACATGGGCGGGCGAGGCAAGCAGCATGCGATAGATCGCCTTGCCCTCTTCGTCGATTGATGAACCGGTGGCCGTCAGCAGATTGCCGCCGAGCGGTGTGGCGCGCGCCAGCATCGAAAACATCGAGGCCGAAAAGGGATTGGCAAAAAGCGCCTTGGCGAGCGGCGAAAACAAGGCGTTGCCGCGGATCGGCAGGAAGGCGCCGTTGATGCCGACAACATGGCGCGGCACGGCCGAGGCCTGATCGGCTGCCAGTGCGACCGCGATCGCAGCGCCTGCGGAGTGTCCCAGAATGACGGCCGGGCAGCGTTCGAGCGTTGCGACGAGCTCGCTGAGTGCCCTGACCATGCCCGGGAGCGAAAGGTCGGCGGATCCACGCGGACGGGTAAAGCCATGGCCGGGCAGGTCGGGGGCAATAATCCGGAAGCGGCTCGAGAGAAGGGGGATGATGTTGCGCCAGGAATGCGAGGCGGCGCCCGTGCCATGCAGAAGCAGGATGATGGGTGCGTTATCAGGTCCGGTGATCTGCACGTGCCAGTCAAACGATGCGGTCTGCACGAAGCGGCTCGCGCTGCGATGGGGCCAGTTGCGACCATCCGTTTGCCAGTCCAGCCGCTCGCGTCCGCTCATCATGTTCGACCCTCCCGCATGGAAAGATCGACCAGGTGCGACACGCGGCCGGCATCGGCCTGCCGCAGTACATGCAGGTCGGCGCCCAGCATCCGGGCGAGGTTTGTTACGCTTTCGCGGGGTCGCCGTGCAATGTCGATGCAGATGGTGCGCGTTTGCCGGCTCTTGCATGTCGCGGCAAGCCGCGTCAGTTCCTCTGCTGCAAGCGTGCGGTCGGCTGTGCCATCCAGTGCGATGTTGCCGCTGCCGTCGGTCAAGAGCACGAGGACAGGGCTGCTGCCCCGGCGCTCGACCGAAAGCGCCAGTTCCAGTCCCGCCTTGAGGCCAGCCGCGAGCGGTGTCGGGCCGCCGCCGGGAAGCCCGGCAAGCTTACGCTTGGCTGCGGTCAAAGACCGTGTCGGGGGAGAAGCAGGTCCGCACCGGTGCCTCTGAACGCAATCAGGGCGACCTCGTCTCGGCGGACATAACAGCGGGCCAGCAATTGCTCTATGGCGCCCTTGGTTTCGCCGAGGCGCTCAAGCGCAGTGGAGCCGGAGGCATCGACGACAAAGATCGCCGTCGATGGTGCCGCGTGGCGCAGACGCACATAGCGGAAATCGTCGCGCGTGACAAAGGCGCGTGGGGTGATGGTTTGCGCTGATGGCGTCGTGCCAGGCACGCTCAGGGCGCGGCGTTGTGCGGCCCTGATCTTCTGGAACGGTGCTGCCGCGCGCAGGGTGGCTACAATGTCCGGACGGGCCTCCGCATGGGGTGGAGCAAGGCCGATGCCGAAGGGGCGACCGCGCCTTGCATTCTTGCGAACACCACCGGATTTGCCCGCAAGACCAGAACTGCGTGTCGGACGCAGGCAGATCGATAGCCAAGGGTCGGCGGAAAGCGTGCCGGCCTGAACTGCTGCCAACATTTCGGTCAGGTCGTCCAGACGCGACGGTGTTGTGGTTTCGGCTTCAGGCTGCGGCTCCACGGCGTCGGTCGTAGGGGCCGGTTCTGCGGGTGCTTGGTCGCGCTCCTCGGGCGGCGAGGTTTCGGGTTCTTCCGGCGGCTGTTCGCTCACCGGAGAAAGACGGATGCCGAGGCAGAGGCGAAGGGCTGTCAGCACATCGCTTTCCGCTACGCCCGCGCGATCATCACGGCAGGCAAGCAGCCGGGCGGTGCGTACAAGGTGGCCAAGGATCCGCGGCGAGCGGTGGCCTGTGCTCAAGGAAAGGGCGGCAAGCGCCGTCAGCAATCGGTCGTCGATCGTGACGTTGCGCCAGGCCCCATGCGGTTGGGGCAGGGCTGCGCCTACTTGGAGATGGCTTTCTAGGTGGTGCCAACCGATGCCGTCGAGATCGACGCGCAGGGCGAGGCGGTCGCCGATGAGGCCGGACAAGGGCGCCTCGTCATCCAGGGATTCGTCCAGCGCAATGACCAGATGGCCGGATGCCTTGGGTTCGTCCATGCCTCGGGCGACCAGCGCTGCTATCGCGGGATCCAGGCGCTCGGCCATGGGGATCAGGAGAACGCCGCCTCCGGCTCTCGCCAGAAGGCCAGGCTGGCGCACCAGATGTCCGAATTTTGCGGTTGCTGCGAGATCGACACCGCCAATCAGGTTGGCGATCGAGGTTCCGGGCGGCAGTCGTGTCCAGGACTGCCCGTGGCCCAGGTGCTGTTGCAGCCTTTCGAGGAAAAGGTCACGCACGCCGCCTGCACGCGCCTTCAGCCATAGACCTCCGATGCCGCATCTGCCGATACAGAGCAGCTCGATTGCCAGAAGGGCGTCGGCCCAAAGCTCCGAACCTCTGATGTCGAGTGCCTGTTCGAAGGCTTCGTGGGGGCCGAGTTCAGCCATGGGCGTTGTTGTCGCTGATGGTTGCGAGCGCGCGTTCCACCCTTGGGCTGGATCCGGCGTCGTCGAGCGGGTCGCGGCGCAGGCGATGGCAGAGCACCATCGGCGCAATTTCCGCGACATCGTCCCAGGTCACGAGTTTTCGGCCTGCAAGGGCGGCTGCCGCGCGGCTTGCCCGCATCAGCGTCAGCTCGCCTCGCATGCCATCGATGCCGAGCCTCAGACAGAGCTGCGTAATGCGCATCACCACATGATCGGGGATCTCGACCTGGCGAATGATCTTGCGGGCTGCAACGACGCGGCGGCCGATCGTGGCGTCACGTTTGGCCCAGAGCCTGACAAAGGCCGCCGGGTCGGTCTCATAGGCGTCGCGGCGGCGGATGACTTCAATGCGTTGGTCGAGGTCATCGATGGTGCGGACATCGACTGAAAGACCGAAGCGATCGAGCAATTGCGGTCTCAGATCGCCTTCTTCCGGATTGCCACTGCCGACGAGAACGAAACGCGCCGCATGGCGGATGCTCAGGCCCTCGCGTTCAACGACATTGACACCGGAGGCAGCTGCATCGAGCAGGAGATCAACAAGATGATCCTCCAGCAGGTTGATCTCGTCGATGTAGAGGAAGCCCCTGTTGGCGGCGGCGAGAAGACCTGGCTCGAAGTGCTTTTCGCCTGCCACGAGCGCCTTTTCGATGTCGAGCGAGCCGCACACCCGGTCTTCTGTCGCGCCGAGTGGCAGGTCGATCATCGGCGCCCGATGCTTGACGATCGGCGGGGCTTTCAAGCCCGAAGCCGGATTGCAGACGGTGCAGGCGGATTGGGGTTCAGCTGGCAGGCAGTTGTAGCGGCAGCCGGTGCGCGTTTCGATGGGCGGTAGCAGTTCGGTCAGGGCCCTGACCGCTGTCGATTTTCCCGTGCCGCGATCGCCGAAAATGAGGACCCCGCCCAACAGAGGTTCGACCGCTGCCATCAGGAGGGCCTTCTTCATGTCCTCCTGTGCCACGATGGCAGCGAATGGGAAGGGTTGGGCCATAGGTCTGCCTCAGTTCGAGTGTCAAATTTAGTTTACATTTTTTGATGTCTCTTTGAAGAGGGTTTGTCGAGAATCTTGTGCCCCAACGCAAATGGCCGCGCTTGCGGCGCGGCCATGCGTTTTCGATCTCGTTATGCTTTCAGGTCCGCAGCACCCGGTAGATCGCCGGAATGACCAGCACCGTCAGCAGCGTCGAGGAGATCAGGCCGAAGAGCAGCGAGATCGCCAGGCCCTGGAAGATCGGGTCTGTCAGGATGACCGCGGCACCGATGATGGCCGCAAGCGCGGTGAGCAGGATCGGCTTGAAGCGGATCGAGCCTGCCTCGATCAGCACGTCCGTCAGCGTCTTGCCGGTGTGATCGGCATGGCGGATGAAATCCACCAGCAGGATCGAATTGCGGACGATGATGCCAGCAAGCGCGATGAAGCCGATCATCGAGGTGGCGGAAAAAGGCGCGCCGAAGAGCCAGTGGCCCCCGAGGATGCCGATGAAGGTCAGCGGCACGGGTGTGAGGATCACCAGCGGCACCTTGAACGAACCGAACTGGGCGACGACGAGGATGTAGATGCCCAGCAGCGCGATCATGAAGGCGGCGCCCATGTCGCGGAAGGTCACCCAGGTGACTTCCCATTCGCCATCCCAGAGCAGCGTTGCCTCGTCCTCGTTGGTCGGCTGACCATTGAGGGAGATCACCGGCTTGGGAAGGCCCGACCAGTCCTGCGCATCGATCGCTTCCTGCACGGCGAGCATGCCGTAGAGCGGCGCCTCGAAAT
The DNA here is from genome assembly GCA_965283865.1 of Allorhizobium sp. Taxonomy (GTDB): domain Bacteria; phylum Pseudomonadota; class Alphaproteobacteria; order Rhizobiales; family Rhizobiaceae; genus Allorhizobium. The sequence goes on from CBDIQA010000001.1 coordinate 1,242,398, forward strand.
CGCCCGCCAGTTCGGCGGTCACCATTTCGGCGTTGATGCCGTTGTGGCGGAAGATGGGAAGTGTCGTCTTTTCGTCGAGGACGCGCACGACATCGCCGAGTTCGACCACGCCCTTGTCGCCGGGCAGGACATTGGCCGGCATCGGGGTCGAGAGGAAGCGCTCGTCGATGACCTTTTCACCCTTTGCCCGCTCCAGGCGGATCGGGATCGGCGGGCGTCCATCGCCGCGATGCGAGTAGCCGATGGTCTTGCCATTCGACAGGATTGCGATCGTGTCGAAGACATCGCCTTCCTCGACGCGGTAGAATTCCGCATCGTCGGTGGAGATCACGAGCCGCTTGCGCGGGGCTTCGACGCCATAGGAATTGTCGACATCGACGATGAAGGGGACCGAGCGGAAGGCCGCCTCGACCTTGGCGGCGACGGCGCGGCGGATTTCGGGCGTCGGGCCGTAGATTTCAGCCAACAGCGTCGCCATGACCGGCGGGCCCGGCGGCGGCTCGACGACCTTGAGGCTGGTGCCTTCGGGCGTTGGGATCGATGCAATCTTCTGACGGATGTCGAGGGCGATAGCGTGGCTCGAACGGTCGCGTTCCGACTTCGGCGTCAGGTTGATCGCGACGTCTCCCTGATAGGAGGCGGATCGCATGTAGGCGTGCCGCACGAGGCCGTTGAAATTGAAGGGGGTGGCCGTGCCGGCATGGGTCTGCACGGAGATCACTTCCGGCATGCCGAGGACGGTGCGGCCGACGGCCTGGGCAATGGCATCGGTCGCCTCGACGGATGAGCCTTCCGGCAGGTCGATCGTCACCTGCAGTTCCGACTTGTTGTCGAAGGGCAGCAGCTTCACCGTGACATGCTTGGTGTAGAACAGGCTGAGCGAGCCGAGCGTCAGCAGGCCGACGAGAGCCAAGAAGATCCAGCTGCGCGTCTTGGTGGCCAAGATGGGGCGGGCGGTCGCGGCGTAGAGCCGCCCGAGTTTGCCACCCGTCTCGTGATCCTCATGGGCGTGGACGGGCGCATTGCCGGCGACCTTCAGCATCAGCCAAGGGGTGACCATGACTGCGACGAAGAAGGAGAAGATCATGGCCGCCGAGGCATTGGCCGGGATCGGGCTCATGTAAGGGCCCATCATGCCGGAGACGAAGAGCATCGGCAGGAGGGCGGCGACGACCGTCAGGGTCGCGACGATGGTCGGATTGCCGACCTCGGCGACGGCCTCGATGGCGCCTGCGGCGGCGCGAGCGCTCGTCGCCCATCGCCCAGTGCCGGGCGATGTTCTCGATCACGACGATCGCGTCGTCGACGAGGATGCCGATGGAGAAGATGAGCGCGAAAAGGCTGACGCGGTTCAGCGTGTAGCCCATGACGCGTGCCGCAAAGAGAGTCAGCAGGATTGTCACCGGAATGACGATGGCCACCACCAGCGCCTCGCGCCAGCCGATCGCCAGCCAGACCAGCAGAACGATCGAGATCGTCGCCAGCGCCGAGGTGGTAGAGGAGCTCGTTCGCCTTTTCGTCTGCGGTTTCCCCGTAGTTGCGCGTCACCTCGACACGGATGTCTTCGGGGATCAGCTTGCCTTCCAGGGCTTCGACGCGCTGCAGGATGGTCTCGGCAACCACGACGGCGTTCGATCCGGCGCGCTTGGCGATGGCCAGCGTCACCGAGGGCACCCGCTCGACAGTCTCCCCGTCCTTGCGCAGCGTTGAAACCAGAGCTTCGCTGGTGTCGGTGGCAAAGTCGATTGTTGCGACATCGCGGACGTAGACCGGGCGACCATCGCGGGCGGTCAGCAGCAGGTTGCCGATCTCGGCCGGTGTGGAGAGGGTCTCGCCGGCGATCACGTCGATCTGGCGGCCCTGCTCACGCACCTGGGAAGCCGGCATTGCGGTATTGGCGCCGCCGACCTTTCCGGCAAGCTGTTGAAGGGTGATGCCATAGAGCGCCAGCTTTTCCGGCTGTGGCGATATGCGGATGATCTCATTGGTCTCGCCGACAACATAGGTCAGACCGACATCCTCGACCTTGGCGACCTCGTTGCGAACCTCACGCACGATGCGGGTCAGGTCGTTGGGACCGACATGGCCGCTGGCATCCTTCGTGGGGGAGAAGGTGAGGGTCACGATCGCGACGTCATCGATGCCGCGACCGACGACCTTGGGTTCGGCGATGCCGACCGGAATGCGGTCGATATTGGCGCGGACCTTGTCATGAACGCGTAGTACGGCGGTGTCGGATGACGTGCCGACCAGGAAGCGCGCGGTCACCATGACCATGTTGTCCATGGACTGCGAATAGATGTGCTCGACGCCGTTGATGCTCTTGACGATCGTTTCCAGCGGCTCGGAAATCAGCTTCTGGGCATCATCAGCGCGCAGGCCGGGTGCCTGGACGATGATGTCGACCATGGGCACGGAAATCTGTGGTTCTTCCTCGCGGGGCAGGGTGAGCAGCGCGACGAGGCCGAAGGCGAAGGCGGCTATCAGGAAGAGCGGTGTGAGCGGCGACTTGATGAAGGCGCGCGTCAGATTGCCAGCAATGCCCAGATTTTTCATCGGGGTATCGTCGTCGGGCTCACCAGCCCCCGGGCTATTGTGATTGGGGTTTGTCATTTCGTCACCACGACATCACCGGCGGCAAGGCCGGACAGGATCTCGATCTTACTGGCGCCATCGAAGTCGATGGTCTCACCGGCGACCACGGCGCGTTCCACGATGGCTTCGCCTTCGCGGACTGCGACGAAGTCGATGCCGGCGCGGTTGGTGAGGCTCGCGGTCGGCACCAGCAGCGCCTGGCGCTCGCCGACCGGCAGTTCGACCAGGACGCGGGCTGCGACGAAATCGGTATCGAGACCTTCGACCTCGACATCGGCGGTGAGGCGGCCGCCCTCGATCTGCGGATAGATCTTCACGAGTTCGCCCTCCAGCGTCTCGCCGCCGGCCTCGATGCGGATCGGCGCGCCCTGGGATAGTTCGTGGGCGTGGCGTTCCGGGATCGCGAGCCGCAGGAAGAAGCCTCCACCGGCGATGGTGGCGACGGTTTCGCCGGCCATCACGACGGCGTCGCTGGTCACCGGAACCGAGATGACGCGACCGTCGGAGGGGGCAAGAACCGCTCCCTCCAAGGTCTGCTGCACGAGCAGGGATCGCTGGGCTTCGGCCTGGCGGACCTGATTGGTGATGACATCGAGCTGGGTTCTCAACTGGTCGAGGCGCTGGGTGCTGGTGGCACCGCTGCGGACCAGTCTGTCCGCACGGTCGAGTTCGACCTGCGCATCGTTCACCGATGCGTTGAGGCCCTGAAGCTGGGCGTCGACCGCCTTGATCTGGAAGTCGATCTTGTCGTCCTTCACTTCGGCGATCACGTCGCCGGCCTTGACGAGGTCGCCTTCGGTGACATTCAGCGTTACGACCGTGCCGCCAAGCCTTGTGCGCGCAAGGACGCTGTTGCGCGGCTGGATCTGGCCATAGACCGCCTTCATCTCCGGTATGCTCACGGCCTCAAGCTTGAGATCCGCCGCTTGCGCGGCTGTCAGTCCTGCTGTTGTCATGGCGGCGATGAGAGCGATAAAGGCGGTATTTTGCATGATCGGATCCTTAGAATGCGGTGCCGGGGCGAAGGCCCAGCTTGCGGAAAATCATGGCGGCCGGACAAAAGCCGGTGAAGGCAGACTGTAGCATGTTCACGCCGATGAAAGCGGTGAACCAGACGAAGCCCGGATGGACGAATTGGGTCAGCAGCAGAGAAACCAGAACCATGATGCCGGCAAAGGCCAGAACGGCGCGATCAATCGACATGTTTTTCTCCTTTAAGATACATATATACGACAGTACGTATATATTAGGTAAACGGATGTCAAGTCGCAGGCGATTTGGTTGTCCAAGCCACGACCAATGCCGTCAGACGGCGCAATCGTCCGTCTTGCAGAAACTATTGTAGAGGGTGCCGATCACGGCGCGTGCCGGTTCGCTCTCGATCCGGTACCAGATCGTCTGTCCGTCACGTCGACCGGCAATGATCTTTTCGCGCCTCAGAAGCGCCAGATGCTGGGAGACGGTGCTGTCGCGAATGCCCAGAAATTCGGCCAGTTGACCGACTGAATGCTCGCCATCGGCAAGCCGGCACAGGATCAGCAGTCGATATCGGTTGGATAGCGACTTAAGGAGTTCGCTGGCCATGTCAGCGCCAGCTTTCATCTGCTCAGGATCAATCTTCATAGATACGAATATATCTTAGAAAAGAAGGTTGGCAAGGGTTGACTCAAGTTCGGGCCCTACAAATATATAAAAAACACTATCTCTAAAGTCTCGCCGTCATGGGCATCCAGCCGGCAAAGGAGCCGTTCATGAGCATACGCAGTATCGATCCGAGTTTTCACGTAACCGGGCAGATCAGTCCATCGCAGCTGAAGGATATCGCTGGCCTCGGCTTCAAGACCGTCATCTGCATGCGACCTGATAACGAAGGTTTCCGGCAGCCGTCGTTCGACGAGGTGGCCCATGCTGCGCAGGAAGCCGGACTGGAGGCGCATTATCTGCCGGTCGTCCCAGGCTCCATGCCACTAGATCAGGCGGAAAAGCTCAAGAGCATTCTTGGAAAACAGACCGGCCCCATCCTCGGCTACTGCGCGTCCGGCCAGCGCTGCGCCGCTGTCTATGATATGGCGAAGCGCGCTCCCTGAGGTTGCCGTGTCTGGCTCCCACCTGGATCAGGCTCTCCTCCATTAGCGACGACTACAAGATTTGCCAATCGACGCGACTGGCGAAATGGCCTTGAATGGGCATCTCTGGTTTGGAGTGTGCTCATGGATCAACTGCGTGGCGAGCTTGACCGGGAACGGCTGTCGGCCGTTCATCCCGGTGTCGAGCAGCACATCGGGGAGCCCGTCTGGCTGATGGCGAGTGCCTTCCTCGCCAATCCGGCCTTTGACAGGGCAATGCTCGCCTATTGCCGGAGGATGGTGGAGCCGAGCGCTTTTCGTTGGCCTTCCAACAAGATCTTCGCCCAGAAGATGCGCTACATCACCTGCTATATGCTGATCGGGCTTGCCGCGCGTTTTGAAGATGGGACCGGTCCCGCGCCGACCATGACCTTGTTGCAGACAATTGTTCCCGGCAGCTCTCGTCAGGTCAGCGACCTCATCGCGGGATTGAGGGCCGGAGGGTATGTCGTCGCCCATCAGAATGCGCGGGACAGGCGCGAAATCCGGTTGGTGCCCACCCCCTTGCTGGTGCTTGAAATTGCCCGCTCGCCTCTCGCCTTCCTCGCGTCGCAGGCCATGCTGGAGCACCACACGCTGTTCGAGGCCTTGAGTGCCGACACGGCTCGTCTTTCCAGGCTGATCGCCAGATCGACAGAGGCTTTCCAGTCGAAGGATGTGCTGTTTGCACCATTCGAGACGGTCGTCGAATTCACCGGCCGCGACAGCGGCTACCTGATGCTCTGTGCGGTCATGGGCGCCCACCTCGCCCGGGAGGCTGGTGAGGCGTGGGATCTCGCTCTCACCTATGATGCACTTTCGCAGCGGTTTCAGGTCTCACGCCAGCATGTGGGCAATGTTCTTGCCCTTGCGACGAAACGCGGCCTGCTGACGCTCCAGGGCGGCAGGATCGGCGATGTGGACGACCGGTTGCTGACCGAGTTTGCGTGGTGGGCTGCCGGCCAGATGGCCCATTTTCGGACGCTGGCTGCCTGACAGTGGACGCCTCGACAGGGAGCAGCGCATTCTCCGCTCTGGTTTAGATATTCTTTAATTACTGGTGGCCTAAATTGCTCACAGATTGCAGAATCAGTTTCTGCGCGCCGGGATGCCCGGTTGATCAACATAGTGACAAGGTGCCAGCAGGCACGGGCTTGCAGCAGGAGGAATTGCAGATGAATACGACGTCGAATGCCGCTGATGCCCTCGAAATCATCGCCTTTCGGCTTCATCATCAGGAATTCTGTGTGAAGACAACGTCCATCCGCGAAATCCGCGGTTGGGCCCCTGTCACGCCGATTCCGCATTCGCCCTATGAAGTCCTCGGCGTGATGAACCTGCGTGGCACGGTCATTCCGATCGTCGATCTCGCCGTCAAGCTCGGCATGCCGGCCGCACAGGCGACAGAACGCAGCGCCGTGGTCGTCACCGAGGTCAACGGCATGACCGTCGGCCTTCTCGTCGATGGTGTTTCGGACATCCTGACCGTCGCTGGCAGCACGCTGCAGCCGCTTCCGGCCGCGACCGGCCCGAGTGCCGCCTTCTCCGACGGCATCATCGCTCATGACAAGAGCATGATCTGCTTCCTCAGCCTCGAGCGCATGTTCGGTGAGGATGATCCGTCCGCATGGGGCATGGCTGCCTGATCAAGAATGTAGGTCGGGCAGGGTGGCTCAGCCTCTCTGCCCCCATCATTGCGCGCTCTTGATATCGTCACACTTTGTTTGCCATGGCTCGCGAAAGAGTTGTGCCGCCGGGGCGCGCTCACGGAGAATTGCGACTTTTTTAAGTGTTTGAGCCCAGCTTGAGTGGCGAACGACTTCCCCAGTTCCCATCTTTGTAGCAGGATGTCGTCAGAGGAGCACCGAGGTGACGCAGTCCCCGAACAACCTGACCGAAGACCTGCTGGGCCGTCTTAGCGACGCGCTTGCTGGCACCCATGGGCGCGAGTTGTCGCTCGATGCCGTGAAGTCGCTTGTCCAGCTCGAAGTCCAGGATTGGAACATCGACCGCTGTTCGGATGAAGGTCGGGCAGGCACGGCCCGCGTCGAGCAGCCCCTAATCCCTCATCGCATCCGTCTATCGTCCGACTGAGACGTCTCAGTTCTGTGCCGAAATCGTGCAGCTGACCCTTCGGCCGTCGTAGAGGTTGGTCAGGTTGCCGCCAAGCTTGGTGTTCGACATCGGACGCAGCGCTTCGAATTCCGCCTTCATCTCAAGGTCGTTGCTCAAGGCCACATAGGGCTCAAGCCAGGCTATGGCCGATAGGTTGTTCTTCAGGCCTGGCTTCACCGTCTGGCTCTTGCCGTTGATCTTCTGGACAATCTTCGGATCTTTTACCGCTGCCACCGAGAACCGGGCCATGGTCTGGAGCTTATCGAGGTCTGCGCCGCCCTTTCCATAACCGGCATCGCAGATCCGCGCGATCGATGTGACGAGCGGAGCCATGGCATGTAGCTGATAATGCAGGGCATAGCGCTGCCGGTTCATCTCGAGCGGCAGGCTGCCATCTGGTGATGCGTTGACGATCATGGTGTTGTTGCTGAGAATTGCCCATTCGACCAGTCCACGGTCGCGGTTGAGCACGCCCACTTCGCCCACGGCCAGGCTCGCCCAGGCGCGCAGGTTGTTGCGGGCTGCTCCCTTGGTGGCCTCGTTTTCGAAGAAATAGACGATCTCCTGGCCACGCTTTTGCAGCCATTTCTCGACGATGCGTTCCCGGTCATGCAGGCCGGGCACCTGGTCGCGGCTTTCGGCGAAGAGGATGGCAAGCCCGCCGATGCGGGCCGGGATCGAGAGTTTGGCATTGAAGGTGCGCATGTCATTGAGCGCGTCGGCCTTCGCCCAGGCATAGATCGAATCCACCACGCAGCGCTGGTACTGCCTGCGGGTCGCGATGCCCTTTTCGGTTTCCGCCTTCGACACCACCTTGGCGAGGTTCTGGATAAACTGGTCGATAGGCTTCAATGCCTTGGTGACGGCCGCGTCCGAATCCTCGTCAATGTCGGACCTCGTCTTCGAATCGGCTTCGTAGCGGCTGCCGAAACCCAGGCTCATGACCGGTGTCGGTGTCTTGAAGCAGGTCTCCTCGGCTGCTTCTGCTTTCGGTATCATCGCCATGGCGGCGGTTATTGCGAGCAGCGAGACTGCGATGTGGCGGTTCAGTGTCCATCTTTTGAGATCGGCCAATGATTAGCCCTCCGTTCCTGCGTGGTTGAGCTTCAGGACCTGGGCGGCGTCTGGGTATCCGGCTTCTGCGGCTTTCACCATCCAGGCTTGTGCGGCGTCGAGGGCCGGGCGGGTGCCCAGTCCAAAGGCGTAGGACTGCGACAGGAGGAACATGGCCTCGCCGTCGCCGGCTTCCGCCGCCTTCTTCAGCCAGGTGAAGGAGGCGAGGATGGATTTGCTGTCCTTGGCGTCGTCGCGCATCAGCTTGGCCACTTCGCGCATGGAGACGGGCTGCCCGGCCTCGGCGGACTTCTGGTAAAGGCCACGCACATCGACGCGCTGTGACACCTGACGCCGGATTTCCGGCTTCATGTTGGCCAGCATGAGGAGTTTTTCGGGCACGGACTGCAGATCGGAACTCTCAACGAGATCGACGAAGAGGTCGCTCGCCTGCTTCGGATCGTAGCTCTCGCTGGCATCGTTGGCATAGTGCTTGACGAGGCGATAGTAAGCGGCGGGTTCGCCGCCGAGGCGGGCCTTCTGGTACAGGCCGAGCGCGCGTTGCTGCATGTCCGAACGATTGAAGGCCATGTAGACATCGGCGATCTTCACCTTCCTCCAGGCATCATCGCCGGCAATGTACTCGGCGATCGATAGCCAGCGCTTGGCATCCTCCCGGTGATGTCTGATGGCAAATTCCGCAAGCGCCATCGTGTCATCGTAGTCACAGCGCTGGGTGCTGATGGCCTGGTGGTAGAGGCGAAGCTTGTCTTCCTCGGAGGCTGCGTTTTCAGCGAGCAGCAATTGCGCCGACATGTCGCCGCGATCGCGCATCACCTCGCCGAAACGAATGAGGGGCGAGGACAAGGGATCCATGTCCGGGCCTTCGAGCTCCTGGAGGAGACGTACCGCGCGCCCGGCGCCGCTTGCGGCGAGCGGGTTCAGGATTTCCTTGGCCAGTGCCACGCTTTCCGGATCGGTCGCGTAATTGTTGACGAGGAAGCGGGCAAAGCTCAAGCCGGCATCGACGGTCATGCCTTCGCCGGTCATCTGGATGCTGCGCTTGGCGTCGTTGATGCGGCCCTTTTCGAGGTTCTGCTTGAATTCCAGTAGAGCGGCCTCGACGGTCGCCCCGCGCCGGATCTCGGCGCGCTCGGCCCAGAAGCGCAGAACCTGGTCGGAATAGCCGGCGCCCTTCAGATAGCGTTGGTACAGCGCCAGCGCGCTGGCGCGACCATAGAGCGCCTGCGTCTGGATCGCGGCGATCACCATCGGATCCTTCAGCGCGGGCAGTTGGTCGATCTGTTCGGGCGCGAGATCGAGTGTCTTGTTGCCGGCGCCTGCCTCGACATTCGACCAATAGTCTGCCGCTGAAAGATCAGGACCCGCGGGATCGACGCAGAGGTAGATGCGTTGGAGCTTCGCGATCGCGTTGATCTCGCCGTTGATGTGGATGGCGCCCGAGAGAAGGTCGGTGGATCGGGCGATGGTCTTGGGCGAGAGGTCTCCGCGCATCAGGAGTTCGGCTAGATCGATCCCGCCTTCGATATCACCGCGTCGCACGGCCTCTTCCAGCAGCGGCTTTACTTCCGCCGCTGATTTCCAGAGACCGTCGCGAGCCTGGATGACTCGGGCGAGACGGGTGAGAGCCCATGGTGGCGGATCGTTGCGGGCGATCAGGCGGCGCAGCAGGTCTTCATAGGCTGCCGCATCGGCCGGAGATGTGTCCTTGGTTTGCTCGAGGAGCTGCGCCTGCTTGATGAGGCCCGCCTGGTTGCCCGCTGCTTCTGCCTGCTTGAAGTAGGCAAAGGCCTTTTCCTTGTCCTGAGGCACCAGCGCACCTTCGGCAGAGAGACGTCCCATTTCGAGGATCGCCGCCATGTTGCCGCCGTCGGCGGCTTTCTTGAGATATTTGAGGAGGACGTCGTTGTCCTTGACCACTTTTTCACTGAGCAGATTGAGCTCGGCGACTTCCCAGGCGGCGGCCGTGTCGCCCAGATCGGCGGCAAAGCGGTACCAGGCCTGGCTGAGATCCGGATCCTTTACGACGACTTCGCCATCGTCATATTCGCGCGCGACACGGCTGATGCGGTCGCAGATGCCTTCGTCGAGCACGCCGACCAGGGAGCCGAAGGCCATGTTGACCGCAAGCTCCGGTTCGATTGCCCAGCCATCGACGCTCTCGCCTTCTTCTGTAAGCCGGGCGAGATCGAGAATGGCATCGGCATTGCCGCCATAGGCAGCCTGGACCTTGAGCTTCAGGCCCGCCTCTCGGTCCTGGTCGATGCCTTCACCGGCGATCAAATAGTCGGCAAGCGTGTTCAGCGAGCCTGCAGGATGTCCGCCGATGTCGAGCAGTTTCTGGACAAGGCCATCCGCGCGCGCCTTGTCCGCCTCGCCCTTGGCCAGCATCAACTTGACCGTGTCGAAAAGGGCATCCGTCTGGTCGTAGCCCTTCTTCACCGTCGGCATCAGTTCCTGGATGCGGGTGATGATCGGTTCAAAACGACGGGCATCGAGATCCCGCATGCGGTTCATGTCACGGGTGATGGCAAAAGGCGCACGCTTGGGCAGGGCCTTTTTGTTCCATGCGGTCCATTCGGCGATCATGTCCTCGTCGCGGACCCGCGGGGTGCAGACTGCCGTCTTCGGCAGTTCGACGTCCGGTGGCGCGAACCGGACGTCTATAGCTGCTGTTCGCCCGGGTGTTCCGGCGGCCATCGTCATCACGCCTGCCATCAGCAGCGACTTCGCCATTCTTGCAATCGTCATGATAAACCTCCGGAACTCTCTGTGATTTAGCGTGCAATGGTGCTGGGAACTGCGACGGCGTCGACCTGGTCGCCTTCTCCGGTCACCACGATGGTGACACCGGCGAGGCGCTTGAATTCGACCTTGTCGAGCTTGGCGAGATCCTTGTCGCCTTCGCGGACGACGAGATCGACGGCGAGCGGAGCCCGTAGCGCGACCGACTTGGAGCCGCCGCTGTCGACGTCCGAGACGGCTTCGGCACCAGCCTGCGGAACGAAGAGGTCGATCGCCGCCTTTCCGGTCAGATTGTAGAGCGACAGCGTCGCCTTGGACGGGTTCTTGGTCATGTCGTCCTCGACGGTCGTTGCACCGTCCTTGGTGACGACCACCGAGTAGAACTTGCCGGCGCTTGCCTTGACGCTGCTCTGACCGAGCGAGGAGGTGACCGGAATGTCACCCGGTGCCACCGCGACATAGGGCGAGACGCCGTCGTTCAGCTTGTTGAAGGCGCTGTTCTGAACGGAGGCGCTGGTCGCCCCCGGAGCGATGACGCGGACAAAGGCCGAGTTCGGATCCAGCGGCTTTTCATAAAGCCCACCGTCATCGGCCCGGACATTCGTAGACAGGGCAAGAGCTACTGCCAGCGAGATGTTGGCGATGCGGATCGGGTTGATGGTCATCATGACTGTTCTCCAGTTTTGGATTTGCAGATGGAAAGGGTGGTGGTGTCGTCGACGGGCGCGTCAAAGCTGACGGCCACCTTGTCCAGCGAGCCATCTGGGAAGCCGCCGAGCGAGAAGAAGTAGCGGCCGGTCGAGCGCAGTCGGTCGCCGCGCTCGATGGAGCGGGTGCGAACGGTTCCGTCGGCGCCCGTCAGGGTGAAGATGGCCTTGCGGCTGGTGTCGCTGCCGATGTCGGCGAGGATGACATCGTCGCTGGTGAGCTTGGTCGTCGAGAGATCGGCTTCAACCGCATTTTCGCCGCTCGCAGTCGCCGCCATAGCCGGGCTGCATTCGCCAAGCGACGCCGCAACAATCTCTGCCCAGGGGGCGCCGCCGTACTGGCCGAGATTGTTGTAGATCGGGTTTTCCCAGATCAGGAAGCGGGGGCGGCGCTCCTGGAATTCGCGGGACGTAATGTAGGACAGGATCGAGCCGAACTGGTTGCCGCCGGAGATCGAGTAGTTGTCGAGCGGCACACCCGTCCAATGCTCGATATAGCCAGCGAAATTGCTGATCGGCTTGTCGGAGTAACTGGTTCCGATGAGGGCGATCGTGGCCTGGTCTCCGCTGCCGAATATGTCCATCGATCCGGATGCGGCTGTCTCGTCTCGCTGCGCACTGCCTCATAGGTGTGGGCTGTAACCGTGGGCACGTGGTTGACGCAGTGCTTCTGCAGCAGTTCACGCATGCTGGAGAATTCCTGCGGCGGGGGGACTTCCTTCATGTCGAAGCCGACAGGCTCGACATCCTGGTAAGCGGGGAGCGCCTTCACGCGGTCGGCGATTGCTTTCGCGGCAACGTCCGCACCGTGTGCCGTCCAGTGGAAGTCGGCCTGGAAGAAGGAGTGTTCGCCGAAGCCGTTGCGATTGTTCTCGCGCATCGGCGTCGCGATATCGACGGCGGTCACGCCCTTCTGGTTGAGGCGGCGGACCACATCGTCGTAAATCTCGGTCGCGATGCCGGCTTCGAAGCCGTAAAGCGAGGCGCGGGCCGGCACGAGTTCCGGCAGAACTTGCGACTTGGTGGGAAGCGGCACGTAAATCAGCGTCGTGCCGTTCTTCTCAAGCGCCTTGGCCATGGTCGCCAGATGCTCGACGGTCTGGTCCGTGAAGGCATGCTGCAGACGCAGGTCGGCGAGGATGCGGAAGAACATGCCGTCCTTGCCTTCGATCATCTGCAGTTCGGCGATTTCCTCCAGGCTGCTGCAGCCATAGGAGGATGGCGCCTCGCCGCCTGCGGTTTCGGCCCGGGCCTGGTTGCCGGCCGCCATCAGAATGGCGGCAAGGGCCGTGCCGGCGAGAATGCGTGTCTGGCGAACTCGGGTCATTGCTGAACCTCCGCGGTTGTTTCACTGGACTTGGTCTGGAGCTGCGCCAGGATATTGGTCGCGGCTGCCTTCATGCCGATGCTGCCGCTCTCCTCGGCGATGGCGAGGAACCGGGTTGCCTGTTCGGTCTGCTCGGGCGTGCGGTCTCGATCGGACAGCAGAAGCACGGCGAGCTTGAAGGCTGTGTCGCCGTTCTTCTTGCCGATGCCGGAGGCGAGAAGGGCTTCCAGCTCGTCGCGGTTGTCACCGAAGCGCCGGCCCTCGCTGTAGAGCCGGATCAGACCCTCGACCGCCTTGTCGTTCCCCTTGCGCGCCTGCAGCCGGAGGGCAGCTTCGGCGCTCTTCAGGTGCGATGGCGAGAGCTCAAGGCTGTCATTGCCGAGGATTTCCATCATCCGGCCGACGGCGTAGCCGCGGTCCTCATGTGCAGCGATCGCGAAATAGTGGAGTGCATCGGTCGCGAGCTTCGGATCACCCTGTTTTTGAATGCGCTCGGCAAGCTTGAAGGCGCCGATCCCGTCCTTGGCATCGGCGAGCGCCTGAAGCTCTCCGTAGGAGATGCGCTTGCCGGCGAGCAGGCGCTTGCGCGCTTCCTGCAGAGCGATCGGCAGATGCGAAGCGGGCCCCATGGTCTTACGCTTTGCCGGTTTGGCCGGCTCGACGGTTTCCGGCGGATTGCGCGGAAAGAAGGGCTTCACCGCCGCATGGGCGGGTGTGAGACATAGCAGCGGCAATGCCAGCATGGTGGCGCAGCATAGGCGGACGAGGCGATCAGACATTGCCGCCTCCTGCCTTGGCATCACCGTCGCGTTGCCACAGCGTCTTGGTGCCGAGATAGCGGATGGGGAATTCCCAGACGACGACGGTTGGTGTGGTCTCGTCGAGGGCGGAGCCTGCGAGCAGGTCCATCATCGGAACGCCCGGCCCGAGGCCTTCTTTCGCCACGTTCACGACATCGGCTCGGAGCGACTGGCGCAGGAAATCGGCGAAGGACCAGTTTTCGTTGGCGCTGTAGCTGGTGCCCACCAGCATGACCGGGACTGCCGTATCGTCGCCGAAGATATCTGCGCCGTCAGCGGCTGCATTCACCGTGGTGCGATAGATCGGCACGCTTTCCTGTGTCAGTCCGACGGTTGGGGCATAATCGGGGGAGGTGACAAACTTGGTCAGGTCCCCCCAGAGCGAAACCGGTGTCTGCCATTGGGCTGTCACGCTCTCGGACGGCAGCGCGATGCCGGCCACCTGCAGGCTGGTCTGAACGGCTTCCGCCGTTGCCTTTGCCCCTGATGGAGACCAGTGAGTGTCGGACTTGAGGAAGACTTCGCCGAAGGGCTTTGCGGCCAGAAGTGCCGGGCGCGTATCCGCCGTGACGATCCCTCTGTCCTTCAGCGCTGCGGCAAAGGCGTTGTAGGTTTCGGCCATGGACTGGCCGCGAACGAGGGAAGGGACCTCTTCCGCATAGATGTCCGACTTTGCCGGAAGGGGAGCCAGAACCAGCCGTATGCCCCGGGCGTCGAGATCCCGCTGGACCTCGGCGATCCGATCGACGGCTGCGGTGATATCCGCACTCGAGACGGTCTTGAACTCTTCAGCCGAGAAGAACCAACCATCTTCACCGACGATCACACCTTTTCGGCCAGCGCCGAGGAGCGCATAGCGGGCATTTCCGAAGAGGCCGACGGATGCGGCGCGGTGCGGAAGCTCGTTCTTGTAGAGCGTGTCGAGGTCGCGGGTTGCCTCCCCATCGATGACATAGGAGAGCGACAGGTCCTTCGCCTCCGAGGCTTGCGCTTCAGGCGATGCCGCATTCATCAGCAGGGCAGAGTTCGCATAGAGCGCATAGCCGAAGAAGGTGGTCGGTAACAGCAGCAGGGATGTGTACTGGCGCAGACTGGGCATGGGGTTGCTCCTGTCAGAACTGGAAGTAGAGGAAGGGTGAGGCGGACTGCTCTGCGAGCCGGGCAATCGTCACGGCCAGCAGGGCGGTCATGGCGAGCGGGTAAGCGATCGACGGTGACGCGATGAGCGTGCCGTCTGGCGCCATCCGCGGTGCGCCGGCGAGCGGCACACGATCCGGATCGGTCATGTGTTTGAAGCGCGGCTCGAGGACAACAGCGACGACAGCGAGCAGGATGAAGACGAGATGCTCCTGGTTGACGCTCGCCAGGAATTCCAGGCTTGGCGCCATGCCGTTCAGGCCAAGCATGCCGCCATAGACCGAGAAGGCTTCACCAACGCTCGTGGCGCGAAACATGACCCAGCCGATGACGACAAGCAGCAGGGTTGCGGGAACCGTGACTGCCTTGCTCAGGCCGGCTCGGGCATATCCCGTGTAGCGCTCGACCGCCAACCATGCCCCGTGCCAGGCGCCCCAGAGGACGAAGGTCCAGGCGGCACCGTGCCAGAGGCCGCCAAGCAGCATGACCAGGAAGAGGTTGAGATATGTGCGCAGCGGTCCCAAGCGGTTGCCGCCGAGCGGGATGTAGAGATAGTCGCGCAGCCAGGTCGACAGGCTGATGTGCCAACGCTGCCAGAATTCGGTGATCGAGGCGCTGACATAGGGCGTGTCGAAGTTGCGGATGAACTTGAAGCCCATCATCAGGCCAAGGCCGATGGCCATGTCGGAATAGCCGGAGAAGTCGAAATAGAGCTGCAGGGTGTATGCGGCGGCGCCGAGCCAGCCTTCGACGAAGGTGATGTTGCCAGAGGTGAAGGCGGCATCCGCGACCGGGGCGATCGAGTCCGCCAGCAGCACTTTCTTCGCAAGGCCGATCGTGAAGATGCCGAGCCCGGTCGAAAACAGGGCGAGGCTGTGGGTGCGCTCATGGAACTGGTCTGCCAGATCCTTGAAGCGCAGGATGGGGCCTGCGATCAGCTGCGGGAAAAGCGCGATGAAGGCGGCGAAGTCGACGAAGTTGCGGGTGGCCGGCGTATCCTTGCGGTACACGTCGATGACATAACCGACGGCCTGGAAGACATAGAAGGAAATGCCGATCGGCAGGATCAGGCGCCAGTGTACGCCCAGCTCATCGGGTGTCGTGCCGAGCAAAGCCGCAAAGCTGTCGATGAAGAAGTTCAGGTATTTGAACACGCCAAGCACGGACAGGCAGCCGACGACGCCGAGCACGAGCGGGATCTTGGCGCGAGCCTGTCCCTCCCAGCGCTCGATCAGCAGGCCGCAGCCATAGGCCCAAGCGGTCACCCCGACGAACAGGATGAGGAAGTCCGGCCGCCACCAGCAATAGAAGACGTAGGAACCAATCAGGATGGTCCACGACTTCAGCCGGTCTGGCGTCAGGTAGTAGGCGACCAGGAAAAGGGGCAGGAAGAGAAACAGGAAAGTCTCTGACGAAAAGACCATGGTCAGCTCCCGGTCTTGCAGTCCACCGGAACGGCAGACGACGTGTTGGCGTGAATGGTGAGGGCAATCGCCGATGCTCCCTGCGAGGCGGAGGCCTGCAGCAACTGCGGCACGTAAGGGGCGAATTCGCCGTCGAGCAGGATCGGCGACTGGCCGGCAAAGTCGTTGGCGAGAAGCGATACTTCGCTCGCCGCGCCGCCATGGATTCCGGACTTGTTGGCCGAGAAGGCATTGCCGTCGATGGTGACGCGGGCCTCGGCCTCCTGGTTGAGGATCGAGATGCCGGCACCGGCATTTGCGATGAGATCATTGTGCGAGAGGAAGAGCCCATTGCTCGCGCGCAGCTTGATGCCGACCTGGCTGTTGGAGAGAACGAGGTTGTCCGAAATCGCTACACAGGTGCTGCGCACCACGGAAACGCCGCCGCGGCCGTTGCCGGACATCAGATTGCCCGTGACCGTTACATCGCGGGCGTCGTTGGCAATGAAGATGCCGCTGCCGCGGTTGCCGAGCAGGATATTGCCGGCGACCCGGATCGACGAACTCGTGTTCTGGATATCGATCGCCTGGGTTTCGGTCGTGCCGGTGATGACGTTGTCGCTGATATCGGCGCCGGTCACGCCCTTCATGGCGACTGCCGGGCCTGTGCCACCCGAGAAGCGATTGCCGGCGACCGTCACACGATGGATGTTTTCCAGATTGACGCCGGAGACGTTGTCGAAGCTGCTGTCGACGATATGCGAGCCGATTTTTGATGGGAACAGCACCGCCCCGAGGATCGAAAGCCCACTGGTCGAGCCGGCGTCGGCGTAGCCGAGACGGCTGAAGCGCGCACCCGTTGCCTGGAATGCGCCGGTCATTGCCGTGGCGACAAAGGGTCGAAAGCCCTTCAGACCAGGGTTCTCACCCTCGGAGGCTTTGAGTTCGCCGTGATCCAGCAGTGAGCAGACCGGAATTGAGCAGGAAGGCGCCATCGGTTGTCGAGAGTTCCAGCGACTGCCCGGGTTCGATGACGAGTGCCGAGTCCGACCAGATGACGATCGGCCAGCGGGAGAGGATGGTCTTGCCCTTGCGCTCCAGAGCGCCGGGATAGAGCTTGTCCGCCTCGGCTGCGACCTGATCGAGCGTCATCGAACCGCCGCGGACGAAGAGGGCGGGGGCAGCGCGGTTGACGAGCGCTTTCTCGATCTCCGTATCGAACTGCCGCGCAGTCTGCAGGCGCAGCTGGGCCAGCATAAAATCGATCGGCACAGTCTGCAGTTTGCCGACAGTCGTCAGACGGTCGAGGGCAGGGCGCGGGGCGGCCTCGGTCCGGCTGATCATCGCCAAGCGACCGGTCAGGAGTGCGCGGGCATCATCCTTGCGGGTATCGACGGCTTCGAGCCGCGTACCGATCTCGGCCACGGTCCGGGTCAACCTGGCCAGTTCCGCCCGGTCGAGGCTCTCGGCACGAAGGCCGGGAGCTGTCGACGCGAGCAGGAGTGCCAGAAGGAGGGGGAGGCCCTTGCGCATCACCAATCCTCAGCTGTGCACGAGTTGCAGGGTGGCGATGGCATCGGCTTTCTCGATGACGACTTCGCAGACGACCTCGACCAGCTGCATTTCGCTTTCGGGACCGCAGTAGATGGCTGCCGTTTCGCCCGCCGGGACCTCGAAATTGTCACCGATCCGAAGCGGCCGGGTGACGGCTCCGGTCTTCAGGAGGCCAGCCCCGGAGGTCACCGTCACCATGCGATGCGACGCCGTGTCCTCGGCAATCGGCAGCATAGTGCCGGGCCGGAGCGTCATCATCCGCAGTTCGTAACCCGGACCGCTTTGGACGCGGCGCACTTCGCCCCAGGCCATCTGGTTGCGCATGTGCTGGGCAAGTTCGCGGCGCTTGATGCTCTCCAGCTTCTTGACGATCTGCTTGACCTGCTGGGCCTGATCGCGGGTCGTGATGAGCAGCGCATCGTCGGTATCGACGACGACCACGTCATCCATGCCGACAACGGCGATCAGCTTGCCGGAGGCGCGGACATAGGAGTTGCGGGTATCGATGCTGATGACGTCGCCGCTCAGGACGTTGCCGTCCTCGTCCTTCTCGGCGATGTGGTGCAGGGCATTCCACGCGCCGACATCGCTCCAGGCGACGAGGAGGGGGCAATGACCGTGCGTGGCGAGTGTTCGAAGACGATGGATTCGGTCGGCAGATTGGCCGCCGGCTGCAGGGCTTCGGCGTTCAGGTAGAAGGCGTGCTCGGTTTCGAAACCGTGGTCGAGAGCCTTGGTGACCGCGTCGAAGGTCTTCGGGTCCAGCCGCTTGAACTCCGCGATCAGGACATCGGCGCGGAAGAGGCTGAGGCCGGATGCCCAGTATGCGCCACCGGCCTCGATAAGGGCCGTTGCCACTTCGACGGGCGGCTTTTCAATGAAGCTCGAGACTTTACGGGCGCAGGTGAGGCCATCGAGAGCGCCACCATCGACGATATAGCCATAGCCGGTCTCCGGATATTCCGGCGGAACGCCGAAGAGAACGATGTGGCCCTGTTCAGCGGCCTTGCGGGCTGCAAGCACATTGGCGGGAAGATCACCCTTCACGACATGGTCCGAGGGGATGACGCAGATGAGCGACGCCGGATCGGTCTTCGCCAGCGTCAGCGCGGCAGCGAGCACGGCCGGGCCGGTGTTCCTGGAGATCGGCTCTGCGAGAACCCGCGCCGGGCACTTGATGTCGCTCAGCTGATGCAGAACGGTTGCGACATGGGCGCTGCTAACGGCGACGATCGGATCGGCGAAGCCCGGAGCGCGATGGCGCTCCACGGTGGCGTGGAAGAAGGTGGTTTCCGAGCTGCCGTCGATGCGCTGGAACTGCTTGGGGTGTTCCGTGCGCGACAGTGGCCAAAGCCGGGTGCCGATGCCTCCGCAGAGGATGAGGGGGTGAACGTCTTGCATGGCTGCTCCTGTGAATCCGTTGGAGTGATTACGCGGGATAAACTGCCTGGACTTCAGGTTGCGGCGCCCTCCCTGAACCACTCGCCAAGCTTCTGGCGCAGGGCGAAGATGCGTTGGCTGATGATGCGGACGGAGACGGGGGAGCCGGTCGCCTCGCTCTCGAGTTCGGTAGTCGGTTCGATGAGGGCGCGCATCTCTCCCTCGTTGCCGATCGCCGTCAGTGCTTCCGCATCACGCGACAGGCTGCCGAAGACGACCTTGCCGTCGGAGAAGCGGAGTTCGGCGATATCGCCGGAGACGAGCTGCTTGGCCTGTTCGGCAGAGACGACGGCCTGAACGACCGGGGTCGCGGTCTCGTCGACCACTTCGACGATCGGGTCGCCGGCCATCACGGTCGAGCCTTCGCCGGCGCGGGTCGGCAGGATCCGGCAGTCGCAGGGCATGTTGACGCTGAGCGTCGTGCCGGACACGGATTGCAGGGTGTAGAGAACCTCGCCGCGGGTGGCGCCGAGATCGAGGTAGGAGATCTGGCCGCTGGCGATGGCCCGCAGCGGTTGGCCGCCTGCGGACAGCACGGCGAGCTGGTTCACCTCTTTCGAGAAGACGCGCTCATAGACGAGATTGGCAGCGATGCCGGCAAGCGCGAGGCTGGCAGCGACGGTTGCGGCTGTCTTCAGGCTGCGCCCGACCATGTTGCCGACACCCGCCTGGGTTCCGGGCTTCTTGCCGCCCGAGACGGCTGCCCGTTCCCGCAGGCTGATGATGCCGTCGACGGAAGTGATGTCACCGGCGATGTAGCTGTTCAGAAGATAGCGCAGCGTTGGCAAGTGCTCGCCCGTCGGCTCGAGGAAGTCGAGCCGCACTTCGCCGGTCTCGGCATGGGTCCGGCTGATGCGAACATTGACCTGCAGCGAAATCGTGTAGCCGTCAAAATCGAAACGCAGGACGGCGATGCGCTCCTTGGCCTCGAGCTCGGGGCCGGCAAGGCCCGATACGGAGGCCGAGACCAGGGACAGGCTGCGGCCACTGAACTGTCGGCCGTCGATGACGGCGATGAAGGGGATATTGGTCTTCGGATGCTCCGTGCCCGTGTCGAGCAGCATCGGGAAGCTTTCGGCCTGTCCGGTGTAGCCCTGGGAAGCGGTGTCGCGTGCGGCCTTCGTTTCGATATCCATGGTTACGGTCCTTCGGGAGTTAGATAATGTTGCCGACATAGGCCACGCCGAGGATGAGCCATCCAAGCGCGAGGCAGTGCATGTAGGTGGAGCTCATGGCCCGCCAGCGCTGGCCGAGCGGGATCGCCCGAGCCGATCCGGAGCCCGACTGGCGGGTCCATCTCTGGCGGTCGAGGCGGAAGAGAATGAAGCTTTTGACGACTGCGCCGCCGACCTGGCTGAAATACAGGAGGAAGGGATAGGTGATCGGGAAGCTCTGGCCCCTGAAGGTCATGATGACCGTGCAGAAGAGGTAGCGGGTGAACATGACCCAGGCGACGTAGATCGGCAGGATCCACGGGCTGACGAAGAAGGCTGCCAGCAGGATGCTGGCTGGGCCGGCCAACGTCGTCCAGATCGACAGCGCCTGATCTAGGATCGACCACCAGGTGAAGTAGCCGATGCGGGAGGCGGGGAGCGCCAGTGCGCGGGCATTGGTGCGCAGCATGTTGCCGAACCAGCGGGTCATGAGCGTGGTGGCGGATTCGAAGAAACCGTCCTTGGGCTGGGTTTCGATCGACAGCGTGCAGAGATCCGGCAGGTAGAGCATCTTGTAGCCGCGCTGCAGGAGCCAGTACCAGGTGGACTTGTCGTCGCCGGTCAGGAAGTGGACGCGGCCGAGGCGCCAGTGGTCGATGAAGTCGTTACGGACGAGATCGACGAAGCCGGGATCTGTTGCGAGGCTTGCCCGGAAGATCGACATGCGGCCGGTCAAAGTCAGCACGCGTCCGCCGAGTGACATCGACGACATCATGACGTGGCGCTGCGAGAAGCGCAGATCGAACCAGTCGCGGAACAGGCGGCCGCCCTGTGTGTCGCTCAGTTCGTCTGTCGTCACCGCGCCGATGGTCGGATCGGTGAAGAAGGGAATGCTGCGGTCAACGACATCATGGGGCACGCAGCTGTCGCCGTCGACGAAGATGACGATGTCATTGCGGCCGGGATTGAGCCTGGCGATCGAGCGCAGCGAGGTTGCGAGCGCGTCGCGCTTGCCGGTGCCCTCGATCTTGTCGATCTTCAGGCCGACAGTCGCTTCGCGGCCCGGATGGTTGAGGGCAACCGATGCCATGACCCGGCGGATGAGGCGCGCATCGGCCTCATCGACGATGGAGGCGACAATGGTGGCGCCGCCGGTCGCCCGGAAGGCTGCCTCGAAGATCGAGCGATAGACGCGGGTCGAGATCTCCGGGGCGATCTTGTAGGTGGTGACCAGGAAATAGGCGTGGTCCTTCAGACCCCTGATAGTGTGGGCCTCAGCGGCCTGACGGCGCCGCCGAGGATAGGCGAAGTTGAGGAAATAGGCGGCCCGCGCCAGGTTGATCCCGGCCCAGGCATAACGCCAGGCGCCAATCAGACCGACAGTGATCAGGGTGCCGGAGACCGCCGAGACGGTCGGGTGTGGCACGCTGAGCGCCAGGATCGTCATGGAAAGGATGTAGATGACGTGGGCCAGCATCTTTCCGCTCCTTACCAGCAAATGCCCTGGTAGGTGCCGGACGAGCGGATGTCCGGCCGGATGCGCAGAAGATCGACCATCGGGATCTTGTCGCTCGACTGATCGAGAACCGGCATGGCTTCGGCATAGTGGTTGCCGACCAGGATGACATCCGAGGTGTCGATCAGATCGTCGAGTTGGCCGACCAGCCGGTTCTTCAGGTCGATAGCGGTGTCATTGCCGCGACCGGCGCCGCTCATGCCTTCCGCATAGGCCTGCTGGACGAAGGGGTCGTAGATCTTCAGGTCGTAACCCTTGGCGATCAGGCGCGAGGCAAGGCTTGCGAGCGGGCTTTCGCGCAGGTCGTCGGTGCCAGTCTTGAAGCTGATGCCGACCATGCCGATAGTCTGGCCACCCATCTGGGAGACCATGGTTTCGGCGCGGTCGATCTGGGCTTCGTTGGCTTCGAGGACCGCATCAAGCAGGGAACTCTGGACGTGGGCTTCCTTGGCGAGATGGCGAAGTGCGCGCACATCCTTGGGCAGGCAGGAGCCGCCGAAGGCAAAGCCGGGGCGCATGAAGTAGGGCGAGATGTTGACCTTGAGATCCGAGCACAGGATCTTCATCACCTGCTGACCATCGACACCGCAGGCCTTGGCGATATTGCCGATCTCGTTGGCGAAGGTGACCTTGACGGCACGCCAGGAGTTGCTGGTGTACTTGATCATTTCGGCGGTCGCGAGCGGTACGGAATGGCAGACGCAGGGCAGTCCGGCGTTGATTTCGTGCAGCATCTTGTCGGTGGTTTCGTCGATCGCGCCGAAGACGATCAGGCCCGGATCGTAATAGTCCTCGATTGCCGTGCTTTCGCGCAGGAATTCGGGGTAGTAGCCGACGCCGAAGTCCTGGCCGGCGACTAGGCCGGAGGCGGCTTCAAGCGCCGGGATGCAGACCTTGTCCGTGGTGCCCGGCACGATGGTCGAGCGGACGACGACGGAGTGGAATGCCTTCTTGCGGGCAATGGCCTCGGCAATCGCCTCGCAGG
The DNA here is from genome assembly GCA_965283865.1 of Allorhizobium sp. Classification (GTDB taxonomy): domain Bacteria; phylum Pseudomonadota; class Alphaproteobacteria; order Rhizobiales; family Rhizobiaceae; genus Allorhizobium. The sequence goes on from CBDIQA010000001.1 coordinate 1,265,054, forward strand.
CCTTCACCACATAGGTGAGGCCAACGGAGCCATCCGGTGCGCTCGGCGTGCCGACGCAGACGAAGGAAAGGTCGGTTGCGGCAATCGCCTCATCGATATCAAGCGTCGCCCGCAGGCTGCCATTGGCTACCGTCAACTCGATCAGCGGCTCAAGGCCTTTCTCGACGATGGGTGTCTTGCCTCGGTTGATCGTGTCGACCTTGGCGGGGTCGATGTCGACGGCCACCACTTCGTGTCCGTCCTTTGCGAGGCATGCCGCGGCGACCACGCCGACATAACCAATCCCAAATACGCTGATCCTAGCCATTTGCTGCCCTCTACCTGGCGGCGCGACCCGCTTGGGGCCAGCCGTTCGTTAACATCTGTTAATCTCGGCTGTAGGATTGGCAGCATTGCCCTTACGATCAAAGTCAGGAAAATACGATAGTTGTCAGGAAAATCCTGACCAATGGCAAGTTTATTTCAGAATGTGTTCATGGGATTCGCTGGTGTACGAAAAAAAGCCGCAATCCATAGGATGCGGCCTTCGGAAGTTATATTGTATTATATCTAGTGTTGCAGCCAACCTACGCTTATTGCGTAGTTGACTATATCTGATCGCGTTCTCAGATCGAGCTTTTTGATTGCTCGATACTTGTATGTCTCGACTGTCTTGGCGCTGAGCTGTATGTCGGCGGCGATTTCCTTCATCGCCTTTCCGAGGGCAACGTGACGAAGGACAAATTCTTCCTTCGTCGACAGTTTTCGCTGGTCCAGCTCGTAAGGTTGTAGGGAGCGGTCAGAGAGAGCCAGCACCGTCTCGTCGATGACGACGTCGCCGGCATGAACGCTCTTGATGGCGCGCAAGAGGCGCGGGCTTGCCACCGTCTTTGTCACCACGCCACTATAGCCGCGATTGATGTAAGTCTCGCCCGATAGGGTTTCCCGCGCATCGCAATAGGCGATCAGTTTTGCTCCGGCGCGCAGGTCCTGCAGCTGCAGCCCGCATTCCGCAAGCGTCCGATCCAGGAAGTTCGGATCTGCCACGATCACGTCTGGCTCAAGCCGCTTCACTGCTTCGCACAACTCCTGATCGCGTTGCGCCAGGATGATCGCATGCAGTTGACGGGTTGAGTTGATCAGGAAGTTCAGCCCGTCCACCAGGACGGGATTATCGTCGAGAACAAGCACCCTGATCTTGCTAGTGTAATCCATTGCAGCTCCAATCTTTCGACAACGCCACAAAACTCCTCTCCGGTCACAACCGGTTTAATAAGTTTCATTCACCGAGCCAGCGCCGGAATGGTCCGGGAGAACGGGCAAGGTGTCAAGATGTTGCAGTGCCGCGAAAATTCTAGACAAATTGTTGGCCTACAAAATCAAGGTTTAGAGGCGTGCATCACTTTCCGAAAAAAATATCGTTTTTTAACAGCGTTATAAGTCAATTTGCTGGTGGAAATCCGATGGTTGCGATTGGTACCGCTGCAATTTTGCGATGCGAAAAACTGTCAGTTTTTGGGTCACCAAGGATCCTTTCGATAGCCGCTTTATAAGGAATGACGGATGAGAATTTCGTTGTGGGATGAGCCGCGACCCTCGCCAAATCAGGCAGGATTGTGGCGACGCAGGCCGCTCACCTGCGATCTATCGTCATCCCCGCAATGCTATTCTCTGTCTTCCCCGTCACGATACCTGACGGAATCGTGATTTTGCGGAGGCTAAAGAAGCTATCAGGCGAAAATGCAGCAGCGACATGATTGTCGCAAAAGGACAAACGGCGAAGGGGCCAGACTGTGTCTGAACAGTCGGCCCCCGAGCGGTGGATTGCTTCTAATGGTTGTATTCTTTGGTGGCTTAGGCCGCGGTCTCCAGGGCCTGGAAGTCTCGCTGTGCGCCATAAGCCGGCGGTTGAGTGGCGCTGGTGCTGGCCAGCCTCAGAACTTCGTCGGCAAAGGCTTGCGCATTGATGACCGCCTTCTCTCCGCCTGTGGACAGGGCGCCATCGAGTTTGCGAAGCGGGCGATGCATGTCGAACATCTCGCGAAATGCAGCGCGTTCCGCGATCGGCGTTTCCAGTACATTGATCTGCTGCTCGGACAACAGTCGCTTGACGGCCTGCATCGAGCGGGTGGTGATCGCCGGGTTGACGCGGGAGAGGACGACGGAGTGGGGGATGCGGATGCCTGCCTTGCGGTCGAGATAGCGCAGAAGGTCAAGAACCTGCGCGCCGCCCTGGGCGTCCATGCTTGAGCCCTGGATGGGCACGAGGACATGATCCGACAGTCCGACTGCGGATGCGAGAAGCGGGGATTGGATCCCCGGAAGATCGACGATGACAAAATCCCACTGGCTGCGCCGCTCATGCACGATCTTCTGGATCGTCGGGGCGGAGACGTAGGTCTCGACCGACAGCCTCGGCATCAATGCTGCACCTTCGTACCACTTGGAGAACCAGCGCTGGGGGTCGGCGTCGATCACGCAGACGCGGTAGTTGCGATGGAGAAGTTCGGTGGTCAGGAGGAGGGCCGCAGTTGTCTTGCCTGCGCCACCCTTCGTATTCGCAAAGGTGATCACTGCCATCGGGTATTCCTGTTTCGTGAAGCGGGAGCCGGAATCGCTCATGCGGAGGCACAGGACATCGTGCATCCGTAAATATAAAGAAAATTGGTTAACAGAAAATTACGAGATTTAGGGAGGCTGGACCGGTCGCCCCGGTTTCCAGGCGTTTTGCCGTCAATGCGAACTCTATACTCGGCGGGTGCGAGCTTTCCGTGTTAACCTTTGCCTCGCCCCGGCGTTTGGAAGGTGAGGCGAAAAATAGAAAATACTTATGCTGCAACGCACAACATATAATAGTACTTTTGGTCTTTACAGGTTGTGTCGCTTTGCCTATGCATAATGACAGACACCGTGGAGGCGGTGTCTTTTCAAGGGAGGACATCATGACATTTCTTCGCAAGCTTGCGCTCAGCGCAAGCGTGATTGCACTCGGCTGCTCTTCGGCTCTCGCTGCAGACCTGACCGTCGGCTTCTCGCAGATCGGTTCGGAATCCGGCTGGCGTGCAGCTGAAACATCCGTCACCAAGCTGGAAGCTGAAAAGCGCGGCATCGAATTGAAGTTCGCCGATGCGCAGCAGAAGCAGGAAAACCAGATCAAGGCCATCCGCGGCTTCATCGCCCAGGGCGTTGATGCCATTCTCGTTGCTCCTGTCGTCGCAACCGGCTGGGAAGACGTTCTGACGGAAGCCAAGGAGGCCGAAATTCCGGTCATTCTGCTCGACCGCGGCGTTGACGCTCCGCAGGATCTCTACCTGACCTCGGTCGCTTCCGACCAGGTGAAGGAAGGCCGCGTTGCCGGCGAATGGCTGGTCAATACCGTCGGCGACAAGCCGTGCAAGGTGGTTGAACTACAGGGCACCGTCGGTTCGACGCCTGCGATCAACCGCAAGAAGGGCTTCGAAGAAGCCATTGCCGGCAAGGCGAACATCACCATTGCCCGCAGCCAGACCGGCGACTTCACCCGCGCAAAGGGCAAGGAAGTCATGGAAGGCTTCCTGAAGGCTGAAAACGGCGGCAAGGACATCTGCGCGATGTACGCCCACAATGACGACATGGCTGTAGGCGCCATCCAGGCGATCAAGGATGCCGGCCTGAAGCCGGGCACCGACATTCTCGTCGTCTCGATCGACGCTGTTCCGGATATCTTCGCCGCCATGGTTGCCGGCGAAGCCAATGCGACCGTGGAACTGACACCGAACATGGCAGGTCCGGCCTTCGATGCGCTCGACGCATTCCTGAAGGACGGCAAGCAGCCGGAGAAGTTCATCATCACGGAATCCAAGCTCTACACCCCTGCGGACAACCCGCAGGGCGAGTATGACAACCGCAAGGGCCTCGGTTACTAAGGTAACCCTCCCGGCCGAGACCCCGCCCTACCCTGGTGGCGGGGTCTCTGTCGCTTTCTCCCGGCTTTAATCGGGGATAGCTTCATGGGAGAGGGGGAAGAGGCAATGACCGAGCATCCATCGATCGTGCTTGCGGCGGCGGGCATCACCAAGACATTCGGCAATCATACGGCGCTCGACGGCGTCGATATCGCGTTTCATCGGGGCGAAGTGCATGCACTTCTCGGCGAAAACGGTGCCGGCAAATCCACGCTGATCAAGATCCTGACGGGCGCCTACATTCCAGATGGCGGGACGATCACCCTTGACGGCGAGGTCGTGAACTTCACCACGCCGCAGCAGGCGCAGACGCTCGGCATCGGCACGGTCTATCAGGAGGTCAACCTCCTGCCGAACATGACCGTCATCGACAACCTCTTCATCGGCAGGCAGCCGACCAACGGCTTCGGTCTGGTCGACAAGCGCCGGATGGAGCGCGAGTCCCGCGAAATTCTAAATACCTACGGCCTCGACATCGACGTGAAGGCCGAGCTCTCCACCTTTTCGGTCGCCGTCCAGCAGATCATTGCGATCGCCCGCGCCGTCGAGCTCTCCGGCAAGGTGCTGATCCTCGACGAACCGACAGCAAGCCTTGACCGGTCCGAAGTCGAAAAGCTGTTTGGCATTGTTCGGCAGCTGCGCGATCGCGGTCTCGCCATCGTCTTCATTACCCACTTCCTGGATCAGGTCTTCGAGCTGTCGGACCGGGTCACGGTCCTGCGCAACGGACGCCTTGTCGGCACGCAGGCGATTGCCTCGCTCGACCGCACCAGTCTGGTGCGGATGATGCTCGGCAAGGATCTCGCCTTCCATCATCCCGATGTTCTCGGCGAAGAGGGCGAAGTGGGCGAGACGCTGATGGAGTTTGAAGGCTTCGGGCTTTCGAACAGCGTGCAGCCCTTCGATCTCAAGATCCATCGCGGCGAGGTCGTCGGTGTCGCCGGACTGCTTGGCTCCGGGCGCACCGAGATGGCGCGGCTGATGTTCGGCATCGACCAGGCAGACAGCGGCTCGATCAAGATCGATGGTTCAAGCCGCCAGGTGCGCAATCCGCGTGAAGCGGTCGAACTCGGCTTCGGCTTCTGCCCGGAAGACCGCAAGATCGACGGCATTTTCGGCGACCTCTCCGTGCGCGAGAATATCGTGATTGCCATGCAGGCGCGGCTCGGCTGGTTCAAGGCGCTCAACCGCGACGAACAGCTGGAGATCGCCGGCAACTTCATCGAGGCGCTCGACATCCGCACGGCTTCTGCCGAGCTGCCGGTCAAACTGCTCTCGGGTGGCAACCAGCAGAAGGTGATCCTTGCTCGCTGGCTTGCCACCGATCCGCGTTTCCTCATCCTCGACGAGCCGACGCGCGGCATCGATGTAGGCGCCCATGCCGAAATCGTGCGCATGATCAGCCGGTTGCGTGAAGATGGGCTCGCGCTCGTCGTCATCTCGTCCGAACTCGACGAAATCGTCAGCTATTCCTCGCGTGTCGTCGTCATGCGCGATCGCAAGATGGTCGCCGAGTTGCATGGCGCCGACATCACCCCCGGCGTCATCGTCCAGACCATTGCCGCCCAGCCGGCGGAGGTCGAGGCATGAAAAGGCTTACCATGTCCCGCATCATTTCCCCGCAGCTCCTGGCGCTTGCCGGCGTGCTGTTCTTCAACTGGCTGGTCTTTCCCGGCTTCTTCAACATCACCTGGCAGGATGGCCGGTTTTTCGGCAGCCTGATCGACGTCATCAATCGCGGCGCCCCGGTCGCAATCCTGGCGATTGGCATGACGGCGATCATCGCGACCAAGGGCGTCGATCTTTCGGTGGGGGCCGTGATGGCGGTTGCCGGAGCAGTTGCCGCGACCTGCGCGGTTGCCGGCCAGCCGCTGGTCGTGACGCTGGTGGCTGCCCTTTCCGTCGGTATTCTTTGCGGCGTCTGGAACGGCATTCTCGTCGCCTATCTCGGCATCCAGCCCTTCGTTGCGACGCTGGTGCTGATGGTGGCCGGGCGAGGGGTGGCGCAGCTCATCACAGAGGGCTCGATCGTCACCTTCTCGGACCAGGCGCTGATCTTTGTCGGGACGGGCTCGCTCTTTGGCCTGCCGATGCCGGCGGTGATCGCGATCGTTCTGATGCTTGCCGCGCATTTCGTTATGCGGCGCACTGCGATCGGCCTCTTCATTGAGGCGATCGGCACCAACCTTTCGGCGGCCAACTACACCGGCCTGCGCAGCAAGGTCGTGATCCTTGCCATCTATGCCTTCGGTGGCTTCTGTGCTGCTGCGGCGGGTATCATCGCCGCAGCCGATATTCGCGGTGCCGATGCCAACAATGCCGGTCTCTGGCTGGAACTCGATGCGATCCTCGCCGTCGTCATCGGGGGAACCTCGCTTCTCGGTGGTCGCTTCTCGATCCCGATGTCAGTGCTTGGCGCCATCATCATTCAGGCCATGAATACGGGCGTCCTGGTTTCGGGCTTCCCGCCGGAATTCAACCTGATCGTCAAGGCCGGCATGATCATCATCATCCTCGTCCTGCAGTCGGCCCGGATCGCCCAGGTGCTCGGCCGCAAGTTCGGACCACGCCAGATGCCGGCTGCGACACCGCCCCAGACCAAGACCCAAACTTCGGGACAGGTACGATGAATCCGCGTTATCGCCCTCTCGCCGCGACCACTCTGATCTTCGTGATCGCCTATGCCATCTGCATCTTTCAGTATCCGGGCATGTGGTCGACGCGAGTCTTCGGCAATTTCCTGACCGATAATGCCTTTCTCGGCATTGCCGCCGTCGGCGCCACCTTCGTCATCATCTCTGGCGGAATCGATCTCTCGGTCGGTGCGGTGATCGGCCTGACCGGCGTCATCACGGCCATCCTCATTTCCTGGGTCGGCATCCATCCGCTGGCGGTGTTTGCGATCGTGCTGGCGCTTGCCGCCACCTTTGGCGCCTCGATGGGAGCCGTGATCCATTTCCTGCAGGTGCCGCCGTTCATCGTGACGCTGGCCGGCATGTTCCTGGCGCGCGGTTTTGCCTCTGTGCTCAGCCAGGATTCCATTCCGATCGATCACGAATTCTACCGGACGATCTCCAGCCTCTATTACCGGCTTCCGGGTGGCGGGCGTCTGAGCGCCATTGGTCTACTGATGCTGGCAACCTTCCTGGTTTGCGGCTTCATCGCCCACAAGACGCGCTTCGGCTCCTATGTCTATGCGATCGGCGGCAATGCTACATCCGCCTCGCTGATGGGTGTTCCGACGGGACGGGTTACGGTTGGCATCTATGCGCTCTCATCCTTCCTCGGCGGGCTCGCCGGCATCGTCTATTCCCTCTACACCTCGGCCGGCTACCCGCTGGCGGCTGTTGGCATCGAACTTGACTCGATTGCAGCCGTGGTGATAGGCGGAACCCTGTTGACAGGCGGTTACGGTTTCATCTTCGGAACCCTGATCGGGGTCATGCTGCAGGGCCTTGTCCAGACTTACATCGTCTTCGATGGGACGCTCTCCAGCTGGTGGACTAAAATCGCCATCGGGTTCCTGCTGTTCATGTTCATCTTGCTTCAGAAGCTGGTGTTTACCGCGCAGACCGGGCGTACGCGCCTGAAGAAGGCCCCTGCATGAGTGAGCCGGGGAGCCTTCTTCGCTCCCTGTCCGGGCGGTCGACGGCGCGCAACTTCCATTCACATGTGATCAACGAGATCGGGGCCGGGGTCATCTCCGGCCGCTATCCCGTTGGAACTACCCTGCCGAACGATGCCGAATTCATGGAAGAGTTCGAGGTGTCGCGCACCGTGCTGCGCGAGGCGCTGAAGACGCTGGAGGCCAAGGGTCTGCTCGAAGCTCGCCCGAAAGTCGGCACCAAGGTTGCCAAGAAAAGCCGCTGGAACCTCTATGATCCGCAGGTGCTCGCCTGGCACCTGGAAGCTCCTGTTGATGCGGAGTTTTTGTCCGGGCTGCATGAGGTGCGCCGTTCGCTGGAGCCGCAGGCGGCGGCCGAGGTGGCGCGGCGCCGGACCGCTGACCAGATCCGCCTGATGCTCTACTGGATCCACCAGATGGAGACCTCGCTCGGTTCGCTGCAGAACTTTGCGCTTGCCGATTTCGAACTGCATCGCATCATTGCGGATGCCGCGCACAACCCGTTCGTGCGCGCTCTCTACGGGCTGATCGAACTGGCGCATGCCTTTGCCTACAAGACCCAGATCGATGAACCCGATCCCTGTGTGCTCGACAAGATCCTTGAGAGCCACAAGTTGCTGGTCAACCGCATCGAATATGGCGACGAGGCGGGGGCTCGCCAGGCTATGCTGGATACGATCGAGCAGGACAGGGCGATCGCGGCTGCCGTGAGGTAATGGCGGCTCAGGCTTCCGGCGATGGGGCTTAGAGCGCCAGGGCGTCCTTCAGTGTCCGGGCTTCCGCGACCGACAGATCGAGATCCGCCTCTATGTGATCGATGTGATGCAGCATCAGATGCGTCGCCTTTTTGACGTCGCCCTTTTCCAGCGCATTCAGAATCTCGTCGTGTTCGTCATGACCGCAGCTCGAAATGCCGGTCCGGCCATAAAGCGCGATGACGAGGGACGAGCGGGCGACCAGCTCATCCATGAATTTTTCCAGCACCTGGTTGCCGGCAACCTTGGCCAGCATCAGGTGGAAATCGCCCGACGCCTTGATCTCGGCGCGTCTTGCGTTCGCACCGCGTTCGGTGCGGTACCGCGCTTCCTCCTTCAGGTGTTCGCGCAGGGCGGCGATATCGGATGGCGTGATGCGCTCGGCGGCGGCTGCAATGATGCCAGCCTCGATCAGGCGACGCGATGAAAAGACCTGGCGCGCCTCTTCCGTGCTCGGATTGGAGACGAAGGCGCCGCGGTTGCGTTCTGTCTTCACCAACCCCTCGAAAGCGAGCATCTGCAGGGAGTCCCGCACCACCGTGCGGCTGACGTCGAACAGAGTGCCGACTTCGGCTTCGGAGAGCTTGGTGCCGGGGGCAAGCCGTCGGTCGACGATCGCATCGCGCAGGGCATCGCGGATCGCGCGGGCGCGATCTTCAAGGTTGGGGTCGAGTTGCCTGCGGAGCGAGCTCTTTGCGTTCATCAGTCCATCCGGTGTTCGTCTCTGTTGTAACTCGCCCTGCGCGATTGGGGAAGATCGTGAGAGAACCAAATGCCGTCAAGATTGCATACAATCTGATCTCACTAATGGCGACAATCGATTAATTGCTGTGCATGCAGTCTCTCCATGTGCTCAATCCTTTTGCGGTGCAGCAATGCGGCCCATGGGAATCAAGCACTTAGCGTGATGGCCGCAAACTGGCACGGCTTATGCATCGTCTTGAGCGACACCAAGGAGCCGCCATGACGAAAGCCGCCGACATCGAACTTGCCGCCGTTACCAAGACCTACGGGACGTCGACTGCGGTTCATGCCATCAGCCTGAAGATCCCGGCCGGTACCTATTGCTGCCTGCTCGGACCGTCCGGTTGCGGCAAGACATCGACGCTCAGAATGGTCGCCGGGCATGAAGGTGTCTCCTCCGGCGACGTCGTGTTCGGCAATACCAATGTCACCACGCTGCCCCCTGCGCAGCGGGGGACGGCCATGATGTTCCAGTCCTATGCTCTCTTCCCGCATCTCGATCTTGTCGACAATGTTGCCTTCAGTTTGAAGATGAAGGGTGTCGACAAGGAGACCCGTCGCGGACAGGCCATGGAGATGCTCAAGCTTATGCAGCTCGAGCCTTACGCCAGTCGTCGTCCCGCCCAGCTGTCCGGCGGACAGCAGCAGCGTGTGGCGCTGGCCCGCGCGCTGATCACCAAGCCCGAGGCGCTGTTGCTCGACGAGCCGCTCTCGGCGCTCGATCCGTTTCTCAAGATCCGCATGCGGGCTGAACTCAAGAAGCTGCAGACCTCGCTCGGCATTACCTTCGTGCATGTGACCCACAGCCAGGAAGAGGCGATGGCGCTCGCCGATCTCATCGTCGTGATGAACGAGGGACGCATCGAGCAGGCGGCGACGCCACGAGCCGTCTTTGAGCGGCCGGCGACCGCCTTCGTTGCCCGCTTCATGGGGGATCACAACGTACTTTCGGGCCGCATTGTCGAGCGCACTGCTGACGGGCTTTTCATCGAAGTGGTCGGTGGCGGGCGTTTCTTCGCACTCGGCTCGGCCCCTGTCGAAGATGAAACGGCCGACATCGCCATCCGCACGGACCATGTGCGCATCGGCGCCATGCCGGCCGATGCCTACCGGCTTCGACGGGATCGTGTCGAATGTCGAATATCTCGGTGCCAAGGTGAAGCTGACCGTCACCACCGCCTTCACCGACGAATTCACCGCCGTTCTTTCGGACGCGGCCTTCTTTGTCTCCCCGGTTCGCGTCGGGGAAGGCGTCACCCTGTCATGGGATCAGCCGGATTCGATCGTCCTCGGACGCATCGTGAAATGAGCAAACAACAAACAAGCCAGGAGAACAGCGCAATGTCAGACAGCAGCAAGACCAAGAAGGGCGTATCCCGCCGTACATTCCTGAAAACCGCATCGGCCGCTGCCGGCCTTGCCGCCGGTTCAGGCGCGATCACCGGCTTTCCGACGATCTGGGCGCAGAACCCAATCACGCTGCGCCAGTTCGGCACGGGCGTATCGAACATCAATGCCATCGCCGAGAAGTGCAAGGCCGATCTCGGCATCACCCTGGAGATGACGGCGACCGATTCCGACGCTGCAGCCCAGCGCGCCGTCACTCAGCCGAACTCCTATGACATCGCCGACATCGAATACTGGATCCTGAAGAAGGTCTACCCGACCGGCGTGATCCAGCCGATGGAGACCTCGAAGCTCAAGTTCTACGACAAGGTCGTGCCGCTGTTCAAAACCGGCAAGCTGCTGCCCGACAGCGTGATCGCCCAGGGGACTGCACCGCATACGGTCGGTTATGTCGAGAGCAAGGATGCCAAGACCTTCGCCTCGGGCGAGACCGAACTCTTCACGATGATGCCGACCATCTACAATGCCGACACGCTCGGCATCCGTCCGGATCTCGTCGGCCGCGAGATCACCACCTGGGCCGACATCATGGATCCGGCCTTCAAAGGCAAGACCTCGATCCTTAATATTCCCAGCATCGGCATCATGGACGCCGCGATGATCTGCGAAGCCATGGGCATCATCAAATATGCCGACAAGGGCAACATGACGAAGGCCGAGATCGACACGACGATCGACTTCCTGATCAAGGCCAAGCAGGACGGCCAATTTCGCGCCTTCTGGAAGTCGTTCGATGAGTCGGTCAACCTGATGGCCTCAGGCGAAGTCGTCATCCAGTCGATGTGGTCGCCGGCCGTTGCTGCCGTTCGCTCCAAGGGCATCGCCTGCAAGTACCAGCCGCTCAAGGAAGGCTATCGCGCGTGGGGCGGCGGTCTCGGTCTTGCCGCCCATCTCACCGGCGCGCAGCTCGATGCGGCTTATGAATACATCAACTGGTACACGTCCGGCTGGGTCGGCGGCTATCTCAACCGCCAAGGCTACTACTCGGCCTGCATGGAAACCGCGAAGGAATTCATGTCTGCCGACGAGTGGGGCTACTGGATCGAGGGCAAGGCCGCGACCGGTGACATCATGTCTCCGGAAGGAGCGGTCATGGAGAAGGCCGGTGCGGTTCGCGACGGCGGCTCCTTCGAAGAACGCATGGGCAAGGTCGCCTGCTGGAACTCCGTCATGGACGAAGACCGCTACATGGTCCGCCGCTGGAACGAGTTCATCGCGGCTTAAAGGGAACACCCCTCCCCAACCCCTCCCCACAAGGGTGAGGGGCTTTCCCCTGCCGCCACTTTGCGGACGAGGGGACAGGTCACAGCACGGTCTCTCCCCCCTTGTGGGGGAGATGGCCGGCAGGCCAGAGGGGGTCTTTATTCGTTGAGGCATGAGGATGAGACAACCATGACCACAGTCCGATTTCTGGGCGTCGGCGAACCGAAGCCGAAACGCGTGATCCGTGTGCCGCTCGGGCTTGTCTCCTACCTGCAGGCAACGCCGCTGATTGTCATTCTCGGGGCGTTCCTTCTATTGCCGATCCTGATGATCGGCACGGTGTCCTTCTGGGACTACGACTTCGCCCAGATGTATCCCGACTTCGTCACCTTCAACTACACCGAGACACTCGGCTCCTGGGTCACCTGGAAGATCTATTTCAACACGTTGAAATTCGCCTTCATCGTCTGGGCGATTACCCTCTTCGTCGGTTTCTGGGTTGCCTATTTCCTGGCCTTTCATGTGCGGACCTCCGCCATGCAGAGCGTCCTCTTCCTCGTCTGCACCGTGCCGTTTCTGACGTCCAACATCATCCGCATGATTTCCTGGATCCCGGTGCTCGGGCGAAACGGGTTAATCAATACGGCGCTGGTCAATGCCGGCATTGTGCCGCAGCCGATCGAGTGGCTGCTCTATTCCGATTTCGCCGTCGTGCTCGCCATGGTGCATCTCTACACGCTGTTCATGGTGACCCCGATCTTCAACACGATGATGCGCATCGACCGCTCGCTGCTCGAAGCTGCGCGCGATGCCGGTGCCAGCGGCTGGCAGATCCTGACCAATGTCATCATCCCCCTGTCGAAACCCGGCATGGCGATCGGCACGATCTTTGTGGTCACCCTCGTCATGGCCGATTTCTCCACCGTGCAGGTCATGTCCGGCGGGCAGAGCGCCTCTGTTGCGCTGATGATGAAGAACCAGATGTCGCTGCTGCAATATCCGGCCGCTGCCGCCAATGCCGTGGTGCTTTTGGCACTGGTTCTCCTGATGGTCGCCGCCATCCTGCGCGTCGTCGATATCCGGAAGGAGCTCTAACGATGAATTCCGACAAGCGCCCGCGCGAGTTTTACGTTCTTGCCGCCTTCTTCGCCTTGTTCGTTCTCTTCCTTTACGGCCCGCTTTCGGCGATCCTGATCCTCTCCTTCCAGGGACCGAATGGGGGCCTGACCTTTCCGCTCAATGGGGTGTCGCTGCACTGGTTCGGCAATCTCTTCGAACAGCAGGCGGTGGGCGATTTCGGCGGCTCGTTCCGGCGTTCCTTCGCGCTCGGCTTCATGGTCATGGTGGTGACGGTGGTCGTGTCGTTGCTGGCGGGCCTCGCCTTCCGGCGCAAGTTTGTCGGCTCTACGGCGCTCTTCTACCTCTCGGTCGCCAGTCTCGTTGTGCCCTCGATCATTATTTCGCTCGGCATCGGCGTCTTGTTCAGCCAGCTCGGGCTGCAGCCGGCCTGGTATTCCTCGGGCTTCGGCGCGCATCTGACCTGGACGCTGCCCTTCGGCGTGCTGATCATGTTTGCGATCTTCAATCGTTTCTCGCCAGCCTATGAGGAAGCCGCGCGCGACCTTGGCGCTTCGTCCTGGCAGACCTTCCGCCATGTCGTATTGCCGATGATTGCACCGCCGCTGATCGGCGTCGGGCTCTTTGGCTTCACGCTTTCCTATGACGAGTTCGCGCGCACGCTGATGACCTCGGGTACCTACAACACGCTGCCGCTCGAGATCTACGGCATGACGACCAATGTCACGACACCGGTGCTTTATGCGCTCGGCACGGTGACGACGCTCTTCTCCTTCCTGGTGATTGCGGGAACGCTCGGCATCATCATGGCCATGAACCGCCGTCGGGGGCGGGCCTAATCGTATGAAAATTGCCGTCATCAATCCGAATACGACTGCCAGCATGACTGCGACCATTGCGGACGCCGCGCGGCGGGTCGCCCATGTCGAGACCGAAATCCTGGCGATCACCTCGTCGATGGGGCCGGTCTCGATCGAGGGCTATTACGACGAGGTCTTCGCGGTGCCCGGCCTGTTGGTGGAAATCGCCAAGGCCGAAGGCGAAGGGGCAGATGCGATCGTGATTGCCTGCTTCGACGATACAGGGCTCGATGCTGCACGCGCGCTGGCGGGCATCCCCGTCATCGGCATTTGCGAGGCGGCGCTTTCGGCGACATCCTTCATCGCCCAGCGCTTCTCGGTGGTCACGACCATGGAACGCTCGCGGCTCCCGGTCGAACATCTCGTGCATCGCTATGGCATGGGCAGCCGCTGCAAGGTGCGGGCGGCGGATGTGCCTGTGCTCTCGCTCGAAGATCCCAATTCCAACGCCCGCGACCGACTGCGCAGCGAGATATCGGCAGCGCTGAAGGACGACAGGGCCGAAGCCATCGTGCTTGGCTGTGCCGGTATGGCGGACCTGACGGCAGCACTCCGTCAGGAGTTTGGCGTGCCTGTGGTGGATGGTGTGGCCGCTGCCGTGAAACAGGCGGAGAGCCTTGTTGCGCAGGGCTTGTCAACCGCCAAGCGCGGCGCTTATGCGACGCCTGTCTCCAAGACCTATCACGGTGACCTCGCCCGTTTCTCTCCCCCTGCCATGGGCGTATGAGCGTGGCAGAGGATTTAGAGATTAGGGTGCTGACGGCTGGCGAAGTCGACGACCTCGTCGGCTGGGCGGCGCTCGAAGGCTGGAACCCGGGGCATGGCGATGCCGCAGCGTTTCGTGCCGCCGATCCCGATGGCTTTCTCGGTTGCTTTGTTGACGGGCGGCTCGCCGCTGCGATCTCGGCCGTGCGCTATGGTGCCGGCTTCGGCTTCATCGGGCTCTATATCTGCCATCCGGACTTTCGGGGCAGGGGCCTCGGCCGGCGGGTGTGGGAGGCCGGAATGGCGCATCTCGATGGCCGGGTCATCGGACTCGACGGCGTCGTCGAGCAGCAGGCGAATTATGGTCGCATGGGTTTTGCGTCCACCTATGACACCGTGCGCTGGAGCATCCAGCGTATGCCGGCTCTGCCTGCGAGCTTTACCTGCTGTGAGGCGATCACCGAGGGTGATATCGCCGAGATCCATGCCCTTGATCGGACTTTCTTTCCCGCGCCGAGGGAAGACTTCCTCTCCGCCTGGCTGAACCCGCCGCGTCGCGGCTTCCCCTGCCGCCGGCAGGGTGTGGTGGCCGGTTATGCCGTGATGCGACCTTGTCTTGGTGGCTACAAGATCGGGCCGCTGTTTGCCATGGATGGGCGAACGGCGGAGGATCTGCTGAAGGTCTGTCTCGCAAACCTCAAGGGCGAAGAAGTGCATCTGGATGTGCCGGAATACCAGGAAGGCTTTCGCTACCTGCTCGGCCGTCTCGGCTTCAAACGGGGTTTCCAGACCTCGCGCATGTATCGAGGCGAACCGCCCTCCGTGCAGAAGACAGGCGTCTATGCGATCACCACACTGGAACTCGGCTGAGGTTTCTCAGTCCGCCATGCCTGAAGGTGCGGCAAGCGGCAGCATATGCTTGTAAATGCCGGGCGACGAGCCGGGGATGGCGATGGCACCGACACTCTTTTCGTAAAAGCCCATGGGGCCAGCACCGCCGATGATGGCGTAGCCATAGCCCTGGTCGCGCATGTCGAGGAGCGTGCGGATCAAGAGTGCATGGCCGATGCCGCGGCCGCGCGCTTTCTCATCCACGCCTGTTGGCCCGAAGAAACCCTTCATCGTCGCCTCGTGACAGGCAAAGCCAAGCAGAGTTTCGCCTTCATGGGCAATCCAGCAGGTGACAGGCTGGCGCATGATCGCGGCAGTCGCTTCGGATGCCCAGCCGGCGCCGAAACGGGGCTCGATCCAGGCGCAGATCCCTGAAAGCTCAGGCACAAGCGCGCGCCTTATCGTGACGCCTTCTGCTTCCATGCGCCGACCAAGGTCGAGATTTGGCTGCAGATCGTAGAGCTTTACCAGCATGTCTGCGGCCATGTCAGTCTTCCTTGTGGTCTTTGGCGAAGTCGAGACCGAGGATCGCGGCTCCGATCAGGCCCGGCTCGACGCCGCAGGCTGCGGGAACGACGATCGGGTTCTTGAACTTGCGCAGGATGCGGGCGCGCAGAGCCGTATCGATCCGGGAGAGGAGCGCCGGCACGTTCGAAAGGCCGCCGCCGACGGGCAATATCGTCGTGCCTGTCACGTTGACGACCATCGACAGGGCATCGGTGAGGATATCGACATAGACGTCTACAGTGCGTTCGGCCTTGGCGTCACCCTTTTGCCAGTCGGCGATGATTTCCTCGCTGGTCAGTTGTTCGGCGTGGATGTGCTTGTGCAGCTTTTCGAGGCCCCGCGCGCTGCAGATCGCGTCGATGCAGCCGACCTGGCCGCAGCCGCACTGGAAGCGTGGCACGTGGATCGGAGGCGTGCCGGCTTCGGTCGGCTGGACCGGCCCATGGCCCCATTCGCCGGCAAAGCCGCTCTCGTTGATCAGCTTGCCGTCGATGACGAGGCCGCCGCCGACGCCGGTGCCGAGGATGACGCCGAAGACGACCCGGTGGCCGCGGGCTGCACCGATGCCGGCTTCGGCCAGCACGAAGCAGTCGGCATCATTGGCGACGATGACCGGCAGGCCCAGGGCCGCTTCAAGATCGGCCTGCAGTGGGCGACCGTGGATGCAGGGGATGTTGGCGACAACGGCGTTCGCCGTATCGGGATCGATGACGCCGGCAATCGAGATCGCGATGCAGGCCGCTCGCTCACCGGCGACGGCTTCGGCTTCGGCTATCACGTCGGCGAGTGTTCCGACGAAGGCGTCGAAATCGTGGATCGGGGTCGGCTGGCGCGGGAAGGGACGAATGTCTTCCGGGCTCATTGCGAGCGCGCCCTTGATGGCGGTGCCGCCGATATCGAAGCAGACAATCATGCGAAGGCCCTGCTCGGCGCGTTTTCGGCTCCATAGACGCAGGCGCCTGCGATCCAGGTCGAGTGGATGTTAAGGTCAGGGCTCAGGACAATGAAGTCGGCATCCTGACCAGCGGCCAAGCTGCCCTTGGTCCTGGCACCAATGGCCTCGGCGGGATAGAGCGATGCCATACGCAGGGCCTCATCCAGCGGCTGGCCGAGTTTCTCGTGCACGTAACGGACGCAGGAGAGCATGTCGATGTCGGCGCCGGCAAGCGTTCCATCGGCAAGCGTCAGCCGGCCATCGCGGCGGTAGACGGTCCGGCCGTTCAAGTCGAAGCTTGTCTCATCAGAGCCAATGGTCGACATGGCATCGGTCACGAGGAAGATGTGAGCGGGGCCGTGCTTGGCGGCGAGTGCGATCTTCATCGTGACCGGATCGACATGGAAGCCGTCGGCGATCAGGCCGCAATGGAGAACCGGCGAGGTGAGGGCGGCGCCCACGAGGCCCGGTTCGCGGTTGCCGAGCGGGCTCATGGCGTTGAAGAGATGGGTGACGAAGTGTGGCGCCTGCTTCGACATAGGCCGCGACGCTGGCGCAGCTGGTGTCGGTATGGCCGAGGCTGACGCGGTAGCCGGCCTGCACCAGGCGATTGACCTGATCCGGTGTGACGCTTTCCGGTGCAACCGTGATCATCGGGATGCCGAAGCGGGATGCCTGATCGACGAGATAGTCGAGATCGGCTTGCGCCATCGTGCCGGATCAGGGCCGGATCATGCGCGCCCTTGCGGGCGATCGACAGATGCGGGCCTTCGAGATGCAGGCCGAGAAAACCTGGCACCTGTCTTGGATGCGGCCTCGCCGGCGCCGATCGCTTCCCGCTTCATCTCGGGCGCATCGGTGATCAGAGTGACCATCAGAGCTGTCGTGCCAAAGCGGGCATGGGCCCCGCAGATCGTGCGGATGCCCGAAACTGTCGGATCGTTGTTGAACAGCACTCCGCCGCCGCCATTCACCTGCAGGTCGATGAAGCCGGGCGCAATCAGCGCATCGCCCATATCCCGCCTCGCAATGCCGGCGGGAAGATCGGCTCTGGCGATAACAGCCTTCACCCGGCCGTCTTCGACCAGGAGGGCTGCATCTTCGTGGAACGTGTGCCCATCGAAGATGCGGCTAGCGGTGATGGCGAAGGCTTGGCTCATTGGGTCTCGGTAACTTTCTTCAGTGCGACCGGCTTGTCGGGATTGAAGCCGCGGGCACGGGAGAGGGATTCGATAAAGCCATAATAAGGAACGATCAGGGCCAGCGCATCCGTGATTGGATGTCCTGTTGCGATGAAAGGCAGCTTGTGACCGGCCGTTGCCTGGTCCGAGGTGATGAAGCAGGTGGCATTGCTGGCGGCGAGCTTCGAGACGGTGCCGGCGATCGAGGCTTCGGCCTTATCTCTGGCCGCAAAGGCGACGACGGGGAAGTCGCGACCGACGATCGAGACTGGCCCATGCAGTACCTCGGCGGAGGAATAGGCTTCCGCATGCAGTTCGCAGGTCTCCTTGCATTTGAGGGCTGCTTCAGCTGCGATGGCAAGTGCCGGGCCTCGACCGAGCATGTAGAGGAGTCCGCCGATTTCAGCGACTCGAGCAGCGCGCTCCAGTCGAGAGCGAGTGCCTTGTCGAAGTGCTCAGGCAGCGTGTCCACGGCGCGGGTGAGTGCGTCGTCACGGCTCCAGCTTGCAAGGATGGCAAGGCCTGCGACTATCGAATTGACGAAGGACTTGGTGGCGGCGACCGCGATTTCGGGACCAGCCTTGATGTCTACGGCGAAGGTCGCCGCGTCGGCGAGCGGCGAGGGCAGCGTGTTGACGAGGCTCACCGTGGTCGCGCCGCCATCGCGGGCGCCTCTTGCCATGGCCACAATATCGGGGCTCGCACCGGACTGCGACACAGCAAAGGCGGCGGCCTTGGCGAGTTTCATCGGCGTCTCGTAGATCGAGGCGAGCGAGGGGCCAAGCGAGGCGACCGGCAGACCCATCTGCAGCTCGATCGCATATTTCAGGAAATGGGCCGCGTGGTCGGAAGAGCCGCGGGCGATCGTGACGACGACGCCTGGATCCTTGTCGCGCAGCGCGTTCGCCGCCTCTGATATCACGGTCCTGGAGCTATCCAGCAATCGGGCAGCGGCTGCGGGGATCTCGGCGATCTCCTCACGCATCTTCGTGGTCATGGTCGCGCTTTCAGTCTTGAGGCTTCATGGGCGAGCCGATGCCGAGTTCGGCAACCAGGTCATAGGCGTCGCTGCGATAAAGCGCGCGCGACATTTCCATCACGCGGCCGGTTTCGAGATAGGCAATTCGCTGCACCGAGAGCGCTGCCGAGCCGGGCGGGACGCCGAGCAGTTTGGTTTCCTCATCCGTCAGCAGAACGGCCGAGATGCGCTGGTTGGCACGCACGGGACGGATGCCGGCGTCGAGCAGGCAGAGGTAGAGGGAGTCCTCTATCTTATCCGGATCCGGCAGCAGGTCGTCCGGCAGGCTGGTGCGTTCCAGCGCGATCGGCATATCGTTGGCGGTTCTGAGACGATCGATGCGGGCGACACGTGCGCCGCTGACGAGGCCGAGCATCATGGTTTCTTCCGCCGTCGGATAAAACAGGCCGCGTCCCAGCCAGCGGGAGCCGGCGACCATGCCGCGGCGGCGCATGTCCTCGGTGAAGGAGGTCAGCTGGCTCAGCGGCTGCTGCATGCGCGGCACGGGCTTAACGACGAAGGTTCCGGACCCGCGACGGCGGACGAGCAGGCCTTCCTCCACCAGTTCATCGATCGCCTTGCGGACCGTCACGCGGCTGATCTCGGCCGCTTCTGCGATGTCGCGCTCGGCCGGCAGGGCGTCGCCGTGCTTGAGGCGACCCGAGGCGACGGCGTCTTCGATCATCTTTCGCAGCTTCACGTAAAGCGGTCCGCCGCGGACGGACTGAAGTTGTTCCAGGGGAAGGGGCGAGCTCATGCGGTTCCTCTGCCCCAGTGTTGGACAGACCGCAAGCGGAGGGCAATTGCGCATTCCGTCTTCGGTGTCTGCATGCTTCCATCCCCTCGGTGGTCTTTCTCAAAACAATACCAACCAGAAACCTATTTCGCAAATGGTTTTGAAAAGGATGTGCGCATGAATGTTGATATGAAGAAATTTCGCCGGAAAAACAGCAATTTGGATGTTTTGAAGCTGATTTTGACATAACCCGCTTTACGATTGGACTAGTTTTGGTATCTTAAATTAACGATTGGAGAGGAGCCCAATCCAAAGCCTCTGCGCCTTCTTCCGCAATGGGACGAGTTGCGACTGCGGGCCCCGGCATTTCGGCTCTTCATCCAATATCGTAGGCGGTCATGAAAACTATTTTCATCAACGGTGGGATTTTTGCTTCCCGTGTTGACGATCTTGGAAAATTGACGCAGTCTGCGAAAAATAATTACGAAAGCAGGGGAATGCATCATGAAGGTCGCGATTATCGGACTCGGATTCCGTCTTGGATATCTGGGTCGGGTGTTCAAGGAGATTGATCCGAGCTTCGAGATCGTCGGCTATGTCGATCCGGCGCCAGCCGGCATGGCAACGCTCGACGAGCATGGCATCTCTGCCGGCAAGGTCTATGAGACGCCTGAAGCCCTGATCGCCGGTGAGACATTCGATCTTCTGATGATCGGTTCGCCGAACCACCTGCATCTCGACCATATCCGGCTCGGCCTTGGGGCTGGTCTGACCGTCTTCACCGAAAAGCCGATTGTCACCAGCATCGAGGAAAGCTATGCGCTCGCCTCCCTGCTCAATCAGTATGGCCACGACCGCCTGCTGGTCGGCCTGGTCCTGCGTTACTCCCCGCTCTACCGCGACCTGCGCAAGGCGCAGGAAGAGGGGCGGCTCGGCAATGTTGTCTCGATCGAGGCATCCGAGCACATCCAGCCTTATCACGGCGCCTTTTTCATGCGTGACTGGCGCCGTTACGGGCGCTATGCCGGTGGCTTCATGCTGGAAAAGTGCTGCCACGACCTCGACCTTTACAACGGCGTGGTCGGTGCCCGTCCGCGCTTCGTCGCGAGCTTTGGCGGTCGCAAGAGCTTCGTGCCGGAAAATGCGCCCGAGGCAGAAGGCATCAACGACCTCAACGTCTATCATCGCAAGCCGAGCGGCTGGCAGGGCTCCGACAAGGTGTTCGACAGCGACGGCGACATCATCGACTTCCAGACCGCGATCGTGGAATACGAGAACGGCGTATCGATGACCTTCCACACCAATCTCAATGTCCCTGACGAGTTCCGTCGCTTCTGCGTCATCGGCTCGAAGGGCATGGCGGAAGGCGACTTCGTGCGTGGGTTCATGGATGTGCATGACGCCCGCACCAATGAGAAGGTGATCGCCAACACTTACAAGGCGCCGTCCTCGCTGTCGCAGCACTATGGCGCCGACGAGCAGATGGCCGAAGACGTGATTGCCTTTGTGCAGACGGGTGCCAAGCAGCCGGTGTCCGCCATCGATGCGCTCGAAGCCGGCATTCTGGCGCTTGCCATGGATGAAGCGCGGCTCGCCCGCAAGGTCGTCGATCTGAAGCCGGTCTGGGAGAAGTTCGATCGCTGCCTGCATGGCACGTCGGACGCTTCCGCCCGTGTTCGGTCGGCGTAAAGGAGCGGTCGGATGCAAGCTCGCCGAAGCGCTATCATCTTTGCCTGGCTGCTGATTGCGCCGGCCCTTCTCTATATCGCCGTCATCGTCGCCTATCCGCTGGTGCAGACCTTCATTCTCTCGTTCACCGACGCGTCGCTCAAGAAGACGACGAATTGGGTTGGCTGGGTGAACTACGAGAAGATCTTCAACGATACCTTCGCGACCGTCATCATCAGGACCTTCATCTGGACCTTCTTCTCGGTGTCGATCAAGATGATCATCGGCACTTTCGGTGCGGCCATGCTGAATGCTGCCGTGCCTGGTCGGACGCTCTTCCGCGTGCTCACCATGCCGCCGTGGATCGTGCCCATGGCGATCGGCATCTTCATGTGGGGCTGGATGTATAACGGCCAGTTCGGAATGATTTCCGGCGTGCTTCAGCGCATGGGCGTGGTCGATGGACCCGTCGCCTTCCTCGCCTATGGATCGACCGCTTTCTGGGCGACGATCTTTACCGATGTGTGGATCGGCGTGCCGATGGTGACGCTCTACATGCTGGCTGCCATGCAGGCGATCCCGCAGGATCTCTACGAAGCCGCCTGGACGGATGGCGCAGGCCGCTTCTATCGCTTCCGCCGCATCACCCTGCCGCTGATCCTGCCGGCCATGATCACTATGTCGATGCTGTCCTTGATCGCGACCTTCAATTCCTTCGACATCATCTGGATCCTGACGCGCGGCGGGCCGAGCGGCGAGACCACCACCATGATCATCGACACCTATCACACCGCGATCGGCTCGAAGAAATACGGGGAGGGGGCCGCCCGTGCAGTCCTGATCTGCATCTTCCTCTCGATCTTCTGCGTCGCCTATTTCCGCGTGACCAGCCGTCTCTCGCAGGAGCATGCCCGATGAGCTACGACAAGACAGCCCTGATCAACCGCTATCGCTGGTATGAACTGGTCGGCATCTATGCGGGCATCGCGCTCTTCCTGACCTTCGTGCTCGCGCCCTTCGTCGAAGGCTTCCTGGTGTCGCTCAAGCCGCTCAGCCAGCTCTTCTCCTCGCCTTATCGCTTCTTCCCCGAGAATGGCTCCTTCGACGCCTACATCACCATGTGGGACAGTGTTCCCGGCTTTGCCCGCTACATCTTCAACTCCTTCTTCATCTCGACGATTGCGACTGTCGTCGTGCTGATCCTGGTGGTGCCGGCATCCTACGCCTTTGCCCGCTTCGAGTTCCGCGGTCGTGGCCAGCTGCTGGCCGCCTTTCTCGCGGTCAACATGTTCTCGGGCGCCGTGCTGCTCATCCCGCTCTTCCGGCTGATGCGGTCGATGGGCGTGCTGAACACCTACTTTGCGATGATCGTGCCGGGTGTCGCCTTCCTCATCCCCTCGGCCATCTGGCTCTTGCGTACCTACATGATGCGCATCCCGCGGGAACTGGAAGAAGCGGCCTATGTCGATGGCGCCGGCTACTTCTACACCTTCCGCCGGGTCATCCTGCCGCTCGCCACGCCTGGCATCGCCGTCGTCGCCATCACCACCTTCATCGGCGCCTATGCCCAGCAGTTCATCTTTGCCCTCACCTTCAATTCCAAGACCGAATACATGCCGCTGCCGATCGGGCTGTTCGCTTATTTCGGTCGCCAGGAGGTCATCTGGAACGAGCTGATGGCGGCGAGCTTCGTCGGGATCACACCCGCCATGATCGTGATCTTCTTCCTGCAGCGCTACCTCGTCAGCGGACTGACCGCCGGCGCGGTGAAGTAAGGGCTGCCAATCAAAATTCGGGCCAACCGGACGCTTTCAACCTGTCAACAAAGGGGAACTACCGATGACAAGAAAACTGACCATGCTCGCAGGCTCGTTCGCCCTGAAAGGGTTCTATCTGGCGCTCACCACGCTGGCGGCCGACCAGGCCATCAGCTGGATCTATTGCGGCGACAAGATCGACCCGATCCACGAGAAGTACATCGCCGAATGGGAAGGCAAGAACGCCGGCTGGAAGGTCAAGCCTGAAGTCGTCGGCTGGGAACAGTGCCAGGACAAGGCAACGACGCTTGCCGTCGCCGGTACACCGGTTGCCATGGCCTATGTCGGCTCGCGCACGCTGAAGGAATTCGCCCAGAACGATCTCATCGTTGCGGTTCCGATGACGGACGAGGAAAAGGCATCCTACTATCCGAACATCGTCGACACCGTCACTTTCGAGGACACGCAGTGGGGTGTTCCGGTCGCATTCTCGACCAAGGCGCTCTACTGGAATAAGGACCTGTTCAAGGCCGCTGGCCTCGACCCGGAAACCCCGCCGAAGACCTGGGCTGAAGAAATCGCCTTCGCCAAGCAGATCAAGGAAAAGACCGGCACTGCCGGTTACGGTCTGCCGGCCAAGACCTTCGACAACACCATGCACCAGTTCATGCACTGGGTTTACACCAACAACGGCAAGGTCATCGACGGCGACAAGATCGTCATCGACAGCCCGGAAGTTCTGGCCGCGCTCCAGGCCTACAAGGACATCACGCCTTACTCCGTCGAAGGTGCGACTGCCTATGAGCAGAACGAAATCCGCGCCATCTTCCTCGACGGCAAGGTCGGCATGATCCAGGCCGGTTCGGGCGCCGCATATCGCCTGAAGGACACCAAGGTCAACTGGGGCGTTGCTCCGCTGCCGCTCGGCCCGTCCGCCAAGGGTGAAGGCACGCTGCTGATCACCGACAGCCTTGCCATCTTCAAGGGTTCGGGCGTCGAGGAGAAGGCAACCGAATTCGCCAAGTACATCACCTCGACCGACATCCAGCACGAATACGAGCTGCAGGGAGGCGCAGGCCTCACGCCGCTGCGTCCGGGCGCCGTCGTCGACCAGTTCGTAGCCAATGAGCCCTTCTGGAAGCCGTTTATCGACGGCATCGCCTATGGTGGTCCGGAGCCGCTCTTCACCGACTACAAGGGCTTCCAGAACGTCATGATCGAGATGGTCCAGTCGGTTGTGACCGGCAAGGCCGAGCCGGCCGATGCCCTGAAGAAGGCTGCCGGCGAACTCGAGCAGTACAAGTAATCTCGGGCAACCGAGGCTCCGCGGGCCGGTTTCGGCCCGCGGATTTCATCAAGCGGGTTTGGCCGACTGTTGAGGTCGGCAATGGAGACTGAGGGTCGTGGGTCAGCTATTTCTGAAAAAGGTGCGCAAGTCGTACGGACATTTCGAGGTCATCAAGGGTGTCGATCTCGAGGTCAAGGACGGCGAGTTCGTCGTTTTCGTCGGTCCTTCGGGCTGCGGCAAGTCCACGCTTCTGCGCATGATCGCGGGCCTCGATGACACGACCGATGGTGACATCGTCATCGACGGCGAGCGCGTCAACGACCGCCCGCCGGTCGAGCGTGGCATCGCTATGGTCTTCCAGTCCTACGCGCTTTATCCGCATATGTCCGTTTTCGAGAACATCGCCTTCCCACTGCGCGTCGAGAAGCTTTCAGAAGAGCAGATCCGCGAGAAGGTGGGAGGCGTTGCGAAGATCCTGCAGCTCGATCAACGCCTGCAGCAGCGCCCGGCCAGCTTTCCGGCGGCCAGCGCCAGCGTGTTGCCATCGGCCGCGCGATCGTTCGCGAACCGAAGATCTTCCTGTTCGACGAGCCGTTGTCGAATCTCGACGCGGCTCTGCGCGCCGACATGCGCATCGAACTCACCAAGCTGCATCGCGATCTCGCAGCAACGATGATCTACGTCACCCACGACCAGATCGAGGCCATGACCATGGCCGACCGCATCGTGGTGCTGAATGCCGGCCATATCGCCCAGGTCGGTGCACCGCTCGAGCTCTATCACAAGCCGCAGAACACCTTTGTCGCCGGCTTCATCGGCAATCCGAAGATGAACTTCGTGCCGGTCACCTGTGTCGCCGTCGATGCGATCGGCGTCACGATTTCCTACGAAGGCCAGACGGCGCTGATCCCGGTCGATGCGCGTCCCGATCTCGTCGGCCAGACACTGACGCTCGGCATTCGGCCTGAGCACACGCGTCTCAGCGAAGGCGATATCAACATCATGGTGACGCCCAGCGTCATCGAGCGGCTCGGGATCAACACGATCGCCTATGCTTCGCTGCCGAACGGCGAGCCCTATTGCGCCCTTCTGCCGGGCTCGGCGCCCATCCGTGTCGAGCAGCCGATGGTGACCGGTATCATGGCCGCCGACTGCCACCTCTTCGACGCCAATGGCGAGGCGCTGGAACGGCGCATCGACTGGCGCACGCTCGACCTTCCAGCGTCTGTGACGGCCGCCGAATAAAGCTCCTCCCGGCCATGCCAAAGGCCCCTGGTCCGCCTTCGGGCGGACCTTTTTTCGTTTAGGCGAAGGGGCGGCTTGTGGTCACTCCGGGAATTCGTCAAACTGCGGCAGGTCGTCGAGGATCTCGTACCATGGCGCTTTTGATCCGACGAAGATGTGCATTGAGGGTTTCATTGAAGGCGGGTCGATGAGCGTTCCCATAGGAATGTGCACCTTCACGCCGCCGTTTTCGGCAATCCACGAATAGACGAGCGAGCCGCAGATGCGGCAGTGCAGGTCATGGATACCGTCAGGGTCGCCGTGACGGAACATGGCGTCCGATCCTGCCGTGAGGGTAAAATCCTCTACCGCGACACCAGCGATTGGCTTGAAAGCGGAGCCCGTGGTGCGGCGACATTTCGAACAATGGCAGTTGATTGCGTAGAGAAAGCGATCCGCGACCTCATAGGCCACGGCCCCGCACATGCAGCCGCCACGCAGCCTGGGCCGAGCTGAAGCCGGCTTGTCTTCCTTCATGATTGCCCTTCCTCTTCGAGAGAAAGCAACTCAGCATGGGCAGCATCATGCTGCCGAGCGAATGTCTGTCTCCGTGAAGTCGTTCCCCTTGAACAGCAGGGGTTCGTCGAAGTCCTTGGCGAGAGCGTAGGCAAAACAGTCCCCGAAGTTCAATCCAGCTTTGTGCCTGCCTTTGCCGAAATCGAGGAATGCCTGCCTGGCGAGGTTGCCCTGCTCGACTGTCACTGGCTCAACGCTGATCGCGGCGCGGCGGAAGAAGGCTTCGACCTGCCGCATCCCTTCCGGCCCAAGCTGCTTTTCGATCACCATGGATAGTTCAAGATAGTTTGCCACGCTGATCCGCGTAATCGCCGCGCCGTGGATCAGTCGCGTGAAGTCGGCAGCTTCGGGTTCGCCATAGAAGATCGCAACCATGGTTGATGTGTCGACAATCATTTCGGCAGGCCATCTTCGTCATAGAGAAGCTCGGCGTGATCGGTGTAGGGCTGCTTGAGATGCTCTGTAGCTCGGCTCGCGATCGTGAGAAGCTCGTCGACGGACGCCTTGCCTTTCTGCTTTTCAAGTTGCGCATAGCGCTCGCGCAGAGCATCGGTGACAACGCGGCTCATGCTCTGCCCCGTGGCTGTGGCGATCGCCTGAGCGAGGCGATGCGCTTCGGGGTCCTTGATGTTGAGGCTCATGACGCATTGCTCCATTCTACCAAGGTGGCCGGAATTCTACCATTCTAGCCGACTTAATAGCTGTTTCAAAGCGTAGCCGTGATGGTGCTGCCTTCGTCTGGAAATCAGTCGCCTTGGACTGACTACCAGACGAGACCACGCGCTGCGACCTCTTCGACGCGGGTGACAATCCCATCGCGGTGGAAGGTCATGATGTCGAAGAGGTTGGAGACGACGCAGGTGTGGTTTGGGATGATCCTGACCTTTTCGCCGATCTCGGGGCGTCTTCCCTGAACATTTGAGAGATCGACTGTGCCGTGCTCCTCGGAAAGGCCCGAGATGACGGCTTCCGGATATTCGACGATCATGCCGTAGTCGGAGAAGCCGAGGAGGTCAGAGGTCAGGGCCTTGGAGCCGGCGTCGAGGATAGCGCGATCCTCGGTCGGGCGGGAGACGACGGTTGCCAGGATGTGCATGGCGCAGTCGTTGATGCTGCAATGGCCCGATCTTGCCATGGCGCGGTCGTTATAGACATAGGTGCCGGCCCTGTGCTCGGTCGCCGAGGTCACCTTGTGCGCCGAGAAGAGACTGGGCGTGCCGCCATTGGAGACGATGGGGCAGGCGATGCTGCGGGCCGCGAGGCCGGTGAGTGTCGCAGCGAAGAAGGCTTCGACGGCCTCTTCTGTATCGGCCTTGGGGTAGGTCAGAATGCCGCCGAAGGTGAGGCCGGGGGCTGCGGCGATCGTCTCTGCAAGTGCTACGGCCTCATCCGGGCTCTGGACGCCACAGCGTCCGCCACCCGTGTCGCATTCAACGAGAACGGTCAGCGGGCGGGTCTGTGAGAAAGCGCAGGAGAGTCCGCGCACGGTGGTTTCGCTGTCTGCGACGACCTTCAGCCCGGAAATGCGGGCGTTCAGATCGATCAGGCGCTTGTGTTTCTCGCTGCCTAGAATGTTGAAGGTGATCAGCAGGTCCTCGAAGCCGGCATCGGCGAAGATCTCGGCTTCCGTGATTTTCTGGCAGTTGATGCCCTTCGCGCCCGCCTTGACCTGTTCGGCTGCGATCGCCGGGATCTTGTGGGTCTTGATATGTGGACGGAAGGCGAGGCCATGGCTGTCCATATAGGTCTGCACACGGGCGATGTTCGCGGCAAGCTTCCGCTCGTCGATCAGCGGTAGCGGCGTGGAGAGTTCTGATATCGGCTGTCCGGGCTTGGGGCGGGGGAGTTCCATCATGCGGCCTCGCTGCCTTCGGGCGTCTCGTGCGGATTGGCCATGATCGGCCAGATATCGCGGCGCACATGGCGATAGGCGGTCTTGGCCGGATCGTTCGGATAGGGCGTGCCTGCTGCGCAGTAGAAGATCTCGGAGGCGATCTGCGAGAAGGCGGCATAGAAGTGGTTGGTCGACTTAATGACCAGCAGGTGCTTCGACGTCGGGTCTATGCCGAGCGCGGTAAACAGCGAGGGATCGTAGCTCTGGACGCGGACCGAGCTCAGGATGATGTCGATGCCCTCGAGCCGGATGTGGGCGGCGTCGCCGAAGGGGGCGATGCTGTCGCCGAAACGCATTTCGGCATTGGCTACGACCTTGACGACCTTCACCAGGCCATCGATCGGGTGGCCGGTGCCGGGTGCTGATTTCGCGCCGAACCGCAAGGGGATTTCTGCGCCTTCGCCGGCGGCCATGCAGATCTGCACGGCGATCGGGTCCCAGATCATGCCGACAGCGGCGTTGGTCACGCCGCGCGCCAGCATTTCCTCAAGGATCACGGTCGCGTCACCCGCCGTGCCGCCGCCGGGATTGTCCCACATGTCAGCGATGACGACGGGGCCTTGCGGGCAGGCGAGCGCTTTGTCGAGGGCTGTCTTCTCGTCGATCTGCGGCATCATGAAGGTGCCGCGCTTGGCGAAAAGCTCAAGGCCGAGGTCGCGGGCGAGCATCGCGCCTCTTTCAGGCTGGCCGTCGGTCACCGCGATTGTCTTGGTGCCCATCTCTGGCACGTCGCCGGCCATGAAACCATGAATGACGGAAAGCGACAGAACCTCGGTATCCGTCTTTTCAATGGCCATAAGTCTGTCAACAAAACTGCGCATCGGTTCCCGTGACGTCGGGAAGATATCGATCATGCGGCAGTCGAAAACCGACATCACCGGCTTCACCCGGCCTTCCAGCGTATCGACCGCGATCCGCCAGACATCCTCTGCGCGATCGACGAAATCGGTATGCGGGAATTCCTTGAAGACGACGAAGAAATCGGCGGCTGCGACGCGTTTTTCCGTCAGGTGGCTGTGCGGATCGAGCTCCGCGCAGAGAAGAGTGTCCGGGCCAATGATCTCGCGGATGCGGGTGAGCAGGTCGCCTTCCGGGTCGAGATAACCGTCTGCGACCATGGCGCCATGCAGGCCGAGCACCACGGCATCGACGGGCATGGCTGCGCGCAACTGGTCGAGGATCTCGTCGCGCAGGCCCTCAAAGGTCTGGCGGTTGACGAGGCCTGCCGGATCCGCCCAGGTCGCTGTGCCCTCGACCAGCGTCCAGCCCTTGTCAGCGCAGACCTTGCGGCCCACCGTGATCGGCGCGGTGCAGAGCGTGGGTGTCGCGGGATGTTGTCCCGGAGGTGCATAGAGCGAATCCTCGAAGGCGCGCCGGTCGATGCAGATCGGGGAGAAGGTGTTCGTTTCCGTTGCAAGCGCGGCGGTGAAGATGCGCAAAGGCTGACCTCCGGGTTTGATGGTTGCAGGCGGTTCAGCGCTTGCCCATCGGATTGGGCAGATAACCGGTAAAGCCGGAGATTTTCCAGCGGCCTTCATGCAAGCGGCAATAATAGAGCGTCTGCCAGCGCATGACGTCGAGCGTGCCATCCGCCTTCTTGATGCCGCCGTCGAACTTCTTGCGCACCAGTGCCGTCTCGCCTGAAATCTCGATTTCTTCCAGCGTCGTCGTCGTGAAGATCGCGGTGCGCGGATCTTCGCCATAGGTCTGGCCGGCGAAGTCCTTGGCCTGATTCAGCCACTCGTCGCGATAAGCCGCAAGATTGGGGAAGGCGAGCGTCCACTTGTCCGGATTGTCCTCGCGATTGCCGCTGATGCCGATGAAACCATCCTCGACAAAGTCATGGGCGACCATCGCCCAGTCGGCGGCGAGGAAGGCATCGATGTCGCGGGGGACGAGCATCTCCCAGATGGCGTGGCGGGCTTCGTCCGTTGCCGGAAACGGATTCTGGAATGGGTCGCGCATTTCTTCCCCGCTTTTAAATTCTTTTCATGAATGTCGATTTTGTCTGGTCAAAATCCGTTTTTTGTGGTCGCTTGTCAACGATCGAAGAAAATAATTTGCATGAGGGGTGTCCATGACGATCAAGCGTTACGGGGCCGAGAAGGCGGGTGCGGGTGGTCAGCGGCTGCCGTTTGCCCGGGCTGTCGAGGCCGATGGCTGGCTCTATGTTTCCGGTCAGGTGGCCATGGAAGATGGCGAGATCATTCCGGGCGGCATTATCGAGCAGACCCACAAGACGATCGCCAATGTCATCGCCATTCTGGACGAGGCCGGCTACGGGCCCGAGCATGTGGTGCGCTGTGGCGTGTGGCTCGATGACCCCCGCGACTTCTGGACCTTCAACAAGATCTATCAGCAGTATTTCGGCGAGCATCCGCCGGCGCGGGCCTGCGTCCAGGCCTCGATGAT
This sequence comes from Allorhizobium sp., assembly GCA_965283865.1. Lineage (GTDB taxonomy): Bacteria > Pseudomonadota > Alphaproteobacteria > Rhizobiales > Rhizobiaceae > Allorhizobium. The sequence continues at coordinate 1,295,439 of CBDIQA010000001.1, forward strand.
GGTCGATTGCAAGGTCGAGATCGACTGCGTAGCCTTCAAGCCTTCGAAATAAGAGAGAGGGCAGGGCATTGGATATCTTCGCGCGCATTCAGGAAGAGGCAGGGCAGTTTTCGGCCTCCGAGCAACGCATCGCGGATATCCTGCTCAACTCCTTCGACTTCGCGGTCAATGCCTCGATCATCGAACTGGCCGAGAAGGCAGAGGTCTCACCGCCGACGGTGACGCGCTTCTGCCGCCGTCTCGGCTGCCAGAACTTCGCCGATTTCAAGGTGAGCCTTGCGCGCACGGCCTATGTCGGGGTGCGCTATCTCAACCCGGAGGCCCAGAGCACCGAGCCTGCCGATGTCGCCACCGATGTCATCACCAAGGCGCAGAATGCGATGTTCATGGTGCACCGGGTACTCGATCCTGCAGTTCTCGACAAGGTAGCGGACCGGTTGGCGCGGGCAGAGATGGTCTATGCCTTCGGCTCGGGCGGCAATTCGTCGATGATCTCGGGCGAGATCCAGAACCGCCTCTTCCGACTGGGGTCGCGGGTGACGGCCTCGGCCGACCACAACATGCAGCTGATGCTGACGGCCGCTGCGCGCTCCAACGACGTTTTGATCGGCTCGTCGTTTTCGGGGCGCAATGCCGAGCTGGTGAAATGCTTCAAGCTCGCCCGCGAGAACGGCATCACCACGATCGCGCTCACCCAGAGCAACAGTCTCGTGGCCGAGGCGTCCGAACTCGTCATCGGCATTGACCTGCCGGAGGGTGAAAACATCTTCCGGCCGACCTCGACGCGCTTTGCCTATCTCGCCGTGGTCGACGTGATCGCGAGCCTGGTTGCCTATCGCAATCGCAAGCAGTCGCAGGTGACGCTGCGCCATATCAAGCAACAGCTGGTCGAACACCGCGATGGCGGGGACGATCGGCAACTTCTTGGAGACTGATCCCATGCCCGCATCCTTGTTGGAGATCCGCCGTGACGCATAAGGTTGCTGTCGTAACCGGCGCTGCCGGAGATATCGGGCGGGCGATCGCAAAGCGTGTGGCTGATAGCCATGACGTTGTGGTGTTGCTCGATCTGGATTCTGCGGCATTGGACAAGGCAATCGTTGAGCTCGGAAGCGATCCGCGCTTCGTGCCGCTCACCTGTGACGTGACGGATGAGGCGTCTCTCGCCGAAACCGCTGCTCGTGTGGCCGGCCATGGCCTCGTGCATACGCTGGTCAACAATGCCGGTGCGGCGCGGGCCGTCAGCCTCGGCGATACCGATGGCGAGATCTGGCGCAAGGACAATGCGCTCAATCTCGAAGCGCCGTTTCTCTGCTTCCGCGCTTTTGAGGGGGCGCTGAAAGCGTCCAAGGGTGCGCTCGTCAACATTTCTTCGGTCAATGGCATGGCCGTCTTCGGTCATCCCGCCTATAGCGCGGCAAAGGCCGGGCTTATTCATCTCACCAAGCTGATTGCCGTCGAATACGGCAAATACGGCATCCGCTCGAATGCGGTGGCCCCTGGCACCGTCCGCACCCAGGCTTGGGAGGCGCGCGCTGCCGCCAATCCTGATGTCTTCGAGGAAGCCAAGCGCTGGTATGCGTTGCGCCGCATCGCGACGGCTGAGGACATTGCCAATGCCGTGTTCTTCCTTTCCGGCGATCAGGCGGCTGCCATCACCGGCGTTTGCCTGCCCGTCGATTGCGGGCTGACAGCCGGTCAGGCCGAGCTCGCGCGAACCTTCTCGCAATCCGACAATTATTGATACCGAAAAGCCCGGAGCATTCCCCATGGCAACCGAAGTTCAGTTCCGCCTCGAAAACGCGTGGCATCCGGTGGAGGGCGACGATTGCGGCGCCTTCGTCTTCACGCTGGTCAATCTCTCCGATATGGCGCTCTCCGATTTCAAGCTCGCCTATACGTCACTCACCCGCGTGAAGGACACGCAAGAGCCGATCCTTGACAATGCCGTCTTCCTGAAGCGCAACGCGAATTTCCACCAGTTCGCGCCGCCGGCCGGTTTTGTGCTGCAGCCGGGTGCTTCCTGGACCTTCCGGGTCGGTGGCCTCTGGCGCCCGGCGAAACACCGGACCGATGGGGCGAAGTCCGCCTATCTCACGCTTTCCACCGGCCAGCATGTGGCCGTTGCGGTCGCTGACCTGATGCTGGGTGGTGGTCATAGCGCACCGCCGCCGGCCTTGCTGCCTGAGGGCAAGGTGTCTCAGCCTTTCGCCATGCTGCCCTGGCCGGCATCGGCCGAGCTCGTGGCCGGAGAAGGCTTCCCCGTCGCGCTTCATCCGGCTGACGGTGCCTCGCTCGTCGAGCTGCGCGCGGTCGAAAACGTGCTGCGCCTGTTCTGCCGGCTCTTCGAGGTCGGCCATGCGCCGCTGTCGCTGGCGCCGGTGCATCAGGGGCGGGCGATCTCGCTCAAGTCCGACGAGGCGCTTAATGCCTCCGCCTATCGGCTGGACTTTGCCGCTGACGGCATCACGCTCCGCTATGGCGATGTCGCTGGCCTGCAATATGCGCTGACCCTGCTTGCCCAGATGTTGCATGGTGCGCGCACCCAGCCGGAGACGTTCCGCTTCCCTGCATCTGGCACCATCACAGACAAGCCGCGCTACGACTGGCGCGGTTGCCATCTGGATGTCTCCCGCCAGTTCTTCCCCGTAGCCGACGTCAAACGCTTGATCGACATCCTCGCCTGGTTCCGGATGAACACCTTCCACTGGCATCTGTCCGACGACGAAGCCTGGCGTCTCGAAATCAAGGCCTTCCCGCAATTGACGACCCTTGGCGTGTTGCGCGGCCCCGACGAACCGCTCCTGCCGCAGCTCGGCAATGGCGCCGAGCCGGTCGGCGGTTTCTACGCCCAGGACGAGGTGCGCGACATCGTCGCCCATGCGGCAGCCCTTCAGGTAGAGTTGGTGCCGGAGATCGATGTGCCCGGCCATAGCACCGCGATGCTGGTTGCCCTGCCGGAGCTCGTCGACGGGCAGGAGGCGCCTGACAGCTATCGCTCGGTGCAGGGCTATCCGAACAATGCGCTCAACCCGGCGATCGAATATACCTACGAGGTTCTGGGCAAGGTCTTCGACGAAATGGTCGAGCTCTTCCCGTCGAAGCTTATCCATATCGGCGGCGATGAAGTGGCGGCCAATACCTGGATGGCTTCGCCGCTTGCCCGAAAGCTGATGGAGCAGGAAGGCATCGAAGGCACTTTTGGGCTGCAGAGCTATTTCATGAAGCGCATCCAGAAGATGCTGGCCGAGCGCGGGCGCAAGCTCGCCGGCTGGGACGAAGTCAGCCATGGCGGCGGCGTCGATCCCGATGGCACGCTGCTGATGGCCTGGCAGAAGCCGGAGGTCGGGCTGGAACTCGCCAAGGCAGGCTATGACGTCGTCATGACGCCGGGTCAGGCCTATTATCTCGACATGGTGCAGGACGAAGCCTTCCAGGAGCCGGGCGCCAGCTGGGCCGGCACCGTCCCGCCGCACCACACCTATACATATGAGGCAGTCGCCGAGTTTCCGGCGGAGCTTGCGGCCCGTATGCGGGGTGTCCAGGCCTGCATCTGGTGCGAACATTTCCTGACCCGCGACTACTTCAACCACCTCGTCTTCCCGCGTCTTCCGGCCATTGCCGAGGCCGCCTGGACGCCTAAAGAGAACAAGGACTGGCTGCGCTTTGCGGCGACAGTCCGCCTGAGCCCCCGCTACTGAGGATATCTCCCCATGACCTTCCGCATCGCCGTTGGCGGTATCCATACCGAATGCTCAACCTCGTCTCCTGTCTTGATGCAGCCGGAGGATTTTCGCGTGCTGCGTGGTCCGGACCTGCTGGCGCATGAATATTTCGATTTCCTCGATGCCGAGGGTGTCGAGCACCTCCCGCTGCTGCATGCCCGCGCAGTTCCCGGCGGTCCCTTGGCGCGCGCGACTTATGAGGGCTTCAAGGCTGAATTCCTTGAGCGGTTGGAGGCCACACTGCCGATCGACGGTCTCTATCTCGCCATGCATGGCGCGATGAATGTCGAGGGCATGGATGATGCCGAGGGAGACTGGATTTCGTCCGCGCGCGCAGTCGTCGGGCCCGGATGTGCCTGTTGCGGCAAGCTACGACCTGCATGGCAATGTCACGCAGAAGATTATCGACCAGCTGGATATCTTCGCCGGTTATCGCACGGCGCCGCATATCGATGTGCGCGAGACCATGGTTCGGGCCTGGTCGATGCTGGTGCGGGCCCTCAAGACCGGCGAGAAGCCAGGCGTTGCCTGGGCGCCGGTGCCGGTTCTCTTGCCCGGCGAGCGAACCTCGACCGAGGACGAGCCGGCAAAGAGCCTCTATCTGAAGCTGCCGGAGCACGACGCCGTGCCAGGCATCTGGGACGCCAATCTGATGGTCGGCTATGTCTGGGCTGACGAGCCACGCGGCACGGCCTGCGCCGTCGTCACCGCTGTTGACAAGGCTGCGGCGGAGAAGGTCGCGGCTGCCATTGCTCAGTCCTACTGGGATGCCCGCGAAGACTTCCGCTTTGGACCGGTTACGGGTCTGCTTTCGGAGATGCTGGACATCGCTGAACGCACCGAGACACGGCCGATCATTCTCGCTGACTCCGGCGACAACCCGACCGGGGGTGGCGTGGGCGACCGCGCAGATGTCTGGACGGCGCTTGTGGCGCGGTCGATCGATGATGTGTTGATCGCCGGCATTACCGACCGACCCGCGGTCGAACGCTGCTTTGCAGCGGGTGCCGGCGCGCGGGTGTCGTTGAAGGTCGGTGGTTCGCTCGATCCGGCAAGCCCTTCTGTCGACGTGGAGGCGAATGTCGTCTTCCTCGACAATCCGGGTCCGGCTGCCGAACAACAGGCGGTCGTCAGGATCGGCGGCATCACGCTGGTGCTGGCTGCCCGGCGGCGGCCCTATCACAATATCGCGGATTTCACCCGGCTCGGTCTCGATCCGACCAGAGTGCGCCTGTTAGTGGTGAAGTCTGGCTATCTCTCGCCGGAGCTTGCGCCGATCGCCAATCCGAACTTGATGGCGCTGACGGATGGCGTGATCAACCAGGATATCGAAAACTTGCCGAGCCATCGCCGGAAACAGCCCAGCTATCCCTTCGTCAAGGATTTCAGCTATACGGCTAAGGTGTTCTTCTCGACGCGATTCCTTGATACATTGATGTCGGTGCCGCCTTTCCGACGGCACGATCCCCAACTCGATTGTACCCTTGATGTTGTCCTCCTTTTCGGTGGTATATCGCCACAAGCCGATCCGGGTTAGTGCGGCCGCGATCTTCTTCTTCGGCTTCTCTGGCGCTGCGACGTCGCCCTACATGTCGCTGATCGGCATCCGTGAACTCGGCCTGTCGGACGCTGTCTATTCGGTGCTGATCTTTCTCTCGGCGGTGGTGAATGTCAGCGCCAGCGTCACGGCAGGCATCATCGCCGACCGGCTAGGCCATTTTCGTTCGCCGATGATCCTGGCCTCGGTCTTCGGCATTGTCGGATTCGGATCGGTCTATGTGGTGCCCACGGCAGGCATGTTTGCCATTGCCGGCCTGGTCTTCATCCCGATCTTTGGAACGATAAATTCGCTGATCTTCGCCAATGTTCGCGCGGTCTCGTCCGGCATGGCGGTGCGCGAGCTGATGGCGGTGAACTCCGCCGTTCGCGCGGTCCTGTCGGCCTCCTGGGTTCTGGTGCCTGGCATTGTCGGCGCGCTACTCGTCGGGCAGCCCAGCATGCTGCCCGCCTTCCTGCTGGCAAGCCTTGCCTGCCTCGTCTGTCTTCTGCTGTTCGTCTTTGGTCTGGAGCGTGTCCCGCCGGTGCAGGAGGGGGAACGGCAGCACTATTCCTTCTTCCGCTCCATTCGGCAGATCGGCTCGGCAAGCGTGTTGCCAAGGCTTCTGGCGATCTCGCTGATCTCGGCCATGTTGCACGCCAACGGCACTGTCCTGCCCTTGATCGTTACCGGCAAGGCGGGCGGAACGCCGGCTGATGTCGGCGTGATCGTCGGTATCGTCGCCTTTCTCGAGATCATCTTCATCCTGTTCTGGGGATGGGTCGAAGCCAGAACCTCTATTCTCTTCGCTATGGTCACGGCATCGCTCATCTATTGCAGCTATCTGGTCTTGCTTGGCCTCGCCGACCGTCCCATGGATGTCTATCTGCTGACTGTCGTGGCCGGTCTCGGAGCGGCAGGCATTATCGCGATCCCGATAACCTATCTGCAGAACCTGATCGCGGACCGGGCCGGCCTTGGCAGCTCGCTGATTGCGGTCAACATCTTCCTGAGCGGTGGCATGGCCTCGCTGATGTTTGCGCTCGGCACCAGCATCAGCGACTATGCAGGCACGGCGATCATTGCCTCGATCGCCGGCTTTTCAGGTGTCTGCCTGCTCTGGCTGCTGGATCGGACGCCCCGGACGAAGACAGAGGGTTGAGGGAGGAGCATGGTGACATCTGGGGAGAAAGCCACAGGACCGCTGCTCGAAATCTGCGTCGATGATGTCGTCGGTCTGGACGCGGCCGTCGCCGGTGGCGCTGACCGGATCGAGCTCTGCTCAGCGCTTGGTTCCGGCGGGCTTACCCCCTCTCGTGGTTTCATGGCGGTCGCTGCCAATGCGCCGATCCCCGTCCATGCGCTGATCCGTCCACGCGCCGGTGGCTTCACCTATAGCGAAGCCGAAGTCGCGCTGATGGAGACCGACATTCTTGCCGCGCGCGAAGCCGGGTTGGCCGGCGTCGTCATCGGTGCGACCACGACCGCTGGTGCGCTGGATAAAGACGTCACCCGTCGGCTCATCAACGCTACAGAGGGGTTGGACCTCACTTTGCATCGGGCGATCGATGTCGTCGAAAACATGGATGCAGCACTTGATCTTGCGATCGAGCTGGGTTTCTCGCGCGTGCTGACATCGGGCGGTGCGCGGCATGCCGAAGAGGGCATCGATGTGATTGCCCGACTGGCGAAGCGGGGTGCGGGCCGCATTTCGATCATGCCCGGCGGTGGCGTGCGGCCAGAGAATGCGGTTCGTTTTCTCGCGATTGCCGGGGTGGGCGAACTGCATGCGTCCTGCAGCCGGGTTGGTATCGGCGAGCCCCGATTGACCGAACTCGGTTTCTCGACCGAGGCACCCCGGTACACGGATGCCGATATCGTCCGTCGTCTGAAGGCGCAGTTGCGGCCGGGGCGGGACTGACCCTTAAGAAGCCATCGCCTGGGCAGGTTTTGCCGCCAGGAACTTGACGGTCTCGGCCGCCAGCATCGGCTTGCTGAAGTAGTAGCCCTGCACCGCCCGGACACCGAGATTTTCAAGGATCCGTAGTTCCTCTTCCGTCTCTACGCCTTCGACAATCGCTTCCAGTTCCATCTCGGCGCAGAGCGCCAGCACCGGTTGACGATGTTGAAGCTCGTGCGGCGCGTGTGAATGTTGCGCACGAAGCTGCCGTCGATCTTGATCTTGACCAGCGGCAGCTTGTGCACATGGCTCAAGCTGGAATAGCCGGTACCGAAATCGTCGAGCGAAATGCCGGCACCCATTTCGCGCAGCATTTGGATCGAGGCGCTCGCCTGCTCGAAGTCGTGCATGACGGCGGTTTCGGTGATCTCGAAATTGATGCGGCGCGGGTCGAAGCCGCTCTTCAGCACGATCGAGACGATCTTCAACGTGTTTTCCGGCGAGCTGAGATCGTGCGGCGAGAGATTGAAGGAGAGATAGACGTCATCCGGCCACAGATTTGCGACGCTTAGGGCGCGTTCCAGCAGGAGGCGCGTGATGAGCGTGATGCGACCATTGTGTTCGGCAACGGGAATGAACTCTGCGGGCGAGACCTGGCCGATGCGCGGGCTTTCCCAGCGGGCAAGAGCCTCGAAGCCGATGCAGATACGGCGGTTGACGCAGGTGATCGGCTGGAAGACGAGCGAGAGTTCCTTGTCCAGGTCGGCTGCGACGAGAGCCTCTTCAACGATCTTCTGGCGGTTCAGTTCGTTGGCCTGAACCGCGTTGAAAATCACCGTGCCGGCGCGATGATGGCGCTTGGCGGTGTAGAGCGCATAGTCGGCAAGCTCATAGATTTCCTGGCCGGTTTCGCCGACATTCGGATAGAGGGCAAAGCCGACGGAACCGGTGACCTGGACCATGCCGCTGCCGATGTTGATGCGTTCGGCAATCAGTTCGCAGACCTTCTGGCCAAGCGCCATGACCTCGTTGTCGCCGTATTCACCCTCGAGCAAGAGGCCGAATTCATCGCCGCCGAGACGATACACCGACAGGCCCTTGTCATTGATGGCCGACAGGCGGGCGCCGATTTCGATCAGGACCTTGTCGCCGGCGGAGTGACCATAGAGATCGTTGACCGGCTTGAACCCATCAAGGTCGATGACGCCGACCGCAAGCTTGTCACCAGCAACGCTCGCCCGTGCAAAGGCTGTCTCCAGCATGTGAAAGAAGCTTCGGCGGTTGGCGAGAAGCGTCAGGCTGTCGAGATTGGCAAGGCGCAGGTTTTCGTCCGAGAGCGCCTGCATGGCCTTGTTCTGCTCCTGCAGCGCCTGTTGCTGCAGCATCAGGACGTTGCGGGATTCGTGCAACTGGCGAAAGTCTCGGTAGTGCGAGACGAGGATCATGATCATCGCCATCGTCACCAGAATGACGTTCACGCCGGTGGCAATGAAGGTCGGCTCGCCCGAGAGGCACATGACGACAAAGAAAGGCAGGTTGACCGTCACCGTCACGATCAGGGCTGCGGAGCGCAGGTGCATCAGGCAGAAGATGCAGCCGATGACGGTGATCGCCATGAAGAAGGCGACGTGGGCTTTCTGATAGGCGTCGCCATAGGGAAGCAACGAAATCGACCAGGCGGTGCAGAATACTGCGATCGGAAAGCTGAGAATGTTGGTGGCGCGGAGCTGCCTATAGGCTTGCTCCGGTGTTCTCTTGCGGTTCCGGCCCCTGAGCCAGATCAGGGAGCGCAGAGCGAAGAGGGTCGTCAGGACAGTCGGCAGGTAGACGACGAGATAATCGGGTGCCGCACCCTGATGGGTCCAGGCGAGCGAGATCAAGTTCGTGGCAAGAATGAAGTAGAGCAGGGGGACCTGCTTGGAGAAAGCCTCGAACTGGGCCGCCGTCAACGCCGGATTGCCATTGGGAACTTTGAGCAGGCCGAACCACTCTCCCATCCGGCTTCGGATGTCTTGCATCGTCCCTTTTTCAGCCACGCCTGTCCGCTCTCCCCGTCGCTCCGAGCTTGTTTTTTTATATCAGAATCCGTTAAAATTGCGGAAAGCGCGGACTACCAGATTCAAGCACCATCGCGGGCTGCCTTCAGATGGTCATTGCGGTTGGCTAAGTCGGTCGGTATCAGGATGCCTGATCCCAGGAGCCGTCTCACCGTGAATTCGATCTCTCGTCTGTTCGCCGTCCTCGCCGCCTCACTCGCCGCAGCAATGCCCGCCGCCGCTCAGGAATGGCAGGCGACCGAAAAGGTCGAGCATTATAAGGTCAATGGCACTGCGCCGATGGAGCTCTACCAGTCGATCGGCGAACGCGGACCCAAGCTCAGCCTCGGGCGGGTCATCGCCCACACGACCTTCAAGCTCACCTGGCAGCGCGACTATCAGCAGCAGGGACAGGCTTGCGTGCTCGCAACGGCCAAGCCGAGACTTGTAATCACTTACACGCTGCCGAGGCCGGCCCAGAAGCTTTCACCCGAGGTGGCGGCTAAGTGGGAAGCCTTCTACGACGGGATCGTCGAGCATGAGAAGCTGCATGGGCAGTTCATGAAGGACCTTACCCAGAGCATCCAGGATGTGTCGATCGGCCTGCGTGACGAGAACGATCCGGGCTGCAAGAAAGTCCGTGCCGCACTTCAGGCCCAGTTGAAGCCGATTTCGGATGCGCATGTGGCACGCCACAGCGAATACGACCAAGTCGAGATGTCACCGGGAGGTGCTGTGCATCAGCTGATCCTGACCTTCCTCAATCCTTGAACTAAATAGGCGCCCACAAGGGGCGCCTTCAATCTTCTGTCAGACCCGTTCCAGGGCAATCGCAATGCCTTGGCCGACCCCGATGCACATGGTGGAGAGCGCATAGCGTCCGCCAGTTTCCTTGAGCTCCAGAGCAGCGGTTCCGGCGATGCGGGCGCCCGACATGCCGAGCGGGTGGCCAAGAGCGATGGCACCGCCATTGCGATTGACGCGCGGATCGTCGTCGGCGATGCCGAGATCGCGGAGTGTGGCGATGCCCTGGGAAGCAAAAGCCTCGTTCAGTTCGATGACGTCGATCTGCTGTCGCGTCAGGCCGAGGCGGGCAAGTAGCTTCTTCGAGGCCGGTGCCGGACCGAAGCCCATGATGCGCGGCGGAACGCCTGCCGTCGCACCACCCAAAATACGGGCGATGGGGTTGAGGCCGTATTTCTTCACGGCAGCTTCCGAGGCGATGATCAGGGCAGCAGCCCCGTCATTGACGCCGGATGCATTGCCGGCGGTGACGCTGGCGCCTTCCATCTTGTTGACCGGCTTCAGCTTGGCCAGCGCCTCGACCGAGGTCGCGCGCGGATGTTCGTCGCGGTCTACGATCACGGGATCGCCCTTGCGCTGGGGTACGGTGACGGCGGTGATTTCCTTCGCCAGTCGGCCATTGGCTTGAGCTTCCGCCGCCTTGGCCTGGCTGCGCACGGCAAAAGCGTCCTGGTCTTCACGCGAGACCTTGAAATCGATCGCGACATTGTCGCCGGTCTCGGGCATGGAATCGACGCCGTATTGCTTCTTCATCAGTGGATTGACGAAGCGCCAGCCGATGGTGGTGTCGTAGATCTCCGCATTGCGCGAGAAGGCGGTGTCGGCTTTCGGCATGACAAAGGGCGCGCGGCTCATGCTTTCGACGCCGCCTGCAATCATCAACTCGGCTTCCCCAGCCTTGATGGCTCGCGCTGCGGTGATCACGGCATCCATGCCGGAGCCGCAGAGGCGGTTGATCGTGGTACCGGTGACGGAGACGGGGAGACCCGCCAGAAGCGCCGACATGCGCGCGACATTGCGGTTGTCTTCGCCGGCCTGGTTGGCGCAGCCGAAAATCACGTCCTCGACGGCTTCCCAGTCAATGCCGGCATGGCGCTCCATCAGCGCCTTCAGCGGCACGGCGCCGAGATCATCGGCACGGACGGAGGAGAGCGAACCGCCGAAACGGCCGATGGGTGTGCGAATGTAATCGCAGATAAAGGCTTCGGTCATGGCTTGTACTCCTTACAGCGCGGGCACGACGAGGTCCGCAACCGGACCGTCGGTATGCAGCTTGGCGCCGGTCATGGCCTGCAACTCGACCATGGTCATGGGGCCAAGCTTTTCGCGCACGACGAACTTGCCATCGACAATGTCAATCACGGCATGGCTCGTATAAACGCGGGTGATGCAGCCGACCCCGGTCAGCGGGAAGCTGCAGCGCTCGACGAGCTTCGGCTTGCCGTCCTTGGTCACGTGTTCTGTGATGACCACGACCTGTTTTGCGCCATGCACGAGATCCATGGCGCCACCGACGGCCGGCACGCCCTTGGAGCCGACACGCCAGTTGGCGAGGTCGCCGTTTTCGGCCACCTGATAGGCGCCGAGGATCGCGACATCAAGATGGCCGCCGCGGACCATGGCGAAGCTGTCGGCATGGTGGAAGAAGGCGGAACCCGGCTTCAGCGTGACCGCCTTCTTGCCGGCGTTGATCAGGTCCCAGTCTTCCTCGCCGGCGGCAGGCGCTTCGCCGAAATTCAGCACGCCGTTTTCGGTGTGGAAGATCGCTTCGCGGCCTTCCGGCTGGAACTTGGCCACCATTTCCGGAAAGCCGATGCCGAGGTTCACATAGGCGCCGTCCTCGATGTCCTGGGCGGCGCGCCAGGCGATCTGGGCGTTGGAGAGCTTGATGTCTTCGCGGGTGTCGATTGCAGGTGCGTCGGTCATGCGTAGGCCACTCCGGCTCGGATGAGCTCTTCTTCCTGTTGCGGGTTGGCGACTTCAACGACGCCATCGACGAAGATGCCGGGGGTGATCACCTGCTCGGGATCGATCTCGCCTGGCTTCACGATTTTCGAGACCTGGGCGATGGTCTTGGCGGCGGCCATGCACATCAGCGGATTGAAGTTGCGGCCGGCCATCCGGTAGGTCAGGTTGCCCATGGTATCGCCGAGATGCGCCTTGACGATGGCGAAGTCGGCCTTCAGCCAGCGTTCCTGGACGTATTTGCGGCCATCGAATTCGGCGATGACCTTTCCTTCTGCCAGTTCCGTGCCGAAGCTCGTCGGCGTGTAGAAGGCCGGAATGCCGGCACCGCCGGCACGGATGCGCTCGGCGAGCGTGCCCTGCGGTACCAGTTCCAGTTCGATTTCACCGGCGAGATAGCGGTCGGTGAAGGCGCGGGGATCAGACGAGCGCGGGAAGGAGCAGATCATCTTCTTCACCAGGCCGGCGTCGATCATCGCGGCGATGCCGATGCGACCATTGCCGGCATTGTTGTTGATGACCGTCAGGTTCTTCGGGCCCTTGTCGATCAGGGCATGAATGAGCTCTATCGGTGCCCCGGAGCCACCGAAGCCGCCGATCATGACGGTTGCGCCATCGCCGATGCCGGCCACGGCATCCGCCAGGCTTGCAATTGTCTTGTTCATGGGAACTCCCGTTTCCTCTGGCTGCGGCTCCGCCGCGTCCTCATGCTGACAAATAAGTCCGCCAGCGCATCGACAGCAAGTGTTTTGTGCGATATTTGATATTTGTTCGATAATCGCACAAGGTGGGGTGCTGCATGGCTGTTGGTGAGCGCGATCTGATGGGTGGTTTTGCCAAGGGGTTGAAGGTGCTCGAAGCCTTTGGTCCCGAGCGTCAGCGGCTGAGCATCACCGATGCCTCTGATATCAGCGGGCTGGACCGGGCGACCGCTCGGCGCTGCCTGCTGACGCTCGCGGAGCTCGGCTATGCGGACTATGACGGCAAGTTCTTCTCGCTGACGCCGAAGATCCTCAGGATCGGCCATTCCTGGCTGTCGGCCACGCCGCTGCCCGTTATGCTCCAGCCGCATCTCGACCAGTTGTCGGAGCGGGTCGGACACAGCGCCTCGGCCTCGATCCTCGACAATACCGAGATCGTGTATATCGCCCGCGCTGCGCAAAAGCGGGTCATGTCGATCAACCTGATGCCTGGATCGCGCCTGCCGGCCTATAGCGCCTCGATGGGGCGGGCGCTGCTGGCCAGCCTTGCCGAGACCGAAGTCGATGCCATTCTGGCAGCGACGCAGCTCAAGGCGCACACGCCGCGCACACTAACCGATCCCGCACTACTGAAGGCAGAGATCGCCAGGGTCCGCGCGCAGGGTTATGCCCTGATCGATCAGGAACTCGAAATCGGCCTCTGTTCCATCGCCGTACCCATCAGCAATGATCGCGGACGCGTCGTGGCCGCGATCAATGTCGGCGCGCCTGCGGCTGTGCTGCCGGCTTCAGACCTGCCGGGGCATTGTCTGCCGGCGATGCTTGAGGTGCAGGTAAGGCTCAAGCCGATGCTGCCCTGAGCTCAGGCGTTGGCGGCGTCCGACGCTGCCTCTCGGATCGTGCGCATCAGAAGCGCCAGCGGCATGGAGGGGACGGAATCTGCTCGAACGGTCAGGCCCACCGGTCCCTTGGTCTCGCTCGTGTCAATCGGCAGGGCTGCCAGCGTGCTATCGGCAAGGTCGGTTGCCACGACGCCCGCCGAGATGATCCAGATCGCGTCCGTCTGGCGGACAAAGGCGCGGCCGAAGCTATCGGAGACCGTCTCGATCTGGGTGGGCAGGCCGGAGATGCCGTTTGCGATCAGGAAACGCTCGACGAAGGGGCGGATGATCGAGGCCCGTGTCGGCATCAGCACCAGGAATAGCGTTCGAGCTCTCGCGAAGAGGTCGGCCGCCGGCTCGAGAGCAGCGGATGGCCGGCGCGCACGCACGAAGATCACCTGCTCGGAATAGAGATGCTCGAAGGAAAAGCCGGTCATCTGCTCGGGCGCGGCGAGACGGCCGACGACGAGATCGAGCGCGCCGGTACGCAATTGTTCGAGCAGCACGGCGTTCTCGCCGGTGACGATCTTGATCGCCGGCGCCGGTGTCTTCCCTGAGGAACAAGGCTCATGGCCCGCGGCATGATGCTGGGTCGAGACCGTCGGCAGCGCACCGATCCGGATCGGACGGAGCATCGGCATGGCACAGGCGTGCGAGACGGAATCGAAACGCCTGCGCGTCAAGTGCTGTGAGGGCCGCGCCTGCATGCCTGAGAAAGGTCTTCACCGTAGCCGGGTGATCTTGGATGCCGCGCCCATCACTTTTCGAACACCGGCGACGCCCAGCACTTCCTCCAGTTCCCGCGATGGTCTTGGTCACCGCAGGCTGCGCTGACATGCAGGAAGTTCCGCAGCGTCGGCATCACGCTGCTCCTGGCGCGAAACCTCGACGAAGTGCCTGCAGGTGACGGAAACTTGACGCGGTTATCGGCCATGGATTATGATAACCCTATGAGTTAGATGTTTCGTGCGCAAAACATCATTTTACCGAACCAAATGCGCTTGTGCAATGTGGTGTCAACGGAGGATCGAGCCCGTGCCAGTTCGTTCAGGCCAACGGCGGCATCAGCGCTGCATCATCGCCACGTCATTGGCGGACCGGGCAATGCGCGCACGGTCATCGTCTTCATCAATTCGCTGGGCACCGATTTCCGCATCTGGCGACGACGTTGATCGTGCGTGCTTGCCGGTAGCTATGCCCCTGCTGACCTACGACAAGCGCGGGCACGGGCTCTCGGATGTCGGGCAGGCCCCATACTCGATCGACGACCACGTCGATGACCTGATCGGCGCTGCTGGAGCATTTCGAACTGGTGCAGGTCAATGCCGTGATCTGCGGGCTCTCTGTCGGCGGACTGATCGCCCAAGGGCTCTACACTCAGCCGGCCGGAGATCTGGTCGAAGGCACATGATCCTTTGCGACACGGCCCACAAGATAGGCACGACGGAGATGCTGGAACAGCCCGCATCGCAAGGCCGTCGAAGAAGCAAGGGCATCCAGGCCATTGCCGATGGCGTGCTCAAAGTGCTGGTTCACGCCGGCCTTCCACGCCAACCGCGGTGGCCGAGCCTTGGACGGCTACTGGCAACATGATGACTCCGGCAAGACTGTCGCCGGTTATCATCGGCACGTGCGCGGCGAGTTCGCGACGCGGATTTTACCGACAGCCGCGCGGCCACATCGCCGTACCGACGCTCTGTGTCGTGGGCGACCAGGATGGCGTCGACGCCGCCCGATCTCGTGCCGTTCGCTGGCCAGATCTCGATCCCCGGCGCGCGTTTCGAGAGTCATCCAGCGACGCCGGACATATTCCTTGCGTCGAACAACCTGAAGCGCTCACCGCCCTGATCCGCGACCTTTCTTGTCGCATCGCTTGCCCCTGGAGCAGACAACCCATGGATGAAGTCCCCGCCAACGTCCGCCAGATATCGCTACCGGCCTCGCGGTATGGCGGCCCGCCGCCGTGTGCTGGGCGATCGGCCATGTCGATCGGGCCGAGGTCGCCGCCACCGATTTCGATCAGCCGTTCCAGGAGCTGATCACCGAGGCCGCCTGGGGCACACGTCTGGTCGCGTTCGGGCATCAGCAGCGCGCGAGCGCTCGATGATCACGCATTGCACTGCTTGCGGCTCTCGGTCACGACGAGGAGGTCGCCATGCATGTGCGCGCCACCGCCAACACCGGTGCGAGCGCGTGACGATATCTACCGAAGCGTTCCTGCATGTCGCCATCTATGCCGGCGTGCCGGCCGCCAACCGTGCCTTCAGAATAGCCAAGGACGTGTTTTCGGTAAACTGGATGCCGGCGAGACCGGGGGAGCAATGCCATGACTGAGTCCGGCTCGAACCGGCGGCCCGAGACCGGCGCCTTCTTTCCAGCGCGACCGCGACATGGCATCCGCCGGCGCTGTACGCCGGGCTACAAGAGCTCGGTGCTGCGCTCGCCGCAGAAAGCGCTGTTGTCGCTTCGACAACACGCTAGTCGGAAATCAGCGGGACCGGTCTTCGGCCACGCCATGCTGGGCGAGCTCGACGCCGACCTGATCCATAATTTCGCCAGGCCGGGCGAGAGCGCGATCGGCGAGCGGATCATCGTGCATGGGCGCGTGCTCGACGAGCGCGGACGTCGGCTGTTCCCGGCGCGCTGCATCGAATTCTGGCAGGCCAATGCCGGCGGCCGTTATCGCCACAAGAAGGAAAGCTATCTGGCGCCGCTCGACCCGAATTTCGGCGGCTGCGGCCGCACCATCACCGATGAGCACGGCGGCTATGCTTTCCGCACCATCAAGCCCGGTCCCTATCCCGTGGCCCAACGGGGTCAATGACTGGCGGCCGGCGCATATCCATTTCTCGGTCTTTCGGCCATGGCTTCTCGCCAGCGTTTGATCACCCAGATGTATTTCGAGGGCGATCCGATGATCTGGAAGTGCCCGATCGTGCGTGACCATTGCCGGATCAAGTGCGGCGATCGAGGCAGCTTGATGGCCAGCCCTCGACATGGTCAGGCAACGATCCCGATGGATGCGCGGGCCTACAAGTTCGACATGGTACTGCGTGGGCGGCGTTCGACGCTTGTTCGAAAACCGGATGGAGGGCAATTGATGGTCCAGTCGATCTCGGTTACCTCAAGGAAAGCGCCCGCGCAGACGGCGGGGCCTTACGTCCACATCGGCCTCACGCCGAATTTCTGCGGACATCGAGCGGCGTCTATGCTGACCGACCTCGGCGCGACCATGGTCAGCGAGAAGACGCAAGCGGCGAGCGGATCGGCCGTCGACGGGCCGGGTGCATCGACGGCTCCGGCACGCCGCTCAAGGATGCGCTGATCGAAATCTGGCAGGCGGATGCCGACGGGCTCTATAATTCAGCCCATCCGAGACTGCGCGGTAGCCGCCGATCCGAATTTCACAGGGCTGGGGCCGCTGCCCTGTGACCGACTTGGACACAGGCGTCTGTCGCGTTCGAGACGATCAAGCCGGGCCGCGTGCCCTTCCGGGACGGACGCCTTATGGCGCCGCATATCTCCTTCTGGATCGTCGCGCGCGGCATCAATCTCGGCCTCAACACGCGTCTCTACTTCGGCGATGAAGAGGCGGCCAATGCCGAGGACCCGGTGCTCGCCCGCATCGAGCACCGCGTGCGCGTGCCGACGCTGATTGCGCGAGCGGGACGGTTCGACACTATCATCTTCGACATTCACCTGCAGGGTGAGAAGGAAACGGTCTTCTTCGACATCTGAGAATGGCCAGGAGGATCAGGACATGACCGTATCGCGCCTTCGACCATCCGATTGCTTTCCGGCTCTCCTCGGTGACGACGAAGCATCGGAGCGCAGTTCTCCGTCGCACGCCGAGCTTTCGGCGGCATGCTGCGCTTTCGAGGTGGCGCTTGGCGAGGCGGAGGCTGCCGACGGGCGTCATTACCGAGCGATGACTGCCGCCAGCGATCGTGTCGGCGCTGGCCAGAGGCGTTCCGTTGCCGATGTCGACTGCCTTGCTGCAAGCAGGCGATCGGACAGGGACGGTGTTGTTATCCCCGATCTCGTGCGGCAGATCAGGACGGGCGTGGGCTTGGCGACGCACGGAAAACACCTCCATTTTGGCGCGACCAGCCAGGATGCCATCGATACCGGCCTGATGCTGCGTCTGGGATGCCGTGCTGTCGAGCCTCGATCAGCGCCTGCTGCTAGCCGAGTCTATCTCGGCGCTTGACCAGGACTCGGAGAAGCGCTTCGGCACCCAGTCCCTGATCGGGGCGCACGCGCATGCAGGCGGCGATCCCGATTCACGGTTGCCGATCGCATATTGCCACGTGGAAGGGCGCCAGTCGTGCAGCGGCATCAGGGCTGACTGTTCAGCACAATCGCTGAACGCCGGTCTGCCGCTTCAGTTCGGCGGCGCTGCCGGCACGCTCGAAAAGCTGGATGATAAGGCGTCGTTCGTTGCGTGCAAGCGCTCGCCGGATTGCTTCAGCTTTCCGACGCGGCCGCAATGGCACAGCCAGCGCGGCGATCATTGCCGAGATCGGCGGACTGGTTCTCGCCAGATCACCGGCAGCCTCGGCAAGATTCGGCCAGGATCATGGCGCATGATGGCGGACAACGGCACCGGCATCGGTCTATCGGGCGGCGGCGGTGCTTCGTCCGCCATGCCGCACAAGCGAGAATCCGGTAAAAGCGGAGGTGCTCGTCACGCTTGCCCGGTTCAACGCCGTGCAGATCTCAGGCCTGCATCAGGCCCTGGTGCATGAGCAGGAGCGATCGGGCGCTGCCTGGACGCTCGAATGGATGCATCCTGCCGCAGATGGCAATCGCCACCGGGGCGGCCACACGGCTTGGCACCGAAGTCCTGCAATCGATCGAACAGCTCGGCGACCGTTGATCAGCTTTCGTTTGGATCGGATGCATCCGTTGCGACATAGCGGCGGGTGACCTTGCGCATCATCTGGATTTGCCGGACGAAGCCCGAGCAGGCGCCGCACTTGAAGAGATGCAGACGCAGGCCGACGGTTTCGCCGAGCGAGAGGCGCCGGTCGAGTTCGTCCGAGGCGAGCTTCGTTGCGTTTTCGCACATCATGACAATTTTTCCTCCGGCGCGAACCAATGTCCCTGCAGGCAATTGCGCAGACGAAGCCGCGCGCGGTGCATCAAGACATGCATGTTGGTGGTGGTGATGCCGATCTCGGCGCAGATTTCTTCCGTGTCCATCTCGACGAATTCCCGCATCATGAAAACGCGGCCCTGGTCGGGGGGCAAATGATCTAGACAGGCCTCGAAGACCCGCCAGAAATCCTTGCCGAGCAGTTCGACTTCCGGATTGCCCCAGTCACTCGGGCGGTTTTCCGGCACCCAGTGACCCTTGGCGTCAAAGTAGCGCGGCTCATCCTCATCCGGGAAGTGACCGAGCGGCATGGCGATCATCTGCGATTGCTTGCGTTTGAAGCGAATCTGGTCGGCGATCTTGTTGCGCAGGATGGCGAAGACCCAGGTGCGAAAGGCGGATCGCCCGGCAAAGGCCTTGGCATTGCGAAGCGCGCCGGCGAGCGCCTCCTGAACGGCATCTTCGGCGAGGCTGGGATCGGCAAGCTGGAGGCTTGCGAAACTCAACATGCGTTGACGCAGCTCCGCCATATACATCGCATCGGCCAGAAACGGCGCGGCTGCACCGTTTCCGCTGTTCAATTCCTGCTCGCCCGCATTTACCATCGTGATCCCCCGGATGCCCGCGCCTGCCAAGACCCGGCGCGCAACACAGCACGCCTTCGTTCAGTCGCGGCTTTCAGCGCCATCTTACAGGTCGCGCAGAAAAAATCTCATGTCAGGATCATGACGACGGCATAGGCGGCCATCACCAGCAGCGTGACGTTGCGCCGGAGCGCCAGATACCAGGCGGGTTGGTCGCCTTTGCTGTGGATACCGAGATCGGCGCCAAGCAGGATCAGAAATACCACCACGTGAAGCGCCATGGTCAGGGCCGGAATGTAGGAATAGGCCAAGAGCCCGCCAATCGCCGCGAGGGCCGCGATATTGCTCACGATCAGCATGAGCCGAGGATCCTGAGCGCGGATCTGAGCCTGGCTCCAGAGCGTGCCGGCCATGAAGCAGGCGATGCCGGTTCCGTAGGCGACGAAGGCTTGCGCGGCCAGTGCGGGTTGGTAGCCGAGGACCTGGGCCAGCCCGAGCGCCCAGAAGGGCAGGGCGCCGGCATAGGTCAGGAGTTTGGTGAGCGCGGGGTCGCGGTACATCTTCAGGCTCCTTGGAGACGTGTGATCAGCCGTTCCGACAGGGCCGTCGCACTTTCGACAGCGGCCTCGATACGGTTGCCGAGGCACCAGTCGCCGCAGGCCCCAAGGCCGAGGGCTTCATCGAAGAGGAAGGGTTGGTCAGCGGCTTGGCCCACATTGGCATAGCGCCAGCGGTGCAGATCCAGCCGGGCGGCGTCCGAGAAGTCCAGTCCAAGCAGGCGCTTCAGCGACGCGAGCATTTCCGATTTCACCTCGTCGCGGTCGCGTTCCAGGTTTGCCTCGGCCCAGTCGTTTCGGCTGTGGATGGTGAGCGCGGTCTTTTCTCCGCGGCCGGGTTTGCTGCCCTCGACGGCGATCCAGCTCAAGACGTCATCCTCGATGCGTGCGGCGTTAAAGTCGAGGTGCAGGGGCTCGTCGAGACCGATCATCAGGGTGAAGCAGCCGCTCATGCGGACACGGGCCAGCGCTTCTCGGCCGGAGAATGCCTCGGGCATAAGCCGGATGGTCTGTGGTGCCGGGGCGGTGGAAAGTACGAGGTCGAAACGGCCGAGATCCTGGCCTTCGCTATCGGTGAGTGACCAACCATTTTCGGCACGCTTCAGTTCGGCAACCGTCGCTTCCTTGCGGACCTCCAAGCCCTCTGCCAATCCGTTCGCAAACCCGCTCATGCCCGGGAGCCCGATATAGCGCGGTTCCGGGGGACGGCTGTCGGGCACTAGGCCGTTTGCGGTGAGCGTAGGAACCGCGTTAGGCCAGATGCCGGCATGGCCCGCATCGATTGCCTTTTCCGCAACCGACCGGAATGCCGGCGAGCGAGCGGTGAAATACTGGGCGCCGTGGTCGAAGGCAAAGCCCTCGCGGCGGCGGTTGGCCATACGGCCGCCGAGGCCTCGGCTCTTCTCGAAAATGGTGACGTCGGCTGACGGGGCAAGCGCCCGCCCAAGTGTGATGCCGGCGATGCCGGCTCCGATGATGGCAATGGACGTCTTCACGCAATCCCTCTCTCAAGCGCTTGGCGCGCCTATGCTTTACGCGGTTCAGGCGGTGGTGGATTTGCCGTCTTCGCTCGCTTCCAGCAGTGGTCGAATGAGCGGGTTCGGAAAGCGACGCTTCACGGTGACGGCATAGAAGGATTCGATCATGCCGGGGAGCGCATCGAACTCGACGAGAGTCCCGGCCTCAAGCTCGCCCTTGACGACGATCGGCGGCAGAACGGCAAGGCCCGCACCTTCGCGGGCGAGAAGACGCATCATCGCCATGTCGTCTACTTCCGCTGCGATCTGTGGGGTTATTCCGAGGCGCGCGACGAGCGCTTCGAACTGCGAGCGCACGCCGCTTTCCAGCGTCGGCAGGATGACGGGATGCTCGCCGAGCAGGTCGGCGAGCGTCGCGCCTGGTTTGCCGTAGGAGGGTCTGCCGATGAGACTGACCCGCTGCTGGTAGACGTGTTGGGCGATGAAGGGTGTTACGGAATCGGCCATCGGCGCCTGGTTCAGGAGGACGATGTCGAGGTTCAGCGCTTCCAGCGCGCCCAGCAACTCGCTGGTGCTGCCCGAGCGCAGGATCATGTCGACGTCGGAGCGTCCGAGGATCGGACGCAGGAATTCCATCTGGAAGTTCCGGGAGAGCGTGGCGAGCGCACCGATGCGGATGGCGCGGCGGGTTCTTCCCGTTTCCTTCAGCGTCTCGACCAGTTCCTCGCCGGCCGAGAAGATGGTGTCGGCGTGGTCGAGCGCGATGCGGCCCGCTTCGGTCAGATAGAGCTGTCGGCCACGACGCTCGAAGAGAGAGTGGCCCAACCGCTCTTCCAGGTGCTTGATCTGGATGGAGAGCGCAGATTGCGACAGGTTCAGCCGTTCGGCCGTGCGGGTCAGGTTGCCGTCATGGGCGACGGCGCGGAAATAGCGGAGGTGATGATAGTTCAGCTCAGACATGGTTCTATTTTATAGAACGAATTTAGAGAAACAATGAATTTTTCTTGCGATCACGCCGCTGATAACAGGTCTGTGAGATCGCCGCTGCCTCCTCCCAAGCAGCGGCCCAGCCCGGAGACGTCACGTGATCCATATGCTGCCGCTTCTTGCACCGCTGCTGCTTGCCGGTGCCTCGTATTACGCATTCAAGGCGCCCGGGCTTCGCCCGCGTCTCGCCATCCGCGTTGCTGAATTCGCGGCGCTCGGCTCCATCCTTGTTGCCATGCTTTCCGCAGTCGTCCTCTTCTTCCAGGGGCCAGGCACCAGCCCTGCGATCGGCTACGGCTACTTCGCGCTTGCCTCGCGGCTGGACCTCGTCAGCCTCGTCATGCTGCTGCTCGTCTCCTTCATCGGCTGGGTGGTGCTGCGCTATGCCGGCACCTTCCTCGACGGGGAAGAGCGGCAGGGCCCGTTCACCGGCTGGATGACGGCGACCCTCGCTGCCGTCCTGCTCCTCGTCCAGTCCGGCACGCTGTTGCAGCTCGTCGTTGGCTGGGTCGCGACCAGTCTTCTCCTGCACCAGCTCCTGCTCTTCTATCCTGACAGGATCGCTGCCCAGCGGGCCGCGCGCAAGAAGCACATACAGATGGTCCAGCTCGTTGCCGCCCTGATCGGCGCTGTCATCCTGCTCGCCATCTCCTTCGGCACTGGCGATATCGCGACCATCCTTGCCGCCGCACGGGAAGGCGAGGGCCTGCCGCTGACGATTGCCGCCGCAGCCCTGCTTGCTGTCGCTGCACTGCTTAAGTCTGCGCAGTTTCCCACCCACGGCTGGCTCACCGAAGTTATGGAAACGCCGACCCCTGTCTCTGCCCTCCTGCATGCCGGTGTCGTCAATGCCGGCGGCTTCCTGCTGATCCGCTTTGCCGATGTCATGCTGCAGGCACCTGTGGTGCTGGCGGTGCTGGTCATGGTCGGCGGCTTCACGGCGCTCTTCGGCAGTTTGGTGATGCTCACCCAGTCGGCGGTGAAGACCTCGCTTGCCTGGTCCACGGTCGCGCAGATGGGCTTCATGATCCTGCAGTGCGGCCTGGCACTGTTCCCGATCGCGCTCCTGCACATCGTCGCCCACTCACTCTACAAGGCACACGCATTCCTCGCCTCCGGCTCGGCCATCGAGACGGTGGCCTCTATCCGGCGCCCCGGTCCGGTCGCGATCCCCAACGCCAAGGCTGTGGGACGAGCCTTCCTGCTGGCGCTGGCCATCTATGCCGTCATCGGTGTGCTCTTCGGCTTCGCCGACAAGCCACCGCAGGCGCTGGCACTCGGTGCGATCCTCATCTTCGGCGTCGCCTATCTCATTGCGCAAGGCTTGGCGGATGCGGCTCCCCGGGCGCTCACCTGGCGGACCTCGCTCTACGCGATCTCGGCGGCCACGGCCTACTTCGCCCTGCAGCGCATCTCCGACAAGCTGATGCTCGGCACGCTGCCGGCGACGCCGCAGCCCGGGCCGCTCGAATGGACGCTGATGCTGCTCGCCGTCGTGACCTTCGGCGTGGTTGCCGTCGCCCAGTCCCTCTTCCCGCTCTGGGCCTATCATCCGGCGGCTGCGGGCCTGCGCGTCCATCTCGCCAACGGCCTCTATGTGAATGCCCTCTTCGACCGCCTGCTCGGTGGCTGGACGCTTCCGCGCACCACCTCCGCAACGCCTGCTTCCGTGAAGGAGTGAACCGATGACCGAGACGACCACTATCGACACCTTGCATGGCGAAGCGCTTGCCCGGGCGGCAGATCAGGCAGTGCGCGCGATCCCGCCGGCCTGGCCGCTGACGGCGACGGTTGCCGTCAACCCATTCCTCGGCCAGATCACAGAGACGCTCGACCAGACGGCGGCCAGGCTCGCCCGGATCGGCGGCGCCAGGCTGGCATTGCCCCGCAGGCACTATGCGGACTTGATCGCCAAGGGCGAGATCATCGATGAAGATCTGGTCGCCGCACTTCAGTCGAGCGTGCTTTTTAACCGCATCGACCTGCCGGCGCTCAAGGCTGCCGTCGGCGAAGAGCCGCAGCCGGTTGCCGCACTCCCGACGATCGCGGAACTGGCCGCGCGGGCGACGGCCAAGGATTGGCCGGGCCTCATCTCCGAGCGGATCGGGACTTTTGCAGCCGGTTTCTTCGATCAGGGCCAGGCGCTCTGGGCCGCGTCCCGGCGCAACGGTCTCTACGCGGCCTGGCGCGCCTTTGCCACCCATGACCTGACCCCGGAAATCATGGGCTTCAAGGGCTTCAGCATTCATGTCGACGAAACGCCGGAGACCCCGCATGGGGCGATCGAGCGGGCAGCCGTTTCGCTCGGCCTCGGCGCCGAACCCGGCACCTATTTCCATCAGCTTCTTTTGACTGTCGGCGGCTGGGCGCAGTATGCGCGCCACATCCAGTTCAAGGCCGAGGTCGAGGGCCGGACGGATACCACGGCGCTCGAGCTGCTCGCCATCCGGCTGGTCTTCGAAGAGGCGCTTTATGCGCGTCACAAGACGGTGATCGAAAGCGAGTGGCAGCAAGTGCGGCGGAGCCATGCCGAGCCGGTCAGCCCTGATTTCGACACCACCATCGACGGGCTGCTGCAGATGGCGGCGGAGCGGGCCACACAAAGGAAGCTCGCTGCAAAGCTCGCGGCACCTTCGACGGTCAAGGTCGCCGAGTTGCGGCCGGTGCTGCAGGCGGCCTTTTGCATCGACGTGCGCTCGGAAGTCTTCCGGCGGGCACTTGAAAGCGTTGATCCTGCTGTTCGCACGCTCGGCTTTGCCGGCTTCTTTGGCTTGGGCGCCAGCCACAAGGGCTTTGCCTCCGACGTTGCGGAGCATCGTCTGCCGGTTCTCCTGAAGCCCTCCGTCTTTAGCTGCAGTGCCGTGGACCATGACAAAGATGCCGACCAGCAGGCGCGGTATAGCGCCCGCGCTACCCGTGCCTGGGGCCGTTTCAAGCTCGCCGCCGTCTCTTCCTTTGCCTTCGTCGAGGCGATGGGCCCAGTGTACGCCGGCAAGTTGATGCGCGACGGACTCGGCTTCGGCAAGGGCAAAGGTCCTGATGCCGCCAAGCCGCGCTTTGCACCGAACCTTGATCTTGACACGCGCGCCATCGTTGCCGAGACCGTGCTCAAGGCGATGTCGCTAACGGAAGGTTTCGGGCGCTTCGTGCTCATCTCCGGTCATGGCGCCAATGTGGTCAACAACCCCTATGCCAGCGCGCTGCATTGTGGCGCTTGTGGTGGTTATGCCGGTGACGTCAATGCACGTCTGCTGGCCGATCTGCTGAATGATCGCGCCGTGCGTGAAAAGCTTACCACCAACGGAATCACGATCCCGGCTGATACGGTCTTCCTCGGTGGCCTGCATGATACGACGACGGATAGCGTGACGCTGTTCGAAGACGATCTGGAAAACGATATTCTGCCCGAAGACATCGTTCGGATCCGGCAGTGGCTTGCCCAGGCCGGCAGCCTGACGCGGGCCGAGCGGGCGCGGCGGCTGCCGCGGGCGACGGCTGACCGTGTCATCGAGCGCAGCAAGGACTGGTCGGAAGTCCGGCCAGAGTTCGGGCTTGCCGGTTGCCGCGCCTTTATCGCTGCACCGCGCACGCGGACTGCGGGCCGGTCGCTGGAAGGTCAGGCCTTCCTGCACGACTATGTCTGGAAGAAGGACGAGGGCTTCAAGATCCTCGAACTCATCCTGACCGCTCCCGTCGTCGTCGCGAGCTGGATCAGCCTGCAGTATTTCGGCTCCTGCGTCGCGCCGTCGCTCTTTGGTGCCGGTAACAAGCTCCTGCACAATGTCGTCGGTGGTATCGGGGTCGTCGAGGGCAATGGCGGGAACCTGCGCGCCGGGCTTCCCTGGCAGTCGGTGCATGACGGAGAGAATTTCGTCCACGAACCGCTTCGGCTGACGGTTGCTGTCGAGGCGCCGAAGGAGGCGATATCAGACATCCTGAAGCGGCACGCGCAGGTGCGGACGCTGTTCGACAATGGCTGGCTGCATCTCTTCACGCTCGACGAGCAGGGGCAGATGGCCTGGCGCTATGCTGGCAATCTCGGCTGGACGGATATCCGGCAGAGAGCGGCATCTGACGTCGAGCAGAAGGCCGCGAGCTGAATTGGCAAGGTTGAAGCCGCCGGCCGTTGCGCCGGCGGTCGACTATCTGCCTGTCAGACCGCGCCGGCCGTCTGGAGCCGGGCCGCCTCCGACACGTGCGATGCAGTCTTGCCGCTCGCAAGCAGACGCTCGGCCTCAGCCATCATCAGTGGGCCTACACCCTTGATATCGTCCGGCCGGATGGCTTCGGTGAGATAGTAGGCGATGCTTCCGTCGCGATAGATGCCCTGGAAAGGGCCGAGGCCGGCAACGCAGCAGATGTTCTGCAACTGCCGCCGTCCCCCCTCGACGGGTCGTACCTCATGATCGGCAAGCGCCTGCAGCGCGGATCGCCCGAGGGCCGCATGCCGGTCGACCCCCAGTCGTTCGGACTTTTGCAGGGCGTAAGCGAACATGGCCGTCGCCGAGCTTTCAGGGTAGTTGTCGCTGGCGTCCGGCGCATCGATCACCTGCAACCAGCGATGATCTTTGGTCACCAGCGCGGCAAGCCGATCGTTGAGCGCTGCCAGCCGGCCCGATAGGTCGCGGCGGTTATCGCCCTCCGGCAGATGCTCGATCACGTCGACAAAGGCCATGGCGAGCCAGCCGATGGAGCGAGCCCAATGGGCGGGCGAGAGACCGGTGTCGGGATCGGCCCAGTCCTGCAGGCGCGACTCGTCATAGCCGTGACGGTAGAGGCCGGAGGCTGCGTCGAATGTCAGATCGAGCGCCGTCTTGAACTGGGCGATCGCGTCATCCACGAGGCGCTGATCACCGAGTGCCAGGCCAAGCTCGACCTTGAATGGCATGGCCATGTAGAGGCCATCCAGCCAGACCTGATGCGGATAGCGCAGCTTGTGCCAATAGGGGCCGCTTCCGATGCGGGGGTGGTGGGTGAGCTGCCGGCCAAGGAGCTTGGCGGCCTCCAGATAACGGGCCTGTCCCGTCAGGCGATGGAGGTAGAACAATGCTCGGCCTGGCAGAATGTTGTCGATGTTGAATTCAGTAATCCGGTAGTCGGCAAGACCGCCGTCGGCATCCACCTGCGCATCGACCAGACGGGTCAGATGGTCGAGCCAGCGCCGGTCTCCCGTCGCCTCATGCAGCGTGATCAGGCCGCGATAGAGGCATCCGTCCTCATAACACCAGGCACCGGCCTTGTAGGGTTCGTAGTCGCGAGCATAGTCGTCGAAATAGGAGATCAGCATCGGTCTTCATCGGTCCGGGTGAATGGAAGCGGGTGAGAGGCGCGTCAGGCGACTGAACCTCGTGTTTTCGGCAATGATACCGGCGTGGCGCAGTTCCGGCAGATGGCAGGCCATTTCCGGCACGGCGGGTTTCGCATCTGCGCTGTAGACAATGTGCATGCCGTCGATCGACACAGCGTCGATGGTCGATTCCGGAAGCCCGTAGAAGACGGCCGCCGCCGTCTCGGCGCCGGAAACCTCGAGATTGCGGATGTCGATGCCCTCGATCTTCGGCGTGGTCACGGAGACGGGCAGGGCGATCCGGGACTGCACATAGTCGGATCGGCCATCGGCATCGCAGAAGTAGAAGGCGTTGACGGCGATCGGGGTTGCGACATGCTCCATGCGGCAGTCATGGACGCTGATATTCGAGACGCTACCGCCACGGCCACGCCGTGTCTTGATGCGCAGGCCCCGGTCCGTGCCGATGAAATGGCAGCGGCTGATCGTGACGTCGCTGATCCCCTGGCTCATCTCGCTGCCCATGACCACGGCGCCATGGCCGCGCTGCATCAGGCAGTTGCGGATCTCGACATTGCGGGTCGGTCGATCCGGGCCGCCGCGCGGATCGCGCTTGCCGGCCTTGATCGCCACGCAGTCGTCGCCGACGGAAATGTCGAGGCCAACAAGGCGGATGTTCTGGCTGGATTCGGGGTTCAGCCCGTCGGTGTTCGGGCTGTCAGGGTGGTTGCGGATCGTCGGTCCCGCCCCGAGAACGTCCTCGCAAAGCACGGGATGGACTGTCCACGAGGGGGAATTCTGCACCGTGATGCCGGCCATGGTCAGATGACGGCAGCCGGACAGGAAGATCGTGCGTGGGCGCCGGGCTCCGTCGCGGGTTTCCTTTGGCCAGGTCCACCAGTCGCCACGGTCGCCGCCGCCATCAACGATACCCTTGCCGCAGATCGTCAGGTTGTCGCAATCGATCGCGTTGAGTAGGCTTGCGAAGCAGGCTTCCGCGACCCCTTCCCAGGTGCCGAGCACGCGTCCGTCCGGATGCCGGGCGGATAGGATCGTGCGTCCCTCTCGGGTGCCGATGTCTCGCACAACCGCGCCCTGCTCGATCAGCAGTGTCATGTCACTCTTCAGGAAAAGCGGGCCTGAAGACCAGGAGCCGGCGGGCAGCCGGAGTGTTCCACCCGCCGGCACCGCGGCGATCGCGGACTGGATCGCCTTGGTATTGTCCTTGCTGTCTGATCGCGCGCCGTGGTCGCGGATATCGACCATGGCCGTCTCGTCGCGTGTTCGAAAGGTGATGCCACCGATCGCGGTCGAGAACCGGTACTCGCTGTCCGGTTCGAGACCGTCGAGGGACAGCACGACCGAGGTCGCGCTGCCTGTCTTGAACGTCGTGCCGTCATCCAGCTGCAGCACCCACGGCAACGCCCGGTCGAGGGCGAACAGATGTGCGTCCGCCTCGATCGTGAGTGTTGCCGTCCTTGATGACTGGTGCAGCAGTTGGATGGGGCCGTCGGTCAAGATCGTCTTCCTCAAATGCCGGTGAGCGCGCTGTTGATTCCGTCGATGATCTCGGCGGCGGCGTCTTCGGCGGAAGCCTGGCCGTAGGCGAAGGCCTCGAAGGTGCTGTCGAAGACCTCGGTCACGCGCGGGTGCTCGTTCAGCGGCGAGACGCCGACGCCCGTGCTGTCCAGCACGATCCTGTTGGCCTCGACCTGCACCGGCTTGATCGAGCCTGCCTTGGTCAGTTCGTCGAGTGCCACCTTGCTGGAGGGCACGCCACGGGTTGCGCCCAAGATCTTGATCGCTTCCGGATCATTCAGCAGGCAGTTGACGATCTCGGCGGCCGCCTTCGGCTCCTTGCTGTTCTTGGAGATGGCGAGCAGCATCGAGGGCTTGCGATAGACGCCTTCGGTCGTCGCGCCCTCGATCTGCAAGAGCTTGACGGGCACGAGTTGCTGGCCTTCCTCCATCGGACCGGAAATCTTGCCGTAGGTGCTGTCCCACTGATAGGTGCCGGCGATCTTGCCGCTGGCCCAGGCCGGGTTTTCATGCAGCGGCGCATTGCCGCCGGCCGCCACGTCCTTCCAGGACTTGATGACGCCGTTGTCGACCATGGTCTGGTAGAATTTCAGGCCATCGGCCAATTCTTCCACGGTCCAGGCAACCTGGTTGGTTGCGGGATCGATGAGGTCCTTGCCGGTCTTTTGCGTGGTGCGCAGGATCACGACGAGGCGGGCGTCCAGCGCCGTGCCTTCGAAGGGATAGTAATCCTGGCCGAGCTTTTCCTTCATGACCGGGGCTGCGGCGAGCAGGTCGTCCCAGGTCGTTGGGATCGCAAGGCCCGCCTTGTCATAGGTGGTCTTGTTGAACATGAAGACGCGGCCGGTGGTCGAAACCGGCAAGCCGTTCAGCTTGCCCTCGACGCTGCCGCCCTTCAGATCCGTCTCCGACCACTGGCTGAGGTCGATGACTTCCTTGAACTCGTTGAGATCGACAAAGCCGTCGCCGTTCTTCGAGAAGATCGGCAGCCAAGGCCAGTTGATCTGCATGATGTCGGCTTCGGTGCGACCGGCGAGCTGCGTTGTGATCTTCTCCTGGTGGCCGGTCCAGCCGGTGAATTCCGGCGAGATCGTATGGCCGAACTTTCCGCCGCAGAGTTTCAGGGCTTCCTGCGTGGCAATATGGCGGTCGTCGCTGCCCCACCAGGACATACGCAGATCGGCGGCATAGGCAGTGCTCAGGCTGGTTGCCGCAAGAAGTGCGGCGGTCATGATCAAGGTTCTCATTCTGGCTCCTCCCAAGTTTGAACGATGACGGCTTTCAGTCGGCGAGCGAGATGTTCTCGCCCGTCATGCGGTTGAAGATGTGCGTGGACCGGATGTCCGGGCTCAGCCAGACGCGGTTGTCGCGGATCGCTGACCGGTCGTACTGGCTGGAGGGGACGACGGCGATGACGCGCTCGCCGCCGATATCCACATAGAGATAGACTTCGTGGCCCATGAACTCGACATGGCTGATCCGCCCCGAAAGCGTTCCCGGCGTTTCCGGCGGCGCGATCTTCAGATGCTGTGGGCGGATACCGATGGTCACGTCGCGCGGGGCGTCTCGATCGAGCCTTTGGGCCAGGCCATCCATGATTGAAAGGGTCTGGCCGGCTGTGACGAGTTCTCCGTTTCCGGTGAGCTCTGCCGCAATCAGGTTCATCTCAGGGCTGCCGATGAAGCCGGCGACGAATGCATTGGCAGGACGATTGTAAAGTGTCACCGGATCGGCCACCTGCATGATGTGCCCGTCCTTCATGACGCAGATCCGGTCGCCCATGGTCATGGCTTCCGTCTGGTCGTGGGTGACATAGATGACGGTCGCGGCCATGCCGTCGGCCTTCAGCTGCTTGTGCAGGTCGGTGATGCGCACGCGCATCGAGGCGCGCAGCTTGGCGTCAAGGTTCGACAAGGGCTCGTCGAACAGGAAGACCTGCGGCTTCTTGATCAAGGCGCGGCCGACAGCGACGCGCTGGGCCTGGCCACCGGAGAGTTGCTTCGGCAGCCGGTCGAGCAGGGCGCCGATCTCCAGCGTGCCCGCCACCTTGTCGGTCGCTTCGTCGATCTCCGCCTGGGGGCGGCGCTTGAGGCGCATGGAGAAGGAGAGGTTCTTCTTCACCTTCATGTGCGGATAGAGCGCGTAATTCTGGAAGACCATCGATATGCCGCGGTCTCCGGGCGCGCGGTCGTTGACCAGTTCGCCACCGATCCTGATCTCGCCGCCGGTGATGCGCTCGAGCCCGGCGATCATACGCAGCGTCGTCGATTTCGCGCAGCCGGAGGGGCCGACCAGAACCATGAACTCGCCGTCTTCTACATCGAGGTTGATGCCATGCACAGCACGGAAGGCACCATAGTCTTTTTCGAGGTTTTTCAGTTGCAACCGGGCCATTGTTTTATCCCTTGATGCCGCCGGCGGAGATGCCGTCGATGAAGTATTTCTGGGCGAGGAAGAAGACGGTGAGGGCGGGTAGAAGTGTCAGCACCGACATGGCCAGCACCCGGTTCCATTCAAAGGCCTCTGTCGTGTCGATCGAGAGTTTCAGCGCCAAAGAGACGGGGAACTTCTCGACGGAGGAGATGTAGATGAGCGGTCCCAAGAAATCGTTCATCGTCCACATGAACTGGAAGAGGCAGACCGAGATCAGCGCCGGCATCAGGAGTGGGATGACGATGAAAACCAGCACCTGCCAGGTATTGGCGCCGTCGACGCGGGCAGCCTCCTCCATGTCGCGCGGGATGGCGCGCAGGAACTGCACCAGCATGAAGACGAAGAAGGCGTCGCCGGCAAAGGCGGAGGGAACCCAGAGCGGCAGATAGGTATCGAGCCAGCCGAGATCGCGGAACAGCAGGTATTGCGGAATGCGGGTGACGACATTCGGCAGCAGCAGCGTCGCGATCAACGTCGCGAAGAGCAGCTTCTTGAAGGGGAAGTCGAAGCGGGCGAAGCCATAGGCGACGGCCGTGCAGGAAATCGCTGTGCCAATGATCTTCGGCAGAACGATCCACAGCGTGTTGAGGAAGAAGGTGCCGAAGGAATAGGGCGTGGAGGTCTGCCAACCGCGGATATAACCGTCCGCGGTCGGGTTTTCCGGCCAGAAGCCCGGATTGGCGAAGATCTCGGAGTTTGTCTTGAACGAGGCGCCGATCAGCCAGACCAGCGGGTAGATCATGATCAGGCCGACGAGCGTCAGCACGGCGTAGCGGAAGACGGTCGTTATCTTCTGACGGCGCAGATCGCGGCGATGCGCCTTGTCGACTTCGTCGACGCCTGTGGCATAGGGGGTGAGGGCGTGGTCGGTCATGATCAGCTCCGCTTGTCGCCGGCGTAGTAGACCCAGTGGCGCGAAGACCAGAAGGCGATGAGGGTGAGCGCCATGATGATGACGAAGAGCACCCAGGCGATGGCCGAGGCATAACCCATGTCGAAGCGCTTGAAGGCTTCGTCATAGATATAGATCGGCAGGAAATAGGTGGCTTTCAGCGGGCCGCCCTGCGTGATGATGTAGGGGCCGTTGAACTCCTGGAAGGCCTGGACCATCTGCATGATCAGGTTGAAGAAGATGACGGGCGTGATCAGCGGCAGCGTGATGTGGACGAAGCTCTTCCATTTGCCGGCGCCATCGATGGCGGCCGCCTCATAGAGGCTCTTGTCTATGCTCTGGAGTGCTGCGAGAAAGATCACCATGGCCGAACCGAACTGCCAGAGACGCAGTAGCGTGATGGTGAAGAGCGCATTGGTCGGATCGCCGAACCAGTTGACCGGCTCCAGGCCAATCATCGCCAGCCCCATATTGACCAGGCCGACATCGGCGAACATGTAGCGCCAGAGAACCGCGATCGCGATCGAGCCGCCGAGGATCGAGGGCACGTAGAAGGCCGTGCGGTAAACGTTGATGAACTTCAGCTTGTAGTTCAGGATCACCGCGACGAAGAGCGCGAAGATGAGCTTCAGCGGTACTGTCGTGAAGACGTAGATGAGGGTCACCCAGAGCGACTTGCGGAAGGTCCTATCGCCGGTGAAGAGCCTGACATAGTTGTCAAAGCCGGTGAAAATCGGCGCGCTCATAAGATTGTAGTCGGTGAAGCTCAGATAGAGCGAGACGACGAAGGGCAGCGCTGTGAAGATCAGCAGCCCGATGATGTAGGGCGCGAGGTAGAGGAGCCCGAGGTAACGGCTGTCTCCGCTCATGCGGCACCTCCGGCTCTGCTCAGCGTCTCGGGCAGGCGATGCTGGGTGGCTGTCACCATCTCGCGGAAGAGGCGGGTCGCCTTGTCCTGGGGCAGGGCGGCGACGAGCGGGTCCGAGACGAAGAGCGGCAAGAGTGCGTCGACGTCATCAGATAGAACCGCTGCCACAAGTGCGTTCTGCCTGTCGGCATGGGGGCGGGCGAGCAACTCAATCGCCTGCGGCAATCGCCCGGCGACGATGGGCTGTACGCCGAGTGGGCTGAAGCGGGCATTGGTTTCGACGATGGTGCCTTCCGCGAACCCAGCAAGTTGCCCCCGGTTCGGCAGATTGACGTTGCTCACATGCTCGGGCCCACCGAGGAGCGCCTTGATCTGCTCGACGATGGCCTCGTCGGAGGCCAGGGCCGGCGGCAGGGCGGCTCCCTTGTCGAGCGCCTCCGCGTGATCGACTTTCTGCTTTCGCTCGCGCATCCGGAACTCCACGGGGGTGAGGCCGAATTTCCATGCGGCATGATCATCGAGATACCACGCCTGGGGCAGGAACTCGACGAGATGGCGATCACCGGCGGCCGCGGCGATGCCGAAGCGGAGCGAGAGATCGAACTTCACGCGGAAACTGTCTGTGAAGTAGCGGTCGTGCTCGTTGGCCTGATCGAGCGGGGATTCCCGCCAGCCCGTGGCGAGATGCTCGCGGGCGAAATCGAGATAGGCCGGCATCATGTCGACGCCGCCGACGGCAGCTCGATCGACGAAGGTGAAGTGGTTGATGCCGAGAACATTCACTTGGGCGTCGCGATAGCCGTAGAGAACCTCGCCGGCCCGACGGTTGGCCAGATAGGCCATGATCTTGCGGGTCTTGATGACCTCGTGGCAGGAGCCCCATGCACGAATTTCCGGGAAGACGGCATAGAGCGTGCCCGTCAGCACCGACATGGGGTTTGTCAGGTTGCAGACATAGGCCTCAGGGCAATGGCGGGCGATGGCGCGGCCGATCTCGGCTGTCATCGGGATTGCCCGCATGGCACGGACAAAGCCGCCGGGTCCGACGGTGTCGCCGACCGACTGGCGGATGCCGAAGCGCTCGGGGATCGCAATGTCGTTCGCCATGTCCTCGAAGGAGCCCGGCAGGATCGAGATGATGACGATGTCGGCACCGGTTAGGGCGGCTTCGAGCGTCCGTTCGGCTGAGTAGGTGACGGGTGCGCCTGCGTCGCTGCGGGCGGCATAGCGGTTGCCGATGCGGGCGTTGCGCTCGGCGGCTGCATGGTCGAGATCGTAGAGCCGGACGGTCGCCGGAACGGTGCCGTCCTGGGCCAGGTCGCCCATCAGTTTCGTCGCCCAGTTGAGCGAGCCGCCGCCGACATAGGCGATGGTGACCGGGCGCGTGTATTCCGTTTTCTGCATCGCAACATTCAAGGGCTGCGGCTTTGGGGCGGCCCACAAGGCTGCCCGGTCCACCGGCGTCCCTTCTCCTCCTGATACTCTCCCGGCCTTCCCAAGAGGGCCGCTCCTGTGGCTAATATCCCCCCAATTGGTCTCGCGCGGAAATCGACAAATAGGGGAAAAATGATGGACGAAACTGAAGGTAGTGTGCTGGCCGGCATTCCGATGCAGGCGCTGGCGCTGAACCTGACCCGCTCGACCATCCGTATGCAGCATTCCCAGACTTGGTCGATCGACAAGTCGAACCGGGTGCATGATCTCGTGATCTGCCTCAGCGGTCGCGGGATCTATGAGGTCGAGGGACAGACGGTAGAGCTTGAACCGGGCTCTGCCATGCTTTTGCCGGCCGGCACGCGGTTTGTCGGGCGATCGGCTTCGGTCGAAGCCTATACGGGCATCGCGCAGCATTTCACACTCGATCTCTTCGGTCGCCTCGACCTGATCGCGCAAATGGATCTGGCGCTTTCGGTGAAGCTTGCCCGTTGGGACATGCTGGAAAAGGTGGTCCGGCATTTCCGCGAGACGGCGCCGCCCTATTCGACGACGCTGCAGCAGCATCATGTCTTCATGTTCCTGCTCATCGAATTCATCGAGCAGGCTTTCGTCCGGTGGCGAGAGCAATCCGTCGGCACGGTTGCCAATCCGGATCAGCTCTCGCTTGCGATCATGGTGGCCGCCAGCCAAATCGCGGCCGACCCGCTGAACGAGGCAATCAGCGAACTGGTGCTGGCCGCAGCGCCGTACAATCCGGATTATTTCAAGCGCGAGTTTCGCAAGCGCGTCGGCTGGACCATGGACAAGTTCCAGGAGTTCAAGCGCATGGAACGCGCCATGGGGTTGCTGGCCGGCGGATGCACGGTGAAGCGGGCGGCTGCCCTTTCCGGCTATATGGACGCCTATTATTTCTCCCGCATGTTCAAGCGCTATATCGGCATCAGCCCGCAGGGTTATCGTGAGGCGGAACGCCGCAACCGGGAAGGGGCTTTCCCGCGTGGCGAGGAAGATGGGCAGGTCGTCTATCCGTTGCCGCGCCTCTGAAACCTGTCTTATGAGTTTCGACGGAATGAATCGTGAAGGAGGTGGAGTAGCCAGCACACAAAGATTTTCTCCTTGCTGCGCGCTTTCCAACATGTATGATAAGTTGAAATAACATGTATGGGAGGAATGATGTCGCACACCGACTTCACCAATCGCTTCGCCGTGGACCCCTTGACCGCTGCCGGCTTCGGCACGGACGAATTGCGGTCGAATTTCCTGTTGCCGCCGCTCTTCGTGCCCGGACGCATCCAGCTGCACTATACCAATTATGACCGCATGATCGTCGGTGGCGCCGTGCCTGTCACGTCAGAGCTTGTGCTCGAAACGATCAAGCCGGCCGGCACCCCGGAGCTTCTGGCGCGCCGTGAGTTGATTGCGGTCAATATCGGTGGCGCTGGCGTCGTGACGGTCGATGGCGAAAGGTTCGAGACCGGCACCCGCGACATGGTCTATGCCGGCATGGGCTCCTCGGTCAGCTTCTCATCGGTGTCTTCAGAGCAGCCGGCGAAGTTCTACCTCTTGAGTGCGCCGGCCCACACCCGTCATCCGGCCCGTCATATCGGCATCGGCGATGCCAAGAGGCTCGATCTCGGGGCGCAGGAAACCAGCAACGAGCGCTCGATCTTCCAGTTCGTGCACCCGGAGGGTGTGAAAACTTGCCAGCTCGTGGTCGGCATGACCAGCCTTGCCAAGGGTTCCGTCTGGAACACCATGCCGTGTCACATCCATGACCGGCGCATGGAGGCCTATCTCTATTTCGACATGGCGGAAAAGACGCGGGTCTTCCATCTTCTGGGCGAGCCGGACGAGACGCGCCACATCATCATGAAGAACGAGGAAGCGGTGCTGTCGCCCGGCTGGTCTATCCATTCGGGGGCTGGAACGGCCAGTTATTCGTTCATCTGGGCCATGGCCGGCGACAATGTCGACTATACAGATGTGGATCCGGTGGCCATCGAAGACATGCGCTGAGCTCGACCGGTTCTTCGTACCGGGCATCCACATTCGTGCGGCATGCGGGATCGTCCATCTCGCGTGCCGTCTTGCTTTGCTGTCTTCGATTTAAAGTTGTGGACCTCGTCGAGGTTCCTGCACCGCTAACGCCGCTTCCCGGACGTCAATCTGACCTGTCTCATTAAGGTCATATTAGTCTTCCTTGCCCATTCTCCATACGATTCAGGCATGGACCTCGATGACCGCAGTTTTGCCGGTCGCCGATGTCGGAGGAGACCAAACCGTGTTCATCGATCGTATATTGTCGCGCTTCAATATTCAGACGAAGGTGCTGATTTTCATTCTGCCTTTCGTCATCAGCATTTCCGCCGTCGGCTTTACCGGCCTTTACGCGTCGGGCCTGCTGCAGGGGCGCATCGAGATTTCGAACAGTGTGCTGCGGTCGCTGAGCGGTCTTCGGTGATCTTTTCCGCCTCGATGACCAGCTTGCCGCGATTCCTGCGCATCGGAAGAGCCGGACGTACGGCGGGCGCCTCGAGCAGCAGAAGGCGCGTGCGTGAGACGACGCTCTCGCAACTCGCCCCCGATGCCGATGGCCGCACCGAACTTGAAGAAGCCGGCAAGCTCATCGACCAGGTCTTTGTCCATATTGGTGACCTCTGGACGCTGCATGATGCCGAGTCCAAGCTCGTGGAGACGCTGCAGCAGGGCACCAAGCAGATCGTTGTCGCCCAGGGCCGCGTGACCGCCGCCATGGCCACGATGGAACGCGCCGTCCAGGCGGATGATGCCGCCGCCAAGACCATGCTGCGCGATGCCGAGAGCATTCGCAGCACCGGGACCTTCCTCACCGAAACCAATTCCGCCTTCACCAAGGCCAAGACGCCGGACGAGAAGTTTGCCGTGATCGCGGCCCGCGTCGACGAAATCATCGCGCGCCAGCAGGTGCTTGCCGCCGTGCTGCCCAAGGCCAACCAGTCTGCCGCAAAGACGCTCGACAAGATCGGCGGCGAACTGAAGGCTGCGGTTGCTGCCAACGACAAGTCCGAAGCCGTCATCACCGATCTCGCCGGAAAGCTGCGCAACTTCACCCAGCTCAACGCCTATCTCGGTCTTGCTGCCCAACAAAAGATGAAGGAAGCCACCATCAAGTTTGGTGAACTCGATGCGCCGCTTGCCAAGGCCCAGGCCGTGATCGCCGACGGTCGTCAGGTCATGGCTGCCGGGTATGCGCTGCAGATCATGATGGCGCGTTTCCTGCTGGAGCCGACCGAGCAGAACCGGATGCTCCTGGAGCAGCAGTTCAATGCCGTGAAGAAGTTCCTGGCCGCACTCGACAAGACGGCTGCCGATCAGCCGATCATGATGCAAGTGAAGAAGGAACTCGGGCCGGCTGTGGATTCCATGATCGCGGCAAGCGCTGAACTCGTGAAGGTCAGCCAGGAGCGCAAGTCGAGCTTCGAGCAGGCCGCCTCCGACCTCAATGTCATCTGGAAGCAGTTGACCACCTTTGCCGAAATGCAGAAGGTCTCGGCGGGCGAGGAGCGCCAGGAGGCGAACTCCATCTCCATCGGCGCGACAGGCCTCGGCATCCTCATCTCGATCTTTGCAGGCATCGGCCTCGTTCTGACCTTCAAGGGCCCGATCGGCCAGATCACCGGCGCCATGCGTCGTCTGGCCGAAGGCGTGCTCGATACCAAGATCAACGGCGACGCTGTTCCTCGATGAAATCGGCGAGATGGCGCGTGCCCTTGGCGTGTTCAAGCAGAACGCGCTGTCGAAGATCGAGATCGAAAGCCGCAGCGAGGCCGAACGGGTTCAGGCCGAGGAAGAGCGTCGTCGCAACGATCTCGAAAAGCAGGAGATCGACCGTCAGATCGACTTCGCGGTCAATGCGCTTGCCACCGGTCTCGGCCGTCTTGCCAAGGGCGACATTTCCGAGACCATCGACACGCCGTTCCACGGCCGTCTTGAGCAATTGCGCAACGACTTCAACCAGTCGCTGGAGCATCTGCAGGATACGATGACGCAGATCCGCTCCAACACCTACATGATCCAGCGCAACGCCGCCGAGATGAGCAGTGCGGCCGACCAGCTGGCCAAGCGCACCGAACAGCAGGCGGCCTCGCTTGAGCAAACGGCGGCTGCCGTCGACGAGATCACGGTGACCGTCAAGTCGTCTGCAGAGCGGGCCGAGGAAGTGAACAACATCGTTGCCGATACCAAGGGCCGCGCCGACACATCGTCGACGGTTGTCGGAAACGCCATCGACGCCATGGGTCGCATCGAGGACGCCTCGGGCCAGATCGTGCAGATCATCGACGTCATCGACGAGATCGCCTTCCAGACAAACCTTCTCGCCCTCAACGCCGGCATCGAAGCGGCCCGTGCTGGCGAGGCCGGCAAGGGTTTTGCCGTTGTAGCCCAGGAAGTCCGCGAACTGGCGCAGCGTTCAGCGGGTGCCGCCCAGCAGATCAAGGACCTCATTCACAAGTCGAGCACGGAAGTCTCGGCCGGATCCAAGCTGGTGCAGCAGACCGGTGCGGTGCTCGCCGAGATCTCGGCCAATATCATCACGGTCGCCGACCGCGTGTCGGTCATCGCCATGGCGAGCCGTGATCAGTCGAACGGGCTGGCGGAAGTCAATTCCTCCGTCAACGAGATGGACCAGATGACCCAGCGCAATGCTGCCATGGTCGAGGAGACGAATGCTGCGACCCGCCAGCTGGCTGATGAGGCAGATGCATTGATGCAGCTAGTCAACCAGTTCAAGCTCGCACCGGAGGGTCGTCGTGCCTCCGCGCATTCACACAACCGCGCGGCCTGATTGCCGCAAAGCCTAGCCACGGTTTCAGAGCCGCCGGATCTGCAAAGGTCCGGCGGCTTTTTCGTGCGCCGAGGCCGTGGTCGCAAGCCGGCTTGGAAAGCGACAGTCAGGTCGCTATCCTTGCGCTCGGAGGAGATAGCCCGTGACGACAGCAACGATACCACCTGTGCGACGACTGGCCGTGGCTCGGCGCATGATCCTGGCACTCGTCTTGATCCTCATTGCTGCAAGCCTTGCACTCGCCACGATCGGCAACCGGCTCCTCACGCGCAATGTCATGGCAGAAGCCTCGCTGCAGGCCAACAGCGCCTTGCGTCTGGCGACTTCGGCGCTCTCAGGCCATCTCAGCCGCTACGAGACCCTGCCGGCGCTGATCGCCGACCACGAGGACATGAAGGAACTCATCCTTGATCCTGACAACCCGGCGCTTCGGCGGGCTGCCAATCTCTATCTCAAGGAAATCAACACGCTGCTCGAATCCTCCGACATCTATGTGATGACGATGGACGGCAACACGATTGCCGCGAGCAATTTCGACGGTGCGGCGAGCTTTGTCGGCGAGAACTTCATCTACCGTCCCTATTTCTACGAAGCAGCCGCCGGCAAACAGGCGCGTTTCTACGCACTCGGCACGACCTCGGCCAAGCGCGGCTACTATTTCTCGGCGCCGATCGAGGTGGATGGGACGGTCCGTGGCGTCATCGCCTTCA
The DNA here is from genome assembly GCA_965283865.1 of Allorhizobium sp. Classification (GTDB taxonomy): domain Bacteria; phylum Pseudomonadota; class Alphaproteobacteria; order Rhizobiales; family Rhizobiaceae; genus Allorhizobium. Next base: position 1,335,182 of record CBDIQA010000001.1, read on the forward strand.
AGGTCGATATCGAGGGCATCGAAACATCCTGGCGGGGCGGCGAGTATAAGATCCTCGTGCATGATCCCGAGGGGATCATCTTCATGACCGGGAATCCCGAATGGCTCTATGCCTCGGTGCTGCCGCTCACGCCGGAGCGACTGGAGCGAACGACCGCCTCCCGGCGCTACTCCGATGCCGTCTTGCGGGAGTTGCCGATCAAGCGAAGTGCGCTTGACGACCATGTGCTGATGACCGTCAGCCAGGGGGCGGGATCTCGGGAGTATCTGGTTCTCGAACAATATATGCCGGACGCTGACTGGACGGTGAAGGTCCTCTTCGACACCGGCACGATCCATGCTCAGGCACGGACCATGCTGGTCGCCATTCTGCTGTTCCTCTGCCTCTTTGGACTTGGGCTGGCTGTCGTCATCCAGCGCCGCGCCCGGCTGCAGGAGCGCATGCATATGCAGATCGAGGCGCAGGCTGAACTGGAGCGGCGGGTCGAGGAGCGCACCGCCGATCTGGCCCGGGTCAACCTGCAGCTCCGCCAGACGCAGGCCGATCTCATCCAGGCCGGCAAGCTTGCAGGCCTCGGCCAGATGTCGGCTGCCCTTTCACACGAGTTCAACCAACCGCTGGCCGCCGCCAAGACCTATGCCGACAGCGCGACCATGCTGATCGATCGCGACCGGATCTCCGAGGCGCGGGACAATCTGGGGCGTATTTCCAATCTCATCGACCGGATGGCTTCGATCTCAAGGCACCTGCGCAATTTTGCGCGCAAGCCGAACGAGAAGCTGAGCGCCATTTCGATCGAAGAGGTTGTCGAAGAGACACTCGAAATCGTCTCGGCGCGCCTCGGTACGGCGGATGCAAAGTTGTCGCTGAATTTCGAGCCGGGGCTGCCGCCTGTGCAGGGCGGATCCGTTCGCCTGCAACAGGTGCTCGTCAATATTCTGACCAATGCCTGCGATGCTGTCGAAGGGCTCGATGATCGCGCGATAGAACTTTCGGCCCGCCGGGAGAATTGTCGTGTGGTGATCGAGATCGTGGATCGGGGACCGGGAGTGCCGCCGGCGATCATGGAGCGCATCTTTGATCCGTTCTTCACCACAAAGGGCGTCGGCAAGGGCCTTGGGCTCGGCCTTTCTATTTCCTACAATATCATCAAGGATTTCGGTGGAAGCCTGACGGTTCGGGAGCGTGAGGGTGGCGGTGCCCTGTTCCGGATCGATCTCCTGGAAGCGGAAGCATTGCACGAGGCGGCGGAATGAATTCAGGTCTGGTGTTGCTCGTCGATGACGAGGAGGAGCTGCGCTTCTCCACCAGTCAGGCGCTGGAACTGCATGGGCTGCAGGTCAAGGCCTTTGCCTCGGGCGACGAGATCCTTTCGCGGGTCGGCTTCGGCTTCGATGGCGTGGTCGTCAGTGACATCCGAATGCCGGGCATGGACGGAATGACGCTTCTGCATCGCATCCGGGAACTGGATCACGAAATCCCCGTCATCCTGGTGACGGGCCATGGCGAAGTGCAGCTCGCGGTGAAGGCGATGCGCGAGGGCGCCTATGACTTCATCGAGAAGCCTTTTGCCAGTCAGGCGTTGGCGGGTGTCGTGCGCCATGCGCTGGACCGCCGGTCGCTCGTTCTCGAAAACCGGCGCCTGAGGGCCGTTGCCGGCAAGCGCGACGATATCGAGACGCGGCTTCCCGGCCGCACGCCTGTCATGGTCGACCTGCGCTATCGGGTACGGGCGATCGGTGCGACGGAGGCTGACGCGCTGATTATCGGCGATACGGGGGCCGGCAAGGAGGTCGTTGCGCGCAGCCTGCATGATATCAGCGCCCGGGCGAAGGCCCCCTTCCTCGCGATCAACTGTGCTTCGCTGCCTGAGACCCTGATCGAAAGCGAGCTCTTCGGCCACGAAGCCGGTGCCTTCCCGGGTGCGCTTCGGGCACGCTACGGCAAGTTCGAACACGGACGCGGCGGAACCATTCTCCTGGATGAAATCGGCTCAATGCCCTTCGACCTGCAGGCGAAGTTCCTGCGGGTGCTGCAGGAGCGGACGATCACCCGTCTCGGATCGAACGAAACTGTGCCGCTCGATGTTCGCTTCCTTGCCACGAGCAAGGTCGATCTCGAAAGCGAGGTGGCGGCTGGGCGTTTCCGCGCGGACCTCTTCTACCGTTTGAATGTCGTGACACTCCGCGTGCCGTCGCTTGCGCAGCGGCGGGCCGACATTCCGCTGCTCTTCCTGCATCTCGTGCGCGAAGCGTGTGCACGCTACGGCCGCGATGACATGGAGGTGGAGCCGGAGATACTCTCCGAGATCGCCGAGCGCGACTGGCCGGGCAATGTTCGCGAGTTGCGGAATGCGGCCGATCGGCTGGTGCTCGGACTGGAAACCGGGCTCGACAGTGCGGCAGCCCTCGAAACGGCGAATACGCGTCTGGCCGACAAGGTGGCGGCCTATGAAAAGCAGCTGATCGCCAATGCCATCACCGCCCATGGCGGATCCCTGCGTCCGGTCTACGAGCAGCTCGGGATCTCCCGCAAGACACTTTACGAGAAGATGCAGAAGCACGGACTCGACAAGAGCCTCGCCTTCGACGGCAGGGATTAGGCGCCAAGCCGGCTGCTTCCTCCTAAAGGAATGGGTGGAATTCCACACATCATCTGAGCCGCTTGGGAGGAAAACCACCCATGTTGCACTGCGATGGCTCACAAAAGCTTGGCTCATACGTGACCGGGCGATTGTGACGCGGTCTCGCCTGAAGAAGATCGGGCCATCCAGTGCCGGGCGGGAGGAGCCGAACCGGCAGGATCAATTGAACCGGGAGGCTTTCATGACTTTCTTCAAGTCGCTCTTCAGCGCGACTGCCATTGCGGCAACCTTCATCGCAGCATCTGCATCGGCCCAGACCTATCCCGAGCGCTCGATCACCATGGTGGTCCCGTTCGCAGCAGGCGGCCCGACGGATACCGTCGCGCGTCTCGTCGCTGAATCCATGTCCAAGGATCTCGGCCAGCAGGTTCTCGTCGAGAATGTCGGCGGCGCCGGTGGCACGCTGGGCGCCGGCCGCGTCGCGAGTTCGGAGCCGGATGGCTACACCATTCTGCTTCATCACATCGGCATGGCGACCAGCGCGAGCCTTTACCGCAAGCTCGCCTATGATCCGCTGAACGCCTTCGATTATGTCGGTCTCGTCACCGACGTTCCGATGACCATCGTTGCCCGCAAGGACTTCGAGCCGACCGATCTCAAGGGTCTTGTCGAGTATGTGAAGGCCAACAAGGACACGGTCACCGTGGCCAATGCCGGCATCGGCGCAGCCTCGCATCTCTGCGGCATGCTGTTCATGAGCCAGATCGAGACCCCGCTCGTCACCGTTCCCTACAAGGGCACGGGTCCGGCCATGACCGATCTGCTCGGCGGCCAGGTCGATATCATGTGCGACCAGACGACCAATACGACGAAGCAGATCCAGGGCGGCACGATCAAGGCCTATGCCGTGACCTCTGCCGAGCGCCTGCCGGTGCTGCCTGACGTGCCGACAGCTGCCGAGGGTGGCTTGAACGACTTCCAGGTCGGTATCTGGCACGGCGTCTACACGCCTAAGGGCACGCCGGCTGAAGCGATTGAGAAGCTCAACGCCTCGCTCAAGAAGGCTCTCAAGGACGAAAACGTCGTCGCTCGCTTCGCCGAACTCGGCACCGCACCGTCCCCGGACAGCGATGTGACGTCTGCGGCCCTCAAGGCCAAGCTCGAAGGCGAAATCGCCCGCTGGAAGCCTGTCATCGAAGCTGCCGGCCAGTACGCCGACTGATCCATCCACATCTGCGCGGGCCCGGTCTTTCGATCGGGTCCGCGACTTGTCGTGCCGGTCGGCCAAGTCCAAGGCCGTCCGCGCCTTTTGTCGGGGGACATCATGAAATCCTTACGCTTCGACACGGCCAACCTGCTTTGCGGTCTGCTGTTCATCGGGCTTGGCCTCTTCTTCGTCATTCAATCCTTGTCGCTGGAACTCGGAACCGCGTTTCGCATGGGGCCGGGGTATTTCCCGCTGGTGCTTGCCGGTGTGCTGACGCTGCTCGGCGTCGTTATCCTTGTGCAGTCCGTGAAGGTCACCGGCGAGGTGATCGGCGCAATTGCCTGGCGCGGTATGCTGTTCATTCTGCCCGCACCGATCGTCTTCGGTCTCCTGGTGCGCGGCGCCGGTTTCGTGCCGGCCCTTTTCGTTGCAGCCTTCATCGCAAGCTTCGCCTCTGAGCGGCTCCGGGTTCCGGCGGCTCTCGCGCTTGCGACTGGCATCACCTTCTTCTCGGTCCTCGTGTTCAGCTACGGCCTCGGCTTGCCGTTCGAACGCTTCGGCCCCTGGTTCCGTTGAGGCGGCGAACATGGATTTCATCAGCAATCTTGCCCTCGGTTTCGCGACCGCCGGTTCCATCGAGAACCTGTTCTTCTGCCTGATCGGTGTCATCCTGGGCACGCTGATCGGCGTGCTCCCCGGCATCGGTGCGACTGCTACGATCGCCATGCTCCTGCCGATCACCTTCCAGCTCGAGCCCGTCTCGTCGCTGATCATGCTGGCCGGAATCTACTACGGCGCGCAGTATGGCGGCTCGACCACGGCCATCCTGATCAACATGCCGGGCGAATCCTCTTCGGCCGTCACTGCGATCGATGGCTACCAGATGGCCCGCAATGGCAGGGCAGGGGCCGCACTCGCAATTGCCGCGATCGGCTCCTTCTTCGCCGGCACCGTCTCCACCTTCCTCGTCGCGATCTTCGCGCCGCCGCTCACCGCCATCGCGCTTGAATTCGGGGCTGCCGAATACTTCTCCCTGATGATCGTCGGTCTCGTCTCGTCTATCGCGCTCGCGCATGGTTCGATCATCAAGGCGCTGGCGATGGTCGCGCTCGGCCTGCTGCTTGGGCTTGTCGGCACGGACATCTATTCGGGCACGCCGCGCTTCACAATGGGGATCACCGAGTATGCGGATGGCCTGAATTTTGTGGCAGTGGCCGTCGGTGTCTTCGGTGTCGCGGAGATCCTGCGCAATCTCGAAAGCGATCGCAACCGGACAGTCCTGATCACCAAGGTCAGCGGCCTGATGCCGACCCGCGATGACTTCAAGCGGATGGTCGGCCCGGTGCTGCGCGGCACGGGCATTGGCTCGGCGCTCGGCATCCTGCCGGGTGGCGGCGCGATCCTCGCGTCCTTCGCCTCCTACACGGTCGAAAAGCGCATGTCGAAGAACCCGCAGGAGTTCGGGCATGGAGCAATCGAAGGGGTTGCAGGTCCGGAATCGGCCAACAATGCCGGAGCCCAAACCTCGTTCATCCCGCTGCTCACCCTAGGCATTCCGGCAAACCCGGTCATGGCGCTGATGGTCGGTGCGATGATCATCCAGGGCATCGTGCCCGGTCCGAACGTCGCCAGCGAGCAGCCGGCCCTGTTCTGGGGCATCATTGCATCCATGTGGATCGGCAACCTGATGCTGCTGGTCCTGAACCTACCGCTGATCGGGCTCTGGGTGAAGCTTCTGACGATCCCGTATTACGTGCTATTCCCTGTTATCATGGCCTTCTGCTCGATCGGGGTCTACAGCGTCAACGGCAACATATACGACCTCTATGCCGTCGCCTTCTTCGGGCTCATCGGCTACGTGCTGGTCAAGCTGCGCTGCGAGCCGGCACCCTTGTTGCTCGGCTTCGTTCTGGGGCCGCTGCTCGAGGAGAACCTGCGGCGAGCGATGATCCTGTCGCGCGGCGATCCGTCGACCTTCGTCACCCGGCCGATCAGCCTCACCCTGCTGCTGCTCGCGCTGGCGGTTCTGATCGTGGTCTTCCTTCCGAGCGTCAAGAAGAAGCGCGAGGAGGTCTTCCAGGAAGAGGACTGAGGTCATTCATCCTGGCACTTTGCAAAGGCCGGCGGAGACGCCGGCTTTTTTCATCAGGGCGCACCGGGTGCCAGAAGCGATGTCCAGTTGCGGATGAATTCCTCGCGCGTCGCCCTGTCCTGGGCAGCGAGCAGCGCCGGGCCGACGCGGATCGGGCGGCCGATGCCGGATTCGATCAGGGAGATAGGCCCATCAACGCCGGGTGGCAAAGGTGCGTTTTCGGCAAAGTAGAAGGCCTTTTCCCGCGCGACCTTCTGGCCGCGCTCCGACACGAGATAATCGACGAAGCGGGCAGCGAGGTCGGGCTGTGGCGAGTGGGTCGGGATCATCGCGCCCCGGGTGAGGATCAGCGTATAATCGCGCGGCACGACCACCCGCATGTCATTATTCCGCAGGTAGCGCGCATAGGCATAGGAGCCGAGGATGTTGTAGGCGATCTTCAGCCTGCCGGTCTCGATCAGGTCGAGCACTTCCTTGTTGCAGCAACTGGTTAGCACCTGCGCGCGGCTGAAGCTCTCTAGCAGACGACCGTAGCTTGTCGGTGCCTGCTGGGCATCGTGGAAGGCCAGGAGATAGCCGACGCCTGACAGTTTGACGTTGTAGGTGCCGATCCGGGTCCAGTATTCGTCCGGCTTGCGGCGCAGGAGTTCGGCGATCTCGACATGCGAGCGCGGCACGTCTTCCGGTGGCACCTGCGAGGCGTCGTAGACGATGACAGCCGGCTCGAAGGCAAAGCCGAAGATTTCGTCGCGCCAGTTCGCCCAGGCCGAGACCCGCTCGGTCTCCTCCGATTGGTGCGCATGGGCACAGCCGTCATTGGCGAGTTTGACCAGATGATCGACGGAGGAGGATATCCAGAGGTCGCCATGGCTTCGCTGCTGCCGACAGGCCATTTCGGCCTCGCGGAAGAGGTCGTTGCTCACATAGTCGTTGAATTCGACCGTGACGTCGGGTGCCGTTTGCTGGAAGTCGAGGATGAGCGGCGCGATCACATCGGCATCGGTGACGCCATTGATCACCAGGCGGGCACGTTCCTTGGCGGGCGCCGGAAAGACGGAGCGGTCGCCTTCGAGCGCGAAGACCGAAGTCGAGGCGAGGGCCGCGGCCAGCAGGCCCGTCATCACTGCAGTGAACCGTGTCTTCAGCGTCATGGTTCGGACCTCGCGTCGAGCAGGGGGAGTTCGAGGAAGACGGTGAAGCCGCTCCGAGTGCTCGGTTCACGAAAGCCGAGCGCCCCGCTCAGCGTGGTCGCGACTTCCGAGGCGATGGCAAAGCCGAGGCCGGAGCTGCCTTCGCCGGATTTGGAGGAGACGAAGCGGCGGGTGACCTGCTGCCAGTCCTGGGCGGGGATGCCGGGACCGTCGTCCTCCACCTCGACCAGCACGAAATTGCCGCGCCTGATGACGCGAACCGCAAGGCTCGAGACGACGCCGTGACGGAGCGAATTGTCGATGATGTTGACGATCGCTTCCCTAAGGCTCAGCGCGTCGCCGAGCACCATGAGCTCTTCCGGCGGCGCTTCGAAGGAAACGATGATGTCGGGATCGATGGTGATCGGCACTGCTGCGCGGAAGGCCTTGCGGGCAACATCGATCACGTCGATCGGCGCGAGCTGCACGGAATCGAAGCGATGGATGACCATGGCGTGGTTCAGGAGCTGCGTGGTGAAGCGGGCAAGCTCCGAGGCGCGGTTCTTGACGCGGTCCAGATGGCGGCGGTCGTTTTCGGAGAGCGCGTCTTCGTCGATCAGGCTGACCTGTGCTGAAAGCGCCGTCAGCGGTGTGCGGATCTGATGCGCGCTGTCGGCGATGAAGCGCTGCAGACGTCCAGGCGATCGTCGAGGCGGCGCATGAAGTGATTGATCGACTCGACGAAAGGCGAGAGTTCCCGGGGCACGTCGACGGCGAGCGGTGTCAGATCCTGGCTGTCACGGCGGCGGAGTGTGTCGCCCAGCGCATCGAGCGGGCGCAGGGAGTAACGGACGGCGAGCACCGTGCCGCCGAGCGCAAGCAGGCTCATGACGCCGACCAGAGCCAGGGCGCGGGTTGTGAGTTCCGTCGTCAGCTCCTGTCTTGCCTCGGTCGTCTGGGCAATCAGCACGTATGCCCAGCCGCCAATCGTGGGATCCGCGATCGCGCGGCTTGCCGCGACCATGCGCACAGGCTGATTGCGGAAGCTCGTTGTGGCGAACCGGGCCTGGGTCCGCGCATCGGCCACGTCATCCGTGAATTCGAGGTCTTCGTAGCCGGTCAGCGTCGTGCCATCGGGGGCGACGACGCGGTAGAAGATCTTGTCGCGCGGCGCCAATCCCAGAAGTTCGAAGGCGCTCGGCGGCAGGTCGACGGCAATGCGGCCCTCTTCGACGACAAGGCTGTCGAGGATCTGGATCGCGGCACCCTGAAGCAGCCGGTCATAGGCCTCGTCGGCGGCCGCGCGGGCGTAAAGCCAGGCCGCCGTCATCAGGATCGCGGCGCCGCCGGCGAGAACCACTGCAACGCGGATGACCAGTCGGGCAAAAAGTGAGCGCCTAGTCCTCTGCATTAGACACCAGTTGGTAGCCCACGCCACGAACGGTCACGATCCGGGCCTTTGCCCCTTCGAGCTTCTTTCGCAGGCGTCCGACATAGAGCTCGATGGCATTCGGCCCCGCCGGTTCATCAAAGCCGAAAAGCTGGTCGAGAAGCTGGTCCTTGCTGAACACGCGACCCGGTCGGCTGGCGAGGATTTCAAGCAGCGTCATCTCGCGTCGCTTGAGCGGCACTTCGCGATTGCCGACCTTGACCGAGCGCTGGGAGCGGTCGAGCAAGACGTCGCCGCACACGATCACATTGGTTGCCTCGCCTCCGGCGCGGCGGCGCATCAATACGCGGGCGCGGGCTTCGAGCTCGCGGAAGTCGAAGGGCTTGACCAGGTAGTCATCGGCGCCGAGATCGAGCGCGCCCACGCGATCGTCGATCTCGGAGCGGGCCGTCAGAACGAGGACCGGCACGGCGCTGCCGTTGTCCCGCAGCCTCTTGAGGATCGAAAACCCATCCATACCGGGCAGCATGACGTCGAGGATGACCAGGTCGTATTCGGTGAAATCGAGGATTTCGGCTGCAGCACGGCCGTCCGTCTGCCAGTCGACCGTATGGCCGATGGTTTCAAAGCGGCGGGAGATTGCCTCTCCGACGTCGAGCGTGTCTTCCACAAGCAGAATGCGCATGGCCGGACGCTCGCATGTCTGACGTCTGCAATCAAGCTGGCGGAAAGGCTGTATTCAGGGCTTCCGGTTAACTCGACGATAAACCGGGACCACTAAAGTTCGCCGGCAACGGGAAATGGGGACGCGGTCTTGGCAGAAGAACAGAAGGAAAGCTTCATCCGGGCGGGCTACGACCAAAGCTCGTTGCTCTATCTCATGAAGCGCATCTTCTGGCGCCTGATCGCGCCTTTGCCGGACAAGCTTTACATCCAGCTGAAGTTCTGGAGCATCAAGGGTGAATGGCCCGATGTCGACAAGCCGAAGACCTTCTCGGAGAAGGTTCAGTATCGCAAGATCCATGACCGCAATCCGCTCTATGGAAAGCTGGTCGACAAGCTGGCGGTGAAGGACTACGTCGCCGAGAAGGTTGGCGCCGAGCACACGATCCCCACCTATTGGGCAGGCACCCACCTGTCCGAGGTGGACTGGTCGACAATTCCGCTGCCGGCTGTGATCAAGCCCAACCATGCGAGCGGGCTCGGCGAGTTCCTCTATACAGCCGAAGATGTCGAAACCCTCAAGCGCAATGATCCCTGTGCCGAATGGCTGTCGATCGACCATGCCCGCTACAACAGGGAATGGGCCTATTCGCAGGTTGAGCGGAAGGTGGTCATCGAGGAGATGCTCAGCAAGGATGGTGGCATCCCCTGGGACTATCGCTGTTTTGTCTTCAACGGACGGCTGTCGCACATCATCATCGATACGCGCACCGACGATCAGGGATATTCCGCGACCTATTCGCGTTCATGGGAACGCCTGCCGTTCTACGACCCGGATTACTATCCGCCCTATCCGCACGAGATCCCGCGCCCGGAGCAGCTGGACCTGATGGTGTCGCTGTCTGAAACCTTGGGGCGTGATCTGGATTTCGTCCGCGTCGACCTCTTCGATACGGGTGACAATCTCTATGTCGGTGAGCTCACGCTTTATCCGGGCGGCGGCTTCGAAGCCTTCGAGCCGCCGGAATATGATCGCCTTGTCGGAGACAAATGGCAGATCGCCGGACCGCGGATGTAATGTCAGGCCGGGTGCAGGCCAGCCGGTGTCTGCATGGCGGCAAGCACATCTGCCGGGGGTGCCTGTAGCGCTTCGATCAGCGATGTCATGATCGCCGTTCTCAGTGCATAGGTGTTGGCTGTGGTCTTCTTGTGGTCCAATCTCTGAGCGGCGACGACCAGATTGGCGCCCTGCTGCATTACAATCTCATGAGCCCTGACCATAGCCCAGGTCTCGATATCGATCTGTTCCCGCATGTCCGCATCCCCAGCTAAGTCATTTAGCCCGCGAGGCTTTCTCGAATCAGCCTCATATTTCAAGGATATTCGATTATCTCGATTGGTTAAATCAGCAATCCAAAAAAGGTCATGAATTGCGAAACAAGGCGGTTGCTTCCTCGGAAACTGGTTGCGTACCAGCTTTCAAGCTTCCTTAAGACGGTTGTGTTTTTGTTGTGATGCCTAATTCAGGAGCCGCGATGACCTGCTAGGGTTGCAAGAATGGGACCGCCTTCGAGTCGAGGTTTTCGATGGCGTTTCAGCCCATCATTGATACCCGGCGTCGTGAGGTTTTCGCCCATGAGGCGCTGGTGCGTGGCCTTGATGGCAGCGGTGCCGTGTCAGTGCTCTCCCTTGTTGATCCCGACAATCGCTACGCCTTCGACCAGCAATGCCGGGTGCGTGCCATCGAATTGGCTGCAAGCCTCTTTCCTCGCAACGCGATGCCGTATCTGTCGATCAATTTCATGCCGAATGCCGTCTATGAGCCGCGTGCCTGTATTCGCCAGACGCTCGAGACCGCACGGCGTACCGACTTCCCGCTCGACCGCATCATTTTCGAATTTACCGAAGTCGAGAAGCTCGACACCGAGCATCTCCTCAACATTCTGAGGAGTTATCGCGAGATCGGCTTCAAGACGGCGATCGACGATTTCGGTGCCGGTTATTCAGGCCTCAACCTTCTCACGCGCTTCCAGCCTGACATCGTGAAGCTCGACATGGATCTCATCCGGGGCATCGACACCGATACGGTGAAGCAGATCGTCGTCAGCCGGACGCTCGACATGCTGCGCGATCTCGGCATGGCCTTCAACCTGCGAGGGTGTGGAGACGGCGGGCGAGCTTCAGCTGCTGACGGAACTCGGCGTGGATCTGATCCAGGGCTACTATATCGCCCGACCGACATTCGAGGGGCTCAGCCCCATTCCGACTGCGCTTGCCGCCTGAGCACTGTAAAGCCATATACAGAAGAAAGGGCCGCCCTCATGAGCGGCCCTTTGTCGTTTGCAGACCTTCCTCTGGCGGCATTACGATCTGGCGCCAAACTTTCCGGAAATGACGAAATTTCTCGAATTCTGGCGGACCAATCTCGACGGCGATCTGCATTCGGTGCGCTTCAGTCACCAGCGGCTGATCGGCCCGAATGAGTGGCGCAAGCTGGATGGATAGTTCGACCTTCACTGAGGCTGCAGCATGCACCGGCCGAGGTGGAACAAGGGCGGCAGGAGGGCGTTAGCTGGCGTCGGACACCGCCAGCCCCGAGGATGCCAGCATGCCCTTTCCCGTATCAACCTACCGCCTTCAATTTCGCGGTGGCATGGATTTCAACCGTGCCATCGGCCTCGTGCCTTATCTGAAGCGGCTCGGCATCACGCATCTCTATTCGTCGCCCGTTTTCGCCGCCACAGCAGGATCGACCCATGGTTATGACGTCACCGATGCGAACCTGATCGATCCGGTGCTTGGCGGTCGTGCGGGGCTTGAGCAGCTTGCAGCCGCGCTGAAGGCGCAAGGACTGGGTCTCATCCTCGACATCGTACCGAACCACATGGCGGCGAGCCTGGAGAATCCCTGGTGGCGCAGCGTCATCGAGTGGGGAGAAGCCAGCCGCTACGGGCATTACTTCGACATCGACTGGAGCCAGCGGCTGACCCTGCCGTTTCTCGGAAAACCCTTCGAGCAAGCGGTGGTGGACGGCGAGATATCGCTGACGCTCGACCGCAATCAGGGTGCGCTCGCCTTCAAGTACTTCGACAGCCTCTATCCGCTGAACCCCTCCACCTATCCGGCGGTCCTCAACAGTTGCAGTGATCCGATGGCCGCTCCGCTTGGCGAACTCGGACGGCAGGCCAAGCCCGGCGATGAGCAGGCGTTTCACAATGCGGTGCTGGCGCTTTGCGGTGAGCACGGCTGTGAACGGCTGCTGCAGGAATTGAACGCCAAGGCACAGGCAGGGGAATTCCTGCTCTTCCTGCATGATCTTCAACCATGGCGCCTGATGCATTGGAGCGAAGCGGCGAGAGGCCTGAGCTATCGGCGGTTCTTCGAAATCGCCGGACTCGTGGGGTTGCGCGTGGAGGCAGAGGATGTATTCGAGGCGGCTCATCGGACGGTGCTAGAACTGGTGCGTGCCGGCCAGGTGGACGGGCTGCGCATCGACCACGTGGACGGTCTTGCCGATCCGACTGGTTATCTGGAGCAGTTGCGGGCCGCCGTCGGGGCGGAGATCCCGATCTACGTCGAGAAGATCCTTACGTCGGGCGAAGAGTTGCCAAAGGCCTGGCCTGTGCAGGGCTCGACCGGCTACGAATTCATCGCAGCCCAGGTGCCTGTCCTTCTCGATGCCGCAGGCTTCCCTGCCATGCGAAAGGCCTATGCCGATGTCGCCGGGCCCCAGGCTCCCGTCGCGGACAAGATGCGGGACGCGAAGCTGCAGATGGTCCGGGTGAATTTTGCCGGTGAGGTAAAGGCGCTGGTTGAACTGGGTTCGCGCCTGCTCGGGCAAACGGCGGACCTGGTTCGGAGGGCTCTCGAGGAGTTGCTGCTCGCCTTCCCATGCTACCGGACCTATGGCACCGATCAGGGCATGCCGGCTGCAGACCGTGCCTTGCTCGATGATGTTCTGTCGTCTGTCACCGACCGGCTCGGGGGCGATGCTCAGGCGGTGGCAGAAGATCTGGTCACCCTGCTCAAGGGTGACGGCGTGGCGGCTGAGAACCGCCCATCGGCAGCGATCTTCCGTCGTCGCTTCCAGCAGTTGACCGGTCCGCTGATGGCCAAGTCTCTCGAAGACACGCTGTTCTTTCGCCATGTGGAGTTCCTGGCTCTCAACGAGGTGGGCGGCGAACTCGAGCCGGAAGAGGGCGGCTTGAAGCACTTCCACGCCGAGATGCAGCGGCGGGCAGAGCATCAACCGCTTGGGCTTTCGGCCTCTTCCACCCATGACACCAAGCGCGGCGAGGATGCCCGCGCCCGCCTCTTTGCGCTCGCTGAAGATGCACCGCGGTTTGCTCGGCTGATCGAAGGGTGGCGCAAGGCGCATGAGAGTGCCGTCATCGACATCGATGGGCAGATGGCGCCGGAGCCGGAAGTGCAGTGGATGATCTTCCAGGCCCTGATCGGTCACTGGCCGGTCGATCTCAGTGCCGGCGACCGGGAAGGCCTGTCGGATTTTTCCGAGCGTGTCACGGCCTTCGTTGAAAAATCCCTGCGCGAGGCGAAGCTTCGGACCGACTGGAACAAGGTGAATGCCGAGTATGAGGCCGCTGCCGCAGATTATGTGCGCGCACTGCTGGGCGATCACGACTTCGTCGCCGAGTTGGTGCACGAGATCCAACCCCTGATCCGGGCAGGACTGCTCAATGGACTGACGCAGACCGTGATCAAACTCACGGCGCCCGGTATTCCGGATATCTATCAGGGGAGCGAGGCGATTGATCTGAGCTTTGTCGATCCGGACAATCGATGCCTGCCGATGTTCGATACGCTCTGTGAGTTCGATCCTGAGGCACCGCTCGCCTTTGCGGACGAGCGTGCGCTGACGGAGGGATGGCTGAAGCAGGCCGTGATCGGTCGCGGTCTTGCGCTGCGAAACCGCTATTCGTCGCTTTTCCTCGAGGGGCGCTATTTGCCACTGACGGTCACTGGGCCGCGCCAGACCCACGCCGTGGCGTTCGCCCGGGAGAGGGATGGCCTCTGCGCCGTGACGGTTGCCTGCCGTCTGCCGGTCGCGATGCTCGGGGAAGGCGAAGGAATGCCCTCTGCCGCGTTCTGGGGCGATACGGTCGTCGAATTGCCGGCGGAGATCGCCGGGCGGACTTTCACCGATGTGCTGACGGGGCGCAGATTTGCGGGTGGCAGGCCGCTTGCTGTGCGCGACCTCATGGATGGTCAGACGGTGGTCATGCTGATGTCAGAGGTGGAGTGAGACCGTGCGGATGCGCCTTAGGGCGCATCGGATCCTCCGCCGCCGCCCTCAGGCGGCGGATCGGGCTCGGGGCAGGAAGCTCACGAGTTTCTGCGGGTTTGAACACTGGGTCATGCCAGCTTCATGGGCAGCAGCGATAAAGGCGCTCCGCGCAAGTTCTGTAGCCCGCGAACCTCGCAAGGCGTTCTGGCACAGGCGCAGAGCCCGCTGATAGGCCTCGCCGCGCCGGGTCGGCCATTCCGCGTCAAGAAAATCGAGCGCGTCATAGGCATTCAGGAAACGCCGCGTCAGGCCACAGGGCAGTTCGAGCTCGACGGGGATGTTCCAGGTAAAATCGGCTTCAGTCATGCCTTCCTCCATTTCGCACCGATGAACTCGCAAGCGGCTCACCGGTTCCCGGAAGGCGATCAAATAAAAATGTTAGAATATTGATTTTTCAGGTGTGGTTCCGGTTATCCGCCTCGCGGCGCTCCAGCCAGACTGTCGTGTCATTGCCGGCGATTGCTCCGCTGAGCAGGGCGTTGCTCCGCTGAGCAGGGCGTTGCTCCGGGCGCCGCTGAAGCTGTCGCCAGCGCCGATGGTGTCGGGAACAGAGACGGTGCGGTCGAGGGTCACGGTGTGCTCGACCTGCCCGTCAAAGATCGAGATCGCGGCCGGGCCATCGGTCATCACGAGGTGGGTGAGGCGTTCCGATCCGAGCCGTCGTGCCCGGCGCCACGCATCGGCCATGGTGACGCCGGGCAAGTCCGCTTTGGAGCCGACCATGATGTCGGCGGCGCGGGGTTCGCCTTCACGCAGCGGAAATTGCGAGACGACGAGGGCTGCGCGTTCGAGTGAGGCGAGGACCGTTTGCGGCAGCTTCGGTGCGTTCACATAGAAAGCGTCAGCATGGACAGGCTCGTCGAGCAGAAAGGTGCGCGACAGGCGCCGTTCGCTCGACAGGATCGTGCGCTCGCCCGTGGGGTCGAGCAGGATGTCGGCAAAATCGGTCTCGCCCTCGCGGCGGGCAATCAGGCTCGTGTCGAAGCCTGCAGCGTCAAGGTCGGCGAGTGCCGCCTTGCCGTGGGCGTCGCTCATCAGGTTCGAAAGCAGGGTTACCTCGTGGCCGAGGTCGAGCAGGCGTCTGGCGGTGAAGTATCCGCCGCCGCCGAGGCGGGTATCCCGCGACGACCAGGCGATGCGTCCTCCGGCGCGAAGCGGCTCCGTCAGCCGCCAGATGCGGTCGTGATTGATGTGGCCGATGACGACGACGCGCTTGTTGACGGGCTTGGTCATTCGGCTTTTTCCTTTGGTGCCGGTCGGCTTGTCTCACGCAGGATCAGTTCGATCGGCCAGAGCTCCCTGATGTCTGAAGGCTCGCGGCCTGCCAGCATTTCCAGTGCCAGGTCGGCAATGCGGGTGCCGGCAGCGCGGATTGAGGATCGGGTGGTCGACAGAGCAGGCACCATGTTTTCGGCTGTCAGATAGGGGAAGACGTCATCATGCGCGATCACGGAAATGTCCTGGCCGATGATCAGGTTTCTCGAACGGGCCGCACGGTAGACACCGAGTGCCGTCATCATCGAGCCCGCAACAAAAGCCGTGGGGCGCGGGCGCTCGTCCAGCATGGAGCAGGCGAAGCGGAAGCCGATCTCGTCGGTGAAGTCGCCATGGGTCACGAGCTTCGGGTCGAAGTCGACCCCATGGGCCGCGAGCGCCGCCTTGTAGCCAGCAAGCCGATGCAGCGTGAAGGTCAGGCCCTCCCGGGCATTTATCAGCGCGATGCGGCGGTGCCCGAGATCCAGCAGGTGTTCGGTGCTGCGGTGGATCGCGCCCCCGTTGTCGATGTCCAGCCAGGCATGCGGCACATCCGTCTCCGAGCGGCCATGCACGATGAAGGGCAGTTTCAGCTGGTGCAGGAGGGCGATGCGTGGATCTCTGGGGCGCGGCGAATGGATGACGACGGCGTCGACCCGACGGCTTTCCGCCAGGCGCCGGTAGAGCTGGAGTTCATCTGATGTGTCGTGTTCGGTCATCGGCGTGATCAGGATGTCGATATCCTCGCCGCTCAGGCGCTCTGCCATGCCGCTCATGAATTCGGAGAACTGGTAGTCGCTGGCCCTGGTCATCACGACGCCGATTGCGTCCGCCCGCCCGGTCGCAAGACGCACCGCATTGATATTGGGCCGGTAGCCGAGGCGGGCGGCCTCTTCCATGACGCGCGCACGCGTCGCCTCGTTCACCTCGGGATAACCGCTGAGCGCGCGGCTCACCGTTGTCGGTGACAGTCCGATATGCTGGGCGAATTCCTTGAGCTTCATTCCTGTCGTCGAACCCCGGCGGGAACATCTCCGCTTTTGTCGGCTTATGTCATGCCACGGCGCATTCTGGCAATTCTATACCCCTGATGTCAAAGCGCTTCCAAAAAACCTTTGTTTTCAGGGCGCGGAGCTTTGGTTCGGAATGGTTAGATGAGTTCGAAGAGCCCCAAAATGCAATTTGACAGCAGATTGTCGGCCTGCAAAACTTCAAGCCAAACCGCTTTCAAGTTTTTGTCTTCTGCCCTAGTTTCGATCCTATTCATTCCTAGGTCAGTCGGGGCGACGGTTTCGTCGCGGCATTGCTGATGGGCGGCTGCACAAGTCCTAACCAAGGAGAAAAGACGTGACGATCAGAACGGTTGTCTGGGGTGAAAACATCCACGAACGCGAAAACGCGATTGTCCGGGATATCTATCCCGACGGCATGCATGCGACGATCGCCAGCGCCTTGAACAAGGATCCCGAGATCGAAGCCACGACCGCGACGCTGCAGGAACCGGAGCACGGCCTTCCCGTCGATCGGCTGGCCGAGACCGACGTGCTCGTCTGGTGGGGCCACAAGGCGCATGGCGAAGTCTCCGACGAGATCGTCGAGCGGGTGGCGAAGCGGGTCTGGGAAGGCATGGGGCTGCTCGTGCTGCATTCCGGCCATTTCGCGAAACCCTTCAAGCGTCTCATGGGTACGCCCTGTGCCTTGAAGTGGCGCGAGGCGGGCGAGCGCGAGCGGATCTGGACGGTCAATCCCGGCCATCCAATCGCTGCCGGTATCCCTGAGAATTTCGTGCTGGAAAACGAAGAAATGTACGGCGAGTTCTTTTCCGTGCCGGAACCGCTGGAGACCGTGTTCATCTCGTGGTTTGCCGGTGGCGAGGTGTTTCGCTCAGGGCTGACTTGGCGCCGTGGAGCGGGCAATATCTTCTACTTCCGCCCTGGCCATGAGACCTATCCGACCTACCATGATGCCAATGCAGCAGGTCATCCGCAACGAGGTGAAATGGGCCTATAATCCGATACCGCGTTACGCCGCCGTCCATGATGCGCCGAATGTCCCGGTCGAAGAGGCTCTGGAGCCGATCACCGAGCGCGGTCCACGTCTCCACCAGGCTGGTGAGGAAGGCTACAAATGAGCACTGCCCCCATTCGTGTTCTGGTGCTCGGCACCGGTGGCATGGCCAATACCCATGCGATGAATTTCTCGACGATATCTGACGTGCAGCTTGTTGCAGCCGTCGATCTCGATATGGCCACCGTGCGCGCCTTTGCTGCCAGGCACAACATTCCCAACACCTTCACTTCGCTCGAGGAGGCGATCGCCTGGGGTGAATTCGATGCCGTCACCAATGTCACGCCGGACAAGGTGCATTATCCGACGACGCTGAAGCTGCTTGCTGCCGGCAAGCATGTGATGTGCGAGAAGCCTCTGGCCGAGAACTACGCCAAGGCCGACGAGATGGCGACGGCGGCGGAAATGGCCGGCCTCGTCAACATGGTCAACCTCACCTATCGCAATGTCGCGCAGGTGCAGAAGGCGCGGCAAATGGTGCTGGGCGGCGAGATTGGCAAGGTGCGCCACATCGAGGCCTCGTACCTGCAGAGCTGGCTCGTCTCGAAGGCCTGGGGTGACTGGTCGACCGAAAGCCAGTGGCTCTGGCGGCTGTCGACCAAACACGGCTCGAACGGCGTGCTGGGCGATGTCGGCATCCATATTCTCGACTTCGTCGGTTATGGCGCGGCGACTGATATCGATCATGTCTTCGCGCGGCTGAAGACCTTCGAAAAGGCGCCGGGCAACAAGATCGGCGAATATGATCTCGATGCCAATGACAGCTTCACCATGACCGCCGAGTTCACCAACGGCGCGATGGGCGTGATCCATGCGAGCCGCTGGGCAACGGGGCATCTGAACGAGTTGCGCCTGCGGGTTCATGGCGACAAGGGCGCGCTGGAGGTCATCCACCGCCTGGATGGCTCCAGCCTCAGGGCCTGCCTGCAGGAAGATGTCGAAAAGGCCGTCTGGCGGGAGATCGAGGTCGATCCGGTGGAGACGAACTATCAGAAGTTCATCACCGCGATCCGCTCCGGCTACATGCAGGAGCCGAGCTTCCGGCATGCTGCGAACCTGCAGAAGATTCTCGATCTTGCCATGCTGACCGAAGTCGAGCGGCGCGAACTCGTCGTCTGATCTCTTGTCTGCCAACAAACGAAATCGCCGCCCGAGGAGGTTCGGGCGGCGCTTCCATTCTGCGTGACCTTGCGGCCACGCGGGAGCTGTTGATCGTCAGTAGGCGACGGTGACGGCCGACTTGTCCTTGGCCGACTTGACGGCGGCGTCAGCGAGCGCGAGCGCGATCAGCCCGTCTTCGGCCGAGGGTGCCATCGGCGTGCCGTTGTCGAGCGCGTCGATGAAAGCGGAGATTTCAGCGGCGTAAGCTGCCGTGTAGCGGGTCATGAAGAAGTCGTGCAGCGGCGGGCGGGTATAGCCGTCCTTGTTGGCGACTTCGATCGAAACCGGGCGCTGGTTTTCGGCCGAAACCGAACCCAGCGAACCATGGACTTCGATGCGCTGGTCATAGCCGTAGGATGCACGGCGCGAGTTGGAGATGATCGCCTGGCGGCCGCTCTTCGTCGTCAGGATCAAGGACGCGCTGTCGTAGTCGCCGAGTTCGCCGATCTTGGGGTCAACGAGAACGGATGCCGAGGCCTGGACCGTTTCGATTTCTTCGCCGAGCAGGAAGCGAGCCATGTCGAAGTCATGGATCGTCATGTCGCGGAAGATGCCGCCGGAGACCTTAATGTATTCGGCCGGCGGGGCGCCCGGATCGCGGCTGGTGATCGTCACCATCTCGACCTTACCGATCGAGCCCTTGTCGATTTCCTTGCGGACTGCCTGGAAATGCGGGTCGAAGCGGCGGTTGAAGCCGAGCATGACCTTGCCGCCAACGGCGCGCACGGTTTCAAGGCAAGCCTTGGCGCGGGCGACATCCAGATCGATCGGCTTTTCGCAGAAGATCGCCTTGCCGGCCTTGGCGAAACGCTCAATCAGGTCGGCATGGGTGTTGGTCGGCGTGCAGATGATGACGGCGTCGATGTCCTTGTCGGCCTCGATCTCCTCGATCGTCTTGACCGCGCAGCCGGTCTGGGCGGCGATGGCGTTTGCGGCGTCCGCGAAGGCGTCGGCAACGGCGACCAGTTTCGCGCGCTTGTCTTCGGCAATGGCTTTTGCGTGGACCTTGCCGATGCGGCCGGCGCCCAGAAGTGCCAGTCTCGTGACCATGTTCATTTCCTCCCTGTGCGCCTTTGTCCCTCGTCAAAGGGCGGCGATTGTGATGTGCTTGGGTGCTCCGCAGAGGAGCCAACCTGACCGAGGTTCCATTTGTCGCTGGCAAATGCCGCGTTTTGGAATATATGTTCTATTTTGCTAGATAATGACAGGGTGCATGTCAAGCGCGGCGATGTGCTTGATGAGGGGGAAGGGAGACTGCATGGGCGAGAATGGCGGACCGCAGACGATCAAGGCCTTCGAAGATCGTCTGCTGGAGGTTTCCGGCAGCCTGCCGAAGCGATTGAAGCAATGCGCCGACTATGTCGCGGCCAACAAGGACCGGATCGCCGTGTCCACCGTTGCCGAGATGGCAGAGGGAGCCGGCGTGCAGCCATCCGCCTTCATGCGCTTCTGCCAGATCATGGGTTTCTCCGGCTTTTCGGAGATGCAGAAGCTGTTTCGCGAGAGCTTCGTCGGCGGCTGGCCGGATTATTCCACGCGCCTCCAGCACCTGCGCGAAAAGGCTGAAGGCTCGCCCTCTGCGCTTCTCGCCGAGTTCGTCGAGGCAGGGCGGCTTTCGCTGGAAAATCTCGTCAAAACCGTTGATCCCCAGGCGCTTGAGGTCGCCGTCAAGCAGCTGGCCTCGGCGCGGATGATCCACATCATGGGCCTTCGGCGGTCTTTTCCTGTGGCGAGCTACATGGCCTATGCCTTCGAGAAGATGGGCGTGCCCGCCATGCTGCATAGCGTCGTCGGTCGGCTCGACAATCATCATGCCATCCGCGAGGGCGATGCGCTGCTTGCCGTGACCTTCTCCCCCTATTCGGCTGAGACGCTTGAACTGGTCGAGCAGGTTCGGGCGCGCGGCGTTCCGGTCGTCGCGGTCACCGATACAGTTGTCAGTCCGCTCCGGCGGATGGGGGCGACGCTGCTTTCAGTCTCCGAAGTCGATTTCGGCGCCTTCCGCTCTCTCTCGGCCACGCTCTGTCTGGCGATCGCGCTCTCCGTTGCCGTCGGCACCGCGCGTCAGGATGACTGAACGTCCGTATTGAAATTTTGAAAAATAGAATTTATAGTCCATTTCTAGGTATCGCCGTTCCAAATCGTGGAATGGTTTCGAGGCGGGGCGAAAGATCCCGCATCAAAGGGAGGACATCGCTTGGCTTTGCTCGATCTGATCACGATCGGTCGCTCGTCCGTGGACCTTTACGGGGCCCAGGTTGGCGGTCGGCTGGAGGATATGGCCTCCTTCAACAAATATATCGGTGGTTCGCCGACCAATATCGCGGCGGGCACTGCGCGGCTCGGTCTCAAGTCGGCGCTGATCACCCGCGTCGGTGACGAGCACATGGGTCGCTTCATCCGCGAACAGCTCGTTCGGGAAGGCGTCGATGTCCGCGGCGTCAAGACGGACAAGGAGCGGCTGACGGCGCTTGTGCTGCTCGGCATTCGCGACGAACACCAGTTTCCGCTGATCTTCTACCGCGAGAACTGCGCCGACATGGCGCTGTCGGAAGAGGATATCGATCCCGACTTCATTGCCGAGGCGCGCTGCGTCTGCGCGACCGGCACGCATCTGTCGCATCCGCGCACGGAAGCTGCCGTCTTGAAGGCGCTGAAGATCGCCCGTGAGAAGGGCGGCCTGACGGCGCTCGACATCGACTATCGTCCCAACCTCTGGGGTCTTGCCGGTCACGGCGACGGCGAAAGCCGCTTCGTGGAGTCGGCGCAGGTGACTGAAAAGCTGCAGTCGACGCTGCATCTCTTCAACCTGATCGTCGGCACGGAAGAGGAATTCCACATTGCCGGCGGCTCGACCGATACGATCGAGGCGCTGAAGGCGGTTCGCAAGGTCTCGTCCGCGACGCTGGTCTGTAAGCGCGGCCCGATGGGAGCCGTGGTGTTTGATGGTGCGATCCCCGACAGTCTCGATGCCGGCCAGACCGGCCAGGGTTTCCCAATCGAAGTGTTCAACGTGCTCGGCGCTGGCGACGGCTTCATGTCGGGGCTGCTCAAAGGCTGGCTCACCGGCCAGGATTGGCCGACCAGCCTGAAGTTCGCCAATGCCTGCGGCGCCTTCGCCGTCTCCCGCCACGGCTGCACGCCGGCCTATCCGAGCTGGGATGAGCTCCAATATTTCTTCAAGACCGGCATCAAGAACAAGGCGCTGCGCAAGGACGAAGCACTCGAGCAGGTGCACTGGTCGACCAACCGCAAGAACGATTGGTCGACGATGCGGGTCTTTGCCTTCGACCATCGCATGCAGCTCGAGGCCATGGCCAAGGATGCGGGCGTTGCCGACGAGAAGATCGGCGCGTTCAAGAACCTCTGCCTCGACGCGGCGCTGAAGGTCTCCGACGGCAATTCCGGTTACGGCCTGCTCTGCGACAGCCGTCTCGGTCGTGAGGCGCTTTATCGGGCCGCCGGCACGGGCCTATGGATCGGTCGTCCCGTTGAATGGCCGGGCTCGCGCCCGCTGACGCTGGAGCCGGAAATCGGCCCCGATTTCGGCGGCCTCGTCGAATGGCCGCTCGAACATGTGGTCAAGGTGCTCTGCTTCTATCACCCTGACGATAGCGCGGAGATGAAGGCCGAGCAGGAAAAGACCGTCCAGCGGCTGTTCCATGCGGCGCGCCGCAACCGATTGGAATTCCTGCTGGAGGTCATCCCCTCCAAGGTCGGCGCCTGCGACGACGAGACCACTGCCAAGATCATCGAGCGTTTCTATGAAATCGGCGTCTATCCCGACTGGTGGAAGCTGGAGCCGATGAAGACCACGGCGTCCTGGGCCAATGCCTGCAACGCCATCGAACGCAACGATCCGAACACGCGCGGCATTGTGGTGCTCGGTCTCGATGCGCCGCAGGCGGAGCTTGAGGAGAGCTTCCAGCTTGCTGCCGGCTTCGATCTGGTCAAGGGTTTCGCCGTCGGCCGCACAATCTTCGGGGATGCCGCGCGCAAGTGGCTCGCCGGTTCGCTGAGCGATGCCGCTGCCGTGGAGGATATGGCCGCGCGTTACCAGAGCCTGTGTTCGATCTGGGATGCGGCACGCCAAAAGGCGGTTTCCGCCAAGGGAGGAAAAGCATGAAGACGATCCGGCTGACCGCCGCCCAGGCGACGGTGCGTTATCTCGCCAACCAGCTTAACGAGGATGGCGTTCCCTATATCGCAGGCGTTTGGGCGATCTTCGGTCACGGCAATGTCGCCGGTATCGGCGAAGCGCTTTACGGCATCCGCGAGGAACTGCCGACCTATCGCGGCCAGAACGAGCAGTCGATGGCGCATGCGGCGATCGCCTATGCCAAGCAGCTCGGTCGTCGCCGCGCCATGGCGGTGACCTCTTCGATCGGCCCCGGCGCGCTCAACATGGTGACGGCGGCGGCACTCGCCCATGTCAACCGTCTGCCTGTGCTCTTCATCCCCGGCGATGTCTTTGCCAATCGCGGCCCCGATCCCGTGCTGCAGCAGATCGAGGATTTCGGCGACGGCACGATGTCGGCGAACGACTGCTTCCGTCCCGTCTCGCGCTATTTCGACCGCATCATGCGGCCGGAACAGCTTCTGACTGCGCTGCCGCGCGCCATGCGCACGCTGACCGATCCCGCCGATTGCGGTCCTGTGACGCTCGCCTTCTGCCAGGATGTTCAGGCCGAGGCCTATGACTACCCCGAGAGCTTCTTTGCCAAAAAGACCTGGCGCTTCCGTCGTCCGGAACCCGATGTGGTAGAATTCGAAGCGGCGGTTGCAGCGCTCAAGGCGGCGAAGAACCCTGTGATCGTTGCCGGTGGCGGCGTGCATTTCTCGGACGCCACCGACACGCTGAAGGCCTTTGTCGAGAAGCACCAGATCCCCGTCGTCGAGACGCAGGCCGGCAAGTCGGCACTGGCCTGGGACCATGGTCTGAACTTCGGCCCTGTCGGCGTGACCGGTGCCGAAAGCGCCAATGTCGTTTCGGAAAAGGCCGATCTCGTCATCGGCGTCGGCACCCGCTTCCAGGATTTCACCACCGGCTCCTGGGCGCTGTTCAAGAACCCCAATCGGAAGATCCTGGCGCTGAACGTCCAGCCTTACGACAGCGCCAAGCATGATGCGATCCCGCTGGTGGCGGATGCGAAGATCGGCCTGGAAAAGCTCTCGGCAGCACTTGGTGATCACAAGTTCGCCG
Source organism: Allorhizobium sp. (assembly GCA_965283865.1). GTDB lineage: Bacteria > Pseudomonadota > Alphaproteobacteria > Rhizobiales > Rhizobiaceae > Allorhizobium. The sequence goes on from CBDIQA010000001.1 coordinate 1,359,238, forward strand.
CACCGGATGCCGCTCTCAAGGCCTCCTGGTTTGCCAAGGCGGATGCCGTGACGGCAGCACCGACCGACAGCAATTCGCTGCCGACCGATATGCAGGTGATCGGCGCCGTACAGCGGGCCTCGCGTGACAATACGGTCGTCATGTGCGCCGCCGGCACCATGCCGGGGGAATTGCACCAGCTGTGGAAGTCGAAGCTGCCGCTTTCCTATCACATGGAATACGGCTTCTCCTGCATGGGCTACGAGATCGCCGGTGGTCTCGGCATCAAGATGGCTGAGCCCGATCGCGACGTCATCGTCATGGTCGGCGACGGCTCCTACATGATGATGAATTCGGAGCTGGCAACGGCTGTCGGTATGGGCGTCAAGATCACGCTCGTGATCACCGACAACAGGGGCTACGGCTGCATCAACCGGCTGCAGATGGGCACCGGCGGCGCGCAGTTCAACAATCTCTATGCCCATTCGAATGTCAGCCCGATTGCCATCGATTTTGCCGCTCATGCGGCGTCGATGGGCGCGCGTTCGCACAAGGTGTCGTCGATTGCGGAGCTGGAAACAGCCCTCGATGCCGCCCGTGCGGCGACCGAGACGACTGTTATCGTCATCGATACCGATCCTTATCCGACCACCGAAGCCGGCGGCTACTGGTGGGATGTCGCGGTGCCGGAAGTCTCGGCCCGCGCAGAAGTCAATCAAGCCCGCGCAGCCTATGAAGCGGCTCTGAAGGAAAGAACCTGATCATGATCCTTTTCGGAACCAACCCGATCGCCTGGTCGAACGATGACGACCGCCGTCTCGGCGCCCATATCAGCCTCGAACAGTGCCTGGACGAGACCGCCAAGATCGGCTTCGACGGCATCGAAAAGGGCCACAAGCTGCCGACCGATCCGGCCGGACTGAAGTCGGTTCTTGAGCCGCGCGGCCTGAAATTCGTGTCCGGCTGGCATTCGCTGAACCTGCTCACCAACACGATCGAGGAAGAAAAGGCCGCCATGCAGCCCTTCCTCGATGTGCTCAAGGCCATGGGCTGCAAGGTCATCATCGTCTGTGAAACCTCGAACGCCATTCATGGCGCGGATGATGTGGCGCTGGCCGATCGTCCGGTTCTGTCCGATGCCGAATGGGCAAAGTTCGGCGCCGGCGTCGAGGCGCTGGCCGAATTCTCCGCAAGCCAGGGCATCTCGCTCGTCTATCACCATCACATGGGAACGGTCGTCGAGACCGAGGCCGAGATCGACAAGCTGATGGAGCATACCGGCCCGCATGCCAAGCTGCTGCTCGACACCGGCCATTGCTATTTCGGCGGCGGCAATCCGGAAGCGGTTGCAAGCAAATACATGCACCGCGTCGGCCATATCCATGCGAAGAATGTCCGTCCCGTCATCGCCGATCAGGTGCGCGCGCAAAAGCTCTCCTTCCTCGAAGGCGTGCGTCGCGGCGTGTTCACCGTGCCCGGCGATAGCGAAGGCGGCGTGAACTTCCCGCCGGTGCTGAAGATCGCGGCCGAGCATGGTTATAAAGGCTGGATCGTCATCGAGGCTGAGCAGGATCCTGATGTGCGCAATCCCCTAGAGTATCAGAGCCTCGGCCTGAAATCGCTCAAGGACTTTGCCAAGGAAGCCGGCCTGATCTGAATGAAAGCCGGGGCGGGGACTTAATCTCCGCCCCGTGTTTTGACAGCACACGGATTTGGGCTCTATTGCAGGCGACCCATTCACAAGACTGCCGGGAGCAAAGCCTTGAAGTTCCAGATCCTTGATCCGACCCATCCCTTCTTCAAGCCGCTGTGGCGCCGCATTCTTTGCGTCGTGCTGCCGCTGGCCTGGGCGGGGGTGGAGTATGGGAACGGCGCCACCGGCTGGGCGATGGTCTTCATCGTCTCCGGTCTCTATGCGGGCTACGAGCTGCTGTTCATGTATGACCACACGATGAAAAAGGCCGAAGCCAAGGCGGAGGCCGAGCGGGCGAGGATCGCGGCCGAGGGCGAACGCTCCGACGCCGACTGAGCATAAAAACACGGGAGACGAGGAATGGCCGATCTGTTGCGCAAGCCCACGGGCACATCCGGCAAGGTGCACGACATCACCCCCGCCAGCGCCGGCTGGGGTTATGTCGGCTTCGGGCTCTACCGCCTGAAGGCCGGCGAGAGCGCCGCAGAGCCCACGGGCGAGACGGAAGTCATTCTCGTTCTCGTCGAGGGCAAGGCCACGATCTCCGGTGGCGGGAAGGACTTTGGCGAACTCGGCCAGCGCATGTCGGTCTTCGAGAAGACGCCGCCGCATTGCGTCTATGTGCCGGCGGGCAGCGACTGGTCTGCCGCCGCCACGACCGATTGCGTGCTCGCTATCTGCACCGCACCCGCCATGCCGGGCCGCGAGGCGCAGCAGATCGGGCCCGAGGGGATTTCCTTCGTCGAGCGCGGCAAGGGGGCGAATACAAGGCATATCTATCCGATCGCCATGGAAGACCGGGATGTCGCCGACAGCCTGCTGGTGACGGAAGTCTTCACGCCCTCGGGCAACTGGTCGTCCTATCCGCCGCATCGGCATGACGAGGACAATTATCCCGAGATGACCTATCTTGAGGAGACCTATTACCACCGCCTCAATCCGGCCCAGGGCTTCGGCTTCCAGCGGGTGTTCACCGAAGACGGCTCGCTCGACGAAACGATGGCCGTGTCGGATGGCGACGTGGTGCTGGTGCCGAAGGGGCATCATCCGTGCGGAGTGCCGCATGGTTACGAGATGTATTATCTGAACGTCATGGCTGGCCCCTTGCGCAAATGGCGCTTCCAGAACCATCCGGACCACGACTGGATCTACCAGCGCGACAGCAAGTAAGCTTCGCTGAAGGCGGTCATCGTCTTCACAAATGCGTTTCCTGGAACAATTCCAAATCCATTCATCTGTTGGCGCCGTAGTGGAAGCACAACGCGCCAATGATGGAGACGCACCCATGCCGAAGTTCAGCTTGGCCCTTGTCGGGCTCGCCCTGAGCCTGCTGCCGTCCGCCGGTCAGGCGGCGGACAAGTTCACGTTCGAGGACTATTTCAACGGTCGCACAGAAGCCGTCGGATCGTTCAGCGCCATCAATGGCGTCAAACGGACCTTCACGGTGGATCTGACCGGCAGCTGGGACGGCAAGACGCTGACGCTGCGCGAAGACTTCGTCTTCGATGACGGTACCAAGGATCGCAAGACCTGGCGTTTCACCAAGACCAGCCCGACCACCTATAGCGGCACCCGCGAGGACGTAATCGGCGAGACGACGGTGCGGCTGAACGGTGCCGTTGCCCGCTTCAACTATCTCGTCTATCTCAGCCCGGAAACCCAGGGCAACAAGGTGCGCTTCTGGGACAAGATGGTGCTGCGTGAAGACGGGACGGTGCTGAACACGGCGCTCGTCACCAAGTTCGGCATCCCGGTTGCCAAGACCACCGTCGAGTTCCGCAAGCCGGGCTATTCGCACAAGACGGCGAGCCGCTGAGGTTCAAACTTTTGGTGTCTCCAGCCAGCGGTCGATGCCGCTGGCGGCGGCAATGCCGGTCGCAAAGCAGGCGGTGAGCAGATAACCGCCGGTCGGCGCCTCCCAATCGAGCATTTCGCCTGCCACAAATGTGCCCGGGCGGTGCTTCAGCATAAAGCCGCCGTCGATGGCGTCGAGGGCTACTCCCCCGGCAGTCGAGATCGCCTCGGCGATCGGGCGGGGGCGCTTGACCGGGAGCGGCAAAGCCTTGATGAGGTTGGCTAGGCCATTCGCGTCACGCTGGTTGGCTGCCGGTTCGACTTCTCGCAGCAGGGCGATCTTCACGCCGTCGAGATTGGCGGCCTTCTTCAATCGTGTCGAAAAGCTTGCCTTGCGATCCTGACGCGCGAGGTCTCCGGCAAGCTTCTCCTCTGTCCGGCCCGGTGTGAGATCCAGCGTGAGTGCAGCCTGGCTGTCTCGGTCGAGCGCATCTCGTAGCGCCGCCGAATGCGCGTAGATCAGGCTGCCTTCGATGCCGCCCCTGCTGATGACGAATTCGCCCTGGGTGGTGCCTGCCGCCGAGGTGGCCTTGACCGACTTGACCGGTTGGCCGGAAAAGCGTGCATCGAAGCTCTCGGAGAAATCGCAGTCGAAGCCGCAATTGGCCGGGCGAAGGGGGGCAATATCGATACCTTCGACTTCCAGCAGCGGCACCCAGGCGGCATCCGAGCCGAGCTTCGGCCAGCTGGCGCCACCGAGCGCGAGAAGTGTTGCGTCGGCGGTGACGTGCTTCTGACCCTCGGGAGTGTCGAAGATCAGGGCCTTTCCGTCAAATCCCGTCCACCCATGCCGGGTGAGGATGGTCACGCCCATGCCTTCCAACCGCTTCAGCCAGGCGCGCAACAGCGGCGAGGCCTTCATCACCTTCGGGAAGACGCGGCCGGAGGAGCCGACAAAGGTTTCCGTGCCGAGATCGGCTGCCCAGACCCGGATGGCCTCCGGGGTCATCAGGTCAAGCACGGGGCGCAGCCGATCGTTCGCCGCGCCATAGCGGGTGACGAAGCGCGCATAATCCTCGGCATGAGTGATGTTAAGGCCGGACTTCCCGGCGAGCAGGAACTTGCGCCCGACCGTCGGCATGGCGTCGTAGACGGTGACGCGATGGCCCTTGCCGGCGAGATGCTCCGCCGCCATCAGGCCCGCCGGGCCGCCGCCGATGATCGCCACACTCTTCGACATCCGTGATCAGTCCAGCTTGAAGGTCGAGAGACGGGACACCAGACCTTCGATCGTCGCGCTGTCGGCATTGGCGAAGGCGAAGCGCAGGTGGTCGTCCTGGCGTCGCCGAAATAGGCGCCGGGGATGCAGAGCACGCCGGCCTTCTTTGCCAGCCTTTCCGCCACATGAGCCGAGTCTTGGCCTGCAAAGGGATGGCGGATGAAAGCAAAGTAGGCGCCGAGTGACTCCATCTTCCAGGCCGGAAGCTTGGCCATTACGCCTTTCAGCGTTTCGGCGCGGTGCAAGATCTCGATGCGATTGTCCTCGCGCCAGGCTTTCAGTGCCGGGATAGCCTTCGCCACGGCCGCCTGGGGTGCGCGAGGCGCGCAGATCTGCAGATTGTCCATGACCTTTGCGATTTCGGAGACGGCGCGGGGGCCGGCCGTGATTGCGCCGAGGCGATGGCCGGGGATGCAGAAGGACTTGGAGAAGGAATAGAGCAGGATGAGGTTGTCTTCCCAGCCTTCGATCGAGAGCAGATCATGCGGGCGGCCTTCGCCGGGCAGGAAGTCGCGATAGGTCTCGTCGAGGATCAGGAAAGCGCCCGCCTTGCGGCAGGCGTCGAAGGCCTGGCGCAGCAGGTCCGCCGGATAGATGGCACCGGTCGGATTGTTGGGCGAGACCAGCGCCACTGCCTTGACGCCCTTCGCCAGGACCGCCTCGATGCCTTCGATCGTGGGCACGAAGCCGGTGGTCGGATCAAGCGGGATCAGCTCGAGACGAATGCCCATCATCGCCAGCGTGGTTTCCTGGTTGAAGTAGAAGGGATCCGTCAGCGCCACCGCATCGCCGCTCCCCGCAATCGCGGAGACTGTTGCCATGAAGGCCTGGTTGCAGCCTGCCGTGATGTGGATGTTTTCGGCCGTAACCGGCGCGCCGTAGACGGCAGCAACCTCCGCCGCATAGGCCTCGCGCAATGGCGCCTCGCCTTCGATCGGGCCGTAGCCGGCATTCGCCCGGGCGGAAGCGGCCTCGGCCAGCCAGGCAAAGAGATCGGGATGCGGCGGATAGCCGGGCACGGCCTGGCTAAGATCGATCATCGGGCCGCTAGCGCCGTCATAGGCGCGTGCCCAGGCAAAGACGGAAGGCACGGGCGGAGCCGAGAGATCTGCAACGAGCGGATTGAAGGGGCGGCGGGCATGGCAGGTTCCTCGGTCTGTTGTCAGCTCTCTTCCAAGAGCTGGGCAGTGGTGTTTGTATTGCGTTTGCGGGTCGAGGGCAGGCCTCGTCCCGAAGGTCGGCTTGCCGGGCGTGGCTGGGCGGCGCGCTCGGTTTCGATCATGTCGAAGATCCAGTCGATGAAGACCTTGGCGATCGGCGCCGCGCGCACGTCGTTGCGAGCCGCGACATAGAAGGCATCCGGTGCGGGCACTGCGAGATCGAAGGGGATCACGAGTTCGCCGGCCGCAATCAGGCTGGACGCCGTGATGCGACGCCGAGCGCCACGCCCTGGCCGAAACGGGCAGCTTCGGTCGAGAGCCTGGCATCACCCATGAAGTGTTCGCGCGCCTTGGGCATGTCGAGCTGATCAGCGGCGGCGAGCCAGCTTCGCCATTCGCGACCGTCGTCGCCATGCAGCAGCACATGGTCGTGCAGATCGCGAACGGAGCGCAGCGGCCGCGTGTTGAGCAGCGTCGGGCTGACGACGGGGAAGAGTTCGAAGGTGCTCCAGAGCCGTGTCCAGCAATCCTTCCAGCCGCCCGCGCCATAAAGGATCGCGATGTCGATGTCGGGCGAATAGATCAGGCTGGAATCATTGCTGGAGGTTAGAGTCAGGCTGATCTCGGGATAGCGATCGACGAAGGAGCCAAGGCGGGGCACGAGCCAGAGCGACAGCAAAGCCGGGACACAGGAGATGCGCAGGCTGCCGCTGGTCGAGGGGCGGTTCATCAGCGCGGTTGCCGCCGCAATGCCGTCGAAAGCCTGGGTGACGGCCGGCAGGAGAAGCGCGCCCTGCGGCGTTAGTTTCAGACGCTTGCCCCCGCGCTCGAAAAGCGTCGTCTTCAGCGTTTCTTCGAGGCTGCGGATTTGATGCGATATCGCACCATGCGTCACGCTCAATTCCCGCGCGGCAGCCGAGATCGAGCCACGGCGAGCGGCGGCCTCGAAGGCGCGCAGGGGGTTGAGCGGGGGCAGGCGGCTTGCCATTGATGGTTCAGGATCCGTGAATTTTTCTCACATTGAATGCTATAACATCGTGAATTGATTTTCCAAGTCTGTTGCGGGTTAATGCTCACAATAAAGGCAGGCACGGGTCGTGCCGCAAAAATGGACGATGGCCTTGTCATCGTTCACAAACAGGGAACGAGACATGACCTTCGACGAAAAGCGTCTGGCGGCACTGCGCGAGAAATACGGAGCCGACAAGGCCGGCGAGATCTTCGATCCGAAGTTTGCCAAGGTCGGCGAGAAGATCTTCTCGAACGGTACGCGTGCCGCGCCTTACGCCGGCGTGCCGACTTTCGTGTCTGCGCCCTATCGCCAGGTTGACCAGCGCAATCCCGATGTCAGCGATCTCGATGTCGCTATCGTCGGTGTGCCGATGGATCTCGGCGTCACGAACCGTCCCGGCTCGCGCTTCGGGCCCCGGGCGCTGCGCGCCATCGATCGCATCGGCCCCTACAACCATGTTCTCGAATGCGCGCCGGTCTTCGACCTGAAGGTGGCCGACATCGGCGACGTGCCGTTTTCCAGCCGCTACCGGCTCGAGATGAGCCATGACGACATCGAGGCCTATCACACCAAGCTCGTGGCTCAGGGCGTCCTGCCGCTATCCGTCGGCGGCGACCATTCGATCACCCATCCCATCATGAAGGCGATTGCCAAGAAGCATGGCCCTGTCGGCATGATCCATATCGACGCCCATTGCGATACTGGCGGAGCTTTCGACCAGACGAAGTTCCACCATGGCGGGCCGTTCCGCAATGCCGTGCTTGACGGTGTGCTCGATCCTGTTCGGACGATCCAGATCGGCATTCGTGGCCCGGCCGAATATCTCTGGGAGTTCTCCTACGAGTCCGGCATGACCGTCATCCATGCCGAAGAGATCAACGGTCTTGGCATTCCTGCCATCATCGAAAAGGCGAAAGCGATCATCGGCGATGGCCCGACCTATCTCTCCTTCGACATCGATAGCCTCGATCCGAGTGTCGCGCCCGGTACGGGGACGCCCGAGGTCGGTGGCTTGACGTCACGCGAGGCGCTGGAGCTGATCCGTGGCTTCAAGGGCGTCAACTTGGTTGGCGGTGACGTCGTCGAGGTCGCGCCGCAATATGACGCGAACCACAATACGGCCCATGTCGGCGCACAAATCCTCTTCGAAATCCTCAGCCTGATGGTCTACAGTCCGGCCATCAAGGCCCGCTGAGGGCTGATATCCCGGACGGCCCATGTCGTCCGGCAACAGATACAGACGAACGGGCGAAAACGCCTCAACCACAACAAGGGAACAGGACCATGAAAGACATTCTCTCTACCTCCGTCAGCCGCCGCGGCGTGCTTGCCGGCTCGGCCGCCGTCGCTGGCGCGCTTGCCATGCCGTCGATCCTGCGCGCCCAGGACAAGTCGATCAAGATCGGCGTCTATGGCGGCTACTTCAAGGATTCCTTCGACAAGAATATCTTCCCGGAATTCACCAAGGCGACCGGCATTGCCGTTGAATCCATCGCCGAGCCGACGGGTGAAGCCTGGCTCGTGCAGCTGGAACAGGCCGCCAAGGCCGGCCAGGCACCGGCCGACCTTTCGATGATGTCGCAGGTGGCGATGCTTAAAGGCCAGGCGACCGAGCTCTGGGCTCCCATCGACATGGCGAAGATCAAGAACGCCTCGGGCCTGATCGACCGCTTCGTCAACAAGTATCCGGATGGTCGCGTCGCCGGCGTCGGTGCTGTTGCCTGGTACATCACGCTCGTCACCAACACGGACGTCTACAAGGAAGCCCCGACCTCCTGGGAAGCGCTGTGGGATCCGGCAAATGCCGACAAGCTCGGCCTGCTCGCGCTCGTCTCCAATTCCTTCCTGCTCGAAGTGACCGCCAAGACTTATATGGGCGGCACCAATGCCCTCGACACCGAGGAAGGCATCCTGAAGGCGCTGGAGAAGCTTGCAGAAGTGAAGCCGAATGTCCGTCTCTGGTATCGTGACGAGGCGCAGTTTGAGCAGTCGCTGAAGTCGGGCGAAATCCCGATGGGCCAGTATTACCATGACGTTACGGGCCTTGCCGCTGCCGATGGCCAGCCGGTCCGCTCGACCTTCCCGAAGGAAGGCGGCATCCAGGACTCTGGCTGCTGGGCCCTGTCGCGCGCTTCGGCCAAAACCGAGGAAGCACACATCTTCATCGACTACATGTGCCAGCCGTCGATCCAGGCGACCCTGTCGCGCAAGGTCGGCACGGCCCCGACGGTCAAGCGCGAACTGCTCGACCTGACCGATGCCGAATTCGCCTCGGTTTCCTCCGATATCGAGCCGATCACGCCGCGTTATGATCTCTACCAGACCAAGTCGGACTGGCTGAACCAGAAGTGGACGGAACTGATCGTCGGTTGATCAGAGGGCTGCTGTTGCCCCTCATCCGCCCTGCCGGGAGGGTGAGGGGCGTTTACGGTAGGATTTTGCGGCATCTTCACGCCCGTGATAGGATCACCGAAGGCATCTCAGCGGAGACAATCTCATGGCAACGCTCAGCGTGCGTGATGTGAACACTGATCTTTCCGAGCTGGTGGATGAGGTGATTAAGGGCGGCAGCGTGACGATTACGCGGGATGGCAAGCCTGTGGCGACGCTGGTGGCGGTTGAAAGCGACGAAACGCATGACCAATCGCGGATACCCAATCTGGTCGATTTCCTCAAAACTTTCCCAGAACCCGGAATGGTCTTTGAGCGAAATCCTTCGCCGAGCCGGGACGTGGATCTTTGAGGGGATATCTGCTCGACACAAATGCGGTCTCCCTGCTTTACCACGGGAGAGCTTCGCAAGCGTTCGAAGACTGGTTGCGGCAGCGCTTTGGGGAAAAATCTCTTTATTTATCGACGATCACTGTCCTTGAAATACAGAAGGGTGCAACGAAGCTCGAACTGGTCAAGAATGGTAACCCCACTCGGGCGCGGCAATTGCACCGCTGGCTGCAAAGGCTCATCGAGCAGTATGCGGACAGCATTCTGGTCGTTGATACGGAAACGGCGCTTGCCGCCGGAACCCCTGATGGGGCTATGCGCGCACGCGGTCACAACGGCCAGCTCGCCGACATCCTGATCGCGGCAACCGCTCAAACGCACGACCTCACCGTCGTGACCGCCAATACAAGAGACTTCGAGCCCTTGGGCGTCGACTGTCTCGCACCATTTTGAACAACCCTCGTCCGATTGGAAGCCTATGTCCGGCCTCGCCCTCAATTCCATCACCAAGAAGTTCGGTCCGTTCACGGCCGTCGACAATGTCGAGCTTTCCGTGCCACACGGCACCTTTGTCTGCCTGCTCGGCCCCTCCGGCTGCGGCAAGACCACGCTGCTTCGAATGATCGCCGGGCTCGATAGCCCGACCAATGGTGCAATCGTGCTTGATGGCAAGGACATCACGCAGGTGCCGACGCATAAGCGGGACCTCGGCATGGTTTTCCAGTCGCTGGCGCTTTTCCCCCATCTGACTGTCGGCGAGAACATTGCCTATCCCTTGCGCATCCGTGGCATCGGTCGCGAGGAGCAGGTGAAGCGCGTCGACGAGCTGCTCGCGATGATCCACCTCAGCGGTTATGCCGACCGTCCCGTTCACAAGCTCTCCGGCGGCCAGCGGCAGCGTGTGGCGATTGCCCGGGCGCTAGCCATTTCCCCAAGCTGTTCCTGCTCGACGAGCCACTGTCGGCGCTCGATGCCAAGCTGCGTGAGGCGATGCAGGCCGAGCTGCGCAAGCTGCAACAGCAGCTCGGCATCACCACCATTGTCGTCACCCATGATCAGCGCGAGGCGATGACCATGGCCGATACTGTGGTCGTCATGAATGGTGGCAAGATCCGTCAATCGGCGAGCCCGATCGAGATCTATCGCAAGCCGGCCGACCGCTTCGTCGCGGATTTCATCGGCTCGACCAATCTTCTGCCGCTGACGGCGCAGGGTGGTTCCGCGTTAGTGCTTGGCCATGCTGTTGCCGGCATTTCGGCGCCGTCGGGACAAGCCACGGCCAGCCTCTCGGTTCGCCCCGAAGACGTGAAGCTGTCGGCTCCTGGCGAAGGCCGCATCACTGGCAAGGTCACCTTCATCCGCGATCTCGGCGGCACGATCGAGACCTTCCTCGATGTATCAGGCACCGAAGTCGTCGCCGTCTCGACGCCGCGTGAGCGGCCGGTCGTGACCGTCGGTCAGGATGTCGGCATCGTCATCGACCCCGAAACCGCCGTGGTGCTGTCGGCATGAGACGCGAACCGCCCAAGACTGCGCTCGACTATGCGCCGCTCGCCTTCCCGGCGGGCATGCTGATCCTGTTCTTCGTCGTGCCCTTCGCGACGATGATCGCCGTGTCATTCTTCAAGCGCGACCCGACCGGCTTCTATTCGCCGGATTTCGTTTTCGACAATTACGCCCGGTTTCTCAGCTTCTTCTTCGGCGGCGTGCTCAGCTTTTCGCTTGGCCTAGCGATAGCGGTCGCCGTCGTCTGCGTGACGCTGGCGCTGCCCTTCACCTATCTGCTCGCCCGCATGTCGCGCAAAGCGCAGGTGCTGTGGCTGGTGGCGCTCCTCTCCATCCTGTCGCTCTCCGAAGTCATCATCGGCTTTGCCTGGTCGACGCTGTTTTCGCGCACCGCCGGCATCACCAATCTGCTGGTCATGATCGGTCTCATGGAAAAGCCGGTGGCGCTGATGCCGAATTTTGGCGCTGTGCTCACGGGCATGGCCTATCAGGCGCTGCCCTATACGGTGCTCGTGCTCTACCCCGCCCTCGTTCGGCTCGATCCGACGCTGACGGAAGCGGCGCGCACGCTCGGGGCTTCGCCGCTCAAGGCCTTTTTCACCGTGGTCGTGCCGGCGCTGCGCAACACGCTGATTGCTACGCTGATCATGGTCTTCATCTTCGCGCTCGGCTCCTATCTTCTGCCGCAGATCCTCGGTCGGCCCTCGCATTGGACGCTGTCGGTGCTGATCACCGACCAGGCGATCTACCAGTCCAACATGCCGTTTGCGGCAGCCATGGCCGTGTTCCTCGTGCTCGTCACGCTCGGCATGGTGGCGCTCACGCTGCTTATTGGCCGCAAGGGAGAGGCGGCATGAACAAGGCTCTGACACGCCTCTATTTCACTCTGATTGGCATCTTCCTTGCCGCCCCCATCGTGGTGGTCGCCGGTGTCTCGGTGAATGCCAAGCAGAGCCTCAACTTTCCGCCGCAGGGCTTTTCCTTGTCCTGGTACAGCGCGATCTTCACCGATCCCGGTTGGCGCGCGGCTCTGTTCGCCTCGGTCATCCTGGCGCTCTGCGCAGCGGCTCTGGCAGTCGCCATCGCGCTGCCGCTTGCCTGGTTCCTCTGGCGGCGTCTTGCCCCCTGGGCGCAGGTCTTCCAGCTGCTGGGCATCGCGCCCTTCACGCTGCCGCCCGTCATCACGGCGCTGGGCTTGCTCACCTTCTGGGCGGCGACCGGCTTCTATGGTCAGCCCTGGACGGCTGTCATCAGCCACGCGATCTTTTTCGTGACACTGCCGCTGGTGACACTGTCGCTGGGTTTCTCGGCGATCGACCGTTCGCTGGTCGAGGCGGCCGCCACCATGGGCGCCGACGATAGGACGATCTTCCGCACGGTCGTGCTGCCGCTGATCGCTCACTATCTCGTCTCCGGTTATGCCTTCGCTTTCGTGCTTTCGCTCAACGAGTACATCGTCGCCTATATGACGGTCGGTTTCGTGATGGAGACGCTGCCGATCAAGATCTTCAATGCGCTACGCTACGGCTATACGCCTGTTATGGCTTCGGTGACGATCCTGTTCGTGGCGATCGCGGCCATCATCTTTGGCCTCGTTGCCCGCTTCGGCGATCTGCCGAAGCTGCTCGGGGCGAATGCCGACGACCGCAGCTGATATCAACGGTCAGCGGTGATCCTCCAGGATCATCGCTGCTGCCTTTTCGCCAATCATCAGGGTCGGGGAATTGGTGTTGCCTGAGGTGATCGTCGGCATGACCGAGGCATCGGCGATGCGAAGACCTTTCAGTGCGCGCAGCCTCAAGCGAGGATCGACGACGCTGTCCGGATCCGCCCCCATGCGGCAGGTGCCGACGGGGTGGAAGATCGTCGTGCCGATATCGCCAGCGGCCTTTTCCAGTTCCGCATCGCTGTCGAGATCAGGTCCGGGGCGATATTCTTCCGGGTGATACCGCGCAAAGGCGGGCTGGGCGGCGATCTGGCGCGTCAGGCGGATCGAGCGGACGGCGACGTCGCGGTCGCCTGCTGTCGACAGATAATTCGGCGCGATCTTCGGCTGGGCGGCGAAATCCGGCCCCGAAATATGCACCGAACCCCGGCTTTCGGGACGCAGATTGCACACGCTTGCCGTCATCGCGGGGAAGGCATGGACGGGATCGCCGAACTTGTCGAGTGACACCGGCTGGACATGATATTCGAGATCTGCGGTTTCCTTGTCTGGGCCGGAGCGGGTGAAGATACCAAGCTGGCTCGGCGCCATGGACATCGGGCCCGAGCGGCGCCAAGCATATTCCAGCCCGATCATCGCCTTGCCGTAAAGGCTGGAGGCGCGTTCGTTGAGCGTCGGAACACCCGTCACCTTGAAGACGAGGCGGAGCTGCAGATGGTCCTGCAGATTTTCGCCAACGGCGGGCACTTCGCGGATAGTCTCGATGCCTGCATTTTGCAGGACGTCACCGCGACCGATGCCGGAGAGTTCGAGGATCTGCGGCGAGCCGATGGCGCCGGCTGACAGCACCACCTCGCGGCTGGCGGCGAACCGCTTTAGCTCGCCGTCGTGATGCACCTCGGCGCCTGTCACGCGGTCGTCTTCGATGGTCAGCCGCTTCACATGGGCTCGCGTGAGGATGGTCAGGTTCTTGCGGTGGCGGATCGGCTTCAGGAAAGCCTTCGCCGTGTTCCAGCGGATGCCGGAACGCTGGTTGACCTCGAAGAAGCCGGAGCCTTCGTTGTCGCCGCGATTGAAGTCGTCGGTTTCCGGAATGCCAGCCTGTTTGGCCGCCTCGCGAAAGGCTTCCAGCACGTCCCAGCGAAGCCTCGCCTTTTCCACCCGCCATTCGCCGCCGGCGCCATGCTTGTCGTCGGCTCCCCGGTGGAAGTCTTCCGTCTTTTTGAAGAGGGGCAGCACATCATCCCAGCCCCAGCCCTCGCAGCCCATCTGGCGCCACTGGTCGTAGTCACGCGCCTGGCCGCGCATGTAGATCATGCCGTTGATCGAGGAGCAGCCGCCGAGCACCTTGCCGCGCGGATAACCGATCGCGCGGCCGTTCAGGCCCGACTCGGCTTCCGTCTTGAAGCACCAGTCGGTGCGCGGGTTGTTGATGCAGTAGAGATAGCCGACCGGGATATGGATCCAGTGATAGTTGTCGCTGCCGCCTGCTTCAAGCAGCAGCACGCGGCGTGACGGATCGGCGGAAAGCCGGTTGGCCAGCAGGCAGCCGGCCGTGCCGGCGCCGATGATGATGTAATCGTAGGTCTCCATGCTCCTCCCCGAGCAGTCTGCCTCAACTGTTTCGCAGGCGACCTTCCAGGAGGTCAAGCACGGAGCGGGCGGCGTCCATGACATTCGTGCCGGGACCGAAGACGGCAGAGACGCCGCTCTCCAGCAGGAAGTCGTAATCCTGGCGCGGAATGACACCGCCGACGACCACGATCACGTCGTTCGCCCCCTTGGCCTTTAGCGCCTCGACCAGTTGCGGCGCGAGCGTCTTGTGGCCGGCAGCCAGCGAGGACATTCCGGCCACCCTGACCTCCGCCTTGGCGACGGCGAGATCGGCCGCTTCGTCCGGCGTCTGGAAGAGGGGACCTGCGACGACATCAAAGCCGATATCACCGAAGGCGGAGGCGATGACCTTGGCGCCGCGATCATGGCCGTCCTGGCCGAGCTTGGCGATCAGGATGCGCGGCTTGGAGGCGGCCTTGCCGTAATCCTTGAGGCGGGTCGTGAGCGTCTCCATTTCCGGATCGCCCTCATAGGCCTTGCCATAGATGTCATGCACGACTTCAGGGACCGCAACGTGATCGCCGAAAACGGCGCGCATGGCATCCGAAATCTCGCCGACGGTGGCGCGGGCACGGGCGGCGTCGACGGCGGCTTCGAGGATATTGCCTTCGCCGGTTTTGGCGACCTCGGTGAGCCGAGCAAGCGTTTCGCTGACCCGCTTGGGGTCGCGCTGGCGGCGCGTCTGCTCGATGCGTTTGATCTGCGACAGGCGCACGGCCGTGTTGTCGATCTGCAGGATATCGATCGGTTCCTCGTTTTCGAGGCGATACTTGTTGACCCCGACGATCACCTCTTCGGCGCGGTCGACGGCCGCCTGGCGACGGGTCGCGGCCTCCTCGATCAGGCGCTTCGGCAGGCCGTCATCGACCGCCTTTGTCATGCCGCCCAGCCGCTCGATCTCCTCGATCAGCGCCCAGGCCTTCTCGGCCATGTCATTGGTCAGGCTCTCGACATAATAGGAGCCAGCGAGTGGATCGACGACCTTGGTCACGCCGGTTTCGTGCTGCAGGATCAGCTGCGTGTTGCGGGCAATGCGGGCGGAGAATTCCGTCGGCAGCGCGATCGCTTCGTCAAACGAGTTGGTGTGCAGCGACTGGGTGCCGCCGAGCACGGCAGACATGGCCTCAAACGCGGTGCGGACGATGTTGTTGTAGGGGTCCTGCTCGGCGAGCGACACGCCCGAGGTCTGGCAATGGGTGCGCAGCATCAGCGAGGACGCCTTCTTCGGCTCGAATTCCTGCATGATGCGGGTCCAGAGCAAGCGGGCGGCGCGCAGTTTCGCGGCTTCCATGAAGAAGTTCATGCCGATGGCGAAGAAGAAGGACAGGCGGCCGGCAAACTCGTCGACGTTGAGGCCCTTGGCGATGGCGGCGCGGACATATTCGCGACCGTCGGCCAGCGTGAAGGCAAGCTCCTGCACCAGCGTCGCGCCGGCCTCCTGCATGTGATAGCCGGAGATCGAGATCGAGTTGAACTTCGGCATCTGCTGCGCGGTATAGGCGATGATGTCCGGCGATGATCCGCATGCGAGGGCTCGGGCGGATAGATATAGGTGTTGCGGACCATGAACTCCTTGAGGATGTCGTTCTGAATGGTCCCGGACAGTTTTTCGCGCGATACCCCTTGCTCCTCACCCGTAACGATGAAGTTCGCCAGGATCGGGATGACGGCGCCATTCATGGTCATCGAGACGGACATGTCCTGCGAGCGGGATGCCGTCGAACAGGATCTTCATATCCTCGACACTGTCGATCGCCACACCCGCCTTGCCGACATCGCCCTCGACGCGGGGGTGATCCGAGTCATAACCGCGATGGGTGGCAAGATCGAAGGCGACGGAAACGCCCTGCTGCCCGGCCAACAGCGCCTTGCGGTAGAAGGCGTTGCTCTCCTCGGCCGTCGAGAAGCCGGCATATTGCCGGATGGTCCAGGGCCGTCCGGCATACATGGTGGCACGCGGTCCGCGCACGAAGGGGGCAAAGCCCGGCAGGCTGTCGAGATGGTCGATCCCGGCGATGTCGTCCGCCGTATAAAGCGGCTTCACCGGAATGCCCTCCGGCGTGTTCCAGACGAGGCTCTCTGCCGGACGCTTCAGTTCCTTCTCGGCAAGCGCCTGCCAGTCGGCGATGGTTTTCTTGGTCATCGATGCGATCCTTATCTGAAGGCTGCGCGGTTCGGCGTTTCGCCGAGGGAAGTCAGTTTGACGGGGTTTTCGGTCAGGGCTATTCTTGTGAGCCTAACCGGAGCGCCATGCCATGACCGTGAAAGCCTCTGTCTCGCTCTCGCCGCAGCAGGAAGAATTCGCCCGCAAGCTGGTCGAGGATGGACATTTTCCGAGCCTCGCGGCTGTCGTCGAGCGTGGGCTCGATCTGGTGCGCGAGGAGACGGAGATGCGGGAGGAAGATCAGGAGGCGTTGCGGGCTCTCCTTCTGCGACGCATGGAAGGTCCGTTTCTCTCGGAAGAAGAGAGCCGGGTGCAGATCGAAGAGATGATCGCGCGCAAGAAGGTCGAGTATGGCCTATGACATCAGGCGTACCAGAGACAGCATCCAAGATCTCGATGCCATCTTCGACCACCTGGTAAGCACCTATGTTGGCTTTGGCGACGAATTGCCGGTTGCCTATGAGCGGGCGGCGAAGCGGGTTCGCGGAATAACGGCTGACATGTTTTCGTTGGCCGCCTATCCATATCGCGGCACGCTGGATGCCGGCCTTGGGTTCGGTCTTCGTCATTTCACGAAGAACAATGCGGTCTTCTATTTCCGTATCGACGAGACTGCCAAAGTCGTTCTCGTCCTCGCCGTCTTCTTCGGCGGGCAGGACCATCAGCGGCATATGCTGAAGCGGCTGTCCTAGGCAGCTCTTCTTCGTCTGCCGGCGTGCCGCGTGGGCACCCCCCTCTGTCCTGCCGGCGTTCGGCATTGCAATCGATTCACTGGATCGATTGCCCGGCTTCGCCGACCATGCCTCCCCCCCCACAAGTGGGGAGGGCGGGGTGGGGCCTGCCTCTCGCCCCAAGGTTAACTTCGAATTTGTGGGGCGGTCGCAACGCGAGCGGCCACTCCTCCCCTTGTGGGGGAGATGTCGGCGTAGCCGACAGAGGGGGTACCCCACGGTGCACCTTGCCCGCGCTCTTGACCCCGGTCCTCACCCCTCAAACTCCATGATCAGCTCATCGACTGCCAGGCTCTGGCCCGGCTTCACGACGATCTTCTTCACCGTACCCCGCCGTTCGGCCTTGAGGATATTCTCCATCTTCATCGCCTCGACGGTGGCGAGTGCCTGACCGGCTTCCACGGTCTCACCTTCCTTCACCGCAACCCCGGTGATGACGCCCGGCATGGGGCAGAGCAGCATCTTGGAGGTATCCGGCGGCAGCTTTTCGGGCATGAGTTTGGCAAGTGCTGCGACACGCGGTGAGCGGACGCGGGCGGTTAAATCCATGCCGCGCCAGCGCAGGCGGATGGCGGGACCCTTGAGGTCGACCTTCACCGCAAGCGTGTCACCACCGATGTCGACGGTTGCCAGCGTCTGGCCGGGCTGCCAGTCGGTGGCGACCACAAGTTCGGTGCCGGAGGCGAGCGAGACACGGGTGTTGCCGGTGCCTTCGGTGATTTCAAGGGCATGGTCCGATCCGGCGAGGTTGACGACCCAGTCCTTGCCGAGCTTGCGGGCGTGGTTGCCGATCGTGCCCGAGATCTGGATCGCACGCGCCTGCAGGCGGTGATGGATGACGGCAGCGATCGCGGCGAGCTTTTCCGCCGAGGTGGCGTCCGGGGTGACGCCGGTGAATCCGTCCTTGACCTCCTCGGCGATATAGGCCGTGGTGATCTTGCCGGAGCGGAAGCGATCCTGGTTCATGACGGCCGACAGGAATGGCAGGTTGTGGCCGATGCCTTCGACCTCGAAGCTGTCGAGCGCCGCACTCATCGCGTCGATGGCGGTGAGGCGGTCCGGCGCCCAGGTGCAGAGTTTTGCGATCATCGGATCGTAATACATCGAGATCTCGCCGCCCTCGAAGACGCCGGTGTCGTTGCGAACAACGGTGCCTTCGGCTGTCGTTCCCTCCGTCGGCGGGCGATAGCGGGTGAGGCGGCCGATCGAGGGCAGGAAGTTGCGATAGGGGTCCTCGGCATAGAGCCGGCTCTCGATTGCCCAGCCGTTCAGCTTCACATCGTCCTGGCCGAAGCTGAGCTTTTCGCCCGCAGCCACACGGATCATCTGCTCGACGAGATCAAGGCCGGTCACCAGCTCGGTGACGGGATGCTCGACCTGCAGGCGGGTGTTCATCTCGAGGAAGTAGAACTTGTTCTCTTTGCCATCGACGATGAATTCGACGGTGCCGGCGGAGTGATAGCCGACGGCTCTTGCCAGTGCGACTGCCTGTTCGCCCATGGCCTTGCGGGTGGCGGCATCGAGGAAGGGCGAGGGGGCCTCTTCGATGACCTTCTGGTTTCGCCGCTGGATCGAGCATTCGCGCTCGCCGAGATAGAGCGTGTTGCCGTGCTTGTCGCCGAGCACCTGGATTTCGATATGGCGCGGTTCGGTGACGAATTTCTCGATGAAGATGCGGTCGTCGCCAAAGGAATTCTTCGCCTCGTTCTTCGACGACTGAAAACCCTCGCGGGCTTCCTCGTCATTCCAGGCGATGCGCATGCCCTTGCCGCCACCGCCGGCCGATGCCTTGATCATCACGGGATAGCCGATCTGATCGGAGATCTTCACCGCCTCGTCGGCATCGGCAATCAGCCCCATATGGCCGGGCACGGTCGAGACGCCTGCTTCGGCTGCCAGCTTCTTCGAGGTGATCTTGTCACCCATGGCCTGGATTGCGTTCACCGGCGGGCCGATGAAGGTTACGCCTGCCTTTTCCAGGGCTTCCGCGAAGGTGGCATTTTCCGAAAGAAAGCCGTAGCCGGGATGGACGGCATCGGCGCCGGTCTGCCTGATGGCTTTGAGGATCTTGTCGATGACGATATAGGACTGGTTGGATGGCGCAGGGCCGATATGCACCGCCTCATCGGCCATCTCGACATGCAGCGCATTGCGGTCCGCATCCGAATAGACGGCGACCGTCTTGATGCCGAGCTTCTTGGCGGTCTTGATGACCCGGCAGGCGATTTCGCCCCGGTTGGCGATGAGGATTTTCTGGATCATTTGGCGCTGCCTCCCGCGGCCCGGGTTTCGGTGATGGTGAGAAAGACGGCCGGCACGTGGTCGGTCAGCCAGACGCCGTTTTCCGCCTGGAAGAAAGTGTGCCCACCCTCGGCCATTCGGCTGGCATTCACGGAGAGCACGACGGGTTTGCCGTGGCGGGCGCCGACCTGTGTCGCCGTCTCCCGATCTGCAGACAAATGTACCTGTTGGCGGCTTCCGGGTTGAAGGCCCTCGGCGAGAATCGCCTCCAGGAAGCGGGTCGCCGTGCCATGAAACAGTTGCGCTGGTGGTTGCGACGGAGCATGACCGAGATCGACCTTGATCGAATGTCCCTGGGCTGCGCGAATACGAGCCCCGTCCTCGGACAGGGTGAAACGCTTCTTCTCGCTGTCGCGGACGGTGCGCAGGAGCATTTCCTGATCGATGGCCTGCCCAGCCGCGTTCGCCTTGGCTATCAGGGTATCGATATCTGTCCAGCCTTCACTGTCCAGCTCAAGCCCGATGCTCTCTGGCGCATGACGCAGGATATAGCTGAGGAATTTGCTGGTTTCCGCACTCATCGACGAGCCAATTCCCTGGGCATCGACAGCCCGACTTGCAAAACGATCATTTCCGTGACCTCCCCAGCCATCCGTTCATTGCCGCCCGCTATTCCCTGACCTTCTTCTTCAAACCCTTGGCCACGCTCTGCTCGCTCGCGACCTCGCCGAAGGCTTCCGGAAAGTTCTTCCGGGCCAGCGGCTCGTTGATCTTCAGCTTGGCGAAGTAGGACTGCGGATCGAAGCCGCGCTCTGCGGCGATGACTTCGCGGCCGAAGAGGCGGCAGAGGCGTTCGCCGTCCAGATTGCCGCGCTCGAAGGGTTCGGTGCCGAAATACTGCCAGAGCGCCTGCATGAAGCCGAGGTCGGCGAGTGCCACCGTCTGATCCATGGTGCGGTGGCGTGGCCAGTTGGTCACCGGTGTCACCTTCGGATTGGCGCGGCGGATCGTATACTGCCACTGTGTTCCGGGCAGACCGAGCGGAAAGCCCTGGTGTTTCGGCATGAGCGGATCTTTTGCCATGGCTTCACACCTCGAACACGTCTTCGAAGGATTCGGGGAAGCTCTTGCGCGCCACCTTCTCGTCGATGACGAGCATCGCCTCATAGGAGAGCGGGTCGAATTCCTTAGTGGCGGGCACCACTTCGCGGCCGAAAAGCAGGCTCAGGCGCGCGGCATCGAGATTGCCGCGCTCGAAGGGGTCCGCGCCGAAGTGATGCCAGAGCGCATGCAGAAAAGCCGCGTCGATGCGGTGTTCCTTGGTGCCGGGGCGCGCCTTGCGGGGCAGGGCCTTGATGGGGGTGACGCCGCGCGGATTGGCGCGGCGGATGGTGAACTGCACACCGGTCCCCGGCATGCCGCCGGGGAAACCGCGATGTTTGGTCATGTCGGGGAGGCTTGGCATGGCGCTGCTCCGGCGATCTTGTCCTGCGTCTTCGTTTCGAAGTCGGAGGCATCGTGGCGTTCATGCAGCTGTTCTGAGAGCGGGCCGTTGGTCTTGTTGACCATTGCGCCGCGCTTCACACCGGGACGGGCTGCGAGTTGTTTCGTCCAGCGCTGGACATGTTCGTATTCATCGACATCGACAGGAAGGTGCCGGCATGCGTCATAGGCGCAGACCTAAGACCAGCCCGCCATACCAGGGCCAGATCGCCATATCGGCGATGGAGTAGTTTTGCCCGGCCATGAACTCGTTGTCGGCGAGATGGCGGTTCAGCACGTCGAGCTGGCGCTTCACTTCCATGGCATAGCGGTCGATGGCGTATTGGATCTTCATCGGCGCGTAGGAATAGAAATGACCGAAGCCGCCGCCGAGGAAGGGGGCAGAGCCCATCTGCCAGAACAGCCAGTTCAGGGTTTCGGCGCGCGCACGGGTCTCGGTCGGCAGGAAGGCGCCGAATTTTTCGGCGAGATAGGTCATGATCGAGGCGCTCTCGAACAGGCGGATCGGTTTGCCGCCATCCTTCGGCGCATGGTCCATCAGCGCCGGGATCTTGGAATTCGGGTTGACGGCAACGAAGCCGGAGCCGAACTGGTCGCCCTTGCCGATATTGATTAGCCAGGCATCGTATTCAGCGCCTTCGTGACCTGCGGCCAGCAGTTCTTCCAGAAGGATCGTCACCTTCTGGCCGTTCGGCGTGCCGAGCGAATAGAGCTGCAGCGGATGTTTGCCGACCTTCAGTTCGACCTCTGTCTGCGCGCCAGCCGTCGGACGGTTGATGCTGGAGAACTGGCCGCCATTGCCGGCCTCCCAGGTCCAGATCTTGGGCGGCACATAGCCTGCGGGCAGGTTCTTCTCGGGCGGGAATTTCTCGTCGGTCATGGATTGCCTCTGTTCCTTGGTTCACGAAGGATCGAAGACGACTTCCGCTCACTCTTTCGCACGTTGTTCGTGGTACTCGGCTCGCTCGGGATCTTTGAGAAGTCGATATGTCTTCGCCAGCATCAGGTGAGCCCCTTGATCCTTGGCGTCAAGCTCCAACACCGAGTTAAAGAACTCCACAGCCTTCCCGTAATCACCATCGATCCCCATGTGGGTTCCGTTCATGATCAGCGCTGCTCTCTGTCTCTCACTGCGGTCGATGGCGGCTTTTAGGCAAAATTCCTTCTTTTCCAACTTGTTCATCAAACGATAGATGTCCACGAAACCAAGGTATGGGTAGGGACTCTTGGGGTCGAGCACAGCCGCCTCGCTAAAAGCTTTCGAGGCCGAAGCAAAATCCAGTGCATCCAGTGCTTGGAACCCTTTGTTGGCAGCAGCACCGGCTGCTTTCCTGAAGTCCCCACCAAACTCATCGGTGACCGATGCTCGAACGCTATCTTCCCATGCTCTCGTTTCGTCATTCGTCGGTCTTTCCCAAGGTGGCACGACCAGGGTTTGGATTTGACTAGGATTGATGTGGACGATCTCCACTTCAGTTGGTTGCGCCAGCGATACGTCTGCCACTAGGGTGCCCAAAACCAAAAACGATGCGAATGCTCTCGCGGCATAACTGGAGGTCATTGTCGGGCCTCTCATAACGGGATCGTGTCGTGCTTCTTCCAATGGGTGCCGACCTGCTTGTTGCGGAGGCTGGCAAAAGCCTTGGCAATGCGGCGGCGCGAGGAATGCGGCATGATCACCTCGTCGATGAAACCGCGTTCGGCGGCCTTGAAGGGGTTGGCGAAGTTGACTTCGTATTCCCTGGTCCGCTCGGCAATCTTCTCGGCATCGCCCAGTTCCGAACGGTAGAGGATTTCTGCCGCACCCTTGGCGCCCATCACGGCGATCTCGGCCGTCGGCCAGGCATAGTTGACGTCGGCGCCGATATGCTTGGAGGCCATGACGTCGTAGGCGCCGCCATAGGCCTTGCGGGTGATGAGCGTGACCATCGGTACGGTTGCCTGGCTATAGGCGAACAGCAGCTTGGCGCCGTGCTTGATGACGCCGCCATATTCCTGGGCGGTGCCGGGCAGGAAGCCGGGCACGTCGACCAAGGTCAGGATCGGGATCGAGAAGGCATCGCAGAAGCGGACGAAGCGGGCGGCCTTGCGCGATGAATCGATGTCCAGGCAGCCGGCGAGCACCATGGGCTGGTTGGCAACGACGCCAACCGTCTGGCCTTCCATGCGGATAAAACCGGTGATGATGTTCTTGGCAAAGGCCTCCTGGATCTCGAAGAAATCGCCTTCGTCGGCCAGTGCGTAGATCAGCTCCTTCATGTCATAGGGCTTGTTGGAGCTGTCAGGGATCAGCGTGTCCAGCCGCATCTCGATGCGCGAGGGATCGTCATGGAAGGGCCGGACCGGCGGCTTTTCGCGGTTGTTGAGCGGCAGGAAGTCGAAGAGCAGGCGGACCTGTTCCAGCGCTTCGATGTCGTTTTCATAGGCGCCATCGGCGACGGAGGATTTCTTCGTGTGGGTCGAGGCGCCGCCCAGTTCTTCCGCGGTGACGATCTCGTTGGTCACGGTCTTCACCACATCGGGGCCGGTGACGAACATGTAGGACGAGTCACGCACCATGAAAATGAAGTCGGTCATCGCAGGCGAATAGACGGCGCCACCGGCGCAGGGACCCATGATCACGGAGATCTGCGGAATGACGCCCGAGGCGTCGACATTGCGTTTGAAGACGTCGGCATAGCCGGCAAGCGAGGCCACACCTTCCTGGATGCGGGCACCGCCGGAATCGTTTAGGCCGATGACCGGTGCGCCGACCTTCATCGCCATATCCATGATCTTGCAGATCTTCTGGGCATGGGTTTCCGACAGCGAGCCGCCGAGCACGGTGAAATCCTGGGAGAAGACATAGACCTGGCGGCCGTTGATCGTGCCCCAGCCGGTGACCACACCGTCGCCCGGCACCTTCTGGTCTGCCATGCCGAAATCCACGCAACGATGCGTGACATACATGTCGTATTCTTCGAATGAGCCTTCGTCGAGCAGGACCTCGATGCGCTCGCGGGCGGTCAGCTTGCCCTTGCCGTGCTGGGCGGCAATGCGCTTTTCGCCGCCGCCGCGGCGGGCCTCCGCGCGGCGCGCTTCGAGCTGGTCCAGGATCGTCGACATGCTTCCTCCCGAATGGTCTTCTGGCTCTTAAGCCTTGATGTGACACCTATTCCACTGTGCCGCAGAAGAAAACGGTTGAACAGGTGCATCTGTGGATTTATGAATTTGCAAAGTGAAAATTGCGAATTTGCGAAATGGCCATCGGGAAACTCTTCATCGGCCGCAAGGTCCGCGACATCCGCCAGGCAAACGGGGCCACCCAGGCGCAGTTTGCCGACATGGTCGGCATTTCCACCAGCTATCTCAACCAGATCGAAAACAACCAGCGCCCGGTCTCGGCCTCGGTGCTTTTGTCACTGGCGGAAAAGTTCGGCATCGACATCACCGAGCTGTCGTCTGGCCAAAACGACCGGCTCCTCTCGGCGCTGACGGAGGCGCTCTCCGATCCGCTGTTCGAGACTTATTCGCCGAGCCTGCAGGAGCTGAAGCTCGTCACCCAGAACGCGCCCGGTTTTGCCCATGCGCTGATTGCCGCCCACCAGGCCTACAGGCGCGGCAATGAGCAACTGGCGAGCCTCGACGACCGGCTGGGCGCCGCCCCCAGCCAGGAGGTGACGCCATACGACGAGGTGCGCGACTTCTTCCACTTCGTCGACAACTACATCCACGATCTCGACCTCGCCGCCGAGCAGCTGGCGACAGAGCTGAAGCTCGGGGAGGGGGAGAATTACGCGGCTCTTTCAGGCCATCTCGAAGCGAAACATGGCGTGCGCGTGGTGCGCGGCGAGGCGGGCGACGAGGCGATCAGGCGTTTCGATCCGGTGGGGCGGATCCTCACCGTCAGCCGTTATGCCTCGGCTCCGACCCGCGATTTCCAGATCGCCATCCAGATCGCCCAGCTCACGGCGGCCACCAAGATCGACCAGGTGCTGAAACAGGCCAATTTCCGCAGCGAAGAGGCGGTCGAGATCTGTCGCATGGGGCTCTACAACTATTTCGCCGGCGCGCTCATCCTGCCCTATCGCAGCTTCCTCACCGCCGCGCGGGATCTGCGCCACGACATCGAGCTGCTCGCCGCCCGTTTCGAGGCCTCGCTCGAACAGGTCTGCCACCGTCTCTCGACGCTGCAGCGGCCGGGCCTCAAGGGCGTGCCGATCTTCTTTGCCCGCATTGACCGGGCCGGCAATATCACCAAGCGCCACAGTGCGGCGCGCCTGCAATTTGCCCGCTTTGGTGCGGCCTGTCCGCTGTGGAATGCGCATCAGGCCTTCGAGACGCCGGGCCGGATCATCCGCCAGACGGCGGAGACGCCCGATGGCGTGCGTTATCTCTGCATCGCGACCCAGGTATCAAAAGGCTCCGCCGGCTTCCGCGCCGCCAATCCGCGCTATGCCTTGGCGCTCGGCTGTGAGATCTCCTATGCCGGCGCCTTCGTCTATGCCGACGACCTCGACCTCTCCAACCGCGGCGCCTTCGACCCGATCGGCATCTCCTGCCGCATCTGCGAACGCATCAAATGCACCAGCCGCGCCGTGCCGCCGCTGAAAAGGAAGCTGGTGGTGGATCACAGGGTGCGGAACCCGATGCCGTATGAGATTGAGTGAGGGATTTGTATTGGATTGAGTCCGAGTGCATCGTCGGCTGCGGGCCGGAGGCGGTCATTCTGGCTTGCAGTCATGCAGCATGAGGTCTCAGAACTTGACTGCAAATTTGTGTTGCATTTGATGTCGGATAACGTAGCTCAACATGTTGTGATGAGCAGGCGCGTCTTTAGTGAACGGGGTCTGAATGAAACGAGCATTTGTCGGATTTAGTACCTGTATTGGTTACGACTATCGCAATCAGGCGAAGCGAGCCAAGAGTGATACTCGAAGCTCCCCTAACCCTGTACTGTATGGTGCGACGGCGCTGATGCTGTTGTATGATGAGATTTGGTTTGCTTGTGAAAGTCTCTGTCCACAAAGTATGAGAAAATTGCCTTACGTTCGTTTTCTTCAAGAGAGCGCTCTACGAGTCGATCAAGGTGGCGGAATTGAACAAGAAGCTCGCCTTCTTGCCGAAGCGATTGATGAAGCTGAGAAGCTATACTCTTCAGAGGGCTATATTGATATTCGGGAAACTTTACCGAGACGTTTCACAATGGGAGCAGTCGATAATCACACACATGGTCTCAATGCGCTGGGGCTGCAGCTGCAAGCAAATTCCGCCACCATCCAATTAGCAATAGACTTGGTTATTTTGGCCAACTTGAAGCTTACTGGCCTAGAAATTGTTTTGAACCCACGAACATCAAAAGCTATTTGGACCCCCTTTGGCGCAATAGACACGACCTCTGACGGAATAAATTTTTCCAACATCGAACTGTCGGAGCGCCTTATCAACGTTAACTCAACGTACGATTACGCTGCAGTAAAAGGCCCCTACCATCCAGTCATCGACGAAATGAGGGCCGACCCTCTTCTGAAGGACTTTAGAAGATGGGTTTCTGGCAACACCAGTAGACTGGACAATCAAGAAATTCAAAATATTGAACACGAAATAAATCAGAAGATCACTGATTTAACTGACGCCGGAATCAGAAAATATGTAGCGAAGACAAGCTTGGTGCAGGCGCCAGTGCAAATGCTAAAAAGCGCTGCTCTAAGTATTATGCCACCAGCAAATGGTTTTGCTAAAGCGATCGAAATAGTGAAGGCAAATAAAAAAGCCGACACCTTGCGATGGCTTGCATTTGTCGCCCTCTCGCGAAATCAGATGCAATCTCAAAGGCCGATAGAATCCACGGAACTGATGGTTGGCTAACTATAACGTCTATATACGGCCCCGCTGAACATTGTGCAGTCTTACACGAATGCTCGCAATTTGCTCAAAGGGGTAGATACCTCAGACCCACCGCGCGCGACGATCACCGTCATTTGTTGCTTTCAGCATGTAGCGGCTAGTCGAGAAGCGACCATATCGAGCGGCGCAATTGGAGAGCTTCATGGACTTCAAGAGTCAGATCGGCAGATAAGGGAAATCGGCTATTCTTAGCATCCCTGCCGCACTCCTGCGGTGCTTAAATGTGGAGCCCGATGACCTTCTCATGTTCAATGCGCAGGATGGTGTCTTGATCGGTCGGCCGGTTGCCCGCCCAACCCGACGGTATACCCTGGCCGAACTCTTGGTCGGCGCGGATCACTTGACCCAGCTCAACGCTTCTGTCCGCGAGCATATGGACTCACCGCTCGTCGGTCGCGAACTCTAGGCATCTCAGCCCCTACCCAAACAACCGCTCATCCCTTGCCACAAAGAACGCCTCGACACTCTCCGGTTTCACCCCCTCCAGCGTCGCCGGGGACCATTTCGGGTTCCTGTCCTTGTCGATGATCGCAGCACGGATGCCTTCGTAGAAGTCGGGGACTTTCACCACCTGGAGGGTGCCGGCGAATTCGCGTTCGAGGCAGGTTTCGAGGTCCCTCGAGCGGCGGGCCTCGTGCAGCATCCTGAGCGTCACCTTCAGGCTGGTCGGGGATTTGGCGCACATGGCGGCAAGCGTTCTTGAGGCGAGGTCGGACTGTTCCTTTTCGAGGGCGGCGATGATCTCCTCCACCGTGTCGAAGGCGAAGCAGCGGTCGATCATGTCGCGGCCTTCGGAAAAGATGCCGGTCGGGCCGTCCACCGTGTAATCGCGGATGATCGAGGCCATCGTTGCCCCGAGAGCGGGTGCGGGCAGGGCGGCGATCCGCTCCAGCAGCTCGGCGACCCGGTCCTGCGGAACATACCAGTCGGCAAAGCCTGCGGTGATGGCATCCGCGCCGTTCACCGCCTCGCCAGTCAGGCCCATCCAGGTGCCAAGTTCGCCGGCTGCGCGGGACAAGAGCCAGGTGGCGCCGATATCGGGGAAGAAGCCGATGCCGGTTTCGGGCATGGCGAGTTTCGTGGTTTCGGTGACGATGCGGTGGCTGCCATGGCTGGCGACGCCGACGCCGCCGCCCATGGTGATGCCGTCCATCACGACGACATAGGGTTTTTTGAAGCGGGCGATGCGGGCGTTCAGGCGGTATTCGGCCTTGAGGAATTCCGAGGCCTTGCCGTCGCCGACCTTGCCGCTTTCGTAGAACATCCTGATATCGCCGCCGGCGCAAAGCCCGCGTTCACCCTCGCCGGTGACGAGGACTGCTGCGACTTGCGGGTCGGCCTCGAAGGCATCGAGCGCCTTGCCGAAATGCAGGACCATGTCGTGGGAGAGACTGTTCAGCACACGCGGCCGGTTGAGGGCGATCAGGCCGATTGCGCCCTTTTTCGCCGTCAGGATTTCTCCGCCCCGATAGTCCGCCTCAAGATACCGCATGCCGTCCTCCCTGTCTTTTGAGAGAGTTAGATATGCGTCGTGGCGAAAGGGCAAGGGCTGGGATCTCGCATAGGGAAGGGACCCCCTCTGGCCTGCCGGCCATCTCCCCCACAAGGGGGAGACTGGCTGAACCGCCGGCCCGCTCTCATTCCGTTGGCGCCGCAAAGGGATCGGCAAACGCGGCGCTCCGCTCTCACCCCCTGTGGGGGAGATGTCACGCAGTGACAGAGGGGGGTATCCCTACACGATAGCCTTAGACTGCCTTAGCGGAATCAGGTCACGAGATTGCGCGGCGTGCCGGCGAGAAAGAGCTCGATGTTCTCGATCAGCTGGTCGGCCAGCGCCTGGATTGCCTCGCGGCTTGCCCAGGCGACATGCGGGGTGAGGATGACGTTTTCGCGTGACGCGATCCGCATCATCGGGCTGTCTGCTGCGGGCGGCTCACCATCGGTGACGTCGAAGGCGGCGCCGGAGATCTGGCCGGCATCAAGGGCCTTTTCCAGCGCCAGTTCATCGACGAGACCGCCGCGACCGGTGTTGATGAGCAGCGGGCGGCGTTCCATCAGGGCGAATTCGCGCGCACCGATCACGCCGCGCGTTTCCGGTGTCAGCGGGCAGTGGAGGGTGATCACGTCAGCGCGCTTCAGGACCTCGTCGAAAGCCCTCTGGCCGGGTTTCAGCTCGGTTGCGCCGCGACGACCAGCGGCGAGCACCGTCATGCCGAAGGCCTCTGCAATGCGCCCGACGGATTGGCCAAGTGTTCCGTGACCGATGATGCCGAGCGTTGCGCCGCCGAGATCTGCAATGGGATAATCGAAATAGCAGAATTGCGCGGCCTGCTGCCACCGGCCCTCGATGACCGAGGCGATCTGGCTGATGATGCCGAAGGCCAGCATCAGCGCGAAGGTGCCGATCAGCGACCGTGTGTTTGGCGTAGTTCCTGATATTGCAGACGGCGATGCCGCGCGCCTTGGCTTCCGCGAGGTCGACAATGTCGGTGCCAGTGGCAGAGACGGCGATCAGCTTGAGTTTGGTGGCGCCGGCGAGAGCCTCCGCACGGACAGCGGCCTTGTTGGTGATCACCACATCGGCGTCGCGGATGCGCTCCGCAACCTCATGCGGTGCGGTCCGTGCATGGACCACCATCTCATGCGGCATCGAGGGCGCGCGGACCACGGTCTCCGGCGACAGCGTGTCGCGGTCGAGAAAGACGATGCGGATCATGGCGGACCTCCCTGCTTTGCAATCGACCTAGCCGAGCGGCTTTCGGCCAGCAAGGCAGGTCAGTGGTAATCCGGTACGCCCGGCATGGTGATGAAGCCCGGAAGCGCGCGGAAACGGCGCAGCCAGCGGCGAAGGGCAGGGTATTCGTCATGGTCGATGCCGCAGTCACGGGAAAGCGCAAAGCTCGGCAGGAGTGCGAGATCGGCCAGCGTCGGGGAGTTGCCGACGAACCAGTCAAAACCTTCGATCTGCCTGAGCGTCATATGGTCGTTCATGATGCGGAAGGCTTTGCGGGCGGCGCTGAGGTCGCTGTCGCTGGCGCCTTCGGAGGTGAAGAGAGCCGCCTCGCGGGCGTCGATTGCGGGCTTCAGTTCGCGGGTGGAAAAGCCCAGCCATTGCTGGACGCGTCCGAAGTCTGCGCCATCGGCGGGCAGCCAAGGGCTGTCAGGCGCATGGGCGCGGACGAGATAAGCGAGGATCGCAGCGGTGCCGAACAGCCTGACGTCGCCGTCTTCAAGGATCGGCAACGTGCCGGTCGGGTTCAACGCCAGCATATGCGGCTTTTCCTGCTCGCGGCCCGGCGCCTTGTCGACGGCAACCGTCTCGAAGGAGAGGCCAAGCATGGAGAGCAGCAGGCGGACGCGAAAGCCGTTTTCGTCGAGGTGGTAGTCGTAAAGCTTGATCATCACGCGGCCTCCATCATCAGGGCTTCGAGGCGATTGCGGAGGTCGGTTGCCCAGAGCGTGAGGCTGCGGCGGGTGGTGGTCGAGATGTCGCCGGTGACGGTCACGTGGAGTGCGGAGCGCTCGGCGTCCCGGGACTGGGCGGCGATCAGCACGGTCGTGCCGTTTCCTTGCAGTGTCGCCGTTGAGGCTGAGGTTGCGCCCACGCTGTAGCCTTCCGGCAGCGCTGAAGTCACCGCCGAAAGAGCCGCTTGCGCCGTCATGTCCAGGTACAGGCTCCGAACGGCCTGAGCCGTCTGGGGAAGCGTCGAGAGGTCCGCTGCATCCGCTCCTTCCGGTGCCATCCAGACGATGCCGGCGCGTTCGATCGCGGCGAAGGTCGGAACCTTGATCGTCTTTGGCACCTCGAGATCGGGATGCGCCGGAATGTAGCGACATTGGCCGCCGGTGTCGTAGCGCCAGCCGTGATAGAGGCAGGCGATGTGGTCGCCGCGCACGAAGCCGAAGCTCATGCGCATGCCGCGATGCGGACAGCGGTCCTCCCAGACATGGACCGCGCCTTTGTCGTCACGCCAGACGACGCGCTCCTCGCCGTTGACGAGCGTTCCGGCAGAGGTGCCGGCTTCGATGTCGGCGGAGAGAGCAACGGGGATCCAGGGATTGGCTGATGTCATGATGCGGCCTTTGCGGGCAGGTCTTCGTCGGTTTGGAATCTCGTCACGTCGAGCACGATGCTGTCATAGGGGCCGAGACTAACAGCCATTTCGAAGGCATCGATCAGGGCTTCCGGCCCAGACAGCGTCAGGCGACAGTGTTCATGGTCGCAGGCCGCGATCTTCAGGCCGAGCGACAGGCGCGCTGCGCGATGTTCGGCAAACGCGATGAAGCCCTGCGGCTCCAGCCTTCCGGAAAAGGTGAAGCCGACGGTCATCTGGTCGGCCTTTGCCGTCATCGGATGGGGATCAGTGTTGCCTTGCAATTGTGCGCGCTCTAATTTTTGGGCAATCTAGCGGGCGACGAGATGGGGGTTCAAGTGGTTTCTCCCGTGCTCCAGAGGAAAGACGGATTATGCAGAACGGTATCGACAAGGCGTCGCTTGATCAGTGGTATGTACTCGATACCGAGGCGGTGATCCCGGTAGGCCGATCGCACAACCGGCTGCTCGGGACGGATCTCACCGTCATCAGACAAGCGGATGGGGTGATCGAGGTCTTTGCCGATGGGCGGGCCGAGCCGCTGCCGCTGCGCCATCGTTTCGGCTTTCTCTGGGCGACGCTGGGCCAGCCCGAGCGCGAGATCTTTCCGCTGCCGGAGGCCGACGAGCCGGACCGGCGCTACGTGCCCTGCGGAGTCGTGACTGTAAAAGCGTCAGGGCTTCGCATCGTCGAGAACTTTCTCGACATGGCGCATTTCCCCTTCGTGCATACGGATGTTCTGGGGGCTGAGCCGCATACGGAAGTGCAGAGCTATGATGTCGAAATCCGGCGCGACGAGGACGAGGTCTGGGCGACCAACTGCACCTTCTTCCAGCCGCAGGCGGCGCTGTCTGCGACCGACGGGATCACCACGCAATACATGTATCGGGTGATGACGCCGTTCACGACGATCCTTTACAAGACATGCCCCAACGCTACCAATCGCTGGGATGTCATCGGCCTCTTCGTCCAACCGCTCGATCCGGGCCGCTGCCGGGCGCATCCGATCATGTATCTGATCGACGATGTCTCGACGACGACTGAGCTCATTCATTTCCAGCAGATGATCTTCCTTCAGGACCGGATCATTCTGGAAAATCAGCGGCCGGTGCTTCTGCCGCTTGAGCCGCGCAAGGAAATCCCGACCCGCGCGGATGCCTCGTCGATCGCCTATCGCCGCTGGCTGAAGGAAAAGGGCGTGACCTACGGGGCGACGACGACGGCTGCCTGAGTTCAGGCAAACGAAAACCCGGAAGCGGGTGCTTCCGGGTCTGGGTAGCTTCTAGACCTGACGGTCTTAGCCTCGGGTCATCCAGTCGTCGATCTCGCGATCTGCTTCTTCCTGGGTCTTGCCATAGGCAGCCTGGATCTTGCCGGAGAGTTCCTTGCGCTTGCCGGCGATGACGTCGAGATCGTCACCGGTCAGCTTGCCCCACTGGGTCTGGGCCTTGCCCTTGAACTGCTCCCAATTGCCTTCGATCTGATTCCAATTCATCGGTGTTCTCCCGTGTCTGGTGTTGGTCGAGGCTCGGTGTCCTCGGATCCGAAAACGCCGGTTTGTCGGAGAAGTTCCGTCCCCATTGCCTGATGGCGATGGCCTCGTCGGGGCGTGCCGGCGGCACGTGAGAATATATCGGGACCGGTGGAACACTCGCTCTTGCCCGACGTTCTTTATGCGAAACGCAATCGAAGAACGAGTGAAGGAGATCCCCATGGCCCAGGTACCGAGCGCCTCCAAGAATGACATCGAGGACAAGGCGAACGAGCTTGCCGACCGGATCGAGGCGAAAACCGATTCTGTCGGTGGTGCCACCGGAAGCGACGTGCAGGCCGATCTGGAAGCGCTTCGCCGGGATATCGCGGCACTGACGCAGACGGTTGCCTCCTTCGGCAGCAGCAAGATCCGCCAGGCAGGCGAGACCTCGCAGCAATATGTCGACAGTGCGCGTGAGAGCATTGCAAATGTCGAAGATGAGCTGGAGGCCTATGTGCATCAGCGTCCGTTCCAGTCGCTCGCCATCGCGGCTGGCGTCGGTTACGTGCTCGCACTGCTTACGCGGCGCTGATCATGCTGCCGCTCTTTAGACAACTCGGCATTCTCGCCTTCGGTCGGGTGCAGCCGACCGCCACTCGCATCACGCGCTCCCTCATCGGGGGCGCGATTGTCGGCGTTCTGGCACTCACGGCCTATGTGGCTCTGCTTCTGGCCTTGGGTTTCTATCTCTCCAGCGAGTTCGGCGCGATCTATGCCGCTCTCATCGTCGCGGGCGTCACTGCCCTGTGCGGTCTCATCGTCATCCTGATCGTCCAGTCGATGAACAAGGCGACCGAGCGGCGCATGGAGGCACGACGTCGTGCCGCGAAGTCGCAGTTGCCTGATCCGATGACCCTGCAATTGCTGGCCGGTGTTCCCGCGCTGATGAAGGGGCGATCCCTGCTGACCACTGCCGCAATCGCCGCGCTCGTCTTTGGCGTTGCGAAGATGCAGGGCGTCGGTCGGGATGGACGGGATGATTGATATCACGTGAATGTCGAATGCCAGTGCTTCGAGCTCTGGCTTTCGGCGATGGCTTGCCTATTTCTTCGCTTTGGTTTCTGCGTCTTGCAGCCGCTCGAGGAGGTCCAGAAAATGAGGAGGGGTGCCTTCTTCGATGATGCTGTCGTAGTAGCCACGCAGCTTGGTGGCGATCAACGCATTGTCGTTCTGGCGTCGCGCTGCGGGGAGCTTTTTCGGTTTAGCCGGTTTGTCCGCGGGGCCTTCAGCCATTTTGTTCCAGTTCCATCGTTTCCCTAGGCGAAATGAGAATTACTCCTATAAGATTTCGGATGCAAAAAAGTTCCTGGGGAGATGGAACTTTTTTGTAAGCCCCGCGTTCTCAGCCGAGTCCGCACCGAATTCCATACTGATTGGAGAACTGCATGTCCCTTACTGCCCGCGTTGCCGTCCATCTTCCGTATCTGAGGCGATATGCGCGCGCCGTCACTGGTTCGCAGACATCAGGCGATGCCTATGTCGCTGCGGTCCTTGAGGCTCTGATCGCCGATATCTCGATTTTTCCGGCCACCGGCGATGATCGCGTCGCGCTCTACAAGCTGTTTGTCGTCATTTATGATTCTACCAAGGTGGAGCTGCCGCAGATCACCTCGCCCTTCGCCTGGGAAAAGCGCGCTGCCGCCAACCTTGCGGCCGTTCCGACACGCGCGCGCCATGCATTCCTCCTGATCACGGTTGAAGGCTTCACCACGGCAGAGGCCGCCAACGTGCTCAGCGTCAGCGAAGCGGAATTCAACGTGCTCTTCAACGAAGCCTCGATGGAGATCTCCCGCCAGGTGGCAACGGACATCATGATCATCGAGGACGAGCCGCTGATCGCGCTCGACATCGAACAGATGGTCGAAGATCTGGGTCATCGCGTTACCGGTATTGCACGCACGCATGCCGAAGCCGTTGATCTCTACAAGCGCACGAGCCCGAAGATGGTTCTGGCCGACATCCAGCTTGCGGATGGCAGCTCGGGCATCGATGCGGTAAACGACATTCTGAAGGTCGATACCATCCCGGTTATCTTCATCACTGCCTTCCCGGAACGTCTGCTGACCGGCGAACGTCCGGAGCCGGCCTTCCTGGTGACCAAGCCGTTCAACCCCGACATGGTCAAGGCTCTGATCAGCCAGGCGCTTTTCTTCAACGAGCGCGTGGCCGAGCAAGTCTGATCCCGCTCAGATGGG
This sequence comes from Allorhizobium sp., assembly GCA_965283865.1. GTDB lineage: Bacteria > Pseudomonadota > Alphaproteobacteria > Rhizobiales > Rhizobiaceae > Allorhizobium. Next base: position 1,394,010 of record CBDIQA010000001.1, read on the forward strand.
CATAGGATAGAGTGAGAAATGGGGCCGGCCGCGAGTGCCGGTCCGGGGTGCCGATCAACGGCGGAGCAGGACAATTGGTACATCGGTTGACATGGTTTGAACCTCAGCGCGGCGATGAGCAGCTGCGGGAGTTCTTCATAACCGCGCTCATTGACATGGGCGCCAGCCTGATTCTTCAGGACAAGGATGGTACCTATGTCTGCATCACCTCGCTTCCCGCGCGGTGGCGTCTGCCGGCTGGTAGCAAACCTTCTGACGATACGGTCTTCGGGCCCGAGATCGGACAGAAGCTTGCGGAGCTGAAGTCGGGTCTCGTGAATGCCGGTGATCGGGTCGAGCTGGAAATCGAGGCGGGCGACGATACCTTCTTCGAGTTCCGGTGCCGCATGGTGGAAATGGCAGATAATGATCTGCACATGATCACCGTGGTGATCGACCGGACCGAGGATCGTCGGCGTGAGCGTCTGTTGAGGGCGCTGCTGCGCGAAGTGAGCCACCGCTCCAAGAACCTGCTTGCGATCATCCAGAGCATTGCTTCCCAGACCGCGCGTTACTCCGGCACGCTGGACATGTTCCTCGGAAAATTCCGAGGCCGGCTTCATGCGCTGTCGCAGTCGCAAGACCTGATCACCGACTCGAGCTGGCGCGGCGCTTATTTCCGCGACCTCTTGAAACAGCAGGTCGATCGCTATGTGCAGGAGAATGCCGATCTGGTTCACGTCTCCGGCGACGATGTGCTTTTGACACCGAACGCTTCGCTGCATATTGGCCTCGCATTGCATGAACTGGTCGTGAATGCCGTCAGCCACGGCGATTTCTTGCAGCGGCGTCTGCCGATTGAGGTGACCTGCCGCAAGATCGATACACCGGATGGTCCCGTTGTCGAGATTGGCTGGAACGAGCCATTCACTGCGCAGGTTGGCGAGGAAACGAAAGCGGCCCGTTTCGGCAGCACCGTGCTTGAGCGCGTCGTTCCCTCTTCGGTCAACGGCGAGGCCACCCACAAACTTGAGAATGGGCAGGTTCGCTACATGCTTCGGTTCCCGCTCGAGATCTTCGACTGACCCCTCCGACACTCCGGTGTCGCCCCCATAGAAAGACGAGATCATGCGCCTGTTCAGTTGCAGCAACTGTACGAATGTCGTGCATTTCGAAAACGACGGCTGCGTCACTTGCGGGGCACGGCTGGCGTTCCGGGCAGCCAGCCTCGACATGGTCGCGCTCGATGCCTCGGGCACCCATATTCTCGATCAAGGCCAGACGGAACCGGTCCCGGTCAACCCGTGCGCCAATGCCGCGATGGGCGGCTGCAATTGGCTTGCAGATGATGGCGACGACAGCGGCTTCTGTGTCGCGTGCCGGCATAATGTCACCATCCCTGATCTCTCCGTGCCGGAGAACCTGCACAACTGGCAGCGGATCGAGCTTGCCAAGCGCGGCCTATTCTATTCGCTGCTGAGGTTCCGTCTGCCACTCGTCACCCGCACTGCAGATCCGGAACGGGGGCTCGGTTTTGAATTTCTGGCTGACGACCCAGCTGCTCCCGATGGGGAGGGGCCGGTGCTGACCGGCCATGCCGAGGGCCTGATCACGCTCAACATCGCCGAGGGCTCCGACGCAGAGCGGGAGGCCCGTCGTGTGGCGCTGGGCGAACCTTTCCGCACTTTGCTCGGGCATTTCCGCCACGAGGTTGCCCATTACTACTGGAACGTCCTGGTGCGTGACCGAGGCGCTTTCGAGGAATTCCGTGCTGTCTTCGGTGACGAGCGGATTGACTATTCCGAAGCTCTGAAGCGCCATTACGCCGAAGGTCCTGTTCCCGGCTGGGAGAATACTTTCATTTCCGCCTATGCCGCCAGCCACCCTTGGGAAGACTTCGCAGAAACGTTTGCGCATTACTTCCATATGGTGGATGCGCTTGATACTGCCGATGCCTTCGGCCTCAGAACGAGCCCTGATGTCGAGGCTGATGTGCCTGCGATCGAGTTGAAGAGGACCTTCGACAGTTACAGTGCCGGCAGCGCAGAGGCGCTTATCCGTGCCTGGGTTCCGCTGACGCTTGCCATCAACAGCATCAACCGCAGCATGGGTCAGCAGGACCTTTACCCCTTCGTCCTGTCAGAGCCCGTCATTGCCAAACTTCACTATATTCATGAGCTGATACGCTCCTGATCTTGCGCTCCGCCTAGCAGGCGCCGAATTCCCGGAACATCGATCAAGTCTCCGCGTTAACCTTCCAGTAACACGGAGACTGAGCATGAACAGTATGGCTGCCTTATTGGTCATCGTGGCCTGCCATCCCCAAGACACCACCTGTCTTCAGGATCCGGTCGCCGTGATTTCTTATGAAACGGATCAGGCTTGCTATCAGGCCTTGCCGGAAGAACTGCGCCGCGCTCGGGCGATGGCGGACATCATCTATGGTGATTGCTTCCCCGTCAGTGCCGATCTGGTTGCAGGTCGCGATATTCGCCAAACGATCGATCCCGGCAAGCTTGCTGCTCTCGACGCCCCGGTCGTCACCGCCGGTCCGGCAGAGGCGCAGGCCCTGATCGCACCGATCCCTGCTGATCGCTATGGAGCCGTCGAATGAGCCCCTCCACCCATGACCGCCAGCCGTCGTCCGAAATCGATGCGCAGAACCGGCATCTGGCACAAGAAGCCGGCCTTGATCAGGATCTGGAATCGCAGGTTCCGCCCCGCTATGGTTCCTTCACGGTCACCACTCTCTTGATCATGCTGGGCCTGCTGATCGCGGTCATGGTCTGGATCATTCTCTGATAGTTCTTCGCCCGATCATTCCAAACGAAAAAAGGCTGCGCCTCTCAGCGCAGCCTTTTTTGTATCCGCTTCCGGTTTCCCGTTACGCCCTACGGAACAGGCGCATCGCGAGCGAGATGATGAAGAGAATGATGAAGATTGCGAACAGGATCTTGGCGATGCCGGCAGAGGCGCCAGCGATACCGCCGAAGCCGAGAACGCCAGCGATCAGGGCGACGACGAGGAAGACGAGAGCGTAATAAAGCATTTTGGTTCTCCGAGTTTCGATGGCTGGAAAACGTCGATTTCATGACTTTGTTCCATGCCGATCACGGCTTCGAGAGCGCCTTCGACAGCCATCGAAAAGACGGCTAAAAAATCTGATGTCGCGTGGAACCTTATGGGGATCGCGGCGTTGTCAGGCGACACTCTTTCAAACCCGTTGGACCCAATGACAGAACATTCAAAGAAAGCGCCGGTTTCGAACGGTCTGCCTGGAACGGGCGCCTTTCATCCTGGCGTCTCGGCGCAACTGCGGGAATATTATCAGTCTGTGCAGGAGGAGGGGATACCGGAACGGTTTCTCCAGCTTCTCGAACGGCTGGATATGGCAGAGCGCCAGGCCGGCGATGACACTCGCATGAAGGACGCTGCTCGATGACCGTTGCCGACAAGTCGACCGACGGAGCCTTCAAGCGCGATCTTCTGGCCGCGCTCCCGAACCTGCGCGCCTTTGCTGTGTCGCTCACGGGTCGTCACCATGTAGCGGACGACCTGGTTCAGGACACCATCATGAAAGCCTGGGCCAAGCAGGATCATTTCGAGCCCGGCACCAATATGAAGGCCTGGCTTTTCACCATCCTGCGTAACGAGTTCTATTCGCAGATGCGCAAACGCGGCCGCGAAGTGTCCGATACCGACGGCATCTTCACGTCGCAGCTGTCAACGCATCCGCAGCAATATGGTTCGCTCGACCTGCAGGATTTCAAGCGCGCGCTCGACCAGTTGCCGAGTGACCAGCGCGAAGCGATCATTCTCGTCGGCGCATCAGGCTTTGCCTACGAAGAAGCCGCCGAGATCTGCGGCTGCGCCGTGGGCACGATCAAGAGCCGCATCAACCGCGCGCGCAACAAGCTGCAGGAAATCCTCGGCGTGAGCGGCGAAGGTGACTACGGCCCGGACGCGCACAGCTCAGCGGTCATCAAGAAGGCCTTCGCTGTTTAACCACTTGCGAAGCATCGCGTCGACGACCGCCGCGGCCAGCTCGTCTGCCTGCGGCGGTTTTGATAGCATGGGGTAGGACGAAACGATCGTGCCGGCATCGGGGAAATGATCATAGGACGACAGGAAGACCGGCATCGCACCAGCCGACAGCACAAGCGTCGCCCGCTCCACATTGAGTGGTTCGGCAGAGGCCGCGTCGATGATGACGATATCGAACCCTCCGGCAGAGAGTTCATTCGCAAGCCCGGAAACTGGCGTGATTTTCACATCGCAAACCAGGCTCTCCTGCAAGATCCGCTCCACCTCCATCGCGATCAAATATTGGTTTTCAGCGATGAGGACGCGCGGCGGCGATGTGTTCATGGGACTTCCTTCTGTCAGCCGCGCTTTATGGGTCCACCCCTGATGGCCGTCATTTAAATAAGACATGTCGATGCTATGGTTGTTCCACCCGGGAACATGATGGCAGCCAAACGAGGTGATCGCATGGCACCGGAGCCGCGCCACAATCCAGTTCGCGTCAGTTGCTACGAATGTCCGCTTCGGCGGATGAAGCAGTTTCGGCCCTTCACGGAGGCCGAGTTGGAGTTCGTCTCCAACTTCAAGCGGGGCGAGCTGCAGGCCGATCCCGGCACGACAGTGTTGGTCGAGGGTGCGCAGAGCGCGCATCTCTACACCGTTCTTGGTGGCTGGGGCTTCCGCTACAAGATCCTCGAAGACGGTCGCAGGCAGATCCTCAACTATGTGGTGCCAGGAGACATGATCGGGCTGCAGGGCGCCGTGATGGCGGAAATGCAGCATTCGGTCGAAGCCCTGACGCCGATGACGCTGTGCGTCTTCGAACGTAGCCGGCTGTTCTCACTCTTCGAGCGCCATCCCGGCCTCGGCTTCGATCTGACCTGGCTCGCCGCGCGTGAGGAGACGATCCTTGACGAGCACCTGCTGAGTGTCGGCCGACGTTCGGCGCTGGAGCGTGCTTCCTATCTATTGGCTTTCCTCTTCGAGCGTGGGCGTGTGGCCGGCGTTGTCGACGAGAGGCAGCGGCATGTGCCGATCACGCAGACGCACCTTGCCGATACGCTGGGGCTGTCGATCGTGCATACGAACAAGACCCTGAAGAAGCTCTCGGATCGAGGCCTGATCCTGTGGCGTGACCGCGGGTGCGAGATCCTCGACGCGCGCGGGCTTGAGGACATCGCCGGCTGGACGCCGGGAGAACCGCGGATCCGTCCCTTCATCTAGCCTGGCCGCCTGCCAGGGGCTGCCAGCCAAACGAATAGCCCGCCGTGAGAGCTTTGCGGCGGGCTTTATCGTCTTGTTTCGCGGATGTCAGGCGACGATCAGAATGCCGGTGAAGAGCGCAATGATCATGACGATCAGGACGATGAAGATCAGGATCTTCGCAATGCCGGCGGAGGCGCCGGCCACGCCGCGAAAACCGAGAAGGCTCGCTACGGCGGCGATGAGAAGGAGGATGAGGATCCATTGTAGCATGCGTGTCTCCCTTGCATTGTTCCATGGAGAAACAGTGACTTGCCGCAATTGTTCCCTCTTCGGACAAAGGTCTTGTTTTGTGCAGCGCAACAAAAATCGGTTTAAGCCGAGGCGCCATCGTCTAAAACCGTCACTTGTCCTGAAAGCTGGACTAGACAGGCGACCTCGCTTCTGCTCGTGTCCGCCGTCGGAGAGTCCTTCGACTTTAGGCGAGGGACAGAGGTTTGCCCGTTCGAACGGAGTTAGGGAGATGGGATTGAAGATCGGATCGCCAAGGGAGATCTATGCCGGTGAGGCTCGCGTCGCGATGACGCCTGACAGCGCCACCCAGTTGCAGAAACTCGGCTATGAATGCGTCATCGAAAGCGGCGCCGGCAAGGCCGCCGGCTTGTCCGATGACGCCTATCGCGCCGCCGGTGTGACAGTGGTCGAGACGGCTGCCGCGCTTTTCGAGACGGCCGACATCATTGCCAAGGTGCGGCCGCCGGAGACATCCGAGGTCGACCGTCTCGGCCCCGGTAAGACACTGATCTCCTTCTTCTATCCCGCGCAGAATTCGGCCCTGCTGGAGCAGGCAAAAGCCAAGGGTGCGACGGTCGTCGCCATGGACATGGTGCCACGCATTTCGCGTGCTCAGAAGATGGACGCGCTGTCGTCGATGGCCAATATCGCGGGCTATCGCGCGGTGATCGAGGCCGGCAACAATTTCGGGCGTTTCTTCACCGGCCAGAGTGACAGCGGCCGGCAAGGTGCCGCCGGCCAAGGTGCTGGTCATTGGTGCGGGCGTCGCGGGTCTTGCTGCCATCGGTACGGCGACTTCGCTCGGTGCCATTACCTATGCCTTCGACGTTCGTCCTGAGGTCGCCGAGCAGATCGAAAGCATGGGCGCTCAGTTCGTCTATCTCGAATTCGAAGCTGCCCAGGATGGGGCTGCCACCGGTGGTTATGCAGCGCCGTCTTCGCCGGAGTTCCGCGAAAAGCAGCTTGCCAAGTTCCGCGAGCTGGCACCGGAGATCGACATCGTCATCACCACGGCGCTGATCCCGGGCCGGGATGCGCCGAAGCTGTGGCTTGCCGACATGGTGGCCGCGATGAAGCCCGGCTCCGTCGTCGTGGACCTCGCGGCTGAGCGCGGCGGCAATTGCGACCTGACCGTTCCCGATCAAAAGATCGTCTCCGACAATGGTGTGACCATCGTCGGCTATACCGACTTCCCGAGCCGCATGGCTGCGCAGTCGTCCACGCTCTATTCGACCAACATCCGCCACATGATGACGGACCTGACGCCGGCCAAGGACGGCGTGGTCGTGCACAACATGGAAGACGATGTCATCCGGGGTGCCACGGTCACCAAGGACGGCGAGATTACCTATCCGCCGCCGCCGCCGAAGATCCAGGCGATTGCGGCTGCCAAGCCCAAGGAGAAGGTGAAGGAGCTCACGCCCGAAGAGAAGCGGGCGCAGGAAATCGCCGCCTTCAAGACGCAGACCCGCAACCAAGTGGCGATGCTCGCCGGTGGCGGTGCGCTGATCCTGCTCGCCGGTCTCTACGCGCCGGCTAGCTTCATGAGCCATTTCATCGTTTTCGTGCTCGCCTGCTTTGTCGGCTTCCAGGTCATCTGGAATGTCAGCCATTCGCTGCACACGCCGCTGATGGCGATCACCAATGCCATCTCCTCGATCATCATTCTGGGTGCCCTGATGCAGATCGGGTCCGGCAACTTCCTGGTGATCATCCTCGGTGCGCTGTCGGTCCTGATGGCCGGCATCAACATCTTCGGCGGCTTCATGGTGACACGGCGCATGCTCGCCATGTTCCAGAAGTCTTGAGTTAGGGGAGGGGACACACTCATGGAATACGGATTCACCACAGCGGCCTATGTCGTCGCAGCCGTTCTCTTCATCCTGTCGCTCGGCGGGCTCTCGGGCCAGGAAAGCGCCAAGCGCGCCGTCTGGTATGGCATCGTCGGCATGGGGCTCGCCGTCGTCGCGACGCTTTACGGCCCTGGCGCCGGTAACTGGTTCGTCTCGGTCGTCATGATCGCCATTGGCGGCGGTATCGGCTGGGTCGTTGCCCAGCGCGTGCAGATGACGGAGATGCCGCAGCTTGTGGCCGCCATGCATTCGCTGGTCGGTCTGGCTGCGGTCTTCATTGGCTTCAATGCCGAGATCGAGATGTGGCGGATTGCCAGCACGCTCTCAGGGGCCGGACTTTCCGACTGCGGTCCGCTCAGTGCCGTCGCCTGTGCGGCTGGAGCCGGTCAGGTGCAGCTCTATGATACCTTTACGGGTTTTGCCCTGAAGATTGCCGAAAAGACTGCCACCGAAATCGCGATCCTCAAGATCGAGGTCTTCCTCGGCGTCTTTATCGGTGCTGTCACCTTCACCGGCTCGGTCGTCGCCTATGGCAAGCTGGCGGGCAAGGTTGACGGCAAGGCGAAGAAACTGCCGGGCGGCCATATGCTGAATGCCGGTGCCGCTCTCGGCTCGCTCATCCTGCTGGTGCTCTATTTCAACGGTGCCGGCAGCTGGACGCTGATCCTGATGACGCTTCTAGCGCTCTTCATCGGTTACCACCTGATCATGGGCATCGGCGGCGCCGACATGCCGGTCGTTGTCTCGATGCTCAACAGCTATTCCGGCTGGGCGGCTGCGGCCATCGGCTTCTCGCTGTCGAACGATCTTCTGATCGTCGTCGGCGCGCTGGTCGGTTCGTCAGGTGCGATCCTCTCCTACATCATGTGCAAGGCGATGAACCGCAGCTTCGTCTCGGTCATCCTTGGCGGCTTTGGCGGCACGACCGGACCGCAGATGGAAGTCGTGGGCGAGCAGATCGCGATCGACGGCGACGGTGTTGCCAATGCGCTGAACGATGCAGACAGCGTCATCATCGTTCCGGGCTACGGCATGGCGGTTGCGCAGGCGCAGCAGTCTGTCTCTGAACTGACCCGCAAGCTGCGTGCTGCCGGCAAGACGGTGCGTTTCGCGATCCATCCGGTCGCCGGTCGCCTGCCGGGCCACATGAACGTGCTGCTCGCCGAAGCCAAGGTGCCCTATGACATCGTTCTGGAAATGGACGAGATCAACGAGGACTTCCCCGAGACGGATGTCGTCATCGTTATCGGTTCGAACGACATCGTCAACCCGGCTGCCCAGGAAGACCCGAACTCGCCCATCGCCGGCATGCCGGTTCTGGAAGTTTGGAAGGCAAAGCAGGTCTTCGTCTCCAAGCGCGGCCAGGGCACCGGCTATTCCGGCATCGAGAACCCGCTGTTCTACAAGGAGAATACGCGGATGTTCTACGGTGACGCGAAGAAGTCGATCGACAGCATCCTGCCGTTGATCAAGTAAGCTTCGGATCAGACAAAATCATTAAAGCCGGGTGGTGACGCCCGGCTTTTTTCTTCCATGGGTTGCCAGGAAAACCGGACGTTAACCATAAGCCACTTAGATGGTGGCCAGTGTGACCGCAGGAGTTTTCGTGAGCATCAGGGTGTTTCTTGCCGGCATTTCCGCCGGGCTTATCGCAACGGCAGCAACGGCAGCCGACCTCAATTCATCTGATGCACCATTGCCGCTGCCGCCGCAGGGCGATGTCGCTGATATCATTCACGACTGGGGCGGCGGCTATGTCGGTGTTGTCGGCGGCGGTGCCGTCGGCGAAGTGGAAACACAGACCGGCTCGGGCACGCTGTTTTCCGAAACGCCCTTGCGCGGTGGGCTTGCCGGCGTGACGGCGGGCTACAACGTCCAGAACGGCAACATGGTCTATGGCGTCGAAGCCGACGTTTCCTGGGCGAAGATCAAGGGCGACAAGGCCTGCGCGGGCTTTCCCTCGCAGAACTGCAATTTCGAACTCGGCTGGCAGGGCACGGCGCGTGCTCGCGTCGGCGTCGCTTTCGACCGGACGCTGCTCTATGTGACCGGTGGTCTTGCGGTCGCCGGTGGCAAGGGTGGTGTTGACCCGGTCCTCGGCGCGATTGTGGGCGAAGACCAGCAGACATATTTTGGCTATGTCGCCGGTGTCGGCGCCGAATATGCCATGACGGAAGCGCTGAGCTTCAAGGCTGAGTATCTCTATACCGACTACAAGTCGCGCACCTCGCCGGTCGGGACGGTCAGCCCGACTGACAGCTACAAGTCCGACCCTTCGAGCCACCTGTTCCGGGTTGGCGTGAATTACAGTTTTTGATCTGAACGACCAGGATTGTCAGGCAGCGCTCAAAAATAGAAGCCGGGTGGCGACGCCCGGTTTTTTGTTGGTTGAATTGCTTGGATGGCAACGAGACTTGTTGTAGCGTCAGTAACCGGCTTCTCGCTGATGCCTGAAGGCGAGGATATAAACGGTGCCGTCCGACGCCTCGTATCGATACAGCGCGACATAACCGGAGGCACCGAAGGTAATGGACAGCTCCCGGAGTTCGGGCGCATGTTCTGTTGGTTTTCCAATTTCCGGGTTGGTTTGAAGCAGCTTGAATTGTTGGATAATCGTCTGGGCAGCTTTCCTGGCTGCTTCAGAAGACCTGGCAGCAAGGAATTGTCTGCAACGCTCTAACCCGATTGCCGCGCCCTCCGTGACGATTACTCGTGGCACTCGGGCACCGCTTTTTCGGCATCTGTGCCCCAGGTTTCCATCCAGCCGCCGACTTCATCTAGCGTCAGATGGCGGCCGGTTTCCTTGTAAGCAATCCACGATGCCAGCGCTTCCCGTGTGAAGTTCTCGCGCGCTTCCTCGCGCTCCACATACTGCTCAATAGCTTCCAGCATCAGCCCATGCGCAGAGCGTTTGCGCTCGTTGGCTAGCTGCTGCACCCATTCTTTCAAGGCGTCATCGATCTTCAGCGAAGTTGCCATGGTGGCTCCAGAATACCGGGTGATACCTTCATGCAAGATAAGGTGAACGCCAATCCATGTCCACATAGACAGAGCCGCGTCGAAATCCTGCCGCAGCTTATGGCTCTGAAACGCAAAACCCCGCCACGTGGGCGGGGTCCACTGTTCTTCGATAGTGTCCGTTCTCAGACGTCCGCCTTGAACGTCTGCTTCTGCGTGCCGAGGCCCTCGATGCCAAGCTCCACCACGTCGCCGGCCTTGAGGAACTGCGGTGGCTTCATGCCGAGGCCGACGCCTGGAGGCGTGCCGGTGGAGATGACGTCGCCGGGATGCAGGCTCATGAACTGGCTGAGATAGGAGACGAGGTGGGCGACGCCGTAGACCATGGTCTTGGACGAGCCGTCCTGCATCATCTTGCCGTTGACCGAGAGCCACATCTTGAGGTTCTGCGGATCGGAGATCTCGTCCTTGGTGACGAGCCAGGGGCCGATCGGGCCGAAGGTGTCGCAGGACTTGCCCTTGGTCCACTGGCCGCCGGCGCTCCGTCTGGAAGGCGCGTTCGGAGACGTCGTGGGATACGCAGTAGCCGGCGACGTAATCCATGGCGTCGGCTTCGGATACATATTTCGCGGTCTTGCCGATGACGACGCCGAGTTCGACTTCCCAGTCGGTCTTTTCCGACGTGCGTGGGATCAGGACGTCGTCGTTGGGGCCGCAGATGGCTGAGGTTGCCTTCATGAAGATGACCGGCTCCGGCGGCACGGCAGCACCCGTTTCGGCAGCGTGGTCGGAATAGTTGAGGCCAATGCAGATGAACTTACCGGTGCCGGCAACGCAGGCGCCGATGCGGTCGGCAGCAATTTCCGGCAGCGAGGAGAGGTCAAGAGCGGCGATCTGGGCCAGGCCCTCCGGCGAGATGGCGGCGCCGCCGATATCGGTCACATGGGCCGAGAGGTCACGAACCTTGCCGTCCTTGTCGAGGATCGCAGGCTTTTCCTGGCCGAGCGGGCCGACGCGCATCAGTTTCATGGTCTTGTTCCTTCCTGAATATTAGATCGTCCAGCCGCCGTCGATGGCATAGGCCTGGCCCGAAGTGTAGGTGGCGCCGGCGAGATAGACGGCAAGGTCGGCGATTTCTTCCGGAGTGCCTAGGCGCCCCATGGGCTGGCGGGCGATGAAGGCGGCTCGGGCGGCGTCGTAGTCCCCTTGAGCGCGCATGCGGTCCTGCAGCGAGGGGCTTTCGACAGTGCCCGGGCAGATGGCATTGCAGCGGATGCCCTGCGTCACGTAGTCGGCAGCGACCGACTTGGTGAGGCCAATGACGGCTGCCTTGGTGACCGTGTAGGCGAAGCGGTTCGGTACGCCTTTGATGGCGCTTGCCACCGAGGCCATGTTGATGATCGAACCGTCGCCGCGTTCCAGCATGGCCGGGAGAACTGCGCGGATGGTGCGGATCATGGCGCGAACATTGAGGTCGAGGGCGAAGTCCAGATCCTTGTCGTTCATGTCCAGGACCGTTCCGCCATGCACGACGCCGGCGCAATTGAACAGCACATCGAAGGGTCCGGTCTCGGCGACCACGGCCTTGACCGCGTCGTCGTTCAGGACGTCGAGCTGGCGCGTGGTGATGCCGGTCTCGCCATTAAGGCTTGCCAGCGCTTCGGTGTTGATGTCGGTCGCGACAACGGTCGCGCCGGCGCGGGCGAAGGCGATGGCGCTGGCGCGGCCGATGCCCTGGCCTGCGGCCGTTACCAGCACATGCTTCTTTTCAAGGTTCATGTTCTTGGCTCCTCCAGCCGGTCCCTCGTCACTCGACCCTTGCATATTCCCGCGGTCGATGCGAGCATCATTCATATGCAAAACATTTATTCATGAACGTCAAGGTCAGTCATCGGACTTCAGGGAGAGAAAAACGTGAATGACCTCGATCAGGACCGCTATCGGGCGCCGGCGCTCGACAAGGGTCTCGATATTCTGGAGCTTTTGGCGGGCGTCGACGGGGGCTTGAGCCAGGCGGAGATCGCCAAGAAGCTCGATCGCAGTCCCAACGAATTCTACCGGATGCTCGATCGACTGGTGAAGCGCGGCTATGTCGCGCGGCTCGATGGCGATCGTTACGTGCTGACGCTCAAGCTCTTTGGTCTCGCACAGTTGCATGCGCCGACGCGGCGGCTGGCCTCGCTCGCCATGCCGCTGATGCGTGAATTGGCTGAGATCACCCGGCAGGAGAACCATATCGTCGTTTACGACCGTGGCCACCCCGTCGTCATCGCGCAACTTGAGGCACCGGGCTATTGGGGCATCTCGATCCGCGTCGGCTCGCGCATGGGGCTGTTCGACACAGGTTCCGGCCATATACTTCTCGCCTTCCGCAGTCCCGAGGTGCGGGCGATGATGGTGGCAGAACACGTCGCGAGCGGTGGTCCCGAAGGTCGGATGACAGAGGCCTTCATCAGCAGGCTCGACCAGATCCGCGCGCGCGGCTACGAGATGATGCCGAGCGCGCAGACGGCTGGCGTCGTCAACCTCTCGGCGCCGATCGTCAGTGCCGATGGCGAGGCCTTGGGCGCGCTGACCGTGCCTTACATTACCATCATCAATGCGCCCGAGGCGCCCGATATCAACCGTACCATCGAGGCGCTGACAGAAACAGCACGGCGGATCTCGGAGCTAGCCGGCGCCGGTCTCGGCGCTGAGGTGGCCGACACGAATTGAGTTTCAACGGCCTTGGGAGGGGCTTGTCATGATCATCGATACCCATCTTCATCTCATCTATCGTGATCGGCTCGGCTATCCCTGGCTGAAGGATGTGCCGGCGCTTGATGCCGACTTCACCTGGGAGACCTATTCGCGCGAGGCTCGGCGGCTCGGGATCTCCTCGGTGCTGCACATGGAGGTCGATGTCGCGCCCGAGGATATTGCTGCGGAAACCGCGATGGTTCAGGAGCTGTCCCGCGCGCCCGACAGCATGCTGCGTGGGGTGATCGCCTCCTGCCGACCGGAAGATCCTGGTTTTGCCGCCTATCTGGAGACCCAGCTAACGAACCCCTTCGTCAAAGGCTTTCGTCGCGTGCTGCATGTCGTGCCGGATGATGTGTCGGAAGGCGCGCTGTTTCGCGAGAATGTAGAGCGGCTCTCAGGCACGGGTCTCACCTTCGATCTCTGCATGCTGCCGCATCAGATCGACAAGGCCAAAGCGCTGGTCGATCTTGCGCCCGACGTCACCTTTATCCTCGACCATTGCGGTGTGCCCGACATCAAGGGGCATGGCTATGACACCTGGAAGACCGGGATCACCGACATCGCAAAGCGCGACAATGTCCGCGTTAAGATCTCCGGCATCCCGGCCTATGGCGATCTGGAGAACTGGACGCTCGAAGACCTCAAGCCTTATTTCGAGCACACGATCGCATCCTTCGATTTTGATCGCGCGATCTGGGGCTCGGACTGGCCGGTCTGCACACTGGGCGGCGGGCTCCCGACCTGGGTCGCGACGACGCAGGCGCTGCTGCATGGATGCACGATTGAAGAGAAGGACAAGCTCTTCTCGGGTAATGCGAAACGGATCTGGCAGCTCGGCTAACGCGCCTTGCCATGCTCTGCCAGGAGACGGCGGAGATAGCCGCGCATCGCAATGATGAGCGCCTCGATGTCCTCATTCGAGGCGGAGAGATCTTCGAGGGCGTAGCTCTGCAGGATGATGCCGTCGATCCCGATCAGCATCTGGCGGGCGACGGCTCGTCCAATGCGGCGGAGCTCCTCGTCGCTGTCATCCTCGAAGACCAGATGGCCGTAGAAGTCGATATAGGCATTGTACTGACGGGCCGCGAGCCACTCGGAGCCCTTGGTCCTGAGGGCATAGAGCGTCAGCTCCGTCTGGGCGATCTGCTTGCCCCGGGTGCGCTGGATGTAGCGCCAGCTCGCCCGGATCAGGGCTTCCACCCGGTCTTCCGGGGCTTTCGGCAAGGCGACATCCTGCCGGTAGGCCTCATCCATTTCTGCAATCAGGTCTTCGAGCACGGCAAGCAGGAGGCTTTCCTTGCTGTCGAAATAGTAGTGCAGTGTCGCGAGCTTGACGCCAGCGGAGGCGGCGATGCGGCGCGTCGTCAGCGCTTCCATTCCGCCTTCTTCCAACGCCTCCCTCGCGCCCTTGATGATGCGGACGCGGGTTTCCAGCCCCTTGCGGGTGGCGCCTGTCGGGCGGCCACGTCCCGGCGCGTTCGCCGGTTTTTCTTGCGTCGCGTCCGCTGCCTCGCTCATCGGCCTCCTCCGGCTTCGAAGGTAACGCGGCCGTCGCAGATGGTCAGCACGGGAGAAAGCGCGGCGATGCTTGCCGGGGCGGTCGCCTCGATGTCGCCGGAGAGAAGGACCACGTCCGCCAGATAGCCCGGTTGCAACACGCCCTTGCGGTCTTCCATATATTCGACCCAGGCGCTGGTCCGGGTGTAGGCGGCGAGCGTCTCCTGAAGGCTCAGGCGTTGGTCGGGCATATCATCCGCCCACGGCTGGCGTGTCATGGCATCGCCGATGCAGCTCAGAGGCGGAAGCGGGGAGACGGGCCAGTCGGTCGCGAAGACGATCGTGGCTCCTGCATCCACCAGCGTTTTCCAAGCGAAAGCGAGAGGCCAGCGCTCACGGCCGATATAGGTGAGATAGGGTTCGAGCGGCAGGCCGGCGGAGCCCGGCGGATGCGTGGGCTGCATCGAGGCGATGGTGCCCGTTTCGGCAAAGCGTTTGATGTCGTCGGGATGAACCACCTCGATATGCTCGACGCGATTGCGCATGTCCTTTCGGCCATTGGCGTTGATCGATGCCTCGTAGCCGTCAAGCACCATGCGGACCGCGCCGTCACCGATCGCGTGCACGGCAACCGGCATGCCGAGGCGGTTTGCCTCGGTCGCGACGGCATTAAACGCGTCGCCCGAAAACAGGGGCTCGCCCTTCCAGCCGGGCTTATGGGCGTAGTCATCGACGAAGACGGCGGTCTCGCCTTCGGTGACGCCATCCATGAACAGCTTCACAAAGTTGCAGCGCAATTTGTCCGTATCAAAGCGGGCCTTCCAGACGGCAGCCTTCTCCTCCAGGTCGGAGAGCGGCATGAAATTCTTCATGTGATAGGGCATGCGGACGCGAACGGCCAAGCCATCCGTCTTCTCGATCTCATCCAGCATTTCCAGCTGATAGAGATTGCCATCCATGTTCTGGAACGAGGTGATGCCGAGCGAGGCGCAATAGGCCAGTCCCTTCTTCAGCACCGCAATATCGGCAGCGCGCTCTTCCGGGGTGACGTGTTCGGGATCACCGCCGGTGCCGACGCCGAGGCCTTCTCGACCGCCGGTTACGCTCATGGTCGCAACGGGTCTGATGGCATTGCTTTCGCGCAGCTCGCCAATCGCCAGACCGTCGTCGCCCATGACGATCTCGTTGCCGACGCCGACATCGCGGCCCTGCAGGATGCCGGCCTTCTCCAGCGCGATGGTATTGGCCCAGGCCGTATGCCGGTCGGGGGCGACCATCATGAAGGGGCGATCCGCGATGATGCGGTCGAGATGGTGGCGGGTGACGCGCTCACTCTCTGACAGGATGGTATAGTCTGCCGTCTGGGCGACAAGCAGCGGCAGGTCCGGGTTGGCCGCTGCATAGTCGCGCACGGCCTTTGACAGGGCGTCGAAGCCCTTCACGCCGAAGAGTGAGAGTTCGCCGAGCGCGACCGAGCCGCCGAAGATGTGCATATGGGCTTCGTTGAAGCCCGGGAGGACCGTTGCGCCACCGGCATCGACGACGCGGGTCTGTGGTCCCGCGAGCTCAAGGATCTCGGCATCGCTTCCCACGGCGGTGATGCGGTTCCCGGTGAGGGCGATGGCGTCCGCGCGGGGATGCTGGTCATCCATGGTCAGGATGCGGGCGTTGTGGATGACGAGATCGGCGCTCATGGGATGTGTCTTTCTTCAAGCCTGGAAGGTGATGTGGCCGTCGCAGATGGTGACGGCGGGGCGGACGGTGTCCATGATCTCTTCGGGGGCGACGTTTTCGATGTCTTTGGTGAGGATCACGACGTCGGCGAGGTAGCCGGGCTTCAGCATGCCCTTGCGATCTTCCATGAACTCCACCCAGGCGCCGATCGAAGTGTAGGCTTCAAGTGCTTCCATCAGCGAGAAGCGCTGGTCTTTCAGACCATCCTTCCAGGGTTTGCGGGTCAGTGCATCCTGGATGCACTGGAAGGGCGAGACGGGGGAGACCGGCCAGTCGGAGGCGAAGACGACGGGCGCGCCTGCTTCCTTCATCGTCCGCCATGCATAGGCCTCGTCCCAGCGATCCTCGCCGATCTTCCAGGTCGTCGGCTCGGCCGGGAAGCAGGTGCCACCGGGGTAGTGAACAGGTTGCATGGAGGCGACGATGCCGAGGGTGGCAAAGCGCGGGATGTCGTCCGGATGGATGATCTCGATATGCTCGATGCGGTGGCGGTTGTCGCGCTTCCCGTTCGCCTTCAGCGCAGCCTCGTAGCCGTCGAGCGTCTGGCGGATGGCGGCACTGCCGATCGCGTGCACGGCGACCTGCAGGCCGAGCGCATCGGCCTTGGTGGCGATGGCATCAAAAGCTTCCGGCGTGAAGAGCGGCTCATAGGTATAGCCCGGGCGGTCGCCGTAACCGTCGAGCATATAGGCCGTCTGGCTGTCGAGCACGCCGTCCATGAAGACCTTGACGAAATCACCGCGCAGCATGTCGGTGGCAAACTCCTTCTTCCACGCGGCTGCCTTATCCAGGTCCTCCAGCGCCATGAAGTTCTTCATATGGTAGGGGATGCGGATACGGCAGGAGAGCTCGCCCGAAAGCTCCAGGTCCCGCATCAGGCGCAGCTGGTAGTGATTGCCATCGAAATTCTGGATCGAGGTGACGCCCCAGGAAGCGCAATAGTCGAGGCCGGCCTTCAGGATGGCGCGGTCGAGCGCGAACTGTTCCGGCGTGACATTTTCCGGATCCATGCCTGTGACCATGCCGAGTTCCTCGCGGCCGCCTGTGGAGGCGAGCGCCGAGACCGGGCCGAAGGCATTGCCCTCGCGCAGTTCGCCATTGGCCAGGCCGTCGGGCCCCATGACGATCTCGTTGCCGATGCCAACATCCTTACCCTGTAGGATGCCTGCCTTCTCGAGCGCTGCCGTGTTCGCCCAGGCGGTGTGATGGTCGGGCGCGAACATCATGAAGGGACGGTCCGGCAGGATCGCATCCAGGTGATGGCGGGTGCAGGGTTCGGTCAGCGAGATGATCGAATAGTCGGCGGAAAAGCCCATCAGCAGAGGCTCATCGTGGTTCTTTTCCGCATAGTCGAGGATTGCGGCCTTCAAGGGCTCGAAGCCCTGGATGCCATGCAGGTTCAGCTGGCGCAGCGATACCGAGCCCGGGAAGATGTGCATATGGGCTTCGTTGAAGCCCGGCATCACGGTGGCGCCCTTCGCGTCGATGGTCTGCGTCTCAGGTCCCGCCAACGCCTCGATCTCGGATCGTGGGCCGACAGCGATGATTCGGTTGCCGGCAAGCGCGACGGCTTCGGCGCGGGGGGAGGCGCTGTCCATGGTCAGGACGCGGCCATTAGTGATGATGATGTCTGCGGTGGTTGCCATTTCAGGCTCCTCTGATCTCATGCGGTCCAGGCGCTGAGCGCGCGGAAGAAGGCGAAGTTGTCGTGTTTCAGCTCGTCGTCCAGCGGGTTGGGCTGGGAGGAGAGCTTGACGATGGTGGTCTCCGTCGATGGGTCGACGTAGAGCCACTGGCCATGGATGCCGATGGCGCAAAAGGCTCCATCAGTCTCACCCGACTGGTACCACTGGCTGCGATAACGCCCCTTGGGGAAGAAATTGGACTTGCCATCCACCCATGCCTGGTGGTCGCCTGCCGTCAGCATGTCGGCGAGCCAGGTTTCGGGGATGAGGCGTTTGCCGTCGACCTTGCCGCCATTGCGCAGCATCTCGCCGACGCGGGCGAGGTCGCGGGCGGTGACCGAGATGCCGCCAGCGGCCCGCGCCGTGCCCTCGGCATCCACGGTAACGCTGGCATGGTTCTTTGCGCCGAGCGGTTTCCATAGGCGCGTCGACAAGACATCGGCGTAGCGTTCGCCGGTTGCGCGCTCGATCAGGATGCCGAGAAGGTCAGAATTCGGTGAAGCATAGAAATGTGCGCCGCCATGCGGATGGGCGTCTTTCTTCAGCGTCAGAAGGAAGGCCAGCAGGGTCTCATTCGGCTGGGACGGATCGGCCGGGTTCCAGAGCGTCGCGCGGCGATAGCGGGCATAGGCGCCATCGGTGTTGAGGTAGGCCTCGTCGAAGGCGAGGCTGACGCGCATGTCGAGCACGTCGCGAATGGTGCAGTCGCCATAGGCGGAACCTGCCGCTTCCGGCAGAAGGCTGGTGAGCGGGGCGTCGGGATCCATAAGCCCGTCGGCTTCCAGGGTCGCGATCACCAGAGCGGTCAGCGACTTGCTGATCGAAAAGACGATGTGGCGCTGGTCTATGCCGGCATGCGGGGCATAATGTTCGGCGACGATGCGGCCCGCCTTCATCAGGACGAAGGCATCGGTGTGGGCATAGTCGAGATAGGCGCCGACACTGGGCTCACCGGCAAGCCCCTCAGGGAGTGACTGGCGCATGAGGTCGAAGACCACCGGCGTGCCCTCAGGCTCTTCGGCGCCTGCTGAGATCCTGGCGCTCGGCACCACCTCCTCGGCATGGCCGAAGCTGAAGCGGCTGAAAGGGGCCGTGCGCCAGTTGGCAAGCGTCACGTCCCGTCTTTCGAAACCATAGGCCTCGGCAAACTGCGTCGTCATCAGGGTGTGCTCCTCCTGCGGGAGGGCCATTGGCCCTCCCGTTTCTGTATCTAGTTTTGGGTCGAGGTTACTTCTGAACTTCGGTCCAGATCCGCGTGTAGAGCTGCTGCACGTCGGGTTCGCAGCTCAGCAGGAACTCGCCGGCACTCTCCAGTTCTGCGGGGATCACCAGTTCCGGCGCGCCCTGCATTTCCTTGTCCATGAAGGCTTCCGAACCCTTGATGCCGTTGGCATACTTGGCGAAGTTCGACAGCATGGCGGCGTTTTCCGGAGCCATGATGAAGTTCATGAATGCCTTGGCGTTGTCGACGTTCTTGGCATCCTTGAGGATGACGACGCTGTCCATGAAGACAGGATAGCCTTCCTTCGGATAGCCGAACTTGACTTCCGGATTCTGCAGGCGCGAGCGCATGATGGCGCCGTTCCAGTAGTAGACGCCGGCATAGTCGCCGGTCGGCAGCTTGTCGGTGACGCTGTAGTCCATTGCGAGCCACTTGGCCTTGGCTTCGACGAGCTTGTCGCGGACCTTCATCAGCACTTCCTTGTCGGTCGTGCACCAGGCGCCGCCAAAATACTTGATGGTGGCGAAGAGGACGTCGTTCATTTCAGGCGTGACGTTCAGCTTGCCGACCAGTTCTTCCGGCGGATCGAGGAAGATCGCCGAGGTGTTGATGTCGCCCTTGTAGACGTCGGTGTTGACGCCGATGCCGGTCACGCCCCACTGCCACGGAACAGAGTAACGGCGGTCCGGATCCCATTCGACATCCGCCCAGCGCGGGTCGACATTCTTGAAGTTTTCCATCTGGTCGGGGCGGGCTTCGAGCAGCAGGCCTTCGTTGATCCAGATCGGCATGTAATTGGCCGAGGGCACGACGATGTCGAAGCCATGGCCGCCGGCGCGAACCTTGGCGAGTGCGGTATCGTTCGAGTCATAGTCGGTGATCGTCACCTTGACGTCGAACTGTTCCTCGAACTTCTTGATCAACTCGGGGCTGGTATAGTCACCCCAGTTGTAGATGTTGAGCTCGCCAGCGGCCGATGCCGCGCCTGCGAAGCCCAGCACCGAGATGGCGGCGATGGCCGTGGTCGTCATCCATTTCATTGTCATTCTCCGTTCCTCTCTTTTGGTTGTCGTTATGCTTGCGGCTTGCGCCGGTTGATGAAGAAGAAGATCACGATCAGCACCGTCGAGGCGGCCAGGAAGATCGTGGCTATGGCGTTGATTTCGGGCGTCGTCTCGCGCCGGATCTGGCCGAGCATGTAGGTGGGCAGCGTGTCCTGCCCCCCGGATTTGACGAATTCGGTGATGACGACGTCATCGAGCGAAATCACGAAGGCGAGCATGAAGCCGGCGATGATGGCAGGCCGCAGCAGGGGAAATGTCACGAAGCGGAAGGCCTGCCAGGGCGTGGCATAGAGATCGGCTGCCGCCCGCTCCAGCGTCAGGTCCATGCTTTCCAGACGTGCCCGGATGGGCAGATAGGCGAAGGGAATGCAGAAGGCCGTATGCGCCATGATCAGGTAGCCGAGGCCGGAATAGCCGGTCCAGACCTTGATGCGCGAGAAGACGATGAGGAGCGCCACGGCAGTGACGATCTCCGGGATCATCAGCGGCTGGTTGATGACGGCATATTTGGCCGTCAGGCCGCGATAGGGCTCGGTCCGCGTGGTCGCCAAGGCTGCCATGGTGGCGGCGATCGTTGCGAGTCCCGCTGCCCAGAGGGCGATGAGGACCGAACGAAGCGCCGCCTCCTGGGCCGCGCCATTTTCCAGAGCGGATGCAAACCAGCGCAGCGAAAAACCGCCCCAGCTCGAGAGCGAGTCATTGGCGTTGAAGGAATAGGCGACGAGGGTTGCAATCGGCAGATAGAGCGCGAAGAAGGTAAAAAGCGCGATCAGGCCGAAGCCCGGCTGTGAGCGGATGTCGAAGCGACGTTCAGCCATGACGCACCCCCGATTTCGCGGCGTTGCGGACATAGAAGAGCAGGGCGATCATCACGAGGGCCATCAGCGTTATCGACATAGCGGCCCCGAGAGGCCAGTTGCGACCAGAGCCGAACTGCAGTTCGATCAGGTTGCCCAGCATCAGGTTCTTACCGCCGCCCAGCACGCGCGGAATGACATAGGCGCCGAGCGAGGGGATGAAGACCAGAATGGAGCCGGCGATCAGGCCGGGCTTCACCAGGGGAATGACGATCCGCCAGAGCACCTGCAGGCGGTTGGCGTAGAGGTCGTAGCCGGCCTCGACCAGCCTGAAATCGAGCTTCTCGATCGAGGCATAGAGCGGCAGCACCATCAGGGGCAAATAGACATAGGTCATGCCAAGCAGGGTGGCGGTGTCGGTATAGATGATCTGCAGGGGGGTATCGATGATGCCGAGCCAGATCAGCAGGTTGTTGAGGATGCCTTCGTTGCGGATTACCTGCTGCATGGCGAAGGTGCGGATGAGCAGGTTGGTCCAGAAGGGAATGGTGATCAGGAAGACCCAGATCTCGCGGGTCCGGGCCGGCCGGGTCGCGATGAAATAGGCGGTCGGGAAACCCAGGATCAGGGTGAAGAGGGTCGTATAGAGCGAGAGCTTGATGGACCGCCAGAAGATCGCCAGATGCGCGTCGGCGATGCCGAGCGTGTCATCGAAGATATCGCGCTGCATGAAGACCGAAGTCCAGCCTTCGAGCGAGAAGACGCCGAACTTGACGTCACCATAGTCGCCCTTCTCCAGGAAGGAATAGAGCACCATGACCAGCAGGGGGCCAAGGGCCGCGACGAAGATGATCGCAAGGGCCGGGAGGCTGAGCAACCAACGGTTTTTGACATCGCGCGATCTGGCAGTTTCGGGGGCCGTTTTCATCGCGCTCATGGTCAATCCTCAGGATCTGCGCGACATCGTCGCTGACGAGGATGCCGACGCCCTGGCCTTCCGTCACCCGCAGCTGCATGCGGCTGTTCTGCTGGCGGACGGTGAACAGCGAGCCGCCGTCAAGGCGGACGTTGATGTTGGTATCGGTGCCGAGATAGACGACGCTTTCGATCGTGCCCTGCAGCGTTGCTTCGGGTGACGGAGCGACGATCTTGGCATGTTCGGGACGGATGACGATGGTAACCTCGCCTGATGGCGTGGTGTTTTCCGGGAAGGTCGCAGGGATCTCGCGGCCGGACCGTAGCCGGACGCTCGCCCGATCACCGGTGACGGAGGCGACCTCGTACCCTTGAGGAAATTGGTCTCGCCGATGAAGTCGGCGACGAAGCGCGTGCGGCCGGACGATCATAGATGTCGCGCGGGGAACCCACCTGGCGGAGGCTGCCTGTCGACATGACCGCGATGCGGTCCGACATGGTCAACGCCTCTTCCTGGTCGTGGGTGACGAAGATGAAGGTGATGCCGGTTTCTGCCTGCACGCGCTTCAGCTCGATCTGCATTTCCTTGCGCAGCTTGTAGTCGAGCGCCGACAGCGGCTCGTCGAGCAGCAGGACCTTCGGCTGCGGTGCGAGTGCCCGCGCCAACGCCACGCGCTGTTGCTGGCCACCGGAGATCTGGCTAACCTGGCGGTCGCGCATCTTGGTCATGTGCACGAGTTCCAGCATCTCGGCGACGCGCGCTTCGATCTCGGCCTTCGGCTTGCCGAGCATCTTCAGGCCGAATCCGATGTTGTCGGCGACCGACATGTGCGGGAAGCAGGGCGTAGGACTGGAAGACCGTATTGACCGGCCGCTTGAAGGGCGGCAGCGGTGCGATGTCTTCGCCGTGCAGCAGGATTTCGCCCGTTGTCGGGAAATCGAAGCCGGCGATCAGCCGCAGAAGGGTGGTCTTGCCGCAGCCGGACGGCCCCAGCAGCGTGAAGAACTCGTTTTCCTTGATCTTGAGAAAGATCCCGTCGAGTGCTGTGACCTTGTCGGGTCCGGTTCCATAGACGCGGCTGACGCCGCGGATTTCGATGGCTGCCTTGTCTGATGCGGAACTCAAGCCGTGCCCCCTGGCGTTCGGGTTATGCGCGATGTGCTTTGGTCGACCCGTCGGTCGGCAGAGGATGCCGCACACGGGGTGGCGCAGATGATGTCACGCAAGTCACGTGCCAGCTTTTCGGCATGCTGAGCTCTCCCCTTCGGCATGGCCTGCAAGATGATCCCGGAACAGGGAATTTGCCGGCTTTTGCCTTGTTGCGTCGAGGTTCCCGTCTTTTGGAGATGCAGCTCGACGGCTTCTGCATCATCCTCTTTTGTGGCATGTTGCCTCTAATTTGGTCGTTTGACCATTTTTATTTTCGGCAGGTCCAAAGAATTCCGGATGTGCATGGCAGGCCTGCGTGAGGCGCTCGGCCCAGCGCTTGACAGAGCTCCGGCGGGGGCTCCATCGTTGCTATCTGCCCGGCCCGAGCGGCCCATCCGTCAGGAGCCATGCGTGTCCGATCCGATCTCCCTGTCCCTCACCGAAATCCTCGCCGCGCTCGATACGCAGCGCGTGACCTGCGAAGAGCTCATGGTGTCCTGTCTCGACAGGATCGAACGGCTCAATCCAAAGATCAATGCCCTTGTGAGCCTCAGACCGCGCGAGGTTCTCATTGCCGAAGCGAGGGCCAGGGATGCTGAACGGAAGCAGGGCGCTGCTCTTGGCGCGCTGCATGGCGTGCCGATTGCGATCAAGGATCTGAGCGAGGCGAAGGGCATTCTCTGCACCTATGGCTCGCCGCTCTTCCACGACTATGTGCCCGATTTCGACGATATTCAGGTCGAGCGCATCCGCGCCGCCGGCGCCATCATCATCGGCAAGACCAATACGCCGGAATGGGGTTTTGGCTCGCATAGCTACAATCCCGTCTTCGGTGTGACGCGCAATCCCTGGGACCTCAGCCGTTCGGCCGGTGGCTCCAGCGGCGGGGCAGGGGCGGCGCTTGCGGCGCGGCTCGTCCCTGTTGCGGATGGCAGCGACATGATGGGATCGCTGCGCAATCCTGCTGCCTTCAACAATGTCGTCGGCTTCCGCCCGAGCTTCGGGCGTATCCCCACGCTTCCCGGTCGCGATGCCTATCTCAACCAGCTCGCGACGCTGGGACCCATGGGGCGCTCCGTAGTGGACGTGGTGGCACTCGTCAACGTGCAATCCGGTTTCGATGCGCGCGATCCCAGCTCCTTCGAGAGCGGGTCGCTTACCCTCGACCGGGAGATTGCGGCCAAGGGCGGGCGGATCGGCTGGCTCGGCGATTTCGGCGGACATCTGCCCTTCGAGCTGGGTGTGCTTGATCTCAACGAAAAGGCGCTCGGTGTGTTCGAGAGGCTTGGGTTTGCGGTCGCGCCTGTTCGCATCGACTTCGACATGAACAGGCTCTGGTGGGCCTGGACGACGCTGCGCAGCTTCTTCACCGCCGGCAGCATGCGGGACTATTACGAGGATCCCGGCCGGCGTGGTTCGCTGAAGCCGGAGATCCTCTACGAGGTTCGGTCGGGCCTGCGGATCAATGCTGCGGATGTCTACGAGGCGTCAGCTGTCCGGACGGCCTGGTATCAGGCGCTGTCAAAGGTCTTCGAAACCCATGACTACCTGATCGCACCCGCCGCCCAGGTCTTCCCCTTCGATGCCGATATCCCCTGGCCGCGCGAGATCGCAGGTAAGCACATGGATACCTATCATCGCTGGATGGAGGTGGTGATTGGCCCGAGCATGGCGGGTCTGCCGGTCGCGGCGTTGCCGGCCGGCTTTTCGCCGCAGGGCCTGCCTACCGGTTTTCAGCTGATTGGCCAACCTCGCGCAGATGCGCAGGTTCTGTCTGTTGCTGCCGCATATGAGGCCGCTACCCATTGGCTGACACAGACACCGCCGCTCTCTTGAACTCTTCTTCCCGGTTAAATCGTCGGCCGACTTGAAGCGCGACATGATTTCGTCCAACGATTCCGAAAGAGTTTTGCTTCGACACTCAGCCATCCCTTCCTGTTCGGGTCCACACCTGGATGCCATTTTCTGGATCTGCCTGCATGAACCTCGTTTTCGACGGCCACAATGATGTTCTCCTCCGCCTCTGGCGCAGCGGAACGGAAGGTCGCAACCCCGTGGCCGAATTCCGCAACGGAACCAGCGCCGGGCATATCGATGCACCCCGGGCCAAGCGGGGTGGTCTCGCCGGTGGTCTTTGTGCCATCTACATCCCGTCGCCGCATGATTTCACGCTGCGCGAGCCGGATGCGAACGGGCACTATGCGACTCCGCTCGATCCGCCGCTCGATCGCCAGGCGTCGCTCGATATCGCGATGGAAATGGCAGCCATCGCCCATCGGCTCGATCAGGACGGAAGCTGGCGGCTCTGCCGCTCGACCCGTGACATCCGGCAAGCCATGGATGATGGCGTGTTTGCTGCGGTGATGCATATGGAAGGCTGCGAGGCCATCGATGCCGATCTCGATGCGCTCGAGGTTTTCTACGCTGCTGGCCTTCGTTCGCTCGGGCCCGTCTGGAGCCGCCACAACATTTTCGGCCATGGTGTACCCTTCGCCTATCCGAGTTCGCCGGATACAGGACCCGGCCTGACCCGCGCCGGGGAAGATCTGATCCGGGCCTGCAACCGGCTCGGCATTCTGATCGATCTCGCCCATATCACCGAGAAGGGCTTCTGGGACGTCGAGCGCCTGAGCGACCAGCCGCTGATCGCCAGCCATTCCAACGTGCATGCACTGACGCCTGTCGCCCGCAACCTGACGGACCGGCAGATGGACGCGATCAAGGCAAGCCAAGGGCTCGTAGGTCTCAACTACGCCGTTACCATGCTGCGGCCCGACGGGCGCGACGATGCCGAAACATCGCTCGCTACCATGGTCAGCCATATCGATTATCTCGTCGAGCGCATGGGGATCGACTGCGTGGCGCTGGGGTCTGACTTCGACGGGGCGACGATACCGAATGTTATCGGCGATGCTGCCGGCAACCAACGGCTTGTCACCGCGCTTAAGGAGCGCGGCTATGGTGCTTCAGAGCTCGACAAGATCTGCCGGGAAAACTGGCTGCGGGTGCTGGCGTCTGCCTGGCACGAGTAAACGCGGGGAGGGCGCTTCCGCTCAGGCGACGCGGTGACCGGAGCGCCACACCGCCTTGGCGAAGGGATGGCCGTCCTGCAGGTCGACACGGATCAGGTCGGCCTTCAAGCCGGTTTCGATTGCGCCGCGATCCGTCAAGCCGCCGGCGAGTGCCGGGCTGCGGGTGACCATGGCAACAGCGCTCGGCAGATCGTAGTCGAGGCCCGGATCGGCTGAGATCATGAAGGCTGCATCGAGCATGGAGCGCGGGACGTAGTCTGAAGCCAGGATATCGACGAGCCTTGCTGCTAGCAGGTCGCGCACGGCGATGTTGCCGGATTGGGAGCCGCCGCGCACTAGGTTCGGCGCACCCGCAACGATGCGCATGCCAGCGGCGCGTGCTGCTTCCGCCGCCTCCATCGAGCAGGGGAATTCCGAAATCGACACACCCTCCGCTACGCCATCCTCGATATGGGCGATATCCGTGTCGTCGTGGCTCATGAGCGGCATGGAGCGCGCGCGGGCAAGGGCGACGATATCAGGCCGCGTCGTGGCGGCGATATGGCTCTTTTCCGCCACCAGCACCTTGATCTTTTCGCGTACCAGATCGGGGCTCTCGCCGGTCGATTTGCACGCTCTTGCGACATAGGTCTCAATGTCGCGGCTCTGGCGGATGCCGGGCAGGTGTTCCATGATGGAGATGACGCGCACGATCTCGCGGTCGATGTTGTCGGCCGTCAGTTGCGGGGTAACCGGGTCCGTCAGTTCGCAGCGCAGGTGGACGAGATGTTCGGCGCGCAGCATGCCGGAGCTCTGCGCCTGCTCCAGTGCCTCGATCATTGGTTTCAGGATCTCGGCCCGTTCCGGATTGTCGGTGGTCGCGCCGACGCAGAGGCTGTCGAAGACGGTGGTGACACCGCCACCAATAATCTGGGCGTCGTGGGCCAGGGCCGCGCGCATGAAATCCCAGCGCACATGGGCGCGGGGATAGAGGTGTTTCTCGAAATGGTCGGTGTGGATATCGACAAGGCCGGGCAACAGGTAGTCGCCGGCAAAATCGAGCGCGTCGGCATGGCGCGACGGGCCTTCATGGATCTCCGTGATCTTCCCGTTTTCAATCACCACCGAGCCATGAAGGACATGGCTTGGTGTGACAACGCGGGCATTGGAGAGCACCAGTGCCTCGCCGCGCGCTGCTTCATGGGTTTCACCCGTGGCATTCGTCTGTCTCAGCATGACCGCATCTCCATCCGCTCTCGTCGAGGCGTCTCTAGGCGCGTTTCATGACGCTTTGGTGTCAGTGCTCGCGGATCTTCTCAGCCGAGGAGTTTCAGGCAATCTTCGGCGATCACCTGTTCCTCGTCGGTTGCGATCACTCGGATCTTCACGCGGCTCTCCTCGCGCGAAATGACTGCTTCACTGCGGTCGTTCGCCTCGCCATCCAGGAGCAGACCGAGGAAGCGAAGGCGCTCGACCACCGATCGGCGGATCGCCGGCTGGTTCTCGCCGATGCCGGCGGTGAAGACCAGCGTATCCAGGCCTCCAAGCGTGGCTGCGAGCCGCGCCACTTCGCCTGCAATGCGGAAGGTGAAGACATCGAGCGCTTCGCAGGCTTCCTTCGACGGGGTTTCCAGCAGTACCCGGCTATCGGCACTGATCCCTGAGAGACCGAGCAGGCCAGACTGCTTGTAGATCAGGTCCTCGACTTCCCTGATGCTCAGCCCGTGGGCCTCGATCAGGTGGAACAGCACGCCCGGATCGATCGCGCCGGAGCGGGTCGCCATGGGCACGCCGTCGATGGTAGAAAAGCCCATGGAGGTGTCGCGGCTCACGCCATTCTCCAGCGCGCAGAGGCTGGCGCCGCTGCCGAGATGGGCGACGACGGCGCGGCCGCCGGCCGTTTCCGGTTCGAGCGCCTTTAAGGCGCCCGCGACATACTCATAGGACAGGCCGTGAAAGCCATAGCGCTTGACGCCCTTGTCAAACCACTCGCGCGGTATGGCGAAGCGCCTGATGACATCGGATTGCGTGCGGTGGAAGGCGGTGTCGAAGGACGCGGTCTGGGGCAGGCCGGGTTTCAACTCTGTAATGGCGCGGATAAGGCGGAGGTTCTGCGGCTGGTGGAGCGGGGCGAGCGTCACCAGGCTCTCGATGCCGGCGAGGCTCGTGTCATCGACCCTGACGGCATCGCTGAAGAGATCCCCGCCATGCACCACGCGGTGACCGACGGCCGAGACGGCGTCGAGGTCGTAGTGCTCGGACAGCCAGTCGAAGATCTCTTCAAGAACGTCGTGCAGCAGGTCGTCGGTCTTTGCCACCAGGGGCACGTCGAAGACGGCGGGTCCTTCGACGAGATGGAAGGTGAGCGGTTCGGCGCGGAAGTCTATGACGCCCTTGCCGATGCGTCTGGCGCCTGCTTGTTCGCGGGCGAAAATGCCGATCTTCACCGTGGAAGAGCCGGCATTGAAGGTTAGCAGCAGTTTCGGGCTCATGCCTTGCCACCAAGCGCTGCCGCGCGCTTTGCGGCGACGAGTTTCGCGAGCGCGGCCGAGGCGATACGTACGCGGAGACTGTCGGAACGGCTGGTCAGAATGATCGGTACCCGCGCACCGAGCACCAGGCCGGCGGCATCGGCATTCGCGAAGTATAGGAGCTGCTTGGCGAGCATGTTGCCCGCTTCGAGGTCCGGCACGAGCAGGATGTCGGCATCGCCGGCGACGGGCGAAATGATGCCCTTGGTGCGGGCGGCTTCCATGCTGATTGCATTGTCGAAGGCAAGCGGGCCGTCGACCTTGGCCCCCTTGATCTGGCCGCGTGCGGCCATGACCGTGAGGGCTGCCGCCTCGAGCGTTGCCGGCATCTTGTCGTTGACCGTCTCGACGGCGGCGAGCACCGCGACCTTGGGCTCGGGAACGCCCAGCATATGCATCAGATCGACGGCGTTCTGGCAGATGTCGCGCTTGTGTTCGAGCGTCGGCGCGATGTTGATCGCCGCATCCGTGACGATCAGCAGCTTGGAATAGGCGGGGACATCCATGACATAGACATGGCTGACGCGGCGTTCGGTTCTGAGGCCCGAGCCGCTGCCGACGACGGCGCCGAGCAGTTCGTCGGAATGCAGGCTGCCCTTCATGACCGAGCCGACCTTGCCGGCAACCGCAAGCTCGACGGCAAGGGCCGCCGCCGCATGGCTGTGTTCGGTGTGGAGGATTTCGAAGCCGTCGATCGATATGCTGGCCTGTTCAGCGGCGGCACGGATCTTCGCCTCCGGGCCGATCAGTATCGGCTCCAGCAGGCCTTCGTCGCGGATCTCGACGGCCGCCTCGATCGCCTCGGGTGAGCAGGGATGGACGAGGGCCGTCTTCACCATTGGCAGGCTGCGGGCCTCGGCGACGATGGCGTCGAAGCGATCGTGGCGCTGCAGGGAGACATCGGGCGGAAGGTTTTCCGACCAGCTGATGCGCTCCGTTGGCGCACGCACGCGGGCTTTGCCGGCGAGCACCGGCTCGCCATGCTGGTTCACGGCGCGGGTATCGAAGATCAGCGTCCGGCCATCGCTCTCCTTGGTCATCAGCGTGACGGTCGCGGTGATCCGGTCTCCGGTCGCGATGTCCTTCCAGAATTCCAGATCCTGACCGAGATAGACGGTGCCTGGGCCGGGCAGGCGGGTGTCGAGCACGGCCGAGATCATGCCGGCCGGGATCAGCGACTGCCCGAGCGGCGCCGGGTTGTTGTCGCCGGACAGCGCTGCAAAGAGCTCGATGTCATCGGGGCCGATGATGCGGGTCAGGCTTGCCGCATCGCCGAGCTTCAGCTCGTCGAAGGTGCGGTTGGTGAGGACTGGTCTTTCCATGTCGCTTTCGTCTTCCATTATCGAACCGTCCTCCCCCGATCCGTTCATCCTGTGGTCGGTCTGCTTCGTCAGCATGGCCAACCCTGAGGGGCAATCTCTGTGGTGTAGGGTGGGCTGTCCTTGACTTGGGTCAAGGGGCGGTGGGACGAAAGTCTGGTGGGGGATGGGGCGCCTCTTCCCCTTGTGGGAGAGGACGCGGAGCTGCGGGTACTTCGACGCCCTCATGCTGAGGTGCCCGCGCACGGCGCGGGCCTCGAAGCATCGAGCGGCTTCTCATTTTGCCGGGCGTATGCGGAGGTGCTGGGTCCGTTTGAGGCCTCGCCCTTCGAGGCCCGACGTTGGCGGGCACCTCAGGGTGAGGGGGAAAAGAAGTCACGCCCACCTGTCACGCCATGCCGGTTGCGCCTCCGCATGCGGCAGTGCCACGGCCTCATAAACCCCGCGTGCAATGGCGCGCGCGGTCACCAGCGTTGCGAGATGGCAGAGTTCCATCAAGTCTGCCGTGCCATTGCTCTCACGCTTGCCTGTGGAGGCCGCAAACATCGTGTCGCCGTCCAGCGGCAGATGGGCGGGGAGCACCGCGCGTGCCAGACCGTCATGGGCAGACAGAGACAGGCGGTGGAGCTCGGGTTTTGACAGGGTGCAATCGGTCACGACAGCGCCGATGGTGGTTGCCGTCAGTCGCAAGCCCTTGATTTGCATGGCGCGGTCGTCGGCGCTGACATGGGCAGGCTGGCCGAGCCCGCCGAACTCCTGTCCCTCTTCAAAGGGGGCGGCCCAGAAATGCGGTCCGTCGCCGATCACCACCGAGTTCCCATGGCATTGACGGCAACGAGTGCTGCGATCGTATGGCCTGAGGAAGAGACGGCGCTGGCCGAGCCTAGGCCGCCCTTGAAGTTCGCCGTCGTGGCACCGGTTCCCGCGCCGACTGTGCCAAGCGGGAAGGCGCCCTTGGTAGCGTTTTGATAGGCCTCGAAGCCGAGGTCGCGATAGGGGGCATGCAGCCCCCAATTCTTGTCGCCGCCATTCAAGAGATCCATCAGGATCGCCTGCGGTACGATCGGCACGCGCATCGATCCGACTGCAAAACCGCGACCGGCCGCCCGGAGACCCGATTGCACCCCGCCTGCCGCATCGAGCCCGAAGGCCGAGCCGCCTGACAGGACGAAGGCATCGACCTGTTGCACCGTCATCGACGGATCAAGGAGCGTCACGTCCCGCCCGCCCGGCGCTCCGCCGAGTACGGTGCCGGATGCGGTCGCGGGTTCGTCGAAGAGGATGACAGTGACACCCGAGCCGAGCGCAAGATCGGTCGCATGGCCGATGGACAGGCCTTCGATGTCTGTCAGGAGGTTGAGGGGGCCGTGGGGCATGGGGGTGTCTCCGGTGGATGGGCGGAGAGTGGCCAAGATCAGGCGCGGCGTCTAGCGCCCCAGGCGCTTCTCTTCCATCTGAACCAAACGATGACGACGGCCAGTACGAGCGAAAGCGGTGCCAGTATGCCTGCGACCCAGATAGTAGAGGCCGCATCACTGCATTGGTATGCGCCAGGGCAGTGGAGGTTCTGATAGTCCGCCCATGCGGCGAGCCCTGCCAAGCCCAGAATGGCGGCAGCCATGAAGCAGACGGCAGCTATGGTTGACAGCAGGGGCGTGATAAGGGCTCTGACGAAGGACAACTTGTGGGCTCCGGTTTGGTGGGCATTTATACCGGGTAGTTGCGGTTTTGTAGTCTAGAACAGTCGGTACCGCTACACCTGTCGCTATCGCCCCTCATCTGCCGGCTGGCACCTTCTCCTGACGGGACCGAAGAAGGGTCAACGAGTTGATGGAACAACCGAGACCCGCCCACATTTGCTTCCCGCGTCCCGGTTGACGCACGCGCCTTGCGACGCGATGTACCTTCAACGCCACGGATCAGGAACCAGCCCATGCATCGCATCAAGCTCCATCTCACTCGCATCGCCTCGGCGGCAGAACGGCGTGTCTGGCTGACCGCTCTGGTGGCGGCGCTGGTCGCTTATTTCCTGTTCGAGTTGACGGGCGAGGTGCTGGAGGGCGAGACGCGGGCCTTCGATGAGGGCGTGCTTCTGATGCTGCGCGACCCCGCCGATCCGGCCATGCCACGGGGGCCGGCCTGGCTTACCAAGATGATGGTGGACATCACCGCACTCGGCGGCGTCACCGTGCTGACGCTGCTGGTGACCCTTGTCGTCGTCTATCTGGCGCTCCGCCAGAAATACCGGACAGCCCTCTTCGTCACGGCCTCCATCCTCGGCGGCTGGGCTTTGAGCAGTGCCATGAAGCTCGGCATCGCAAGGCCGCGGCCCGAGGTGGTCCAGCATCTGGTCGAAGTCACCGATATGAGCTTTCCGAGCGGCCATGCCATGCTGTCCGCCATCACCTATCTGACGCTCGGCGCCATGCTGTCGCGGCTCGAGGAGCGCGCATCGCTGCGCTACTTCTTCCCGCTGGTCGCTGTGGTGCTGACGCTGATCATCGGCCTTAGCCGCATCTATCTCGGCGTACATTATCCGACCGACGTACTCGGCGGCTGGGCGGCAGGCATGGTCTGGGCGTGCGGGAGTTGGTTCGTGGCAAGGCGAGTGTTGGGAAGCCCGAGCGGGCGCTAAAGCGCCCGCTGCGATTTCTCAATGCTTCAACGCCTTCGGATCGAGCGCATCGCGGATGGCATCGCCGATATAGTTGACGCTCAACACCGTCAGCGAGATCGCCAGGCCCGGCCATAGAACGCGGGACGGGTTGATCTGCAGGAAGTTGGCGCCGTCGAAGAGCAGGCGGCCCCAGGTGGGGAAGTCGGGCGGGAAGCCGAGGCCGAGGAATGAGAGCGCGGATTCGGTGATGATGGCGGTGGCGATGCCGAGCGTTGCCGAGACCATGATCGAGGACATCACGTTTGGCAGCGAGCGCTCGCGCAGTGTTTGGTATTCGCGCATGCCGCTGGATTTGGCCGCCAGGATGAATTCCTGGCTCTTGATCGCCAGCACGTCGCCGCGAACGATGCGGGCGGTGTGCATCCAGCTGGTGATGCCGATGATGAAGACGATCAGGATGAAGATGCCGGTTTCCGGTCCGAAGGCTGCCCGCAGCGTGTCGCGGAAGAGCATGATGATGACCAGG
Source organism: Allorhizobium sp. (assembly GCA_965283865.1). GTDB lineage: Bacteria > Pseudomonadota > Alphaproteobacteria > Rhizobiales > Rhizobiaceae > Allorhizobium. The sequence goes on from CBDIQA010000001.1 coordinate 1,427,130, forward strand.
AGCAGCGGCAGAAGCGGCAGCGCGAGGAAGAGGTCGGTCATGCGCATCAGCGGACCGTCGAGCTTGCGGGAATAGCCGGAGAGCACGCCGATCAGAGTGCCGACGACCAGCGCCAGCAACATCGCGGTCATGCCGACGGCGAGCGAGATCTGCCCGCCGGCCAGCACCTGGGCCAGCATGTCCTTGCCGAGATTGTCCGTGCCGAAGGGGTGTTCCCAGGAGGGGCCCTGGTTCTTGGCGCGGATGTCGATCTTGTTCGGGTCGATCGTGTGGATATAGGGGCCGATGAAGACGGCCAGCACGATGAAGGTGAAGACAATCAGGCCGGCGACGCCGCCCTTGTGGGCGCGGAACTGGCGCCAAAGCATGGGCCAGAAGCCGCCGCTCTGGGGCCTTGTCTGCGATGCTGTTGCAGTCACGATGGCGGCGTCACTCATAGCGGATCCTCGGATCGAGTATGCCGTAGAGAACGTCGGCAATCAGGTTGAAGAGCACGATCAGGATCGCGAAGATGAAGGTCAGCGTCTGCACGAGCGGGATGTCTGCGCCCTGGATCGCGGTGATCAGCAGCTGGCCGAGGCCATTCACGCGAAAGACCTGTTCGGTGATGATGGCGCCTGAGAAGATCGTCGGCACGCCAAGCGCAATGACGGTGACGACCGGGATCAGGCTGTTGCGCAGGACATGCACGAGCAGCACGACCTTTTCCTTGACGCCCTTGGCGCGCGCCGTGCGGACATAATCCATGTTGAGGTTATCGAGCATGGAGGCGCGCACGAAGCGGCTGATCTGCGAAACGTTGAAGAGCGTCAGCACCAGCACGGGCAGGAACATCTGTTTCACCTGCAGCACGAAGCTGTCCCAGCTGTTCACCACCAGCGTGGTGTCGTAGATCGACGGGAACCACTGCAGCCAGGAAGAAAAGACGACGATCAGGAGGACGCCGGTGAAGAAGGTCGGGACGGAATAGCCGACCATCGAGATGAAGGTGCCGATCTGGTCGAACCAGGAATACTGGCGGTAGGCCGAGATGACGCCGATCGGGATCGCAATCAAGACGCCGAAGAGGTAGGACAAGCCAACGACCCAGAGCGTCTGCGGCAGGCGCTGGACGATCAGGTCGACCACGGGGCTGCGGGTCGCCCAGGAAAGCACGCGCATGCGCTCGCCGGAGCCGACGGTGATGCCGGTGATCTGTTCGAAGATATTGAGCGGTTCATTGATGAAGAACTGCTGCAGCCATTTGAAATAGCGGATGAGGAAGGGCTGATCGAGACCCATGGCGGCGCGGATCTGCTCACGCACATCAGGCGGAATCGTCAGCGGCAGGTCGCTTAAGGGATCCCCTGGGGAGAGGTCGAGCAGGGCAAAAATAATGAAACTGATGGCCAGTAGCGTCGGGACTGCGAACAGCAGCCGCCGGACGGTGAAGGTAAACATCGGCTGGTCTCCAGACTGTCACAGAAAATGCTGATGCCGGGCCTGCCGACAGGGCAGGCCCGGCACCTATGGCATTACTTAGCGCGCGACCAGTCGGCGACGTTCCAGAGTTCCGAGTCCCAGGCGTTCATCTTGACGCCCAGCAGCGTGTTGTTGACAGCCGAAGGCTGGCCACGATGGATGAGCGGGATCTGGGCGACATCGTTGGAGAGCATGTCGTTCAGCTTCTTGGCAATTTCGGCGCGCTTTTCGAGTTCGCCGGTCTTGCCGAGTTCCTTCACGAGCGCATCATATTCCGGGTTGCAATAGCGGACGATGTTCTCACCCTGCCAGCCGGTGGCCGGGCTCGGGATCTTGTCGCACATCCAGCCGGCCATGTACTTCTCGGGGTCGGTGCCGTCGAAGTTGTTGGTGTACATCTGGATGTCGGCCATGAACTTCTGGAAGGTATCCGGAGAGGCCGGGTCACCGCCGAAGAAGACGGAAGCCGAGATGTTGCGCAGTTCGACGGATACGCCGATCTGGCTCCACATGTCCTTGACCAGCGCCTGGGTGCCCTGGCGGACGGAGTTGGTCGAGGTCTGATAGAGGAAGGAGAGCTTGACGCCGTCCTTTTCGCGGATGCCATCCGAGCCCATCTTCCAGCCGGCGTCTTCGAGCAGCTTGTTCGCGCCTTCGATGTCCTGCTTCAGGCACCAGTCGACGGCGGTCGAGACATAGATGTCCGGAGCGGGCAGGATGTTGCAGGTCGGCTGACCGTTCGGGCCGTAGCCGGCTTCATCGATGATCTCGCGGTCGATGGCGATCGACAGCGCGCGGCGCACGGCCGGGTCAGACAGTGCCGGATGCGGGCCGGCTTCCTTGGTCGAACGCTTGTCGCCGAGCGAGGCGTCCACGCCATAGGGGTTGATGTCGATACGTTCGACCTGGGTGCCGAAGGCGACTTCGATCTTGCCCTTGCCGGCAGCCATCATCTGCTCGAGGATTTCAGGCTCGACCTGCATGTTCCAGGCGTAGTCGAATTCGCCGGTTTCGAGAACCGAGCGGGCAGCCGATGCTGCGTCACCGCCACCCTTCAGGGTGACCGAGGCGAAGGCCGGCTTGGCGGCATCGCGGTAATTGCTGTTGGCTTCGAAGGTCACGACGTCGTTCGGCTTGAATTCCTTGACGACGAAGGGGCCGGTTCCAACAGGGCCAAAGTTGGCCGAGGTGCATTCCGGTGCCTTGGCGCCGAGGCAATCCTTGAACTGGGCGGCCTGGATGATCGGGGCCTGCGCGCCGACAAAGGCGCTGTAGGGGTAAGGCTTGGCATCGGCGAAGGAGACCTTGATGGTGGAGGCGTCGATCGCCTCGACATTGGTCACGCCTTCGAAATAGGCGCCCTGGGCGCAGCCGCCGTCCGGTGCCGTGCAGTATTTCCAGGTGAAGATAGCGTCTTCAGCCGTCACGGCCGTGCCGTCCGACCACTTCAGATCGGGCTTCAGCTTCCAGGTGATGCTCTTGAAATCGGCTGCGACGCCGCCGTTTTCAACCGTCGGGATTTCCGTGGCAAGCATCGGCACCAGCGCGCCGGTCTCGTCGTAGCGGGCCAGCGGCTCGATGACCATCGAGGCTGCGTAGACTTCCTTGGTGCCGCCCGACAGATACGGGTTCATCGTCGAGACGGCCTGCCAGAAGATGATCTTCAGGTCGCCGTCGGTGCCGCGTTCGGCCATTGCCGGCGCTGCCGTCAGCGCAAAAGCGGCAGCGGACGCTGCCAGCATCAGTTTGCGAGTGTTCATGTGCTCATTCCCCATTATTTTTTGTTAGCAGGCATGATGGTAACCCGATCTGCCGACCCGGGATGTGGCCAGCGCATTCAAGAAATGTCAACCACCTATCTTTTTGGTATTTCAGGAAAATTTAGGCGCATCCGGCAAATATCGGAGTCGCGACAGGCGTTCCCGAACAGCTCAGCATCTGTCGGGTTGGCTAAAATTTAGGCCATGTAAACACAAGCCTATTTTCCATGCAAGATGGAATTTTGCGGCTTGCCAAAGCTGCGCATCGCAGCACAGTATGCGCGAAATCCTGCGGGGAACAACGACAAAAAGAGGTCCTTTCATGCCAGTGCTCAACCGCGCCAGCGAACTTCAGCCCGAAGTCGCGGAGTGGCGCCGCCATCTGCACCAAAATCCGGAACTTCTCTTCGATGTACACGGCACGGCCGCCTTCGTGACGGAGAAGCTCAAGGAATTTGGCTGTGACGTGGTGAAGACGGGGATCGGTCGCACCGGCGTGGTCGGCATCATCAAGGGCAATCGCGGCGATGGCCCGGTCGTTGGCTTCCGTGCCGACATGGATGCCCTGCCGATTCATGAAATGTCGGGCAAGGCCTGGGCTTCCAAGACGCCTGGCAAGATGCATGCCTGCGGCCATGACGGACACACCGCCATGCTGCTGGGGGCTGCCAAATACCTTGCCGAAACCCGCAATTTCCGCGGTTCGATCGCCGTCATCTTCCAGCCGGCCGAAGAGGGTGGCGGCGGTGCGCGCGAAATGGTTGCCGATGGCATGATGGAGACTTTCGGGATCAGCCAGGTCTATGGCATGCACAACCATCCGGGCATGGCTGTCGGCACGTTTGCCACCCGCAAGGGATCGGTCATGGCGGCCGCCGACCAGTTCGACATCGTGATCGAGGGCCGAAGCGGCCATGCCGCCCAGCCGCACAAGAGCGTCGATCCGGTGCTGGCGGCCGCGCAGGTGGTCGTGGCACTGCAGTCGATTGCATCGCGCGAGACGGATCCGCTGGGTTCGGTGGTCATCACGGTCACCAAGATCCATGGCGGTGATGCCTATAACGTCATTCCGGATGCCGTGACCTTGTCGGGCACGGTGCGCACGCTTCTGCCGGAAATGCGAGACATGGCGGAAACCCGCATGGGTGAGATCGCTTCGGGTGTGGCGATGGCCATGGGGGCCAAGGCCACGCTCCGCTATCACCGGGGCTATCCGGTCACGATCAACCATGAATCGGAAACGGACTTTGCGCTCGACATCATGCGCAAGGTAGCTGGTGACCATGCCGTCAGCGATGCCTTTCCGCCGGCCATGGGGGCAGAAGATTTTTCCTATATGCTCGAGGCGCGGCCGGGCTCCTTCGTCTTCATCGGCAATGGCAATACCGCCAACCTTCACAACTCGGCCTACGACTTCAACGACGAGGTCATTCCCTATGGCATCAGCTACTGGGTGACGCTCGCCGAGACGGCGCTCGCCGCCTGATCAAACGACCACATCTCGACACAGATAAAAACAGGGGAACGGGATATGGCCGCGGTGGAACAGGGAAAAGAGACGAGCGGGGCACCGGTTCTTTCCGTGCGAGGTCTGACGACCTCGTTCAGGATCGGCACCGAGTGGCGCTCGGTGGTGCGCAACATGAACCTCGATATCGCGGCCGGTGAAACGGTCGCGATCGTCGGCGAATCAGGGTCTGGCAAAAGCGTCACCTCGCTTTCGATCATGCGGCTTCTGCCGCAGATCACCAGCCGCATCGAAGGCAGCGTCAAGCTCGAGGGGCGCGAGCTTCTGACGCTCGATGCCGAGCAGATGCGCCAGGTGCGCGGCAACCAGATCTCGATGATCTTTCAGGAGCCGATGACCTCGCTCAATCCGATCTTCCCGATCGGCAAGCAGATCGCCGAGGCGCATTACCTGCCATCGCGACTATCTCGAACGCCGAGGTGAAGACGGAGGTGCTGCGGCTGCTCGATCGTGTGCGCATCTCCGAATGCGAAGAACCGTTTCGACGAATATCCGCACCAGCTTTCAGGCGGCATGCGCCAGCGCGTGATGATCGCCATGGCGCTTGCGTCCAGACCGAAGCTGCTGATCGCCGACGAGCCGACGACGGCGCTCGACGTCACCATCCAGGGCGCAGATCCTCGACCTGATGCAAGACGCTGCAGGACGAGGAGGGCATGGCGGTGCTCTTCATCACCCATGACATGGGCGTGGTCGCAGAGGTGTCTGACCGAACCATCGTCATGTTCCGCGGTGAAGCCGTGGAGACCGGCACGACGGATGATATTTTCAACCGCGGCCAGCATCCTTACACGCGGGCGCTGCTCTCTGCCGTTCCGAAGCTCGGCTCGATGGGCGGGCGCGAGCGGCCGATGCGGTTCCCGGTGATCGACATCAAGACTGGCGATACGCTTGTGCCAGAGGCGGAGGCCGGGATCCCGGAAGCCGCGAGCCGCCCGCTTCTGGAGGTAAAGAACCTGACAACCCGCTTCGACATCCGCTCCGGCCTGTTCGGTCGCAAGAGTGGGGCCGTGCATGCCGTCGAGAACGTCTCCTTCGATCTGAGGCCCGGCGAGACCCTGTCGCTGGTCGGCGAATCCGGTTGCGGCAAGTCGACCACGGGGCGTTCGATCACAAGGCTTGTCGAACCGACTTCCGGCCACATTGCCGTAGACGGGTATGATGTTGCGCGGCTCGACCAGGCGGCGCTCAGAACCATGCGTCGCAGCATCCAGATGGTTTTCCAGGATCCCTTTGCCAGCCTCGACCCGCGCATGAGCGTCGGGCATGCCGTCATGGAGCCCTATGTCGAGCACAAGCTGGGCTCGAAGGCGCAGGCGCGTGACAAGGCCGCCGATCTTCTCGAACGCGTCGGTCTCTCAGCCGAAATGATGCCGCGCTATCCGCACGAGTTCTCAGGCGGCCAGCGCCAGCGCATCGCGATTGCCCGTTCGCTGATGCTCGATCCGAAGATCATCGTGGCCGACGAGGCAGTGTCGGCGCTTGATGTCTCGATCAAGGCCCAGGTCTGCAATCTTCTGCTCGATCTGCAGCAGAGCTTCAATCTGGCCTATCTGTTCATCAGCCATGACATGGCGGTCGTCGAGCGGGTCAGCCACCGGGTGGCGGTGATGTATCTCGGGGAGATCGTCGAAATCGGACCGCGCCAGGCAGTCTTCGACAATCCGCAGCATCCCTACACAAAGAAGCTGATGGCGGCGGTGCCAGTGCCGGATCCGGCGCGTCGCAAGCTGAAGCGCAATCTGTCGACCGACGAGATCAAGAGCCCCATCCGTCCCGTTGGTTTCCAGCCACCGGTGCGCCAGTACCGGGAAGTGAGCGAAGGTCACCTCGTTCAGATGTGACGCCTGATGCCAGCCCCGATACCGGGGCTGGTTTCGACTATTGCTCGACGGGTGCGTTGCCGAAGCCGACCAGCGACACATGCGCTGTCCATTGATACTTCGTGGCGTCGATGATCTGCGGGCGCGGATGTGAAAAGCCGTGATAGAGCAGGGCGTAGCATCGGGTGAGCGTTTCGCCGGGAGCCAATGCGCGATCGTGGCGCAGGGTGCCGCGATAGGCGATCGCCGTTCGGCCTTCCTCCCGCCCGACAAGGTCGAAAGACAAGCGGTTCACCATCGCATCCGAGTTGTTGGCCAAGGTCGCAGAGATCGGAAGGGCCGGGTCAACGCAAACCGATGCGTCGGCCACCACCGTCACGGTCACCGCCGAAACGGCATTCTGCTGCTGGCGGGATTGGCCATCGCTGAAGAGCCAGACGATTGTGGCGATGACGGCGATCGCAGCGGTCAGCGCAATCGCCCAGGGACGACGCCTGAGGAAAAGCTCGATCAGCAGCAGGGCGACGGCGGCGGTGACGACAAATGCCATCACGTAAGGTTGGCTTCGATTTCATGATCCATCCCTTGAAGATAAGGGCGGCGACCGGAAAGGCAACCACAGATGCCTGCCTTGGAGTTGCCGCTTGTCTGCGTTAGGCATGCAGCACTACCCTTCGAACTCAACCTCCGACGCAGACAGGTGCATCATGCTGATTTCGCTCTATCAAATGCAGCCGCTTTCCGGCGACGTCCCGGGCAATATCGGCAAGATCGCGCAAGCGGCGATGGCGGCGGCGGAAATGGGGGCGGAACTGCTGGTAACGCCGGAGCTTGGCACGAGCGGTTATGCGCTGGGCGCGCAGTTCGAGGAGGTCGCGGAGGGCCGTGACGGTTCGATCATCGGAGCGCTGACGGAGATCGCTGCGGATTGCGGCCTTGCCATCTGTGCGGGCTTTCCCGAACGGGACGGCAAGCAGGTGTTCAATTCTTCGGTGCTCATCCGGCCAGACGGCAGCACGGAATTCTATCGCAAGAGCCATCTTTACGGCGACGGGGAGCGGGCGGCCTTCGTGCCAGGCGCCGAGCCGCCGCATGTCTTCGATCTCAACGGCATCAAGACGGGCATGCTGATCTGCTACGATGTGGAGTTTCCGGAAAATGTCCGCACGCTTGCGCTTGCCGGCGCGGAACTGATCCTGGTGCCGACAGCGCTGCCCAAGGGCATCATCAGCCGGCGGGTCGCCGATACGGTGGTGCCGACACGCGCCTTCGAAAACGGCGTTTTCCTGGTTTACGCCGATCTCTGCGGCAAGGAGAACGGGCTCTCCTATGGCGGCCGCTCGGTGATCCTCGGTCCCGACGGTGACGAACTGGCGCGGGCCGGCATGGGCGAAACCTTGCTGGTCGCGGAGATCGATCCCAAGGCTTACGACGACGCGAAGGCGCAGAACCCCTATCTGATCGATCGCAGGCCCGGCCTCTATCGTCTGGGCTGACGCACCGCATTGCAGCGGGCGCCCGGGCCTCCTACATCACAGTGACAGATGAAGGAGACCCCGATGATTTTTGACGCTGCCGCGTTGTCGCTGCGCAACCTGTTCGCTCCCGAGACGCGGACCGTCTTCTGGAAGACGCTTGGCCTGACGATCCTCGTGCTCATCGGCCTGTGGTTCGGATTGCGCGAGAGCTTCATGGCCTTCATCATGCCGCTGCTGCAGGGTTTCATTCCCGAGCTTCCGGACTGGGCGGGGTGGCTCACCTTCATCTTCGGCATTCTGGCCAGCATTGGGCTGGCACTTGGTCTCGCGCTGTTGCTGTCGCCGGTCACGGCCATCATCGCCGGTCTCTTCCTCGATGACGTCGCCGAGGTCGTGGAGAAGCGCGACTATCCCAATGATCCGCCCGGCACGGCAATGCCGATGGGCCAGGCAATCATCGCCTCGATCAAGTTCTTCGGTGTGGTTATCGTCGGCAATCTCTTCGCGCTGATGCTGCTTTTCATCCCGGGCATCAACATCATCGCCTTCTTCCTGGTGAACGGATATCTGCTGGGCCGCGAATTCTTCGAGTTCGCCGCCATGCGCTTCCGGAGTGCCGACGAAGCGAAGCTGCTGAGGTCCAGGCATTCCGGCACCGTCTTCATGGCGGGCTTGGTCATTGCGCTGTTCCTGGCGGTGCCGATCGTCAACCTGCTCACGCCGCTCTTTGCCGCAGGCCTGATGGTGCATCTGCACAAGGCGTTGACGGCACGGGACGTGGCGCTCAGGGGTTGAGCGTCACTCGACCTCGCCGATCACCTGCTGCGGCAGTTCGACGAGCGGGGCGGGGACATCCACCGTTTTTTCCGGTGACTTGCAGATGTCGGCGATGACGCAGCGCTCGCATTCGGGGCGCCGCGCCTTGCAACAGTAACGCCCATGCAGAATCAGCCAGTGATGGGCGTGGAAGAGATACTGTTCGGGGATGATCCGCATCAGGATATCCTCGATCTCGTCGGGCGTCTTGCCGGGCGCGAGGTTGATGCGGTTGCCGATCCGGAGGATGTGTGTGTCAACGGCCATGGTCGGGATGCCGAAGGCCATGGACATCACGACGTTGGCGGTCTTGCGGCCCACGCCCGGCAGCGTCACCAGTTCTTCGCGGGTGCGCGGCACTACGCTGCCGAAGTCGTCGACGAGCTTCTGGGACAGTGCGATAACGTTCTTCGCCTTGTTGCGGTAGAGCCCGATCGTCTTGATGTAGTCGCGGACCTTTTCCTCGCCGAGTTCAAGCATTTTTTCCGGCGTATCGGCCACCTTGAAGAGGGCGCGCGTCGCTTTATTTACGCCTGCGTCAGTCGCCTGGGCGGAGAGCGCCACGGCAACGACAAGCGTGAACGGGTTGACGTGTTCCAACTCCCCCTTGGGCTCCGGCCTCTGGATCGAGAAGCGGCGGAAGATCTCTTCCAATTCGGCCTTTGAATAAGCCGTGCGACGGCGTGCCGCTGGCTTGCGACGGGTCGCAGGATTTGACTTTTTCAAAGTTTGGGTGCTGGATTTCGGCTTCGCTACAGTCATGAAAAACCTATAATCGGGCGCGGTGATGGAAGGCAATCTCGAGCAGGCGGCGGACCAGCCGATTTTCGCAGCGGAACTGACGCCCTACCGGTCGCTTGGCCGCAAGGGGTATCGTATTCTGTTTGCGGTGACCGGCACTGTTTGTTTCCTGCATGCCATCTTCTTCATGGCAACAGGCGCATGGCCGATCGGCCTTTTCTTCGGCCTCGACTTTTTGTTGCTCTACGGCGCCTTCTGGCTGAACTATCGCTCTGCGCGGGCGCGTGAAGAGGTTACGGTGTCGCGCACCAGCCTGTCGATCCGCAAGTTCACGCCGGCGGGGCGGATGACCGAGCATAATTACAAAACGCTCTGGGCGCGCTTCTTCGTGCGCCGGCACGAGGAATTCGGCATTACCTCCATGGCGGTGGCCGGCGAGGGACGGCAGACGGATGTCGGCTCCTTCCTTAACCCAGATGATCGCGAGAGTTTCGCCAAGGCCCTTACGGGGGCACTCGCGACGGCGAAGCAGCGGATCTGAGTTACCAGGCATCAGCGCAAGAAACGGGTGGCGTCCGATGCCCGCTCGTGGTGAAGTCCTGTTCAGATTGAGGATTTCGCCATGACGCTTGCGCAACAGATCGACCTTTCCCGCACCACCGACATCACGCCATCAGGCTCTGACTACGAGACCGTGAGGCAGGTGATCGAGATGCTGACGCTGGACTATCAGAGCCAGCCATCGCTGGAACTGATCGCCGAGCGGCTGGGCCAGTCGCCGACACAGCTGCAGAAGACGTTTACGCGCTGGGCGGGCCTTAGCCCCAAGGCCTTCCTGCAGGCCGTAACGCTCGACCATGCTAAGCGGCTGCTGGGGCGCGAGGAACTGCCTTTGCTCGAGACGTCGCTGGAACTGGGGCTTTCTGGTCCTGGTCGCCTCCATGATCTCTTCGTCACCCATGAGGCCATGAGCCCCGGCGAGTGGAAGGCGCGCGGCGCCGGCCTCACCATTCGCTATGGCTACCACCCTTCGCCGTTCGGGCTGGCGCTCGTCATGATCACCGAGCGCGGGCTGGCGGGTCTCGCCTTTGCCGATGCGGGCGGCGAGGTCGCTTGTTTTGACGACATGGCGCAGCGCTGGCCGAATGCGCAATATGTCGAGGATATTGAGGCGACTGCTCCTTACGCGGCGCGCGTCTTCCATCCGGAGCGCTGGTCGGCGGAGGAGCCCTTGCGTGTCGTTTTGATCGGCTCGGACTTCCAGATCCGTGTCTGGGAGAGCCTCCTTCAGATCCCTCTCGGGAAGGCTGTCACCTATTCCGACATCGCCCAGAAAATCGGACAGCCAACCGCCAGCCGTGCCGTGGGTGCCGCAGTCGGCCGCAATCCGATCTCGTTTGTCGTTCCTTGCCACCGGGCGCTCGGCAAGAGCGGTGCGCTGACCGGCTATCACTGGGGGCTGACGCGCAAGCGGGCCATGCTCGGCTGGGAGGCGGGGAAGGGTTGAAGCGCGGCGCTTTTCTGATGGCTGCTTCTGTGAGAGGATGAACCATGCGCAACACGGTTCAACTCCCTGACGACATCAGCCGCCGGATCGACAGTTTGGTCGAGCGGAGCAATCTGTCTCGCGATCAGATCGTGGAAGATGCTCTTTCCCAGGGCCGCTCGCTCGCCTGGCAGGAGCAGTATGTTGCCGGTGTGCTTGAGGGGCTGGCTGAGGCCGAGCGTGGAGAGTTTGCCACCGAGGCAGAGATCGAAGGGATGATCGATCCATTGGTCGAGACTTGTTGTTACCTGGAAGCAGCCGATCCGCTCCGAGTGGGACTTCGACTTGATACCGAGCGGGAACCAGCTGAGCGAGGCAATCTCGATGATCTCCGTGAAGCAGCGAGGTTGGGGTTTGCCGATCTTGAAGAGGGCCGCTTCACAGACGTGGCGGTGGACAAGCTTGCGGAACATATTGCCATGATCGGTGAAGCCGCAGCCAAGCGCGCTGTCCTCAGTCGGGCAATAGATGAGGGCTGAGGTTTCAGCTAGGACAGCTTACTTCATTGCCAGCGCCAACAACTCCCGTGCCGCCGCCTCATCGGTGATCAGCGTATTACACCCGATCCGCTGGATCGTGGCCCTGATCGCCTTGGCGCGATGCGCGCCGCCTGAAGAAAGGACGATGTGCTTCGCCTTCTTCAGCGTGTCCAAATCGACAGACATCACCCGCTCGTTGATCGGATGGGCGACGGAGTTTCCGTCGGCATCGAGGAAGTTGAACATGGTGTCGCAGACGCAGCCCGCGTCGACCAACTCCATCAGCGTCTGGTGGGTGATGAAGCCTTCCGAAAGCGAGGTGGAATGCGGGCCGATGTCGCCGCAGGAGACGATGGCGAGGTCGAGATTTTCGGCGAGGTCGTAGATCGCTTTCAGCCCGCATTCCTCGATCAGCGCACGTTTTGTCGTGACGGAATCGACGAGAAGCGGTGCGAGGAACATGTAGCATTCGGCGCCGAGCTGGCTTGCCAGCCGCCAGGTGTAGTCGATCGGGTTGGTCTGGCGGACGGCCACGATGCCACCGAGCAACGAGACGACCTTGCAGTTTTCCCGGCCAGGTGACCGGAAACCGGCGAGCGAGGCCGTCATGGTGCGGCCCCAGCCGACTCCGATCGTCATGTCGTTGGTGATGGCTTCGGTCAGGAACTGGCCGAGGGCAAGGCCGACGGCCTTGGCGATCGAGGCGGCATCCTGGCTGTCCGGCGAGGGGACGACCACAGCCTCGTCGAGGCCATAGGCCTTTTCCAGCCGCACGGCGAGATCAACACAGTCGGCGACGCCATCGCTGATCCAGATCTGCACTTCGGCCCGCTTTCGGGCTTCCTCCAGCATGCGGATGACGGTCGAGCGGCTGATGCCGAGACGGTCGGCCACGTCCTTCTGCGTCAGGCCCTCGTTGTAATAGAGCCATGCGGCGCGGATACGCAGCGCGGCTGCGTCCGAAAGGGTGGTGTGGGTCTCGCGGCGGAGCTTGGTCAAGATCTCTCTCGAATGGGGAACTTCCAGTGGGCACTATCCGTTCTTGTGATACTTATGTCAAATTCAAAGGACATATGTCTTGACTTTGCCGTCTTCTGACGGTGATAGTCCGGGGACGAGACCGGCGTGCAAATGCCGGTCGCCAACCCTTTTCGCTGAGCCGAAGGATGATCTGATGACCTCGAAACTCGAACAGCTTCGTTCCATGACGACCGTGGTCGCCGATACCGGTGACATCGAGGCCGTCCGCCGCCTGAAGCCGGTCGATTGCACCACCAATCCGTCGATCGTTCTGAAGGCGCTCGGAACCGATGCGTTCAAGGATGCCTTCCAGGAAGCGATCACCTGGGGCAAGGCCAAGGGCGGCAAGGATGATGCCGTGATCGGCGCGATCGCCGACCGTATGGCGATTTCCGTCGGTGCTGCCTTGGCTGAACTCGTTCCGGGCCGCGTGTCGACCGAAGTCGATGCCGACCTCTCCTTCGACACCAAGGCGTCGATCGAGAAGGCACACCAGATCATCGCCGGCTACAAGGAGCGCGGAATCGAGAAGGATCGCATCCTGATCAAGCTCGCCTCGACCTGGGAAGGCATTCGCGCTGCCGAAGTGCTGCAGAAGGAAGGCATCGACTGCAATCTGACGCTGCTGTTCTCCAAGGCCCAGGCGATTGCCTGCGCCGAAGCGAAGGTCTTCCTGATCTCGCCTTTCGTTGGCCGTATCCTCGACTGGTACAAGAAGTCCACCGGTGAGGATTACACCTCCGAGACCGATCCGGGCGTCGTTTCCGTCCGCTCGATCTACAACTATTACAAGGCGAACGGCATCAACACGATCGTCATGGGCGCCTCGTTCCGCAATGCCGGCGAAATCGAAGCGCTGGCCGGTTGCGACCGCCTGACCATCAGCCCGCAGCTGCTCGACGAGCTGAATGCGGACCAGGGCACGCTTGCCCGCGCGCTGTCGCCAGAAACGGTCAAGGCTGAGCCGCATGTCTCGCTCGACGAGAAGGCTTTCCGCTGGGCGATGAACCAGGATGCCATGGCGACCGAAAAGCTTGCCGAAGGCATTCGCGGCTTTGCCAAGGATATGGATACGCTGCGCGGCCAGATCGCCAAGGCACTGGCTGCCTGATCGGGCAACCAATTCTCCAATATCGAGTTCGAGGATGGCCGTGGCGAAAGCTGCGGCCATTTTTCATTTGTGCCAGAGTGCTGGTGTTGTTGAAGGGAGAGCGGACATGGCCATCATCACGGGCGGTTGCGCCTGCGGCAAGGTGCGGTTCGAGGCGGAAGGTGAGCCGGATCGTGTCGGCATCTGCCATTGCCTCGATTGTCGCAAATATCACGGCGCGCTCTTCTATGCCGCAGCCATCTATCCGGACACGCAGGTGAGAACCACCGGCGAAGCGCAGATGTATGAGGGCCGCTATTTCTGCCCGACCTGCGGCTCGCGGGTCTTCAATCGCAGCGGCGGCGAGGTCGAGCTCCATCTGGGGTCTTGCGACGATATCAATGTGTTCCAGCCGAGCTACGAACTCTGGACGATCCGGCGGGAAGGCTGGCTGCCGGAGTTTCCGATGGTGCAGCGTCATGAGCGGGATCGACCGGGTGAGGTGCGTGAGGCGGATTGAAACGGCGGGGTCGGCCCGATTCTACCGTTTTCCGCTGTGGCGCCTTCGCATCAATCGCGGGTGGTGTCGTTTGGATCCGACCTTGGGCTGCAGGAAGTGCTGCCTTAAAGATTGACGAAGGGTTAATTTCTGCGTCATATCGCATAAACGATGAGCCTCCGAATCCGCATGAGATTCGGGCAGGTGGGCGGCGGGATTTTCCGCCTTGCGTCATTGTCATGGCGGGGGAAGCAGAGACCAGCTCTGCTGCATGATGCCCGATCCAACGCCAGGCTCTTCAGAGCCATGTTTCCACTGATACTTGCGTCCGCAGCCGCACTGCCAGATGTCGCCCGTTGTTCAACGCGCGGCTTGCAGCAGCCGCCGGGCTAGCGCGTCAACCCGGGGGGGAGACGCGCGCCTGGTGTGGGGTCGCAATGCATATTTGGTCCACATTTCTTTAGGGCGGGCGTTGATGGCTACGATCATTCCTTCGATGAGCATCACTCAGATCAGGACGCTGGCGACATCGACGATCGCGGCTTTCTCCAGCGAAGACGTCAATGCGCTGAGCTCCGCTCAGATCGGCGCCATGTCGTCGAAGCAGATCTCGGCCTTCCAGACAGATGATTTCGACAGTCTGTCATCCAGCCAGTTGCGCGCCGTTTCGGCAGCTGCAGTGCGCGGATTGACCATGGATCAGCTTGCCGTCATCGACAGTGCCAAGATGATTGGGCTGCAGAGTGGTCAGCTCGGTGCGCTTTCTTCCGCCCAGATCGCAGCGCTGTCGGCCGACCAGTTCAATGCCCTGACGACCGTCCCAGCTGAACGCGCTCACCAGTGTCGCGCTTGCCGGCCTCGGAACGGACGATATCGCGACGCTGACCGCAGCCGAGCTCTCCGCTCTGTCTACACGGGCGCTTTCCGGTCTGTCCGCCACCAATTTTGCCGCACTGACCAGCAGTCAGCTTTCCGGTCTCACCACGGCGCAGATTGCCTCTCTGTCCACCGCTGTCATCGCCGGTCTCACCAGCAGCCAGATCGATGGTCTCACCGCGCTGCAGGTCTCAGGCCTGACCTCGCGCCAGATAACGGCGCTCAACGCCGACAAATTTGCCTCGTTTGGGACCGATCAGATCGCGGCCCTGCGGAGTGGTACGGTGGCTGCCCTGTCCTCAACACAGCTGGCGGCACTCTCGACCGAGCAGATCGATGTGATGACGACCGGCCAGCTTGCGGCGCTTAGCTCCGCGGCGATCAAGGGCCTCGGATCCGATGATATCGATGTGCTGTCCGCAGAGGATGTGGCTGCCATTTCGACGCGGGCCCTGGCCGGCATTTCAGTCGACGTCTTTGCCTCGCTCGGTTCCGCACAGCTAACCAGCCTGACCTCCGCCAAGATCGCGGCCTTGACCACGGCGCAGATCGCGTCCCTGACATCGGATCAGGTCGACGGCCTCGCGTCAGCCCAGCTTGCTGGTCTGACAAGCGCTCAAGTCAATGCGCTCAACTCCGGCACGCTGCTCTCGCTCAGTACCCTGCAGATCAGTGGTCTCACCACCCGCGTGATCGCCATGCTGGGGTCGGCCAAGATCGCTGCGCTCGATAGCACGCAGGTCGCGGCCCTCTCGACCGCGCAGCTTGCGCACGCCGCCTGTGCCGACCTGGCATGGGGACCGACGATCTCGCGAACTTCTCGTCCACCGAACTCGCGGCCCTGAATTCCCGTGCGCTGCAGGCGCTGACCACAGTCCAGATCGCAAGCCTGCTCTCGGCTCAGCTGACGGCGCTCTCCAGCGGTCAGATTGCGAGCCTGACGACAGCCCAGGTGGCGGCACTCAACAGCAGTCAGATCGACGGTTTGACCACGGCCCAGATTGCGGCGCTCGGATCTGCCCAGATTGTTGCGCTCGGCAACGTCAACATCACCACGCTTTCGACCGAGCAGATCGCCGCACTGAACGAGCCGCGCATCGGCGCGCTCACCAGCGCCCAGCTCGATGCGATGACCAGCGACCAGATCGCGGCGCTGACATCGGCCCAGATCGCCGCGCTCTCGTCGAGCGACGTCGCGGCACTCTCGGCCAGCGACCTGGAGACATTCTCCACGAACGAGTTCGCCGCACTCACCTCCGCTGCGATCCGTGGCATCTCCACTTCTGTCATCGGCACCCTGTCCACGACGCTGATTGGCGCGATGAACACGCGGGCAATCGCGTCTCTCGCCTCAGGGCAGGTTGCGGCAATGACCTCGGCGCAAATCGCCAGCCTTTCGAGCGCCCAGATTGCGGCCCTGTCGTCGACTTCGGTTGCGGCGCTCGGGTCCGACGACCTCTCCACCTTCGATACCGCCGACATTGCCGCGCTGCAGTCCCGGTCGCTGGCCGGCCTGACGACCGGTGCGTTCTCCAGCCTGACCTCAAGCCAGCTGGTCGCCTTCACCTCGGCCCAGATCGCAGCTCTCTCGACCGCCGTGATTGGATCGCTGCAGAGCACTCAGCTGAACGCCCTGACCACGAGCCAGATCGCGACGCTGTCGTCGAGCCAGATCGCGGCGCTCTCCAGCAACGCACTTGCATTGCTCGACACGGCGCAGATCAGGGCGATCAGCACGCGTGGCATCGCGGCTCTGACGTCCCAACAGATTTCTGCCCTGAACACGGCGACCTTCGATGCGCTGACGAGCACGCAACTGGGTGCGTTGAGTTCATCGGCTATTCGCGCCCTGACCACCGGTGCCATCGGTACCCTCACATCTTCCGAGATCGCTACTCTGCCGTCTCGTGTCATCGGCGCGCTTTCGAGCAGCGGCATCGCGGCGCTGACATCCGACCAGATTTCGAGCCTGACCGCCGCTCAGGTCGCAGCACTGACCTCAGGGCAAATCGACGTCCTGACCAGCACTCAGATCGATTCGCTCTCCACAGCCGCCGTCGCCGGTCTCACCAGCGCCCAGGTTCGGTCGCTGACACCAGAGCAGTTCGGATCTCTGTCGAGCGAACAGATGCAATCCTTGAGCACGCGTGCGCTTGCTGATCTTGGCAGCACTCTCTGGGCTGCGGTCGGCAGCGCAGAATTTGCCGCTCTTTCGACATCGCAACTCGCAGCGCTTGGAAGTGCGCCGCTCGCCTCGACCCAGCTCGATACGCTGACCTCGTCGGAACTTGCCGTATTGAGCAGCCGAACGATTGCATCCATCGCCCCAACCGCCTTCGCCACTCTCGATACAACCCAGTTGGCCGGGCTGAGCCTGGAACAGATTGCGAAGCTGACCACGGCGCAGATCGCTGCCCTCAACAGCACGCAATTCGACGGGCTGACATCGGCCGCGATCGGTGCCCTGACCAGCGCGCAGTTGCGGGCTCTGACGTCCGATACGTTTGCCTCGCTCTCCACCAGCCAGATTACCGCAATCAATACCCGTGCTTTTGCCGGTCTCGCTTCTGCTCAGATTGCGGCGCTGTCTTCCGAGCAGATCGGGTCTCTGACGACGGCGCTCTTGGCCTTGCTCTCGAGTGCGGCGGTCGCTGGTCTCACGACCGAGGACCTGGGCGCGCTGGAATCGAGCGATATCGCGGCCATCAGTTCACGGGCGATCGTCGGCTTGTCGACGGCCAATATCGCCGCTCTCGGCAGCGCTCAGCTCGCCGGCCTGACGACATCGCAGATGAGTGCGCTGACGACTTCCCAGGTCCGGGCATTGACGTCGGCCCAGGTCGCTGGCCTGACGAGCAGTCAATTTTCCGCCCTGACCTCCACGCAGATCCGCAGCCTGTCGACCAGCAGCATCGTCGCTCTGAACACTGCTCAGGTCGCAGCGCTCAGTTCGCGCGTCATCGGTTCGCTATCCACCGAGCAAGTGATTGCCATGACCACGGGGCAGATCGAGGCTTTGACCGCAGCGCAGGTCGCAGCTCTCGGATCGGCCGCGATCCGTGCCTTGGAGGATGGCGACCTGCAGCTCTTCGCCACTGAAGACATAGCCGCCATTGCCACGTCCGCGATTGCCGGTCTTTCGACCCAGGACATCGATGATCTGAGCTCTGCGCAGCTCTTCGCGCTGACGACCCCGCAGGTCCAGGCCATGAACGACGTTCAGCTCGCGGCGGTTATCGCAGCCTATCAGGATATCTGATCCGCCAGGCCACGCATTGCCCCTCAGGGCCTTCTTGGCCTCGGAAAGGGATCGATGATGATCTCCGGCTCGAACGATGGATTGCGCACGTCATCCGGCGGTGCAAAGCCTGTCTCCTCAAGCAGGAAGCGTCCGTCGACCCAGCCTGTGATGCGTGGGCGATCCACAGTTGCGATGCGGCACCAATAGCCGCCACGGCTATCCTGGCAGGAGAGGCGCTCGATCGGTTGCCCCTCATCGAGCGCGTGGATGACGCGGAAGTTCGGGCCGGCGCCGGAATAGACGGCGAGGCGCTTACCAGGCGGCAGGCCGCGGACATGCCAGAGATAGGTGTCCATCAGAGTACTGTCATCGATGTCAGGGGCGGGGATGACCTTCGGCTCTTGAGCATGGGCCGCGAGGCTCGTACCTGCGATGCAGGCGAGGGCGGTCAGGATGATCATGGTAGCGCGGTGATGCATGCGAGGCTCCCTGAAGTGCTTCGCATCATACCGGCGGTTGCGGGATGCCGCCACCGCTTTGCTGCGTCAGGGTAAATGCCGGCAGCCAAAAGGGAAGGGGCCACCGAGGTGACCCCTTCCCCTTATCGCCCGCAGGCCCCCGCGAAGTTTAATGCGCGATCATCACGTGGCGGACCGTCGTGTAGTCCTCCAGCGCGTAGATCGACATGTCCTTGCCATAGCCGGACTGCTTCATGCCCGCCATGGGGCATTTCGTTGGTCAGAGCATGAAGTGGGTGTTGATCCAGGTGCAGCCGTATCGCAGGCTTGGCGGCGCTCTGCCATGGCGCGGGAGACGTCCTTGGTCCAGACGGAGGAGGCCAGGCCGTAGTCGCTGTCATTGGCCCAGCGCGACGGCCTGCGTCGGCCTCGGTGAAGCGGGTGATCGGAGACGACCGGGTCCGAAGACTTCGCGGCGGACGATCTCGTCGTCCTGCAGGTGCGCCGGCAATCACGGTGGGCTGGTAGAAGAAGCCCTTGTCGGAGCCATGCTTGCCGCCGGTGGCGATCTCCATATGCTTCGATCTCGGCGGCGCGCTCGACGAAGCTGGCGACGCGGTCGCGCTGGCGCTTGGAGATCAGCGGGCCGATCTCGTTCTCGCGTGTCGTCGGCCTGGTTGAACTTGATCGTCGAGACGGCGGCTGCCAGATCGGCGACGAAGCTGGTCGTAGATCTTGTCGCTCGGCATAGATGCGGCAGGCGGCGGTGCAGTCCTGGCCGGCATTGTAGTAGCCGAAGGCGCGGATGGCGGTCGACGGCGGCGTCGATATCGGCGTCGGTCGTGGATGATGACCGGGGCCTTGCCGCCGAGCTCGAGATGCGTGCGCTTGACCGTCTTGGCGGCTGCCTGTCATGCACCTTCTTGCCGGTAGCGATATCGCCGGTGATCGACAGCATCTGGATTTTTGGGTTGTTGATCAGCGCGTTGCCGACGCTTTCGCCGCGGCCGAGCACGACGTTGACCACGCCCTCGGGCAGGATTTCGGCCATGAACCTTGGCGAGCTTCAGCGCCGTCAGCGGCGTCTGCTCGGAGGGCTTGAAGACCACGGTGTTGCCGCCGGCGAGCGCCGGTGCCAGCTTCCAGGCCATCATCATCAGCGGGTAGTTCCACGGCGCAATCGAGCCGATGACGCCGATCGGCATCGCGGCGGATCATTGAGGTGAAGCCTGGCAGATATTCGCCAGAGACCGGTGCCTGCAGCGTGCGGATCGCGCCGGCGAAGAAGCGGTAGCAGTCGACGATCGCCGGGATTTCATCGTTCAGAACGGCATTGATCGGCTTGCCGCAGTTGAGGCTTTCGAGCGCTGCGAAAGCGGCTGCGTCCTTTTCGATCGCGTCGGCAATCGCGAGCAGGTAGCCCGCGCGCTGGCCGGGCGTGGTCTGCGACCAGGAGACGAAGGCGCTCGTTCGGCAGCGTCAGCACGGCGGCCTCGATCTGGGCCTGAGCGAGGCTTCCGGGCAGATCGACGAATGAGTTCGCCCCGGTCTTGGGATTGAGGATCGGTTCGTCCGTCTTCTGTGCCGGCTTCTCGAATCTCGGCGCCGATCAGCATCTGGGTGTCCATTGTCGGGTCTCCCTTGTATCAGGAGCGAGTAGCGATTTGCGAATAGCTATTAGCGCTCGACCGTCGATCATCCCGATACGCTATGTGCTGCTCGCTCGGTGTGTTCATTTGCCGCTGCCGGCGATCTGGTCGGTGTCGCGGGTCAGATAATAGGCCGCCAGGATCGGCAGGAACGTCACCATGCACCACGACCATGGCCACGACATTGGTGACCGGGCGTTGGCGCGGGCGGATCAGTTCTTCCAGCATCCAGATCGGCACGGTCTGACTGCTGGCCGGCGGTGAAGGTGGTGACGATGACCTCGTCGAAGGACAGAGCGAAGGCGAGCATGCCGCCGGCGAGAAGCGCCGTGGCGATATTCGGCAGGATCGACATGACGGAAGGTCTGGAAGCCGTCGGCGCCGAGATCCATGGAGGCCTCGATCAGCGAACCCGAGGTGCGGCGGAAGCGGGCCACCGCGTTGTTGTAGACGACGACGACGCAGAAGGTGGCGTGGCCGAGCACGATCGTCCAGAACGAGAAGGGGATTTCGGCCAGCGAAAAGGCCGAGCGCAGCGCGATGCCGGTGATGATGCCGGGCAGGGCGATCGGCAGGATGACCAGCAGCGAGATCGCTTCCCGGCCGAAGAACTTGGTGCGCGGCGACGGCGGCAGCCGCCAGCGTGCCGAGTACCATGCGCAATCGCCGGTCGCGATGGCTGGCGACGCTTGACCGAGAGCGACAGCGCTTCCCAGACATCAGGGCGGTTCCAGGCGACGGCGAACCACTTGCGTGGTGAAGCCCGGCGGCGGCCAGCTGGAAGCTCTTTTCCTCCGTCGTGAAGGCATAGACGAAGATCAGCAGGATCGGCAGATGCAGGAAGAGCAGGCCGAGCGCCGGCGGCGATCTTCAAGCGAGCGAGGCCTGATGACTGGGAGCGGTCAGAGCGCATCGAAGGCCCCCATGTCGCTTGGCGATGGCAGAGATAGATGCCCATGACGACGATCGGCACGACCGAGAAGGCGGCGGCGAGCGGGATATTGCCGGCCGTGCCCTGCTGGGCATAGACCGCCTGGCCGATGAAGAGCCGCGACGAGCCGATGATCTGCGGGATGATGTAGTCGCCCAATGTCAGTGAGAAGGTGAAGATCGAGCCGGCGATGATGCCGGGCAGCGCCAGGGGGAAGAGGACATGGCGGAAGGTCTGCGCCGGGTATCGCCGCCGAGATCGGCTGAAGCCTCGATCAGGTTGCCGGGCACGCGTTCCAGCGCTGCCTGGGTGGGCAGGATCATGAAGGGCAGCCAGACATAGACGAAGACGATGAAGGTGCCGAGTATAGCTGATGGAGAGCGAATTGCCGCCGATGACGGGAATGCGCGAGCCAGCCCATCGAGCAGCCAGGTCAGATGCAGCTTGGCGAAGATCCAGGTGAGGATGCCTTCCTTGGCGAGGATCAGCTTCCAGGCGTAGACCTTGACGAGATAGCTCGACCACAGCGGCAGCATGACGCCGAGATAGAACACGCGCCTTCCAGCGGCCTTTGCGCATAGCGTGCGGCATAGTAGGCGATCGGGAAGGCGACTGACGGCGGAGGCCAGCGTGACCGGCGGCCGCCATCAGTCACCGTGCGCAGGATGATGTCGAGATTGGCCGGCCTGAAGCAGTTCGCCATAGGTCTGCCAGCGTGAACTCGCGGTTGATCAGGCCGGAGATACTCGTCGATCGAGAAGAAGCTCTGCAGCGAGCAGCGCGAACGAGCGAGCCGACATAGATGATGCCGAGCCAGAGCAGGGGCGGCACCAGCATCAGAACCAGCAGCAGGAGTTGCGGCCTCCGCCAGAACAGATCCGAGAGCCGCCCCATCAGGCCCTGACGGCCAGGGGTGATGGCAGATGTGGAGATCGCCGTCATGCGGCCTCCTCCATGTAATGCGGGTCGGAGGCCGACCAGGTGATGCGGATGCTTTCGCCGGCCTGCGGTGCGGCCTGGCCGGCTGGCAGCGATGAGCGTGAGAGCGGTCACCGCCGGCATCGAGCGCCGAGCCTGGTCGATGGCGCCGAGGTAAGTTGGTCGAGACGCAGGCGTCGCCGCGACGCCTTCGCCGCTAGCGGCGCGGCCTACGCGAATGGATTCGGGGCGCAAGCTGCGCCCAGCGATGCTGCGCCGGAATAGCGCCTGCATCGACGTCCGGCGGCGAGCACATTCGAGGAGCCGACGAAATCGGCGACGAAGCGCGTGCTTCGGGCCGCTGATAGATATCCTCCGGCGTGCCCGATCTGCATGATCCTGCCATCGTTGAAGACAGCGACGCGGTCGGCCATCGACAGCGCCTCGCCCTGGTCGTGGGTGACGAAGACGAAGGTGATGCCGAGCGCGCTTCTGCAGCGATCTTCAGCTCTTCCTGCATGTGTCTCGCGCAGTTTGAGGTCGAGCGCGCCGAGCGGCTCGTCGAGCAGCAGCACCTTGGGCTGGTTGACCAGCGCGCGGGCGAGCGCCACGCGCTGGCGCTGGCCGCCGGAGAGCTGGCCGGGCTTGCGGGCGCCGTAGCCGGGGAGCTTCACCAGTTCGACAGCGCTTCCTCCGCCGCGCTTGTGCCGCTCGGCCTTGGCCGACGCCCTTGACCATCAGCCCGTAGGCGACGTTGTCGAGCACATTGAGATGCGGGAACAGCGCATAGTCCTGGAACACGGTGTTGACGTTGCGGCGATAGGGCGGCACGCCCTCGGCGCGTTTCGCCGAAAATCTCGAGATCGAACCCGCCGTCGGCTGCTCGAAACCGGCGATCAGGCGCAGGCATGTCGTCTTGCCGGATCCGGACGGCCCGAGCATGGCGAAGAACTCGCCCGGCGCGATGGTCGAGATCGACCGCGTCGACAGCGCGAACGCTGCCGAAATGGCGCGAGACTTTCTGGAAGGAGACGGCAGAGGTCATGGGCTGTCAGTCTGTTTTTGCCGGGTCAAACAAGGACGAATTCACGCACCGCTTCACCTCCCCCTCGATGGGGGAGGTCGCGGCAAAGCCGCAGGTGGGGGTGATGGCGCGGACCCATCGGACAGTCCCCACCCCGACGCTGCGCGTCTACCCTCCCCACAAGGGGGGAGGGTAAGCGAAATCACCGTCCGCCGATGACGCCGATATAGTCCGACACCCAGCGGTAATAAGGCACGCACTGGTCGTTCTGGGTGACGCATTTCGAGACCGGCGTCTTCCAGAACTTGATCTTGTCGAAATTGTCGTAGCCGTTGGTCTTGCAGCCTTCCTCGGCCGAGCAGTTCATTGCCCTTGCAGGCGGCCGGCACCGACCGGCAGCGAGCCAAACCAGGCCGAGACATCGCCCTGCACCTTCGGCGACAGCGAATGTTCGAGCCACATATAGGCGCAGTTCGGGTGAGCTCGCTGTCAGCCATCCAGCATGGTGGTGTCGGCCCAGCCGGTGACACCTTCTTCCGGCACGGTCGAGGCAACCGGCTTCTTGGCGGCGACCAGCGTATTGACCTGGATACGGCCACGAACCTGAGGCGACGACGCCTTCATTCTGGAAATCGTCGACCTGGATGGCCGCGTCATGCCAGTAGCGGCCGACCAGCGTGCGCTGGACGCGCAGCAGGTCGAGCGCTGCCTTGTACTGGTCCTCGTTCAGTTCGTAGGGGTCCTTGATGCCGAGTTCCGGCTTGTGGAACATCAGATAGTTGGCGGCGTCCGCGATGTGGATCGGTCCGTCATAGGCCTGGACGCGGCCCTTGTTGGACTTGCCGTCCGGCAGCTTCATCTCCTCGAAGACGACGTTCCAGCTCTTGGGCGCTTCGTCGTTGAAGGCACTTCGGTATTGTACATCAGGACGTTCGGGCCCCAGACTGATAGGGCGTGCCGTAGTGCACGCTCGTCGACTTGGTGTGCCAGGGCGCGTCCTGCAGCCGCTCGTCGATGCGTGCCTTCCAGCTCGGAATGCAGAGTCGGTGTTGATTGGCTGAACGCGCTTGCCGGCAACCAGGCGCAGCGAGGCATCGCCCGAAGCCGTGACCAGGTCGAAGCCGCCCTCGTTCATCAGCGAGACCATCTCGTCCGAGGTGTTGGCGGTCTTGACCGTTGACCTTGCAGCCGCTCTCCTTCTCGAAGGCGGTGACCCAGTCATAGCCCTTGTCGGTCTCGCCGCGCTCGATATAGCCAGGCCCAGGCAACGATGTTGACCTGCGCCTTCGCCCTTGCCGAGTTCCTTGCACCTGGCGCGATGGCCTGACCCGACGAAGGTCAGCGCGACAGGTCAAGCGCAGTGCATGACTTCAGGAATGAATTCATCATCGAGTCTCCCATTTTTGGCGCATGATCCCGGCTTGCAAAGCCAAAGCTGCCGGTTTCGCCAGATTCACGCGTCAGGACGGTGGTATCGAAACTGCCGGTGTCGTCGACTCGTGGACTTGATGTCGCTCATTCCGTGGCGGCTTTGGTCCCGTAGGAACGGGGAGAGGTGCTTGGAAAATTCCGGTTTCGCAAATCTCATTTATCAGAAAGGCGATATCGGTTTTTCCGATAGACTTGACACTCTTCGGGGAGAGGCTCTAGGGGCCGCCTAGGCGGTTACCGTCCGCTGCCGACTGCGCCGCACAGCGACCGATGAAATCGCGCGCCGCTTGCGGCAGGCCGGAGCCGCGTGCGCCAGACCATGCCGACCTGCACCACTGGCAAAGAGCCCGAAATATCGCGGCGATTCGATGCGGTCGCCTTCCAGCGACCATGGCCGGTAGACGAGGTCGGGCAAAAGCGCCACGCCGGCGCCGGTTGCCACGAGACTGCGCACGGCTTCCACGGAACGGGTCCGGAAGGCGACATGCGGGCTTGGCGCCGATCGCCGTCAGCAGCTTTGCCGGTGTTCTCCTCGATCTCGTCGACGGTCAGCATGATCAGCGGCTCGCCGGCAATGTCGCCAATCGCTGATGATGTCGGCGCCGGCGAGCGAATGGCCGAGCGGCAGCCACAGGCGGTAGGCCGAAACCTCCAGGATTTCCGACTGCAGCGCGGTACGGTCACGCAAATTGGAGGTGACCATGACGGCAATGTCGAGCTTGCCGCCGATCAACAGATGTTCGAGATAGTCGCCATTGTCCTCGATGGCCGAGACCTCGACGCCCGGGTAGGCGCGGCGGTAGCGGGCCAGCAGATCCGACAGCACATAGCCGGCGACCAGTGAGGTGACGCCGAGCTGCAGCCGTGCCACCCGCCACCGTCCTGCTCGTCCCGAAAAAGACGCGGCGGGCATCGGACACGTCGGCGAGGATCTTGGTCGCGTGGCGCAGGAACTGATGGCCCTTGTGGGTGATGTTGAGGCCACGCGGATGGCGTTCGAACAGTTCGACGCCGAGATCGCTTTCAAGTTCCTTGATCGCTTCGGTGACCGAGGATTGCGAGATGGAAAGGTTTTGCGCCGCGCCCGACGACCGTACCTTGCTCGGCGACGGCGATGAAGATACTGCAACTGGCGGATGGTGAAAGCCATGGCTCTTTCAAGCATGGCGCCCGCCGTCAGGCAAGGCGGTCGTGTTGACAGGGCGAGAGGTTGTCAGGTTGCAGGGCAGGTTTGCAAAACTGCACTGGTCAAGAGCCGCTCAGGGTGTAGGATCGTTACGCCCGCGCCGTTGGTTCGTCCACGGATCCCTCCTCGTGCAAAGCTCCCATTGCCCCATGAAATCGACGCCGCTCGGCTATCTCTTCACTTTCCTCGCCTTTTCCGTCTTTGCCATCCAGGACGGCCTTTCCAAGCATCTCGGCGAAACCCATTCGCCGGTGCAGGTGGCCATGGTGCGCTACTGGGCCTTCGTCGCCTTTGCATTGGTTCTTGCCATGCGGTCGAACGGTGGCCTGCGGGTGGCGGTGAACACCAAGCGGCCGTTTCTGCAGATCCTCAGGGGTCTCATCCTGTTTTCGCAGATTCTCATCTCGATCGTCGCCTTCACCCAGGTGGGGCTGGCGCAGAGCCAGGCGATCTTTGCGGCCGGGCCGATTTTCGTGGCACTCCTCTCCATGCCGATCCTTGGCGAAAAGGTCGGCTGGCGGCGCTGGACGGCGATCCTGTTCGGCCTCGTCGGCGTGGTGATCATGCTGGCACCCAGCGGCGACGGCTTCAATTCCTATATCTGGCTGCCGCTGATCTGCGCGGTGCTCGGCGCGATCTACGGGATCGCCACGCGTCTTGTCAGCCGCGACGACCAGCCATCGACCAGCTTCTTCTATCTGGCGATCGTCGGCTTCATCG
Organism: Allorhizobium sp.; assembly: GCA_965283865.1. Lineage (GTDB taxonomy): Bacteria > Pseudomonadota > Alphaproteobacteria > Rhizobiales > Rhizobiaceae > Allorhizobium. The sequence goes on from CBDIQA010000001.1 coordinate 1,453,805, forward strand.
GCTCTAACCTGCTCGGTCCCTTTTTCTGGACGCCGTTCACGCCTGTTGGATGGGGCCTGATGATCGGCCTCTGCTGCACCGGTATCGTCGGGCATCTGGCGCTGATCAAGGCCTATGAGAACCTCGATGCGGTCATCGTCCAGCCGATCTCCTACTGGCAGCTGGTGCTGGGGGCGATGATTGCGGTCACTGTGTTTGGCGAAGTGCTGCGCTGGAACACGGTGGTGGGTGCTGTCATCGTCGTCGGTGCGGGTCTCTTTACCGTCTGGCGGGAATGGGTGGTGTCACGCCGCGCCAAGCGTGCCGAAGAAGAGGCTCGGGTCTAGGCGCTGGCCTCGCTGCTTCGATTGCGAACCTGCCCGATGAGGAAGGTCACGATGAAGATGCCGCTCATGATCAGGACGATCGTCGGGGCGGGGGCACTGTCGATGAAGAAGCTCAGATAGATGCCCGCGACTGAAGACGAGACAGCAACGATCACGGCCGTCACCAGCATCGTTGCATAGCGCTTCGTAAGCAGGAAGGCGATCGCACCGGGGGCGACCAGCATGGCGACCGAGAGGATGATGCCGACGGCCTTCAAGGCGCCGACTACGACGAGCGAGAGCACGGCAAGCTGGCCGTAATGCAGGAGGCGGACCGAGAGGCCGATGGCGCGGGCGTGCTGCGCATCGAAAGCATGGGCCAGAAGATCCTTGCGCAAGACGACGAGGAATGCGGTGGCGAAGAGGGCGATCAGGCCGGTCTCGATGAGATCCGAGGGCAGGAGGCCCAGCATGTCGCCGAAGAGGATGTGGTCGAGATGCACAGAGCTCTGCACCTGGACATAAAGGACCAGACCGAGGCCAAACATCCCGGAAAAGACGATGCCGAGCACCGTGTCTTCCTTGATGCGGCTGTTTTCCTTGATGAAGCCGGTGAGGAGCGCACAGATTAGGCCAGCGACGAAGGCGCCTACGGCGAGCGGAATGCCGGCGATATAGGCGATGACTACGCCCGGGAGAACAGCATGGGAGACGGCGTCGCCCATCAGCGACCAGCCCTTCAACACCAGCAGGCAGGAGAGGAGCGCCATGGGGATGGCGATCATCAGTGTGACCACGAAGGCCGACTGCATGAAAGGAAGCTGGAAGGGCAGGAGGGCGAGTTCGAGGGTATCGCTCATGCGGGGCGCTCCTCGGGCAGACGGTGCGGTTCTGCCGTCGATGCGGAGGGCATCGGTTCCAGCGCTTCGCGGGCGCGACTGCGGGCCGCGAGCAAGCCGTGCTTCGGGGCGAAGAGGAAGGCTGCGAGGAAGATTACGGTCTGCAGGACGACGATGATGCCGCCCGTCGCGCCGTCGAGGAAGTAGCTCGCATAGGCGCCGATGAAGCTGGTGCCGGCACCGATGCCGAGCGCCATGAGGATCAGCCGCTGGAAGCGGTCGGTGAGCAGATAGGCTGTAGCGCCGGGGGTGACGACCATGGCGATGACGAGGAAGGCGCCGACGGTCTGCATGGCCGCAACCGTGGAGGCCGCAAGCAGGGTGAAGAAGATCACCTTGAGCCGTTCGGGTTTCAGTCCAATCGAACGGGCATGGTTCTCGTCGAAAAAGGTGACCATCAGGTCCTTCCACTTCAGCGTCAGCACGATGAGGCTGACGCCGCCGATCAGCATGAGCTGCAGCGTATCGGCCGGCGTGATCGCGAGGATGTTGCCGAGCACGATGGTCTTGATGTCGATCGAGACGGGCGAGATCGAGACCATGAACAGGCCAAGGCCGAAGAAGGACGTGAAGATCAGACCGATGATCGCATCCTCCTTCAGCTTGGTTCGCTGGTTGAGGAAGAGGATAGCGAGCGCTGCGAGCCCGCCGGACAGGAACGCGCCAAAGGCGAAGGGAAGGCCGAGCATATAAGCACCGGCCACGCCGGGCACGATAGCGTGGGAGAGCGCATCGCCGATCAGCGACCAGCCCTTCAGCATCAGATAGGCGGAGAGAAAGCCGCAGACGCCACCGACCAGCGCAGACACCAGAATGGCGTTGCGCATGTAATCATAGGTGAAGGGCTCAACCAGGGTCGCGAGCATCTGATGCTCCCGGTTTCGGCTGGCCGTAGATGACGAAGGGGCGCTCGTCGTCTGTGATAACTGTGACTTCGCGGCCGTCATCATCGTCGTGCAGGTCGCGGCCGGCGAGCACGAAGTGGCGCAGCGCGCCGCCGAAGGCGGTTTTCAGGTTCGCCTCGGTGAAGGTGTCCTCGGTCTTGCCCGAGGCGATGACCGTGCCTTTGACGAAGATGGTGCGGTCGCAGAAGTCGGGCACGCTGCCGAGATTGTGGGTGGAGACCAACATCACGCGGCCTTCGGCGCGCAGGTCCTTCATCAGGCCGATGATCTGTTCTTCGGTGGTCACATCGACGCCGGTGAAGGGTTCGTCGAGCAGGATGACCTGGCCTTCCTGGGCAAGCGCGCGAGCGAGGAAGACGCGCTTGCGCTGACCGCCCGAGAGCTCGCCGATCTGGCGCTTGCGGTAGTCACCCATGCCGACGCGGGCAAGCGCTTCGTCAACCAGCTGGTGATCGCGTTTCGAGGGGATGCGCAGGAAATTCATGTGGCCGTAACGGCCCATCATCACGACGTCTTCGACGAGGACGGGGAAGTTCCAGTCGACTTCTTCGGCCTGAGGGACGTAGGCGACCAGGTTTTGCTTGAGTGCCTGCTTGACGCTCATGCCGAGCACCCGGATCTCACCCGAGGCCACCGGCACGAAGCCCATGATCGCCTTGAAGAGGGTAGACTTGCCGGCGCCGTTGACGCCGACAAGGGCCGTGATGGTTCCGGGTGGGATGGCGAAACTCGCATGGCGCAAGGCCGTGTGGCCGTTGCGATAGGTGACCGTCACATCCTCTGCGGCGATCCCTTCGCGGCTGCGTCTCGTGCCCGATCCCATGATCATCCGGCAAATCCTTTCACGATGGTCGATACCGTCACCTTCAAGAGATCCAGATAGGTCGGGACCGGGCCATCGGGCTCGCTGAGGGAGTCGACATAAAGGATGCCCCCGTAGCGTGCCCCGGTTTCGGCTGCGACCTGTTTGGCCGGCTTGTCGGAGACTGTGCTCTCAGAGAATACGACGGGGATCTTGTTTTCGATCACCTGGTCGACGACCGCCTTGACCTGCTGGGGCGTGCCCTGGTTGTCGGCATTGATCGGCCAGAGGTAGAGTTCCTTCATGCCGAGATCGCGGGCGAGGTAGGAGAATGCGCCTTCGCTCGTTACCAGGAAGCGCTCGTTTTCCGGGATCTTGGCGATTTCCGCCCTCATCGGCTCGATCTCGGCGCTGATCTTCTGCGAATAGGTCCGCGCGTTGGCCTCATAGATCGCGGCGTTTGCGGGGTCGAGATCGGTCAGGGCCTTGCGGATGTTTTCGACGTAGATGAGCGCGTTTTCCGGCGACATCCAGGCATGCGGGTTCGGTTTGCCGTCATAAGCGCCGCCGGCAATGCCGATCGGCTCGATACCGTCGCTGACGGTGACCGTCGGCACATCCCCGAGATTGGCGAGGAATTTCTCGAACCAGGCCTCGAGGTTCAGGCCGTTGCGCAGCACTAGGTTGGCATCGCGTGCCTTCAGGATGTCGCGCGGTGTCGGCTGGTAGCCGTGAATTTCGGCGCCGGGCTTGGTGATGCTTTCGACGGTTGCGGCATCGCCTGCAACATTCTGGGCGATATCGGCAATCACGGTGAAAGTCGTGACGACCTTCAGCTTGTCGTCTGCAAAGGCTGTCCCCGGCAGCAGGAGCGCCAGGGCGAAAAGACGGCAGGCAAGCTTTGAGACCATGGTCACTTCCTGTTCTTGCAAGTCATTCTCATTAAAACCTATCGCGCTCCGCGCTGATGTCAACGCTTTTGCAAATCATTTGCAAAAAGCTTTCCGTGATCTGTGCCGGAACTGGAAAGCCGGGGTTAAAGGTTCCGCAAGGAGAAGGGGGCTATGGTCGACCTCAGTATTGCTTAAACAGTCGGGACGGTGTCATGGCGGAGTTCCAAGCGTGAAGGTGCCGAAGATCCACCTTTCACGAAAGCTCATGCTGATTATGGGCGGGGTGCTGGTCACCCTTGGCGGCACGGGTGCCGCTGCCGTCTATATCGGTGCGGACAAGCTGCTCGGCCCCTCCTATGCCGAATTGAACGGGCTTGAATGCACCGAAGTGAAGACGGTCGAGATCCACAAAAAGGATCGCTTCTGGGTGCGCAAGTTCATCACCACCAATGAACCGGGCGATGGCCTGGCGCGCGTCAAGACGGCCTTGCGCGTGGCAAAGACCCTGCAGGAAACGAAGAAGGCCGACCTGGTGCAGGTCGTTGTGCTCGATGCAGCCGGCCCCAAGGATCGCTCGGGCATGCGCGGGCGGGCGGTTGGAGCTGATGTCATCTATGTTCCTGATCTTAGCCATGTGCCCCAGGAAGTTTCGGCGCGTGTGCTGACAGCGCGTTATGCCGATGGTCTTGCTGCGCCGAATGGCGAGTTCTTCGGCGAGCGCGTCGACATGCTGGAGACCGATATTCAAGGCCTTGTGGCAAAACTGAACGACCAGACCGATTGCGTGAAGCCTGAAGTGGTCGTGCCGGAAGGCGAGGGCCACGGCGAAAAGGCCGGGGGCCACGGTGAGGCGCCTGCCCATGGTGCGGAAGACGCGCATGGCGAGAAGCCGACCGAAGGGCATGGTGAAGCGGACGCTCATGGCAAAGCTGAGGGCGGCCACGGTGAGGCCGAAGGCCATGGAGAGACACCGGCCGGCGAACACGGTGAGGAAACTCCGGTCGCCGAGCACGGTGCCGAAGAAGACAAGGGCTGGATGGCCTCGCTGATGGGCATGGTCGGTCTCGGCGGCGATGAAGCGCCAGCCGAAGGACATGCCGCACCGGCAGATGGTCATGCTGCGCCCGCCGATGGCCATGGTGCCGTGGCCGAGGGTCACGAGGCGCCGGCCGAGGATCATGCGGAACCGGCTGCTGTCGCGCATGGAGACGCAGGCTCTGCCGAGACGCATGGAGACGCGGCGACTGATCATGCTGCCACGGACCCTGCCGCGCATGGTGAGGAACCGGCTGCCGATGCGGCGCATGCGGCTGCGCCCGACCACGGGGCTGAACAGGTCGCGCATACCGAAGAGAAGCCCGCTGTTGTCGATGAGGCTGCGGCCCATAGCGCGGATGAAAACAGTCACGACGGTGCGGTCGAACAAGCCGCAGGCCATGACGCTGCTGCCGGTGAGACGCCTGTCGCCGAAGAGGCGCCCGCCGAAGGCGACGGCTGGTTCTCATCGCTGAAGAGCATGGTTGGGCTTGGCGGTTCCGAGGAAGAGGCGCCCGTCGCAGATGTTGCCGCTGAAGCCAAGCCAGCCGAGGGTGCGGATGGTGCTAAGAGTGCCGATCACGGGGCTGCCTGGCTCGAGAAGATGCGGGCACAGCCGATCGCGCCAGAGGGTGCGGGTGCTGCCGCGCCGGCAACCAAGGCGGAAGAGCACGGTGCTGCGACCGAGGCCCATCCACCTGCAGAAGACGAAGCAATCCTGCCGCCCAAGGCCAAGCCTAAAGCCGACGAGCATGCCAAGGCTGATCACTGACGCTAGCTTATTTCGGCAGGGATGTTGAATCTTCGAACGGGCGTCAGGTGACGCGCTGGTCACGTCGCTGGGATTTCGTAGGCTCTACCAAACTGAATAGGTGAATACAGTTCCGTTCTGCGAGATCGACGCATGGCCGCCGGTGGCCTTGTCATACATGACGCCGTCTCTGATCTCCGTGTAGCGCTCAAGAAAAGCGTCCATACCTTGGGTGTTCCAGCTGGTACTCGAACCTCGCATGCTACCGTCAGCGTAGAAAGTCTGGCGTTCGGTCATGGTCGACGTGACACCCATCTTTGACATATCGTAGATGGCAATCGTTCCCTTTTCCAAGGCATCGAGATACGTTCGGGCCCAATCGGCTCTTGGTCCGCTTTCTGCAGCTCTTTCCTTCAGCGATGCCAGTGCCCTGGGTGCATAGTGGTCGTCTGGAACTCCCTTCCCGGTGCCGGTTTTGGTGAGGGTATAGGTGCCGTTCGCGTTCTCAGTGCGAACGGCGCCTTCCATCGTATACATATCGGATGAGGAGGTAGCCTCCGCGCCGGCGAGTTTTGCCGCGATTTCAATGATGTTCCCGATCGCATTTGCTGCCTTGAAGACGTCATCGGTGTTTCCGGTCGCTTGCGCCGAGGAGTTCGCTGCCGATGTGTTGGCGGCTTCCGATTTTAGCGGTGTTGCGGAGAAAAGGAGCGAGATCGCGGAGCTTGATAGCGAATTGACGCTGGAAATCATGGCCGGCTTCCTAAGGATATCGGGAAACACTCTTTAAAAAACGACCTCGTTGAACGCGAGTCAGCATCATGCTTACTCAACCTTTAGCGGTGGATGTCTGAATTTTCCGTTAATTTCTATCCCTGATGATTTATCGCTGTGCACATGCAACGAAAAGGATAGTTGCTGACGGAGCGCTCGTTGGTCACCGGACCTGAATGGCGGTCTACAAACTAAAAATCCCGGATCTATTGTAGATCCGGGACCAAGTCTCATGCTTTGCAGCTCGCTCAGTCGTTGCGGTTGCGCCGCGCCGGGAAGAGGATGACGTCGCGGATCGACGGGGCGTTGGTGAGCAGCATGATCAAGCGGTCGACGCCGATGCCGAGGCCGCCGGCGGGGGGCATGCCCTGGTCGATGGCGTCGAGGAATTCGTCGTCGAGCTGCTTGTCCTTTTCGCCGCGCGAATGGGCCTGTTCGAGCTGCTCGACCATGCGCTTGCGCTGCTCTTCCGGGTCGTTCAGTTCAGAGAAGGCGTTGCCGACTTCCCAGGCGTTGCAATAGGTTTCAAAACGCTCGACGAGGCGCGGCTCGCCCGGCACTTCCTTGGCGAAGGGCGAGATGTCCTTCGGGAAATGCGTGACGTGGCTCGGCTGGATCAGCGTGCCCTCGACCTTTTCCTCGAAGATGAAGGCGAGGCATTCGCCCCAGGTCCAGTCCTTCTCGACTTCAAAGCCGGCGGCCTTGGCGGCAATGCGGGCTTCTTCATCCGTCTTCATTGCGAGGAAATCGATGCCGGTTGCTTCCTTGACGGCCTCGGGCATGGGCACGCGCTTGAACGGTCCCTTGAAGGACAGCTGCTTGTCGCCGAAGGTGACGTCGGTCGTGCCGTGGATCCCGATGGCGAGCGTCTCGAACATACGCTCGACGAGGCCCATCATGTCCTCATAGTCGGCATAGGCCCAGTAGCATTCCATCATGGTGAATTCGGGATTGTGGCGGGTCGACACACCTTCGTTACGGAAGTTGCGATTGACCTCGAACACCTTGTCGGCAAGGCCCGAAACCAGCGTGCGCTTCAGATAAAGTTCCGGCGCGATGCGCAGGAACATGTCCATCTTCAGCGTGTTGTGGTGCGTCTTGAAGGGCTCTGCGGTCGCGCCCCCATAGATGGTCTGCAGCATCGGCGTCTCGACTTCGAGGAAGCCCTCGCCCTCGAGGAAACGGCGGATGCCGGAGACGATCTTCGAGCGCTGCTGAAAGCGGAGCTTCGATTCCTCGTTGGTGAGGATGTCGAGATGGCGCTTGCGGTAGCGCAGCTCGATGTCGGCGAGACCATGATACTTCTCCGGCATGGGGAGGAGCGTCTTGGTCAGCATGGTGATTTCATGGGCGTTGATCGTCAGCTCGCCGCGCTTGGTGCGACGCACCTGGCCCTTGATGCCGATGATGTCGCCGAGGTCGATCATCGGCAACAGCGCGCGGGCTTCTTCCGGGGTCGTATCCTTGTGGGAGAAGATCTGGATCTTGCCCGAGGCGTCATGGATGTCCATGAACATACCGGAATTGCGCGAGGAATAGACGCGACCGGCAACGGTGACGATGTCTTCCGATTCCTGATCCGGCTCGAGACCCGCGTATTTCTCGGCGAATTCGGCATTGGTCATCGTCCGGTGGAAATGCGCCGGATAGACGTCGCCGACCTGGTTCGCGCAACAGCGCGAGTTTCTGGCGGCGGACTTCCGTCGGGTCGGAGGAGAGGGCGGTTTCGGTGGTCTGTTCGGTCATCGTGTGTTGCCTCTTGCGGCTGTGTTCGTTTCAGTTCGCCGGTGCGGCTGGCTCGGTCAACCCTCCCCCTTGTGGGGAGGGTGGTCGCGCAGCGACCGGGTGGAGGCGTCGCTCAGGGCTAAGACCCCTCCCCAACCCCTCCCCACAAGGGGGAGGGGCTTTCCCTCAGTTCTGCGCACCCGCCATCGCGGTGAGCACCTGGATCGCAACCTTCAGACGCTGGCGTACGACCGAGCGGCCGAGGAGCGCCATACTGTCAAACAGCGGCAGCGAACGCTGGCTGCCGGAGACGGCGACGAAGAGGGGCGGGGTGACGACGCGGAGCTTCTTTTCCATGCGTTCGGAGATCGCGCGGAGCTCTTCCTCGATGGTCGTGACATTCCATTCGAGGATCTTTTCGAGATCCGCCTGAACGGTGGTGACGATGTCGAGCGTCTCGGTCGGGCTGGTCTTCAGGCCGCCGAAGGAGGCGGGCGTCAGGCCGACGTCGTTTGCGAGCAGGAAGCCGGCCAGCGGCGGAACTTCGCCGAGCTTGGTCACGCGGCTCTGGGCTAGCTTCAGGCCTTCGACGAGGCGATCGTTTTCCATCGACCAGTCGAGCACGCGGGCGACGAAGTCTTCCGGAGAGAGCTTCTCGCGGAGCCAGCGGCCGTTCAGCCAGTCGAGCTTCTGGATGTCGAAGATCGCGCCGGCCTTGGACAGGTTGTCGGGGTCGAACTTGGCGATCAGCTCTTCCATCGACAGAAGCTCTTCGCCTTCGGCGATCTGGATGAAGAACAGGCCGAGGAAGTTCATCAGGGCTTCCGGCAGATAGCCAAGGGCCGAGTAATAGGAGATCGACGTCGGGTTCTTGCGCTTCGACAGCTTCGACTTGTCGTGATTGCGCATCAGCGACAGGTGCATGAAGACAGGCGGCTCGAGACCGAGATGCTTGTAGATCAGGATGTGCTTCGGCACGGAGGCCAGCCACTCCTCGCCGCGCGCGACGTGGGTGATCTTCATCATGTGGTCGTCGACGACGTTGGCCATATGGTAGGTCGGCATGCCATCGCCCTTGAGCAAGACCTGCATGTCGACGCTTTCCCACGGGATCGAGACATCGCCATAGACGCCGTCGTGGAAATCGCAGGAGCCTTCACTCGGCACTTTCAGGCGGATGACATGCGGTTCGCCGGCAGCAACGCGGGCAGTCACTTCTTCGGCCTTCAGGTGCAGGCAGTGGCCGTCATAACCCGGCGGCTTGCCAGCGGCGCGCTGGGCTTCGCGCATGCTCTCAAGCCGTTCCGGTGTGCAGAAGCAATGGAATGCGCCGCCATTGTCGAGCATCTTGTCGACGTAAGGGCGATAGAGATCCTTGCGCTCGGACTGGCGATAGGGGCCGTAAGGGCCGCCGACATCGGGGCCTTCCGACCAGGTGAGGCCGGTCCATTTCAGGGCGTCCAGAACCTTCTGCTCGAATTCCGCAGTCGAGCGGGTCGCGTCGGTGTCCTCGATGCGCAGGATGAACTCGCCGTCGAATTTCTTCGCGAAGAGGTAGTTGAACAGCGCGATATAGGCGGTGCCGACATGGGGCTCGCCGGTCGGGGAGGGGGCAATGCGGACGCGGACGCCGGACTTGGTCATGGGTAAAGCTCGTGGTGCGTGCGGATGATCGGCAGTTTAGCGCCGGATCTTGAAATTGTGAGGCTGCCGGTAAGGGCCGGTGAGAACGGAGTTCGGCACCTTGGCGCCGCCTGTTCCACAGCGTGGCCTTAGGCCATATTCAGGGCCGTGCGTCAAGAAAAACCACGGAAACCGGCCTTTCAAGCGGCGCTGATAAAATCGTCAAAAATTTTTTGGGAAAGCCGGAACCTGGGGCCGGATCCGGCGTTCTTATGGCAGAGCACAGGCCGTGCCAACCGGACGCGACGGGATATGGGGAACACGGGAGTTTTTCCGGTTTCTATCCGTGGCCAACGAAATGGCAGGCGAGCCCCTTAACCGTCCGGCCTGTGCTCGTCCCCCAAGTCCCCGCCCCCAAGGAAAACCTGCGACCGCCGACGCAGGTTTTTCTTTGTGTGCATTTTCCCCGCCCTGGCCGGATCAGCTGACCGGCCAGACCATCAGCAGGGCCGGGACCGAGACCAGGACGATGAGGATGGAGAGGGGAAGCCCAAGCCTTGGATAGTCCGAAAAGCGGTAGCCGCCGGGACCCATGACCAGCGTGTTGCACTGGTGGCCGATGGGGGTGAGGAAATCGCAGCCTGCACCAATGGCAACGGCCATCAGGAAGGCTTCCGGCTTGTAACCGAGGCCGGTTGCGAAGCTTGCGGCGATCGGGGCCATGACGAGAACGGTCGCGGCATTGTTGAGGAAGGGCGTGACGGCCATGGCGGTCAGCAGGATCATTGCCACTGCACCCCAGGCCGGCATGCCGCCGGCTGCGGCATTGAGCCAGCCGGCAATGACGTCGCTGCCACCTGACGTGCGCAGCGTATCGGCGACGGGGATCAGGGCTGCCAGCATGACCAGGATCGGCCCGTCGACGGCGCGGTAGACCTCGCTCACGGGGATGACGCCGAAGGCGACCATGGCAAGCGCTGGCGGCGAAGAAGGCGATTGCGACAGGTGCCAGGCCGAGCGCGGTTGCGCCCATGGCGATGACGAGGATTGCCAGCGGGATAAAGATGTTGCGGCTGGTGCCGAGCAGGATTTCGCGCTCGGCGAGCGGCAGGCAGCCAAGCTCGGTCAAGATGGACGGCATCTGCTGGCGCAGGCCCTGAAGCACCACGACGTCGCCCGAGCGTAGGGTCAGCTGGCCGAGGCGCTCGCGGATGCGCTTGCCCTGGCGGCTGACGGCGAGAAGGTTGACGCCATAGGTGTGGACCAGCGACAGTTCGCTGGTTGTCTGGCCGATCAGCGGCGAGCCGCGTCCGATGACGGCCTCGACGGAGGAGATGTCGCCACGCCGCTTGCGGTCGCCATCGGTGTTGCCGGACAGGCTGAGATTGCCCTGCGAGACGATGCGGTCCAGAGCCTCGGACGGGCCTTCAAGGAGAAGCGTGTCCTCTTCGTGCAGCAGGACATCCGGGAAGGGCGACAGACGTGTCTGGCCGCGCAGGATGGCCGAGGCCGTCACCTCGCCGTGGGACGTCTGCAGCAGATGATGCAGCGTCTTGCCGACAAAGGAAGACTGGCGGGTGATCATCGCTTCGGTCGCGAAGCTCGAGGCTTCGAGTGCCTCCTGCAGCGAGGGGTTCTGGTTCTCGCGGCGCGGCACGAGCCAATAGAAGAAGATCAGGAAGACGATGCCGGCTGCGGCGAGCGTTGCGCCGACCGGCGTGAAGTCGAACATGGTGAAGGGCTGACCCGTCAGCTCTTCGCGCAGGCGGGAGACGGCAATGTTGGGCGAGGTGCCGATCTGAGTCATCAAGCCGCCAAGCAGGGCGGAAAAGGCCATGGGCATCAGAAAGACGGATGGCGGGACGCTCGATCTGCGGGCGAACTGAAAAGCCACCGGCATCATGATGGCGAGCGCGCCGATGTTCTTGATGAAGGCCGAGAGCACGGTCACGGTGACCAGCAGGAGCAGCATCTGGCCGTGCAGCGATGTCAGCGCCGGGAAGAAGCGCTTGATGGCGAGATCCACCACGCCGGAGCGGGCGACACCCGCACTGACCACCAATGCACTGCCGACGATGATGACGAGGTCGTCAGAGAAGCCGGAAAAGGCATCGGCTGCCGGCAGCAGCCCGAGAACGACCGCGGCGACGAGCGCCACGCAAGCCACGACGTCGTAGCGAAACTTCTCCCAGAGAAAGGCGGCCATCATCACCGCGATGAGGCCGAAGGCGAGGATTTGCTCGTATGTCATTGGGCTCCGGCCAAATGCGGATGGTCGATGAAGGCGTAAGCGCTGACAGCAATTCCGGCAAGAGCCGATCGGTTCCGGCGCGATCGCTGCAGATAAAAAAAAGCAACGGTGTTACGGGTCAAGCACCGTTGCCGCATGACTGCGCATTCTGGCGTTTAGAATGATGATCATTTTACGCATGACGGCGACGAGAGCGACTTTGCCTGGCTTTCCATTTGCTCTGAGCTTGGTGTAGAAGGTTTTGATATCCGGCTCGAAGCGTATGGCTGGAAGTGCTGCAATGTAGAGGGCATCTCGCACCGTCTTTCTTCCGCCTGAGATCATGCGCTTTCCCCGCATCTGGCCACTGTCTCGATTGAGTGGCGCGACCCCGACCAATTTTGCGATCTGGCCCTTGTCCATGCTTCCCAATTCGGGAAGCCCAGCTAGGAGGAAGCAGGCAGTGCGCAAGCCAATCCCTTTGATCTGCATCACGACCGCAGCCTTCTGCGAAAGCGTTGCGTCTTCTTCCAGGCAGCGGGCCATCTCACCGACGACGACTTGACGCTGGCTTTCGAGGAATTTCAGGCTTTCCTCGATCCATTCCTGCGTTCGACCGGCGGCCTTGTTGCCCAGCTTTTCCCGACGGTTCTTCTCCTGGACGATCATATGCGAGAGTTGCCGGTAACGTGCGACGAGTTCGACAAGGGTCGCTTGTGCCTCAGAAGCAGGCGATAAGAGCTTGGTTTCCATGCGTCGGCCATAGTCAGCCAGGATGTAGGCATCGATCCTGTCGGTTTTGGAGAGCTGGCCGCAAGCGCCCGCGAATTGCCGGACCTGTCTGGCATTGACCCGCGCCACCGGGATGCCAGCAGTAAGAAGCGCTTCGAGCACACGATGCTCATAGCCACCGGTGGGCTCCAGCAGACATCGCTCGAGCCTGTCCAGTGAGGCGACAACGCTGATGAACTTGGCAATTCCAGCGGCCGTGTTGGGAAAACTGGCCGAGCGGTTATCCGGCAGAATGCAGATGTCGAAGGAGGATTTCGATATGTCGATGCCGACGAAACGGCTAGTATAAGACATGAGGCTGGTCTCCCTTATACGCGAGCGCGAAGCTCTCTCAACGGTGCGACGATGCCTCAAGCAGTACGAAGGGTTTTGCTTTTTTACGAACGAGAGTTCAGGGCCCGCAAGCCCAACCGCTTCGCACTGCGCCATTGCGGTGTTGCGATCACCCCAATGACAAACGAGGCCGGAGCATCATAACCGATGCTCCGGCCTTCAATGTATAAGGCCCATCTCGCGACAGGCCTTCTTTGCAATTCAGTTATGGCTCAATGCACCGTGGTCTTGGCCACGCGGTCACGCTCGCGCTTGCGACGGGCGAACATGTTGAGCACCTCGACCAATGCCGAAAAGGCCATCGCGGCGTAGACATAACCCTTCGGCACATGGAAGCCCATGCCTTCGGCGATCAGCGTCGTGCCGATCATCATGAGGAAGGCCAGAGCCAGCATGACGATGGTCGGGTTCTTCTCGATGAAGTTGGCAAGCGGGGTGGCTGCCACGAGCATGACCGTGACGGCTGCGACCACGGCGACGACCATGATCGGAACATGCGGCGTCATGCCGACGGCGGTGATGATGCTGTCGATCGAGAAGACGAGGTCGAGCAGCAGGATCTGGCCGATGGCGCCTGGCAAAGGTCGTCGATGCGGTCGAGGCGATGAAGTCCTCTTCCTTGTCGACCGGGTCTACGGCGTGGTGGATTTCCTTCGTTGCCTTCCAGACGAGGAACAGGCCACCGGCGATCAGGATCATGTCCTTCCACGAGAAGCCATGGCCGAAGAGCTCGAAGACGGGGGTGGTCAGTTGGACGATCCAGGCGACGGTACCGAGCAGAGCCAGGCGCATGACCAGTGCAAGCCCGATGCCGATGCGACGGGCCTTTTCGCGCATGCTCTGCGGGCAGCTTGTTGGTCAGGATCGAGATGAAGATGAGGTTGTCGATGCCGAGAACGACTTCCATGACGACGAGCGTCACGAGTGCGACCCAGGCGGCGGGGTCCTGGAGGAGAACGCTGATATTTTCCATGGATGTCTTCCGTGCTGATCAAACGGATGGGGGACCCAGGACATGAGACATATCCTGGCGAATGGCAAGCAGCCAATTAAAGCCCGTGCCTGGAACAAAGTTCCGTCGATGATCAGCTGCGGGCTTCGGTGTTTTTCGGGCCGTAGAAGTTCATGAACATGCGAACTCCTGAATCCACCACGCGTGCAATCTCCTTGTCATCAGGAGGCACCGGGATGTCGTTGAACAGACGCTTCTTGAAATATCCGGCCGTCGACAGGTCGATGAACTGGCGTGCGGCGAGATCCGTGTCCTCGACTTCGAGTTCACCTTTGTCGGCGGCAGCCGCAATATAGTCCTGCAGCAGGACCTTGATGTTCGTTGGTGACGACGCGAAGAAGCGCTGACAGAGCGTTGGCATGCGATCGAGCACGCCCATCAGGATCCGCATGGTAGGAATCATGTCGGTGTCGAGGATAAAGTGGGCATGCGCCAGCGCATAGCGCCGGAGCCCTTCCTCGACCGTGCTACTTTCTGCAAGAATTTGCTGAATGGCGGCATCGAAGGCGCTCTTTTCACGCTCGACAAGCGCACCGAACAGGTCTTCCTTGCTCTGAAAATAGACGTAGATGGTTCCTTTGGACACGCCGGCTTCGCGCGTGACGTCATTCATGCTGGCGGCATCGAAGCCGAGCTTCATGAACACTCGCTTGGCGCCGTCCAGAATTTGTCCCCGCTTCACGGGATCTGCGCCCGCAGCGAAGCGCCCCACCCCGGCGACGGGGTAGCAAGGGGGCGTCATGACAATTTCCACGTTTGTTTTCGACATATCTTGACCAAACAATATTAATGTAACCGAGCAATCAGTTTAGCAGCTCGTTTATTGGCCTTGATATGGGCTAAAAAACTCTCTATGTCAATCGAACCGAACGGTTCAGTTCGGGCAAAGTCAACAAATCCCCGGTCCGTATCATGTCAGCGACGCAAAGATCCACCGCCCTTCGTTCCACTTCCACTCCAGTCGACCGGAATGAGGCCGCGCCCGCAACGGGAATGGATACCGGGGTGCCTACACCGTCCCTCTCGGACACGCCAAAGGCCAAGAAGCGCAGCCCGGTTCTCCCGGTGATCCTTGCAGCACTCCTCGGCGGCGCGGCCTGGTATGGTTACGGCTGGTGGACCGAGGGTCGGTTCATGGTGTCGACGGAGGATGCCTATATCGAGGGTGATATCGCGATCATCTCGCCGAAGGTGTCCGGCTATGTCGAGAAGGTCAATGTGACCAGCGACCAGATTGTCCATGCCGGCGATCCGCTCGTGACGCTCGATGGCGGCGACTACCAGATCGCCTATGAGCAGGCACTTGCCAACAAGGAGAGCGCGGAACTGTCAGTGAAGCGCATCGATGCGCAGATCATCGGCGGCGAGGCGAGCGTGGCGCAGTCCGAAGCCCAGCTCGGTGCGCTCGAAGCGGCCGCTCGCGGTGCTGAAATTACCGCAAATCGCGCCAGCGACCTTGCCTCCAAGTCCGTTGGCACCACAGCAGATCTTGATAACGCGAAGGTATCGCTCGATCAGGCACGCGCCAATCTCGTGGCCGGGCAGGCGGCTGTTTCTTCCGCGAAAGCCAATCTGTCGCTCTTGAAGGCGCAGCGCGAAGAGGCCTTGAGCACGGTGCGCCTGCAGCAGCTGGCGATCGACAAGGCCAAGCGCGACCTCGACTTTACCGTTCTCAAGGCACCTTATGACGGCGTAATCGGCAATCTCGCGGTTCAGGCCGGTGACCTCGTTTCCGCCGGCAAGCGGCTCGCGGCTCTCGTTCCGACCAGCGAGCTCTATATCGAGGCCAATTTCAAGGAGACGCAGATCGCAGATCTGGTCCCCGGTTCCAAGGTTTCGATCCATGTGGACGCCTATGGAGACCAACCGCTCGAGGGCACGGTAACCTCCATCGCGCCTGCCTCCGGCGCCATTTTCTCGATGCTGCCGGCCGAAAACGCCACGGGCAATTTCACCAAGGTCGTGCAGCGCGTGCCTGTTCGCATCGCCCTTCCCGAAGACGCGCTCGCCGGCGGCCATCTGCGTGCCGGCCTCAGTGTCATCGTCGACGTCGACACCCGCACGGCCCCTGAGGGCCGGGCGCTTGCCGCGAAATAAACCACCGGCAGTCGTTATCGAAAGGGCCGTGTCATGGCCGCAACCACCACAGCAGACATCGCTGCCTCGGCGCCCGCCGAGGAGCGGATGGATCCCAGACGCGTCTTTGCCTTCCTGGCGATGGTCTTCGGCATGTTCATGTCGATCCTCGACATCCAGATCGTGTCGGCATCATTGGCCGAAATCCAGGCGGGCCTCGGCGCTGGCTCCGACGAAATCGCCTGGGTGCAGACCTCCTACCTGATCGCCGAAGTCATCATGATCCCCTTGTCGGGTGTGCTCGCACGGATCGTATCGACCCGTGTGCTGTTTACCGTCTGCGCGGCCGGCTTCACGCTTGCCAGTGCTCTCTGCGCCACGGCCACCAATATCGAGCAGATGATCGTCTACCGGGCGATCCAGGGCTTTATTGGTGGTGGCATGATCCCATCGGTGTTTGCTGCTGCCTTCACCATCTTCCCGCCGTCAAAGCGCAACATCGTCTCGCCGATGGTCGGTCTTGTGGCGACGCTTGCACCCACGATCGGCCCGACAATCGGTGGCTATATCAGCCATGCGATGTCCTGGCATTGGCTGTTCCTGATCAACGTCATTCCTGGCGTGTTGGTGGCTGCTGCCGCCTGGAGCCTGATCGATTTCGACAAGCCGGATCTAAAGCTCCTCAAGAAGTTCGACTGGTGGGGGCTTGCATCCATGGCGGTCTTCCTCGGCACGATGGAGTTCGTGCTTGAGGAGGGCAATAACAAGGACTGGTTCAACGACCACCACATCGTCATGGGCACGGTCGCCATGGTTATCGGCGGGGCCATCTTTTTCTGGCGGGTGTTCAAGGTCGAGCTGCCCGTCGTTGATCTCAGGGCCTTCTCGAACGCCAACTTCGCCTTCGGTTCGCTCTTCTCCTTCGTCATGGGGGTGGGGCTTTACGGGCTCACCTATCTCTATCCGCTCTATCTTGGTCGCATCCGGGGCTATGACTCGCTGATGATCGGCGAGACCATGTTCGTGTCAGGGGCTGCGATGTTCCTGACGGCGCCGGTCGCCGGTGCGCTTTCGAACAAGCTCGATCCGCGCGTGATGATGATGATCGGGTTTTCGGGCTTCGCGCTCGGCACCTACATGATGACGGGCATCACGGCGGACTGGGATTTCTACGAGCTGCTCGTGCCGCAGATCCTGCGCGGCTGCTCGCTGATGATCTGCATGGTGCCGATCAACAATCTGGCGCTCGGCACGCTGCCGCCCGACCGGATGAAGAATGCCTCGGGCCTCTTCAACCTGACCCGCAACCTGGGTGGGGCGGTCGGGCTTGCCATCATCAACACCATGCTGACCCAGAGAACTGACGACCATTACGCACGGCTCTCCGAGCAGCTTTCCTGGAGCAATCAGGCAGCGCTCGACTGGCTGGCAAGCGTCGGTGCGAATTACGACAGCTACGGCCTAGACGGGACGGCGGTCGCGATCAAGAAGCTGTCTGGCGTGGTGACGCAGCAGGCCTGGCTCCTGTCCTTCATGGACGTGTTCATGGGGCTGACCGTTCTCTTCGTCGCACTGGTGTTCCTGGTCTTGCTGCTGAAGAAGCCGCAGGGTGCCGCACCCGCAGACGCCGGTCACTGACATCTCCATGCCCGCATAAGCTTCGCGGTCCAGTCTTCACATCGATCTCCAGATCTCGGCCGTCCCAAGTTGGGGCGGCCTCTTTTTTGTCTATAAAAGAGGTACGTACATCAGTTTCTGATTTACGTACCTCATGAGGTGGTGTAGGAACGGCGCCGGAGGAGAGAATGAAGCCGACAGTCCATGACATCGCGAGCCATGCAGGCGTGAGCCTCGCCACCGTCGACCGGGTTTTGAACCGGCGGCCGGGGGTGAGCGCGCGGACCCGTGAGAAGGTTGACAAGGCGGTGCACGAGCTTGGCTTCGTGCGCGACGTGGCGGCGGCCAATCTTGCCAAGGGGCGGACCTATCCGCTGACCTTCCTCATTCCCTCGAACGACAATTCCTTCATGCGGGGCCTGCGGCTCGCGCTCGATGAGGCGCGGGACCGCGCGGGCGTCGAGCGGATCGCCATTCGCCTGGTTGATGTGCCGGCCTTTGACGCAGCAGCGCTCGCCCGGGCGCTAAAAGATGCTGCGGCCGAGCAGCCGGCCGGCATCGCGTTTGTCGCCGTGGATGCGCCGGAAGTGGCGGTCGCTGCATCCGATATCATCGCGGCCGGCATTCCGCTGGTCACGCTGGTGTCGGATCTCTCCGGCACAGAGCGCGATCACTATGCCGGCATCGACAATGCGGCGGCCGGGCGCACGGCCGCAAGCTTGCTCGGCCGTTTTGCAGGCGGTCGTCAGGGCAAGGTTGCGGTGCTTGCCGGCTCGATGCTGGTGCGCGACCATCGCGAACGCTGCGAGGCCTTTGCCTCCGTCATGGCGCGGGACTTCCCGACGCTGGAGCTTTTGCCGGTGCTTGAAGGGCGTGACGATCCTGCTGTCGTCGAGCGGCTGGTTGCGGCACTGTTCTCGGGGCTCGACGATATTGTCGCCCTCTACAGCCTGGGGGCTGGCAATCGCGGCCTCGTCAAGGCGCTGGAACGCGTGCCGGCCGAGCGGCGTCCGGTCGTCATCGCGCATGAATTGACCGAGACGACGCGCGGTGCGCTGCAATCGGGGCTGATCGACGCCGTGCTCAACCAGGATGCGGGACACGAGGTGCGCAGTGCGATCCGTGTCCTGAAGGCCAAGGCCGACGGTCTGCCTGTTGTTGCCGACCAGGAGCGCATTCGTATCGACATATTCTTGAAGGACAATCTGCCCTGAAGGCAGAGGAATGGAGGACACCCATGTATCTCGGATTGGATCTCGGCACGTCCGGCATCAAGGCGATGCTCATCGACGATGCGCAGCAGGTGATTGGCGTTGGTCATGCTGGTCTCACCGTGCAGCGGCCGCATCCCGGCTGGTCGGAACAGGCGCCGGGCGACTGGCTGCATGCGACGGAAGAGGCGATTGCGGCGCTCAAAGCAGCGCATCCCAAGGAACTGGCAGCTGTTCGGGGCATCGGCCTGTCCGGCCACATGCATGGTGCGACGCTTGTTGACGCAAAGGGTCGGGTGCTGCGGCCCTGCATTCTCTGGAACGATACGCGCAGCCATGCGGAAGCCGCAGCCCTCGATGCCGATCCGCGATTCCGCGCACTCACCGGCAACATCGTCTTCCCCGGCTTCACCGCGCCGAAGCTCGCTTGGGTGAAAAACAACGAGCCGGAGACCTTTGCCAAGGTCGCCAAGGTGTTGCTGCCCAAGGATTACCTGCGCTTCTGGCTGACGGGGGAATATCTCTCTGACATGTCCGACTCGGCCGGCACCAGCTGGCTCGATACGGGCAAGCGGGCCTGGTCGACGGAACTGCTCGACGCCACGGGGCTGACCATCGAGCAGATGCCGGGTCTGGTTGAGGGGACCGATCGGGCCGGTATGCTGCGTGCCGAACTGGCCGCGAAATGGGGCCTTGGATCCGACGTCGTGATTGCCGGTGGCGCGGGGGACAATGCGGCCTCGGCCTGCGGCATGGGCACGGTCGCCGAGGGGCAGGCCTTCGTCTCGCTTGGAACTTCGGGCGTGCTGTTCGCGGCCAACGCTTCCTATATGCCGAAGCCGGAAAGTGCCGTGCATGCGTTTTGCCATGCTCTGCCCAATACCTGGCACCAGATGGGTGTCATCCTGTCGGCAACCGATGCGCTGAACTGGCATTCGACCGTGACCGGCAAGTCTGCGGGCGAGCTGACCGGCGAACTCGGCGATGCCCTGAAGGCTCCCACAGGAGTGACCTTCCTTCCCTATCTCTCGGGCGAGCGCACACCACACAACGACGCGGCGATCCGTGGCGCCTTTATCGGCCTCGGTCATGAGAGCGACCGTGCCGTGCTCACCCAGGCCGTATTGGAAGGCGTCACCTTCGCCATCCGAGACAGCCTTGAGGCACTGAAGTCTGCGGGCACGAAGATCTCCCGCGTCACGGCAATCGGCGGCGGTTCGCGCTCGCGCTACTGGCTGTCCTCGATTGCCACCGCACTCGATATGCCCATCGACATCCCAGCCGACGGCGACTTCGGTGCCGCTTTCGGCGCGGCACGGTTGGGACTTATCGCTGCGACCGGGGCGGATCCGCTGTCGGTCTGCACGGCGCCGCAGACGGCGGAGACGGTGGAGCCGGTTAACGCACTGACCTCTGCCTATGAGGCTGCTTACGGGCGTTACCGGGCGCTGTATCCGGCGATCCGGGGCCTTTGATTTCCGACCTCCCCCTCAAGGGGAGGGTGAAAACACAAATACACACCAAGGAGGACTACCCATGATCACAGGTTTCTTCGGCAATATCCAGAAGATCAAATATGAAGGCGAAGGCAGCACCAATCCGCTGGCCTTCCGCCACTACAATCCGGACGAAGTCGTTCTCGGCAAGCGGCATGGAAGACCATCTACGCTTTGCCGATTGCCTATTGGCACACCTTTGTCTGGCCGGGCACCGATCCCGTTCGGCGGCAACACGTTTGAGCGTCCCTGGTTCAAGGACACGATGGATGCGGCGAAGCTGAAGGCCGATGTCGCCTTCGAATTCTTCCAGCTGCTCGGAACACCCTATTACTGCTTCCACGATGCCGACGTTCGCCCTGAGGGCAACAGCTTCGCCGAGAACACCAAGAACCTGAACGAGATCGTCGACTACTTCGCCAAGAAGCAGGAAGAGACCGGCGTCAAGCTGCTCTGGGGCACGGCGAACATGTTCTCGCAATCGCCGCTTACATGTCGGGTGCCGCCACCAATCCGGATCCGGATGTCTTCGCCTATGCTGCCGCAACCGTGAAGACACTGCCTCGACGTCGACCCAGCGTCTCGAAGCGGCGAGAACTACGTGTTGTGGGGCGGTCGCGAAGGCTACGAGACGCTGCTCAACACCGATCTTTCCCGCGAACTCGACCAGATGGGCCGCTTCCTCAATCTCGTGGTCGAATACAAGCACAAGATCGGCTTCAAGGGCGCAATCCTGATCGAGCCGAAGCCGCAGGAGCCGTCGAAGCATCAGTATGACTACGACGTCGCCACCGTCTACGGCTTCCTGAAGCGCTTCGGCCTCGAGAACGAGGTCAAGGTGAACATCGAGCAAGGCCATGCGATCCTCGCTGGCCACTCCTTCGAGCACGAACTGGCGCTTGCCAATGCGCTCGGCATCTTCGGCTCGATCGACATGAACCGCAACGACTACCAGTCCGGCTGGGATACCGACCAGTTCCCGAACAATGTTCCGGAAATGGCGCTGGCTTACTACCAGGTTCTGCAGGCCGGCGGTTTCACCACCGGTGGCACCAACTTCGACGCCAAGCTGCGTCGTCAGTCGCTCGACGCCGAAGACCTGCTGATCGGTCATATCGGCGGCATGGACTGCTGCGCCCGCGGCCTGAAGGCTGCGGCCAAGATGGTCGAAGACAAGGCGCTGTCTGCACCGCTCAACAGCCGTTACGCCGGCTGGGACAAGGCCGAGAACCAGAAGATGCTGCGCGGCGAAGAAAGCCTCGATGCGATCGCTGCTCGCGTTGAAGCCCAGAACGTCAACCCGCAGCCGGTTTCCGGCAAGCAGGAACTGCTGGAAAACGTGGTCAACCGCTACGTTTGATCTGAACGTTTTCTGATGAGACAAAGGCCGGGGCGCGAAAGCGTCCCGGCTTTTCGCATTCCTGAACCGTCGTCATCCTCGGGCTCGTCCCGAGGATCTGCCACGGGGGCCTGCGGTTGAGACTTCTCCGGAATGCTGGGTGGCAGCCGCGGTCGCCAGGAGGGTCGAGGTTTCAGCACGCAACAGTGAATCCTCGGGACGAGCCCGAGGATAACGACGTTGGCGGATTTGGGACGTCCGTTGCAGGCCTCGGTAATGACGGCGGTGAAGGCGTCGCTGGACGACCGGCCCTCAAGCTATGGCCGTAATCTCCAACTCCTGGTCGCCGACCGTCACCACATCGCCGACTGCCTTGCCCATGAGGCGGGCTGCAACAGGCGACACGAATGAAATGGAGCCGGCCTTCGGATCGGCCTCGTCCTCACCGACGACACGGTAGGTCTGGACGCGACCGTCGTCTCGCTCGAAGGTGACCTTGCTGCCGAAAGCGACGACGGCATTGGTTTCGGGCTCCGGGATGACCTGCGCGGTGCGCAGACGCTCCGTCAGGTATTTGAGGTCACGATAGGGGACCGCCGACTGGCGACGGCGCTCGTTCACATCCTCGACCGCCTGTGCCGCGAGATAGGCGATGCGGGCCTCTTCCGCCTCGGCCTCAAGCCGCGCCAGCCCTTGCGCCGTCACCAGGTTCGGGTGCTGCGAGATCGGACGATCCGGCAGATGGAGTTCTGCGGCGGTTTCCGAACTCTCTTCTTTGGTGAAGGCGACACTCATAAGCGTAATCCAATGGCTGAGCAGGCGATTTTTCGATCTGCCAGTATAGGGGGATATCGGTCAACGGCCCAGATGAGCGATGGGTCCATCAAGTAACCAGATCGAGCTGTTCCTGGCTTATCGCCGCGCAGGCCCCGTTACAGACCCCCGCACGATCAGATCCGGCATCAGCAGGATTTCCTGGCGCTCCATTGTGCGGTCACCCAGCGATTTGATCAGCAGGGACATCGCCTGGCGGCCGATGGCCGTGCGGGGCTGGCGGATGGTGGTGAGCGCGGGGTTTACATAGGTCGCCTGGGGCACGTCGTCGAAGCCGATGACGGAGAAGTCGTGTGGCAGGTCGTAGCCACGGGCGGTGAGGCCGTTCAATACGCCGACGGCGGTGGCATCGTTGACGCACATGAAGGCGGAGGGCAGTTGGTCGCGCATGAAAAGCTGTTCGACGGCGAGGCGCCCGCTTTCGATCGTGCCTTCGCCCTCCAGCACGAAGCGCTGATTGGGCGGAATGCGGGCGGCGTCCAGCGCGATGTCGAAGCCCTGGCGGCGGCGCTGGTGGCCAAGCCGCGTCTTGCTGTCGCCGATGAAGGCGATGGAGCGGTGGCCAGCCGAGAGCAGGTGTTCGGCGGCCTTGCGGGCGCCTGCCACATCATCGACGCCAACATAGGAAATCTTCGAGCCGAAGACGGGTTCGAACACGGCGACCGAAGGCGGCAGGCGCTGGCCGAGTACCTGGTGGCCGAAAGGCTCGTGGCCGGTGAACAGCACCAGACCGGTTGCCTGGCCGGAACTGAGGAATTTCAGGTATTCGAGGCCCCGTTCCGGATCATTCTGGGTGTGTCCGATGAGGACGCCATAGCCATGGGCGCGGGCCTCGTTTTCGAGGCCGATCAGGGTCGAGGAAAAGTTGGGGTCGCCGATATCGGGGGCGAGGATCAGGATCATGTTCGACCGGCCCATGCGCAGCGAGCGTGCCATGGCGTTGGTCGTGTAGCCGGTGATGGCGATGGCCTGGTTCACCCGCTGCCGCGTGGATTTCGCCACCTTGTCTGGCGTGTGGATCGCACGGC
This sequence comes from Allorhizobium sp., assembly GCA_965283865.1. Taxonomy (GTDB): domain Bacteria; phylum Pseudomonadota; class Alphaproteobacteria; order Rhizobiales; family Rhizobiaceae; genus Allorhizobium. The sequence continues at coordinate 1,477,485 of CBDIQA010000001.1, forward strand.
TCACCGTCGCGATCGACACTTCCGCGATGCGCGCCACATCCTCGATCGTTGCTGGTGCTGAATTCGGCACGCGGCTCCATCCCCCTATCCGCATGGAATCGTTGGAGACCTTACCGTTCCTGTTGCGGCTGCGAAAGCCGGCAGGGCTCAAATTGTCCCCATGATTGGATGATGTAAACCTTTACATCGGCCATGTAAAGGTTTACACAAATGGCATAGCGGTTGAGGAGCCGCCGGGAGGATTGCATGACATTGGCTGGGGGCGAAGCACGGACACCCGTGCTCGTGGCGGAGCGTATTTCCAAATCATTCGGCGACGTGCAGGTGCTGTTCAGCGTCGATTTCGACGTGTTGCCGGGCGAGGTTCATGCGCTCATGGGCGAGAATGGCGCGGGCAAATCGACGCTTGTGAAGATACTCTCGGGCTTCGAGCAGGCGACGGCGGGGCGCATCCTGCTTGACGGTGAGCCGGTCATCCTGCCGGCGAATGGCTCGGCCGAGGCGCTCGGCATCGTGCTCATCCACCAGGAATTCAATCTTGCCGATCATCTGACGGTCACCGAGAGCCTGTTTCTCGGCCGCGAGGTGACGCGTTTCGGCGTTCTCGACCGCAAGGTGATGCGGGCCGAAGCGCGGCGCGTGCTCGATCAGCTGGGGTCGAGGATCGACGAGAATGCGCTGATCAGTTCGCTCGCTGTCGCCGACAAGCAGATGGTCGAGATCGCCAAGGCGATCAGCCGCAAGGCGCGGATCGTCTTCATGGATGAGCCGACGGCCGTCCTTTCGCGGGACGAGACGGAAGTGCTGTTCGATCAGGTGCGCAAGCTGCGCGCCCGGGGCACAAGTTTCGTCTTCGTCAGCCACAAGCTCGACGAGGTGATGGAGCTCACCGACCGGGTTACGGTGCTGCGGGATGGCCAGTGGGTGAAGACTGCGCCGACCTCGGCGCTCGATGGCGAAGCGATCGCGCAGCTCATGGTCGGCCGTGAATTGTCGAGCCTCTATCCTGCCAAGCATGAGCCCAATGTTGACGAAGAAATCGTGCTGTCGGTCAGGGATCTGACGACGGGCTTCGTCAAAAATGCCAGCTTCGATCTGAAGCGCGGCGAAGTGCTTGGCTTTTCCGGCCTTATCGGCTCAGGGCGCACCGAGCTGATGGAGGCGGTGGCGGGTCTGAAGCGCCGGCTTTCGGGCGAGGTGCGGCTCAAGGGCAGTGTTTTCGGTGCCGGCGACTTCCGCGAAGCAAACCGGCGAGGGCTCGCCTATATGACCAAGGATCGCAAGGGCAAGGGGTTGCTGCTCGGCGAGGGCATGACGGCGAACCTGACCTTGCAGTCGATGGATAATCACGTCCGCCATGGTTACCTCGACCCCGCCAGCGAGGCGAAGGCCATGGCGCGGGCCAAGCGCCGTTTCGATATTCGTGTGCGCGACGAGAAGGTGCGGGTCGGGCGCATGTCTGGCGGTAACCAGCAGAAGCTGCTGCTCGCCAAGATCATGGAAGTCGAGCCTGACATCATCATCATCGATGAGCCGACGCGCGGCATCGATGTCGGCACCAAGCAGCAGATCTATCATTTTATCGCAGCGCTTGCCCGCGAGGGCCGCTCGATCATCGTCATCTCTTCGGAAATGCCGGAGGTGATCGGGCTTTGCACGCGGGTTGCTGTCATGCGTGAAGGCCGCATGGTCGGCATGCTCGAGGGCGACGATATCAACGAACAGACGATCATGCGTTACGCCGCCGGCCTGAAACGGCAGATGGCGAGCTGAGCGATTGGCACAGCCCGGCAACAAGACCGGGCTTGAAAACGAAGACTTCAGGGTGCGCGACCTCCAGTCGAGGTGCGCGGGAGGAGACGGGACAACATGACTGCCGAGACTGAAACGACCACCCCTGGCCGTGCCCGCCGAACATGGCGCGATGTGGACATGCGCGCCGTGGCACCCTTTGCCGCGCTTCTGATCCTGCTGATCGTTGGCGCCCTGGTGAACCCGAACTTCATCGGCCTCACCAATCTTGCGAATGTCGCGACACGCTCTGCCTTCATCGCGATCATCGCCGTCGGTGCGACCTTCGTCATTTCCTCGGGGGATCTCGATCTCTCTGTTGGTTCGATGGTGGCCTTTGTCGCCAGCCTGATGATCCTGTTCATGAATTCCGGCGCGATTGCCGATCCCGGCCTGATGATTGCGGCCGCCATGGCGCTCGCCGTCATCATCGGTTCGCTCTGCGGTCTGGCCAATGGTCTGATCACCACTGTCGGCAAGATCGAACCGTTCATTGCCACACTCGGCACGATGGGCATCTATCGTGGCCTCACCACCTGGCTCTCCCAGGGCGGTGCGATCACGTTGCGCGATGCCGAACAGCAGGCCCTCTATCGTCCGGTCTATTTCGGTTCGATCCTCGGGGTCCCGGTGCCGATCGTGATCATTCTGGTGGTGACCGCGATTGCCGCCTTCGTGCTTTACCGCACCCGTTATGGCCGCCACGTCGTCGCCGTCGGCTCAAACCGCGATGTCGCGCGCTATTCCGGCATTGCCGTCGACCGGGTGCGCACCATCGCCTTTGTGATCCAGGGGCTCTGCGTGGCGATTGCCGTGCTGCTCTACGTGCCGCGTCTCGGCTCGACGTCCGCGACGACAGGCATCCTGTGGGAGCTGCAGGCGATTACGGCCGTCGTCGTGGGTGGCACGGCGCTCAAGGGTGGAGCGGGGCGAGTCTGGGGTACCATCTGCGGCGCCTTCATCCTCGAGCTCGTCGGCAACATCATGCTGCTCTCGAACTTCATCTCCGAATATCTGATCGGCGCCATCCAGGGCACGATCATCATCATCGCGATGCTCGTCCAGCGGTCGCTGGCGCGCAAGGCGTGAAGAAACGACCGGGCAGGAGGGTCGCCCGGTTCGTTCACACTCGACCCTCGTCACTTTGGGAGGAAACCAATGCAGAAGAAACTTATGGGTATGGCTGTCGCCATGACCGCGCTGGTGTCGATCTTCGGCGCAGCGCAGGCCCAGGACGCCAAGACGATCGGCGTTTCGATCCCGGCTGCGACGCATGGCTGGACATCGGGCGTCATCTATCACGCCGAGCGTATTGCCAAGCAGCTCATGGAGCGTCATCCGGGCCTCAACGTGGTTGTCAAGACCTCCGCTGATCCGTCCAGCCAGGCGAATGCCGTTCAGGATCTTGCCACGCAGGGCATCGATGCACTCGTGATCCTGCCGACGGATCCGGATCCGCTTGTCAACGCCATCCGCCAGATCAAGGACAGCGGCAAGTTCGTCGCTCTCGTCGACCGCGCACCGTCGGTCAACGACAACACCGTGCGTGACCTTTATGTGGCCGGCAACAACCCGGCTCTCGGCGAAGTCGCCGGCAAGTACATCGCCGAGACAACCCCGGACGCCGAAGTCGTCGTCATCCGCGGCATGCCGATCCCGATCGATCAGCAGCGCCAGGATGGTTTCGACAAGGGCATCGCCGGCTCGAACGTGAAAATCCTTGATCGCCAGTTCGGCAACTGGAACCGCGACGATGCCTTCAAGGTCATGCAGGACTACCTGACCAAGTATCCTAAGATCGATGTGGTCTGGTGCCAGGACGACGACATGGCTGTCGGCGTGCTGCAGGCGATCGAACAGGCGGGCCGTACCGATATCCAGTACATCATCGGTGGTGCCGGTTCGAAGGACATGATCAAGAAGGTCATGGACGGCGACAAGATGGTTCCGGTCAACGTTCTCTATCCGCCGTCGATGGTTGGCACGGCGATGGAAATGACGGCTGCCGCGCTCTACGACAGCGTTCCGGTGCATGGCACCTACACGCTCGACGCGACGCTGATCACGCCTGACAACGCTGAGAATTACTACTTCCCGGATTCGCCGTTCTGATCCGCAGGACTTCAACGCCATGGTCTGCCCGGGTTTTTCCCGGGCAGATTTCCGCTGTGAACATCATTGCGGTTGTGTCGAAATTCCATCTCCTGTAATCGTTCACGGAAACGTTGCAGGAATACTCAGGGAGGAGAATTCATGAAGACGATCAAGGGACCGGCGATCTTTCTCGGCCAGTTTGCGGGTGATGCCGCACCGTTCAATACCTGGGATGGGATTACGAAGTGGGCAGCCGGAAAGGGCTATGTCGGCGTGCAGGTCCCGACCTGGGCCGGCCAGCTGATGGACCTGAAAAAGGCGGCTGAATCCAAGGACTATTGCGACGAACTTGCCGGTGTGGCGCGGAGTAACGGCGTCGAGATCACCGAGCTTTCCACCCACCTTCAGGGCCAGCTGGTCGCAGTTCATCCGGCCTATGACGCCCAGGCTTTCGATGGCTTTGCAGCCGACCTCGAAGTGCGCGGACAATCCGAAGGCACGCCAGGAATGGGCAGTTCGAACAGGTCAAGTACGGCGCTGAAGGCTTCGCGCAATCTCGGGCATCAAGGCTGCATGCGACCTTTTCGGGCGCGCTCGCCTGGCCCTATACCTCTATCCCGTGGCCCGCAGCGGCCCGGCCGGTCTCGATCGAGAACTGCCTTTGACGAACTTGCCCGCCGCTGGCTGCCGATCCTCGATGTATGCCGAAGAGCAGGGCGTCGACGTCTGCTACGAGATCCATCCGGGCGAAGACCTGCATCGACGGCGTGACCTTCGAGATGTTCCTGGACGCGGGTCGAAGAACCATTCCCGCGCCAACATGCATCTACGATCCGTCGCACTACGTGCTGCAGTGCCTCGACTATCTCGACAACATCGACATCTACAAGGACCGGATCAAGATGTTCCACGTCAAGGACGCGGAGTTCAATCCGACCGGCCGGCAGGGCGTCTATGGCGGCTATCAAGGCTGGGTCAACCGCGCCGGGCGGTTCCGCTCGCTGGGTGACGGCCAGGTCGACTTCGGCGGCGATTTTTTCCAAGATGGCAGCAGAACGATTTCGACGGCTGGGCCGTTGTCGAATGGGAATGCTGCGCTGAAACATCCCGGAAGACGGCGCCCGCTGAAGGAGCGCAATTTCGTCCGGGCGTCATATCATTCGCGTGACGGAGAAGGCGTTCGACGACTTTGCCTCCGGTGGCACGGATGATGCGGCGAACCGCCGGATGCTGGGGCTATAGTTCGCGCCTTCCGTCGTGGTGATCGGGGCGTACCTCCCTCTGTCACTCCGTGACATCTCCCCCACAAGGGGGGAGAGTGGCCGCCAACCTTTCGACTTTCGATGTTGGCAGGGCGCTTGCGCCAAGTCAGTCTTCACCCAATCCGCTGGGGGAGATCGCCCGGCAGGGCAGAGGGGGGTAACCCCACGTAACGAACATTTCTGGGAGAAAAAACATCATCGGCGCATCGAAGTCAAGCAAATCGGGCGAACGGACACCGAAGATCCGGCTACGGGCATGGTCGGCGGTGGCGCATGGCGCATTCATCGGCGCGGTGCATCGCATGGCAGCCCGTCTCGACGACCAGTACGACCTCGTTGCCGGCGCATTGTCGTCGACGCCGGAAAAGTCCGTGGCGTCAGGCCGTGAGCTCGGGCTCGACCCGGACCGTTGCTACGGCTCTTACGAAGAGATGGCGGAGAAGGAAGCCGCTGCGCCCCGATGGGATCGAGGCTGTGTCGATCGTCACGCCGAACCATGTGCATTTTCCGGCGGCCAAGGCGTTCCTGGAGGCGCGGCATCCACGTCATCTGCGACAAGCCGCTGACCTCAAATCTGGCCGAAGACGCCAAGGCGTTGAAGGCCGTTGCCGACAAGGCAAAGGCAAGCTGTTCATGCTGACGCATAATTACACCGGCTATCCGATGGTGCGGCATGCGCGCGAGACTGGTGCGCTCACGGGTGAACTGGGCGATCTGCGTCATTGTGCAGATCGGAGTATCCGCAGGATTGGCTCGACCGAACCGATCTCGCAGCAGACCGGCCAGAAGCAGGCCGCCGTGGCGCACCGATCCGAAGCAGTCGGGTGCCGGCGGTTCGACGGGTGATATCGGCACGCATGCCTATAATCTTGGCTCGCTTCATCTCGGGTCTGGAACTTGATGAGCTGGCAGCCGATCGTGCGACACCTTTGTGCGAGGGCCGTCGTGCTTGATGACAATGCCCATGTGATGCTGCGCTTCAAGCCCACCGGCAAGACGCATCCGCCAAGGGTCATGCTCTGGTGCAAGCCAGGTCGCGACCGGCAACGAGAACGGGCTCAAGGTTCGCATCTATGGCACCAAGGCCGGCATCGAATGGACGCAGGCCGATCCGAACTATCTCTGGTTCACGCCGTCTTGGCGAACCGAAGCAGCTAATCACGCGCGGCGGGGCAGGGGCAAATGTCGGCTGGCAGGCGCGTGTGACCCGCATTCCGTCCGGCCATCCGGAAGGCTATCTCGAAGCTTTTGCGACGATCTACACGGAAGCGGCTCACGCCATCAATGCGGCGAAGGCTGGGACTGCCGTTGATGCGGCCGTGATCTATCCGACCGTGGATGATGGCGTGAAGGGTGTGGCGTTTGTCGAGGCCTGCATTGCGTCGTCGAAGCAGAATGGAGGCTGGGTGAAGGTGTAAGGTTCACCTTCCCCTTCAGGGAGGGTCGCGCGGCACGCGCGGGTGGGAGGTGAACCTTTAAACTTGCCCCTCACCCTACCCTCTCCCCGCAGGCGGGGAGAGGGAGGTGTGAGGGCTTTGCCAATTTCCACCTTCTCCCCGCTCGCGGGGAGAAGGTGCCGGCAGGGCGGATGAGGGGCGGCGCCGAGCCATGCAGATGCTCCGCCGAACCGCCCCCTCACCCCGCCTCGCTTCGCTCGGCGACCCTCTCCCCGAGGGGAGAGGAGGTGACGCCAGTGGTCACCCCACCCTGCAGCTGCCCTCCGGCCCTTTGTCCCAGGGGAGGGTGGATTTCCTGCAACGTTGCAGTTTTTTGTTTGCGGCGTCTTCACCGCGTCGCGCCTTTGCTCTAAATCGCTTGTCACTGACATCGGGCGCCCCCGTTCGCCCTGATATGACGAAGGACATGTTTGATGATCGACCCCAAGGCGCTCGCCTCGCGTTTTCCCGGTGATTTCCTCTTCGGTGTGGCCACCGCATCCTTCCAGATCGAAGGGGCGTCGAAAGCCGATGGGCGCAAACCGTCGATCTGGGACGCGTTTTCCAACATGCCGGGCCGGGTCTTCGGACGGCACAATGGCGATGTTGCCTGCGATCACTACAACAGGTGGGAAAGCGATCTCGACCTGATCAAGGACATGGGCGTGACCGGTTATCGCTTCTCGATCGCCTGGCCGCGCGTGCTGCCCGAGGGTACAGGACCGATCAATGAGAAGGGCCTCGATTTCTACGACAACCTCGTCGACGGATTGAAGGCGCGCGGCATCAAGGCCTATGCGACACTTTACCATTGGGATCTGCCCCTGGCGCTGATGGGCGAGGGTGGATGGACGGCGCGCTCCACGGCGCAGGCCTTCCAGCGCTACACCAAGGTGGTGATGGAGCGCCTCGGCGATCGGCTTGATGCGGTCGCGACCTTCAACGAGCCCTGGTGCTCGGTCTGGCTCAGCCATCTCTACGGCGTGCATGCGCCGGGCGAGCGCAGCATGGATGCCGCCCTTCATGCGCTGCACTACACCAATCTGGCCCATGGTCTTTCCGTGCAAGCGATCCGCGATGTGTCGCCGAAGGTGCCGGTCGGGCTGGTTTTGAATGCACATGAGACTTTGCCGGGCTCCGACAGCGCTGAAGATCGCGCGGCGGCTGAGCGGGCGCATCAGTTCCACAATGGCGTCTTCTTCGATCCGGTGTTCAAGGGCGAATATCCGGCGGAATTCCTCTCGGCGCTTGGTCATCGCATGCCCAAGATCGAAGAGGGCGATCTGGCCATCATCAACCAGCCTCTCGACTGGTGGGGGCTGAACTACTACACGCCGATGCGTGTCGCTGACGATCCGATGCCCGGTGCCGAATTCCCGGCGACCGTCAATGCGGCGCCTGTATCGGATGTGAAAACGGATATCGGCTGGGAGGTCTATGCACCTGCCTTGAAGTCGCTCGTCGAGCGTCTCTATGCCCGGTATGAACTGCCGCCCTGCTACATCACCGAGAACGGCGCCTGCTATAATATGGAAGTGGAAGGCGGCGAGGTCGAAGACCAGCCGCGGCTTGATTATTACGCCGAACATCTCGACAAGGTGGCCGACCTGATTGCCGAGGGCTATCCGATGCAGGGTTACTTCGCCTGGTCGCTGATGGACAATTTCGAATGGGCCGAAGGCTACAAGATGCGCTTCGGCCTCGTGCATGTCGACTACGACACCCAGGTCCGAACCATCAAGAAGAGCGGCAAGTGGTATCGCGATCTGGCGCTCGAATTTCCGAAGGGGAACTTCAAGGCGGACTGAACGGGTCGAGGGCTTTCGGCCCCCACGCCTCTAGGTAATCAGCCCAGCTTGATCAGCTTGTTGCCGGCATCGGCCTCGGTGCGCCGGTCGAAATCGGCGCGGGCCGTCTGGATGCGGTCGTGATGGGTGAAGACCCAGCCACCCAGCGCCCGGATCGGCTCGCCGAAGGAGCGGCCGAGATCGGTCAGCGCATATTCCACCTTGGGCGGCACGGTCGGATTCACCGTGCGCTCGACAATGCCGTCTCGCTCCAGTGAACGCAGTGTCAATGTCAGCATGCGCTGCGAGATTCCCACCACCGATCGCTTGAGATCCGAGAAGCGCTGAGGGCCCTCTCCGAGCATCATGATGACCAAAACCGTCCATTTGTCGCCCAAACGGGCCAGCATTTCGCTGACGGTCTGGCATTTGTTCGGATCATAATTGTCGCACATGGCGGGTCCAATCGTTCCATCGGTGTAACCTGGTATCAAAAATGTGCCTTCTTGCACAAAATCCCCGGTTACATATCTAGGCCTGGTTACGAATTGATACCAGACCTCGTTCGCGATGCCAACTCCTAACGGCGCGCTCAGGGGTCCAACCAGGATCGACACCATGTCCGCACTTATCGAAAAGCTGAACTGGCGCTATGCCACCAAGAAAATGGATCCCGCCAAGACCGTCTCCGAAGACAAGGTCGAGCGCATTCTCGAGGCGGCCCGCCTCGCGCCCACCTCCAGCGGGCTGCAGCCCTTCGAAGTGATCGTGGTGACGAACAAGGACGTTCGCGCCAAGATCCAGGAAATCGCCTGGAACCAGGCGCAGGTCACCGAGGGCTCGCATCTGCTCGTCTTCGCCGCCTGGGACAACTACACGGTCGAGCGCATCAACCATATGTTCGACCTCACCAATGAAGAGCGCGGCTTCACGAACGAAGGCTTCGAAAACTATCGTCAGATGTTGCTCGGCATGTATCCGGGCCGTGATGCGGAGGTGAACTTCGAGCATGCCGCCCGCCAGGCCTATATCGGCTTCGGCATGGCTGTCGCCGCTGCCGCCTTCGAGGGCGTCGATGCGACCCCTATGGAAGGTTTCGACGCTGCCAAGCTCGACGAGATCCTCGGCCTTCGCGAAAAGGGACTGCGCTCGGTCACCATCCTGCCGATCGGCTATCGTGCGGCCGAGGGCGACTGGCTCGCCGGCCTGAAGAAGGTGCGTCGTCCGAAGGACGAATTCGTATCCGTCGTCGCCTGATCAACACATGAGCGGCCGGTGCCTCCAGACCGGCCTGCCAAGGGCTCCGGGCAACCGGAGCCCTTCTTCGTTGCCCGCATATTCGTTTAACCGGATCATTCGTTATTCTGCATGCTGTTCAGTATGTTAAGTCAAATTGAACACATTCTGCCGCAAGGTGGCGCCTCAGCCTTGGGTAATGTGTATGCGGCTTCAGCATTTGGACAGACGGCTCCGGCCTCTTGCGACCCGCCGCGTGGCGGTTGCGGTGTTGCTCGTGGTGTTCGCGACCATGGCAATGATGGTCGCCTCGATTGTGATGACGGCGCTTGACCGTGTCGCCAGCTATGCCAATCATCTCGACGAAGAACGCTCCCGCGAGACGCTGGTCGGTGCGGTCCAGACTTTTGAGCATCAGCTCGGCGCGACACTCCTCGACTACACCGCCTGGGATGATGCGGCCGCCAATGCTTACGACCATCCCGACATGGCGTGGATGATCAGCAATTTCGGCGACATGACCTTCGACAGCGATCTGTTCGACGTGGCGATCGTGCTCGATGCCGAGGGGCGTCCGCAGATGGCCTATTCCGACGGTCAGCCGCTCGAAGGGCGCGTGACAGGATATCTGACGCCGGCACTGATGGGGCTGTTCGACGCGGTCCAGAGTGGCAAGAGTGGTCTAGTCCCGCAGGCGCTTGGCTTCATCCGGACGCAAAAGGGGATCGGCTCGGCTGGGGTGGCGCTGATCCGCCCGAAATCCGGGGAGATTAGCCAGCCGCCCGAGAACTACGTTTATCTTGCCTTTATCCGGCATCTGTCTTCATCGACCGTCGAACGGCTGTCGGAGGCCTATGTGTTGCCGGGTCTCGTTCTCGTGCCGCCATCAACGAACAAGACCTCCGTCACCATTTCCGCGCCCTCCGGACAGGCGATCGCGTCACTTGCCTGGACGCCGCGCGCGCCGGGCGACCAGAGCCGCGAACAGGTGAAGCCGCTGATCAAGGCCGCCCTGGTGATCGTCACGATCTATGCTCTCCTGCTCGTGGTCATCGGCAATGCCGAGATGCGCCGCGTCCGGAGAGATGAGGCGAATGCGGTCAAGCTGGCGCAGACCGACCGTCTGAGCGGCCTTCTCAATCGTGCGGGATTGAACCAACTGCTTGAGGATACGGTTCGCCATGGGCGCGATGTGGGCGAGGACGTGGTCCTGCTTTATCTCGATCTCGATGGGTTCAAGGAGATCAATGACGCCTATGGTCATGCCACCGGTGACCGGCTGATCCGGGCCGTGGCGGCTGGTCTCGCTGTTTTGGTGGGTGAGGGGGCGGGTCTTGCCCGTATCGGCGGAGACGAATTCGGCATCGTGCTGACTGGCCAGGATGCGCAGGCGCGCGCCTATCAGCTTGCCACCTCGATCATCGCCTTCTTCGACGAGCCCGTGCTTCTTGGCGAACGGACGGTCGTCGTCGGCTGCAGCATCGGCATTTGTGTTTCCGAGGGCGGCCAGGTGGACGGCAGCGAGCTGACGCGTCGGGCCGACATGGCCATGTATTCGTCCAAGGACGGTGGTCGGGGGCGGTGGACGCTCTACGATCCGCGCATGGACGAGGAGCGTGAAACCCGCAACCAGATGGAAATCGATCTCCGGAGCGCGATCGCGCGTGGCGAGATCACCGTCGTCTATCAGCCGGTCGTTGATGCGAAGACCTTCTCGCTTGTCAGCGTCGAGGCGCTAGCGCGCTGGACCCGCAAGGGTCATGGACCTGTTTCGCCCGATGTCTTCATTCCGATCGCCGAAGCGAGCGGGCTGATCGACCAGCTTGGGCTTTGCGTTCTGAGCCAGGCACTGCGTCAGCTTTCGCACTGGCCCGACCTGAAGCTGTCAGTGAATGTTTCTCCTGGACAGTTCCGCGACCCCGCCTTCGTCGATCGCGTTGCAGATCTCTTCGAGGAGGCGAACATCGAGCCGGGCCGGGTCGTTTTGGAAATGACCGAGACCTATTTCATCCAGAGCCCGGACCGAGCCCGTCTTGCACTGGAAAGGCTGAAGGCGCTCGGGCTGCGCATTGCGCTCGATGATTTCGGCGCCGGTTTCTCGAGCGTCGGTTATCTCAGGCAGTTCGGCTTCGACCGCATGAAGATCGATCGGTCACTTGTCCAGTCACTCGACCGGGGGCATCGCGCCGTCGAGATGCTGCAGGCGACGGTGGCGCTCGCGCGGTCGCTCGGCATCCCTGTGACCGCTGAGGGTGTCGAAACCGAACAGCAGGCCGTCATCCTGCGACTGGCCGGCTGCGACCAGTTGCAGGGTTACCTCTTTGGCCGTCCGCAAACACCGCACGAGATTGGCGAACTGATGCTGCGGCCAATGGAGCTGCGCGCCAAGGCAGCCGAACTTGCCTTTGCCGCCAGCCGCGAGGGTGGGGTGCTGGTATGAGGTCCTGGGGAAGCCGGCAGCAATGCTCTGGGCTTCTGCTGTGGTCAGTGCTCAGCTGCCGATGTGCCTTTCGCCGCGCTTCTTTGCGAGCGCGATCTGTAGCTGGCGCTGGCGATAACGGTCGCGGTCGGCTTCCGTACGGCTCTCATAGCAGTGGCTGCAGGAGACGCCTTCCTCGTAATGGGGATGGGTCAGCTCTTCTGCGGTGATCGGGTTGCGGCAGGCGTGGCAGAGCTTGTGATCGCCCTCTTTCAGGCCATGGGTGACGGAGACGCGCTCGTCGAACACGAAGCAGGCGCCATCCCAGAGGCTCTGCTCTTCCGGCACTTCCTCCAGATATTTCAGGATGCCGCCCTTGAGGTGGTAGACCTCGTCGAAACCTTGGCTCTTCATGAAAGCCGTCGCCTTCTCGCAGCGGATGCCGCCGGTGCAATACATGGCGATCTTCGGCTTGTTGTGCAGGCCGGGATTGTTCTTCACCCAGTCTGGAAACTCGCGAAACGTCTTGGTGTTCGGATCGACGGCGCCGCGGAAGATGCCGATGGCGGTTTCGTAGTCGTTGCGGGTGTCGATGACGATGGTCTCGGGATCTGAGATCAGATCGTTCCAGTCCTTCGGGTCGACATAGGTGCCGACGATCTCGTTGGGGTCGATATCCTCGACGCCCATGGTGACGATTTCCTTCTTCAGCCTGACCTTCATGCGCAGGAATGGCATCTTCGAAGCCCGGCTTTCCTTGTGCTCCAGGGCGCTGAATTCCGGCTGGCTGCGGAGGAAGGCCAGAACCTTGGCAATCGCTGCATCGGTGCCGGCGATCGTGCCGTTGATGCCCTCATGGGCAATGAGCAGCGTGCCCTTGACGCCTTCCGCCTTGCAGAGGGTCTCCAGCGGTTCCTGGAAGCTCTCGAAACGCGGAAATTTGGCAAAGTGATAGAGGGCGGCGACGCAAAAGGCGCCGCTTGTCTCGGGGCGGGGGGCTGTCGAATATTCTGTCATGGCCTGCGAAATACCGCCTCGGCCCCTGCCGTGCAACGGATTTCCGCTTTCCGGGTCAAGTTTGAAAATCGTCAAGTGACGTGTGGGTTGTGGGCGAGTGCGTTGCAGCACTGGACAGCGCGGATCGGTTTGGCTAGACGGATGTAACTTTATAACATTAAAGGTGATGCTAATGTTCAAGAATATCATTGCTGCCTCGCTCGTGACCCTGCTGGCCGGTTCGGCGCCCGCAATGGCAACCGACGGTGTCGTCGATATCGTCGCGCCCTTCGAAGTCACCGGTCTCGATCCCGCCAAGTCTGGCGACATCTTCCTGCGCATGGGGATCGTCGAAACGCTTGTGGAAGCCGATATGGACGGCAATCCGGTTCCGGCGCTCGCGAAGAGCTGGACGGTGAGCGAAGACGGCCTCACCTGGCGTTTTGAGCTGCAGACCAGCGTGAAATTCCAGGACGGCACGGCGCTGACGGCCGAGGCGGTCGCTTCAGCCTTGAACATCGCCAGGGCAAAGGCCGGGCTCCTCAGCAAGGCACCGATCGCCGAGATCAAGGCAGATGGGGAAGGGGCTGTCGTCGTCTCGCTGTCAAAGCCTTTCGTGCCGCTGCTGGCCTTCCTTGCAGAAAACCGCGCCCAGATCCTGGCACCGGCCGCCTATGAAGGGGCCGAGGTCAAGGCGATCATCGGGACGGGTCCTTTCAAGCTCACCAAGCTCGAGGCGCCGCAGAGCCTCGCAGTTGAACGTTTCGCCGATTATTGGGGGGAGAAGCCGCAGATCGAGAAGGCGACCTATCTCTCCGTTAGCCGTGCCGAAACCCGTGCGCTGATGGCCGAGAGCGGCGATGCCGACTATGTCTTCAACCTCGATCCCGCGAGCCGTACGCGTCTCGCCAAGAGCGACAAGGTCGTGCTGCAGTCGGTGTCGATCCCGCGCAGCGTACTGCTCAAGGTCAACGCCGGTCATGCCTTCCTCGCTGACGTCAAGGCACGCGAGGCGTTGAGCTTCGCCATCGACCGCGAAGGGCTTGCCGTTGCTATCCTGCGTTATCCGGCGGCCGCCACGCAGCTCTTCCCGCCGAGCCTGAAGATCTGGCACGATGCCGATCTCGCACCGCTCGGCTATGATCCCGAGAAGGCGAAGGCGCTGCTTGCCGAGCTCGGCTGGACGCCGGGTGCCGACGGCATCCTGGAGAAGGACGGCAAGCCGTTCGCGTTGACGCTGACAACCTATCCCGATCGCCCCGAACTGCCGCTGATCGCCGCTGTCCTGCAGGACCAGCTGAAGGAAATCGGCGTGGCGCTGACGATCAACTCGACGAACTCCTCTGAAATCCCGGCCAAGCATCAGGACGGTTCGCTGGAGCTTGCGCTGATGGCGCGCAACTTCGCGCTGGTTCCGGACCCGATCGGCACCATGCTCTCCGACTATGGCTCAGGCGGCGGTGACTGGGGGGCGATGAACTGGACGAATGCCGGCTTTGAAAAGGCGCTGGATGATCTCACGCGCGTCGCCGATCCGGCAGAGGGCGAGGCCCTGCGGCATCAGGCTGTGGCCGCCATTCAGGCCGATCTGCCTGTCATCCCGATTGCCTGGTATCAGCAGACGGTGGCCTTCTCACCAAAGCTGGAGGGCGCCACGATCGATCCGTTCGAGCGTTCCTTCGGTCTGGAAACCATGCGGTGGGCGAAATGAGCAAGGCCATCCTGAACCGCCTCATTCAGGCGGCTCTGGTCGCGTTCATGGTGGGTCTCATCTGCTTTGTGATGACAAGGTCGCTTCCGGGCGACCTTGCCTACCGTATTGCCGCCGGCCGCTACGGCTATGATGTGGTCGACAGTGCGGCGGCTGCCAAGGTGGCCGCCGAGCTCGATCTCGCCAAACCGGCCCTCCTGGCCCTCTTCGACTGGATGACCGATCTCCTGCGATTCGATCTCGGAACGTCTCTGGTTACCGGCAAGCCTGTCATCGAGGAGATCAGCATGCAGCTCGGCCATACGATCGAGCTGGCGCTGGCCGCGATCGTGCTTTCGCTGTTCATCGGTCCGCCGCTCGGCATTCTCGCGGGGCTTAGGCCCGGTGGCGTGCTCGACCGGACCTTGATGCTGGTGTCGACAGGTTTGCGAGCGCTGCCGCAATTCGTGGTGGGTCTCATCCTGATCATCATCTTCGGGATCACGCTCAATGTGCTGCCTGCGGCGGGGCACACCCATGGGGCGCATCTCGTGCTGCCGGCGCTGACTTTGGCGCTCGGACTGGCGGCGGTCTCGAACCGGGTGGCACGCGATGCCATGGTCGCCGTGGCTCGCTCGCCCTACTACGCGTTTGGGCGCACCAAGGGCCTTTCCGAATGGCAGGTCTTTACGCGGCACGGTCTGCGCAATGTCGCCGTGCCGATCGTCACCTATCTCGGCGTTCAGTTCGTCTATCTCGTCGAAGGCGTCGTGGTCGTCGAGACACTGTTTGCCTGGCCGGGCATTGGCCATGCGCTGGTGCATGCGATCTTCGGGCGGGACGTGCCGATGATCCAGGGGACGGCGCTTGTCATGGGCCTGATGTTCGTTGCTCTCAACGCGCTGGTCGATCTCTTCTGCCATGGCGTGGATCCGAGGAGGCGCAGCGCATGACGACGTTCGATTATGTAGCGCCGCGCCCCGCGCGCTGGCCACTTCGCCGGCTTGTTGGTGTGGCAATCCTCGGCGGTTTGCTCGCCTTTGCCTTCCTGCCGCTGCTGATCGGTGGAACCGATCCGCTGAAACAGACCCTGCGTCTGACACTGCAGGGGCCGAGCTTTGCCGACTGGTTCGGTTACGACCATCTCGGCCGCTCGATGCAGGCGCGGCTGGCTGCAGCTCTTCGCCTCTCGCTCGGGCTGGCACTGCTCTCCGTCTTCACCGCAATGATCCCCGGCGTGCTGCTCGGGGTTCTCGCTGCCTGGCGCGGCGGGTTTGCCGACCGTGCCGTGGGTGCGGTGTCGGAGGCTTTCCTGGCGCTTCCGGGTCTGCTGCTGGTGTTGATGCTGACGGCGATCGTGCCTGACAATCCGGCGATGCTTTATATCGGCATCTCGCTGGTGTTGTGGGTCGAGTATTTCCGCTTGACGCGGGCCATGGCGCGACCGCTCTTGCTGTCGCCGGCGGTGGAAGCCTCGCGGCTGCTCGGCTTCGGACCGGCCTATATTCTGCGCCGGCATCTCTGGCCGGAACTGGCGCCGATGCTGTTGACGGTTGCCGCCTATGGTGCGGCGTCCGCGATCATGGCGATTGCCGCCCTCGGCTTCGTCAGCGTCGGAGTTCGTCCGCCAACGCCGGAGCTCGGTTCGATGATGATCGAGCTTCTGCCGTACTACCAGGAAGCGCCGCATGCGCTGTTGCAGCCGATTGCCGTGATCTTCCTGATGGTGCTCGCGCTGCAGTTGATCGGCGGAAAGGACAAGCCATGACCACTCTTCTTTCCGTCGAATCCGCGTCCGTCTCTGCCGCGACCGGCGAGATCGTTGCCCCGGTGTCGTTCTCCCTGAAAGCCGGGCGGCCCTTTACCATCCTCGGCGAAACCGGCTCGGGAAAGAGCCTGCTCGCCCAGGCGATCATCGGTATTCTTCCGGATGGGCTGACCGCGACGGGATCTGTCACGATCGAAGGACAGACGCTCTCGCTTGCCGAGCCGAAGCTGTTTCGACCGCTCTGGGGCCGCAAGGTCGGCGTGTTGCCGCAGGAGCCGTGGCTGGCGCTCGATCCGACCATGGTTGCGCTCGAGCAGGTGGCCGAGGGCATCGTTATCTCGGACGTCTCGGGGAAGACGAGTCGATCTCTGCCGCGCGTACCGATCTCGAAGCGCTGGGCGTGCTCGATGCTGAAGCCAAGTTACCGGGACAGCTCTCCGGCGGTATGGCGCAGCGCGTCGCCTTTGCCGCTGCGCGTGCCGGCGGTGCCCGGATCATCATCGCCGACGAGCCGACCAAGGGACTCGATGTCAGCAGGCGCGATGAGGTGATCGCGCTTCTGATGCAGGAGGTCGCGGCCGGCGGTACGGTGCTTGTCATCACCCATGATCTGGCGCTTGCCCGGCAGATGGGCGGCGATCTTGCGGTCATGCTGGAGGGCAAAATCATCGAGGCGGGCGAGGCAGCGGACGTGCTGAACGCCCCGTCGCATGACTATACCCGTCGACTGATCGCGGCTGAGCCAGAAAACTGGGCTTCCCGAGTTGGCACTGCACCGGAGGATACCGACCCGATCCTGATCGCCTCGGGCCTCGCCAAGACGCGTGGTGGCAAGCTGCTGTTTTCCGGCCAGGACCTGTCGCTTCGTCCGGGCGAAATCGTCGGGATCACCGGCCCGAGCGGATCGGGCAAGAGTTCGCTCGGTGACGTGCTGCTGGGGCTTCTCAAAGCTGATGCCGGGCAGGTGACCCGCCTGCCGCAGGCAAAGCCCGTTCGCTATCAGAAGCTCTACCAGGATCCGCCCTCAGCCTTCCCGCAAAAGATCCCGCTCGGGGAGGCGATTGCCGATCTCGTGCGCCTGCACCGGCTTGACGCATCGCGTGTCCAGCCGCTGATGGAGCGGCTCCGGCTTTCGCCAGTACTGCTGACGCGGTTGCCGACCGAAGTTTCCGGTGGCGAGTTGCAGCGGTTCGCACTCTTGCGTGTGCTGTTGCTCGATCCGGTCTTCCTCTTCGCCGACGAGCCGACCTCGCGTCTCGACCTGGTCACCCAGCAGGAGACGATCGATCTGCTGACCGAACTGGCAAGGGAGCGAAACTGCGCGGTGCTGCTGGTCAGCCATGATGCTGTAATGATCGAGAAAACCTGCGACCGGCAGGTGCAGATCGGTGGCCTCTAGGTCGCCGCTCGCATCCACAATGCCTCGATGATGCCGGCCTCGCTCTTCGCGGGGTCGGCGAAAACCTGGTCGGCCAGATCAAGGGCCTCCCGGCGCAGGTCCTGCTGGCGGCGGATGATGATGGCGAGGAGGAAGGACAGGCCCTCGCCATCCCCGAAGGTCTCGGGTTCATGATCGATCAGCGTGGTGAGCACGGTCAAATCGTGCTCGTGGCCGAGAAGGTCGACGAGTCTCTTCGCGTCCTGTCGTTTGGCATCGAAGGCGCTCGGCCATAGGTCGCGCAAGAGCGAGAGGTTCATCCAGTAGGCCTGGGCTGCCTTGCGCAGGTCGTGAAAGGCCTCGCCATGGCTTTCGCCCTTGCAGATTTCGAGCGACTTGCGTGCCTCGTCGAGGCCCTTGCGCCAGCCTCTGGCCATGAGGCGGGCGGCGTGACCCGTCTTGGACGGGAGAGACAGACCTTCGAGAGCCTCGATCCCCGACCGGCATTCGGCGACCGCGGCAGTCACCTTGGCTTCGAGATCGCTTTCCGTCTCGGCAATTTCGTCCCGGCGCAGCGCCAGGACTTCGCGGGCGGTCGACAGCGTCTGGGCCTCATCTTCGGTCAGCGTATGATTGCTCAGGTGCTGGACAGTCTCGATCAGGGCCGTGGCGTCGCGCATGCGTGACAGGCTGCGGGCCGCATCGCGCAGCCTTGCGTTCTCCGCCTTCTGGAACGGCTTGTCGCCGCTTGCGACCAGCCGATAGAGATTGCGAAGGCGTTTGAATTTCTTGCGGGCGACGTGGATGGCTTCGTGCAGACCGTCCGGTCTCGCCTCCAGCGTTTCGATCGCCTTGTCCAGCTCCTGGCGGGCAACAAGCCGGACCTCGGCAAGAAAAGGCCGGTCCGGCCTAATGCGATATGGCATGCACCAGCTCCGGCCGCATGCGCTCGGTGGCAAGGGCCTGGTTGGAATAGCGCTTGTCGCCCGTTACTTCACGGCCGAGCCAGGTCGGGAGTGCCGGGGCGTCGTCTTCCGAAGCCATCTCGACCTCGGCGGTGATGAGCCCGCGATAGACACCTTCGAAGACATCTATCTCCCAGGTGAAGCCTTCGAAGTCGACCGTGTAGCGCGTCTTCTCGATGACGTTGCCAATCGAGAAGGCCAGCATTTCCAGCGCATCGTCGTGGGCTATCGGATATTCGAATTCGTCGCGGATGAGATGGCCTTTGCCGAACTTGATGGTCAGCTGGGCGGTCTGGTCGTTGCGGGTGCGGACGCGGACGGAGCGATCCGTTTCGGCTGCAATATAGGCCTGCCGGATTTTCGTCTCGGAAGTGACGGCGTTTTTCCAGCCATCGGTCCGGACGAGAAACTTGCGCTCGATTTCCTTCGCCATACACTCACGCTCCGAAATATTACGCCATGGGACCATAGCGGAGGCGGGGGTGTTAGGAAACCCGAAAGATTCCGTGCTACCTGTCGGTCTCGACATCGCGGTCGGCGCGGGTTAGTGAATTGCCGATCTAATCGTTTTAAAAGAGGGTCCTGCCATGGGCGACAAAACCGAAAAGCTCCTCTCCACCCTGAAGCTGCAGCCGGTCGTGCCGGTCCTGATCATCGACGATGCCAAGACGGCTGTGCCGCTGGCGCGCGCACTTGTCGCAGGCGGTTTGAAGGCAATCGAGATCACGCTGCGCACCGAGGCTGCCCTCGAAGCAGTGCGCCTCGTGGCTCAAGAAGTCGAAGGTGCCGTGGTCGGCGCCGGCACCATCCTCAATGCCGCTCATTATGCCGCAGCCGTTGATGCCGGCTCGCAGTTCATCGTCAGCCCCGGCACGACGCAGGAACTGCTCGACGTTGCGCGTCAGTCCGACATTCCGCTTCTGCCCGGTGCGGCGACCGCGTCCGAAGTCATGGCGCTGCGCGAAGAGGGCTACAAGGTTCTGAAGTTCTTCCCCGCCGAACAGGCCGGTGGCGCCGCTTATCTCAAGGCCTTGTCTTCGCCGCTCGCCGGCACGCTGTTCTGCCCGACCGGCGGTATCTCGCTGAAGAACGCGATGGATTATTTGTCGCTGCCGAACGTTGTCTGCGTCGGCGGCTCCTGGGTTGCGCCGAAGGAACTGGTCTCGGCCGGTGACTGGGCTGGCATCACCAAGCTTGCCAGCGAAGCTGCAGCCCTCAAGGGCTGACATTTACGCCAGCTTCATCGTCATCCTCTTTGTAATGTCTCTGTCGCTTCCTATCTAGGGAGCGACAGAGACAACAAGGAGACCGCGATGTTCGACGCCAAGAAGCTGCTGGATCAATTTCTGGGATCGCAGATGCCGGGAGGATCCGGTTCGATCGGCAAAACCGGCAATGATCTCTTGGGAATGGCAAAGGCCAATCCCTGGAAGAGCGGGGCTCTTGCGGCCGTGCTGCTCGGCACGAAGACCGGACGGTCGCTCGGCGGCAATGCGCTGAAGCTCGGCGGTCTCGCCGTCATCGCCGGCCTCGGCTATCAGGCCTACAAGAATTACCAGGCCGGTCAGAAGCCCGAACCGACCCAGGCATTGCCTGAACTCCTGCCGCCGCCGAAGGATTCGCCCTTCAGCACCGAGCCCCAGGCAGTCTCCGATGATTTTGCCCTGTCGCTGGTGCGCGCGATGATCGCAGCCGCCAAGGCCGACGGCCATATCGATGCGAGCGAACGGGCGCGGATCATGGACAAGGTCCATCTGTCGGGCCTCGGCGCGGAGGCGGAAGCGTTCATCGAGGCCGAGCTTGCCAAGCCCATCGATCTGGACACGCTGGTGGCCTCGGCGAAGACCGAAGAGCAGCGGGTCGAGATCTACACTGCCTCGCGCCTGACCATCGAGCCGGATACCCGCACGGAGCGCGGCTATCTTGACATGCTCGCCGGCCGTCTTGGGCTTCCGGATGCGCTGGTCGACCATATCGAGGCGACGGTCGCCTCCGCCAAGGTCAGCCTCTGATCGCATCGTCTCTGCGGCAACCGGTCCCGGTCGGCATCCGCCGAAGCGGTTGCCTTTGCCGCCTGCGTGACTTAAGCCTCGGGCAATTGTTTGAGCCCGAGACTTTGCCATGCGTGACCTATCCAGCTTCAAGGGATGTCCGGCTCCCCAGCCCGTCAGGCTGGAGGGGCGATTTGTCGTGGTCGAGCCCTTTGAGCGCGCTGCTCATCTCGAGGCCCTCTGGGATGGCCTGGGCGGCATGGCGATCAACCCGCTGCTCACCTATTTCACACAGCCGGACTTCAAGGGCATCGAGGATTTCGATGCTTGGCTGAGCGCCGTTCAGAAGGGCGGATGGGTCACGGAAGTGTTTCGGGACAAGGCGACCGGCAAGGTCGTCGGCATGGCCAACTATATGCGGCCGGATCCCGCAAACGGCGTGGTCGAGGTCGGTGGCGTGGCCCATGGTCCCGCAATGAGCCGTTCGCCGCTTGCGACAGAAGCGCATTATCTGCTCGCGCGGCATGTGTTCGATGATCTCGGCTATCGCCGCTACGAATGGAAGTGCCACAACGAGAATGAGCCGAGCAAGGTGACGGCCGAGCGTTATGGCTTCAGCTTTGAAGGCATCTTCCGCCAGCACATGCTCTCCAAGGGCAAGAATCGTGACACGGCCTGGTTCTCGATGGTCGATGGCGAATGGCCACTCATCCGAGCCGCCTTCGAGGCCTGGCTCGATCCTCAAAATTTCGACGATGCCGGACGCCAGAAGCGTCGGCTGGAAGAGCTGCGGGCCGAGATCGCAGCCTCCACGACCTGATAGGAAAAGACACCGTGAAGCCGAACATCTTCAGCATCATTCTCAATGTCGGCACGGCTGTGGTTGTCGCCGCACTCGCATACGCGAGCTACAAGAGCGCGACGGTCGCCTGGTCGGTCGGTCTTTGCGTGGCGATCGGTCTCGTGGTCTATGCCTTCCGCTTCCTGCCGGAGCCGAAAAAGGCTGTTCGCAAAGACGGTGCTGAACTGTCCCCGCGCTCGCAGACGAAACAGGCCGCTGTCGTTGTCGCCGTCATCTTCGGACTGATGCTCGCGGTGCCGACGGTCGTACTCTGGCTCGGCCGTTATTCGCCGGAACTCGGCGCATTGGTTGGTGCCGTCGCCTTGATGGCAATCTTTCTGATCCTCTGGCTTCGCTCGCGCCATCAGCGCAGCCATGAGGCCGACGAGGGCTGATCGCCTCAGGCGGTCAGACTTGCGGCCAGAAGCAGGCTCCCGAGCAGTATCACCAGCAGAGCAGCGCCGACTTCGATTGCGCTGGCGACGATGCCGGCCCGACGGGAGCCGGGGCGGGAGAGCCTGAGAGCCACACTCTTTGCGCCGACGGCAAGGCTTGCCAGCACTGAAACGGTGATGGCCGTTCCGAGCGCCATGGCGAGCACGGACAGGATGCCGCCGAGCAGCAGGCCGTTCAGCAGTGAAAAGGTCATGACCAGCAGCGCACCGGAGCAGGGGCGCATGCCGACCGCAATCACCGCCGACCAGGTATCCCGCAGGCTGAATGTGCTGCCGCCGACCAGGCTCGGATCCGGCACATGGGCGATCCCGCATTCATGGCAGACGGAGCCTGGGGCCAGGGCATCATGGTCATGGGCGACGGCCATTGCGCGGAAACGCGAGCCACCCGTATCGCGTGGCGTGGCTGTTGTCGCCGGTTCGCCAAAGAGCGAGGCAGTGACGCTGCCGGTGGCGGGCGTTTCCGGGGTGCCGAACAGCGCGCCGGTGCCTGCGGTCTGGACGGAGGTAGCGAAGGATGCCTTCAGCTTGCGGACCAGGAGCCAGATGCCGAAGGCGACGATCATCGCATAGCTTGCGATTTCGAGCGTCCGGGTCGCGTCCGTCATGCTGATCGATGTGCCTCGCAGAGCCAAGTAGGTGACACCGACGACCGTGATCGCGACCAAGGCCTGCAGGAAAGCCGAGACGAATGAGACCAGGATGCCGCGGCGCAGCTCGATCTCGTTGGCGAGCAGATAAGACGAGATGACCGCCTTGCCATGGCCGGGGCCTGCGGCATGGAAGACACCATACGCAAAGGACAGGCCGACGAGAGTCACAAGGCTCCAGGGATCCTCGCGCATGGCCTTGAGGGCATTCGTCAAGGATCGGTAGAAGGCCTGTTGATGCGTATTGATCCAGACCAGCAGCTCGGCGAAGGGGCCACCTGTCGGCTGGTATGTCGGTTCTGCCGTGCCGATGCCGAGCGGGGAGGCTGCATGCGCAAAGCCGGCAAGCAGGAGGCAAAGAAGGATGGCGAGGACGAAACGTGCGAGGGACGGATGCCCGGCAATCTGCGCTTCGACGGCCAGCCGCGTGGCGAAGAGCTGCGCATCGATTTCCAGCCGGATCATTGAAGAAGGCTTCCGTCAGATTGGACTGGTTCTGGGCGATCACCTGATCCGGATCGGGGCGGACGACCTTGTGGATGCAGGCCTCGAAGGGCTTGCCCTCCACCACCATGTCCTCATCCTTGGCAAAGTCGATCGCCGTGTAGAGGGTGGGATCATAGACGCCGAAGGTCATGCGGCCGCCGATCTTCAGTGGTGTCTTGGGCTTGGCGACGAAAAAGACGAGAAGCTGGTTGTCCTTGAAGTCGACATTGAAGATCTCGGGCTTTGCGATCTCGCTCGATGCGCCGTCCTTCGAGATGAAGGTGAAATAGCTGTAGTCACCGAGGGAATCGCGGATCGTGTTGGCGATCTCGTTGAGTTCGCTGTGGTCGAGCTTCAGGTCGCTGTTCTTGTCGAAATCCATGAGGACGCTGGAGGAGAAGATGTCGTCGAAGCGCCAGACATTGCGCAGTTCCTTCAGCATGCCGTCGTCCGTCGCGACGATCTCAACGCGGGCCTCGGCAAAGATGTGCGGATGGGAGAGGGCCGGCGATGCAAACGCCATGACCGCTCCGGCCGCGCAGTAACCGAGGCTCTTCCGCATGCTTCCAGTACCCTTCCCGAATTCCAGCTGGTGGTCTCTCCCTGTCCGATGATTGGGACAAAAGTGGGACCCAGTGCCGGCGCAATGGCTCAGGAATAGCGCTTGAACCATGCGTGAAGGTAGTCGACGAAGGCGCGGACCTTGGCCGGCAGATAGCGGCGATGGGGATAGACGGCATAGATGCCGCGATCCTTGGCGATGAAATCGTCGAAGAGCGAGACGAGTTCGCCGGAGGCCAGATAGGGGCGGGCGATGAAATCGGGGATCATCGCGATGCCCATGCCGGCGCGGGCAGCCCTGAGTGTTGCGAGCGGGCTGTTCACTTCGATCGGGCCCGTGACGCTGACCGATATCATGTCGCCATCGGTATCGAGAAAGCGCAGGCTGTTGTGGGACCGGGAGTTGGTGTCGATGAGGAACGGGATGCGCGAGAGTTCGCTAGGATGCGTCAGCGGGCCATTCTCGGCGATGAAGGCGGGCGTGGCGCAGGCGTAAACCCGGAAGTCGGAGAGCTTGCGGGCGATCATGCCGGAATCGTCGAGCTTGGTGATTCGGATGCCGAGGTCGAAACCCTCTTCGATCAGGTCGACGAATCGATCTTCCGCGACGATCTCGAGCGAGATCTGCGGGTTCTCCTTGGCAAAATCGATGAGCGACTGGCCGACATCGGCATCTATGAAGGTGCGAGGGACGGTCACTTTAAGCTTGCCCTTGAGGTCGGCATTGTTCTCGCGCACGAGATCCGCGAGGTTGTCGATCTCCTTCAGGATGTCGGCAGCCGTCCGGAAATAGGTGTGGCCGGCCTCGGTCAGCGAGAATTGCCGTGTGGTGCGGTTGAGCAGCAAGGCGCCGAGCTCATCCTCCAACTCTCTGACATATTTGGACAAAAGTGCCTTGGAGCGGCCTGTCTTGCGGGCGGCTGCGGAAAAGCCCTCGGCTTCGACCACATCGATGAAGGCACGAATACGAGTGAGCGTGTCCATCCCAATCCCCCAAAATCTACCGCTATTTGTGAACGTATGGAGGAAATTGTTCAAAGAAAAGTGTCCAAGTCGGCAAAATTAACCAGGGGCGAAAAAACCTCTTGATTATGACCGACACATTTCTTATCTCGTGTTCAGCCCAAAGTCGCACGTGCCCGTGTGTGTCCGCCGACCCTCGAATGGGGATTAATCCCTAAGGTGAGGTCATCGGTAAGGTACCTGGAACTAACCCCTCCAGTCGCTATTCCGGCCAACCGGAAAATGCGAGGACATACGAAGCAACGACGGTGCGGGCCTTTCTAGTCTCTTCCGGCTTTCCATCAGCTGGAGTTACTTCAGAGGCACACCATCATTGCCGGAAGTGCGGTAGGGTCTCCCTCCAATCCATGGCAGACAAAGCGGATTATTGTACTCGTTTCCAGAGTGCGGTGATCCATCGTTTCGCGCGTCGAGCGTTCGTACGGTACCGGTGTCTCCACCGACTGGTTTCGAGCGATGTCTCGCCGTCCTTTGTCCATCCGAAGCTTGGCAGCTTCTGATATCGCTGGAATATGGAAGGTTACATCGATGACCACTGCTCGCATCCTCGACTTCATCAACACCCGACGTCCCGAAGGTCCCTGCCTCGTGGTCGACCTCGACGTCGTGCGCGACAATTTCGGTGCCTTCCGTCATGCCCTGCCGGACAGCGCCATCTACTACGCAGTCAAGGCGAACCCGGCGCCGGAGATCCTCCAGCTCCTGGCCTCGCTGGGCTCGAACTTCGACTGCGCTTCCGTTGCCGAGATCCAGATGGCGCTCGATGCCGGTGCGGATGCTTCGCGCATCTCGTTCGGCAACACCATCAAGAAGGAGCGCGACATCGCGCGTGCCTTCGCACTCGGCGTCAATCTCTATGCCGTCGACAGCCACGAGGAAGTTGAAAAGATCGCGCGTGCCGCCCCCGGCGCCCGTGTGTTCTGCCGCGTCCTGACGGACGGCGAAGGCGCCGAATGGCCGCTTTCCCGCAAGTTCGGCTGCGTGCCGCAGATGGCCGTCGACGTTCTGGTCTATGCGCATCAGCTGGGTCTCGAGAGCTTCGGCGTCTCGTTCCATGTCGGTTCGCAGATGACCAAGGTCGATGCCTGGGACGGCGCTCTTGCCGATGCCAAGCGAGTGTTCAACTCGCTGGCCAAGCAGGGCATCGTGCTCCAGATGGTCAACATGGGTGGTGGTTTCCCGACCAAGTATCTGCGCGACATCCCGTCGGCAGAAGCTTATGGCCTGGCAATCAAGGCGTCGCTGAAGAAGCACTTCGGCAACAACATCCCGCAGACCATCATCGAGCCGGGCCGCGGCATGGTCGGCAATGCCGGCGTGATCAAGGCCGAGGTCGTGCTGATCTCGAAGAAGTCGGACAATGACGAGCACCGCTGGGTGTTCCTCGACATCGGCAAGTTCGGCGGTCTCGCCGAAACCATGGACGAAGCGATCCGTTACCCGATCCGCACCGCCCGTGACGCAGACGCGATGGAGCCCTGCGTTCTCGCCGGTCCGACCTGCGATTCGGCCGACGTGCTCTATGAAAAGAACATGTATCCGCTGCCGATCTCGCTTTCGATCGGTGACGAGGTTCTGATCGAGGGCACCGGCGCCTACACCACCACCTATTCGGCGGTGGCTTTCAACGGCTTCGACCCGCTGAAGTCCTACGTCATCTGACGTCTCCCGTGCCGGCATGCCGGCACGGACCTTCACAATCATCGTCATCGCTTGGGATAGGAGGCCAGAATGGCCGCTGTTCTGACCAGCATGCGCGCGCTTTTCGCGCCGGCGCCTGCATTCGTCATTGATCATGAAACGCCGGCTGACGTCGTGGCACGCGAGGCTTTGCTCGACCGCGCCATGGGTACGGATCGCCGGAAGAAGTCGTCGGAGAAGATCCGTAGCGGCAGGATTCCAGCCGAGGGCCTGGCGCTCGTCGCTCGTGACGCTGCCGGCCACGTCATCGGGACCGTGCGCCTGTGGAATGTCGAAGCCGGCATCAGCCGTGAGGGCAGGGCGATCGACGCCCTCCTGCTCGGCCCGCTTGCGGTCGACGAGGCACATGAGGGCAAGGGCATCGGGGGCGCCTTGATGCGGGCGGCGCTTCTCGAAGCCCGCAAGCGCGGACATGGCGCCGTGCTTCTCGTTGGTGACGCCCCTTATTACGAGCGCTTCGGCTTCTTTGCCGACAAGACGCAGCATCTGGTGATGCCGGGTCCGTTTGCGCGCGATCGCTTCCTGGCGCTGGAACTCGTGCATGGCTGGCTCGAAGGAGCCGCCGGCATGGTTGTCGCGTCCGGTCGTAAGCTGTCGCAGCCGACGGCCTTGCGCCGCGCAGCCTGAGCAAGGCTCCCGGATGCTCGCTGAAGGGCCCGGCCGCGATTCGTTGCGCCGGGCCCTTTCCTTTGCGCTCTGTTTTGCACAGCGCTTCTGCGGTGTTTTTCAATCGTCAACTCTGGCTGTGTCTCGCCGGTCACAGTGACACGGGCGATGGTTGTCTTATATAATTAAGTTCTAACCTATTGATCTGGCTCAAGATGCTCGTCTTTCCCGGGCTGCTAGCTGGCGTCGGCTCAACGCCAGTAGTTGTTTCAAGGAGAGAATGATGACCACCGTCTGGACTGCCTCGACCCGCGCTCTTGCCGCGACCGCCACACTGTTTCTGCTCGCACCGGCTGCCTTTGCGGCGGACATAGCGCCGCTCATGGAACCGGCACCGGAAGCGGCGATCGAGACGGTGGCTGCGTCCAGCCCCTGGCAGATCCGCGTGCGCGGCCTCGGCGTCGTCACGCATGATCTGGGTTTCGTCGATGGTGCTGCCGGTTCGGGCCTGTCCTATAGCGACAGCGTGATCCCCGAGCTGGATATCAGCTACTACCTGACCGACAATATCACAGCCGAACTGATCCTCGGCACGACCTCTGCCAATATCTATGGTGAGGGCAGTCTGGCCAGCCTTGGCAAGGTGGGCAAGACCTGGGTGCTGCCGCCGACGCTGACGCTGCAATACCACTTCACTGATTTCGGCGCCTTCAAGCCCTATGTCGGCGCGGGCGTGAACTACACCATGTTCTACAGCCAGAAGGGCGATGCGGCGAGCAGCCTCGACGTCAAGAACACCTTCGGCACGGCTCTTCAGGTCGGCGCGGACTACATGATCAACGAACATTGGGGCGTCAACTTAGACGTCAAGAAGCTCTTCCTGAAGGCCGACTTCGACGCAACGGTCAATGGTTCCGCCGTCTCGGGCAAGGCGAAGCTCGATCCGTGGCTTATCGGTGCGGGTATCACTTACAGGTTCTAATTGCCTTCAGGACCAAGTTTTCCTTGAGGGGCGGTTGCCGAGGGCGGCCGCCCCTTGCCGTTCGCTCCAGCGGCAAGCCTTTCGCCAAAACCTGTTGCAACGCCAGACATTTGGCCATTTGGCATCCGGCGCCCAGCTTCCGTGTCTCACCGGCTGGTGTTGCAGATCTCACGCACTCCTCACGCCTTCCTGAAACAGCGGATCTTTTTTCCGCCATATCAAGGAACCATTTTCCTGCTTGGAGCTTCTTGCTGCGGGGTCCGGCGCGAAAAGATCGCACGGGCGGGAACAAAAGCGCCGGTTGGGTTTAGATGGTTATGTTGTATAATCATCACATACTTTAACCAGAGATGGCGTTATAAGTGGCCTTGTAACACAGGAGTTAAAAACATGATGAAGAGCATCCTTCTCGGATCTGCCGCCGCTCTGGCAATTTCGACCTCGGCTTTTGCGGCTGACGCAATCTACGAAGCTCCGGCAGAACCGCCGGTCGCTGTCGAAACCGTGCCGCAGTTTTCCTGGGCAGGTGGCTATGCAGGTATCCTGACCGGCTACGGTTGGGCTGATGGCGACGTCGAAGGCTTCGGCACCGAGAGCTTTGACGGTGCACGCCTCGGCGGTTTCGTCGGCTACAACTTCGATCTCGGCAACCAGCTGGTCGTCGGTGTCGAGGGCGACCTGAACTATGACTGGAACGAAGAAAGCGTTGGCGGCTTCGATTACGAGACCGGCATGAACTGGTCCGCTCGCGCCCGCGTCGGCTACGCCATGGACCGCGCCCTTCTGTTCGCGGCTGGTGGTTACACCGGTACCAATGCTGAAGGCCCGCTCGGCGACGACACGCTGCATGGCTGGACCATCGGTGGTGGCGTCGATTACGCCCTGACCGACCGCATGTTCACCCGCATCGAATATCGTTACAACGATTTCGGCAGCGGCGACCTCGGCGGCACGGATATCGACCTCGACCAGCACACGGTCAATGTCGGCCTCGCCGTCAAGTTCTGATCCGACCGATCTGACATAGAAAAGCCCGGCTTCCGCGAGGAGGCCGGGCTTTTTCGTTTTTGAACAGTGGTCAGGCGGCGCGATGGTCGATCTGGCGTGTGCCTTCTGCCCTGATATCGCTGCGCCGGTTCAGCTGGAAGCGGTTGACCAGCGAGGTCAACTGCACCGCGCCCTCCGCCAGAGTGTGGCTGATCGCCGTCGTTTCCTCGACCATGGCGGCATTCTGCTGCGTCATCTGGTCGATGCTGTTGATGGCCGTGCTGATCTCCTGCAGGCCAACCGCCTGTTCGCGGGCAGCGGTTGCGATCGCATCGACATTGGTGTCGATCCGGCTGACGAACTCGCCGATCTGGTCGAGCGCGCTCCCCGTCTCGCCGACGAGCTGGACGCCGGACGAGACTTCGATGCTGGACTTCTGGATCAGCCCCTTGATGTCGCGTGCCGCGGTGGCCGAGCGCTGGGCGAGCTCCCGCACTTCCTGGGCAACGACCGCAAAGCCCTTGCCGGCTTCCCCGGCACGAGCCGCCTCGACGCCGGCGTTGAGTGCCAGAAGGTTCGTCTGGAAGGCGATCTCGTCGATGACGCCAATGATCTGGCCAATCTCGGAGGAGGCCGTTTCGATCCGCTCCATGGCCGACACGGCGGATCGCACGACACCGGCCGAGGCGACGGCACAGTTCTTGGCCTCGCGCACCAGTTCGCGGGTGTCGCTGGTGCGCTGCGCAGAAGCACGCACCGTTGCCGTCACCTGTTCGAGCGCGGCAGATGTCTGCTCAAGGGCTGCGGCCTGCTGTTCGGTGCGGTTTGCCAGATTGCTGGAAGCTTCGCGCATCTCCTGGCTGTTTTCCAGCAGACGGCGGGTTTCCTCCATGACCTTTTCCAGCGTCGCCTGGAAGGTGGCGATCGAATGGTTGAAGTCCTGCCGCAAGGGTTCGAAGCGGGCGTCGAAGGCGTCGTCCAGGGTCATGCGGATATTGCATTCGGCAAGGCGGTGCAGGCCGGCTCCGAGGGCTTCGATGACGAAGCGTAGCGCTTCGGCCTCGATCATGCGGTCCTGGTCACGCAGGTTGCGTTCCCGGTCGACTTCCGCGCGGGCCGCTTCCGTTTCGGCCTGCAGGCGCTGATTTTCGAGACCTGACTGACGAAAGACCTCGACTGCCGCTGCGATGTGACCGATCTCGTCACGCCGGTTGGAATAGGGGACCGTCGCGGTAAAATCGCCGGAGGCCATGTGGGTCATGAAGCCGGTGATCTCGCCGAGTGGTTTCAGCGCCCGGCGGTGAATGAAGTAGACACTTCCCAGGGCGGTTGTGATCAGCAGCAGGCCTAGTGCGAGAACCAGTGCTTCACGGCTGGAGGATTCGGCTGCCGCAAAGCCCTCCCGATCAACCAGATACTCGCTCGCCATCGTAACGAGTTCGTTCACCGAGGTCTCGTGGTCATGGAACTCGAGCTTGAGCTTCGACAGGATCGGAGTGATAGCGCTGGCATCACCGGCAACAAGCGCGGGCTTGAGGTCATTCTGCAACGTGACCCAATAGAGATCACCCTTGGCGATGACTTCATTGTAGAGCTTGGCGCGCAGATTTTCGGGCAGCGTGGAGTTCTTCCAGTATTCCCGGCGCTCATCATAGAGCTTGTTGAGCAGATCGAAGCGCGGCAGGTTTACCTCTGCCGTATCCGGATGGACGAAGACCTCATTGGCCAGCGCATAGGATTCGATCAGGTAGAGCGGCGGTGGGAGGATGTCCGCTATCAGATCTTTCCCGTCCACGATCTGTTTGTAGATCGGGCCATTGACCTTGAGCGTCTGCAGAGTCTGGGCGCCGACGCCGGCTACCGCGACGATGCCGGCGGCGAGGGCAAGACCTGCCGCCGTCACCACGATTTTGAGGTTCAGGTTCATGTGTCGTTCGTTTGGAACGCGCGCACGGACCGGGCGCACGCGACTGCGCCCTCGGCCAGGCTGCCGTGGTTGAAGAGGATTTGAATAGGCTACAGTGGAATAATTCCCAGTCCCGACGAGACGCGGCTGTTCTGTCTCTCGCTCGTCCTCCCTCAGATTAGGGAGGTAATTACTACCACATGGTTAAGGTGAGTAATTGATGAACGAGACAATGCAAATTTTTATACTATTTGACCTTAGGCGCGATTTTTCACGCCTTTACACGCAACTAAAACGCTTTGAGGCGTGATTTTCAGCAATCAGCCGGTGATGTCGATGACGCCGCAGTCGCCGGCTTCGGAGGCGAAGGCAAGCAGTTTGCCGGTGCTGCTCCAGGCGAGCGAGGTGATCGCACCCTTGCCCGGGCGGCGCAGAAGCGCCTCCTTGCTGTCGGCGATGCGGACAGCAAGGATCATGCCGTCGATGAAGCCGATCGCCAGGACCTCTTCGATGGGATGGAAGGCGACCTGGGTGACAAGGATGTTGGCGCGGGTGCCAAGCTCCAGAGGTGCCTTGCCCATCGGGCCGTCCTTGCCGGAAAATGGCCAGACGATTGCGGCCGGTGCCCCCGAAGAGGCGAGCCACTTGCCTTTGGGTGACCAGGACAGGGATTTGACCTTGGCGGGGTAGCCTGTCATGCGCATGTGGCGGGTGTCGGCGGCCTTGCCGTCGAGTTTCCAGCCGTGCAGCGCGCTTTCTTGCATCATGGTGACGACGAAGCGGCCATCGGGCGAGAAGGTCACGCCGGTATGGGCGCCCTTCCAGTCGAGATCGACCGGTGCACCGGCCGTGCCAACCCAGTGGAGCGTGACGCCGTTGTAGCGGGCGACGGCGATGCGCAGGCCCTTGGGCGCAAAATCGACCGCTTCGACCGTGCGCTCCTCGGTGAATTCCTTCGTCGTGCCATCGGCAAGGCGTACAAATGCCGATTTGCCATGGGCGTAAGCGACCGACCCTTGCGGGCCTGGCGCCACAACCGAGATCCACTTGCGCGGCACGTGGGCAAGTTCGCTGACGGTGCCGTCATGGGCGATGCGCAGCACGCGCCCATCTTCGCCGCCGGTCAGCAGCGTCTGGCTCGCGGAATCCTTGACGCAGGTGAGGAGGCCGGCATTGGCCTCCGTTACCTTTTCGCCGCCGTCCAACCGATGAATGGCGCCCGTCGCGGCAGCAAAGACCGGGGTGTCTCCCAGGAAATGGGTCGAGACAACGTGACCTTCGATATCGAGAGGGGCGACTGTCGGCATACTACGAGGCTTTCTTTCAGGCAGAGGTCAGGCGGAGAAGGGCGCAGAGCGCCCCGTTCAGGCCACGGTTGCTTCGCAAGCCTTGAAGCTGGCTTCGAGCTTCTCGCGGTCCAGTTCGCGACCGATGAAGACGAGGCGGCTTTCGCGCTTCTCGCCATCCTTCCAAGGGCGCTGGTGATCGCCTTCGACAATCATGTGAACGCCCTGCACCACATAGCGTTCCTCATCACCCTTGAAGGCGATGATGCCCTTGAGACGCAGGATGTTCGGGCCCTGCGTCTGGGTTACCTTCTGGATCCAGGGGAAGAAGCGGTCCGGGTTCATCTCGCCGCCGCGCAGCGAGACCGAGGTGACAGTCACATCATGGATGGCGGATGGCGCGTGGTCATGGTGGTGATGATGGCCATGATCGTGATGATGGTGGTCATGCCCGTGATCGTGGTCGTGATGCTCATGGCCGTGGTGATGATGATCGTGATCGCAATCCGGGCCGCAGACATGGTCCGGGTCGTCGTGGTCCAGGAAATGCGGATCGTTTTCGAGCGCGCGCTCAAGGTTGAATGCGCCCTGGTTCAGAACCTTGGCGAGATCGACGCCCGAACGGGTGGTCGAGTAGATGCGGGCCGAAGGATTGATCGCACGCACGATGTGCTCGATCTGGTGCAGTTCGTCATGGCTGACGAGGTCGGCCTTGTTGATGACAACGACGTCGGCGAAGGCGATCTGGTCTTCGGCTTCTCGGCTGTCCTTCAGGCGCAGCGGCAGATGCTTGGCGTCGACCAGCGTGACCACCGCGTCGAGCTCGGTCTTGGTGCGGACGTCATCGTCCATGAAGAAGGTCTGGGCGACCGGTACCGGATCGGCGAGGCCCGTGGTCTCGACGATGATGCCGTCGAAGCGGCCGGGGCGGCGCATCAGGCCTTCCACAACACGGATCAGGTCGCCGCGTACGGTGCAGCAGATGCAGCCGTTGTTCATCTCGTAGATTTCTTCGTCCGACTCGACGATCAGGTCGTTGTCGATGCCGATCTCGCCGAACTCATTGACGATGACAGCGTATTTCTTGCCGTGGTTCTCGGAGAGAATGCGGTTCAACAGCGTCGTCTTGCCGGCGCCGAGGTAGCCGGTGAGCACGGTGACGGGTGTCGGTTTCGCGGATGCTTCGGTCATGAAAGCCTCTGATGTCAGGGGGCGCCGGGCGGTGCGGCTGTAATGGTGTTACCCCCATATAGGCGTTCCGCTTTGCCAGTTCAAAGGCTTTCGTGTGGTCAGGCGGTGGACAGGGCCGAGCGGATATCGGTGCGGGCGAAATCGTCACCGACATAGAGGAGGGGGCAGTTGAACTCTTTGGCAGTGGCGTAGGAAAAGCAGTCACCGAAATTGAGGGCTGCGGGGTGAAAGCCCTTGCCGAAGCGCTGATAGGCTGCGGCAGCGAGTTCCGCGCGTGTTGATGTCAGAGGAATGATTTCGATGGCCGATGCGGTAATGAGCATCTTCATCTCTGCGAGCCGCTGATTGCGCGCAGCGACGATCTGGGCTTCAGTCAAGATGGCAGCAGACATTAGCAGTCGCCGCGATCCATCATAGAGAATGGCCTCGCACTGAATGGCTGCAGTCTCTGTCTTGAGGATTGCCATCAGTGCCGACGTGTCGACCACGATCACTTGGGTAGACCGTTTTCGTCATAAAGAAAGTCCTGGCTTCTCGCTGCCGTTTCATCTGGAAATGGGTCTGGCATCTCTGCAACGCGTTGCTGTAGCTCCTTGAAGAGCTGCCGCCTTTCCTCAAGCGAAAGTGCTGGACGATGTTCGGAGTTCTGTGCCTCAATCGGTCGCAGCACGACAGCATCCTGCCCGTCGCGGGTGATGATGACGGGCTCTCCGCGTTCTGCTCGTTCTACGAGTTCTTCCACCCGTGCGGCTGCCTGCTCCATGGAAACACGCATGCGTCTTCCTCACGATCTCCTTAGATCAATATGCCCCTTACCTCTTGAGCCTGCAAGCTCACGCCAATGTTGCCACATCAAACCTATGCACGTCATCGAGTAGTTCCAAAATGCCCCTCACGGCATGCGCAATCAGCTGCTCCCCCCGTTCTGCAGTCGCCGCCGTCGCGTTACCGGCGACGCCGTCGGGGTTGAGGTCCGACATCTTCCAGCCGAAGGCATGGGGGCCATAGGCGCGAAGATGTTTGTAACGGGCGGAAAACTCGGATTGGCGCGAGGGAAAGGCGGCGGCCTTGGTCATATCGACCTTCTCAGGCGCCAGCGCCAGCATGACCGAGGTCTCGATGTCGCCGCCATGGATGTCGATCGCCTTGTCTCCCGGGCTGATCCAGCCCTCGGGCTGGCCGAAGCGGGTCCAGCTGGTGGCGACCACCAGCATGTCGAAACGAACCCGGGCTTCCGTCGCGACAATGGTCAGGAGCGGGGAATTGCCGCCATGGGCATTGAGCAGGACGAGCTTGCGGATGCCCTGGCGATGGAGCTCCTCGGCGATACCCAGCCAGCGATTGATGGCTTCGTCAAAGGGGAGGCTGCGGGTGCCCTCGACGTCCATGTGTTCGATGGAATAGCCGACAGGTTCGACCGGTAGCATTGTGACTGGCAGGTGTTCGGCACGCGCTGCAACGACGCGCTCGGCGATGCCGGCCGCAATGACCGTGTCGGTCTCGAAGGGCAGGTGGGGGCCGTGCTGCTCATGGGCGCCGAGCGGCAGGATGGCGATCCAGTCGTTCCGATCGGCGGCGGTCAGTTCCGGATCGTTATCCTTGAACCACGGGGCTGGTTTCGCCATCTGGTCTAAGCTCCTGATCTTCGTTATGCATTGCAGCCATCGCTGCGTGTATGAAGTGGCGACCGCAGCGTGTGTCGACCGGGGAGAGTCATGGCGAAAAAGGACAAGGCCGACAAGGACCGCGGCGAAAAGAAGAAGAGCAAGAAGAAGGAGCCGCCAGGCTCCGGTGTTCTGTGTGCCAGCGTCACCCAGGTCGCGCGCGCCATGCGCACCCATCTTTCCCATGGTCTCGCAGCAAGCGGTCTTTATCCCGGCCAGGACGGCGTCGTGCAATTGCTCGCCCAGGAAGACGGGCAGACGCCCGGGGCGCTCGCCCATCAGCTTGGCGTGAAGGCGCCGACCATGACCCGCACGATCGGGCGCATGGAGGCGCAGGGTTTTGTCCTGCGTCGCACCGATGATCGCGACGGCCGGCTCACCAAAGTCTATCTGACCGACGAAGGCCGTGGCAGCGTTGCCCGCATCGCAGGCGCCATGGAAGCCTGCGAGACGCAGGCGGTTCAAGGTTTGTCGGGCAAGGAACTGAAGTCGCTGGTGAAGCTCTTGTCTCTTATCGAGGGCAATCTCTCCGGCAACGTGGTCATACGACCTTCGAACGAGGCCGAGGAAGACGATTGAAACGCCTCCTTAAATTGTTTAATTAAAACTTTTAAGGGCGATGAAACGCCCGCCGTTCTGCTGCGAGGGAGGAAACGTGGCACAAAAGGTAAAGCTATCGACCATTGCGGAGTCGCTCGGTCTTTCGACCGCCACCATCTCGCTTGCGTTGCGCGACAGCACGTTGGTCGCCGCCACCACCCGCGAGAAGATCAAGGAACAGGCGCGCGCCCTAGGCTATATCTACAACCGTCGTGCCGCCAGCCTGCGCACCTCGCGCTCCGGGATCATCGGCGTCGTGGTGCATGACATCATGAACCCTTTCTACGGCGAAA
Source organism: Allorhizobium sp. (assembly GCA_965283865.1). Lineage (GTDB taxonomy): Bacteria > Pseudomonadota > Alphaproteobacteria > Rhizobiales > Rhizobiaceae > Allorhizobium. The sequence goes on from CBDIQA010000001.1 coordinate 1,513,530, forward strand.
TCCTGAAAGCCATCGAGACCGAACTCGACCGTAGCCGCCACACCTTCATTCTTTCCAATCATTATGACAGCGTCGACAAGCAGCGCATGTTTGTCGAGACGCTGCTGCAGCTAGGTGGTGACGGCGTCATCATGTCGCCGGCGATCGGCACGCCGCCGGAGGATGTGCTGCTTGCGGAAAACAACGGGATGCCAGCCATTTTCATCGCGCGTTCGATGGAGGGCCTCGACGTTCCGATCTATCGCGGTGACGACACCTATGGCATTTCGCTCGCCACCAACCATCTGATCGGCCTCGGCCATCGCTCGATTGCCATGATCGGTGGCACGGACCAGACCTCCACTGGGCGCGACCGCTATCAGGGTTATGTCAACGCGCTGCGCAAGGCCGGCATTGAGGTTGATCCCGGTCTGCGCATTCCCGGTCCCCGCACCAAGCAGGGTGGCTTCGAGGCCGCGGTGAATTTCCTTTCGCTCCCCCAGAAGCCGACGGCGGCTGTCTGCTGGAACGATCTGGTCGCGATCGGGTTGATGAACGGCATTGCGCGTGCGGGGCTCATTCCCGGCCAGGACATTTCCGTCACGGGTTATGACGACCTCGAGGAAGCCTCGATCGCCACGCCGTCGCTGACCACCGTCTGGAATGGTCAGGCGGAAGTCGGGCGGCTTGCGGCTCGCGCGCTTCTCGACAAGCTTGCCGGCAGCCATGAGCCTGACGGCATTCACCTGATCAAGCCCGAGATGCGCATCCGCCAGTCGACGGGTCCGATCCGTCGCTGAGCGTCGGCCGGTTGTTCAATCCGGCCGCTCTCCATCCTTGCCTGCCAGGAGACAGTCATGTCCGATCGCCCCCTCGTCTTGATCCCCGGTCGCATTCATTCGCGGGTGCGTTCCCGTCTTGCCGAAATGTTCGAATTGCTTGAGGTCACTGACGCGTCGGCGACAGAGGCGACGCCGGAGCAATTGTCGCGCGTGCGCGGAGCTGCCGTATCAGGTCGTTTCCCTACCTCGCTCATCGAACGCCTGCCGAAACTCGAAGTAATCGGCAGCTTTGGCGTCGGTTATGACGGCGTCGATGTGAAGGCTGCGGCTGCACATGGCATCGTGGTCACCAACACGCCTGATGTCCTGAACGATGAAGTGGCGGATACGGCGATCGCGCTGCTCCTCAATACCCTGCGCCAGTTCTACTTCGCAGAACGCTATCTGCGTGACGGGCGTTGGGAGAAGGAAGGTGCGTTTCCGTTGTCGCCCCTGTCGCTGAAGGGGCGGAAGGTCGGCATTCATGGTCTCGGTCGGATCGGCATGGAAATCGCCTCGCGTCTTTCGCCGTTCAAGGTCGAGATTGCATACCACACGCGGCGACCGCGCACGGACGTGCCTTATACTTATCACGACAGCCTTGTCGGACTTGCCGCGGCCGTCGACATACTTGTTTCGATCGTGCCCTCCACCCCTCAGACCAATGGCGCCATCAATGACGAGGTGCTGGAAGCCCTCGGCTCGAGTGGCGTGCTCATCAATGTCGGCCGTGGCTCGACCGTGGACGAGCCAGCTTTGATCGCGGCGCTCCAGACGGGGACGATTGCTGCAGCCGGCCTCGATGTCTTTGCAGATGAGCCCCGCGTGCCTCAGGCGCTGATCGATTTGCCCAATGTCTCCCTGCTTCCGCATGTCGCCTCGGCTTCCGTGCCGACGCGCGATGCGATGGCGGACCTCGTTGTCGATAATCTCATTGCCTGGTTTCAGAGCGGCAAACCGTTGACGCCGGTGCCGGAGACGCCACACAAACCTGCCTGATTCGGCAGTTCAGCCTTCGGCAAGCTTGGGAGAGCATCCTGTTCGGACATGGGGTCTTGAGCGGAAGGATGCTCCGATGAACGCCTCTCTCGTCATTGTGACGACGGCACTGGTGTGTGCAGGTGTTTCGGCTGCCGGGCTCAGTTTCTGGGCCATGCCGCAGCGTTCCGAGCCCGCGGTGGCAGATCCGATCGTGCTTGGAACCATCCCGACGCCAGGTGCGGCGCCGTCTGGACTGTCTGCCTCGCTGCAGGCGGGTACCGTTTCGCCGCCGGCCATCTTTTCGGTCTCCAACTTTACCCGTCGGACGGTCTGTCTCGTCGAACGCGGAGCGGCTTTGACCAGCCGCAGCCGGGATTTCTTTGCGCCACCCGATTGCGAGCAAGTCTGGCCGGGCCTCACACGCGCGAGCAACTGGACGCAGAACGAGGACGGCAGCGTGACGATCAGCGATGCGGCCGGGGCGACCGTCTTGACGCTCGTGCGCGGACAACACTTTTCCTATGAGGCGACAGACGTGCCGGATGCTGATCTGGCCCTCCTCATGTTGCCTTGAGCAGGCCTGTCACCGGCCGAATCTGTCCTTGTATTAATTGCCTGCGGATCGCCCTGGTTGCAGGTCTCCGTGAAGTAAGTGCGTGTTCGCGCTAACATCGCGGTTGATCAAAAGCGGTACGCGCAAGTGAAAGCTCTCATCCAAAAGAATAGCTCCCAAGCGCTTGAAAGGCTTTGGACAAAATGGTTAGCTCGCGCATCGCTGCCGGGAGGGGCCGACGATGCCCGCCGGTGGGGCAACAACTGGGAGGTAGTTCATGGATCGTCGTTCATTCATCAAGAAGGCTGGCGTGGCCAGTGCAGGCGCTGCTGCGTCTGCGGTCTTGGCAGCACCCGCCATCGCGCAGGAAAATCCGAAAATCACCTGGCGCCTGACCTCGTCTTTCCCGAAGGCGCTGGACACCATTTTCGGCGCCGCCAATGACGTTGCCGATCGCGTCAAGGCTGCCACCAACGGCAACTTCGAGATTCAGGTCTTCTCCGCCGGTGAAATCGTGCCGGGCCTGCAGGCCAACGACGCGGTTGCTGCCGGTACCGTCGAAATGTCGCACACCGCCAACTACTATTACTGGGGTAAGGACCCCACCTATGCGCTGGCGACGGCGGTGCCGTTCGGTCTCAACGCCCGCCTGCAGAACGCTTGGTTCTATCAGGGCGGTGGCAACGATCTTCTCAACGAATTCTTCGCCACGCAGGGCCTCTATGGTCTGCCCACCGGCAACACCGGTGCCCAGATGGGTGGCTGGTTCCGCAAGGAGATCAACACGCTCGACGACCTCAAGGGTCTGAAGATGCGTATCGGCGGCTTCGCCGGCAAGGTCATCGAGAAGCTCGGCGTCGTGCCGCAGCAGATCGCTGGCGGTGACATCTATCCGGCGCTGGAAAAGGGCACGATCGACGCCACCGAGTGGGTCGGTCCCGTACGACGACCAGAAGCTCGGCTTCTTCAAGGTCGCGCAGTACTACTACTATCCGGGCTGGTGGGAAGGTGGGGCGGCGCTCCACACCATGGTCAACCTGGAGAAGTGGAACAGCCTGCCTGCCCACTATCAGGCCATCCTGCATGATGCCTGTGCCTTCTCGAATGCCAACATGCTGGCGAAATACGACGTCAAGAACCCGGTCTCGGTCAAGGAACTCGTCGGCTCCGGCGCCGTCCTTCGTCCGTTCAGCCAGGAAATCCTGACGGCCTGCTATGAAGCTGCACTCTCGACCTATGCTGAGATCAACGCTTCCAACGCTGCCTTCAAGAAGATCTATGACAGCCAGCTGGCGTATAAGAAGGACGCGTATCTCTGGATGCAGCTGCCGGATTACACCTTCGACACCTTCATGATGATGCAGCAGCGCGCCAACAAGCTCTGATCATCATCGGCTCTTCAACTGTCTTTGGCCCCGGTCCTCGTGACCGGGGCTTTTTCATGTGCCTTGGGGCAAAGCAAAACCCCGGCACGGGGGCCGGGGATCTGCAAAACTATCGTCAGGTTATTTGACTCAGTTGCCGCTACTGAATGACAGGCGGCTGGCTCAGGTCCATCGACGGCGCCGGTGGCGGGGCAGGGGCGGCGGGTGCCGCGCCTGCTGGCGGTTGAATGGCCGGCGGCTGTCCCAGATCGAGGGGCGGCAGGCCGAAAGATGGCTGTTGACCACTGTCGCCGGCCGGTGCCTCGCTGCCAAGCGGCGGGAGGCCGAAGGACGGCATGGTGATGCCACCGCCATCCGAGGGTTGCTGCGGGATCGTGATCTGGATCGTGCTCGGATCCTGGACCACCGCGTCGCCCTTGTAATGCATCACCAGACCCGGGAAGGCGATGACCGTGATGATCGCCAGGAACTGGATGATGATGAAGGGCAGCACACCCTTGTAGATGTCCAGCGTCTTGATGCCGTCCTGCATCTGACCGGTCACCTTGTCCTTCCATCTCCCCTCCGGCGCGACGGAGCGCAGGTAGAAGAGCGAGAAGCCGAAGGGGGGCGTCAGGAAAGAGGTCTGCAGGTTGATGCCGAGGATGATGCCGAACCAAACGAGGTCGATCCCCAGGCTCTGGGCGACCGGGACCAGGAGCGGCACCATGATGAAGGCGATCTCGAAGAAGTCGAGGAAGCAGCCGAGGATGAATACGATGATCGTGACAACGATCAGGAAGCCGTATTCGCCGCCCGGAAGCGCCAGCATCAGATCTTCGACCCAGACATTGCCGTTGATACCGTAGAAGGTCAGACCGAAGACGCGGGCGCCGATCAGGATCATCATCACGAAGGCCGAGAGACGCGTGGTCGCGTCGAGAGCGTTCTTCAGGATGGTGAGGTTGAGGCGTCCCTTGGCTGCGGCGATGATCAGTGCGCCAGTCGCGCCCATGGCGCCGCCTTCTGTCGGCGTTGCGATGCCGAGGAAGATCGTGCCGAGAACCAGGAAGATCAGTGCCAGCGGCGGCACCATGACGATGATGACTTCCTGGGCGAGACGCGAGATCACGTTCAACTGCATGCCGCGATTGACGAGCGCGAAGACGTAGACGGAGATGACGCCGAAGGCGAGTGCCGCCACCAACTGCCACTCGGCGCTTGCGATGCCGGTGAACAGGATGTGATAGCCGAGGAAGTAAAGCCCCGTGCCGATGGCAATCATCACCAGAAGCGAGGTGACGCCATCACCGAGAGTGCGGGCTTCCTTGGGAAGGGCAGGTGCCCATTCCGGCTTGATGATCGTGACCGCGAAGATGTAGGCGCAGTAAGCCGCGATGATCATCAGCGCCGGGTAGAGCGCGCCGACATACATGTCGCCGACGGAACGGCCGAGCTGGTCGGCCATGACGATCAGGACCAGCGAGGGCGGAACGATCTGGGCAAGCGTGCCGGAGGCGGCAATCGTGCCCGAGACGAGCGGACCGTTATACTTGTAGCGCAGCATGATCGGCAGCGAGATCAGGCCCATGGCCATGACCGATGCCGCCACGACGCCAGTTGTGGCGCCGAGCAGGGCGCCGACCAGGATGACCGCATAGGCGAGGCCGCCGCGCACGGGGCCGAACAGCTGGCCGATCGTGTCGAGCAGGTCTTCTGCCATGCGCGATCGTTCCAGAATGATGCCCATGAGCGTGAAGAACGGGATCGACAGCAGCGTGTCGTTATACATGATCCCGTAGATGCGCTCCGGATGCGATTGGAGCAGCGGCCAGAAGAGGCGGATCTCCGACGAGAAGATCGACAGTTCGACGCCGAGCACGAAGTAGATCAGACCACCGGCTGCAAGCGTGAAGGCGACCGGATAGCCAAGCAGCAGCATGGCCATGACGGTCGTGAACATGATCGGCGCGAGATTGTGGGCGATAAGGTCGATCATCTCAGGCCTCCCTGCCTTCGGTCTCAGTCTCAGGCGTGACTGCGTTCGGCTCCTCGATCCGGCCCATCAGCACGGCGGCGCGCTTGATGATTTCGGAGAAGGCCTGAGCCGTCAGCATCATGAAGCCAAGCAGGACCATAGCCTTGGCAGGCCAGATGATCAGGCCACCGGCGCTGGAGGATACTTCGCCGGACCGGAAGGACAGCCAGAACCAGGGCCAGGCGAGATAGGCCATCAGGGCAGCGAAGGGTACCAGGAAAATGGTGTGGAGGATCAGGTCGATCCAGTCGCGCGTGCGCTTCTTCCAGCCGCTCGACAGGATGTCGATGCGGATATGTTCGTTGCGGAGCAGAGCGTAAGCGGCGGCGAGCATGAACACGGTGCCGAAGAGGTACCATTGCAGCTCGAGCCAGGCATTGGATGAAATGTCGAAGACCTTGCGGATGACGGCATTGCCGGCGCTGATCAGAACGGCGGCCAGGAGCAGCCAGGAAACCCAGCGCCCGATGGCCCCGTTGATCGCGTCGATCACCCGGGAAACAGCCAACAGGATTGTCATTGTGTGTATTCTCCCCTTGTCTTTTTGTGCTTAGAGCAATGGTAAACCGTTCGCAACTGGACAGCACCTCTTGCTCCGAGAGGCAGACCAAAGTCGAAGATTTCCGTTTCGGAGCCTTCCTTCCCCGCAAAGCTCACCCTGTTGCCCGTTTTGTCTTTCAGTAGCATTTTAAGGGTTTCCCTATGTCGGCCTTAACAGGTTCTCACTTACTTGTTTGCGTCCCGCTTCGAAGCAGTGCATTTTAGCATTTGCTTCGCTTTGCGCATTACTGTGACGTTTTAGAACATGCTTTTTACCCCCGGTATCGGGAACAAGGATTGGAAGAGACATCATTTGACACCTGAGGTTTCGAGTCCAACCTCGCCGGGAGGGCAGAATATGTGGGCCGACAAGGGGCATGATCACAATGTGCCCACGGATGTATATCTGTCGTTCGTGAGCTCTCTCTTTGACAACCGCTTCACGCTGTTCACCGGCATGGTTGTCCACATCCTGACCTTCGTCACCGTCTATGTGCAGACAGGTGCGGCATTCTATCTCCTGCTCTGCGCCTGCTTCGTGCTGGTCTTCTCGTTCCGGCTGCATTCCTTCTTCCTGTTCGATCGCGAGGACAAGACGAAGCTGACGCGCGAGAAGATCGCGGCCTGGGAACGGCGTTATGTCCTGGGCGGGGCATCCACTGCTGCCATTCTTGGGATCGGTAGCGGTTATGCCATGCTGGCCTTCCAGGATACCTTCGCGGAGCTCGCTTGTATTTCTGTCGCGATGGCGTCGATGGTGTCCGTTGTCGGTCGAAACTACGGTTCTCGACTGGCAGTTGATCTGCAAACGCTAGCTTGTTGCGCCCCGATGGTAATCGGTAGTCTTCTGGCGCAGGACATCTTCAAGGCATTGCTGTCGCTGATGCTTGTGCCGTTTGGCCTGACCGTTCGTTCAATGGCTAACGGTGTTCGCGACTTCCTTTACGAGAATGTTATTGCATCGCGCGAGATGGCCAAGATCGCGGACCGGTTCGATACTGCACTCACGAATATGACCCACGGTCTCCTGATGCTCGATCCGAACAACCGTATCGAGGTGGTCAACCTGAAGGCCTGCGAACTGCTCAATCTGGGCGATCGCCGCCGCCTCGTCGGTTGCGACCTCGACGTTGTTCTCCGTTACGGCGTGCGGCACACTTTCATCGACGGATCGATGCCCAGCCTCCTGCAGAAGCAGCTCTCGCAGCTGACGCAGGGTCTTTCCAATCGTGCCGTCATGCATTTCTCCGAGGATCTGGTGCTGGAATTCTCCGCGAAGCGGCGGGATGAGGGCGGCGTGGTTCTGATCTTCGAAGATGTCACCGCGCGTGTCCGCGCCGACCGCAAGATCCTTCACATGGCGCGATACGACAGCCTGACCGGTCTGCCGCAGCGCGGCTATTTCACAGAACTCGTGCGCGAGCGCCTGGAGCGTCCGGGTGAGTTTGGACCCGTGGTCGGTCTGATGATCCTTGACGTGACCGACTTCAAGCATGTCAACGACCTCAAGGGTCACTTGACCGGCGACAAGCTGCTTGTTGCAGTCGCTGCCCGGCTGACCGAGCTTGCGGCTGGCAAGGCCGTCGTCGGTCGCCAGGTCGGTGACCACTTCATCTGCTTTTTCCCCAATGTCGAGGGACGCGAGGATCTGGATGAGGAGATGCGCAGCCTTCATGCGGCTGCCTGCAGCAACTTCGACATCGACGGTGCCATCATCACTGTCAGTTTCTCGGCAGGCGCGGTGCTGCTTGAGAGCGCAGACATCAAGATGGACGAGTGGCCCGTCAAGCTCGACATTGCGCTGTTTGAATCGAAGGCGCGCAGCCGCGGACAGTTCACGCTCTTCGCAAACGAAATGGATGCCCGTTATCTGGAGCGCCAGCGGCTGAAGGCAGACCTCAGGGCGTCTGTGGACGATCACGGCATCACCGTCGTCTATCAGCCCATGTTCACACCCGATGGCCGCGTGCTCGCCTGTTGTGAGGCGCTTGCCCGGTGGCATCATCCGGAGAAGGGGCCCATCGCACCCAATATCTTCATCCAGATTGCCGAAGAGATGGGTATCGTTACTGACATCACGCATCAGGTCTTGCGAAAGGCATGTGCCGATTGCAGGACCTGGCCGGAGCCGATCGGCGTCTCCGTCAATCTCTCCGTTCACGACCTCCGTCACGGGGATCTTGCGGCAAGGGTCGCAGAGATCCTCAATGAGACCGGTCTTTCTGCCAAACGTCTGCACCTTGAAGTGACGGAAAGCAGCCTGATCGAGGAGCTTTCTGCGGCGCGGGCCGTGCTCGACCGCCTGAGAGCCCTTGGCATTACGATCTCGATCGATGACTTCGGCACCGGCTTTTCCAGCTTGAGCTACCTCGACACGCTGCCGGTCGACGTTGTGAAGATCGACCGCTCCTTCGTACGCAATATCGGCGAGGATTCCCGTCGTCTCAAGCTGCTTCGAGGGATCGTCAGCCTCAGTCGCGGTCTCGATATCGGCATCGTCGTCGAGGGGGTGGAGACACGCGAGCAGTTGTCACTGATCAGGAAGCACAATTGTGCAGACCTGATCCAGGGCTATGTCTTCTCGATGCCGATCGCCGCGCATGCGATCGCAGCGCTCGCGGAAGAAGCGGCGGCGACCGGACTTGCCGAACGGGTCGGCGTTGCCTGACACGTCCGCGTAAACGTCAAATAGCTCAGCACTGAGAATGCCCGTTGAAACCCAGATTTTGGTGCAGTGGTATCATATGATACCGTTAACCTTAACTTATGGAGTGTTAATATATTGTTAATATTTGGGGGCGCGAGAGGGAGGAATGCGTGATACCCGTTCACATGGTGTTAACCATCATGGGCGGCGGATATGGAATTGGAAGGCTTTTCGGAACGGTTGATGCGTCATCTCGACTTCATCGAGTACCGGCGAATTGAGACGCAGGAGGACTTCGAGGATATCGAGCAACTCCGACATAAAGCCTACAAGGCGGCCAATGTGCTCCCAGTTGCCGCGCCCAGCATGATCGACGAAGCAGATTTCGATCGGCACGCCTATGTCTTCGGGATCTATTACTTCGAGGAGTTGGTCAGCACGATCCGGCTGCACCACGTCACGCCCGATCATCCCCTATCGCAATCGGCTGGGGTATTCCCGGAGGTCATGGAAGCCTATCTGAATGCTGGCTTGTCGCTGATCGATCCAGCGCGCTTTGCAGTTGATCCGGACGTCGCTGCGGAACTGCCGATCCTGCCCTATATCACGCTACGCCCCAGTATTGTTGCTGCCGCCTACTTCAAGGCCGACCGCGTATTGCAGCACGTCCGACCGCACCACGCCGCTTTCTACAAACGTGTCTTTTACGCCGAGACCATAGTCGAGCGGCGAATGACCGAAATCTACGGCCTAGAACTCACCCTGATGGCGACCAATACCCACACGACCGGGACTAAGCTTCTGAAGCGCTATCCCTTCTTCGATTCGGGTGTGCACGAGCGGCGGCTGATGTTCGGGCGCGGGGTAGGGCCGTTGCCGACAACGCCGCTGACCATCCTGCCCTCGGCGCGGCTGGTGGCGGATGGCAAGATCACGGGCGCGATCGCCGGTCGGGATTATTGACCACGAACCCCGGAGGCGATTGCACTCGGGCTGGCGTTTGTGTATGCGGGAAAAAGACGAAATTTTGCCCACGGCTGCGTCATGCGTGATTCTGCAGTGGTGCTGCCAGTCCTACGATTTGGGAGATCGAACATGAGCGAACATCATTCCGGTCCGGTCGAAACCGGTGCTTCGATGGACTACAAGGAACACGAGAAGACCTACGATCTGTTCATCGCAGGTGCCAAGTATGGCACCGCACTTCTGGTCGCCCTCATGATCGCCATGGCTGCCGGCTTCTTTGCCGGTGCCGGTCTGCTCGGCGGCTTCTTCATCTGGATCGTTCTGTCTGTCGCCGGCGTCTTCATGATGCGCTGAGCCGCGACACAGTTTTTATGCACAAAAGGCGGTCCGGCAACGGGCCGCCTTTTTCATTTTGTGCTGTCGTCAACCGGAGTGTTGATCGACCATAAAAAAACGGCGGGTTGCCCCGCCGTTCTGATCTGCTTGCCTGAGGTGAATATCAGGTCGTGCCGCGTGTGCGGGCAAGGCCCTGCTTGGCGGGTTCGTATTTGGGGTCGAGCCGCAGCGCATGGCTGTAGGACTTTGCCGCGCGTGCCTTGTCGCCGCGACGCTCGTAGACGAGCGCCTGGTTGGCCCAGCTTTCAGCGATGTTGCCGTTGAGCTCGATGGCGAGGTTGAAGTCGGCAAACGCGTTTTCATCGTCGTTGAGCGCGATGTAGGAGACGCCGCGACCGTTATAGGGTTCCGGTGCGCGCGAGGACAGCGAGATGGCCTTCGAGAAGTCATCGATCGCTTTCGCGTGGTCACCGCGCAGCTGGTAGATCAGGCCGCGGTTGTGGAACGCGCGACCATCCGTCGTATCGAGCTGGATGGCGCGGTTGAAGTCGCCGAAGGCTTCGTCGACGCGGCCGGCCTGGCGGTAGATGTTGCCACGGCCGATATAGGCGACGTCGTAGTTCGGGTTGATCTTCAGCGCCATGTTGTAGTCGGCGGCGGCTTCGACCGGCTTGCCCATGTTGCGATAGACGAGGGCGCGGTTGGCATAGGCCTGGAAGAACTGCGGATTGAGCTGCAGCGCCGTGTTGAAATCGTCGAGCGCCTGCTTGAACTGGCCGGCACGGCCATAGGCGGAGCCGCGCACGTTATAACCCTCGGGGTCACGCGGATTGGCCTGGATGACGGCGGTCAGCGACGCAATGTTTTCGTCGGATCCCTGGGCGCGATCGATGCGGATGACGTCGGTCGTCTCCGTGGTCGTGGCGCATCCTGCCAGTGTCATGGCTGCGAGCAGGGCCACGGCGGATGCCAGGCGATGCTTGCGCTCGGAATGGGAGGCAGTCGTCAGCACGGAGGTTTTCGTCATGAGGCGCATCGTCCGACCGCTGCCTGCGCCGCATCAGGCTTCAGACAGCGCAAGTTGGTGTTTCATATCAAAAGAGCGGCGGCGATTCGTCTCGCCCCCGCCCTCATTTCACAGGAAAACGTCTAAATCTAGGCTGATCAGCGAGCGCGAGCAGGAGCCGGCAGCAGGCCTTCGCGCTGCAGTCTTCTTGCGTGCGAGCTTGCGGACGCGGCGAACGGCTTCAGCCTTTTCGCGTGCACGCTTCTCGGACGGCTTTTCGAAGAAGTCGCGCATCTTCATTTCACGGAAGATGCCTTCGCGCTGCATTTTCTTCTTGAGAGCGCGGAGCGCCTGGTCAACGTTGTTGTCGCGGACTAGTACCTGCACGTTTATCCCGTTCCTTTGGTTCTTTGAGTTGGTCCTTCCGTCGATGGAGGTCACATCAACGGAAACAGCATAAAAGTTCGCCCGGCCAAGTGAGTCCGGCGATTGGGGTGCGAATTACCAGAACAAAGGGGCGAAGTCCATATGGCGCAAGGCTTCTGGCCAAGAATTTTGCGTCGATGAGTGCCCTTCTGACAGGGTGTCGAAAGACGGATTATAATGCGTCGCAAAACGGACGTCATGTCGTGGGTTGATCTGCGAGGTGTATCGTCCTACCCCAGTGCCTGAACCACAGGAGTTTAAGGCGAATGCGCAAATATTCGGTCTTTGCCGTTGTCCGTGAGGCCATGCGTGCCCACAAGGGATGGGAGGCTCAGTGGGTCTCTCCCGAGCCGCGGCAGTCCTATGACGTCATCATCATCGGCGCCGGCGGCCATGGTCTCGGTGCCGCCTATTATCTGGCCAAGGAGCACGGCATCACCAATGTCGCTGTGATTGAAAAAGGCTGGCTCGGTGGTGGCAATACCGGCCGTAACACGACGATCATCCGGTCCAACTATCTCTATGAAGAGAGCATGGACATCTACGAGCATTCGCTGAAGCTCTGGGAGGGCCTCAGCCAGGACCTCAACTACAATGTCATGTATTCGCCGCGCGGCGTGATGATGCTGTCGCACAATGTGCATGACCAGCAGTCGTTCAAGCGCCATGTGAATGCCAATAATCTCTATGGCATCGACAATGAGTGGCTGACGCCGGAGCAGGCCAAGGCCTTCTGCCCGCCGCTCGATATCTCCAAGACCGCCCGCTACCCGATCAACGGTGCAGCCCTCCAGCGTCGCGGCGGTACGGCTCGTCACGATGCGGTCGCCTGGGGCTATGCGCGCGCGGCATCGGATCGCGGCGTGCACATCATCCAGAACTGCGAAGTCACCGGCATCCGCCGTGGTCCGAATGGTGAAGTCACCGGCGTCGACACGACCAAGGGCTTTATCGGCGCGAAGAAGGTCGGCGTTTCCGCGGCCGGCCATTCCTCTGTCGTCATGGGCATGGCGGGCGTGCGCTTGCCCGTTCACTCGACGCCGCTGCAGGCGCTCGTCTCAGAGCCGCTGAAGCCGATCTTCCCCTGCGTGGTCATGTCGAACACGGTGCATGCCTATATCTCGCAGTCGGACAAGGGCGAGTTGGTCATCGGTGCCGGTACCGACCAGTACAATTCCTACAGCCAGACCGGCGGCATGCAGATCATCACCCATACGCTCGATGCCATCTGCGAGCTCTTCCCGATGTTCCGCCGGGTGAAGATGATGCGCCAGTGGGGCGGGATTACCGACAACACGGCCGACCGTTCGCCGATCCAGAGTGTGACGCCGGTTCCGAACCTCTTCGTCAATGCCGGCTGGGGCACGGGCGGCTTCAAGGCGACGCCGGGTTCGGCCCATCTCTTCGCTCATCTCATCGCCAAGGGCGAGCCGCATAGGCTTGCCCAGGGGCTGACGCTCGACCGGTTCCGCACCGGCCGCCTCATCGACGAGGCAGCCGCCGCTGCCGTGGCGCACTGATTTCAAGGATCGTCCATCATGCTGGTCATCAAATGCCCCTATTGCGAAGAAGAGCGTGCTGAGCTCGAGTTTCGCGCCGCCGGTGAAGCGCATATCGCGCGCCCGGAAAACATCGCTTCGATCACGGACGAGGAGTTCGCGGATTACTTCTTCCTGCGCGACAACCCTAAGGGCATCATCTTCGAACGCTGGCGCCATATCCATGGCTGCGGCCGCTTCTTCAATGCCGCTCGCGACACGATTTCCGACAAGATCCTGCTGACCTACAAGGCCGGTGAACCCATGCCCGATCCCGCAACACTGGTTGCCCCGTCTGCATCGAAGGGAGAAAAGGCATGAGCGCTGCCAACCGTATCCCCGGCAAGGGCCGCCTGACGCCGGCGCTGACCGCCCGCTTCACCATCGATGGCCGCACGCTGACCGCTTATGAAGGCGACACAGTTGCGTCTGCCATGATCGCCAACGGCATGCATCTCGCTGGCCGCTCGTTCAAGTATCACCGCCCGCGCGGCATCCTGACCGCAGGTCCGGAAGAGCCGAACGCGCTGCTTGACGTCTCGCGTGACGCTGCCCGCCGCCAGCCGAATGTGCGGGCGACCGTGCAGGAAGTCTTCGACGGCCTCGCCGCCAACTCGCAGAACCGCTGGCCGTCGCTGTCCTTCGATGTCGGCGCGGTCAACGACCTGGCCTCGCCGATGTTTTCAGCCGGCTTCTACTACAAGACCTTCATGTGGCCGAAGGCTGCCTGGCACCAGATCTATGAACCCTTCATCCGTCGCGCCGCTGGTCTCGGCCATGCGCCGAGGGAAGCGGATCCGGACCATTACGCCAACCGCTATGCGCATTGCGACGTGCTGGTGATCGGTGGCGGTGCCGCCGGTCTCGCGTCGGCGCTCGCTGCCGCCCAGACAGGCGTGCGCGTCATGATCGTTGACGAACAGCCTGAAATGGGCGGTGCCTTCCACTTCGACACCGGTGCGACCGTCGACGGCCAGAGCGGCTGGGACTGGGCGCAAGCGACCGTCGCCAAGCTGAAGGGCATGTCCAACGTCACCGTGCTCTCGCGCACGACGGCCTTCGGCTATCACAACCACAATTACGTGGCGCTGGTCGAGCGTGTCACCGATCACATCGCCAAGCCGTCGAAGAACCAGCCGCGTGAGCGGCTGTGGCAGGTGCGTGCCAAGCGCGTGATCATCGCCAGCGGTGCAATCGAACGCCATATGGTGTTCGCCAACAACGACCGTCCCGGCATCATGCTGGCCTCCGCCGGCCGCACTTATCTCAACCATTTCGGCGTGCCCGTCGGTGCCAAGGTTGGCGTCTACACGGCGCATGACTCGGCCTATGAAGCGGCGATCGACTTGAAGAAGGCTGGCGTTTCGGTGCCCGTCATCGTCGATGCGCGCGAAAAGCCGGGCGAGGGCGTGCTCGCCCAGGCGCGTGCGCTGGGCATCGAAGTGCTGACGGGCCATGGTGTTGTGGACACTGCTGGCCGTCTGCGCGTCCGCTCGATCACCGTTCGCCGCAATGGCGGTGGCGCCACCCGCAAGATCGAGGTCGATGCGCTGCTGATGTGCGCCGGCTGGACGCCGTCCGTGCACATGTTCTCGCAGTCGCGCGGCAAGCTGAAGTTCGATGCTGCCAACCAGCGCTTCCTGCCTGACGTCTATGCCCAGGACTGCATCTGCGTCGGCGGCTGCAACGGGACCGACGATCTGCAGGCGCTGCTCGACGAGGCAACCGCTGCCGGTCTCTCCTCCGCCAAGGCTGCGGGTGCGACCGAGACGCCTGCCGTTTCGCTTTCCGGTGCCAATGCGCATGCCTGGACCGGCGGCATGATCGGCGCTGCCGAAGGTGCTGGCCGCGAGGACAACGTCAAGGCTTTCGTCGACTTCCAGCATGATGTCTGCGCCAAGGATATCAGGCTTGCCGTGCGTGAGGGCATGCATTCGATCGAGCATATCAAGCGCTTCACGACGAACGGCATGGCCTCCGACCAGGGCAAGCTTTCCAACATGCATGGCCTTGCCATCGCGGCGGAAGTGCTGGGCAAGGAGATCCCGCAGGTCGGTCTCACCACCTTCCGTGCGCCTTATACGCCCGTCACCTTCGGCACGCTGATCAACCATTCGCGCGATGCGCTGTTTGATCCGGTGCGCAAGACGCCGATGCATGCCTATGAAGTCTCCCAGGGCGCGGTCTATGAAGATGTCGGCAACTGGAAGCGCGCCTGGTACTACCCCAAGGGTGGCGAAGACATGCATGCCGCCGTCAACCGCGAATGCAAGACGGTGCGTGACGCAGCCGGCGTGTTCAACGCCTCGACGCTCGGCAAGATCGAGGTCGTCGGGCCAGATGCGGCCGAGTTCCTGAATCTGATGTACACGAACGCCTGGGACACGCTGAAGCCAGGCAAGGCGCGCTACGGCATCATGACCCGCGAAGACGGCTTCATCTATGACGATGGCGTTGTCGGGCGTCTGGCGGAGGATCGTTTCCACGTGACCACCACGACAGGCGGTGCGCCGCGCGTCATGCACCACATGGAAGACTATCTGCAGACGGAATTCCCGCATCTGAAGGTCTGGCTCACCTCGACCACGGAGCAATGGGCTGTCATTGCTGTCCAGGGTCCGAAGGCGCGCGACATCATCGCGCCTTTCGTCGAGGGCATCGACATCTCGAACGAGGCCTTCCCGCATATGAGCGTGGCCGAAGGCAGGTTCTGCGGCGTGCCGACGCGTCTCTTCCGCGTCTCCTTCACCGGCGAGCTTGGCTTCGAAGTCAACGTGCCCGCCGATTTCGGTGCTGACGTCTTCCGTCAGATCTGGGAACGCGCCCAGTCGCTCGGCGCCTGCCTCTATGGCACCGAAACCATGCACGTGCTGCGCGCCGAAAAGGGTTACATCATCGTCGGCCAGGACACCGACGGCACGTTGACGGCTGACGACGCCGGCCTCTCCTGGGCGGTATCGAAGAAGAAGACCGACTTTGTCGGCATTCGCGGCATGAAGCGGCCTGATCTGGTCAAGGAAGGCCGCAAGCAGCTCGTCGGTATCTTCACCAAGGATCCGAACGAAGTGCTGGAAGAGGGCGCGCAGATCGTCGCCAACCCGAACCAGCCGAAGCCGATGACCATGCTCGGCCATGTGACCTCGTCCTACTGGTCGGAAAACCTCGGGCGGTCGATCGCGATTGCCATGGTGGCCGGTGGCCGCGGCCGCATGGGCGAGACGCTCTACGTGCCGATGAAGGACAAGACCATCGCGGTTGAGGTCACCGACATGGTATTCTTTGACAAGGAAGGAGGCCGCATTCATGGCTGATATGTCTGTTGCAGAGCGCAAGACCGTTCTTGCCGGCTTCCATGGCGGCAGCGCCAAGGTGCGCCTCACCCCGGCGCTTCCCGCCACCCGCGTCTCGCTGCGCGCCGGTGCCGATGCCGTTGCCGGTCTTTCGAAGTCGCTTGGCCTGAAGCTTCCGACAAAGCCGAAGACGTCCGCCTCCGCCAAGGGCCGCACGGCCTTCTGGATCGGTCCGGACGAATGGTTCCTGTTCGATGAGAAGTCTGAAACGCTGATGGCCGACTGCGCCGCCTCCGGCGTGGTTCATTCGGCGGCGGATATCTCCCACCGCAACACCGCGATCATCGTCTCGGGCCCGGCTGCCGCCGATACGCTCAACGCGGCCTGCCCGCTCGACCTCTCGCCCGCCGCCTTCCCGGTGGGGGCGGTGACGCGCACCGTCTTCGGCAAGATCGAGATCATCCTCTACCGTGTCGAGGAAGAGACCTTCCGGGTCGAATGCTGGCGGTCGTTTGCGGAGTATGCGTTCGGTATGCTCGCCGAAGGCGCGGAGGATGCCTCGCTCTGAGCCTAAGCCATGAGTGCAACCGCGCTTTGAAATCTACTCATATTCACGCCATCGATGCTGCTCGCAACGTGAGCGTTGCGGGCAGTTTTCTCGCCAAGGCGGCGCGCAAGGCAATCTACTTCAAATGGGTAATACGCTTCGACTGGCCTAACGGTATGCTGTGGAAGGCATAGTTTCTTCAAGTGCCCGGCGACCAACCATAAAGCTGATAGGCCTAATGTCTCTAGGTCGAGGTTAAAAAGGGATGGAATCGTCGTTAGAATAATCATCGGGATTCACAGCTTCATCAAGCTTCCTGACCAAGGTGTCGGTCAGGCTTAAAACAGATTTGACGTAACTAGGGGTGAAATTTTCCAATGTATTGCCATCCTTGTCGCGTCCATTTCGATGAACGACGTGATGTCGAAGTTCCACTGCCTTGTTTAGCGCCGCAACTTCTTCTTTTTCGAGCATTTTGAAGAAGTCGATATCTAAGGCTGCGCGATAAAGGGCGTTGACTCTGGGGAGGTTGTGGAAGCTGATGTCGCGTAAATGCGTTTTTATGGTTTCGACAACCAGATTAGGTTCTTCAAGAACCTGTGCTAAGGTGAATTTCATCGTCAGAACGGCTTTGTCACGTGTCGCCAGACGCAATTGAGCTTCTTTTCGCTCCGAAACTGCGTTGAGAAGTGTATCGCACAGAAAAGCTTCAAGCCCACTGATCAACGACGCGAACAGCATCCGATTAATGAGTGCCCCGCCGTACTCGTTCCCATGTTCCTTCAGCCAAACATTGACCTCGGAGCGGAGGCCGTGGAAGATCGACCAAGGGTCCGAAGGAATCTCCGGTTCTGGCCATTGGTCTTCGTCAGCTGAATAAAATGCATTATCTGCTGACACCCTTATGTTTGGATGGTCTTCGAATGTAATGTGGACATTTCCAGCGCTGTTGACGACATAGGCAGGGTACTCTTCGTCACATTCGGTACATGATACATAAATCTGGCCCTCAGAATTCAAGTCACTTGAACTCTCTGCTGCTGACCAGTCCGGCTCTGGAATTTCAACTGGACCAGACGATACATTGCCGCACTTAGGACATGAAAATGATACGTGAGACTGAAATTTTTGCATTCGAATTTTGCTCTATTTAACATTGTATAAGCGTGTTGGCAGCTTCGAGGGTTGTCAAGAATTTATACTCGTCCACTCAGCTGCTAGGCTGGATGACGGAGGATGCTAAGCGTCAGTTGCGCTATTCGGCTGAGGTCGGTCTCTCCCCTCGGTTGTACGTTGCGTAGCGGTGTTCGAAAGCTCTTGCAATTGTCTACTTAGTTCATGTCGCGATCAGTGGACCAAATTCGATGGAATTGCTGCGCAACGACACCCTGAAGGCTTTGGATGATCTCGTGGAGAGCGGCGAATTTGCGTCGGCCGACGAGGCCGTCATGGCGGCGATCTAGGGCTGGCACCAGAGGCGCAAAGATGCGCTGCTTCATCTCGATGCACTGGGTGCGCGAATCCACCGGTCACTTGGCAACCAGCGACCAAGTTTGACACTGGAGGAGGCTGATGCGGCGCTCGACCTGCTGATGCGAGACCCAGAGACGGGTGAGGTCGTTGTCGTTTACAGGGCTAGGGCAATATAGGATGGTCCTCTGGACTTGCGCGAGGATGTCGATCTGACCAAGCCGATTGCTGAGCAGGTGTCAAAGCCGATTGAGTAAATCCGTTTCGGACTGACTTGTTACTTCTCCCACCCCAGCCATTTCACCCAGCGCCCGTGGAAATCCGCCCGGCCGACCTCGCGGGTTTCGCCCGTCGGCCAGAGCGTGAGCAGGATGGCCGCGCCTTCCGGCTTGCCGTCGGCCTCAAGCTGCAGGCGGGCGAGCGGGGCGGCTTCTGTCGCGCGGGCGCCCGCTTCGGCGATCAGGGCTTCGCCTTCGGCCTTCAGCGCCGGCGGCAGATATTGCCAGGCGATGGTGTGGTAGATCAGGTGGGCCATGCCCGGACACGGCGTTGCCAGGCGCTTTCGCAGCCAGTCGATGGCGTCGGCCTTCTCCACCTTCAGGCCGCTTTCGGTCGCCATGGCAAGCGCTGCCGCCGTGCGGTCGAGGCGGTCCTGCTGGTCGGCCCAGATATAGGAGAAGAGCCGCAGGCGGTCGTCTTCTGACGATGGGTCGAGCGGGTTCAGGTCGCAGCCGGCGCGTTCGGTGATTTCGATTGGGGCTTGCGGCGGCGGGGGACCTTCCCAGCGTGGTGTGAGTTCGACGGTAGACGCCTTGCCCCAGCTGAAATCCCCGAGGCGGTAGCTGTAGCGATCCCATTGCAGGTTGAGCCCAGCGCTGGCCCCAACTTCCGACAGGACCAGCGGTTTGCCGGTCAGCGCAGCGATCGTCAGGAAACCGGGAAGCAGGGCGGAGGAGCGGCGTACCTCGTTGGTCTGCGGGGCGGATTTCAGGCGCTCCAGTATGAAGGCTTCGTCCCGGCGCATCGCGGCCTGGATCGCTGCCCAGAGCGTATCATCGTTGGCGATATGGGGCGGATAGACGTCTGCCAGGGTGGGGTCCTGGCCGGATCTGACCAGGGCGTGAAGCGTGCCGGCGAGCCTGAGTGCGAGCGCATCCCCGGTACCGTCGGGATTTCCCGGCCAGCTGAGGATCAAGGCGCCGACACTGCTGTCCCCGGTCAGCCGCTCTGCCGCGAGCGTACAAATGCGGGCGGTGAAGGGGGAGCCGAGATCGGCACAGGCCTTGGCCTGGCGGAGGAAACTCTGGCGGATCAAATCACTGCGGTCTTCGCTCATCCTCGAAGTCGCCTTTCGTGTCTCAGACGCCTTCGGGACGGTCCTTGGGGTCGAATTGGGAAATCGTGATCCAGTCGGCGGTGAGCGCCGGCTTGCGCTCGTCCTCGATCTCAACCGTCACCTCATAGGTGTTCATCAGCATGCCGGCGCCGCGAAAGCGGGCAGCGGCGAGTTTGAACGCGCCGCGAATGCGCTTGCCGGTCTTTACCGGCGACATGAAACGCAGCTTTTCGAAGCCGTAATTGATGCCCATCGTCTGCTCGACGAATGCTTTGGCAAACAGTCGAAGTTCATGGCTGGACAGAAGTGACACCGTGAGAAAGCCGTGAGCAATCGTGCCGCCAAAGGGCGTCTCTGCGGCGGCGCGCACGGGGTCGGTGTGGATGAACTGGTGGTCCATGGTGGCGCCGGCAAAGGCGTCGATCATCGGCTGGTCGACGGTGATCCAGTCGGACACGCCGACGATGGTTCAACGAGGCCCGGCACGTCCTTGAGCGAAATCTCTTGCGGCATGAAAAGAACCTGATCCTTCAATAATTCCCGCAGGCTACAGCCGCTTGATGTCTTGAGGAAGAGGCTAACGTCACTGCTGGGGAAAAACTCAGGTTTCGATCCAGAAATCGACACTGCGGGCCTTCACGCTGCATTTTGCAGCGCTGCGATCGCTGTCCAGCCGGCGCCACTTGCGCTTGTCCCGGGCGGGAAGCAGGAAATCCTTCGACTGAGGAGATCGGTTGAAAAGTACGGCAACACGGCAGTCCTTGGCCGTCTCGCGATCGATGGACGCGAGCACCATGGCGAAGGCGCCGAGATCGGGTGTTTCCCAGTCGCTGACCGTCATGGGCTGGCCGACGGTGTTCAGCCAAGCGACGTCATCCTCTCCGGTCAGGATGCTCGTATCCATGAAGCAGGAGAAACGCTGGCGCATGGCGGCGAGGCGGGCGGTGGTTTCGATCAGCTCCTCGTCGGCCTTCGCCCAGTCGAGCCAGGTGAGCGCATTGTCCTGGCAATAGGCATTGTTGTTGCCCTTCTGGGTGCGGCCGAACTCGTCGCCCGCCGTCAGCATCACGGCACCGCGGCTGGCGAAGAGCGTCGAAAGCAAGGCTTCGACATCCTGCCGGCGCTTTTTCAGGATCGCCTTGTCGGATGTTTCGCCCTCGACGCCATTGTTCCAGGAATGGTTCTCGTTGTGGCCGTCGCGGTTTTCCTCGCCATTCGCCTCGTTGTGTTTGTGCTCAAAGGAAACGAGGTCGTAGAGCGAAAAGCCATCATGGGCGGCGATGAAGTTGACGCTGCGGGTCTGGCCCTGGCCGTCATGGGCGAAGAAATCGGCGGAGCCAGCCAGTGCCGTTGCGAGATCTCCGGTCGTGCCCGTATCGCCGCGCCAATGGCGGCGGAAGGTGTCGCGGGCGCGGTCGTTCCATTCGAGGAAAGCAGGTGGGAAGCGGCCGAGCTGGTAGCCGCCCAGCCCGATGTCCCAGGGTTCGGCGATTAGGATGCGATCCTCCAGCACCTCGTCTTCGAGAATGGCCTTGAGGGTTGGGGCGTCGTGATGAAAACCGTCCCAGTGCCGGCCCATGATCGGCGCGAGGTCGAAGCGGAAGCCGTCGACGCCGGCATGGCGGACGAAGTGGCGCAGCGCTGTCGAGCACGAGCTGGCGCACGATCGGGTGTTCCCCGGCGATGGTGTTGCCGCAGCCGGTGTCGTTGATCAGCTCGCCGGGGCGGCCCTCCACATGGCGGTAATAGGTGAGGTTGTCGAGGCCGCGCATGGAGAGCGTCGCGCCGTGGCCGGTCGCTCTCGCCGGAATGGTTGAAGACGAGGTCGAGGATGACGCCGATGTCTTCGGCCTGCGCAGGGCGGCGACCGTCTCGCGGAGTTCCTTGACAGCCGCCGGGCACGAGACGCGGGTCGAGCGCCATCATGGCGACGGGATTGTAGCCCCAGCTGTTGGTGAGGCCGAGCGGGGGCAGATGCCGCTCGTCGATCCAGGCGGTGATCGGCATCAGCTCGACGGCATCGACGCCGAGGCGGCGCAGATGGGCGAGGATGGCGGGGTGGGCGAGGGCGGATAGTGTGCCGCGTTGAGCATCCGGCACCTCGGGATGCAGCATGGTCAGCGCCTTGACGTTCACCTCATAGATGAAGCCGGTGCGCTCGCCGAGCGGCATCATGGGTCTCACCGGCTTGTGGGCCTTCAGGATCGCCTTCGGCATCAGTTCCGCCGTATCGATGCCGAACTGGCCGAGCCTTGGATCATAGACGAAGGGGCGGTCCAGCTCTGTGGCATAGGGGTCGACGAGCAGCTTGGATGGATCGTACCAGTGCCCTTGCGCCGGGTCATAGGGGCCGTGGATGCGGAAGCCGTAGCGGGCGCCTTCCTTCAAACCCTCGACAAAGACATGATGCACATCGCCTTCGCCGCGGGTCATCGAGAGGTGGGCGAGTTCGATTTCGCCCCGCTCATCGAAGAGGCAGAGCTCTACGAGGCTTGCATGATGCGACCAGAGGCGGAAATCGGCACCGGTCTTGCCGATGATAGCTCCGAGCATCGCATCCGTCATGTATCGCCTCGTGGTCGGGTTGATTCGCTCGCCTGATGGAACAATAGCAGGCGAGCGATCTTCGGCCAGAGCGGTTGCGCTTACATGGCCTTGAGGTTCACTGCTTTCACGGCCTCTTCCTTGCGCTCGCTGTAGCGATCGGTGAGGTAGTCCGAGATATCGCGGGTGAGCAGCGTGAACTTCACCAGTTCCTCGCAGACATCGACGACGCGCTCGTAATAGGAGGAGGGCTTCATGCGGCCTTCGCCGTCGAATTCCTGGTATGCCTTGGCAACCGAGGACTGGTTAGGGATGGTGATCATCCGCATCCAGCGGTCGAGCAGGCGCATGGCATTGACCGCGTTGAACGACTGGGAGCCGCCAGAGACCTGCATGACGGCGAGCGTCTTGCCCTGGGTCGGGCGGATGGCACCGACGGACAAGGGAATCCAGTCGATCTGCGCCTTCATGATGCCGGTCAGCGTGCCGTGACGCTCGGGGCTCACCCAGACCTGGCCTTCGGACCACTCAGAGAGGTCGCGCAGTTCCTGCACCTTGGGGTGGCTTACCGGTGCATCGTCAGGCAGCGGCAGCCCGGACGGATCAAAAACTTTCACCTCGGCGCCGAAATGCTCGAGCAGGCGCTTGGCCTCCATCGCCAGCAGGCGGCTGAAGGACACCTGACGCAGCGAGCCATAGAGGATCAGGATACGCGGCTTGTGGGTCGAGAAGGGGCGGCGCAGCGCCTCTAGGTCCGGCATGCGCAGGTGATCGAGATCGGCGGCCGGCAGGTCTACACTCACATCAGACAATGCGCTTGCCCTCCGCATCGAGCACGGCTTCGCCGTCTTCCTTGACGAAGGCAGAGGTGAAGGCGTCGGCGGGGAGGATGTCGAGCACCACTTCCGACGGGCGGCAGAGGCGCGTGCCCATGTCGGTGACGACGAGCGGTCGGTTGATCAGGATGGGCGTCGCGATCATGGCGTCGAGCAGCTGGTCGTCCGAGAGGGCGGCATCGGCAAGGCCGAGTTCTTCGTAGGGCGTGCCCTTTTCGCGGATCGCCTCGCGTACCGAGAGGCCGGCGTCGGCGATCATCTTCGCCAGATCTTGCTTGCTCGGCGGGGTCTTCAGATATTCGATGACCGTGGGCTCGATGCCCGCATGGCGGATGAGGTCGAGCGTGTTGCGCGAGGTGCCGCAGGCCGGATTGTGGTAGATGGTGACGGTCATGGTCATCAGGCTCCTTGAGAATTTGTCTTGTGGGTCGCGCGGCGCTCATCGGCAAACAGCCAGGCGGCGAGCATGGACGCCAGCACTGCGCCGACGATCTGCGCGATGATGAAGCCCGGCAGGTCGAGGGGACGAATGCCGGCAAAGGTGTTGGTCAGGCTTCGGGCGATCGCGACCGCCGGATTGGCGAAGGACGTCGAGGCTGTGAACCAGTAGGCGGCCGTAATGTAGAGGCCGACCAGCATGGGGATGGCGTCCGCCTTGAAGCGCAAACCGCCGAGGATGGTGAGGAGCAGGCCGAAGGTTGCCACTGCCTCCGCCGTCCATTGCGCCGATCCCGTGCGGACCGTCTCCGAGACCTGGAAGATCGGTAGCTCGAACATCAGCATGGGCGACAAGCGTGCCGGCGATACCGCCGAGGATCTGGGCGAGCATGTAGGGCAGGATGGCGGATGCCTCCAGCTCCTTGCGGAGGGCAAAGACCATAGTGACGACCGGGTTGAAATGGGCGCCGGAGATCGGCCCCAGGATCGTGACCAGCACGAAGAGGATCGCGCCAGTCGGGATGGTGTTGCCAAGCAGGGAGACGGCAACGTCATCGGAAAGCTGGTCCGCCATGATGCCGGAACCGACGACGGTTGCGACCAGCATAGCGGTGCCAAGCGCCTCGGCTGCGAGGCGGCGGGAAAGATCGGTCATGGTCTTCAGCCGACCGTCTGCGTGCTGTTGCCGATTTCGTTCAGCCGCTTCTGCAGAGGTGCCGTGGATCGAGGCTCATCATCGGCAGGCTCTTGCGTTCTCCCATGGAGAGCCAAAGGTCGAAGGCGGCGACGAAGGCCGCCTCCTTCTCGATGTCGGTGCCGTCCACGGCGGCCGGGTCCTCGACTGCCCCAATGGGCGGTCATCGGCTGGCCGGGCCAGACGGGACAGGCTTCGGCGGCGGCGTTGTCGCAGACGGTGAAGACGAAATCGAGTTCAGGAGCGCCGGGGACTGCAAACTCGTCCCAGTTTTTCGAGCGGGCAAAGCCGGTGTCGTAGTTCATGCCCTTCAGAAGCTGCAGCGTGTAGGGGTGGACTTCGCCCTTCGGCTGAGAGCCGGCTGAATAGGCCTTGAACTTGCCCTGGCCAAGACGGTTGAGGAGCGCTTCTGCGATGATCGAGCGGGCGGAATTGCCGGTGCAGAGGAAGAGCACGTTGTAGATCTTGTCGGACATGGCCGGTCTCTCAGTTGGGGCGGGTGACTTCGAGGGTGGGTGAACAGCAGGCGAGATCGTCGATCAGCGGCTGGCAGAGGCTGGCATTGCCGCCGCAGCAATCCTTGAGCAGGTAAAGCGCGACGGCGCGGAAGCGATCGAGATCGGCGCGGTAAATAATCGAGCGGCTCCGGCGCTCGCCGGTGACGAGGCCTGCCTGGGAAAGGGTCGACAGATGCGCCGACATGGTGTTCTGCGGCACGCCGATCAGGCGCGCGAGTTCGCCGGCGGGAACGCCATCGGGCTCATGCGCTACCAGCAGACGAAAGGTCTGCAGGCGCGTCGGCTGGGCAAGGGCGGCAAGAGCCGCGATTGTTGTTTTTTCATCCGTATATCCAGAATAGTGGATATGAGTGCGGAGTCAATCGGAGTCATGCCGCTGGCAAAGAAAAACCCCGGTGTCGAAGACGCCGGGGTTCCGATGTGTGCGCGAAGGCCTCGATGGGGTCAGGTGATGACCGTCGGCTTGTTGCGGCCGGTGTGGCTCTTGATCCCGGCAATGTCGTCGGCGGCGGCGATGAGATCGGCCGAGCGCAACCTGGCGTGTCGAGGTCGTGGCGGCTCGCCTTGTCCGGCTCGTAGCGCTCGATATAGACGCGCAGCGTCGCGCCCGATGTGCCGGTGCCGGAAAGCCGGAAGACGACGCGCGAGCCGCCTTCGAACAGCACCCTGATGCCCTGATGCTCGCTGGTCGAGCCGTCGACCGGGTCGTGATAGGCGAAGTCGTCGGCCCTGGCGATCTTCAGGCCACGCACGCTGGTGCCGGGCAGCGAACCGAGTTTGGCACGCAGTTCATCGACCAGCGCGTTGGCACGGTCGCTCTCGACCTCTTCATAGTCGTGGCGGGAATAGTAGTTGCGCCCATAGGCCGCCCAATGCTCGGTGACGACCTGCTTGCAGCTTTCGCCGCGCACGGCAAGGATGTTGAGCCACAACAGCACCGCCCAAAGGCCGTCCTTTTCACGGACATGGTTGGAGCCGGTACCGGCGCTTTCCTCGCCGCAGATCGTCGCCATGCCGGCATCGAGCAGATTGCCGAAGAACTTCCAGCCGGTCGGCGTCTCATAGATGCCGATGCCGAGTTTTTCGGCGACGCGGTCGGCAGCACCACTGGTCGGCATCGAACGGGCGATGCCTTTGAGGCCGTCCATGTAGCCCGGCGCCAGATGGGCATTGGCGGCCAACATCGCCACCGAATCCGACGGGGTGACGAAGATACCCTTGCCGATGATCAAATTGCGGTCGCCGTCGCCGTCGGAAGCCGCACCAAAATCCGGCGCGTCCGGTCCCATCATCTCATCATAGAGATGCTTGGCATGGACCAGGTTCGGGTCGGGGTGATGGCCGCCGAAATCCGGCAATGGCTTGTAGTTGCGGCAGGTGCCGTTCTCCGCGCCAAGCCGGCGCTTCGAGGATCTCCGCAGCATAGGGGCCGGTGACGGCGCTGCATCGCGTCGAAGCGCATGCGGAAACCGTATTTGAAATTAGGCACGGATGGCGTCGAAATCGAACAGGGTTTCCATCATGCTCGGCATAGTCGGCGACCGGATCGATGATCTCGACCGTCATGCCGGCGGCCTTGACGGTGCCGATCGTGTCGATGTCGATCGGATCGATGTCCGCGGTCTTGAAGCTCGAAATAGCCTTGGTTTTTTCGAAGATCGCGTCGGTCAGCGTTTCCGGCGCCGGGCCGCCATTGCCGGCATTGTACTTGATGCCGAAATCCTCATGCGGGCCGCCGGGATTGTGGCTGGCCGAGAGGACGATGCCGCCGAAGGCATGGTATTTGCGGATGACATGCGAGGCTGCCGGCGTCGACAGGATGCCGCCCTTGCCGACCATAACCTTGCCGAAACCGTTGGCGGCGGCCATGGCGATGGCCTTCTGGATGACTTCGCGGTTGTAGATAGCGGCCGTCGCCGCCGATCACCAGCGTCTTGCCCTTGAAGCCGTCGAGCGCATCGAAGATCGACTGGATGAAGTTCTCGGCATAGTGCTCCTGCTGGAACACAGGCACCTTCTTGCGCAGTCCCGACGTGCCGGGCTTCTGGTCTAAATAGGGTTTGGTGGGAACGGTCGCGTATCATCGCTTCAGGCAACCCTTTTCGAAAGCAACAGCGCGATAGAGTTCGACATATTTTTCGCGCCGCTCTTGTCCCATGACACATCGGCCTTCATGCCCTGGCTGCTGCAACGATTGCGACCAGATCACCGGATTGGTCACTGTAGCGTCTGAGCGAGGCGGCGGATGGCGTGACGCATGGCAACTGCCATTGTTGGGCGCGAACTGAAAGCCGGTGGCGACGCCAGCCGAAACGAGCGGCCTTATTGGCATCGATGACCGTGTCCGCCAGGCCGCCGGTGCGGGCAACGAGTCGGCACGCAGCCATAGCGCAGACCGTAAAGCTGCGTCAGCCCACAGGGTTCGAAGCGCGACGGGATGATGAATGGCGTCGCGAGCCGCCCTGCATCAGATGTGCGACAGCCCCTCATCGTAGCCGAGCGACCACACCGATGCGGCCGCGATGGCGTGCGGCCGCGGCAAGCAGCGTCGCCTTCCAGTGCCTGCTATCGCCTGAGCCCGAGTATGGCCAGTCCGCGCACCGGTCGCGACGAATGCCGTCGATCACCGTCAGGCCAGGATGTCCATGACCCTTCTGCCAGGTGAGGCGGGAGATCACGCAGAAGATCGGGCCGTCGTCACCGTTCGAGCGCGAAGCGCTCGACGAGGGCAGCGCGGTTGCCGGCACGCTGTCTTGAGCGAGCGTGGCCGAATAGCCCGATGGCAGGAGCGGATCTGGCTGTCGGTTCCGGGGTTCCAGACGGTCGGCATCGATGCCGTTGACGATGCCGACAGAGGTCGGCGGCGCGGCATGGCGATGAGGCCTTCGAGGCCCATGCCGAATTCGGGTGTCAGGATTTCCTCGGCATAGGAGGGGCTGACCGTGGACAGCGACCAGGCGGTACGTCAGGAGCCCGCTCTTCAGGTAGCCGATCGTCGCCGTAATATTCGAGCGCCTCGTGCCAGGCGTGTGTGGGCAGGCCGAGATAGGGAAAGAGCGTTGCACCGAACTGGCCCTGGAAGGCGAGGTTGTGGATGGTGATGAGGCTCGGGACCTCCGGCGCCTCGGCATACCGCATGTAGACCGGCGCCAGAGCCGCCTGCCAGTCATGGACATGGACGAGATCCGGCTTGAAACCCGCAGACGACGCCAGCCAGCGATCTCCGCGCCGGCCTTTGCACAGCACCGCGAAACGCTTCCAGTTGTCCGGATAGTCCGCGGCCCTGCGGTGTCGACGATAGGGCCCGCCCGAGACGCTCGTAGAGCGGCGGCGCAGTCGAGGACCAGGAGGTCGAGCCCGGCCATCTGGACGTGCATGGACCGCAAGCCGTGCCGCCCTGCTCGTCAGGGGACATCGGTCAAATCATGACCTTCTTCTTCTTGAAGGCCGCCATCACCACGGGAAAGCCGGGAATGAGCGTGCGTCGTGGTCGACGCCCTTGGCGGCGAGCGCGATCGGCAGCGCGCCGGTCGACGTCGGCGAGGCCCGCCGGTCTTGATCAACGGGTAATATTTCGGGCGTGACCGACAGAACCTGCATGCGTTTATGGTCCGATCCTGTCTAGTTTTTTGTTTCTAAGCAATTCCTGTGGGAAATGCTCTAGAGTTTCAGCTTGTCGATCATCGTCCTGGGTGACCAGGCAGATGCCCGTTTTCGGAAACAGCGAAAACGCTTGGCGTCGAGCACGGGATCCTCGCCGACGACCAGCCCTTCCGGTATCACTAACACCATGGTCGATGACCACGCGCATTCGTGAGACTTTGCGTTCCGGCCGACATGAACCGTCGGGCAGCACTGACTGACTTCTTCCAGACGTCGAATAGGAATTGATGCGCGGACGCCGGTGAAGATCAGGCTGCGTTATACAGCGAAGCGCCAGAGACGATGCAATCGCCCGACACGAGTGAAGAAACGGCCGAACCGCGCCGGCCATCCTCGTCATGCACGAACTTTGCCGGTGGCTTCAATCTCGGCATAGGTCCAGATCGGCCAGGTCGCGGTCGTAGAGATCCAGTTCCGGGGTGATATCGGTCAGGTCGATATTGGCTTCCCAATAGGCGTCGACCGTGCCAACATCGCGCCAGTAGGCCTCGTTTTCCATCGTCTGAGCGGACACAGGACTTGGCGAAGCGGTGGGCGATCGCCTTACCGTGCTGGACGATGTAGGGGATGATGTCCTTGCCGAAGTCGCGGCTGGAGTCCGGGCTCGGCGGCATCGCGGCGCAGCTGTTCCATCAGGAACTTGGTCTTGAACACGTAGATGCCCATCGAGGCCAGCGCGAAGTCCCGGCTTGTCGGGAATGCCGGGCGGGTCGGCGGGCTTTTCGACGAAGTCGATGATCCGGTCCTGTGGCGTCGACATGCATGACGCCAAAGCCGGTCGCTTCCATGCGCGGCACTTCGAGGCAGCCGACCGTGACATCGGCGCCGGCATCGACATGCTGGCTGCAACATCAGCTCGTAGTCCATCTTGTAGATGTGGTCGCCGGCCAGGATGACCATGTATTCCGGCGCGTAGGACTCAATGATGTCGAGCGTTCTGGTAGACGGCATCGGCGGTGCCCTCGTACCACTGGGTCTCGGACACGCGCTGGGAGGCGGGGAGGATGTCGAAGCTCTCGTTGCGCTCCGGCCTGAAGAAGTTCCAGCCGCGCTGCAGGTGGCGGATCAGCGAGTGCGCCTTGTACTGGGTGGCGACGCCGATGCGGCGAATACCGGAGTTGAGCGCGTTGGAGAGGGCGAAGTCGATAATGCGTGCCTTGCCGCCGAAATAGACGGCGGGCTTGGCGCGGCGGTCCGTCAGTTCCTTGAGGCGGCTGCCGCGCCCGCCGGCCAAAACATAGGCCATGGCATCGCGCGACAGGCTGCTTGGTCCGTTTTCTCGGTCATGTATATTCCTCCCACGTTACTCAAGTCTCGCCATGGTGCTCAGCCTTGCCGGCCTCAGTCGACAATGAGTTCGAGCATGATCGTCGAGCGGCGGAAGGGTCAGGCCCGCCTTTGCCCATCCGCTTCCTGTGGCATGCGCCTCCACGCGTCCACCATTACCCTTGCCGCTGCCGCCATAAATCTCGGCATCGGTATTCAGTGATCTCACGCCAACGACCGGCCGCAGGCAAGCTCAATTCGTACCTGTCGTGATAGGCCGGCGTCAGGTTGCAGATGACGGCGACCGGGCTGCTCGCCGGGTGCCTTGCGCAGCCAGGCGAAAACGGAGTTTTCCTGGCTCGTCGCCGACGATCCAGCTCAGGAAAAGCCCTCCGCCTTCGCAGTCGCGAGCATGCAGCGCTGGCCTTCGAGCGATAGGTGATAGTTGAGATCACGCACGAGGCGGCCAGCATGCCGTCGATGCGGGGCGTAAGTCGAGCAGGTTCCAGTCGAGGGAACGCTCCTCGGACCATTCACCCCACTGGGCGAATTCCTGGCCCATGAACAGCAGCTTCTTGCCGGGATAGCCCCACATGAACGCCGTAATAAGCGCGCAAGATTGGCGAATTTCTGCCAATCGTCGCCCGGCCATCTTGGCGATCATCGAGCCCTTGCCATGCACGACTTCGTCATGGCGTGATCGGCAGAACGAAGTTCTCCGAGAAGGCGTAGAGTCAGGCCGAAGGTCAGCTCGCTGATGGTGGTGCTTGCGGTAGATCGGATCCCTGGCGAAATAGCTCCAGGGTGTCGTGCATGAAGCCCATGTTCCACTTGAAGCCGAAGCCCAGGCCGCCCTCATGGACGGGCTGCCGAGACCTTGGGCCACGAGGTGCTTTCCTCGGCGATGGTCATGATGCCGGGGTGGCTGGCCATAGACATGGTGGTTCATCTGCTGGAGGAAGCGCACCGCCTCCAGGTTTTCGCGGCCGCCATATCTCGTTGGGGATCCACTCGCCTTCCTTGCGGGAATAGTCGAGGTAGAGCATCGAGGCGACGGCATCGACGCGCAGGCCGTCGAGATGGAATTTCTCGGCCCAGTAAAGCGCGTTGTTGATCAGGTAGGACAGGACCTCGCTGACGGCCGAAATTGTAGATCGCCGTGTTCCAGTCGGGGTGGAAGCCCTGGCGGGGGTCAGCGTGTTCGTAAAGTGCGGTGCCGTCGAAGTGGCGCCAGGCCATGCGCGTCCGATCGGGAAAGTGCGCGGGCACCCAGTCGAGGATGACGCCGACGACCGGCGCTTGTGCGCAGCCATTGACGAAGCGGGCAAAGCCCTCCGGCTCGCCGAAGCGGGCAGTCGGCGCATAAAGCCCGGTAGTCTGGTAGCCCCAGGACGGGTCATAAGGGATGCTCGGTGATCGGGCATGAATTCGATATGGGTGAAGCCCATGTCGACCGCAGTAGGGGATCAGCCGCGTCGGCCAGTTCGTCCCAGGACAGGATACGTGCCGTCGTCGCGACGCTGCCAGGAACCGGCATGGACCTCGTAGATCGAGATCGGCTGCGCGGCGGTGATCGGCATTGCTCGACCAGAAGCTTGCGGTGCGCCTCGTCGCCCCAGACTCATGCGCCGGTTCCGGCGTGGTCGATGGACCGCGTCCGTGGCCGGACGCAGTTCTGGACGGCGTGCGTAACGGGTCCGCCTTCAGCGGCAGCAACGTCGCCATCGCGGTCCGACGATCTCGAATTTGTAGGTCGCACCGGCGCCGAACATCAGGCGCGAAGATTTCCCAGATGCCGGTGTCGCGGCGCAGCCGCATGACGTGGCGACGGCCGTCCCAGTCGTTGAAATCGCCGACCACGGAGACGCGGCGGGCATTGGGAGCCCAGACGGCGAAAGTGCACGCCGGTCGGCGCCTTCGTGCTCGATCGACATGGGCGCCCATCTTGTCGAACAGCCGAAGGTGCGATCCTTCGGCGATGATAGTAATCGTCCATCGGCCCGAGCACCGGGCCAGAAGCTATAGGGATCGGTCAACCGTCCAGTCGCCGCCGGCATTGCGCGGCGTGGTAGCGCACTGGCAGGACTGCCGCTGAGTCTTGATCGACAACTGCCCCTCGAAGAAGCCGGCATCGTCTCAGCCGTCGTCAATTCGACCGGCCTCATTCGCCGGCGAGATGTATAGGCGACGACGGTCTCGGCATGCCTGGGACGAAGCAACGGGCAGACATGGCCTGTGCCAGCCTCATGGACGCCCAGGACGGCGAAGGGATCGCCGTGCGATGCCGGCTGACATGATCGCTTCGACATCGCTGGCTGGCGCCAGTCCGTCCGGCCCGCTTGTCGCTAGCGGTCACGCGCGGTTTCCTCATCAGGCAGTGTCCCTCCCAGGGCACCAGGTGTTTGTTTCTGGCGATGCGAGTTGAGGCTCATCCCGCATCACCGGGATCACATTGTTCGTGGCCTCATGCAATCACATCAAGCTGGCACGTTCCAGATTTCTTTCGCGTATTGGCGGATCGTGCGATCGGACGAGAACCAGCCCATGCGGGCCGATGTTGCGGATGGCTCTCGGAATACCAGTCCGAGGCTGTCGCGTCCAGATAGTCGTCGACCTCACGCTGGGCCGCGGCATAGGCGTCGAAATCGGCGGCAACCATGAACCAGTCGCTGCTGGTAGAGGCCGTTGCATCAGATCGGCAGTAGCGATCGCGATCATCGGGCGAGAAGACGCCGCTGACGCGATCGACGACAGGGCCTGCTGCCAGTTCGCGCGAGGCGTCGATTGACGGCGCGGGGATTATGTCCATCCGCTCGCACGCTTGGTCCGACCTCGTCTGCGGTCATGCCGAAGATCACAATGTTCTCCTCGCCGACACATGATCGCGCATTTCGACATTGGCGCCGTCGAGCGTGCCGATGGTCAGTGCACCGTTCAACGCGAACTTCATGTTTCCGGTTCCGGAGGCTTCCATGCCTGCGGTCGAAATCTGCTCGGAGAGGTCGGCCGCCGGCACCATCACTTCGGCCAGCGAGACATTGTAGTTCGGGATGAAGACGACCTTCAGCAGGCCACGGACGGCGGGATCCGTGTTGATGACGCGGGCGACGTCGTTGGCCAGTTTGATGATCAGCTTGGCGTTGTGATAGCTCGGCGCCGCCTTGCCGGCGAAGAGCTTTACGCGCGGCACCCAGTCGCGCTCCGGATGCGAGCGGATCTGGTCGTAAAGCGCGATCGCCTCCAGGATGTTGAGAAGCTGGCGCTTGTATTCGTGGATGCGCTTGACCTGGATGTCGAACAGCGCCGAGCGGGTCGACCTTGATGCCGAGCCGGTCGGCGACGAGGCTTGGCGAGCCTCATGCTTGTTGTGCGAGCTTGACCGCCGGCGAACTTCTGCTGGAACGCCGCTGTCGTCGGCAAATGCCGTCCAGGTCTTTGATGGCATCGGTGGCGTCGTCTAGGAATTCCGGTCGCCGATCGCTTCGCGTGATCGAGCGTTGGTCAGATCCGGAGTTGCACTGCATCAGCCAGCGCCGCGGCGTGATGCCGTTGGTCTTGTTGTTGATGCGCGTCGGGATAGAGCTTGTGGAGATCGGAGAAGACCGTCTCCTTCATCAGGTCGGTATGCAGCGCCGACACGCCGTTGATCGAGTGCGAGCCGATGAAGGCAAGGTTGCCCATGCGCACGCGCCGATCGCCGCTTTCGTCGATCAGCGAGATCTGGCGGATTTGCATGATCGGTAGAAGCCGCGCTTGCTTGCGCGCGCATCGAGCAGGACCTTCGCATTGATCGCGTAAACCAGCTGCATGTGGCGCGGCAGGAGGCGTTCGAAGAGCGGCACGGGCCAGCTTTCCAGCGCTTCGGGAAGCAGGGTGTGGTTGGTGTAGGAGAAGGTGCGCTTGGAAGAGATCTCCCATGCCTCGTCGAAGGCGACGCCGTGAACGTCGACCAAGCAGGCGCATGAGCTCCGACGACCGAGATCGGCCGGATGGGTGTCGTTGAGCTGGATCGCCGACCTTGTCCGGCAGCGATCTTAGTGTCGAGCGTATTGCCCTGCTGCAGGTGGCGGCGGCACGATGTCCTGCAGGGAGGCCGAACGAGAAGAAGATACTCCTGGCGCAGGCTGCAGTTCCTGGCCGGCAGGCGTCGCATCGGCCGGATAGAGCACGCGCGGTCAGCGCTTCGGCCTTGTTGCTCTCGGCGCAGCGCGCCGATGTGGTCGCCGGCATTGAAGGCGTCGAGCAGGATCGGGTCGATCGGCATGGGCCGACCAGAGGCGCAGCGTGTTGACGCGGCTCGCCGCGCCAGCCGACGAGCAGGCGTATCATAGGCGGCGGCGATGACGCGCTCGGCCGGCTTCCAGACATAGCGCTGGTGTCGGCCATCCTTTGGGCCGTCCATCGGTTTCGACCGGTGCCGCCGATAGCCGACTTCGATAGGAGCTTTCGCGGCGCTCGAACTCCCAGGGGTTGCCGTGGGCGAGCCAGGTTTCCGGCAGTTCGACCTGCCAGCCGTCTGCAATCTGCTGGCGGAAGAGGCCGTGCACATAGCGGATGCCGTAGCCATAGTGCCGGGATGTCGACCGTCGCCATGCTCTCCATGAAGCAGGCGGCGAGACGGCCAAGGCCGCCATTGCCGAGCGCGGCGTCTGGCTCCAGCGCCAGCGATCGACATCGAGTTCGACGGAGAGCGAGGACAGTGCCTGGCGCGATGTCGTCGATCAGGCCGAGGTTCGACATGGCGTCTCGCAGCAGGCGGCCGATCAGGAATTCGAGCGATAGGTAATAAACCCGTCTTGCCGTTGTTCATGTAGGCCTGTTGCGGGTGGATTCCATCCACGTGATCGATGATGCGGTCGCGCACGACCACGAGGATGGTCGCCGTCAGCCAGTCATGCGGGGTCGCGACCTTGGCATCCTTGCCGATGCTGTAGGTCAGCTTGTCCATGATCTCGGCGGCCAGGGCGTCCGGATCGGAAACACCGCGCTTGGGAAGGGGAAGGTCGACTTTGTGGGGAGTCTTGATCATCGGTCCGCCTGGCGTTGTTCGTGTCTCCGGGCGGCGCCGATGCGATGACGGTGCCGCTTCCGTGAATGCCAGTTTACGCATCGAAATGAGACAGTTGCAACAGGCGGGACGCGGCGTGCGGAAAATTGTTCCCAATCCAGGAGCCGCAAATAAGTGTCTGTTCTGACTGTCTTATCTTGACATGAGCAGAAACGATAAGACCGCAGCCATGGAGGCTGCGGTCGAATTGCGTGGAAAATCCAAAACGTTTTGGATGTCTTCAGTTGGTCAGGAGCGTCGAGGCCTTGGCGGCAGCCTTACCGATATCCTCGAAGGCCTTGACGAGATCGCTCATGGTCTGAGGTTCGTAATAATTGCTCAGAGACGAGGCGCATGCCGAAAGAAGCGATTTACCCCTTGTCGGCGCCATGAAGGCCACGGTGAAAATCTTGATGCCGTCATTCTTGGCTTCGGTGCACCGTGTGCGCACCAGATTGTCGATGGTCGAGTTCCAGTTAGAGCTGTTGCCAGTCATTTCGCCGTCTGTCATCAGCACGATGTAGCGCTCGAATCCGGTGTTGCCCTTGGCTGCATGAGCAGTCTTCTCAGTCGCCACGGAAGACTTCAGCGCGTCGAAGGCCGCCTTCATTCCGCCAGAGGCATCTGTGCCGCCAGTGGGTACGGTCGGAAGTGCGCTGATGTAGGTGCTAGCCGTCGATACCCCCCAGGCCATGCCTGATGCCGCCTGAGTGCTGTCATTGTAGGAGACAGCCCCGACGCGCGAGCGCTCGCTCTTCGGATCAGCGGTTACGAGCTGCTGCAGCAAGGTTGCGGATGCCGCCTTCAACGCTGCCATTTTCTTGACATAGCAGGGGTTGGACGGATTGATGTAGTTGTTCCTGCCGGGCAGTACGTCCTTGTAGGCCCAGTTGGCGGCGCTGTAGTTCACACAACTGGAGACGGCCGTGTCGACCGAATCCGTTGTGAAGGCCATCGAGCCCGAGCGATCGAGGACCAGGTACATCGATAGGGCGGCCTTGCTCTCTGGCGTGGACTGGGCAGTCGCGGTCACGGAGACGGTCGCTTCCTTCCAGCCCAAGAGCGAGGTCATGCCGTTTGTCGGCATCGTATATTCCGTCGTCAGCGTCACTTCGACAGTTTTGCCGGTCACGCCTAGTTCTCGCTCGACGTTGCCGACCGCGCCAGCCAGCGGATCTTCCTCTGCTGGAACATCGGCTTCGTCATTTCCCGCCTGGGGGACGGCGTTGTTGAACTGAGCCTTCATGAATTTGCGGGCAAAGTCGAGGACTTCTTCGTCCGACATGCTGTTGTTCTTCGCTAGAGCGTTGGCCGCCGAAAGAACCGCAGAGTCGGCCGAGTCCTGCAGAGCAAGCCGGACCTGAACCATCTGATTGAAGTCGAGCGCGACACCGGCTGTGGCTGCGGCCACCGGCAGGATGATAGCTGTAATCACGCCGAAGTTGCCGGCGCGGTCGTGCCAGAGGCGGGAAATCAAAGATTTCTTGGGGCTGTGAGGCGTAGTCATCATGTCCATCCAAAAGCAGCGTTTGGATGGTTGTAGATCAAGCCTATTGCGATCCGTTTAATGTGACCGCTAAAATTCGATGGATACCGGATCTACTGCTTGACCGGGACTACATCCACGGCCTGATCCGTCTGATGACTGCCGTAGCTCTTCAAGACACCAATAACCGGCGCCACGTCGGCATAGTCACGACCATAGCCCACCACGATATGGTCGGTGCCAGCGGCAATGTTGTTGGTTGGGTCGAGTTCCAGCCAGCCGCTCAGCTTGCCGCACCAGACCCGGACCCAGGCATGCATGGCATCTGCGCCTTCCAGCCGTTCCTTGCCAGGCGGCGGGATGGTGCGCAGGAAGCCGCTGACATAGCCCGCGGGAATGCCGAGGCTGCGCAAGGCGACGATCATCACATGGCTGAAGTCCTGGCAAACGCCGCGCTTCGTGGCGAAGGCCTCCGCCGGCGTCGAATCCACTGTGGTCGCCTCGGCGTCGTATTTGAAGTCCTTGTAGATACGGCTGCAGAGCGTCTCGGCGATCTGGCGCACTGTCATGCTCGGCTTCAGCATGCTGCGCACATAGGCGGCAATTTCCTTGTCGCGGGGCAGGCGGGGGCTGGTCCCGAGAAAATGGTGTGGTGACTCGGCGTCCAGCGACCAGGTCTCGCCGATCTCCTGCGGCAGGCGGTCGAGCAGGGGCGAGAAGTCTGCGGTTATCGGCTGGGCCTGCACCATGACGCGGGCCTGCATGCGGATATCGAGTTTCTCGTGAGGACCGCGCAGGATTGCATGGCTTGCGGGATGGTGGAAGAAATCGCTGAAGGTCGAGATCTCGTCCGGCTCCGGCGACACGGTGATGGCACCGGCGACGAGGCGCTGCCGATCGGGCAAGGACAGCGGCAGAAGGCGCAGCATATGGTGGGCGCCCGATGCCGGGACTTCGTAGCGATAGCCGATATGGAGCGAGAGGTCATAGAGCATGGCGTCAGCTCAGATAGGACTGGGCAAGGATATCGGAGAGCTTCTCCAGTTCCCGTTCCAGATTGGTGTAGACCTCGGCCGACATGGTTTCCGGCGTCATGACGGCGAGGCCCGAATGCAGGCGCATGGCCTCGCGGAAAAGGCTGGACATCTGGCCGTTGACCATGGCGTTCGGCAATTGCTCGACCTCGATCCGGATCTCGTTCAGCTGGAAGAGGATCGAGCGCGGGTTGAGCGGGTCGAGTGCGAGCAGGTCGGTGACCGTCAGGCCGCGCCGTCGAGACGTTGTAACGGCGGCGGTGGGTCATGACGTTGTCGCCAATCTCCAGAAGCATGTCGAGCGCGCCATCGGGGGCGTCGGGGCCGGTCATATGGCCGAGCAGGCGGGTCATGTGAAGACCACGTTCCAGCAAGCGGCCGATGGTCAGGAAACGCCAGCCGGTGAAGCGATACATGTTTTCATGCACGAGACCGGCAAAGCCCGCGAGCTTGCGCAGGAGGATCGTCATCGCATGGGCCGCATCGTCGCCCGGCTTGACCTTCTCGTGGAAACGCTTGGCGGTCTTCGACAGGTCGTTCAGCGCCAGCCAGCCGTCGGGCGAGAAGCGGTCACGAATGTTGCTGGCCGAATAGACGGCGCTGTCGATGTTGCGCAACAGGCTCTCTGGCACGCCGGATTTCGTGTCGACGTCGATGTCGGAGAGGTATTCGCTGACGAAGGCGAGCAGCGGCTGGTCTGGATTGGCGCTTTCGGCATAACGGGCGTGCCAGGCGCGCAGGATGCGCAACACGCCTTCGGCGCGCTCGATGTAGCGGCCAAGCCAGAAAAGATTGTCGGCGGCTCGGCTCGGCAGGCTGCCCGGCATGTTGCGGGTGAAGGTCTCCTCGGCCGGCAGCAGCGACGTGCGGTCGACCGGCTTGTCGGAGACGATCCAGACATCGGCGGCGCTGCCGCCTGCCTGCATGGCGATTGCGGAAACGTCCGAGCCGCTGCCGATGCGGGCGAAGCCGCCCGGCATGATCTGCCAGCCGTTCTTCGTGCGGGCGGCAAAGACGCGCAGGGACATCGGGCGTGGCGTCAACTTGCCATCCACGATCGCAGGTGTCGTCGACAGGGTCACGACTTCCTGGCCCACCAGATTTCCGGCTTCCGTTTCCAGCCATTCGGCGGTGGTCCGGCCCTGTGGGTCCTTGTAGCGAGAGCCCATGACCGAGCGCCCGCCATCATCGAAGAAGGGCAGGCGTGAGAATGCGGAGCCGATGACCATGCGGTCGAGGTGCGCGGCGACATGCTCGCGTTCGGCCTTCTGGCCGCACCACCAGGTGGCGATCGAGGGAAGCTTCAGTTCCTCGCCCAACAGGTGGCGGGAGAGGGTGGGCATGAAGGCGAGAAGCGCGCGGGTTTCCAGGATGCCGGAGCCCAGCGCATTGACGAAGGTGACCGCACCGTTACGCAGCGCCTGCACCATGCCGGGCGTGCCGATATAGGAGTTCTGGTCGAGTTCCAGCGGGTCCGCGAAGGCGGCATCCAGACGGCGCCAGAGCACGCTGACGGGTTTGAGGCCAGCGACCGTGCGGACCATGACCTTGCCGTTGACGATGGTCAGGTCTTCGCCTTCGAGCAGCATGATGCCGAGATAGCGGGCGATATAGGCGTGTTCGAAATAGGTTTCGTTGGCCGGACCGGGCGACAAGACAGCGATGCGCTCATCACTGCTGCGGGTGCTCGCCTGCAGTGCCTTGCGGAAGGCACCGAAGAAGGAGGCCAGCCGATGAACATGCGTCTCGGCATAGATATCGGAGAAGGCACGCGCGGTCGCGACGCGGTTTTCCAGCGCAAAGCCGGCGCCCGAGGGCGCCTGCGTACGGTCCGCCAGGACCCACCAGTTGCCGTCGGGGCCACGACCGATTTCGAACGAACAGAAATGCAGGTAGTGGCCGCCGGCGGGCTTGACTGCCGACCAAAGGGCGCAGGAACTCGGGATTGGAGGCGATCAGCTGTGGCGGCAGGAAGCCTTCCTGCACCAACTTGTTTTCGGAATAGATGTCGGCAACGACGGCCTCGAGCAGGTCGGCGCGCTGGACCAGTCCGTCGGCGAGCACCTGCCATTCGGCTTCGGAGATCATCACCGGGATATGCGAGAAGGGCCAGGCCCGTTCGCTCGATCCGCCGGAACCATAGGCCCGGTAGAAGACGCCGGCATCGCGCAGATAACGATCAGCCCTGGCGAAACGCTCGTGCAGCTCGTTTTCCGGCATTGTGTCGATGGCCGAGACCAGGGCCTGCCAGACGGGGCGGACACTGCCCTTGTTGTCGAGCATCTCGTCGGCGGCGCCCGCCAGCGCGCGATAGCCGGCCGTGCGGGCCTCGCTCATCGGCGCCTCTGGCGGGGATAGCTCCGCTGCCGTCTTCTGTGCCATCAGATCAGATACCTTGCGGTCGTCTCAGGTCCAAAGTGTGCGGGAATTCCGGCGACACGGTTTCGGGCCATAGGGGATAGGAGCCGGCTGTATGGCCCCAAGGCTCGAAACGTGCAAGCCGACGGGCTTCCGCTTCATTCCCATTCACAGGGAAAGTGTCATAGGTCCGGCCGCCGGGATGGGCGACGTGGTAAACGCAGCCCCCGATCGACCGGGAAGACCATGTATCATAGATGTCGAATGTTAGCGGTGTGTTGACGGGCAGGACCGGATGCAGGCCGGAGGCCGGCTGCCAGGCCTTGTAGCGCACGCCGCCGACTGCGACACCATTCACGTCCGACTTGCGCAGCGGCACCTGGCGCCCGTTGCAGGCCACGACGAAACGCTCGGGATTGGCTGTCTCCAGCTGAACCTGCAGGCGCTCGACGGAGGAATCCACATAACGGACGGTGCCGCCGATAGCCCCTTCTTCACCCATGACATGCCAGGGTTCGAGCGCCTGTCGCAGCTCCAGCTTCGATCCTTCGTAGGACACTTCGCCGACGAAGGGGAAGCGGAACTCAAGCTGGACTGCAAACCATTCCGGTTTGAAGTCGAAGCCGTTTTCGCGGAGATCCGCCAGCACTTCGAGGAAGTCGAGCCAGAGGTAATGCGGCAGCATGAATCGGTCGTGCAGGCTCGTGCCCCAGCGGACGAAGCGGCCGCCGATCGGGTTCTTCCAGAAGCGGGCAATCAGCGCGCGGACCAGCAATTGCTGGGCAAGCGACATGCGCGCGTTCGGCGGCATCTCGAAACCGCGGAACTCGACAAGGCCGAGACGGCCGGTCGGACCGTCCGGCGAGAACAGCTTGTCGATGCAGATTTCCGAGCGGTGGGTGTTGCCGGTGACGTCGATCAAGAGATTGCGGAACAGGCGGTCGACGAGCCAGGGTAGGGGGGCTGCCGCACCACTGGCCGGCATCGGCACCTGGGCCATGGCGATTTCCAGCTCATAGAGACTGTCGTGGCGGGCTTCGTCGAAACGCGGCGCCTGGCTGGTCGGGCCAATGAACATGCCGGAGAACATGTAGGAGAGCGCTGGATGACGCTGCCAGTGCAGGATCAGGCTCTTCAACAGGTCTGGACGGCGCAGGAAGGGGCTGTCGGCGGGATTGGCGCCACCGACCACGACGTGATTGCCACCGCCGGTGCCGGTGTGGCGGCCGTCGATCATGAACTTGTCGGCGCCGAGGCGGGTCTGGCGCGCTTCCTCGTAGATGGCGTTCGTCGTCGCGACGCAGTCATCCCAGCTGGAGGCCGGGTGGATGTTGACCTCGATGACGCCTGGATCCGGAGCAACACGGATGACGTTGATGCGCTCGTCCTGAGGCGGTGCATAGCCCTCGATATGGACCGGCAGGCCAAGTCCACGAGCGGCAGTTTCTGCGGCAGCGACCAGTTCGAGATAGTCCTCGACAGCTTCGACCGGCGGCATGAACACGCAAAGGCGGCCGTCGCGGGGCTCTACGCTCATGGCTGTGCGCACTGCACCCCTGATGTCGCCGGCGGAGCCTGTGATGTTCTGCTCGTTGCGATCCTGATGGGCTTCACCGCTCTTGCGGGAGGCCTCGGGCATGGCGCGGCCCTCACGGACCTGCGGACCAAAATCCGGCAGGGGTGCGCGTGGGATCGAGGGATCGGTGGTGTGGATATAGGGGTACTGCGACGGCGGCACGTAAGGCAGGGTGCCGAGCGGCATGCGAAAGCCGATCGGGCTGTCGCCGGGGATGAGGAAGATCTTGCCGCGGCGGGTGCGCCATTTTTCGCTGACCCAGCGCCGGCCGCCGGCCTTGGCGTTCCAGGCCTGGACCGGCAGAATGTAGCCGGTCGGGGTTGTCAGGCCACGTTCGAAGACCTTGGCGATGCGGGCGCGCTCTTCCGCGTCTTTCAAGCTTGGAATTCGAGGGGTCGACGTTCTCGGGCAGGCTGCCTTCCTTGATGATCCACTCGGCCGGGTCCTCGAAGGCCGGGATGATCATGTCGGTTTCGATCTCAAGCTCGGTCGCGATGCCGGCCATCAGCGCTTCGGCTTGTTGGTGGGTGACGCCGGTGTCCTTGTGTTCGGCGGCAATCAGCTCTGGATCGTGCCAGATCGGCTTGCCGTCTTTCCGCCAATAGAGCGAGAAGGTCCAGCGCGGCAGGCTTTCGCCCGGATACCACTTGCCCTGGCCATAATGCAGGAAGCCGCCAGGGCGCGAAGCGCTCGCGCAGGCGCCGGATGAGTTTGTCGGCGAGATCGCGTTTCGGTCGGGCCGACGGCATCGGTGTTCCATTCGGCGGACTGGAAGTCATCAATCGACACGAAGGTCGGTTCGCCGCCCATGGTGAGCCGCACGTCATGGGCTTTTAGGTCGGTATCGACTTTCTGTCCGAGGGCGTTCGAGGGCATCCCAGCTGTCGTCCGAGAAAGGCTTGGTGATGCGCGGGTGCTCGGCGACGCGCTTCACCTGCATGTCGAAGGCGAATTCGGTATTGGCCTGGCCGACATAGCCGCCGGAGATCGGAGCGGCATTGCTTGTAATGCGGGGTGGCGGCGAGAGGGATGTGGCTTTCGCCGGTCAAGAGGCCGGAGGTCGGGTCAAGGCCGATCCAGCCGGCGCCGGGGATATAGACTTCTGTCCAGGCATGCAGGTCGGTGAAATCGACTTCTGTGCCGGAGGGGCCATCGAGCGCCTTCAGGTCCGGTGCAAGCTGGATGAGGTAACCGGAGACGAAACGGGCAGCAAAACCGAGGCGGCGCAGGATCTGGACGAGCAGCCAGCTCGAATCGCGGCAGGAGCCGCGGGCGGAGGTCAACGTTTCCTCCGGCGTCTGGACGCCCGGCTCCATGCGAATGACATAACCCACGTCGTGCTGCAGGCGGGCATTCAGGCCCACCACCATGTCGATGGTGCCCTGGTCGGGCGTCGTATCGACGGTCGCCATGAAGGCATCGAGTGCCGGGGATGAGGGTTCCGGCGTCATGTAGATCTTGAGGTCGTCGCGCAGATCTTCCGGATATTCGAAAGGCCATTTGACCGCGACTTCCTCGGTGAAGAAGTCGAAGGGATTGTAGACCGTCATGTCGGCGACGAGGTCGACCTCGATCTTGAATTCGGTCACAGGGTCCGGGAAGACGAAGCGGGCAAGATAGTTGCCGTAGGGGTCTTGCTGCAGATTGACGAAGTGGTTCTCGGGCGTGACCTTCAGCGAATGGGAGAGAACCTTGGTGCGGGAATGGGCGGCAGGCTTCAGCCGGATGATCTGCGGTCCGAGCTGGACCGGGTTGTCATACTTGTAGTGGGTGAGGTGATAGATGCTTGCCTTGATCGCCATTCTTTACCGCTTCGCTGTTCGCCCTGCCGCTTTTTCCGGCTTGCTCGATCTTGTGCAATGCAGCGCCATAAAGCAAGCGGCCCGGACGGTGGAAGCCGCCGGGCCGCGCGTGTGCAGTGGATGACGCTGTATTAGCTGCGGCCGAATTCGTCGACCAGGCGGATGATGTCGTCTTCGCCGAGATAGGAGCCAGTCTGGACCTCAATCACCTCGAGGCGGATCTTGCCGGGATTGGCGAGGCGGTGGACGGAGCCTTGCGGAATATAGATCGACTGGTTCTCGTGCAGCACGGTCACCTTATCGTCGATCGTCACTTCCGCCGTGCCACGCACGCAGACCCAGTGTTCGGCGCGGTGGTGATGCTTCTGCAGAGAGAGCTTCTTTTCCGGATGGACGAAGAGGCGTTTCACCTGGAAGCGGTCACCGTTGAGGATCGAGGTGTAACCACCCCAGGGACGCAGCGCAGTCGGGTGATTTTCGGTCAGATGGGCCGTTTCCTTGTTTCCGGCGAGCAGTTTGACCAGATTGCCGACATCCTGGCTGCGGTCGAGGCGACCGACATAAACGGCGTCCTCGGAGGCAATGACGGCCACGCCTTCCATGCCCTGCACGGCAAGATGGGCATTGCGCGACATGACCAGCGAATTGCTGGTGTCCGAGACGGTGGCATTGCCATTGACGACATTGCCGTTTTCATCGCCACCGGCGAGCTTCCAGATCGCATCCCAGCTGCCAAGGTCGGACCAGGTGATCGGGGCCGGAACGACGGCAGCGTTCGGGGTCTTTTCCATTACGGCATAGTCGATCGAGATGCTCGGGCTTTGGCCAAAGCCCTCCGCATCAAGACGGGTGAAATCGAGGTCGCCCTTGGCCTTTTCGACGGCTTTCTCGACGGCGGCAAGCACCTCCGGTGCAAGTGCCTGCAATTCGGCAATCATCTGGCCGGCGGAGAAGACGAACATGCCAGAGTTCCAGGCATATTTGCCGCTGGCCAACATTTTTTCGGCGACGTCTGCATTCGGCTTTTCGACGAAACGCGAGACCTTGTGGACGCCGTCGCCGATGTCTTCGCCGATCTCGATATAACCATAACCCGTGGCCGCTTCCGTCGGCGTGATTCCGAAGGTGACGATCTTGCCATTGCGGGCCACATCGGCGGCCTTGGCGACACAGGCGCGGTAGGTATCGTCGACCGTGATTTCGTGGTCGGAGGGCAGGATCTGGATCAGGGCGTCGCGGCCATGGCGCTGGCTGACGATGACGGCGGCCGCGGCGACGGCCGCTGCGGTGTTTCGCGCCTCGGGCTCCAGGATGATGCCGTCGAGCTTGACGCCCAGTTCGCGGGCCTGTTCGGCGACCAGGAAGCGGAAGTCCTCATTGGTGACGACGATCGGTGCGTCATAGAGCGCGGCGTCCGAGACGCGGGCCAGGGTCTTCTGCAGCAGCGTCTCGTCGCCGAGGAAGCGGATGAACTGCTTGGCGGCGGCTGCGCGTGACAGCGGCCAGAGCCGGGTTCCCTTGCCGCCGGCCATGATGACCGGCACGATCTTGATGCTCATAATTCTTGCCTTTCGATGTCTTGCCGGGACGATAAACCTTCTGTCTTCGCCCTGTTCGACGGATCTTCTTCACGCTTTATGCAACGCGGTCGCGGCGGTTTTGTTACATGTTTGGGCCGATGTTCCAAGCCCGCTCACCGGATCGCTTTGCGCCAACATTGCACCATTATCAATGATGCGTAACGATCTGG
Source organism: Allorhizobium sp. (assembly GCA_965283865.1). Lineage (GTDB taxonomy): Bacteria > Pseudomonadota > Alphaproteobacteria > Rhizobiales > Rhizobiaceae > Allorhizobium. The sequence goes on from CBDIQA010000001.1 coordinate 1,558,380, forward strand.
CGGGCGCTATGCTGGCTGTGTCGCAGCGTCTTGCTGCGATCTTTAAGTGTCCCATCCGAAGAGAGTGTGCCTTGTCCGCATCCCGTCCTCTGTTTCCCGTGCCGTCTGCCCCGCTCGTTCCGATCCTGGGGCTCGACGAATGCTTTCCGATCCACCGCATCTTCTGTGTGGGACGCAATTACGCGGCGCATGCGGCAGAGCTCGGCAATACGGTCGACCGTGTTGCGCCCTTCTACTTTACCAAGCCGCCGACCGGCCTCGTTCTCGAAGGTGGTACGATCGCCTATCCGCCGGGAACGGAGGACTATCACCATGAGATCGAGCTGGTGATCGCAATCGGCGCGCCGGCCTTCCGCGTTTCTGCCGATGAGGCGATGGGGGCGGTCTATGGCTATGCCGTCGGCCTCGATATGACCCGTCGCGACCTGCAGAACGCGATGAAGGACAAGCAGCGGCCCTGGGATATCGCCAAGGCATTCGAAGACTCGGCGGTGATCGGCGCGATCACGCCGGCTGCGGACTTTGCTCCCGGCACGCAGCGGATATCGCTTCTCGTCAATGATGGGCTGCGTCAGGAAGGGCATCTCTCCGACATGATCTGGTCGGTGCCCGAGATGATCAGCCATCTCTCGCGCTACTATCACCTGACGCCTGGCGACCTGATCTTCACCGGCACGCCGTCTGGCGTCGGGGCGCTCCAGCCGGGCGACCGGCTTGACGGCGCCGTCGAAGGCCTCTCGCCGATCACTGTCACCATCGGCCCGGCGGCCTGACATGGCTTTCTCGGGGGAAGGGCAGGGCCCGGCGCTGGTGCCGGGCCGCGATTGCGGCAGTTGTTCGCTCTGCTGCATCCTTCCCGATATCGCGGAATTTGACAAACCGGCGAATGAGCCCTGCCGCCACTGCCTGCCCGGCGGCGGCTGTGACGCTTATGATGTCAGGCCTTCGACCTGTCGCGACTTCTATTGCCTCTGGCGCACCGATCCGACGCTCAGGGACGAATGGGATCCGCGGGTCAGCCGGATGATGCTTTATGGGCAGGGGCCGCAGCTGACGGTGCTGGTGGAGCCGGAGGCAGGCGCGATCTGGCGGGAGGCGCCGTATCGCGGCTGGCTTGAGGCGAGGGCGCGGATGCTGAGGCCTGAGGGCGGCTATGTGGTGGTTTATGCGGGGGAAGAGGTTTCGGTGGTGAAGGGGTGAACTGACCTGCTACGTGCCCATGGAAATGGCAGGTCAAACGTGCTAAGTATATGGCTAGGCAGCCATGCGCCGGAACAACCCAGAGCACTCGAAAGACTGCAGGCGAGCGATCGCAATTATGGGCCGGGGGGCTGCCGTTTCATTTGAAGAGTTCGATGAACTTGAGCTGTTGTGCATTCAGCGCGCAGTCTTGGTATTTCGGGACGAGTTTGACGCCATAGCTCAGGTAATTGCCTTTCCGATGATAGGTGACGGGGCGTAGCAGTTCAGCGTAGCGTAGTTCACAATTTCCATAGAAGTCTGGCTCGACTGCCGCAGCAAATGACGAAGCAACCGCATCGACAATTTGAAGACTGGCGCTCTTTTTGTTATCCAGTGCGTCTACGGCCTCGATGTCGATCACTGGCCAGTGTATTTGGACACCTGCATCTGGCTGATCTTTCAAATGAGCCAGGTAGGCGCGAAAATTCTCGTAGGACATGCCCCCTCGACGAGAGAAGGTGATCTGCACTCGACCATCTCCTTCGGGAACCTGAGGACGAAGATCGCGACAAAGCCACGAAATGCGTTCAACCAGATATCGCGCCATATAAAAGTAAAGTTGATTCCTAGCTGAATAGACGCCATCGGGAATCGGCGGCTTGGCAGCGATGACGCTTACTGTTCTGAGTGGTAGCGTGGCGATCGTCTGTGCGGCGACTGTTCGCTGTCCGTGATTCAGCTCCATAAAATGAAGCGTTCGGCTCTTCTTGTTGACGAATTTTTCCGAAATCGAGTCGCGCCATCGGACCGCTTCCAGTGTGTAGACCTGCCGGTAAACGCATGCCGACAAAACGAGCCAGTGCGAGGAGCCCCCACGGCGACCGGGTTCGCGAAAGTTGCCAATGCCGTCGTCACCCGATTCATCGATATAGGCTGCATAGGAATGAGACATGCCATTCTTCTCCACCAGCGCACTTCTGGATCAATTGCCGACCAGGGATTGCTGATGAGAGCGATCTTCCACTTCTCCGTCAACGGGATTGCGAATCGGTTCGCATCGAAAGTGGTGGCGCAGTGCCAAAAAGGACAGGTCTATCCGAGCCAGTCTTAGAAACCAAAAAGGGCTCGCCGTTTCCGACAAGCCCTTGAAAGAATTCGAATGGTGGGCGTGACAGGGATTGAACCTGTGACCCCTACGATGTCAACGTAGTGCTCTCCCGCTGAGCTACACGCCCATCCGATGAGCGGCTTAAGACCACAAAACCTGTTCGCCCGTCAATAGGCGATTTTGCAGTTTTGTGAAGAGATTTTTTCAACCCCTTCGGCAGGCGGCTTAGGCCGCATGCAAGGAGTCTTGTTCGACTTCGTCGACGAGATCACGGAGGTGGAAAGGCTTGGACAAGCACCTTTGCATCCTTCGGCGCCTTCGAATCCGGCGTTCAGGGCAACGGCTGCAAAGCCGGTGATGAACATGACCTTCAGGTCCGGATCGAGTTCGGTGGCGCGGCGCGCCAGTTCGATGCCGTCCATTTCCGGCATCACGATGTCGGTCAACAGAAGCGAGAACGGTTCTTCGCGCAGGCGGTCATAGGCGCTGGCACCGTTGTCGAAGGAGGAAACTTTATAACCCGCCTTTTCCAGCGCCTTCACCAGGAACCGGCGCATGTCGTTGTCGTCTTCGGCGAGAAGGATTTTCTGAGTCATTTAGGGACCGCTGTACTCGATTGCATAGGGAAGCTCGCAGTCGCTCACTTTAGGGTCGGCGCAGTAAAGAACCGGTGAACAACGAAAAAGTGAGCCTGCTCCGCCATTTCCGGCAGTATGGACTTCCCGGCGGCCAACTGGCAACATGGCGAACACAACAAGTTTGTGACTTGCGTAATGAAGAGGCCCTGGGAAGCGGATGACCAACGAATTCGAGCTGTTCGAGGTTCGAGAGCCCGCGATCCAGACCATTCCCTTCGTCTATAACTCCCCGCATAGCGGCCGTCGCTACCCGTCGTCCTTCCTGGATGAGTCGCGACTCGATGACGTCTCGATTCGGCGATCGGAAGACCATTACGTGGACGAGTTGTTCTCGGCGGCGCCCGGCTTCGGTGCGCCGCTGCTCGTCGCGCATTTCCCGCGCGCCTATGTGGACGTCAACAGAGAGCCGTATGAGCTCGATCCCCGGATGTTTTCCGATCCGCTGCCGCCCTTTGCCAACAGCAATTCGGCGCGTGTGGCCGGCGGGCTTGGCACCATTCCGCGCATCGTTGCCGAAAACATGGAGATCTATCAGCGCCGGATGCCGCTGTCTGTCGCCATGGAGCGGATCGAGAGCTGCTACAAGCCCTATCATGCCTGCCTGAGAAGGCTGATTGCCCGCACCCATGCGATGTTCGGCTTCGGCGTGTTGATCGATTGCCATTCCATGCCCGGGAATATTCGCGTCGCCGGCAGCGGTTTGAAGCCCGATTTCATCGTCGGCGATCGCTATGGCACAAGCGCGTCGGCTGATCTCAGCCAGGCGGCGCTACAGTTCCTGGAAGAACTTGGCTACACGGCTGTGCGTAACAAACCCTATGCCGGTGGTTTCATCACCGAGCATTATGGTCGTCCGGCGCGTGGACTGCATGCGCTGCAAATCGAGGTCAACCGTTCGATCTATATCGACGAGACGGACGCTGGAGAAGGCGGGCCGATTTCGATGCCCTTGCCGGCTCGATCTGCGCGTCTTCATGCAGCAAATGGCGGATGTTCGTCGCGGATTACGCGATCGATCAGGCGCTTGCGGCCGAGTAAGGCTTTCCAATCCCCATTGTCCCTGAAGCCCGTTGCATTGCAGCGGGCAAAAAAAGACCGCGCTCGTGCGCGCGGCTAAGTCTAGGGAGGAAACACCCAAGGAGGGTATTTACAGTCAGAAGACCTGTCCGAAGTCGAGACGTTAGATGTTGCGGTGCACCATTGTCAAGTTGATTTTTGGCTGTTTTTTTCGAGCGACGGCCAAAATTTACGCAGTTTCGCTGCGTTTGCGGCCGCTCGGCAAGGGCCTGTCGGGCAGCGATCCGTCGCGTTCGGATGTTTGTCTTTCGCGCGCAACTGGCTTTATGAGCCGAATCGGGCTCCCTCCAGACGACGGGACTTTCCCATGCGCCCTGACCGTCGAATTCTTGCTTCCGCCTTGCGCGATGCCGCCAACGGCCGAGACCCTTGCCGCGCTTTCGTGTCGAGCCTCTCCGTCGTCAACAAGGAGAAAGCCGGTTTCGATCCGGTCACCGAGAGTGACCAGGCCGCCGAGATCGCCATCCGTCAGCTGATCGAGGCAGAGTTTCCCGACCATGGCATTCTCGGCGAGGAGCATGGCAGCGAGCGACCAGCGACATTCGTCTGGGTCATCGATCCGATCGACGGCACGCGCGCCTTCATCTCCGGCGTGCCGGTCTGGGGCACGCTGATCGGCTTCCAGGAACATGGCAAGTCGGTCATGGGCCTGATGGAGCAGCCGTTCACCGGCGAGCGCTATTATGCCGATGGCGACAAGTCCTGGTACTCAGGTCCCGATGGCGAGCGTCAGAACCAGGTGCGCGACTGCGGCAGTCTCGAAAACGCGATCCTCTTCACCACCTCGCCGCATCTGTTCAAGGATTGGGAAGTCGAGCGCTTCCAGGCCGTGCAGGACAAGGTCAAGCTCTTCCGCTACGGCGTCGACTGCTATGCCTATTGCCTGCTGGCTGCCGGCCATGTCGATCTCGTCATCGAGACGGTGCTGAAGCCCTATGACGTTGGCGCGCTGATCCCGATCATCGAGCAGGCGGGTGGGATCATCACCACCTGGGACGGCGGACGTCCGGAAGCCGGCGGTTCGATTATCGCGGCCGGCTCAAAGGCTGTGCATGCTGAGGCGATGGAGATGCTGAAGCGCCGCTAACGGCGGTCGCTCCAGCTGAGAGCTTAAGCCTCTAGGGCCGAATCGGTCAGTTCCCCGACAGGATCTGCCTCGTCGGGCTCGCCGCCCGGCATGAAGGCGAAGATGGCCGCCAGCGCCTGTTTGCGATAGCGGTCCTGCTCCTGCAGGATCTCGTGGCGGGCGCCGGGCACGGGTACGAGTTGTCCGGCCCGGAAATACTGCGCCAGCGATTCCTGAAAATGATAGGGCACGATCGGATCGTTGCCGGGGGCGATGATGACGGTCGGGACCGTGATTGACGCCAGATGCCCCGGCCGTCTGATGGCGTCGATCGCCTTCTGGCTCTCGTAGAGCCAGCGTGCCGTCGGTGGCCCAAGCGCCAGTTCCGGATGCTCGATGAGGATCTTCTGGTTGCGGGCGAAGCGGAATTCGTCCGTTGTCAGCGGATTGCCGTCGAAAGGCTTCAGCGGTTCGTCCTTGTTGAGGTTGATCTTGCCAAAGCCGGTGAAGGAGGCGAGCGTCGCCAGCCGCCTGATGTTTTCCGGCGAGGTCTTTTGGCCACCGAGACCGACAAAGGGCGCCGTCAGCACCATGCGCTCGATGCGGTTGGCAAGCCTGGGTGCCGCCTTCAGGGCGATCAGGCCGCCGGTCGAATGGGCGAGCAGGAAAAAGGGCAGGCGGGTGTCCGGCAGGACGATCTGTTCGAGAAAGATCTCTAGATCCCGGACATAGTGATCGAAGCGGCCGACATGGCCCTTGCGCGGGTCCTTGAGCAGGCGCTCGGAGCCGCCCTGGCCGCGGAAATCATAGGTCGCGACCCAGAAGCCCTGGTCGTTCAGATCGCGGATCGTCTCGAAATATTTCTCGATGGCCTCGTTGCGCCCATGCACGAGAACGATGGTGCCCTTGGTCCTGGCAGCACTGGAGCGGAAGACCGCGTAGCGCAGCTTCACGCCGCGATGTCCCTCGAAGAAGCCGACAAGCGGGTTCCCTGGAATGGGGTTGCCGGGGGTGGCGTGAAGAATGGCATCCATGCCTGCAACTGCCTGTCGGTTGAGAGCGCCTCGGGTTTCTCCGGGATAGGATGCAGCCCCCGCAGAAGTCAAAGAAAAAGCCGGAACCGCATACGGAGGGACGCGGTTCGGCGAAGCCTGGCCGAAGTGGAAGGGACGATATCTCCGGCCTGGTCGGTCGAGACAACCGATGGAGAGACACTAGGATAGATCGCTTGAATGCGGCTTGAACCTGATGTTCACGGACTATTCATCGCGGCGGTCAGGCGGCGAAACGGACGATCTTGAATTCGCATCGGGCATTTCCCACATCGGGATTGCGGACGCCAAACGGGTCCGCGAACCGCCGCCAGCATCGCCCCAAGCGGGATGCGCGCGGCATAGAAAACGCCAACGTCGCTTCAAGGAGGACATCATGCGTCACGTCGATTTTTCCCCGCTCTACCGTTCCACCGTCGGTTTCGATCGCCTGTTCACCATGCTGGACAGCCTCGGTCAGCCGGAACAGGCCCAGAGCTATCCGCCCTACAATATCGAGCGCACCGGTGAGAACCTTTACCGGATCACCATGGCCGTTGCCGGCTTCGACGAAAGCGAGCTTTCGATCGAGGCGCATGCACATGTGCTGACCGTAAAGGGTGAGAAGGCCGAAGACGAAAAGGCCGAGCAGAGCGAATTTCTCTATCGCGGCATTGCCAAGCGCGCCTTCGAGCGCCGCTTCCAGCTTGCAGACCATGTGGAAGTTACTGCCGCTTCGCTGAAGAACGGCCTGCTGCACATTGATCTTCTGCGCAACATTCCGGAAGCCATGAAGCCCCGCCGGATCTCGATTGCCGCAGAACCTGTCGGCACGGCACCGAAGGCTATCGAGGCGCATGTGAACTGATCATCGTCGCTGTAACCAGCTTCCAGTCAGGCGGTCGGCGCAAGCCGGCCGCCTTTTTCTTGGGTGGTCATGCGGCGCGTCCACACGGTGCAGAGCAGCTTGTCGAGCGAGACGAGGCCGGCACCCTTCACCGCGAGATAGGCGAGCGGGAAGATCCAGAGCAGGCGCTGGTCGAGGATCACGCTATCGGGGAAGCGATCGAAGAGTGCGCCGATCGTCGTTGCGTCGACATTGTGTACGAGGATGTCGGTGAGGGTCTGCACTATGATGAAGCCGATCATGCCAAGGGCGGCGAAGCGGGTGAAGAGGCCTGCAACCACGAGAAGCGGCAGGATGACCTCGCCGTAGGAGCCGAGAAACACCATCAGGCCCCAGGGGAAGAAGGAGACGGCGGACACATCACCGCCTGCCGCATCCACAGCCGGTAGTGCGATCTGGTAGTAGGCGCCGTCCGCGATCGAGAAGGGTCCGTCGAACTTGGTGAGCGCTGAGTTGAGGTAGTAGGGCACGAGCACGGCGAGGAAGACGATGCGTGCGAGGAGCCCGAGGAACCAGCGGTCGAGCGCGGTTTCCAGCCCGCGGACGGCCTTCCGATAGAATTCGATGAGCGAGACAGCAGAGGTCATAGGATCGGGCTTTCGTGATGGATGTCGATCGCGCTGAAGGCGCCGCTGGACAAAGCGAGGCCAAGCAATCCGGCGATATCAGTGTCTTCATCGCCTGCGGCGGCGGCAAAGGCTTCGCCGAGCGTTTGCTCGGCGATGAGCGCCTCGAAGAAGGTCGCGCCGCCTGACGGCAGCAGTTCGACCGCCACGTCGCAGTCCGGTCGGGTGATGAGCACCGCTTCCGGCGCCGTGGGGTCTACGCCTTGAAGCGAGGTGCCGGCCCTGTCACGGCGGGTGATGGTGCCGCCTGCGTACGTCAGGCGCACAATGCGCGTGGCGGGATGCGGGCGAAAGCGGATGCCGGCCAGCTCTTCCGCCGGGACCTGTGCAAGGGCCGCCGGATCGAGCGGTTGGGCATCCGCCGCATGATAAGCGTCGAGCCAGAGGCGCTCGACGCGCGCCACGTCGGCGAGGAATGGAAGGTCCGCCGCAGGTGGGAAGCTTTCCAGGAAAGCCGGAAAGCTCTCGCCATAGGTGAAGAGCAGAGGTGAGGTCGGCGGATGGGCGGTTACATAGAGCCGCGCCATCGCCCGGAAGAAGTCTTCGCCGACAAGGTTCTGGACGGTCGGAAAGATCGAGGCCATGGCATCGATCAGCGAAACGGTGACGTTGTTGCGGTAGACGGCAAAACGGCGCTCCGGTCGCACGTGATCGCGCCCCGCCAGCCCGTCGGGTGCCGGGAGGTCTGGCGTGAAGAGGGCCTTCGCAAAGGCGCCGCTCTGGACCGGATCAGGACGCATGGCGACGTCCCAGCTCGACAATCGCGTGGCGGTCGAGAATGGCATCGGCGCGCTGCGCCTCGCGCTTCAGCACCGGCCAGTCCGGCACCTCGTTGTCCCATTCGACGAGGGTTGGCAGCGGACCGAGCTTGGCGATGACATGGTCGTAGAGATTCCAGACCAGATCGTCGACCGGGCGGTCGTGGCTATCGATGAGGAGCGGCAGACCGGCATCATCAATATCTTCGGCATGGCCGGCCAGATGGATCTCCTCGACGCAGAGGAGTGGGAAGTCGGCGAGATAGTCGCGAGCGCCATAGCCGTGATTTGTGGCGGAGACATGGACGTTGTTGATGTCGAGCAGCAGCCCGCAGCCGGTGCGACGGGCGATCGCCCTGATGAAGTCCGTCTCGGACATGGTCGAGGCTTCGGAAGCCGAGATAGGTCGAAGGATTTTCCAGCAGCATCCGGCGGCCAAGCGCCTCCTGGACTTGGTCGATATGGTCGCAGACCCTGTCGAGGGTTGCCTGGTCATAAGGGACCGGCAGCAGGTCGTTGAGAAAATGGCTGTCATGGGTGGACCAGGCCAAATGTTCAGAAACCTGTTCCGGCTGGTAGCGGTCGACGACCGCCTTCAGGCGGGCGAGATGCTCGGGGTCTAGGCCGGTCGGGCTGCCGATGGACAGGCCGACGCCGTGGATCGAGAGCGCGAAATCCTCGCGCATCCGGGTCAGGATGCGGTGCGGATGGCCACCGGCGCCCATGTAGTTCTCGGCATGGACTTCGAGAAAGCCGATGCGGAAGTCGTCTTTCAGGATTGCGTCGGCATGCTGAGGCTTGAAGCCGGCGCCTGCACGGCGGGGGAGGCGGGCGGCAGTGCCCTGACGCCTTCTGTCGGAACGGCTGATCTCAAACGCGGGATGGGCAGACACGGCCGGCTCCTCAAGCATTCATCCTGGAAAGAAAAGCGGGACGGCACCTGCGGACGTCCCGCAGATGCCGTATCGGTTCAGGCCTTGGGGAGGTCGCGGTCCAGGGCTTCGAGCGAGCCCATGCGGCCATCCGGAAGCGCCATCGCGGTGCAGGTGCCCTTGGCGACATATTTCCAGGCATTGCCCTGGAAGTCGACCTTGGATGTGCCGGCGCAGGTGGTGCCGGGGCCGGCTGCGCAGTCATTCTTGCCGGCCATGGAAACGCCGAAGCACTTTTCCTTTTCCTGGGCTACGGCCGGGCCGGACAGGAGAGCGGCGCTGCCGATTGCCATGGTGACGGCGGCAGCGAGGGCGGCGGTGTTGAGGGTGGTCTTGGTCATAAAAATTCTCCTCGGATCGTGATGCGCGTTGTTGGTCCAGCCCTCGTCGGGGCTGGCAAATACATCATGTCGAGGAGTTGCGACTTTGAAAAATCAAGGTTTTTTGTAGCAGAAGTGCGCGTTTCGACTGTAAGAAACGGTTCCCTCAAACGACTTCTATGAATTGATCGACTTCATCCGTCGTCGTCGCAAAGCTCGTTACCAGACGAACTAGTGTTTCATTCTCGGCCGGCAAGGGGAGCCAGCCCTGTGGCGGCTGCCAGTCGTAGAATTTTGCGCCTTTGTCTCTTGCGCGTTCGGCTGCCGACTTTTCGATCACGGCGAAGACTTCGTTGGCCGAAGTATCCCAGGCGAGGCGCGCAGTATTCTTGGCCGAAAGCCCGGCGCGCAGACGATCCGCCATGGCATTCGAGTGCTGGGCTAGTTCAAGCCAGAGGCCATCATCCAGATAGGCTTCGAGCTGCGCCGAGATAAAGCGGCTCTTGGAGAAGAGTTGGGCCGAGCGCTTGCGGATAAAGGGCATGTCCGCTGCCATGTCCGGATTGAAGAAGACGATCGCCTCGGCGCACCAGCAGCCGTTCTTCGTGCCACCGAAGGAGAGGATGTCCATGCCGCGCTTCCAGGTCATTTCAGCCGGCGTCACGCCCAGCGATACAAGCGCATTGGCGAAGCGGGCGCCGTCCATGTGGAGCGGCAGGTTGCGTGACTTGGCGACGGCTGCGATCGCGTCGAGTTCGGCGAGGGAATAGACGGTGCCGACTTCGGTCGCTTGGGTCACGGTCACGGCCATGGCGCGGCCGTGATGCGGGGAAACCGGTTCGAAGCGGGCAATAGCGGTGTCCAGCGCCCGTGGGTCGATCCTGCCTTCCGCGCCTTCGACGGGAAAGAGCCGCGTCGCCCCTGTCAGGAATTCCGGCGCGCCGCCTTCGTCCGCGTTGACGTGGGCATCGGCGTGGCAGAAACTCACCCCACCCGCCTTGGCGAGGCTTGCGAGCGCCAGAGAATTGGCAGCCGTGCCAGTGGCAACGAAGAAGACAGCGACGTCGCGTTCGAAAATGGCGCTGAACCGGTCTTCCACGGCCTTGTCCAGGTCGCTTGTGCCATAGGCGGAGGCGAAGCCGGCAGCATGGCGGGTGAGGCTCTCGGCGATCCTGGGATGGGCGCCGGACCAGTTGTCTGAAGCGAAGTGCATGGGCATCTTTCCTGAGGCGAAGGTGGGTGTGCGGACTTTAGCCACTTCCGCTTCGCTATCAATCCGGCCCGGTGGACAAGAGACACGCGGAGATCAAGTCCGCAAGAAGCCGAAAGAATGATGCAGGCCTGCGTAATTAAATTTCGCATCGGCGAGGGTCGTCGTAATTTCGCGTCCTTTGCCCGGTTAATTTTCCTGGCCGCGTCTTGCATGAGCGTTTACTTTCTGTCATAGGAAAAGCAGAAATTAGGTCAGACTAGTTGACCTAATTCCGGTTTCGAAGGCGAGATGTTTTCGGGCGTCATGGGGTGGTCAAGCAATCCGTATAGGGATGGCGTGGCTGTCGCTGGCGCCCATCGGCGCCTGAAATGGGTCCAATCAGTCCGGCCAGTCCGGCTTCAACGGAGGTAAAGGTCATGACGAAGGTTCCGTCATCCGAAGAGATCATGCGGTCCGCCAGTGCGGAAGCAGTCGCCGAGACGGCGATCGCGCGCACCGGTCTGCCTCCGAAACAGGGTCTCTACGACCCCCGCAACGAACATGACGCCTGCGGCGTTGGCTTCATCGCCCATATGAAGGGGCAGAAGTCGCATCAGATCGTCAAGGACGGCTTGTTCATCCTGGAGAACCTGACACACCGCGGTGCTGTCGGTGCCGATCCGCTGATGGGCGATGGCGCCGGTATCCTGGTGCAGATCCCCGACCGCTTCTTCCGCGAAGAGATGGCGGCTCAGGGTGTAACCCTGCCTAAGGCTGGCGAATATGCCGTCGGTCACTTCTTCTTTCCGCAGGACGAACAGCAGATCGCCCATTTCAAGCAGGTGATCGCTGAAGTCTGTCAGTCCGAAGGTCAGACGCTGATCGGCTATCGTGATGTGCCGGTCGACAATTCCTCGCTGTCGAAGGCTCCCGAGATTGCCGCGACCGAGCCGCGCCAGATCCAGGTCTTCATCGGTGCGGGCCGCGATGCCGCGACTCAGGACCAGTTCGAGCGTCGCCTGTTCCTGCTGCGCAAGGTTATCTCCAACCGAATCTATGACCAGTATGGCGGTCAGGAAACCGGCTTCTATCCCGTGTCGCTGTCGTCCTCGACGATCGTCTACAAGGGCATGTTCCTCGCCTATCAGGTTGGCGCTTATTACAAGGACCTCGCCGATCCTCGCTTCGAGTCGGCCGTTGCCCTCGTGCACCAGCGCTTCTCGACCAACACCTTCCCGTCCTGGAAGCTAGCGCATCCGTACCGCATGGTCGCTCACAACGGCGAAATCAACACGCTGCGCGGCAACGTCAACTGGATGGCGGCGCGTCAGGCGTCGGTGTCTTCGCCACTCTTCGGCGACGACATCTCCAAGCTCTGGCCGATCTCCTATGAGGGCCAGTCGGACACGGCCTGCTTCGACAACGCGCTCGAATTCCTGCAGCGCGGCGGCTATTCGCTGGCGCATGCCGTGATGATGCTGATTCCCGAGGCATGGTCGGGCAACCAGTTGATGTCGCCTGAGCGTAAGGCCTTCTACGAATATCATGCCGCGATGATGGAGCCGTGGGATGGTCCGGCTGCCGTCTGCTTCACCGATGGCAAGCAGATCGGTGCCACGCTCGACCGTAACGGTCTGCGTCCGGCCCGTTATCTCGTCACCGACGACGACCGCGTCATCCTCGCATCTGAAGCCGGCACGCTGCCGGTTCCGGAAGAGCGGATCGTCAAGAAGTGGCGCCTGCAGCCGGGCAAGATGCTTCTCATCGACATGGCGGAAGGCCGCATCATTTCCGACCAGGAAGTGAAGTCGCAGCTTGCCGGCAGCCATCCGTATCGCGAATGGCTGGACCGCACGCAGCTGATCCTCGAAGACTTGAAGCCGGTGGAGCCGCGTGCTCTTCGCCGCGACGTGTCGCTGCTCGATCGCCAGCAGGCCTTCGGCTACACCACGGAAGACACCAAGATCCTGATGTCGCCGATGGCGACCACGGGCCAGGAAGCCATCGGCTCGATGGGCACCGACACGCCGATCTCGGCGCTGTCGGCGAAGTCGAAGCTGCTCTACACCTATTTCAAGCAGAACTTCGCCCAGGTCACCAACCCGCCGATCGACCCTATCCGCGAGGAGCTCGTCATGAGCCTCGTGTCCTTCATCGGTCCGCGTCCGAACATCCTCGACCATGAAGGCATGGCGAACGCCAAGCGCATGGAAGTGCGCCAGCCGATCCTGACCAATGGCGATCTCGAAAAGATCCGCTCCATCGGTCACATGGAAGACCGTTTCGACACCAAGACGCTTGACTTCACCTATGACGTGGAGCGCGGTGCCGAAGGCATGCCGGAAATGCTCGATCGCCTCTGCGAGCGGGCGGAAGCGGCCGTGCGCGGCGGCTACAACATCATCGTGCTTTCTGACCGCCAGATCGGTCCGGACCGCATCGCAATCCCGGCGCTGCTCGCGACCGCTGCCGTGCATCACCACCTGATCCGCAAGGGCCTGCGCACCTCGGTCGGTCTGGTCGTGGAATCGGGCGAGCCGCGCGAAGTGCACCACTTCTGCTGTCTCGCCGGTTATGGCGCCGAGGCGATCAACCCCTATCTCGCCTTCGACACGCTGCTTGACATGCACAAGCATGGCGAATTCCCGAAGGAAGTGTCGGAAGACGAAGTCGTCTACCGCTACATCAAGGCTGTGGGTAAGGGCATCCTCAAGGTCATGTCCAAGATGGGTATCTCGACCTATCAGTCCTATTGCGGCGCGCAGATCTTCGACGCGGTCGGCCTGTCCTCCGAGCTGGTCGACAAGTATTTCTTTGGCACCGCGACGACGATCGAGGGCATCGGCCTTTCCGAAATCGCCGAGGAAACCGTCACCCGCCATTCTTCGGCCTTCGGCAAGGATCCGGTTCTCGCCAACACGCTCGATATCGGCGGCGAATATGCCTACCGCATGCGCGGCGAGGAGCACGCCTGGACGCCTGACGCCATCGCCGTCCCTGCAGCATGCCGTGCGCGGCAACAGCCAGGACCGCTACCGTGAATTCGCCGAGATGGTGAACGACAGCAATCTGCGGATGAACACCATTCGCGGCTTGTTCAAGATCAAGTCGGCGGAAGCGCTCGGCCGCAAGCCGGTCTCAATCGACGAGGTTGAACCTGCCGTCGACATCGTCAAGCGCTTCTCCACCGGTGCCATGTCCTTCGGCTCGATCAGCCGCGAGGCGCATACGACGCTCGCCGTCGCCATGAACCGCATCGGCGGCAAGTCGAACACCGGTGAGGGCGGCGAGGAAAGCGATCGCTACCTGCCGCTGGCGGACGGGTCTGCCAACCCCGAGCGTTCGGCGATCAAGCAGATCGCGTCCGGCCGCTTCGGCGTGACGACCGAGTATCTGGTCAATGCAGACGTGCTGCAGATCAAGGTTGCCCAGGGCGCCAAGCCCGGCGAAGGCGGCCAGCTGCCCGGCCACAAGGTCGATGCGCGTCATCGCCAAGACGCGCCACTCGACCGCCGGGCGTCGGCCTGATCTCGCCGCCGCCGCATCACGACATCTATTCGATCGAAGATCTGGCGCAGCTGATCTACGATCTGAAGAACGTCAACCCGGAAGCCGATGTCTCGGTCAAGCTCGTCTCGGAAGTTGGCGTCGGCACGGTTGCCGCCGGCGTTGCCAAGGCACGCGCCGACCATATCACCGTTTCCGGCTTCGATGGCGGCACGGGTGCCTCTCCGCTGACCTCTTTGAAGCATGCGGGTTCGCCTTGGGAAATCGGTCTTGCCGAGACCCAGCAGACTCTGGTGCTGAACGGTCTTCGTTGCGCGCATCGCACTGCAGGTCGATGGTGGTCTGAAGACCGGCCGTGACGTCATTATCGGCGCACTGCTCGGCGCTGACGAGTTCGGCTTTGCCACCGCTCCGCTGATCGCGGCCGGCTGCATCATGATGCGCAAGTGCCATCTCAACACCTGCCCGGTTGGTGTCGCCACCCAGGATCCGGTGCTGCGCAAGCGCTTCAAGGGCACGCCCGAGCATGTCATCAACTTCTTCTTCTTCGTCGCCGAAGAAGTGCGCGAAATCATGGCGTCGCTGGGCGTCAGACCAAGCTCGACGAGATCATCGGCGCGTCCGAGTCTGCTCGAAAAGGACGCGATGCTTGCCCACTGGAAGGCCAAGGGGCTCGATTTCTCGAAGATCTGTTCCACAAGGTCGATGCGGACCCGAAGTGCCGCCACGCTACTGGACCGAGCGCCAGAACCATCCGATCATCGACATTCTCGACCGCAAGCTGATCGAGAAGGCGATGCCGGCGCTCGAACGCGCAAGCAGCCGTGTCGTCTTCGACGTCGACATCAAGAACGTCGACCGCTCGGCCGGCGCCATGCTGTCGGGCGAAGTCGCCAAGCGCTACGGCCACAAGGGCCTGAAGGACGATACGATCCATGTCACGCTGAACGGTACGGCGGGGCAGTCCTTCGGTGCCTTCCTGGCGCGTGGCATCACCTTCGACCTCGTCGGCGACGGCAATGACTATGTCGGCAAGGGCCTCTCGGGTGGCCGCATCATCGTGCGTCCGCCGGAAAATGCCCGCATCGTCGCCGGAAAACTCGATCATCGTCGGCAACACCGTGCCTCTACGGTGCGATCGCCGGCGAGTGCTATTTCCGCGGCGTGGCCGGCGAGCGCTTCGCCGTCCGCAACTCGGGCGCGATCGCGGTGGTCGAGGGCACGGGCGACCACGGCTGCGAATACATGACCGGCGGCGTCGTCGTCGTGCTCGGCGAGACGGGTCGCAACTTCGCAGCCGGCATGTCGGGCGGTGTCGCCTACGTGCTCGACGAGAGCGGCGATTTCGCCAAGCGCTGCAACATGGCCATGGTCGAACTCGAGCCGGTTCCGGAAGAGGACGACATGCTGGAGAAGCTGCACCATCACGGGCGGCGACCTCATGGCACCAAGGGCCTTGTTGACGTATCAGGCGACATGACCCGCCACGATGAGGAGCGCCTGCTACCAGCTGATCTCGAACCATCTGCACTACACCGGCTCGAACCGCGCCAAGCACGATCCTCGACAGCTGGGCCGAGTATCGTCCGAAGTTCCGCAAGGTCATGCCGGTCGAATACCGCCGTGCGCTTGAGCGAAATGGAACGCATGCGCATGGGCGTAGCGGCCGAATCGAGTTCGACGCCTCGACGGTCCCGGCATGGTCACGGCATGTCGCAGCCCACGAGCTCGGCCGGCAGCTGAAGCTCAGATTGAGGACTTGTTACGTGGGCAAGGTTACTGGTTTCATGGAAATCGACCGGCAGGTGGCGAAGTATCAGCCGGCCTCCGACCGCATCCGCCATTTCCGCGAGTTCACCATCCCGATGTCGGATGCCAGAAGTCACCAAGCAGGCGGCGCGCTGCATGGATTGCGGCATTCCCTATTGCCATGGTCCGACCGGCTGTCCGGTGCACAACCAGATCCCGGATTGGAACGATCTCGTCTATAACAACAAGTGGGAGGAGGCGATCGCGCAACCTCCACTCGACGAACAACTTCCCGGAATTCACCGGCCGCGTCTGCCCGGCGCCATGCGAGGAAGCCTGCACGCTGAACCTCGAGGATACGCCGGTCGCGATCAAGACCGTCGAGCAGGCGATCTGCCGACAAGGCCTATGAGCTCAGGGCTTCATCGTGCCGCAGTCCGGCGACGATCCATACCGGCAAGAAGCGTCGCGATCATCGGTTCCGGCCCGTCGGGCCTCGCGGCTGCCCAGCAGCTCGCGCCGCGCCGGCCATGATGTGCATGTCTATGAGCGCGAGTCGCGTGCCGGCGGCCTGCTGCGCTACGGCATCCCCGACTTCAAGATGGAGAAGAACTTCATCGATCGCCGCGTCGAGCAGATGAAGGGCGAAAACGTCACCTTCCATTGCGGCGTCAATGTCGGCGTCGACGTGACCGTCGAGAAGCTGCGTGCTGACTACGATGCCGTGCTCTATTGCGGCGGCTCGGAAACCCCGCGCGAAGCCGGCATTCCAGGCGTCGAGTCTCCACGGCGTGCACTGATGCCATGCCCTATCTCGATCCAGCAGAACCGCCGCGTCGGTCGCGAAAACGATCGACAGCGTCGGCTGGCCGGCCGATCCGATCCTCGACCGGCGGCAAGCATGTCGTCGTCGTCGGCGGTGGTGATACGGCGTCCGACTGCGTCGGCACGGCCTTCCGCCAGGGTGCCGTCAAGGTGACCCAGCTCGACATCCGCCCGCAGTCCGCCGCAGACGGAAGACAAGCTCGCCATCTGGCCCTTCTGGGCCGACCAAGATGCGCACCTCGTCGAGCCAGGCCGAGGGCGCCAATCGCGAGTTCCAGGTGGCAACGCTCGAATTCGTTGGCGAAGATGGCGTGCTGACCGGCGTGAAGTGCTGCCAGGTCGACGAGCGCCGCAAGCCGATCGCCGGCACCGAGTTCATCATCAAGGCCGATCTCGCTTTCATCGCCATCGGCTTCTCCGTGCCCGTTCACCGACAGCGTGTTGAAGGAACTCAACGGCAAGCTCGAGCTCAATACCGACCGCCGCGGTTCGACCAATGTCGTTGCCAACGACAAGGACTATCGCTCGTCGGTCGACAAGCTCTGGGTTGCCGGTGACGCCCGTCGCGGCCAGTCGCTGGTCGTCTGGGCGATCCGCGAGGGACGTCAGGCCGCCCGCGCCATCGACGAGGCCCTGATGGGCGAGAGCGTCCTGCCGCGCTGACCCCGCATGTGTTCACAACATAAGATTGGGGCCGCTTTCGAGCGGCCCCTTTTTGTGTCGGTCAGGTGTTGACCGGAACGGCTGTTCTCGGCGCATCGGTGTGGCCGGGTACGGACTACCTAGTCCCTGTGGCGTCCTCTTCCTGGTAGCCGCGTCCCGGATTGCGCTCGGCCTCGTTGAGCAGCAGTGTCGTATCGGGTTCCTGCCCGTTGACAACCAGCGTCTTGACTACCTGGGCCATGGCGCCGATCTTCACCAGTTCAGGATCCGGTTCGGCATTCTCCAGGGCAACGGCCTCGTCATAGGCGGCCTGCTTCTTCGCCACATCAGCGGCGAACAGATCGCCCTTCATCGATACGATAGAGGGGATCGTGGTGATCATCCAGCGTCCCTCACCCAAATCAGTTTGGACTGTAAACTCTTCTGGCGGAAAGGAGGCGCGGTTCTTGATTATCGCATCAGTCAAGGCGTTATGTCTGATGTTATCGTCTGAGGCCCTTTGTCCTCCAACGGTCGCGCGCTCGGAGAAAAACTCCAAGGACTCCCGGTACTGCTTCTGCATGTCGGCCGACGAAAAGGCATCAGAAATCGCGCCAAAAATCTCGCTGGATTGAACCTTGAATACGGAGGAGTTCAAGAAGCTGCTGACGCCGTTTGGAGTATCGCCCTTGAGCAGGGTGAGCGCAGCGGTGTTGTTGAAAGATGAGACGGAAACCATGGAAACGTCCGAGCCATGCGCCTGACGATCGTCATCATCGGATCGGCGGATCTTGAGATAGGGCCTTCATTTCCCTGCGAGGATAGCTAACATTTTGCCGTGCAAACGCGACTTGAGCAACCCTTGGTTTTTGGTGGGTTTCCGAAGAAATACGCCGGGGGGCCGCGCCATCCCGGTCGTGTCAGGGATCCTGGTGCGGCGAGCCGGATGACACTAGGGCGTCGCGGCTGCTGCGGCTGGCTGAATCGGCCGCTTCACATAGTCAACTCGTCCAACCGGCGGATCCGGCATGCGGCCGTTCTGGACGAGTTGGTCGCGCGGGGTCGGGAAGCTGGAGGAGGGCGGGAGCGTGCCGCCCAGCAACTCGTCCGCCCCGTCGAGTTCGGGGTCGAAAAGGTCGATCGGCGGGGTGGTGGTGATGCCCCGGTTTTCGGAGGGCGGCAGGCTCACCAGATCCGGCAGGTTGCTGCCATCGAGGCGCACAAGATCCGGGCTCGTCATGTCGCCGAGATAGCGGCGCGCGGACTTCTCGACATAGAAGGCGAGCTTGCGCTTGCCGGGGCCGGTGAAGTTGATGCCGTCATTGCCGCGCAGGCGCACCGGCTGGCCGTTGATGTCGGAGCCGGTGACGATGAAGCGGCCCTCCTGGTCGACGAAGCCTTCCCAGACGTCGACGAACTCGCCACTGACCTTCTCGATGCTCGATCGATAGATGGTGTTGAGACGGAGCGCGTCCGCCGTCATGTTTTGCGGGCGAAACGCCGGCAGGCCGACCCAGATGACCGGCACGCGCGTTTCCGCAGCCACCGTCGCAAGCCGTGCCACACGTTCGCCATAGGCGGTGAACCAGGGGTCGGTGCGGAAATCGAGGCGGCCTTCTGCGGTCACCAGTTGCTGGCGGTCATTGGCTCCGATCTGGATGACCAGCACGCTGGGCTTGATCTCGGAGACCAGAGAAGGCAGTGCCGCCGGCCAGTCGTAGAAATCGTCGCGCACCAAGCCGGACGAGCCGTTGGCCCGGCTTTCGACGATGACGCCGGGCGAATCCTCGAAGGCCGCTTTCAAGCCGTCTCCGAGCGCATTGGCGACGAAATCGCCGACCACGAGCACCTTCTTGGCCGTGTCGAGCTTTGGCGGTGGCGGCGGAGCGGCTGCGGTGCGTGTCGTTGGGGTGCGGGTCTTGATGGTGGTGATGCTGCCGCTGTTTTTCTTGCGGGTCTTGCCTTCCCGCGGCGGCTGAACGTCCTGCGGCGGCACATAGGCCGGCTCGTCGCTGGCCGAATAGCATATCCAAGAGGGTGCGCCGCCGCTCTGGTTGCTGCGCTTCTGCGGTCGAACCAAGGAAGGTCGTCGCGGCCAGCAACACGGCCAGGCCGAGGCACAGCAAACGGGCAAGGGTTGCGCGGGGGCTCTTCACGTCAAACTCCTTCGGCGTCGTCGTGGCAGCGTTCAAAAACAATCCGCCGCGATCCCATGTTTCTGGATCGCGGCGGAGGGCAAGTCAATCGTTCCGTCGAGTGGAGCGGTTGCGATCAGTTGCGAAGCGCGTCGAGCAGTACGCGCGAGGGCTGGCCGTCAACCGACATGCCGAGGCGCTGCTGGATGGCCGTGATCGCCGCCTTCGAGCCAGAGCCGAAATTGCCGTCGATCTTGCCGTCGTAATAGCCGAGCGCCTGCATGCGGCTCTGCAGCTCGAACTTCTCCTTGATGTCGAGCGATCCATCGGGACGGGGCCAACGCTGCTTCATGCCGCCATAACCGGCGATCTCATCGGCGAGTAGGCCAACGCCAAGCGCATAACTGTCGGCCGCGTTGTAGCGCTTGATGACGAAGAAGTTCTTGGTCATCAGGAAGCCCGGTCCGTTTGCACCGCCCAGCATCTTGAGCTCGGCCCGTTCGGCACCGTTCTTGAAGCCCTTGCCGGTCGGACGGGCAAAGCCAAGCGCCTGCCACTGGGCGAGCGTCTTGGTCTGGCCTGCAAATTTGTTGCCACCACGCGGGACGACGATTTCGTAGCCCCAGGTGCGGCCGGTCTGCCAGTCGTTCTTGGCGAGCAGGTTTGCGGCCGTTGCCAGAGCATCCGGGATCGAGTGCCAGATGTCCTTGCTGCCATTGCCGTCGGCGTCGATGCCGTAAAGCAGGTAGCTCGACGGAATGAACTGGGTGTGGCCCATGGCGCCGGCCCAGGAGCCCATCAGATTGTCATTGGACACGTCGCCGTTCTGCAGCATCTTGAGCGCCGAAATCAGCTGCGTGCGGGCATATTTCGCCCGCTTCTTGTCGGCATAGGCAAGGGTTGCCAGCGAACGCGGCACATTGTGCAGGCGGTCCGGACGCTCAAGTGCTGCGCCGTAGTTGGATTCCATCGACCAGATGGCAAGCAGGACGTGCTTGTCGACGCCGAAGTGGTTCTCCAGTGCCGTCAGCAGGCGGCCATGTTTGGAGAGCATCTCCTGGCCGATCTTGACGGTATAGGGGTTCACGCGGCTGTCGAGGTAGTCCCAGATCTGGGACTTGAATTCGGGCTGGTAGGCCGCTTTCTCGAGCACGAACTGGTCTGGCTCGCTCACACCCTTAAAGGCCTGGCGATAGGTCCGCTCGGTGATGCCGGCCTTGGCGGCCGTTGGATAGAAGTCTCGGATCCACTTCTGGAAACCGGCGTCTGCAAAGGCATCCAGCGGGATCAGTGCCGTCGATAGCGTCAAGGCGATCGCGCCGAGCAGGCTAGGGCGGTGTCTTTTCATGGGCATCTCCCGTGCATTCTCGTGTTGGCAGCCGGAACAAGGCTGTTCACCACAGGTTAATGCTGTTCAGTCAACAAACCCTTTACCACGTTGTCCGCCCAAGCTTAGTCTTTGCCAATTTGAAGCAATTGTATGTTACTGGCCGTGACCGCGTTATGAAGGCGTTAATCGATTATATCCTCGAGGAGGGATGAGTGGTTCAGTCTAAAAAGCTCCGGAAAGCCGTGTTTCCCGTTGCCGGTCTCGGCACCCGTTTTCTGCCCGCCACCAAGGCCGTGCCGAAGGAAATGCTGACGGTCGTCGACCGGCCGGTCATCCAGTATGTGGTGGACGAGGCGCTGGACGCCGGCATCGAGCATTTCGTATTCGTTACAGGCCGCGGCAAGGCGGTCATCGAGGATTATTTCGACATCCAGTTCGAGCTTGAGCAGACGCTGAAAGCCCGCAACAAGAATGCCGAACTGTCGCTGCTCGATTCGTTGCAGCCGACTGCAGGTCAGACCAGCTTCACGCGCCAACAGGAGCCGCTGGGTCTCGGACACGCCGTCTGGTGCGCCCGTGACATCGTGGGGCACGAACCCTTCGCCCTTCTTCTGCCTGACATGATTATGCGCGGAGAGAAGGCCTGCCTCAAGGGCATGGTCGAACTTTATGAAAAGACCGGTGGCAATATCGTGGCCGTCGAGGAATGTGCGCCCGAACAGGCCCACAAGTATGGCATCGTCGGCGTCGGCGAGACGCTCGAAGGTGGTTTCAAGATCACTCAGATGGTTGAGAAGCCGGCCAAGGGAACTGCGCCGTCCAACTTCTTCATCAACGGTCGCTACATCCTGCAGCCGGAGATCTTCGAGATCCTGTCGACGCAGGAGCGTGGCGCCGGCAACGAGATCCAGCTCACCGACGGCAT
Source organism: Allorhizobium sp. (assembly GCA_965283865.1). Taxonomy (GTDB): domain Bacteria; phylum Pseudomonadota; class Alphaproteobacteria; order Rhizobiales; family Rhizobiaceae; genus Allorhizobium. The sequence continues at coordinate 1,580,330 of CBDIQA010000001.1, forward strand.
GCTGAAGCTCGCAGCAGGCGCAAGATTTCGCCGGTTATCACTTCAAGGGCGAGACCTTCGATTGCGGCGCCAAGGATGGCTTCATCCTCGCCAATGTCGCCTTCGCCATCGAGCGTGCCGATATTCGCCCCGCCATCGAAAGCCAGTTGAAGGCGCTGCTCGCTGCGCTCAAGTGATCTTGCATTCCTGACCGCTGGGCTCAACGCTTGGCGGTCAGGCCTACCAGCGCCGTCAGGCTGTCGTTGTCGCTGCCGGTCTTGTAGTTCGTCCGCTCGTAGTTCAAGTCTGCCGTCGCATCGAGATAGCGGTTGACCTTCCAGGTCAAGCCTGCGCCGGCGAGATAGGCGGTCGTATCGCCGGACGCTGTATCCCCATCATAATTCGTGAAGGTCGTGCCACCGGTCAGGCGGGCGACGAGGTTCGTGCGCAGGTCATGCGAAAGCTGTGCCGTCACCCGATGGATGGTTGCGCCGTTGACGCCCGCTGTCGTCGACGGGTCAATGCTGGTGTCGAGGGTCACGTCGATGCTGGTGCCCTCGCGCGGTGACCAGAAGATGTTGCCGTCCACGGTCAGTGCCGAGAGGTCTTCCAGGCGCGCGTCTTCGTATTTCTGGTGTTCGTAGCCGACCGCGATTTCGCCGCGCAGCTTTTCGCCGAGATCCACGGCGACGCCGGTCTTGGCGCCATAGAGATCAGCAGAACGGCGGTACCCAGCGGAATCCTCCGCATCGTCATAGTCGACCTTGCCGATCGTGGATTCGATGAAGGGAATGAGGGCCGGCGAGAGTTCATAGCCGAGGCGGGTGCTCAAAGCGTAGCGGTTGCGGTTTCGATCGCTGCGCTCCAGCGTCGAGCCGTCCGAGAGTTCGGCGTCGGAGTATTGGTAGCGGGTGATGTCGGCGGCAATCGAGCCGCGGATCAGGCCGAAGTCGCGTTCGATGGAAGCACCGGCGCCATATTCATTCACGCCGGACTGGACGCGCGCGCCTGATACCGCGTTCGGATCATCCGTGTCTTCGCGGCTGAAGCTGTAGGAGCCGGACAATGTAGCGATGGTGTCGTCGGCAAGGTCGAGGCGCAGGCGTGCGTCGATGTCGGCCCGTGGCTTGTCGGTGCCGTCGCCCGATAGCGTTTCCTGCCAGGCACCTTCGGCACCCACGGACAATTCATGGCGCGACCAGTCGGAGGTGATCGTGCCCCCAGGGCAGGCGCTCATCCGGCGCAATCACGCCGCCGCTCTTTTCCGTTTCACTGCCCAGCTTCTGGCTGATCGAGGGGCGCAGAATGAGCGTGCCGAGACGGATGCCGCTGTCGTCTTCGGAATCGAGTTCGCGATTGATGCGGTCGGCTGTAGGGTTGTCCAGGCGAGTCTCGCGGACGTTCTGGCGCCCCAGGCTTTCGTCGACCGGGATGGCGTCGGCGTCGGCGAGCGGTTCCAGGGTCTGAGTGGCGGGAACGACAGAGCCGGTCGCCAATGGATCTGCTGCTGCCGACGGGGAGGCTGCGACGTCCGTCAATGCGGAGGCGCCATTGGCTGCCGCGGTGGTTCCAGCTGTGGTCTGCCCTGCCGTCGGCAGAAGGGAAACGGAAGAGGCGGTTGCTGTCGTCGGTTGGGTCTGTTGTGCTGCCAGCAGGGACGGATGCGCAAGCACGGACAATGCCAGCACGCTTGCAGAAGCGCGCAGCCCGAGGCGGTGTGTGCCGCGCGTGTCCCGATTTTCGATTGAATTCATCCCTGCGCCCGGCGATCTGCAATGCTTACCCAAACGTAAAGCCTGATGGTTAATGTTTGGTTTCGACGCCCTCGCGTGGACGCGCCCCGAACCGTCGGCAGCTCGCCGCATCGCACGAGAATTTACACCAGCCCTCAAACGCAGTATGGGACGGCATGATCAAGCGCGCAGTCAATCTCGTCGAAGCCAGTGCCACCGAATCCGCTCTCCGGGTCATCTCGACCGAGCGCGAAGGATTGCGGGTGCTCGAGGAGGCGCTGGCGGGTCCGCTCGCCGCGCCCTTCTGTAATGCCGTGAAGACCATCGGCGACATTGGCGGCCGGGTCATCGTCACCGGCGTCGGCAAGAGTGGCCATATCGGCTCGAAAATTGCGGCGACTTTCGCCTCGACCGGTACGCCTGCTTTCTTCGTGCATCCTTCGGAAGCCAATCACGGCGATCTCGGCATGATTGCTCAGGATGATGCGATCCTGGCGATTTCCTGGGGTGGTGAAACTGCGGAGTTGCAGGGCATTCTCGCCTTTTCCCGCCGTTTCTCGATCCCGTTGATCGCAATCACGGCTGGCGAAAATTCGACTCTCGCGCGCAATGCCGATGTCGTGCTGTTGATGCCGAAGGTTCAGGAAGCGTGCCCGCACGGGCTGGCACCGACAACGTCTGCCGTGCTGCAGCTGGCGATCGGCGATGCGATTGCGATCGCTCTACTCGAAGCGCGCGGTTTCTCGCCCTCGGATTTCCGCACCTTCCATCCGGGCGGCAAGCTGGGTGCGGCACTCACCCATGTGCGCGATATCATGCATACCGGCGACCGCGTGCCGCTCGTTCCGCTCGGCACGTCAATGCCCGAGGCCGTGAAAACGCTTTCGCACAAGCATTTCGGCTGTGTTGGCATCACGGATGAGGCTGGCCACCTCTGCGGTATCGTAACCGAAGGGGACATGGCACGCAATCTCGCCCGCGATCTCTCGATCCTCAACGTCGAGGACGTGATGACCCGCAATCCCAAGGTGATCAAGGGCGACGCGCTGGCGACAACGGCAGCCGCCATGATCAACAAGCATGGGATAGGCGCGCTGATTGTGGTCGATGAAGACAATACGCCCATCGGGCTCATCCACTTCCACGACCTCCTCAGGATCGGCGTGGCCTGACGCAGGCTTACGCCTCTTCGACCACCAGATCGCGTCCGTTGCTGGAGACGATCCGGACGCGGGCGCCACCCGGCAGGTCGGGGCCGGATACCAGCCAGAAGGTGTCGTCCAGGCGGACACGGCCACGGCCCTCGCGGATCGGCTCGGCGAGCACTGCCGTGCGACCGACAAGGCTTGCGCCCCGCTGGTTGAGGAGCGGTTCGTCGCTTTCGGTTTCCAGGCTGGAGAAGTAACGACGGCCCGCGAGCGTGAAGACGACGGCACTGGCGGCGAAGACGAGCGACTGCACCTGCCACGTCCAGAAGCCGGCATCCCAGAGCAGCAGCGATACTGCGCCGGTCAGGATTGCGCCGAGCCCAATCCAGACGAGGAAGACGCCGGGCATCACGAGTTCGGCGGCCAGAAGCAGCATGCCGAGCACCCACCAGCTCCAGGGGCCGAGCTCTGCGATGATGCGGGAGATCATGGCCATCACTCGCCGTTCGGGTTGAAGGAGGAGATTGGCGGCGTGGTGCGCACCGGCGTCGCAGGACGCGGCGGGGCAGGGCGCTTGTCTTCGCCAAAGACCTCGCGGGCAATGGCACCGATGCCGCCGAGCGAGCCGATCAGCGCAGTTGCTTCCATTGGCATCAGGACGATCTTGGAATTGTTGGCCGTGCCGATCGCGGTCATCGCCTCTGTGTATTTCTGGGCGACGAAGTAGTTGATGGCGTTGACGTCACCGGCTGCGATCGCTTCGGACACCAGGCGCGTTGCCTTGGCCTCGGCCTCGGCCAGACGCTCGCGGGCCTCTGCCTCGCGATAGGCTGCTTCCCGCTGGCCTTCGGCCTCGAGGATGGCAGACTGCTTGGCACCCTCGGCGCGCAGGATCTGCGCGTTGCGGAAGCCCTCGGCTTCGAGAACCTGGGCGCGCTTCTCGCGCTCTGCCTTCATCTGCCGGCCCATGGCATCGACCAGATCGGCGGGTGGCTGGATGTCCTTGATCTCGACGCGGGTAACCTTGATGCCCCAGGGACGCACGGCCTCGTCGACGACGCGCAGCAGGCGATCGTTGATTACCTCGCGGTTGGAGAGCAGTTCGTCGAGATCCATCGAGCCCATGACCGAGCGGATGTTGGTCATCGTCAGGTTCAGGATCGCGTTTTCGAGATTGGCCACCTGATAAGCGGCTTCAGCGGCGTTCAGCACCTGGTAGAAGGCCACGGCATCGGCCGAGACCGACGCGTTGTCCTTGGTGATCACCTCCTGGGTGGGCACGTCGAGGACCTGCTCCATGACATTCATCTTCGCGCCGATGCGCTCGAAGAAGGGGATGATCAGGTTGAGGCCCGGCTCCAGCGTGCGCGTGTAGCGGCCAAAACGCTCGATGGTGTAGCGATATCCCTGCGGCACCGTCTTGATACCGGCAAACAGCACAAGGATGACGGCAGCACACAAGTGCAATGACGACGATATCAGGACCGGTGATCGGCATGAATTCCTCCAGCAATGGCGCGAGAAACGATCGCGCCCCCATGGGCTAACATCGTGGGGTGACAGGTGAATTGCAAGGGTGAGAGATCACAGCCGGGGGAGGCGGAGGTCGATCATCACAGGATGAGGGCCGGCCCAAAAGCAGAAGGGCGGCAGGATTGATCCCGCCGCCCTTTCGTTCCTGTCGGATATGGCCTGGTCTCAGAACTCTTCCCAGTTGTCCTGAGCGACTGCCGCATTGCCGTGGCTGCGCGGGGCAGGGGCGGCGTGGCGGGCGGGTTCGGCTGCACGCGGTGCCGGGGCACGATGGGCGGAAGGCTGCGCCATGGTGCGGGCCGTTTCGCGCAGTGCCGATGCCTGCGTCTGCTGTACGCCGTCGATGGTGAAGTGCGAGATCAGGTCACGCAGCTTGGCAGCTTCCGTTGCAAGGGCGCCGGAGGCAGCGTTGGATTCTTCCACCATCGCAGCGTTCTGCTGGGTCGTCTGGTCCATCGAGTTGACGGCGTGGTTGACTTCCGAAAGGCCGGTTGCCTGCTCCTTGGCGGAGATGGCGATGGCATCCATGTGGGTGTTCATCTCGGTGATGAAACCGCCGATGGTGCGAAGTGCCTCGCCGGTCTTGCGAACCAGATCCACACCGCCTGCAACTTCCGTCGAGGAGTTCTGGATGAGCGCCTTGATCTCCTTCGCCGCATTTGCGGACCGCTGGGCAAGTTCGCGGACTTCCTGTGCGACGACTGCGAAACCCTTGCCGGCTTCCCCGGCGCGAGCCGCCTCGACGCCTGCATTCAGCGCGAGCAGGTTGGTCTGGAAGGCGATCTCGTCGATCACGCCGATGATGTTGGAGATCTGCTGCGACGAACCTTCGATGCGGCGCATGGCGTCTTCGGCCTTGGCAACAACGTCGGACGACTGGGTCGCGGAAGTGTTGGCCTGAGCCGCGACAGAGCGGGCTTCTTCGGTGCGCTTGGTCGAGTTGACGACGTTTGCGGTGATTTCCTCGACGGCGGCTGCCGTCTGTTCGAGGGCTGCGGCCTGCTGTTCGGTGCGCTTGGAGAGGTGATCGGTGCCGGAGGCGATCTCGCGGGTGCCGGTCTCCATGGTCGCAACGCTGTTGGTGATGCCGGCCATGGTCTGGTTCAGCTGGCGGACCGACTGGTTGAAGTCGTGGCGCAGGGCCTCGAAATCAGGGGCAAAGGCTTCGTTGATCTGGAAGGCGAGATCACCGGCTGCGAGGCGCTTCAGGCCGGTCGCAAGGCCAGAGGTCGCGATCCGCAGACGCTCGGCTGCGTCAGCTTCGGCGCGCTGCTGGGTGGCGATACGCTCTGCTTCGGCACGCTGGCGGTTGCCTTCAGCTTCCGATTCCAGACGCTTGTTGGCGATCGCGGCCTCGCGGAAGATCTGCATGGACGCTGCCATCTGGCCAATCTCGTCCTTGCCGCCCGAGACGATCTCGACATTGAGGTCGCCGTTGGCGAGCCGGTCGGTCGCCGTGGCGAGCCTGGTCAAGGGGCGCGAGACGAGTCGGTAGTTGAGGAAGCCAAGGAGTGCTGCCGCAGCAGCGACGATGATAGAGGCAAGCAGGCTGACAGTCTCGACGATTTCGAGCGCTTCATTCTGGCCGGCCGTCGCAGTTGCTGCGCGGGTAGCCATTGCGCTCTTCACTTCGGTCAACTTGGTCTGGAATGCGGCAGCAAGAGCCTCACCTTCGCCCGTGACTTCGATTGCGCGGGCGAGCTCAACGGTCGCGGGGTCGCGCATGAGCAGGATCTGGCGATCAACGAAATTGGTCTTCCAAGCATCCAGTGAGGCAAAAGCTTCGTTCAGCTTCGGCAGTTCCGACGGGGCAGCTTCGGTGAAGAGCTTTTCGAGTGTCGCCTTTTCCTTCGACATTTCGGCGACGACGTCCTGCGCTGAGGCAGCGTAGTCACGATTGCCTGTCAGCAGGAATGTCTTCAGCTGCAGGTTTGCCACAGACAGGTCGGTGCTGAATTCTTCAATCGCCGCCGCGACCTCGTTAACGGTTGCTGCCTCGGAGACCTGCTCATGGGCGACAATCGATCTGTTGTAAATGAATGTGGAAGACGCAATGGCGATGGTGGCCAATATCCCGAAAGCGATAAAGCCTTTTGCGCTCACGGATAAGTTGTTGAGCATGACGCTGGTCCAGTCTCAGTCAGAGAGGGAAGAGTTGACATTCTTTCATCGACACCGGCGCGTTCATGCACCAGCCACTAGACCGTTCAGGACGCGGCCAGCAGTCGTCTTTCAAGCTCGGTAAGGTTGATTTCCATGGTCACGGCGCCGATCTTCTTCTTGGAAGCGTCGAGCAGCGTGAAGCTGACCTGGTTGCGCCAGATCTTCGCCTCGTCGTCCCATTCGGCGGCGTCGACGAACATCGCGTCGTCTGCCACGTCGAAGGTCTTCTGGAACTTGTCCTCGTCACCCTGCCAGAAGTCGCTGGTCACAGAGCTCTGGCCGACGTTCAGGCCGTTCTGGTCCATGACGAAGATTTCGGCATAGAGACCAAGCGACTTGCCCTGGATGCGGGCGAGGTAAACGGACAAGGGGCTGGAGAGGGTTGCTGCGATCAGCGGCTTGTCTGCCGCCTCGCGCTCCGCCTTCCACTGGTTGTCGAGCGCATCGATCTGTTCCTGCGTCATGTTCGTCAGGCGCTTGTTCTGGGCGTCGACCGATACCTGGACGATTTCGGCGTTGATGATGCCGCGCATCTCTTCGATCAGTGCCGGTGAAATGAGCTTGTTGACGTCCGGCTCCGGCGTTTGGGCATGGGCCGGCATGAACGACATCGCAACAAGGGCGGATGCCAGGGTCATACGGAAGTGATGCATGGGTGCTCTCCTTTGATGCCCTAATTCTAGGCATCATTATTAAACGGACCGTTAATATAAGAAATCGTTCCCGTAAAATTATATTTAAATCCAATGATTTATGCGGTTTCCCGCAATCTTCGAGGCGGAAACCCGACAGCCCGAGGTTGCCTCGGGAATGCGCAATGAGGAGCGGACTGCCGCACTAACCAGATGAAAAAGAATGGCAAAACTTGCATGGACCGCGTTGCAGCCTGGTACCCGCTTCATTTTTTTGTGAGGGGTAAGACGTTCTGGTTGCATACATTCGGCCGCGCTGAAATGAGACGGCCTGCGGGTGAAATATGAGGGCCTGCTGAAACGAAAACGGCCGCCTCTCGGCGGCCGTCTGTCAAAATCCATGGGTCAGACCGGTTCAGGCCCAGCCCTGCAATTCCCGCCGAACGACGTTTTCAATCACCCGCATGCCGTCCTCGCTGTCGTTGAGACAGGGGATATGTGTGAACTTTTCGCCGCCATTGTGCAGGAAGTCCTCGCCCGCTTCGCCAGCGATTTCTTCCAGCGTTTCCAGGCAGTCCGAAACGAAGCCAGGGTTCAGGATGGCGATGCGCTTGACGCCTTCCTTGGCGAGCTTTTCGACCGTCTTGTCGGTATAGGGCTGCAGCCATTCCTCCGGCCCGAAACGGGACTGGAAGGTGACCATCAGCTTCTCCTTCTCCCAGCCGAGATGCTCGCGCAGCAGGCGCGTCGTCTTGTAACACTGGCAGTGATAGGGATCGCCCTTCATGAAGTAGGACTTCGGAATGCCGTGATAGGAGGTGATCACCAGCTCCGGCTCCCAGTCGAGTGAGGCGAGGTGGTTGTTGATCGAGTTCGCCAGTGCCGCGATATAGACCGGGTCGTCGGCATATTGCGGAACGGTGCGAAGTGCCGGCTGCCAGCGCATCTTGAGCAGGGCCTTGAAGGCCTCGTCATTGACCGTTGCCGTTGTTGCGGCGGCGTATTGCGGATAGAGCGGATAAACGAGGATGCGCTCGCAGCCTGCCTTTTGCATCTCGTTCATCTTGGCCTGGATCGCCGGCTGGCCGTAGCGCATAGCCCAATCGACATGCACGTTCGGCAGGTCCTTCAGGGAGACCGCGAGCTTTTCGGCCTGGCTGCGCGTGTAGGTGCGCAGGTAGCTCTCGTCGAGATCCTTGTTCCAGATCTCCTCATAGGCCTTGCCGACTTTCTGCGGGCGCTTGTTGAGGACGATGCCGTAAAGGATCGGATACCAGAACCAGCGAGACCATTCGATGACGCGCTTGTCCGTCAGGAACTCCTCGAGATAGCGGCGCATGGACTTGTAGTCCGTGCCGTCAGGTGTGCCGAGGTTGACGAGCAGCACGCCGACCTTGCCGTAATTGACGGGTGGGTGGTCGGAGGGCCAGTGGGCGGGAAGTGCATTCATCTTTGTATCCTGGTGATCAGATCTCGACCGATACGTCTCTTAGGGCTGTTGAGATCATCTGATAAAGCAAAAGCCGGCCCGGGGAAGCCCGGACCGGCTTTTGCCATGCGTCAAACGGTCTTACTTCGCCGGCAGCTGCAATTCGCGGCCGATGGAGATCACGTTCGGATTGCGCAGTGTATTTGCTTCCGCAATCTTGCTCCACATCAGGCCGTCGCCATAGGTGGCCTCGGCGATCTTCCAGAGGCTGTCGCCAGCAACCACCTTGTAGACGGTGGCTGCGGTCGCGACTGCCGCTTCGGTCACTGTCGCAGCTGCTGCCGGAGCTTCGGCGGCAGGTGCTGCGGGTGCGGCAGCTGCGGTTTCAGTCGTTTCGCCCGCCGGCGGAGCCGTCGCGGCGATCACCGTAATGCGGCCGTCGGTGTAGGGCTTGTAGGGGCTGTTCTTGGAAATGTAGTCGGCAAGCACAGCCTCAAGGCCGGGGCCGAAGTCGTAGGCGTTCTGTCCGCCGGTTGCGAAGACCTTGTAGCCGTCGCCGCCGGAGCGCATGTAGTTGTTGGTCGCAACGCCGTAGACCTTGTTCGGGTCGATGGCGACAAAGGCGTCGCCTTCCTTGACCTCAACAGAGGTGATGCGGCTGCCGGCCGGCTTGGTGAGGTCTGCGGTGTATTTCAGGCCGGAGACCTGCGGGAAGCGGCCAGCGGCCTCTTCAACCTGGCTGACGCCGTTCTCCAGTGCTGCCACGACGTCGGAGCCCTTCAGCTGGAACGAAGCGAGCGTGTTCTGGAAGGGCAGGACGGTCAGGACTTCGCCCATGGTGACGGTGCCGGCATCGATCGATGCGCGCAGGCCGCCACCGTTCTGGATGGCGATGGTGATGCCTTGGTCGCTGAGGCGATCGACCATGGCGTCGGCGACGAGGTTGCCCATCGTGCATTCCATGGCGCGGCAGGTCTCGCGCGAGCCATCGACGCCTTCGGCCGTCGCGCCGATTTCCTTCTGCTTCAGCTCTTCGATCGGGCCTGCAAGTTCTGCGACCTTGGCGACGAAGCCAGCGTCCGGGGTGACGGATGCATCCAGCAGCTTCGGCTCGCCGGTTGCCGTCTTGACGACGCCGGCATCGTCGAAGACGACCGTGAGATCGCCGAGGTATTTGGAATAGGCATAGGCCTGGACGATGGGCACGTCCTTGCCGGCCGGGTTTTTCACCATGGTCGGATAGGGGCCAGCAGCCTTTTCGTTGGTGTTGGAGAGCAGCGTGTGACTGTGACCGCCAACGATGACGTCGATGCCGTCAACGGCTGCCGCGATTTCCTGGTCCTTGACGTAGCCGACATGCGAGAGAAGCACGATCTTGTCGATGCCCTGGCCCTCGATCTCCTTCACGGCTTCCTTGAGGTAGCCGATCTCGTCAGCGAACAGGACTGCATCGCCCGGAGAGGAGGTTTCATCGGTGTCGGTCGCGAGCACCGAGACGATCGCCACCTTCTCTTCGCCGAATTCCTTGATGATGTAGGGCTTGAACTTGTCGGCCACCGGCGAGTTGAGGCCGGCCAGCGTATTGCCCGAGATCATCGGAAACTTCAGCGCGTCGATGAACTTTGCCAGTTCTTCCGGGCCGTCATCGAATTCGTGATTGCCGATCGCCATGGCGTCGAATCCGATGCCGTTCATGAAATCTGCGATCGGGGAGCTCTTGTAGGTGGTGTAGAAGAGCGAACCCTGGAACTGGTCGCCGGCATCGAGCGTCAGCACGTTCTTGCCGGAGAGTTCCGCGCGGCGGGCGTCGATCGCCGTCTTCACACGGGCAATGCCGCCGAAGCACTCATTCTTGGATGCGTCCTCTGCAGAGCAGGTGGAGTCGGTTTTGCTGATCGCCTCAATGCGCGAATGCAGATCGTTGATGTGCAGGATGTTGAGTTCGAAATCGGCCAGAGCGGTTCCGGCCGTCAGGGCCAGCACCGAGGCGCTGAATAGGCCAATCTTCAAGTGTTTGAACATCTTGTGTCTCTCCTGTTCCAAGTCATCCACACCCATCTGGCACGCAATCATGACAGCCGCATGCCAGAATTCGGATGGCGGATGTTTTCATCAAGGCCGGGGCAGGGCAAGTAAAAATCCGTCGCCGCCCATATGTTAGTGGTTGTAGAACGACAAAAGCGGCCCGTGGGGGCCGCTTTCGAAATCACCATCAAATCGGGGCTGATCAGACGCTGCTGCGAGCAAGCGAGAACTGCGCGCCGCTGTCGGAGGTGCAGTTGAGCTGCGTCGGAGTGACGAGCGCGCAATTGACCTTCTGCCTTGTGTTGCGAACCAGCGAGGTCATGTTGATCTCGACGAGGCGGTCGTTGACCAAAAGATAGGTGCCGGAGGCCAGGATCTGGTTCGAGTCGGTGGTGCGGGTGGTGAAGGTGCCACCCTGGAACGTGGATGTGATCCCGTTCGGGTCAACCCATGCACCCTCGATGGAGGGACCCTGCTGGACAGCCGGCAACTGGCGCGGCGGGCTCGAATAGCAGGACGTGAGCGCGAGGCTCGCTGCTGCGACGGCGACCAGGGACTTGGTTTTCATTCTTGTCTCCCACCAACTCGGCGGTTCGGCTGTGCCGCCCGCCTTCTGCATTGTCATCAAAACATGCCGCGAAGCCTTGGTCAAAGCAAGGCGATAGCCCTGCGTTGTCGGGGTTATCCCGGGCTTGCTTTGCATGGCAAAAAGCCCGCCGCGAGCGACGGGCCTCCATTGCGTGCCTAAATCGCTCAGCGGACCAGAATGTTCCGGAACTGCCACGGATCCTTTTCGTCGAGGTCTTCCGGGAAGAGGCCCGGGCGACCGTCGAGCGGGGTCCAGTCGGTGTAGTGACCTTCGACCGGGCCGAGATAAGGCGACTGCACTTCGAGGCAGCGCTTGTAGTCCATCTCGTCGGCTTCGACGATGCCGGCCTTCGGGTTCTCGATGGCCCAGACCATGCCGGCGAGCACGGCAGAGGTGACCTGCAGGCCGGTTGCGTTCTGGTAAGGCGCGATCTCGCGGGTTTCTTCCAGCGAGAGGCGCGAACCGTACCAGTAGGCGTTCTTGTCGTGGCCGTAGAGCAGCACGCCGAGTTCGTCGACGCCGTCGACCAGCTCATCCTCGTTGAGGACGTGCAGGACCGGCTGCTGCGTGCCGCCATTGCCGAACATCTCGTGCAGCGACAGCACCGCGTCGTTGGCAGGATGGTAGGCATAGTGGCAGGTCGGGCGGTAGGTGACTTCGCCATCCTTCTCGACGGTGAAGTAGTCGGCGATCGAGATCGACTCATTGTGGGTGACCAGGAAGCCGTATTGCGGACCCGGCGTCGGGCACCAGGTGCGAACGCGGGTGTTGGCGCCCGGCTGCTCCAGGTAGATCGCGGCCTTGCAGCCCTTCTTGTGCTTCTTGGCGTTCTTCGGCATCCAGTTCTCATGGGTGCCCCAGCCGAGTTCGGCGGGCTGCAGGCCTTCCGAGATGAAGCCTTCGACCGACCAGGTGTTCCAGAAGACGTTGAGCGGCTTCGGGTTCTTGGTGCGCTGGGTGTCGCGCTCGGCGATATGCACGCCCTTGACGCCGACCTTCTTCATCAACTTGGCCCAGCCATCACGATCATTCTGATCCGGCTCATCGAACTTGAGGCCGATCTCATGGGCGACGTTGACCAGCGCCTGCTTGACGAACCACGAGACCATGCCCGGGTTGGCGCCGCAGGTCGAGACGGCCGTCGTGCCACCCGGGTTCTTGGCCTTTTCCTGACGCACCGTCTCGCGTAGCGCATAGTTGGTGCGCTCGGAATTCTTCATGTTCTTGTCGAAGTAGAAGCCGAGCCAGGGCTCGACGACGGTGTCGATGTAGAGCACGTCGAGCTTGCGGCAGAGCTTCATCAGGTCGAGCGAACCGGTGTCGACCGAAAGGTTGACGCAGAAGCCCTGGCCTTCGCCTTCGGTCAGAAGCGGCTTCAGGAGCTTCTTGTAGTTGTCCTTGGTGACATGCGCCTGGATGTGCTTGATCCCGTGCTTGGCAAGCAGCTCCGCTTCGTCGTTGCGGGGATCGATGACGACCATCCGGCTCTTGTCGAACTTGAAGTGGCGTTCGATCAGCGGCAGGGTGCCGCGGCCGATCGATCCGAAGCCGATCATCACGATCGGGCCGGTGATCTCGCCATAAACCGGGTAGGTCTTTTCGCTCATTCTTGTCTCCTTGGAGGCCCGGTTCGTTTGCCCGAGCCATGTTTCCGGCCTGTGTTTTACGGCCAGAGCGATACTGGCGGTTCTAGATCACAAAACTCTGACACAATAAAGAGTGCGGGCGAGAGGCCAGGGGCTCTCAGATGCTATTTTCCGACGCTGCATCTTGCCGCAGCCGCGCGACGAGCCTTGATCGTTGTCGGTCAAGGCCCTTGTAGCGAAGCTGGGCCTCGCTCAGAGCCTCCAGCTGGTCGGCGAGTGCCAGCGCAAGCCGCCTGCCGTCCCAATGTTTTTCGAACAGGGTGACGGGGTCGAGGTAGATGCGGATCGTGAAGACGATGGCGCCGGTCTCCGGCAGTTTCGTCAGCGTCTGGCGTTCTACGCGAATGACGGCCTGCTCCGGCTCGGCCATGTCGTTGCGGCCGGTTTCGGGATGAAAAAGCTTCTCTTTCCAATTGATCGACCAGTTGAAGCGTTCGGCGGGCAGACCGGGCGCCAGATTGTCGAAAATGCGGTTGATCATCGCGGCATTGCGCGTCCCGCCTTCGAAACCAGGCACATGCTCGTGAACCTCCTCCATCGGCCGATTGAACTTTTCCGCAAGCAGCCAGGACGAGGGGAAAGAGAGATGGGCTGCGGCGATATGCCAGCCCGCCTCGCGCCGCATCATGATCACGAGGTCGTCCTGCACAAGCATTCCGGCGCGGAGCAGCGGGGGGAGGTTATCATCGCTCGGGCCTGTCTCACGCGTCAGCTGCGGATGATGGGCGTTGAGATAGGCGACCAGGGTTGCAAGACATTCCTCCTGCGCGGGAAGGCTGTCGTCCGTCGCCCGGAAGACCTCGTCAAGCCGTGTTGTGGCCAGCGTGCGCTTTTCGGTCAGATAGCGATCGCGATCGTCATCCGGTTCGATCCAGCGGGTCGGGTCCAGTGCGGACAGGCCGATGGTGAAAGGGCGCGTCGGGCCAGCATAGGGCGTGTGGGTGAGAGATATTGGCATATCGCTTCAGGTTCGATTAGCAGACATACTGACTGCTCGCCACGCTCGTGGAAAGAGGTCCCTGGAAACAAGATGACCGGTTTAGCCAAGTTTGTGTTGCCATGCTGTCTTGCCGTCGGCCTCATCGTCCTCTGGATGTGGTCTGGTCAGATGAACAGTTGGATTGATCGCTGCGCTGATGATCTTAGCCCGTCTCATATCGCAGATGAACAATCGCGATTAGAGGCCTGTGACAGTACTGCTGAGTGACCTTTGGTCGGAACCAATTATTTGGTCAGATTGATAGCCGTTTGCCGACAATCGGCGCGGCACTAGTCTTCGAAGACAGGCGCCGTCATGCCGAGCGCTCTATCTCCTTGCGGGCGCAACTCGCCAGAAATGCCGACCGTGTCAGCCCGCGCTGCTTTGCCGCCTGATCGATGGCGGCGAGCGTTCCCGCCTCCATCGTGATGTTTGCCCTGACTGTTCGGGTATCGTCTTCGATGAATGGCACACGGATAAGAAATGCCCCGCTGGCGAGCTCCGCGCGTAGATCAGGTCGCTCGACGATCTCATTATGCGACGAGGGAGCTGGCAGCTCCTCATCTTCAGCCCATAATCTCAAGGCTTCGATGGCGTTCACGATGATATCCTCATCGCTGTCCGCCGCCGAAAAACAGACGGCAAATCAGGGAAACTGATCCCGTAGGCGCTGTCCGGATCCTTATGCACCAAAGCCACATAATATCGCATTGCCGCTCACCTTTGCTTTTCGGATCCAGCCAGCCAGTTTGGCAATCGCCCGTGCCGTGCCCAATGGAAGGTCCTTTTTCGGATGCGGCACAATGATCGTTTTGTCGTCTTTTCGAAATTTGTGATGGGAGCCGGACACCGAGACGAGCTCATACCCCTCGGACTTGAGCCGCTGGATGATTTTGCGAGAGTCCTTCTCCATCTCTGCTCCAGTGCGCAAATATATGCGCATTCCAGGCTGCTTTCAATGACTAGGTTTCATCCCTTCAACCCTTCCAGCCCGGCCGCCGTCCGCGTCACAGCCACTTCCGTCACCTCATACACGGCAACACCCTCCGCCGCGAAGGGGTCGGCTGCGACATAGGCCTCGATCTCGGCTCGATCGCCCCGGGCGAGGATCACGCCGCCGGTGCGTGGGTTTTTGCGGCCGGAGGCGAGAAACATACCGCTGTCATAGCCGGCATGCACCCAGCCCATATGCGGCTGCATCAGGCGGTCGGCTTCTTCGGTGGGCTTCACATAGGTGAGGGAGAGAATGAACATCTGACTATTTCCATTAAGCCGAGGTCGTCGTGTCACGGCGCTCGCGCGCCAGAACGAGAAGGCAGGTTGTTGCCGCGAGTAGCGGCAGGATGCGGTGATGGTAGCGGTCGGGTGGGCCCGAGACCACGGCGAACAGGCTGTCATTGGCAAGGCAGATCAACAGCAGGATGAAAAGCCATCGCCTGTTTTCGTTGCCGGTCCTGCGCCAGCCGACCATCAAGGCTACAGCAAGGCTTGCATACAGGATCCACCGCAGTCCGGTCAGGCCTGCGAGGTTGCCATCCGATTGCCAGATGCCTTGGGCCTGCCATGAGGTCGAGAACGGCTGCGGCATGGGTTCGTTCAGGTGCGCGATAAAATCGAGGCGCGTTCCCGTGCCGTAGAAGCTCAGGAAATCCCGGAGGATGATATCAGCCGTTTCGAGGGGCATCTGCGTGATCGCGGCCCGGATGATCGGCCAGGCATGATCGCGTTCGAAGGCGGCGAGTTCGAAACGGTCGGGAAACGCGCGCATCAGGTCCCAGAAGAAATCGCGCCGACCGGCATTCTCCGGACGTTCCCGGATTTTTTCGATCAGACTGGCGGCGTCACACAGGACGACTGCATCGCTGCGCTCGCACTCTTCCCGCAGCAGAACGGGTTGGACGGAGAAGAGGCGGGCCGCGAGGAACGTGCGTCCGAGAGACGGGGTCTCGGGGAAGTATTTGGCATCCAGAAAGCTGCTGACGCCGATGCTGGTGACGATGGCCAGAACCGGCATGACCATTGCCTTGCGGAAGCCGAAGAGCAGCGCCACCAGCACGGCCAGCACACTTGCCAGGATCAGGCCGCTGGCGTGGCCGGAGAAGAGGATGCCGGCGGACAAAGCGAGAAATGGGCTCTTGTTTCTGATCGAGACGATCAGGAAGACGACGGCGGCGAAGAACCAGGAATCCACAAGCACGGCACTCGTGTAGAGCGGTTGCAGCGCGAGCACGGCGAGCGGCAGGATCAGCCAGTAGCCCCGCAGGTCAAAGCTGCGGATCAGAAGCAGCCAGGCTGCCGCATTCACCACCGCGTTGAAGACCGGCAGCGCCCAGTAGCCGATGAGGCCATGCAGCGGGGCAATCAGGACTGCAGCCGTCTTGGCCCGCATCCAGTTCACGCCCTGTCCGGAATAGGCGATCGAATCGTCCATGACCCATGGGAAGCCATTGAGAAATGCGGGCAGGAGGAAGAGTGCCACAAGGGACAGGCCCATGAGCGCGGTGGCGGTTGTTGAGGCTTCGGGTCGGGCGGCGTTCGGGGGCAGGGGTTCTGCCATTGCCGTGCCTATTCGACCAGTTCGGCGGGGATTAGGCCGCGCAGGGAATTGCCGACGAAGAGTTTGCGGTGGCGCAGGTCGTCGAGTTTCAGCACCTCGCCGCGCGCCTTTCGCTCGCGGATCAGTTCGGCGCGCAAGACGCCGGGCAAAAGCCCGCTGGTAAGCGGCGGCGTGAGCAGCATGCCGTCGGCAGCTTCGGCGAAGATGTTGGTGATCGTGCCCTCACAGACCTCGCCGCGCTCATTGAGCAGGATCACCTCGTCGGCCTCGTCCTTCGAGAATTCGGCGCGCGCGGCCTCATAGGGTTCGCGGCGGGTGGTCTTGTGGCGAAAGAGGCTGTCTTCGGATTGCAGCCGCGTCTTGGCGATCTTCAGCCGCCAGACGCTTTCTTCCGGCACCGGCTCGAATGGCGTGGTGCTCACCTCCATCTTGCCGCGATAGGTCATGACGAGGCGGACGCGCAGAGGTTCGCTGCCGGAGACTTCTTTCTCCAGCTTCCCTTTCGCGTCCTGCGGCTGGCGAAAGCCGAGCGCATCGGCCGAGCGGGAGAGGCGACGCAAATGCTGGTCGAGCCGCAGGAAACCTGCGTCCGGCTGCCACCGCAACGTCTCGATCAGCGAGAAATCCATTCGTCTCCCACGGCAAAGCGCGCCTTCAACAGGCATTCCTCGTATTCGGCTTCCGCCTTCGAATCGAAGACGATGCCGCCGCCGACATTGAAGACGGCGCGGCCGCTGTTGAAAAGGGAGATCGTACGGATCGCAACGGAAAACCGCATCGGGCCGGCTGGATCGCACCAGCCGATCGCGCCGCAATAGATATCGCGCGGGCCGGCCTCGAGTTCATGCAGGATGCGCATCGCCCACATCTTTGGCGCGCCGGTCACGGATCCGCAGGGGAAGAGGGCGGCCATGATCTCGGCCAGGCCGATGCCGGGCGAGAGTTTGGCCCTGATGTAGCTCACCATCTGGTGGACGGTCGGATAGGTCTCGATGGCGAAGAGCTTGGGGACGGACAATGTGCCGACCTCGGATATGACCGAGACGTCGTTGCGCAAGAGGTCGACGATCATGCGGTTCTCTGCTTGCGTCTTCTCGTCGCCGAGCATGGCCGCGATAATCGCCTCGTCTTCCTCCGGGGTAGCACCCCGGGCGGCAGTTCCTTTCATCGGGCGGGTTTCGAGCCAGCCGTCGTCATCCACTGAGAAGAAGAGTTCGGGCGAGCGGGACAGGATAACTGGATCACCGAAATCGATCAGCGCGCCGTAATGCACGGGCTGTCGACCGACGAGTCCCCAGAAAGCGGCCCGGGGATCGCCTTCCCATTTTGCCTCAACCGGCATGGTCAGGTTTGCCTGGTAGCAGTCGCCCTTGCGCAGATGATGATCCAGGCGGTCGAAGCGGGTGCGATAGGTGTCGAAATTCCAGGCCGCGCGAGGATCGCTCAGCAGCGGCGCATTCGGAATGTTGGACGGCGCTTGCGCAAGCGGGTGGTCGTCCGCGGCCGGAGCGGAGAAAACACCCATGGCGATGAGCGGTGTCTCGCGCCCATCCTCGATCAACGGGCGAAGCTTCGGCTCGAAAACGAAACCTGCTTCGTAGGATAGATATCCGGCCAGCCACTTGCCGGCCTTCCGGTGCGCTTCAAGCTGCGCAAGCGCGGGCTCCACCTCGTTTGCCGTCCGGGCAACGATAAGCGTCTCCGGTTCGGCAAAAACGAGGCTCGTTCCCGCGCGGTCATCGCGGAAGAGCGCATAGGGCGCGTGGTCACGCATGGAATGTCGGCTGCTCCGGTTCAGGCTGCCTTATCTAGCGCTTCCAACTCGTCGATCAGCCCCTCGATCATCGACAGCCCCTTGGCCCAGAACGACGGATCGGTGGCATCCAGCCCGAACGGAGCAAGAAGTTCCGGCATGGTGCTTGGTGCCGCCGGCCTTGAGAAGCTCGAAATACTTGTCCTGGAAGCCCTGATCGGCGTTCTGGTAGACGGCATAGAGCGAGTTCACCAGGCAGTCGCCGAAGGCATAGGCGTAGACGTAGAAGGGCGAATGGATGAAGTGGGGGATATAGGCCCACCAGGTCTCATAGCCTTCCGAGATCTTGATCGCCGGCCCCAGGCTTTCCTGCTGAACGGAGAGCCACAATTCGCCGATTTTCTCGGCCGTCAGTTCGCCTTCCTTGCGGGCCGTGTGGATCTTGCGTTCGAACTGGTAGAAGGCGATCTGGCGCACGACCGTGTTGATCATGTCCTCGACCTTCTGGGCGAGCATGGCTTTGCGTTCGCGCTTGTCGGTCGTCTTGTCGAGGAGCGCGCGGAAGGTCAGCATTTCGCCAAAAACGGATGCGGTTTCGGCAAGCGTCAGCGGCGTCTGGCACATCATCGCGCCCTGGCCACCGGCCAGCACCTGGTGCACGCCATGGCCGAGTTCGTGCGCAAGCGTCATCACGTCGCGCGGCTTGCCGAGATAGTTGACCAGTACATAGGGATGCGCCGAGGGCACGGTCGGGTGGGCGAAGGCGCCCGGCGCCTTGCCGGGGCGGGCAGGGGCGTCGATCCAGCCGCCGTCGAAGAAGCGCCCGGCGATCTCGGCCATTTCAGGCGCAAAGCCGCCATAGGCCGAGAGCACCATGTCCTTGGCCTCGTCCCAGGAGATGAGGCGGTCCGGCGTTTCGGCCAGCGGCGCATTGCGGTCCCAGAAGTTCATCTGGTCCATGCCGAGCCACTTCGCCTTCATCTTGTAATAGCGATGCGACAGGCGCGGATAGGCCTCGCGCACGGCCTCGGCCAGCGCGTCGACCACTTCGCGCTCGACGCGGTTGGCGAGGTGGCGACTATCGGCGATGTCCTCGAAGCCGCGCCAGCGGTCGGAGATGTCCTTGTCCTTGGCGAGTGTGTTGGTCACCAGGGTGAAGATGCGGATATTGTCCTTGAAGGTCTTCGACAGGGCTTCGGCTGCCTCGCGGCGCTTTTCCGGATTGGCATCCTGCAAAAGCGTCAGTGTCGGCTCAAGCGGGATTTCCTCCTCGCCGATCTTGAAGCGCAGCGAAGCCAGCGTCTCGTCGAAGAGGCGGTTGAAGGCGGCGGCACCCGTTTGCGACTTCTCAAGGAAAAGCTGCTCGATGCGGTCGTCGAGCTGGAAGGGCTTGTCCTTACGCAGATCGACGATCCAGGGGCGGAAATGGCCGAGTGCGGGGTCGCGGTCCATGGCGGCGTCGACGGCATCGTCGGCCAGACGGTTCATCTCCAGCGGGAAGAAGAGGAGCCGGGACGACATGTCGGTCAGCTTGGCCTGAATGTCGCCGAAGAACTTGCCGTTCGCCGGATTGGTCATGTCGGAATAATAGGTGAGGCCGGCATAGGAGGCGATGCGGCCAAGCAGGTCTTCGAGCGCATCCATTTCACGAAGGGCCTGGGCCAGCGAGTTCTCGCCGACGGTTTCGAGCGCAATCGAAAGCTTGCCCTTCCATTTGGTCTCGAAAGCAAGCGCATCGGATCCCGCCTTTTCGACGGCACCGAGGAATTCGCTCGAGGTCTGACCCGGATAGAGATCGTCCAGCTTCCAGACGGGCAGGTCGCCGAGGTTCTGATTTCCGCTGGCGGAAGCCGGGTGTGCGGGGCTCAGGGTGGGGCGGCGGTCGATCGTCATGGCGATGTCCTTTCTTCTCTTCGTTCCGGAGATGTAGTCAGTCGGCTGCGGATCGGCAAGCAGCCGGGTGTGCCGCCATGGTGCGATGTCATTGTTCACTGCCATCAGGACACCTGTGGATTGTGCCAGAAACGGTTAAGGACCGTTAAAATGCGAGGCTTTCTCCCAAGAACATCTTCAGGCCTTTCTGGCAGTCTCCCCGCGATAACCCAGGAGCGCAAATGCGCCGAAACAGCCCCGGGGAGCGCAAGTTGACCGCACAGATTCTACTCATCGATGAAGATGCTACCGAGCGCCGCAGCATGAAGGCTGCGATCGAGGCGCACGGCCACGCCGTCCATGTCGCCGATACGGCGCATGCCGGCATCGATCTTTTCCGCCGCCATCGCGATGCCATCGGTGTCGTTGTGATCGACGCGGCATCCGCCGAGGGCCTGAACCCCAACATCATCCCCATGCTGGCCGAGATCAATGCGGCGGTGCCTGTGATCGTCGGGACTGCCGAAGGTGCAACGGAGACGGCGCTTCATGCGGTCCGCGCCGGCGCTTTCGACTTTCTGGTCAAGCCGATCGCACAGGAGAGGCTGATCGGCGCCATCGAATCCGCGCTCAAAATCCATCGCACCAGCCTGCAGGGCAGGGCGCCACGCCGGGCGCGCAGTGGGTCGGTCAGTTTCGCCGATGTGATTGCTGCAAGTGCCGCCATGTCCCGCGTCGTTGAACTCGGCCGCCGAGCGGCGCAATCGACCATCCCCGTCATGCTTGAAGGGGAGGCGGGTGTCGGCAAGGAACTGGTCGCGCGCGCCATTCATGCCGCAAGCGATCGCTCGTCGCGTCCGTTCGTCGGGTTCAACTGCAATTCCATTTCTCCGGCCCAGATCGAAGAGGTGCTGTTCGGCAGCGAAAGCCTGACTGGCAAGCTTTCCGAGGCCGACGGCGGCACGCTTTTCATCGAGGAAATCAGTGAGTTGCCGCCCGGCGGCCAGATGCGGCTGCTGGAGCTTGTGCAGACAGGCGAAGTCCATGGTGGCGGTCAGCAGCGTTCGGTGAAGGCCAATGTCCGACTGATCCTTGCGACCAACAAGGACCTGATCGAAGAGGTCAAGGCCGCGCGTTTCCGCGAGGACCTCTATTACCGTCTCAACGTCTTCCCGATCACCATCGCCTCACTGCGCCGACGCAAGGAAGACATCCCGCATCTGATCCGGGCCTTTGTCGAGCGTTTCTCGCTGGAGCAACGTCTGCCGAGGACGCTTCAGGTGGAATCACCGGCGCTTGCGCTGCTCACCTCCTTCGACTGGCCAGGCAACACACGGCAACTCGAAAACGCGATCTTCCGCGCCGTCGTGCTGGCTGATGGTGTGAGCCTTCGCGAGGCGGATTTCCCGCAGATCTCGGCCCAGATGAAAGACCATCGCAGCGGAGCCGCCGGTCCCGATGCGCAGCCATCCGTTCCGGAGCAGAGCCCGATTGCCAAGGTGCAGGCGGCTCTTGCGGAGCGAGCGGCGGGTCTTGTGGGCAATTATCAGGCTCCATCCACAGGTTTCAGCAGCGGCGCATCCGGCAATGTCATCGTCAGCACGGACGAGGCCGGCAATGTGCGCAAGCTTGCTGAAATCGAGGAGGAACTGATCCGTTTCGCGCTGAAATTCTACCGGGGCCAGATGAGCCAGGTGGCGCGAAAGCTGGGCATCGGGCGCTCGACGCTCTACCGCAAGCTCAAGGATTACGGAATCGATCCCGACGATCCGCAGAAGGATGCAGCTTGATCTGCCTCAACCGTTCGATGTTAACTCTGGGGTAAGCTTAATCGCCTACCAAAGGGCTAAGCATTTGTTAGGCAAGCGTTCACCATAAATGGACAGCTTGTGCGGATGTGGCAAATTTGCCATGGTATGACCGCATTTGACGTTCATTTCGGTTGGCGTGGGACGTAGTCTTTCGGACGGGGATTGCATTGCAGGCATCGCAGGACATCAGCGCGCTCCATACGCAAAGCGGGCGCAAAACCCGGCTTGCGTTTGCGCATGTGGCGGCGAGGCTGCTTTTCTCGCTGTCTGCCGTCCTTCTGATGGCTTTCGGCGGACTTCTGGGTAGCGTTGGTTCGGCACAGGCCGAAAGCCGCACGCTCAATATCGAATTCGTTCACACCGGCGAACGCGCATCGATCACCTTCAAGCGCAATGGCCGCTATGACCCCAAGGGTCTGAAACAGCTCAACTATATCCTCCGTGACTGGCGCCGCAACGAGCCGACGAAGATGGACCCGCGCCTCTTCGACCTCGTCTGGGAAGTCTATCGCCAATCGCGCGCCAAGGGTTACATCAAGGTCGTCTCCGCCTATCGCTCTCCGGCCACCAACTCGATGCTGCGTTCGCGCTCGAAGGGTGTTGCCAAGGAAAGCCAGCACATGCGCGGCACGGCGATGGACTTCTACATCCCCGGTGTCCCGCTCAAGACCCTGCGCGAACTGGGCGTGAAGATGCAGGCCGGTGGCGTTGGTTATTATCCCAGTTCCGGTTCGCCCTTCGTGCACATGGACGTTGCAGGCGTGCGCGCCTGGCCGCGCATGAACCGCCAGGATCTCGTCCGCCTCTTCCCCGACGGCAAGACCGTGCATATTCCCGCCGACGGCAAGCCGCTGCCGGGCTATCAGCAGGCCCTCGCCGAGTACAAGCGCCGCGTTGCCTCCGGCAATACCGTGATGATCGCTGAGGAAAAGTCGTCTTCGCGTCCGCGCAATTTCCTCGCCATGCTGTTCGGCGGTGGCGACGAGGATGAAGTCGAGGATGTTCCGGAACCCGCCGCTCGTCCTTCTGTGGCTCAGCCGCAGCAGGCTCCCGCCGCACCGCGCGAGCAGCCTGTCGTAACCGCTTCCGAGCCTGTGATGGTCGCCAATGCGCTTCCGGGTGTGGATGCAGCCGACGCGCCGGTTCCGCAGGCGCGTCCTTCACTGCGCCCGGCTGACAACAGCCTCGCCGTGGCTCTTTACCAGCCGCCGCGCAATGCGGCCGAGGATGCCCTCCAGCAGGTCGCGAACGGTGTTCCGGTCCCGGCCTCTGCGCCTGCGAATGAGTTCGCCGATCTTGCTTCTTTGACCACCGTTCCCGTGCCGACCCTTCTCAATCCGCGGCCGCAGGCTGGCGGCGCCGAGCAGGGCGTCATGACCGCCTCGATCGACCCGAGTTCCGAAGCGATGCTTTTGGCCGAGGGCATGGCTGTTCCGGTACCCGCGGCGCGTCCGCAGGTGGCCGAGGCTCTCCTTGCCTCCTCGCAGGCCGAGGCCGAAGCCGAGGTGGACGAAGTCGAGCAGGCGATCCTGTCGCCGGAAGCGGCCGCCGCACTTGAAGACAGCACCCTTCCGGAAATGGCAGCCCCGATCCCGTCGAGCGCGCCTGTCCAGGCTGAGCTGACTGCGGCGCCTGAGCAGACTCCGGCTCCCGCCCAGAAGCCCGTCGAGGTCGCATCGATCCCGCAGGAAACGACGGCCGTGGAAACCACGACGCAGTTTGGCGACATGTTCGACGCTCCGTCCGACGCCGTCCCGAATGCCGATGCAGCCCTGCCCAAGAAGGGGGGTCGCCCGGGTCAAGAAGATGCAGAACGTGCGCACATGGCCATGTATGGTGGCACCAAGCTCACCAAGGGCATGATTGAGCAGTGGGCTCTGAACCAGGGCAAGTTCGACGCGGTGTCCAAGCCGGTCAAGGCGCCTCGCGTCGTGTCGCGTTCGCTGGTGGCTCCTGCCACGGCGGTTCCAGATGGCTTCCGCCTTGACGCGACCACGATCGACCCGAGCCGCTTCGGCGCTCCCTAATCGTCAAATCACCCAGTTGATAGACAATAAAAAACCCGCCGGATTGGCGGGTTTTTTTGTTGGCTTTCGAGATGTCGCTCAGCCTTCCGGCGGGCTCTCGATCATGCCGAGCGCGTGCAGGTAGGTGTCGAGGATCAGATCCTCTTCCATGCGCTCCTGGTCGTCCTTCTTGCGCAGCGCAATGACCTTCTTCAGGATCTTGGTGTCGAAGCCCATCGACTTGGCTTCGCCGTAGACGTCCTTGATGTCATCGGCGATCGTCTTCTTTTCTTCTTCCAGGCGCTCGATGCGCATGACGAGACCAGGAGCTGGTCGCGGGCGACGCCGTGAGCGGCATCAGACATGGGCAATCTCCTTCATTGCAGGGATGGCATTCTTGAGGTGGGTTTTCGTGGCGATCACGTGCCGCGAAGCGGCGTCCGCGTCAAGCCCCAAAGCTCGGGGACGTGATCATTCCTTCGGGCGGTTCTTCTCGAAGGCCTGCTGTTGGTCGGTGCTTGCCTCGCGCTGGTGCAGCGCCTGCCATTCTTCATAGGGCATGCCGTAGACGATCTCGCGCGACTGCGTCCTTGGAGAGGTCGAGGCCCTCGGCATTGGCCGCTTCGCGATACCAGTTCGACAGGCAGTTTCGGCAAAAGCCGGCGAGGTTCATCAGGTCGATGTTCTGGACTTCGGGGCGATTGCGCAGATGGGAAACGAGCCGACGGAAGGCAGCCGCTTCGAGTTCGGTTTGTTGGTCCTTGGTGGGCAGCGTCATGCAGTCCTCCTTCAGGGCGCGATTGGCTGGATAGGGTAAGGGCCGGTGCGCGATGCATGGACTTGATACTCGTGCAGCTTCGGGTCGGCCTTGAGGCGCTCGAAGATTGGTGCGAGGCGATCAGCCCAGGCGGTGACGCCTGCCTCGTCGGCGATCAGATCCTGCCGGACCTCCAGCAGCGCATGCGGGATGCCTGTCATCATGCAGTGGCGATACATGGTGTCGCCCTTCAAGGCGCCATCATAGGGCTCGTTGTCGCCGACGAGGATGTCGCCCGGTGCTTCAAGACCATCGATCAGTGGGCGCACGGCCCGCTCGTCGGTGTCCCAGAGAACGGCTGCGTGCCAGCGCCGCGGCACGCCCTTCCAGGCCGGCGTGTAGGAATGCAGCGAGAGCACAAGCGGCGCCTTGCCCGAGGCATTGGCGGCACTGGCGATGACCTCGGAGACGGCCTGATGATAGGGGCGATGGTAGGTCGCGATGCGGTGCTGCCATTCCTCCGGCGTGATCGGATGGTTTCCGGGAATGATGGCGCCATCGGAAATGCGCATGATGATCGTCGGGTCGTCCTCTCCGCGATTCGGATCGATCAGCAGGCGGGAGAAGCGCGACATAACCGCCGGCACACCGAGGCGTGCCGCAAGCTGCCGGGTGAGCGGCTCGATGCCGATGTCATAGGCGATGTGACGGCCAAAGGCGCTGTCTGGCAGGCCGAGGCGGCCATAGGGCTCTGGAACAATATTGGTGGCGTGGTCGGCGAGAAGCACGAGGCCGGCATCGAGGCGGCCTTCTAAAATCTCAAAAACGGGGGAAACATTCATCAGTTTGAAGCCATCGTCTGCTACATGCGCTTGATCGCATGGGGAATGGGGGAGCGCAAGCTTTCATGGCTGTCACGTTTGTGCCAAGATCGGACATATAGGTTCCAGTACTGACCAAAGACAGAAAATATAATCGATTAGAGTTGCGTTGACATTCTCTGGTCAGCATCGCAAGAAGGCATCCCATGCGCATTTTTGGAGTTCCGGCGGCAATCGTGCATCATCAGATCAGACAGACTTTTGACCGTGCCAAGGCACGTTTTCTGAAGCCCCTCCTGATCGCGGGTGCGCTGTTTTCGCCACTGCTGGCAGCCGATGCCGCCCATGCCGAGTTCCGTGTCTGCAACGGCACACCGAACCTTGTCGGCGTCGCCGTCGGCTACCGGGCGGAAGAGGGCTGGATTACGGAAGGCTGGTGGCAGGTTCCGGCCGGCACCTGCGCCACGTTGATCGAGGGCGAACTCCAATCGCGTTACTATTATCTCTATGCTGAGGATGCCGCCCGCGGTGGTCGCTGGACTGGTGACATCAACATGTGTGTCGCCGAAAACGAGTTCAAGATCGTTGGCGTGAAGGACTGCTTCGCACGCGGTTATCAGCAGATGGGATTCAAGGAATACGACACCGGCAGGCAGGGGAGCTGGATGGTCCAGCTGTCCGATACGTCGGGCACCCAGGAAAGCCAGAACTGATGAAGCGAAACCGCAAAGTAAAGATCCTCGCCACGCTTGGTCCCGCATCCTCCGACGAAGCGATGATCCGGAAGCTCCACGAAGCCGGGGCAGATCTTTTCCGCATCAATATGAGCCATTCGAGCCATGAGATGCTGCGGACGCTCATCCAACGCATTCGCAGTGTCGAGGCAGCCTGTGGGCGCCCGATTGGCATCCTCGCCGACCTGCAGGGACCTAAGCTGCGTGTGGGCAAGTTTGCCGAAACCACTGTCGAACTGAAGGCCGGCCAGACCTTCACCCTCGACAGCAACGAAGCGCCCGGCGACGCGACCCGCGTCTACCTGCCGCATCCGGAAATTCTCGAATCGGTGAAGCCGGGCGACCGCCTGCTGATCGATGACGGCAAGCTCCACCTGAAGGCCGTCAAATGCGATGGCAAGACGATCGTGACCGAAGTCGTCTCCGGCACGAAGATTTCCGACCGCAAGGGCGTAAGCCTGCCCGACACCATCCTCGCCACCGGCGTGTTGACCGACAAGGACCGCGCCGACCTCGACGCCGTGCTTGCGACCAACGACGTTGACTGGGTCGCGCTCTCCTTCATCCAGCGTCCGGAAGATCTGGCGGAAGTCCGCAAGATCGCCAAGGGCCGCGTGGGTCTGATGTCGAAGATCGAAAAGCCGCAGGCCATCGAGCGCATCGACGAGATCATCGCACTGTCCGACGCCCTGATGGTCGCCCGTGGCGACCTTGGTGTTGAAATGCCGCTTGAGCGTGTGCCTGGCATCCAGAAGCAGCTGATCCGCGCCTGCCGCCGCGAAGGCAAGCCTGTTGTCGTCGCGACCCAGATGCTGGAATCGATGATCACGGCACCTGTGCCTACCCGTGCAGAAGTCTCCGACGTCGCGACCGCCGTCTTCGAAGGCGCTGACGCCATCATGCTGTCTGCCGAGTCGGCTTCCGGCCAGTATCCGGTCGAGGCCGTCGCGACCATGGCGTCCATCGCCCACACGGTCGAGCGCGAGCCGCACTATCCGGGCATCATCTACGCCCAGCGCGCCCAGCCGGAAGCAACCGGAGCTGATGCCATTTCGCTTGCTGCCCGTCAAATCGCCGAGACGCTGCGCCTGCAGGCGATCGTCTGTTACACGTCTTCGGGCACGACCGGTCTGCGCGCCTCGCGCGAGCGTCCGGAAGTGCCGATCATCGCGCTGTCGCCGGTCATCCAGACCGCGCGTCGGCTCTCGGTGGTCTGGGGCCTGCATTGCGTCGTGTCTTCGGAGCCGACCGATCTCGACGAGATGGTCAACGGCGCCTGCCGCATCGTTGTCGACGAAGGCTTCGGCAAGCCGGGCGACCGCATCATCATCTCGGCCGGTGTGCCGCTCGGTACGCCTGGCTCGACCAACATGCTGCGTATTGCCTATATCGGCTCGGATGGTCAGACTGGGATCTGATCCCACTCTGAATACTAGAATTGGAAAAGCCGCCTCCGGGCGGCTTTTTTCATGGCGGCTACTGTCCAGCCTGAAGGGAAGGGGCGGTTCCTGTCGGTTCCACGCGTGTCGCGGCGAGCCGCGGCTCCACCGTGCGCGCCATGGCCTGCAGATCGCGTGTTTGGCCGGCGATCTTCTCCAGGGCAGCGATCGCGATATCCGTCACGATATAATCCGGCTTATGGCCAAGGCCTTCGATCCAGACGAGTTCGGAGCCTGCGATGTCGCGCGCGAGGCCCTTCGAATGGATTTCCTCCAGCACGATTTCGTCGGCGTCGCCGGTGATGACCACCGTCGGCTTGGCGATCTCGCGGTAGCGGGGGGCGAAGGTGCTCACATAGGCATGCAGGCCGGCGACATCCTTTGCATTGGAGCGGAAGGTCGAGGGGCGCAGGACGAGGGCAGGGCCCGTGTTTGCGAGATAGGTGTCGGGACGTGGATTGGGTGCGAAGACATGATCCGTCGCTGGCTCTATGCGCATCATGCCCGCATGCAAAGCGAGCGTATGGCAGAAGATCGGGCCGATGACCGGCGCGGAGGCGAGGTGGTAATACCAGTCGACGCCGCCGGGCCAGGGATGGGTGGCGGCGGCGAGGAAGACCAGGCCCTCGACTTTATCAGGATGCAGCACGCCGAAGGATGCGGTGATTGCGCCGCCGAAGGAATGGCCGACGATGATCGCTCGTTCGATGCCCTTCTTCTCCATCAGCCGCGCGATCGCGTTTGCCTGGCCGTCCGGCGTGTCGTTCTCCGGCCCGCCGCGCTCGGAATAGCCGTGTCCCGGCCTGTCGACAAAGAGAAGCTCGGCACGTCCGCGCAAAGGCTCCAGGAAGGCGCCTGCCTGGTCTCTGAGGTTCCCGGAGGCGCCGTGGATGAAGACGATGGGCGGCAGGTCTGCGTCGGGGCCTGCGGGCACATGAAGGGCGTTCAGGCTGAAGCCGCCGACATCGGTTAGTTCGCCGACGTTCGGCGCCTCGGCCTCGATGGCGCGCGCACGGAGTTGTGTTGTAATGGCGAGGGCCGCGAGCACGGCGATGAGGATAAGGAGGATGACGAGCAAGGCGAGACCGATACGGGGGAGGAGCAAGAGCGAAGCTTCCAAGCTGGACGATATGGCAACAAGATCGTGCTGCAGTGCCGTTCGTCAAGTCAGCGTCTCGCTGCGAGGCGCCGCTTGACGTCAGGATTGCCCGCAATCCGGAATTTCCCTACTCTACAACTCATGAGCAACCTGACTGTTTTGGCTGATCCAACCGACAACGAGGACTTCGATGTCTCCTCGGATGCGCTGGATCGGGCACAGCGTGCGCGACTGATCCGAAGGACACGCGCTGACCTCGGTCTGTCACAGATGGAGTTCGCGTCGCGTTTTCGCGTGCCTGTGGGTACGCTCAGAGATTGGGAGCAGGCACGGGCAACTGCGCCAGACTTTGCCATTGCCTATGTGCGTGTGATTGCCCAGCACCCCGACCTGGTCGCGAAGGTGGTGGGCTGAAGCAATTCTTCGTTGGGAGAATTACGTCCGCTGGCCGGCCAGTTCTTCCGAGAGCTTCGAGACGATCTCCTGGGCCTCACGGTCGGCGGGGAAGATGTCCAGGTAGCGTTCCCAGGCCTTCAATGCCGCATCCTTGCTGCCGCGTTCGGTGAGGATGCCGGCAAGGCCGGCGATTGCGCCGAAATGCCGAGGCTCGAGTTCCAGGACTTTCTCGATGTCCGAGACGGACTTCTGATAATTGCCCATGGTGAAGTGCAGCGTTGCACGCTGGTTCCAGGCACCGACAAAATCGGGTTTCAGGATGATGGCCTGGTCGATGAAGTCGAGGGCTGCAGCATTGCGCTTTTCGCCGGCTGCCTTGGCAGACCACTGCATGAGCAGATTGATCGTCGGGCTCGACGATTCGCTCCAGGTGGCCATCGTGGAATTGGCGATCTGGCGGGCGGCCTGGGGATTGCGCTCCCGTTTCAGCTCGGCCAGCAGGTCATCGACAGTCTTGGGCTTGGCAGGCGGCTTCAGCGGGATCTGTTCGACGGGGGCCTGGGTCGCTTGCGCACCGCCCTGTTCTTCTGGTGCCTGCGCAAAAGCGGTACCTGCGGTGAGCAGGGCGGGAACGAGCAGATGGCTGAGGGCGAGTCGCAAAGAAAAACGGCGCATACAGGGAAGGTAGTCCCTCAGCGCCGTCTTTCAAACTCAAATTTCCGATATCAACACGCCGCAGATGCGGCGGGCAGTCCGTCCAGCTCATGGGATCCTGAGATCCCGGGGCATCAGCCCTGGCGAGCCTTGAAACGCGGGTTCTGCTTGTTGATGATGTAGATACGGCCCTTGCGGCGAACCAGACGGTTGTCGCGATGACGGGCCTTAAGCGCTTTCAGCGAGTTCTTGATCTTCATTTTTCTGGTCCACAACGATTGTCGGGGAATGTGTCATTCACCCACTGTGTTCAAACAATCAAAAGCGCGCCGCTGGGCGCGCCCTTGAAGAGTTGGCGGCAATTAGCCCGAGGGAGGCCTTGATGTCAACATGCCCGGCGGAAAATGCGGGACAGATCAGGCTAAAAACCGGGAAAATCAGTCGCGAAACGGCAGGATTTCGGTGACATGGCCCATCTTGCGGCCGGGTCTCGCTTCCGTCTTGCCATAGAGATGGACGAGCACGATTGGGCTTTGAGAGCCAGGCCGGGACAGAATCGATGTCGTCGCCGATCAGGTTCGTCCATCACGCAATCGGAGTGACGGTACGGTGTCGCCGAGCGGCAGAGCCGGCGACCGCGCGGATGTGCTGCTCGAACTGCGAGACGATGCAGGCCGCCTCCGTCCAGTGGCCGGAATTGTGGACGCGGGGCGCGATCTCGTTGGCGATCAGCGCTCCCGTCCTCAAGGACGAAGAACTCCATGCCGACCACGCCGACATAGGCCAGCGCCGTCGAGAAGCTTGGTTGCAGCCTCACGGGCGGCCTTGGTCGTCTCAGGCGTGATGGCGGCGGGCTGGGTCGAGGTATGCAGGATGCCGCCCCGATGAACGTTCTCGGTCGGGTCGTAGCAGCGGACTGCGCCATCGGTGCCGCGGGCGGCGATGATCGGAGATCTCGCGGACGAAGGGCACGAAGCTTTCGAGAATCAGCGGGACTGCGCCCAGGGCTTCATAGCCGCCGTCGGCGCCGCTTCACCCGTTGCGGTAGACGCGTCTGGCCCTTGCCGTCATAGCCGAAGCGACAGGTCTTCAGAACGCCGTTCGCCGCCGAATATCGGCGAGTGCTGCTGTCGAGATCCGGCCTGGCTGTCGACCGGACGTGGAAGCGGGCCGTCGCGATGCCGGATGCATTGAGGAAACGTCTTTTCGGTCAACTCGGTCCTGAGCGACTTCCAAGCGCGCTTCGGTGGCGGATAGACGGGTACACTCTTGGCGGCAGCGTCTCTGCCGCCGTCGACTGGCACGTTCTCGAATTCGTAGGTGACGACGTCACAGAGGCGCGGCGAGTTCCGTGCAGAGCGCGACCGGATCGTCATAGGCTGCGGTGATCTGCTGGTTGGCGACTTGCGCAGCCGGGCTGTCCGGCCTGGGGCTCGAGGATCACGGTGCGGAAGTTCGAGGCGGGCGGCAGACATGGCCAGCATGCGGCCGAGTTGGCCGCCACCGATGATGCCGATGGTGCGGATGGTCATGGGGCCTCGTCCACGGGATATTCGGCGACCGATGCCGTCTGGCGCTCGACCCATTCGTCGAGGCGATCAGCCAGTTCGTCGTCATAGACGGCCAGAACACGGGCGGCGAGCAGGGCGGCATTGACGGCGCCTGCGCGGCCGATTGCCAGCGTGCCGACGGGAATGCCGGCCGGCATCTGGACGATAGAGTAGAGACTGTCGAGGCCGGACATGGATTTCGACTGAACAGGGACGCCAAAGACGGGAAGGGTGGTCAGAGATGCGACCATGCCGGGCAGATGCGCTGCGCCGCCGGCCCCTGCGATCACCACCTTGAAGCCCTCGTCGCGTGGCTCCTTGGCGAAAGCATACATGCGGTCGGGCGTGCGGTGCGCCGAAATGATGCGGGCCTCGTAATCGACGCCGAGCGCATCGAGCGTATCGGCGGCGTTTTTCATCGTCTCCCAGTCGGACTGGCTTCCCATGATGATGGCGACGGGGGGCGTTTCTGTGGTGTCCAGATCCTTCTGTGTCACGCAATGATGTCAGGGATGATCTGGTCTTCAAGCGCCGTGATCTTGTCCTTGATGGACAGTTTCTTCTTCTTCATGCGCTGAATTCGCAGGGCGTCGCAGCCGACGGAGATCATGGCGTTGATCGCGGCATCGTAGTCTTCATGCTCCTGGCGGAGCCGCGCCAACGAGAGCCTGACGTCAGCCTGTTCCTGATCGGCCATGCTTGTTCCCCATATCGCCGTTTTGCCCATCCTTTAAGGATGCCCGGAAGATTCGCGCAAGCTCCTATCACCAATTACCGGTAACGGGAAGTTATCCCTGTCTTGGTTTTTGATGGTCGTTTTTGCCCAGTTCGCCTTCGACAAACCGCATTTCTCGTGTCACATTATCTTCGCAAAAGCCTGAAACTCCAGCGGATGAGGGCTGGAGGTAGGCGAGAAGGAAGGACGCATCAAATGACCATACAGGCTCATCTTGAATCGCTGCAGAAGAAGCACGGAGCCCTGGAGGATCAACTCCATGACGCGCTTGCATCTCCCTCCGTTGATGACCGGCACATCGCCGAGCTGAAGCGCCTGAAACTGCGCCTCAAGGATGAAATGGAACGCCTGAGGGCTTCCACACGCCACTGATACCACCCTTCCGGCTGCGCCGGGATCAGGCGGACCCAAAGACCGATCCCGATGTATTCATGAAGCAGCCCATATCCCACCCTTGGCCCCGGAGTTCACACGACTTCGGGGCTTTTATTTTGCCTGTTGGGTTGAGGGCAGAAAGGGCTCAGGACCAGAACTGGTCGAGCCACATGTTCATCCGGTCAAAGCCCGGGCGATTGATGAAGTATATGCGGCGCGTGCCTTCGGAACGCACATGCACCAGACCGCTGTCGAGCAGGGCTTTCAGGTGCTGGGAGACGGCCGGGCGGCTGATCGGCAGCTGGCCCGCCAGTTCGTTGACGGTCTTTTCCCCCCGCCGCAGATCCTCGAGGATATGTCGCCGGTTCGGGTCTGCGATCGCCATGAACGGGTCTGCGTTCGTCATAGCTGAAAGGTTATGTCAAAGGTCCCTCGGCGGCAAGCGCAGATGTGCGGCGCAGCAAAGGCTTTGTCCGCACGGATCCCTGCTTCAAATGCCTGTCAGTCCGCGCGTTCCATCCCAGAGAAGCTTGATGCCGGCGATCAGCACCATGCCGTACATCAGGTCGCCGAAAATGTGTGGCTTCAGGTAATGCACAAGGCGTGCGCCGGCGAGCGTCGAGATGAGCGCGACCGGCAGGAGCGCGCCTGACAGGCTGAGATTGGTCGCATCCAGTTCGCCAAGCGCGAAATAGGGGATGACCTTGATCGCATTGAGGATGGCGAAGAAGCGCGTCGAGGTGCCCGTATAGGTGAGCGGGTCGAGCTTCAGCGGCAGGACGTAGATCTGGAAGGGCGGTCCACCGGCATGGGCGACGAAACTCGCATAGCCGGCAAGTGAGCCCCAGAAGGAACCGGCGACAGGTCGTTCGCCGACCGGTTCGGTTTCCTTGCCCTTGTAGGCCAACCAGCTTTCAAGGAAGTATTTGAGCGCAAAGACGACCGAGATTGCGCCGAGGACAAGGCGCATGGCATCCGCCGAGACATAGGTGGAGGTGGCCCAGCCGAGCCCGATGCCGATCACGGCACCTGGCAGCATGGCAATCAGGGTTGCGCGGTTGTTGTGATGGCGCCAGGCCCAGAGTGCCACGGCGTCCATGACCAGAAGGATCGGAAGGAAGATGGCGGCGGCCTGCATCGGCGGTACGGCGAAGGCCAGCAGCGGCATGCCGATCAGCGCGAAAGCGCCACCGAGACCACCTTTCGATAGGCCGACAAGGGCAACAGCGGGAATGGCGACGGCATAGAAGTTCGGGTCTGTCAGCATTGCGCGGTTGATCCTTTCGGAAGAGCGGTCTATCGGATTTGTCTAGAGAAAACGAGGACGAAATCCGCAGAAACGGACCCGTCCCGCACACGGAAACACCGCGCATGACCGAAGACCGCTGCCGCCTCGTCCTCATCGTTCCCGATATCGCTGATCCTGCCGAGCGCACGGAGGTGTTGCGCAACGCCTTGCGTGGCGGCGATGTGGCATCGGTCATCATCCCGCAATACGAACTCGATGACACCGTGTTCCAGAAGCATGCGGAAATGCTGGTGCCCGTCATCCAGGAAGCGGGAGCGGCAGCGCTGATCGTCGACAACAGCCGTGTGGCCGGTCGCGTCAAGGCCGATGGCTTGCATATCTCCGGCAATGCCGCTGCACTTGCCGAGGCGGTCGAGAAGCACGTGCCGAAGCTGATCGTCGGTGGCGGCAACGCCATGGACCGTCACCACGCGCTGGAGATGGGAGAGATCCAGGCCGACTACATCTTCTTCGGCAAGATCGACGGTGACATCAAGCCGGAAGCCCATTCGAAGAATATCGCGCTTGGCGAATGGTGGTCGTCGATGATCGAGCTTCCGGCCATCGTCATGGGCGGTAGCGATCCCTCTTCGGCGGTCGTTGTTGCCGAGAGCGGTGTGGAATTCGTGGCGCTCGGAAAGGCTGTGTTTGCCGATCCTGCCCAGGCTGCCGCAATCGTGACCCGTGTGAATGCAGAGCTTGACGAAAAAGCGCCACGGTTTGAGGCTTGAACCGCCTCATGCGTTCAAACTCGTCCCTCCACCGTCTGATTCTCGCCGCACTCGCCGGGGCATGCCTCGCTGTGGGCACGCCTGCGAGCGCGCAGGAGAGCGAGGATGGTATCGCGATTGGTGAGCAGCCGGCGATCCTGCCGGCGGATCCATCCGATGCGGGCGAGATCGAACGCGGCGCGCGCGACAGCAGCAGTACCGGGGATGCCAACAAGCTCGATCGCGGGGATCTGGATTCCACCTTGCCGGTGACGAAGGGTGCCAAGCCGACCGCGGGCGACAAGACCGATGAGTTGCAGGGCATCAATATCTATTTGCGCATGGGCGCCCCGTTGCCGGACGTGCCAGCGGAAAAGGCCTATGAAGGCAAGCCTGACGACGCTTACGGCGCCTTCCAGCTTGGGCTGTTTCTTACCGCCGTCGACAAGGCCTTGCCGCGTGCGCAGCTCGGTGATCCCGCAGCGCAGACGTTGCTGGCGGAGATCATGTCCCGCGGTCTCGGCGTCAAGCGTGACCTGAAGGGCGCTGCCTTCTGGTATGGCCAGGCGGCTCAAGGCGGTGATCCCGCCGCAATGTTCAAATATGCCCTTCTCCTGATGGAGGGCCGGGAGGTCCCGCAGGACAAGGCGAAGGCGGATGACTACATGCGCCGCGCGGCGGACGCCGGCAATGCGTCTGCCCAGTTCAACTGGGCGCAGATCCTTGTTGCCGGCACACCCGGCGTGCGCGGGCTGACGGCTGCCATGCCCTATTATGAAAAGGCGGCCGAGCAGGGCATTGCCGATGCGCAATATGCGCTGGCGCAGGTCTATTCGGCGCTGAAGGACGTGCCGGACGAGAAGAAGTCGCGGGCGCGGGAATGGATGATGCGCGCCGCTCGGGCGGGCTTCGATACCGCTCAGCTCGATATCGGGCTCTGGCTGGTCAACGGATACAATGGCCCGCGCGACTATGAGGGCGGCTATCGCTGGCTGAGCATCGCGGCTGCGCGCGGCAATGTGGTGGCGCAGAACCGTATCGCCCATCTCTACATCAATGCGCTCGGGACAAAGCCCGATCCGGTAGAGGCGGCCAAGTGGTACGTGCTGTCGCGCCGTGCGGGTCTGAAGGATCCGGGGCTCGAGGATTTCTATCTCGGTCTCAACGAAGAGCAGCAGAAACAGGCGATCGATCTCGCCAACAGGTTCCGGCGAACCTGACGCAGCCCGCTCTGCCGCTCTATACCAAGTCTCGATGAGGAGCGTATAAGCACGGGGAGGGCGGCGGTCATGGATCTCATCGATATTTTCCAACGTCTTGGTCTGGCACTCGCCATCGGTGCTGCCGTCGGCGTCGAACGGCATTGGCGCGAACGTGAGGAGCCGGAAGGTGCGCGGATCGCCGGCATCCGCACCTTCACGCTGATCGGCATGACGGGCGGGATTGCCGGGTTGCTGGATCAGGGTCTGACCCCGGATGGCTTGTCCGGTCTTGTTGTCGCGAGCTTCCTGCTCGCCGTCGCCATGGTCATGCTGCGTTTCGGCCTCATGGAGGCCCGTGCCGAGGGCTCTTTCAGCGCAACGACCGTGATCGCTGGCATCACCACTTTCGGACTTGGGGCGCTGGCTGTGCTCGGCGATATGGCGGCGGCGTCCGGAGCGGGTGCCGCCATGGTCACGGTGCTCGCCAGTCGCGAGTTCCTGCATGGCGCGATCCGGCGGCTCACCTGGGTGGAATTGCGCTCGGCCGTCGTGCTCCTGGCCATGGGTTTCGTGCTTCTGCCGCTTATTCCGGCCACTCCTTACGGTCCCTTTGGCGGTGTGTCGCCGCGCAGCCTGGTGATCCTGGTCATCATGCTCGCCTCGATCTCCTTCGTCGGCTATGTCGCGGTGCGCCTCATTGGTGGTGGACGCGGTGATCTCGTGGCCGGAGCCGTGGGTGGCCTCGTCTCTTCGACGGCCAGCACGCTTGCCATGGCGCGGCAAAGTCTAGCGGTCGCCGATGGTTCTGCAGGGCCAGCCGCCGGAGCGATTGCGGCTGGTAGCGTTTCACTCGTGCGCACCGGCTTGCTGCTACTTGCGCTGGCGCCTGCCCTTGCGGAGCGGCTTCTCTGGGGCCTTCTGGTTGCCGGTGCGCTGATGATGGTGGTGGCCGTCTCGCTCGTCGCACGCAGAGGCGCGACGTCCGAGGCCGCGCTGCCGACCAATCCTTTCGAACTGCTCCAGGTGCTCAAGATGGCTCTGATGATTACCGTCATCGCCTTTCTTGCGCGGGCAGCCACCCAGGTTTTCGGAGATGCGGGCCTTTATGCGGTATCAGGTCTGACGGCACTGGCGGATGTGGATGCGGCGACGGTGACGGTTGCCGGCATGCTGCCGACGCTCTCGGTCGAGGTTGCGACCATGGCCGTCAGCATTGCTATCGCCTCGAACATGGTGGCAAAGGTCGTCTATGCGGCTGCGATCGGCACCAAGGGCTTTGCTGCGCGACTGGCAGCCGCGACTTTGCTCGCCACAGGCTCGGGCGTGATCGTCACGCTGGCTGCAGGGCTCATCTGACGCTGGTGCATGGGCGGGAATAGCCATCCCCCTTGAATTCCGGCGACATTTGTGGTCTTGAACCGGCCAAATGCCGCCGCCGTCGCGTGCTGCTCCGGTCGCCGCCCTCCGGCGCCTCCCAGTTTCAAGGATTTCGATCAATGGCCCGCTCCGCCCTTCTTAATGTCATGGTCCAGGCTGCCCTAAAGGCCGGCAAGTCGCTTTCGCGCGATTTCGGCGAAGTGCGAGAACCTGCAGGTCTCCGTCAAGGGACCCGGTGACTTCGTCTCGCAGGCCGACTTCCAGCGCCGAGAAGATTGCTGCGTGAAGAACTGGCTCAAGGCACCGGCCAACTTATGGCTTCCTCGGCGAGGAAGGCGAAGAGATCAAGGGCACCGATGGCGCGCATCGCTGGATCGTCGATCCGCTCGACGGCACGACAAACTTCCTGCACGGCATCCCGCAGTTTGCCGTCTCGATCGCGCTGGAGCGCAATGGCGAGATCGTCGCCGGCGTAATCTTCAACCCGGCGACCGATGAACTCTACACGACGGAAAAGGGTGGCGGCGCCTTCCTCAACGATCGCCGCATCCGCGTCGGCGCCCGCAAGGTGCTGTCTGACTGCGTGATCGGCTGCGGCGTGCACACGTCTCGGCCGCGGCCAGCACGGCAAGTTCCTGATCGAGTTGCGCCACGTCATGGGCGAAGTCTCCGGCGTTCGCCGCATGGGTGCTGCTGCTCTCGACCTTGCCTATGTCGCTGCCGGCCGTCTCGACGGCTTCTGGGAAGCACAGCTGAATTCCTGGGACATCGCAGCCGGCATTCTCCTGATCAAGGAAGCCGGTGGCTTTGTTTCCGACATGAAGGGCGGCCAGGAGATGTTCGAAAACGGCACCGTACTTGCCGGCAACGAATACATCCGCAAGGCTCTGGAAGAGGTCGTCAACCGCCCGGTGCCGCAGGCCTGATTACTGTATAGGGAAAATTTTCCCAACCTCCGCGGCTTCAATTCGTCTCAATTTTGCACTAGCCTCCGGGTCAAGATTCCCCGGAGGTTGAGCGTATCATGGCGAAAGTGAAGTTGGAGGATCTCGAGGTGGGAGAAACCCGTCCGGGAGCATACGGCCAGAAGCTCTCCAGCCCGATGCCCTTCTTCACTACGATGGTGATCTTCCTGATCATCGTCTGTTTCATCGCCGCGATCCTCTATCGCCAGGCGCATGCGGCCTTCATCACCAATCCTGGCCTGAACGGCCTGATCCTTGGCGTTCTCGCTGTCGGTATCATCCTTGTCTTCGCCCAGGTGCTGGCACTTCGACCGGAAGTCCGCTGGTTCAATTCCTTCCGGGCTGCCGGTGACAACGCGACGCTGGTCGGCCGCGACCCGAAGCTGTTGGCGCCGATGCGCGCGCTGATCGGCGGCCGCCGCTCGATGGCGATTTCAACGACTGCGCTGCGCTCCATCCTCGATTCGATCGGCACACGCCTCGACGAATCGCGCGACACCAGCCGCTATCTGATCGGCCTCCTCGTCTTTCTCGGTCTGCTCGGCACCTTCTGGGGTCTGCTTGGGACGATCGGCTCGATCAATGAGGTGATCGCGTCGCTCGATCCGGCCTCCGGCGACAGCAATGATGTGCTGCAGTCGCTGAAGTCAGGCCTCAGCGCGCCGCTTGCCGGCATGGGCACGGCCTTCTCGTCCTCGCTGCTCGGTCTCTCGGGCTCACTGATCCTCGGCTTCCTTGACCTGCAGGCAGGGCGTGCGCAGAACCGGTTCTACATCGAGCTGGAAAACTGGCTGTCGTCCGTCACCGATGTGGATTCGGAGCGAGGCACGGTATCCGAGGCGTCTGCTGCCGTTGCGAGTGACGACATTCGCCTCCTGGTCGAGGAGATCCAGAAGCTCTCGAACCGGGATGGCAATGACCGCTCTGTCGCTGCGATTGCAGGTCTCGCCGAAGGTATTCAGGGGCTAGTCAAGAACATGCGTAACGAACAGCAGATGCTGCGCGACTGGATCGAGGCGCAGCAGGAGGATGCTCGCGCCATGCGCAAGACGCTCGACCGGCTGAACGACAAGATCAGCGGGAGCAACAAGTAAATGGCGCTCGGGCGCAACCGTCGCCGCGAGCGCGGGATCGACTATTGGCCGGGTTTCGTCGACGCCCTGTCGACCCTTCTGCTGGCGATCATGTTCCTGCTCACGGTCTTCGTGGTCGCGCAGTTCATCCTGGGTAGGGAGATCTCTGGCAAGGATGAGGTGCTCAACCGGCTGAACAGCCAGATCGCCGAACTGACCCAGCTTCTGGCGCTCGAAAAGAGCGGCAAGCAGGATCTCGAGGACATGCTGGCGTCGCTGCAATCGTCGCTTGCCTCGTCGGAAACCGAACGGTCCCGCCTGCAGGAACTGCTCGACAGTGGCGCGGGATCGGCGGACGTCGCCAATGCCAAGATGGGCCGGCTTACCGAAGAGCTCGACGCGGAAAAGCAGGTGAGTGCCCGGGCGATGAGCCAGATCGAGCTGCTCAACCAGCAGATCGCGGCGCTCAGGTCGCAGATCGCGGCTATCGAGGAGGCGCTGCAGGCGTCCGAGGCCAAGGATCAGGCATCGCAGACGCGCATCGCCGATCTCGGACGGCGTCTCAACGTGGCGCTTGCCCAACGTGTTCAGGAACTCAACCGCTATCGCTCCGACTTCTTCGGCCGTCTCCGCGAAATCCTGTCGGATCGCGAGAATATCCGGATCGTCGGCGATCGCTTCGTCTTCCAGTCTGAGGTGCTCTTCCCCGTTGGTGGTGCCGATCTCGATAGTGCCGGTCAGGCGGAGATGGACAAGCTGGCGGCGGCCGTGCTCGAACTGGCGCAGGAAATTCCAGCCGAGATCAACTGGGTGCTCCGGGTCGACGGACATACCGATGCCTCGCCGCTCACGGGCACGGGGCGGTACCGGGACAACTGGGAGCTTTCGTCGGCGCGTGCCACTTCGGTCGTCAAATACCTGATCTCGAGGGGCGTGCCTGCAAACCGTCTGGTTGCCGCCGGCTTCGGGGAGTTCCAGCCGATTGCCGAAGGCGAAACGCCCGACGTCCTTTCCCAGAACCGCCGTATCGAACTCAAGCTCACCGAGCGCTAAGTTCATCCGTAATTGTTTGCCCTTCAGACAACTTGCGTGCTGTATTACGTGCGCGTAAAGGTAAGACTATGC
This sequence comes from Allorhizobium sp., assembly GCA_965283865.1. Taxonomy (GTDB): domain Bacteria; phylum Pseudomonadota; class Alphaproteobacteria; order Rhizobiales; family Rhizobiaceae; genus Allorhizobium. The sequence continues at coordinate 1,620,486 of CBDIQA010000001.1, forward strand.
GCTTTGGGAGGGTGGCATGCAGGAATTCGACGTCATCGTCATCGGAGGAGGGCTGGCCGGTCTCGTTGCGGCCACGGAGGCTGTCGATCGCGGTCTCAAGGTCGGCCTGATCGACCAGGAAGGCGAGCAGAACCTCGGAGGCCAGGCCTTCTGGTCGCTGGGTGGCCTGTTCTTGATCGATAGTCCCGAACAGCGTCGAATGGGGATCCGCGACAGCATCGAGCTGGCGCGCCAGGACTGGCTGGGCTCGGCCGCCTTCGATCGCACGGAAGACTTCTGGCCGCGGCAATGGGCTGAAGCCTATCTGCAGTTTGCCGCCGGAGAAAAGCGCAGCTGGTTGAAAGCCCAAGGTGTCAGCTGGTTTCCCGTGGTCGGCTGGGCCGAGCGGGGCGGTGGCCATGCCGGTGGTCACGGAAACTCCGTGCCGCGCTTCCATGTCACCTGGGGGACTGGTCCCGGCGTGCTGGCACCCTTCGTCCGGCGCGCCAAGGCGGCAGCCGACGCCGGCAAACTTACCCTTCTCTTTCGCCATCAGGTGGACCGGCTTGTCGTAACGAATGGCGCCGTCACGGGCGTCACCGGCCAACTGTTGGCGGGGGACGCGACGCCGCGCGGCGGCACCAGCTCCCGCAATGTCATCGGAGATTTCGAGGTTAAGGCAGGATCCGTCATCATCGCGTCCGGGGGCATCGGCGGCAATCACGATCTCGTCCGAAAGAGCTGGCCGGTCGACCGCCTGGGGCCTGCGCCGAAGCACATGGTGGCCGGTGTGCCCGCGCATGTCGATGGACGCATGCTGGGCGTTGCCCAGGCCGCTGGTGGCGAGGTCATCAATGGCGACCGCATGTGGCACTATACCGAGGGCCTGAAGAACTGGGATCCGATCTGGCCAAACCACGGCATCCGTATTCTGCCAGGCCCGTCTTCGTTCTGGTGCGATGCTGACGGCAACCGTTTCCCAGCCCCCGCCATGCCGGGCTTCGATACGCTTGGGACGCTGAAAGCCATCCGCGCACGCGGGCATGACTATTCCTGGTTCATTCTCAACAAGGCGATCATCAAGAAGGAGTTTGCCCTGTCAGGCTCCGAGCAGAACCCTGACCTTACCGACAAGAACATCCCGCTCCTGTTGAAACGTCTCGGCAAGAACCCGCCGGGCCCGGTACAGGCCTTCATGGACAAGGGTGAGGATTTCGTCGTGCGTGATACGCTCGAGGATCTCGTGGCTGGCATGAACGAGCTGACGGGCGAACACCGCCTCGGCGTGCACCATGTCCGCGCACAGATCGAGGCGCGCGACCGGCAGATGACCAACAGCTTCTCCAAGGATGCGCAGGTCGTGGCCATCCGGGGTGCCCGCAACTATCTCGGCGACAAGCTGATGCGCACGGCAAAGCCCCACCGGCTGCTTGATCCGGCCGCTGGGCCGCTGATCGGCGTCAGGCTGCATATCCTCACCCGCAAGACGCTGGGCGGGCTGCATACGGATCTCGAAGGCCGGGTGCTCAATCGTGAGAACAAGCCGGTGCCGGGGCTTTATGCGGCGGGCGAGGTCTCGGGCTTCGGCGGTGGCGGCATGCATGGCTACAATGCGCTCGAGGGCACCTTCCTCGGCGGCTGCCTGTTTTCCGGCCGGGTGGCGGGGCGAAACGCGGGGCGCTGAGAGTCTGATGCAAGGCGAAGAGCTCGATCATTCAGCCGAGAAAGCGATCGTATCGACCGGCGCTGTGGATCAACCGTTGCATGATCGCCTTAATGCCATCGTCAGGGACAGCCCGGTCTTGGGTATCATCCTTCAACGTTGGGATGAGATCGCCCTGCCGGATTGCTGGCTTGTCGCCGGCGCTCTCGCGCAGAGCGTCTGGAATGCGTCCTTTGGACTTCCTCCCATGCACGGGATATCGGACATCGATCTCGTCTATTTCGACGGGCAAGATCTGACCGAAGATGGCGAAGCGGAACAGGCGCGTCGGATCGCCAAGATGTTCCAGGATTTGCCGGTGCGCCTCGACGTGAAGAACGAAGCGCGCGTGCACCTTTGGTACGCAGAGAAGTTCGGCAAGGCCATCGCAGCCTATTCCTCCACGATTGATGCCATCACGACGTTCCCTACGACCGCGACGGCCGTGGGTGTCCGCCCTGCGGGGGCGGGATTGGACGTTGTGGCGCCCTACGGACTGGACGACCTGATGCGGTGTACCGTCCGCGCAAATAAGAAGCAGATCACGTTCGAGATCTACGAAGCCAAGGTTCGGCGGTGGCGCGGTCTCTGGCCTGATCTGACGGTGCTCGACTGGACCTGTTGATCGGGGCACCCGTGCGCCCGGCTGGTCCAGAGTGTTGACCCTTTGCCTATTGCGCAGCGGCCGTGAAATCACGGCCACCCGTCTCGAACTGCAAACGAGCGAGCTTGGCGTACAGGCCACCCTGCTGGATGAGGCTCTGGTGCGTGCCTTCCTCGACAATGCGGCCATCATCGAGAACCAGGATGCGATCGGCCTTCAGAACGGTAGCCAGCCGGTGGGCGATGACGATCGTGGTGCGGTCGCGCATCAGGCCATCCAGTGCCTTCTGAACCAGGGTCTCGCTTTCCGCATCGAGAGCAGACGTTGCTTCGTCGAGCAGCAGGAGGGGGGCATCGCGCAGGAGGGCGCGGGCAATCGCGATGCGCTGGCGCTGGCCGCCCGAAAGCGTCACGCCGCGTTCGCCGACAATGGTGTCGAAGCCATTCTCCAGGCGGCCGATGAATTCGCTCGCCTGGGCGGCTTCTGCTGCCGCCTCCACCATGCCACGGCAGGCGTCCGGCGTGCCGAAGGCGATGTTGTCGTGGATCGAGGAGGCGAAGATCGTCGTATCCTGGGGGACGATGGCAATGTGTTCGCGGACGGCCTGCGGATCGGCTTCGCGAATGTCGACACCGTCGAGCCGGATCACGCCGGAGGACGGATCGTAGAAGCGCAGGATGAGCGAGAAGATCGTGCTCTTGCCAGCACCGGATGGGCCGACGATTGCGACCGTTTCGCCATGGGCGACGGAGAAGGAGAGCCCGTTCAGCGCTGATTTCGTCTTGGCAGAGGGATAGATGAACTGGACGTCGTCGAAGGTGATGCTGCCCTGGGCAGGTTCGGGCAGGGCCTTGGGGTTGGCAGGTGCTGCGATCGCCGGGTGTTCTGCCAGGAGTTCGTGCAGGCGCTCCGCTGCACCAGCGGCTTGCGAAAGCTCGCCCCACACTTCCGAGAGCGTGCCGAGCGAGCCGGCTGCGATCAGCGAGTAGAGCAGGAACTGGCCGAGCGTGCCGCCGCTCATGGTGCCGGCCAGAACGCTCTGGGCGCCATACCAGAGAACGCCAACGACACTTCCGAAGACGAGTGCGATTGCGACTCCGGTCAGGAGCGCGCGCGAGCGGATCGCCGAGCGGGCAGCTTCATAGGCACTTTCGACTGCGGAAGAGTAGCGGGTGCGCGCGGCGTTCTCGGCGTTGAAGGCCTGCAGGGTGCGGGCAGCTCCAATGACTTCGCCGGCATAGGACGACGCTTCCGCGAGCGTATCCTGGGCGGCGCGGGAGCGCTGGCGCACGGAACGGCCGAAGCCGACCAGCGGGAAGACGATGACCGGGATCGCCGCCAGGACCATGATCGAAAGCTTCGGGCTGGTCGCGATCATCATGCCGACGGCGCCGAGACAGAGGATCGTATTGCGAAGCGCAAGCGACGCCGTCGCACCGACGGCGGACTTTAGCTGAGTCGTATCGGCCGTCAGCCGCGAGACGATCTCACCCGACTGGTTGATGTCGAAGAAGGAGGGGGAGAGCCGCGTGACATGGGCAAACACGTCGCGTCTTAGGTCTGCCACCACGCGTTCGCCAATGGTGATGACGTAATAGTATCGAAGGGCGCTGGCGACGGCGAGAACGATGGCCATGACGATCATCATGGCGAAGTATTTGTTGATGAAGGCGCTGTCGGATGCCTGGAAACCGTGGTCCAGCATCCGACGGATGGCGATCGGCAGGGCAAGCGTGGTGGCGGCCGCCAGGCACAGGAAGATCAGCGCGCCAGCGACCAGACTCCGATAGCGCCCGAGATAGGGAAAGAGGCTTGTCAGGGGCTTCAGAGAGCGGCGTTTCTTGTCCGTGTTTTCAGCTTCCGAGGTCACTCTGTCATGCTCCTTCAGTGCACATGGGCTTTCGCGCCTTGGCACTTGTTATCCTTGCGTCCTTCATGTATAGGCACGGCATCGAATTGGGAAGCCGTAGCCCAGACGGACTGCGGCTTCATCTATTGAATAGGTTCTGCCGAGGCAATTGCGGCAAATGGACCGCTCGGCACAGCAGGAATAGAGCGATGAAGGCTAACATCCATCCCGACTACCACGTCATCAAGGTCGTCATGACCGATGGTACCGAATACGAGACCCGTTCGACCTGGGGTTCGGAAGGCGCCGTCATGAACCTCGAAATCGATCCGAGCTCGCACCCGGCATGGACCGGCGGCAACCAGCAGCTGCTGGACCGCGGCGGCCGCGTTTCGAAGTTCAACAAGCGTTTCGGCGGCCTGGGCCTCTGATCTTTCGAACGATACGAATTCAACAAAGAGCCCGGCCTTCGTGCCGGGCTTTTTATTGTCCGTGATTCCGAAGTCTAGGCAGCGCATCCGGACATGAAAAAACCCGGCGCAGCTTTCGCTGGCCGGGTTGAAGGTGGTGCTTGCGACTTGATCAGCCTGCGTTGAAGGCAGTGCGCAGAAGGTTAAGCTGAGCCTGGACGCTGTTTTCATTGTCCGGCTGGAATTCTTCTTCGCTGGCTGGACGATAGATTTCACGGTCGAGCAGGGCGATGCGGTTCTGCAGGCGCAGCGAGCGCTCGACGAGGTCGCGGAAAGCTTCCGGCAGATCGTTCCAGCCCGGTGCCGCGCGGTCGACATTGAAGCCGTCGAGGCGAACCTTGCTCTTCTCGGAGAGAACCTGATCGCGGCTCATCTCACCATTGTTCACGGCGCGCTGCAGGAGCAGCCACGACGCCATCTGCATCAGGCGGGTGGTCAGGCGCATCGACTCAGCCGCATACAATACCGAAGCCTGGCGCGGCAGAACCTTGGCGGCTGCGCGGCCGGGGCCGTCGAGGTAAGCGGCAGTTTCTTCAACCAGTCCCATGCCTTCGGCATAGGTCGACTTGAACTGGCTGGACGCTGCCACACGACCGGCAAAGCTAACCGTATTCACACCGAGTTCAGACATGGATGTTTCCCTGTAAACGCATCACTTAGGCATGTAACGACAGCGCTACGAACTTGTTCCTGTCGCATTTTGTGAGGCTACGATGCTACCAATAGCCCAAATCCGCAAGGCGAAACTTAAGGAAGGGTTAATTCCCACAATTTCGTGAAACCTTTGCCCCATTGGACAAAAAAAGAGCCGCAAATGCGGCTCTCAAGGTAAAACAGGGAGAAAATCAAGCTACCCCAAAGAAAGGAAAATGCCTGAACCCAGGAGCTCTGGATGACCACAGTTTCGGATAAAAGGCTTAACGTGAAGTAAACGGAAAATTGAAAAGTGGTTCTTTCGGAGGCGGGTCTGTAGATCGCAGCTCTATACTTTAGGGCCGAACAGGCTGTCGGCAGCCTTGCGTCCCGCCTCCTTGCGGTCGATCTCACCCTTCAGACGCTCGATCTCGCCTTCCAGCAAGGTGATTCGATGCCGCAACTCGTCTGCCGATATGGCGGATATGTCGCAGCCGAGCTCATGGCCGGTGCCACGCTTGCGGGGTTCTTCGTCGATAGTCATTCTCGCGAATCCCTCTGGTCCTGTTCGTCATAGGGTTCCTGGTCCGGTAATGGGGCCGCACGAGGGTCGAGACTCAGGCCTTCCGGCGTCGCGCTCATCGGCGACGCCGAGATGGACGAGGTCGGTACGTTCTCGCGATCGGCAGCCGGGATCGCGGCGCGGGTGCGGCTTCGGTAGATGGCATAGGCCGAAATCAGCAGGTGCGAGACCGCGGTGACTGCAAAGAGTGCGTAAGGTCCGGCTGCCGTCATAACAGGGCCGCCGAGGGTCGGGCCAATGATCGTGCCGATGCCGAAGAGCAGGAGGAGGCCGCCGGAGACCTTCACGAACTCATCCGGCTTGGCAAAGTCGTTCGCATGGGCAACGGCGATCGGGTATAGCGCATTGGCGGCGGCACCATAGATGCCAACAAAGATGAAGATCCAGAGCGGATCTGATGGCGTCAGGAAGACAAGGCCAAGGGCTGCGAAGGCGGCCAGTGCCGAAAGCGCAGCCAGCACATAGCGGCGGTCGATCCGGTCGGAAAGCTTTCCAGCAGGAAACTGCATGACCGCGCCGAGGAAGATCGTCACCGAGAGAAGCAGCGCAATGGTCGAGGCATCGAGGCCGGTGCGCGCGCCGAAGACGGCGCCGAGCGTGCCATAGGCGCCGTTGGCGATGCCGATCATCAGGATGCCGATAAAGGAGACGGGCGAGTTGCGGTAAAGTAGCGGCAGGTCGAGCTTGATCGAGCGGAGCGGTTGTGGGGTCGCCGCTGTCGACATCAGCGTCGGCAGGACGGCGAAGCCGTAGACGATGCCGCAGATCATGAAGAGGATGGTGGTGGCAGGGTCGAAGACGCCAACCAGCATCTGCCCGCCGACCACGCCGAACAGGGTGACCGAGATATAGAACGAGAAGATCATGCCGCGGCTCTCGTTCGTCGCGCGCTCGTTCAGCCAGCTTTCGATGATCATCGAGGTGCCTGCCGTGCAGAAGCCGGTGATCACGCGTAGCGCCACCCACCAGTTTGCATCGACGACGATGCCGGTCAGCAGCGCGTTGACGGAGATCAGCGAGACGAAGGTGGAGAAGGCGCGGACATGGCCGACACGCATGACCAGCTTCGGCGCCACGAAACAGCCGAGCACGAAGCCCGCCGCCCATGTCGTGCCGAGCAGGCCGAGTACTTCGTTCGAATAGCCTTCTGCGGCGCCACGGACCGGCAGCAACAGACCGTGCAGACCGTTTCCGAGGAACAGGAAGAGCGTGCCCAGAAGCAGGGCCATTACCGGCAGAAGATTACGTCTCATGGCATTCTTGTCGATTGGTGTGGATGGCACCCGAGGGCGGGCGGTACGACGCGGTTACAGTAGACGGATGTTCCTACCGTTGTCTGAATGCGACCTTGGCGCTTGCAGGAAAAGTTTCTGGCGGGCAAAAGTGACAGCGATGTGGCTGCGCACCGCATCGCATGCTGCCAGCGCGGCATCCCGCGCGGGTTCCACAAGGAAATTCGATGACCAAGGCCATCTCCGCCTTTTTGATTCTTGCCATGATCGTTCAGGTGATCAAGCCGATCGGCATTCCGGGCCTGAGACGACGCAGCGATTTCTGGAAGCTCGCGGTCGTCGCCTTTGTTACCTGGTCGATCACGCTGCTGATCCGGCCCTGACCCGATCGCGGGTCAGTTCGCGGCGGCAGCCTTTTCCGTCTGCCATTCGGGCAGGGGGAAGAGCCGGTCATAGGCCCAGTTGAAGATGAAGGCATAGACCAGGTAGAAAAGCGCAAATGCCACGTCCATAACGAAGGCCTGCCACAGGCTGATGCCGAGATACCAAGCAATGAACGGCATCAGGACCATCAGCAGTCCGGCCTCGAACAGAACGGCGTGGATGATGCGCATCGGCACGGTCTTCAGCGTCGTGCCGGCGTAGCGCCGCAGAAGGTGGTCGAAGCCGAGATTGTAGAGATAGTTCCAGGCCGTCGCGAGGGTCGCGCTGACGACGCCGACGATGCCGATGTCTGTCACCGGCACTGAAAAGGCCCAGCTGCCCAGCGGTATGATCAAGGCGAGGCCAATGAGCTCGAAGCTGATGGCGTGGCGGATGCGGTCTGCGGCAGTGCGCATGTTCTTCCCTCCGGGAAAACAGGCGGGTCGTCCCGCAGTGCTATCGGTCCCAAAATGGGGAGGTCGTCCTCGAGCCGAGATATAGGCCCGGAGGCCTGAAGCGGCAAGGATTGTTTGCCGAGATTTTCAGCAAAAGCACAAGGATTGAGCGTTCGCGGTTGCCTGGTTGCTCTTCCGTCACAGGTAAAGTTCGCCCCGCGTTACGAGGACAGAGCTGCCACTGATCTCGACCTGGTCGAATTCCCCGTCGGTTGTCGTCACTCGCAAGCGGATGAGGCTGCGTCGGCCCATTTCCACGCCCTGTTCGATCAGCAAGGGTCGCTCCGGCAGAGCGGAGCCCAGAGTGGTGAGGAAGGCACCGAGTGCCGCCGAGGCGCTTCCGGTTGCGGGATCTTCTGCGACGTTGTCGAATGGGGCGAACATGCGGGCGCGGATATGGTCCGGACCGACCCAGGTGTAGAGGAAGGTGGCGCAGTCGCAGTCTTCGTCGGCAAAGGTCGCCCGCAGGGCGGTGAGGGGATCAAGACGGGGGACAGCTCTGCCAAGGGCTTCCAAGTTCTTCACTTCGACCAGGATGAATTTGAGGCCGACGGAGGCGAAGACGGGTTCATGCCTGCTCACTTCGATGTCGGCTTCGGCAAGGCCGATACAGGGAGCCATGACATCAGCCGATATCGTTGCACCGGTGGTGAGTGGGCCTGGAGCGCGGATCGTGGTTCCCGTCACCCTGCCGTCCGGGTTGCGTTTCACTGAAACTTCGACAAGACCCGCCTTTTCCTCGAAGCGGAGGTGCTCACCAACCGGCCTTCCGAAGGCGGTTCCTGCTGTAGCGAGCACATGGGCCGTGCCGACATTGGGGTGGCCGGCGAAGGGGACTTCCGTTACCGGCGTGAAGATGCGGACTTCGGCCGTATTGGCTGGGTCACTCGCAGGCAGGACGAAGGTCGTTTCCGAATATCCGAACTCCGCCGCGATTTGCTGCATCTCAGTGCCGGTCAGGCCCCGCGCATCCGTGATTACGGCGAGCGGATTGCCGGCAAAGCGGCTTTCGGTGAAGACATCGACGGTGACGAAGGGGACGGTTTTCATGCGGGCTCCGGATGTTCCATTCCCCTCCCATAACGCAGAAAACCCGGCGCGTGGCCGGGCTTTCGTGTCCTGATGACAAGTTTGCGTGAGTGCTCAAGTCTTACTTATAGGAGCCTGGAGCCGATTATTCGGCCGCGATGGCGCCGACCTTGGCGACGCTTGCGGCGTAGATCTGCTCGATCGTCCCTGCGATGCTGCTGTTGAATTCCGCGTCGCTCATGGTGACACGCAGCTTCTCGGCCAGCGCGCGCGAGAAGCTCGCGATCATGCCATGGTTCTGCCGCAGCTTTTCGCAGGCATCGACCGTCGAATAGCCACCAGAGAGGGCCACGACACGCACGACCGAAGCGTGGTTTATCAGCGGAGCGTAGAAGTCGGCAACGGTCGGAATGGTCAGCTTGAGCATGACCTTGTCGCCTGATGGCAGCTTGTCGAGCTCGGCGGCGATTGCGTCACGCAGGATGGCTTCGGCTTCCGCCTTGCTCGGGCTCTTGATCGAGACCTCCGGCTCAACGATTGGCACAAGGCCCTGGGCGATGATCTGGCGGGCAACTTCGAATTGCTGGCGAACAACGGCGGTGATGCCGGCCTTGTCAGCATGGGCGATGACCGAGCGCATCTTGGTGCCGAAGATACCCTTTTCGCGGCCACGGATGAGAAGCGCGTCGAGGTCGGGCATGGGCTTCATCAATTGAACGCCGTTTTCTTCCTCCATCAGACCCTTATCGATCTTGAGGAACGGGACAACGCCCCGCTTTTCCCAGAGGAAGGAGGGGACGGGCTCGCCGTCGACATCGCCGTCCATGGTACGCTCAAAGAGGATCGCGCCGATGACCTTGTCGCCGGTGAAGGCAGGCGCCTTCATGATGCGCACGCGCATTGCGTGGATCAGGCGGTACATTTCGTCGTCGCCCTGGTAGTCGCTCTCGGAGATGCCATAGAGACGCAGTGCGCCTGGTGTCGAACCGCCACTCTGGTCCAGCGCGGCGATGAAGCCGGGTGCCGAGGTCATTTTGTCCAACATCTTCGCGTCCACCATATCTCACTCCTATCCCTGAACATGGCGCCGTCGCGCCGGACTATTCTCTTGCTCTTCGACTGACCGATGTGGTCGTCCGGGTCATTCCCTCAAGCCTTTCGGCCTTTGAAGACCGAGATGAGTTTGCCGATAACAGAACTTCAGCAATGGGAAAATGGGCGGCTAACCTATTGAAACGATTGAAATCATTTCAATCGTTTGAAAATTCAAAAATTTTTAAATCCGTTTCAATCGGCACACAGATTGCTGACGTCATACCGCCTGACTGCAGTCGGGCTACAGGTGGAACAACCCGCCTGGCGGAGCGAGGTTCCCTTTGCGGCCACGTTAGCACCAAAGGCCTTACGGCCAAATGACATGTCGCACGAAAAAACCGCGTGCCCTGGGACACGCGGTTCACTGTGTTTCCGATCGGTGGGTCGGCGTGATCAGCCCTTGGTCAGGACCGCGACGCCCGGCAATTCCTTGCCTTCCATCCATTCGAGGAAGGCGCCGCCTGCCGTCGAGACATAGGAGAACTCATCGGCAACGCCAGCGTGGTTGAGTGCCGAGACGGTATCACCGCCGCCGGCAACGGAGACGAGCTTGCCGGCCTTGGTCTGTTCAGCGGCATGCTCAGCGGCCGATACGGTCGCCTTGTCGAAGGGCGCGATTTCGAAGGCGCCGAGCGGGCCGTTCCACACCAGGGTGGCGGCACTTGGCGACCTGCTTCAGCAGTTGATCAGCTCAACCGACTTCGGGCCGACATCCAGCATCATCTGGTCGTCCGCGGGCATGGCGTTGACGTCAACCACCTGGTCTCGGCGCGCCGGCCTTGAATTCGCCCGCTGACCACGACGTCGACCGGCAGCAGGATCTCGCAGCCGGCGGCCTTGGCCTTGGCCATGATCTCGCGCGGCGGTGTCGGCGAGGTCCTGCTCGGCAGAGCGACTTGCCGATCATTGATGCCCTTGCGCTGCCAAGAAAGTGTTGGCCATGCCGCCGCCGATGATCAGCTTGCCGACCTTGCCTGACTAGGTTGCCCAGAAGGTCGAGCTTGGTGGAGACCTTGGCGCCGCCGACGACGGCGCACGACCGGCCGCTTCGGATTGCCCAGCGCCTTGTCGAGCGCTTCCAGCTCGGCCTGCATCGGTGCGGCCGGCATAGGCGGGCAGCACGATTGGCCAGGCCCTCGGTCGAGGCATGTGCGCGGTGCGCGGCGGAGAAGGCGTCGTTGACGTAGATGTCGCCCAGTTCTTGGCGAGTTCGGCGGTGAAACTCCGGGGTCGTTCTTCTCTTCGCCCTTGTGGAAGCGCGGTGTTTTCGAGAAGCAGGATGTCGCCGTTCTCCATCTTGCGCGATGGCGTCCTGCAGCCGAGCGGCGCCGATGCAGTCGGCGGCGAAGGCGACGCGCTGGTCGAGCACTTCCTCGACGGCGGGCGCGATCAGCGGCCACAGCGACTGGTCTGGCAACGCGGTTCACCCTTCGGACGACCGAAATGGGCTGAGCAGGATGACCTTGGCGCCCTTTTCCGACGAGTTCGAGCGATCGTCGGCGCAACACGCTCGATGCGGGTTGTGTCGGAGACCTTGCCGTTGGTCACGGGGACGTTGAGGTCAACGCGGACAAGCACACGCTTGCCTGCGATGTCGGTGAGATCGTCGAGTGTCTTGAAAGCCGGCATGGGTCTACCCGTCTTGAATGCTGTTGGAATTGGGCTTGCGGGCCGGACCTTACACCGCTCGTGTGACGGCGCAAGGCGCGCCGGCTCATTTTTCGGCGCTGCGATCGATGGGGGCCGAACCGCGTTTGCGACGCAGGTAATCGCGTGTCGCATGGGCGAGTTCGCGGATATTGAGGAAGATCGGCCAGGTGGTTGCCGGCTCGACCGGTTCCATCGAGACACCGACGGAGGCGATGTGGCCGTGCTCGTCGATGTCGCGCACGATCAGAACAATCGTGCCGAGGCGAACCCGATCGGCATAGTCCGGCCGGCCGCCGACACGCTGCGTGATCATCTCCGCGACCGTCTTGCCACGCTCGCTGTCAGAGATCGATAGCGGCCCATAGGCCTCATCGATATCGCGCACATGGGTGGCGGGCGCGATGGCGAAGGTACCGAAGAATTCGCCGTCGTCCTCGGCCACAGGAGCCTCGGTGGCGAAGAGGCGGTCGAGCAGCTTGGAGTAGCTCGGCGCGATGAAGAGGTAGACCTGGTCATTCTCGCGCAGACGGCCCGCATATTGATAGCGCATCGACTTGCCATCGCGGATAACGAGTGACGGCATGGCCCAGCGCGGAATGCGCTCGCCGCGGAGCACGGGGCTGCCGGCGACGACGCGGTAGGCCAGCAGCTCGTGGTTGGCGGTCCCCGGCAGGTCAAGTTCGACCTTATCGATGGCACCGATGCGCGGCGGGATGATGAGCCCGAGACGCTTGGCGAGCGGCTTGATGGTCCAGCCTTGCAGCACGAGAGAGATCATCACGACGATGAAGGCCGTGTTGAAGAATAGCTGGCCGTTTTCCATGCTGCCGATGACCGGGACGATCCCGAGGAGAATTGAAACGGCGCCGCGTAGACCGACCCAGGCGATGAAGCCCGTTTCGCGCTGGGTGAAATCGAAAGGCAGGAGGCAGAGCCAGATGGCGAGCGGACGCGCGATGAAAACAAGGAAGAGAGCGAGAAGGACCGCAGGCAGGAGGATCTGCGGAAACTGCGAGGGTGTCGCGAGCAGGCCCAGCACCAGGAACATGATGATCTGGGAGAGCCAGGTCATGCCGTCCTGGAAGCGCTTGATTGACACCGTCGAGGGCAGCTTGCGCGAACCCGCATAGATCCCTGCGACATAAACGGCGAGGAAGCCGCTGCCGCCGATCAGGCCGGTGAAGGCGAAGATCATCAGGGCGATCGCCAGCATGAAAATCGGGGCCAGCCCCTGCTCTATCTGCAGCCTGCGCAGGATGAAGGCGATCATGGCGCCGCCGACAAGGCCGAGGATCAGCCCGATGCCCATCTGTTCGACGAAGAGCCTCAGGAGTTCGATAGACAGACCGTCCGTGCCGCTGCCATTGGAAATCAGTTCGACCAGGGCGATGGCGAGGAAGATCGCCATCGGGTCGTTGGTGCCGGATTCGACTTCGAGCGTCGAACGGACGCGGTCACGGATGTTGATGCCGCCGATGCGCAGGAGGAAGAAGACGGCGGCCGCGTCCGTGGACGCGAGGATCGCGCCGAGGAGCAGACCCTCGAGATAGCTGAAGCCGAACAGGAAATGGGCTGCCACCCCAAGGAGGAGGGTTGTTAGCAATACGCCAACTGTCGCAAGCGTCAGGGCGGGGGCGGCTGACAAGCGGAAGGATTGCAGCGATGTGCCGAAGCCCGAATCGAAAAGAACGACGGCAAGAGCAAGCGAGCCAACCACATAAGCCAGGGGGAAGTTGGAGAAGTCGATGCCGAGGCCGTCGACACCCGCGCCAAGGCCAATGGTCAGAAAGAGAAGAAGGAGGGGCGCGCCGAAGCGGAAAGCGATGAGGCTCGAAAAGGCGGCCAGGAAAACCAGCGCCGTTGCAACCAACGTGACCGCGTAAAACTCACTCAATCCTCTTCCCCTTTCCCGATGCCGGCCGACCGACAACACCCATCACTGTCCGGTCCCTCTCTCCGGCTGTCAAACCGAAAGGTGGTGTCTTCCCGTCGTCATGACGGGCAATCCTTGCAAACCGGAAATTTAAATGCGTGCCGAGCGGCTTACGCAAAATGGAACAAGATCATGATCATAGTAGGGCGGATTTAAAAACTTTAATCCGCCCTGCGAAATTTTATCGGGGTTCGGAGAGCAGTCCACGGATCAGGGCGTAGCTTGCTCCCAGAAGCACGATGGCCACAGGCGGCCGGTGGAAACCGCCATGGCCTGGAGGGCCACGAGTCCGCCGCCGAGCAGCAGCGCGATGGCGACGAGGCCCTCAAAGGTTGCCCAGAAGACACGCTGCGGAACGGGCGCATTGACCTTGCCGCCCGCCGAGATCGTGTCGATCACCAGCGAGCCGGAGTCGGACGAGGTGACGAAGAAGACAACCACGAGCACGATGCCGATGAGGGAGGTTACCGCGGTGATTGGCAGATGCGCCAGCATCTCGAAGAGCTGCAGTTCCAGTGCTGCGTCCTGGACGCTGGTCAGGCCGTCATTGACGACCTGGCTGATTGCCGTGCCGCCAAGCGCCGTCATCCAGAGGACGGAAACGAGCGAGGGGATGAGCAGCACAGCCGTCAGGAGACCACGGACCGTGCGGCCACGGCTGACGCGGGCGATGAACATACCGACAAAGGGCGACCAGCTGATCCACCAGGCCCAGTAGAAGGCCGTCCAGCCCTGAGCGAAGTTTGTGTCTTCACGACCGAAGGGATTGGACAAGGCCGGCAGATAGGTCGCATAGGCCTTCAGGTTCAGGAAGAAGCCCTGAATGATCTGCATGGTCGGGCCGACCGCGATGATAAAGACGAGCAGCAAGGCCGCGAGGCCGAGATTGATCTCGGACAGGAGTTTGACGCCCTTGTCCATGCCGGCCACGACAGACGCGATGGCGATGCAGGTGATGGTGAGCACAAGCAGGATCATCGTCGTCTGTGTCGATGGGATACCGAAGAGGAATTCCAGGCCCGCACTCGCCTGCTGGGCACCGATGCCGAGCGAGGTCGACAGGCCGAAGATGGTGGCGAAGACGGCAAGGATATCGATGACATGGCCCGGCCAGCCCCAGACGCGTTCGCCGAAGATCGGGTAGAAGATCGAGCGCAGGGTGAGAGGCAGGCCCTTGTTGAAGGAGAAGAGTGCGAGCGAAAGCGCGACGACCGCATAGATCGCCCAGGGGTGCAGACCCCAGTGGAAGACGGTCGCGGCCATGGCGAGGCGACGAGCAGCTTCCGGGTCACCGACCGCACCATTGAGTGGGGCCCAGTCGGTCCGCACGCCATCTTCGAAGACCGGGCCGCCAAGGGCGGCGGTAAAGTGGCCGATGGGCTCGGAGACGCCGTAGAACATCAGGCCGATGCCCATGCCGGCAGCAAAGAGCATCGAGAACCAGGAGAGATTGCTGTAGTCTGGGCGCGCATCCGGCCCACCGAGGCGGATCCGTCCGAGCGGCGAGACGATCAGGCCGATGCAGACCAGCACGAAGACGTTGCCGGTGAGCAGGAAGAACCAGTCGAGATTGCCGGTGAGGAAGTCGCGGAGGCCGGTGAAGGCGGGCTCTAGCGTGGTCTGGAAGGCCAGCGTCAGGAAGGTGAAGACGACGATTGCGAGGGCCGAGACGCTGAAGACGACGTTGTGGATGTCGAGTTCGAAGACGAAGCGGCGGCGGAAATTGATGTTGTCCTGACCGATCTCATAGGTCGTGTCGATGATCTCGGTGCGCCCTTCTGGCGCCGGGATCGCCTCTTCGGCGACAGCTGTATTGGGATCGGTGGTTGTTATGGCCAATGGTCCGGTATCCTTTCGAACGGGTGGGGCCAAGGCCCCAAGACGGCGCGGAACGCGCGCCAGGAAGGGGCGCAGGTCTGCCGAAGCAGCCGCATTTGCGCCACAATTCGAAGGGCAACCATTGACGTGCCGGATTGTTCCGGCGCAGCGCAGATTTTTTCCGACCGACTTTCTGATCTCCGAAACGAAAGAAGGCGGGCCATTGCTGGCCCGCCTTCCTCAGAGATGAAGTCCTGTTGATCAGATGAGCTTGGCGAGCGCCACAGCCGTGTCCGACATGCGGTTGGAGAAGCCCCACTCGTTGTCGTACCAGGTCAGGATGCGAACGAAGTTGCCTTCGAGAACCTTGGTCTGGTCGAGCGCGAAGATCGAGGAGTGGCTGTCGTGGTTGAAGTCACGGCTGACCAGCGGCTCGTCGGTGTAACCCAGGATGCCCTTCAGCGCGCCGTTGGAGGCGGCGATGATGGCGTCGTTGATTTCCTGCGCGGTGGTGTTCTTCTTGGCGACGAACTTGAAATCGACGACCGAGACGTTCGGGGTCGGCACGCGGATCGAGGTGCCGTCGAGACGGCCCTTGAGGTGCGGCAGGACAAGGCCAACGGCCTTGGCGGCACCGGTCGAGGTCGGGATCATGGACAGGGCTGCAGCGCGGGCGCGGTACAGGTCCTTGTGCATGGTGTCGAGCGTCGGCTGGTCACCCGTGTAGGAGTGGATCGTGGTCATGAAGCCGTGGTCGATGCCGACGGCGTCATCCAGCGTCTTGACGACCGGAACCAGGCAGTTGGTCGTGCAGGATGCGTTGGAGATGACCATGTGGTCCTTGGTCAGCTGGTCGTGGTTGACACCGAAGACGACCGTCAGGTCGGCGCCGTCAGCCGGGGCCGAGACGATGACGCGCTTGGCGCCAGCCTGGAGGTGAAGGGCAGCCTTATCACGCGAGGTGAAGATGCCCGTGCATTCCATGGCGATGTCGACGCCGAGTTCCTTGTGGGGAAGCGTGGCCGGATCCTTGATCGCGGTGACCTTGATCGGCTTGCCGCCGTCGATGATGATCGTGTCGCCTTCGACCTTGACCGTGGCCGGGAACTTGCCGTGGATCGAGTCGTAACGCAGCAGATGCGCGTTCGTCTCGACCGGGCCGAGATCGTTGATGGCGACGACTTCGATGTCGGTGCGGCCGGATTCGACGATGGCGCGGAGAACGTTACGTCCGATACGGCCGAAGCCGTTGATGGCAACTTTCACAGTCATTGGTGCACTCCCGATTGAATATTGAGCTCTTGGGCAATGTCAGGGCGCCTTGGGGACGCCCTGGCGGGATTGTGTCAGGCAAGCTTGGCTTCGGCGGCAGCCACGACGGCGTCCGCCGTGATGCCGAAGTGCTTGTAGAGTTCCTTGGCAGGACCGGAGGCGCCAAAGGACTTCATGCCGATGAAGGTGCCGGTGGAACCGATGATGGCGTCCCAGCCCTGGCGAATGCCGGCTTCGACAGCGATCTTGACCGGCGCGTTGCCGATGATCGCTTCCTGGTAGTCGGCGTCCTGCTCGAAGAAGAGTTCGAAGCAGGGAACGGAGACGACGCGGGCGGAGATGCCCTTGGCTTCCAGCTGCTGCTGGGCCTTCATCGCGATCTCAACTTCCGAACCGGAGGCGAAGATCGAGACCTTGGCGTCGCTGGCGGAGATCAGCTCGTAAGCACCCTGAGCACAAAGATTGCGCTCTTCGTATTCGGTGCGGGCCGGGATCAGGTTCTGGCGCGTGAGCGCGATGCCGGACGGACGATCCTTGGTTTCCAGCGCAACCTGCCAGCATTCCACCGTTTCCGTGGCGTCGGCCGGGCGGAACATCATCAGGTTCGGAATGGCGCGGAGCGCTGCCATGTGCTCGACCGGCTGGTGGGTCGGGCCGTCTTCGCCAAGACCGATGGAATCGTGGGTCAGGACGTGGATGACGCGGATGCCCATGAGGGCCGCCAGACGGATCGACGGACGGCAATAGTCCGAGAAGATCAGGAAGCCGCCGGAATACGGCGATCAGGCCGCCGTGCAGCGCAATCCCGTTCATGGCAGCGGCCATGCCGTGCTCGCGGATACCGTAATGGATGTAACGGCCGGAGAAGTCGGTCGGCGTGATCGACTTGGTCTGGCTGGTCTTGGTGTTGTTCGAGCCGGTCAGGTCGGCGGAGCCGCCGAGCGTTTCGGTGACGACGCCGTTGATGACTTCGAGGGCATCTTCAGACGCCTTGCGGGTTGCAACCGTCGGCTTGGTTTCAGCGAGCTTCTTCTTGTAGGCGTCGACCGCGCCGGCGAGCGTGCCGGGCAGTTCGCCAGCGAAGCGGCGGTTGAATTCGGCGCGCTTCTCGGCGTCGGCGCCAGCGAGGCGGGCTTCCCAGTCCTTGCGGGTCTTGGTCGATCGCAGGCCGGCAAGGCGCCAGGCGTCGAGCACGTCAGCGGGGATCGAGAAGGCTTCCTCGTTCCAGCCAAGTGCCTTGCGGGTCGCGGCGATCTCGTCGGCGCCGAGCGGCGAGCCGTGAACCTTGTGGGTGCCGGCCTTGTTCGGAGCGCCGAAGCCGATCACGGTCTTGGCGGCGATCATGGTCGGCTTGTCGGACTTCTTGGCGGTTTCGATGGCAGCGGCGATCGCTTCCGGATCGTGGCCATCGATGGCGATCGTGTTCCAGTTGGCTGCGCGGAAGCGGGCGTGCTGGTCGGTCGAGTCGGCCAGCGAGATCGCGCCGTCGATCGAGATGCCGTTGTCGTCCCAGAAGACGATCAGCTTGTTGAGCTTCAGGTGGCCGGCGAGCGTGATCGCTTCCTGGCTGATGCCTTCCATGAGGCAGCCGTCGCCTGCGAGCACGTACGTGTAGTGGTTCTGCAGGTCCGAACCAAACTCGGCTTCGAGCTTCTTTTCGGCGAGTGCCATGCCGACGGCGGTAGCGATGCCCTGGCCGAGCGGGCCGGTGGTGGTCTCGATGCCGGCTGGCGTGGCCGTATTCCGGGTGGCCGGCCGTCTTGGAGCCGAGCTGGCGGAAGTGCTTGATGTCCTCAATGGTCATGTCCTCGTAGCCGGTCAGATACAAGAGCGAGTAGATGAGCATGGAGCCGTGGCCGGCCGACAGCACGAAACGGTCGCGGTCAGGCCAGAGCGGGTTCTTCGGGTCGAAGCTCAGGTAGCGGGTGAAAAGTACGGTCGCGACATCGGCGCAGCCCATCGGCATGCCGGGGTGGCCGGAATTGGCCTTTTCCACTGCATCCATGGCAAGGAAACGGATCGCATTCGCCATCCGCTGATGTTTTTCGGGAGAAATCATGGCTTTTCCGCTTGTTCCGGGGCTTCGAGATACGGCCTGCCGGGACGGGCCGTCTGAACGGGGGTGATCCTTAGCAGGTGCATCGCGCAAGTCAACAAATGGGCCGGCTTCGGGCGTTTCTGGGATCAAGAAAACATCTCTTTGCCTCTTTCCTGTGCGAGTTCCGAAGATGACTTCGGGAGCAGCAAATCGGGACAGTCTTCCACAGAATTGGCTTCTTCCAAGGGCCCGCGCTTTATTGACGCGCGGCAAGCCCGGGGCTTACTGTCCCGGCACACATGGTCGGGGCGGCCAAGACGATTCGTGTAGCGAACAGACATCACTGAGGCAGGGGCGAACGAATGCCGGCGGAAAATTCGGTTGATGCCGCGCTCGCAGCGCTACGTCAGGCTGTCGCCGGGCTGGAGAATGCTGTCGACATGCGTTTCGAAGCAGAGCGCGAGAGCACGGAGATCGACGGCGAGGTTCGGCGCGTTCATGCCGATCGGGCGCGTCTTGCCCAGGAGCTCGACCAGTCGGAGTTTCGGGCGAACCGCCTCGAGGAGGTCAACCGCGAGGTTTCGCGCCGTCTTGTCACGGCGATGGAAACGATCCGGGCGGTGCTCGACCGCTGAACGGTCGACAACAGCGTTAGTTGCTTCCGGCGTCAGAACGCCGCGCGTGAGAAAGAGTTGGAAGGCCGATGTCGCAGGTGACAGTCACGATCGACGGAAAAGCCTATCGCATGGCTTGCGAGGAGGGCCAGGAGGCTCATCTCACCGAGCTTGCGAGCCAGTTCGATCGCTATGTCAGCCATCTCAAGGGACAGTTCGGCGAAATCGGCGATCTCCGGATCACCGTCATGGCCGGCATCATGGTCATGGACGAGATGGCGGAAATCAATCGCCGTCTGGCGGCCGCCGAAGCCGAACTTGCCGGGTTCCGCGACGGGCGCGATACGGTCCTTTCAGGCGTGCATCACCGCGAAGAAGCCGTGGCGCATGCAATATCAGATCTTGCAGAGCGTCTGAACGGCATTACCCGCAAACTCACCCAGCGGCCCGCGCCCCAGCCTCAGGCCTGAGGACTATTTGCCGAGCCCACTGGCGCATTGCCTGCGAAGCGCCTATATCTGAATTGCGGTCTGCGCCTCACGACAGGAACCACAATCCCTGGGGCCATACTCGATCCAAAGGGAGCTGTCCCTGGCCGGGCCCGTGGGCTCGGACATATGGCGCCCACCTACGTTTGTAGGCACCCAGGATCGTAAATCTCCATCGGTTGCCGTGGATCGCACCTTTTCATCTCATCGAAATCATACAAAAAAGCCGCCGCGATCGCTCGCGACGGCTTTTTGTTGGTTGGGCGGCTGGGATCAGAATTCTTCCCAGTTGTCCTGCGATGCGGCTGCGGCCGTGTTGCCGCCGCCGAATGCCTTGGCGAGGTTGCCGACCATCTTGCGGGCCGGGGAGGCAACGGGCCGGGTTTCGGCTGCAGCAGCAGCTGGGCGTGCCGCCGGGCGGTAGGCAGGTGCCGATGCGGAGTAGGTCGGTGCAGAAGACGAGCGGGCTGCAGAGGTTGCCGCGCCGGCCATGCGGAACTGCGAGACGAGGCCAGCGAGATTGCGGGCGCTGTCGGCAAGGCGGTGCGTGACGGCGGTTGCCTCTTCCACCATGGCGGCGTTCTTCTGGGTGAACTGGTCCATGTGGTTGACCGAGCCGTTGATCTCGTTGAGCGCAGTCGACTGTTCACGTGCAGCAGACGCGATGGACGTGATGTGGTCGTTGATGACGGCCACCTGGGTGGAGATCTCACCCAGAGCGTTGCCGGTCTGCTGGACCAGCGAGACGCCGCCGGCGACGGCTTCGCCCGACTTGTTGATCAGTGCCTTGATGTCCTTGGCAGCATTTGCGGACCGCTGCGCCAGTTCACGGACTTCCTGGGCGACGACGGCGAAGCCCTTGCCGGCTTCACCGGCACGCGCGGCCTCAACACCGGCGTTCAGCGCCAGCAGGTTGGTCTGGAAGGCGATTTCGTCGATGACGTTGATGATCTTCGAGATTTCGCTCGAGGCCTGCTCGATGCGGCTCATCGCCTCGATCGCGTTCGAGACGACCTTGCTGGAATTCTCGGTGCTCTGGCGTGCCTTGGTTGCCATGGTCGCCGCTTCGTCGGCCTTGGAAGACGAGCCACGGACCGTCGAGGTGATCTGTTCGAGAGCGGCGGAGGTTTCTTCCAGCGAGGCAGCCTGCTGTTCGGTACGCTTCGAGAGATCGTCGGTGGCAGAGCGCATTTCGGCGGAGCTTGCCTCGATGCCGCTGGTTTCGACACGAATTTCAGCAAGCGTGCTGCTGAGCTTCTCGACGGAGGCGTTGAAGTCGACGCGCAGGCGCTCGAGGTCGCCGGCAAACGGGGTCGATCGATGCGCGACAACGAGGTCGCCATCTGCCAGACGGCCGAGGCCGTCAGCCAGGACGTCGACGGCTTCCTGGACGATGCGCGAGTCTTCAGCCTTCGCCTTCTCGTTCTCGGCGCGGTCCCGTTCACCCTGGGCAGCAGCGTCTGCTGCGCGGCGCTCGATTTCGATTTTCTGGATGGCGCTTTCGCGGAAGACGTTGATCGAGCGCGCAAGCGCACCGACCTCGTTCTTCAGTTCCTGATCGGGAACCGAAGTTTCGAGCTGTCCGGAGGCGAGGCGGTCGGCAACGGCGGTCAGGCGGGGCAGCGAGCCAACGATGCGGCGAACGAGCAGTGACACGAGCGTGGCCGCGATCAGAAGCACGATCAGGGCTGTCGTGCCGATGGCATAGGTCATCTCGGTGGCGATGCTGTTGATGTCGGCCTTGCGAACGCCGGCATAGAGGATGCCGAGAACGTCACCGGCCGGAGAGAAGATCGGCTGGTAGATGGTATAGTAGGGCGTTTCCAGGATGACGGCTTCGCCGCGATAGACCTGACCCTTGACCGAGAAGGGATAGACGGCGCCGGTCTGGCCGAGAGCCGTGCCGACGGCCCGGTTGCCATCAGGCTTGATGATGTTGGTAGTGCGGCGCCAAAAGTCCTTGCTCTCGGCGTCCCAGGCGAAGATCGTCGCCGTCTGGCCGGTCATGCGGCCGATCGTGTCGATCATCGTGTGTTCGGTGAATTCCTTCGGGATCCCTTCCATCACGATCCGCTCGACATTGCCGTCCTTTGCCCAGGTCACCTTGGTGCCCGGAAGATCACGCTCGATGATGGTAGCGGCGGTACGAAGGCTTGCGTCCTGGCCGGCAATCGCCTGCTGCTGGATGCGCGTCTCAATGCTGCCGGAGATGACCCACGCCACGGCTCCTAGCGCCGCGATCAGGATCATGACCGTCGTCGCGGTGATTGTTTTCGTGATGCCGAAGCGCGAAAAGATCTGCATAAAAATGCCCCCTAAACGTTGTCTGGTTTTTAGTCTAAGCGCTTTGAGTTAATCCTTGGTTTTTTTAAAAATTTTAAAACCAAGTTGACGAAGGGCAAAAATACGATTTTCGGGTATCTCACCTCCCCATATTTGGCGAGGTTGCGAAGAAAGGGGCCGCAAGTGGTGGAAAAGCGGGAATTGAAGGCCGGAATCCGCAAGGCGCGACTGGCGCTCCGGGATGCGATCCCGGCGGAGCTGAGGCTGGAGCACAGCCTCGCGATGGCAGACCATGCCGGCGATGCTCTGGAGATGGAGCCGGGGCTCGTGGTGTCGGGCTTTTTCCCGATCCGCTCCGAGGCGGATATCCGCCCGCTGATGGCGCGGCTCAAGGCACGGGGCGCGCGCCTTTGCCTGCCAGTCGTCATGGACAAGGAGACGATCGTCTTTCGCGAACTCGTGGCCGGTGCAGAACTCGTGAATACCGGGTTCGGCACCCGTGGTCCGGGGCCGGAGGCAGCCGTTCTCGACCCTGATCTGCTTCTGGTTCCGCTCTCCGCCTTTGATGCCGGCGGCAACCGGATCGGCTATGGTGCGGGCCATTATGACCGCGCAATCGCCCGTCTGAGGGAAAAAGGCCGGCATCCGCGGCTGATCGGCATTGCATTCGACTGTCAGGAGGTGGCAGAAGTGCCCTTCGAGGCCCATGATGTCCGGCTAGAGGCCGTGCTGACCGAAAGCGGCCTCAAAAGATTCATGGAGTGATTGGACGAAAATGCGACTTCTGTTCCTCGGAGACATGGTGGGCAAGACCGGACGTACGGCTGTATGGGAGCGGTTGCCGGGCCTGATCTCCGACCTGAAGCTCGATTTCGTCATCGTCAACGGCGAGAACGCTGCCGGCGGCTTCGGTATCACCGAGGATATCTATCTCGAGACGATCAATGCCGGGGCTGATGTCGTCACCACAGGCAACCATGTCTGGGACCAGAAGGAGGCTGTCTCCTTCTGCACGCGTCACGACCAGTTCCTGCGCCCGGCAAACTATCCCGCCGGCACACCGGGCAAGGGCTCCGGTCTGTTTTATGCCCGCAATGGCGCGCGCGTGCTCGTCGCCAACATCATGGGCCGCGTCTTCATGCATCCCGAGCTCGACGATCCCTTCAAGTCGGCCGAGACGATCCTGGCGGCCTGTCCGCTCAAGGAACAGGCCGACGTCATCGTCTTCGACTTCCATGCGGAGGCGACAAGCGAGAAGCAGTGCTTCGGGCATTTCGTCGATGGCCGTGCGAGCTTTGTCGTCGGCACCCACACGCATGTGCCGACCGCCGACCACCAGATCCTGAACGGTGGCACGGCCTATATGTCGGATGCCGGCATGTGCGGTGACTATGACTCGTCACTCGGGATGGAGAAGGAAGAGCCACTCAACCGCTTCATCTCCAAGATGCCGAAGGGGCGTTTTGAGGCGGCGAGCGGTCCGGCAACGATCTGCGGCGTTGGCGTCGAGATTTCCGATGCAACGGGGCTTGCCGAAAAGATCGCGCCGCTGCGGCTTGGACCGCGCCTCGCCGAGACGATCCCGCCGTTCTGGGCCTAAGCCCCCTGAGATAACGCCATTGTGACGCTCGCAGACGGGGAGGCCGCTTTACGCTTTCCCGACGCTCCCGCATTCTGAGCCGCAGCGAAGACGGTGCAGGGAGCGGCATGATGCTGAGACTGGTGTTGTCCACGATGGCGTTCACGGCTTTGGCCGGCAGCGTGTTTGCACAGGAAGCCAATCGGCCACAGGTCAGCCAGTGTCAACTGATCGCCGAGAAGATCCCGAATGTTCAATATGCGAATTTCACCCCGCCTGCCTCAGGGGCTCCGGCGCTGACACTCTCGCAGGTGCAGGAAGACGTGGTCATCACTTTTGTGGGGCACTCAACCTTCCAGATCGATACGCCCGGCGGCATTTCGATTGCCACTGACTTCAACGGATGGCTAAGGACGTCACGCACGCCCGATGTCGTGACGATGAACAAGGCGCATTCAAGCCATTACACGCTGAACCCGGATCCGGCGATCGGCGCCGTTCTGCAGGGCTGGAACGAGACGCAGCCCGGTCAGCCGATCGAGCACAGGCTGGTCGTTGGCGACACCTATGTGCGCAATGTCCCCACGGATATCAGAAGCTGGGGAGGGGAGATGGAGCCGAATGGCAATTCCATCTTCATCTTCGAGGTGGCGGGGCTTTGCATCGGGCATCTTGGGCACCTGCATCACGAGCTGACCGATACCCACTATGGCGAGATCGGAAGGCTCGATATCCTGATGGTGCCGGTGGATGGCGGATTGACGCTCGGAGCCGACAGCATGAGCCGGATCGTCAAGCGGCTGCGTTCCGCCGTGATCCTGCCCATGCATCGCCGTGGTCCGCCGATCGAGACCTTCCTCTCGATGTTCGACGACAGTTTCGATACGCAGATTTCCGAGAACCGCGGCTTTACCGTGTCCATGCGGTCACTGCCAAGAAAGCCGCTGATCCTCGTTCTTCAGGGGGTCTAGTACCCGGCATGCGCCTCAGGCGAAGCGGACCTCGCGGTGTACGCCGACATCCGGCATCTTTTCATCGCTCATGTTCGCCTTGGCGATTTCCCAGCCGAACTTTAGCGCACTGTTGGTCGAGGCCCAGATTTCACCGTCATCCAGCTTGAGTTCCAGAAGGGTGAGCTTCGGATCCGACTTCCCGCCCTCGTACCATGCCGCGACGACCGAATTCCAGTATTGATCGATCTTCGCCGAGTCCTTTGTTTCCGTCAGCGTCCCTGCAAGGCAGGCATGATAGTCATGATCCTTGCCGACGACGCAAAAGTGAGCGCGGCTGCCGGGACGCAGGGCCTGTACCAGATGGCTGTCGGTCTTGGTGAAAAACCAGATGGCATTGCGCTTGCGATCCGCATTTGGGGCCATCGGCTGCATATGCATATTGCCGCCCATCAGGCCGAGCATGCCTGCATGAATGTCGTCGATCTCATCCCAGAGCTGTTCTACGGGATTTTCCTTGGCTTCGGTAAAGCTTGCCATGTTTTGTCTCCTACGGTTTTGCCGTGGAGGCAACGAACTCGACGGTGAGATGTTCCTCACCCGAGACCGACTTCTCGGAGGTCTGATGACCCTTGAACCGGGCGGATTTCGCCCGTATAAGGCGCCCATTCCCAACATACAGACCTGATCAGGGGTGCCATGGCTGGCCATTCACAGTTTAAAAACATCATGCACCGCAAGGGGAAGCAGGACGGTATCCGTTCCAAGATGTTCTCCAAGCTCGCGCGCGAAATCACGGTGGCTGCAAAGACCGGTCTGCCTGACCCAGCGATGAATGCGGCACTTCGCCTCGCTGTGCAGAACGCCAAGGCACAGTCGATGCCGAAGGACAACATCGAGCGCGCCATCAAGAAGGCCTCTGGTGCCGATGCCGAGACCTATGACGCGATCCGCTACGAGGGCTATGGTCCGGGCGGCGTCGCCGTGATCGTCGAGACGCTGACCGACAACCGCAACCGCACGGCGTCCGTCGTCCGCTCGACCTTCTCGAAGGCCGGTGGTGCACTCGGCGAAACCGGTTCGGTATCCTTCTCCTTCGACCATGTCGGCGAGATCACCTACAAGGCTGCTGTCGGCGATGCCGACAAGGTCATGGAAGCGGCGATCGAAGCCGGTGCCGAAGACGTTGTTTCCGATGAAGACGGCCACACGATCTACTGCGCCTTCGAAGACATCAACGAAGTCTCCAAGGCGCTGGAAGCGGTGCTCGGTGGCGCCGAATCCGTGAAGGCGATCTGGAAGCCGCAGAACACGATCGAGGTGGATGAGGAAAAGGCGCAGTCGCTGATGAAACTCATCGACACGCTGGAAGACGATGACGACGTGCAGAACGTCTATTCGAACTTCGAAGTCTCTGACGAAGTCATGGCCAAGCTGTCGGCCTGATTCCTACAAGCCAATTCACACATGCAAAAGCCCGGCTGCGAATGCAGCCGGGCTTTTGTGTTTCAATCCTGGCGAACGACTCAGGCGGCAGCGCTGCGGACGCTGGCGATCACGTCGACGAGATCATTGACGATGCGCTCGACTTGGGCGCGGTCGTCACCCTCGGCCATCACACGGATCAGCGGTTCTGTGCCGGAGGGGCGGATGACGAGGCGGCCGGATCGGGCGAGTTCTGCCTCGGCATCGGCGATCGCCTGCTTCACGGTCGCGTCTTCGAGCGGCTTGCCGCCGGAGAAGCGGACGTTGCGCAGAAGCTGCGGGACCGGCTCGAAACGATGGCAGAGCTCGCTCACCGTCTTGCCGGTGCGCTTGACGGCAGCGAGGATCTGCAAGGCGGCCACGAGACCGTCGCCGGTCGTGCCGTGGTCGGAGAGCACGATATGGCCCGACTGTTCGCCGCCAATGTTGAAGTCGTGGTTGCGCATGTGCTCGACGACGTAGCGGTCGCCGACCTTGGTGCGGGCGAGCGTCAAACCCTTCTCGCCGAGAAAACGTTCCAGGCCGAGGTTCGACATGACGGTGGCGACAATGCCGCCGCCGCGCAGCATCTGATCCTGTGCCCAGGTCTCGGCGATGACGGCCATCAGCTGGTCGCCATCGACCACGGCACCGTTTTCGTCGACGATGATCACGCGGTCAGCGTCACCGTCGAGCGCGATGCCGATGTCGGCGCGTGTCTCGTGGACCTTCTTCTGCAGCGTTTCGGGGTGGGTCGAGCCGCATTCGAGATTGATGTTCGTGCCGTTCGGTTCGTTGCCGATCGTGACGACTTCGGCGCCCAGTTCCCAAAGCACGGCGGGCGCCACCTTGTAGGCCGCGCCATTGGCGCAGTCGATTGCCACGCGCAGGCCGTGGAGGGTCACGTCGCGGGGGAGGGTGCGCTTGGCGAATTCGACATAGCGGTCTTGCACGCCGTCATAACGCTTGGCGCGGCCTATGTCGTGGGCAGAGGCGAGTTGGCCGTAGATATCCTTCTCCAGCATATCCTCGATTTCGAGCTCAAGCTCGTCGGAGAGCTTGTAGCCGTCCGGGCCGAAGAGCTTGATGCCGTTGTCGGCAAAGGGATTGTGCGAGGCCGAGATCATCACGCCAAGGTCGCAGCGCAGCGAGCGGGTCAGCATGGCGACGGCAGGCGTCGGGATCGGGCCGAGAACGAAGGCATCCAGGCCCGCCGCGGTGAAGCCGGCGACCATGGCGTTTTCCAGCATGTAGCCGGACAGGCGCGTGTCCTTGCCGATCACCACGCGGTGGCGGTGGCCCCCACGACGGAAGAGCGTGCCGGCGGCGATGCCGACACGCATCGCGAGATCCGGTGTCATGGGAAAACGGTTGGAAAGGCCGCGAATGCCGTCCGTGCCGAAGTAGCGACGTGTCATCAGGTGTTCCTTCAAGTCCTTTTTATCTCAGCGGCTGCGAAACGTCTGTCGTCTCGAGCGGTTGCGCGGAGATCCCTTGGTTGGCTGCTCATGCCACAGAACGCGGTAAAGGACACGTAAAATAGCGCTAAAATCGATTACAGCGCGTTACCGGTCGTGCTGTCGTCCACTGAAATCTGACGGCGCGATCCCGCCATAAAGAAAAAAGGCCACCGCGGGGATGGCCTTTTCCGGATCTGTCGTTCGGCTCAGTGCGGTTGCGGCTCCAGGCCGCCTTCCGGCTCGCCGCCCTTGGTCACGTCCTTGCGGCCCGTCGAAGGCACGGCCGAGCCGCGGCTCGGGGTGCTGTCGTCGCCGCTGTCGCGGGACGGCTTCTCGCCACGGATCAGCGCCTTGATCTCTTCGCCCGAGAGCGTTTCGTATTCAAGGAGGCCTTCCGCAATCGCGACGAAGGCGTCGTGGTGGTCGGTCAGGATGCGGCGAGCCTCGGTATAGGCTTCGTCGATCAGGCGACGGACTTCCATATCGATCTTCTGGGCAGTCGATTCCGAGACGTTCTTCGACTGCGACACGGAGTGACCGAGGAAGACTTCCTGCTGGTTTTCACCGTAAGCGACCTGGCCTAGCACGTCGGAGAAGCCCCACTGGGTGACCATGGCGCGGGCAAGCTTGGTTGCCTGCTCGATGTCGGAGGAGGCGCCAGAGGTGATATTCTCCTTGCCGAAGGTCAGCTCTTCGGCGACGCGGCCGCCCATCATGATGACAAGGCGCGAGACCATCCACTTGTAGCTCATCGAGTAGCGGTCGCCCTCAGGCAACTGCATCACCATGCCGAGCGCACGGCCGCGCGGAATGATGGTTGCCTTGTGCAGCGGGTCGGCTGCCGGCACCTGCAGAGCAGTGATGGCGTGGCCGGCTTCGTGATAGGCAGTCAGCTTCTTTTCGGCTTCGGTCATGGCGGACGAGCGGCGTTCCGCACCCATCATGATCTTGTCCTTGGCGTCTTCGAATTCGGCCATGGTGACGACGCGCTTGTTGCGGCGGGCGGCCATCAGGGCGGCTTCGTTGACGAGGTTCATCAGGTCCGCACCAGAAAAGCCGGGCGTGCCACGGGCGAGAACCTTCAAGTCGACATTAGGTGCCAGCGGAACGTTGCGGGCATGCACCTTGAGGATACGCTCGCGGCCGATGATGTCAGGGTTCGGCACGACGACCTGGCGGTCGAAACGGCCCGGACGCAGAAGGGCAGGGTCGAGGACGTCGGGACGGTTGGTCGCGGCGATCAGGATGATGCCTTCGTTCGCTTCAAAGCCGTCCATTTCGACGAGCAGCTGGTTCAGCGTCTGCTCGCGTTCGTCGTTACCGCCGCCAAGACCGGCGCCACGATGGCGACCGACGGCGTCGATTTCGTCGATGAAGATGATGCAAGGTGCATTCTTCTTCGCCTGTTCGAACATGTCGCGGACGCGGCTTGCACCAACACCGACGAACATTTCGACGAAGTCAGAACCCGAGATGGTGAAGAACGGAACGTTGGCTTCGCCAGCAACCGAGCGGGCGAGCAGGGTCTTACCCGTGCCCGGAGGGCCAACCAGCAGCACGCCGCGCGGGATCTTGCCGCCGAGGCGCTGGAACTTCTGCGGGTCGCGCAGGAATTCGACGATTTCTTCGAGGTCCTGCTTTGCTTCATCGACACCTGCGACGTCATCGAACGTGACGCGGCCATGCGCTTCGGTGAGCAGCTTCGCCTTCGACTTGCCGAAGCCCATGGCGCCGCGCGAGCCACCCTGCATCTGGCGCATGAAGAACAGCCAGACGCCGAGGATCAGCAGCATGGGGAGAAGCGTGCCGATATAGCTCAGGAAGCCTGAGGAGCCGTCGGTTTCCGGACGCGCGACGATCATGACGTTTTCTGCTTCCAGCTTGGAAAGCAGGTTGTCGTCAACGACGGGCGCATAGGTCTGGAAGGCTGTGCCGGATTCGGCATATTTGCCGAGAACGCGGTTGCCTGTGACCGTCACCTCACGAACGCGCCCAGCGTCCACTTCGCGCAGGAACTGCGAATAGGGGATCTCGCTCGAGGCCGTCTGCGACGGCGACGTCTGGAACATGCTGAACAGCGCGATCAGCAAAAGGGCGATGATCGCCCAGAGCGCGAAATTGCGAAAATTTGGGTTCATTGAACTCCCCGAACCTGTGGTGCGGGACGGAGCCCCGCAGAATTATTCCTAACATAGGATCGTGGCGCATCCTTGCCAAGGCAAACGCACCCTCGCAGATCGTTTTCCGTCAATAAGTCTTAAATGGGTGAGGGCCGGGCCGGTTCCGCGCCCAGGATGCGGGCGATAGCATCGGCGAGTGGCTGGTCGAAGCCGGGCATGAAGTCTGCGAAGAGCGAGAGGCGTGGCGTGATGGTGATCCTGTCGCCGATCTCTTCCGAAAGCTCTTTTCCCACAATGACTTGCGGGCAGTTTGCGGCGAGTGCGGAGCGTACTGCGCCGGGGAGTTCGGGGATGATTTGGGCGGCCGGACCGGCGGTAATGGTCACTTCGCCTCTGCTTTGGTTCTCGATAAGGTAGCGCCCGTCCCAAACCATTGAGGCTGTTGGCGGCAGGGACAGCGGCAAAAAACCGCGCCTTTCCCGCAGCAGAAAGAGGTCCCTGCCACGACGCAGCACCAGGCAGCCCGATAATGTCAGCCGAAAATCGTTGCCAGCGTGGAGTGCATCGGCAAGGCGCGCAAGGCTCGTGGCCGCCGACCGGTGCGGTTTGCCGCCGAGATTGGCTGTCAGTGCCGCGAGTGCGTGATCGCGGATTTCGGCTGACGGAGCCGCGTCGCCCGAAAGCGCGATTTTCACAACGGGACCGGTGAAGACCTCTGCCGAAGTACCGAGCCACTGCGCCGCGCGGAGGGACAGGGCCTCTCGTTTGCGAGCAGCCTCTTCGATTGCCGAGGGCGAGATTGTTGGTGCCGACTGGCGAATGCGGATGCGTTCATAACGGGGATCTTCGTTGCTGGGGTCATCGATCCAGTTTTGCCTGAGACCATCCAGATAGGTGCGGATCGCGCTGCGGCGGGTGCGCAGAAAAGGGCGGAGGATCCAGAGACGACCGGCGTAGAGCGTAGCGGGTGCCATGCCGGCGAGGCCAAGGGCGCCTTCTGTCGAGCGATCGGCACGCATGGCAACGGTTTCGATCTGGTCGTCGAGCGTATGGCCAGTCACGATCGCATCGGCACCGAGCGCGTCGGCTACGTCAGCGAGGAGCCGATAACGCGCTTGACGGGCAGCGGCGGGTAGACCCTGCTCGGGTTTCGCATCTGACCAGCGTGTGATGCGATGGGGGATGCGAAGGTTTTCGCAAAGGGTGGCGACCGCGCGCGCTTCGTCGGCTGAACCGGGGCGCAGAGCATGGTCGACGGTTGCGGCCGTAAGAGTGTGCTGGTGGGGAAAGCTTTGCGTCTCGATCGCGCGCTGCAGGGAAAGCAGGAGGCCGGTCGAATCACTGCCACCGGAGATGGCGACCAGCAGGC
Source organism: Allorhizobium sp. (assembly GCA_965283865.1). Taxonomy (GTDB): domain Bacteria; phylum Pseudomonadota; class Alphaproteobacteria; order Rhizobiales; family Rhizobiaceae; genus Allorhizobium. Next base: position 1,651,578 of record CBDIQA010000001.1, read on the forward strand.
GCGTCGGGCGGCGGAGGGCATGGAGGAAATCTTCGATCGCCGCTTCGGGCGAGAGGTCGGGCACAGGGGAACCTGCCGCGCGGCGCGCGGCCATCAGCAGCCGAGGCGCTTCTGTTCGCTCGCGACCTTGGAAACGACGGCGCGGGAAGCCTTGGGGTAGCGCTTGGAGACTTCGCGCAGTGTGGCGCAGGCGGTCTCTGTGTTGTCGAGGGCAGCCAGCGACATGCCGAGCTTCAGCAGCATTTCAGGCGCCTTGGGCGAGGTGTTGTAGGTCTGGTGCGCGTTGAGGAAGGTCTTGGCCGCCTCGTTGTAATTGCCCTGGGAGTAGAGGGCCTCGCCCAGCCAGAAATTGGCATCTGCGATCTTGGCACTGCTCGGATAGGCGGCGATGAAATCCCGGAATTCGCTCTCGGCCAGCGAATAGTCGCCGGAGAGCACATGGGCATAGGCCACCTGGTAGACGTCGCTTTCGGAATTCAGCGAGGCGGTCTGCGAAGGCGCGGCCTGACCGGTGGTCGATGGAACCGTCACGCCGCTGTCGACGCCGGGCAGGGCGGTTGAGCCATTGTCGAGGGCGTCCTGATTGAGCGTAGCCGTAACCGGCATGCCGCTTTCGTCCAGTGCGATCGAGCCGAGCGTCTGTTCGGCGGGCGCGTGGCCCGGCGCCTGGCCGGCCGAGGAAGCGTCGGCGGTTGCGCCGACGTCCGGTGTTTCGGTGATGATCTCGGCAACGGAATCCTGTTGCTGACCGCCCTGGACGGGACGGGTCAGAGATCCACTCTTCTTTTCGAGATCCTGGAAGCGGAACTCGTTGTCTTCCTGCTGCTTGCGGATGGTTTCCTGCATCTGGAGAAGCTGGAAGCTCATTTCCTCGATCCGGCCGTTCAAGGCGCGAATCTCTTCCTCAAGCTGCTGAACACGCAGGGTCGGGTCCGTTGCCTGGGCGAGATGCACCTCGGCCTTCGGCGAATGTTCGGGCGCAGTCTTCTGGCCGAACTGGCATGTTGGAAACAGCTGGAACGCGTTCGCGTTGCCATGCAGTCCCATGAGCGAGGCCGTCGCAAGCAGAGCGGCCATCACAAGTTTGTTCATGTTCCTTTTTCCTGTTTTCGCGGCGAATTGCGCCGAACCAGCGCCGACAGGAGTTTTCCCAATTGCCTGCAAAAAGCAACCAAGTTCGGCCAAAGTATGGAGAAAAGTAAAAGGCGGCCCAGGGGCCGCCTTCACGTGCTGGTGATTGCCGGGTGGACCGGATCACATGCCGGCGCCACCGAGAACGGTGACGGCGCGGCGGTTCTGCGACCAGCAGGAAATGTCGTCGCAGACGGCGACCGGACGTTCCTTGCCGTAGGAAATGGTCTTCAGGCGCTGAGCCGGAACACCGCGCTGCGCGAGGTAATCGCGGGTGGCGGCAGCACGGCGGGCGCCGAGGGCCAGGTTGTATTCGCGGGTGCCGCGTTCGTCTGCATGGCCTTCGATCGTGATCGCGTAGTTCGGGTAACGCTGCAGCCATTGAGCCTGACGGTCGAGGGTCTGGGCGGCATCGGCGCGGATTGCGGTCGAGTCGGTGTCGAAGAAGATGCGGTCGCCGACGTTGACGGTGAAGTCCTGGGCCGAGCCCGGGGTTGCCGCACCAGCGCCACCGGCGCCGAGGCCGAGTTCGCCAGCGCTGTTGGGCAGGTTCTTCTTGTTGGCGCAGCCTGCGAGGGCAAGAGCCACGGCAAATGCGATCATGGCCGGGTTGGTTGCCATTTTCTGCAGACGGCTCGTGGCCGGGGAATGAATGCGGCTCATCGCCGGTCTCCTTGAATTCTCTGTTAGGGTTGCCGGACCTTAACCAATCGCGGTTAACCGGCTTCCAACAATCATGGTTAACAAACTGTCAAATCACGCGTCGAAGATGGCGATTGCAGGCCGTTTGCGGCGAGAAAGAGGCGCAAATGCGCCTCTTTCCGATCACTATTCCATCAGTGGCGACCAGGCCGGGTCAGACGCGAAGGACGGCGTCTTTACCAGCTGCTCGTTGTAACCGGTGAGGTCGATCGAGTAGAGCTGCGGTCCACCGGCGCCAGCGTTCTGGCGGAAGAACATCAACACGCGGCCGTTCGGTGCCCAGGTCGGGCCTTCATTGTGGAAGCCCGTCGTCAGGATGCGCTCGCCCGAACCGTCCGTCTTCATCACGCCGATCGAGAACTTGCCGCCCGACTGCTTGGTGAAGGCGATCAGATCGCCGCGGGGAGACCAGACCGGGGTCGAGTAAGAACCATCGCCGAAGGAGATGCGGCGCTGGCCGGAACCGTCCGCACCCATGATGTAGAGCTGCTGGCGGCCGCCACGGTCGCTTTCGAAGACGATCTGGCTGCCATCCGGCGAGTATGATGGCGAGGTGTCGATGGCCGCTGTCGAGGTCAGACGGGTCGTGGTGCGCGAGCGCAGGTCCATGGTGTAGATGTTGGCGTTGCCTTCCTGCTGCAGGCTCATGATGACCCGCTGGCCATCCGGCGAGAAGCGCGGCGCAAACGTCATGCCGGGGAAATTGCCGACGACCTCACGAGAACCGGTCTCCAGCTGCAGCAGATAGACGCGCGGCTGGTCGCCCTCGAAGGACATATAGGTGATTTCCTGGCGGTTCGGCGAGAAGCGCGGGGTCAGCACGAGGTCCTTCGAACTGGTCAGCGGGCGCATGTTCTCGCCGTCCTGGTCCATGATCGCGAGCTGGCGCTTGCGATCGGTCTTCGGACCGCTTTCGGAGACGAAGACGATGCGGGTGTCGAAATAGCCCTTTTCGCCTGTGATGCGCTCATAGATGGCGTCGGCGATCATATGGGCGACGCGGCGCCAGTTCTTCGGGTCGGTGAAGAATTGCTGGCCGGTCATCTGCTGGCCACCAAAGGTGTCCCAGAGGCGGAATTCGGCGCGCAGACGACCATCCGGCTCGCGGACGATGCGACCGACCACCAGAGCTTCTGCCTTCAGGACCTTCCAGTCCTCGAAGCGCGGAGGCTGGTCGGGATTGGAGATCTTTTCGATGAAGGCGGCGCGGCTGACCGGGGCGAAGAGGCCCGAACGCTTCAGGTCGGCTTCGACCACGGCAGAGATCTGGGCACCGATGCCATCGGCGGAAATAAAGTCGGTGATCGCGATCGGCAGCGGCTGAACGTTGCCGCGGTTGATGTTGATTTCAACGGCTGCGTTTGCAGGTGCCACGAAGGCGCCTGCCATGCCGGCACAGACCAGCAGAATGCGGAGGAGGAGAGTTTTCATGCTTACCAAGCCTTTCAGCTCTTACATCAGTTCGCTGGGGTCGAAATTGACGACAACTTCAGACCAAGCGTCGTATTTGTCCGGGGGAAGATTGGTGAACGGGGCGGACTTTCGAACGGCGCGCACGGCACCGCTCATGAGAACCTGTTGAGCCGACGGTGAACCGCCGGTCGCGGTCGCTTCCGGCTCGCCGACGAGCTCGCCATTCTGGTCGAGGCGGAAAGTGACGCGAACGCGCACATCGGCAGCATCGGCCATGCCGGGCGTGATCAGCCAGTTGTTCTGGATGATGCCGCGCAGCGCGTCGAGTTCGCTCTGGCTCAGCGTCGAGCCACCGGTATTGGTGCTCCCGCCGAGCGCTTCTGGTGCTGTCGAGCGCTTTGCGCCGCCACCAGCTGCGTCGGTCTTGTTGAGGAGGGCTGCCACGTCATCGGCGTTGAAGTCGCTTTCCATCTGCGGCTTCGACTTTGCCGTTTCCTGGGCCTTCGTGTCCTTCTTGGCGTCAGGTTTCGGCGGCTTCTTTTCTGCCGGCTTGGCGATCTCTGGCTGCGGACGGGCAGCCGGGATCGGCGCCTTCTCGGGAAGCGGGATCTCTTCGGCAACCGTCTCTTCGGGCACGGCCTCTTCGGTCGGCTTCGGTTCGGGCTCTGGCGGAGGTGCCGTCTCTTCGGGCACGACTTCCTTCACCTCGTTCACTTCCGGATCGGGCGTCGGTGCCGGCGTTTCCACCTTCTTCGGTGCAGCCGCGACTTCCTGCTCGACCGGACGCTGCGACGGCGTCGGCGGGGATTTCAGGTCGACTTCATTGTCGCCGAAGTTTTCAGCCGGTTCGGCGATCGGCGGCTTTTTCGTCGGCACGGGTGCGGATGTCTCCGCCATCGGCGCCGTCTTGGAGCCCTGCTGGATCTGGGTGAATTCCGAGATTGGCACGATGTCGACGGGGAGGGTTTCCATCGGGGCGATCTCCAGCTTTTCAGGCGAGCCGAGGCTCACCAGGGCTGCAGAGAGCGCCAGTGTGTGCAGAAACGAGGATGTGAAGAGGCTGCCCTTCATGTCCGTCCGATCAATTCTGCTGTTCCTGCAAGGTCACGAGACCGATATTGGTGAAACCGGCGGACGAGATCCGCGCCATGACCTGCATGACAATGCCGTAGGTGGCAGCGGTATCGGCGCGCACGAAAATTCGTTCATTGTAGCCGGTGGAGGCGATCGCCTGCAGCTTCGGCACGACTTCCTCGATCGGGATGGCCGTTTCCTGCAGGTAGATCTCGCCTTCCGGGTTGACCGAGACGGTGATTGGCTGGTTTTCGCTGCTCATCGCCTTTGCCTGGGTCTGCGGCAAGTCGATCGGTACGCCAACGGTCATCATCGGGGCGGCGACCATGAAGATGATCAGCAGCACGAGCATCACGTCGACGAAGGGCGTGACGTTGATTTCGCTGACGAGGGCTTTCTTGCCGCCACGACGTCCGCGGCGTCCGCCACCCTTGCTACCCGATCCGACCGACATACCCATGATGCGTCTCCTGCCTTCCGGGCTTTACTGTGCCGCCTGGCGCGGCTGCAGCTTCTCGTCGATCTGACGCGAGAGGATGGCGGAGAATTCATCCGCAAAGCCTTCCATGCGTGCGCCGAGCTTGCCGGCTTCGCCGGAGAACTTGTTGTAGGCGATGACGGCGGGAATAGCCGCGATCAGGCCGATAGCGGTGGCGAGCAGCGCTTCGGCGATACCGGGGGCCACGACCGCGAGGCTTGCATTGTTGGAACCGGCAATCGCCTGGAACGAGGTCATGATGCCGACGACGGTGCCGAAGAGGCCGATGAAGGGACCGGCTGAGCCGATGGTGGCGAGCGAGGACAGGCGCGATTCAAGCGTTTCGGATTCGCGTGCCATTGTTACGTCCATGGCGCGGTCGATACGCATCTGAAGGCCGATCGGCGAGCGGGCGCCGCGTTCGAAGCTCTTCTTCCATTCCCGCATGGCAGCAACGAAGATGGCGGCGAGGCCGGTGTTGTTGCGCTCGGCGAGCGTGCGATAGAGTTCTTCCAGCGACTGGCCGGACCAGAACACCTGTTCGAACTGGTCGAACTGGCGGCGGGCGCGGGCATAGCTCAGATATTTGTCGATGACGATGGCCCAGGTCCAGACAGATGCGGCCAAAAGGCCGATCATGACGAACTTGACGATCAGGCCTGCCTGCATGAAGAGGCCCCAGAGGCTCACGTCATGGGTTGCGGCCGCCATTCCAACTTGTTCCATCGCCTTCAATTCCCCGAAATCCAAACGCCCGGTGGGTTGGACCGGGCGGCGACATGAGCTTTACTGGTGGAAAACTTGTGCGGTCGCAGCCGCCGAAACCCTTTTCCCGCCTTAGCTCCCAGAGTGCTTCTGGGATGAAAATTTGGTCAAAGGAAGGCGTGCGCTGCACAAACTTCCAAGCGCCGAGTAAGACCCGATTAAGGTTAAAAAGGGGTTACCACGGGCCTTGATCAGGGCTTTGTGAATTCAGGCGAGGAACTGTCTGGCGAGTGCATCCGGCAGGCGTCTGGGGCGACCGGCGCGGTTAACGACGGCGATAACCACCTTGGCGGCGATCAGGATCTGCTCGTCCCGGCGGATCTCCTGCTGCAGGATCATCTTCGCGCCGCCGGCCTTTTCGGTGACGGTCACGACCGTGATGATGTCGTCCATGCGGGCAGGGGCCTTGAAGTCGATCTCCATGCGGTGGACCATGAAGGCGAGGCCTTCGTCCGAGGCCTGGAAGAGTGTCGACTGCTCGACGCCGAGGCAGCGGAGATAATCCGTACGGGCGCGCTCCATGAAATGCAGGTAGCGGGCGTGATAGACTGCGCCGGAGAAGTCGGTGTCTTCATAGTAGACGCGCTGGGTCAGGTGATGACCATCTGCTGTCAGCCTGCCGGAGAGCGATATTTCCATCGAAGACATTGCCGTCCCTGGTCCTGCATGGGCGGCACTGCTCGGTGCCTAGCCCGGTAATTTCGTCAGAAGGCGCATAGCAGAAAGTGCCGGAGTTTCGCAAACCGGGATCGCGTTTCAGCCATGCACTGCGGCTGCTTGGAAGGCCGGCCCTTGCGCGCCAGCCTTCCGGTCCAGTTTTGATCAGGCAAGCCCCATGACCGGCTCCGACCGATCGCGCAGGCTGGGCTGGAGCTCAGAGCGCCGGTCGTCTCCCAGTGCCAGAAGGAGGAGCTGCGTTGCCAGCAAGGCAAGAAGCAGCAGCAGGGCATAGGCGAGCAGGATCGTCGTCATCGGTACGACGAAATTGAGCTGCGGCATCGCGCCGAGAAGCAGAGGGACGTACCAGGAGGTGGCCGAGAGAGCGCCTGAGGCAAAGAACAGGCTGCGCTGTCCGGTCGACATGCCCTCAACCAGCGAGCGTCCGATCTGCGCCTTCACCTTGGGGAGCACGGCCATGTGCAGGAAGATCCCATTGATCGTCAGGATGAGGACGATCGTCATTTTGGCCCAGACCTTTTCATTGCCGAGCCGGATCGGATCGAAGGCGCTGTAATAGGCGAGAAAGCCAAGCCCTGTGATCCAGAGAAGGATCAAGCCGGCATTGACGATGCGGGAGCCGAAATGGAAGACATTCCACTGGTCGGACGTCACCTTGCCCTTGAGGAAGAACTTCAGGATCATCAGGTCGAGAACGGTTGCTGCCCCCAGGCCCAAGGCAAGGCCTATGAAGTGGACGATACGCAGCCCTGTCTTGATGGATGTGACGGGATCGAGGCGTAGTGTATCGATGAGGTACATGAGACCCATAACGGGAATCCTTCAGGTTGTGCGAGGCCCCCCACTTCCTCCTTCTGTCCAGTTTTACAGACGCGCGGAACCATTTCCGCAAACGCCGGGCGTATGCTGACTGTGAAATCAGGAATTACTCATTGCGTCGACCTAAGGGGCCGCACTTAACCTTAGGTCCGCCGCCTCATTACTGGCGTATCTGGACGGAAAAGGGGCTGGCATGTGGCTTCATTATGATATGCAGATTGTCTGATGCACGCGCTGGGCAGATGCGGCGCGGCCGACTTGTCAGGCTTCGCCCAGGTTCATCACCTGCGCTTCAGTCATCCCGAGCCGCTGAAGAACATCCGAACGACTTGCCGCGTCATCGGCGACGATGAACTCGTCGAGTTGCGGCGGCTTGATGGTGGCGCCTGACAGCATGGCATGCGCCTGGCCGCGATGATGGGTCTGGTGCTGGAAGAGGTGGGAGAGCACGTCGTCGCAGCGCTCCACCTGGATGCGGCCTGTGCGATGGATACTCACAGGGCGGCCGAGGTTTTGATCGCTTAGGGACAGACAAAAGGCGAGCAGGCGCCGGTCGGATGCCAATTGCGCTGCGCGAAGGTCGGCGCGGTCCGGAAAGGGGATCTGATTGGCCCAGGCCTTCGCGCCAAGATCACCGCCTTCGAGGGCGTCGATGTAGAACCAGTCGATGATCAGGATGTGATTTAGCGTCGCCACGAGCGAGGGAAAGAAGCTCGTACGGGGTGCCTCGAATTCTCCGGTCTCCAGCTGCGAGACGGCCTCGTGCAGGCGGTCGTTGGCCAGCATATTGGCATAAGCGAGCTTGCGGATGAACCGTGTGGCCTCTGTCATGGCGTGTCTAGGTCCCCATCGTGCCAGACCACGTGTTTCGGGGAGGCCGGCAGGTTCTCGATTTCTTCGGCGATGAAATAGGGCGGGATATCCAGGGCCTTCAGCGCTTGCCGCGTCGCCGGCACCCATTTGAATTCGAGAGAATTCTTGCCGTCCTCATTGCGGTGGATGATGTCGGTCGGGTGGAAGGGGAAGCTGTTCGGGATCTCCATGCGATAATAGAGACCCAGTTCGTGCCAGGCCTTGCCTTCGTAATCGAAGAAGTTCTCGACGATCCAGAGCAGGGGGCCGACGACGGCCTCCACGCCCAGTTCTTCCTGCATCTCGCGGACCAGCGTTTCCGTCGAGGTCTCGCCGATCTCGGCGCGGCCACCGGGGAAAGTCCAGAAGGTCTCGTGGGTCGCGCGGTGAACCAGCACATGGCCATCGCGGAAGGCGAGGCCGGCGATGCGGTGGTTGAAGCGCCGCTTGCCGTCCTTGATGGTGATGAGGGTGCGCTTAGACACGGGTTCAATCATCCTCGAGCGTCAGCCGGAATTGCGCCGCTTCGAGATCCTTGGGCGGTGTCATGCCGAGGTGTTTCCATGCGGTCGCTGTCAAAACACGGCCACGCGGGGTGCGCTGGATGAAGCCCTGCTGGATCATGTAGGGCTCGATGATGTCTTCGATGGCGTCGCGTGGTTCCGAAAGGCCTGCGGCGATGGTCTCGATGCCCACAGGGCCGCCGCCGAAATTGACTGCGATCATCGAGAGATAGCGCATGTCGAGCTGGTCGAGGCCCATGTTATCGACATTCAGCCGCGTCAGGGCTTCGTCGGCAATCTGCCGGGTCACTGCCTCGGCACGGGCGACTTCGGCGAAGTCGCGCACGCGGCGGAGCAGACGGCCGGCGATACGGGGCGTGCCGCGGGCCCGGCGGGCGACTTCACGGGCGCCGTCTTCGGTCATCGGCAGGTTCAAGAGGCGGGCGCCACGGCGGACGATCGATTCCAGCTCCTCGACGGTGTAGAAATTCAGCCGAACCGGGATGCCGAAACGGTCACGCAGCGGCGTCGTCAGAAGGCCCAGACGGGTGGTGGCGGCGACAAGGGTGAACTTCGACAGGTCGATCTTCACCGAGCGGGCGGCAGGGCCTTCACCAATGATCAGGTCAAGCTGGAAGTCCTCCATGGCCGGATAGAGGATTTCCTCGACGGCGGGGCTCAAGCGATGGATTTCGTCGATGAAGAGCACGTCGCGCTCTTCGAGATTGGTGAGAAGAGCCGCGAGATCGCCGGCCTTGGCGATCACAGGGCCTGACGTCGATCGGAAGTTGACGCCGAGTTCCTTGGCCATGATCTGGGCAAGTGTTGTCTTGCCGAGCCCCGGAGGGCCGACGAAGAGCACGTGATCCAGCGCCTCGCCCCGGTTCTTGGCAGCCTCGATGAAGATCTTCAAATTGGCGCGGGCTTCCGCCTGGCCGGTAAAGTCGTCGAGCGTCTGCGGGCGCAGGGCCGCATCGAGGTCTTCGCCACGCTTTTCCGGTGTCAGGATCGGGTTGTTGGTGATCATGCGAGAAGTTCCATGCCGGGTATCGCCTCAGCCGAGGTTCTGTCGAAAGTTACGGCCGCCTTGCAGCCGGCACGCTTGGCCGACCAGACAATCAGGTAGTCGGCGATATCTGATTGTGGCGTGTTCTGAGAGAGGAGTGCGTCCAGTTCCTCGGTAAATTCCACCACGAGGCGATCCGCGGCCAACAAATTTTGAATGAGGTCGCACACGGTTGCCAAGGGCAGCTTCAAATTCCGACGTAAAACCCAAACAGTTTCTGCAAGAACAATCGCGCTGACAAAAGCCGGGTCTTCCGCGCTTCGTTTGGAGAAAAAATCGCGTGCAAGTGCGTTTTGCTTTGGATCGTCCTCGACAAGAAATCGGACGAGCACGTTGGTATCGACGCCGATCATTTCAATCGCTCTGCCGTTTCGCCCAGGATGCGCTTATCGTCTTCCGCTGCGGCGTCGGCCACAGACGCCTCCATGTCTTCCAGGCTCAAGCTTACGCCGGGTGGCAGTTTGACGATGCCGGCGAGATCCATCAGGTTCTTGTTTTTGGGGATCGCCACCACCTGGCCATTGCGGGCAGCGACATAGAACCTTGTGCCTGGTTCCAGCTTCAGCGCATCTCGCACTTCACTCGGGATCGTAATCTGACCCTTGGAGGTCATCGTGGTAAATGCACCCATGTCTTACCTCCTCAAGGAATTCTTACGAGTAGCATAACAGTATTTCGTTCTTGCACCAATTCCTACCGCGACAGCTCTTTCAGCCCCAGCCGGATCAGCTTGGCGCTGTCTGCCCCTTCGCCGCCGTTCTTCAGGGCCGCTGCGATGGCGTTTGCGGCCTGGTCGCGGGAATAGCCGAGATTGGTGAGCGCGGAGACGGCGTCGGCGACGGGGGCGGAGGCAACCCCTTCGCCAAGTTCCTGCTTGAGGCCGATATTGGCGGAGGCCTCGCCGGCGAAAGCAGGTGCCTTGTTCTTCAGTTCGGTGACGAGGCGAAGTGCTACCTTCGGTCCGACGCCAGGGGCGCGGGAGATCGCGGCCTTGTCCTGAAGCGCGATCGCATTGGCGAGTTCCGACGGGGTGAGGGTGGAGAGGACGGCCAGCGCCACCTTCGCGCCGACGCCCTGGACGCTTTGCAAGAGGTTGAACCATTCCCGCTCCAGCGCATTCATGAAGCCGAAGAGCTTCAGCTGGTCTTCGCGCACATAGGTCTCGATGAACAGGACGACTGCTTCCCCTGCAGAGCCGATCCGCCCCAGAGTGCGTGAGGAGCAGTGGGCGACGTAGCAGACGCCGTGGACGTCGACGAGGACGTAATCGTCGCCGATCTCGTCGATGGTGCCTTTGAGTTTGCCGATCATGGGAGCGTCCGTCGCGTTACAGGGGATGGGTTTCGGGGGAGATGATGTCGAGCGTCGGGAAGATAGCTGCGATACCGCGCCGCATCCCGTGTCAGCAAGCGGTGAGACCTCACTGCTGCGTGCGCCCCAATAAGGAAGTCCGGTAGGGTGCGGTCGCGCTGGCCACCATTCCTTCGATAGAGCAGGTGCGCCTTGCCAGCGCGGAAGCCAACCTCGTAGGACAGTGGCTCCCTCTTCAGGTCGAGCCAATCGAGCGCCTGGCTGAGTTGCAGTTCGCTCAAAGGGGAAGCGGCAAGCTCCGACCAGATGACCGGGTTAATCACCAAAGGGCCTTCGTGGAAGCAGCGCTTCATAGCATCAAGCGACCAAGCACGCGTTTCGCTACCCGGCCCCAGCACATCAATCAGCGCATTGGTGTCAATGACGGTCGAGGTCATCACGCGGTCCCCGCAGCCAATCGACATATTCGTCTGCTGTCATTCCATTCGTGTCAAAGACACCCTGGACACTTCTTGCCCAGGCGTCGAAGTCCTTGAATGCATCCGTTGCGTCGCCATTCTTGACGAGCATGACGCCCTTCTCGGCAACAACGAATTCCACTTCCGAACCTGGCTTGATGCCAAGCCGATCGCGGATTTCCTTGGGGATGGTGACTTGGCCTTTTTCGGTGACGCGCATGGTAATACCTCTGAAGTATTACTTATATTCGCCAATGGAACAAGTCAAGAACAAATCAGGCTGAGGCTAGCACCTTGCGCATGCGGTCGCCGCCCCTGTTATGGGCGTGGCAAATGGCGATGGCGAGCGCATCGGCGGCGTCGTTGCCCTTGAACTCGGCTTTTGGCATCAGGATCTTCAGCATCATGTGGATCTGCTGCTTTTCGCCGTGGCCGACGCCGATGACGGCCTTTTTCACGGCGTTCGGCGCATATTCCGCGACCGGCAGGCCGGCGCGGGCCGGGACCAGCATGGCGATGCCGCGGGCCTGGCCGAGCTTGAGGGTCGCCACCGCATCCTTGTTGACGAACGTCTGTTCGACGGCTGCCTCGTCGGGCTTGTAGGCGTGCACCACTTCGGCCAGACCATCATGCAGCTGGCAAAGGCGCGAGGCGAGATCCATGTCGCCGTCGGAGGTGACGGTGCCCGATCCGATGAAGCGCAACGAGTTGCCGAGCGTCTCGATGACTCCCCAACCGCAGCGGCGGAGGCCCGGATCTATGCCTATGATGCGAATCGTGGATGTCATGCGAAACCCTAATGCAGATGTGGGTTGGTGTGCCAGTCAAATGTGAACAAACCGAAAACAACCGAAGTGATTATAATTTATGATCGTCACCTCTTGGGACTTCGGCGGGGCCTGACTACATGAGGGAGGTACATAGAACAGGGCCACCGCCATGATACCGTTTTCCATTCTCGATCTTTCTCCCATCTCCGAGGGCCATTCGGTTCGCGAGGCGCTGGATGCGTCGCGCAAGCTTGCGCAGATGGCGGAAAAGAACGGATATCGCCGCTTCTGGCTGGCCGAGCATCATGGCATGCCGGGTATTGCAAGTGCGGCCACGGCACTGGTGATCTCCCATGTGGCGGCAGGCACAGAGACAATACGTGTCGGCTCCGGCGGCATCATGCTGCCCAATCACTCGCCGCTCGTGATTGCCGAGCAGTTCGGAACGCTGGAAGCGCTCTATCCCGGGCGCATTGAACTCGGTCTAGGCCGTGCGCCGGGGACTGACATGCGCACAGCACGTGCCCTCCGACGCAATATGGAAGCCGGTGCCGAGAGCTTCCCGCACGACATTCTGGAACTGCAGCGCCTGATGGGTGAGCCCGATGAAGAAGGCGGTCTGATCGCCGTGCCCGGCATGAACAGCCACGTGCCGATCTGGCTTCTCGGGTCGAGCCTCTACAGCGCGCATCTCGCCGCCGCGCTTGGGCTACCTTACGCGTTTGCCTCGCATTTTGCGCCCGATCAGCTCCTCGATGCGGTCGAGATCTATCGAGAGCGGTTCCAGCCGTCGGCTTCGTTGCAGAAGCCCTATGTGATGGTCGGCACCATGGCGGCGATCGCGGAGACGGATCGGGAGGCCGAACGCCTGTTCACATCTGCCCAGCAGCAGTTCGTCAACCTTCGCCGCAACGTCCGCCGGCCATTCCCGCGTCCAGTCGATACGATGGAAGGCTTCTGGTCGGATATCGAGCGCATCGGTGTTGAGCACACCCTGCGCTATGCGATCATAGGTTCGCCGGAGACGGCTGCGGACAAGCTCGGCCGCTTTGTCGCCGATGTCAGACCCGATGAAGTCATCGTCTCGACGCCGGTCCACGATCTGAACGCCCGTCTGCGTTCCGTCGAGCTCTTTGCGGGCCTCCGGCAGCGCGCGGCACAGCCTGTCTGAACCCCTTGGTATTACGGGGTTTCGCCTAATATCTTTACGGGCGATTAAGGGCCGAGAGTGATTGTTCCTGGATTAATGGGGAATCTGCTGTGTTTCGCAGCAGATCGAAATTCTGGCCGCGACCGGACTTGTCCGGCCGGTCAGCGGGAACAAAAACCATGACAGCTCGCATCCATTCGCTTTCGTTCAAAGTCATTGCCGTCTTTCTGCTGCTGACACTCATCACCATCGCTCTACTCAACGTCTTCGCCTATCGCAGTTCCAGCCAGCTGTTCGGCGAGCAGACGGAAAAGGCGATGACGAGCACGCTCACCTTCCGCGGGGATCTTCTCACGGAGAAGCTGCAGGCGCTGGAAAACCAGGCGGCATCGATCGCCAAGATCGAGACACTGCAGCAATCGCTGACGGGCCTGAAGAGCGGCTGGAACACGATCGCCAAGAGCACCGGCGACGCCAAGGCGGAGCTGCAGCGCATCTTCGTCACCGAAAACCCGCATCCGGCCGGTGAGCGCGAGAAGCTGATCAAGCCGGAGGGGCCGAGCGGCTTCTACTATTCCACCCATGAGACGACCCAGGCCCAGGTTGCCGCCTATCTTGCAGGCACGAGCTTCAGCGACCTGCTGATCGCCGACCAGAACGGCAATGTCATCTATTCCTTCGAGAAGGGACCAGCCTTCGGTGAGAACCTGAAGGAGGGCAACTTCGCAGCGACCGGGCTCGGACGCGTTTACCAGCAGTCCGCCGAGGCTGCCGCGAAAGCAGTCGACGATGTCGTCGGCGTGAATTTCTCAGGCCTCTCCGTCGGTGCCGATGCGGACGCGCCGGATATCTATTTCGCCGTTCCCCTCGTGAAACTTGGCGGCTTCAAGGGCAGCCTGATGTTCCAGGTGAAGGCGGAGGTCTTCGTCAACCTGTTGTCCAAGGGCATCATTGCCGGCAGCAGCCAGACGGCCGCCATTCTGTCGGGCAATGGGGCCGGCATTGCGCTCGACGCTTCAGGCAAGCTGATCGACGTCCGTGCCGACTTTGCGATCTCCGGCGATAGTATCGCCGTTCAGGACGGTGAGCGCCCCGAGGGAGCAGCGGTGATCTATGGCCGCCGGATCAGCTTTGCCGGCAAGGATTTCGTGGTGACCGAGAGCCTGACCAAGGCCGAACTGGAAGCCGGTTCGATCCGCATCGCGACGATCCTGATCATCACGGGTCTGATCGCGCTTGCCATTCTCGCTGCGGCCACATGGGTCTTCACCCGCCGTCTGTTTGCGCCGCTTGACCGTCTCGTCGCCTTCACCGGTGCCGTTGCCGATGGCGCGATCGAGCAACCGGTCGAAAACCAGGACCGTCGTGACGAGATCGGCAGCATGGCGCGGGCGCTTGAGCGCTTTCGCCAGGCGCTCATCGAGCAACAGAGGCAGTCTGCCGAGCGTCGTGACGAACGGGCCCGCGCCGAGGAGGAGCGTCGGCAGCGTATGGAAGAGCGGGACCTTGAAGCCCGGACCTTGCAAGAGGTCGTCGAGACCCTCGATACGGGGCTGGACAGACTGGCTGCCGGCGATCTCGCCTTCCGGATCGAGCGCCGCTTCCCGGCTGATCTCGAAGGTCTGCGCTCCAACTTCAACAAGGCAATCGAGACACTGAGCACGACGCTTGGCGGGATCGGCGGCAATTCTGTTGCTGTCCGCGAAGGCTCTGAGGAGATGCGCGCCGGTGCCGACCAGCTTGCCGAGCGGACGGAGCGCCAGGCGGCTGCCATCTCGCAGGCCGCCACGGCGATCCAGGAGATCACCAGCGCCGTCAAGACGCAGATCGCGCGTGCCGAAGAAGCAGAGCGGATTGCCCGCGCAGCGAAGGACGATACCGCGATGTCGGGTCTCATCATGCGCGATACGATCGCTGCCATGGAGGCGATCCAGGGGTCGTCGCAGTCGATCTCCAATATCATCGGTGTCATCGATGAGATCGCTTTCCAAACCAATCTTCTGGCGCTGAATGCCGGTGTCGAGGCGGCACGGGCGGGCGAAAGTGGCAAGGGCTTTGCCGTGGTGGCGCAGGAGGTGCGCGAACTTGCGCAGCGCTCGTCGAATGCCGCCAAGGAGATCGCCAACCTGCTGTCGAAGTCACGCGGGGAAGTGGATCACGGCGTCAAGCTGGTCGAAAGGGCCGGGAATGCGCTGGATGGCATCGGTTCACACGTGCTGTCGATCAACAGCCATATCGGCGAGATCATGGAATCCACCCGGGAAGAGGCGCAGACGCTGGTCGATATCAACACATCGGTGAACCAGCTCGATGCCATGACCCAGCAGAATGCCGCGATGGTCGAGGAAACGACCGCCGCCATTCACCGGCTCGCCGGTGAGGCTGCCGAGATGGATCAGCGACTGGGCTTGTTCAATCTCGGTGCCATGGGCACCAGCCAGGGTCGCCACGCCGCCTGAGCGGCGGAAAGGCGAGCCTATTCGAGAAAGGTCAGGGCGTGGTTCTCCAGGGAGCCGCGCCCTTTCCTTTTGCTCTCAATGTGGTTGCAAGTATCAAGGTAAGCAAATGGATAAGGCATAGAGTTAAGATCTGTAGTTAATCGCAACTTAACCTTTCCACTCCATTATCCGTCCCAATTCAGGATGTCTGGCTTGGGACGCCCTGACGCGACAACGCTGGGATTTGGAGTATCCTGTCATGACGAAAACCATTTTTGCCGCGGTCACGGCTGCCCTGCTCGCCAGCTCGGCTGCCTATGCCGCTGATGTTTATCAGGCCGAACCGCAGCCCGCCTATGTCGATGCACCGGAAGTTGCTGTTGCGGAAGCGTCTGGCTGGTACCTGCGCGGCGATCTCGGCTACAATTTCAACAAGCTGCGTGGCGCCAAGTATTTCCAGGGCGGCAACGACAATGAAGTCGATTTCACGACTTCGTCGATCAAGGACAGCTTTTGGGTCGGCGGTGGTGTCGGTTACCAGGTCAACAGCTACCTGCGTACCGACCTGACCTTCGACTACATGTTCAAGTCTGACTTCAAGGGCTCGACGACCGGCCAGTGCGGTTCCCCGCTTGAAAACTGCACATCAAGCGATTTGGCCGCGCTGAAAGCCTATACGTTGATGGCCAACGCCTATGTCGACCTCGGTACCTACGCTTACTTTACGCCTTACATCGGCGGCGGTATCGGTGGATCCTACGTCAAGTGGGACAAGCTGCGAAACACGTCGTGTCAGGATGACGGCGGCGGTTGCGATACCACTGTCGAACATGGCGGTAAGGGCAGCTGGCGTTTCGCCTATCAGCTCATGGCTGGTGCCTCGATCGATGTGACCTGCAACGTCAAGGCCGATCTCGGCTACCGCTTCCGCCACACCATGGGTGCCGACATGTTCGGCTACGCCTCCAACGGCGGTCCGGGCTACGACAAGGGCTTCTACAGCCACAGCGTCCATGCTGGCGCCCGTTATGTCTTCGGTGCTTGCGAAACCCCCGTCGCCTACGAGCCGCCGCCGGAACTGCCGGTCTACAAGTAACCCGGACACGATGTCCAACATCACAGATCAGAAAGGGCCCCGATCGGGCCCTTTCGCGCGTCTGGGATCAGAGAATTCCGGTTCTGCGCAGGATCCACCAGGACAGCATCACCGAGATCAGGATGAAGCCGAAGGCATAGGCGGTGCCGTGCAAACCTTCCGCAAAGGGGAGGGCGGTGGTGTTCATGCCGAAGAAGCCTGTGACCAGTGACGGCGGCAGGAGCAGCGCCGTCATCAGCGACAGAATGTAGAGATGCCGGTTCGTCTCGGCGCTCTGCTTTGAATCGAGTTCCTCATGCAGGAGCCTTGCCCGGTCGGCCAGCGCATAGACATCCTGATCAACGGCTTCG
The DNA here is from genome assembly GCA_965283865.1 of Allorhizobium sp. Taxonomy (GTDB): domain Bacteria; phylum Pseudomonadota; class Alphaproteobacteria; order Rhizobiales; family Rhizobiaceae; genus Allorhizobium. Next base: position 1,668,632 of record CBDIQA010000001.1, read on the forward strand.
AGCCTTGCTGCGAGACGCGCGAGGCTGTCTTCCATCTCCTCTGGCAAGTCCTCGTCATCGGCAGCCGCGGCCCGGCGCATGACCAGCAGCATGGTGCGCAAGTGTCCGTGCAGCCTGACGATCAGCCGCCGCACGGGTGTCAGTCGCCGCCGCTCGTCGCGCATTTCCGTGCCGTAGACATGGTCTTCGATCTGGTTCAGTTCTTCCGTCAGTTCCAGAACCACGGCGATCAGCCCGCGTTGAAACTCGGCCACGAGCAGTTCGAAGATTTGAAGCGGCGAGGTGTAGCGGGCAGCGTTCTTTTCGACCGCCGCGCGGACCTTGTCGACCGAGCGGATCGGTTGCAGCCTGGTCGTGATGATGAAGTTTCCGGATAGGGCAAAGTGCAGCCAGCCGATGTCCCTTGTGGTCGAATCGAATTCGCGCTGAAAATCGATCAACGTGCCGAACAGCAGGCCTTCGTCCACCGATAGTGCTGCATGCGTGTCATGGGTCGTAAGCGCTGCGATCGCCGGGGGTGCCAGGGCCTGGAACTGTTCGAGAAACGCCGGCACACGTCCGTCCGCCAGGTTGAGGTGGAGCCAGATGAAGCCATCCCCCGGCCGTGCCAGCTCGATGGAGCATTCCGCCGGCAGTCGTTCGCTTCGCATGCCGGGGGTGATCCGGTAGGCCCAGACGAGGCCCGGAATTGCGCTGCTCAGGGGAAACATCGTTGCTGGCTCCGTGGTGGCGGGACTGGAGGCGGTGGGACTTGAGGCAGATGCGCCAGATGGATGACGGATTGATGACAGCCTTTGCTGTGGGGCTGCGCCATCCCTGGCGCGGACGGAACAAAAATTTTGCTCATCGCGACGCAAGCCCGCTTGACTGATATGGGCGACAGGAGTAGTTCCGACGGCGGGACACCTCTCCCCAACGAGAGGCTAATTACCTGGAAGGGTATCTATATGGCTGATGTGATCGCCCCCGCCGCGCGTCCGGCAAACTCTCATTTTTCGTCTGGCCCCTGCTCGAAGCGTCCCGGTTGGTCGCTCGATGCGCTTTCCGATGCCCCGCTCGGTCGTTCGCACCGTGCCAAGGTCGGCAAGGAAAAGCTGAAGCTGGCCATCGACCTTACCCGCGAAATTCTCAACGTTCCCGCGGACTACCGCATCGGCATCGTTCCGGCCTCTGACACGGGCGCCGTTGAAATGGCCATGTGGTCGCTGCTCGGCGAACGTGGCGTGGACATGCTCGCCTGGGAAAGCTTCGGCGCCGGCTGGGTTACCGATGTGGTGAAGCAGCTGAAGCTTGCCGACGTCCGCAAGTTCAATGCCGATTACGGCCTGCTGCCGGACCTGACCCAGGTTGATTTCGACCGTGACGTCGTCTTCACCTGGAACGGCACGACTTCGGGCGTTCGCGTGGCGAATGCCGACTTCATCCCTGATGATCGCAAGGGCCTGACCATCTGCGACGCCACTTCGGCGGCTTTCGCGCAGGATCTCGACTTCTCCAAGCTCGATGTCACCACCTTCTCCTGGCAGAAGGTTCTGGGCGGCGAGGGCGGTCACGGCGTGATCATCCTTTCCCCGCGCGCCGTCGAGCGCCTGACGACTTATGTGCCTGCCTGGCCGCTGCCGAAGATCTTCCGCATGACTTCGGGCGGCAAGCTGATCGAGGGTATCTTCGTCGGTGAAACCATCAACACGCCGTCGATGCTTTGCGTCGAGGACTATATCGATGCACTGAAGTGGGCAAAGTCGATCGGTGGCCTTGAAGCCCTGATCGCTCGCGCCGACGCCAATGCCAAGGTCATCTTCGACTTCGCCGAGAAGAACGACTGGATCGCCAACCTCGCCAAGGACCCGGCGACGCGCTCGAACACCTCGGTCTGCGTCAAGATCGTTGATCCCGACGTCACGGCACTCGACGCCGATGCTCAGGCCGCCTTTGCCAAGGGTATTGCCAGCCTTCTCGAAAAGCAGGGTGTCGCCTTCGACATCGGCGCTTACCGTGATGCACCGGCCGGCCTTCGCATCTGGGCCGGTGCCACGATCGAGACTGCCGATATGGCGGCTCTGATGCCGTGGCTCTCCTTCGCCTATGAGACGCAGAAGGCGTCTCTGGCCAAGGCTGCCGCCTGATCCTTGATCAATTCGGCTCCGCCACAGCGGCGGAGCCCCGAAATTTCCTCATCTCATTCAAACGAACTCTCTGAAGGAGGCCTCGTCATGGCACCTCGCGTTCTCGTATCCGACGAATTGTCTGAAACCGCCGTCCAGATCTTCCGTGATCGCGGCGTTGAAGTGGATTTCCAGCCGAAGCTCGGCAAGGACAAGGAAAAGCTCGCCGAAATCATCGGCAACTATGATGGTCTCGCCATCCGTTCCGCCACCAAGGCGACGGAAAAGCTGATCGCCGCTGCGACCAACCTCAAGGTCATCGGCCGCGCCGGCATCGGCGTCGACAATGTCGATATCCCGGCTGCGTCGAAGCCGTGGCATCATCGTGATGAACACGCCGTTCGGCAACTCGATCACGACGGCAGAACACGCCATCGCCCTGATGTTTGCCGTTGCCCGCCAGCTGCCCGCAGGCCGATGCCTCGACCCAGGCCGGCAAGTGGGAAAAGTCGAAGTTCATGGGTGTCGAGATCACCGGCAAGACGCTCGGCGTCATCGGTGCCGGCAATATCGGCGGCATCGTCTGCAAGAAGGCCATCGGCCTTGGCATGCATGTCATCGCCTACGACCCCTTCCTGTCGACCGAACGTGCCCAGGAAATGGGTGTCGAGAAGGTCGAACTGGACGAACTCCTGCCGCGCGCAGACTTCATCACGCTGCACGTACCGATGACCGACAAGACCCGCGGCATCCTCGGCAAGGACAACATTGCCAAGACCAAGCCCGGCGTGCGCATCATCAACTGCGCCCGTGGTGGTCTCGTGGATGAGGCAGCCCTTGCCGACGCCATCAAGTCCGGCCATGTCGCCGGTGCCGGCTTCGACGTGTTCGAAGTGGAGCCTGCGACCGAAAGCCCGCTCTTCGGCCTGCCGAACGTCGTCTGCACGCCGCATCTCGGCGCCTCGACCACGGAAGCCCAAGAAAACGTCGCTCTGCAGGTCGCCGAGCAGATGTCCGACTATCTCATGAAGGGTGCTGTCTCGAACGCCATCAACATGCCGTCGATCACGGCTGAGGAAGCGCCGATCCTGAAGCCGTTCATCCGTCTTGCGGATGTTCTCGGCTCGTTTGCCGGCCAGATGACCGAGAACCCGATCAAGGAAATCGAGATCCTCTATGACGGCGTGACCTCCGGCATGAACACCAAGGCGCTGACGTCTGCGCTGCTGGCCGGCCTCATCCGCCCGCAGGTGGCCGACGTCAACATGGTTTCGGCCCCGATCATGATCAAGGAAAAGGGCGTCATCGTCTCGGAAGTGAAGCGCGACAAGACGGGCGTGTATGATGGCTACATCAAGCTCACCGTCACCACCGAGAAGCAGACCCGCTCGGTTGCCGGCACCGTCTTCTCCGACGGCAAGCCGCGCTTCATCCAGATCAAGGGCATCAACATGGACGCCGATGTTGGTCCGAACATGATCTACATCTCCAACACCGACGTTCCCGGCATGATCGGCTTCATGCGGCACCACGCTGGGCAATGCCGAGGTCAACATCGCGAACTTCCAGCTCGGCCGCGACGAGGAAGGTGGCGACGCCATCGCGCTTCTCTACGTCGATGGCCCGGTGGAGCAGGCGGTTCTCGACCAGCTCACCGCCAACCCGGCGGTCAAGCAGGCCAAGCCGCTGGTGTTCAACGTCGACTGATCGACGTTCTCGATATCATCGAGAAAGGCGGCGCGGGATCAAACCCGCGCCGTTTGCGTTTGTCGCCGGAAGCAGGGCTAGATTAGAAACATATGAAAAATATTATGCGTTGAACTGACGCATGGCGGGCTGTCGCATTGCCTTGCCGGTGCGAGGGTATAGTTGATGTTTATCATCTCCGGGAGGAGAGAAGGAAAGGACATCCGATGTTCGAAAACTTCGACGCACAACTCCTGGCACGCATACAGTTTGCCTTTACCGTATCGTTCCACATCATATTTCCCGCCGTTTTCCATCGGGCTTGCGAGCTATCTCGCCGTGCTCGAAGGCCTGTGGCTGTGGACCGGCCGACTCGGTCTATCTCGACCTCTTCAAGTACTGGCTGAAGATCTTCGCGCTCGCCTTCGGCATGGGCGTCGTGTCGGGCATCGTGATGTCCTACCAGTTCGGCACCAACTGGTCGGTGTTCGCCGACAAGGCGGGCCCGGTGATCGGGCCGCTGATGGGCTACGAGGTGCTGACGGCGTTCTTCCTCGAGGCCGGTTTCCTGGGCGTCATGCTGTTCGGCATCGCAACCGGGTCGGCCAAGACGCTGCATTTCGTGGCCACGCTCGCCGGTTGCCGTCGGCACTTTCATCTCCGCCTTCTGGATCCTGTCGGCCAACAGCTGGATGCAGACGCCGGTGGGCCATGCCATCGACCGCCAACGGCCAGTTCGTAGCCGGCCGACTGGCTGGACGATCATCTTCAATCCGTCCTTTCCCGTATCGCCTCGTGCATATGGTCATCGCGGCCTATCTCACGACGGCGCTTGGTCGTCGGCGCGGTCGGCGCCTGGCATCTGCTGCGCGAGCCGGCACCAACGCCGGCGCGCGGCGTGATGTTCTCGATGGCGATGTGGCATGGCCGCCATCGTGGCGCCGATCCAGATTGCGGCCGGCGACGCGCATGGCCTCAACACGCTGGAGCATCAGCCGGTCAAGGTCATGGCCATGGAAGGCCATTTCGACAGCCATCCGGAGGGCGCGCCGCTGATCCTGTTCGGCATCCCGAACACGGAAGAGAAGAGGATCGACTACGCGCTTGAGATCCCCAAGCTCTCGTGCGCTGATCCTGAAGCATGACGCTCGAACGCGCCGCTTGCCGGGCCTCGATACGAGTCCCTGACCGACAAGGACTGGCCGCCGGTCGCGATCGTGTTCTGGGCCTTCCGCGATCATGGTCGGCGATCGGAACTTTGCCATGCTGCGGCGTCGGCGTGTGGTCAGCTCTGGTGTGCGCAGGATGCGGAACGCTGCATTCCAATCACTGGCTGCACCGGGCTCGCCCTCGTCATGGGGCCTGCGGGCTTCGTCGCCGTGCTGGCCGGCTGGGTCACGACCGAGGTCGGCGCGCCAGCCCTACACGGTCTACGGCCTGCTGCGCACGGCCGAGTCGGTCTCGCCGCTCGCAGGCGCCGGCCGTGGCGATCTCACTGCTGGCCTTCATCGTCGTCTATTTCATCGTGTTCGGCGCCGGCATCTATCTACATCCTGCGGCTGATGGGCCAGCCTGCCGCGTGATCGCCGATGCCGGAGCGTGACGATGGTCCGATGCGGGCCGCCGGCATCACGCCGGCTGCGCCAGCATGGTCGCCGAGGGAGGCGAACTGATGCTCACCTTCGATCTTCCCTTCATCTGGGCCGGTCATCATCGCCTTTGCGGTGCTTCGCCTATGTCGTGCTGGACGGCTTCGACCTGGGCATCGGCATCCTGTTTCTCCTGGATCCCGGACGAGGCCACGAGCGCGACACGATGATGAACACCGGTCGCTCCGGTCTGGGACGGCAACGAAACCTGGCTGGTGCTTGGGCGGCGGGAGGTCTGCTTGCCGTCTTCCCGCTCGGCCTATGGCGACCATCCTGCCGGCGCTCTACGCGCCCATCATCCTGCCATGCTGCTGGGCGCTGATCTTCCGTGGCGTCGCCTTCGAGTATCCGCTGGCGCGATCGCAACGGCGCGGCGCATCGTGGTGGGACCTGGGCCTTCACCGTCGGCTCGATCGGTTGCGGCCTTCTTGCGCAGGGCGTCGCGCTCGGGGCGCTGGTGCAGGGCATCCCGGTTGACGAACCGCGCCTATGCCGGCGGCTGGTGGGACTGGCTGACGCCGTTTTCGGTGGCCACAGGCCTGGCGCTGGTCATCGGCTACGCCCTTCTCGGGGCGACATGGATCGTCATGAAGACGGAGGGTGAGATATGCAGGCGCGCCCGCTCTCTCGCCCTGCTGCTCTCCTTCGCAACCGTCGGGGCCATGGGGATTTTCAGCCTCTGGACGCCGTTCCTGGAAACGCCCTATTTCGAGCGCTGGTTCGGTTATCCGACGATGATCTTCTCTGTCATCGTGCCGGCCCTGGTGCTTGGCTGCCTCTACCTGATCGTCTCGGGGTTGAAGGCCGGACATGACGCGCGGCCATTCATCGCGGCGCTCGGGCTCTTCGTGCTCGGTTATGCCGGGATCGGCATTAGCTTCTATCCCTACATCGTGCCGTCCTCGCTGACGATCTGGGAGGCTGCGGCACCCGATGAGAGCCTCGCCTTCTTGCTCTACGGTGCGGTCATCCTGGTGCCGATGATCCTGGGCTACACGGCCTATGCCTATTGGGTTTTCCGCGGCAAGCTCAATCCGGACGAGGGCTATCACTGATGGACAAGCGTCTCATTGCGAGCCGTCTTTTGTGGTTTGTCGGCCTCTGGGCCGGCGGGGTCCTTGCGATCACGATCGTCGGCCTGATCATCAAGTTCTGGCTCAACGGCTGATCCCGATCACTTGAAATTCAATGGAAATTGCGGGGCTCACTCTTCAAAAGAGGGTGAGCTCTCTCCATATGGGAGCCAAGCCCTCAAAAGGGCATAGAGACTGTTTCGAGGAGGACAGGAAACACCCATGCGGCAATACGGAAAGATATTCGCGACGCTCGCGCTCGGCATGATGGTCACGCTGGTGGCCGTCGATTTCGCTGAAGCCCGTCGCGCTTCAGGCGGCTTCGGCAGCCGTGGTACGCGCACCTTCAATCAGCCGGCGATCACCCGCACGGCGCCGGCACCGGCTGCTCCGATCGAGCGGACGATGACGCCGCGCACCAATGCGACCCAGCCGGGTGCGGCCCAGTCGACGGCGGCCAACCAGGCAGCGCGTCCGGGTGGCCTGTTCGGCGGTCTCGCCGGTGGACTGATGGGCGGCCTGCTGCTCGGTGGCCTGTTCGGCATGCTGATGGGCACGGGCTTTGGCGGCGGCTTCGGCTTCCTCGGCCTGCTCCTGCAGGGCTTGCTGATCTTCTTCCTGATCCGCTTTGCCATGCGCATGTTCGCCAACCGCCAGGCGCCGGCATCAGGCCCCAGCGGCGGCCCCGGTTTCGGCGGCTTTGGCGGGATGGCGCGCGACAATCAGAGCGGTGACCAGCCGCGTCCGAGCTTCCAGATTCCGAAGCTGGGTGGCGGTGCTGCGGCCAGCGCCTCTGCCGCCCGTTCGGGACCGGCCGATGAACTCGGCATCACGCCGAAGGATCTTGAGCGCTTCGAACAGCTGCTGCAGGAAATGCAGCGTGCCTATGCCGAGGAAGACTACGGTGCACTGCGCCGGATCACCACGCCCGAAGCCATGTCCTATCTCGCCGAAGAGCTGAGCGAAAACGCGACCAAGGGTGTGAAGAATACGGTGCGTGACGTGCATCTCGTCCAGGGTGACGTGGCCGAAAGCTGGGCCGAGGACAAGATGGAATACGCGACGGTGGCCATGCGCTACGAAGCGATCGACTATGTCGTCGACCGCCAGAGCGGCGACGTTGTCGAGGGCGATCCGAATACGCCGGTCGAATCGGTCGAGATCTGGACCTTCGCCCGCCGCCCGAACACCCAGTGGCAGATATCGGCGATCCAGAGCGCCAACTGATCTGGTCAGTGTTGTCTGAATTCAACCTCCCCGTCGGGTTCGGCGGGGAGGTTTTTTTGTTCGTGAGTGGCGCTTATTGTTCGGCGTCGAGCAAGCTCGCCCCCCTCTGTCCTGCCGGACATCTCCCCCTCAAGGGGGGAGAGTGGTGTACGGATGCGCCTTCGCCTCAATCGAGCGAACTTGATGATCGGATAGACAGCTATTTTGAGCGGCGATTGGCGCCGGGCACCCACTCTCCCCCCGTGTGGGGGAGATGTCACCAAGTGACAGAGGGGGGTACCCCGCGCACTCCGCTCAATGAGGGACAGAATGCACCCTCAACCCGGGCACTGCTGCAGCTGCTTGGCGTAAGTATAGGTAATCTCGGTAAATCGCTTCGCGCCCCGCAGCGCTTCGGGGCGCTTGTTGTAGGCGCCGCGCAGATAGCCGGTGTGGCCGGAGTGGTACGCGAGATAGAGCTTGTAGGGGTCGTTCAAGGGGATGTTGACCTTCGTCGCGCTCTCACGGTGATACCAGCCGATAAAGCGGATGGCGTCGGCGAAATCGGTGCGGCGGGCGCCCCAGCGGCCTGTTTCGCGCTGGTAGCGTTCCCAGGTGCCGTCGAGCGCCTGCGAATAGCCATAGGCCGTCGACGGGCGCTTGCCGGGGATGAAGCCCAGGTACCACTTGCGCGGCGGCTTGGCGTTATGGCGGAAACTCGATTCCGTATAGATCGTCGCCATCAGGATCGGCACCGGCACGCCGTATTCTCGCTCGGTGGCGATGGCGGCCCGACGCCAGTTGTTGAAGAGCCCGTCGCGCTCTTCGAAGATCGCACAGGCATTGCGGGTCTGGGTTGGCGGCTTGGCACAGGCCGACAGCATCAGCATGACGCCGAGGGCAGAATAGAGAGCGGTACGCATGACAAAACCTCGCTACAGGCCCTCCATCCTATTCATTAAAATTTAACGAAAGGTTTTCTTAACCGCCCCCGGATCTTGCATCCCCCGATCAGGGGTGATGATGCCGGTGGAGCGCGGCCCGGCATGCTCGCCTGGCGAGAAACAGGCGTTGACCTCAGTCGCATTTGCCACCAGTCTGCCGGGCGATTGTTAGGCAGTGAGGAGGGACGAGCATGTCCTTGTCCGACGATCGCAGTGGGAGCGAGGATCTCCTTCTTGCGCAGGTCGGCATCGGCATCATCGGATGCGGCAATATTTCAGGCGCTTATCTCAAGGCGCTCCAGCATTTTCCGATCCTGAAGGTCTGTGGCATCGCCGATCTCAATGCCGAGCTGGCGCAGGCGCGGGCCGTAGAATTCGGCGTGACCGCGCGTTCGATCGATGAGCTTTACGCCGACCCTGATGTCCAGATCATCGTCAACCTGACGATCCCCAGGGCGCATGTCGAGGTGGGGCTGAAGGCGCTCGAAGCCGGCAAACATGTCTATTCGGAAAAGCCGCTCGGCGTGACCTTTGCCGAGGGCAAGCGTCTCGCCGAGACAGCGAAAACGCTCAATCTCCGGGTCGGCTCAGCCCCCGATACCTTTCTCGGCGGTGCGCATCAGACGGCGCGCGGGCTGATCGACCAGGGCGTCATCGGCCAGCCGATCGGCGGCACGGCCTACTTCATGTGCCCCGGCCATGAGCGTTGGCATCCCAATCCGGGCTTCTACTACGAGGCCGGTGGTGGGCCGATGCTCGATATGGGGCCCTATTACATCACCGATCTCGTTAATCTCTTCGGTCCGGTCGAGAGGGTCGCAGGCTTTGCCACCAAGGTGCGCGACACCATGTTCGAGCGCACCGAGCCGCGCCGGGGTGAGACGATCCCCGTGCATGTGCCGACGCATGTCGCGGGGCTGATGTCCTTTGCCAATGGCGCGGTGGTGCAGATCTCCATGAGCTTCGATGTCGCCGCTCACTGGCACAAGCCGCTCGAGGTCTACGGCACCGACGGTACGCTGATCGTGCCGGACCCCAACCATTTCGGCGGCGACGTCTTCGTCCTGCCGCTGACCGGCGAGGCGCAAGGCAAACCGGTGACGCTGCCTTATGCCGATGGAAACTGGCGCTCGCTCGGTGTCGCCGACATGGCGCATGCCATCCTCTCGAACCGGGCGCACCGCGCGAATGGCGATCTGGCGCTGCATGTGCTCGAAGTCATGGAGGCCTTCCAGACGGCCTCCGACAGGGGCGAGACGGTCAGGATCACCACCAGCGTTGAGCGGCCGGCGCCGCTCGAACAGTCGCTTATCGATGGCCTGATCGGCCGCTAAGTTCATTTCCAGAAGGATATTTTCATGCGTCAGGTTCTGATTTGCTGGGGGGGCTGGGATGGACACCAGCCCGAACAATGCGCCGCCGTCGTCTCCGACATCCTGCAAGCGGAGGGGTTTTCCGTCCGCGTCGAAGCGGGCACGGAGGCCTTTGCCGATCCTGCCATCCGCGACTACAGCCTCATCGTGCCGATGCTGACGATGACCAAGATCGAAAAGCCTGAAATCGAGAACCTGGAACTCGCCATCCGCGGCGGCGTCGGCCTTGGCGGCTTCCACGGCCAGGCGGGCGACAGTTTTCGCGACTGCGTCCAGTATCAATACATGATCGGCGGCCAGTGGGTCGCCCATCCCGGCAATATCTACGACTACACGGTCAATATCGTGAAGCCCGAAGACCCGCTCGTCTCCGGCATCGGCGATTTCCCCTACCGCTCCGAGCAGTATTACATGCATGTCGACCCGAACAACGAGGTGTTGGCGACGACCACCTTTACCGGCGAACACGATGCCTGGATCGACGGGCACACGATGCCGGTCGTCTGGAAGCGTCGCCACGGGCAGGGCAGGGTCTTCTACTCCTCGCTCGGCCATCAGGCGGCAGAGTTCGAGGTGCCGCAGATGCGGGAGATTGTGCGGAGAGGGTTGGTCTGGGCGGCGCGGTGAGGGCGGATTAGCCGACGAGCCAGGAACGCACTGCCGTCCAGTTGTTCAAGATGACGATGACGGCGGTCGCGATAGACAGCATGGCTGCTGCCTTGCCCATGGTCGGCAGGCTGTTGACGCGGCCCTTGAGCTCGCCGAACTCGATCGCGGAGGGTGCTGCGCGCAGCATGCCTTTGATCTCGGCGGTGTCCTGCAGGATCCGCTTCATGTCGTCCTCAAGGGCTTTGACGCGCTGTTCCATGGCATCAAATGTGCCACTGTGTTTTCGCTATAGCAACTTTAGCATGTTGCGCACATTCTTGCTTGGTATCCGACGAAAAGTTTAGCCGGGTGGATGTGGGGAGCAGTTCGAAAAGACTTCGAGAGTGATTTGAGCTAATAACCAACATCGAGGTTCGCGAATGACCACCACTAGGGAACAGATAGCTGCTGCGCTGATGGGCAAACCTATCTCTCCGCCGCACTACAGTGCCATCGGGGAGTTCTTGGTCGAATTCTCGCAACTGGAATACATCGTCAAGACGGTCTATTTCCTCGCCATCGGTGCAGCTCAAGATGCTTTCGAAGCGTCGACAACGCAGCCTTTGAGCAACATATGCACGGCGATGAAGACCCTTTGCCCGGCTCGGTATGGAAAGAAGAATGCCGAGCACATCATAACTCTGCTGAACAAGGTGCACTCGATGAACGGAGAGCGGAATCATATCGCTCACGCTTATTGGCAGCAGGGAGCGGCCGGTTTGGTCGATCAGTTTGTTGGTCATAACAAAATGGCGGTTGTCTCGAAGTATCAAGACGTGGACGAGATCAAGAAAGTGACCTCCAAAATCCGTCCGCTCTGCAACGACATCCTCGAAGCCTATCTGTGGCTGAACGCGACTCAAAACATGAAATAGTTACGCCTAGTTACACCGTCTAATTCCCAAAATTTGACACTTGTTCCGGGAATCGAGTTTGCCCAAGTTGGGTTGTCATAATTCCGAAATCGCGCGTCAGGCTACAGCACAACGTGCTGCGGTCTTTGCAGGTGAGTATCGTCATGTAAAATCAAAGGGAGTTTTTGGTAGCGGGGGGCGGACTTGAACCGCCGACCTTGGGGTTATGAATCCCACGCTCTAACCACCTGAGCTACCCCGCCACACATCGAACATTCGGGCTTAGAAGCCGTCGCCGTCCGAAGCGATGGGCGGCTTATAAGGCGAGGGTCCGATCAAAGTCAAGCGCGGTTTGGTCAAAAACAACGTGGCTTTCCACCGGCTTGGACGAAGAGCTTGAGAGCGGCCCGAAAGCCTTGGCCTCAAGCCGCCACGGGGCTGGCGAGAAGCGCCTTCAGCGCGCTTTCGGCCGTGCCATTGTTCGGAATGGCTGATGAAACCGCCGCCATAGACGCGGGCGTCGGCGCCCGGTGCCGAATAGAGGACGCAGGCCTGGCCGGGGGCGACGCCGGCTTCGCCGATTTCGAGATCGACATAGACGCCGCGCTCGTCGGCATGCAGGACCGCCGGTGTCGGCGGGCGGGTGGAGCGCACCTTGGCGAAGCAGGCCATGCCGTCGGCGGCATCTTCCGCCAGCGTCCGGTCGCCCAGCCAGTTGATGTCACGCAGATAGACGCGGTGGGTTTCCAGCGCTTCCTTCGGGCCGACGATGACGCGGCGCGAGCGGGCGTCGAGATAGATGACATAGAGCGGTTCGCCGGTGGCTACCCCTAAGCCCTTCCGCTGGCCGATGGTGTAATGCAGGATGCCTTCGTGATTGCCCAGCACCCGGCCATCGAGATGGACGATGTCACCTGCCAGCGCTGCATTCGGCTTCAGCTTGTTGATCACGTCGGCATATTTGCCCTGCGGCACGAAACAGATGTCCTGGCTGTCGGCCTTCTGGGCAACGACGAGGCCCATCTCTTCGGCGAGCACGCGGACTTCCGCCTTCGACATCGCGCCGAGCGGGAAGCGCAGATAGTCGATCTGCTCCTGCGTGGTGGCAAAGAGGAAATAGCTCTGGTCGCGCTCGCTATCGATCGGCCGGAAGAGGGCGCGGTGGCCGGGATCGTTGGCCAGCGGCACCGACTTCGAGCGGATGTAGTGGCCGGTCGCGAGTGCGTCTGCGCCCAGTTCCTTCGCGGTCGCGAGCAGATCGGCGAACTTGACCGTCTGGTTGCAGGCAACGCAGGGGATCGGCGTTTCGCCGGCGACATAGCTTTCCATGAACGGGTTGATCACGGTGTCGCGAAAACGCTGTTCGTAATCGAGCACGTAATGGGGAATGCCGAGCGTTTCGGCAGACGCGGCGGGCATCGTCGATGTCCTGGCCGGCGCAGCAGGAGCCGGCACGGTGGACGGCCGCGCCATGATCGTAAAGCTGCAGCGTGATGCCGAGGACGTCATAACCCTCGCGCTTCAGAATGCCGGCGACGACAGACGAATCCACGCCGCCCGACATGGCGACGACAACGCGCGTATCTTCCGGTCTCTTGTCAAAATCCAGCGTGTTCACGGGCTTCGTCTCTGTGCTTCATGCGACCGTTCATCCCGCCCATTGCGGGGATCTAAGTCAGGCTTTGCGGGGTTTTTGGCCCGCTGCCTGTACCGGTCCTTTAGTTGACGGATATAGAAAGGATTGCATCTTCGTGCAAGAGCAGCGATTCGCGGGGATTGCCCGCGAGAGGAGATTCCCCATGTCCGTCCAGATGACCGTAACGCCGGAGAGCTTTCCGATTGCGGGCAGCTTCACGATTTCGCGCGGGTCAAAGACCGAGGCTGATGTGGTCACCGTGCGGCTGACGGATGGGCTGCATGGGGGGCAGGGCGAATGCGTGCCCTATGCGCGCTACGGCGAGACGGTAGAGAGCGTCGTCGAGGTGCTCTCGGCGCTGGTGCCGGAAGTCGCTGCAGGTCTGGATCGCAAGGGGTTACAGAGCCGGCTGAAGCCGGGGGCGGGGCGCAATGCGCTGGACTGCGCTTTCTGGGATCTGGAGGCCAAGCGTGCGGGGCTGCCGGTCTGGCAACTTGCAAAGTTACAAGAGCCGAAGCCGCTGTCGGTCACCTATACGCTGTCGCTCGGCACACCTGAGAGCATGCGGGCGGCGGCGGAGAAGGAGGAGCACCGGCCGCTTCTGAAGGTCAAGCTTGGTGGCGAGGGTGATGTCGAGCGCATCCGGGCTGTCAGGGCGGGTGCGCCGAATGCTGCCATCATCGTGGACGCCAATGAGGGCTGGAGCCTGGATCAATACAAGGCCCTGGCGCCCGTGTTTCTCGATCTGGGGGTGAAGCTCGTCGAGCAGCCGTTTCCGGCAGGGGATGACGAGGCGCTTCTCGGCCTGGACCGCGTGCTGCCGGTCTGTGCCGACGAGAGCTGCCACGACACGGTGTCTCTTGGCGCACTGAAGGGCAAGTATGATGCCGTCAACATCAAGCTCGACAAGACGGGCGGGCTAACCGAGGCGCTGGCCATGCGCGATGCGGCTGATGAAGCCGGCTTCGAGATCATGGTCGGCTGCATGGTCGGCACATCGCTTGCCATGGCGCCGGCTTTTCTGATCGGGCAGGGTGCGGCTTACGTCGATCTCGACGGGCCGTTGCTGTTGGCCCGCGATCGGGAGCCTTCGATTGCCTATGAAGGCGCGATGATGCCGCTGCCGCCACGTGGGTTGTGGGGTTGAGTGAAGTGTAAAGGGCCCCCCCTCTGCCCTGCCGGCCGCAGGGGCAACCGCCCTGTGGCGTGGGTTCAGAACTTCATGCCAACCGAAAGCGCTGCATTGAAGGATTGGCCGACGGCGATGCCCAGCGCGTTGCTGCCGATCGACGAGGTGTAATAGGTCTTGTCGAAGATGTTGTTGAGGTTGAGCTGGATCTCGATCGGGTGTTCGCGCTCGATGATGTAGCTGGCGAAGAGATCGACGGTACCATAGCCCGGCAGGTCGAATGAGTTGTCGGCATCGCCGGCGCGGCGACCGACGCCCTTGATGGCACCGCCGAAGCGAAGCGAGCCGGCACCATCGAAGACCTCGCCATAGTCATAGGCGATGCGCAGCGAGGCGGTGTGGCGGGCGACATTGGCGAGAGTGTTGCCGACGAGAAGCGGATTCACGTCCTCGACCACGACAGCATCGGTCAGGCCGTAGCTGCCGATCACCTGCAATTCGTCGGTCAGCTGGCCGGCGAGATCGAGCTCTACGCCCTTGGAGCGGACAAGGCCGGCAGTGCTGTAGACGTTTGGTGCCAGGGCATAGGCGACGTTCTTCTTCTCGGCATAGAAGACGGCAAGCGTGCCGCTCAGCCAGTCGGTGACATCGAGCTTGGAGCCGATCTCATAGGAGATGCCTTCTTCCGGATCGAGGCTGCCATAGGGATTGTTGATCGAGCTGTTCGGGCGAAAGGTTCGCGCGACATTGGCATAAAGTGAGGCATCCGGGCGGACTTCCCAGACCAGACCGGCATTGGGGATCAGCGCATTGCCGTTGGTATCGCTGTTTTCCGTCGAGCCGCTGCCAGCGGTGATGTCGTATTGCTCCAGGCGCAGGCCGGCAACCGCAATCAACTGGTCGGTGAGATGCACGCGGTCCTGGGCATAGACCGACTGGGTCAGCATGTGCTGGTATTCTTCGGTGGCGGTTGCCGCATTGTAGGTGCAAGGCGAAATTGCGCCATAGACGGGGTTGTTGACGTTGAGGCGGTTGGTTGCGGTGCCGCGACCGACATCGCCGAGAGCGTGTCGAAGGCGACCGACGGCCAGTTCGAGATCCAGGTCTTCGCTGCCGGTGAAATCGGCCCGGAGCGAATGGACCGTGGTGTCGTAATAACCGCGCACGTCAGAGCGGCGGCTGAGAATGCCGGTCGTTGCATTATAGGCCGTGGCGCGCGTCTGGTCGGCGGAGAAACGGTCCTTGCTATAGGCATAATTGACCGAGGCGACCCAGTCTCCGCCGAGCTGGTGCTTGACGGAGGCCTTGAACAGGTCGGACGCGCCATCGACTTCAGACCAGGCCTCGTCCAGCCGCTGGCGCGGGCTGATGTCGAGGAATGTGCCCGTCGTTGCGCTGTAGACGGTGCCGCGATCATAGGGCGTCAGATACTCGTTGTGCGTATAGGAGACGTCGACTTCGGTGCCGTCGCGCTCCCATTTCAGCGAGGGGGCGATCAGCCAGTTCTTCTTCTCGCCGAAATTGCGCCAGTAATCGCCATTCTCCCCTTCCGCGATCAGGCGGTAGGAAAAGCCGCTGTCGCCAGCAGGACCAGTGACGTCGAAACCGGCCTTCTTCGAATAACGCCCGGCGCCATAGGCGTAGAATTTCGACCAGGTTTCGGCGGAGAATGTGTCTTCCGGCTTCTTCGTCACGACATTGACCATGCCGCCGGGATCAAGCACCCTGTAGAGCGTCGATGCCGGGCCTTTTCAAAACCTCGACATAGTCGGTCGTGGCATTGAAGCTGTGCGGCAAGGCTGTGTTCAACCCGTCCGTCAGGATCGAGCCGTCGCGGCTTTCGCCGAAGCCACGGCGCATGATGGCATCGTTTGCGCCGGCAATCGTATTGCCCTGGGTGATGCCGCTGACATCGGACAGGGCGTCGTCGAGCGTGTTCGCCGACTTGTCCTTCAGGGCCTGGGGCGTGACGGTGGTGATCGCCTGGGGGATCTTGATGACAGGGGTTTCGCTGCGGGTCGCGCTCGAATTGCGCGAGGTCTTGTAGCTTTTCGCCTTCTGACCCTCGCCGTCAACCACGATCACGCCGAGTTCCGTGCTGTCGTCATCCTGGGCGAGCGCCGCATGAGGCACGACCAGAGGCGAAACGCTGACGGTGAGCGACAGGATGAGTGCGGAGAGAGAGAAGGATTTCATCGGAGGACTTCGCAGCAAGGAGAAAAGGATGCCGCCTGATCAGATAGGTGAATGTAGTAGTCAAGTTATTGCCCCGCTGATGCCTTCGAACCGGCGGCTACAGAATGCCCAAAAGCCGCGAATCCGCAGCGTGGGACGGGTTCTCCAATCCGATCCAGCGGGTTTCAGTCCCCTCAAAGCGTTTTTTTGATCCAATCGATTGTGGACTACTACATTCATGTTTATTGGCGATTCATGTTAGATTTCAGCCGTAGGCACGATGCGAGGGTCCGTTGGGGAATGTTTGATGGCGGCAGAGGCTGAACCGAAGCGACTGAAAGACCGCCTGGGGGAGCAGCTTGCCAAGCGCCGGCACACGCTGTCGCCGGCGCTTCTGAAAGTGCTGGAATTCATCGACGCCAACAGGCACCGGGTGCTGGGCCTTTCGGCGCTGGAGATTGGCTTTGCTGTGGGCGCCTCCGATGCCACCGTCATCCGCGCCATCCAGGTGCTGGGCTTCAGCGGCATCCGGGAATTGAAGGATGTGCTGGAGGCCTGGCTCGGCGAAACCGATTCACCGATCGAGAAGATGGCTTCGACGCTCCGGGATATCGACGGTCAGGTGGGCGATGCGATCGAGTTTGCGCTCAATTCGACGGCAACGACGGTTGAGCACCTGTCGTCGACCGAGAACCGCGCCGCCCTCAACCGCATCGCCGCGCTATTCGGTGAAGCAAAGGGGATCGCGATCTTCGGCATCGGCGCCTCGGGGATCATCGCCGAATACGGCGCGCGGCTGTTTTCCCGCTCCGGTGTCTCGAGCCAGGCGCTGAATTCAACCGGCATTGCGCTTGCCGAACAGCTGCTGGTGCTTCAACCGGGGCATCTGCTGATCATGCTGCTGCATGGGCGCTCGCACCGGGAGGCCATGGCGACGATCGCCGAAGCGGAGCGGCTGGGAGTGCCGATCGTGATGGTGATCGGCAAGGCCGATACGCCGCTGCGCAGCCATGCAAAAGAAGTGCTGATTCTGCCTCGGGCCAAGACCGAACGGCTCGCCCTGCATGCGCCGTCGCTGATTGCGCTCGAACTGCTGCACATCGTCTATTCGATGGTAAAGCCGGACGAGACACTCGCCTCCCTGGAGCGGCTGATCGAACTCAGGACGCTGATCCGTCCCAGCGGGAAATGAGAGGCGAGAAAATTGTCGGGCCTGACGCCGTCCGGGCGGTGCTCAGCCCTTCTGAGCCAGCGGGCCGTTTTTCGCCATCCAGATCATGTGCTTCTTGCCGCGCCCCGTTTTCCCAGCGCGGACGGGAATCTCTTCCACCCCATAGCCGCAGTCCTTCAAGCGGCGTGTGAACCTGGGGTCCGGACCCTGCGACCAGACGCCGAGCACGCCGCCGCGGGTCAGCGCTGACTTCGATTTGCGAATCCCGTCATGGGAATAGAGGCCGTCGTTCTCTTCCCGGGTGAGGCCATCGGGGCCGTTGTCGACATCGAGCAGGATGGCGTCGAACTGGCCCCTGGATTTGGCGATCAGCGCGCCGACATCGCCGACGTGAATTGCCACGCGCGGGTCGTCGAGGCTGCCGGCATAGATCTTGGCCATCGGTCCGCGTGCCCAGTCGACGACGGCGGGCACGAGTTCGGCGACGGTGACCTTCGCATCCTCAGGCAGCACGGCAAGGGCGGCGCGCAGCGTAAAACCCATGCCGAGGCCGCCGATCAGGATATGCGGGCGCTTGTGGTCGGAAATGCGCTCGAAGGCGAGGGTGGCGAGCGCCTCTTCCGATCCGCTGAGCCGGCTGTTCATCAGCTCGTTACTGCCGAGCATGATTGAGAATTCCGTCCCGCGTTGTTTCAGGCGCAATTCGCCGCCGCCGGGTATCTTGGCCGTGTCGAGCTGGATCCAGGGGAGCATGGGGCAGTTCCTGCGCTTTGAAGAGTTCGGCTGCCCCTATCACGGCGGAGCCCGGAGGTTCAACGTCGTGTCTGTAAGGAAGATCGAAAACGAGGCTTGCGGTTCACCCCGCTTCCGAGGATAGCTTCAGCTGTCCGGTCAAATCGCCGGATCGTGATTGCTCCAGGAGACTGCCCATGCCCGCCCCCGTCAACCTCTTCAAGAAAGCGCTGCGTGAAGACAAGGGGCTCCTGACCGGGCTCTGGGTGGCGCTCGCCAATCCGCATTCGGCGGAAATCTGTGCCGGGGCGGGCTTCGACTGGATCCTCATCGATGCAGAACACGGGCCGAACGACATTCCGCTGATTGCCGCCCAGCTCGCCGCCGTCACGCGCCATCCGGCGCATCCAGTCGTGCGGTTGCCGGTCGGCGAGCCCTGGATGATCAAGCAGGCGCTCGATATCGGCGCGCAGACGCTGATGATCCCGATGGTCGAGACGGCTGAGCAGGCCACAATGCTGGCCAAGGCACTGCGTTATCCGCCTTTCGGCATTCGCGGCATGGGCGCGAGCCTCGGTCGTGCGTCCGATTTCGGCCGAGTGAGCGACTATGCCGATACGGCCAATGATCAGGTCTGCCTGATCGCGCAGATCGAGAGCCGGCTGGGCGTCGAGAATGCCGAGGCCATCCTGGCTGTCGACGGCGTCGATGCCGTGCTGATCGGGCCTGCCGATCTCTCCGCCGACATGGGCTATCGCGGCAAGGCGACGGTGCCGGAAGTCATGGAAACGGTTGAAACGCTGATCGGCAAGATCAAGGCTGCCGGCAAGCCGGCTGGCATCATGACGGGCGACGCGGAGATGATCGCGCTCGCGCGCCGTGCCGGTGTGCGCTTCATGGCCAACGGCACGGATACGGGGCTGCTGGCGCGCGCTGCCGCCACTATGGCGACCGAGATGCGGGACACAGTCGGTGCCGCGTCTGGCCCTGCCAAGGGTGCTGGCGGCTATTCGTAATCGGCGCGGTTGATGCCGTGGCGCTGGAGTTTGTCGTAGAAGGTCTTGCGCGGAATGCCGAGGGCCTCGATCGTCGAGCGCACGTCGCCTTTGTTGGCAGTCAGTGCCTCGCGGATCAGGCTCGCTTCGTGGCTCTCCATCTGCGCCGGCAGGCTGCGGCCTGGTTCCGCAGCCTGTGAGGCCTGCTTCGGCGGCGGGGTAATGCCGAGCGCGACGCGTTCGACAACATTGCGCAGCTCGCGCACATTGCCCGGCCAGTCGTGGCTTTCGAGATGGCGCCGCACATCGGTCGTCATGCTGGGGATTTCGCGGCGGAAGCGCTCGGCGGCACGGGTGGCGAAATGGGCAAAGAGCAGCGGAATATCAGCCCGGCGTTCCCTGAGCGGCGGGATCGAGATCGTCACGACGTTGAGGCGATAATAGAGGTCCTCGCGGAATTCGCCGCGCTCCGCGGGATTGCCGAGATCGAGTTTGGCGGCGGCGACGACGCGCAGGTCCACGGGCCTGTTTTCGTTGGTGCCGAGTGGGCTTACCTCGCGCATTTCCAGCACGCGCAGCATCTTCACCTGGGTGGAGAGCGGCATGCTCTCGATCTCGTCGAGGAAGAGCGTGCCGCCGCTCGCATGTTCGATGCGGCCAACGCGCTTTTTCTGGGCGCCAGTGAAGGCGCCCGGTTCGTGGCCGAAGAGTTCGCTTTCGATGACTGTCTCGGGTAGGGCGCCGCAATTCAGCGCGACGAAATTGCCGCGTGCACGGCGGCTCCAGCGATGCAGGAGCGTCGCCACCACTTCCTTGCCGCTTCCGGTTTCGCCGGCGATCAGCACATCGACATCGGTATCCGCGATCTGCCGCAGCGTCTGGCGCAGATGCTCCATGGCCGGCGTCTGACCGATGAGGGGCAGGTCGTCCGGCGTCGTGGTGGCTGCCTCGCGCAGGCGGCGGTTTTCGAGGACCAGCCGGCGCTTCTCGGTGGCGCGGGCGACGCTCTGGACGAGGCGGTCGGCGGGGAAGGGCTTGGCGATGAAGTCGTAGGCGCCGTCGTGGAGAGCCCTGACCGCCATATCGACATCGCCATGACCGGTGATCAGCAGCACCGGCAGGTCCGGGTCGAGGCTGCGGAGGCGGGCGAAGAGTTCCAGCCCGTCCATGCCGGCCATGCGGATGTCGGTGACGACGACAGCCTCGCTTTCCCGCGACAGCTGGGCGAGCGCCTGCGGTGCGGCACCGAAATCGCGCACGGCATAACCGGCAAGCTCCAGCGTCTGGCGGGTGGCGCGGCGCAGCGCCTGATCGTCGTCAACGAGAATGATGTCGATGCTCATGCGCTGGCCCTCTTCAGGGTGATGGTGAAGGTGGTGCCGATCTTGCTCGTATCCACGGAGAGCCGGCCGCCATATTCGGTGACGATGTCTCGGGCGATCACCAAGCCGAGGCCCAGGCCTCCTTCCTTCGAGGTGGTGAAGGGGATGAAGAGGTTGTCCCTGACGTGATCCGGCAGGCCGGGACCGGTGTCGCTGACCGAGAGATCCACTTCGTCGTCGGTCAGGCGGGAAAGCCCGATGGTGATGGTGGCATCCGCTTTGCCGTCAATGGCTTCGAGCGCGTTCTGCAGGAGGTTGATCAGCACCTGTTCGAGGCGGATACGCTGGCCGAGAACAGCGAGGCCTGAGGGTATGTCGGTGATATCAAGCCGGTCAAAGCTGCCGGCGAAACGGCTCTTCAAGAGGAACAGCGCGCCGTCGATTGCGGCCTTGAGGTCAACTGGCTCGGCTGCCTGACGACCCTTGCGGGCAAGGCCCTTCAGCTCGCCGGTGATCGCGCCGATGCGGTCGGTGAGCTCGGCGATCAGGCCAAGGTTCTCCTTTGCAGTCTCCCGTTGCCGCGATCGAGGAAGGCTTTGGCATTGTCGGCGTAAGCGCGGATGGTGGCGACCGGCTGGTTGATCTCATGCGCCACGCCGGCTGCGACCTGACCAAGGATCGCCAGGCGATTGGCCTGGACGAGATCCTGCTGCACGCCCTGAAGGCGGCTGTCGGTTGCCCGGTGTTCGGTGATTTCGGCCTGGAGGCGGTCGCGCGCCTCGGTCAGTTCGACGGTGCGGAGTGTGACCTGCCGCTCCAGTTCGGCCTGGGCGGCTTTCGCTTCGGCCTCGCGACGGGCGGCGCGACCGAAGCGATGGAGCAGCAGACCGGCTGCCGCGAGCAGGGGCAGCGCGATGGCGACGAATGCAAGCCGCTCCTGCAGGATGCCGGCATCCATGGCGAGAGCGGCGGGGGTTAGGATGTGCAGCGTCCACGGCGTGCCCGGCAGAGGCAGCGCCTGGGCGAAATGTGGCTGGCGCGGGACCGTGCCGGATGTGTCGGTCGCCACCATCTTATGCCCGGCGAGATCTTCCAGCGACCAGATGGGAATGGGCAAAAGCGGCGCTTCGCCGAACTGCAGGCTTTCCCGGATCGCGATCCGTTCCTCCTGGGGGATGTCGGTCACGGTCAGGAAGCGCCATTCGGGACGGCTGGTGATCAGCACGATGCCTTTGGGATCTGTCACATAGGTGATGCGGCCGGAGCGCTGCCAGTTCTGCTCGAGTGCCTCGAACTCAACCTTGACGACCACCACGCCCAGCGCTCGTCCGGTCTCGTCTTCGACGCGGCGAGACAGGTAGAGCCCTGGCCTGCGGCTGACATTGCCCAGCGCATAGTGTTCGGCGGTGCCTCGTGTCAGGGCGCCGGTGAAATATTCCCGGAAGGCGTAGTTGCTGCCGACGAAGCTGTCGGTCTGGCGAAAGTTGCTCGCGGCAATCGCGGTGCCGTCGAGGCCGACGACGTAGATCACCGAAGCGCCGGTGCCGGGTATGAGAGCCTCGAGCTTTTCGTTGAGCTGCGCGATGGCGCCCGGCGAGGGTGTCTCAAGCGCTTCCGCAAGGTCCGCGTCGCTTGCCAGCACCAGCGGCAAGGTGCGCGATCGGTCTAGCGCGGTGAGCAGCAGAGCCTGTTTCAAGGCGGCATCCGAGCCCGCGTCTTCCGCCAGGGCGTCTAGTGCCGAGGCCTGTCCGCGCTCGCCGGCATAGAAGAGGCCGGCAACCAGCACGGTGATCGCAAAGGCCGCGTAGGCCAGCCAGAGAATGCGTCCGTTGCGGCGGGATTTCAGCATGGGTGGAGGCCTCGGTCGGGTCGGCGATTGTGCGTGAAATCGCACTATAGCACAAAGTGTCTGTGCGGAAAATCACACTGGTTCACGTGATGAATCAAGTGTGCTCTCCGAGAGAGTCTTTGAGATTCAATGGTTTGAATGAAGTCTTCTCGAACTGGCACGCGCCTTGCTGACCTTTTCCCAAGCGGCCGCGCCGCTCCCCATTCAGATCAGCAACCGCCCGGGAGGCCGGAATTCGTTCCGTCAGGGCGATCATGGAGGAAAGCATGCATATCGATACCGCAGGGCACGCGCCCGAGGGCCGACAGCCCTTCTACAAGCATCTCTATGTCCAGGTTCTGGCGGCCATCATTGCCGGCATCCTGCTCGGCCATTTCTATCCCGAGATCGGCGCGCAATTGAAGCCGCTGGGCGATGCCTTCATCAAGCTCGTCAAGATGATCATCGCGCCTGTGATCTTCCTGACGGTCGCGACCGGCATTGCCGGCATGAGCGACATGAAGAAGGTCGGTCGCGTCGCTGGCAAGGCGATGCTGTATTTCCTCACCTTCTCGACGCTGGCACTTATCGTCGGCCTCGTCGTTGCCAATGTTGTGCAGCCCGGTGCGGGCATGCATATCGATCCGGCAACGCTCGATGCGGCGGCTGTCGCGACCTATACCGAAAAGGCGCATGACTCGTCGATCACAGGCTTCCTGATGAACATTATCCCGACGACGATCGTCGGCGCCTTTGCAGATGGCGACATCCTGCAGGTGCTGTTCTTCTCGATCCTGTTCGGCATCTCGCTGGCGCTCGTCGGCGAACGCGGCAAGCCGGTCACCGACTTCCTGCAGGCGGTCATCGCGCCGGTCTTCAAGCTGGTCGCGATCCTGATGAAGGCAGCACCCATCGGTGCCTTCGGCGCCATGGCGTTCACGATCGGCAAATACGGCATCGGCTCGGTCACCAACCTTGCTATGCTGATCGGCACCTTCTACCTCACGTCCTTCCTGTTCGTGGCGGTCATCCTCGGTGCCGTCTGCCGCTACAACGGCTTCTCGATCCTGGCGCTCATCCGCTACATCAAGGAAGAGCTGCTGATCGTGCTCGGCACGTCGTCTTCGGAAGCAGCCCTTCCGGGCCTGATGAACAAGATGGAAAAGGCCGGCTGCAAGCGCTCGGTCGTCGGCCTGGTCATCCCGACCGGCTATTCCTTCAACCTCGACGGTACGAACATCTACATGACGCTGGCGGCGCTCTTCATCGCCCAGGCGACGGATATCCATCTGCCGCTCGGCGACCAGATCCTGCTGCTCGCCGTTGCCATGCTGAGCTCGAAGGGGCTGCCGGCATCACCGGTGCGGGGTTCATCACGCTGGCTGCGACCCTTTCGGTCGTGCCCTCGGTGCCGGTTGCCGGCATGGCGCTGATCCTCGGCATCGACCGTTTCATGTCGGAATGCCGGGCGCTCACCAACTTCATCGGCAATGCAGTCGCAACGGTCGTCGTCGCACGCTGGGAAGGTGAACTCGACCAGACGCTCTTCCATGCCGCACTCGGTGGCAAGGTTCTCGAAGAGGACGACATCCAGCCGGAACTGCAGCTGGCGGAGTAATACTTCCGCGCCGACCCAAGACGGCGTAGGAACAGAAGCGCGGCCCGGCATTTGTCGGGCCGCGCTTTTTGTTTGGCGTTACTCGGCGGCGATGATGTGGAATTCCTGGGCTGTGCCCGGATTCTGGGCCTTGCTCATCAGATAGATGAGACAGCTCGTTCTCAGCAGCGATGCGAAGTTCGACACCGAGCCGTTGATCTCAAGGGCTTCGTCGTAGAGCGTCGACAGGAAGCGGGATGTCGAGAAATTCTGGCTGGCGGCGATCTCGTCGATCAGCACCCAGAAAGCGGCTTCGAGCTGGATGCTGGTGGAATGACCACCAATGCGGACGGAGCGGTTGACCGCGCGGTAGCGGGCCGGGTCCTGTCCTGCGAAGACTTCACACATGGCATGCTCCTCCCTGATTTTAAGTTTTTTCGGTCCGCAGTCTTTTGAGGCATTATGTTGCGCGCCGTGGCTTCGGTCAATTTCCGTCTTTTCTAAACTGCCTCGCCCGGGTGCGAAGAATGGACACATCTGTCGGCGAAAAAAATCGCCTGCGGTAATGGGCTACTACCAGCCTTCCAGCAAATCGCGACATCCTCTCTCCATGACATCTGTCAGCATGCGAGGAGCAGCCCATTGGCGAAAATCATCCATTCGATGATCCGCGTCCTGGAGGAGAAGCGCTCGCTCTCCTTCTACACCGAGGCCTTCGGGCTGGAGATTGCGGAACGTCTCGATTTCGAAACCTTCACCCTGATCTATCTCTGCAATTCGGAGAGCGAATTCGAGCTGGAGCTGACGGTCAACAAAGGCCGTGAGGAGGCTTACGACCTCGGTAATGGCTATGGCCATCTGGCGTTCAGCGTTTCGGATCTCGATGCCGAGCACAAGCGGCTGACCGATCTCGGCTTGAACCCGAACAAGATCGTCGAGTTCAACCGGGATGGAGCACTGCTCGCCCGCTTCTTTTTCATCACCGATCCCGATGGCTACAAGATCGAGGTGCTGCAGCGGCACGGTCGGTACAAATGATCAGGAGGCCGAGGAAGAGGAGTTCCCGGCCTTTCCTATTTCGCAGACGGTCGGCGCGATCATCGCGCCTGCCTGGGGTGGCGGCCAAAGCCGTCGCACTTCATCTCATGGGAGGAGAATGACGTGGTTACGATACTCGACAAGACCGGGGGCATGTCCCGTCGCCAGCTTCTGAAGACGGGTGCGGCAAGTGCCGTGCTGATGGTCACCGGGACTGCGGTGATCTGTCCCGACCAGGCCTGGGGCCTGGAGGCGACCGCCCTGAAGCCGGACACGCTCGCGACGCTCATCAAGATGGCGCGCGACATCTACCCGCATGACCAGCTCGCCGAGCGCTTTTATGCGGCAGCAGTCAAGGGGCAGGACACGATGGCTGCTAAGGACGAGAAGCACAAGGCGTTGATCGAGGACGGCATCGCCGATCTCGACAGCAGAGCCGGTGCCGGCGGTTATCGCGGCCTCGGCTGGGAGGACGATCGCGTGGCAATCCTGCGCGACATCGAAACGACGCCCTTCTTCCAGGCGGTGCGCGGCGACCTCGTGGTCAGCCTCTATAACCAGAAGGAGATCTGGCCGATCTTCGGCTACGAGGGCGAGTCCTATTCCAAGGGCGGCTATATCGAGCGCGGGTTCGACGACATCACCTGGCTCTGAGCTACCCCAGACACGCATTCATCGTCGCCGGAAGGAGGCCCATCGCGGATGGGAACGGCGGCGCTTACCCAAATTGACCGATTTCCCGGGAGGAAAACATGGCAGCGCCCTATGATCTCAACGACGACAGCGTGGTCGTCATCATCGGTTCCGGTGCAGGTGGCGGCACGCTCGCCAACGAGCTTGCGCAGAAGGGCATCGACGTGGTCGTGCTCGAAGCCGGTGCCCGCATCGAACATGAGGAATTCATCAACGACGAGTGGGACAGTTTCGCCCAGCTCGCCTGGCTCGATCATCGCACGACCGGCGGTGGCTGGCGGGTGTCGAAAGACTTCCCCAACCTGCCGGCCTGGATCGTCAAGGCCGTTGGCGGCACGACCACCCACTGGGCAGGCGCCTCGCTGCGCTTCCAGGAGCACGAGTTCAAGACGCTGACCCATTACGGCAAGGTCGAGGGCGCCAATCTTTTAGATTGGCCGATCACGCTGGCCGACCTTGAGCCTTACTACGCCAAGGCCGAGGACAAGATGGGCGTGACCCGCACCAACGGGATCGAGGGCCTGCCCGGCAACAACAACTTCAAGATCCTGAAGGCCGGTGCCGATAAGCTCGGCTACAAGGACTGTCACACAGGCAACATGGCGATCAACTCGGCCGATCGCGATGATCGCATGAGCTGTCAGCAGACCGGCTTCTGTTTCCAGGGCTGCAAATGGGGCGCCAAATGGTCGACGCTCTATACCGAGATCCCGAAGGGGGAAGCGACGGGCAAGCTGGAGGTTCGGCCCAATTCTCACGTCGTCAAGATCGAGCATGATGACACGGGCAAGGTGACCGCCGTCGTCTATGCCGACAAGGACGGCAATCTGCAGAGCCAGAAGGCCCGCATCATCTGCGTCGCCGGTAATTCGATCGAAAGCCCGCGCCTGCTGCTCAATTCTGCCTCGTCGAAGTATCCGGACGGGTTGGCCAACTCCTCCGGTCAGGTCGGCAAGAACTACATGCGCCACACGACCGGCTCGGTCTATGCGGTCTTCGAAAAGCCGGTGCATTTCTACCGTGGCACGACCATGGCCGGGATCATCCGCGACGAGGCCCGACACGATCCGTCGCGCGGCTTCGTCGGCGGCTATGAGCTGGAGACACTGGCGCTCGGCATCCCCTTCATGGCGGCCTTCCTCGATCCGGGCGGATGGGGTCGCTCGTTTGCGTCCGCCATGGACCAGTATGCCAATATGGCGGGTCTCTGGATCGTCGGCGAGGACATGCCGCAGGAGCAGAATGCGGTGAAGCTGCATGCCGAACTGAAGGACAAATACGGCATGCCGATCCCGGATGTCTGGTTCACCGACCATCCGAACGACGAGGCGATGCGCAACCATGCCTACAAGCAGGGTGTGGCAATCTACGAGGCCGTCGGGGCAACCCGTGCCTTCCCGACGCCGCCTTATCCGTCGACCCACAATCTCGGCACCAACCGCATGAGCGAGAAGGCGCAGGATGGTGTGGTCAACAAGTGGGGCCAGACACACGACATCAGCAACCTCTTCGTCTCCGATGGCAGCCAATTCACCACCGGAGCGGCCGAAAATCCGACCCTGACGATCGTTTCTCTTGCGATCCGCCAGGTGGAACATCGCCGAGCAGATGGGCCTGCGCGCTGAGCAGAAGACTACCTCCCTCCTGCGGGCAGCGATCGCGACGAGCGGTCCTGCCCGCTTTTTCGTGGGAAGACGAAGCTCAGTGACTCCGGGCGGCGACGAGCGCGCGCGCCTTGTCACGGGTGCGGGCCACAGCTTGGCGCAGACGGGCGGTGCGGCCATTGTCGTTGTCCGCAACCGTCATCGCATTGCCGCGCCATTCGAAGCCGCTGCCGAACCAGGCGGCGATGAAGAGGACCGGCAAAAGCAGATCGCGGGCGACCATGGCCGGGAGGATTCGCCAGCCGGTGGGCCAGCCATAGGACCGGGCGAGCACGAGTTCGCCGGCATACCAGATCGCAAGATAGGCGAGAGGAGCGAGCGGCGGCAGTGTGCCCGTCGCAGAAAGCGCAATCATCGCGGCTGCTGGCAGCGCAGCTCCGGTGAAGATTTCCGGCAGGAAATAAAGCGGGAAGGAGGCACGGCGCAGGCGGGCCCAGCGGAGCTGACGCTTCCAGACGGCCGTGATCTTGCGGGCGCCCAGCGGCTGTGGGAAGGGCTCGTGGACGAGCCGGACCTTGAGACCCGCGCTGCGAATGAGAAGCGTGGCTGCGGCGTCTTCGGCCACTTCGTCGCCGAGGCGCTCGAAGCCGCCGAGCTTGGTAATCAGCTGCCGATTGAAGAGCATCGATTTGCCCTGGGCAAAGCCGAAACCGACAGCATCGGCGAAGAGCTGCCAGCGGGCCTGGAAACTGTCGAGCCAAGCGCTTTCGAGGCAGGCGCCGAAGTTCTCCGGCTCGGTGCCGGCCGGTGGCGAGCAGACGAGGCCGGTCTGGCCGTCCCAGCGCGCCATCATCTTCTCGAAAATGTCTGGTGGCATCAGCACGTTGCTGTCGGTCATGACGATCCAGTCATGGCGGGCGGAGCGCCAGCCCTTGACCACGTTGTTCAGCTTCGGATTGGCGCTGAACAGGTCTTCGCCGACCAGGAGCCGCGCCTGGATCTGCGGATGTTCGGCCATCAGGCGGCGCACGAGCGGCGCTGCGGGATCATCTGCCTTGGCGACGCAGAAGAGGATTTCGTATGCCGGCCAGTCGAGCCTGAAGGATGAGGCGAGGCAGCGCTCGAGATTGTTTTCCAGGCCACAGACCGGGCGGATCAGCGTGACCGGCGGACGGGGCGCAGGTGTCTTCTCGCCACTGCGGTGGCGCTGCTTGACGGAGATGACGAAGGCGATGCTTGCAAGTTGAACCAGAAGCGCGATCGCTGCGAACCAGATCAGAAAAGTCATGGCGAGTCTCCGGATTTTCCGTTCCGGATAGCACCGCTGTGTGACAGTTCGGCGAAGCCCAGTATCCGGACGGCGCGGGGTCGTCAGTCCCTGGCTCTCACGGCCTGCAGCAGCTTGTAGCCGAGGATCGCGGCGACCGCACCGGCCGCCAGGAAGCCGCTGATGCTGCCGCTGATCTCGGCGATCTGCGTGACGCTGTCGCTGAAGGTGGCGCCAAGCCCTGTATAGAGCCCGACCCAGACGGCTTCCCCCAGGATGCTGGCCAGCGTGAAGCGCGCCCATGGAAAACCGGAGGCGCCCGCCATCAGGTTGAGATAGGGGCCGAGCGGCGACAGAAGCCAGCGCGTGAGAAAGACGGCGACATTGCCGCGTTCATCCATCTCCCGTTCTGCCCGCTCGATCGCCTTCCGGCGCGCCGGATTGCGGGCGACCAAGGGCACCAGCCGCCGCCCGGCAGTGCGCCCGAGGATATAGCCGAGCTGGTCGCCGCCGACGGCGCAGGCCAGTGCCACGGCGATGACGATCCAGAGGGTGAAGTCGCCGGCGGCTGCAAGCGCGCCCATCAGCATCATGACGATAGAGGCTGGCAGCGGTGCGCCGAGGCAGCTCACACAGACGACAATGCCGAGCAGCGAGAGCCCATAGGATGGAAGGGACGCGAGCAGCGTCTCCGTCAGGGTCATTTCGGCGGACCCAGACGGCGGAGTTCCGCAAGTGAGGCCTCGATCTCTGCCTTGAACTCTTCGAAGTCCTGACCACGGTCTTCTGCCAGCCGCTCCAGCGAGGGGCGTGGGCCATCCTTCGGCGGCGGTGGCAGGTCGAGGTCGCGGGCGAGCTTCTCAACGGGCACATGCCAGGAATGGGCGACATAGCCGATTGTCATCCAGGGTTCGGGCGGCAGGTCCTGGCGCGCGGGATCGCTCCAATAGACGACGAAAAAGATCGTCCGCCCGGCGAAGAAGATCGCAAGTGCCATCGCCAGCACGAAGGCGGAGGTGAGGATGCGGTGACGGCGCCACAGTCTGAGGAAGGGCTTCACGGTTCTCTTGTGTGCTCCGTTTGTCTCAAGGTTGACAGATCCCGGCCTGCAGCTTCTATCGTCCGCATCCATGTAAGCGAGAACGCGGAGCAGCGGCAATGGCGGATGCGGAAGTCAGGCTCGAAGACAGCTGGAAAGCAGTGCTGGGTGCGGAATTCAGCCGTCCCTATATGGGCGAGCTCAAGGCCTTCCTGCAGCGGGAGAAGGCTGACGGCAAGCAGATCTTTCCGAAAGGGTCTGAGTATTTTCGCGCACTCGATCTGACGCCCCTCGATGAGGTGAAGGTCGTCATCCTCGGTCAGGATCCCTATCACGGGGCGGGGCAGGCGCATGGCTTGTGCTTCAGCGTGCAGCCCGGCGTGCGCATTCCGCCGTCGCTGGTGAACATCTACAAGGAGATGCAGCGCGATCTGGGCATTCCGCCGGCGAGGCATGGCTTTCTCGAGCATTGGGCAAGGCAGGGCGTGCTGCTGCTCAACAGCGTGCTGACGGTGGAAGAAGCGCGCGCCGCCTCGCATCAGGGGCAAGGCTGGGAGCAGTTCACCGATGCGGTGATCCGTGCGGTCAACGAGGAGTGCGAGCATGTCGTCTTCATGCTCTGGGGTTCCTATGCGCAGAAGAAGGCGGCTTTTGTCGATCGGTCGCGGCATCTGGTGCTCAAGGCGCCGCATCCTTCGCCTCTGTCAGCGCATAATGGCTTCTTCGGCTCCCGGCATTTCTCCCAGGCGAATGATTATCTCACTGCGCAGGGCAGAAACTCCATTGAATGGCAATTGCCCGAAACGCCTTAATCTCTCGTTGCCATGTTTCTTTCGCGTTCTTCTTAAGTAAGAAGATCGTCACTCTACCGTCTCGTCAAAATACAGCCTGACGTTTATTGTCTCTTTTGTTCACGCCATGCAGATTGCGCGCCGATCTTTCCAATCGCGATGCAGGTCTAAGCTTCATGCAGCCCCCAATAGCGGTTTCGCCTGTTTGGCGACGGCCCGTTTCACCGATCCTCTGTCGGTTTGCCGATGACACCGTCGACCTGGTGGTCATCGGTGCGGGCTATCAAGGGCTTTCGACTGCACTTCATGCTGCACGCGCGGGCCTGTCGGTGCAGGTGATCGAGGCCGGGGACATCGGCGCAGGCGCGTCGGGCCTCAATGGCGGTCAGGTGATCCCGGGACTGAAGCAAGACCCCGAGACGCTCATCTCCCTGTTCGGTGAGGTGGCGGGGCAGAAGCTGACGCGCTTTGCGGCGAAGACCGCCGACGTCGTCTTCGACCTGATTGCGCGGGAAGGGCTCGACGTCGAGCACATGCGCTGCGGTTGGATCCAGGCAGCGCATACCGAGACGGCCATGCAGGCGGCCATGCAGCGCAATCGCCAATGGCGCGCACAAGGGGCCGATGTCGCGCTGCTCAATCCGGCGGAGATCGCACTGCTGACCGGTGCCGAAGGCTATCGTGGTGGCTTCCTCGATCGACGGGCAGGGGTCGTCAACCCGCTTGCGCTGGTGCATGAACTGGCGAGGATCGCAACAGAGGCCGGCGCGCGGCTCGTCACACATGATCCGGTGACAGAGCTTGTCCGTGACGGGACCGTCTGGCGCGTGGTGACCGCGAGCGGACGTATGCTTCGGGCCAAAAAGGCGCTCGTCGCGACGAATGCCTATTCCGGTCGGCTCGTTCCGAAGCTTGCCCAAAGTCTCGTCTGGCTTCACTCCTTCCAGATCGCCACCGAGCCGCTGCCGGCGGAGTTCGACCTCGTTCTGCCAAGTGGTCAGGCGGTCTCGGATAGCCGCCGGATACTCGTCTATTATCGCCGCAGTCCGGATGGGCGTCTGGTGCTGGGCGGTCGCGGGCCGATGCGTCCGCCCCGCTCGGAGGGAGACTGGGTGCATCTGGAGCGGGCGCTGCACCGGGTCTATCCGATGCTTTCAGGCGTCCGGATTTCGCATCGCTGGTTCGGTCGGGTCGCCATGACGCCGGATCATCTGCCGCATCTGCACGAGCCCGAGCCGGGCCTCGTGATTGCCGCCGGTTGCCAGGGGCGGGGCATCGGGCTGATGGTGTCGCTCGGCGAGCCGCTGGCGCGATACCTTGCTGGTGGCGATGCCTCCGTCCTTCCGCTGCCGATCACGCCCATTCATGCCATACCGTTGCATCCATTCAGGCGGCTAGGCGTGGCGGCCCATGTTGCCTTGTACAGGTTGCTCGATGGCCTGGAACGCTGATCTCCCCATTCTGGTTGGGGAAAGGCGGTTCGCATACCCTTGCGTGCTTGCCGAGTTCCTGCATGTGGCGAATAGTGCCGAAACATCACCTCTTTCTCCGTCGGAGCCCGCATGTCCAAGTATCTGAAGTTCTTCATCGATGGTGCGTGGGTCGACCCGGTGGAGCCGGCGCTTCTCGATGTGATCGATCCCTCCACTGAAGAAGCCTTCACGACGATCTCGATCGGCAGCCGGGCCGATGTTGATCGGGCCGTCGCTGCCGCCAAACGTGCGTTTGCGACCTTCTCCGTCACCGACCAGGCCGAGCGGCTGGCTCTGCTTGAGCGCATCCTTGCCGCCTATAACGAGCGTTTCGAGGATATCGCCCAGGCGGTGAGCCGCGAAATGGGCGCGCCGCTATCCTTCGCCCGGGAATCGCAGGCCTGGGCCGGGCGGGCGCATCTCGAAGCGACCATCGCTGCGTTCAAATCCTTCGAATTCTCCGAGCAGCGCGGTACGACCCACATCGTCCGGGAGCCGATCGGGGTCTGTGCCCTGATCACGCCGTGGAACTGGCCGCTGAACCAGATCGTCTGCAAGGTTGCGCCGGCAATTGCCGCCGGCTGCACAGTGGTTCTGAAGCCCTCCGAAATCGCACCGATTTCCGGCCTGATCTTTGCGGAGGTCATGGAAGCGGCGGGCACACCAGAGGGCGTCTTCAACCTCGTCAATGGCCGGGGTCCGGAGGTGGGCCAGGTGATGGCGGGGCATGCTGATGTCGACATGGTCTCCTTTACCGGATCGACGCGCGCCGGCATAGTGGTCGCCAAGACGGCTGCGGATACGGTCAAGCGTGTGGCGCAGGAACTCGGCGGCAAGTCCGCCAACATCATCCTCCCGGATGCGGATCTGGTCACGGCTGTCAGCAAGGGCGTCGAGGGTTGCTTCGGCAATTCCGGTCAGTCCTGCGATGCGCCGACGCGCATGCTGGTGCCAGCCGATCGCCATGACGAGGCCTTGCAGATCGCAAGGCAGGCGGCAGAGACGCACAAGGTGGGCGACCCGCAGGCCGAGGATACCGTGCTCGGTCCTGTGGTCAGCGAGGTCCAGTACAACAAGATCCAGCGGCTGATCGAAATGGGCATCGAGGAGGGCGCGCTGCTGGTCACCGGTGGGCCGGGCAGGCCTGATGGCCTCAACCGTGGCTACTATGTTCGCCCGACCGTGTTCGGCCATGTGACGCCCGACATGACGATTGCGCTGGAAGAGATCTTCGGACCTGTGTTGTCCATCATGCCCTATGAGACGGAAGAGCAGGCGATCGAGATCGCCAACGACACCGTCTATGGTCTGGCGGCATACGTGCAGTCGGAAGATATCGAGCATGCGCGGCGGGTGGCTGCGCGGATGCGGGCGGGGTCCGTCTATCTCAACTACCCGGACTGGGATACCGCGGCACCCTTCGGTGGCTACAAGCAGTCGGGCAATGGTCGGGAATATGCCGATTGGGCCATTCACGATTTCCTCGAAATCAAGGGCATCGTCGGCTGGGGCTGATAGCCACCAGCCGATCCCTCGGCTCCTCGCCCGCAGGAGCAAGACCAGCGCTGACGTTGAGGCGCGAATTGTCCTTCGCTCTGCAAGTCTTCTTCTGCAGCTTTAAGTAAAGCACAGGCCCCAAGCTGCATGCCTGCCTCAATTTTGTCTATTTTTCCAGTCGCTTGCAGCACAAGGCCTCAAGGCGCTCGTGGAACAATTTCCTGTGATGCCCGTTCTTTCCGTCACTGGCAGACAACGGAAAGGATCCAGCCATGAAGACGAAGATCATTGCTCTTGGAGCCATTGTCATTGGTGCCGTGGCCTCGCCTGTTGTGGCGCAGGAAGGCACTGTCACGGGCGCTGCAGGTGGTGCCGTCACGGGTGCCATTGTCGGTGGTCCTGTTGGCGCTGCCGTGGGCGGCGTTGTCGGCGCGATTGCCGGCACCGCGATTGATCCGCCGCCGCAGAAAGTCGTCACCTATGTTCAGCAGCAGCCGGTCCCGGCGCAGACTGTCGTGATCGAACGCCAGGTGGTTGTCGGTGAACCAATCCCGCAGGAAGTCGTTCTGACGACCATCCCTGAAGATCCGACCTATGCCTATGCGGTGGTCAACAACCAGCGCGTGATCGTCGATCCGCAGACCTATGTGGTTGTCGGCATCGTTCAGTAATCGATCCGAAAACGGATTGTCCAAGACTTGCATGAAAACATGAACTCGCGGCCAGCCGCATAGCGGTTGGCGGCCCATCCAGGAGGAAATATCATGGACCAACGTCCCGATCCCCGCATTGACCAGCGTCCGAACGTAACCCAGCAGACCACGTCGAGTGGCGCAACCTGGGGCATCGCCGTCCTGTTGGTTGTCGTGATCGCTGCCGGTGCCTTCTTCGTATTCGGCGGTGGCTTCGGCCCACGGCGCCCACAGCTTGGCGACCAGCACGACGGCGCCATACAAGCCCGCGACGCCGCCTGCCGCTCCGGTAACGCCGCCTGCGACCGACACGGCTCCGGCCGCTCCGGCAACACCGCCGGCCACCGATACGGCTCCGACCACGCCGCCGGCTACGGACACTGCTCCGGCCGCCCCGGCACCGGCTCCGGCTACGCCGCCGCCGACCACGCCTTAATCCAATAGGGCATACTTAAAGAGGCCAGTTCCTGTTGGGGGCTGGCCTTTTTCGTTTGGCTGGGCTTTGCTCCGAGATGTTGGGCACCAAGGGGATTGATCATGATGGAAGAGCTCAGTTCCGCTGACGGGATTCGGGCTGCACGCCTCATGGCGGAGCCGTCGGACTATGCTGCAATCTATGCCATTGGCGATGTGCATGGCTGTCTCGATGCCCTGCTCGAACTCGAGAAGCGGATTGTTGAAGATGCCGACGCCATCGAGGGGCGCAAGCTGATCGTGATGTTGGGCGATTATGTCGATCGCGGGCCGAAGTCGGCCACCGTCCTTTATCACCTCATTGCCGCGCCCCCGGCCGAGTTTGACCGGGTCTGCCTGCGTGGCAACCATGATGACGCGTTCCTCGCCTTTCTCGAAGGAGATCCAGCCGGTGACTGGGTCCTCGATCATGGCGCTGCGGAGACGTTTCAATCTTACGGCGTTGAGATCGACAGCGATGGCCCTCGCGCCATTCATCCGCTGCGCACCGCGATCCGGGCCGCTGTTCCGGATAGCCATATGACGTTTCTTCGGACACTGCCGGTCTTGCTGACCGTTGGAACGGATGTCTTTGCCCATGCCGGCATCCGGCCTGGGCGACCACTTTCAGAGCAGAGCGACGATGATCTGATGTGGATCCGGCGATCCTTCCTCGATCTTGGACCGGGGCTGCCTGTGCGAGTTTTCCATGGCCACACGCCGATGCGGCTCCCGCATGTCGGGCCGGATCGGGTCAGCCTCGACACCCATTGCTATCGCACGGGCCGCCTGACCGCAGCGCGGTTGCTGTCCGGCGAGGTCACGATCCTGTCGGTTGGCGGCGAGGCCGAGGCAGACGATTGATCCGGTCAGTTGGCCGGTTTGTCAGCGGCTGGGTTGTCGGCTGCAGGCTTGCCCCATTCGGCGATCGCGATGCCGCCGAGGACCAGAACGAGCGCCACGATGTGGAAGACTTCCAGCGTCTCGCCGAGGATGGTGATCGAGAGCAGGGTGCCGAAGACGGGCACCAGGTTGATGAAGAGGCCGGCACGGTTCGCGCCGATGCCTTCGACGCCCTTGATGTAGAGGATCTGCGAGATCAGCGAGGGAAACAGGCCGGCATAGAGAATGATCAGCCAGCCGCGCGTATCTGGCAGGATGAGTTCGCCGCGGCCGGCTTCCCACCAGAGAAGCGGCAGACAGGTGAGAGCTGCGGCGAGTGCCGGCACGGCCATCAGGCTCTTCCAGTGCACCGGCGGCTTCCAGCGCAGCGAGACCGTGTAGATCGCATAGGAGATGCCGGCAAAGAGCATCAGCAGGTCGCCGTAGTTCAGGGTCAGCGTCAGCAGCGTCTGCAGGTCGCCATGCGAGGCGGTGACGGCCGCGCCGACGAAGCTGATCAGGAAGCCGAGGATCTGGATCGCCGAGACCTGGATTCGGAACAGCAGGAAGTTGATGACGAAGATCAGGACCGGGATCGCGCCCTGTTCAATCGCGCCGTTGACGGCGCTCGTGTATTTCAGTGCTGTGTAGAGGAAACCGTTGAAGGCGGCATAACCGACGGCACCGTAGAAAATCAGCAGCTTCCAGTTGGCTTTCAGGACAGCCCAGTCCTTGCGGATCTGCGGGATTGCAATCGACGCGATGACCAGGGTCGCGAGCGCCCAGCGTCCGAAGCTCAGCACCATGGGGCTGACATGGCCGAGCGCCAGCTTGCCGGCGATGGTGTTGCCGCCCCAGAGCAATGTGGTGATGACGAGAAAGCTGTATGCGCGAATGGGCAAAGGCGTCTCTTCCCTGCAGGCTGGAGCCGGTCGTCGAACCCGTTTCCTCCCGGTCCGGCTCAGCGCGAATTGCCTCCGAAATAGGCGAGGGGGCATGCTTTGTCACGCAAAAAGCCAAATCGCCCGTCAAGACGGGTCGATTTCCCAAAAACAACACAGTATAGATGCGCGGGTTTGGGTAGGGCGCAGACGCTGCGCGATATACAGGATTATGTGATGACGAATGTCGTGGTGATTGGTTCGCAATGGGGTGACGAGGGCAAGGGCAAGATTGTCGACTGGCTCTCCGAACGTGCGGACATCGTGGTTCGCTTCCAGGGCGGACACAATGCCGGCCATACGCTCGTCATCGACGGCGTTTCCTACAAGCTCTCGCTTCTGCCTTCGGGCGTTGTGCGTCCCGGCAAGAAGGCTGTCATCGGCAATGGCGTCGTCGTCGATCCGCATGCGTTGATTGCTGAAATCGGCCGGCTGAAGGATCAGGGCGTTGAAGTGACGCCGGACAATCTGCGCATCGCCGAGAACGCCACGCTGATTCTCTCGCTGCACCGCGAACTCGATGGCATGCGCGAAGACGCAGCCTCGAATAGCGGCACCAAGATCGGCACGACTCGCCGCGGCATCGGCCCGGCCTATGAAGACAAGGTCGGTCGTCGCGCGATCCGCGTGATGGATTTGGCCGACCTAGACGCGCTGGACGGCAAGGTCGATCGCATCCTCACCCACCACAATGCGCTGCGTCGCGGCTTCGGCGTTGCCGAAATCGAGCACAAGACGATCATGGAAGAGCTGACCTCGATCGCCGATCGCGTGCTGCCTTTCATGGATTCGGTCTGGGTTCTGCTCGACAAGGAGCGCCGCAAGGGCTCGCGCATCCTGTTCGAAGGTGCTCAAGGGTCCCTGCTCGACATCGACCACGGCACCTATCCCTTCGTCACCTCGTCGAACACGGTAGCCGGTCAGGCCGCTGCCGGTTCCGGCATGGGCCCGGGCTCGCTCGGTTATATCCTGGGGATCACCAAGGCCTACACGACCCGCGTCGGCGAAGGCCCGTTCCCGACCGAGCTGCATGACGAGATCGGCCAGTTCCTCGGCGAGAAGGGCCATGAGTTCGGCACCGTCACGGGCCGCAAGCGCCGTTGCGGCTGGTTTGACGCCGCCCTCGTGCGCCAGTCGGTGGCGACCAATGGAATCACCGGCATTGCTTTGACCAAACTCGACGTTCTCGACGGTCTGGAAGAACTGAAGATTTGCGTCGGCTACAAGCTCGACGGCCAGGAAATCGATTATCTGCCGGCTGCCCAGGCCGCCCAGGCGCGAGTCGAGCCGATCTACATCACGCTCGAAGGCTGGAAGGAATCGACTGTCGGCGCCCGTAAATGGGCGGATTTACCGGCTCAGGCGATCAAATACGTGCGTCAGGTGGAAGAGCTGATCGGTGCGCCGGTCGCCCTCCTGTCGACAAGTCCCGAACGCGACGACACAATACTTGTGACGGACCCCTTCGAGGACTAATCTTAAAATTTAATAAAGCTTTGCCGGCCCTCCGCGGGCCGGCACCTTAGAGAAAGTGCTGATGGCTGACTTTATCGCAGTGATTCGACGGGCCGTTGACGGGCTCTCGAACAATACCCCGGAGATGCGTGCGCGGGTCTATGAAAAGGCTCGCGCCGCTGTCGTTCGGCAGCTCGAGAACATGTCACCGCGCCCGCCCGAGCACATGCTTCAGCGCCAGCTGGACAAGCTCGATGCGGCTATCCTGGAGGTCGAGGCAGAGCATGCGGAAGCCTTGGCGCCGCTCGACGATGCGCCGCCGGTTGCCATGCCGACTGCTGTTGCTGCAACAACGGTTGCCGCAGCTGCCGCCGCACCCGCATGGGCCGAGTCCGCGCCGGGGCCTGAAGCACCGGTAGAGGCCGCTCCTCAGGACGAAGTCCAGGCTGCCGAGATGGAGCCGGTCGAGGCCGCACCTGCCGTGACAGGGGACGACTGGGCCGATGCGCATATGTCAGAGCCCGTCGCGTCTGCGCCCGAGGCTGAGACCACCGACGCGTATCAGGAGGAGCCGGCTTCCGAGGATCCTTACGCTGCTGAACAGGTAGATCAGGTCGAGGCTGCACCGCAGGACGATCTTGAGCCTATCGTGCCGGCCGCATCGGAGGAGACATCTTGGCGGACCGAACCGACCTTCGACCATGACGCTCCGGAAGCTGATTTCGCCCGTGTCTACGAAACGCGGACAGAGCCGGAGATAGCTGACCAGCCGCAGGTCGAGCCTGAGGCCGCCAACGAGCCGACGCCGCAGTCCGCGGATGCGTTTGAACCGGGCGCCGAACATGCGACGTTCAGCAATGCGCCGACGGCCGAGGAGAACTGGTCCCGGGCCGAAGAGCCCGAGCCTGCTCAGCCCGCCTGGGATATCGCGCCTGACGTGGACCCCGCTCCGGTGGTTTTCGAGCCTGAAGCCGTCGAGGAGCCGAAGGTCGAGGCCCATCTTGAACCGGAAGCGCCAGCACTTGGCATCCGCGTCGATTCGGTCGAAGACTGGCTGCAAAGCCGTGCGCTCGATCCGGCACCCAGCATTCCCCAGGCGAGCTGGGATATGCCGGTCGCCACGGAAACCGCTGCGAACCGCGTGCCGGAACTGCCGGAAATCGAATCGGGCCCGACTGCCATTTCCTATACGCCGACGGATGAGTTCCCGGCCTATGAAGAACCGGTTCATGTCGAAGCCAGCCGCGACTATGTCGCGCCGCAGGGCCTTGAGTTGCCTCCCGCCGATCCGGCGGTGCTGGGCGCGCTTGCCTCTACTCCGGCTGCCGCATCCGTCGATGCCGACGACTTCAGCCAGTGGTTCCAGGAGCATGCGGACGGGACGCCGGCACGCGATGCCGAGGCTGGATCTGCTGCAGGCGCGTCGATCCCTTCGACCGAATGGGACGACCACATCAACAGCTTTGCGCCGAGTGCCAAGGGCGCACAGGTCGACCTGGGCAACCAGGCCGATGGCATGGAAGCGCTGGTTGGTGGCTACGGCCAGCAGCCGGCCTATCGTCTTGAGCCGAAGAAGCGTCGCAATTTCGCGCCGTTGATCGTCGGCGCTCTGGTGCTTGTCGTGCTCGCCGGTGGTGGGTATCTGGCCTGGAGCATGCGGGACGATATCGGCAGCATGGTTGCCAATCTGACCGGCGAAATCGCACCCGCCGAAGAAGCCACCGCGCCGCCTGCCGCGACGCAGCCGTCGACCGAGGCGCCGGCTGTCGAAACGGCGGCCGCTCCTGCCGCTGCCAATGGCGAAACTGACCAGAAGTTCACCCAGCGGCTGCGCGCCGATGGCACGGAGATCGATGAAGGTGCGGGTTCCGCACCGATCACCGGTGCACCCGCCGAAGGACGCTCGGTCTCGGCCCAGACGGTCGCCTCGACGGTTGAACCCACCGATGCTCCGCCGGCTGCAAGCGGCACTGCCACGACCCAGACACCGGGCACGGCTGCCAATACGGCACCGGTAGCCGGTGGCGAGAAGCTCTTCCTCTACGAAGAGCGTATCGGCCAGGCGACGCCGGTTGCCGTCCCCGGGTCGATCAGCTGGACTGCCGTGCGCGAGAACGGTGCTGATGGCCGGCCTGACCCGCAGATCCAGGGACGCATCAACGTGCCGGAGCGCGGCATCTCGGCACTGCTGACCATCAAGCGCAACACCGACAACTCGCTGCCCGCGAGCCACATCATCGAAGTGGTTTTCTCCGTGCCCGCAGATTTCGAAGGCGGCGCCATCGAAAACCTGCAGCGGATCGCGATGAAGCGCACCGAGCAGGACCGCGGCGACCCGCTCGTGGCCGTCACGGCCAAGGTCACAGACGACACCTATCTCGTGGCGCTCAACGATTTCGAGGATGTGGTGAAGCGCAACATGGAGCTTCTCTCGACCCGCGGCTGGATCGACATTCCCGTCACCTATCGCAACGGTCGTCGCGCTCTGATCACGCTGGACAAGGGCACGACGGGCGGAAACGTCTTCGAGCAGGTGCTGCGCGAATGGGCGGCTCTGACGCCCGCCGCACCGGCGAACTGAGGCTCGTTCCTATCGCTTTTCCAAGGATCCGTCGGGTATCTCCCGGCGGATTTTTCTTATCACGTTGAGGGTTGTGCGCCGGAAGTATCATCCGCCGGCGACCCATGCAGGATCAAGGGCAGGGAAGACGTCATGTCAGTACAGGCGCAGCGAGTTTCGACCATCCCCTCTGCCGATGTGGGCGGGGATCCGGCCATTGCCTTTCTCTCGGTCAGCAAGGATTTCGGGCGCGGTAGCGGGGCCGTCCAGGCGCTCGACGGGTTGAGCCTTTCCATCCCCCGAGGTGTCGTCTACGGCCTGCTCGGGCCGAACGGGGCGGGCAAAAGCACGCTTCTGCGTATTCTTGCCGGATTGTTGCGGCCTGACCGCGGCGAGATCAGGATCTTCGGCGAGGCTGCAGGCCCGGCCCAGCGCAGCCGTCTCGGCATGCTGATCGAATCGCCGAGCTTCTATCCCTTCCTGACGGCCCGCGAGCATCTGCAGATGCTGGCGCGCGCTACCGGCACCCTGGCGCTGGTCCAACCTGTCCTGCAGCGCATCGGGCTTGAGAAGGCGGCTGACAAGGCGGTGTCCGGCTTCTCGCTCGGGATGAAGCAACGGCTCGGTATCGGCTGTACGCTGATCGGGCAGCCGGAGGCGCTCGTCCTCGACGAGCCGACCAATGGGCTCGATCCCGATGGCATTCTGGAAATGCGTGCCCTGATCCACGATCTGGCGCATCGCGATGGCCTGACGGTGCTCCTCTCCAGCCATCTGCTGGACGAGGTGGAGAGGGTCTGCGACCGGGTGGCGATCCTCCAGCGGGGTAGGCTTGTTGCCGAAGGTGCTGTTGCCGATCTGCTCGATCGTGACGGACGCTTCTGGCTGAAGGTGGACGCGCCGGATGCGCTTGTTGCACGTCTCGGAGATGCGGCCGAGGAATCCGATGGAGGCGTCTATGTGCGGGTCGAGCGGACGGAGGTCCCCGCCCTCATCCTGTCGCTCGCCAATGCAGGCGTTCGCATTCACGAGGCCAAATGGATCAAGCCGGATCTGGAAACCGTCTTCCTGTCCGAAACGCGGGAGGTACGCTCATGAAGCCGATTCTTTCTGCCGAAATGCTCAAGCTTGTCCGTCAGCCGGGCATCCTGTTCTGGGGCTTCGTGGCCGTGCCGCTGGCAGCGCTTCTGGTCAAGCTGGTCATCGCGGGCTTCGTCTATCTGCGTCTGGGGCGGCAGTCCGGCGATGTCGATGTTTTCCTGTCGGCGGCCAAGAGCCTCAGTCTCTCCGGCAACTCGCTGGGGCACCTGCTGTTTGCGCTCGGGATCGCCACCGTCTTCTTCCTCGAATATCGTTATTCGACCTGGAGGCTGCTGGTGCCGAGGCACGCGCGCGTGCAGCTCTTCGGCGCCAAGCTGCTCGTCTGCCTGGCGTGGCTCGCACTGGCCCTGCTGCTGGCCGCGGTAGGGGACATACTGCTCAGTGTGCTGTTTGGCGTCTTGCAGGGGCAAGGTCTCGAACTTTCCGTATCCTCGCTGATTACGCTGGTAGCGGCGTTCGGCATCGCATTCCTTGAACTTTCGGTGCTGGCGGCGCTCGCTGGCCTGCTCGTGATTGCCTTTCGGTCGATGATCGCAGCCGTCATCCCGGCCTTTATGCTGGCGATCGGCTCGACACTGCTGCAGCTCTATCTCGGCGCGGATGCGGACCGGCTGCCCTTGCCGAGCTATGCGGCCCAGGCGCTCAGGGACTGGTTGCTAGCGGGAGGGGCGCCGATGGCGGCGTTGATCGGCCTCACTGTTCTGATCTGCTGGTTCTGCGTCCTGACGGGACTTGGACTTGCGGTCTTCTCGCGGCAGCAACTGGCAGCCGAATAAGGCGCGGCCACACCCTCAAAGGAAAAGCCGCCCGGTTGCCCGGACGGCTTGAACAGTTGTCGTGGCGGTCTACGGCTCTTAAGCCTCGACCACCCGCAGTGCCTTGGCCCGCTCG
Organism: Allorhizobium sp.; assembly: GCA_965283865.1. Taxonomy (GTDB): domain Bacteria; phylum Pseudomonadota; class Alphaproteobacteria; order Rhizobiales; family Rhizobiaceae; genus Allorhizobium. The sequence goes on from CBDIQA010000001.1 coordinate 1,711,131, forward strand.
AGCGCGTCCTTCTGGACGGCCTCCTGGACCTTTTCAAACGCGCGCACTTCGATCTGGCGCACGCGTTCGCGGCTGATGTCGAATTCGGCAGACAGCTCTTCGAGCGTCACCGGATCTTCGGCCAGACGGCGGGCCTCGAAGATGCGCTGCTCGCGATTTCAGCACGCTCATGGCGCGCTTCAGCATGCTGCGGCGGGTCTCAAGCTCGTCCTGCTCGATCAGTACGGCTTCCTGGCTCTCGTGGTCGTCAACCAGCCAGTCCTGCCACTGGCCACTTTCACCTTCGGAGGCGCGCAGCGGTGCGTTGAGCGAGGCGTCGCCGGAGAGGCGACGGTTCATCGAGATGACCTCTTCCTCTGACACCTTGAGCTTGGTTGCGATCTCGGTGACCTGGTCGGGCTTCAGGTCGCCTTCTTCGATCGCCTGGATCTTGCCCTTGAGGCGACGCAGGTTGAAGAACAGGCGCTTCTGGTTGGCGGTCGTGCCCATCTTGACCAGCGACCAGGAGCGCAGGATGTATTCCTGGATCGAGGCCTTGATCCACCACATGGCATAAGTCGCCAGGCGGAAGCCGCGCTCGGGATCGAATTTCTTCACGGCCTGCATCAGGCCGACATTGCCTTCCGAGACGACTTCGCCGATCGGCAGGCCATAGCCGCGGTAGCCCATGGCAATCTTCGCCACGAGGCGCAGATGGCTGGTTACGAGACGGTGTGCCGCGTCGCGGTCACCATGCTCTGCGTAACGCTTCGCGAGCATATATTCTTCCTGAGGCTCCAGCATCGGGAACTTGCGGATTTCATCGAGATAACGATTGAGGCCGGCTTCGCCGGCTGTGATCGATGGCAAACTGCTGCGGGCCATAAAGCACCCCCTTTTCCTACTGGGCTCCCAAAGCAACGGCGAGCCCGATCTCCGTGGATCTCACTTCCCCACGGAAATCCATATGACAGATAAGTATGGCAAAACGGCGATACAAGCCTTGTGTTCCCTCACGAGACCGTGACGGAATGTTCGCGATTCAAAGACACGCTCATGCGCCGGGCAATGTCGGCTGATGACGATATGGTGTCAGTTGCGGAGTGTTATAAGCGTCTATCGTCGATTCTCCGAAGGTTCTCCCATGTCCCTGTCTGCCTATTCGCGCGGGCTTGTTGCCGTCAGTGCCGCCACCGTGGCGCTGTCCACGGCAGGGCTCATGACCCGGCTGGTGTCGATTGATGGGCCCACGCTTCTCTTCCTGCGCGGCACGATCGCCGGGTTCTTCCTGCTTGCCGTGCTGGCCGTTACCGCACGACGCCGGATCATCGCCGATTTCGTCCGGCTCGGGTGGCCCGGCCTTCTGATTTGCGCGACATCGGCTGCCTGTGCCGTCCTGTTCATCGGAGCGCTCTACACAACGTCCGTCGCGCATGTGGCGATCATCTTTGCAACATGCCCGTTTCTCGCAGCCGGCCTTGGTTTCCTACTGCTTGGGGAGCGACCGGGCAGAGTGGCGCTGATTGCCAGCGGGGTTGCGATGGCTGGCGTGGCGGTGATGATCGGCAGTGGTGAGGAAGGGACGCAGTTCGGTGATCTGCTAGCCTTTGCCATGACCGCCATGGTCGCACTCTGGACGGTGCTTGTGCGCCGGTATCCGGACAAGCCGGCGCTGCCCTGCACCGTGGTGTCCTGCTTCCTGAGCGCGACCGTGGCGCTGCCCTTCGCGACGCCGTTGGCCGCCTCGTCGCACGACCTCCTGGTCGTTCTCGGTTTTGGGGTGCTGGCCTTCTCGCTGGGCTTCCTGCTGCTGACCATTGGTGCGCGCGACGTTCCGCCCGTGGAATCGGCACTCATCGGCGCGCTGGATGCGCCGCTTGCACCGTTCTGGGTATGGCTGTTCCTCGGCGACGTGCCGGCATTGACGACGCTGATCGGCGGCATGGTCGTGCTTGCGGCCGTCGTCGGTCACGTGCTGCTGGCGCGCAATGCGCCAGTGGTGGTCGCCGTGCCGTCGATCGACCGTTAGCGCCTGATAAGGAGGTTGGTTACATCCCCTTCAGCGCGTCGATGACCTTTTGCAGATCTGCGGGGATCGGGGCTTCGAAGCGCATGGTCTTGCCGGTGGTCGGGTGTTCGAAGGCGAGCAGGTAGGCGTGCAGGGCCTGGCGGTGGAATTTGTTGACGGCGCGCTTGGCCTCTTCCGGCAACAGATTGGCCTTGGTCTTGAAGGCGGCGCCATATTCCTGATCGCCCACCAACGGATTGCCGATATGGGCCATGTGGACACGGATCTGATGGGTGCGACCGGTTTCCAGGCGGCACTCGACCAGCGAGGCGAGGCAGGTGGCATCCGGTTTCTCGCCGTAGCGTTCGAGCACCGTGTAGTGCGTGATCGCCTCGCGGGCGTCGTCGGTGTCCTCGCGCTTGACCGTCCGCTTGGTGCGATCGGCACCGGAGCGGCCGAGGGCTGCATCTATGGTGCCAGCGAGTGATCGTGGGCGACCCCAGACCACGGCGCGGTAGGCGCGCTCCAACGGGCCGGTGCGGCCATGGTCGGCGAACTGGTCGGAGAGATGGCGGTGGGCGATATCGTTCTTGGCGACAACCATGACGCCCGACGTATCCTTGTCGAGGCGATGCACGATGCCGGGGCGCTTGACGCCGCCGATGCCCGAAAGGCTATCGCCGCAATGATAGATCAGCGCATTGACCAGCGTGCCGTTCCAGTTACCGGCCCCGGGATGCACGACAAGGCCCGGAGGCTTGGCAATGACGATCAGGTCAGAATCCTCATAAAGAACCTCCAGAGGGATATCCTCGCCCTTCGGCTGCGGATCTTCCGGCGCCGGAAGGTCAATGACTACGGTATCGCCCGGCTTGATCTTGCGATTGGGGCTATCGAGCGGCGCGCCGTTCAGCTGCACCGCGCCCTGTTCGATCAGGGCCTTGACGCGATTGCGCGAGAACTCGGCCCCGAGTGCTGCCGTCAGCCAGGCGTCGATGCGGCCTGAGGCATCGTCCTCGGCAATCAGCTCTTTCCTTGATGCGGCGGCTTCGTTAAAGGGGTCGGTCATCATGTCATCCCGTCTTACGGCGGCCGATGCTGCGGCCCTTGTCGCTGCCATTTGGCACAGACCGGGGGCTTCGACAATCGACAGCCGGTTCGCCCGGCGATTTTCTCCGGTTCGTTCGCCTCGGGGAAAGTGTCGGGATCAGGGCGAACACGATGGGAAACGGCAGCAGCGATGGCGCATATCGACGACGAGAACCAGGAAGACAAGCCGCTCGATCCGGTCATGGAAGGCGTTCGCCGCAAGATGGTCAAGCTGCAGCTGATCTCCGGCGGCATCATGGCGGTGCTCTTCCTCGCCGTGCTGGTGTCGATCTTCTACAAGCTGACCCGCGATGAGGGTGGTGCCGAACCTGTGGCCGCGACGTCGTCGTCGACCTTCGCCGTTCCGTCCGACCAGCCGCTCAGCCTGACCGCCAATCTGCCGGCCGGCTTCCGTGTCGCCCAGACCTCACTTTCGGGTAGCCAGATGCTGATCTATGGCGAAACGGCTGCCGGTGAACGCAAGGCCTTCGTCTTCGATCTCGCGCTCGGCCGCATCATCGCCGACGTGACGCTTGCCGGCGATTGAGGACGGCGTGGGGCCGGATCGCTTCATCGAGATTACCGATCCCAGCGATTTGAGGATCGCCGAGTTCTCGGCGATCCGCGAGCGCGACCTGACCGGCCGCCAAGGCCAATTCATCGCCGAAGGCACGGTTGTCTTGTCGATGCTCGCCAAGGCGCATGGCGGGTCCGGCCCGGTGCGGGCGGAAAAGCTCCTGCTGCTCAAGAACCGGGTAGCGGGGCTTTCCGATCTGATCGGGCAGTTTCCGGAGGATGTGCCCGTCTATGTGGCGGAGGCCGCCGTGCTGGACGCGATCGCGGGTTTTCATCTGCACCGCGGGGTGCTGGCGCTCGGCAGCCGTGCCACGCCGCCTGATCTCGGGCAACTGATCGCCGAGTTGCCGGAAAGCGCGCTCGTGCTGGTCGGCTGTGGCATTTCCAATCACGACAATATCGGCGCGCTGTTTCGCAATGCGGCTGGCTTCACCGCCGATGCGGTCCTGCTCGACGAGACCTGCTGTGACCCGCTCTATCGCAAGGCTCTGCGCGTGTCCGTCGGCGCGGTGCTGGCTGTGCCCTATGCACGTCACGGCAGCGCGGAGGAAGTTCTCGGCTCACTCGCGGAGGGTGGTTTCGAGATCTGGGCGCTCTCGCCGTCAGGCACTGTCGAGATCGGTGCCATTGCCCCGGGGCGGCGCGTGGCTCTGGTTATGGGTACGGAAGGTGAGGGGTTGCCGGCGGCAATCCTTGATCGCTTCCGCTCGGCGCGCATCGCGCAGGCGCCGGGGCTGGATAGTCTCAATGTCGGCACCGCGAGCGGGATCGCGCTCTACGCCATCGCCCGCGCCATGGGGCGGCTCGGCTGAGGCGTTGCGCTACACGCCGTTTCAGATTCTCGGAAGCTGATTGGCTGCCTTATTCGGCAGGCGTTGCCATGCCAGAGGCGCGGCCGATCGACGGATCCATGGCGAGAACCCGGTCGACAAGGCTCTTCTGCTTATCGCCGCCCTTGGCCTGCGCGCCGATCAGGTCGGTGATGACAGACCGCTCGTCCTCACGGGCTGCGGTCAAGACGATCATCTTGGCGGCAATGTCGCCCAGTTCCTCGCGCAGCGCATCGTCTTCGGTTGATGCCTTGGCTTTGAGCAGGCGTTCGGTCAGGACCGTCTGGCTGCGGCGGATGTCGTTTTCGAGGACGGCGGGGTCGGCAGCGAGGTTGGAATTCGCGATCTCGTCTTCGACCATGGACGGCTCTTTCATGTCGGGCAGGGCGATACCGGCTTCCCGCAGCGCGCGTTGCGCATTGCGCAGCTGGGCATTGGCCGTCTTCAACTTGGCGCGCAGATCGGTGAGTTCCCGGGTGCGGCGCTCCACGAGCGAGCTTGCATCGGCCCGTTCGGCGGCGTCGCGGGCGAGGATGTCTTCAAGCCGCAGGACCTTGTGCTCTTCCTGAGCCAGGCGCAGCTCTGCGTCCTTGGCGCGCTTGCCAAGCAGCTTGGTCTCACGGCGCAGTTCTTCGCGCTCGTCGCGCATGCCCTGAATGCGGGTCTTCAGTGTGTCGATCTCGGTGTCGCGGCTCATCGCCTCGATGCGCATCGTATCCATGTCACTGATGAGGCGGGCAATCCGATGGGCGCGTTCCTCAAGTTCGACATCCTTGGCGGCTGCGGCGATCTCGACGCGCTTCAGCGTTTCGCGGATGGAACCCATCTCCACATCGCTGCGGCGCAGCCTGGAGCGCAGATCGGCCGCTTCCGTGCTCATCTCTTCGATCTGAACCTTGAGGTCCTTGCTGTCGGACAGAAGTCTGGCGGCGTCCGCACTCAGCGTCTCGTTCTGAAGCTTGAGGCCGATCGACTTTTCCCGTTCGCGAGTGAGCTCGTGCTGGGTCCTGGCATTTTCCGCGGCATAGAGGGCGCGCACCATATCTTTTTGGGCGCGGATCTCCTGCGGGCTGAGCGGCATCGTCGCCTTGAGCCTATTCTCCGTGTAGAGCACGACGCGTTGATGGATTGCCGGGGCGACAAGCATCACCAGCAGCGCCGCCGCCATAAATCCCATTGCGAAAATCAGGGCATATTCAATCACGGTCGCGCCACGGAACTCTTGAAGATTAGCAGTTAGTTAAGCATGGCCGCCGTCAGGCGGCAAGCGGAACGACGGACCCGGCCGGTACCTTCCACGAATATGCCTAACGACAGACCAGATCGAGCTTGCGTGAACCTGAGCCCCCCGCAACCTGTGGGCTCAGAAGGGGTTCCAGGTGGGCGCGCGGGTCAGCTTGAGATAGCCAACGTTAACGCCGAGACGTGCACCGAGGCCGGTGCGAATCGGCACCAGGATCACATCGCGGCTTTTCAGGACCGTCATGCCGACGCCAGCGACGATATAGGCTGAGCCGCTGACGCCGCCGTAGCGGGCATAGAGCGTGTCGACGTCGGGTAGGTCATAGACCAGCATCATCGCGCGCGTGCCATTGCCACCGTAATCGATGCCGAGGGAAGGACCCTGCCAGAACACGTCGTGCTGGCCGACATTCTTGGTGTAGAGCGTGCCTTCGCCATAGGTCAGGCCGGCGATCAGGGCGCCTGAGCCTTCCTGGCCCAGGATATAGCCATTCGGCAGGCCATACTGTTCGAAGGCCTGTTCAATCACCTTTGCCAGGGCGCCGCTCGTTTCGCCGAAGAAGCCGTGGCCGGCATCGACCACTTCCTGGATCGAGTATTCTCCGGCAGCCGCGGCTGGCCGTTCGCTGATCGCAATGCCGATGACAGCCATGGTGGCCAGGAACAGCGATCGCAGAACCGGCAGGGAGCGAATGGACGAGGGAATCATGGTGCCTCCTGAATGCGAAGCCGACGGATTCGGCGTCTTCCTTGGGGGTAATTAAACCTAGCGGGCATCGTCTTAATAATCGGTTTACCAAATATGGTGTCATTATGGCCGAACGGCATCCGACCAAGTCGCGGCCTGCGGACGCGTGTCCGCCTGTTGCGCTCAGGGTCCACATCTTCTGGAGACGACCATGGCGAAGAACCCCAACCTCACGCTTGCAGGTCCCGACCTCGCGGCGCTGCTTTGCAGCCGCGTCTGCCACGACGTCATCTCGCCGGTCGGCGCGATCAACAACGGCCTCGAACTGCTCGACGAGGGCGGTGCCGACGCCGATGCGATGGATCTGATCCGCACCAGCGCGCTCAATGCCTCGGTTCGTCTGAAGTTCGCCCGTCTTGCCTTTGGTGCTTCCGGCTCTGTCGGCGCCTCGATCGATACCGGTGAGGCCGAGAAGGCTGCCAAGGATTTCGCTCAGGCCGAGAAGAAGACCGAGGTGACCTGGAGTGGTCCGCGCGCCATCATCGCCAAGAACCGCGTCAAGCTGCTGCTCAACCTCTTCCTTGTCGCCTATGGCGCCATCCCACGTGGTGGCTCGCTCGATATCTCGCTCGAGAACCCGGAGACGGACGCTAAGTTCAAGATCGTCGCCAAGGGCCGCATGCTGCGCGTGCCGCCGAAGTATCAGGAAATCCTGTCCGGCCACCTGGAAGAGGCGGTGGATGCCCATACCATCCAGCCCTATTACACGGTGCTGCTCGCGGATGAATGCGGCATGGAACTCAAATGCGTGCCGAGCGAGGGCGAGATCGCTTTCACCGCAGAACTGATCGCCTGAACCGTCCCGATCCGGGACGGTGGGCAGTTACAACCGGTAACCTTTCCTTAGGTCAGGCCCGGTATCATGGCGGTTAAAATTGTATTCCCCCGGTTTTGAGGGAGGGGAGTTGACCATGAAGCGCTTGATGATCGCAGACGGCTCGGACATCGTTCGCAAGGTCGGCAAAAAGATCCTGTCGGAGCTTGGCTATCAGGTCACGGAAGCTGGTTCCGGGCGTGAGGGTCTGACGCGCTGCGAACGGGAACTCCCTGATGTCATGATCGTCGATGCCGGTATGGATGACGCGCTCGACCTGATTTCCAACGTCCGCGCACTTCCAGATGGCAAGGCCGTGAAGATCTACTATTGCGTCGTCGAGGCCGAGCTGAAGGTGATGATGGCCGGCAAGCGTGCGGGTGCCAACGACTTCCTGCTCAAGCCCTTCGATCGCGAAATCCTGACCAAGACATTCGGCGACAAGGCGATCGCCGCCTGATCTGCCAGGAACTGAAGCCAATATCTGAAAGGCGGTGCCATCGGTGCCGCCTTTTTTCGTGGCCGCAATCCTGGAGGGCCGAGTGGAGCGGGTAAAGTCTAGAACGCAAAAGGCCCGCGTCATTAACGCGGGCCTCCGGCAAGGGGATTGGGAAAAGGCTTATGCCGTTTCCATGTATTCTGCGCCATCCGGCTCGCGCAGCACGTAGCCGCGGCCCCAGACGGTTTCGATGTAGTTTGCGCCACCGGCGGCATTTGCGAGCTTCTTGCGCAGCTTGCAGATAAACACGTCGATGATCTTCAGTTCAGGCTCGTCCATGCCACCATAGAGATGGTTCAGGAACATTTCCTTGGTCAATGTCGTACCCTTGCGGAGCGAAAGCAGCTCCAGCATCTGGTATTCCTTGCCCGTCAGGTGAACGCGCTGGCCACCGACTTCGACCGTCTTGGCATCCAGGTTCACGATCAGCTCGCCCGTGATGATGATCGACTGGGCGTGGCCCTTGGAACGGCGGACGATCGCATGAATGCGGGCAACCAGCTCGTCCTTGTGGAACGGCTTCGTCATGTAGTCGTCGGCGCCGAAGCCGAGGCCCCGCACCTTGTCTTCAATGCCTGCCATGCCGGACAGGATCAAGATCGGCGTCTTCACCTTGGACAGGCGAAGGGTACGCAGCACCTCGTAACCGGACATGTCGGGCAGGTTCAGGTCGAGAAGAATGATGTCGTAGTCGTAGAGCTTGCCGAGGTCGACGCCTTCCTCGCCCAGATCCGTCGTGTAGACGTTGAAGCTCTCGGACTTGAGCATCAGTTCGATGCTCTGCGCCGTCGCGCTATCGTCTTCAATGAGTAGAACCCGCATATTTATCCCCTTTACCGCCGCCGAAAGGTCAAGATGGCCCCCTACGCGATACGGATCCAGTCGTTGCCTGATTTGGAGGCTGCCATCAAATTGGTTAACAAATTATGATTCACTCTGGCAAGGTGTATCGAATTTATTAAGCAAAGATTTCAGCCTCCTGATTCTTCATGTGTTTCGGTCATCGCCACACCTGAATCTGCGCCTCAGGAAAACCCTGTAACCGATTCATTTGACTCATCATTGTCGGGAGCTCTTTTCGGGCTCTGGCATTTACTGACCCTTAAGTGATCGGGCTTATCATTAACGATGCCCGTAAACGAAAGGTTACCAAAGGTAGCTTTTTGTTAACGCCGCGGACTTTTTTTGGACGAATCGGTGGCGGGCGTGTTGAGTAGCAAGTGTGGCGGGGGATCTCGCATCACGGGAGTATTGCGTATGAAGTCGCGTGAGAGCCTGGTACGCCTGAAAGGTTTTCAGGTTACCGAAAAGCGTCGGCAATTGCAGCAGTTGCAGTCGATGATGTCCGAGTTCGAACGGATGGCGAAGGAGCTCGAAGCTCAGATCGGCATCGAGGAAAAGAAGTCGGGTATCTCTGATCCCAATCATTTCGCCTATCCCACCTTCGCCAAGGCAGCTCGCCAGCGCGCGGACAATCTTCAGGTCTCCATTCGGGAGCTGAAGGTCCAGCAGGAAGCAGCAGAACTGGCGCTGGAAGAGGCAGAAGCGGAATACCAGAAGGCGGCGGCTCTCGAAGAGCGCGATGGCCAGATGCGTGTCCGGGCCTGAATAGCGCTATTCAGTCTGGTTGAGATTTCGAAAAAGAAGGCGGTCGCGGGTTACTCTGCGTCCGCCTTTGTTCGTTTATAGCCAAGGAATTACCCCTGTCGAACGTCATTCCAGTCCGGATGGCGGTCCATCTGCGCCTTCATGAAGGGGCAGAGCGGGATGATTTTCCAGCCGCCCTTGCGCGCCTCGGCAATCGCGTGCTCGGCAAGCGCCTGACCGGCGCCGGTTCCGCGCATCTCGCCCGGCACCTCGGTATGATCGATGATGATCAGAGTGGGGGAGGCGCGGGAGAAAGTCATGAGCGCCGGTTCCGCGATGCCATCGAAGCGCCCCACATAACGTCCGCCGGACCCTGCTTCCTCACTGGTGATGTGCATCCTGGCCTCCTGTTGCCGTCGTTTCCTGCTTCTGCTTAACATCGGCGCTTGCGAACCGGCAACGATGGAGCCGGACATGCAGAGTTCGACATCGCAAGGGGAACCTCATTGCTGGTCTGGTTGAAGGCGCTTCTCCTTGTCGGTGCGCCGGCATTTTTGCTCTTGGGGTCACGCTCCCGCTCATGCGGTTCGAAAGCTTTTACGTTTTTTCGACCGATGCCTCCCTGGTCGAGGTCATACTCTCTCTGTGGACGGGAGGGGATGCGGCACTCGCCGTGCTCGTCGGCCTGGTTTCCATCGTCTTTCCGCTTGCCAAGCTTCTGCTTGTGGCCGTCGAACAGGTGGCCGAGGACAGCCTTCAGCAGAGCGGTTTTCTCGATCGTCTTGTGCCGGTGCTATCGAAATGGTCGATGATGGATGTGCTGCTCGTCGCCATCGTCATCTTTGCGACGAAAACGAGCGGGCTGGCGCAGGCGTTTACCCAGCCGGGTCTCTGGTTTTATGCGGGATCGAGCCTGGCGGTGGTTGCCTTGAGTGCTCTTCGCCGGAGGGAGGTCCCCCAGAAAGCATGAAACCGGCAGGCTGGGCCATGCCGGTTCAGGATGTGTCTTGTCAAAAAATTTAGTGTGCCGGCGAACCGGCACCAAAGGTACTAATGGCGATACTGCTGGATTCGGGTGGTGCGCAGGCCCGGCAGGCCGTGGTCGCTGATCGAAGACTGCCAGGAGAGGAACTCCTCGACCGTCAGGGTATAGCGTTCACAGGCCTCTTCCAGGCTCAACAGGCCGCCGCGCACTGCCGCGACAACCTCAGCCTTGCGGCGGATCACCCAGCGGCGTGTATTGGCCGGCGGAAGATCGGCAATCGTCAGGGGGCTGCCATCGGGGCCGATGACATATTTCACTCGTGGGCGGATCATTTCGGTCATTGGACTCTCTATACAAACTCAAGACCACACACCCGCATACTAGGACCGATGCTTTAAAATTTGCCTAAGCCCATTGTAAGCATTTGATAATAATTTTGCGACGCAGCCAAGCCGGGATTCGCCATTTTTGCTGCGACTTGAGTAAACTTGCGGCAATTGCATAGGAGTTATGCGAGCGGTGCGACTGGTGCGCGCCGTGCATCTGTGGCATTGGGCGCTCATCAATATCCATGCCTAGGGCGATCCGTCGTCCAGAAGGGTAGCTGTCGCGCAAATCGGCTCTTTTGGGAGCCGCAAGATCGGCGACAGGCCCAGCTGATACCCGTTCCTTCATGGAACGACTCAATGTCCATAAATATTCGGATCCCGATCGGACGAAACGTTCGGTCGAAAGGAGTTGTATGTTCAGGCCAACCGATGTGACGCACAGTCACAATCTTGGTGACGGCGATGCCGTTTTTCAGAGTGAAGCGCTTTCCACGGGCTCGTGGGGGCGTGATCTCTTTGCGTTGGGTCGTGCTCATGGGTTTCGGCACTGTCTTCTTGCCAGGTTTCCGAAGGCTGACAGCCCGGAATTTGCGGCCAATCTGATCGTCTGCACCTGGCCAGATCAGCTCCGCCTTGCCTATGAGGCAGCGGAAGTTTACGCCGGAAGCCAGCTCGTTGCGCGCATCAAGCAGTCGATCCTGCCGATCTACACGGAGGACAACCTCTTTCTCGGCACACCCGGTTCGGAAGCGCGGCAGCCCGTCGCGCCGATCTTCCACGAGTTCGATCTCGGTTCGCTGTTGGTCTACAGCCTCAATGACCGGAACCAGACCCAGTATGTGCTGGTTCTTTCCGGGCGCGCCGGCGCGCCTGACCGCAGAGAGATTGCGGAGCTGCAGTTGAGCCTGATGGAACTGCTCGATGCGGGCGTCGAAGCGCTCGTGCCTCGGCTTGGCCCCAAGGAAAGGCTTTCGGCGCGCGAAATCGAATGTCTGCGCTGGTCGGCGGCGGGAAAGAGCAGCGACGAGATCGCGATCATTCTCGACATTTCTAGCCATACGGTCGTCAGTTACCTCAAGAGCGCCATGCGCAAGCTCGAAGCGGTCAACCGCATGCAGGCAGTCGCCCGTGCCTGTCGTTACAGGCTGCTCTGAGAGCGGATCTCTGCATTTCACAAAAGGCGCCACACGACCTGTGGCGCCTTTCGTCGTTTCGGGTGTCAGAGCAGGGTCAGGCTGAGCTCCGTCTTCGCGTAGCCGAAGTCATACTGGATCGTGCCGAGGTGGCGGAGTGAGAGGGTGTCGCCTGCGTCGAGCCAAACCAGGGCCACCGTGCTTGAGACGCCTGCACCGCCGATATGGCTTGCAACATCGATCGAGCCATTGCGGCTGACATGGACGGTGTGGGTGCCGGTGCTGTTGGCGTCTACGGTCAGTGACAGAAGGTGGAGGCCAGACGCGGATACCACGAGCGGCCGCCCATTGCCGGAGGCAAGCGGAGAGCCGAGTGAGACATCGCCGCCCGAGAGATGCAGGACATCGAAACCGGTGAAGCTGCCGGCCGCCGGCGTGAGTGTGGCAGTATTGAGCGAGGCGCGGGCGTGAGGGCGCTGGTCGTGGCGGACATAACCTTCCGGCGTGATGCTCACGGCCTGACGCCAGCCCGTCACATCGCCATTCACCTTGAGCGAGAAACGATCTTCCCCTGCGAGCCCCATTTCGGCACGCCCCTGCCAGTTCGACTGGAAGATCAGGCTCGCGGTCTCAGCCGTGCCCGACTTGTTGATGGTCAGGCGGTGGCTGTCGCCGGCATGGTTGAAGAGGCTGGCGGGCGAGGACAGCGACAGCCGGTTGTAGCTGTCCGGCGTGGCGGCGATGCCCAGCCGCTCAAACTGAGCCTCCGAAGGGAGGGGCTGCTCGATCCAGTCGGTGCCGTCGAAAAGTTTCAGTCTCTCTTCATCCAGGAAGACGGCGGTCCAGCCGGCACGGGGTGCGATGAAGATCCAGATGCCATCCTGGAAGAGTGCGAGCATGCCTTCCCGGCCGCTCCAGGCGCCGGTGCCAGGAATGGTGACCGAATGAATCTGGCCGTCGAGGGGATCTGTGGGCGGACTAGCAGGCGATGTCGATCTGAGCCAGCGTCTCGAGCGCGTCGAGGCGCTGCACCAGCATCGTTGTGGGTCACATGCTTCTGCGCCTGTGCGGGCATGATGAAGGGCAAAGCGAGCTTGGTGGTCGTATCGGGCATGGTCTCTCCTTCTCGTTTGGCTGCCGGGTGCAGCGCGGGTTCGAAGGGAGAATTCTCGGGCATGCCTGAAGGCGGGGGACGAAAAACGCATGCCCCCGTTGAATTTGCTTACTCTTTCTTAGAAGTCATCCCCGCTCTTGCGGGCGTCCGGTTGCGATGAAGGCCGGATTCTCGAAGGCGCGCAGGCCGATCAGGCGCTTGCCATAGGTGAGCGGTGCGCCGTCCTCCGTCGCCACCATGCCGCCTGCAGCCCGCAAGACGGCATCACCGGCTGCCGTATCCCATTCCATGGTGGGGCTGAAGCGGGGATAGATGTCGGCCACGCCTTCGGCGACGAGGCAGAACTTGAGCGAAGAGCCGACCGCCTTGCGCTCCAGGATCTCCGCCTTCTTGATATAGGCGTCGGTCGCATCGCAATTGTGGGAGCGGGAGACCAGTACCGAGGGCGAGGCATGCTTTTGCCTCACCGCAATGGGATAGCGGGCGGTGACGCGGTCCAGATCGTCTATCACCAGTTTCTCGGCTTTGCCTTCACCGCCGAGATAGAGCGTGGAGAGCGCGGGCGCATGAACCACGCCGAGGGTGGGTGTGCCGTTTTCGATCAGCGCTATGTTGACGGTGAAGTCGTCATGGCCGCCGATGAATTCCCGGGTGCCGTCGAGCGGATCGACCAGGATGAAGCGCCCGCCGCTGACGTCAGGGATGCGGCCGGCGGCGACTTCTTCTTCGGCGACAACGGGCACGTGGGGCAAATCGCGGGCGAGCGCTTCGAGGATCAGTCGTTCTGCGGCCTCGTCGGCTTCGGTCACGGGTGACTTGTCGCCCTTGATGCGCACCTTTGCGCCGGCGCGGTAGATGTCGAGAATGACGCGGCCAGCGGCAATCGCGCTTTCCTCGAACAGTCTCAGAATGTCTGTCGTCTGATGCACCTGAACCGGGCTCCCGATCATGTCACACTCCGGTTTACTGCCATGGCCGGCCGTTTGGAAGTGCGCCTTGCCGCAGCATGGGAATGCCGGCTGATGTTTCTGTGCTGCACTGCGAGCAAACCTGTGTTCCATGTCTCAAACAGCATAGTTTTTGTCCTGATCGCGCTTGCTCTTTGTGACGCCTATGCGAATGTGACGCGACATTTGCAGAGGTTGTTCGATGCGTTATTCCGCCCTTTCGATCTTCCGCCAGGCGCTTTCCGGAAACCGGAACTGGGCGCCGATGTGGCGTGAGCCGCAGCCGAAACCGCATTACGATGTTGTTATCGTCGGGGGCGGCGGACATGGTCTTTCCACCGCCTATTATCTCGCCAAGGAATTCGGCATCACCAATGTCGCTGTGATCGAGAAGGGCTATCTCGGCGGCGGCAATGTCGGGCGAAACACGACGATCATCCGCTCGAACTACATGCTGGCCGGCAACGAGCCGTTCTACGAGCTGTCGATGAAGCTGTGGGAAGGCCTGGAGCAGGACTTCAACTACAACGCCATGGTCTCGCAGCGCGGCATCGTCAATCTCTTTCATACCGATGGCCAGCGCGATGCCTATGCACGGCGCGGCAATGCGATGCATGATGCATGGGGTGGCTGCCGAACTGCTCGACCGCGAGCAGGTGCGCCAGATGATGCCGTATCTCAACTTCGACCACGCGCGCTTTCCCGATTCTCGGCGGCCTTCTGCAGCGAGCGCGGCGGCACGGCCCGCCATGACGCGGTCGCCTGGGGTTATGGGCGCGGTGCTGACGAGCGTGGCGTCGATCATGATCCAGCATTGCGAAGTGACCGGCATCCGCCGCGACGAACTCGGCCAGGTGACCGGCGTCGAAACGACCAACGCGGCTTCATCGGCTGCAACAAGCTGGCGCTCGCCACTGCCGGTCATACATCGGTCACCGGCAAGATGGCCGGGCTGGATCTTGCCGATCGAGAGCGCATGTGCTGCAGGCCTTCGTCTCGGAAGGCATCAAGCCCGTGATCGACAATGTCATCACCTATCGGCGCCGGACACTTCTATATCTCGCAGTCCGACAAGGGCGGCTTGGTGTTTGGCGGGGATCTGGATTTCTACAGCCTCTTACGCCAGCCGCGGCAACCTGCCGATGGTCGAGCATGTGATGGAGCGGGATGTGTCGCTGATCCCGCGGTCTGTCCGGGTCCGCGTGCTGCGCAGCCTGGGGCGGCGTCATGGACATGTCGATGGACGGCTCGCCGATCATCGACCGCACGCCGATCGACAATCTCTATCTCAACTGCGGCTGGTGCTATGGCGGCTTCAAGGCGACGCCCGCATCCGGGCTTCGTGCTTCGCGCATCTGATCGCCAAGAACGAGGCCCATCCCGTGGCCCGCCTCTTGCGCCTTGATCGCTTCGAACGCGGCTTTGCCGTTGACGAAGGCGGCAAGGGTCCGCAACCGAACCTGCATTGAGACATCGCCATGGCAAGCCTGATCACCTGTCCGCATTGCGGTACCCGCCCCAAGGAAGAGTTCAGCATTCGCGGTGACGCGAGTCCGGTCCGTCCGGCGCCCGGCGCACCCGACGATGCCTGGACCGCTTACGTCTTCCTCCGCGACAACCCGAAGGGCCGGATCATCGAGCACTGGCACCATTCGGCCGGCTGCCGGCGCTGGCTGGTGGTCGAGCGCGACAATGCTGGGAGTCACGAGGTCTTTAGCGTGACGGATGCGAGCGAGTATGCGAAGGGGAAGGCCCGATGAGTGGTTTCAGGCTTTCTTCCGGCGGGCTCGTCAACCGCGCCCGCACCATCTCCTTCTCGTTCGATGGTCAGACCTATACGGGTTATGAAGGCGATACGCTGGCCTCGGCCCTGATCGCCAATGATCAGCTGCTGGTCGGGCGCTCGTTCAAGTATCACCGCCCGCGTGGCATCGTGACGGCAGGTGCGGCAGAGCCGAATGCGCTGGTCACGATCGGCAGCGAAGGACGCACCGAGCCCAATACCCGCGCCACCGTGGCCGAGCTCTATCAGGGGCTTGAAGCCAATAGCCAGAACCGCTGGCCGTCGCTGAAATACGATGTCGGCGCGGTCAACAGCCTGTTGTCGCCGTTTCTCTCGGCCGGCTTCTACTACAAGACCTTCATGTGGCCGAAGGCCTTCTGGGAAAAGCTATACGAGCCGATCATCCGCAAAGCCGCCGGCCTCGGCAAGACGCCGTTCATCGCCGATCCCGATCGCTACGAAAAAGCCTGGGCGCATTGCGACCTTTTGGTGATCGGGTCCGGTCCTGCCGGCCTGATGGCTGCGCGGGCTGCGGCGCGGGCTGGGCTGCGCGTTATTCTGGCGGATGAAGGTTTCCGGTTCGGTGGTTCGCTGCTGAGCGAACGTGTCACCGTCGGTGGCGTGCCTGCGGCCGAATATGCTGCCTCCGTCGTCGAGGAGCTGAAGAGCCTTTCCAATGTCACGCTGATGCCGCGCACCACCGTGTTCGGCTGGTATGACGACAATGTCTTCGGCGCCGTCGAAAAGGTGCAGAAGCATGTGGCGCAGCCTTCGGGCGATCTCCCGGTCGAACGCGTCTGGCGCATTGTTGCCAAGCGAGCGATCCTGGCGTCGGGTGCGGAAGAGCGGCCGCTTGTCTTCGGCGGAAACGACAAGCCGTTGCGTCGATGACCTCCGGTGCCGTGCGCAGCTATCTGCAGACCGTTACGGAGTCGCCGCCGGCCAGAACGTCGCGATTTTCACCAATGGCGGTGCGGGTTATCGCACGGCGGCCGATCTGGTCGCTGCCGGGGTTGGCGTTGCGGCTATCATCGACGGGCGGACACAGTCTTCTGATGTTGCTCCATCAGGCGTGCGGGTCATCCGTGGCGGCTCCGTCATCGACACCAAGGGATATTACCGGATCAAGGGTCTGATCGCGGAACGCGTCGGGCATCAGGAAGAAATTGCCTGCGATGCGCTGGCGATGAGCGGCGGCTATAGCCCGATCGTGCATCTCGCTTGTCAGCGCGGCGCCAAGCCCACCTGGTCGGACGAGCACCAGGCCTTCCTGGCGCCCGATGTGGGGCAGGGGCTGCGGATCGCCGGCTCGGCTGCCGGCCATGCCTCGCTTGCCTCTGTCCTGCGTGACGGTGCGGACAAGGCGCATGAGGCGATCGGCGATCTCGGTCGTCTGGTCGGCAATGTGGACGTGCCCGAAGTCGAAGGGGAATTCGACGCGAGCTTCGCGCCGCTCTGGTATGTGCCGGGCGCGAAGTCCAAGGCCTTCGTCGACTTCCAGAACGACGTGCATGTGAAGGACCTGAGCCTGGCCCAGCGCGAGGCCATGGGCCATGTCGAGCACACCAAGCGCTACACGACCGGCGGCATGGCGACCGATCAGGGCAAACTCGGCAATGTCGCGACGATCGGCATCATGGCCGGCATGCGTGGCGTATCGCCTGCCGAAATCGGTACCACGACTTTCCGGCCGTTCTATGCACCCGTTTCCTTCGGGGCGATGGCGGGCACCTCGCGGGGTGAGCATTCGCGGCCCGTGCGCACCTCGCCGCTGCATGGCTGGGCGAAGAAAAACGGTGCTGTCTTCGTCGAATCCGGCCTCTGGTATCGCTCTTCCTGGTTCCCGCGCGATGGCGAGAAGACCTGGCGCGAGGCCGTGGACCGCGAAGTCACGAACATCCGCGCCAATGCCGGCATCTGCGATGTCTCCACCCTCGGCAAGATCGAGATCTTCGGCAAGGATGCTGCGGAATTCCTCAACCGCGTCTATTCCAACGCCTTCCTCAAGCTGCCGGTCGGCAAGGCGCGCTATGGCCTGATGCTGCGCGAAGATGGGATGATCTACGATGACGGCACGACGAGCCGGCTGTCGGACGAGCATTTCTTCATGACCACGACGACGGCCTATGCCGGCGAGGTGATGACGCATCTGGAATTCTGCTCCCAGGTTCTCTGGCCGGATCTCGATGTGCGCTTCGTCTCCTCGTCAGACCAGTGGGCGCAGATGTCGGTCGCGGGTCCCAAGGCGCGGATCATTCTTGAGCAGATCATCGAAGACGATATCTCCGACGAGGCCTTCCCCTTCCTCTCGGCCCGCGAAGTGCTGCTCAAGGGGGCTTGAAGGCGCGGCTCTTCCGCATCTCCTTCTCCGGAGAACTCGCCTTCGAAGTGGCAGTCCCCGCCAATTACGGCGAGGCGGTCGCCGATGCGATCATGGCGGCCGGCAAGCCGCACGGCATCTGCCCTTACGGCGTCGAGGCACTCAACGTGCTGCGTATCGAAAAGGGTTTCATCACCCATAGCGAAATCGACGGGCGCACAACGCCTGACGATGTGGGCCTGGGCAAGATGTTCTCGACCCAGAAGCCTGACTTCATCGGCAAGCGTCTATCGAGCCGTTTCGGCCTCACCGCTGCCGATCGTCCGCAGCTCGTCGGTCTAAAGCCCGTCGAGCGCGACAAGGAGTTCAAGGCGGGGGCGCATCTCCTCAAGGAGAACGTCAAACCGTCGACGCTCAACGATCAGGGCTGGGTGTCCTCCGTCTGCCATTCGCCGACGCTCGGCCATACGATCGGGCTCGCCTTCCTGAAATCCGGCCGCGAGCGGCTGGGCGAGAAGATCGTCGTCTGGGACGGCTTGCGCGGTTCGGAAGTGCTGGCCGAGGTCGTCAGCCCCGTCTTCTACGACCCCGACAACAAGAAACTGAACCTGTGAGGATCCTGCCATGCCGGTGACCTATGCCGCCCGTCACGTGCTCGAGGACCACATTTCCGGTTTCGAAGCGACGCCGAACCCCCATCATCTCGCCATCCTGCGGGCCGTTTCCGTGTTTTCGGTGCTCGCCCATCCGGGCCATGAGGCCGATATCGACGAGGCGCTGACCAATCTCGAAGATGTGGCCGTGCGCGTCTGCGGACCGGGCGAATGGCTTGTGGTGAGCGAGACTGTTGCCGCCGACACCATTGCCCGGCAGCTCGCCGAACTCGGGGCGAGCCGCGCCTCTTTCGTCGACCAGAGCGACGGTCGCGTTGTGCTGCGCATCCAGGGGCCGAAGGTCCGGGCGATCCTCGCCAAATGCACGGCGCTTGACCTGCATCCCGATCTCTTCGAAATCGGCCAGTCGAGCAATTGCCAGATCTGCCATGTCGCCGCCAATCTCGCCCGCACGGGGCAGGACGCGTTCGAGATCATTGTGATGCGCAGCTTTGCGGGTTTCCTGTTCGACGAGGTGCGCGAGATGGGGCGGGAGTTTGCGTTGACGGCGGGGTTTGCGTGACCATCTCGGTGCAGAGATCGCTTAAGATGTGAACCGGAAGGGACTTTTCGGCGTTATCGAAGCAAAGGATCCCCCGCCCGCATGTTTCACCTGATGTTTTCCCTGCCATGGCTGATCGTGGCAACCCGCTTCATCGCCCCTTTGCCGTGGCCTTGGATGGTAAAGCTTTTACTTGCCGCCTTCCTGCTCTTGGCCTCGCAATACCACCTGTTCAGCCGCTTCACGTCCGGATCGGTCTTCGCGCCGGAGTTCCCGCGTCCGCTGGTGATCGGGTTCAATCTGTTTTTCGGAGCGATCGTGCTCTTGGCCGCAATGCAGGTGGTGCTGGATCTCGTCAGCATCCTGATCATGGCCGTTAAATGGTCGTTTCCAGTGGTGCCGGCCGAAGTGC
The DNA here is from genome assembly GCA_965283865.1 of Allorhizobium sp. Taxonomy (GTDB): domain Bacteria; phylum Pseudomonadota; class Alphaproteobacteria; order Rhizobiales; family Rhizobiaceae; genus Allorhizobium. The sequence continues at coordinate 1,730,681 of CBDIQA010000001.1, forward strand.
GTTACACGATGGGCATTGCGGCTCTGGTGCTGGCTAGTTTTGGCATCAGCCAGGCGATCCGCGTGCCGCCGATCAAAAAGATCGAGGTGGTAATCCCCGGGCTCGCGCCTGAATTCGACGGTTACCGGATGGTGCAGCTCACGGACATGCATATCAGCCGGCTGTTCACCGGGCGATGGGCGAGCGCCGTCGTGGAGAAAACCAATGCGCTCGATGCCGACCTCATTGTCATCACAGGTGACCTGATTGACGGCAGTCTCGATATCCGCCGGGAGGATATAGCCCCGCTGGCTGGACTGACGGCCCGTGACGGCGTGCTGACCGTGCCCGGCAATCACGAGTATTTCTTCGATGTCGACCGCTGGCTCAAGCATTTCCCCGAACTCAACATGCGCATCCTTGCCAATGAGCATCACGTCATCGAGCGGGGGGAGGGCAGGCTCGTCATCGCCGGTGTAACGGATCTTTCGGCGCGGTTTACCGGCGCTGTCGAACCGGATCTTCGACGGGCGCTGCATGGCGCGCCTGCCGATGCCCCCGTCATCCTTCTCGATCACCAGCCGCGCATGGCGGAGCGTGCCGCTCAGCATGGCGTTGCCCTGCAACTGTCCGGCCATACCCATGGCGGCATGGTGCGGGGCCTCGACCAGATCGTCGCGCGGGCGAACAATGGTTATGTCTCAGGCTTCTATCAGGTCGGGGGCATGCAGCTCTATGTCAACAACGGCACGGGCCTGTGGCCGGGTTTCGCACTCCGGATCGGAGTGCCGGCGGAGCTGACGGAGTTCACGCTGCGGCGTGGTTGAGCAAATCCGATCAGCGCAATGATTTCAGCCGCCGGTGTATCGCCGGCGGCTGAGAGATTTCGGATGTCTGTCAGACCGCGGCTTCCTGCGCCACCCTGGACGGGCCGAAGGTGAAAACGGCGACGAGTGCGGTCGCCACCGCACAGGCCGTCATCACGGCAATGAGGGGTAGAGCCGTGCCATCGTCGAGAACGCCGATGGCGAAGCTGCCGAACGCTCCGGCGCCGAAGCCGAGGGCACCCATGAGCGCCGCTGCCGTGCCTGAAATCGCGCCATGGGATTCCATGGCAAGGATATTGCAGGTCGGCATGATGCCGCCGACGCCCATGACCATGATGAAGAGCAGCACGCAGACGGGGACGAGGGCGGCGATGCCGGCCAGCTGCAGGCCGAGCAGAAGGAGGGCGGCTGCCGCATAGACGGTGGCGCTCAGCTTGACCACGCCGCGCACGCCGATGCGCTCCGCCAGGCGCGGGGCAAGCTGCGAGCCGATGCCGATGCCGATGGCGTTCAGGCTGAAGATCACGGAATAGGCGAGCGGCGACAGGCCATAGACATTGATCAGCACGAAGGACGAGCCGGCGATATAGGCGAAAAATCCACCCTGGGCGAGCGCGAGTGCGCCGGCATAGGGAATGAAGCTGCGGGTGAAGAGCAGGCGGCCATACCAGTGCAAGGCGTCGCCCGGGCGGCTCATGGCGCGCAGTTCGGGCATGCGGGTTTCCGGCAGCATGGTGACGGTGATGACCGCGACGACGACGCCGAGGGCGCCAAGGAGCGCGAAGATCATGCGCCAGTCGCCGACCTCCAGCACAAGGCTGCCGAGCAGGGGCGCGAGAACCGGGGCAATGCCCAGCACGAGCACAACCATGGACATCAGACGGGCGGCGGCCTGTCCGGTATGCACGTCACGGATCGAGGCGGTGGCGATGACCATGCCGATCGAGCCGCCGATCCCCTGAAGGAAGCGGAAGACGAGCAGTTCCGTGGCGCCTGTGGAGAGTACGCAGCCGATCGAGGCGAGAACGAAGATCACCAGCGCCAGATAGATCATCGGCTTGCGACCGGTCTTGTCGGAGACGGGACCGTAGAACAGCTGACCGAGCGTGAAGCCGGTGAAATAGGTCATCATGCTCAGCTGGATGTTGGCATCCGTTGTGGCGAGGTCTTCTGCCATGCGGGGCATGGCGGCGACATACATGTCGGTCGCAAAGGGGCCGAGAGCACAGACGGCTCCCAGCGCGATCGCAAGTGCGGTGTTCTTGTTCTGCATCGGCGTGGTCTTTCAGCGGGAGGGGTTGAAAGGTTAAATTGGAAACGCTATCGTTTCCTTGAGGAGATAGGAAACGTAATCGTTTCTTATTGTCAACCGGAATCTTGTGGGATGGCAGGAATGACAACGGCATCAGCAACGGTGGGAAGGCCCCCCAGTCTCGCGGACGAGGACCGCAAGGCATTGATATTGCACGCGGCGGAGACGGTCTTTGACAGCCTCGGCTATGGCGATGCAACCATGGAAGAGGTGGCCCGCGCCTGTGGCATGGCTAAGAAGACGGTTTACAAGTTCTTCCCCGACAAGGCCTTGCTCTTCTGGGCACTGGTCGAGAGCCATGATGTGGCTGTCATCGACAGTCCTTCGGCAGACGAGCCAGCGGAGGCAAGGTTGCGGCGACTGCTGGAGGATGTCGCGGGTGCGATCCTGTCGCCGAGGCAGATCACGCTGACGCGGCTGGTGATTGCGGAGTCGGTGAAATATCCGGAACTGGCGCAGCGCTTCTACCGGGATTGCGTCGAGAAGACGCTGCACCATGTTGCACAGGCTCTCGCCAATGAGCCGACGCTGCGCCTGCCGGCGGGTCTCGACAGCCGGAGCTTTGCCGACTTGCTCGTTTCGACGCTGCTCGGCTCCATCCATCTGCGTGCGCTGATGCTGAACCTGTCCGGTCAGGCGCTGCAGGAGGAATTGCGCGATCGGGTGCCACTGGTGATGGACCTTATCTTACGCGCCTTGCCTGAAGGCTGAGCACCGGCGAAGCGCGCCGGTTTATTCGGCCGTATCGCATGGCGCGGACGGGCCAAAAATTATGATGGAAGCGACATTTCGCTTCGCAGAACGGACTTTTGGGCTTTTCGGTTTCTTATTAGGCTGACCGCAGTTTGCCGCGCCATTCTGTCGGTGCGGCCGGTCCCTTGCGCGCCTGAAACCGGAGAATTCTTCCATGAAAAGCCATACACGTGTCGTCGTCATCGGCGGGGGTGTCGTCGGGTGTTCGGTGCTTTATCACCTGACCAAGTTCGGCTGGACCGATGTCGTGCTTCTGGAGCGTTCGGAGCTCACCTCCGGCTCCACCTGGCATGCGGCCGGCGGCATGCACACGATCAATGGCGATCCGAATGTTGCCAAGCTGCAGAAATACACGGTCGAGCTCTACAAGGAGATCGAGGAGTATTCCGGCCAGGACATCGGGCTGCACATGACATCGGGCCTGATGCTGGCGGCCACCAAGGAGCGCTTCGACTGGATGAAGTCGCTGCTGGCCAAGGGCAAGTATGCGAATGGCGAGGCGACGCTGATCTCGGCGCAGGAAGCCTATGAGATGATGCCGCTGCTTGACCCCAAGCAGTTCGTGGGTGCGGTCTTCGATCCGCATGAGGGACATCTCGACCCTTATGGCACGACCCACGCCTACGCGAAGTCGGCCAAGAAGAATGGCGCCGAGATCTATCTGCACACCAAGGTCGAGGATCTGGTGCAGCTGGAAGACGGCACCTGGCGGGTGATCACCGACAAGGGCGAGATCCGCGCCGAGCATGTCGTCAACGCCGCCGGTCTCTGGGCGCGCGAAGTCGGTCGCATGGTCGGGCTTGAGCTGCCGGTTCTCGCGATGGAACATATGTACCTGATCACCGAGGACATGCCGGAGGTCATCGAGTTCAACAAGACGACCGGCAAGGAGCTCATGCACTGCGTAGACTTCGACGGCGAGATCTATATCCGTCAGGAGCGTAACGGCATGCTGATGGGCACCTATGAAAAGGATTGCCGCCCTTGGTCGCCAATCGAGACGCCCTGGACCTTCGGCCATGAGCTTCTGGCCGAAGACCTGGAGCGCATCACCAATGAGCTCGAAATCGGTTTCCGCCATTTCCCGGCCTTCAACAATGCCGGCATCAAGAAGATCATCAACGGCCCCTTCACCTTCTCGCCGGACGGTAATCCGCTGGTCGGTCCGGTGCGCGGCATGACGAACTACTGGTCGGCCTGCGCAGTCATGGCCGGCTTCAGCCAGGGCGGTGGCGTGGGCCTCGCGCTGGCCAACTGGATCATCGAAGGCGATCCGGGCTTCGATGTCTTTGCCATGGATGTCTGCCGCTACGGCGATTATGCGACGCTCGCCTATACCAATGCCAAAGTGCGCGAGAACTATTCCCGCCGCTTCTCGATCCGCTATCCGAACGAAGAGCTGCCGGGGGCACGCCCGCTGCTGACCACGCCTGTCTACGACAAGCTCAAGGCGGCCGGTGCCGTGTTCGGCGCGTCCTACGGTCTGGAAACGCCGCTTTGGTTTGCGCCTGAAGGTGTCGAGGACGCTTTCTCCTGGCGCCGGTCGACGGATTTCGAGGCGGTCGGTCGGGAAGCCAAGGCCGTGCGCGAGAGCGTCGGCCTGATGGAGACCTCGGGCTTTGCCAAATACATGGTGAGCGGGGAGGGGTCTCGGGCCTGGCTCGACCGGATGCTCGCCTGCAAGCTGCCGGAAGTCGGCCGCATGGCGCTCGCACCGATGCTGAACGAGGCCGGCAAGCTGATCGGTGACTTTACGGTCGCCAATCTCGACGACGAGGACTTCCTGATCATCGGTTCCGGCATTGCCGAGGACTATCACATGCGCTGGTTCGAGAGCCATCTGCCGGAGGATGGTTCGGTTGATGTCGAGGCCCTCAACCTCAGCCTCGTCGGCTTGTCGATTGCCGGGCCGAAGTCCCGCGAGGTGCTCGCCAAGCTGACCCATCTCGATGTCTCGGACGAGGCTCTGCCGTTCATGGCGATCCGCGAGATGGATCTCGGCATGGCGCCCGTCATGCTCGGTCGCGTCAGCTACACCGGCGATCTCGGCTATGAGATCTGGATGCGGCCCGAATATCAGCGCTATGTCTTCGATACGCTGATGGAGGCGGGTGCCGAATTCAACATCTCGCTCTTCGGTCTGCGGGCTCTCAATGCGCTCCGACTGGAGAAGAGCTTCGGCAGCTGGTCGCGCGAATATCGCCCGCTCTACGGGCCGCTCGAAGCCGGGCTGTCGCGTTTTGTGGCGCTGAAGAAAGAGGCGAGCTTCATCGGCAAGCAGGCGGCTCTGGAAGAGAAGCTTTCGGGCGGCACGCTCCGGCTTCGCACCTTCATCGTTGATGCCAAGGATGCCGACGTCATCGGCGATGAACCGATCTCCTTCAACGGCGAGGTGCGCGGCTGGGTGACCTCGGGCGGCTTTGCCCATCCGAGCGGCGTGTCGGTCGCCATCGGCTATGTGCCGAAGGAGATTGCCGACGAAATCGATGGCTGGGGCGTGGAAATTCTTGGGGAAATTCTGCCCGCCCGTCTGCAGCCTCGGTCGCTTTTTGACGCGAACGGGTCGCGAATGAGAAACTGAACCGTTTTCCACAAAAGTGGGCTTGCATTAGTTCGCGAGAATGAACGGCGGGTCGCCTCGCGCGACCTGCTGATTTCCTAAGCTTTTTCTGCTGCTTTTTTGTGTGACCTGTCATTTCCCGGGTCAAAGCGCCTGTTAACAGTAACATTTTGTCTGACGGATGCCTTTTTGGCTTCACATTTTCGGACAAAGCGATATGGAATCCTCCGACGCCTATGCCCGAAAGGGACAACAAAATGAGACGCAACAATCAGGCGCGTCCGGGGGATAATATATGGAGTACTTCATCCAGCAGCTCATCAACGGGCTGACTCTTGGATCCATCTATGGCCTCGTGGCTATCGGCTATACGATGGTCTACGGCATCATCGGCATGATCAACTTCGCCCATGGCGATATCTTCATGCTTGGCGGCTTCGCCGCTCTTATCGTCTTCCTCATCCTGACATCCTTCTTTGCCGGCATTCCGGTGGCGCTCGCGCTGCTGATCATGCTGATCATTGCCATGCTGATGACGGGTCTGTGGAACTGGACGATCGAGCGTGTGGCCTATCGGCCGTTGCGCGGTTCGTTCCGCCTCGCGCCGCTGATCACCGCGATCGGCATGTCGATCGTTCTGTCCAACTTCATCCAGATCTCGCAGGGTCCGCGCAACAAGCCGATCCCGCCGCTGGTCAGCGACGTTCTGCATTTCGGCAATGTCACCATCGCCGTGAAGCAGGTCATCATCGTCGTCATCACGGCCATCCTGCTTGCCGCCTTCTGGTACCTCGTCAACAAGACGCCGCTTGGACGTGCTCAGCGCGCGACCGAACAGGACCGCAAGATGGCAGCACTGCTCGGTGTCGACGTCGACCGCACAATCTCCATCACCTTCGTGATGGGTGCAGCACTCGCCGCCGTCGCCGGTACGATGTACCTGATGTATTACGGTGTTGCCTCGTTCCACGACGGCTTCATCCCGGGCGTCAAGGCTTTCACGGCCGCGGTTCTCGGTGGTATCGGCTCGCTCCCGGGTGCTGTTCTCGGTGGCCTGTTGATCGGCCTCATCGAGTCGCTCTGGTCCGCTTATTTCAGCATCGCCTACAAGGATGTCGCGACTTTCGGCATCCTGGCCTTCGTGCTGATCTTCAAGCCCACCGGCATCCTCGGACGTCCGGAAGTCGAGAAGGTTTGATCCCATGACCACTTCTGCAAACGTAAACAGTGCCGCTTCGTCCGGCACGCTCGCGCGCGCCATCAAGGAAGGCATCTTCGCAGGTGTCATCTCGCTCGGTCTCTTTGTCCTCTACATCGGCATCAAGACCGATCAGAACATGGCGAACGAGCTCGTCTGGTACACGCGTCCTGGCCTGCTGGCGATTTTCGTCCTCATCGCCGCCTTCGGTCGCTTCGCCATGGTCGCCTTCATTGCGCCGTGGTTCGCCGCCCGCAAGGAGAAGAAGTCGGCGGACGTGCCGGTGCACGACATCGATGCCAAGCCGTCCTTCTTCAAGACGCATTTCCTGAAGATCGCGCTTTTGGCCCTCATTCTCTACCCGCCGGTCATTCTTGCTCTCACAGGCGTTCAGGGTTCGCTGAAATATGTCGACAACTTCGGCATCCAGATCCTGATCTACGTCATGCTGGCCTGGGGGCTGAACATCGTCGTCGGTCTCGCCGGCCTGCTCGACCTCGGTTATGTCGCCTTCTATGCGGTCGGTGCCTATTCCTATGCGCTGCTCTCAAAGAATTTCGGCCTGTCTTTCTGGGATCATGCCTGCCGCTCGCCGGCCTGTTCGCGGCGCTGTTTGGGGCGTCGTCGCTTGGCTTCCCGGTTCTGAGGCTCAGGGGTGACTATCTTGCCATCGTGACGCTCGCCTTCGGGGAAATCATCCGACTGGTGCTGATCAACTGGCAGGACGTCACCAAGGGTACCTTCGGTATCTCGAGCATTCCGAAGGCCACCTTCTTCGGCATCGAGTTCAATGCCTCGGCTGACGGCTTTGCCAAGACCTTTGGCCTCCCGATGTCGTCTGCCTACTACAAGATCTACCTCTTCTACGTGATCCTGGCGCTGTGCTGCCTGACAGCCTATGTCACGATCAAGCTTCGCCGCATGCCGATCGGCCGTGCGTGGGAAGCGCTGCGTGAAGACGAGATCGCCTGCCGTTCTCTCGGCATCAACACCGTGACGACCAAGCTGACCGCCTTTGCGATCGGTGCGATGTTCGGTGGTTTTGCCGGCTCGTTCTTCGCTGCCCGCCAGGGCTTCGTCTCGCCGGAAAGCTTCGTCTTCCTGGAGTCCGCGGTTATCCTCGCCATCGTCGTTCTCGGCGGCATGGGTTCGCTGACGGGTATTGCAATTGCGGCGATCGTCATGATCGGCGGCACGGAAGCGCTGCGCGAAATGGAGTTCCTCAAGCATATCTTCGGCCCCGACTTCACGCCGGAACTGTACCGCATGATCCTCTTCGGCCTCGCCATGGTCGTGGTAATGCTGTTCAAGCCGCGTGGCTTCGTCGGCAGCAGAGAGCCGACGGCCTTCCTCAAGGAACGCAAGGCCGTCTCGGGCAGCTTTACCAAGGAAGGTCACGGCTGATGACTTCCGGGAACACGACAATGAGCAATGAAACCATCCTGAAGGTCGAGCATCTGTCGATGCGTTTTGGTGGTCTGATGGCCATCAACGACTTCTCTTTCGAAGCCAAGCGCGGCGAGATCACCGCGCTGATCGGCCCCAACGGTGCAGGCAAGACCACCGTCTTCAACTGCATCACCGGCTTCTACAGGCCGACGATGGGCATGATCACGCTGACCCAGAAGTCGGGCGACCAGTATTTGCTGGAGCGCCTGCCGGACTTCGAAATCCCGAAGAAGGCAAAGGTTGCACGTACCTTCCAGAACATCCGGCTCTTCTCGGGTCTGACCGTTCTGGAAAACCTGCTGGTTGCCCAGCACAATGCGCTGATGAAGGCGTCGGGCTACACCGTTCTCGGTCTCCTCGGACTGCCGGCCTATAAGAAGGCGGCAAACGAAGCGATCGAGAAGGCCCGCTACTGGCTCGACAAGGCCGATCTCACCGATCGCGCCGATGATCCGGCAGGCGACCTGCCTTACGGCGCACAGCGTCGTCTGGAAATCTGCCGCGCCATGTGCACGGGGCCGGAACTCCTGTGCCTCGACGAGCCGGCTGCCGGTCTGAACCCGAAGGAATCCCTGGCGCTCAACACGCTGTTGCGCAGCATTCGCGATGAAGGCACGTCGCTGCTCCTGATTGAGCACGACATGTCCGTCGTCATGCAGATATCCGACCACGTCGTGGTTCTGGAATATGGCCAGAAGATCTCCGATGGCTCGCCTGATCACGTGAAGAACGACCCGAAGGTCATCGCGGCCTATCTGGGTGTCGAGGATGAAGAATTGGAAGAAGTGATCCACGAAGTCGAAGCGATTGCCGGAGGGGAAGCCTGATGTCCTCTGAACCGCTTCTCAAGGTTTCCAACGTCGAAACCTATTACGGCAACATCCGTGCGCTCGCCGGTGTCGACGTCGAGGTCCACAAGGGCGAGATCGTATCGCTGATCGGTGCCAACGGTGCCGGCAAGTCGACGCTGATGATGACCATCTGCGGCAGCCCACAGGCGCGCTCCGGGCAGGTTATTTTCGACGGTGAAGACATCACCAAGATCCCGACCCATCTGATCGCCCGTCGCCGCATCGCCCAGTCGCCGGAAGGTCGTCGTATCTTCCCACGCATGACGGTGCTCGAAAACCTGCAGATGGGTGCCGGTCTTGATGACCTGAAATACTTCAAGGAAGACGTGGAGAAGATCTTCACGATGTTCCCACGCTTGAAGGAGCGCCAGAGCCAGCGCGGCGGCACACTGTCGGGTGGCGAGCAGCAGATGCTCTCCATCGGTCGTGCGCTGATGTCGCGCCCGAAGCTGCTTCTCCTCGACGAGCCTTCGCTCGGCCTGGCGCCGCTGATCGTCAAGGGTATCTTCGAACAGATCAAGCGGCTCAACCAGGAAGAGGGGCTGACCGTCTTCCTCGTCGAGCAGAACGCTTTCGCCGCACTGAAACTGTCCGACCGTGCCTATGTCATGGTCAACGGCAAGGTGACGATGAGTGGCACGGGTAAGGAACTGCTGGCCGATCCGTCGGTCCGCGCGGCCTATCTCGAAGGCGGCCATCACTGAGCGCGGGGAGAATTTGACATGCAAGGTTTGTTTTTCGAAAGCGACACCACCGTCCGCCTCGTGCTTCGGTTCCTCGTGATGCTGCTGGGCTTCTGGACCGCATGGCGGACCGGCAAGGCCGCAGCCGAGGGCTGGAACGGCTACGGTACGGTTTTCGTCTATGTGCTGGGCTTGGGTTTCGCGATGCGTTTCCTGCATTATTCGCTGTTTGCAGGACCGTTCGTCAGCCCCTTCTTCTACGTCATCGACGTAGTCACCCTGATGGTGTTTGCCGTGGCTGGTTTCCAGGCGCGTCGCACCACCCAGATGGTCGATAACTACTACTGGCTCTACGAGAGAACATCGTATTTCTCGTGGAAGAACAAAGATTGACAAGTCGTTGTTTTCTGTCGCAGATTGACGGCAGAGGGCTGCGGCTTGGTAAAGAACAAGGCTTCGGCCACATACAAAGAGTGGAACAGTTTTCCGGCGCAGTCACAGCGGGTATTGCGCAGGGTTTCTAATCCTAACCCGCATAAAAAACTTGGGAGTCAAAATATGAAGAAGTCTCTCCTTTCGGCAGTTGCGCTGACGGCCATGGTTGCCTTCAGCGGCAACGCCTATGCCGAAATCCTGGTCGGCGTCGCCGGCCCGCTGACTGGCCCGAACGCTGCTTTCGGTGCCCAGCTCCAGAAGGGCGCTGAGCAGGCTGCTGCCGACATCAACGCTGCCGGTGGCATCAACGGCGAGCCGATCAAGATCGTGCTCGGCGACGACGTCTCGGACGCCAAGCAGGGCGTCTCGGTTGCCAACAAGTTCGTGGCTGACGGCGTAAAGTTCGTCATCGGTCACTTCAACTCTGGCGTTTCGATCCCGGCTTCTGAAGTCTATGCCGAAAACGGCATCCTGCAGATCACTCCGGCTTCGACCAACCCGAACTTCACCGAGCGCGGTCTGTGGAATACCTTCCGCGTCTGCGGTCGTGACGACCAGCAGGGCGCAGTTGCCGGCAAGTACATCGCCGACAACTTCAAGGACGGCAAGATTGCTGTCGTTCACGACAAGACGCCTTACGGCCAGGGTCTCGCCGACGAAACCAAGAAGGCGATGAACGAACTCGGCATCACCGAAGTCGTGTACGAAGGCATCACGCCCGGCGAAAAGGACTACTCCGCCCTTATCGCCAAGATGAAGGACGCTGGCGTAACTGTCGTCTACTTCGGCGGTCTGCACACCGAAGCTGGCCTGATCATGCGCCAGATGGATAGCCAGGGCCTCGACGCGACCCTGATGTCCGGCGACGGCATCACCTCGAACGAACTCGCTTCGATCGCTGGTGACGCAGTGGACGGCACGCTGATGACCTTCCCGCCGGATCCGCGCCAGAACCCGAATGCTGCTGACGCCGTCAAGAAGTTCCGTGACGCCGGCTTCGAACCGGAAGCCTACACCCTGTACTCCTACGCTGCCCTGCAGGTTATCGCTGAAGCTGCGAAGGCCGCTGCAACCAACGACTCGGAAGCTGTTGCGACCGCGTTGAAGGAAAAGGGTCCGTACACGACCGTTATCGGCGAACTCGGCTTCGACGCCAAGGGCGACATCACCCGTCCGGACTACGTCATGTACACCTGGAAGAAGGGCGAGGACGGCAAGTACTCGTACTTCCAGAACTAATCGATCCGCGTCGCGGTTTGATGGAAAGCCCGGCCTCGTGCCGGGTTTTCTGCGTTTGGGGGTGGGGAGTAGGCAGTAGGCAGTAGGCAGTAGGGAGTTCGATAACGTCTGGGCGCGCAATTGCGGCGCCATGAAAATTGGCGCTTGCAGCGTCACTTCGGCTGGCGGATTTTCACTGCCTACTGCCTACTCTTCACGTCTCGCGCAGCACATTCGCCGCCTTCACGGCGGCTGAGGCGCGGTTTTCCACGCCGAGCTTGGAATAGATCTGCTCCAGATGCTTGTTCACCGTGCGTGACGACAAGCCCAGGATTTCGCCGATATCGCGGTTGGCCTTGCCCTTGGCGATCCAGAGCAGGACTTCGCTTTCGCGGTGCGTGAGGCCGAAACGTTCGCGCAGCATCTCGTCCTCGCTCTGGCGGTTGGCGGAGGTGAGGCGGAAGAGATATTCGTCTGCACCGATCGTGCCGAGCAGGGAGAGCGTCAGCGGCAGACCGGTGGCGCCAGGATAGGCGAAGCTGGACTCGCCCTGCGCGGTGCTGCCGGCACGGCGGACGGAGAGCCAGGCGGCGGCGGCTTTCGCGACATCGCCGATGCCGTCGGCATGGCCCGTCGCGGTCTCGATCAGCCGGTTTGCCTGCGGCGTTGTCCAATGGACCTGGCCGTCGCCACGGATGGCGAGCAGGTGGCGGCCGGCGGCATCGAGCGCCACACGGGCACTCTGGGCCGAACGGGCATTGGCCAGATGCACCCGGATGCGGGCCCGCAATTCGTCGATATTGATCGGCTTGGTGAGATAGTCGACTCCGCCCGCCTCCAGCGCCCGCACCACATGTTCGGTCTCGGTCAGCCCGGTCATGAAGATGACGGGGATGTGGGCGGTGGCCGGCGTCGCCTTGAGACGACGCGCCAGCCTCAAAGCCGTCCATGCCGGGCATCATCGCGTCGAGCAGCACGATGTCGGGCGTGATTGCGTGCGAGCGGATGCGTCCAGCGCCGTGGCCGGAAGTCGCAATCAGCACGGAATAGCCTGATGCTTCCAAGGCTTCGGTGAGAAAGCCGAGCGCATCGGGACTGTCGTCCACGAGAAGCACGATGTCGCGGCGGTTCGCCTCAGCCATGGATCGGCTCCCTGCCGGTTTCAAAGGAGGTCAGGAAACCCCGAAGGCCCGCAAGATCGAAAGCCGCCACCATGGGCGCGGGCCGCGTCGACGAAAGCCGTGTTGTTCCCTAGCCCGCCGAGTTCGGCGAGTTTTGCCTCGATCCCGCGCACATAGCCGATATCGCAAAGGCTGATCAACTCCTCGATATGGCCGGGGCCCGGAGATACCGGTTTGTCGGGCAGCATTGCCGGCAGCAGCAGGCGCGGATCGTCGGCATAGATCCAATCCAGCCCGAGGAACCGGGCGAGCTTGTCGCGCAGCCGGGTAATGTCGACAGGTTTGGTGATTGCATCGTCATGGCCTTCGCCGCCCGGGGCCGGGGCGTCGCCGACATTGGCAGACAGCATCAGGATCGGTGCCTTCTGGCCGGCATCGCGCAGCTTCTCGACCAGTTGCCAGCCGTTCATGCCCGGCATGGATATGTCGACGAGGAAGAGGTCTGCCTTCACGCCTTCGATGAGGGTCAGGCATTCCGGCCCGCCGGCGGCAGTGAGCACGACAAAATCGAGCGGTGCCAGAACCTCCCGCATCAGTTCGCGGTGATCCTCGTTGTCGTCGACGACCATGATGGTGCGACGCGGGCCGGTATAGGAGACGATCTTGCGTTCCGGGGCCGGCGCCGTGTTCGGACGGTCGATGGTGGAGAGCATCAGTCGGATCTTGAAGGTCGAGCCCTTGTCGCGCTCGCTGGTGACCGAGATCTCGCCGCCAAGCGTATTGGTCAGTAGCTTCGTGATCGTCAGCCCGAGGCCCAGGCCCGGCATCGGGCGAACATTGTCGGCCTCGCCGCGCTGGAAGGGTTCGTAGATCCGGTTCAGGTCCTTTTCCGAAATCCCGCGACCGGTGTCGCTGACCGTGAAGGTGGCGACCTGGCTACGATATTCGACCCCAAAGCGAATGGTGCCTTCATCGGTGAACTTGATCGCATTGGAGAGCAGGTTGACGAGGATCTGTCGCAGCCGTCGTTCGTCGGTCCGCACATAAAGCGGGAGGTTCCGGGAGCGCTGGTGTTCGAAGAGAATGCCCTTGGCCGCAGCCTGGGGGGCGAACATGTCGATCAGCTGGTCCAGGAAATCCTGAATGTTGACCTCGTTGGAAAAGACCTGCAGGCGGCCGGCCTCGATCTTAGAGATATCGAGGAGCCCGTCGATCAGGCCCGACAGGTGGTCGGCGGAGCGGCGGATGACCTTGATCGCCGACTGGCGCGGCACGGGGATCGTTTCATCGCGCTCGAGGATCTGGGCGTAGCCGAGCACCGCATTCAGCGGTGTGCGCAGCTCGTGGCTCAAGCCGACGACATAGCGGCTCTTGGCGCGGTTGGCGGCCTCGGCGGTCTCCTTGGCGTTCTGCAGTGCCGCGTCCGTCTTGCGGTGGGCAGCGATTTCCTTGAGCAGCAGCGTGTTCTGGCGGGAGGATTCCTCTTCGGCGACGACGCGGCTGTCATGGGCGAGCACGTAGAACCAGGAGACGATGCCGGCGATGATGGCGAAGATGAAGAAGACGACGGCCACCGTGCGGTTGACCACGTCAGTCATGTCGGGCGTCGCGGCATTTACCTGATGGGCGATCAGCGCCAGGATGCCACCGATGACGGAGATCGAGACCATGGCGGTCAGCGCATAGCGGCCGAGACGGGTCGAGAAGGTTTCGAGCATCGCCTCGGGCAGGAAGGCGCGCGCTACGGTCGCGGCCTGTGCGTTGATCTTCGCATGCGGCTTGCACATGTCGTGGCAGCGGCTGTCGAGCGTGCAGCAGAGCGAACAGATCGGTGCTGCATAGGCGGGGCACCAGGCCATGTCCTCCGGCTCGAAAGGATGTTCGCAGATCGAGCAGGTGATGCCGGTCTGGTTCTTCCAGCTGTAGCGCGGTTTGCGGGCGAGGTAGAACTTGCCTTCGGTCCACCAGGCGATGAGCGGTGAAATGAGTAAGGCAACCAGAGTGACGTAGGTCGAGAGCGATGCCATGAGGTCGCCGAAGGCGCCGAAATGGGCAGCGAGCGCGAGGCGTGGCCGCGAACAGCATCGCGCCCAGCCCCACCGGGTTGATGTCGTAGAGATGGGCGCGCTTGAACTCGATGTGCTTCGGGCTGCACAGGCCGAGCTGCTTGTTGATGAAGAGATCGGCGGAGATGGCGCAAAGCCAGCTCATGGCGATGATCGAGAAAATGCCGAGCGTCTCTTCCAGCAGGCCGTAGATGCCGAGTTCCATCAACAGAAGCGCGATCGCCACATTGAAGACGAGCCAGACAACGCGGCCGGGGTGGCTGTGGGTCAGGCGCGAGAAGAAGTTCGACCAGGCGAGCGAGCCGGCATAGGCGTTCATCACATTGATCTTTAGCTGCGAGATGACCACGAAGCCGGCCATCAGCAGCATGGCCGCGGTCTCGTTCGGAAGCATGTAACCAAAGGCTGCCACATACATGTGGGCGGGGTCGGCCGCCTCGCTGATCGGCACGCCGGTCGAGAGCGTCAGGACCGCGAGGAAGGAGCCGGCTAGCAGCTTGGGCACGCCGAGCACGACCCAGCCGGAGCCAGCAAGGAAGATCGCGATGCGGTGGTGCAGCTTGCGGGCACCTTCGGGCGGCAGGAAGCGCAGGAAGTCGACCTGCTCGCCGATCTGCGGCATGAGCGCCAGGATGACGGCGGAGGCGGCACCGAATTCCAGGAGGTCGAAGGGGGCTGCCTGGCCGAGATGGGCGTTGGAATGGTTGATGCCGGCAAAGGCGCGCCAGAGGTCGATCTTTTCCCAGTCGAGAAAGGCGATGAAGACGAAAGGCAGGATGTTCAGCACGATCCAGAAGGGCTGGGTGAGCAGCTGGAACTTCGAGATCATCCGGATGCCGTAGGTGACTAGCGGTAGGACGACGATCGCCGAGATGATGTAGCCGAGCCAGAGTGGAATGCCGAAAGCGAGCTCCAGCGCCTTGGTCATGATCGATGCCTCGATGGCAAAGAGCATGAAGGTGAAGGCGGCATAGATCAGCGAGGTGATGGTCGAGCCGATATAGCCGAAGCCGGCGCCCCGGGTCAGAAGGTCGATGTCGACGCCGTGGCGGATCGCGTATTTGCTGATCGGGATCCCGACCAGCAGCATCAGGATGGCGGCGACGATGATGGCGAAGAAGGCGTTGGTCGTGCCATAGGCAATGGTGATCGTGCCGCCGATCGCCTCCAGCGCCAGAAACGAGATTGCGCCGATCGCGGTCTGGGAGATCCGGCTCGAGGAAAACTTGCGGGCGCTCTTGGCGGTAAAGCGCAGCGCATAGTCTTCCAGCGTCTGGTTCGCGACCCAGCGATTGTATTCGCGACGGACGGGGATGATGCGTTGGCGTGCCGGCATGCCTAAAATCTAGCGCCTTTTGTGGATTGGCTTTCCTTTAGGCATTTTCACGGGATTGTCCAGAATAGCAAGGCCCGTCAGGGCTTGATCAGGCCTCCCTGATAGTCGAGCTGATATACGACCCTGTCGTTGACCAGAATGCGCTCGACACCGAGGAAACTGCTGTAGTCGCCCACGGATTGATCAACATATTCCCCGAGAGCATGCTGGTAGGCGAAGCCGCCGAGGAAGCGCTTTTCCTGATAAAGGGCGCTGAGCGCCTGCTTTATAACGGTGCCGGCGCGTTCGCCATCGAAGTTTTGCGGATCGAGGATGCGGCCGTAATAGTTCATAGCCCAGACCGGGGTCGCGTCTTCCCAAATGACTTCCTGGCCGAGAAAGTCCGTTCCGCCGAAATAGCTGTCGAGATAGCGAAACCGGCCCCGCTCATAGGCGATGTCGCAGGCACCGGGACGGGTGGATACGGAGGCCTGATGCTTGCCGCTCACATAGGTGACGGCTTTGGCCTCGACGATGAAGATCTCCAACGCCTCCATGTTTCCCTCCTGTTCTGGAACGTAAAGAGAACGTAGGGTTTATGTTGGTTGGTGACAACCCTGTCATTCCAAGGGTTTGACGTCGAGAGCGTGCCTTCAGTGCGCCGGGTCTGTTGCCGCCAAGCGGTCCGACAGCGCCTTGACGAGGGCGCTTGCGTCATAGGGCTTGCGGACGACCGGGATCGACAAAAGCTCGTCGGGCACCACTGACCGGTCGTCGTAACCGGTGGCAAAGACGAAGGGGATGCCGCGTCGCACCAATTCCTCGGCCACCGGTACTGAGGTGTCGCGTCCGAGATTGATGTCGAGAATGGCAATCGAGGGCGTAAAGGTCTTCAGGCGGTTCAGCGCGTCTGTGCTCGAGCTTGCCGTCACGATGACATCGATGCCAGCGTCGGCAAGCATCATCTCCGCATCCATGGCGATCAGTACCTGATCTTCCACGAGCAGGACCGGCAGGCCGGCGATGCTGACGGGTTCAACCGCTAGCTGGATATCCATGGCCTGACCCTTCTCCGAACGCGTTGGTTCGCTTTCCCACGTCAAAAACCGGCCGGGCAGGCGAAACTCTGCATGAAGGCCTTCCGGTCGGTAGTCGAGACTGCTCGTGCCGCCAAGATCGTAAGGGATGCTTCTCTCGATCAGTGCCGTTCCGAAACCCTTGCGTCCTGTCGGCCCAATCGTTGGACCGCCATTTTCGCGCCAATGCAAGATGCAATCGCCATCCTCGACCTCTTGCCAGGTCACGTCGAGGGCGCCGCCATCGCGCGACAGGGCACCATACTTGGCAGCGTTGGTGCACAATTCGTGGATCACGAGTGCTGCCACCGCATGGGCACGGGCATCAAGCGTGGCCGACGGACCGGAGGTGGTGATTGTGCTTCGGCCGGCGCGATAGGGCAGGAGCTCCGCGTCGAGAAGGTCGCCGAGCGTGCCGCCACCGCCACCGCGGGTCAACTGGTCATGGGCATGCGAGAGTGCATAAATGCGGCCCCGCAGCGAGCCGATATAGTCGTCGATCGGAACCTGATCCTGTGACGGCGAGGTGACGAGCGACTTGATGACCGCCAGAATGTTCTTCACGCGGTGGTTCAGCTCTTCGTTCAGCATGCGCTGGCGCACGTCCGACTTGCTGCGTTCTTCTTCCATCAGCTCGTTGTGGCGCAGCACGATCTCGACGGTTGCCGACCGGATCGCTTCGGCGATCTCAAGGTCTGAATCGCGCCATGGCGTCGCCTGTCGCTGAACGGTTTCCTTCCACAGGGCGAAGCTCTTGCGTGGCGTCAATCGATCGCCGAGAGGGCCTGTCTCATATGTCTTTTCCGGATTGCCCGCCCAGTTCAAGGTCTGCAGGCGTTCCTTGCGGAAGAAGAAGAGGTAATCGCGAGGGATCTGCGACAGCGGAACCGCCATGACGCCGGATACGTCTTCGAAATAGTCGGCTGCCGGCGGATAATCATGCGAGAGTGTCTTCGTCGACCAGATCCGGCCGTCGGCAACATCGCGAATGAAATGCGCAAGATCCACCTCGCGCCCCGGCGGTGGGGCAGCGCCAATCGCGGTCCAGCGTCCGTTCATCCACATGCCCACGCCATCGCAGGCAAAGAGCGTCTGAAACTCGGGCAGGGCAGCCATCAGGATGTCATCGAGGTCAACGTGGTGCGACGCGGCCTGCAGGAAGCGATCCAGCGATCGGCGTGCTTCGTTGGCGATGTCGAGCTTGCGCTTCTGCTTCAGCGCCAGAAGATGGAGCGAAAAGAACTCGCCGAACATTTCGGCCGCGATCCGCTCCGACATGGTCAGTGTCTTCGGCGCGTAGTGATGGCAGGCGATCAGGCCCCACAAGCGGTCGTCGACAATCACCGAGATCGACATGGAGGCGGAAACACCCATGTTGCGCAGGTATTCGCAATGGATGGGCGAGACGCTGCGCAGGTGGGCAAAGGAGAGGTCGAGCGGTGAGGCTTGCTCTTCTGCCTCGGGCACCAGGTTCACCCGCAGTCCGCGCGCGTCCGAAATGACGCGGATCGGGTTCTGCATGTAGAGGATGCGGGCCTGGCGCGGGATGTCGGTCGCGGGAAAGTACTGACCGAGGAAACTCTCCAGGTCGTGGCGCTTGGCCTCGCTTGCGACCTTGCCAGAACCATCGTCCTCGAAGCGGTAGATCATGACGCGGTCGTAGCCGAGCACGGTGCGAACGAGTTTCGCGGATGCGGAGATCAGGAGGTCGATGTCGTTGATGTCCTTGATCCGACCGATCATCTCACGTGCGAGCTGAAGAGGCTGGGTCCGCCGCAGGGACGGCTCGAATTCCAGGATAGCGCCCTGCTTCTGGCGATGCACGGCGACATCGAAATATCGGCCGTTCGGCAAAAGCAGATGCGCAATGACAGCCGGGCGGCTCGCATCCGGTGCCGCTGCAATCGCATTGCGGATGTCATGCGTGACGTCTTCGCCGAGAAGTTCGACAACCGAAACTCCATCAAGGCGGCGGGGCCCGCCCAGCATCTCGGACGCATTGGCCGAGTGGCGACGGATCGTCGTGATCGGTAAATCGCAGGCGAGGAGACAGCCGTGCGGCTGAATGGATCCGGGAATATGGATCGGCTCGCGATCGCAATTAGTTAGATCGACGGCAGGCGTGGTCAACATTCATAGCGCTTTCGAAAGCATCACGGGCATAGTCGAAAGCGGTGTTTGCCCAGTGCGCGGCTGCGCGGGCGTCGTATCCACGCACGTTCTCCATACGCTCTGAAAACGCACGCCAGTTCGAAAAGTTCCGTGCCTGAGAAAAAAGATGTCGGGCGCCGAAATCGGCAGAGAAACCAAGCGCCTCGGCCCGTTTTGCGAGAAGTCGGGCGCCGAGCGATGAGCCTTCCAGCACATAGAGGAGGCCGACTACGCCTTCACCCTCCGGCGGAGAAAACGGGCGGTCGACCACAGGTTCCGGCGCGTCGAGGTCGGACAGGTCGGCCTTCAGTTCCTCGTGGACGAGACCGGGCTGCCAGTCGTCAAAGGCTTGAGGCAGTTCGTTTGTCGAAAGCCAGGCCTCCACGGGCAACCGGAAGGCAGCGATGCCCTGAAGGTAGCGGCGGTAGTCGGCGACCGTCGTGAAGCCGCCCACCATCTCATCAAGTGCGGCATGGGCACCTGCTGTCGCCTGTTTCAGGGCGTCTCGACGGGGTGGCAGCAGCATGGCAATTCCTTTGTTCGATCGTCCCTTATATACGATGTTGCCACAGCGCCGAACAAGCCGTCATCGTATCGGGCAAAGATGATGGAGGGCCGAACGTGCCCGGCGGGCGTCCTGTTCCCACTTTTACCCCCCGACCTACGTCAAACGACGTATACGGTTTTGCACTGCGGCATCGGATAGTCCCCTTCAGCAACGGTTAACACTCATTAACCGACCGGTTGCGACCAAGAAGAGGGGATCACAACAATGTCCATGAAGATGAAACTGACAGGCGCGCTGCTCGGCGCCATGCTGTCGACGACGGCCTTCCACGGCGCATTCGCCCAGGAAGACACGATCAAGATCGGCGTTCTGCATTCGCTGTCCGGCACGATGGCGATCTCTGAAACGACGCTGAAAGACGCCATGCTGATGCTCGTAGAAGAGCAGAACAAGAAGGGTGGCGTTCTCGGCAAGAAGCTCGAAGCCGTCGTCGTCGACCCGGCTTCCGACTGGCCGCTGTTTGCCGAAAAGGCCCGCGAACTGATCGAGAAGGACAAGGTTGCGGCCGTCTTCGGTTGCTGGACCTCGTCTTCCCGCAAGTCCGTTCTGCCTGTTTTCGAAGAGCTGAACTCCATCCTCTTCTACCCGGTCCAGTACGAGGGTGAAGAATCCTCGCGCAACATCTTCTACACGGGCGCTGCTCCGAACCAGCAGGCCATCCCGGCCGTCGATTATCTCGCCGAAAACGAAGGCGTCGAGCGTTGGGTTCTCGCCGGTACCGACTACGTCTATCCGCAGACGACCAACAAGATCCTCAAAGCCTATCTGATGTCCAAGGGCGTTGCCGAAGAAGACATCATGATCAACTACACGCCGTTCGGTCATTCCGACTGGCAGACCATCGTCTCCGACATCAAGAAGTTCGGCTCGGCCGGCAAGAAGACCGCTGTCGTTTCCACCATCAATGGTGACGCCAACGTTCCGTTCTACAAGGAGCTGGGCAACCAGGGCATCAAGGCCGAAGACATCCCGGTCGTCGCCTTCTCCGTCGGTGAAGAAGAACTCGCCGGTCTCGACACCGCGCCTCTGGTAGGTCACCTCGCTGCCTGGAACTACTTCCAGTCCGTCGATGCCCCGGTCAATGCCGAGTTCATCAAGACCTGGCATGCCTTCACCAAGAACGACAAGCGCGTGACCAACGACCCGATGGAAGCCGCCTATATCGGCTTCCAGGCCTGGGTTGCTGCCGTCGAAGCTGCCGGCACCACCGAGACCGACGCCGTTCTCGACTCGATCATCGGCGTCGCTGTTCCGAACCTCTCGGGTGGCTACTCCACAGTCATGCCGAACCACCACATCACCAAGCCGGTTCTGATCGGCGAAATCCAGGCCGACGGCCAGTTCGAAATCGTCCAGCAGACCCCGTCTGTCGTCGGTGACGAATGGTCCGACTACCTGCCGGACTCCAAGGATCTGATCTCCGATTGGCGCAAGCCGATGTCCTGCGGCAACTTCAACGTTGCCACCGGCAAGTGCGGCGGCAAGGGGAGCTGATCGGCTGTCTCCTACCTCCCTCTTCAGGGGGAGGTCATCGCGCAGCGATGGGTGGGAGCGATCTTGTCTTGGTCATCTCCCACCCCGAACCTTCGGTTCGACCCTCCCCCACAAGGGAGGGTGTTCGCAAACCGCCCATAGCGGAACTACCCCTTCTTCCCGCTCGCGGGGAGGAGGTGCCGGCAGGCGGATGAGGGGCTTTTCGAGCTCCGCCGCCCCGCCAACCGGGGGACAACAGAATGCTTATCCGTTTCATCACACTCGCCTTCCTATTCCTTTCCTTCGCCGCGCCTTCCTTCGCGCAGAGCGATCCCAAAGATCTCATCAACGCTCTCGGAAAAGCCAATTTCAAGCAGGCCGAAGAATTGCTCGGGCAGATCGCGGCCACCGCCGATCCCCGGGTCGTGCCGGCGCTCGAAGCTTTTGCAGAGGGTGATCTCTATGTCCGCAAGTCGGACAATCAGGTGTTCATCACCAAGCCTGCCGGCAGCAATCTTGCCGCCATCGATCCGCTGACGGGCGAGACTGTTGCAGAGGAGCCAAAGGGCGCCTTCACAAAGGTCAAGGTCAACAATAGTTTGCGCCGCGCTATCCGTTCGGCGCTTGGCGGCTTGACGCTGCTCAGCCCTGATCGCAGTGTCCGGCTCGCGGCCGCACAGGCGGTGCTTCAATCGCCGAGCGCCGAGAACCTCGACCTCGTCGAGGCTGCCCTCGCCACCGAACAGGACCGGGAAGTCAAGGCGCGCATGGAAGAAGCACGCGCCGTTTCGGTGCTCGCGTCCGACCGTTCCGCAGACGAAAAGCGTGCCGCCATCGACACCGTTGCCTCGCTTGGCGGGCGCGAAGCGATCGGCATCCTGATGTCCGTCTCCTCCACCATCGATGAAAGCCTGAAGCCCGATCTCGACGCGGCGATTACCGGGCTCGAGGGGCAGTTGCTGTTCTGGGATGGCGCGCAGAACGTCTGGTACGGCATTTCGCTCGGCTCGGTGCTGCTGCTCGCGGCCATCGGCCTTGCCATCACCTTCGGCGTCATGGGCATCATCAACATGGCGCATGGCGAGATGGTGATGATCGGGGCCTATTCCACCTTCATGGTGCAGCAGGTGATCCGCACCAGCTATCCGGATCTCTTCGATTGGTCGCTGGCGATCGCCTTGCCGGTTGCCTTCCTGGTGACGGCCGCGATCGGGCTTGTGATCGAGCGCGGTGTCATCCGCTTCCTCTATGGCCGGCCGCTTGAGACGCTGCTCGCTACCTGGGGCATTTCGCTCATCCTCCAGCAGACGATCCGCACGATCTTCGGACCCACCAACCAGGAAGTCGGTAACCCGTCCTGGATGTCCGGCTCGTTCGCGCTGGGTGGCATGACGATCACCTGGAACCGCATGTGGATCGTGCTCTTCTCGCTCACCATCTTCTTTGCGCTGCTCGCGCTGATGAAGAAGTCCGCCTTCGGCCTGCAGATGCGTGCGGTCACCCAAAACCGCCGCATGGCGTCTTCCATGGGTATTCGAACCCCCTGGGTCGATGCCTTCACCTTCGCGCTCGGCTCGGGCATTGCCGGTATTGCCGGGGTGGCGCTCAGCCAGATCGACAACGTCTCGCCCAATCTCGGCCAGGGCTACATCATCGACAGTTTCATGGTCGTGGTGTTCGGCGGCGTCGGCAATCTCTGGGGCACGCTGGTTGGTGCCTTGTCGCTCGGCATCCTCAACAAGTTCCTCGAACCTTCGGTCGGCGCCGTGCTCGGCAAGATCCTCGTGCTCGTCCTGATCATCCTCTTCATCCAGAAAAGACCGCGCGGCCTGTTCGCGCTCAAGGGAAGGGCGGTGGAAGCATGATTACCGGCTTCATCTTACGCGCACTCGAAGGCAAGATCCTCATTGCCGCCGGCATCCTCATCGCCTTCGCATTGCTTATTCCGGCGCTTAATCTGCTCACCCCGCCCGATAGCGCTCTGCATGTGCCGACCTATGTCATGTCGCTGCTCGGCAAGTATCTCTGCTATGCGCTGCTGGCGCTGGCACTCGATCTCGTCTGGGGCTATTGCGGCATCCTCTCGCTCGGCCACGGCGCCTTCTTCGCGCTCGGCGGCTATGCGATGGGCATGTATCTCATGCGCCAGATCGGTTCCCGCGGTGTTTACGGCGATCCCATCCTGCCCGACTTCATGGTCTTCCTGAACTGGAAGGAACTGCCGTGGTTCTGGTACGGCATGGATATGTTCCCCGTCGCCATGGCGATGGTGCTGATCGTTCCCGGCCTGCTCGCCTTCGTCTTCGGCTGGTTCGCCTTCCGCTCCCGCGTCAACGGCGTCTATCTCTCGATCATCACCCAGGCGATGACCTATGCGCTGCTGCTCGCTTTCTTTCGCAACGACATGGGTTTCGGCGGCAATAACGGCCTGACCGACTACAAGGAGATCCTCGGCTTCTCCGTTCAGGCGGATGGCACGCGTGCCGTGCTCTTTGCGCTCTCGGCGATCTTCCTCGCGATTTGCCTCGTCATTGCATCCGGCATTACCCGGTCGAAGTTCGGCAAGGTGCTGCTCGGCGGTGCGCGATGCGGAAAGCCGCGTGCGCTTTCTCGGCTACCGGGTCGAGAACATCAAGCTCTTCACTTTCGTCGTCTCGGCGATGATGGCGGGCATTGCCGGCGCGCTCTTTGTACCGCAGGTCGGCATTATCAATCCGGGTGAATTCGATCCGGCCAATTCCATCGAAGTGGTCGTCTGGGCCGCTGTCGGCGGACGCGGCACGCTGATCGGGCCGATCATCGGCGCGATCCTCGTCAATGTCGGCAAGAGCTATTTTACCGGTGCCTTCCCCGACCTCTGGCTGTTCGCGCTGGGTGGCCTCTTCATCTTCGTCACGCTCTTCCTGCCCAAGGGCATCGTCGGCACCGTCCAGGCCTATCTCGCGAAGCGCAAGGACTATGCCCGCGAGGCGGACAAAGATGCGGCGAACAACGACGTGAAACCCCAATCGGCCCCTGTTGCTGCGGAGTGAAGTGATGAGCGACCAGACGACGTCCAGCCTGCTCTATCTCAACGGCGTCTCCGTTTCCTTCGACGGCTTCAAGGCGCTGAACTCGCTGTCCTTCATCGTCGAACCCGGCGAGCTTCGCGCGATCATCGGCCCGAACGGCGCCGGCAAGACGACGATGATGGACATCATCACGGGCAAGACGCGGCCCGACAGCGGCGAAGTCTTCTTCGACGGTGGAAAGATCGACCTCACCAAGAAGGACGAGGCCGAGATTGCCCAGCTCGGGATCGGCCGCAAGTTCCAGAAGCCGACGGTGTTCGAAAGCCATACCGTCTGGGACAATCTGGAACTGGCGCTCAACCGCAAGCGCGGTGTCTTTGCGACGCTCTTCTATCGGCTGACGGCTGAAGACAAGGCGCGCATTGAGGAGATCCTCGAGACGGTTCGTCTAACACATCGCAAGGATGAACTCGCCGCCAATCTTTCGCATGGCCAGAAGCAGTGGCTGGAAATCGGCATGCTGCTCGCTCAGGAGCCGAAGCTTCTGCTCGTCGACGAGCCCGTTGCCGGCATGACCGATGCCGAGACGGCGGAGACGGCCATTCTCCTCAAGGAAATCGCCAAGACCCGGTCGGTCGTCGTCGTCGAACACGACATGGGCTTCATCCGCGATCTCGGGGTGAAGGTGACGTGTCTCGCGGAAGGCTCGGTGCTGGCGGAGGGCTCGATCGATTTCGTCTCGAACGACCAGAAGGTCATCGAGAATTATCTGGGGCGGTGATGGCCAGGCTTTTTCCCCTCCCCAACCCCTCCCCACAAGGGGGAGGGGCTGTCTCCGCCTTCGGGCTCGGAGATTGGGGCAAGCGCTATCGGTTCGGTCTCTCCCCCCTTGTGGGGGAGATGGCCGGCAGGCCAGAGGGGGTATTTTTCTTGCTCATTCGGGGGACAAACCCATGCTGACAGTCGAAAACGTCAATCTGCACTACGGTGCCGCCCAGGCCCTCCGAGGCGTTTCCATCAATGCCGAGATGGGCAAGATCACCTGTGTGCTCGGCCGAAACGGGGTCGGGAAGTCGTCGCTGCTCCGCGCCATCACCGGCCAGCATGCGGTGTCGGCTGGTACAATCACCTTCAATGGCACCAAGCTCAACGGCATGGCGCCGTTCAACCGAGCGCGGACGGGTGTCGGTTATGTGCCGCAGGGTCGTGAAATCTTTCCGCTTCTGACCGTTAGGGAAAACCTCGAGACCGGCTATGCGCCGCTCGACCGCAGGGACCGCTTCATTCCGGATGATATCTTCGCGCTCTTCCCGGTCTTGGATACGATGCTGTCGCGGCGCGGGGGTGACCTTTCCGGTGGGCAGCAGCAACAACTGGCGATCGGCCGGGCCATGGTGACGCGGCCGAAGATCCTGGTGCTGGACGAGCCGACCGAAGGCATCCAGCCGTCGATCATCAAGGATATTGGCAGGGCGATCCGTTATCTGCGCGACACGACCGGCATGGCGATCCTGCTGGTCGAGCAATATCTCGATTTCTGCCGGGAGCTCGCCGATCACGTTTACATCATGGATCGCGGCGAGATCGTGCACCAGGGGGCGGCCGAGACGCTGGATACGCCGGAAGCGCGGCGTCACCTGACCGTGTGATTTTGCAAGACAGGGTTGATGATTTATTAGCGAAGTCGGGTTGATGCTGGGGACACGCGTGGTATTGAACGCGCATCTGCAAACAGAAGGCACATCCATGACATCCAGCACGGTATCTCACCGCGCTCGGGCGAGCGTATTTGCTCGTGCGGTCGCGGGGCTCTTTCTCTTCGGCTTTTCGGCAGTCGCCGCCGAAGCGGCCAGCTGCGGCGACATCGTCCAGCCTGGTCAGCACAGTGTGACATTTCAGTCCGGCGGGATCACCCGGGAGGCGGTCTATGTCATTCCGACCAGCTATTCGGGCAAGAAAAAACTCCCGCTGGTCCTCGATTTCCACGGTTCGAACAGCAATCCCACGGTGCAGTTGAAGCGCAGTCATTGGGACGAGGTCGCCGAGCGCGAAGGTTTCGTGGTGATGGCGCTGGCCGGCAGCCTGAAGGGCGAATTGCCCAATACCCATGCCTGGAACGTGCCGGGTGTGACGGCAGGCGAGGGCGCAGATGAATCTGTCGCCATCCGCGATGCGGTGAAGCTCGCCAAGGATACACTCTGCATCGATGCCACCAAGGTTTATGCCTCGGGCTATTCCGGCGGCGGGCGCATGCTGTCGCAGTATATCTGCAATGGCTTCGGTGACTTTGCCGCTGCCGGCTTCGTCATGGGCCTGCGCGCCGGTACGCCGGTCGAGGAGAACGGTGTCTGGCAGCCGCGGCGGGAAAGCTGCCAGCCGAGTCGGCCGGTGTCGATCATCGCCTTCTCGGGCAAGAAGGATCACGTCAATCCGTTCGAAGGCGGTGGCCGGGCCTATTGGCGTTATGGCGGCGAGGTCGCCCTCAACCGCTGGGCCGAGCTGAATGGTTGCGAGACGCGGGCCTCGCTTGAGACCGGCGAAAATGCCGACGTGGCGACCTATGCAGGCTGCCGTGCCGGCACCAGTGTCGTCTCCTATGTGATTGCCAGCGCCGACCACGCCTGGCCAGCCCGCACGGTCCGCTTCCGCCTCGCCTCCAATGGCGACAAGGCGATCCGCGAGGTTGATGCGACCGATAGAATGTGGGAATTCTTCAAGGCCGCGGGCGGCGAGATGATTGCGACAGTCGCGGTTGAGAATGCCTGCGGCGACAAACAGAAAACCGCCGCGATCAGCGATGGCGGGCAGGGGACAAGGTGCAGCCCATCCAGCAAACCAGACAGCAACGCGCCGTTGGTGTCGGACGACTTGTGACGAAGTCGCTCGGCGGGCGCACGCGCATCGCCGAGCTTTATCAGGAGGGTGCGGCGAAGATCCGCCTTCCCGAAACCTTCAGCGACGAGCTTGAGGCCGTCATTATCAACACCGCCGGCGGCATCACCGGTGGTGACCAGTTCGACTGGAATTTCAGAGCCGGTCCCGGTTGCTTTCTGACCGCGACCACGCAGGCTTGCGAGAAGATCTACAAGGCCTCTGCCGGTACCGGCCAGATCACCACGCGCATCGAGGTGGGCGAGGGCGCCCGCATGCATTGGCTGCCGCAGGAAAGCATTCTCTTCGACAACGCATCGCTGACGCGCCGGCTGGAGGTCGACCTCGCCGAGGACACCGAATTCTTAGGTGTCGAGGCGATCCTGCTCGGGCGCAAGGCCATGGGCGAGGCGATGAATGCCGGTCTGGTTCGTGACCGCTGGCGGATCCGCCGTGGGGGTGAGCTTTTGCATGCCGAAGAGCTGAAGCTTGAGGGGGATGTCGCAAACCTCGTTGCGTCTCCGGCGGTGTTGGCCGGGCGCGTTGCCTTCGCCACGCTGATCCTCGTCAGCCCACGTGCCGAGGCGCTGATCCGCCCAATTCGTGAGCATATCGGTGAAGAAATGGGCGGCGTAAGTCATTGGCAAGGCAAGCTTGTTGCCCGTGTGGCCGCCCCTGACGGCTTTGCCTTGAGAAAAATCCTGTTGCCCGTCATTTCGGCCTTGCGCGGGGGCGCGTCTGTGCCAAAAGTCTGGAATCTCTGACGATCACGCCATTGGAGCACGCATGAATCTGACGCCGCGGGAAAAGGACAAACTGCTGATCGCGATGGCCGCCATGGTGGCCCGGCGCCGGCTGGAACGGGGCGTGAAGCTCAACTATCCGGAAGCGATTGCGCTGATCACCGACTTCGTTGTCGAAGGTGCCCGTGACGGGCGTATGGTGGCAGATCTCATGGAGGCAGGCGCCCATGTCATCACCCGCGATCAGGTGATGGAGGGTATTGCCGAGATGATCCACGACGTGCAGATCGAGGCGACCTTCCCCGATGGCACGAAGCTCGTGACCGTGCACGAACCCATCCGCTGAGGACCTGAACATGGCGCTGGAACTTCGACCCAATTGCGAGTGCTGCGACAAGGACCTGCCGCCGGAGAGCCTGGCGATGATCTGCAGCTTCGAATGCACCTATTGTGCCGATTGTGCCGAGACCACGCTTGCCGGCATCTGCCCGAACTGCGGCGGCGAACTGGTGCGCCGGCCGGTGCGTCCGGCTGCCAAGCTCGCCAATAATCCGGCGTCTACCAAACGTGTCCTCAAGGCCGAGGGCTGCCAGCCTTCGCGCGCTGCCTGAACCTGCTCAAGGAGAGATCGATGATCCCAGGTGAAATCATTGCCGCGCCAGGCGAAATCGAACTGAATGCCGGCCATCCGACCGTGACGATCGAAGTCTCCAACACCGGCGACCGGCCGGTGCAGGTCGGCAGCCACTATCATTTCTACGAGACCAATGCCGGGTTGCTCTTCGAGCGTGAACAGGCGCGTGGCATGCGGCTCGACATTCCGGCAGGAACTGCCGTGCGCTTCGAGCCGGGGCAGACACGGCAGGTGACGCTCATCCCTCTGTCAGGCAAGCGCGAGGTCTATGGCTTCCGCCAGCAGGTCATGGGCGGCCTCTGACATGCAGCGATCGGGGGCGTGGCCATGGGGCGAGCGATGAACTGGAGCATGATGCTGATGCTCTGTGGCTGCGTCTTGCTGAAAGACGCGCCGGCATCGAGCGAGGACGTGCGCCCCGTCGACTGCAGCAATGCCCAGACCCAGGCCGACATGAACCAGTGCGCGGCTGATGACTACCGCAAAGCCGATGCCGCGATGAATGCCCAATGGGCTGAGACGCGTGCAGCCATGCTGTCATGGGACAAGGCGTCGCCAGCCTCCGACAATAACGGCGCTGCCAAGCGGCTGCTCGCTTCCCAACGTGCCTGGCTCGCCTATCGAGACGCGGCTTGCGACGTGGAGGGCTACTCGGTCGAGGGCGGTTCGATGCAGCCGCTGATCGTCTCGTCGTGCCTTGCGGAACTGACGACGCGTCGTACGGAAGAACTGAAGAGCCTGGGATCGCTCTACAACAACTGAACCCGTGGTGGTGCCTGAGAGAGCTATTGATGACGCACGAACACCTGCTCTTCATTCCGAGAAAAGCAAAGATCGCGATTACCGTAATCGCGCTCTGCGTGTTCTGTGCATCCGTTCTCGTTGTGCTCCTGTTCCTGCGGGATATCGACAAGAACGGAGCTGTCTCCACGGCCTTGACGCTCGCTCAAACCGCAGTCGCCGGACTGTCCGTTATTGCCATCATCTTCTACACGAAGTTCACGGTCGACATTTCTGATCTCAAGCGCCGAAACTCGCAATTTCTGACCGCCGAATTGCCGAAAGCGATGGAGATCATCGAGTATCAGGAACCTGACTTCGTCGAGATCGACAGCGGTTACCAGTCTCTGCCGGTCAGTTCGAAGGTCGTGCTCAAGATCCGACACAGCCGGGATACCCATTATTGCAACTACATCATCGAGGCTTACGGTACCGCGCAGCGTGTCTATGTGCAGGTGAACGTGAAACGTATGGTCGTCTCGTACTTTCTCGACTGCGCGTCCCTCGATGACGAAGAGATGAAGAGCCGGCTGAGTTATGTGGTCAGTGCTGCCGAGACTGCCGGCTACCGCTATGAGTACAGCCGAGTCCACGACAGCGCTGAGGACGGCGTTACCATCCAGCTTCGGCTGTTCCGTGATCTCTCCGATGAGTTTCTCGTGAGCCCCGCAGAGCGTCTCTTCGTTGCCAATGACTTTGCCAGCATGACGCGGTCTCTCATCCGCGCTCTTCCCAAGACAACCGCCCTCTCCCAAGGAGCCTGAGACCCATGTCCTTCAAGATGTCCCGCGCCGCCTATGCCTCGATGTTTGGTCCGACCACGGGCGACAAGGTGCGTCTTGCCGATACGGAGCTGTTCATCGAGGTGGAGAAGGATTTCACCACCTATGGCGAAGAGGTGAAGTTCGGTGGCGGCAAGGTCATCCGCGATGGCATGGGCCAGAGCCAGGTGACGCGCGCAAACGGCGCCGTCGATACCGTCATCACCAACGCGCTGATCCTTGATCACTGGGGCATCGTGAAGGCCGATATCGGGCTGAAGGACGGCCGGATCGTTGCGATCGGCAAGGCCGGCAATCCGGATACGCAGCCGGGTGTGAACATCATCGTCGGTCCCGGCACGGAAGCGATCGCCGGCGAGGGCAAGATCGTCACTGCCGGCGGCATGGATGCGCATATCCACTTCATCTGCCCGCAGCAGATCGAGGAGGCGCTGATGTCGGGCCTCACCTGCATGCTGGGTGGCGGTACGGGGCCGGCGCATGGCACGCTTGCCACGACCTGCACGCCCGGTCCCTGGCATATCGCCCGGATGATCGAGGCGGCTGACGCGTTTCCGATGAACCTCGCCTTTGCCGGCAAGGGCAATGCTTCGCTGCCCGGCGCGCTCGAGGAAATGGTGCTCGGTGGCGCGACTTCGCTCAAGCTGCACGAGGACTGGGGCACGACGCCCGGCGCCATCGATTGTTGCCTGTCGGTTGCCGACCAGTACGACGTGCAGGTGATGATCCATACGGATACGCTGAATGAAAGCGGCTTCGTCGAGGATACCGTCAACGCCATCCGTGGCCGCACGATCCATGCCTTCCATACGGAGGGGGCGGGCGGCGGCCATGCACCTGACATCATCAAGATCTGCGGCCAGATGAACGTGCTGCCGTCGTCGACCAATCCGACGATGCCCTACACCGTCAATACGATCGCGGAGCATCTGGACATGCTGATGGTCTGCCATCACTTGTCGTCGTCGATCCCGGAAGACATCGCCTTTGCCGAAAGCCGCATCCGCAAGGAAACGATCGCGGCTGAAGACATCCTGCACGACATCGGCGCCTTCTCGATCATCTCGTCCGACAGCCAGGCCATGGGCCGCGTTGGCGAAGTGATCATTCGCACCTGGCAGACGGCCGACAAGATGAAGCGCCAGCGCGGTGCCCTGCCGTCCGAAACTGGCGACAACGACAATATGCGCGCCAAGCGCTATATCGCGAAATACACGATCAACCCGGCGATCGCCCATGGGGTGTCCCATGAGATCGGATCGGTCGAAGTCGGCAAGCGTGCCGATCTCGTCATCTGGAACCCGGCCTTCTTCGGCGTGAAGCCCGACATGATCCTGATGGGCGGCATGATTGCTGCCGCCCCGATGGGCGATCCGAACGCCTCGATCCCGACGCCGCAGCCGGTGCATTACCGTCCGATGTTCGGCGCCTATGGCAAGGCGCGCACGAACTCCTCCGTCACCTTCGTCAGCCAGGCCGCCCTCGATGCCGGCCTCGGCAACCGTCTCGGTGTTACCAAGCAGCTGGTGGCCGTCAAGAACACCCGCGGCGGCATCTCCAAGAAGTCGATGATCCACAACGACTTGACGCCACATGTGGAAGTGGATCCGGAGACCTATGCGGTGCGCGCCGACGGCCAGTTGCTGACCTGCGAGCCGGCGACGAAGCTGCCGATGGCGCAGCGGTATTTCCTCTTTTGATGGGCAGAGCTGCGCGGCTGGCGAAATGGCTGGGCGGCCTTCTGGTCGCCCTTTCTGTTGCTGTCGCCCTGGGGGTGTTCATCCCACGCCCTCTTACGCCGCTCGCCAGAGCCGCGTCCGGCCCGGACGCAACACAGATCCTGCTTCTCGCCAATCCGATCCACACGGACATCGCCCTGCCGCTCGACGACGAGGTGCGCGCGGCCTTTGCCGATCTCATTCCGGCGGGACTGCCGATCGGCATGCCGGGCGTGGACCACCTCATCATCGGCTGGGGCGGGCGGTCCTTCTATATCGAGACACCGACCTGGGGCGATGTCCGTCCATTGCCGGTCTTCAAGGCCCTGACGATCGATCGGTCGGTGCTCCATGTTTCTGTTGCGGGTCAGATCGATCCGTCGCATCCGGCGGTTCGTCCGCTTGACGTCTCGGGGGAGGGCCGCAGCCGGATGATTGCTGCGATCCGGGCAAGCTTCGTTCGGAAGAATGGCGAACCCGTGCCAATTCCTGGGGCGGCCTACGGATTTGACGATGCGTTCTTCGAGGCGGAAGGATCATTCAACGCGCTTGTCGGCTGCAACACCTGGACGGCGTCCATGCTGCGCAGCGCCGGAGTTCGCACCGGTTGGTGGACGCCCTTGCCGCAGTTGCTGGACCTTTCCATCGATCTCCATCACGGCGCCTGAGGGGTGCGGATCGGCCTTCATTGGCCCTTGCGGTTGCGCTCCCAATTCCGTGATTGGGTTTCACTCGTCCTTTTTAGGTGGTTCCGCCTTCAATCCCGAGATCGATCGCATTTGAGTGATTCCTTTAGGAATAGGCCAATAGACGCAGCCTAAGTCATGGGCATGTTCATGAAGGAGCAGGCGGTGATTCTCATCGGCAAACGGCCGTGGCAGCAGATCGATCTCAAGGGCTTTGACAGGCCTTATGGGATCTGGAGCTTTGCTTTCCGGGTCAGTTTTCGCTCCGTCATCATCAGCTGTCTTGCCGGCTTGGTCGCCTTGCCGCTCCTCTATGCGCTTGATCTCGTGGCGATCCCGTTCGAGGAGACGGTCAGGCTGATGGTCGCCTTCTCCTGGCTGTTTGGTGGCGTCTTGTCGGGCGCTCTCGCCTTCGTCGCCGGGCATGTCATTCGCGACCTCATGCAGTCGCGCACAGACTTCGAACGACTGAGCCGGACAGACACGCTGTCGGGGCTCGCGAACCGGCGGGCGTTCAACGAAGCCTTGGCGGCGGTGCACGAGGATGCTTCGCTCGCAATCATCGATATCGACCGGTTCAAGTCGATCAATGATCGCTTCGGACACCAGGCCGGCGATCGGGTGATCCAGGCGATCTCATCGGTGTTGAGAGAGGTGTTTTGCGATCGGCACCTCGTCGCCCGTCTGGGCGGTGAGGAGTTCGGGGTGATCCTTGAACGTGGCACGGTAGCTGAGCGCCTGGCGCTGGTCGAGCACGCGCGCCTGCGGGTGGCCGAGATGAGCGCGAGTTACCATCAGGCTCAACTCTGTGTGACCATCTCGGCTGGTGTCGCCGAGTTCGAACCCGGCAAGCGGCCGGAAATCGTCTATGCCTGGGCGGATAAGGCGCTTTACCTTGCCAAGGATAGCGGTCGCAACAGGGTTTTCCACGAGCAATCGCTGTCGATCAGCGATCCCGTGCTGGCCGAGCATGCTCCTGATGATGCTCGCCTTTTCGCTGCGATCGGACGGCGCGGCTGAAGAACGATCTTGCCGTATGCCTCATTCCTGTGCATGGTTTAAAAAACAGTCATGCCGGGAGTTTTCATGCAGCGCGCGACATCTTTCAAACCTGCCGGTTCGGTCGCCGATGCGCCGGAAGGCACCGTTGTCCTTCCCCATGACGGGCGTCATCTGCGACGCAAGCTCCTGCATCTCGACAATGGCGATATGGTCATGCTCGACCTTAAGGAGCCGGTCCTTTTCCACCACGGCGACAGGCTTGTGCTCGATGATGGTACGACGATCGAGATCCAGGCGGCCGAGGAGCGGCTGTTCGAGATCCGTCCACGTGACGGCCAGCACCTGATCGAGCTCGCCTGGCATCTCGGCAACCGGCATCTCGCCGCGCAGATCGAAACCGGCCGTATTCTGATCCAGCGCGATCACGTCATCCGCGAGATGCTGATCGGTCTCGGGGCCGAGGTCACTGATGTCGTCGAGCCGTTCCAGCCGGTGCGCGGGGCCTACCATGCGCATGGTGGTCACGGCTCCCACGGCGGCCATCACGAGGCCGGACATGGCCATGGCTGACATGGCGGCAGACGGTCTTGCCGCCCGCCAGGCGCTGCTCCGGCTGATGGCCTGGCTTTCGCCTGCCTTTCCCATCGGCGGGTTTTCCTATTCTGCCGGCCTGGAGAGTGCCGTCGTCGAAGGTCACGTCTCCGGTGGTGATGATCTCGAGGCCTGGCTTCTGGTGCTGCTCGGCGATGGCGGGATGCGCAATGATGCAATCCTGCTTGGCGAGGCGCATCGGCTGCAGAGCGAGAGCCAGGCGCTCAACGAGATCGTGTCGCTCGCGACAGCGCTTGCCGGATCGGCGGAGCGATATGCGGAGATTACCCGTCTCGGCGAGGCCTTCGTACAGGCGGCGTCTGCCTGGCCGCATCCGGTGATCGATGCGCTGCCGGGGCCTGTGCCCTATAGTGTCGCCGTCGGTGCCGTGGCTGCGGCGCATGGCGTTGATAGGGTCGATGCGATCGCTGCCTTTCTGCATGCGCAGATGTCGCAATATGTTTCGGTCGTGATCCGCCTCGCCGTGATCGGCCAGACCCGCGGTGTCGCGATCCTCGCAGGATCGGA
Organism: Allorhizobium sp.; assembly: GCA_965283865.1. Classification (GTDB taxonomy): domain Bacteria; phylum Pseudomonadota; class Alphaproteobacteria; order Rhizobiales; family Rhizobiaceae; genus Allorhizobium. The sequence continues at coordinate 1,765,062 of CBDIQA010000001.1, forward strand.
GGCGCCGATCCTTGCTGCGGCTTCGTCCTATGCGCGGCTCGGTCTCGACGATCTCGGTTCTGCGACGATCATTGCGGATACGCTCAGCATGCGCCACGAGGCCCAGTATTCCCGACTTTTCCAATCCTAAGCGAAAGCGCTCACACAGGACGAACATGATGAAATCGAAGAATGGTCCCCTTCGCGTCGGTATCGGCGGACCGGTTGGATCCGGCAAGACGGCGCTGACGGAGAAGCTCTGCAAGGCGATGCGTGACGACTATTCCGTCGCGGTCGTCACAAACGACATCTACACCCGCGAGGACGCCGATGCGCTGATCCGCATGCAGGCGCTGACGTCGGACCGGGTCGTCGGCGTGGAGACCGGCGGCTGTCCGCATACGGCGATCCGCGAGGATGCCTCGATCAATCTGAAGGCCATTGCCGATCTCAATGCCCGGATCCCGGATCTCGACATCGTCTTCATCGAGTCGGGCGGCGATAATCTGGCAGCGACTTTCTCGCCTGATCTCGCCGATATCACCCTTTATGTGATCTCGGTCTGCCAGGGCGAGGAGATCCCGCGCAAGGGCGGGCCGGGGATCACGCGGTCGGATCTGCTTGTTATCAACAAGACCGATCTTGCGCCGCATGTCGGTGTCGATCTCGACGTGATGGAGCGGGATGCGGGCCGCATGCGCTCCGAGCGACCCTTCGTCTTCACGGACCTGAAGCGCGGTGCTGGCGTCGACCGAATCGTCAGCTTCCTGCAGGAGAGCGGGGGGCTCTGAGCAGGAGACAGACATATCAGGGTCGAGGCGCGCTCAGATCTGCTTGAGTGCGCTCACGTCGCTGATATGGATCGTCCGTCCACGGACGATGACGCCCACGCGGCGAAGCGTCGAGAAGGCCCGGGAGAGCGCCTCGGGTGCTAAGCCGAGCTTGCCGGCCAGCAGGCTCTTCTGGAAGGGCAGGCGGATGGCGGCCGGGCCGCCTTCGGTTTCGCAATGGGTTAGAAGATAGTGTGCGACACGCTGCGGGGCCGTCTGCAGACGGTCATTGGCGATGCAATCCATCGTCGTGCGCAGATGGTCAGACAGGCAGCGGATGATTGATTTCGCCACATCCTTTTCGTGCTCGGCGAGCGCCCGGACACGCTGCAGATCGAAGCGCGCGAGCGTTACCGTCTCGGCGGCCTGGGCGTTGTAGAGATACTTGTCGCCAAGGGCGAGCAGGCATTCGGCGAAGGTGTCTCCCGGACCGCAAATGCGGATGTCGGCCTCGCGACCGTCCTTGTTCAGGCGGTAGAGCCGCACATAGCCGGTCAACACACTGTAAAAGCAATCGGCGGGCTCTCCCTCGCGGAACAGCACATCCCGGGCTTCGTAATTGGAGATATTGGCGATCTCCATCATCGAGGCCATGGCCGTCGGGCCAAGTTGTGACAAGAAGGACGTCCGCAGGAGCGTATTCTTGTCTCGCGAGTTCAGTCTCAGCATCTTGTTCACGGTTTTCACGGCTCCCCATCCATCACGGTGTCCGGGCATTCAGCGCTGCAATCGTCGCACCTGCTTTCACCCGAATTGGGTCAAGGCCCCGCATCGGACCGGCGCATCTCCTGCAGGTCCCGATATCTTTGCCCTTCCCAGTCGATTCACATTATCGCGGTGCCAGCTAGTTCGGATTGATTTCGATCAAAGCCCCAGTGGCATATGACGATTGTCGAATGCAGACCCCTGACGTAGTGGCGCGCGCTTCGTTGCCGAAGCACTCGTTTATGGAGAGCAGTCGTTTTGTGACTGGGTCTCAGAACTTCACGCCAAGACCGAATTAGACGGTGTGCTGGCTGAGGTCGGCACCGATCGAGGCTGCACCGAAGTCGAGTTCGCTGGTGCCGAAGTCGTTGTAGCGATAGTCGACTCGACCGAAGATCCTGTCAGTGACTGCATAGGCCATACCGGCGCCGAGCGTGTATCCGTGGAAGCTCGCGGTCGTCGTGGACACGCCGATATACTCCGCTTCCAGATGCGTGGCCGCCCAGCCGGCGGTCGTGTAGATCAGAAGGCGGTCGACGGCATAACCGAGGCGCAAGCGGGCGGAGCCTTGCCAGTCTGCGCCGCCGGTGAAGGTGCCGAACTGCGCCGTCACGGTGACATCCTGAATGTTGTATTCGACGTCGCCTTCGATGCCGAGAACGAGGTTGTTGTCGAATTGCGCATTGACGCCGGCAAATGCCCCGAGGACTGTGCCGTTGAGCGGATCTTCCGTCGGCGGATAGCCTGCCGGAGGCTCAAAGTAGCCGTCCATCCAGCCGTAGCCGCCGGCAATGCCTGCGTAACGACCGCTCCAGTCATGAGGAGCGCTTTCGACGTCAGCGGCGACGGAATAGGCCGCCGGCGTGCCGATGGCTTCGCCAGCCGATGCTGTGCCGGCGAGCAGGGAAAAGGTGATCGTGATGAAAGGTCTCAAGGCAAGCCTCATAATACGCAATAGCGACAATGCTTAGAGGTTGCATCATTGAGCTTTTGCGTGACTTGAGGATGTGGGTGCCTAGGGCACTCGAGACCGGCCGCCGATCTGCGGCGGCCGGTCTGGTCTGATCATTCCGCTGCGAGCGGCGGAAGGTTGATGACGTTGCCGTTGCCGTCGCTCTTGCGGCTTACCGGCTGGCTGCGTTCGACGGCAGAGACCCGCTTTTCGACGGCTTCCAGCGCGGCCACGTTCTTGCGGGCGAGGAAGGACAGGACCTCCGGCGTCAGCGGCTCTTCCTCTTCTTCCTTCTTGCCGACGAAGCGGCTGAAAATCCAGCCGAGCAGGCGGGAGACGTCGTCGAGGATCAGGAAGAAGGCCGGCACGACCACAAGGCTCAGCACGGTGGAGACGATGATGCCGCCGATGACGGCGATTGCCATCGGTGCGCGGAACGAGCCGCCTTCACCGACACCGAGTGCCGAGGGAAGCATGCCCGCCGACATGGCGATCGAGGTCATGATGATCGGACGGGCGCGCTTGCGGCCGGCCTCCACCATGGCTTCGAGGCGATGCATGCCCTGGCGGCGCATTTCGATGGCGAAGTCGACCAGCAGGATGGCGTTCTTCGTCACAATACCCATCAGCATCAGGATGCCGATGAGGACGGGCATGGAGAGCGCGTTGTTCGTCAGGATCAGCGCCACTGCCACGCCGCCGATCGCGAGCGGCAGCGAGAACAGGATCGTGAAGGGCTGGATGACGTCCTTGAAGAGCAGGATCAGCACCATCAGCACGAGCAGCAGGCCGAGCAGCATCGCGTTGGCGAAGGACTGCTGCATTTCCCCCTGGATCTCGGCGTCACCGCTTTCAGCCAATCGCACGCTCTCCGGGATCTCGGCGCTTGCCACGGCGTCGCGGAAGGCGTTGGTCGCGGTGTCGAGTGCGACGCCCTGTGGCAGGCCGGCACCGATCGAAACGACGCGGTTGCGGTCGTTGCGCTTGATGGAGGAGACGCCTTCCGCATAGTCGATGTCGGCGACGCTCGAAAGCGGCACGGTCGCACCACTTGCCGTGCGCACCTTCAGGGCACGAATGGCGGCCAGATCGGTGCGCAGATCGATCGAGGCCTGAACGCGGATCGGGATCTGCCGGTTGTCCAGCGAGATCTTCGGAAGTGCCGCATCCACATCACCAATTGTGGCAACGCGGACCGTCTGGGCGATCTGCTGGGCCGTGATCCCAAGGCGGGCTGCTTCATCGGCACGCGGGCGGATCTGCAGTTCCGGACGGGGCAGGGCACCATCGGCGCTGACATTGGCGAGTTCCGGCACCTGGCGCAGCTTGGCTTCAAGGATGCCGACGGCCTGGTTCAGTTCTTCCTCGTTCTTCGACAGGAAGTTGAAGGTGATGTCGCGTTCGCCACGGTCGTTGAGCTTGGTCACCCGGATGTCGGGGATGGAAGCAAGCTTGGCGAAGACCTCGTCCTCAATGTCCCACTGCGGACGCGTGCGGCCGTTCTCCGGCAGCTTCGGAAGGTAGTCGCCGATCAACGGCAGACCGCCGAGACCCTTGTTGACGAGCGTCTTTGCCAGCGAGTGCTCGATGCGATCAAGGTTCATCGTGACGCTGGCGCGGCGAAGCTCCAGATCGCCGCGCGGCGAGGAGCCGCCGAGGATGAAGATGCTGGCGACATCGGGCACATCCTGGATCGCGGCATAGATCGCATCCGTCTTGCGCTCGGTTTCTTCGAGCGTGGCGTTCGGCGGAAGCTCGACGGAGAGCACGATACGGCCTGCATCTTCCGGCGGGATGAAGCTGCCGGGCACGCCAGAGAGCAGGATGATCGAGCCGACCAGGAAAGCGATGGCGGCGGCAAGCGTCAGCAGGCGGGACACCCAGCCAAAGCCGACGCGGGCGAACATGAAATGCACGAACCTGCCGGCGGGGGTCTCGGATGTTTCGCTCTGGCGCTCGACCCGCTCACCCCAGTTCCGCAGGACCTGCGGTGCCCATCCACCCGTCGTTGCCCGGACGATGCGGGTGTATATCTTGAGCGGCAGGCTGTCGTTGTCGTGATGGTCGTCCATCGCGTCTTCTGCCCGCATCAGGTAGGCGGCCATCATCGGCGTGATGAGGCGCGCCACAAGCAGCGAGAAGAAGACGGAGAAGGCGACCGTCAGGCCGAACTGGATGAAGTACTGGCCCGGAATGCCCGGCATGAAGGAGACCGGCACGAAGACCGCGATGATCGTGAAGGTGGTCGCGATGACGGCCAGACCGATTTCGTCGGCGGCTTCGATCGCTGCCCGATAGGGTGTCTTGCCCATCTTGATGTGCCGGGCGATGTTTTCCACCTCGACGATCGCGTCGTCGACGAGAATACCGGTCGCCAGCGTCAGCGCCAGGAACGAGACGAGGTTCAGCGAGAAGCCCATCAGGTCCATGACCCAGAATGTCGGGATGGCCGAGAGCGGTAGCGCCACGGCGGAGATCAGCGTCGCGCGCCAGTTGCGCAGGAAGAGAAGCACGACGATGACGGCGAGGATCGCGCCCTCGACGAGGGTGTGCATGGCCGCTTCGTAGTTGCCGTAGGTGAAGTAGACCGAGTCGTCGATCATCTCGATCTGGACGTCGGGATTCTCGGCACGAACGGTAGCAAGGCTTTCGGCCACGGTTTCGGCAACCGTCACTTCGCTCGCACCCTTGGCGCGGAACACGGCGAAGGACACGACGGGCTTGCCATCGTGACGGGCAAAGGACTTCTGTTCCTGATAGGTGTCTACAACACGGCCGAGGTCGGACAGCTTGACGAAGCGGCCACCGGTAAGGGCGATCGTGGTGTTGGCGAGGCTCTCGACATCGCGGTTGTCGCCGAGCGTGCGGATCGACTGCTCGGCGCCGGCGACCTGGCCGCGGCCGGAGCCCAGATCGATATTGGTGCCCTGGAGCTGGCTTGAGATATCCGACGCGGTCACGCCCAAGGCGTCGAGGCGGTTGGGGTCGAGCTCGACGCGGACTTCGCGGTCGGCGCCGCCATAGCGGTCGACCTTGCCGATGCCCGGCTGGCCCTGCAGCGCGCGCTTGACGGTATCGTCGACGAACCAGGACAGTTCGGCGAGATTCATGTTGGGCGAGGAGACGGCGAAGCTCTGGATCGCCTGACCTTCGACATCAATCTTGGTGACAATGGGTTCATCGACAGAGGCGGGCAGGTCGCCGCGGATCTGGTCGATCGCGTCCTTGACGTCCTGCACTGCCTGTTCGGTCGGCACTTCCATACGGAACATGATGACGGTCTGGGACTGGCCGTCGGTCAGCGTCGGCTCGACCAGGTCGACGCCGGTGATCGAGGCGTAGCGCGTCTTCGACTTCCTTCGTCACCTGGCTTTCAAGCTCAGCCGGGGAGGCGCCGCTCTGGCCGACGGTGATCGCCACCAGGGGAACGTCGATGTTCGGAAACCGGGTGATCGGCAGCGCATAAAACGACTGGATGCCAACGACCATCAGGAGGAAGAAGGCCAGAATCGGCGCAATCGGATTGCGGATGGACCATGCAGAGAAATTCATGGCGTCGTCGCCCTTCAGTTGGAAACGCTGCTGGTGTCTTCCACGGGGTTGATTTTATCCCCGTCGCGGACAAACACGCCCGCCTTTGCGACGACCTTGTCGCCTTCATCGAGGCCCTCGGTCACCTGAATGTAGGACCCGTCCTGGATGCCTGTCTTGATCTCGACCATCTGCACGGTTCCGTCGAGAACCTTGCGGACTGTCGACTTGCCGCTTTCGGTGGTGATCGCGGACAGCGGCAGGGCGATGCCCTTTGCTTCGCTGACAATGATCGCGGCACTGCCATACATGCCCGACCGGGCGGCCAGATCGTCGTCTAGTGCGATATGAACCGCACCCAGACGGGTGACCGGATCGACGACCGGGGAGATGAGGCGCACAGACCCTGTGAGGGGTTGCGTGCTGCCGGCAATCGTCACGGCTGCCTTCTGGCCCTGCTTGAGGCGCAGGATATCATTTTCCGGGACATCCGCCACCAGTTCGATCTGTCCGTCGCGGATGACCGTGAAGAGCGGCTGGCCAGCTCCGGTTGCGATCGCGCCAATCCGGGCGTTGCGCACCGAAATGGTGCCTGTGACCGGCGACTTGATGTCGGTGCGTGCGAGGCGAAGGTCTGTGTCGGCAATCTGCGTGTCAACGACCTTGATGTCGGCTTCGGCGACGGTGATCGCCTGGCGAGCGGTCTCGACCCGGGCGGTCGCGCTGGCGAGCGACGTTTCAGCCTGCTCTTTTTGTGAGGTGGAGACGGAACCTGATGAGACCAGGCGCGTTGCACGTTCAAACTGGCGCTGGGCGTCGTTGAGGCTTGCTTCGGCTTCGACGAGTTGCGCCTGATACTGGGCAAGGGCAGCTTCCGCCTTCGCCCGGTTGGCGAGATACTGGCTGCGCTGAAGCAGGAGCGTGTCTTCGCTCAGCTTCGCGACCACCGCGTCGGCTTGGACCGTGTTGCCGACATCGGCGTTCAGGGACTGGATCTGCAGACCCTCGACCTGAGGCTGGATCTGCACCTCTTCCTCGGCGCGCAATGTGCCCGTGGAAACGACCCTGTCGACGAGATCGCGGCTCTCAGCCGCTGTGACGATAATGGCCGGGAGGTTCTGCGCTGGTGCCGCCGGCTGTTCCTGGGCAATGGCGACTGAGGCCGCCAGCGACAGAGTGGCAGCCATCAGCACAGACTTCGCATTGGCGTTTCGAAACATGAGACCCTTCCCAGAGAATGATAAAATCAGTTTTGAAAGCATTACGTCTTGTCAGCCGGATCGGCTCACAGCGTCGAAGCTAACGACACTCATACGCTGTTTTCAACTTTTCGGCATCTGAACCCAGATGAAGAGGTGGGGGATCGCAAAACCCCTTGCAAGAGGCTTAACGGCCATTTGCGATGCGCTCGTGAAAATAGTTCAATATAGAACGATGGTGTTGCCGATTTGCCAGTCCCGGCGACAGAAAATGATCAGTAAAACCTACAAAAAACACGGGGATTGCTCCCCGTGTCTTTCATTCGCAGTGGTCCGCCAAGACTATTTCAGGGCCGCGTCGGTGATCTCGGTCGTGAAGGCGCCGGTCGGCTCCTTGGAAATGACCGGGTCGGAGCCGCCGCCGAGCAGGGTCTTGACCGTGCGGTCGTAGTCGGCCTTGTCGAGCGCGCCGTTGGAGCCGGCGGTGAGCTTGGCGACTCTCGCCCATCATGCGCTTCTGATGGACTTCCGTCTGGGCGCCGGAGGCGTCGTTCTCGAGCACGATCTTCAGCAGCTTCGTCCGGAGTTCTTCACTCGGCATACTTCCAGCCCTTCATCGAAGGCCGCGGACGAAGCTTGACCAGTCTTTTGCCTTGAAGGCTGGATCGGCGAGCTTGTCTTCGATTGGACGTAGATGACCATCTTCGATGCGTGGCCACGCCTTCGTCTTGCTATACTTGAAGGTCACGATCAGGTCTTCGGCCTTGATGCCGGCATCGATGACCTGCCAATACTCGTTATAAGTCATGGTCGAGACGCAATCGGCCTGCTTCTGGATGATCGAGGATCGACGTTGAAGCCCTGCTTGAGCACCTTCACGCCGCCTTGGGCCGAACCGTCGGTCTTGATGCCGAGCGTGCTCATCCAGGACAGGAAGGGATATTCGTTGCCGTAGAACCAGACGCCCAGGGTGCTGGCCGGGGAAATCGGCCGGCGTCTTCACGCCGCTGGCCTTCGAGGCAGGTCAGCATCATGCCCGAGGACTTCTGGAAGGTCTGCGACGACATTGACCAGCGGCACGCCCTTCTCGCGGCTGGCGAGAGCGGACGGCATCCAGTCGACGATGGCATCTGCGCCGCCACCGGCCAGAACCTGCGGCGGGAGCAATGTCAGGGCCGCCCGGCTTCACCGTCGACGTCGAGGCCTTCTTCTTCGTAGAAGCCCTTGTCCTTGGCGACGTAGTAACCGGCGAATTGCGCCTGCGTCACCCATTTCAGCTGAATGCGTGAACTTGTCGGCAGCTGGCGGCCTGCATCGGCAGCCGCCATGAAGGCCGCAGCGATGGCCAGCACCAAGAATTGCGACGCTTGATTGTCATTTCAGTTTCCTCCTCTCCTGTTGAGAACACGATTCACGACGCGTTGCGATGCTCTACGGACGGACGGGTGCCAGAAGGTCACCCGCCGTTCTGAGCAGGGCGACCAGGCCGTAGACAGACCGAGCCGGCCGAGTGCGGCCACCGCGATGGTCGGCCCAGACGGTGGGGATGTTCGATGCGGCCGACTTCGGTGGAAATGCGGAAGCCCATGCCCATGATCAGGCGTGCCGAAGAATTCGGCCACAATAGCGCCGATCAGCGACGAGCGTCGACATTGATCTTGCAGCGCATTGAAGATGAAAGGCCAGCGCGGCGGGAAGGCTGGCAGCGCGACCAGGGTCTGCCGACCAGCTGGCGGCATAGGTCGTGCATCAGGTCGCGCTCCATGTGACTAGGCGGCGTGCGAGGCCCTGCGACCGTGTTCACCAGCATCGGGAAGAAGGTCATGATGACGACGACCGCCGACCTTGGACTGCCAGTCGAAGCCGAACCACATCACCATGATCGGCGCGATGCCGACGACCGGCAGTGCCGATGACGCAGATTGCCGATCGGCAGCAGGCCGCTTTGCAGGAAGGGCGAGCGGTCGATCAGGATCGCGACGATGAAGCCGAGGCCGCAGCCGGCGACATAACCTGTTATCACCGACTTCAGGAAGGTCTGCTGGAAATCCGCCCAGAGGATATGGGTTGAGGTCAGTATCCGCGCCCAGATCATGGAGGGGGCGGGTAGCAGGATCGAGGGGATATGGAAGCCGCGGACCACGCATTCCCAGATGACGAGCAGGGTCACGCCGAAGATCAGCGGCACGGCAAGGCCGATGGAGCGCTTGGTCGAGACATCCTTGGGGCGCTGTGCCACCAGCCACTGGTTCAGACCCCAGGCGCCGAGCCAGAAGACGAGGGCGAAGACGAGGTAACCGTTCATGGCTTGACCCCCATGCGTGCGAGCACCCTGGTATGGGCCATGCCGACGATCGAGACGAGCAGGGCCGCAAGCCCCGCCGCCATGAAGAGGGCCGCCCAGATCTGGATCGTCTGACCATAATAAGAGCCCGACAGCAGGCGGGCACCGAGGCCGGCGACAGCACCTGTCGGCAATTCACCGACGATCGCACCGACCAGCGAGATCGCGATCGCCACCTTCAACGAGGTGAAGAGATAGGGCATCGACGCCGGCCAGCGCAGTTTCCAGAAGGTCTGAGACTGAGCTGGCATTGTAGGTGTGCATCAGGTCGAGCAGCAGGATCAGCTCGGGACTGCGCAGGCCCTTCACCATGCCGACAACGATTGGGAAGAAGGAAAGATAGGTCGATATCAGGGCCTTGGGCATCAATCCGGAGATGCCGATCGAATTCAGAACCACGATGATCATCGGCGCAATCGCAAGGATCGGGATCGTCTGGGAGGCGATCACCCAGGGCATCAGCGACTTGTCCATGGCGCGGTTGTGGACGATGGCGATGGCAAGCACGATGCCCAGCACGGTGCCCATGGCAAAGCCGGCCAGCGTCGCCGAAAGCGTGATCCAGGCGTGGTAGACGAGGCTGCGCTTGGAGGTGATGGCCTTGTTGAACACGGTGTCCCAGAGTTCGGCGACGATCTGGTGCGGGGCCGGCAGGATCGGGCGTTCCTGGGCGAAGGTCCGCTCGACGACCTGGGAGAAGGTGATCTCTTCATTGGCGCGTGCGGCCTGATCGCGGACGAAGGGCGCGTTGAGATAGACGACGAAGACATGCCATATGACGAGGATCGCCAGCAGGATGGTCAGGACCGGCAGGACGCGGTCACGGAAGGGCGAGGGAGCAGCCTTCATCAGGCACCTCCTTTTGCGGGATAGAGCATCAGGGCCATGGAGACGACACCAAGTGCGACGCCCGCCGTCTGGATCGGGCTCAGGCGCTCGCCGAAGACGAAGAAGGCGATGACATTAATGAGGACAAGCTGGGCAATGGCGGAGGCGGAAATGGCGAGCCCCAAGCCCCCCTCGCGCATCAGTTTCACCATCATCAGATTGCCGATGCAGTAGAGGGCGAGGGAGGCGATGAGTACCCAGAGCTTGCCGTTGTCGACATAGGCACGGGAGACGGTGGCGGCGCCGAGGAAGGTTGCCATGGCAGCACCGAGCCAGAGGAGGAAGGTGGGGTTCATGGGGTAATCCCCTTAATCACGGAACTATTCCTCATAGCTATGCCCCGCCTTCAGACCCTCGCGCACCCGATGCGCGATTTCCAGAAACTCCGGCGTCTCGCGGATCTCCAGCGGGCGTTCCTTGGGCAGCGTCGACTCGATGATATCGGTTACCCGGCCAGGCCTCGGGCTCATGACGACGATCTTGGTCGAGAGATAAACGGCTTCCGGGATCGAGTGGGTGACGAAGCAGATCGTTTTGTTGGTGCGGTCCCAGAGTTTCAGGAGTTCGGAGTTCAGGTGGTCGCGGACGATTTCGTCGAGCGCGCCGAAGGGTTCGTCCATCAGGAGCAGGTCGGCGTCGAAGGCGAGCGCGCGGGCGATCGAGGCGCGCTGCTGCATGCCGCCTGAGAGCTGCCAGGGGTATTTCTTGGCAAAGCCCGAGAGGTTGACCAGCTCCAGCGTCTGCTCGATGCGCTTCTTCTTTTCGGCCGCGCTGTAGCCCATGATTTCGAGCGGGAGCGCGATGTTGTTCTCGATCGTGCGCCAGGGATAAAGCGCCGCCGCCTGGAAGACATAGCCGTATGAGCGTGCCTTGCGGGCATTCTCGGGTGTCATGCCATTGACCGTGATCTCGCCGGCGGTGTGCTTTTCGAGGTCGGCGATGACGCGGAGAAACGTGGTCTTGCCGCAGCCGGAGGGGCCGATGAAGGAGACGAAATCGCCCTTCTTCACCTCAAGATCGACATTGGACAGGGCGTGGACGGGCCCGTCATTGGTCTCGAAGGTGAGGCTCAGGTTCCTGGCCGAGACGACGGAGTAGGGTGCATTCATGCGCTAGGACCAATCGGGTTTGTTGCAAAGGCAGTCTGCCTCTTGCATTCTTTTGACATGCGGCCGCTCGGGAGCAGCGAGCCGGGAGAGGCGGGCCTGCCGCCGGTGAGAAGAGGACGGGACAATGGACGCATCAGCAAAGCCCACCTGCCGGATCGTGAAGCCCGGCCACCCCTATGAAGGCAAGCAGGGACTGAGTTACTTCGAGGGCATTGCCGCCGAGACCGTGGGCGCCAAGGGTATCTGCATGCATGTGCTGACCATGCCGCCCGGTGCACGCGCCAAGGCGCATCTGCACGAGAGCCACGAGACTGCGATCTACATGCTCTCCGGGCAGGCCCATACCTGGTATGGCGAGCGGCTGGAAAACCATGTGATCGTGCATGCGGGCGAGCTGTTCTACATCCCGGCCGGCGTACCGCATCTGCCGGCGAACCTGTCGAACGCGCCCTGCACGGCGATCATCGCGCGCACCGACCCGAACGAGCAGGAAAGTGTGGTCTTGCTGCCGGAGCTGGATGGCTTGGTCGAGGTTTGACGCTGAGTTCATCTCGCCAGCCCTTCTGTTCGGGGCAGGGCGATCAGCCAGTAGATGATCGCGCAAATCATGCCTGTCGGGACCAGCGACAGGGCCATTGAGGCTTCATTCTGGTGAAAGAAGCGCCCCCAGGTCGCTAGCTGCAAGAGGGCGATGCCGGAGAGAGGGCAGGCGGCCCCGGCGATGGCGAAATGCCACCAGCGGTTCCAGTGCATTCGCAGCAGCACCCAGGTCGCCAGCAAGGTGAAAGGGGCAGCCAGCAACAAGACAACCGGCAGGATCTCGAGGGTCAGCTGGAGTGCTTGAAGAATAGGGCGCGGAAACATCGAGATGAAGTGCGGCAGGCGACCGTAAGTGAAGGCATCTTCGACCTCCATGGTGGCCCAGATGCCCATGACGCCGACAAACACGGCCGCCGCATAGCCAGCGCCGAAGCGGGCACTCCTCAGCAGCCATGCCTTCTTCGCTGGCCTCACGCTCACACCCCCGTAGCCGGAATGCCCGTGCGTTCCACCTTGCGCGGGGCGACCAGTTCCTTCCAGGTCGACAGCGCCTTGGAAACGGCGGGGAAGGGCTCGCGCTTGACGAACTTGCCGTGGCCCTCACGGGTCTTCACCGCGCTCTCCTCGATCGCGACATAACCGCGGGTCAGCGTGTAGCGCGGCAGGCCGGTCACTTCCTTGCCCTCGAAGACATTGTAGTCGATCGAGGATTGCTGGGTCTTGGCGGAGATGGTCTTGGAGCGCTTGGGATCCCAGACCACGAGGTCGGCATCGGCGCCGACGAGCACCGCGCCCTTCTTCGGGTAAATGTTGAGGATCTTGGCGATGTTCGTCGAGGTGACCGCGACGAATTCGTTCATCGTCAGGCGACCGGTCGCAACACCATAGGTCCAGAGCATCGGCATTCGGTCTTCGAGCCCGCCGGTGCCGTTCGGGATCTTGGCGAAGTTGCCGACGCCGAAGCGCTTCTGTTCGCTGGTGAAGGCACAGTGGTCGGTGGCGACGACCGAGAGCGAGCCCGACTGTAGACCGGCCCAAAGCGAGTCCTGATGCTGCTTGTTGCGGAAGGGGGGCGACATGACGCGGCGGGCGGCGTGGTCCCAGTCCTTGTTGAAATATTCGCTCTCGTCGAGCGTCAGGTGCTGAATCAGCGGCTCGCCATAGACGCGCATGCCCTTCTGACGGGCGCGGCGGATGGCTTCATGGGCCTGTTCGCAGGAGGTGTGCACGACATAGAGCGGAACGCCCGCCATATCGGCCAGCATGATGGCGCGGTTTGTGGCTTCGCCCTCGACCTCAGGCGGACGGGAATAGGCATGGGCCTCCGGACCGTTATTGCCTTCGGCGAGGAGCTTGGCCGTCATTGAGGCGACGACGTCGCCGTTTTCGGCATGGACGAGGGGGAGCGCTCCGAGTTCGGCGCAGCGCTGGAAGGAGGCGAACATCTCGTCATCATTCACCATCAGCGCGCCCTTGTAGGCCATGAAATGCTTGAAGGTGTTGATGCCCTTTTCCTGAACGACCGTCTTCATCTCGTCGAAGATGCGCTCGTTCCAGCCGGTGATCGCCATGTGGAAGGAATAGTCAGCCGTGGCCCGCGAAGTCTTGTTGTCCCACATCTCCAAGGCTTCGAGCAGCGACTGGTCGGGGGCGGGCAGACAGAAATCGACAACCATGGTCGTGCCGCCGGAGAGGCCGGCGCGCGTGCCGCTTTCGAAGTTGTCGGCGGAATAGGTGCCCATGAAGGGCATTTCGAGATGCACATGCGGATCGATACCACCCGGCATGACATAACAGCCGGCCGCATCCAGCACGGTGTCGCCGGAGAGGTTGGGCCCGATCTCGACGATCACGCCACCCTCGATCTTGACGTCGGCCTTGTAGGTCAGATCGGCGGTGACGATGGTGCCGCCCTTGATGACTGTGGTGGTCATGTGGTCTCTCCCTCGCGTTTTGTTCTCAAGACTGCGGTCTGAATTGCTGCAAGCCGGTGATGTTGATGATCGCCAGTTCGAGTGTCGACATGTCATCCTCACTAACGTGGCCGATGATCTGCCGGATCGCTGCCTTCTTCAAATGTGTGATTTTGTCGGCCATCGCTTGCGACCGCTCCTTCAAACCATTGGTCTCTGAGGGTTCGATCGTGGGACGAAAATCTGCAGCCTCAGAGAGGAAGGTCGAAAGAGGGCAAAGCAGGAGAGTGACGTGGTGCTCGATGTAGTTGTCAGCCTGAATAATGACCGCTGGCCTCGGTTTCCCGAGGTCCCCTTGGAATGCGGCTGTCACCATATCACCCCGCGCAAACTTCACGGCTTTTCCCAGTCATCAGTAAGTTCTTCGCCGATCAGTTCTACAATACCAGCTTGTCGATCAGCCTCGACCGCAGCCTTTGTTTGCCGTGCGGCTTCTTCTTTGTAGGCCTCGCTCGAAATGTCAGGCACCCAGATTTCCACTGGCTTGTAGCCCCGCCGCAGCAGGTCAGCGCGCTCTTCCGGTGACAATTCCCTCGGTCGTCCCATGGTTCGCTCCCGTTCAGGACTGCTCCTAGATTTCGATCCTATGCCACAATCTCCGCCGTCTCCAGCACCGCCCTGAGCAGCACATCACAGCCGGCGCTGGCCCATTCCTTGGAAATCTCCTCAGCCTCATTGTGGCTCAAGCCGCCGACGCAGGGGCACATGATCATGGTCGAGGGCGCCACCTTGGCCGCCCAGCAGGCGTCGTGGCCGGCGCCGGAGATGATGTTCATGTGGGAATAACCGAGGTCTTCCGCCGCCTTGCGGACGGAGGCGACGAGTTTCGGGTCGAAGGTCACCGGATCGAAATGGCCGACGGCCTCCACCGCACAGCCGACGCCGAGCGCTGCACAGATCTCGGCGGCCTTCGCCTCGATCGTGGCCCGCATGCGGTCGAGCTTGTCCTGGCTCGGCGTGCGGATGTCGACGGTGAAGACAACAGTGCCGGGCAGGACGTTGCGGGAATTGGGCGAAAATTTCACCTGGCCGACGCCGCCGACGGCGCCGGGTTGTTCGCTCATTGCGACCTCCTGGACCATTTCCATGATCCGGGCCATGGCAAGGCCGGCATTGACGCGCAGATGCATCGGCGTCGAGCCGGTATGGGCTTCGCGGCCGGTCAGCGTGAATTCCAGCCACCACAGACCCTGACAATGGGTGACGACGCCGATGTCCTTGTCCTCGGCTTCGAGGATCGGGCCCTGCTCGATATGATATTCGAAATAGGCGTGCATCTTGCGGGCGCCGACCTTCTCGTCACCCACCCAGCCGATCCGCTTCAGCTCGTCACCGAATGTCTTTCCGTCCATGTCCTTGCGGGCATAGGCGTAATCCTGGGTCAGCACGCCGGCAAAGACGCCGGAGGCGAGCATGGCTGGCGCGAAGCGGGCACCTTCCTCGTTGGTCCAGTTGGTGACAACGATCGGATGCTTGGTCTTGATGTTGAGGTCGTTCATCGAGCGCACGACTTCAAGACCTGCGAGCACGCCGAGCACGCCGTCATATTTTCCGCCGGTTGGCTGTGTGTCGAGATGGGAGCCGATATAGACGGGAAGCGCATCGGGATCGGTGCCGGGGCGGGTCATGAACATGTTGCCCATGGTATCGACGCCCATGGTCAGCCCTGCATCCTCGCACCAGCGCTGGAAGAGGCGGCGACCTTCGGCATCCTCGTCGGTCAGGGTCTGGCGATTGTTGCCGCCCGCCACGCCGGGGCCAATCTTCGCCATGTCCATGAGCATGTCCCACAGCCGATCGCCGTTCACGCGAAGGTTCGTGCCGGGTTGCGCCGTCATTGCAGATCCTCACCTGTTTTTCGGGGATCCGGATCTTCCGCCCGTTCCCCATGTTCCCGGGGTCAGCGACAGCGGCTTGTCTTTGTCTTTTCCGCTGTCGTATCGGCAGTTGCCTTTATTTGACATCTGTCCAATAATTTGACCGACTGGTAAAACATTACAACTTCCTTCACGGCACTCAAGACGAAATCGGCAAATTTCTGCGACAAAATATAAAGCAGATGCTCAGAAAATAAGCTTCGATATTGGCGAGTGAGTTCAGTATCTTAGGCAGGGAATAACTCTAAGATGGCAATACCGAGAGCGGCGCAGACCCAGAGGCGGACGCGGATCCAGGAGGAGAAGGAGGAGCTCATCCTGGAGGCGGCGCTGGAGGTGTTCTCGCAGCGGGGATTTCATGGCTCGACGATCGACCAGATCGCCGAGGTCGCCGGCATGTCGAAGCCGAACCTTCTCTATTATTTCCGCACCAAGGAGGCCATGCACCGGGCGCTGATCGACCGGGTGCTCGAGAACTGGCTCGAGCCCTTGCAGGCTTTCGATGCCGAGGGTGATCCGGAGGAGGAGATCCGCTCCTATATCAGGCGCAAGCTGGAAATGGCGCGGGAGTTTCCGCGCGAAAGCCGGCTCTTTGCCAACGAGATCCTGCAGGGGGCGCCGCATATCGCGGGCGTGCTCGATGGCCCGCTCAAGGAACTGGTCGACGAGAAGGCTGAGGTCATCCGTGTCTGGATCGCGTCTGGCAAGGTGCGCGATTGCGATCCGCATCACATGATCTTCTCGATCTGGTCGACGACCCAGCACTATGCGGATTTCGACGTACAGGTGAAGGCTGTGCTCGGAAGCGGCCGTGACGGGGCGGAGCGCTTTGAAGAGGCGGCGCGTTTCCTCGAAGGTCTCTTCGTCAGCGGCCTGATCGTCAAGCCGGCAAGCAGTTCTGTCGTCAGTCCCTGAGCAGGCCCATCACCAGCAGGCCAGCCGCGGTCACCAGCGCGCCGATAAAGACGGCCGGGCTTGCCCAGCCATGGCCGAGCAGGCCTTCCAGCAGGATGATGAAGGTCGGCGTCAAGTAGCCGTAACCGAGCACCTTTGGGGCCGGCAGGCGCATGGATGCGTATTGCAGAAGCATGAAGGTGATCGCGGTCGTCACGATCGAGAGATAGGCGATCGTCGCCCAGACGGTGCCGGGCAGGTTGACGAAGTCGGTTTCGGCAAGCGGGATGGCGCCGGTCGGGAGCAGCCAGGGGATGGTGAAGACCACGACCCAAAAGCCGAAGGCGACCGGGTTTTCGCCCAGGCCGAATCGCCGGATGAGCGGCACATAGGCGCCGTGGCAGATCACGCCGACGAAATAGATGAGTTCTCCGCGACCGACGTCGAAGGAGAGGATCGCGCCAATATCGGCGCGAAAGATCACCCAGATCGCGCCGAGGGCGGCAATCACCAGGGCAGCCAGCACGTCGGGACGTGTCTTCTGGCCGATGAAGAGGAGCGCAAATCCGGCTGAGATCAGCGGCATCAGGGTGAAGACTGCGCCCGTCTGCACCGGGCTCGTGAATTCGAGCGCCGCAAACATCGTCAGCATGTAGATGGCGATCAGGCCGCCCAGCAACGCGTAGCGCCAGACGCGCCGCGGCTTGGTGAAGGGGATGCGCAGAATGCCAAAGGTCATGATTCCCATGACCACCATGGTCATCAGGTAGCGCCAGAGGGTGAGGGGCCCGGCTTCGAGATGCTGGGCTGCCATGCCGCCGAACGAGAAGGATCCGGCGATCAGGGCGGCAAAGAGCAGCATGGCCGCATGGGCCTTCAGCTTCTCGCGCCCCGTCGCGTGGATGGTGTGGCGGTTTGCGGGGGACGTGGCGGGCTCGGCTTGGTCTGTCATGATCTGCCTTATGAGGACCGACCTCGACCGTCCTTAGGGGGCGTGACTTGACCGGGCCGCTATTCTCCTTCATCTGCGGCGGGTGGTTGTGCCGCTCGGCATGGCCCTTCACAGATCTTGCCACGGCAGTTAATCGAAAGCGGACCTGATGACAACGATGATCGGCTTCACCGACACGGACAAGAGCACAAGTGCTGTGCTGGAGGACGTGATCCGTTCCATGGACGAGGAGCATATCACGCTCCGCCAGATCCTTGAGAAGATGGGCGAAAGCGGGCTTTTACTGCTCTGCGGTCTTCTGTCCCTGCCGTTTCTCGTGCCGGTTTCCATCCCGGGTGTCTCGACCGTGTTCGGCGCCGGGATCGTCTTGATCGGCATTGCCGTCACATTCAATCGCTTCCCCTGGCTGCCGTCCAAGCTTGCGGATCGCAAGCTTGAGCGTAGCAAGCTCGTGCCGGTGCTGGAGCGTGGCCTGACGATCCTGCGCAAGGTCGACCGCTATGTGCGCCCACGTCTGCTGGGTCTGACGACGGGCGGTCTGGTCAGCCGGATCAACGGCCTCGTGCTGACTTTTGCCGGCGTGCTGTTGATGATGCCGTTGAGCTTCATTCCGTTTTCCAACACGCTGCCCGGTGTCGCGATCCTGCTGCTCTCGACGGGCATTTCGCAGCGCGACGGTGGCGTTGTGCTGGCAGGGCATCTGCTTGTGGTGCTGCCGCTGCTCTATTTCGGCGGTCTTGCCTGGGCGGCTTATGCTGCCGGAAACAGCCTGCTCGGCTGACGGGTTTCAGGCCGTCCGCTGCCAGAGGGTTTCGCGTTCGCCTGCATGTTTGCGCGCGAAGTCCATCAGAGCGTCGGCGCTCATCGGCCGGGCAAGGGCATAACCCTGCAGTGTATGGCAGCCGAGATCACGCAGGATCGCGGCGTGTTCCATGGTCTCGACGCCTTCCGCAACAATGCCGACGCCGAAGGATCGGCCGATATCGACGATCGAGCTGATCAGGCGGCGCTGCGCGGGGTTGTCGACGATCGGGGCCACCAGCTGCCGATCAATCTTCAGACGGCTTGGCGAGAGTTTGATCAAGGAGAGGATCGAGGCGTAGCCGGTGCCGAAATCGTCGATCTCGACTGAGATGCCATGGGCGCGGATACGCTCCAGGCTTTCAGCGACCGCATCGACCTTGTCATCAAACGAAATCGATTCGAGCAGTTCGAAGGACAGGCTGCCGGGTTTCAGCGACAGCGTGTCCAGATGGCCGATGAGGCGATCGTCGAACAGGCGCTGGGCGGAGATGTTCACCGAAACATGCTCGATATCGAGATTGGCTGCGCGCCAGCGGGCCAGCTGAAACAGCGCCTGGTCAAGGATGCTTGCATCGATCTGGGCGACGACGTTCAGGCTTTCGGCGATTTCGAGGAAGGCAGCTGGCGGAAGAATGCCCTTCTTGGGGTGACGCCAACGGGCGAGCGCTTCCACACCGTTGATGGCGAGCGTGCGGGCATCGAATTGCGGCTGGTACCAGGCGATGAAGTCGTCATCCCCAAGCGAGCGGAGAATGGCGTCGGCGGTTTGCTTGATGTTGATGGTGCGGGCGCGAAGCTGGTCGTTGAAGCGTTCAACACGATTGCGGCCGCGTCGCTTGGCCTCGTAGAGGGCAATGTCGGCATTCACCAGCAACTGCTCTGACGACAAGCCGCGCTCGGTCTTGTCGGCAATGCCGATGGAGGCTCCCACGCGGCATTCATGGCCCTCGTAGACAATCGGCGTGTTGACGGCGGTGATGAGTTTACGCCCGACGACATCATGATCCACGTCCAGGGTGCAGCCTTTGCAGGCGATCAGGAATTCGTCGCCGCCGATGCGGGCTACAAAGTCGCCGGGCTTGACCAGGTTTCGCAGTTCGTGTGCCACATGGCGCAGGATGGCGTCGCCGGCACCATGGCCGAGGGTGTCATTGATTTCCTTGAAGCGGTCGAGGTCCACTTGGAGCACAGTCAGGCGCTCACCGGACGCATTGCTTTCCTGGACGAGCTCTTCGAGACGCTGGTCGAGATAGCGGCGGTTGGGCAGTCCGGTCAGGGCGTCATGCAAGGAGTTGTATTCCATCCGCTTTCGCGCCGATTCCAGCTCCTCGTTGCGCTGTGCGGTCTCTTTCTGGGCGCGGCCCAGTTGCTCCTGCAGGGTTACGTCAGCGCTGACATCCCAGTTGACGCCAAGCAAGATGGTCTCGTTTTTCTGATTGCGATAGGCTGTACCGACGGTCCGAAAGTGCACCGTTTTACCATCGGGGCGGGTGACGCGGAAGCGGCCTGAATAGGAGCCATGGTTTTTGATCGCGGCTGCCATCCCCTGCTCGATCGCAGCGACATCGTCGGGATGAACCATCGAACGCCAGAGGTCCTGGTTGACCGGCGTGTTGAGCGGCAACCCGTAGAGTTGGTAGATGCGGTCGTCCCAAAACAGCTCATTCGTGCCGGTATCCATTTCCCACACGCCGATCCGCGAGGATTCCAGCGCTGCGCCCAGGCGGTGAGACATGGCTCTGAGCTCTTCTTCCCGTTGACGAAGGGCTGCGTAATTCCGCTGCCTTTCGTACATCAAGAGGGCCACCCAGATAACGCTGCCAGCAATCAGGAGTGACACCGTCAGTATCGCAACACGAATGAGGAAGTCTTTGCCGCGCGCGGTACCCCAGCCCTCTTTGGGTACTGCCGAAATTGTCCATTTCTCGTTGCCGAGACCTACGGTCATGGCGACTGGATCATTCGCCAAGATGTGTCCATCGCCATAGATCAGGCTCGTGTTACCTGTGATCTGGTTATGGTCCGTGATGGCGATTGAGACGGGAAGATCGGGAGCCCGCAGGCCGCTGTCGTCGTAGAGGCGAGCGAGATCGACGATACCGCCTAGGGCGCCCCAAAAGACACGATTGCCCTCGTCATTCGTGATTGAGACAGGCAGGGTAACGATGAGGCCCTGGCTCCCATCCCTGAGGGGCAGTGGGCCACTGAAGATCGTGCGACCCTCTTCCCGCAACTGCCGTGCCGCTTCTTCGCCGCCGGGAGGGGGCAAGATCCAGTGGCCGATATAAGACTTGTTCTGTTCGTAGGGAAAGACGAAGCTCGTGATGAGATTGGGCGCGGCGGCGACGTTGCGGATCTGCGATGGCACTTTGAGCAACTGGGTGGCCAAGGCTTCGAAGCGTGGCTGTGTCACATAAGGTTCCGCGCCGATCACCGCCACCAGACCCTGCAGAAGCTTCACATCGGAATTGATATTGGCTTCAAGCTTGGTTCGGATCAGGCCGAGACGTTCCTCAACGGTATTGCGCGCTGCTTCCCGACTGAGCCTTTGCTGCTGGAGATCGGCATAGAAAGCCGAGAGTGCGACGCCGGCAAGGACAATCACGCTCGGGATCAGGATCTGAAGGCGCGAGCGCATGGGCGACACGCCGTCTGTCGTCTTGCTCTTGATCGCCATCGTCTCCTGCGTGAGGGTTGGCGGGGGAGATCCCGTCAGCTCCAGTGCAGGCGATCGTGGAGTATAGCGTTGAACAAATCCTGAATCGGCTGAAGAAATATCGCGTTTTTCTTTCTCCAGCAGCATATCCGGCCCGTCAGGGCCGGATATGCTTGGGACGCTATTATTCGGCGGCCTGCACCGACATGGGGTTGTTCGGATGGGTCGTCCAGTTGGCATAGTTTGGATCAACGGGGCGGCCAGTGCGCTGGTCCAGGGTGCCTGCCTCTAGGCCGACCATGGTGATGCAGTTCTCCACGGGACAGACGTTGACGCAGAGATTGCAGCCAACGCATTCGTCTTCCATCACCTCGAAATGCCTGACGCCATCGACCATCGACGTGATTGCCTGGTGGGACGTATCCTCGCAGGCGATGTGGCAGCGACCGCACTTGATGCAGGCATCCTGGTCTATATGGGCCTTGGCGATGTAGTTGAGGTTGAGATACTGCCAGTCGGTGACGTTGGGCACCGCGCGGCCACAGATGTCGTCGAGGCTCTGATGGCCCTTGGCATCCATCCAGTCGTTGAGGCCCGAGATCATTTCCTGGACGATCTTGAAGCCATAGGTCATGGCGGCCGTGCAGACCTGCACGTTGCCGGCGCCGAGCACAAGGAATTCGGCAGCATCGCGCCAGGTGGTGACGCCGCCGATGCCTGAAATTGGCAGGCCATAGGTTTCCGGATCGCGGGCGATTTCTGCGACCATGTTGAGGGCGATCGGTTTGACGGCCGGGCCGCAATAGCCGCCGTGTGTGCCCTTGCCGCCGACGGTGGGCGAGGGGGCAAAGCTGTCGAGATCCACCGAGACGATCGAGTTGATCGTGTTGATCAGCGAGACGGCATCCGTGCCGCCGGCCTTGGCGGCGCGGGCGGGCTTGCGGATGTCGGCGATATTAGGCGTCAGCTTGGTGATGACGGGCATGCGGGTGTATTGCTTGCACCAGCGCACGACCATCTCGATGTATTCCGGCACCTGACCGACGGCGGCACCCATGCCGCGCTCGGACATGCCGTGCGGACAACCGAAGTTGAGCTCGATGCCATCAGCGCCGGTCTCTTCGACCAGCGGCAGGATCGCCTTCCACTCTTCCTCGACGCAAGGAACCATGATCGAGGCGACGAGCGCCCGGTCCGGCCAGTTCATCTTGACCTGTTTCATCTCCTGCAGGTTGACCTGCAGGGGACGGTCGGTGATCAGTTCAATGTTGTTCAGACCAAGCAGCCTGCGGTCGGCGCCCCAGATCGCGCCGTAGCGCGGGCCGTTGACGTTGACGACCGGTGGGCCTTCCGAGCCCAGCGTCTTCCAGACGACGCCGCCCCAGCCCGCCTTGAAGGCGCGCTCGACATTGTAGGCCTTGTCGGTCGGTGGGGCAGAGGCCAGCCAGAACGGGTTGGGCGACTTGATGCCGACGAAGTTGTTTCTCAGATCAGCCATTGTTCAAATCCTCTCGAGAGCGGTGCGTCATGCGACAGCTGTTGCGCCCGCCGTGGAAACGGCGAGAGAGCGGTTGATGCTTTCGGCCGCATCGCGGCCCATGGCGACGGCGGACACCGTCAAATCCTGGCCTCCGAAGGCGCAGTCGCCGCCGGCCCAGACACCCGGGATGGAGGTGCGGCCTTCGGCGTCGATGGCGATCTTGCCGCCTTCGATCTTCAAGCCGTCCAGCCCCTGGCCGTCGAGCTTCTGGCCGATCGCGACGAGGATCTGATCTGCCTTGATCTCGGTCGTGTGGCCGGTGCCTTTCATCATGCCGTTTTCGAGATGGGTGTATTCGAAGGTAATTGCCGAACAGTGGCCACTGTGGTGGGCAACTTCCTTCGGTTGCAGCCAGTGGCGGATGTGGACGCCCTTGGAGGTCGCCAGATCCTGCTCGAATTCCGAGGCGTTCATGTGTTCCTTGCCGCGGCGGTAGCAGATGGTGACGTTCTCGGCGCCGAGCAGCTTGGCTTGCACGGCGGCATCGATCGCTGTCATGCCGCCGCCGATGACGACGACGTCTCGGCCAACGGGCACGTCGGCCTTATCGTCGGCCTGGCGCAGCCTTTCGATGAAGTCTACGGCATCCGTCACGCCGTTGATCTGGGCGCCGGGGATGTTCAGGCCGTTGCACGTTGCCGAGGCCGGCGCCGATGAAGACGGCGTCGTGCTTGGCCTTGATGTCGGCGAGCTTGAAGTCGATGCCCATCTCCTGGCCGTCCAGCACATCAATATTGCCGAGCGACAGGATGTAGTCGACTTCCTGCTGTGCGAAGTCGTTGGGCGTCTTGTAGGCGGCGATGCCGTATTCATTGAGGCCGCCGGCCTTTTCACGGGCTTCGTAGATCGTCACCTGGTGGCCGTGCAGGGCCAGCCGATGGGCGGCGGCGAGGCCGGCAGGACCTGCGCCGATGATGCCGACCGTTTCGCCCGATGGAGGCTGCCGGGGAATAGAACTGGCGGCCTTCTTCGATGGCCATCGTCGGTGGCGTAAGCGTTGCAGGCGGCCGATTTCGACCGGGCGCTCTTCGGCCGTGTTGCGCACACAGGCCTCCTCGCAGAGCGTTTCGGTGGGACAGACGCGGGCGCACATGCCGCCGAGGATGTTCTGGTCGAAGATGGTCTTGGCGGCGCCGAGCGGATTGCCAGTCGATATCTGCCGGATGAACATCGGGATATCGATGGCGGTGGGACAGGCCGTCATGCAGGGCGCGTCGTGACAGAAGTAGCATCTGTCGGAGGCGACCAGGGCCTCATGGCCGCCGAGGCGAGGATGCAGGTCGGAGAAATTTTTCGCATAATCGGCAGCGTCAAGCCGCCCGGCCTTAAGGCCTGGTTCCAGTCTTCGCATCGCAGTTCCCTCTTTTATATTCGAAGCGATGCAGGGAAGCGTAACGCAGGTTCAAACTTTTATCAAACGGTAAAAAATTGGATTCGGGGGCGCCGCAGCCCCTGAGAATGCTGGATAGTTGACCTTCATCAATCCTAGGTCCTGCCGACATACGCCGCGGAATGAACGGTGTAAAAACATGAGTGTGAGCTTCAACTATATACTTTACTCGAATTGTCATGTTTTGTATGGCTTCACCTCAGGCGGCGTTACCATCGCGGCCTCCGATCGATTTTCTGGGAGACGGGACAGCATGGCGAAGAAGAAAAAGCAGGCGGGTAAGAAGGCGGCAGCGGAGACTTCCTCGGTTGTAGCGACGCCGAAGACGCAAGCAGAAGTGCGCAGCTTTCTCTATGTCGGCGGCAGGGATTGCCAGGTCGCGCATCTCCGGCAGATCGCCAGCAATTTTGGTGCGGAACTTATTCACCACGATGGGGGGTTACGAGAAGCGGTATCGCGAATCGACACGGTGCTACCCTCCGTCGACTGCGTCTTCTGCCCTATCGACTGCATCAGTCACGATGCGTGTCTGCGCGTGAAGAGCGGTTGCAAGAAGTTCGGTAAGACTTTCATTCCGCTGCGAAATGGCTCGAAATCCAGTCTCGAGCGCGCGCTGCAGACGCTGAATGAAAGGAATACGGACGGATGAGCAGGGACGGTTTTGAAAAGAGTGGCATGGCCTCGTTTCACGAGCTTGCACGACAGCGCGGCGAGGGGCTCCTTCCGGAGCTCGCCGAGGCAATCTTGCAACGCTCTCAGGAAAGTGAAGTGACGAATTGTGAAATCGTCACTTTGCCGGGCTTGCATGAACGAAAGTCCGCACCCATGTACGTCAATGTGAACCGGGCCCCCGCCCTTATCATCGATTTTCCCGCGCCCAGATGGCAGCGGAACGCCAACGCCCGGTCGTAGACGTTTCCTGAGCCAGTCTCATGCGGGAAACAGAGGAACTTTCCGCATGAACGTCCAGCCTCCCGTTGCGAAGACGATCCTCAACGCAGTCCCGATCCTCCCCTCCCTGAATTTTGCGGAAACACGCAATTTTTACGTCGAGTATCTCGGTTTCGAAGACGTCGGCTTCGACGGTCTCGATTATCTCGTGGTCCGTCGAGACGGCATGGAGCTCCATTTCTGGTTGAGTGACGATCCCCTCCAGTGCCAGAACAGCTCGGTCTTCTTCCGCGCTGATGCGCCGACCGAGATCTATCGCGATTTCTGCGACCGTGGGATCGAGGCCATCCGCCCGGCCGACTGCCAGGATGGCAGCATTCGGTTCCACGTGCGTGACCCGCATGGAAACCTTCTGATGTTCTCGGGCATGGGCGCGCCTGCGCTCGCGCACTGAGTCTTTTCAAGCGCTTTCAGGCTTCCGCTGAGCTTCCAGCGGAAGCTCAGTTTCGTCTCGACATTGCTGCACCGACCGCCAACAGAAGCCAGGATGCGATAAGCGTCATGCCGCCTGTTGGCGCAGCCATGGGAAAAAGGCCCGCGCCTGCGAAATGACGAGCAACGAGATCGCCGGCGAAGAGCGCCGTCCCTAGAGTCATCCCCAAAGCCCCCAGACCCGACAGCCTCAGCCGCTCGCCTGCAAGGGAGAGCGCGAGCAATGCCGGCGCATGCGCGAGGCAAATGGTCGAGGCGGGGCGTAGCAGAGCCTCGCCGCCTGCGTGGCTTGCTGCGGCGGCAAGGCCGACCCCGGCGGCACCGATCAGTCCGGCAGCGATTGCCGCCCAGCGGTAGTCCCGGATCATCGCCATCTGGGTCATTCCTTGTTCTGCATGTGAAAAGCGAGCTTTTCGATGGGCGGCCAGATGATCTCGCGCAGCTTCGGATGCTCCACGGTTTCGTCGAGCGCCCGGCGGAAGCACAAGAGCCATTCGTCGCGCTCGACCGGGCCGATCTCGGCGACGAAATGGCGACGCCGGAGCATCGGGTGGCCACGCTTCTGCATATAGATCGGCGGGCCGCCGAGATAACCGGTGAGATATTCGTAGAATTTCTCTTCGCTGCCCGTCAGATCCGGCGGATGCACGGCCCGGCAATGGGCTGCCTCGGGGAGAGTGTCCATCAATTCGTAGAAGCGGCGCGTGAGTGCCTTGACGGTCGGGTCTCCGCCAATCGCTTCATAAAGGGTAATTGTCTCGTCGCTCATGCTGTGTCGTCCTCAGGTGAGGTCTTTTCGCGCTTTCCACGGCGTGTTGCAACGGGGCAGAGCCTTGCGTGGCAATCCGGCGCAGTCGCGGTGCCGCCTTGCAACAAAAGCAGGGGACATGGGCCCCTGACCATGCCATAAGGGCGCCGATTTCCAGCAGGCGCCCTCATCCATGATCCGCATCGAAAACATCTCCAAGCAGCTCAGCCACCGCATCCTCTTCATCGAGGCATCCGCCGCCTTGAACCGGGGTGAGAAGATCGGCCTTGTCGGGCCGAACGGCGCGGGCAAGACCTCGCTCTTCCGGATGATCATCGGCCACGAGCAGCCGGACGAGGGGCAGGTCTCGGTCGATAAGGGCGTCACCATCGGCTATTTCAGCCAGGATGTCGGCGAGATGTCCGGGCGCTCGGCTGTGGCCGAAGTGATGGACGGGGCAGGGCCGGTAAGCATCGTGGCCGCCGAGTTGCGCGAGCTGGAGGCCGCCATGGTCGATCCGGATCGCATGGATGAGATGGACGCGATCATCGAGCGTTATGGCGAGGTGCAGGCGCGCTACGAAGAGCTCGACGGCTACGGACTGGAGGGCAGGGCGCGTGAGGTTCTGGCCGGTCTCTCTTCTCCGAGGCCATGATGGACGGCGATGTCGGCGCCCTCTCCGGGGGATGGAAGATGCGTGTGGCGCTTGCCCGCATCCTGTTGATGCGCCCCGACGTGATGCTGCTCGACGAACCGTCGAACCATCTCGATCTCGAAAGCCTGATCTGGCTCGAGCAGTTCCTGAAAAACTATGACGGCGCGCTGTTGATGACCTCGCATGACCGCGAGTTCATGAACCGCATCGTCAACAAGATCATCGAAATCGATGCGGGGCAGCTCAACAGCTATTCCGGCGACTATGAATTCTACGAGGGCCAGCGGGCGCAGAACGAGAAGCAGCAGCAGGCGCAGTTCGAGCGTCAGCAGGCGATGCTGGCCAAGGAAATCAAGTTCATCGAGCGTTTCAAGGCGCGGGCATCTCATGCTTCCCAGGTGCAGAGCCGGGTGAAGAAGCTCGAAAAGATCGACCGCGTCGAGCCGCCGAAGCGCCGTCAGGTGGTGGCCTTCGAATTCCAGCCGGCCCCGCGTTCCGGTGAAGACGTCGTCAGCGTCAAGGGCGTCTCCAAGCGCTATGGCGACAAGGTGATCTATGACGGCTTCGACTTCATGGTCCGCCGCAAGGAACGCTGGTGCATCATGGGCATCAACGGGGCCGGCAAGTCGACCCTTCTGAAGCTGGTCGCCGGCGATTCGAAGCCGGACGAAGGCACTGTCGCAATCGGTGCCAGCGTGAAGATGGGCTATTTCGCCCAGCATGCCATGGACGTGCTCGATGGCGAGATGACGATCTTCGAGATGCTGGAGACGAGCTTCCCGCGCGCCGGCCAGGCCCCGCTGCGGGCGCTTGCCGGTTGCTTCGGCTTTTCCGGCGATGATATCGAAAAGCGGATCCGTGTGCTCTCGGGCGGCGAGAAGGCCCGTCTGGTCATGGCGATGATGCTGTTCGACCCGCCGAACCTTCTGGTCCTCGATGAGCCGACCAACCACCTCGATCTCGACACCAAGGAAATGCTGATCAAGGCGTTGTCGCAGTTCGAAGGCACCATGCTCTTCGTCAGCCACGACCGCCACTTCCTGGCAGCCCTGTCGAACCGCGTCCTCGAGATCACGCCGGAAGGTGTGTTCCAGTATGGCGGCGGGTACACAGAGTATGTGGAGCGCACCGGCCACGAGGCGCCGGGGCTGCGGAGCTGAGGCTCAACAGCTTTGAAGACGTAAAAAAGCCCGAGGTTCTATTGCGATCCTCGGGCTTTTTTCATGTCGGGAAACGGGATTTGTTTCAGGTCGAGTGGCCGTTGAAGGTCGAGTGCCACTTCCAGGCGGAGCGGATGATGTCGTCGATGCCGAGCTTGGGATCCCAGCCGAGGACTTCGCGGGCAAGCGTGTTGCTAGCGACGAGGCCAGGTGGGTCGCCGGGGCGGCGTTCGGTGCGCTTGATCGGCATGGGGCGGCCGGAGACGGTCTCGATGGCGGTGATCAATTCCTTGACGGTCGTGCCGTTGCCGGTGCCGAGATTGATGGCGATCGTCTCGCCGCCGTTCAGCAGATAGTCGACGGCGCGCACATGGGCGTCGGCGAGATCGTTGACGTGGATGTAGTCGCGAATGCAGGTGCCGTCGCGGGTGTCATAGTCCTCGCCGAAGATCGAGAAGAATTCGCGGCGTCCGAGCGCCGTTTCGATCGCAAGCGGGATGGCATGGGTCTCGGGCGAATGCCACTCGCCGATCCGGCCTTCGAAATCCGCACCTGCAGCGTTGAAGTAACGCAGCATGACGGATCGCATGCGGCCACAGAGGTTGAGGTCACCGAGCGCCTGCTCGACAATATGCTTGGTGCGGCCGTAAGGGTTGATCGGTTTCTGGCCGTGCTTCTCATCGAGCGGCAGATATTCCGGCGCGCCGTAGGTGGCGCAGGTGGACGAAAAGACGAAGTTGCGGATATCGGCCTCGCTCAAGGCCTGCAGCAGGCTGAGCGTACCGGATACGTTGACGTCGTAGAAGTGCTCTGGCTCCTTGAAGGACTGGCCAACCTCGATCAGGCCGGCGAAATGCATCGCCGCCTTCGGCTGGTATTTGGCCAGCACTTCCTTCAGCCGCGCCTTGTCCCGGATGTCGCCCTGTTCTGCTGGACCCCATTTGACGAATTCCGGATGACCCGAGGTGAAGTTGTCGTAGACGACCGGCAGATAGCCGCGCTCGGAGAGGGCGAGGCAGGTGTGGGAGCCGATATAGCCGGCGCCGCCGACGACGAGGATTGGGGTGGCAGTCATGGCTGTTTCTCGATCAGAGCGGCGCGTGGACGAAAGCCGGCATCGCTGCCTGCTCTTTCGACTTCGAAAGGAAGAGGCGGGCGGTGTCGAGCGCTTCCCGGATCGTTACGTCCATGTCGAGGTAGCGGTAGGTCGCCAAGGCGTCCAACGAAGGTAACGCGACTTCTCCTCGTTCGGCGCGGGCGACGTAGTCGGCGAGCTGCGCCTTTTCGTCCACCAGGCGGATTGGGTAGTAGGGAATGTCGTCCGGCTCGCAGGCGCGCGAGAACTCGCGGTAGCACACCGAGCCCGCGGGGTTCTCCCAGGGCGAGAAATGCTTGTGCTCGGTGATACGGGTGTACGGCACCGAGACGTCGCCATAGTTCATCACCGCGCAGCCCTGATAGTCGCCCTCATAGGTGAAGCGCTCGAAATCCAGCGTGCGATAGCCAAGGCGGCCGAATTCGTAGCCGAAATAGCCGTCGAGCGGGCCGGAATAGAAAAGGTGGGCATAGTCATGCGGCGCACGCGGGTCGACGTGCTGGCCAAGCGTCACCTTGATCTTCGGATGGTCGAAGATCTTTTCGATCATGTCGGTATAGCCGTTTTCCGGCATGCCCTGGAATTTGTGGAAGAAGTAGTTGTCGTCGTAGTTGAAGCGCACGGGCAGGCGCTTCAGGATCGAGGCGGGCAGGGCGGTCGGAGAGCAGCCCCACTGCTTTTCGGTATAGCCCTTGAAGAAGGCCTCGTAGAGATCGCGACCGACGAAACGCAGCGCCTGTTCCTCGAAGGTTTGCGGATCGGTGATGGTCTTGTCGGCCTGTTTCTCGATGAAATCGCGCGCCTCTTCCGGGCGGAAGGTCTTGCCGAAGAACTGGTTGATCGTGTGCAGGTTGACCGGCAGGGAATAGACCTGGCCCTGGCTCGTGGTCTTCACCCGGTTCTTGTAGGGCAGGAAGGTCTGGTAGCTGTTCACGTAATCCCAGACTTCCGCGTCATCGGTATGGAAGATGTGCGGGCCGTAGATGTGGACCATGACACCGGTGTCGGCATCGCGCTCGGTGTGGCAATTGCCGCCGATATGCGGGCGCGTGTCGAAGACCTCGACCTCGAAGCCGGCTTCCGCCAGTTCGCGTGCGATGACGGCGCCGGACAGACCTGCGCCGACAATTCCGATTTTCTGACCCTGTGCCATGCGCTGGGTGTTCCTCGATTTTTCCGGGGCGGTGCGGTTCCAGCTTTCAGGCCTGCCGCGTCTCGCCCTGTTGTTGAAGACCGGCGGTTACCCGCCGGTCGATTCATGGTGTCACTCGGCCGGCAGTTCCTGCAGCCGCGTATTCACCGGGTCAGGCGGGCTTTGCAGGCCAGAGGCGCGTGTCGTGCGGGACCGGATGGAAGGCATGCCAATCGGCGATCCGGTCCTGATAACGCTTGCGATAGGCGGCCTCATCTTCGAACTCGACTTCCGCCAGCACGACATCCGTG
Source organism: Allorhizobium sp. (assembly GCA_965283865.1). Lineage (GTDB taxonomy): Bacteria > Pseudomonadota > Alphaproteobacteria > Rhizobiales > Rhizobiaceae > Allorhizobium. The sequence continues at coordinate 1,795,710 of CBDIQA010000001.1, forward strand.
CCGATCTCGTAATACATCTCCATGTTGGAGAGATCCGGAACCGGGGTCTCGCCGCGTTCGCGCTCACCCTGCATCTGCCAATAGAGCTCTTCGAGACGACGCACGAGGCGTGGAATGTCACGCAGTGCGCAGGTCTCGCGCTGGGCCTGGATGGAATTGCGGATCTGTGCGAGCGCTGCCGGGTCCCTGGCGAGCGCCACCGCCTTGCGGACATATTCGTCCGGGGAGGCGCAGATGAGTTCCGGGACGCCGGCCGACTTCACGATGCTGCTGCAGAAACGCGAAGCAAAGCTCTTGCCCGGAACGGTGAGGACCGGGAGACCCATGGTCAAGGCATCCGATGCTGTCGAATGGGCACCATAGGGGAAGGTGTCGAGGAACAGATCGGCGATCGCAATGCGGGCCAGATGGTTCGGGTTTGCCGCCTTGGGCGCGAAATAGATCCGGGCAGGATCAACGCCGGCAGAGGTCGCCAGTTCGCGCAGGCGCTGGTTCACCACATCCGATCCGCCAAGCAGCCAGAGCACGCTGCCAGGCGTCGCCGTCAGGATCGCCATCCAGCGGGTGAAGACGCCGGCGGTGATCTTCTGCATGCCGTTGAAGCAGGCGAAGACGAAGGCGTCCTCAGGCAGACCGGCTTCCGTGCGTGTTGGGCGCGGGCCGATCAGACGCTTGCGGTCGACCGGCTGGTTGCAGGGAATGTGGAGGACCTTCTCCGTGTAGTAGAGTTCGTTGCCGGGCGGGATGATCTGCTCGTCGGCGATGATGTACTGGTGCACCGGGCTCGCCATCGTGCCGGGATAACCGCAGAAGTTCACGATCACCGGGGCCGGGCGGTAGGAGAAGATCTTCGTGCGGGCAAGCTTGGTGTAGCCGTTGACGTCGATCAGGATATCGATCTCGTCGGCCATGATCAGCTTGGCGGCCTCAAGGTCCGACATGGCTGTGACATCACGCCATACGTCGATCACAGCCTTCATCCGGTTCTGAGTCGCGTCATTGGTGCGAGCATCGCCGATGTAATAGGCGTAGACTTCGACAGATGACTTGTCGTGCAGTTCCAGAACTTCGCTCAATGCGAAGCCTACGGCGTGATCGCGCAAGTCGGACGAAACGTAACCGATGCGCAGCCGCTGTCCGGTGCCGACCTTCTTGCGTGGTTCCGGCCTGTTGAGATGAGCAGGATCCGGGCGTCCCGCCAGCATTTTGAAGTAACGAGCGGCCTTGGCCATCTGGTAGAGCGGATCGTCGGAATAGCAGGCGAGGGGAAGCGGCGAGATCGAGTCCAGCATCTGCTTCTTGGTCACGTATTCCGATGCCTGGACGACGGGCCACTTGCACTGATGCTGGCGGACCGAAATCCAGTGCTGGCCGGCTTCGGGCTTGTCGGGGCGCAGCTCGATCGCTTGCCAGAGGGCCGTCTCCGCATCCGCGTAGAGGCTGGCGCCTTCCATCACGCGGCCGATGTGCTGCAGTGCCATCAGTCGATGCACGGACTTGTCCGGGGTGATCTCCGATGTCTGCTCGACATAGCTGCGCCACTGCTGGATTGCTAGCGCGCCGAGCCCGCAATCCTCGTAGGTACGGCCAAGATTAATGTGAGCCTGGCCCATCATCGGGGCCGCCCTCAAGGCTGCCTTCAAAGCATTGATGGCGCCGGCCGTATCCCCGAGTGCCTTCAGGACGACGGAATAGTTGAAGAAGGCAAGATGAAGCAGAGGGCTCTGGTCGTTGAATGCGGTCCAGGTCTTGTAGAGTTCTGCCGCCAGAGCCGACTGCCCCGAGGCGCCCCAGTGTTCTGCAAGCTGCAGCAACTCAATCAGGGAGAGCTTCTGGCTTCTGGCCTTGTCCATTGCGGCAGCGAGCTGGGCGTTCTGCTCCGGGGCGAATGCTGTATGTATCACCATCGACATCACATCTGTTGTCGGCCATGGGGCTGGCCAGGTTACGTTCCCGCGCGGAGGCGTCTAGGGAACACCTATTCGGCCTAGCTTGCTTTGGGCTTGCGTTCTGCCGCCCGCCCACATCTTGAAGCTTGCCAAATCACTTCGTCTTGTTGATAGCATCCAAGGAAAGTTGCATGTACGTAACTGGTCAACAAGAATAGATGGGTGACTTCCCGCATAGGCTGTTAATAGAAAATTAGAGTGTGCGGCCTAATCATTTGGGCAAGACTCGTCTCACCACATTCGTTTGTACACGAATCGGTGAGGCAAGGTGCGTGTCCGGATCGGGATGCGGACCTAGGTGGTGTGGGAAGCAGAGATCAGCTCTGCTGCATGATGCCCTCTCCAACGCCAGGCTCGGTCGAGCCATGTTTTCCAAAGACTTTCGTCCGTGAGGACACCGTTGTAGGGCGTCAACAGACAATCGCTTGAAGACGGATATCAGCCACTTAGGGCGCATTATGCTCCCGGGGTCGAGACGGTGATGCACAGGCTGTGCTCCCCCGATCGGTGGCAAGGAATGCAACGGCCAACCGCAAACGTTGAAGGCGCGCGTCACATGACTTCGATTATCTCTTCTTTGAGCATCAACCAGATCAAAACGCTGTCTACCGCGACGATCGCCAACTTCACGAGCTCCGACATTGCCGCACTGAGCACAGCTCAGGTTGCGGCTCTTTCTTCGACTCAGATCGGCGCGTTGCAGACCGACGAATTCGACGGCCTCAGCTCCAGCCAGCTCGGTGCGATCTCGAGCGTCGCTGCTCGTGGACTCACAGTTGACCAGCTCGCAGTCATCGATAGCGCCAAGATGTCCGGCCTCAACAGCCGCCAGCTCGGAGCACTGACGTCCACGCAGGTCGCTGCACTGACCTCTGACCAGTTCGAAGCGCTCTCCACCTCGCAGCTCAACGCCATCAGCAGCCTGGGTCTGGCCGGCCTCCAGACCGATGACATCGCGACGCTGACCTCCGCTGAACTCTCGGTCCTCAGCACGCGCGCACTGGCTGGCCTCTCGACCGGCAGCTTTGCAGCGCTCACCAGCAGCCAGCTCTCCGGACTGACCAGCGGTCAGATCGCCTCTCTCTCGACAGCCGTCATCGCCAATCTGACGTCCACGCAGATCGATGGCCTGACCTCGACCCAGATCTCGGCTCTTACCTCGCGCCAGATTTCGGCTCTGTCGTCTGACAATCTCGCGACCTTCTCCACGGAACAGGTCGTTGCGCTGAACAGCCGCGCTGTTGCAGCCCTCTCCTCCGCGCAGGTTTCTGCTCTCTCGAGCACCCAGGTTGGTGTTCTGACCACGAGCCAGCTTGCAGTCCTCACCTCTTCGGCCGTCCGAGGCCTCGGCGCCGACGATATCGACAGCCTGTCCTCCGACAAGATCGCTGCTCTCGCATCCAAGAGCCTCGCTGCTCTGTCGACCGACGCATTTGCTTCTCTCGACTCGACCCAGCTGGCTGCGTTGACCTCTGCAAAGGTCGGCACTCTGACCACCACGCAGATTGCCTTGCTGACCTCTGCGCAGGCTGATGGCCTGACGTCGACCCAGTTGGCCGGCCTTACCAGCGCTCAGATGAGCGCAATGTCCTCCGACACGCTGGCGTCGCTGACGACCGATCAGATCGCAGGCCTCAGCAGCCGCGTTATCGGTTCGCTGACCTCTGCCAAGGTCGCCGCACTCAGCAGCGCTCAGATTGATGGTCTCTCGACCTTGCAGCTTGCTGCCCTCAGCTCCACCGCCATCCGCGGTCTGGAAACCGCTGATATCGCGACCTTCACATCGACCGAGCTTGCAGCACTGAACTCCCGTGCCCTTGCTGCGCTTTCGACTGACAACATTGCAGCTCTCACCTCGGGTCAGTTGACCGCTCTGTCCAGCGGACAGGTTGCTTCGCTGACCACGCAGCAGGTTGCCGCTCTCGGCAGCGCGCAGCTGACCGGCCTCAGCACAAACCAGGTTGCCGCTCTGAGCTCTGCACAGGTGATAGCGCTCGGAACCACCAACGTGGCATCCCTGTCGACCGGGCAGGTAGCTGCGCTGAGCAGCCGCGCTGTCGGCGCGCTGACGACGGCTCAGCTCGATGCCATGACAACTGGCCAGATCGAGGCCCTCAGCTCTGCCCAGATCGCAGCTCTGTCCTCCAGCGACCTCGCTGCTCTCTCGTCCGAAGACCTGAACACCTTCACGACCGCCGAGTTTGCAAGCCTGAGCTCCGCCGCCATCCGCGGCATCACCTCCGCAGTCATCGGCAGCCTGACGACCGACCGAATCGCTGCCCTCAACACCAAAGCTGTGGCCGCTCTGGAAAGCAGCCAGGTTGCCGCGCTGACGTCCGCTCAGGTCTCTGTATTGAGCACCAGCCAGATCGGCGCAATGAGCTCTGCTGCGGTCCGCGCGCTCGAAACCGAAGATCTCGCGACCTTCGACTCGGCCGATATCGCCGCTCTGCAGTCTCGCTCACTCGCAGCGCTCACCACCGACAAGTTCGCAACACTGACCTCGGCGCAGCTCATCGGCCTGACCTCGGCTCAGATCGCCGCTCTGTCGACAGCGATCATCGGTACGCTCGATAGCGACCAGCTCGATGGCTTCACCAGCACTCAGGTTGCTGCTCTGTCCTCTGTCCAGCTCGCTGCGCTGACGACCGCTGCAATCGCATCGCTCGACACCGCCCAGCTCGCCGCGATCACCACCCGTGCCATCGGTGCGCTGAAGTCGGACCAGCTGAGCGCACTCAGCTCGGCACAGTTCGATGCTTTCTCGACCGGGCAGCTGGCTCAGCTGACCTCCACGGCCATCCGCGGGCTTGACACTTCTGCAGTCGGAACTCTCACCTCTTCCGAAATTGCAGTCCTGAGCAGCCGCGCAATTTCCGCTCTGTCGACCCAGAACGTTGCCCTGCTCGACTCGGCACAGATCTCTGGTCTCACCTCTGCACAGGTCACCGCGCTGACGACCGCGCAGGTTGGCATTCTCGATAGCGACCAGCTGGATGGTCTCGCCAGCGGTCTTGTCGGCCTGCTGTCCAGTGCCCAGGTCAGCGTTCTGAGCACAGACGCAGTGGCCTCGCTCTCGACCGATCAGGTCGCTGCCATCAGCAGCCGCGCATTCGGTGCACTCAGCTCTGCTCAGGTTGAGGCGATGTCCACCGCCCAGGTGGCTGCACTCACGACCAACCAGATCGCAGCGCTTTCGAGTGCCGCCGTTGCCGGCCTCGGTACCGACGACCTCGACACCTTCGCCTCAAGCGACCTTGCTGTACTGAACTCCAAGGCTCTTGCTGCCCTGTCGACCACAAACATCGCATCTCTCGACTCGACGCAGCTTGCAGGCCTGACCACTGGCCAGATGTCTGCAATGACCACTGCCCAGGTCGCGACCCTGGTCAGCACCCAGATCGACGGATTGACGACGGCCATCGTGGCCATGCTGTCGAGCTCGCAGATCCGGGCACTGACGACCGATGCCCTGGCCTCGCTGTCCACCGAACAGATCGCTGCGGTGAACACCCGCGCAATCGCTGCCCTCGGCTCTGACGCAGTGGCCGCCCTCAGCTCTACCCAGATCGGTGTTCTCACCACTGGGCAGCTGGCATCGCTGACCAGCGCTGCGGTCGCCGGTTTGACGAGCGAAGACCTCGATGGTCTGGACTCGGCGGATCTCGCAGTCATGAACTCCCGAGCCATCGCTGCCCTCTCGACGGAGAACATCGCGTCGCTGGACAGCGCGCAGCTGAGCGGTCTGACGACGGCGCAGGTTGCTTCTCTCACCACGGCACAGCTCGCGGCCCTCGGCTCCGCTCAGATCGACGGACTGACATCGACCCAGGTCGCAGTCCTCAGCTCTGTACAGATCCAGGCCCTGTCCACCGACAACATCGCCTCGCTCTCCACCGAGCAGGTAGCGGCCCTGAATTCGCGGGCGGTCGGCGCACTCTCCTCTGGCCAGCTCGATGCACTGAGCACGGCCCAGGTGGCGGCGCTGGTATCCGGTCAGATTGCAGCCCTGAGCTCTGCCGACCTGGCAGCCCTCTCGTCCGCTGACATCGCGACCTTCACCACCGACGAAATCGCGGTGATCTCCTCTGCGGCGATCAGTGGCCTGTCGACGGATGCCATTGCCGGACTGGGAACTGGTCAGGTCGCTGCCATCTCGAGCCGCGCTCTTGGCTCGCTGACCTCGGCGCAGGTCGCTGCCCTCACGACGGCTCAGTTTGCCGCCCTCTCTACCGCCCAGCTCTCGCAGCTGAGCTCGGCAGCAGTGGCCGGCATCGAGTCTGGAGACCTTGCAACGCTCGACTCCGCTGAACTTGCAGTGCTCCAGACCCGCACGATTGCGGCTCTCAGCTCCGACAAGTTCGCAACTCTGGACTCTGCACAGCTGAGTGGCCTGACGACCGGCCAGGTGGCCGCGCTGACGACCGCCCAGCTTGCGACGCTCAACAGCGGTACGATCTCTGGTCTCAACTCGGCCCAGATTGCGGCCCTGAAGTCCAACCAGATCGCGGCCCTGTCGACCGACAGTCTCGCGGCTCTGACTTCGGCCCAGCTACCTGGACTGGCAACAAGCGGTATCGCAAGCCTGTCTTCGGACAAGATCGCGGCACTGACATCCGCCCAGTTCGACTATCTCTCGACGGCTCAGCTCGGAGCGATCAGCTCCGCCGGTATCGCCGGTCTGACGACTGAGGACATTGCGACCTTCGCTCCGACGGATCTCGCAGCCCTGAGCCCGAAGGCACTGGCCGCCATGTCGACCACGAACTTTGCGGCTCTCGGGTCTGCACAGCTCGCCGGCATGACTACCAGCCAGATGGCTGCACTGACCACGGCCCAGATCGCGGTCCTGTCCACCGATGATATCGGCGGGCTCACCCCGGGCCAGATCGGTGCCATGACCAGCGCGCAGCTCGGGGCACTGTCGACCGAGAACCTGGCAACCTTCACGACCAGCCAGATTGGGGCGATCGGTACCCGCGTCCTGTCCAGCCTGAATTCCGGTCAGGTGACGGCACTGACGTCCGCTCAGATCGAGGCTCTCTCGAGCGGTCAGCTGACAGCCTTGAGTTCGGCAGCGATTGCCGGTCTTGAGACCGAGGACATGGCGACCTTCACGTCGACCGAACTCGGCCTGCTGAACACGAGGACGATTGCCGCTCTTTCGACAGGCAACTTCGCCCAGCTCACCTCGACGCAGCTTGCAGGCTTGACCCCGGGCCAGGTCGCTGGTCTCACATCGAGCCAGATCGGTGGTCTGACATCGACCCAGATTGACGGTCTCTCGACGACCCAGATCGCGGCCCTGACGACTGCCCAGGCGCAGAGCCTCTCGACCGCCGGTCTGGTGTCCTTCTCGACCGAACAGGTTGCGGCACTGAGCTCTAAGGTCGTCGGCTCGCTGTCGACCGATCAGCTGGTCGCCATGACGACGGACCAGATCGAAGCGCTGACCTCGACACAGGTCGCAGCCCTGAGCTCGGCAGCGATCAGCGCCCTGGAAAGCGCGGATCTGGCTCTGTTCTCGACGGACGACATCGCAGCGATCAAGACCTCCGCTATCGCCGGTCTCTCGACCGAGGACATCGGTAACTTGACCACTGCCCAGTTGCAGGCTGTTACCACGGCTCAGGTCCAGGCGATGAACACCGACCAGGTTGCGGCCATCGTCGCTGCCTATCAGTCGATCTGATAGGAAGGGGCGCGTCTCGCGCCCCTAACCACCGACACGCTGAAGAGCCCCGCCCTTGCCGGCGGGGTTCTCGTTTGGGCGAAGCTTTTCGCGATTAGGCGCTAGCTAGGCCCGCCGCTCTCCATCAGGTTAGCTCAGCCGCGGTGGGTTTTCGTAGTGCAGAGCCATGCTGCACCAGGAAAACGCCGCCCCAGATCTTGAGGCGGCGTCTTCAATTGCGTGGCTGAATGGCTGTTGCGGACTATCCCTGGTCCTCAGACGCGAACCTTCGCCGCATCCCGTGCCAAGGCCTCTTCCGTCGCGCTGCGTCGATACCAGACGGTGATGATCGACGAGGTGATGACGATGAAGAGGCTGTAGAGGATCGGAATGAACAGCACTTCCTGCTGCTGAATGCCGGTGAAGGAGAGCGTGACGATCAGGGCGGCCAGCGGCCCGTTCTGAATGCCGGTTTCAAGGCTGATGGTGCGGGCGCGGTTGCTGTCTTGGCGAAGGCCGCGGGCAAGCCAGTAGCCGAGCAGCATGCCGGTCAGGCCGATCCCGATCGCGGCGATATAGACGGGGAAGGGGGTGTCGAGCAGCATCTGATAATTGCGCGGCACCCAGGAGCCGATCAGGAACAGGATGACGACAACGCCGAGCAGCGATCCGATCATCTCGATCGTGGCCCCGACATTGGCATTCATCTTGCGCAGGAACATGCCGAGCACGGTCGGTACGAGCAGGACCACCAGAACTTGCGCGACATTGCCGGCCGGGATCACATAGTCGCCGCCAAGTCCTGCCAGTCCGCTGTAAAAGCTGAGGAGGAAGGGCACCGTGACGACGGCAACCAGCGTCGAGACCGTCGTCATCATGATCGACAGCGCCAGCACGCCCTTGGAGAAATAGGCGAAGATGTTGCTGGTCGTGCCGCCCGGCATGCAGGCGATCAGGATCAGGCCGGCCGCCATTCCTGCGGGAAGCCCGAGGATGACCGCCAGGGCGTAGCCCAGAAATGGCATGATCATGTATTGGCTCAAAAGGCCGACCAGAATGCCCTTCGGCTTGCGAAAGGCGATGAAGAAGTCGCGCCAGGTCATCGAGGCGCCCATGCCGAGCATGATCACCATCATCATGATGCCGAGCAGGGTGGTTTCAAGTTCCGTCAACATGTGGATTTGCCCTCGCTCACTTCTTGAATTCGACCAGCACTTCGGCCTTCGAGATCCTTGCGCAGGATCTTGCCGATCGGCGTCTTGGGCAGGGCGTCTCGGAAGACGATGGATTTCGGAACCTTGTAGTCGCTGAGAATAGTCCGGCAGTGGGCACGGATCGCCTCCTCGGTCAGGTCTCCTTCGTGATCGGGGTTCTTGACGACGTAGGCACGCACGGCCTCGCCGGTCTTGGCGTCGGGGATCGCGACGACGGCGGCTTCCAGCACTGCGTCCATCTTGGCAAGCGCGTCTTCCACCTCGTTGGGATAGACGTTGAAGCCCGAGACGAGGACGAGGTCCTTCTTGCGGTCGACGATCTTGAGGAAGCCTTGATCGTCCATCACGGCGATGTCGCCCGTCGCGAACCAGCCGTTCTGCAAGGCGGTTGCGCTCTCCTCGGGGCGTTGCCAGTAGCCGAGCATGACCTGGCGGCCGCGGACCAGAAGTTCACCTGGTTCGCCTGCCGCGACCTGCTTGCCATCGCCATCGACCAGGATGACGTCACAGCCCGGTACCGGAATGCCGATGCTGCCCGCCTTCGCGCGGTCGTCGAGAGGGTTGAAGCTGACGAGCGGGGATGTTTCGCTGAGGCCATAGCCTTCGGCAATCGGCGTTCCCGTCATCACCCGCCAGCGGGTGGCGACCGCCTCATGCAGGGCCGTGCCGCCGGCGATCGCTGCGCGCAGCTTCCTGGGCGGGTAGGCTGCAAACCATTCCTCGTTCATCAGGCCGTTGAACAGCGTGTTGACCCCGGTGATCCAGGTGATCGGATAGTTTTCGATCGCACGCTGGAGGTTCTGCACCGGGCGGGGCGAGGGGATCAGGATATTGCGCGCGCCGAGTTCGAAGAAGGTCATCAGGTTCGCGGTGAAGGCGAAGATGTGGTAGAGCGGCAGCGCCGTCAGTACCTGATCCTCCCGGGCCATGACGCCACCGGATACGGCGCGCACCTGGTCGAGATTGGTGAGGATATTGCCATGGGTGAGCATGGCACCCTTGGCGACGCCGGTCGTTCCGCCCGTGTATTGCAGGAGCGCGAGGTCATCGGGACCGGAGGCTGCCCACATCGCCTTCACGTCCGCGCCATGCGCGCGGCCCTTGGCAAGCGCTTCCTTGATCCGAAGCACTGGGACGCCCAGCGACGGGATTGGCGGCAGAACCTTGCTCCAGAGCTTCTGGACGCCCCGGATGATCACTTCCGGCAGCTTGGGGAAGAATTCAGGTACGCCTGCGAGCACCACGGTCTGTATGCCGGTCTTCGGCACGACCTCGGCCAGCTTGTCGGCGAACATGTCGACGATCACGAGCGCCTTGGCGCCGGAATCGTTGAACTGGTGGATCATCTCGCTCGGCGTATAGAGCGGGTTGGTATTGACCAGGATGCAACCCGCCTTGAAGACGCCGAAGGCGACAACGGGGTAGGGCAGGCCGTTTGGCAGTTGCACCGCGACCCGGTCGCCGGCGCGCAGGCCGCAGTCATGATGCAGGAAGGCGGCGAAGGCATCCGACATTTCGCCGACCTCGGAATAGGTCAGGCTGCCGTTCATGCCGTTCGGCACGACGCAGGTGAAGGCCTTGCGCGGGCCGTTTGCAGCACAGGACTGATCGACCAGATCGGCGATGCTCCTGTAGCGCAGCTCTCCCAGTTCCTGCGGAATGCTTGTGCCGTAAGCCGCCAGCCACGGCCGTGGCGGCGTGAAGATGTGTTCCATGTTTCCTCCCCCAGAGCGCTCTTCGGCGCTTCACCGTTCCGGTCCCCGGGCGCAATTGCGATTCCGGGAGCCGTTGAACGAGGCAAAGGATGGAATTGTCTTTGGTCAAAGTCCAGCGATTTCGGGGGGCTTGCGAGGCCTCGATAGCGTCCGGGGTGGGGTTGCCGGGGCGAAATCCCATCACGTCCGCGTTATTGAACAGGTTGCCGCAAGGCGGCGATGCGACGGCGAGCAGTGTAAAGAACCCTGGGCTTGATACCCGGTGAAATGATGCCCGCCGTCTGGCGATGATAAGGATCTAACGGCGCCGTTTGCGCTTAGATCGCGGCTCTTGCCCCACTTTACCCGAATGCGCGATGAATGCCGGGCAGGATGCGGGCGAGATGGTTGAACTCCGTCATGTCGTGCACCGACATTTCATAGGCTGTCATTTCGGCCACCTGCTCGTTGAACCCGATATGGTTCAGCATTGCCGGAGCCTTTTCCGCATTGGCGAAGCGTGCCATGTCGGCATGGGCTCCTATCCAGTAGCGGCTCAAGAGCTCCATGCCGTCATCCGTATCGCGAGCAATATGGACCATCAGCGTGAAGGGAATATCGGGAGCCGGCGTTGCATAGCAAACCGCGCTGGCACTTGCGGTGAAACCTGCCCGCGCCAGGGCCTGGGCGTCGAAGCCGAGGGTTGCCGGCTCGGCGAAGTGGATGATGGCGTCGAGACGGCTCGGGCCGATCCATTCCTGGATGCGATTGGGATTGTTGAAGAGCCGCTTCTCATAGCTCAGCGATGTATCTTTCAGGCGGGCCGGATCGGCGACGCTGGTGTCGATATGTGCCTGCGGAAACCAGAGCATATAACGTTCTCTTTCGACCGGATGCCAGGTGAACCACCACTTGAACATGTCGGTGGTCACGCCGGGCATGACAATGCGACTTTGCGCGTAGGCCATCTGGCCATCGAGAACGGCATAGCCGTTGTCTTTCGTCTTGTAGAACGGATCGATCAGGCGGTTGAGGTTCTGTGCGCTTGGCGAAAGCACTTCCCCGGGATCGAGGGGGCCGAACTGAATGGCCTGAGCAGCGGCCGACGGGACCGAGAGATCCATGTCGAGGAAGTCCGCATAAGGGGTGACGCGTACCGCCTGCTCATTGGCCTTGCGCTGCTTCTGGCTTTGCAGGGAAAGATAGGTGACCGTGCTCCAGTCCCCATAAGCGTCACCCCGCGACGCCGGTTCGGTGGTCGCCATTGCGCGCGCCATTTCCGGAGAACTCAAGAGGGCAGCAGAGGTGGTTCCGACAATTGCGGCCGGGGCACTTTTGAGAAGCGTGCGACGGGAAATCGAATTGGTCATGAGCGGGTTCCTTCGCGAAGATCTTCGGGGCTTGACCGCGAAACTATGGAATGTTTCTCATCAATCAAATCGATCTGAATTATAAGTGGAATTAACGTGGCTGATATCGTGGACATCGATCTCAATCTGCTGCTCTCGATGGAGGCGCTGCTGGAGGAAAGGAATGTGTCGCGTGCGGCGCGGCGCCTTTCACTAGGCCAGCCCGCCATGAGCCATAATCTGGCGCGCCTTCGACGCTTATTGGGGGACGAATTGCTGGTGCGAAGCGCTGGCGGCATGGTGCCGACGGCAAAAGCCATTAGTCTTGAAGCTGAGCTTCGCGCCACCATGCGCAAGATCCGCATGTTGTTTGCGGAGCAAATGGATTTCGATCCCTCGACGGCTCGAATGACCATTCGACTGGGCGTGACAGACAGTGCCGAAGCCATCCTCGTTCCAACCGTCTCAGCCTTGCTGCTTAAAAAGGCGCCTGGCCTGTCGCTCAAACTGGTGCCCATTGACGGGGTCGACGTCGCCGATGGTCTGGAGATGGGGCTCATTGACCTCGCTATCGGGACCTTCGCTGGGGGGAGAAGCTATCACAAACAACGCGTGATCTATTCCGAAGGCTACCACACGGTTTTCAATCCCGCTCTGGTCGCTATCGGCGATGTCATAACGCTTGATGACTACAGGCGGTATCCGATGCTTGCGGTGGAGGGAGCAGATGGAGAGTCGGTCCTGAATGCGTTGGGGCGAATGGATGTGTGGCCCCAGATCGCACTGCGGACGCCTCATCTGCTGACGATACCCTCTATCATTTCACAAGCTCCAATGATTGCGACGATCCATACTCAGGTCGCGGAACGTTTCGCGAAGCATTTCCACCTGTCTGTCAGGCCATTTCCCAAAGAGATCGGTCTTGCCCCCGCCAAGCTGGCGCTGGTGTGGCATGCCGCCAGCGACAAAGCTCCGGCACACCGTTTCATGCGCGATCTCGTCGCCGAAGCGCTCAGGTGTCTGCTGGCGGGAAAGCTATAGGCTTACGTATTTGTGACCCTTTTTCGCGCTGAAATCGATGGAGATAGAGCCGCGCTGGAAAAATGAAAAATGGCGCACCCGACAGGATTCGAACCTGTGACCTTTGGAATCGGAATCCAACACTCTATCCAGCTGAGCTACGGGTGCTTCCGACGGCGGGTTGACTCGCCGTTCCAGAAGCGGTCATAGCGCAGTCGCTCGCGCGCTTCAATCCGAAAAGATCGGACTCCGCTCTGTAAATCTGCCGCGCGTATGAGATGCGGGCAGAATGGTGGAATGGAGGTCAATTGCTCGGTATCGCTTGGGGTGAGATAAACCAATCCTGGGGGAAATGAACGGCGAGCGTTCAAAAACGTCGTTTGGTGCCGGAACGGTTGCTGTTGCGCCCTTGTGGCATCGATTTAAACAGATAGTATCGTTACAGGTAGGCGTTCGCGCAAGCGGGCGACCTTTTGAGGGGTCTGTATTGGCTATGGCGGGGATATGCCGGAACTTATAATGGATGAATTCGTACCCAATGCGTCGAAACTCGACTTTTCAGTCATGGACGATGCTGTGGGTTATCGTTTGAGACGGGCACAGCTTGCCGTGTTTCAGCATTTCAATGAGGCATTTTCATCGAAGGGCCTTCGACCGACCGATTTCGCGGTCTTGCTGCTTCTGACCTATAATCAGGGGGCCAAGCAGAGCGAGGTGGCCGAGGCGCTGGGCATCCAGCGTGCGAATTTCGTGGCCATCGTCGACGGGTTGGAAAACAAAGGCTTCATCGAGCGCCGCAAGTCGGAGACCGATCGCCGCGTCCAGTCGCTCTACATGACGCCGGCAGGCGAGGCCTATCTGGAAGAGCTGATGCCTATCTGGATCGATCACGAGAAATGGGTTCTGGAGCAGCTGGGCGGTGTGGCGGAACGCGACACGGTCAACCAGCTGCTCAAGCGGCTCTACGACTGATCCCTATCGCCCAATGCCCAAACCATAGCGGCTGATTGCTTCGTCGATCAGCCCATTGGCGATTTTCATCCGCATGGTTGCAGCATCGCGATAGTCCGCCGCGACGCGATCCGGATGATTCTCCCGGGCGAAGTGGCGCCTGCGCTCCTGCAGCCGATCGCGATCGTCGGATGTATCGATGCCGAGATCCTCGGCGACTTCGGCGGGGGAGAGACGCTCCAGCCAGGCTGGCGGTGGGGGCGGTGTTTCCGGCTCGGGCTCCGGCGGTTCGACCTCTTCAGGCATCATGAACAGGTAGGCATCGAGGCGCTGGTCCATGGCCTCGGGCGAAGCTTCAGAAGAAAATGCGGGCTGTTCGGGGACGAAGCTTGCGCGAAGTCCGTTGATGCGAAAGGCCGGTTCCTCGGTCGGGATCTGCTCTTCCGCCTCTTCGTTTAGCCTGTCGACGACCGACTGGAAGACGGACTTTCCAAACAGCATGCGTATACAGACCTCCGCTGCGGCCGTGCCGCGCCTTGGCGCATAACATCATGCCGAGGTGGTGCGGAGCTTGTGCCGCACCACCTGCTTCTACGTATCAGTGGTGTGTCAGTTCAGCTCTGCGACTGGCTCTGGCTTTGGGACGGTTCGACCACAAGCTTGACCGTGAGATCCTCACCGGCGATCCCGATCCGCATGCCCGAAACAGGGGCGGCATCGGGGTAGCAGAGACCGGTTGCGATCCGGACGTAACGGGCGTCGGGGCAGTGGTTGTTGGCGGCGTCGAAACCCACCCAGCCAAGACCCTGCAGGTGAACCTCGGCCCAGGCATGGGTCGCGACCTGCTCAACGCGGTCATCCATCAACAGGTAGCCCGAGACGTAGCGGGCGGGCAGGGCGAGCAGGCGGGCAGCGGCGATGAAGGCGTGCGCATGGTCCTGGCAGACGCCGCGGCCGGCTTCGAGCGCCTGTTCGGCCGTGGTTTCCGTGCCGGTCGTTCCCGTTTCATAGGCGATCTGGGCGTTGAGCTTGCCCATGAGGTCATGCATCTTCGCCAGCTCGTTGTCGCCGGAGAGACTGCGCGAAAGCTCGCGGATCAGCTTGCCCGGCTTGGTGAGCGGCGTGTCACGCAGATAAAGCCAGAGCGGCACATAGCCCTGATGCGGACCGAAGACGCCGGAGCGGTCCTCGGTCTCGACCTCTCCCGAGGCGACGATGTGGACGCTGTGGCTGTCGCCCTCGGTCGAGACCAGATGGGTGTGGTTGCCGAACTGGTCGTTGAAGCCGGCTTCCACGTTGGCGCCGTCAACCGCGATGTTCCAGGAGACGATCTTCTGGCCGGGGCTGTCGAGCGGGCAGAGCCGCAGCCGTTGCAGCGAATACTGGACCGGGTCGTCATAGCGATATTCGGTGGTATGGCTTATCCGCAGACGCATGCGCTCAATCCTGCTCAGCTGTAGAACCGGTAACCCTCGGTGATCTCATTGCCCAGCTTGTTGTTGCTGGCTATGAAATCGTCGAGGAATTCGTGCAGTCCCTGGTCCATGATGGTGCCGATGGTGGTCGACTTCAGCGTCTTGGCGACGCTGTCGGCGGTCTCGTGGGCCGGCAGCCGGTGCGCATAATCCTTGGCGAGATAGCCGAGGTTCGAGGTGATCTTCTCGTAGCAATAGGCCAGCGACCGGGGCATCTGGCCGTTGAGGATCAGGAAGTCGGCGATGTTGGCCGCCTTGTATTCCCCGTCATAGACCCAGCGATAGGAGCGATGGGCGGAGACCGAACGCAGGATCGATTCCCACTGCATGTTGTCGAGCGAAGAGCCGACATGGGTGATCGCCGGCAGGAGCACGTAGTACTTCACGTCGAGGATACGGCTCGTATTGTCAGCCCGCTCGATGAAGGTGCCGATGCGGGCGAAGTTGTAGATCTCGTTCCTCAACATCGAGCCATGGAAGGCGCCGCGGATCAGGCCGGCCCTGCGCTTCACCGTGTCGATGACCTCGGGCAGATCGGCCGACTTCAGCTTACGGGCGAGCATCTGCTTGAGCTCGATCCAGCATTCATTGGTCGCTTCCCAGGTTTCACGCGTCAGAGCCGTGCGCACCATGCGGGCATTGTTGCGGCCTGCGTCGATGCAGGACATGACGCTCGACGGGTTGGCCGTGTCGCGCAGCATGAAGTCGATGGCATCCGAGGCCGTCACCTTGCCGTGGCGTTCGGCAAACAGCGGGCGCACATCGGCGCTCTTCAGCACCGCGTCCCAATCCTCGTCCGAGGCGCCTGAGCGGGTGAGCGACATGCGAAGGCCCGCATCGACGAGACGGGCGATGTTTTCGGCTCTCTCGATGTAGCGGAACATCCAAAAGAGGCCGTTGGCAGTTCTTCCGAGCATGACCATGTCAGTCCTCCAGTACCCAGGTGTCCTTGGTGCCGCCGCCCTGGCTGGAATTGACCACCAGCGAGCCCTCCTTCAGCGCCACGCGGGTGAGCCCGCCGGGAATGATCTGCACCTTGTCGGAAACGAGCACATAGGGCCTGAGATCGACGTGCCGGGGCGCAATCCCCTTGTTGACGAGGATCGGCACCGTCGAGAGCGACAGCGTCGGCTGGGCGATATAGTTCGAGGGGCGTGCCTTCAGCTTGTCGGCGAAGTCAGCGCGTTCCTTCTTTGTGGCCGTCGGGCCGACCAGCATGCCGTAGCCGCCGGAGCCGTGGACTTCCTTGACGACGAGCTCTTCCAGATGTTCGAGCACGTATTTCAGGCTGTCGGCTTCCGAACAGCGCCAGGTGGGCACGTTCTCAAGCAACGCCTTGCGACCGGTGTAGAATTCGACGATCTCCGGCATGTAGGAGTAAATCGCCTTGTCGTCGGAAATGCCGGTGCCCGGAGCATTGGCGATGGTTATGTTGCCGGCGCGGTAGACGTCCATAATGCCGGGAATGCCGAGCGCCGAATCGGGCCGGAAGGTGAGGGGGTCGAGGAAGTCGTCGTCAACGCGGCGGTAGAGAACGTCGATCGCCTCGTAGCCGCGCGTGGTGCGCATCTTCACCTTGCCGTCGATGACGCGCAGGTCCGAACCTTCGACCAGTTCCACGCCCATCATATCGGCGAGGAAGGAGTGCTCGTAGTAGGCGGAATTGTAGATGCCGGGGGTGAGCACTGCGACGCGCGGCTTGCCCTTGCAGCCGGGAGGGGCAAGCGAAGCGAGCGACTGCCGCAGCAAATATGGGTAATCCTCGACGCGCTGGACCTTGTTGAGCTGGAAGAGCTCCGGGAACATCTGCATCATGGTTTCCCGGTTCTCCAGCATATAGGAGACGCCGGAAGGCGTGCGGGCATTGTCTTCCAGCACGTAGAACTGGTCTTCGCCCGTGCGTACGATGTCGGTGCCGACGATGTGGGTGTAGACGCCACCCGGCGGGCGGAATCCGATCATCTCGGGCAGGAAGGCGACGTTCTTCTCGATCAGCTCGCGGGGAATGCGGCCGGCCTTGATGATTTCCTGCTTGTGGTAGATGTCGTCGAGAAAGGCGTTGAGCGCCAGCACGCGCTGTTCGATGCCCTGGGCGAGCTTGCGCCATTCGCGGCCGGAAATGATGCGCGGGATGATGTCGAAGGGGATCAGCTTCTCGGCGCTGTCAGCATGGCCGTAGACGGCGAAGGTGATGCCGGTCTTGCGGAATATGTTCTCCGCATCTCTCGACTTGGCCAGAAGCCTTGCCGGGTCCTGGCTGGAATACCAATCGAAATAGTTCTGATAAGGTCCGCGCGGAGCACCGTCCGCACCAATCATTTCATCAAATGCCAATGGCGCCATCCCCTTTTTTGGTCATTTGAATACAAGCATTTGGGCAATGCAAGCTGCATCGCAGGCTGTACGCGTAGAATTAGAAATATCTGCTTTTGCCTGTATGAGCGGCATTGGCGCAAAGTTTGTGCAATTCAGCCTTTGTCTTTCGCCGGTTTTGCGGTTCTGCCGGGCGGTGGTTTCGCATTTGTCAGGCGTAGCGCATATGAGTCTTGAGTTTCTGCTGTAGATTTAGGCAGGTGCTTCGCAATGTTTTTTGTCGCGAGGCCTGTTGTGAGCGGAATTCAACGGCAGTTGCAGGAAAACTCTTTTGACCGCGGGCGGGGTGGCCTTTATCGAGACGGGCAGCCGGCGGTTTGCGATCCGGTCCTCGAAAGACGAATCCGCTCATGACCCTTGCCCGTCTCGCTCCCGTGCTCTTCGTGTTGTTGTGGTCGACCGGATGGGTCTCGGCCAAATACGCGACCTTCTTTGCCGATCCGCTGACCTTTCTCGTCGTCCGCTACGGGGCGGCAGTCGTGCTGTTCTACATCGTCTGTCGCATCGGCGGTGTCTCCTGGCCGAAAGATCGAGCCGGGTGGCTGCATGCGATTGTGTCCGGCGTGTTTCTGCACGGGCTTTATCTCGGCATGGTCTGGTGGGCGATCGGGCAGGGGGTGCCGGCGGCCCTGTCCGGCATCATCGCAGGACTACAGCCGCTGATGACCGGGATCGCCGCCGCCTATCTGATCGGCGAGAATCTCAACACCGGCCAGCGGGTGGGCCTCGTCGTCGGCTTTGTCGGTGTGGCGATTGCCGTACTGCCAAAGGTGCTGGTCATCGATGCCTCGACAATCCCGGCCAATGCCGTGGCGGTCAATGTGCTGGCCATGGCCTGCGTCACCACGGGCACGCTCTATCAGAAGCGGCTGGTGAAGGATGGCGATCTGCGCGCGGTCGCGACGCTTCAGTATATCGGCGCCCTGATCGTCACCATCCCGGCTGCTCTCCTGCTGGAGGAACTTCACGTCGAGTGGAGCCTCGGCTTCTTTGCAACGCTTGCCTGGTCAGTGGTCGGGATTTCCATGGGGGCGATTGCGCTCCTGCTCTACCTCATCCGTCGCGGCGACGTGTCGAAGGCAGCGTCCCTCATCTATCTGGTGCCACCGCTTGCAGCACTTGAGGCAGCGATCGCGTTCGGGGAGGAACTCACCGTGCCGATGATGATCGGCACCTGCGTGGTCATGGTCGGCGTTTATCTGATCAACCGGAAGAGCGCAGTCGAGCCCATCATCCTGAAAGACTGAGGATACGAAAAATGGCGCGGTGGGAACCGCGCCATTTGATGTGTCAGCTGATCGTTAAGCGCGAAACTCAAGCTTCGCGGCGACGTCCGCCGGCTGTGCCGGAGCGGGCCGGACGGCCCTGGCCATTGCCACCTGGACGACCCTGGCCGCCATTGCTGTTGCGGTTCTGCCCGCCGCCATTGCCGCCCTTGCGGTGACCGGACTTGGCCGGACGGCCGTCAGCCTTGGCGCCGCCTTCGGACTTGCCACGACCCTGGCCCTGGTGATTGCGGTTGTTGCCGCCAGCACCTGCACCACCACCGCCGCCGCCGCGACGCTGCGGACGGGCCGGACGTGCGAGGTTTGCCGGCGGTTCGCCCGAGGCGACCGGGATGTCGATACCCATCAGCTTTTCGACGTCGCGCAGCAGGCGACCTTCAT
The DNA here is from genome assembly GCA_965283865.1 of Allorhizobium sp. Taxonomy (GTDB): domain Bacteria; phylum Pseudomonadota; class Alphaproteobacteria; order Rhizobiales; family Rhizobiaceae; genus Allorhizobium. The sequence continues at coordinate 1,815,073 of CBDIQA010000001.1, forward strand.
CGGGACCGCAGAATGCGATCGCAATGCCGTCGCGACCGGCGCGGGCCGTACGGCCAATGCGGTGGACATAGGCGTCCGGAACTTCCGGCAGGTCGTAGTTGAAGACGTGCGAAACGGCCGGGATGTCGATGCCGCGGGCGGCAACGTCGGTGGCGATCAGCGTCTTGATCTCGCCGTCACGGAAGCCCTTCAGAGCCCGCTCGCGCTGGCCCTGGCTCTTGTTGCCGTGGATCGATGCGACCGAATAACCGGTGGCGTCGAGATGCTTCATCAGCTTTTCCGCGCCATGCTTGGTGCGCAGGAAGACGATCGAGCGGCCATCCGGGTTGTCGTTGAGGATCTTCTTGAGCATTTCCGTCTTGGCGTTCTGGCCAGCGACGAAATGGACGTGCTGCTCGACCTTGTCGGCGGCCTTGCCCGGAGGGGACACGGCGACCTTGAGCGGGTCGGTCAGGAAGCTTGCGGCGAGGTCAGCGATCGACGGCGGCATGGTGGCCGAGAAGAGCAGGGTCTGGCGCTTCGGCGGGACCATCTTCGAGATCTTGCGAAGGTCATGGATGAAGCCGAGGTCCAGCATCTGGTCGGCTTCGTCGAGAACGAGGTAACGCACGGCGCGCAGCGAGATCGCGTTGCGGGCGATCAGGTCGAGCAGACGGCCCGGGGTGGCGACGAGGATGTCGGTGCCCTTTTCGAGCTGCAACTGCTGCTTGCCGATGGAGGCACCACCGACGACTTGGTTGATCTTCAGCGGCAGTGCGACGCAGGTCGCTGCGCAGGTTGTCGGCCGATCTGGTTGTACCAGTTCGCGGGTCGGGGCGAGAATGAGCAGCGCGGGTGGTGCGGTTGTCGGGGCGCTTCTCATCCTTGAGAAGCATCTCGATCATCGGCAGGCCGAAAGCAGCGGTCTTGCCGGTGCCGGTCTGTGCGAGGCCGATCAGGTCACGTCCACCGAGGACGACGGGGATGCCCTTCTCCTGGATCGGGGTCGGGGTCGTGAAGCCGAGCGTCGTCAGCGTCGCGACGATATTCTTGGAGAGGCCAAGATCATCGAAAGTTGTCAAAGTCATACCTTTCGGGGCGCCAAATGCACAAACCCCGGAACGCGTTCTTCGCGAGCCGGTTGGCATTGGCGTCAAGAACCCCGCGTGATTTGGGAACTTGTAAGTTGGAAAAAAGCTTTCCAAGCGCATCGGCGGAATGTCCGCCCGGATGTCATGCGCCTTATCCTTCGTCGCGTCTCAGATGTCGCTGGGCACGCTCACGCGGCGGCCGGAAGGTAAAAGCTGGCTTGCAAATGGGCCAGTTTGCGCCGGAAGTCAAGGGAATGTTTGCACTGCAGCGAGGCGGAATGCCTCGCCATCCGTCATATCGTGGCATTCTGGTGCATGATGAGGTGGACGTCGGCATCAGCGACACTTGTCCCGTTGAGCAGGATCTCCAACCGGTGCAGGCCTGGATGATAGACGCGCGTCGTGATCGGTCGGAAGGCATGGCGTTTTGCGATTGTCACGCTTTTCCCCGGCTTCACAATCAGGCTCTTGCCCTTGAAGACCTTCGGCGAAAGCGATCCGTCCTTCTTCTGGTGATGGATGGCGTAGTCGACCAGGATCATGCGATTGTCCTTGGCCGTATTGGAGAGAAGGACCTCGAAGGCCAGTTCGCCGGGGAAGTCGATCTGTTGGCTCTCGAGCGTGAGGCTCGCAGTCACGTCGTCGAGCGGCGCAAAGCCGAAATTGGCGAGCGCCTTGCCATGGCCCTTTTTGATCAACGTGCGCGAGGCGTGCTTGAGCAGCCAGAGCCGGTCTTTCGATGCACCCGCCGAATGGCGCTCGACGAAATCAGCGACCAGATCCGGGTGATCCTTGGCGATGTCGTTGAGGCTATTGGCGACCGAGCGGCGGACATAATCCTCGGGGTCGTCGATCAGGGCTTCGAGGATCGGCAGGAGGGGTGTGGGGTCCTTCACCAGGGCGGGCAGGCGCATCGCCCAGGGTAGGCGGGGGCGGGTGCCCTCCGAGGCTAGGCGTCTCACATGGTGGTTTGGGTCTGTCACCCAGCCGGTAATGATCGCAAGCGCCTCATGCTGTTCTTCGGCGAGGAAGGGGCGGATACCGAATTCTGCGGTGAAATGTGGGGTCAGCGCCTTCAGGAGGCCGAGGGCCTTTTCGAGATGGCCGCGGCCATGGGCGGCAACATACTGGTTGCAGGAGAGGAGAGCCCAGCCGCGGAGGCCCGCGCGATCCGGTGCCGGCAGACAGCCGTGCAGAATTGTGGACGCGTGCTCGAAATCGGCAGGCAGATGTCGGTGCAGGGCATCCGCGATACATTGCCCGCGCTGCATCAGCTCCAGCCCGTCGATGACAGGCAGGATGTCGGCAAGGAAGGCGGTATGATCGAAGGTCTCACAAGCCCGCGCCACGGCATCAGCCGTATCGCGGGCGGTGTGTGGGCCGATCAGATGTTTCAGCGGCTCGGCCATGATCGCTCAGATCGTTCCCTTGGTTTCGAAATGCTGCATCAGGGTAACACCCGTGATCGCGGCCATGTAGGGGGCAAAGGCCGGGTCGGCCTGAACTTTCGCGGCTGCCGCATCGGCGCTTTCCTTGTCGGCCCATTCGACGAGATCGACGATCATGTCGCGTTGGTCCAGAGAGTTCAGCGCCCGCCAGCTGACGAAGCCGGGATAGGCGTTGACCGCCGCCATTGCGGCACGTCGTGCCTCATCTGCCGCCGGCCTGTCGGCGACTGTGCAGACGGCGATTTCGAGGATGGTATTCGTGGTCATCTGGCTCTCCCGTGGTTGATCACGGCTTGACCTATCACGACCCAACTGACAACCTTCTGGCCATTACCTTCGAAGGAGGCCCGCATGCGCCCCGCCGACCGCCTGTTCCGGATCATCCAGCTGATGCGCTCCACCGGCCGCGCCATGACCGCTGCCGAGATTGCGGAGAAGATGGAAGTCGCGCCGCGCACCATCTACCGCGACATGGATCATCTGGTCGCCTCGGGCGCCCCGATCGAAGGTGAGCGCGGCGTCGGCTATATGCTGCGCGAGGCCTTCGATGCCCCGCCGCTCACCTTCACCTTCGAGCAGCTGGAGGCGCTGGCGTTTGGGCTTCGCGCCGTCGAGATGCTCGGCGATCCCCGGCTCGGCCAGGCGGCGCGGGAGGCGAAGGACAAGATGCTGGCGATGCTGCCCAAGGATCATGCCGAACGGCTGATCTCCGCCCCGATCCACGCCTTCCGCTCATCGGCCCAACCGGTGGTGCCGGACTGTCTGGGCGATGTGCGCTCGGCACTGTCTGCGAAGCGCAAGGTCTGGATCGCCTATCACTCGTTGCCCGGCGAGCGCAGCCAGCGCGTCGTCTGGCCGCTGGGCTTGGCCGCCTTCGGTGCGATCTGGGTGATGACCGCCTGGTGCGAGATGCGCCAGGGGTTCCGCGACTTCCGCCTTGATAGGGTCGAGGACTGGAAGGTGATGCAGGATCGCTTCGAGCCTCAGCCGCATCAGACCTATCAGGCGTATCTGAAGCAGCTGTCGTGACGCTTCAGAAGTCGGTCGCAACCCCGCCTTCGGCCTTGCGTTTGGCGACGAAGGCGTCGAGCTCTTCCTCTACGGCCGGATCAATCGGCGGGCGCTCGTAGGAGCTAAGCTTCTCCTTGAAGACGCGGTTGGCGTGGTCGTATGTGGTCGGGCGCCCAGCTTCCGTCCAGGTCTCGAAATTGCGCCAGTCGGAGAGGATCGGCGAATAGAAGGCGCTCTCGTAGCGGGCGAGCGTATGGGCTGTTCCGAAAAAGTGGCCGCCAGGGCCGACTTCGCGGACGGCGTCAAGCGCGAGCGCATCCTGGCTGACATCGAGGGGCGTCAGGAATTCGGCCACCATTTGCAGCATGTCGACGTCGAGTATGAACTTCTCGAAGGAGGCCGTCAGGCCGCCTTCCGTCCAGCCGGCGGAATGCATGATGAAATTGCCGCCGCCTTGCGTCAGCGCCCAGAGCGAGAAGACGCTCTCATAGGCGGCTTGAGCGTCCAGGGTGTTGGCGGCATTGGTGTTCGACGTGCGGTAGGGGATGCCGTAGCGACGGGCGAGCTGGCCACCGACAATGACGGCTTTCATATATTCGGGCGTGCCGAAGGCAGGCGCGCCGGTCTTCATGTCGACATTCGAGGTGAAGCCGCCATAGACGACCGGGGCTCCGCGCTTGACCATCTGGGTGAAGGCGATGCCGCACAGCGCTTCGGTATTCTGCTGCACGACGGCGCCGGCAATGGTGACGGGGGCCATGGCACCGGCCAGCGTAAACGGCGTCATGACGACGACCTGGCCGCGCGACGACATCTCGATGATGCCCTGCAGCATCGGGCCGTCGAGGCGGAGCGGCGAAGACGAGTTGATGATGGTGAAGAGCGAGGGCTCGCGCTCCATCTGCTCCATCGAGATGCCGCGGCCGATGCGGGCGATCTCGATGCCGTCGAGATTGCGCTGTCGGCCGAGCGAATAGACGTGGAAGACCTTGTCGGTCAGCTTCACCATGTCCGAGAGGCAGTCGAGGTGGCGCACCGAGGCATGGATGTCGATCGGTTCGACCGGATAGCCGCCCGTCGTGTGGATCACGTCGTAGCACTGGGCGAGCTTGACCAGCTTGCGGAAGTCTTCCTGATTGCCGGCGCGGCGGCCGCCTTCGCGATCGGCGACGAAGGGCGCGGAGGCGATCTGGGCGAAGACCAGATTGTTGCCGCCCATCTTGACGTTGCGCTCTGGATTGCGGGCGAACATCTGGAATTCGCGCGGGGCGGACGCAATCATGTCCATGATCAGGCCGCGGTCGAAGCGGACGCGGTCTGATCCCTCCGTCACGTCGGCGGTCTGCGCCTTCATGATGGCGCGGGCCTCGGGCAGCATGATGTCCATGCCGATTTCTTCCAGGATCGTCAGCGACGCCTCATGCATGTCGTCGAGGGCCGACGCGTCGAGAAGCTCGGTCTTGGTCAGGCGATTGACGAGGTTGCGATACTTGCCCGCGACGCCCGTGCGGCTGCGATCACCGCCGCGGCCGCCGGTGCGCCTGCGGCGCTCGCCGCCACCGGATTGGGGTTCAGTCTCGGACAAGGCGGTGTTGCTAATGTCGCTCATGGTCGATCCATTGTGTCAATTTCGACATCAAGTCTCGCAGGTTCACGGACCAAAAGGCATTGCCGTTTGCGACGAAAAACCGGCTCATCTGGAACAGTGGAAGAACCAAGAAGTTTTCATGCGGCAGGCATTCATCAATATTTGCTTTTAAAGCGTCTCATGGCGCTTTGCTTACCCCCTGTTTACCAAAACCAGTCATTGATCGAAGTGTGAACAAAGATTTGATCCGGGGAAGCGACTTGCTTGAGCTAGTCCGCGACAAGATTGCCGCGCTTGACCTGCCTTCGTATGTCAAGGACAGCGAGCTGCGTTATGTCGCGGTCAATGCACCCTTCGCCCGGCTTCATAATCTCGCTCCTGAAAGCTTCATTGGACGAAGCGACCGTGAGATCCTGGGGGTCGATCCGGATGGGCATCGCGACGACCGCGAGCGCCGGGTCTTGGTCTTCGGCGAAGAGGAGCAGTTGCATCTGCGCCCCGTGTCCGGCGGGACCTTGAACATCCTGCATATCGAGCGCTTCTTCGACGATGATGACCGGATGTATCTCTTCGGTTTCATGGAAGAGCGCGCGGCCTCCGGCATGCCTGAAATGGTCGTTCCCGCAGCGTCACCATCCGCTCAGGTTTATCAGGCCGTTCTCGAACAGTATCCGATTGCCACCTATTTCCGCGGGGCGAGACCATCGGCTGCTGTTTGCCAATAGCGCCTATGCCGAGATGGTCGGGCGGCCGATCGAAGAGCTGCTGGGTCGCACCGAGCAGGAGATTTTCCCCGAACTCGGGCAGTCCTATTACGAAGGCAACCGCCGGGTTCTGGAACGCGGTGTCACCGAAGAGGTCCAGGATACGTTCATCCGCGCCGACGGCACATCCGTGCCAGCGCTTGCCCGCACCGGCGCCGTGACGGGACCGGATGGGGCTCGGTACATCGTCGGGTCCATTACCGACCTTTCGCCGCTCAGGCTCGAGCAGGAGAGGCTGAGGGCCGCCCGGCAGGAATCGGACGCGCTGCAATTGCAGCTGCAAAGTCTTATGGCTTCTCTTCCCGTCGGCATCATCGTGCTCGATCCGGATTTGAGGATATCCTTTGCCAATCCTGCGGCAGTCGAAATGGCTGAACTCAATCCACCGGTGCCGCTGGAAGGGATGGGCTACCGTGAGTTCCTGACGCGCACGATGGGGCGCACCGGACCAGCGCTTCAGCCTGAGGAATTCCAGGAGCGGGTTGCCTATCGCATCGAACAGGTAACAGGTCTCGTTGAGGGGCCGTTGATCGACGTGAAGACGCCCTCTGGTCGCGCGCTCGCCGGCGGTAGTCGCCGGATGGAGGGCGGTCGCATCCTGCTGACCTATTCCGACGTCTCCGACATGGTCCAGCGCGAGGAGGAGACGCTCCTCTACCGCGCGACGCTCGAGCAGATGCCAGTTCCGGTCTTCATTCGTGATATCAACCGGCGGATGATCTATGTGAACACCGCCTATGAGGAGCTGCACGGCCAGCGGCGGGAAGATATCTATGGCCTGACCGAAGAGGAGCTGTGGCCAGAGAACGGCCAGATGATGAAGGCGGAAAACCTCCACATCTTCGCCACGGGTGAAATGCTTGAAAAGAGCCGCGATATCGTCGTTCGTGACGGCCGGGAAATCTCCGTCATCACGCGGTTGAGCCGGATCACCACCGCCGAGCAGAAGCACTACATCGTCGGCTCGGTGAACGATATCTCAAACCTCAAGAAGGGCCAGCTGGCGCTTGTGGAAGCGCAGGCGCGGGCCGAGTCGCTTTATGACGATATCGTGTCGATGCTGCAGGTCATGCCAGTTGGCGTGGTCATCATCAATTCCGACTTCATGGTGGAATTCGCCAACGAGAAATGCCGGGAGATCTGGCACTGGCCTGATGCTGTGCCCCTGAGCGGGCAGAGCTTCCGTTCCTATTGCGAGCAGAACCACAAGCTCGGTTATGCCTGGCCCGGCATCGAATTCGAGGAAGGCTTCCGACGTCGCATCGCACAGTTCGAAGCGCTCGAAGGCTCGCATGTCAACGAGCTTGCCTATGACGACGGCAAGTTCGTGCTGGCGACCATTACCCGCCTGCATGACCGCAAGATCCTGCTCACCTATTCTGACCTGACGGAGATGCGGCAGCGCGAGCGCGAAATCACCACTGCGCAACAGCAATTGGAGCGGCTTGGCCGTTTCGTTCAGGAATCCATGCGGATGATGTCCCAGGGCTTGCTGATGATCGAAGAGGGACGAATCGCGGAGGTCAATCCCTCGTTCAGCCGCATCCTCGATCTGCCTGAGGGCCTGCTGGTCGAGGGTGAAAGCTGGCGGCCGGTGTTCGAATACTGCGCGGCACGCGGCGATTTCGGTGCGGACGCGCAGGCGGTCCTGCAGCAGTGGCAATCGGCGCTGCAAAACGCAAACTCGGTTTCGACGAATTTCCTCGTTGCGGGCAAGACCTGGGTCAAGCTGGAGGCGACCTTCGGACGCGATCGCAGCTGCGTGGTCGTGCTCACCGACATCACCGAGCTCAAGGCGCGTGAAGCCGAGCTTGAAGTGCTGCTCGCGCGTAGCGAAGCCGCCGTCAAGGCAGAAGTCCGACTTCCTCGCCAATATGAGCCATGAAATCCGCACCCCGATGAATGGCGTGCTCGGCATGGCGGAACTCCTGGTCAAAATCCGAGCTCGACAGCACGGCAGAAGACCTTCGTCGACATCATGGTGAAATCGGGCAATGCGCTGCTCACCATCATCAATGACATTCTCGACTTCTCGAAGATCGATGCCGGCCAGTTGAAGCTCCGGAAGTCCCCCTTCGATCTCGGTCGAGGCGATCGAGGATGTGGCGACGCTACTGTCGGCCGCTGCCGCCGAGAAGGATATCGAACTGGTCGTCTCGTGGCGATCCAGAAGCGTGCGCCACACCATGTCATGGGTGATGCCGGGGCGCTTCCGGCAGATCGTCACGAACCTGCTCGGCAATGCCATCAAGTTCACCGAGAAGGGCCATGTGCATGATCGAGGTCGTCGGCCGAGACCGTCAATGGATGGTCAGGCGATCCTGCAAACTGCGCATCGAGGATACCGGCATCGGCATTCCGGCTGAGAGATGCAGGCGAAGATCTTCGAGAAATTCGCCCAGGTCGACACGTCTTCGACCCGCCGCCACGAAGGAACCGGCCTCGGTCTCGCCATCACGGCCGGTCTTGTTCGATCTGTTCGGCCGGCAAGCTCGGATGTAGAGATCGAGAAGTTGGCCGGGGTTCGGCGTCTTACTGGTTCGGAGCTGCCGCTTGCGATCGTCGCGGAACGCCGGGGCCAGCAATGCGAGCGTGCCGGTCGACGGTCACAGGATGCGCGGGTGCTCGTCATCGACGACAATGCCGGTCAACCGCCGAGATCCTGCACCGAGCAGCTGAGGATGCTGGGGCTTCGACGGCGCTCGCGGCGCCCGAAAGCGGCGCCGACCGGGCTTGGCCTTCCTTGAAAGCCGCGCCATGCCAGATGGGCTGCCAGCGTCGACGTGCGTCGTCCTCGACTACCAGATGCCCGGCATGAACGGCGCCGATGTGGCGAAGGCGATCCGCAGCGACAGCCGGCTGTGCCGCCATCGCGCTGGTGTATCCTGACCTCGATGGACCATGGTCGGCGACGACCGGCTGTTCGATCGAGCCTCGAAGATCCAGGCGCATCTGATGAAGCCGGCACGCTCGGCGAATGTGTTGCGCGGCACGGTCATCTCGATCATCCAGATGTGCGTGCGCACAGCGTCGGGTGCACGGGGTGAATTCGTTCGCCCGCCGGTGCAGTCCGATGTCGCCTTCGGCTTCTCTTGCCTTCGCCGTCATCCGCGGTCCGGCCTTGCCGGTTGCAACCGGTTCCTGCATCGCCTCAGTCTTTCATGATGATAGCGGCCCGATCAGGCGTCCTGATCGCCGAGGACAATCCTGTCAATCAGATCGTCTTCGGACAGATCCTCGACCGGCAGCGGCATGCGCCTATCGCATCGTTGGCAATGGCGAGGACGGCCGTCGAGATGTACCTGGTCGCAGCGAGCCGCCAGACCTGATCCTGATGGATGTCTCGATGCCGGTCATGAACGGCCATCAGGCGACGGGTCAGATCCGCAGCGAAGAGGCTCGTCGCGGCGGCTATCGCATCCCGATCATCGGTGTCACCGCCCATGCGCTGGAAAGCGACCGTGAGGCCTGCCTCGCGGCGGGGATGGATGACTATCTCTCCAAGCCGATTTCGCCCGAGCTCCTGATGCGCAAGATCGAGGACTGGAGCGGCCGGCCGATGAGCGCCGCGGCCAGCGCCGAAGGCTGATCAGGCCGGACGCCTGACACCGCAGAGCATCTCACGCTTTCCCGCAAAACCGGGGCGCCGTTCTACGTTGAATCCGGTGGCGGTCAGATTGCGCCGCACGAAGCCGGCAGCGGCATAGGTCGCGAAGCTGCCGCCCTCTCTCGTCGTGTCATGGACTCGCTGCATCAATTCCGCCGACCACATGGCGCTGTTGCGCGAGGGCGCAAAGCCATCGAGGAACCAGGCATCAAAGGTCAGTGTGCTTGCCGTCAGGTTCTCGAACGCATCGCCGCAGATGACGGACAGTCGGGTCTGTGCGTCGAGCTCTACAGTCACCACGCCCGAAGGATCTGCCGGCCAGAGCGAGACCAGCGCCTGCCGCTCGGCATCGATCTCCGGCCAGCGGGACAGGGCGCGGTCGATTTCTTCCGCCTGCATGGGGAATAGCTCGAAGGAGACGAAATGGAGGTGCGCGCCGGGACGGCGATGCTCCTTCCATTGGCGCCAGGTCTCGCCGGCATTCAGTCCGGTGCCGAAGCCGAGTTCGCCGATGGTGAAGCTCTCTGCCGTTTGCCATCGCTCCGGCAGCCCATTGCCGGCGAGGAAGACATGGCCGCATTCCAGCCGGCCGTCCGTCTGGCAATAAAAGTGATCGCCAAAGGCGGTGGAAAAGGGCATATCGCCGTCGTGCCAGGTCAGCGGTGCCCGGGTGTCGCCGGTGCCTGGCGGATAATTTGAATGGGTCATGGTGATGTCCGATAAATCGGCTGCGATGCGAGGGGAACGTGAGAGCGATCATCATCGGCGGTGGCATCATGGGGCTTTCGACGGCCTGAAAGCCGAGCGCCGGGGTATCGACACAATCCTGATCGACCGTGACAGAATCGGAAGCGGGGCCAGCGGTGGCCTGCTGGGCGCGCTGATGGCGCATATGCCGGATCGCTGGAACGAGAAGAAGCAGTTGCAGTTCGACGGCCTCTTGTCTCTGGAGGCGGAGATCGCCGAGCTTGAAGCGGAGACCGGTCTTTCGGCCGGCTATCGCCGCTGCGGGCGGCTGATCCCGCTGCCGAAGCCGCACCTCCGTCCGATCGCCGAACGGCATTCGCGGGAGGCCGAAACCAACTGGAGCCAGCAGGGCAGGCGTTTCGAGTGGTCCGTCATCGAGGAGAGCCCGTTTGCCGACTGGCCATCGCAGCGCTTCACAGAGGCAGGCCTCGTCTTCGACCGTTTCGCGGGGCGGGTCTCGCCACGGGCGCTCACCACGGCGATCCGCGCGCGGCTGGCGCGCACGGGCCGTGTCCGGATCCTCGAAGGGGCTGCCGTGCAATCGATCGATACCAGCGCGCGGCAGGTGGTGACAGCCGATGGGGCGTCTGTCGGTTTCGGTGCTCTCCTGGTCGCGGCCGGCGTCGGCTCCTTTCCGCTGCTTGAAACAATCGGTCCGTCCGTCCGAAAACCGCTTGGCCGAGGCGTCAAGGGGCAGGCGGCCTTGCTCAAGGCGGATCTGCCGGCCGATCTGCCGCTGGTTTACCTCGACGGTCTCTATGTCGTGCCGCATGAGGGCGGGCATGTTGCGATCGGGAGCACCAGCGAAAACAGTTTCGATGATCCGTTCTCAACGGATGTGCAGCTGGATGCCCTGATCGCCGAGGCGCGGGAGCTTGTCCCGGTGCTGCAGAATGCCGAGGTTGTGGAGCGCTGGGCGGGGCTGCGCCCCAAGGCGGTCGATCGGGATCCGATGGTCGGTCCGCATCCGGATCATCCGCATATCCATGCGCTGACCGGCGGCTTCAAGGTGAGTTTCGGCATTGCCCATCTTCTGGCCGATGCTGCGCTCGATGCGATTGCCGGGCAGGCCTTGCCGCTGCCTCACGGCTTCTCGCTTTCCCATCACGTTTCGGTGGCTGTTGGCCGGCCAGTCGATGAGGAATTTACCGAAATACCCTGAAATTACGCGGATTCCTGCGGTGCAAAGGCTGAATATCCTTTTGCCCGCTTCGTGATACTGTCATGCAAATCACCTATCCACCGGGTTGTAACGGAAACTGCTAAAGTTCCGAAGCGAGCCAGTGTGAGGTGCTCGACATGCGCTATGCCATCTGCTTTACGCCGCCTGCCCGTGATCCGCTTGCCGATGCCGCGGCGCGCTGGCTCGGTCGCAACGTATTTTCCGGCGAGGCGGAAGAGCATCCGGGGCTGAAAGGTCTCGGCGTGCACGAGATCGCCTTTCATACGGCGCTGCCCCGTCGCTTCGGTTTTCACGCCACCTTCAAGGCGCCGTTCCGCCTGAGTGAGGGATCCACCGAACCGGCCTTGCTGCGCGAGTTGATGCATTTTGCCGGTCGCATGGAGCCGGTCATGCTGCAGGGACTGACGGTCGGTCGCATCGGTGACGTCTATGGCCTCATTCTGGAGCGACCTTGCCCGTCGGTCGACTATCTCGCAGCTTCGATCGTTCAGGCCTTTGACGGCTTCCGGGCACCGCTTTCCGAAGTCGAGATCGAGCGGCGCAATCCCGAGCGGCTGTCGGCTCCGCAATTTTCCAACCTCAGCCGCTGGGGCCATCCTTACGTGATGGACGAGTTTCGCTTTCACATGACGCTGACGGGGCCGCTTCTGGCGCGGGATTTCCCGCGCATTGAGCAGGGGCTGAAGGCGCATTTCGATCCTGTGCTCGCCGAGCCTGTCGTGGTGACCAATCTCGCGCTGTTCGTCGAAACTGAGCGGGGCGCGCCGTTTACCGTGCATTCGCTGCATCCGCTGGGGCGGGTTTCCAGCCGGAAGATCGCCTGACCGGTTTGCGCTGCAGCAAATTCCGCTTTTTCCATCTCGACAGGTGCCGCCCTCGCCAATAGCCTCGCGTGAAAACACGAGAGGTGAACCGATGACGACTGCCCCCTATCCCCGCGACCTGATCGGCTATGGCCGCGACATTCCCGATCCGAAATGGCCCGGTGATGCGCGGATCGCGGTGCAGTTCGTGGTGAATTACGAGGAGGGCGGCGAAAGCTGCATTCTCGATGGCGATCCGGCCTCGGAAAACCTGCTGTCGGAAATCGTCGGCGCCCAGCCCTGGCCCGGCCAGCGCAATCTCAACATGGAATCGATCTACGAATACGGCTCGCGCGCCGGTTTCTGGCGGCTGTGGCGGATGTTCACCGAGCGCAAGGTGCCCGTGACGGTCTATGGCGTGACGCTTGCCATGGCGCGCAATCCCGAAGCCGTCGCCGCGATGAAGGAAGCGGACTGGGAAATCGCCAGCCACGGCTATCGCTGGCTCGAATACAAGGATTTTCCCGAAGACGTCGAACGCGAGCACATCCGTGAAGCGGTGCGGCTGCACAAGGAACTGACCGGCTCGCATCCGCTTGGCATGTATCAAGGCAAGCCGTCGGACAACACGCTGCGCCTCGTGATGGAGGAGGGCGGTTTCATGTATTCCTCCGACAACTATTCCGACGACCTGCCGTTCTGGGTGCCGGATCTCGAAGGCAAGCCCTTCCTGATCATTCCCTACACGCTTGAGACCAACGACATGCGGTTTGCCACGCCGCAGGGCTTCAACACCGGCGACCAGTTCTTCACCTATCTCAAGGACGCCTTCGACGTGCTCTATGAGGAGGGCAGACAAGGGAGCCCGAAGATGATGTCCGTCGGTTTGCACTGCCGCCTCGTCGGGCGTCCCGGACGGGCGGCGGCTCTGGCGCGGTTCATTGATTATGTCACCAGCCACGAGAAGGTCTGGGTGCCGAAGCGGATTGAGATTGCGGAGCACTGGCACAAGCATCACAAGCCGGCTTGGTGAGACCTCCTTGAAGGATTATATCGCGCATGCTATATAGCGTGCATGTTATGGCACGTGGAAACCCACAGCGAAGCAAACGCCGAAATTCTGGCCTTGCCGCCGGGACTTCAGGCCCGTGTCGTCCGACTGCTGGAAGCAGTTGAGCGCTTAGGTATCGAGCAATTGCGCGAACCCCACGTCAAGCATCTCGAAGGGAAGCTCTGGGAGTTGAGGGCGAAGTCCGCTGAAGGGATTGCTCGCGGTATTTATGTGACCATGACAGGCAGAAGAGTGGTTGTCTTGCACGTCTTTCAGAAGAAGACGCAGAAGACACCGCAGCGCGCGCTCGAACTTGCGAGAGCGAGATTGCAGGAGATAAAGAGATGACGAAGCTTGCTGATCTGAAAAAGACGCTCATGCAGAACGAAGAATTTCGGGCTGAGTATCAGAAGGCCGATGCCGAATTCCAGATCGTCGAGGCTTTGGTTCGTGCTCGTACAGAGGGCAATATTTCTCAGGCCGAACTCGCCAAACGTATGGGCACAACGCAGTCGGCAATCGCACGTATGGAAGGAGGCGGTGTGTCGCCATCTTTGGCGACGTTGCGGCGGTATGCAGCTGCCGCCGGCCTCAAGCTCGAAATCAATTTGGTCCCGGCCGAGTAATGGTCGTAGGCTAGCCGTCTGCCTCCGCCAGCAGCCAATCTCGCAGGATCGCGGCAGGCTCGGATAACTGCCCGCCTGAGAGCAGCCAGTAAGCCTTGTCCTCGTCGGCAGCTTCATCGAACAGCACTTTCAGCGTGCCGGCCGCCAGATGGTCAGCGATCAGGGCGGTCGGGCAGAGGCCTATGCCGAGGCCCGAGAGGACCGAGCTGACCAGCAGGTTGAAATCGGCATAGAGAGGTCCAGAGGGTGTCGGACCTTCAACGCCACGCGCGGCCAGCCAGGATTGCCAGGCGGCCTCGGTCGCGTCGTGCAACAGGTCATGGGCGAGGAGGTCGGCTGGGCTGTTGATCGGTCCATGTCGATCCACATAGCTCGGCGCACAGGTCGGGCGGGTCGCGGCTGGTAGAATGCGCTCGGCGCGACCCGGCGGGCGGGTGCCGTGACAGATCAGCAGATCCGCGCCGGCTTCGTCCGGTGTGAGTGCTCCTAACGGATAGACGATCGAGACCTGGATATCGGGATGTGCTGCGCGGAAACGGGGCAGGCGGGGGCCGAGCCAGTGGGTGACCACCGAGGGCATGCAGGCGAGGCTGGCGCGGGCCACGGATTTGCGGGCGGTCAGCCGTTCTGCGGCGCGGGCGATGTGACCGAGGCCTTCCGAGCAGGCTGCGCCGAGTTCGCGGCCGTCAGCAGTGAGGCGCACGCCACGCGGGCGGCGTTCGAAAAGAGCAAGACCCAGCCAATCCTCCAGCGCCTTCACATGCTGGCTCACAGCCGCTGCCGTCATGCCGAGTTCGGTTGCGGCCTGCAGGAAGCTTTCGCGGCGGGCGGCGGCCTCGAAGGCACGGAGTGTGGGGAGCGGTGGCAGTTTCATGGCTCTATGACTAAGCCAGGCTTGGCCATGGGGCAAGAAGAGAGGCAGTTGTCTTGATGGGGTAGGTCAGGCACCTTGCGGCAAACCTCATTTCCTTGCCGATCCCCGGAGCCGCCATGTCACCTTTCAATGCCAACATCCCCGTTCCTGCCGATGCTGCTGCCCGTCGGGCGGTGAAGCCAGTCGTCTGCTATCCGGTCGAGTCGCTTGTTGCTCCTGACATGAGCATTCTGGATCGGGCGCGAGCGACGATGGAAAAGGTCGGCGAGGTAATCGTGCCGCCGCGCGAGGGCAATACGTTCGAGGTGCCGAAGGGGCATTTCTTCCGCATCGTCAGTGTCGAGGGGCCGCAGGTCGGTGACCTCAATCTCTGGAACGCCAACGACCTTTCCGAGCGCTTCTTTTCCGGCAAGACACGGGCGCTGCATGCGACCCATGTCACGACCGGCAATCGCCTCTGGAGCAATCTGCCGTCGCTGCGCCCCATGGCGACGATCAGCCATGATACGCTCGGCTGGTACGGTTTCGACGAATTCGGCGGAGGTGTTCATGACGTGATCGGCACGCGCTGCGATCCCTATACCAACCGGCTGCTCTCCGGCGGCGACTATCATCATTGCTGCCATTCGAACCTCTGCCGGGCGCTGGCCCATCATACCGGATCCGACATCAAGGCAGTCGAGCCGCATGTGCATGATGTGTTGAACGTCTTCATGTGCACCGGTTTCACCCGCGATACGCAGCAGTATTTCATGAAGGCGAGCCCCGTCCGTCCTGGTGATTTCCTGGAGATGTTTGCGGAGATTGATCTCTTGGGCGCGCTCTCGGCCTGCCCGGGTGGGGATTGCAGCACAAGCCATTCGAGCGATGTGGCCAAGTGCTATCCGCTGAAGGTGGAGATTTATCGGCCGGATATGGCGCTGCTTGTGGATTGGCCGTTTCCGGAGCGGAATTGGTATCAGTTGCAGGTGTGATGCTGCCAAGGGCCTAATGTCGTC
This sequence comes from Allorhizobium sp., assembly GCA_965283865.1. Taxonomy (GTDB): domain Bacteria; phylum Pseudomonadota; class Alphaproteobacteria; order Rhizobiales; family Rhizobiaceae; genus Allorhizobium. Next base: position 1,830,843 of record CBDIQA010000001.1, read on the forward strand.
ATGCTCGGGCAGGACTTGACCGAAACAGACATTTGTTGACTGTGGAGATTTGAAGCCAGCCTCTGCAAAGGTCGTCTCAGCATAGATCAATAACCGCCTCCATTCGACGGGGGCGGCATGTGCGCTTGTGGCAAGCGGATTGTCCGGTCGCTACCCCGAACGTGAGGTATGATCCGCGTTTCGGCAACGTTCCTCAAAGAGCCCGAGCAGCGGGCCTGCTTACCGACACGCCGTCGACGTATGAGGTAGGACATTGTCGGTGGCTTGACGCAGGCCGCTTCGGTTCGATCAATTACGCTCTGCCGTCGCCAACGTTGACGAAAACGGAATAGTCGATGGGACCATCATAGAATCTATCTTCAATGTTTCGCCAGAGCCGCGTCGACAATGTTTCTCGCCTCGGCGGCCGGAAGAGATACCGCCATATCCAGCCAGTGAATACTGTTGTAGAAACGATGTTCTCCGTCATCGAAATATTTGGCCAAAAGCGCTGATAACTTGCTTTTTGATAAGGCGTCGGCGCACCGGAGAGCGAAGACCACGCGATACCGATCATCGCTCCGCCTAAGTTCACTGAGAAGTGCGTCATCCGTGAATCCGGCGATCACTTTTTTGGCGAGCTGTTTTGCTATTTCGATGCGCAACGACGATTCCATGTCGAGGGCCAGTAAGTCTGCCAACCGGTTTTTGCTGATTGCTAAGATCGCCGACGCCTTTTTGGCAATATAAGCTTGGCTACCTATGCCCAAGATGGTCTGAGTGCCTCCTTGATAGTCCTGTAGGCTCCGGATGGCCTGTACATCGCTCCACGCTCCAAACTTGCCCAGATATGTCAAGATGCTATCTGACGCCCGAATTTCGATCTCACTTAGGACTTTGCGCACAAGGTCGATATCTTCCGCCTTGTTCATTGTGCAGAGAAGTTCGAGGGCATGGTTCGATAGCTCAGTTCGTATAAATTTCTCCAGCTTTCGGAGACGTTCGGTGGAAGCATCGTCGGTTCCAGCAGTCTTGATATGGTCTGCCAACTTCCTTTCAAATCTTGACTTGAAGCAATCTGCGAGATTGGAGCGCATCTCGTCGCGGAAAACTTTGGGAAATTTTGTGTAGAGCGCCATCAGCTCCAAACGGTCGAAGAAGCCGACCCGCTCAACTATCGCCGTGAGTTCGAGCTGACTGTGCTCAAGCAGCCGGTTTGTCAGGAAGCGATCAAAGTACGTACGGTCGGTTTCGCTTGAGACCAAGAAAGATCCTAGACCGCTTACCCGGCTTCGGGGCTTGACGATAAGGAGTGCGCCTTCTGCAACCTTTGCATCGACACCTCCATTCGCGGCGAGCAACGTCTCAACGGCAATCAGACGAACCTCGTGACTGCTGTCTGTCATTAAGGTCTGAGCCGCAGTAGGGGGGACTTCTCTCCGATCAAACAGTATCCGCGCAGCATTGAGACGAATGTTCTCGGACTTGGCCGACAGGCAAGAGATTAGGCTTGAAGTCCGAAGCGCAGAATGATTGGTGAAGAGCACGGAAGCCAGCTCGTCGTCGACCTTATCGATCTGCCGCGCAACCAGCTGCCGCAGCGCTTTGTCAGGATCCGTCCGAGCGCAAATTGCAACGATAATTTCGTCGATCTTCATACGCCGTTCCGGCGAACACTGTAGCGCTATTTCTTCTATAAGCGGTATGTCATTTGGAGATGCGCATTTTGCGAGATAAGCGCTAGCTGCAGTGAACACCTGCCCTGCAGTCGTGTCACTGATCCAAAGGTTAAGCAGCTCGCGCTTGGTAAACACGGCGTCATCGTATGGTATCGACCGTGAACCGAGGGCCAACAAGTCGATAGCATTTTTCTTCACGATATCTATGCCGGCTATCGCCAAAAAATTTACCCGGCTCCAGGGATCACCAGATGCGTCTTTCGACATCCACCGCCACAAAGGTACGTTTTGATGGTGAAACCCGGCCACGCCACAATCTGCCAGCGCCTCGATTTCCTTTTGGGGGAGATCTCTGTCTCGATAAAATTGGTATATCAGATTCGCATCATGATTACCCAGATAGACTGTGTCGTTGGATGGGCGGGAAATCGTGGTACCTAATAGGCGAAGACGTGCTACTTCATGAGCGTCTGTAGCCTGCCAACTGGATGACCTATTCATCAAGTCACGAAGAAAGACTTGCGAACCTTCACTGAGCAGGCGGCCCTCCACCACCGTCTCCTCGTCCGCCTTCACCACTGCCGGCATTGTCTTTCGCGATTGGTCTGATTGCTCGTCGACTTGCAAAAGAATAGCGGTTTCGTTCCAACCGATCTCCTCAAGTTTCTCGCGAACAACATCGCGAAACGCGGCTACGTCCGCAAAGGGTTTGAAAAAGACCCTCTTCTCATCGATGCACTTTTGGCGAAATGCCTGCACCTTTCGAAGATCCTCTCCTGGCTCCATCCCTCGTGGGACCTCTACATCCTTGAAAAAGAGCGCCATGTCTTTCATCAAGCCACCGTTGATCCGGTTTTCGGCTCGGACGAATTCCTCTTCAAAGCCGGACGTGAATCCAGATGGGTCTACGCTCGGGCGCGATCCCCACCGGTCCCAAAGGACACCAATGAAGTAGTCGCATTTGTCGAGATCTTCGTTGATCTTCGACTGGGGGCGGACGTAGCCAGGTACCGCGTTTTCCCAGCCAAGCAGCTTGAAAAGGATGCCCCAACGCTCGGAGTGAGCACGGTTAACGCTAGCTACAATCTGGTGGGCGGCCTGACGCTCTTCGTCTAACCCTCCCGGTGATCCGATGAAAATCCGAATGATTTTTAGATTGTCTGGCAATACCGTCTTATCCGAGGCAACACTGGTTGAATCACATTGCGAAAAGTAAATTTATCTGTGGTTGTGACCGCGGTCCAGCGGACGAATGCTGTGGGGCGGAGGCATCCGCATGAGTTTTGATGCGCGAAAACAACTTTCGCAATGGGACCGTCAGAAATAAAGCGTTCACTTGCTCTGCTACGATCGAGAGCCCAAAAATCGTGGCCGTGGGTCTTCAAACGGGGACCGATCGCTATCCTCAACTTGATGATTTTGCAATTGAGCACATTCCGGTTCCGCGTCGTTCGAAGGGGTTCCCGTCCTTGCCTCTCCTGTCGACAAGGTAGACTGCGATTGGTTGAAGCAGTTTTGGGCACTACGGAGATCGATGAGTTCCGGGGTGGACAGACCCATTGATGTTTGTCCTGTTGGCGGGCGCTGAGTAGATGCTGAGGTCCGCCGTCCGGTGGATGAGGACTGGTGCAGACGAGGAACCGCGGGACCCACGTTATCTTGCCTGCGGGCTGGTGGTCGAAGCTACCGGCATGAAATATCCTTTCGAGATATTGAGAGATGAGGGACGCTACATAGATCAAGAGATGCCTCCTGCAAGCGGCGGAAGTTGACCGCCTGGTTGAAAGTGCCTGTCTCCTTCGGAAACTCGACAAGCACAGGGGGCTCGGCTAATCCTTGTCGTCAACTGCTTCGCGAGATGCGCGGGCGGCCCCTCTTTGCCGCTGCTCTGACAGCTGCGGCCTTACATGATACTGGATTGACGGCATGGACAGAGCGGACTTCGTTCAGCGTTTCGGCGGGGTGTTCGAACATTCGCCCTTCATTGCGGAACGGGCCTTCGATGCCGGCATGATCGAGGAGCCGCTGACGGCGCTCGACGTGCATGATGCGATGGCGGCGATGTTTCGCACGGCAAGCAAGGACGAGCGGCTGGGCCTCTTGCGCGCGCATCCGGATCTCGCGGGCAAGCTCGCGATTGCGGGCGAACTGACCGAAGACAGCAAGCGTGAGCAGGCAGGCGCCGGGCTCGATCGGCTGTCGGCTGACGAGCATGCCCGCTTTACCGAACTGAATACGGCCTATGTCGAGAAGTTCGGCTTTCCCTTCATCATCGCGGTCAAGGGATTGACGAAGGACGACATTCTCGCCGCCTTCGAGACGCGCATCGCCAACGCCCAAGAGCAGGAATTCGACACCGCCTGCCAGCAGGTGGAAAAAATCGCACGGCTTCGCCTCGAAAGCCTGCTTCCTTAGATGACTTGAGACGCTCGAATTCCCGGCCGGCGGTCCTGGCGGAGATGATGGCAGACCGCCTCACCCGTGTTTCAGTCACCAGTCGGTGCTGAAAACGAAAAGAGCGGGCAAAGGCCCGCTCGTCGCATGCTTTTCGCCGTCCGCAATGCGGGCGGCTTTTTTGTTGGGCTTTCGCCCTTACTGCTTCGGCGCCCGTTCGGCTTCGCGGATCGCTTCCTCGTGATACCAGCTTGCCGAACCGCTCTCATAGATCACGGGTTTCGGCGTCTGGCGCTCACGCATGGCGTTCAGCCGGGCCAGGTCACGCACCGGGAATTCGTAGATCTTCGCCGATTCCCGAACCATGTTCGTTGTCATGCTACTACCTCTCGTTTCACCGAGTGTTGTCTCGATGGTTCATGCTTACCACGTCTGAAACTGAAATGCACATGAAAAGTGCAAATTGCCTATTTTATGGGCAATATTGATGCAGAAAAAGTGATGAATTTAAAATCATCACAGCGCTTTCGTGATCTTTGGTGTGCGGACAACACCGAGCACGCGCGTCTGGTTCCGTTAGTATGAGCTCAATCTGTTAAAGAAACACCTTTGGTTGCCGGTTTTGGGGCTTTCGCCTGCGACAAAATGGTCGATTTTTCGCGCCCGGCGGCAAACTGGCACGCTTCCTGCTTTTTCTTATCCGACTCCCGGGCGAACCGGAGAATCACCCCTCTGTTGCGCATGAATGGCGCGAGACTGAAGAGAGAGCACCATGACCAAGTTTAAGCTCGAGTACATCTGGCTCGATGGCTACAAGCCGGTAGCAAACCTGCGTGGCAAGACGCAGATCAAGGAATTCGACAGCTTCCCGACCCTGGAACAGCTGCCGCTCTGGGGCTTTGACGGCTCCTCGACGATGCAGGCCGAAGGCCACATCGTCGGATTGCGTGCTGAAGCCGGTCGCCATTTATCCCGACCCGGCTCGCACCAACGGCGCTCTCGTCATGTGCGAAGTCATGATGCCGGATGGCGTCACCCCGCATCCGTCCAACAGCCGCGCCACGATCCTTGACGACGAAGGCGCCTGGTTCGGTTTCGAACAGGAATACTTCTTCTACGAAAACGGCCGTCCGCTCGGCTTCCCGGAGCAGGGCTACCCGGCTCCGCAGGGCCCGTACTACACCGGCGTCGGCTACAAGAACGTCGGCTCGATCGCCCGCGAAATCGTCGAAGAGCATCTCGACCTCTGCCTCGAAGCCGGCATCAACCACGAAGGCATCAATGCCGAAGTGGCCAAGGGCCAGTGGGAATTCCAGGTGTTCGGCAAGGGCTCCAAGAAGGCTGCCGACCAGATCTGGATCGCGCGCTACCTGCTGCTCCGCCTGACTGCGAAAAGTACGGCATCGACGTCGAATATCCACTGCAAGCCGCTCGGCGACACCGACTGGAACGGCTCGGGCATGCACTGCAACTTCTCGACCACCTTTATGCGCGAAGTGGGCGGCAAGGAATACTTCGAAGCCCTCATGGCCGCGTTCGCCAAGAACCTGGCAGGAGCATATCGACGTCTACGGTCCGGACAACCACCTGCGCCTGACCGGCAAGCACGAGACGGCTCCGTGGAACAAGTTCTCCTACGGCGTTGCCGACCGTGGCGCCTCGATCCGCGTTCCGCACTCCTTCGTCAACAACGGCTACAAGGGTTACCTGGAAGATCGCCGTCCGAATTCCCAGGGCTGACCCCTACCAGATCGCTTCGCATCGTCCTGAAGACGATCGCCGAAGTGCCGACGGCCGACTACGCCAAGTCTGCTGCCTGATTTCAGGCTGAGTGACAAAGTTTGCAGCGCCGTGGGTGACCCCGGCGCTGTTTTCGTTTCTGGGGCTCGCTCTGGCGCTTTCTCGCACCTCGCGTTTGTTCTATGATTGCGGTCAAGGAGCCCGGCGATGCGACCTTCCGAAGTGCTGGAGAAGAACAGGCAGGCCATTCGCGAAGTGGCTGCACGTCACAAGGCGACGAACCCGCGTGTCTTTGGCTCTGTCGCGCGCGGCGAGGATGGGCCGGACAGTGATCTCGATATCCTCGTCGATGGACTTCCAGGCATGACCCTGTTTGATCTCGGTGGGCTGCAGGCGGAGATGGAGGATCTCTTGCCTTGCCGGGTGGATGTCGTGACGTCAGGCGGCTTAAAAGAGCGCATGCGTGATCGAATTTTGTCCGAGGCTAGGGCCATATGACGCCGGCGGAGCGCCTGCTCGACAATCTTATCGACATGGAAGATGCAGCACGTGAGGCCATTGGCTTCCTCGATGGCATAGCCTTCGAGGAGTTCGAGGCCGACCTGTTGCGCCAGCGCGCCGTAGCCATGACTTTTGTGCTGATCGCGACCGCTGCAGCACGCATCCAGACGCTGTTTCCGGACATTGGCTCTGAGCAACCAGAGATTCCCTGGGCCAAGATGCGCGGTTTGCGCAATCTCGTGGTCCATCAATACGATCGGCTCGATTGGCGTGTCATCTGGGATACGGCGCAGGTTGATCTTCCGAGGCTTATCCGTCAGATCGACCAACTCCGCCATCCGCATATCCAGGGAGAATAACCCCTTTGCCCATCGAACTTCCCATCCGTCCCCTGACGGTTCAAAGTTTCGCGCCTTTCGGCGAGGTCATCGAAGCCGAACCGTCGACCATGCGGCTGATCAATGGCGGCACCACGGAGCGGTTTCATGCGCTGTTTTCGCCCGAGATTGCAGGCGAGGGCGCCCGGGTGATCGTCAATATCTTTCGCGGTCAGCCGCGCGCCTTTCCCTATGAGATCGGCATGATGGAACGCCATCCGTTCGGCAGTCAGAGCTTCTCGCCGCTGTCGGGCCGTCCGTTCCTGGTTGCCGTTTCGCCCGATGAAGACGGCAAGCCGGGCGAGCCGCTGATGCTTCTCGCTGCCCCGCATCAGGGCGTGAACTATCGGCGCAACACGTGGCACCATCCCTTGATGGCGATCGGTGAGGTGAGTGATTTCCTGGTTGTGGATCGTGACGGACCCGGCAACAATCTCGAGGAATTCTTCTTCGATACCCCTTCATGATTCGGGAGCCAAGCCTATGACCGGTCTCACCACCCATGTCCTCGATACCGCTCTCGGCAAGCCCGCCCAGGGGCTTCGCATCCAGCTGATGCGGATGAATGGCGAGGAGGCAGAGCTGATCAAGACCGTCTTCACCAATGATGACGGCCGGGTCGATGGCGGGCCGATGTTGATCGGCGATGAGTTTCAGGTCGGGCAATATGAACTGCTCTTCCATGCCGGCGATTATCTGAAGGCCAAGGGTTTTGCGCTGACCGAGCCGCCCTTTCTCGACGTGATCCCGATCCGCTTCGGGATCTCCGACACCACGGCTCACTACCACGTGCCGCTTTTGCTCTCGCCCTATGGCTATTCGACCTATCGGGGAAGTTGAGCATGCGTTTTGCGGCCATCGCCGACATCCACGGCAACCATCTGGCGCTTGAGGCGGTCATTGCCGACATCCGCGCACAGGGGACCGATCTCGTCGTCAATCTCGGCGACAGTCTGTCGGGGCCGCTCGAGGCGGGTCTGACGGCGGATCTGCTGATGCCGCTCGATCATCATGCCGTTCGCGGCAATCGCTGACCGCGCGCTGATCGACCGGCCTTTCGAGGCGATGGGTGATTGGGAGAAGCCGAGTTATCCGCAATTGTCACCTGCCCATCTCGACTGGATCCGCGGCCTTCCCGAAACGGCGCGGATCGGCGACAGGTGTTCCTCTGCCACGCGACGCCTGAGGACGACAATACCTACTGGACCGAGACGCTGTCGGCAAACGGGATCTTTCACCTGAAGCCGCTCGCCGAGATTGAGGCGCTGGCTGCAGGGATCAACACGCCGCTGATCCTCTGCGGGCACAGCCATATTCCGCGTGCCGTTCAGCTTTCTGACGGCCGACTGATCGTCAATCCCGGCAGCGTCGGTTGCCCCGGTTTCGATTATGACGTGCCCGTCTATCACAAGGCGCAGGCAGGAACGCCGTTTGCGAGCTATGCGATCCTCGAAAAGAGCCCGCGTGGCTGGCAGCCGAGCTTCCGGCAGGTGCGATACGACAATCTCGCCATGGCAGAGCTTGCGCGCCGCCATGGCATGATGGATTGGGTCAGCGCGCTCTCAAGTGGCTGGATTGCCTGAGGTCGCTCAGAACGGGCTTTCTGCGATGATCGACTTGTCGACATCGACGAGCTGCCGCTTGCCGCAGAGCGCCATCGTTACATCCATCTCCTTGGCGATGATCTCCAGGGCCTTGGTGACGCCCTGCTGGCCCATGGCGCCCAGGCCATAGAGGAATGGGCGGCCGATATAGGTCCCCTTGGCGCCGAGCGCAGAGCGCCTTCAGCACGTCCTGGCCGGAGCGGATGCCGCCGTCGAGATGCACTTCGATCTTGTCGCCCACGGCATCGACGATCCTCGGCAGCATGGCAATCGAGGAATGGGCACCGTCGAGCTGGCGGCCGCCATGATTGGAGACGATGATCGCATCAGCGCCGGTCTCGGCTGCCATGCGTGCGTCCTCGACGTCGAGGATGCCCTTGATGATCAGCTTGCCGCCCCACTGCTCCTTGATCCAGGCGACGTCATCCCAGGAGAGCTTGCGGATCGAACTGCTCCGTTGGTCCAGGCGCCGAGCGAGGCGAGATCGGAGACATTCTTGGCGTGACCATGGATGTTGCGGAAGGTGCGGCGCTGGGTGTGCAGCATGTTCCAGGCACCAGCGCGGGCGCATGGCCATCTGGAAGATGGTGTTTCGGCGTCAGTCGCGGTGGGGCGGAGAGGCCGTTGCGGATGTCCTTGTGGCGCTGGCCGAGCAGCTGCAGGTCGAGCCGTCAGTACCAGCGCCGAGCACTTGGCGGCGCGTGGCGCGCTCGATCAGGTTCACGACGAAATCGCGGTCGCGCATCACGTAAAGCTGGAACCAGAAGGGCCGCTTGGTGACCGATGCGACGTCCTCGATCGAGCAGATGCTCATGGTCGACAGCGTAAAGGGCACGCCGAATTCTTCTGCCGCCTTCGCCGCCAGCATTTCACCATCGGCATGCTGCATGCCGGTGAGGCCCGTCGGCGAAAGCGCCACCGGCATCTTTACCTTCTCGCCGATCATGGTGGTTTCCAGCGTGCGGCCGCTCATGTCGACGAGCACGCGCTGGCGGAGCTTGATCTTCGAGAAGTCGCTCTCGTTCGCCCGGTAGGTGCTCTCGGTGCAGGCGCCGCTGTCGGCATAGTCGAAGAAGAGTTTTGGGCACGCGCTTGCGTGCGAGCTTCTTCAGATCGGAAATTTCAAGGATCGGCCCCATTGTCTCTCTCTCCGCCAATGTCTTTGTCTCGGCATATCATGCCATTCGGTCGGCTGTGAACAGGGGGGGGCGAAGAGGTAAGATAATTTTACCTCTTGGGTCCTTCAGAAGTGTTCGCCCGACTTGAACGGCCCGACTCGCATGCCGGCGGCGATCAGATAGGCGGTCGACCAACCGATCAGGAGGAAGCCGTTGACCCCTTCGAGCGCCGCCAGCATGCGCCATTCCGGATTGGGCACGACGTCGCCATAGCCGACGGTGGAGAAGGTGATGGTCGAGAAATAGAGGGCGGTTTCGAAATCGTCGACGACGCCGATCAGGCTGTAGGCGGCGGCCCAGAGCCAAACCTCCGCCGTCAATACGGCAAAGACACCGATGACGACCGTGTTCATGGCGAGCATGCGGCTGCGATGGCCGTGCAGGCGAATGCGGTCGGTGACCCAGCTCATGGCATGGGTGACGGCCATCAGGCCAAAGGTGTGGATGACCACCGTCAGCGAGATCATCAGGGTGCCGAGCGCAAGGTTGGTGATCAGCATCGCGAGCCTCTTGCCATCACGGGCGCAACTCCTTGCGAAGCACGAATTTCAGCCCCGACCATATCTCGTCGACGGCGCAGACCTTCACATCCACCAGCCCCGTCGGCAGGAAGACTTCCCGTAGCACATCTTCGGTGATCGTCGTTGGCACCTTCGAGGCCTTTTTCGGCCAGGAGATCCACAGCATGCCCGCAGGTTTGAGCATGGCCTTGAGGCGGAGTGCATGCTCCTCAAGCGCGGCGCGCGAGGTCTCGAAAACATGGGCGTAGTCGAGGCCTGACGCATTTGCTGACGCCAGATCTGTTGCCTGGAGGGCGCCGGGTACCTCTTCGGCGAGGTGGGAGAGGCTGTCGGGCAGGGCGATGAAGAGGGCGGCCATTTCCGGCTTCAATCCGAGCTTTTTCGGAAGAGGGGTGCCGGAATAGCCGCTTTCGCTCATCGCCGTCTTATGCCTCCGCTCCCGGCTTGGAGGCCTTGCCTGCCACATAGGTCTCGATCACAGCGCGGTCGTCGCCCAGTGTTTGCAGCAGGAAAAGCTCTTCGGACAGAGACGTCACGGTCTCCATCCTCAGCCGCATGGCCGGGGTCGCGGCGGCATTGAGCACGACGATATCGGCATCCGTGCCTTCGTCCAGCGTGCCGATCCGGTCTGCAAGATCGAGCGCCACGGCATTGCCGAGCGTCATGTGATAGAAGCTCTCCAGCGGGTTTAAACGCTCGCCGAGCAATTGCTGGATCTTGTAGGCCTCGTCCATGGTCTTGAGCATGGAGTAGCTCGAGCCGCCGCCAATATCAGTGGCGACCGCGACGGTCACAGGCTTTTCGCGGCGCTGGATCGCCTTCAGCGGGAAGAGGCCGGAGCCGAGAAAGAGGTTGGAGGTCGGGCAATGCACCGCGACTGCGCCGCTTTCAGCCATGGCATCTGCCTCGCGATCCGACAGATGGATCGCATGGCCGAAGAGCGCCTTCTTCCGGAGCAGGCCGTAGCGGGCGTAGATGTCTGTATAGTCGGTCGCGTCAGCATAGAGCTCGCAGGTGTAGCGGATCTCGTCGTGGTTTTCGGACAGATGTGTCTGGATATGCAGGTCGAGGAATTCTTCCGCGAGCTTCTGCGTCATCGCCATCTGTTCGGGCGTCGAGGTGATGGCAAAGCGCGGGGTGATGGCCACGTGGTTGCGGCCTTTGCCGTGCCATTGTTCGATCACCGCACGCGTCTCGTCGTAGCCCAGCTGCGGCGTGTCCAAGAGGCCCTGCGGCGCATTGCGGTCCATCATCACCTTGCCGCCGATCATCAGCGTGCCGCGCTTCAGGCTCTCAGCGAAGAAGGCATCTGCGGAGGCCTTGTGCACGGAGCAATAGGCAACCGCCGTCGTCGTGCCCTGGCGCAGGAATTCGTCGAAGAATTGGGTGGCGATCCACTCGGCATGGGCGCTTTCGACAAAGCGGCATTCCTCGGGGAAGGTGTAGGTGTTCAACCACTCCAGCAGATTGGCGGCATAGGAGGCGATCACCTGCATCTGCGGGAAATGCACGTGGCAATCGATCAGGCCGGGCAGGATAAGATGCGGGCGGTGGTCGATCTCCGTTGTGTCAGCACGGGCCTGCGGCTTGCACGTCGGCATAGGCGCCGACTGCTGAAATCTTGCCGTCCCGCACCAGCAGTGCGCCGTCTTCCTCGTAGAGATAGCTTTCGCGGTCGCCAGCATGTTCAGGTGCCCGGTGAAAGGAGAGGAGGCGGCCGCGGATCAGGGTCTCAATTGTCATCATTTGCCTTCGACCGTCGTCTCGTACCAGGCGACGAGCAGCTTGCGCTCTTCGGGCGAGAGATCGGTGATGTTTCCAGGCGGCATGGCATGGCTGCGGCCGGCCTGGAGGTAGATTTCACGGGCATGGGCGGCGATCTCGCCGTCCGTTTCCAGCTTCACGTTCTTTGGTGCCCGCGCAATGCCTTCCCAGACGGGCTCGGCTGCGTGGCACATCGAACAGCGCCCCTGTACGACATCGCGCACGGCTTCGAAATGGCCGTTTGCAACAAAGGTCTGTTCACGGGTCGAAAGGCTCACCTGTTCTTCCTCGCCGGTCAGCACCTTGGGCACGGTCGAGAGCCACATGATGACGATGAAGATGAGCACCGTCACCAGCCAGGTCCAGGTCGGTTTTCCCTTGCGGGCATGGGTGGTGTTGAACCAGTGGCGGATGGTGACGCCCATCAGGAACACGAGGGCTGCGATGATCCAGTTGAACTCCGTGGCAAAGGCCAGAGGATAGTGGTTCGACAGCATGAAGAAGATGACGGGCAGCGTCAGATAATTGTTGTGCAGCGAGCGCTGCTTGGCGATCACGCCGTATTTCGGATCGGGCGTGCGGCCTGCAATCAGGTCGGCAACGACTATCTTCTGGTTGGGAATGATGATGAAGAAGACGTTCGCCGACATGATGGTCGCGGTGAAGGCGCCCAGATGCAGGAAGGCGGCGCGGCCGGTGAAGATCTGCGTATAGCCCCAGGCCATGGCGATCAGCACGATATAGAGCAGCGCCATCAGCCCCCAGGTGTTCTTTCCGAGCGGCGACTTGCACAGGAGATCGTAGAGGATCCAGCCGACAGCCAGCGACGCCAGCGACAGACAGATCGCCTGCCAGGGCTCAAGTTCAAGTACGCTGCGATCGATCAGAAAGAGATCGGCGCCGCCGTAATAGACGACCGCCAGCAGGGCGAAGCCCGAAAGCCAGGTGGCATAGCTTTCCCATTTGAACCAGGTCAGATGCTCCGGCATCGAGGCGGGCGCCACCAGATATTTCTGGATATGGTAGAAGCCGCCGCCATGGACCTGCCACTCCTCGCCATAGGCACCGACGGGCAGGCCCGGACGCTTCACCAGGCCGAGATCGAGCGCGATGAAATAGAAGGACGAGCCGATCCAGGCGATCGCGGTGATCACATGCAGCCAGCGGACGGCGAAGTTAAGCCATTCCCAGGCGATCGCATATTCATACATTCGAGAATTCCCCTTATCGTCCTCCCGGCCGGACAGTGTGGAAAATATTGCGCTGCAAGGGAAGCCCTGCGGGGCACGGGGAGGGCTCCTGATGTCGATTTATGCAGAGATTCTTTTCTTCCGCAGAAGCCGGTGAAATCAGAGCGCTTTTTCGGCTTCGAGCGCCGCGCTGATCCAGGCGTGAAAAGCCCTGATCTTGCGCGCGTTGCGCCGCCCCTGGGCATAGACCAGCTGGATCGGCTTCGGCACCGGTATCGTCAGCGGAAAGGGTTGGATCAGCCTTCCAAAGGCCAGTTCCTCGCGGAAAAAGAAGGGGCTCAGAATGGCAACGCCATGGCCGGCCATGGCGGCATTGGCCTCGAGATCCTGAGCCTCGAATCCATGCACGTGACTGCCGATGAATTGCGGGCTGTCGATGCCGGCCGCCGTGAACCAGAGCCCCCACCAAGGATCGTTCGGGCAGATGATCGGAAGCTTCAGGAGGTCTGCTGGTTCCTTCACGCCGCCTATGCTTGCCGCCAGCTTGGGGCTGAGCAAGGGAGTGAAATCGAGATGCGCCAGCGGATGGGCGATCATTCCGGGCCAGGGACCGTCTTCCCAGGGAATGGCAACATCGAATGTCTTGTCCAGCATCTGGTCCGGCCGATTGCTGCGCAGAAGGCGCACTGCGATATCCGGATGCTCCAGATGAAACTCGCCGAGTTTGCGGGCCAGCCATTGCGTGGCGAATGTCGGGATCGACAGGATGTCCAGCGTCTCCACGGCCGTCTGCCTCGCCTGCTGTACGGCATCGACCAGAAGGCCGAAGCTTTCCGCCACCTTCGGATGCAGCCGCAGTCCAGTCTCCGTCAGGCCGATCTGGCGCGGGCGGCGCCAGAAGAGCGGCTCGCCGACATGCTCTTCCAGAAGCTTGATCTGATAGCTGACAGCCGTCTGGGTCATGCCCAGTTCCTCGCCGGCGCGGGTGAAACTCATCAGCCGCCCGACGGCCTCGAAGACACGAAGGGCATTCAGCGGCAATTGGCGCGACAGTTTCATGGATAAGGCCTCTTTATCGATCGCCAACGTAATTGAATTGGATTTGGTCGGCAACCACAGGCATGGTCGCAGCATCGAACAAGAACGAAATCACGTAGCGTGGAGGCTCAGATGGTATCCGCGATCGGACGACTTATGCCCAATTTTGAGGGCATTCTACAGCGGCTTCGCAAGGCCGTACCACCGGGACAAGGTGCCCGTCGCCTTGATGTCGAGGACCTTCCGGACGATCTTCGCCGGGACGTCGGGTTGGAGATGGTGGAGGATGTTTGGCATGCGAGGGAGCGGTCCGAGCGACTGCTGCTTGATCTCACGCGTCCTGGGCTGATGTAGGAAACGCCTTGAGATCAATGATTTGATCCGATTGCCTCCGGAACAGATTCAGTTGCTTCGATCATTGATTCAAGCGAGCAGCACCCTCAGCAATTCCGCCGCGACCATGGCGGCAATCACCGCCGGGCGCTTGTCCTTCACCGCTCCGCCGCCGATCGGCAGTGTCAGCCGCTCCATGGAGGCGCGGCCCAGGCCTTCGCGGTCGAGGAAGGAGGCTAAGGCCCCGCGCTTGGTCTTCGAACCGATCATGCCGACATAGGCGGCATCGCTGCGGAGAGCGCTTCCTTTCCGATCAGGAAATCCAATGCATGATCATGGGTCAGGATGACGACGGCGGCGCCGGATTTGAGCTTTGCAACCTCCGCCTCGGGCATGGCGACCCGGCGGAAGGTGATGCCTTCCGGCACCTCGCCGTCGATTGCGGGACGCGAGTCGATCAGCGTGACATTCAGCGGGAGGGGTGCGAGCGCCTGGGCGAGCGCCAGCCCGACATGGCCGGCGCCGAAGACCATGACTTCGGGAAAGGCTGCGCGTTCGGCGGCCAGTCGCTGCAGGAGGGAGGCTCTGGTCGTGTCATCGAGCCGCGTGAACTGCAACAGAGTGCGCCCGCCGCAGCACTGGCCGATCTCGGGCCCCAGCGGCACATCGAGAGTTGGCTCCAGCACTTCCCCCGACATCAGTTTGCGCGCATGGCCGATCGCCATGAATTCCAGATGCCCGCCGCCGATCGTGCCCCAGAGGGTGGTTGCGGATACCAGCATCATCGTGCCGGTGTCCCGCGGGGTGGAGCCTCGGGTCTCTGCAACTTCGACGAGGACGGCATTCGGGTGGGCGGCGATGAAGGCGGGGAGGGTGGTCATGGGATGCCGTGCTCCGCCTCGTTGCGGCGTGGGGTACCCCCCTCTGCCCTGCCGGGCATCTCCCCCTCAAGGGGGGAGATCGGATGTGGCAGGCGTCTCGGCCTCCTCCGGTTCCCCCACGAGAAAGGACCGCAAAGTCGGGCAGGACGCAAATGCATGCGTTCAGAGGGCAGGGCGTCTGCCGGCAATCTCCCCCCTTGAGGGGGAGATGTCACGGAGTGACAGAGGGGGGTAAATGCGCATGCATTACTCAAAACGTCGCACTCCGATCACCCGCAGGATGTGAATGCAAACATCATCCAGATTGTTCAGCACATCCTCGTTGGTGAAACGCAGGACGGTCCATCCCAGATTGGCAAGCGACTGACCCCGGGTTTTATCACGCTCGATGCTTTGATCGAATGTGTGGCTCGGGCCATCGATCTCGACCACCAGCTTGTGCTCGGGGCAGGCGAAATCGACGATGTATCCCGCGATTGGAACTTGCCGTCGAAAGCCCAATCCCATCAAGCGATGGGCTCTCACCGTATTCCAGAAGCGCAGTTCCGCCGCCGTCAAGGCCTTGCGCATTCGCCGTGCGTTCCGTCGATGGCTGTCCGGGACGGCGTGGTGCGTCATGGCTCCATCCATCACGCCCGCTTCAACCTCTCCACCGCCATCAACACCCGCTCCGGCGTGGCCGGCGCATCAAGCCTCGGGCAGACGCGATAATCCGCGACCGAGGCCACCGCCATCGACAGGGCCTCCAACACCGAGATCGCCAGCATGAAGGGCGGCTCTCCCACGGCCTTGGAGCGGCCGATGGTGGGCTCGGTGTTCTCAGACCAGGGGACCAGCCGCGTATTGAAGATTTTCGGACGGTCGGAGGCGAGCGGGATCTTGTAAGTCGATGGCGCGTGGGTGCGTAAGCGTCCCTTGCCATCCCACCAGAGTTCTTCCGTTGTCAGCCAGCCCATGCCCTGGACGAAACCGCCCTCGATCTGGCCGATGTCGATAACAGGGTTCAGCGACTTGCCGACATCGTGCAGGATATCGGTGCGGTCCATCAGATATTCGCCCGTCAGCGTGTCGATGGAGACCTCAGAGCAGGCTGCCCCATAGGCGTAGTAGTAGAAGGGCGTGCCGCGACCGGCGGCGCGGTCCCAATGGATCTTCGGGGTCTTGTAGAAGCCGGCGGCCGAGAGCTGGACGCGACCGAGATAGGCGAGCTTGGCAAATTCGCCGAAGGAGAAGATCTTGTCCCCGACGCGGACCCGGTTCGGCAGGAATTCGACCTCCGAGGCGGGAACGCCGTATTTCTCGGATGCAAAGGCGATCAGCCGTTCCTTGATCTGGCGGGCGGCGTCGTAAGCGGCCATGCCGTTCAGGTCGGAGCCGGAGGAGGCGGCGGTGGCCGAGGTGTTCGGAACCTTGGCGGTCGTCGTCGCCGTGATCTTCACCGTGTCGACATCGACCTGGAAGCAGTCGGCGACGACCTGGGCGACCTTGGTGTAGAGGCCCTGGCCCATTTCGGTGCCGCCATGGTTCAGGTGGATCGAGCCATCCTGGTAGATATGGACGAGTGCGCCTGCCTGGTTGAAGGCGGTCATGGTGAAGGAGATGCCGAACTTCACCGGGGTGAGGGCAATGCCCTTCTTGATGACCGGGCTCGTCTTGTTGAAGTCGATGATCGCCTTGCGGCGCGCCTGATAATCGCAGGAGGTTTCGAGTTCCTCGACGACCTTTAGGATGATGTTGTCCTCCACCTGCTGGTGGTAGGGAGTGATATCGCGGCCCGAGCCCTTCTCGCCATAGAAATTGGCCTTGCGGACCTCAAGCGGGTCCTTGCCCAACGCATAGGCGATCTCCTCGATCACCCGCTCGGCGCCCAGCATGCCCTGCGGCCCGCCAAGCCGCGATAGGCGGTGTTGGAGACGGTGTGGGTCTTCAAGGGCTGCGAGGTGAGCTTCACATGCGGGTAGAAATAGCTCGAATCGGCATGGAAGAGGGCGCGGTCGGTGACCGGGCCGGAGAGGTCGGACGAGTAACCGCAGCGGGCGGCGAAGTTGGCGTCGATCGCGTGGATCTTTCCGACATCGTCGAAAGCGACGTCGAAATCCATCTTGAAGTCGTGGCGCTTGCCGGTGACGCCCATGTCCTCGTCGCGGTCGGGGCGGAATTTGACGGCGCGATTCAGCTTCTTGGCGGCCAGCGCCGCAAGGGCTGCAAACTGGTTGCCCTGGGTTTCCTTGCCGCCAAAGCCGCCGCCCATGCGCCGCGTATTGACGGTGATGGCGTTGGAGGGGATGTCGAGCACATGGCCGACGATGTGCTGGATTTCGGAAGGATGCTGGGTGGAGGACCAGACGGTCACGTCGTCGTCTTCGCCGGGAATGGCAAGCGCAATATGGCTTTCGAGATAGAAATGCTCCTGGCCACCAATGCGCATCGAGCTCTGGATGCGGTGCGCCGCCTTGTCGAGCTCCGTCTCCGGCGTGCCGCGCTTCAATGTCATGCCTGGGGTGACGAGCGGTGCGTCATTCTCCAGTGCGCCGTCGATATCGGTCCAGAAGGGCAGGTCGCGGTATTCGACTTTGGCGAGGCGGGCGGCCTTACGGGCCGTGTCACGGGTTTCGGCGATAACGGCGAAGATGGTCTGGCCGTGGAATTCGATTTTGTCGGTCGCGATCAGCGGCTCGTCGTGGCGGCCGCCGGAGGAGACGTCGTTGACGCCGGTGATGTCGTCGGCGGTCAGCACGCAGACGACACCGGGGTGAGCCTTCACCGCCGAAAGATCGATCGACAGGATCTCTGCATGGGCACGATCCGCCATGCCGAGCGCGCGGTGCAGGAGGCCTGCCGGCGTTCGGGAATATCGTCGATGTATTCGGCACTTCCGGCAACATGCTTGTGCGCTGAATCATGCCTCAGCGACTGGTGCATTGGCCCCTTGATATATTTGTAGGTCTCGTAGGTCGCCTTATCCATGCAGGCCTCCGTCTTTAAAAGTCGTGCCTGAGACACCCCCCTCTGTCCTGCCGGACATCTCCCCCACAAGGGGGGAGAGCGGGGTGGGGAAGCGGTGCGGCCTCACCCTCCCCTTGAGGGGGAGGGTCGGAGCGAAGCTCCGGGGTGGGGTGATGTGCCCTACATTTCCATCAATCGGCGCGGTAGAACTCGCGTGCCGGATCACCCCACTCCGCCGCTCCGCGGCGACCTCTCCCATCAAGGGGAAGTGGGGATTCCGCGAATCGCCGCGATCGCCTGATAACGGAGTGAGGCGGCTGCCGCGTCCAGTCTCCCCCCTTGTGGGGGAGATGTCGGCGCAGCCGACAGAGGGGGGCAAGCCGAAGGCTGACCGTCCCTAACCGCGCCGCTATCCGCCGCAAGCGCTGCAGTTCCTGCGGCGTGCCAACACTTCCAGAAAGACCCGCGTCAACGAGATGTCTCCGCTGTCAGCTGGCGATATTCCGCCGTGGCGCGCAGCAGTCGGCCTGCGGCTTGTAGTCGAGGTCAAGCGTCGCGGGCGGCTTCGACCGTGCCTGCGTGAGGGCTGCCGTCAAGCGCTGCCTCGACCGACCGTGCGCGCTTTGGTGTGCCAGCCATGCCGCCGAACGCGATGCGGATGTGGGTGACCACACCGCTTGCGTCCTTTTCCAGATGAAACGCGCCGCAGAGTGCCGAGATGTCCTCGTCGCGGCGCTTGGTGATCTTGTAGACGGCGAAATGACTGTCCGATTTCGGGCGTGGCACAAACATGCTTTCGACGAATTCGCCCGGCTGGCGGTCCTGTTTGCCGTAATCGATGAAGAAGTCCTCAAGCGGCATGGTGCGGATGCCCGAAGCCGAGCGCAGGGTGACGGTGGCGGAGAGTGCGATGAGCGCCGGTGGGCTATCGCCGATCGGCGAGCCGTTGGCGATGTTGCCGCCGATGGTGCCCATGTTGCGCACCTGCTGGCCGCCAATGCGCTCAATCAGGCGACCGAAGGCGGGGATGTCCTGGCGCAGCACCTCGAAGGCGCCGTTGTAGCTGACGCCGGCGCCGAGCGTGATGCCTTCAGGCGTGACGGTGATCTTCTGCAGCTCTTCCAGGTGGTTGATGAAGACGACAGGATCGAGCACGCGCATCTGCTTGGTGACCCACAGCCCGACATCGGTCGCGCCGGCGACCACTGTTGCCTTGGGATGGGCGGCCAGCGTTTCGGCCAGGCCCTCGACGCTGCCGGGCACGACGAGCTTGCGGCCATCGGGTCCCGCCATGGCGATCGTTTCGCGGGTCGAGATTTCCTCCAGCCGCGCGATGATGTTGGCGCGCTCGCGTTCCAGTGGATCGAACAGGGAGGATGGGCGGATCTGGCCGACCTGTTCGGCGGCTTTGACGATCGGCTCGTAACCGGTGCAACGACAGAGATTGCCCTGCAGCGCGCGTTCGATTTCGGCCCGGCTCGGGTTCTCCGAGGTCAGCCAAAGCCCGTAGCGCGCTCATGACCATGGCCGGGCGTGCAGAAACCGCATTGCGAGCCATGACAGTCGACCATGGCCTGCTGCACGGGATGCAGCGTTCCGTCTTTGGCGGACAGGTGTTCGACGGTCACGACATGGGTGGCGTTCAGCGAGCCGACGAAGCGGATGCAGGCATTGACCGTTTCATAACACAGCCGACCGCCGACGAGCCGCCCGACCAGCACGGTGCAGGCACCGCAATCGCCTTCCGCGCAGCCTTCCTTGGAGCCGGTCAGCCGGCGTTTCAGGCGCAGGAAGTCCAGCAGCGTCTCGGTGGGATCGAGGCTGGAAAGGGCGATGTCTTCGCCGTTCAGGATGAAACGGATGCTGTCTGCCATTTATCGGTCGTATCCCCTCTGTGCCCGGCTGCCGGACGGCTGCTGCGTCGCCCGACTTGTGATGGTGGGCGGCGCAGCGTTTATCTTTCAAGCTTATTGTGCAGTCCAGCCGCCATCAATCGAGATCGAAGTGCCGGTGACCTGAGCCGCCGCATCGCTCGCCAGATAGATCGCAAGGGCTGCGACCTGGTCGATGCCGACGAATTCCTTGGTCGCCTGCAGATGCAGCATCACGTCGTTCTTCACCTGATCTTCCGAGATGCCGCGTGCCTTGGCGGTGTCGGGGATCTGCTTCTCGACCAGAGGTGTCAGCACGTATCCGGGGCAAATCGCGTTGACCGTGATCCCGTCGCGGGCGGTTTCGAGCGCTACCGTCTTGGTCAGGCCGAGCACGCCGTGTTTGGCGGTCACATAGGCTGATTTGAAGGGCGAGGCGACGAGGCCGTGGGCCGAGGCGATGTTGATGATGCGGCCCTTCTTCTTTGCCTTCATGCCGGGAATGGCGGCGCGAATCGTGTGGAAGGCGCTCGACATGTTGATCGCGATGATCAGGTCCCATTTCTCGATCGGGAAATCCTCGACCGGTGCGACATGCTGGATGCCGGCATTGTTGACGAGTACGTCGATGCCGCCGAATTCGCGCTCGGCGGTGGCGATCAGGTCGGCGATCTCGGCTGGCTTTGACATGTCGGCCGCGTGATAGATCGCCTTGCCGCCGGATGTTTCCAGCGACTGGCGGACCTTTTCGATTTCGGCTGCATCGCCGAAGCCATTGATCACGACATTGGCGCATTCTGCGGCGAATGCCTTGGCAATACCAAGGCCAATGCCGCTGGTGGAGCCGGTGACGACAACTGTTCTTTTCATCAGACTGATTCCTGTTTGACGCATGCCGGTGAGGCCCGGCCTTGATGTGTCCCGCCGACCTGAGCCTAGTCCCAAAGGAAGTTCTTGTGCAACGGCAGTTTTAGTGCGGTGCAATGAAGGTCGCGCAGAGGCCTTCTTGCTGACAAGGCGGAAGAAGGGCCAGGCGTGACACACTGTTCGATGGAGCGCCCTTTGCCACCAGAGGTATAAACGCTATGTCAGGCAAAACACTCTTGCCAGCGGAGCACAGTCATGGAACTCGGCCTATACACTTTCGCGGATGTTGATCCGAATGCGGCCAACAAGGGCGCGGATGCGAAGCGCCGCGTTGACGAGCTGCTGGCGGAAATCCGTCTGGCGGACGAGGTCGGGCTCGATGTCTTCGGGCTCGGCGAACATCACCGCCCTGACTATATGGCCTCGTCGCCGGCGACGATCCTCGCAGCGGCTGCCGTGCAGACCAAGAACATCCGGCTGACCAGCGCCGTCTCGGTGCTCTCCTCCGATGATCCTGTGCGCGTCTTCCAGCAATATGCGACGGTCGACCTGCTCTCCAGCGGTCGTGTCGAGTTGATGGTTGGTCGCGGCTCCTTCATCGAGAGCTTCCCGCTCTTTGGATATGACCTCGAAGATTATGACCTGCTGTTCGCCGAAAAGCTGCAGCTGCTGATGGAGATCCGCGAGAACGAAGTGGTGACCTGGGAAGGGCAGACACGTAAGCCCATTCAGGGCAGGGGCGTCTATCCGCGTCCGCTGCAGGATTTGTTGCCGTTGTGGATCGCGATTGGCGGCACGCCGCAGTCGGCGGCGCGCGCCGGTTACCTCGGCCTGCCGCTGGCGCTTGCCATCATCGGCGGTGAGCCGCATCGCTTTGCGCCCTTCTTCGATCTCTATCGCCAGAGTGCTGAAAAGGCTGGCGTCGATCCCGCGCTGCTGAAGACGAGCATCAACGTGCATGGCTTCATCCATGACACGACCAGATCTGCGGCTGACATTTTCTACGCGCCGCAGGCGGTGGTGATGGACCGGATCGGCCGCGAGCGCGGCTGGGGGCCGACCAACCGGGCGCAGTTCGATGCCTCGCGCGGTCCGCGCGGTGCGCTCTTCGTCGGCGATCCGGAAGCTGTGGCCGAGAAGATCGTCGCCATGCACGGCATCTTCAAGAATGACCGCTTCCTGATGCAGATGGCGATCGGGCCGATGCCGCATATCGAGATCATGCGCGGGATCGAGCTTTACGGCACGAAAGTGGCTCCCCTGGTGCGCCAGGCATTGACGGAGAAGGCGTCGGCTGCGTAAGCAGCGGCCTTGCCCCCGAGGGCTGCTGCCCCTGAGGGCCTGCGCCCCGAAGACTGCGAGGACCCCTGATGATCGTTGAAACCGAAGAGGACCTCGTCCGTCTCAAGGATATCGGCCGCATCTGTGCGACCGCCGTCAAGGTCATGGCGGCCGCACTTGAACCGGGCATCACGACGCGCGAACTGGATCTGATCGGCCGCAAGCTGCTGGAAGACAATGGCGCACAGTCGGCACCTGAGCTTTGCTACCAGTTTCCCGGCGCCACCTGCATCTCCGTCAACGAGGAGATCGCCCATGGCATTCCCGGCGACCGGGTGATCAAGGCGGGCGACCTCGTCAACATCGATGTCTCGGCGGAAAAGCTCGGCTATTTCGGCGATACCGGCCAGTCCTTCATCGTGCCGCCGGGCACGGCGAAGCAGGAACGGCTGCTGCGCGACGGCAAACGCGCGCTTTGGGTGGGCTTGAACCAGGTGAAAACAGGGCGGCCACTTGCCGATATCGGCAATTCGATCGGCGCATTCGCCCGCAAGAACCGCTATACGCTGATCACCAATCTCGCCAGCCACGGCGTCGGCCGCTCTTTGCACGAGGAACCAACAGAGCTTTCGACCTGGCCGGATCCGGATGAGACGCGGATCATGGAGGAGGGGCTTGTCTTCACCGTCGAGCCGTTTCTTTCGCTCGGCGGCCAGTGGGCCGAGGATGGCGACAAGGATAACTGGACGCTCTACAGCGAGCCGCGCGCGCCCACCGTACAGTTCGAGCACACGATCGTGGTGACGAAGAACGGGCCGCTGGTATTGACGCTCGCCGATTAAGGCGAGCGCCGTGGCTTCTGGTGTGTCTTAGTCGGCCTTCGAAAAGGCGACCGCGACGCCCTTCTTCTTGAAATAGGACTGCATGATCTTGCGACCCTGACGGTTCGACTGGGCGAGCTTTGACGGCTCGAACACGGCTTCCTTCACGCCTTCCTTCGCCATCGCGGCCTTCAGGGCTGCAATGTGAAGGTCGATCTCTTCGTTGTCGTTGTTGATCGAGGTGTAGATGTTGTCGATGGCCTGCTGAAGGCTGAGGTCGCTCATGGGGCACTCCTGAAAAAGCTTTGGGGACTTCCCTAGCGATTTTTGGGCGGGAGGCAAGCTGCATGGCAGACAGCCCTGGCATTGACAAAGTTGGGTGTGTTGGCAATCATGCCAACATGAAGTCCGAGAAGCTGTTCCACGAGAAGCGGGTTCTAAGTGACGGTGCGATCATCGAGATGGTGATCTGGCGCTTGCCTTCGCCGGTTTTGGGAAGTCTTCACGGCTACAAGTATCGGCTCTATTTTGGCAGGGCCGGGACGCGCATAGTCGGTTTCGACAATGAACGCGAGAAGGGTGACCACAAGCATATCGACGGTGTTGAAACGGCTTATGTTTTCACCACGGTCGATCAATTGGTCGCTGATTTTCTGAGTGAAGTGAAAAGGAGGCTCGATCGATGAGAAGAGCAGTCATCCAGATTCGCAGCGACGCCGATGAGATCGCGGCCATCGGCGCTATGGGCCAGCGTTTTGCCGACGCCTGGAACAGGGGTGCCAAGGGAGCTGACGCGCCCTTCATACTGACATTCACCTCGGCCTCTCAGCTCTTTTCCGTCATTTCGCCGAAGCGCTGGGAGTTGATCGAAGGCCTTCAGAGTCTTGGGCCTTCCAGTATTCGCGGCCTCGCCCGGGCTCTCGGTCGGGACGTGAAGCGCGTTCATGAAGATGTGTCGACCTTGATGGAATGGGGCCTCATCGAAAAGGACGAAACGGGAAGGGTTGCCGTTCCCTTCGACGAAATCGAGGCCGACTTCATTCTGAAGGGAGCGGCTGCGTGACGGTCACGCTTTGGGTCGAAGTTCCGCGCTCGACCTAATCTTACAGACCCTTAATTTTCGCGGGGGTAATTCTGCCACAATTTGGCGATGCCATTGCTGGACGGAACCTTCTGCCCTAGGTTCCCGCTGGTTCTACAGGACTTCTCCCACACGAAGGTTTCCCCCGTGTTTCATTCCTTCTTCCCGCGGCCCAAGCTCTTCTTCACCTCCGCCGCGCTCTGGACGCTTGTCTGTATCATCGTCTGGTATACCGTCGGTCCACAGATGGGCGCCGCGATCGGCCTGCCGCCGCTGGCCGAAGGTCAGCAGCCGCCTGTCGGCCTCGCCTTCTTCTTCACGCCCGATAATTTGTGGTTCTATCTCTACTTTACGATCTTCGTGCTGATCTTCGGTGCCGTCTGGCAGGTGATTGCCAAGGATCATCCCTGGACCAACTGGTCGATCTGGGGCTCGGCCTTCATAATCTTCATCGCCTATTTCAGCGTGCAGATCTCGGTTGCAGTCAACAACTGGCGCGGCCCCTTCTTCGACCTCTTCCAGAAGGCGCTGAATGGCGACGGCACGGTAACTGCCGGCCAGCTTTACGAGCTGCAGCTGCGCTTCCTCGAAATCGGCATGGTCGGCGTCACGCTTTCGGTGCTGACCGCCTTCTTCGTCAGCCACTACGTCTTCCGCTGGCGCAATGCGATGAATGACTTCTACATGTCGAAGTGGGACAAGCTCCGCCATATCGAAGGTGCCTCGCAGCGTGTTCAGGAAGACACGATGCGCTTCGCCAATATCCTCGAAGGCCTTGGCGTTGCGTTGATTAACTCGGTCATGACGCTGGTCGTCTTCCTGCCGATCCTGTTCCGTATGTCGGAAAATGTCAGCGAGTTGCCGATCATCGGCGCCGTGCCGCATGCCCTGTTCTGGCTGGCGATCTTCTGGTCCGCCTTCGGCACGATCCTGCTGATGGTCGCCGGCATCAAGCTGCCGGGGCTGCAGTTCCGCAACCAGCGCGTCGAAGCCGCCTTCCGTAAGGAACTCGTTTACGGGGAAGACAATGCCGATCGCGCAGAGCCGGTCACCGTGCGCGAGCTTTTCTCGAACGTTCGCCGCAACTATTTCCGCATGTACTGGCACTACACCTATTTCAACGTCGCCCGGTATACCTATGGCCAGCTCGACGCGATCTTCCTGACCTTCATCCTGATCCCGACCATCGTTGCCGGTAAGATCACCATGGGTCTGTGGCAGCAGATCGCCACTGCCTTCGGCCAGGTCACGGACAGCTTCCAGTATCTCGTCAGCTACTGGTCGACGATCATCGAGCTTCTGTCGATCCACAAGCGTCTTGCCGCTTTCGAGGCTGCGATCGATGGCGAGCCGCTGCCGGCGATCGATCAGCGTTACCTCGAGCGCGAGGCTGCCGAGGGTGAGATTGCTGCCGACCGTCCTTACTGAGGACTGCCGCCTGCAACAAAAGAACGAGGCCGCGCCGGGAAACCAGCGCGGCCTTTTCGTATTGATGCTTGGAGGTCTCGTCAGGCGAGATCAGTGACGATCAGCCCCGACAAGCCAAAGCTTACCGGCATCGCCGCATAGGCCTCCGGCTGGGTGAAGAGCGACAGGCCGATGGCAACGGCGCCGATGGTTGCGGCGATCACGCAGGCGCAGGCGAGGAGGAAAAGGATCTTCATGGATTACCCCGAGGTTTTGTCCGTCCATATCGGGTGTCGGGGCTTCCAAGTAAATGCGTCATGCGATCACATCGCGCCGGGCGTTCCGGCAGATGCATCAGCCCTGTCTTCCAGCATGTCGAGCGCTTCCGAATAGGTGACGCAGGCGACATCGGGGCGGGGGCAAACTTCCGCCACCAGCCGCTCCATCGCCGCCCAATAAGCGCTGCCGTTCATGGTGACGAAGTGCAAGCCGATCTGCAGAGGGATGCGGTCACCATTGTACTGGGCCTCGAACGCAGACTTGAATGCCTTGTAGCTGCGCTCGGCGAATTCATCGCCCTTCGACGGATGGTCGATGCCGGCCGAATGGCGGATGAAAAGATTGTAGTCCATGGCGATGATGCGTCGTGCCTTTGGGCCAGCCGGGATCAGCGGCAGGCCGAAGCGGGCTTCGTCCCAGCATCCTGACCGGTAGCACCGGGTCATGGGTCACCACGCTCGCGTCGTAGCGGAAGCCATGCTCGCGCTCGGCCTGGAACAGGCTGTCGGGGGCCGAGAGATAAGGCGCGCGAAAGCCGGTGATGTCGTTTTTCACGAAGTTCGCCCAGTCCTTCGGCTCGCGATCGCTGAGGCCATTGTCCTTCCAGGCGTTCAAGAGAACCCGATCGAAGGTCTGAAATTCCGTCAGCCACTCGGCCTTCGTCCAGTCCTTGCCGTCGAAGTGGCCACAGGTGTGGCTGGCGATTTCGTGGCCTTCGCTTCTGGCATTCCAGATGTGGTCGAGGCGGGCCGTCACCTCGTTCGCATCCGTCGCAAAACCGATGTTCGAGCGACCGGCCTTGATGCCCGGCGCCTTGTAGTCGCCGGCGCGGGCGCGCGGGATCAACGTGGCGCAGGAGAGGAAATAGGTGAAATGCGCATCTGCACGTTCGGCAATGGCGCGGCTTCGCGCCCAAAGCCTCACATCATGCGCACCATCGAAGGAGATCATCAGGATCTGGCTCGGCTTTGTGCCGTCAGCGCCTTTTGCCGCAGGGGCGGGCTGTTGCGCGGTCGCAGTCGTCGCGCAAAGGGCAAGGGAAACGGCAATCAAAGAACGAAACATCAGCAAACACCCGGCAATCAATTCGGTGTGTTGCCTCCCATCCAAATGCGGCGAAGCTTTGAACAGGCTGGATATTCGAACGTCAGACCAGTAAGGCTTTGGGCAACTCGACCCGAAAGGTTCTCACTCATGACACTTCTCATTCTCGGCATTATCCTGTTTCTGGCCACCCATCTGATCCGCGTCGTCGCGCCCGGTTTTCGGGTCTCGATGATCGGTCGCTTCGGCGAGACCGGCTGGCGGGTCATCAATTCGGTGATGAGCCTGGTGTCACTGGTGGTCCTGATCTGGGGCTATACCACGGCACCCGTCATCAATCTCTGGTTCCCGCCCATGGGCATGAACCATCTGACGACGACACTGATGCTGTTTGCCATGATCTGTCTGGTCGCCGGCTTCCTGCCGGCCGGGCATATCGCCACCAAGACCAAGCATCCGATCGTGCTGTCGATCAAGATCTGGGCCGCCGCCCATCTGATCGCCAATGGCGACCTCGCCTCGATCCTTTTGTTCGGCGCGCTCCTGGCCTGGGGCGTGGTCCTGCGCATCAGCTACAAGCGCCGTGTGCGGGCAGGCGAGCTTGTGCTCAAGCCCTTCGTATCGGCGCGCTGGGATGCAATTGCCGTGGTCGGCGGTATCGTCGTTTGGGCCGTCATCACCATGTGGCTGCACAAACTGTTGATCGGGGTTGCACCACTCGCCATGTGACGCCTTAAGGCTCTTGGCGGTTTTCCCCTTACAAGCGGGCAAAAATCGGCTAGAAGGCCGCTCACGCATGAGACTGCATCGAAAGGCCGGCATTGTCCGGGGATATGAATGGTTGATCAGAACGACAGCTTTATCCGCGAAGTGAACGAGGAGCTCCGCTCCGACCAGGTGCGCAACGCCTGGAAGCGCTATAGCCGCATCATCAGCAGTGCTGCCGTGGTCCATCGTCCTCGGCGCGTGCTAGCCGTGCCTCTGGCTCCAGAGGCACCACGCCGGCAATGCGGCTGACAGATGCCGTGCGGTGCGGCGCTGACGCTGGCCGATACCTACGCTACGAATGAATCAGTAGCGCATCGGCGAGCACCGCTTCACCTCGTACGGCTGACGGCGCCTATGGCATCTCGATCGATCCAGTGCTGCTCGATCCACGCCGAAAAGGGTGATCCGGCTGGCGCCGTTGCCTCGTTCAAGACGATCGGCGATGATGCCTCGATCCCGGAAGCCGTGCGTAATACTGCCAAGGTGCGCGCTGCATGGCTGCTGGTTGATACCGGCACCTACGAAGAGGTCTCGGCCATGGTGGAAGCCATGGCGACGCCAACCAATGCCATGCGCCATGCCGCCCGCGAAGCGCTCGGTCTCGCCGCCTACAAGGCCGGCGACATGACCCGCGCCCGCGAGTGGTTCGAGCAGATCATCGAAGACGCGGAAGCACCGCGCAATGTTGCCAACCGCGCCCAGATGCTGCTCGACAACATCAAGGCCTCCGGCAAGGCTCCGTAACAACAAGGCCATCAAGGCCGGAAAGCTAGCGTTCCCATGAGTTTCACAGTCGCCATCGTCGGGCGCCCGAATGTCGGCAAGTCCACGCTTTTCAACCGTCTGGTCGGAAAGAAGCTGGCGCTCGTCGACGATACACCGGGTGTTACCCGCGACCGTCGGCCGGGCGATGCCAAGCTCGTGGACTTGCGCTTCACCATCATCGATACGGCCGGTCTCGAAGAGGCAGGGCCTGAGACGTTGCAGGGCCGCATGCGCGCCCAGACGGAGATGGCGATCGACGAGGCGGATCTGACGCTCTTCGTCGTCGACGCCAAGTTCGGCCTGACGCCCGTCGATCAGACGCTTGCCGAAATGCTGCGCCGTCGTGGCCGGCCTGTGGTGCTGGTCGCCAACAAGTCGGAAGCACGTGGCTCGGATGCCGGCTTCTACGATGCGTATACGCTGGGTCTCGGCGAGCCGGTGCCGATCTCGGCAGAGCACGGCCAGGGCATGATCGATTTGCGGGACGCCATTGTCGAGGCCATCGGCGAGGAACGCGCCTTTCCCGAGGAAGAGGATGTTGCCGAGACGGATGTCCTCCTTCCCGAGGACGGCGACCTCGAAGGTGAGGAAGACGAGGCCGAACCGGAATATGACGAGACCAAGCCGCTGCGTGTTGCGATCGTCGGTCGCCCGAATGCCGGAAAGTCCACGCTGATCAACCGTTTTCTTGGCGAAGACCGTCTGCTGACCGGCCCCGAAGCCGGTATCACGCGCGATTCGATCTCGGTCGAATGGGACTGGCGCGGTCGGACTATCAAGATGTTCGACACCGCCGGCATGCGCAAGAAGGCGCGTGTGCAGGAGAAGCTCGAAAAGCTGTCGGTTGCCGATACGCTGCGCGCGGTGCGTTTTGCCGAGACCGTCGTCATCATCTTCGACGCGACCATCCCTTTCGAAAAGCAGGACCTGCAGATCGTCGATTTCGTTCTGCGTGAGGGCCGTGCTGCGGTGCTCGCCTTCAACAAGTGGGATCTGGTTGAGGACCCGCAGGCGGTTCTCGCGGATCTGCGCGAGAAGACGGAGCGGCTTTTGCCGCAGGCCCGCGGTATCCGCGCCGTGCCGATCTCCGGCCAGACCGGCTATGGCCTCGACAAGCTGATGCAGAACATCATCGACACCGACAAGGTGTGGAACAAGCGTATCTCGACCGCCAAGCTCAATCGCTGGCTCGATGCAGTCACCACGCAGCATCCGCCACCGGCCGTTTCCGGCCGCCGCCTGAAGCTCAAATACATGACGCAGGTCAAGGCGCGTCCGCCGGCCTTCATGATTTCCTGCACGCGTCCCGATGCGCTGCCGGAAAGCTATGTGCGTTACCTTACGAACGGTCTGCGCGCCGATTTCGACATGCCGGGCGTGCCGATCCGCATCCATTTCAAGGCAGGCGAAAACCCGTTCGAGGGTCGCAAGAGACGCCGCTGATTTCAGCGGCTTACTCGGTGGCAGGACGTCCGTGGGCGTCGATCTCTGCCGGGCGAGTTCCGAAGCGCTGCCGCAGGCCCCGTTTGCGGCGCTGCTCCTTGGCTTCCACGACATTGTCGAAGAACTGCTCGGTCGCCGCTTCCCAGGAATAGGTTTCGGCAAGCCTTCGGGCAGACGCCGGCGATGCCTGGAGGGCTGCGATGCAGGCGATCTGCAGGTCGTGGTCGAGTGCTCCGGCACTGGAGCCGGCCGGAATGATGTCGATCGGGCCGGTCACGGGGTAGCCGGCGACAGGAACGCCCGAGGCCAGCGCTTCCAGGATCGTGTTGCCGAAAGTGTCGGTTTTCGATGGGAAGACGAAGACATCGGCTTCCGCATAGGCGCGGGCGAGATCTTCGCCATGCTTCACACCGGTGAACAGCACGTCCGGATAGCGGGCCTGCAGGTCGGCACGAGCGGGACCGTCGCCCACCACCACCTTCGAGCCGGGCAGATCAAGATCGAGGAAAGCTGGCAGGTTCTTTTCGACCGCCACACGGCCGACCGTCATGAAGATCGGACGGGGAAGGTCGAAGGGTTTCTCCGACTTTTCGCGCGGATGAAAATGGGCGGTGTCGATGCCGCGGCTCCAGAGGCAGAGATTGTTGATGCCCCGCGCTGAAAGCTCCCGGCGCAGGCTTTCGGTCGCCACCATGCAGGCGCCGCCGCGATTGTGGAACCAGCGGACAAAGGCATAGAGCCAGGAAAGTGGCACTGGCAGGCGGGCAGCCACATATTCCGGAAAGCGCGTGTGATAGGTCGTCGAGAAGGGGCGCTTGTTGCGGATGCACCAGTGGCGCGCCATCAGGCCGAGCGGGCCTTCTGTCGCGATGTGCACGTAGTCCGGCTGCTGGGCTTCGATCATCCGGCCGATGCGGCCGGGTGAGGCCAGCGACAGCCGGATCTCCGGATAGGTTGGCATCGGAATGCTGCGGAAGGGCTCGGGCGTGATCATCGAGACCTCGATGCCCAGCTTCTTCAGCTCGCGGTTGGTGGTCTCGATGGATCGGACGACCCCGTTCACCTGCGGGTGCCAGGCATCTGTCACGATGGTCAGTCTCGGCATGGCGCGTCCGCCCTCATCCGAACGGCCGCCGGAGCGGCGATTCTGCTTCACAAGCTCTGCACGCCTTATCGGAGCGGAACATTACAGCTTGATGTCAGTCGGGGGACGGCCCCCGTTTGACATTGCCGGCACAAGTCGGTTGCCTAGGGGCTGACGCCCATCGAGACCGATTCCCGCCGAAGGATCCGCCCCATGACCAAAGCTCCCGCCAAGGCCGCCCACGCCAAAACTGCCGACTGGTGGCGGGGCGCCGTGATCTATCAGGTCTATCCGCGCTCCTTCCAGGATACGGATGGCGATGGCATTGGTGACATCAAGGGCATCATCCAGCGGCTGCCTTATATCGCCTCGCTCGGTGTCGATGCGATCTGGCTTTCGCCCTTTTTCACATCGCCGCAGGCCGACATGGGCTACGACGTTTCGGATTATTGCGATGTCGACCCGATGTTCGGGACGCTCGCTGATTTCGACGCGATGATGAAAGAGGCCAAGCGTCTTGGCCTCAAGGTGATCATCGACCAGGTGATCTCGCACACCTCCGACCAGCATCCCTGGTTCAAGGAAAGCCGGGCAAGCCGCGACAATGCCAAGGCCGACTGGTTCGTCTGGGCCGCAGCCAAGCCCGATGGCACGGCGCCGAACAACTGGCTCTCCGTCTTCGGCGGCCCCGCCTGGGAGTGGGACGGGGTGCGCAAGCAATATTACATGCACAACTTCCTCGCCTCGCAGCCGGATCTCAACTTCCACAATCGCGAGGTCCAGGACGCAGTCCTGGATGCCGTGAAGTTCTGGCTCGATCGCGGCGTCGACGGCTTCCGTCTCGATACGGTCAACTACTATTTCCACGACAAGGAGCTGCGGGACAATCCACCCCATGCGCCTGACAGCGAAGATGCCGGCCTCGATGCACCCGACGTCAATCCTTACGGCATGCAGAGCCATCTCTTCGACAAGACACAGCCGGAGAATATCGAGTTTCTCAAGCGCTTCCGGGCACTGCTTGACCAGTATCCTGATCGTACGACGGTGGGCGAAGTCGGTGACGGTGCGCGCTCGCTGAAGACGGTCGCTGCCTATACCTCCGGCGGCGACAAGCTGCATATGTGCTACACCTTCGACCTGCTCGGACCCGACTTCACGCCGAGCCACATCCGCCACTGCGTCGAGAGTTTTCAGAAACAGGTGAAGGATGGCTGGGTCTGCTGGGCCTTTTCCAATCACGACGTGACGCGGCATGTGAGCCGCTTCGTGCAGCAGCCGCAGGAACGCGAAGCCGTCGCCCGGTTGGCGATCTCGGTGCTCTCGACCCTGCGCGGCTCGATCTGCCTTTATCAGGGCGAGGAGCTTGGTCTGCCCGAGGCTGAGCTTTCCTTCGAGGATCTGCGCGACCCCTACGGCATTCGCTTCTGGCCAGCCTTCAAGGGTCGTGACGGGTGCCGCACACCAATGGTCTGGGACAAGAGTAGTGAACAGGCCGGCTTCTCGACCGCAAAACCCTGGCTGCCGGTGTCGGCTGAGCATCAGGCGCTGGCCGTGGATGCGCAGGAAGCCGACGCTGCTTCGGTGCTTGCCCACTACCGGGCGACACTTGCCTTCCGCAAGGCGCATCCGGCCCTTGCTGACGGCGACATGGAGTTCCTGGCGACCAATGAGGACGTGCTGGCCTTTACCCGTTCCAAGGGTAAGGAACGGCTGCTCTTCGTCTTCAATCTCCGCCGCGGCCCGCAGGAGATCTCGGTTCCGGCAGGCCTGAAGGTCAAGGAAAGCATCGTGATGCCGGGTCTTTCCGGACGGAAGGTGGAGAGCGAAATCCATCTCGGGCCGCTCGACGGCTTCTGCGCGCGGCTGTGACCTGATGACGGCGCTGGCTGCGAGGACTGCAACGGCGGGCGATCTCGTCGCCTGGGCGGGGCTGCGCCACCAGCTTTGGCCCCATCTCTCCCTGGAAGAGCACCAGGCAGAGATCGTCGACGCGCTGTCGCAGTCGGAGAGGCTGATCGCCTTTCTGTGCGTGACACCTGGTGGGACTGCGGTCGGGCTTGCGGAGGCGAGTATCCGCTCCGACTATGTCAATGGCTGCGAAACCTCGCCGGCCGCCTTTCTCGAAGGCATCGTGGTCGATCCCGCAACGCGGCGGCAGGGCGTTGCCGGCTTGCTGGTTAAAGCCGTCAGCGACTGGGCCCGGTCAAAAGGCTTGAGCGAGCTCGCTTCTGATGCGGATGTCGACAACACGGTGTCGCACGCCATGCATGCGGCACTGGGTTTCGAGGAGACGCAGCGGGTCGTTTACTTCCGTAGGACGCTCTGACGTCTCACATGCCGTCGTCTGGAATGTTCAGCACATGGCCGCAGGCTTTGCAGTGCACGGCATCCGCGTCGTGGCGCTGCAGCCCGCATTCGGGGCAGGGGAAGCTGACCTTGTAGGGCCGGACGATCGCTTGGGCCAGCCGCACGAAGAGCGAGATGCCGATGATCATGGTGACGATCGAGGTCAGCTTGCCGGAGATGCCTGGCAGCGTGATGTCGCCGAACCCAGTCGTCGTGACCGTGGCGACGGTGAAATAGAGCGCATCGATGAAGCCGGTGCCGGCATCTTCGGCATAGAAGAAGAAGGTGTAGACGAAGCCCGTCACCAAGAAGAGAAAAACGAAGAGATTGATGAAGGCGGTGACGACATCCGTCTGCTCTTTCAGGCCGAGCCGGTTCAGCATGAGCTTGAAGACCGGCCGCTGTGCCACCGCCCAGATTCGGGCGACACGCAGGAAGGCGAAGTTGAACAGCAGATGCGGGAAGAGCAGCGTGCCGAGCACGAAGAGATCGACCCAGGTCATCGGTCGCGTCAGAAAACCGCGCGTCGTGCGCGACGCACCCCACTGGGCCAGCATCTCGACCGCAATCCAGGCGGCGATGGCGTAATCCAGAATGAGGTAGCTCGGCCGGTCACGGATATAGGGGCCGGCGAGGAAGAAGCCGATGATCGCGAGATCGATCACCATCAGCGCGAACTGGAAGCGGATGGCAGCGGTGTCGCGGCCGTAATAGAGCCGGGCGAGACGCTGGCGGAGGGACTTTGATTGGTCGGATGAAATGTTCATACCGAAGGAAGCTATTCCGCCGCGAGGGCCGTCGACCTCGTCTGGTCTCCGCGTCCGGCAAGGAGCCCTGCTACCGAGATGTCTTCGTCAAGCTGTTCCCAGTGAATGCCGGTGGAGCTGAGTTCGTACTTCAACAAATCTGCAGCGGATGCCGACAAAAGTCTTGGAAACCACGCGAGCGGCACTCCCAAGACACGTCCGTCCGAGAGCGAAACCCACATGGTGGCATCGTTGAACCTGACATCAGTCGCCGAAATGTTCACGCCACGCCCTTTCGATCTCGGAACGGTTCTCCTTCACAATGCGCATGATATCAGAGAGTTCCCGGCTGTTGAACCCGTTGCTCTCGGCGAGCGCAATCTGTGGCTCTAACCAGATCTTTGCGTCAGGGCCTTTTCTACGAACATGTATGTGGATCGGCTCGCGCGGTGAGCCTTCATTGGAATAGAAGTGAAATCGGTATCCGTCCTGTCGAAAGACTTCTGGCATGGCTTTCCTCTAGCTTTGTAACTGGACTTGATCTCGAGGCTTGCCTGCATGCGTTCAGTGCGACCGCATTCGATTTGGAATTCTTTTTCCCAACGAGATGGAATTCAGCGAGATAGACGAAAAAGAAGCGACCTTGTTGGTGTGTTTCCTGTGGAGAAGCTGGGCATTCGACATTGTTACACGCCTCGCACTGAATTCTGCCCAGGTGCACACCACGCCCCAATCCTCACCCAATCAACCTGAACTGATCGACATCGACCATTCCCTTGTCGGAAATCTTCAGATGCGGGATCACCGGCAATGGCAGGAAGGCGACTTGCAGGAAGGGTTCTTCCAGAGTCGTTCCAAGGGCATAGGCGGCTTTTCTCAAGTGATGCAGCGTGTCGCGCACACTCTCGTAAGGCTCAAGGCTCATCAGGCCGGCGACGGGGAGCGGGATCTCGCCGGTCACCTTGCCGTCTTCCACCACCACGAAGCCGCCCTTGATTTCGCCCAGCCGGTTGGCGGCCAGCGCCATGTCTTCCTCTGAAACACCGACGACGCAAATGTTGTGGCTGTCATGGCCGACGGTCGAGGCGATCGCGCCCTTCTTCAGGCCGAACCCCTGGACGAAGCCGTTGGCATGGTTGCCGTTCTTGCCGTGGCGCTCGATGACCGCGACCTTGATCACGTCGTTGGCGAGATCGACGGATGTCTGGTTACCCGAGGTCGGGCAGACGGATAGCGGCGATGTTCGGTGATGATCTTGCCGGGCATGCACGCCGATGACGGGACGTGTCATCCTGCCGGGCACCGGCACACCGAAATCGGCAGCCTTCACCAGCCTTGCCTTGACGCTGTCGAGGCCGACTCGGCGAGACCGGCTTGCGGGTGGCAAAGAGTTCGTCCGTCACGCGGCGACCCGCAGCAAACACCATCTCGGCCTTGCAGTTTTCCAGACTGTCGACGACCACGAGGTCGCGCGCCAGCCGGGTCGCATCAATGCCTCGGTCCCGAAGGCCGAAGGCGCGGGCGGCCGATATCGAGGCGGCGCGGTAGACGGCGATCGGCTCGACGCCGATATGCTGATCGCCTCGCGGATGATGTAGTCGAGATGGCCCTGTTCGGCGATGTCGAGCGGGTTGCGGTCATCGGTGCAGAGCGCCAGGAAGGGCGAGAGCCGCTCGGTCAGGATCGGCATCAGCGCGTGCAGATCCTTCGACACCGAGCCTTCGCGTACCAGGATGTGCATGCCCTTGCGGATCTTCTCCAGGGCTTCGACAGCACTCGTGCATTCGTGGTCAGTGCGGATGCGGGCGGAGAGGTAGCCGTTCAGATCCCGGCCCGATAAGAGCGGCGAATGGCCGTCGATATGGCCGTCCTGGAAGGCCTCGAGCTTCGCCATACAGATCGGATCCTTGTAGATCACGCCCGGAAAATTCATGAATTCGGCCAACCCGATGACCTTGGGATGGTTGCGGAAGGGCAGGAGCCGCTCGATGGGCAGATCGGCACCCGACGTTTCCAGATGCGTCGCCGGCACGCAGGAGGACAGCTGGACGCGGATGTCCATGATCGTCTGTTCTGATGAATCGAGGAAGAACTGGATGCCCTCGGTGCCCAGCACATTGGCGATCTCATGCGGATCGCAGATCACGGTCGTCACGCCATAGGGCAAAACGCAACGGTCGAATTCATGCGGCGTGACCAGCGAGCTTTCGATATGCAGGTGCGTGTCGATGAAGCCGGGCACGACGATCTTGCCGGAGATATCGATCACCTCGCGGCCTTCATAGCTCTCGGCCGTGCCGATGATCGTCTCACCACAGATCGCGATGTCGGATGCGACCAGCTCGCCCGTGACCAGATCGAAGAAGCGCCCACCTTTCAGAACGATATCCGCCGGCTCGCGGCCGGTCCCCTGATCGATGCGGCGTGCGAGGTCGGTCATGCAGCGTCTCCGATTCTGTTGTTCCCTCAAGTGTAGCCTCTTGAGGGAAGCGAGCCAACGATCTTGAAATGACATAGTCTATGTATAATACTGATCTTATGTATCGCTGAGAGGGTTTTGGGATGGCTGATCCGGTGAAGGTGAGTGCGGCGGAGTTTCAGCGGCAGAGTGGCCGCTACTTTGATCTTGCGCTGACGCAACCCGTCGTGATCACGCGCAATGGCCGCGACCGCACGGTGATGATCTCGACCGAGGAATATCAGCGGCTGAAAAGGCGTGACAGGGAGGTTCTGGCGGCGGCGGATTTCTCCGAGGCGGAGTTGCAGGAAATCGCCAGGACCTCGCCGGCGTCGGGCGCGGACGCGTTCGACGACGAGCTGGATCGCTGACACATGGCAATGGACTTGCCGCAACCAGGGCAAGTAATCCGCTATTCCTATCTGTGGCATGACGAGTTTCGCCGCGGGTTGTAGGAAGGGCGCAAGGATCGGCCTTGTGCGGTTATCCTCGCCTTGGCGCGGGATGACGGCGAGACACAGGTGGTCGTGCTGCCCATCACCCATTCGCCGCCTTCGGACCCTCGCCACGCGGTCGAGATCCCAGCAGCCACCAAGCAGCGACTGGGTCTCGATGACTTGCCGTCATTCATCGTCCTGACCGAGGCCAACCGATTTTTCTGGCCCGGCCCTGATCTGCGCCCGTTCCAGACCGAGGCGGGCAATCGTGTTGTCTACGGGCTTTTGCCGCGAAACCTGTTCCTTGAAGTGCGAGACCGGTTTGTGCAACTGGCCCGGGCGGGCAAAGCAGAGTTCGTGCCGAGAAGCGAATAGCGGGGCGCATCCGGCGGCACTGTTCCCACGCTACCGTCCCTTCACTGTCTTCTCTGCCTCAAAGCGTTCGTCCACCGGCACGCCAAGCGCCAGTGCCATGGCATTGGTGCGGCTCGCCATGGAGACGACCTGCAGGAGTTCGGCATGCATATCCGGCGTCATGAACGCAGTAGGTGCAGCCGTTGGTCGCCGACACCGCGATGTAGATCAGTTCCTTGACCAGTGGATCAAGGGCGCCTGGCGCCATCACCGTCTGTAGCCGGTCCCAGACGGATTGGAGCTCGTCGGGATCATGGGCGAGCGCCCGCCAGAAGTTGTTGACGTAGTCGGTGCCGCGCTTTGCTCTGATATCGTTGAAGACGGCGAGCGCTTGTGCGCTCGCCTCCTCATCGCTCAACAGGGGGAGAACCGCCATTTGATGTGCTTTCTCAGACCAGCGCCAACACACGTGCCGGGCCGCCGGTGCCGCCTTTGTGTTTGGGTGCGCCGACGATGATGGTCGCGCCCTTGACCGGCAGTTCCTCGAGATTGTTCAGGCATTCGATGCCGTAGCGACCGCCGGGAAGCCAGCTGGTATGCACGGCGAAGTCGGCGGAATTGCCGGGATCGAGCGAGAGGCTGTCCACGCCGATCGCCGCGACATCGAGGGTTGCCAGCAGGTCGGTCGCCGACTTGGCGAAACCGGGGAAGGCGAACTTGCCTTCGCCGTCATTGCGGAAGGCGGGGTCGGTCACCTTCTTCGCCCAGCCGGATCGGAGCGCCACGACAGCGCCCTTGGGGATCTCGCCATTGGCGCTGATCCAGGCCTCGACATCGGCGGCCTCGACCGTTGCGTTGGCGTCGTCCTTGGCGCGGTCGGTGATGTCGATGATGGCGAGCGGCGCGACCAGTTGTTCCGGCTCGATCTGGTCGACGCTCTTACCATCGGCGCTGAAGTGGAAAGGCGCGTCGATATGCGTGCCCGTGTGTTCGAAAATCGTCAGCTTGTGCAGCTGATAGCCATTGCCGGCAAATTCCACGGCCCATTCGTATTCGATGCCTGGCTTGCCGTCGAAGGTCGGGAAGGTCTCGTCATAGGCGTGGGTCAGGTCGACCACCTTGCTCGCGCTTTGTTGCGCCAGCACCGGCTTGGCCATGCCGCCGGCGGCGACGGCTGCGCCCGCAAAAGCCATGCCCTTGAACAGCGAACGACGCGACAGCATGTTCCGCTTCACATTCTCGATCACGCAATGATTGCACATGTTTCTACCCTCTCCACGTGGACATCCACCTGAGGAGAGTAGCCGAAGGGCAGGTATCGGCAAGGGGCGCGCTTGGCGGGCTTCCTAGTCGGCGGAGAATTGTTTTCTATTAAAGTGGTAGAGTATGTTTTGGCATGGTTATCCACCGGCCATGTCGAGCGTTACTTCACGCAGCGGATTACCGCCGTCGATGAGGAGCAACGCCTTTGAGGTAAGCGCCGCGCGAATGCGGGGTAGCGCCAGCCGACCGGCCTCGGGGTGGCGCCCATCGAAAGCGCCGACACGGATGGCGATGGCGAGATCGAATGGGGCTTCATCATCCGCAAGCGTGAAGTGCTCGGCTTCGGACTGCCGGAAGGCAAGGGCGGTGGGATAAGGCGCCTGCGGGGCAGATGCGGTGGCCATGGCGATCGCGCTCGCCGACCGGTCGATGCCAAGCACAAAGACCTCGCCTTGCATGCGCTCGACGATGAGCCTTGCGAGTACGCCTGGCCCGCAGCCAATTTCCAGCACGCGCATGCCGGGATGAAGCGGCAGGGCCTCCGCGATCTCGATCAGACGCTTGGATGCCTTGACCGCCATGGCTCTCTCCTCAGTCCTTGATCTCCACGGTGAAGCCGAAGCGCATCGTGTTGCCGGCCGGCAGCGCCACGGTGAAGGGGCGTTCGACAAGCTCGGCCGTCCCGCCGGCATGCGCCGCCATCCCGTGCCAGGGCTCGACGCAGAGGAAGGGCGCGCCCGGCTTCTGCCAGAGCGCGATATTGGGCAGGTTCTCGAATGTGAAATGGAGCGAGGGGCCCCCGTCGGCGCCGAAGGTGAGCGCGTTGCCGGCACCTTCCGGGAAGATCAGTGCGTCGTTGTCGAACAGGCTGTGGGCGAGCTCCAGTCGTCCCGCCTTGAAGGGTGAGGTCGGCAACGTCTCGCCGATCAGGCCGGCTTCTAGCTGGATCACGCCGGGTTCGCCGCCGTTGTCGAGGGTGACGTGGTGAGGCTCGCCGTCTGCGCCGGGCAGCGGCCAGAGGAAGGCCGGGTGGAAGCCGAGGCCGAAGGGCAGCAGGTTGTCGTCGGTGTTTTCCACCGTGGCCGTTACCGAGAGGCGGCGTTCTTCAAGGCGATGCTCCAGCGTCAGCCGGAAGTCGAAGGGATAGACCGCGCGGGTC
This sequence comes from Allorhizobium sp., assembly GCA_965283865.1. Lineage (GTDB taxonomy): Bacteria > Pseudomonadota > Alphaproteobacteria > Rhizobiales > Rhizobiaceae > Allorhizobium. The sequence goes on from CBDIQA010000001.1 coordinate 1,870,445, forward strand.
TCGTCGGTGGAGACCAGTTCGTGACGGCATAAGGCTGTCGTTTGCTCGACGATTGCAAATTCGCGCCGGCGGGCAATGCCGTGCTGGGCCATCGGATAGGTCGTGCCGTTGATTGCCAACCGGTCCCCAGGCGCCTTGCCGACGATCGGAAAGAGGATCGGCGAGCGACCTGTCCACCAGGTCGCATCGCCATTCCAAAGCCAGTGACGGCCATCTGCCGTCTTCAGCGACTGCATCTCCGCGCCGAGCGTCGAGACTTCGACGGCGAGCTCCGAATTTGCAATGCGAATCGTCTGGGGCATGGGTCATCCTCGTCTGTTTTGCGGCAGTCTAGAGTGATTGCCGGCAAAGTGCGACGCGGATGTGTCGAGGTGCAGGTTCACCGCGCATGCGGATGGCCGCTTCAGACGATCAGGGTGCGGTCGCCGAAGGGTGTGTCCTCGTCGAAATTCTGGGTGCCAATGCGTTCGCTTTCGCCGGAGAGGCGTGGTTCTTCACCGCTGCTTTCAGCTGTCTCATCCGTGCCTGAGGTCTCCACGCTTGGATCCGATGGTGGTTGGTGCTCGTTGCCGGCTTGCTCGTCGTCGAGCGTGCCGATCTCCGCCTTCTCCTCCAACATCGTCTTGCGTCGCTCCTCGATGTCGTGGTTGATCTGCGACTGGCGCGCTGCGACCAAGGCATTGTCGGCGTCCGAGCCTATGTTCAGGGTGTGACTGACGTCTGTCGGGGAGGTGGCGTCACTGCGGGAAATGCGGCTGATCCGTTCGACCATGAATGTCTCCTGACGAGACCCGTCCGGGGTCCGGGGTCGACGACTTGATGTCATCGACACGGCACCGGCGGACTGTTGCACTTCATCGACCTCACCGGGTGGGCTTCATGCTCAGCGGTTGCAGTCGTGCGACTGTCACAGCTTACATGGGGTGTTTAACCCTGGGTTCAAGCGATTGCCGCCGGGGCCACTCGGCGTAATGGCAATGCTCACCCCTTCGCCTTCGCCACCACCAGTTCCACAGGCAGCCCTTGATCCTGCCAGGCGCCGAAGCCGCCATCGATATGGCGACACCCTCTCCAGCCCCATCTCGCTTGGCGGTCATGGCCGGCCAGCGCCGAACGCAGGCCACCGGCGCAGAAGAACACGTATTCCTTGCCCTCGGCGAAAACCGGCTTGTGATAGGGGCTTTCCGGATCGATCCAGAATTCCAGCATGCCGCGCGTGCAATGAAAGGCCTCTGCGATCGTGCCTTCCCGCTCTCGCTCGCGTGGGTCGCGCAGATCGACGAAGACGACATTGTCGCGGCCGTGCAGGCAGGCGGCCTCGGTCACATCCACCGCCTCGACCATCGCCTCGGCCTCCGCCAGCAAGTCCTTGTAACCCTTCTTCATCATCGATCCTCGCTTCGGCTCTGCAAGCTTCTCCATCCTATTCCTTCAATTCGGTCTGTCACGACCTGCCTTGGTCGAAAGGACGCTTTGTCCCATTGAAGCGATGGGCCCGAGAGCCTAGCTTCGAACCATGGACGCCAAAACCGATCCCGCCGGCCCGATCATTCTCTTTGATGCCGGAATGCATTCTTTGTTCGGCCAATGCGCAGTTCGTGCTTTCAAACGACCGCAAGAAACGCTTCCGCCTTGCCTCGATGCAGGGCGAAGTTGGCTCTGCCCTCTACCGCCGCTTCGGCATTGATCCCAAAAATCCGGACAGCATCATCGTGGTCGATGGCGGGCATATGCTGCGCGACAGCGATGCGGTTCTCTCGATCTATGGCGGTCTCGGCTGGCCCTGGAAGGCGCTCACCGTCTTCCGGCTGATACCGCGTGCAATCCGCGATCCGCTCTATCTGTTGATCGCGCGCAATCGCTACCGGATTTTCGGCAAGCGCGAGAGCTGCTGGTTGCCAGCGCCGGAATATCGCGATCGGCTGCTGTAGGGCCTGGCTGAAACTTTCCCCGTCCGCCGCCGTTGACGGCTCATGAAACACGCAATCGTCACAGGTGGCGCCGGCCTCATCGGCGCAGAACTCTGTACAACCCTCCAGATGGCCGATTACGAGGTCGCTTGCTTCGATATCCGGCAGGCGCCGGCCGGCATACGCTCGGTTCTCTGCGATGTCTCGGACGAGGCCGCCGTTGCGTCTGCCTTTGCCGAGCTGGGTTGGGATAGCCTTGACCTGCTCGTCAACAATTCCGGCATTGCAGATCCGCATCGCGGGCCGATCGCCGATCTCTCCCTCGACGACTGGCGCAAGGTCACCGACAGTCACCTGACCGCAGCCTTCCTGATGACGCGCGCTTGCGTGCCGCTGATGGGTGAGGGGGCCTCGATCGTCAACATGCTCTCGACGCGTGCCTTTATGTCGGAAAAGAACACCGAAGCCTATGCCGCCTCCAAGGGTGGCCTCTTCGGTCTGACGCATGCGCTGGCCGTCAGTCTCGGCCCCAAGATCCGGGTGAACGGCATTGCGCCGGGATGGATCACCCGGGATACGGATCTGAGACCGGAAGACCACGCCCAGCACCCGGTCGGCCGCGTCGGGCGACCGGAGGATGTCGCCAAGGCGGTGCTTTATTTGGCCAGCGCCGGCTTCGTGACCGGTGAGGTGCTGACGCTCGACGGCGGCATGTCGCGGAAGATGATCTACGTGGAGTGAACCCACTCCACCTCCCCTTGAGGGGGAGGTCGCGCGGAACGCGCGGGTGGGGGTGATCCCGGTGTCCATGGCCCGCTCACCCCACCCCGGAGCTGCGCTCCGACCCTCCCCCTCAAGGGGAGGGTGAAAACACACCTTCCGCACAAGCAAGAAGGCGACCCTTGCGGGCCGCCTTTTCCATGTCAGCTATCGCCAAGCCTTACTCAGCCGAAACCGTCTTGCCGGCTTCCCACTTGTAGACGGCGAAACTCTGCGAGGTCAGGTCGCCGGTTTCGCCATAGGTCAGCTTGCCGATGGCGGTCGGGATTTCCGAGCCGTCCTTGAGCGCGGCTGCCACGGCTTCGGCGTCGTCGGTGCTTCCGGCCTTGGTGATGCCGGCGGCGATGACTTCGACGGCGGCATAGGTGTTCAGCGTGAAGGCTTCTGCCGGGATGTTCTTGGCGGCGAGCGCGTCGACAGCGGCCTTGCTGTCGGCATTCTTCAGGGCATCTGCAGCATTGGTGAAGATCGTGCCTTCGGCAGCGTCGCCACCGATCGTGACGTATTCGTTGTTCGACAGGCCGTCACCGGCGATCAACTGAGCAGAAAGACCGGCATCCTTCATCTGGCGGACCATGAGGCCGGCTTCCGGGTGGTAGCCACCGAAATAGATGACTTCGACGCCTTCCGACTTCAGACGGGTGATGAGCGCGCCGAAATCCTTTTCGCCTGCGGTCAGCGAATCCTTGAAGACTTCTGTGACGCCACCGGCGTTCAGAGCTGCCTTGAAGGCATCGGCGAGACCCTTGCCGTACTGGCCCTTGTCGTCGAGGATGGCGATCTTCTTGTCCTTGTAAGCGCTCAGCACGAACGTCGCGGCAACATCGGCCTGCTGGTCGTCGCGGCCGCAGGTGCGCAGAACCGTCGTCAGGCCACGGGCGGTGAGATCAGGTGCAGTTGCGGTCGGAGTGACCATCAGTACGCCGTTTTCGGCGAGAACGCTGGAGGCCGGAACGGCGACGCCCGAGGTGACGGGGCCGACCACAAAGCGCACGCCTTCGCCGACGAGCTGGTTTGCGGCGGATACGCCCTGCTTCGGTTCGCCTGCGTCATCGGCGATCTTCAGGCTCACCTGTTCGCCGTTGATGCCGCCCTTCTTGTTGATTTCTTCAACGGCGGTTTCGGCGCCATTCTTGATCTGCGCGCCGACGGCTGCCAGCGGGCCGGTCAGCGGCGCCATCAGGCCGAGCACGATTTCGGCACGGGCAGCGGGGGCGGTGGCGATCAGTGCTGCGAGCGCCGCACTGGCGAGAAGTTGAAATTTCATGTCCTGCTCCTTGGGTCGGCGCGATCGATCTCTGTCGATTTGAACGCCATCAGGGTTCTTTTGTTGCTCCCCGGCATGGCTTTAGCCAAAAACGAAGGACTGCAAAAGTCCCGATGCTGTGGTGCGCGAAGACGCCACAGCTATTTCGGAGCGGGTTGGTAGATGTTCAGACCAGAAGGTCAGACGGTCAGCACGCGTCCGCCGACGCCGTCTTCCGCCTCGAAACCAGCCTTGGCAGCAGCGGCATCCTGTTCGCGGCGCAAGGCGAGTTCCGCCATGGCGATCTGCTGGAGTTCGAAGAGATCATTGCTGATCTGCGCGCGGCGGGCCGCGAGACGCGCTTCGTCAGCGCGGGCGGCTGCATGGACTGCCGGTTCGACAGGAGCCGGCGTGGCTGACATTTGCGGGGACGCTTCTTTACCGAACATGCGCTTGAAGAGGTCGACCACGGATTTCCTCCCGGGACCTGATCCGCTTGCGGCCTTCGCGACGTGATGTCGGTGATGACGGTTGCGGATGTGCCTTGTGTCGTCGGTCGGGCCTTTCGCGGTCATCTGCGCCAGGACCGAACGTGCGATTCTCACGACAATAAGGGAAGCCTAATCGATCGACAAGCGAGGCTGGCGTGTATGGTCAGCTTCGCGCAAGCTACGAAAAAGGCGGCCGGTGAGGGCCGCCTTTCTCTGTGAGCCGAGGCTCGGTTCAGATGTTGCGCTCAAGCACCTTGCGCAGCTTGTCGAAGAGTTCGTCGATCTGCTCCGTGGTGATGATCAGCGGCGGCGAGAGCGCGATGATGTCGCCGGTGGTGCGGATCAAGAGGCCATCGTTATAGGCTTCGAGGAAGGCGTTGAATGCGCGCTTGGTCGGTTCGCCGTCGATCGGCTTCAGTTCGATCGCGCCGATCAGGCCGAGATTGCGGATGTCGATGACATTGGGGCAATCGCGCAGAGAATGGAGCTTCTCTTCCCAGTACGGCGCGATTTCGGCCGCACGGGTCAAGAGGTTCTCGTCGCGATAGGTGTCGAGGGTGCCAAGTGCTGCGGCAGAGGCGATCGGGTTGCCGGAATAGGTGTAGCCATGGAAGAACTCGATCATGTGATCGGGGCCCTGCATGAAGGCATCGTGGATCTCTTCTGTCACGAACACCGCGCCCATCGGGATGACGCCGTTGGACAGGCCCTTAGCGGTGACCATGATGTCGGGCTTCACGTCGAAATACTGCGAAGCGAAGGGAGCGCCGAGGCGGCCGAAACCGGTGATGACTTCATCGAAGATCAACAGGATGCCGTGCTTCGTGCAGATCTCGCGCAGGCGCTGGAGATAACCCTTCGGCGGGATCAGGACGCCGGTGGAGCCGGAGACCGGCTCGACGATGACGGCGGCGATGGTCGAGGCGTCATGCAGGGTGACGATGCGTTCCAGTTCGTCTGCGAGGTCGCCGCCATGCTCGGGCATGCCCTTGGTGAAAGCGTTCTTGGCCGGCAGGTGGGTGTGCGGCATGTGATCGACGCCGGTGAGCAGCGTGCCGAACATCTTGCGGTTGGAGACGATGCCACCGACCGAGATGCCGCCGAAATTGACGCCGTGATAGCCGCGCTCGCGACCGATCAGGCGGGTCCGCGAGCCCTGTCCCTTCACGCGCTGATATGCAAGCGCGACCTTCAGGGCTGTCTCCACGGATTCCGAGCCGGAATTGGTGTAGAGCACATGCGCCATGTTGTCGGGGGCTATGTCGATCAGGCGGTTGGCCAGTTCAAACGCCTTGGGGTGGCCGAGCTGGAAGGCCGGGGCGTAATCGAGTTCACCCGCCTGTTCGCGGATCGCTTCGGTGATCAGCGGGCGGCAGTGACCGGCGTTCACACACCAGAGGCCGGCGGTGCCGTCGAGCACCTGGCGGCCGTCATGGGTGGTGTAGTGCATGTCCTTGGCGCCGACGAAAAGGCGCGGCTCCTTCTTGTACTGGCGGTTCGCAGTGAACGGCATCCAGAAGGCGCGTAGGTCGTTCGGCGTGGAATTCAGGCGGTTAGACATCGTGTTCTCCATGGCCCTTTGGTCGCGGGCGGCCATTCTCCCGGCTGTCGGCGCAGGCGCCGAGATCTGTTGAATGCGCCGTCACGTTAGCAGGCACCAAAGCACGGTCAAGCCATGCTCCTGATGGCATCAACAAAGGTCATGGATCGCTGAATTCCGGTGATGGGAGGCGATGTCAAACCGCGCGACCGATGCGGCTTCATCCGCAGGTCACGAAAAAGCCCCGGAGGCATTGGCCGTCCGGGGCTTTGAAAATTGTCGTGCATCAATGGCGCCACCCGCGATTGCGAGTGTGTGTCGATCGCTCCCCACCTTCGATCGTCACGCCTTTGGGAGCGCTGTCATCAGGCGGCAGATTTGCTCGCTGCCGGAGGGCAATAGATGCTTTCCAGCGTGGAAAGGATCTTGATCACCGACTCGGAGGTCGAGGAATAATAGATGGTCTGTGCGTCACGACGCGTCTTGACCAGCTTCTGTGCGCGAAGCTTGGACAGATGCTGCGACAGAGCCGACTGGCTCAGGCCCACCTGGGTCGCCAGAACACCGACAGGAACCTCTCCCTCAACGAGGCTGCAGAGGATCATCAGTCGCTTTGGGTTTGCCATGGCGGACAGCAAACCGGCTGCGACAGTCGATTGTTCGGACAATGCTTTTGTTTTCATCTCACTTCAGCTTTCTTTGGTCGAGTGCCGTTGGGGGGAGTGGCAGTCGTTGAAAAATCCATGACTTAACTCGAAATCAAACTCTACCAGCATCATCAAAATTGTATATGCCTAAATTTAAGGTACTGCGTATACTCATTTAGGTAACTCTAATAGCAGATCTTCTATTTTTGTGATGGGCGTCACAAATTCGTGCCGAATGAGCAAGTCTTTGAAAACAATGTCAAATCCATGCGAATCAATGGCGGAAAAGCGCCATCCGCTCTCTGCGGCCCCATAAATTTTCATAGCGATGTGTGATGCGAGATCGGGATGGCGCCCCCCTAAATCTCGCAGTCGCGCTTCCTCGTCCCCGAGCAAATCATCGTCCATTTTCGGTATGAAAAAGTCGGCGCTGCTCAAATGGTAGGCACGCCCGAAGCCGCCATTGAGGCTCGCCCGTTCTGGGTTCAATCGGAAGAAGCGGAAGTCCGGAAAATCGATATAGAGCTGCGACTTGGGGTGGCGCGCAAGGAAGCGGCTCCGCAGTCTCGCATGGGTCGGCGAGTCCCGCTCGACGCTTTCGGCCGTGCATTGCAGCGTCAGGCGGGGATGGGCAAGCGGGTCGCCCTTGGCCGGTTCGCCGGTTAGCAGCGACGCGCGCGGATCGGCGAGAAGGGCGGTCGTATGGGCCGAGAGGCCGGAGACGAGGATCACGGCTGCGCCGTCAGTGTCCGTACCCAGCAGGACGCGGCTGACAAAGGGAAAGCCTGTCTCGGGCTCGATCACCCCGATCGCCGCAAAGCGCGCGCCGCGCAGCAAAATGCGCGCCTGTCGGCGCGCATCGTCGTCCGTGTCCCTGATGACCTGGGGCTTGTCGTTCATGTCCGTCTCCCGCATGCGTCTGTCTTCGATGCGGGGCCTGGGCTGTCACGCCTTGCGGCGGTGCTTCGTCAGTCCGCTCACCACATCCTGAGCGTCGATGGTGCCGATGACGACGCCATTGTCAACGACGCCGATCGTCCCGGGCTGCCGTGCCAGCGCATCCAGCACGTCGACCAGCGGTGTGCGCGGTGCCGTCGTGCCGGTCACCTGACCCTGCTCACCGCTGACGCCTGGGCGCATGACGTCGGAGGCGATCAGCATGTTGATCGGGTTCATGTTCTGGACGAAATCCGCGACATACTGGTTCGTCGGGTTCTGGACGATCTCCTGCGGGGTGCCGCACTGGATGATGCGCCCGCCTTCCATGATGGCGATGCGGTTGCCGATTCGGAAGGCCTCGTCGAGATCGTGGCTGACGAAGAGAATGGTCTTCTTCAGCCGTGCCTGGAATTCGAGCAGCTCGTCCTGCAGGCGTGTGCGGATAAGCGGGTCGAGCGCCGAGAAAGGCTCGTCCATCAGAAGGATCGGTGCGCCGGTCGCAAAAGCGCGGGCAAGGCCGACGCGTTGCTGCATGCCGCCCGAGAGCTCGTTCACCCGGCGCTCGGCCCATTTGGATAGATTGACGAGCTCAAGCTGTGCCGCCACCCGTTCCTTGCGCTCGGGTTCCGGAACGCCTGCCAGTTCGAGGCCGAAGCCGACATTGTCGGCAACCGTCCGCCAGGGCAGGAGCCCGAATTGCTGGAAGACCATGGAGACCGTGTGCATGCGCAGATCGCGCAGCACCTGGGCGGACGCTTTGTAGGGATCGACATAGCCGCTTTCCGTGCGAACGCTGACATTGCCGCGAACGACAGGGGCGAGCGCATTGACGGCGCGCAGGAGCGTCGACTTGCCGGAGCCGGACAGGCCCATGAGGACGAGGATCTCGCCTTCCTTGACCGCCAACGAGGCACCCGCGACGCCAAGCACGAGGCCGGTCTCTGCGCCGATCTCGTCCCGGGTCTTGCCCTGGTCGACCATGTCGAGGGCACGCTGCGGGTTGTCGCCGAAGACGATATCGACATTTCCGAAAATGACGGCGTCGGTCATGTGTCTTCTCCGGGGATGCGGAAGATCCGGTCGAGGATGATGGCGAGGATGACGATGCAGAGGCCTGCCTCGAAACCACGAGCGATGTTGACGGTGTTGAGCGCGCGGACAACAGGGACCCCGAGGCCGCTTGCGCCAACCAGTGCCGCGATGACGACCATCGACAGCGAGAGCATGATGGTCTGGGTGAGGCCGGCCATGATCTGCGGCGTGGCGAAGGGCAGCTCCACCTTGCGCAGCACCTGCATCGGTGTTGCCCCGAAGGCGACGGCGGCTTCCACCAGGGAAGGCGGGGTGGAGATGATGCCGAGGCGGGTCAGGCGGATCGGGGCTGCGATCGCAAAGATCACGGTCGCGATCAGGCCGGGCACCATGCCGAGACCGAAGAGGATGAGCGCCGGGATCAGGTAGACGAAGGTGGGGATCGTCTGCATCAGGTCGAGCACGGGGCGCACAGCTGCATAGAGCCAGGGGCGGCGGGCACAGGCAATGCCGATCGGCACGCCGATGACCATGCAGACCCCGGTCGCGGCGAGCACAAGCGCCAGTGTCTCCATCGTTTCCTTCCAGTAGCCCTGGTTGTAGATCAGGAGCAGGCCGAGGAAGGTGAAGACGGTGACGCCGAGAGAGCGACGCATCACCCAGGCGATCAGCGAGAACACCAGGATCATGAACAGCGGATAGAAGGTTTCCACTGCCGTTCCCTTGAGAAAGGGCGCCTGCAGCACGAAGAGCATGGCGTTGATGGAAGCGCTCAATATGGTCGCGATGAAATCGAACACAAAATCGACATTGGCTGTCAGCCAATCGACGAAACTTTTCGACAAGGGCCCGATGGGCAGCTTGTTGTCTGTCAGAAAATCCATTGATGTCCCCGATTGGCCACAGGTTTAATGCCTGGGAGGCCGCGCGACCAGATCCCCCTTCCGGTCGCGCGGTTCCACGATCGATGGACAGGGATCAGAGGCCGAGGGCCGTCTTCACCGCTGCGAGGCCGTCGCCGCCATCCTTGGTGGTGACGCCGGCGAGCCAGGGCTCGACAGCAGCCGGATTGGCCTTCAGCCAGTCGCTTGCTGCCACTTCGGCATCCTGGCCGTCGTTCAGGATCTTGCCCATGATCTCGTTCTCCATGGCGAGCGAGAACTTGAGGTTGGTGACGAACTTGCCGACATTCGGGCATTCGGTCGTGTAGCCGGCGCGGGTGTTGGTGAAGATGGTCGCGCCACCGAAGTTTGCGCCGAAGACATCGTCGCCGCCCGACAGATAGGTCAGCTTGAAGTTGGCGTTCATCGGATGCGGTTCCCAGCCGAGGAAGACGACGGGCGTGCCATCCTTTTCAGCACGGGCGACCTGGGCGAGCATGCCCTGTTCGGAGGATTCGACGACTTCGAAGTCGCCGAGCTCGAACTTGTTGCCGTCGATCATGTCGAGGATCAGGCGGTTGCCGTCATTGCCCGGCTCGATGCCGTAGATCTTGCCTTCGAGCGCATCCTTGTTCTTGGCGATGTCGGCGAAGTCCTTGATGCCGAGTTCGGCGCCCTTGGCGTTGGTGGCCAGCGTATACTTTGCGCCTTCGAGGTTCGGTCCGAAGATCTCGACCGACTTTTCTTCGCGGTAAGGGGCGATGTCGGCTTCCATCGTCGGCATCCAGTTGCCGAGGAAGACGTCGATGTCCTTGTTCTTCAGCGAGGAATAGGTGACCGGGACGGAGAGGACCGTGGTCGTCGGCTCGTAGCCGAGAGCCTTCAGGATGACGGTGGCAGTCGCCGTGGTCGCGGTGATGTCGGTCCAGCCGACGTCGGAGAAGCGCACGGTCGAGCAGCTCTCGGCTTCCTGGGCAGAGAGAGGCACCGCGCTGATGGCAATCAGCGAAACGGCGGCCACGAGGGTGCGGCGATAAGAGGTTGAATACGTCATTGGAAGGCTCCCGGTTTGTTTTTTGATGTTCCCAAGTCAACATTCAATACCGGAGAATTGCAAGGATGCCCGCGCGTTTGCGTCGCAGCACCGGCCCTGTTTGCGACCTGATCACCTTTCTGCGCAGGGGACGGGCGCATTTCAAAAAAAAGTCCGGGATCTTGATGCGCGTCAAAGTGTTGGATTGTGTGCCGTGCAAATTGGTGATGCGATGAATGCGGCGCCTCCGCGCCCGCTGTTTGGATACAGGAGTTCCGATGAAGACGTCTTCCCTGGTCATGTTGCTCGCCCTTGCCGCAGCACCGTTTCCCGCCTTTGCCGATGGTGATCCGGTTGCCGGCGCCAAGGCTTTCAAGGCCTGTCAGGCCTGTCACACCGCGACCGAGGCAAAGAACAAGGTTGGTCCCCATCTTGATGGGGTTGTCGGTCGACCGGTCGCCTCGATCGCCGATTACAAATATTCGCCTGCCATGACCGAGTTTGGTCAGGGCAAGGTCTGGGACGAGGCGCTTTTGACGGAATACCTCAAGGCCCCCAAGGCGGTCGTCAAGGGCACGAAGATGGCCTATGCCGGCGTCAAGAAGGACGATGATCTCGCCAACATCCTCGCCTATCTCAAGGACCCGGCTGCCGGCGGCCAGTGATCCCGACACAACTCCCTGATGCGATAGCCGTTTCGCGGCTGTCGCATTTCTCTGCTAGCGCCTCTTGTGTCGCGGCCGCGACAATCCATATCGGGTGAAGCTGCTGCTGTGCGCAGCGATACTTTGCAGTTCGCTGAAACGCGTTATGGTGGCGAGACACGAATCCGGCACGCTGCCGGAATGGGGACAGGGAGACAACATGGCGACTTTGCAATCCTTCGACAGCGAGATCGAGAAGACGCGCAAGATCGTGTCGGAGATGCGCGGCAAGATCGAACAGTCCGGTGTGGTGCTGGATACGCTCGCCAAGAGCGATTCCAAGCTCGTCGGTCAGGACTTCGATATCGAGAATGCCCGGATCTCGGATGTGCTGAACCAGCAGAAGGTGATGGAGGCGAACATCGCCGACCTGATCATCGGGCTGGAAGATGCGACCAATGTCTTCGGTGCCGAATTCGAAAGCATGAAGAGCCTGACCGGCATGGAAAAGTTCATCGGTATCTTTTCCAAGCAGAAGGCGCAGAGCATGCGCACCGAGCGCGTCCGCAACATGTCGCTGGCCGGCAATCTGCAGGAACTGCTCGCCAAGTCGGACAGCATTGTCGGCATCCTCAAGGAACAGAAGACGGTTCTCGAAGAGCGCTACAAGACCTCCGAGGCGAGCCTCGTGCAGGTGATCGAGCGGCGCAAGCAGACGATCGCCAATCTGGAGGAAACCCAGAAGCGCATCGAAACGCTCAACCCGGCGCTGCTCGACATCGAAAACAAGATCGCCGCTTCGACAGACACGTCGGAACGCACGGATCTCGAAGCCGAACGCTCGAAGCTTGCGACCGATTACAATCAGGCGCAGGCCCGCGAGCAGGAGCTTCTTGCCGAGAGCCAGACGCTGGAACGCTACACCTCGATGTTCCAGACCTTCGTCGACAGCTTGAACAACCAGATCGCTGCTCAGAACACGCTGATCAACAAGCTGACGATCGATACCGAGCAGCGCATCGTTCTCTACAAGGCGCTGGAAGATTCGTTGAAGACCGCTGCCCAGCAGGAGGTCGCCCACCGGATCAACACCCTCGGTTCGCAGGTCGATACGGCTGCCGAAGAAACGATGGCCGGCATTGGTGCTGCCGCCCAGCGGCATATCGGCGATCTCTTGGAACTGCACGAGAAGAACATGCTCTCGACGCAGGACATCCAGCGCCGGAAGAAGCTTGCCGACGACGCTTTCGCGCGTCGCTTCCAGTCGGTTCTCGACAAGCACAATGCGGCCAACTACGTGAAGCCTTGATCGTGCCCATGACGTGGACGCGGCCATCAGGCCGCGTGCCGCTCTTGCGGTGCGCGGTCCTGTCGATGGGGGGAGGGGCATGAACGTCATCGATCGCAACAGTGCCGTCACGCACTATTTCGCCACCATGGCCTCGGCGCTCGCGGGCCTCGAGCAGTTCTTCGGCCAGTCCGATCGCCGCTTCGGCGAGAAGGGACCGCCGACACTGCATCTGTTGCCCTATCTCGACCGGCTCCGGAACTCCTTCACCTCCTGGCAGAACCGCATCGGCTTTACCGGTCAGTTCAAGATCGCGCAGGCGGAGAGCGGCTTTCCGATCTTCCAGAACGTGCTGGAGCTGGAAAACGATCGCTCAGGCGCTGCATCCAGGCTTTCCACCATCCCTGATGTCGGCAAGCTGCGCGCCGAGATGGTCGATTTCATCCTGCGGCAGAAGGAGTTTCCGGCCGCCCTGCAGCAGCAGATCGCCGAGCGGCTTTATCTGGAGCAGGTTCAGGCCGGCGAGATCTTCTCGCCCTTCGTTCTGCCGACCACCGTTGCCGTCAGCGTCAATCCGCAGTCACGCCGACCGTCCTATCTCGTCAGCTGGGCCGCCTTCGATGGCGTGAGCACGCTGCCGATGATCTATCTGGCGACGATCGAGGATTCATCGGAAAACGTCACGAAGATCCTGGTGACCGAAGACGGCAAGCTCAACGACGAGGTCGAGATTCCTTTGCCGGTCGGCGGTCTGCTCAATCCGGAGCTGGCGCGCACATTCGACGATTTCTGCGCCAAGAACTCGGCTTACTCCCTGACGCCGGCCACGATCGCGACCAATATGGACCGCGATTTCCCGACCCTGCATCCGAAGTCGATCCGGCGCGTGGTGCTCGGGCCGCTCTATTCCACGGGGCTTACCCAGAATTCCGGCCGCGTGACCGAGATCCTCGACCGGGTGCGCAAGCCTGAGAACGCCTGGGTGATGACCTGGACCGTGCAGGAGGTGTTTTCCAAGCGCGAGCAGCCGGCGGTGAAGGGCTTCTTCTCGTCCACGCCGGCCACCCAGGAATTCCACATCGAGACGCATGATCTTGAAGCCGCGCGCATGGGTGTCTCGACCTATGAGAAGCACGCGCTGGTGCCGCATGACGCTTATCAGGCGCTGTATGCCGCCAATGAGATCAAGCCGATCTTCGGCAATTTCAAGGTGCATGTGATTTCCGGCAACCAGGTCGTGAGTGAGGTCTGAGCATGAGTGAATTGACGGCAGGGCTGACGACGCTGCGCGAAGAAGACATCGCCAAGCATATGGCGGTCGCCCAGGGGCTGGTCACACGCGTCGTGGTGCTCGACCAGGGCGAGGGCGCCTCGGGTGCGCCAATCGCCGGCACGGGACGCCGGTTCGTCTCGACGGTCTCGACTGGCTCGGTGCGCCGGACCCGCGAGATCGAGCTTTCCAAGACCGTCCAGGCGACCGGCACCGCCGATCCGCTGTTGACGCCTGCCCAGCATACCGTGCTCTATCGCGTCAGGCGCGGTGCGCAGGTAGCGCTTGCCATAGCGGACGTCTTTGCCCGGCAAAGCGAGCTTGAGCCTTTGCAGGCGCGCAATATCAGCGCGCCGTTGCAGGGCGAGGACGCCGCCCGCTTCAAGGCGCTGCTAGCCTCGCAGGCCTATGTCGCCGCTTTTGCCTTTGCCGCTTACCTCAAGTCCACCGTCGCAGGCGAGGGCGAGCAGCTCGATGGTATCCGCGAGCCGGATTTCCTGTTTGACACGGCGCAGGATGCCTTGAAAAGCATGGTTGCCGGCATCGATACGGCAGTGAAGGGGGCGGGTGATGACACGACGCTGGTCGGCCGGGTCCGGGCTCTTGCCGATCTCGCGCTCGACGGCCTACTCACCCGCAAGGCCCGTTTCGAGCATCTCGGTGTCTTCGAAAACGCCCATATCCGCGTCGATCAGGACGATTTCACGCTCGACGGTTTCGGTTGCGCCCGGACAGAAGCGCAAGCCGCTCACGATGACCTTCAAGAAACCGGAGGAGATCATCGGCAACCACATCGCCAAATACCAGGCGATGAAGCTTGCCAAGATGCTGATGGCCTATGATTTCGACCGCCAGCCTCAACCCCTTTGCCGAGCTGGGCGGCTTCCTCTTCACTTTCATTGGCGACGGCATGCCGGGCACCGGCAAGACGATCCTCATCCAGATGCTCGCCGGCCTCGTCAACGGCTACTGCAAGATGGCGGGTTATGCCTTCCATTACGAGAATTTCGGCGTCGACCAGATCTCGTCCTATCAGGGCAAGTCGGGCCAGAACTGCAAGAGCTTCGTCAACAACGTGCTCAACCCGCGCGTCATCGGCTTCGGCACGATCGACGATGTCGACCAGGTGACCGCCAAGCGCTCCGACGACCGTGCCTCGGCCGGCCAGCACGAGGTGACGGCCGTTCTGATGGAGAGCTTTGCCGGTGCCTCGACCGTGGTGCGGGGCAATGCCACCTTCGGCATGTTCTCCAACTATCCCGAGAATGTCGACGATGCGCTTCGCCAGCGCGCCGGCGCCCGCTGGTTGGTTGACGGGCCGCAGACCCGCGAGGATTACATCGACATCTTCTCACTGCTGGTCGGCAAGAACCATTCTATCCCTCTTGGAGAGCACGCCTTGTTCGCCGGGCAGGAGATCCAGAAGGCGGTCAGCCGCTCCTATGGAGAGCATGACCGGCCGAAGGAAGACGGTCTCGTCGCCGTCTGGGAAAGCTACGAGAAGGCCGAGGGCAAAATCGAGACGCTGGCCGATGTCGGCGCCTATCTGCATGCCATCAAGCTCGCCGAGCCGCGCTTCACCGGCCGCGCCATCAAGAACATCACGGATGCGATCAAGATGCGGGCGATGGATGTCGAGCTGCCCGACGCCTGGTTCGAAAAACCCGAGGCCTTTGTTCACAAGAGCTATGACGAGAAGAAGGCGATGATCTCGGAGCTTCGCGGCCCCGTGACCATGGAGATGATCTGCCAAGAGATCAACCGCTACGCTGACAGCGAATTCCGCTATGCTGAAAAGTCGGATGATGCTGCTGTGTCGGAGATCATCCGCCGCGAGCGCCAGCGCGAGCGGGCGATCGGCGAGATCGAGCGGATGAAGGGGGAGGGGAAATGGTGATCAGTAACCCTGAGGAGTATCGTTAATTCGCTGACGGCGAATTTTCTTGCCGGTCTGAGACCGGGAGGTTATCATGGCTAAGCAGATAAACTACACCAAGGAAGCGCGTCGGACGCTGTCGCGTATCCCTGTTAACGAACGACGGCGCATCCTGCTTAAGATTGAACAGTACGCTGAGGATCCCCGGTCTCAAGCCAATAATGTGGTCAAGCTGCAAGATCGTCCGGGTTACCGACTGCGTGTCGGAGACTGGCGGGTCATCTTCGATGAGTTTGATAACATTCTTGAGGTTGAGAAGATCGGAAGTCGCGGCAGTATCTACTGAAGGAACTGTTAGATGGGTGTGACACGTTTCAAGACACCGAACGGCGAGGAGATGGTCGTTCTGGCACGGGCTGACTACGAAGCCTTGGTCGAGGCGTTCGAGATGCGGGAAGATGTCGCCGCCTACGATCGCATTAAACAGAATATTGCGCGTGGCGAGGAAGAGCTCATGCCGGCTGAGTATGTCAACCGGATGTCTGAGGGAGAGCACCCGATCCGGGTCTGGCGTGATTTTCGGAAGCTTTCGGCCAAAGAGCTGGCTGGCGCTGCCGGGATCAGTGCGACTTACCTGTCGGAGATGGAGTCGCACAAGAAGGAGGGCAGCATCTCCGTCCTGAAGAAGATTGCGAGGGTGCTGAAGGTTGATCTCGACGAACTCGTCGTTTGGAATGAGCAAGACGAGGAGCCTGTCGCATAGCATGAACCGCCTCCTCGAAGCCGAACTCATCTATGGCCGCCTGCTGCCTATTCGCGAGCCGCATCTCGTCGCGCGCTACAACAAGGCGCTCGTCGCCTTTGGTCTGCCGGCAACCAAGCTCACCGAATTCAACATCGACATCACCGGGTTTTCGCCGCAGGTGGCGGCTGAGCTCGCCGATCCCGATTATCTCGACCCGCTCAAGGTCAACCGGCGCTTCATCATCCTGACCCCGGAACAGGACAACCTGCCCGTGGTGCATACGAGCTTTTCCAACACCGCCGGCCTGATGCATGAATTCTTCGCGGCGAATGCCCGCGCCATCCATGCGATCACGCTCAAGGACACGCTCTATGGCGAGATCGAGGATAGCGTCTCCGAGGTGAAGACGCTCGACGATCTGCTGTCGATCAACGAGGTGACGTTCAAGGTCCTCTCGGCGGAAGACCTGCTCGGCAAGGCGGGGCAGCTTCGGCAGCTCTGCGATGCGCTGGTCACAAGCCCGGATGCCTGGCGCGATGACGCCATGCTGGAGCGCATGGTATCGCTGGCGAAAGAAACCGGCGACATCCGCCAGAACACGCTGGTGCCGGATAAAGTCGTCTTCCGCCACGATGCCTTCTGGGCCGATCATTTCGGTGGCGTCTTCGTGTTTGTCGACGAGAAGATCACCACCGTCATCTGCGATCCGGATGCCCCCGGTTTCCGCCGGTCGCGGCCCTGGCAGGTCAGCTATATCTCGATCCATGACGGGGCACAGGTCGGCGACTTCCTGGCGCGCACGAACCGGCTCGAGCTGCCGCGGGCAAGCTGGGTCGAGAGTTCGGGTCTGTTTGCCCACCGGCTGGAAATGGCGCTGCTGTCGGTCGCGGCCACCCTCGATCCGCTGCCGGATCTGAGCCGTATTGACGCTGTCTGGATGCAGACCTTCCTGCATCGCAATGCCAAGGCGATCAATGAGCGCGGGGTCTATCCGCTGCTCCAGGAAGCGCTCAGGACCTTGGCGCGCACTGGAAACCTCAGGATGGCGGATATCGATCCGAAGCTCAGGCTCTGGCTCGTGCGCGCCGAGCCCGGCCATCCCGACCAGTGGCTGACCAACAGGCTGATCGCGCATCTGACGGCAGACGATTTCGTCTCGCGCTTCGTCTTCGACAAGCAGGGCTTCTACCGGGCCTATGAGCAGTATCCGGAAGCCTATCGCGATTATGTTGTATCCCGCCTGTCCGACACTTATCTGAAGGACAAGGCTGCCTTTCGCAAACGCCTCTATGGACTAGGAGATGACCATGCTTGACCCGATCATCGCGTTCTTCCAGCGCGTCTTTGCCGCCATCGGGCGCGGCATCGGCATGGTGGTCGCGTGGTTCCTCTGGCCCTTCCTCGCCGCCCATGGCTGGTATCGTGACCGCAGCTGGATCATCAAGGGACCGATCCTTGCCGTCCTGGTGCTGCTGGTGCTCTTCTACGGGCAGTTCATTTATCGCACCCAGGTCTGGTATGCCTTTGATCCGGCCTTCGTCCAGACCTACAAGTTCGAGGAACGCACGGTGCCGGCCGGAACCGCGCTGCCCGGCGAGGCCAACCGCTGCCAGGATTCGGCTGTGGTGATGATCAGTGCCGCGCTCACCGACCAGAACGTCAATCAGAATGTCTGGATCTCCTCGACGCTGCTCTACAAGCTGGGTCTGTTCGGGATCGATTGGGACAACACGCCCTACATGGACAACAAAGCGTCCTTCCAGCGTGGTGTGAACCAGGTGGTGCGCCGTACCGGCATCCAGCTCGCCGACAATCTTGGCCGCGTGCGCGGGACCTCGGGCATCAACAATGACCTGCAGGATGCGCGCGGCAACATCCAGTTCGACGAGAGCACCTGGTATTTCGGCACCGATCCCTTTGGCTTCAAGACGCCGACCCCGAGCTACTACCGCGCGGCGGTCGAAAGCTGGAACCGCTTCAACACGTCGCTTGCCAGTTGTGATGCGATCTTCGACACCCGCTCCGACAACCTGCTCCAGCTCCTGGACGGCATGGCGAGCGATCTCGGCAATACCTCCGATATCCTGCGCCGCCGCTCGGAAGAGTACAATGCCGGCTGGTTCGACACGCGTGCCGACGACCGTTTCTGGTTCGCCTATGGCCAGCTCTACGCCCAGTATGCCCTGCTGCAGGCGACGCGCGCCGATTTCAGCGGCGTCATCCGCGAGCGTAACCTGACTGCCATCTGGACCGAGATGGAACGCCAGCTGCAGGGCGCGCTGCGAATCCAGCCGGCGATCATCTCCAATGGCAGTGAGGACGGCTGGATCATGCCGACCCATCTCGCGACCATGGGCTTCTACATCCTGCGGGTGCGCTCCAACATGGTCGAGATCCAGTCCATCCTCGATCGCTGAGACCTGCCTGATCGCTCGCCCGCTGCTCCGGTTGCCGGGCGAGCGCAGGTTGTCTCTGCTGTGACACTCACCTCTCTGGTTCACCTGCGCTTGCCGCCACTCGGAAAATGCGCTAGAGATTTCCTGAGGTACGTACCTCATTCGCACATCCGCGAGGCTGACGATCGCCGATGCGGCAGTCGCGATGAGGTGTGTCAACGCTGCGTGGGAGGCGCCGTCATGTCGACATTTGAACTTCAGCCGGACTTTCTGATCAAGGACGCGGGTTCGCTCCGCAGTCTTTACGAGCCGACCCATGCCCTGGCATTGCAGAAGCAACGCCACACGATGGGTCCGAACGCTCAAGAGTTCATCCGCCGTTCGCCGTTTCTGTGCATCGGGACGCAGGGGAACGAGGGCAGGGCGGATGTCAGTCCGCGGGGTGATGCGGCCGGCTTCGTCCGTATTCTCGATGACAGTACACTGGCCATTCCGGACCGACCGGGCAACAACAGGCTCGATACGCTGGACAATATCATCGCCAATCCGTCGGTCGGGCTGCTGTTTCTGATCCCGGGCTATGACGAGACATTGCGCGTCAACGGTCAGGCGCGGCTGACGACGCAGCAGGATCTGCTGGAAGAGATGGCGGTAGGCGGGCGGCTTCCGAAACTCGCCATCGTGGTCGCGGTGGACGAAGTCTTCCTCCACTGCGCCAAGGCATTCCGGCGCTCGCATCTCTGGGATCCGGCAAGCAGGCAGGACCGCAGCGAGATGCCGTCCCTGATGCAGATGATCCTCGATGATACCACGGGCGCGCCTGATGACCCCGAGGCGATGATGCGGATGGACGAAAATCTCGAGGTCGCTTACCGCCAGACGATGTACTGAGGCGTCGTCCGCCTCAGCTGATGATCTTCATCCTGATGGCCTTGGCCACGAGCTGGGTGCGGTTGACGCAGTCCAGCTTGCGGATGGCATTGGTCATGTAGGCGTTGACCGTATGGTCGGAGAGCGAGAGGATCTGGCCGATCTCCAGCGAGGTCTTGCCCTGGGCGGTCCAGCGGACCACTTCCAGTTCGCGCGCCGAGAGGACGTTGGTGTTGGTCGCCGTGCGGCGCAGGCGATCGAAGACATCGAACGCCTGGATGCTCAGCATCGACAGTTCGTTGATCTCCGCCATGTTCAGCATGCCGCGGTCGCCGTCATAACGCACCACGAAGCGGCTGCCATCGACGGAATTCATCGAGAAGAGAATGCCCGAAATCAGCCGGAACTTGCGCATCAGCGCGGCGAATTCGGGTGGGCAATCGAAGCTCGGCGTCTGGCCGTCGGAGCCAATCGTCCACTGGTTGTGCATGATCGACTTGCTGATATGCGGCACCGTCGGGCACTGCCGCAGAAATTCCAGCCGGTCGAACTCACGGCAATACTCGGTCGGCAGGGTCGTTTCCCGCACCAGTGGCCCAAGCAGCCTGTCGTGCGAGGTCGGTGCCGCCGCCAAGGTCACATAGTCGAGGCCGTATTCACGCGTCGCTCGTGACCAGCAATCCATCAAATCGGCGCGGTTCTGACAGCCCCCGATGTCCTGGCTCAAGAGCGTCTGTCGTTCTGACAACATTTTATCAATTTCGAAAGTTGACAACAAATCGGAAGTTTATGACCAATATATCAGTGCGGTCGAAAAGCTAGCAGTTTTTCGGGGGTTGTCACTATTAATATGACTAATGTCTGACCGCTGCCGATCAAAATGGCATTTGCCTATTATCGTGATCTTCATACGGGCAAAGCCGATACAGCCTTCACTTCCTCCATCACGGCATAGGTGTGTGTTTCGCGCACGCCGGGCAGGGGCAGAATCACTTCCGAGAGGAATTGCCGGTAGGCTTCCATGCCGGCCACCCGCGCCTTGACGAGATAATCGAAGCCGCCCGCCACCATGTGGCATTCCATGACATCGTCCGACCGTTTGACGGCCGCCGCAAAGGTGTCGAAGACATCCGCCGTCGTGCGGTCCAGCTTCACTTCGATGAATACCAGGAGGTTGCGGCCGAGCTTTTGCGGTGAGAGCATGGCCATGTAGCCGGTGATGTAGCCCTCCCGAGTCAGCCGACGAACCCGCTCGGCGGTCGCGGTGGCCGAGAGGTTCACGCGTTCTGCAAGCTCGATATTGGTCAGCCGGCCCTCCGCCTGCAAGGCGCGCAGGATCTTGCGGTCGAGGCGGTCGATTTCCTTGCTCATTCTCTACCAGACTCCAGTTCTGTAGTGAATATGCCAGAAAATTGAATGAAGAATAGCGAGAAAATCGGCAAACGCGAAGATATGTTGCGGATACCACGGAGGTGACAATGATCAAGCCAGCCACGACAGATTTTCCGCGTTTCGAAGCCCCCTATGCCGGCGACGACGACCAGTTCATGCGCCATTTTGCGTCACGCCTGACGCTGTCGGAGAGCCAGAACGGCGCCATCGACCGCCGCGCCACGACCTATATCGACGCCATCAGGAATAATTCCGGCTCGATCGGCGGCGTCGAGGATTTTCTGCGTGAATATGGTCTGTCGACCCGTGAAGGTCTGGCGCTGATGGTGCTGGCAGAGGCGCTTCTGCGCGTGCCTGACGCGCTCACCCAGGATCGGCTGATCGAGGACAAGCTGAAAGAGGGCGGCTGGAGCGAACACGAGGCGCATGGCGACAGCTGGTTCGTCTCGGCCTCTGCCTGGGCGCTTGGTCTGTCGGCCCGCGTCATCCGTCCCGGCGAAACGCCTGAGGGCGTCATGCGTGGTCTCGTGAAGCGGCTTGGCCTGCCCACCGTGCGGTCTGCCACCAAGCAGGCGATGCGCTTCCTCGGCCATCACTTCGTG
This sequence comes from Allorhizobium sp., assembly GCA_965283865.1. Classification (GTDB taxonomy): domain Bacteria; phylum Pseudomonadota; class Alphaproteobacteria; order Rhizobiales; family Rhizobiaceae; genus Allorhizobium. Next base: position 1,892,027 of record CBDIQA010000001.1, read on the forward strand.
CTCGGCGAAACCATCAAGGACGCGCTGTCGCGTGCGGCAAAGAGCGAAGAGCGCGGTTATCGCCACTCCTTCGACATGCTGGGCGAGGGCGCCCGCACCGCTGAAGACGCCAAGCGTTACTTCCAGTCCTATGCGAGCGCCATCGAGGCGATCGGCGCGCATATGGCGAAGTTCGGCAAGAGCCAGCAACTGCCAAACCGCATGGGCATCTCGGTCAAACTGTCGGCACTCCATCCGCGTTATCTCGCACCCCATCGCGACCGTGTCATGCGCGAGCTGGTGCCTGACCTCCTGAAGCTTGCCCAAATGGCCAAGGCGCATCAGCTCAACTTCACTGTCGATGCCGAAGAGGCCGATCGTCTCGAACTCTCGCTCGACGTGATCGCTGCCGTCTTTGCCGATCCGTCGCTATCAGGCTGGGACGGGTTCGGTCTCGCGATCCAGGCCTACCAGAAGCGCGCGCCGCAGGTGATCGATTACATCGACAGCCTCTGCCAGCAATATGGCCGCCGGATGATGGTGCGCCTGGTCAAGGGCGCCTATTGGGATACCGAAGTGAAGCGCGCCCAGGAGCGCGGTCTCGACGACTACCCGGTCTGGACCCGCAAGCCTGCGACAGATCTCTCCTATCTGCATTGCGCGGCCAAGCTGATGGAAGAGCGCGCGCGCATCTTCCCGCAATTCGCGACCCACAATGCGCTCACCGTCTCGACCATCATCGAACTGGCCGGAACTGACCGCACAGGCTTCGAATTCCAGCGCCTGCATGGCATGGGCGAGGCGCTCTACGACACGCTTCTCTCCGGCAATGACCGCATCGCCTGCCGCATCTATGCACCCGTCGGTGGCTATCGCGACCTGCTCGCCTATCTCGTTCGCCGTCTGCTTGAAAATGGCGCGAATTCGTCCTTCGTCGCCGTTGCCGGCGACAAGAATATTCCGGTTTCGGTGCTGCTCGAACGCCCGACGGAAAAGCTCGGCCTCGGAAATGGCCAGAGCGCCCGCCACAGCCAGATCCCGATGCCCTTGGGTCTCTACGGCGATCGCCGGAACAGCGCCGGCTTCGAATTCGGCCATCGCGACAATCTGGATCAGCTGATGGCCCGCATCGGCGAGCCGCTGGCCGAGATCGCGGCTCATCCGCTGGTGCCGGGTGCAACCGGCGCGACGAGCGACGAGCCGGTGTTCTCGCCCGCGGATCGTTCCCGCAAGGTTGGCACCGTGCGCAACGCGACGCCTGCCGATGTCGATCGTGCCTTTGCCGCTGGCCGAAAGGGCTTTGCCCGCTGGTCGCGCCTGCCCGTTGAGGAGCGTGCTGCGACCCTCGACAAGATGGCCGACCTGATGGAGGCCGATCGTGATCGCCTGTTGTCGCTGCTGGCACTCGAAGCAGGCAAGACACTGGATGATGGCGTCGCCGAAATCCGCGAGGCGGTCGATTTCTGCCGCTACTATGCCGATCAGGCCCGCCGCCAGTTCGGCGAGGCGGAGGTCATGCCGGGCCCGACCGGCGAACTCAACCGGCTCTCCTGGCGCGGCCGTGGTGTCTTCGCCTGCATCTCGCCGTGGAATTTCCCGCTCGCCATCTTCCTCGGTCAGGTTTCTGCTGCCCTCGTCGCCGGCAATGCCGTTGTCGCCAAGCCTGCACCCCAGACGCCGCTGATCGCCTTTGAGGCGGTCAAGCTGTTCCACAAGGCGGGTGTGCCTGAGGACGTGCTGATGCTCTTGCCCGGTGCCGGCGATGTCGGGGCCGCGATCGCCGCCCATCCGAAGCTTGCCGGCATCGCCTTTACCGGCTCGACGGCGACCGCCCAGGCGATCAACCGGACGCTTGCTGCCAAGGACGGCCCGATCGTGCCGCTGATTGCCGAAACCGGTGGTCTCAACGCCATGATCGTCGATGCGACGGCGCTTGCCGAACAGGTAGCCGACGATGTCGTGCTTTCCGCCTTCCGCTCGGCTGGCCAGCGCTGCTCGGCGCTCCGCATCCTTTATCTGCAGGAAGACATTGCCGCTGGCATGCTGGAGATGATCGAAGGGGCGGCCCGCGAGCTGAACATCGGCAATCCGCTGGAGATCACCACGGATATCGGCCCTGTCATCGACGAGAAGCAGAAGGCGATGCTGGAGGCTCATATCGCCGAGATGAAGCGGAGCCAGAAGGTGCGCTATGCCGGCAAGGTGCCCGCAAGCGGCAATTTCTTCGCCCCGCATATCGTCGAACTCGACCGCCCCGAGGCGCTGACCAAGGAGATCTTCGGCCCCGTGCTCCATGTCGTGCGCTGGAAGGCGAAGGCCCTCGACCAGGTCATCGCGTCGATCGATGCGACCGGTTACGGCTTGACGCTTGGCGTGCACAGCCGCATCGAAGCGACGATCCGCACCGTCACGGAAGCGCTGGATACCGGCAATATCTATGTGAACCGCAACATGATCGGCGCCGTTGTCGGCACCCAGCCCTTTGGTGGTTCCGGCATGTCCGGCACCGGCTTCAAGGCGGGTGGTCCGGCTTATCTCAGCCGGTTTGCAGTCGAGCAGGTGATATCGGTGAATACGGCGGCCGCTGGCGGCAATGCGAGTTTGATTGCGATTGGGGAGGGTTGAGGTCGGCTTGAGCTGCAGCGTGGGGACACCCCCCTCTGTCACTGCGTGACATCTCCCCCACACGGGGGGAGAGTGGGTGCCCGGCGCCAATCGCCGCGTGATTGGTTGCCCGGTTCAAACACCTCTGATGCATCATACGGCGGTGGCCGCATTTCGCTCTCCCCCCGTGTGGGGGAGATGCCCGGCAGGGCAGAGGGGGGTACCCCTCGCGCAACTTTCATCGGCGAACTAAAAGCGCCTCAGATCTTGTCGGCGTCGCTGCTCTTTTTCTTGCCGTTCATCATCACTTCCAGATAACCCAGCATCACCGCCGAGACGACGAAGGCGAGGTGGATCAGCGTCAGCCACATCAGCTTGCCGTCGGTATACTGGTTGGCGTTGAGGAAGACCTGCAGCAGGTGGATCGAGGAGATGGCGACGATCGAGGAGGCGACCTTGATCTTCAGGCTGCCGGCATCGAGCTTGCCGAGGAAGGAAACCTGGTCATCGGCCTCGTCGAAACGGCTGACGAAGTTCTCATAGCCGGAGATCATCACCATGACGATCAGGCTCGCCACGAGCGCCGCGTCAATCAGCGCCAGCATGGCGAGGATCATCTCGAAGTCTTCATAGACGAAGACATTCTGGGCGATCTTCAGGAATTTGTAGCCGAAGGAGACGGCATAGACGGCCAGTGCTGCGACCAGGCCGAGATAGAAGACCACCAGGATCCAGCGGCTCGACAGGATGATTTTCTCGATCAGCAATTCCAGCGATTTCATCAAGGCGTCCTCTTAAGGGCAATTGTTGCGGCGCAAATATTACATCGTTGCCTTCTCAGGCAAGAGGGCGATTTTTGCGGCATGTCGGTTTTGGGCAAATCGGTTTCGCTGTGAATAAAGTCCGCCTACCTGCTTGCCAGTTGGGCCGCGCCGTCCGATCCTCCGGCCAACAGAAGGCAGGGGGGAACATGACCGTGGCATCCGACATCGATATCGCCCGTGCGGCGTCCAAGCGGCCGATCCAGGAGATTGGTTGCAAGCTCGGCATTCCCTCCGAAAGCCTCATTCCCTACGGCCATGACAAGGCGAAGATCTCGGCTCCGTTCATCCAGTCGCTCGCCGACCGGCCGGACGGCAAGCTGATCCTCGTCACCGCCATCAACCCGACACCGGCAGGCGAGGGCAAGACGACAACCACGGTCGGGCTCGGCGATGGCTTGAACCGGATCGGCAAAAAGGCCGTGATCTGCATTCGCGAACCTTCGCTCGGGCCCTGTTTCGGGGTGAAGGGCGGGGCGGCGGGCGGCGGTTATGCGCAGGTCGTGCCGATGGAGGATATCAACCTCCATTTCACCGGCGATTTTCACGCCATCACCTCGGCGCATAATCTGCTTTCGGCGCTCATCGACAATCACATCTATTGGGGCAACGAACTGGAGATCGACACGCGCCGCATCACCTGGCGGCGGGTGATGGACATGAACGACCGGGCGCTGCGCCAGATCGTCACCTCGCTCGGCGGTGCCTCGAACGGTTTCCCGCGCGAGGCAGGCTTCGACATCACGGTGGCTTCGGAAGTCATGGCGATCCTCTGTCTGTCGATGGATCTCAAGGATCTGGAAAAGCGGCTGGGCAATATCATCATCGGCTATCGTCGCGACAAGACGCCGGTCTTTGCCCGGGATCTCAAGGCCGACGGCGCCATGGCCGTGCTGCTCAAGGAGGCGCTTCAGCCAAACCTCGTGCAGACGCTTGAGAACAATCCGGCGCTCGTGCATGGCGGTCCCTTCGCCAATATCGCCCATGGGTGCAATTCGGTCATCGCGACGAAGACGGCGCTGAAGCTCGGCGATTATGTCGTGACCGAAGCCGGTTTTGGTGCGGATCTCGGCGCGGAAAAGTTCTTCGACATCAAATGCCGGAAGGCTGGTCTCATCATCGTCGCCGTCGTCATCGTCGCGACGGTCAGGGCGCTCAAGATGAATGGCGGTGTCGCCAAGAAGGATCTCTCTCACGAGGATGTCGCCGCCGTCGAGCGGGGCGCTGTGAACCTCGCCCGGCATCTGGAAAACCTCGCCAAGTTCGGCGTGCCGGCAGTCGTTGCGATCAACCATTTCACCAGCGATACAAACGCCGAGATTGCCGCCGTGAAGGCGGTTGCCAAGGGGGTCGGCGCCGAGGCTGTGCTGTCCCGACATTGGGCGGATGGCTCCGCCGGCATCACGGATCTTGCCGAGGCGGTGGTGCGGATCGCCGACAGCCCGTCCAGCTTCCATCCGCTTTATCCGGATGCCATGCCGCTTTTCTCCAAGATCGAGCGGGTTGCCGCCGAGATCTATCGGGCCGGCGAGGTCACGGCCGACAAGGCGGTGCGTGAGCAACTCGCCGACTGGGAACGCCAGGGATATGGCGATCTCCCGGTTTGCATCGCGAAGACGCAGTATTCCTTCTCCACCGATCCCACGTTGCGCGGCGCACCGGAGGGCCATGCCGTGCATGTGCGGGAAGTCCGTCTTTCCGCCGGCGCCGGTTTCATCGTGGCGATCACCGGTGAGATCATGACCATGCCGGGCCTGCCCCGCGTGCCATCCTCCGAGCGTATCCGCCTCGACGCGCTAGGGGCGATCGAGGGACTGTTCTAGCCTCCGGAAACTAACGGGTATTTGTGATATTTCCGCCACGGTGACGCGGATCACAATTCATGATTAAAGGAATCATGTTTTATATGTTGACTCACATAATCATGTTTTATACGGCGTGATTACGGCGGAAATTTCAGCTCCGCCCCGATTTTGACGCAATCACGTTCGGCCAGCCTGCACCCCAACCCCGGGTGCGGGATCAGTTTCTGCTGGCCTTTTGAAAGGACATTCGCATGGGCTCCCGGTCTCTCCGCCCCCTCCTGCTTGCCTGCACGGCTCTTGTGGCCAGCTCTGCCATCCTCCCCGCCCACGCCCAGGACGCTACGACGACCACGGGCGACGAGACGCAGCTGCAGACGATTGTGGTCAAGGGCAAACGGGTGAAGGCAGGCTCGGTGGCCGATACGCCGCTGGCGACGGAGACGACGGCGGATACGATCCGGGAAAAGGAGATCAAGGATCTGAGTGACCTCGGCAGCACGACGGAAGTCGGTGTCGATTTCATCAAGGCGAAGCCAGGCCGGGCTGGCGGTTTGTTCATCCGCGGCCTCACCGGCGCTCGTATCGCCGTTCTGGTCGACGAGATCCCGGTTCCGTTCCTGCAGAGCATCGCTCGCACCGGGTCCAGCTCGCCGACGACAGGCATCAACGGTCAGCCAGATAGCTTCGACGTGGATTCTCTCGCCGGCCTTGATGTTCTCCGTGGTGCGGATTCCAGCAAGGTTGGTTCGGGCGCCCTTGGTGGCGCGCTGGCCGCACGCACGCTGGAGCCAGAGGATGTGATCGGCGAAGGCCGCGATTGGGGTGGTGTTGCCAAGACCGGTTACGATAGCGAAGACAAGAGCTTCAGCAATTCCGTGGCCATCGCCAAGCGAGTTGAGAATACCTCCGTGCTGTTCCAAGGCTCCTATACTCGTGGTCACGAGACCGATAACCAGGGGACTGCGGATATCTACGGGAGCTCGCGCACAGAGCCCAATCCGATGGACTTTGTCCGCAACAACCTGCTCTTCAAGTTCCGGCAGAAGCTGGAGGGTGGTCATACGATCGGCCTGACGGCAGAGCGCTATGACTACACGAGCGACAGCAATCTGAAGACGCTGCAGTCCTCCACCTTTACCACAGGCACCGCAGCCTCAACCTTCCGATCGGATGCCTATTTCGGCTGGGATGATGTCAAGCGTGAACGCGTGTCCCTTGACTATGCCTATGAGGCGCCGTCCACCGACACCCTCGTCCAGGCGGCCAGCCTCCGCCTCTATTGGCAGCAGCTTACCAAGGACGCCGGCTCGTCCGGTCTGCGTAACAGCGGAACGCAATATCTGCGCGGCAACGAAGCCCAGGAAGACGACTTCGGGCTCATCGGCTCGCTGGTATCCGAGTTTGATACGGGAAGCCTGAGCCATCAGCTTCGGCTGCGTGGCAACGCCACGATATTCGATACCCACCAGTATATCTCCGTCTCCCCCGCCTCGACGACGGTCGTTTCTCAGTCCGATGCGCCGGATGTCGACGGGACCACGATCGGGTTTTCGGTCGAAGACCAGATCAGCTTTGGCGACAGCGGTTTCTCTCTGACACCGGGCATCCGTTTCGACTTCCATGACTATCAGCCACAGGAATCCGCAGCTTATAGCGGCAACACCGGATACGCTGCCTTTGGTCTTCCGAAGTCGTTCAGCGACAGCAATTTCTCACCGAAGCTGCTCGCCGAATACCAGGTGACGGAAAGCGTGGGTGTCTTCGCTCAGTGGGCGATGGCCTATCGTGCTCCGACGGTAGACGAGCTCTACGGCAACTTCACCAATACGCTGGGCGGCTATGCCAGCATCGGCAATGCCGACCTTGAGGCCGAAACCGGACACGGTTTCGAAGTCGGCGCGAAGTGGAATACGGGCGACTTCAATGGCGGCGTGACCGTGTTCCACAATATGTATGATAACTTCATCAACAACGTGACCCGCGTCGGCGTCTCTCCGCAGCCGGCAAGCCTCTTCACCTATGAGAACGTCCGCGACGCGCGGATCTCCGGTGCCGAGATCAAGGCGCGCAAGGACTTTGCCAACGGCTTCTTTACCGAGGGCTCCATTGCCGTCGCCTATGGCGAATATGGTGATACGAACAAGCGACTGCGCAGCGTGGCGCCGCTCAAGGCTATTCTGAGTCTTGGCTACGAGCAGGAAACCTGGGGTACCCAGTTGACGGGCATCTTCTCTGCCGCCATGCCGGATGACCATGTCGCCAACACCTTCGATGCGCCGGGTTATGGCATCTTCAATGTTTCCGGCTGGTGGGAACCGGAAGCCGTCAAGGGACTTCGGATCCAGGCGGGCGTCTACAACATCTTCGACAAGACCTACTGGAATGCTGTGGGGGTTGAATCGGTGAACCCAAATACGGCGAGCTCGGCCAATCAGCCGGTGGCCTTCTATTCGGAAGCCGGCACGACCTTCAAAATCTCGCTCACCCAGAAGTTCTAACCGGACACCCGTTTCCACCGCCTGCGGCGGCGTCCCATCCGGGCGCCGCCGTTTTTCGTTCACCGGCAATACCGAAACCGGTTCTTCCGTTCGATGACATCCAGATGCATGTGGTCCTGATGCGTGGCGTCGCTGCCGGGTGACAGAACCGTGGTGAAATACAGGCAGGCGAGGGCGTTGAAGGCGCGTTGGAAAGCCGCTTCCGCCGTGCCGTCGTCTTGTCTCGCGATCATCACCGGCATCTTTTCATCGCCGAAACTCAAGCCTGCGATGTCGAGGGCATTGCCATGGGCGTGCTCGGAAATCTTGCCGTCGTTTGCGCTGTTACGCTTGCGGCAGACGTAACCCGACGCCTGGCTGACGCCCGAGAGCTTCGGCTTGTCCGGGAATGCGCGGGCCGCTGCCGGGATCAGCATGTCGCGGGTCATGCGGGCAAGGCTGAGCGCCGTCTCGCAGCGCAGCGTGGCTTCCGGCTCCAGGGCCACCTCGGGCAGGATGCGGCGAACGGTGACCGGATGGGCGATGCCACAGCCGAACTCTCCGTCGATTGTCTTTTCCTGACTGAAATCAGCGCCAATCGCCTTCAGGTCCTTCAGGCACAGCGCCAGGTCTTCCGGCGTTTCCGAGACCGGGGCGGGGTCGGGTGGGGGCGGCGGTGTCACGGCCTCTGGTTTCGCCGGGCTTTCCTTCACGTCGGCTTCGGGATCAGGGCTAGGTGTCTCAGGTTTCGCTTCGGGTTTCTCCGCGTCCGACGGCGCCGGATCCGCCTCGTCGCGCGGGTCCGCCAACGGTTTGGGAGCATTATCGGAGGGCAGGGCGGGTTGCTCGCCGGGATCTGCTGCCGTTCTCCCGTCGTCCGGCTTGGTCGTGGCCTCTGATCCGCTTTCGACCGTCTGCTCACCGGGTTTCGGCACAGGCGCCGGACCAGTCTGCGGCAGGGTTACACCGGTTGCTGCAAGCCATATCAGTGTCAGGCGCGTTACAGTCCTCATCGCCGCTCCCATGCTTGGCCCCGTGGCGACAACGGCGCGAGCCGCAAAAGGTTCGATTTTTCTCCGCTGAAATCCCGCTTGCGCGCGGCTGCGCCTCGGGTTATCAAAACGCCCATGAAGATCGTTTCGAAGACCTTTGCTTGGTGGTGGGCACGCTAACGCGGCCTTGACCAGTCATGTCTTCAGACGATTGATCCCAAAGCCGCCCGGACACACTCCTGAGGCGGCTTTTTTGTATTCAAGGCGCCGGGAGAGGGCCTCGAAGAACGGAAAAGGACAGACATGTCGACGATATTGCAGGAAGACGGTTCGGAAGCCTATCAGACGCGCGGCGGTGTCACCGTTTCGCGCAAGCGGCGTCCCACACCCTATGCCGATGCCGTTTCCAGCTATGTCGACAAGCTCGACGAGCGGCGTGGTGCCGTCTTTTCCTCGAACTACGAATATCCCGGTCGCTACACCCGCTGGGACACGGCGATCGTCGATCCGCCGCTCGGGATTTCCTCTTTCGGCCGCAAGGTCTGGATCGAAGCGTATAACGGCCGCGGCGAAGCGCTGCTCACCATGATCGCCGAGGCTCTGGCTTCGGTCGACGATCTGGCACTGGGTGCCCGCACCGCGACACGGCTTGATCTCGACGTGAAGCTGCCGTCGCGCGTCTTCACCGAAGAAGAGCGCTCGAAGATGCCGACGGTCTTTACGGTGCTGCGGGCGATCACCGCACTCTTCTATTCGGAAGAAGACGCCGCGATCGGCCTGTTCGGCGCCTTCGGCTATGATCTCGCCTTCCAGTTCGACGCCATCGACCTGAAGCTCACCCGTCCCGATGACCAGCGCGACATGGTGCTCTTCCTGCCCGACGAGATCCTCGTCGTCGACCACTATTCGGCCAAGGCCTGGATCGATCGCTACGACTTCACCAAGGGCGATGTGACGACCGTCGGCCAACGGGAAGAGATCGCGCCTGAACCATTCAAGCACGTCGATACGATCCCGCCGCGCGGTGACCACCGTCCCGGCGAATATGCCGAACTCGTCACCAAGGCCAAGGAGAGCTTCCGCAAGGGCGACCTGTTCGAAGTCGTTCCCGGCCAGAAGTTCATGGAGCGCTGCGATTCAAAACCGTCGCAGATCTCCAAGCGGCTGAAGGAAATCAATCCCTCGCCCTATTCCTTCTTCATCAATCTCGGAAACCAGGAATATCTCGTCGGCGCCTCGCCGGAGATGTTCGTGCGGGTCAATGGTCGCCGCATCGAGACCTGCCCGATCTCCGGCACGATCAAGCGCGGTGCCGATCCGATCGAGGATTCGGCGCAGATCCTGAAGCTCTTGAATTCCAAGAAGGACGAGAGCGAGCTCACCATGTGCTCCGACGTCGACCGCAACGACAAGTCCCGCGTCTGCGAGCCGGGTTCGGTCAAGGTCATCGGCCGTCGCCAGATCGAGATGTATTCGCGCCTCATCCACACGGTCGACCACATCGAGGGGCGGCTCCGCGACGGCATGGATGCCTTCGATGGCTTCCTGTCTCATGCCTGGGCGGTGACGGTCACCGGTGCGCCAAAACTTTGGGCCATGCGTTTCATCGAGAAACACGAGAAGAGCCCGCGCGCCTGGTATGGCGGCGCGATCGGCATGGTCGGCTTCAACGGCGATATGAACACGGGGCTGACGCTGCGCACCGTGCGCATCAAGGACGGCATTGCCGAGGTGCGCGCCGGTGCCACATTGCTCAATGACAGCGACCCCGAGGAAGAAGAAGCCGAAACCGAATTGAAGGCCTCCGCCATGATCGCCGCCATCCGCGACGCCAAGTCCGATCCGAAGTCCAAGCGCGGCGTGGCGCGCGTGGGCGAGGGCGTCAACATCCTGCTCGTCGACCACGAGGATAGTTTCGTCCACACGCTCGCCAATTATTTCCGCCAGACCGGCGCCACCGTGAACACCGTGCGCACGCCGGTGCCGGAGGAGATCTTCGATCGTCTCAACCCGGATCTCGTCGTGCTCTCGCCCGGTCCCGGTTCGCCCACGGATTTCGACTGCAAGGCGACGATCAAGAAGGCCCGCGCCCGCGAGCTTCCGATCTTCGGCGTCTGCCTCGGCCTGCAGGCGCTGGCCGAAGCCTATGGCGGCGACCTGCGCCAACTTGCAATCCCCATGCATGGCAAGCCGTCGCGCATCCGCGTGCTCGAACCCGGCCTCGTCTTCGAAGGCCTGGGCAAGGAGGTCACCGTCGGCCGCTATCACTCGATCTTTGCCGATCCGGCGACGCTGCACCGTGATTTCATCATCACGGCGGAAAGCGAGGATGGCACGATCATGGGCATCGAACACGCGAAGGAACCGGTCGCCGCCGTCCAGTTCCACCCGGAATCGATCATGACACTCGGCGGCGACGCCGGCATGCGCATGATCGAAAACGTCGTGGAGAAGCTGGCGAAGCGGAAGAAGGTGAAGGCGGCCTGAGGAGGCGAGGGCGGGGCGCGGCTTGAAAAGGCCGCGCTGAGACAGCTTCTCTACAGGTCTGACTGCCAGTCTTCCCGGCCATGGCGAAGGCGTACAATGAGGATGTCGTCGCCTTCAACTAGATAGAGAACCAGATGCGCCCTGTAGCGCTGGACCCGAACTGGCGGAGTCAGTTCGTTTCGCTCTCTCGCCATGCGCGGTGAGGAGGCAATCCGGTCAAAGAGTGCATAGAGCCCATCTATATACTCCTCCGCCAGTGCTCGGCCCCATCGGGACAGGCCCACTTCCGCAATGGCGATGATGTCAAGTTCGGCTTTTGATGTTAGCCGATAAACCATGTTATCCTTCGCGCCTGGCCCGGACGTTGGTGAGGGCGGCTTCGAGCAACTCTTGCTTGGATCGGTGGCCAATGCCGCTGGCTAGGCCTTCGTCCACCAATGCCTGCATTGATGTGATCTTGTTGGCGCGCTCTTGCTCCCGCCTTATGAGATCAACGACATAGTCAGCCGGACCTTGGAAGTCACCGCTCTGCGCCTTCGCGTCGATCCACTCCTTCATGGCGTCGGTAATCGCGATGGTGATCGTCGACATGGCGGTCTCCGCTTGTTGATATCGGTAGTATCTCAAAATCACTGTATTGCAGCAAGGACCTGCTCAATTCTCGTCACACACCCCGCTGTGTACACCGTTCATTCCGCCTTGACCTCGCCTTAACCCTTCGCCATTACACTGCCGACATTCAAACGAACCGCCCGCTTTGCCGGGCGGTTTTGTCGTTTTTGGAATTGCTGCTGCAATTCACTCGCATCTGCAGGGAAGATGGCCATGGCGGCTGAAGACAGTAATCTGGTGCGGCGCATCGCCTTCTGGGGCATTCCGCTCGCCTTCGGGGTCATGGGGCTGAAGCTTCTTGCCTGGTGGGTCACCGGCTCGGTCGCGCTGCTCTCCGACGGGTTGGAGTCGACCGTCAATGTGATTGCCGCCTTCATCGCCTATTTCGTTATTCGTTATGCGCAGAAGCCGGCCGATGACGATCACCCCTATGGTCATCACAAGGCGGAATATCTCTCGGCGGTTCTCGAAGGCGTGCTGATCGTGGTCGCCGCCTTGCTGATCATCCGTGAGGCGGTGCCTGCCCTGCAGAACCCCACTCTGCCGGAGGCGCCATTCCTCGGCTTGGCGATCAACGGACTTGCTGCTGTCATCAATGCTGCCTGGGCGACACTCCTGATCCGCGTCGGGCGCAGCCATCGCTCGCCGGCGCTGTCGGCCGATGGTCAGCACATCATGTCCGATGTGGTCACCTCGATCGGCGTCATCATCGGTCTTCTTCTGGTGCTCGCCACCGGCTACGCCATCCTCGATCCGGTGCTCGCGATCCTCGTGGCGCTCAACATCATCTGGCAGGGCTGGAAGGTGATTGCGCAGTCTGTGGCAGGCCTGATGGACATCGCCGTGTCACCGGATGAGGCTGAGGCCATCCGCCAGGCAATCAAGGAGAATTCGCAAGGCTCGCTCGGCGTGCATTATCTGCGCTCCCGCCGGGCAGGGGCTGCGACCTTCGTTGCCTTCGATCTGGTCGTGCCATCGAAGATGACGGTGCGCGATGCGCATGTCATCTGCGACCGGCTGGAAATGGCCGTGCACAATGCGGTACCCGGCACCCGCGTCACCATTCATGTCGAGCCCGAGAACGAGATGGCGCATGGCGCCGGCATCGAATTCGGACGTTGAGAATAAAAGGATATCCCATGAGCAAGACCGATACATCCGGGTTGACCCAGCTTGGCCAGAGCGTGGACGCCCCAACCAGCCCGGAAACCGCAGTGATGGAGCGCGTTCCGAACGGCAATGCCGGCACGGACTATGTCGTGCGTTTCACCGCGCCCGAATTCACCTCTCTCTGCCCGATGACCGGACAGCCGGATTTCGCCCATATCGTCATCGACTACATCCCCGGCGACTGGCTGGTGGAATCGAAGTCCTTGAAGCTCTTCCTCTTTTCCTTCCGCAATCATGGCGCCTTCCACGAGGACTGCTCGGTCTATATCGCCAAGCGCATCGTCGAGCTTCTCGATCCCAAGTGGCTGCGGATCGGCGCCTACTGGTATCCGCGCGGCGGCATCCCGATCGACGTCTTCTGGCAGACGGGCGAGCCGCCCAAGGGCCTCTGGCTGCCCGACCAGGGCGTCGCGCCCTATCGCGGTCGCGGCTAATCGCCAAGGCTTCGGGTGACTTCGGTCCCCCGAAGCGCTAGCCTCCGGCATGTCCTTAACCGACCCGGAGCCGCCAACATGCCGAAATTTCTCGCCGTCTACACGATGAAGCACGAGGATTTCGCGCGCTTTCGCAACCTGCCCAAGGCTGAGCAGGATGCCATCGATGCCGCCGGCATTCCCCAATGGATCGAGTGGGAAGAGCGCAATGCGGCAGCCATCGTCAATCGAGGCGGCATGGTCGGCAAGACGACGCGGGTCACGCGGGCCGGCGTCTCGCCGGCGGCGAACGCCATTTGCGGCTATCTGATTGTTGAAGCCGAGACGGCTGAGGTCGCCGCGCAGCTCTTCGTCGACCATCCACATATCACGGTGTTTCCCGGAGATGGGGTCGACATCATGCCTTTCGTGACCGACCCGCCGGTGTGATTTCTGGAGAGCATGTGCTGCGCCGGACACAACCGGCGGTGCCGGCTCTAACCATTTGTTCACGATATCTCGATATTCGTATTTTCGACAAATGGTCGCGGATGAAATTGTCTTCTGCGCAGTCCTTGTTCTTCGCGGTTGACCTCCGATGGACATGCCGGCCGTGACGGGTTTTCACATCTGAGATCCTGTCGGGCGGTGTGCTTCCGGTCACCGCAGGTCTCGTTCTTTGGCCCAATGAATGGGCTTCCCAACTATTTTCGATTTGTGGTTCAGGGGCGTCAAAAGCGCAGCCTTACCTGCGAACGGTGTCGATCGGCGCTGCAGTCACATGCAGCGGCGGCGCGACGTCCTGCGCCCTGGCTCCACGTTATTCGTGCCCGAAAGGAACACTTCATGTTGGAAAAGCTCACGATCAGAAGCAAGGTGCTGTGCGCCCTGCTCGTTCTGGCAATCATGTCTACCGCCACCTCCGCCTGGTTGGCGGTCGCTCTCAATTCCACGAACCAGAGCTATCAGAGCCTGCTCACCCGCGAGACCGATCTGACCATCCTCGGTGCACGCGCCTCTGCTGCCATCTGGACCTCCGTCTCGATGTCGCTGCGCATGGCCGACATGGATCCGAATTCCGAAGCGTACAAGGCTCTGGGCGAGCGCTACGAGAAGAACTTCAAGACGGCCTATGAGCGCTATGGCCGGGTCAGCAATGAGCTCCCGAGCCGGGCGGATGCCATGAAGGAACTGATCGGATTTGTCGGCGAGTTGAAGGACAATCTAGACCAGATGCTGGCCGCTGCCGCAGCCGGCGATACGGCCAAGGTCACTGAACTGCAGAGCCAGCATGAAGAGCTGTTCGGCCAGCTCTCGACGCTGAGCGGCAATCACAATCAGGCCATGCAGGCTCTGCTGACCGATGGGACAGCCGCACTCGGCGCTTCCGTTCAGTCGACGACCTGGTCCAGCGTGGCCGGTGTCGCCATCGGCCTCGTCATCGCCTTTGCCGTCGCGCTCTATATCTCGCAGGTCGGGATCACACGGCCAATGCTTCGCCTGCGCGCCCGTCTTGCCGGTCTCGCTGCCGGCAATGTCGAGGAGGATATCCCCGGCCTCGATCGGTCGGACGAAATTGGTCAGATCGCCCAGGCCGCGGAAATCTTCCGCGGCGATGCGGCGCGGGAAAACGTCCGGCTGGAGCAGGAGGCCGAGGCCCAGCGCCAGACGACGGCCGAGGAGCAGGCCCGCCGGGCCAGCGAACAGGCCCGCATCGAGGCGGAGCAGACCGAAGCGCTCACCGCGCTTTCCGACGTGCTTGGCCAGCTGGCCGCCGGCAATCCAGCAGCCCTTCGTCGCCTCGCTCGACGGCGTGCGCACGGACTTCAACAACTCGGCCTCGAAGCTCGAGGATACGCTGTCGCGGGTCGCGGCCAATGCCCGTGGCATCGATGCGGGCTCGAACGAGATCAAGTCTGCCGCAGACGATCTCTCCAAGCGCACCGAACAGCAGGCCGCGGCCGTCGAAGAGACGGCTGCAGCACTCGAGGAAATCACCACCACCGTCAAGGACTCGACCAAGCGCGCCCAGGAAGCCGGCCAGCTCGTCTCGCGCGCCAAGTCTGGTGCCGAGGAATCGGGCGATATCGTCCGCCGCGCCGTCATTGCGATGGAGAAGATCGAGCAGTCCTCGCAGTCGATCTCCAACATCATCGGCGTCATTGATGAAATCGCCTTCCAGACCAACCTGCTGGCGCTGAATGCCGGCGTCGAGGCTGCCCGCGCTGGCGAAGCTGGCAAGGGTTTTGCGGTCGTTGCCCAGGAAGTGCGTGAACTTGCTCAGCGCTCTGCCACAGCTGCGAAGGAGATCAAGTCGCTGATCACGACCTCCAACGAGCAGGTTCAGGAAGGCGTGCAGCTGGTTGGCCATACCGGTAAGGCGCTGGAAACGATCGTTGCCGAAGTCCAGGAAATCAACCGCCATGTGCTTGCCATCGTCGAATCTGCCCAGGAGCAGTCGTCGGGTCTGCAGCAGATCAACACGGCTGTGAACCAGATGGACCAGGACACGCAGAAGAACGCCGCCATGGTCGAAGAGACGACGGCTGCGAGCTACGGTCTGGCGCAGGAAGTCGTGGCCTTGAACGGTCTTCTCGCCCAGTTCAGGGTGGTGGACCACGGCGCACCGGTTGGGTCGCGTCCCCGTGCGGCCACTGCTGCAGAGACCCATCGGCCGTCGCCGGCCAAGGCGCTGGGGCGCAAGCTCGCCACCGCCTTCCACGGCAATGCCGCGGTCAATGGCGACTGGCAGGAGTTCTGATCCAGCGGATCAGGTCCGATCCAACACATGAGAAGGGCGGCGCGAGAGATCGCGCCGCCCTTCTTCGTATTTCCGTGTCGACTGCGGCGCGTCGAGCGCCACCGATCAAAGGGCCTGGGCCGCACTGATCGAGGAGACGAAGCGCTTCGTGCGCTCGCGCTCAGGGTTGCGGAAGATCTGCTCGCCGGTCCCGGTTTCGACCACCACGCCCGCTTCCAGGAACACCACCTGGCTGTGCAATCTTCGAGGCAAGGCGCAGATCGTGCGTTGCCATGACCATGGTCGTGCCCTCGCGGGCGAGCCGGCTCAGCACGTCGACCACCTCTTCGCGCCAGTTCCGGATCGAGCGCCGAGGTCGGCTCGTCGCAGAGCAGGACTTTCGGCGAAGGCGCAAGGGCACGTGCGATCGCCACGCGCTGCTGCTGGCCGCCTGACAGTTCCGACGGCCAGGCATCAGCCTTGTGGGCCATGCCGACCTTTTGCAGAAGCTCTGTGGCGCGGGCATGGGCCTTGTCGCGCGACCATTTCTGCACCGTGATCAGACCTTCCATGACATTCTCGATCGCGGTCCGATGCGGGAAAAGCTGGAAATTCTGGAAGACCATGCCGGTCTGCCGCAACGCAACTGCTGGAGTCTCGGCCAAGGCGACCTTGCGGCCCGGCGAGAAGTCGATCGCCGTGCGCGCCGATCTGCACCCGGCCGGATGTCGGCTGCTCCAGAAGGTTGATGGAACGCAACAGCGTGCTCTTGCCGCCGCCGGAGGGGCCGACGAGCGCCGTCACACTGCCTTCGGGGATGGTGAGCGAGATGTCGTTCAGGATGGTCGCGTCGCCGAAGCGTTTGACGATATGGGAGAGCGTGATCATCTGATGGACTCCAGCATGCCGCCATAACGGGCGAAGCGGGTTTCGAGCCGCGCCTGCAGCGCCGACAGAACGGAGCTGAGCGCCAGGTAGATGAGCGCCGCCTCGATATAGAGGATCAGCGGCTCGTAGGTCGTGGCGACGATGCGCTGGGCCGTCTGGAAGAGCTCCGGCACGGTGATGGCGGCGGCAAGCGAGGTATCTTTCACCAGCGAGATGAAGGTGTTGGACAGCGGCGGCACGGCGACGCGACCGGCCTGCGGCAGGATGGTGCGGCGCATGGCCTGACCCCAGGTCATGCCGGTCGAATAGGCCGCCTCCCATTGTCCCTTCGGCACCGGACGAGATCGCCGCACGGATGATCTCGGAAGTATAGGCGCCGACATTCAGCGTGAAGCCGATCAGGGCCGCCGAAAAGGCATCGAGCAGGATGCCGACGCTTGGCAGGCCGTAAAAGATGACGAAGAGCTGCACCAGAAGCGGCGTGCCACGGATCACCCACACATAGAAGTGCGCGACCAGCACCAGAGGCTTCGCCGCAAACAGCCGCGTGACGGCTGTGATCAGGCCGAGCGTGATGCCGAATGCAAACGACAGCAGCGTCAGGGGAATGGTGAACTTCACCCCGGCCCAGAGAAGGGTCGGTAGCGAGGTCCAGCATCAGGTCGAGCCAGTGCGGCATTGGGGTGTTCTCTCAGGTTGTGACGGGGGCTCCGTCAAAAAGTCCCCCTCTGGCCTGCCGGCCATCTCCCCCACAAGGGGGGAGACTGGACGCGGCAGCCGCCTCACTCCGTTATCAGGCGAGGCGTTCGCGGAAAGCCCCTCCCCCTTGTGGGGAGGGGTTGGGGAGGGGAATTCCCAAGACTTACTTCGAGACGTCCTGGCCGAAATAGGTGTCGGCGATCTTCTGATAGGTGCCGTCGGCCTGGATGTCGGCGAGCGCCTGGTTGATCGCGGCGACCAGTTCCGGGTCACCCTTGCGCACGATAATGCCGGAGGCATCGGCTTCGGCCTTTTCGGCGGCGATCTTCACCGGCGCGTCGGGCTTCTGCTTCTTGAAGTCGAGGAAGGAGAGGCTGTCATTGATCGTGGCGTCGGCGCGGCCGGTCAGCACGAGCTGGATCGACTGGTCGAAACCGTCAGTACCGACGAGTTCGGCGCCGGCCGCTTCCGCGATCTTGCCGAAATTGCTGGACAGCGACTGGGCGGACGTCTTGCCATCAAGATCCTCGAAGCTCTTGATCTCGTCGTTGTCGTTCTTGACGACCAGCACGGCCTTGGAAACGATATAGGGATCGGAGAAGTCGTACTTCTCCTTGCGCGCCTCGGTGATGCCGACCTGGTTGATGACGGCGTCATAGCGGTTGGCGTCGAGGCCGGCGATCAGGCCATCCCACTTGCCTTCGATGAACTCAGCCTTGACGCCGAGCTTGGCGGCGATCGGCTTGGCCGATCTCGACATCGAAGCCAACAAGCTTGTTGTCGGCATTGTGGATAGGTGAAGGGCGCGTAGGTGCCCTCTGTGCCGATCTTGATGACGCCTGCCGCCTTGATCTGGTCGAGGTTCTCGCCGGCGAAGGCCTGCGGGAAAATGAGGGTCTGCAGGGTTGCAGCCACTGCGATCGTCTTGAGCCAACGCATCGGAAGGTCCTTTCATTCCATAATTCGGTGTCGCCGTCTTCGCAGATCGCAGCCCGTGAGGGATGAGAGAAAAGAGCGAATAAAATGGGCAAATGAGAATATTTTGCTCATTCTTAGCCTTCGTCGCTTGGCTTGGCGCGGTCTGTCGGCGGATCGAAACGCAAAACCGCCGCGAAGGTTCCGGCCTGGAACCGGGCTTCGCGGCGGTCGAATGAAAGAGCCGTTATGCGGCCCCAAGGGTGGTGTCAGCCGAAGGCGATCGCGGCACCGCCGATAACGGTTGCAAGGCCGAGGATCCGGGCGACAGCCGGGCCGAAGCGGGTGACGCCAAGGCCAAGCGCGATGCCGGCGCCATGCAGGGCGGCGGTTGCGATCAGGAAGCCGAGGCCAGAGGACAGGGCGCCGGCGGCACCCAGTTCACCGCCATGGGCATGACCATGGAAGAGGGCGAAGATGCCGACGACGGCAGCGGAGGCTGCGACCGGCAGGCGGACGGCGGCTGCCACCAGCAGGCCAAGGCCGATGACCGAAGCGAGGATCGCCGGTTCGACGAAGGGCAGGGCGACGCCTGCGACGGCGAGGCCGAAGCCACCGCCATCATCGAGACGAAGGCAGCCGGAACAGCCCAGAGCGCGCGGCCACCGATCTGGCTTGCCCAGACACCCACGGCGACCATGGCCAGGATATGGTCGGCGCCGAAGATCGGATGCGAGATGCCGGCCATTAGCGAGCCATGGGCTGCCGGATCCAGGTGCGCAAAGGCGGGGCTTGCTGCAAGCGAGAGCAGGGCTGCGGTGAATGAAAGGCGCTTCAACATGTCTTTTTCGTCCCTCTATATGGTCGACTCAAGGCGGCCGGAATTCGGTCCCGCCGATCGTCCCCTTAAACCATCCCGAAGCCTAGCGTAACCCGTCCGCGGATGTCCACGACAAAGGCTCAGACAAGCCTACGTCGAATGCCGGGGGTGGGCGATGGCGTCTGCGGCGGAGCCTTGTGCAGGACCGACAGTAGTACAGACGGTTACTTTACGGCAGCGCCGCAAACGTGGGCGCACAGCGCTCGGCGCGCTCCTTGTGCGCGCTGGAACCAGGCCAAATTTAGGGTGTTTAGACGGAACATTCAGTCGCTCGTGCAACTAAAGATATGCAAGAGGCTGATTCGAAAACGAAATAAACCAGCAATCCAGTGTCATTTATCGTCATTAATTTTGTGTTAATAAAGTATTGACGCAAGCAAAGAAGGCGTGCTTGTATCTCGGTGGCGTAAGTCTGTTCAATCGTCAGTATTGTTACGCAACCATTAAAATATCGCTATGTTTTGAGTGCTGTATTGCGTGGCGGCGTCATTGCTGCGAGTGCGAACGTTCTTGTTCTGTAATCAGAAAAGCCGCGTATCTTCTGTATGGCTGAGAAAAATCGTTGAATTTATTTGATATTCCTCGGAATGACTCCGGGGGGAGTGAGAAGCTCTGTTGTCTGGTGCGACCTATTCTCTGTCTGAGGTGGTTGAGAACGGATTGAAATCGGGGCGATAGGTGAAGCAGAGGAGAGAGACCATGAAAAGTGTAATCGCAGCTTCAGTGCTGGCGCTGATGGCGTCGACGTCGGCGTTTGCGACGGACGTGGATGCCGATATCAGCCAGTTTGCGATCGGCATTCAGGAAGCCCTGAATGACATCGAAGATGTGACCAAGGTGAAAGTAGGGGTACAGGAAGCCGTAAACGCGGCAAACCTTGTTTCCAAGGCGAGCGCCGGCAACCTGGATACGATCCTGCAGAAATCCGCCGTCGAGCAGGATGCTGAGAACAGCATTGAATCTGGCTATAGCTGGGACTGGAATTGGAAAAAGCACAAGTGGGAAATGGAGCGTGACTACGTCACAATTGACGATGTGACCCAGAGCGCGACCAACGTTGCCAACTCCGTATCGCTCGGCGATGACGATGTTCCGGGAACAGCCAACGTACTCGACTGGATCAAGCAGGGTGCATTTGTTGACCAGTACGCCACGAACGACATCGCTGTCGCGGACACCGTCCTCGATGTGAGCCAGACTGCTGTGAATGCGTCCAATCTGATTATGGTCGATCTGGATGCGCCAGACCTCGACAAGATCGAACAGGTTGCTGTCGGAGATCAGGACGCCCTGAACACCATTCAGTTCAAGAAATGGATTGATGGGAATGCTACGGTCGACGGCGATGTCGTTCCGTCCACACAGGATGCGACGAACGTCATCAACAGCGTCTCGGTCAAGAGCGTGAACTACACACTCGCGCAGTTCTCCGCGGTCGATCAAAAGGCTCGTAACGTGGCCGATTCCGTCGGCAGCAATTCGAAGATCTGGGACTTTGAGCAGACGGCAGTCAACGCAACCAACCTCGTTTCGATCGATGAAATCGATGTTGGCCTGGGCATCAGCCAGGTCGCGTTCGTCTCTCAGAACGCTTCGAACCTGATCGATGCCAATGGCACCGTCGAGGCCGTCGTTCAGAGCGCAACCAACGTTGCCAACTCGATCGGCGACATGAACTGATCGAAGCTTTGGCCAGGCCGATCCGTCAGCCTGGCCTTTTCATTTCTGTCGATAAATGTGTGGGGGCCTGGCTCATGATGAGCCAAGGTGTTTGTTCCGATGTCCCGGAGATATCGAGTTTCCTTAATCGTGACATGCGCGGTTCTGGTTGCCTTGCCCGGTCTTCCGGTCGCTGAGCCGCTTGGGCTCATTCCGGCGCAGGAACTTGTTCGGTCGGCGCAGATTGTCCAGAGCTTCGAAGGGCAGCAGGATGCAAGTCAGGCGCTCGGCTGGACGAATGTGTCCCTTGCGAAGTCGGCGCGCCAGGCTGCGGCCAATGCGGGTAACATCATCGATGTCAGCGATCGGCCGCTCGACAGCGTGCGCCAGGATTTCGAGGGTAAGCAGCTCTCCGTCAATGACATCATCCTGAATGCGGTCTCCGCGCTTGAAACGATCGAACAGGAGACATCCAATACCGGCAACGCCGTCGTCGGCGGTGATATCGGCAATGTCGAGCAGTATTTCGCCGATGGTTCGGTGCAGCACGCGAAGAACAACCTTGTTCTGCCGGACCTGCCGGGCACGCTGCGCCAGTCGGGCACCAACACCATGAACCTGGTTTATTCCGAGCAGTCGGTGGCGCTCAGCTCGCAGAATTTCACCAAGCAGGCGCAGCAGCGTGTCGACAACCAGATTGATGTCACGGGTGCGGGGGGTGACGGTGCGATCGTGCAGGAGGGGAGCAATCTCGGCAATATCATTGTCGCGCGCGATGTCGACGAGGTGATCCGCGATTTCTCCGGCGACCAGATCATCAACAATGTCGTGCGGCTTGAAGATGGTGCGCGCTGGGGTTCGATCAGCCAGAATGGCACCAATATCGCCAACTACATCGAGGCGGAGAACATCGGCTATCTGGAGCAGACCTCCAGCAATGGCGAGCAGGTCGTGAACAACCGCGTCGAGGTGATGACCCTTCAGGGGCTAACCCAGATCACCTCGCCGAACATCACGCAGAACTCCAACAACTATGTCAACATGATTGTCCTGAAAGCGACGGCCGAAGAGGGCTCGTCCCAGGCTGTCGACGTGTTGCAGTCGGCCGAATACAGCCAGTCCGTGCAGGGTGCCAATGCGGGCGCCGTGTCTCAGACCGGCAATGCGGTCGTGATCGAACGCTGAGGAATTTCCCTCGGATGAGGCGCGAACTTCGTCTGAGTGCAGCCCGAAAACCGGATCTCAGTATTCCGCGCAGGCCGGGTCCTGACACCATTGCGGGAAGTCGATCCAGGGGGCATCCGGCCATTCTGCCGGCTTGTTGCTCATGTAATTCCCGGCAGCATTAATGTAGTTGTTCTGCGCCTTCACAAGTTTCGTCGAGCAAATGTAAGCCGCGTGCTGCTTGATCAATTTGCCGATGCTGTCCCTGGTCCGCTCGTCCGCCGGGTTTGGAATGGGCTGTTTCAACGCAACGAAATAGGCGTCGATGCCAGCCATGAGGCTGAGCGGAGAGCCTTGCACATAGGGCTCGCAGGTCGCGCCCGTGCGCTTCAGCTCCACCATGGCGCGGACAAAATTTTCGACCGTGTTGGTCTCGGCCGCCGCCGGCGAGGCGGCGAGACCGATAGCAAGTGTCATAGATATAAATGTACGCATTGAATTGACCTATACATTCGCTCGGTGTCGTATGATTGTTGCGTCATCCATCTTCTATTGTCCAGTGTCATCAGTGGTTTATCCGTTG
The DNA here is from genome assembly GCA_965283865.1 of Allorhizobium sp. Lineage (GTDB taxonomy): Bacteria > Pseudomonadota > Alphaproteobacteria > Rhizobiales > Rhizobiaceae > Allorhizobium. Next base: position 1,914,915 of record CBDIQA010000001.1, read on the forward strand.
TTGTTCAATTGTGTTGTCTTTAGGCAACGAATGGGAGATGTCTTATCCGCTTGTGTGTTTTTGCAGTAGATTTTCGCTGTTTCAGGCTGGCTTTAGTGCTATCCCATCCTTCGGATACGGCTTGGAAGAGGCTAGTAATCTGTAGAATTGTAGGGGGGGTTATGGTCATTTCTAGATATGCTGCAGGGCTGTTGATGTTCGCTGTCATGGCGCCCTCCGTGGCGGTCGCGAATGGTCTTGGCGAAGATCGGCCCTATCAGTTTCGCTCGGCCAATGAGCGCCAGGTCCTTCTCAATCTCGAGCGTACACGTTTGGAACTGCAGGGCAAATTTCCCGCGACGGGCGTCGGTTCGGCGGCCGGATTGGGCACGCAGCAGACCGGGAATGCCACGACCATCACGATCAACGGATCCGGCAACACGATCACCACCACCCAGACCAATTCGGGTGCCCAGACGATCACCCAGACCGACAGCAACAATTCGATCCTGAACAATTGAGGCCCGAGGTATGACTTCTGGTACATTGCGTGGCCTCCTGCTTGCTCCGGTCATTTTTCTCGCCGCCTGCCAATCGCAAACGGCAGAGCAAGCCCCCAAGGAACCCTTCCTCGGACCTGTTCCGATTGCGACACGAACGCCTGTCGATGCAGCCCTGGAATGCCTGAGCAAGACGCCTGAGGTTCAGCGCTATCCGCGCATATTCGCCGTGCATGTCATCACGGATCAAACCGGGCGTTATTCGTCTGAAGAAACCGGCAATTACCTGCCGCGCGACAGTGCCGGCATGATGGTGTCCCTGCTGCAGAAGGCGGGCGTGAAGCAGGTCAATCGGTCGAATACGGCCGTCTCCGAATGGGAAATCGCCCGGGCTCGCGAGCAGATTCTCGGGGATGGCGGCAATGTTGTGGTCGGTGATGAGAGCCTGCCGTTCCGGCCGCTGGTCAAAGGGGCGCTGCGGGGCTCCGATTATGTCATCGACGGGGTGATCACCCAGCTCGACTTCAACACCTATTCCGGTGGCCTTGAGGCAAGCGTTGGTGGCGCCGGTGCCGGTGTCCGACGGTTTGCCGTGACGGCCGCGGTCGATATCCGGGTCACGGACACCAAGTCCACCCGCATCATCAAGGCCAATTCCTATTCGAAGCAAGCGGTCGGTCGCGAAGTCTTCGCCTCGGTCTTCCGCTTCTTCTCCGACGAGTTGTTCGACATCAAGATCGGCAGCAAGTCGCAGGAAGGCTTGCAGGCTGCCGTCCGTTGGACGCTGGCCGACGCGACCTATGATCTCGTCAAGGAACTAACCGGTCACAAGGGCGCCTGCGACGCGCTTCTGCCCAAGGCCTCACAGGATGACCGCGCGATGGCCGCAGAGGTCGCATCGATCAACTGATGCATCCTTAGCGCGCCCGGTTGGTCGCGTTGAATCCTGCCTCATCAACAGACATCGCCTGAGATTGGTTTCGAGCGATGTATTGCTTTTCTTCTTCAATTCTCCGGCGTTGCTGGCCGAATTACTTTAAAATCATCACTTCTCGACGCCCAGCACCTCCGCGCAGCGCGACAGGCTGAAGCCGTTTCCGGTGGTGTCGTTGCTGGCGCGGATCGTCGAAATCACGCCTGATGCGTCGGTGTTGATCTGCAATTCGCAGAAGAGCTGCTCGTAGCGACCTGGCGCAATCACTTCCGGCTCCCAGAAGGGGTCGCGGGTGATGACCCGGGTCTGGGTCACCGTCTGGCCCGAGCCGTCCTGGCGGGTTTCGGTGCGCACGATGGTGCGGGCCGGTTCGGGACGGGAATAGACCGGCGGGATGTAGAGTGTCTTGTCGCCACCGCGCCAGGTGTAGATCTTGCCCGAGGACAGCGGATATTCGTCGATCGGCGGACCATAGGCGGCAAAGAAGCGCTCGGCCGGCTGGCCGATCCAGCGGGATTGCAGGGCTCGATTGGCGTCTTCGGTCGTCGTGCAGGCGGCGAGCGCTGCAAGAGGGAGCAAAAGGGCGGCAATCAGCTGTCGGGCAGGGCGCATTGGGGTCTCGCAGGCATTGGCCGAAGAGGCCGCTTGGCTTCCCGGGACTTCATCGCCGATCGTAGCGCGTCCGGTCATTTGCCCGCAAGGGATCGGTGTCACCTGGAAGTTTCGACCGTCTGGTATCGGCGGTTGGAGGGCGGGCGGGTCTTAAGCCTAAACCCGGTCATCCCCTGCAGTTCTGCTTGTCTCGCCCCCGGGTCATCCCATATCTGGATGAAGCCCATGACATTGTCCGGCCTGCTGCCGGACCAGGAGTGCCCTTTGTTTTCCTTCGACAACACTTACGCCCGCCTGCCGCAGCGTTTCCACCGACCGGCGAAACCCGCCGCCGCCCGCGCACCGCAGCTGATCCGCTTCAACCACGCGCTGGCGGAGGAGTTGGGGCTCGATGTTGCGGATGCCGATAGCGAGCGTCTCGCCCAGCTGTTCGGCGGGCAGGTGATCCCGGTCGGCGCCGAGCCGCTGGCGCAGGCCTATGCGGGCCACCAGTTCGGCCATTTCAACCCGCAGCTCGGTGACGGGCGTGCGCTGCTTCTCGGCGAGGTCGTAGATCGTGCGGGGCGCCGGCGCGATATTCAGCTCAAGGGATCGGGGCCAACAGCGTTTTCGCGCAATGGCGATGGCATGGCGGCCCTCGGTCCGGTTCTGCGCGAATACATCGTGTCCGAGGCGTTTGCCGCGCTCGGCATGCCTGCAACACGGGCGCTCGCTGGCGGCCAGCCACCGGCGAGCCGGTGATGCGCGAGACCGTGCTGCCGGGCGCCGTGCTGACGCGCGTCGCGACCAGCCACATCCGCGTCGGCACCTTCCAGTTCTTCGCCGCCCGCGGCGACGGCGAGGCCGTCCAGACGCTCGCCGACTACCTCATCGACCGACACTATCCGGAAGCGCGGGCGGCCGAGAACCCGTATCTCGCAATGCTGACCCTGGTTGCGGAACGCCAGGCGCGGCTCATTGCCCGCTGGCTGTCGATCGGCTTCATCCACGGCGTGATGAACACCGACAACATGGCGATCTCCGGCGAAACGATCGATTTCGGCCCTTGCGCCTTTCTCGACGACTATGATCCGCGCAAGGTCTTCTCCTCGATCGACCAGCGCGGCCGCTATGCCTATGCCAACCAACCCGGTATCGGCCAGTGGAATATCGCGCGGCTCGCCGAATGCCTGCTGCCGCTCCTTGATGCAGACGAAGAAAAGGCGCTGGAAGCGGCAAACGGCGTGCTCAAAGCCTTCGGCGATGTCTTCCAGGCTGAATGGCTGGCGCTGTTTGCGGCAAAGCTCGGTGTGACGGGCGAGGGTGAAGACGATCGCCAGCTCGTCACCGACTTCCTCGAGCTGATGCATCAGGGCGAGGCGGATTTCACGCTGACCTTCCGCGCGCTCTCCAAAGTCGCCGGCGGGGCGCCCGTGGAAACGCTGACTGACCTCTTCACAGTCCCGCAGCCGGGTCTTTCCGACTGGCTCGCCCGCTGGCATGCCCGCATCGACGACAACAGGTCAGCGTCCGTGCGACAGGCCGCGATGGAGGCGGTCAATCCGGCGCTGATTGCCCGCAACCATCGCATCGAAGAGGCGATCGCCGCTGCTGTTTATGGTGACTTCTCCTTCTTCCACCGCCTCGTCGAGGCGCTTGCCAATCCCTATGCAGAGGACCCCGATACCGCCGATCTGCGTGTGCCGCCCAGGCCGGACGAGCGGGTGACGCGGACGTTCTGCGGGACGTAAGGCGGTCACCATGTCCCGCGACCCGTCGGTTCGCGGCCGATCTCTGTGTCGGCCACCTCCGCCGCAGGCTAGCTCCTTGATCCTGTTGATGATTGGTGCGTGCGGCGCAGCATGATGCTGCGCCGCACGGTGCAATCCAGTCACTCTTCTCCAATTCTCAACCCATGCGTTTGTATGGGTTTTCCAGATTGCGCCCTGTTTGTTTTTGCCAACAACAAATCATAGGGGGCCTCACATTGCGCAGCACAAAAAAAGTCTGCTATGTTGGCTTTACAAACATAAATATCACGAAACTGCATCACGGCACCCGCCATGATGTGGAATAGCTCTAAAGATCGTTTTCGCTAACTAATTATCACGTATCGATCCAATGGAATCGTTTCTGTTGGTGCCGCATGTCTGCGTCTTGTTTTGAGACTGAGGTGTCAAATGACAATTAATTCTGTCTTCTCACACAACAACAAACTAAAAGAACTGTCGTCTTCACAGTCTGGAATGTGGCTCAAGGAGAAACTTGCAGGTTCCGACTGGAGTTTCATGATCGCCGAGGCGATCGAAATTCGCGGAAATCTCAATCCAAAGAATTTTATAGCGGCGCTGAGGCAATTGAGCTCAGAACTTCCGCTGCTACGATGCCGCATCCGCGAGCTGGATGGCCAGCCTTATCAGGTGTCGCTCGATGGTCATGATGATCAATTTCCAGTTGTGTATTTTTGCGAGGATCCGGATCCCGTTGCTGCGGCGGAGGCCTGGATGGCGGCGGAAATCCGCAAGCCTGTCGATCTGGCTGAGGACAATTTGTGGCGCTGCGCATTGCTCTGCGTCGATGCCGGGCACTGGATCTGGTATCACGCCGCACATCACATCCTGCTTGATGGTTTCTCCGGTGGGTTGCTCGCGCATCGGGTGGCCGAGCTCTATGGTGCATTGGAGACTGGGCGCGCTGCGGCGCCAAGCGATTTTGGTTCGCCGGATGATTTGAAGACCTATGAGCAGTCTTATCGCCGGTCCGTGCATTTCGAACGGGACCGTAGCTATTGGCAGGAGCAATTGCGGGGCCTGCCGGACCCGGTGACCTTGACGCGCCGCAAGATGGAGCCGATTGGCGGCCTGTTGCGCCACAGCGTCGAGATCGAGCGGGACCGCATCGGCGCCATCGAGGCGTTGGGACGTCAGGCGGGCGGCAGTCTGCCACAGACCCTGATCGCGCTCGTGGCGAGCTACTACGCCAAAGCGACCGATGTCGAGGATCTGACGATCCTGACCATGGTGACGGCACGGATCAGCGCCGACATGCGACGCATTCCCGGAATGGTCGCCAATGCGGTGCCGCTGCGTTTCCGCATCGGGGCGGACACCACATTTTCGAACCTGATCCGGCAGGTCACGCAGCAAATGTCCCGCGCCCTTCGCTACCAGCGCTATCGCTATGAAGACATGCGTCGCGATATGAACCTTTCACATCGGGATCAGCAGATCGCATGGCTCGGCGTCAATATCGAGCCATTCAACTACCAGCTGGATTTCAATGGCCTGCCTGCATCCGCCCGCAACCTGTCGAATGGCACGATGAGCGATCTGACCATCTTCGCCTATGATCGGGGTGATGGAAGCCCCGTTCGCTTCGACTTCGATGCCAATCCCGGCCTGTATGACCTTGCGGAACTGGTCGATCATCAGAAGCGGTTCATCGGTCTGGTCGACAGCCTGGTGCGCGAGCCGGATGTCCCCCTGTCGCAACGTTCGCTCCTGTTGCCGGATGAGCGCCACAAGGTGCTGTTCGAGTGGAACGCAACGGGACGCCCGGTTGAACTCGTCAGCCTGCCGGTGCTGTTTGCCCGACAGGTGGTCCGCAGCCCGGAAGCAACGGCAGTGGTCTTCGGAGAGACGGCGCTCAGCTATGGAGAGCTTGACCGGCAATCCGACCAGTGGGCCGGGCATCTGCTGCGGCTTGGCATCGGTTCGGGTGATCTCGTGGCCGTCGCATTGCCACGATCGCAAGCGATGGTGGTTATCCTGCTCGCGATCCTCAAGAGCGGTGCTGCCTATCTGCCGCTCGATCCGTCCGACCGCAGCGACAGGCTTTCTGCCATCCTGTCTGAGGCAAGGCCGGCAATCGTGGTCACCACCACGGCGCTGGAGAACGAGGTCGATTTCGGGGCTGTCCCGCGCATTTATGAAGACCTGCAGCCGGATGTGCATTCCCATTTGCCGGACATTGCATTGCCGCTCCCGCCCGGGCCGCAGGAAACGGCCTATGTGATCTTCACCTCCGGCTCGACCGGACGTCCCAAGGGTGTGGAGATCGCCCATCGGGGCCTCAGCAATTTCCTGCTCGCCATGCAGGACATTGTGCAACTGAAACCGTGTGACCGCCTGCTGGCGGTGACCACGATCGCGTTCGACATCGCCGTACTTGAGCTTTTCCTGCCGCTCACTGTTGGCGCTGTCACAGTCATTGCCAGCCGCGATACCGTGCGCGAGCCACAGGCGCTGCGCCAGATGATCAAGCGTGAACGGATCAGTGTGTTCCAGTCGACGCCCTCGCTGTGGCGCGCCTTGCTGCGGGACGGTGTTTCCGGGCTCGAGGGGCTGCGTCCCCTGGTCGGTGGTGAAGCGCTGGCGCCGGAGCTCGCGCAGGCGATGGCAAAGCTCGGCTCGCCCATCCTCAATCTTTACGGCCCGACGGAGACGACGGTCTGGTCGACGGTCATGCCCCTTGCGGGCGAGGATCTTGCTGTGCCGGTGATCGGTCGACCGATCTGGAATACCGAAGTGTATGTTGTCGACCGGCATGGGCAGCCTGTGCCGCCGGGTTATGTCGGCGAGTTGCTGATCGGCGGGATGGGTGTTGCGAAGGGCTATCTCAACCGACCGGATCTGACCGAAGAACGGTTTGTCCCAGACACGTTCACAGGGCGCGAGGGCAGGCTCTACCGCACCGGCGACCTTGTGCGCTGGAGAGCGGATGGTGTGCTCGACTATCTCGGACGAAACGACTTCCAGATCAAGATCCGTGGCTTCCGGATCGAGCCGGGCGAGATCGAGGCGGCGCTGGTCGCCATGGACGGCATACAGCAGGCCGTGGTGGTGCTGCGCGAAGATCAGGGCCTGGAAAAACGCCTCGTCGCCTATCTGGTGCCCGATGGGGAGGGCGTTCTTCCCGAAGGCACCGAGCTTGCGAAACGGCTTGCAGGCGTCTTGCCGAGCCATATGGTTCCGGCGTTCTATGTGGCGCTACCGGTCCTGCCGCTCAACGGCAATGGCAAGATCGATCGCAAGGCGCTGCCGGCGCCACAGGCTTGCGTGCAGGAGAATGCGGTTGCGCCGCGCAATGAGACGGAGCGGGCGATCGCCGCGCTCTGGTGCGAGGTACTTGGTCTCGATAGCGTCGGGGTGCATGACGACTTCTTCGCGCTCGGTGGGGATTCGCTCGCCGCTGCCGGCATGATCTCGGCTCTGCGCAGCCGGTTGAACGGCGAAGTGCCGCTCGGCGCCGTGTTCCAAACCCCGACGATTGCGGCGCTCGCGGAGCGGCTGGAGGTGGCGGACGAGCCGCATTCGCTGATGCAGCCGATGCTGCCGATCAAGGCGCATGGCAATCGGCCACCGCTGTTCTGCATCCATCCGCTGCTCGGCCTCGGCTGGGGCTTTTTTGGCCTTGCCCAGCATGTCGGCGAAGACGTGCCGATCTATGCGCTGCAGGCAGACGCCCTGAGCGACGCCCAAGGTGGGCCGCGATCCGTGGAGGGCATGGCGGCGCGCTATCTGGAGCGCATCCGCAGCCGGCAGCCGCATGGCCCTTATCATCTGCTCGGCTGGTCGCTGGGCGGGCTCGTGGCCCATGAGATCGCCAGACTGCTGCGCGCGGACGGAGAGCATGTCGCCTTCCTCGGCATGTTGGACTCCTACATTTTCGAGCCGCAGTCCGGCCATCTGGAGGAGAAGGCGCTGGTGGAGGCGGGTATGGCCTTCTTCGGCGGCCCGTCAGAGGATGCCGAAGGCATCGAGACACTGAAGGGGCTTGGCGATTATGCCGTCGAGCGTTTCTATCAGCAGAATTCCGGCTATCTCTCCTATACCGGGCTTGATGATCCAAAGCTGGTCGACAGGGCGCGGCAGACGATCCTGGACAATTTCCATATGGCGGGGCGCTTCGTGCCGGGGCCGCAGTCCGGCCATCTGGAGGAGAAGGCGCTGGTGGAGGCGGGTATGGCCTTCTTCGGCGGCCCGTCAGAGGATGCCGAAGGCATCGAGACACTGAAGGGGCTTGGCGATTATGCCGTCGAGCGTTTCTATCAGCAGAATTCCGGCTATCTCTCCTATACCGGGCTTGATGATCCAAAGCTGGTCGACAGGGCGCGGCAGACGATCCTGGACAATTTCCATATGGCGGGGCGCTTCGTGCCGGGGCATGTCGATGTCGACCTGCATTTCTTCCGCGCCGGACGTGTCATGGCCGCTGGCGCCACTCACAGGGTGATCCAATATGCGCCGGAGGCCTGGTTGCCGCATATCGGTGGTCGGATCTATCTGCGTACGCTCGATTGCGGACATGACAATATGCTCGAACCACAACCGGCAGCCGAAGTGGGCGCGGTGATCCAGGCAGAACTGCTGCGCGAGATTCTCGTCTTGCGGCGGGATGAATGGGACAAGGCACGCGTGGCAGGTTAGCGCAATCACCGGCCACCTCGCTCCTCCCCAAGGTCTTTGACCAGAGAGGTGGCAAAGAGCAAAAGGCGCCCCTTGCGAGGCGCCTTTTGTTCGTTCTGACGACCGAGGCCGGTTGTTCTGCCGACAATGCAATCCCGCCGTGAATTTGTCCCATTGCCAGCGCCGCATGGCAGGCCTTCAATCCGGCCTCTTCCTCTCCCGATTCGCCCCGCATCTTCCGCTTCCGGAGACTGCCTTTTCCAGAGTTCTTTTCATGCTCCGCTATTTCGAGACCATTATCGTTCCCACCGCCCGCGAGACGCCGGGGGATCCGCCGGAAGGACTTCTGAATTTCTACTGGTTCTTCGTGCGCCAGGCGACGGGGCTGTTCATCGCGCTTCTGCTCGCGAGCTTGCTCGTCGCCATTGCCGATGCCGCGATCCCGGTGTTGATGGGACGGCTTGTCGAAGTGCTGACCTCGACGCCCAAAGAACAGGTGTTTTCCGAAGCTTCCGGCCTGATCTTCGGGTTGATTGTCCTGGTCCTCGTCATCCGCCCGTTGGTGACGACGCTGCAGGGGCTGGTGCTTAACCAGTCGATTGCGCCGGGTGTGACCAACATGGTCCGCTGGCAGAGCCACTGGCATGTCATCCGCCAGAACATCTCCTTCTTCCAGAATGATTTTGCCGGGCGCGGGCTCGCGCATCCTGGAAATCGGCCATACGCTTCGAAGCTCGGTTGTCTCGATCATCTCGGTTGTCTGGTATCTCGCAGCGCTTGGCGTCATCACGTCGGCCTTTCTGGCTGCCGCCAGCTGGTGGCTGGTGTTGCCGGTGGCGCTCTGGACGATCGCCTATATCGGCTTCCTCATCCTGATCGTGCCGCAGATCCGCCGCGGCTCGAAGGCGATTGCCTATGCGCGCTCGGAAATGGTCGGTCGCATCGTCGACAGCTATACCAATATCATGACGGTGAAGCTCTTCGCCCGGCCCGAGGAGGAGGATGCCTTCGTGCGCGAGAGCGTCGACAAGCACACCGGCCGGATGATCACCCAGCATCGCTGGCTGTCGCTCTTCTCCATCGGGCTTGCCATCCTCTCCGGTCTCTTGATCGCCGGCACGACCTGGGTTGCCGTCCAGCTCTGGGTCGATGGCGCAATCGGCATCGACGTGGTCGCCATGGTCCTGCCGATGACCTTGCAGATCTCCGGCACATCCGCCCGCGTGGCGCAGGAGATCACCCAGATCTCCGATCAGGTCGGCACGGTGCATGAGGCGATGGAAACGATCGCCAAGCCGATCGGCCTCACCGACACGCCCGCTGCCCGGCCGCTGGTGGTCACCCGGGGCGCGATCCGCTTCGACGACGTCTCGTTCCACTATGGCCGCAAGGGCGGGATCATCGAGAACCTCTCGCTCGACATCAAGCCCGGCGAACGGATCGGCCTCGTCGGCCGCTCGGGTGCCGGCAAATCGACGCTGATGAACCTGCTCCTCCGCTTCTACGATCTCGAATCCGGCCGCATCACCATCGACGGGCAGGACATTGCACAGGCCACGCAGGAAAGCATCCGCCGGCATATCTCCTTGGTTACCCAGGATACTTCGCTGCTGCATCGATCGATCCACGACAACATCTCTTATGGTCGCCGCTCGGCGTCCCGGGCCGAGGTGATCGAGGCGGCGCGGCAGGCGCATGCGGTCGAATTCATCGAGCAGCTCACCGACTGGAACGGTCGCACCGGCTTCGATGCCCATGTCGGCGAGCGCGGGGTGAAACTCTCCGGCGGCCAGCGCCAGCGCATCGCGATTGCCCGGGTGATCCTCAAAAACGCGCCGATCCTGATCCTCGACGAGGCGACCTCGGCGCTCGACTCGGAAGTCGAGCTGGCGATCCAGGCGAGCCTCGAAGACCTGATGCAGGACCGTACGGTCATCGCGATCGCCCACCGTCTCTCGACGATCGCCGCCATGGATCGCCTCGTGATCCTCGACAAGGGCCGCATCGTCGAGCAGGGCACGCATGCTGAGCTTCTGGCGCTCGGCGGCCATTATGCCGGCCTTTGGGCGCGGCAGTCCGGTGGGTTTCTGGAGGCGGAGGGGTGATTTCTGTTCTGGCACGGGGCTAAAAGTCCCCCTCTGGGCTGCTGTCCAGCCGATAGGTCATTTACAAAACAGACCGGATAGGTGGTTTACAGTTTTGTCTGGAATTGCCCTTTCTCTTGGCTCGTTTTGGGAATGGGTTGGAGCTTTCGAGATCCCTTCTCGATGCGTCCGATAGGACGGTCGTAGAATCGGACCTCGAAGACGTCGTCGTCGATCTCGATCATGCCGATCCTGTCGGCAATGATGGCGGTGGAGATATAGATGAAGCCGCCTTTCCATTTGATCTCGCCATTCGACCGCACCCGCCGAACCACCGTGCCTTCGGGATACTCAGGCTCGGGGATCGTCTGCGGCATCAAGCGCGGGCTTGGCCGATAGAGGCTGGCCGGCGGCTTCTGGGCGATTGCCTCGTGCGGGCGCTCCTCGTTGTAATCGCGCCGGAAGCGATCGAAACGGTCCTGTTGCGCGGCGCGGCTGTCCTCGGGCTGCAGCATCGCCTCCTTCAAGGTCAGGTGAAAGCGTTCGTGCCGGCCATTCTGTTGCGGCTTGCCGGGGGCGATGCGGTGATGGTGGATGCCGAGCCTGGTCCAGTGGGCCGAGAGGCTCGTGAGCCCTGTGACGGAGGCCGATGCGAACGGGCTGCCATTGTCGGTGAGGATCACCTCGGGCAGGCCATGCGCCTCGAAAGCCTGGCGAAACAGCGGGTGCGCCTCATGGGCGCTGGTCGTCTGTGTCGCCGACAGCGACACGAGATAACGGCTGAAGCCATCCGTCACAGTCAGCGGCTCAAGCCTTGCACCATAAGGGGTCGCAGCCCAGCCCTTGTAATCAGCCGACCAGACATGGTTGGGATAAAGCGGCGTGGTCGGTGGCGTCCCCGTCACCGGAACCCGCCGCCGCCTGGCCCGCGCCCGCACCAGGCCCGCCCGCTTCAGGATCTCGCCGGCCGTCGAGGCGGCAGGCCAGACAAGCCCCGGCTCCCGGTCAGAAAGATAGGCCACCAGCTTCTTCGGTCCCCAGTTCGGGCGCCGCTCACGAAGCGATACCAGCGCCTCGACAATCGCATCCGCCGTCTGGCGCCCATGCACATGCGGCGCACTGGAGCGATCACCCAAGGCCGCAACGCCACCCTCACGATAGCGGCCAAGCCACTTGTAACCGGTCACACGGCTGATCGCATAGAGCGCGCACAGCTCCGACATCGACATCTCGCCGACAAGACAGTCACTGATAAACGAAACACGCTGGTCCATCACATTGCTTGCATTCCAGGACATCGCAGACCCTCCTGCCAATGTCGGAATGTAAACACCCTATCCGGTCTGTTCTGTCAGCAACCTAACCGGTCTGGACACAACGCCCATCTCCCCCACAAGGGGGAGAGACCGCGCGGCAAGCGCTCGGCTACACGCCCGAACCGTGACGCCGGGTTAAGCCCTCCCCCTTGTGGGGAGGGTTGGGAGGGGACTTTCCTATGAGCCGACCCCAAAAAAGGCGCCCCTTGCGAGGCGCCCTTCTCACAGTCTGACGGATGCTGCCGATCAGAGCGCCGACGGCTGCAGGGTCATCGAGGTGCCGGTGGCGGCGATGTTCAGGCCGATCTGGCCGGAGACGCTGACTGGCTGGAGGTGGATCGAGCCGGAGGTGCCGCCGAAGAGGACGTTGGAGCCAATGCCGGCACCGACGGTCGCTTCTGCGGTCGCACCGCCATAGAGACCACCGAGCGAGCCCTTGTGATAACCGGCGGTCGGGGCAAAGACGGCCCAGATCACGCGGCTCTTGGTGGTGAAGCCGAGGTCTACGCCGAACTTCTTGATCGAGCCGGTATAGGTGTCGAGCGGTTCGCCGTCGATGACGGAGGTGAAGGCGCAGTCTGCGGTCTTGGCAGAGCCGAGCACGTAGCCGAGGCCACCACCGATCTGGCAATCCAGGTAACCGATGCGCACACCACCGACGCGGTCGCTCTCGATGACGGCGGGAGCAGGGGCTGCAGCCGTCATGTCGGCCGCTGCGGTGATGCCGGCGCTCGTGAAGACGGGCAGGGCGGCGAGGCTCAGGATGAGCATTTTCTTCATGGCAATTCTCCTTCCATGTTCGGCTGCCGGGGAGGGGTGGCCGTTTTCGGCTTCTCAGGCAGCGTGGAACAACGCCTATCGGCAAAGATTGATCCAACTGAGGCTGAAGATAGGCCGCAAAATGGCGATCCACCGGCTTATCGGCCTATCCCGACGATCGCGGGCGGCACTTTCGACGCCGGAACAAATGCACGCTTGCAAGCTTGTCCCGGACATCAGAAGCCGGAGGCCCCCATGACACTCACTCTCCCCGAACTTGCCAAGAAGATGCAGAAGATCGATTTCTGCATGATGCTCACCCGGGCGGAAGACGGCGCCATCGCCGGTCGGCCGATGAGCAACAATGGCGACGTCGAATATGATGGCGACAGCTATTTCTTTTCCTATACCGACACCGCCAAGATCCGCGAGCTGACCGCCGATTCCACCGTGACGCTCAGCTTCACCGCTCCGCCTAGCCTGCTCGGCAAGCCCGGCATCTTCATCACGGCTGAGGGCCGCGCCAGCCTGATTGCCGACCAGGCCGTCTTTGAAGCCCATTGGAATTCCGATCTCGATCGCTGGTTTCCCGAGGGGACCGCGACGCCGGGCCTAGTGCTGATCAAGGTCCATGCCGATACCGTTCAGTATTGGGACGGCGAGGATAACGGCACCATCCGCCTTTGAGCGACCCCATATCGCCGCGTGACGCAAAGGCGCCATGCGGCAACGGAGAAGGGGCGTCGGTGATAACCGGCGCCCTTTTTTGTTCTCCCTGCGGCATGCAAAGCCACCCTCTCGCCGCGATCCGGCAGATCAGGGCGTGGACAAGTGGTCGTGGGTCTCTTGCAGAATGTCGCAGACAGGCTGCAAATGCCCCGCCCGGGCTTTTAAGATCGGCGCCACATCATTCACTCCCAGACATCAGGGTTCACAAGGCTATGGCAGAGTTTCCGACCAAGGCGAAAGTCGTCATCATCGGTCTAGGCGGCATTGTCGGCGCATCGATCGCGCATCATCTCATCGAGCGCGGCTGGGACGACATCGTCGGTATCGACAAGTCGGGTATTCCGACCGACATCGGCTCGACCGCCCATGCCTCGGACTTCTGTTACACCACGAGCCACGACTATCTCTCGGTCTGGACCACGCAGTATTCGATCGATTTCTTCGAGAAGATGGGCCACTACGCCCGTATCGGCGGTCTCGAAGTCGCCCGCACCGGCGACGACACCTGGATGGAAGAGATCAAGCGCAAGCTCTCCTCCGCCAAGGCTTTCGGCACCCGCGCCTATTACGTCTCGCCGGCCGAAATCAAGCAGCTCTTCCCGCTGATCGAGGAAGACCAGGTCATGGGCGGCATGTTCGATCCGGATGCCGGCCTCGTCATTCCGCGCTCCCAGACCGTTGCCGGCAAGCTCGTCGATGCAGCTGAAAAGTCCGGCAAGCTGCAGATGTTCGGCAATACGCCGGCCCAGTCCCTCATCGTCGAGGGTGGCCGCATCAAGGGCGTCGTCACCCATCGCGGCACGATCATGGCCGATCACGTCGTCGTCTGCGCCGGCCTCTGGGGCCGCCTGATTGCCGAAATGGTCGGCGAAGACCTGCCGGTCATGCCGGTCGACCATCCGCTCACCTTCTTCGGTCCGTATAACGAGTTCGAAGGCACCGGTAAGGACATCGGCTATCCGCTGCTGCGCGACCAGGGCAATTCCGCCTATATGCGCGACACCGGCGACCCGAAGACCTCAGAAGGCGGCCAGATCGAATGGGGTTACTACGAGCAGCACAATCCGCGCATGTGCCATCCGCGCGAGCTGCTCGAAAAGCACGAGGCGCGCCTCTCGCCCTCGCAGCGCGACCTTGATATGGAGCAGATCCTTGAGCCGCTCGAGCGCGCCATGGAGCTCACGCCCATCCTCGGCGAACTCGGCTATAACGAAAGCCATTCCTTCAACGGCCTGCTGCAGGTCTCCGCTGCCGGCGGACCTTCGTGTGGCGAAAGCCAGAAGGTGCGCGGCCTCTGGTATTGCGTCGCCATCTGGGTCAAGGACGGCCCGGGTTACGGCAAGCTGATCGCCGACTGGATGACGGATGGCCGCACCGAGATCGACCACAACTCGATCGACTATGCCCGCTTCTACCCGCACCAGCTGACCGAAGAGTTCATCGCCGGCCGCTGCTACGAGGCCGCCCAGAAGATCTATTTCCCTGCCGTGCACACCCGCGAACCCTATGCCTCCGGTCGTGGCGCCAAGCGCTCGCCGATGTATGAGCGCGAAGTCGAACTCGGCGGCTATTTTATGGAGCTCGGCGGCTGGGAGCGTGCGCATGGCTATGCCGCCAACGAGCACCTGCTGGAGAAATACGCCGATCGCGTGCCGGTTCGTGAAAACGAGTGGGATAACAGACACTTCTGGCGCGTTTCAAACGCCGAACATCTGGCGATGAGCGAGGATTGCGGCATCGTCAACCTCAGCCACTTCCACATGGTCGACATCGAAGGTCCTGACCATGTCGAGCTTTTGGAATGGCTCTGCGCCGCCAAGATTGGCGGTGACGCCAATATCGGCAAGGGCATCTACACCCACTTCCTCGACGACGAGGGCATGGTGCGCGCCGACTTCACCGTCTTCCGCCTGGCCGACCGTTGCCGCCTGGTCAACGGCGCCGATGCCGGCCCGCGCGACTTCCACTACATGAAACGTGTCGCCCAGGATCGTGGTCTCGATGTCACCATCACCGACACTTCGGAAAAATACATCACCATCGGCATCTGGGGCCCGAACGCCCGCGTGACGCTGAAAAAGGCCGTTGCCGATCCCGCCGGTCTCGACCCTG
The DNA here is from genome assembly GCA_965283865.1 of Allorhizobium sp. Classification (GTDB taxonomy): domain Bacteria; phylum Pseudomonadota; class Alphaproteobacteria; order Rhizobiales; family Rhizobiaceae; genus Allorhizobium. Next base: position 1,930,326 of record CBDIQA010000001.1, read on the forward strand.
AAAACTTCCCCTTCGCCGCGATCAAGCAGATCGAAATCGCCGGCAAATCGGTCACCGCCTTCCGCATCTCCTATGTCGGCGAGCAGGGCTGGGAACTGCACATGAAATACGAAGACGGCCTGGCCGTCTGGGATGCGCTGCGCGCCACCGGCGTCATGGCCTTCGGCGTCGAGACCTATGCCAACTCGCGCCGCATGGAAAAGAGCCTGCGCCTGCAGAACGGCGACTTGCTCACCCAGTACAACCTGATCGAAGCCGATCTGGCGCGTCCCAAGGTCAAGGAAGCCGATTTCCGCGGCAAGGCAAAACATGTTGTGTACAAGGCCCGCGACAAGCAGCCGGCCATGCTATGCACTGCTCGTGATGACCGACAATACCGACAGGAACGGTGTCAAGCGCTACCCGCTCGGCAACCTGCCGGTCATCGACCCCGCGACCGGCGACGTCCTCATCGACGACCTCGGCCGCCGTTCCTACACGACGTCCATCGCCTTCGGCCCGACCATCGGCAAGAACATCGCGCTCGCCTACCTGCCGCACGCCTATTGCCAGGAAGGTCGCAAGCTGAATGTGGAATACTTCGCCGAGAGCTTCCCGGTCGAGGTCGCGGCGGTGGGTTACAAGCCGCTGTATGATCCGGAGAATTTGAAGCCGCGCAGCTGAGGGCAGGGCGGTTCGCTCAGAGGGTTATGGACCCGTCGGTCGTGAGGCCGGCGGGTTTTTCTTTCCCTCTGCCACAGCAAGGGGATGGGCCTCGCGAGGCCCTCATGCTGAGGTGCCCCAACCTCGTCGGGCCTCGAAGGGCGAGGCCAAGCCGCCACCCCACATGCTGAGGTGGGAGCGAAGCGACATCAGAAGTACGAGGCCACCAGCGCAGGATGCTTCGAGGCCCGCGCTTCTCGCGGGCACCTCAGCATGAGGGCCGCGCAAGTAGGTTGATCGCGACCAAGCAAACGAAAATCATTTGTTCTCCCTTGAACAAACAGGCGTAAGCTGCCCACATTGGACAAGAAGAAAAAACGAGAGGAAACCGCCATGGACGGACAGGTATCGCGGAAAGCAGAGGCTGCAGATCCCGCGACTCGCATCGCCGCCCTGCTTGCCGCCCAGAAAGCGGCGTGGGCGATCGATGTCACGCCCAGCCATACCACCCGTGACGATCGCCTTGCGCGGCTCGACCGGATGGTGGAGGCCTGGCAGGAGCGCTTTGCCGCCGCGATCTCGCAGGATTTCGGCAATCGGCCAGCTGTGGTCACTGAGCTCACCGATGTCGTGCCGGTGCGTGCCGCGATCCGCCATGCGCGCAGGCAGCTGAAGCGCTGGATGCGGCCGCGAAGCGTGTCGCTCGCCTGGACGGGCAAACCGGCTTCCGCGGTTATCCTGCGCCAGCCGCTTGGCGTGGTCGGGATCGTCGCGCCCTGGAACTATCCACTGAACCTGATGCTCTCGCCGCTCACCGGCGCGCTTGCCGCCGGCAACCGGGCGATGCTGAAACCGTCCGAGCTGACGCCCGCCTTTTCCGAGGTGCTGGCGAAGGCCGTCGCCGAAACATTTGCCGAGGACGAGGTTGTCGTTGTCACCGGCGGGCCTGAAGTCGCGACTGCCTTTACCGCTGCACGCTTCGACCACCTGATCTTCACCGGCTCGACCGCCGTTGGCCGCAAGGTGGCGGAAGCGGCGGCCAAGAACCTGACGCCTGTTACCCTTGAACTTGGCGGCAAGTCGCCTGTTATCCTCGATCTCTCCGTGCAGTTCGACAAGGCCGTGCCGCGCCTCGTCTGGGGCAAGCTGTTGAATTCCGGCCAGACCTGTGTGGCGCCCGATTATGCGCTGGTTCCGCGCGGGCGGGTTCAGGACTTCCTCGCCGCCGTGAAGGCAGAGGTCGTCCGGCAGTATCCCGGCCTGCCTTCCAATGCCGACTACACCTCGATCATCAGCCCGCGCCACTATGCCCGGCTCACCCGCCTCGTCGAGGAGGCCCGCGACAAGGGCGCCGAGGTGGTCGAGCTTGGCGGTCCGCATGATCCCGACGCCCGCGTGTTTTCGCCGGTGGCCGTGATAGGCGCGCCCGACGACACCACCGTGATGCAGGAGGAGATCTTCGGGCCGATCCTGCCGATCGTGGCTTATGACACGCTGGACGAGGCGATCGCCTATATCAACCATCGTGATCGGCCGCTGGCGCTCTACTGGTTCGGTGACGACAAGCAGGCGCAGGAGCGGGTGCTTTCGGGCACGATCGCCGGTGGCGTCACGGTCAATGATACGATCCTGCATCTCGCCCAAGACGATCTGCCCTTCGGCGGCGTCGGAGCCTCAGGCTACGGCGCCTATCACGGCGAGGCGGGGTTCCTGGCGCTCAGCAAGGAGAAGCCGGTTCTCAAGCAGTCGGCGATCTCGGGCGTGAAGTTCCTCTATCCGCCTTATGGGCGCATGGCGAGTTTCATGCTGAAGCTGCTTGGGCGTTTCGGCTGACGATATGCGTTGCCGCCGCTCAGCCGGCGGCGAGGCGCGGGGACGGGCGCTGCTGCGATGCCGTGGTTTGCGGTTGCGATTGCGGGGCCAAAACCGCCTGCTCGAAATCGGCAAGCGGCATGGGCCGGCCGAAGAGATAGCCCTGGAAGATCCGGCAGCCGGTCGCTTCGAGAAAGGCAAGCTGGGCCGGGGTTTCCACCCCTTCCGCCACGGTTTCGAGGCCAAGATCGGTGGCGATTGCCCGGATCGAGCGGACAAGGGCGGCATCGCGATCGTTCTCGGCAACTGCGGCGACGAAGCTGCGGTCGATCTTCAGTTCGCTCACCGGCAGGCGGCGCAGATAGGCGAGCGAGGAGAAGCCGGTCCCGAAATCGTCGAGCGAGAAGGTGAGGCCGAGCGCTTTCAGGGCCGCCATCTTTTCCGCGACCGGTTCAAGGCCGGCGATCAGCACGCTTTCGGTGAGCTCGAGCCTGAGCCTTGTCGGATCGATGCTGTGGCGGGTGATGAGGTCGCCCAGCGTCTCCTCGAAATCATCCTCGTTGAACTGGCTGGCGCTGACATTGACCGAGAGCCTGAGGGGGCTGAGCTGCGGGTCGGCCTGCCAGCGGACGAGCGTTTCCAGCGCCTGTTCGAGAACATAGGTGCCGACGATCGGCATCAGGCCCATTTCCTCGGCAGCGGGAATGAAAGTGGCGGGAGAGATGGGGCCGCGGGTCGGGTGGTTCCAGCGCAGCAGGGCTTCGGCGCCCAGAACTTTGCCCTGCCGATCGGTCTGGGGCTGGTAGGCGAGCGTGAGTTCACCGTGCCGAAGGGCGGCCAGCAGGTCGCGGGCGATGCCGCGCGGGGCGGAGATGACGTCGCTGCAGCATGTAGATCGCGCCGCAGAAGATCAGGGCGGCCATCGCCGGGTTGAGCCACATGCCGTAGCGATGCAGCTCCGGCGGGATCGGCTGGGCGAAGGGCAGGCGCAGATCTGCCGCATGGAGGACGACGAAAGCGATGAGGCTCGCGGCAATGACCGACAGCTGCAGGCGCGAAGGACGGCGCAGGTGGTTGATATAGGCGAGCATGCCGAGCACCGGCAGGAAGAGATGGGTGACGCGCGGTGCGCCATTCTGCGGCACGTCGAATATCAGGCAGAAGGCGATGACGAAGATCAGGAAGCTGAATTGTGCAACGAGCAGAAAGAGATCGAGCCAGCCGCGGGTGACCAGAGCGAAGCAGACGAGGGCGGCGGCGACGGGGAAGAGTTCGACGAGCGCCATCATCGGACGGCCACTCACGAAGAAGATGACGGCCCAGAACAGCGCAAAGGCAGCCACGGCAAGCGACACGGCCTGATAGACACGGATCACCCGAGCGACCTTGTGCTCCTGACTGCCCTTTCCGATCATGTCCCGCCCAATCGTACCCACAGGCTCTGGATCGAACCTCTGCGCCGCGCCGCGACAGGAGATCCAAGAATAAGGATATCCTAACTTAGGTGGCTAAAGAAACGGTGTATCTCGATGATCAACTTGTTTCGACGGCAATGGGGGCGGACGCCGTGCCGGGAACGCGATAGGGGCGGTCCGCCGTCAGACGAACCGCCCCTCGAGCGACCTGTTCCGGTCAGGCATCGGCCGGCTAGTTCTCAGCCCGCCTTGGCGACCTTCATCACCTCGGGGTCATATACCCGGCCGAAGCGGTTCGCAAGGAAGGCTTCGAGGCCGATTTCTTCCTGGCGCACGAAACCGGCCTGCGGCAGCGTGCCGTCGGCGAGCAGATCGAGCACAGTGCAGATGCCAGCGGCCGTGGTGATCTGGATGGCACTCATCTTCTTGGCAGCGACCACGCCGGCATAGACCTTGTTGGCATAGGTTTCCTGCAGGTAGCGACCGTCCTTCCAGCCGCAGACGGTGACGAAGATGACGACGACATCCTGCATGGTGGCGGGCAGGGCGTTTTCGAAGAGGTCCTTCAACACGTCGCGACGGTTCTTCAGGTTGAAGTCGTTGAGCAGTGCCTTGATGATCGCCTGGTGGCCGGGGTAGCGGATTGTGCGGTAGTTCATCGTGCGCACGCGGCCCTCCAGCGTCTTGGCCAGCGTGCCAAGGCCGCCCGAGGTGTTGAAGGCCTCATAGGTGACGCCGTCGAGGGAGAATTCCTCGCGCTCTTCCATGGCCGGCACGACAGACAGCTTGCCTTCGACGATCGCCTCGCAGGGCTCGATATATTCGTTGATAACGCCGTCCGTGCTCCAGGTCAGGTTATAGTTGAGCGCGTTGGACGGGTACTGCGGCAGCGCGCCGACGCGCATGCGCACGCTTTCGAGCGTGTCGAAATGCTTGGTGAGATCATGCGCGACGATCGAAATGAAGCCGGGGGCAAGTCCGCATTGCGGAATGAAGGCGGAACGGCTGCCGCGCGCGAGTTCTTCGACATGCCGCGTGGTGGCCACATCTTCGGTCAGGTCGAGATAGTGGGTCGCGGTGCGCGCCGCACTTTCGGCGATCGCGCCGGTCAGGTGGAAGGGGGCAGCGGAGAGGACGGCGAACTGGCCGGAGAGCAGGCTGTCGAGGGCGGCGGCATCGGCGATATCGATTTCAGCGGTCTTGACTGCCGGATGGGCGTCGAGCTTGGAGAGCTGTTCGGCGCTGCGATCGGCGACCGTAACCTGATAGTCGCCGGTCTCAGCCAGCATGCGCGCAATCGCTCCGCCAATCTTGCCGGCGCCGATGATGGTGACGTGTTTCATGGATTTGCCCCTCGCATGCATGAGAGCCCGTGTGAGACGAGCCTGTTTTCACTGATCAAACCAGTGTGGCTGCGGCGCATGTCGATTCCAAGTGACGATATGTCCAATATGCAGTATGCATATGAACAGATCGACGTAGGGAATGGGCGAAATGCAGATCAGTGACAAGGATCGGGAGCTTCTGTCCCTGCTTTCGGAAAACGCCCGGATGCCGGTGGCCGAACTTGCCCGGCGGCTCGATCTGTCGCGCACGACCGTGCAGGGGCGGCTTGAGCGCCTGGAGGGGCAGGGGGTGATTGCCGGTTATCAGGTGCGGCTGTCGGATGCCTATCAGAGCGGGCTGATCCGGGCGCATGTGATGATCACGATTGCACCCAAGGCGCTGGCTGCTGTCACTGCGGAGCTCAACGCGATCCGAGAGGTGTCCGCCCTCTACTCCGTCAATGGCCCCTTTGACCTGATCGCCATCGTCGCTGCGCCGTCGATCTCGGAGCTTGATCGCCTGATTGACCGCATCGGCGAGCTGTCGGGCGTCGAGCGGACGCTGTCGTCGATCATCCTCTCGACGCGCATCGCCCGATGACATCCCGGTGAAAAGCAACCAAGTCATCATTATATCCATAAATTCTTAATCAACCATGTGTTGATATAGATTTGCGGATACTAAGGGAGGGGTGGCATGACAGTGGTTGCATTGTTGTTTGCATCGGTTCTCTGGCCGACCGTCTTGCTGGCGGCGCCGCTTGGCGAGGGGCGCTTGCCTCTCGATGTCGCTGCGGGCACCTCCACCTGGGTTAACCGGCACGGCTCGGTGATGGTGCTGGATCGTGGGCGCGACGGGTTGCTGCAGGGCTATTTCGTCAACAACGCACCCGGAAAGGGCTGTCGCGGGATTCCCTATGAGCTCAGTGGCCGCATGGTGAAAGAGACGATCGCCTTTCAGGTGAGTTGGCGCAACGGCGTGGCCGACTGTCCCATGGAGACGCAGTGGCGCGGTCATATCCAGCCATCGCGCGAAGGTGGCCTGGAGATCGTGGCCGAGTGGCAGCAGTCTTCGACGGTTCTCTCGATCGGGCTTGGTAGTGACGAGCCACAAAAGGGGACGGATCACTTTACCCTGCAGGTTGCCACCGGTCTGCACTCCCAGATCACGCCTCCAGGAATATCGGCAATTCCCCAATTGGCTTTGGCTCTGTCACGCTGCCTTGAGTTCTGCCCGGGCAAGCGCCCGTTCCAGGGCTTCGATGCAGGTCTCGTCGTGGTGGCGACCGGCCCCTTCCCAAAGGATGGCCAGCGCTTTTGCGACCGGCATGGCCGCACGATAGGGTCGGTCGGCGGTCAGCGCATCAAAGACGTCGGCGGTGGCGACAATGCGGGTCTCAAACGAGATCTCATCGCCCTTCAGACCGCGCGGATAGCCGGAGCCATCGAGCTTTTCGTGATGGGCGCCGCCAATCAAGGCGAGATCGGCGAAAGCGGCGATGCGCGAGAGGATGGTCTCGGAGAATTCCGCGTGGCGCTTCATCTGCTCCCATTCCTCGCCTTCCAGCCGGCCCGGCTTGTCGAGCACGCTGTTGGAGACGCCGAGCTTGCCGATGTCATGCAGGAGGGCAGCCCGTTTCAGGCTCCGTCGTTCGGCTGCGGGCATGCCGAGTTCTTCGGCGATCAGATCGGTGAACAAAGCGACGCGGTCGCTATGGCCTGACGTATAGGGGCTCTTGGCATCGATGACGCGGGCAAAGCCGGCGGCGATGTCGTCGAGATAGTCCTCGTCAGCGAGGATGGCCTGGCGGCCGGGTTCGAGCGCCAGCACATAGGCTTCCAGACTGTCCGAACCAAGTTCGGCAAAGAAGACGGGCGTGGCCAGCGTTTCGAAGACACTGACGATCTCGGGATCGAACCAGCCGCCGGCGCGCTTGCGGATTTCGGTGAGGGCCGCCTCCGGCCCCTGGTGGACGAAGAAGACGTCAATGACCTGGGCCATCAGGGCAATACGGGCGAAGAGGTGGATTTCCTTGCCCTTCAGCCCCTGTGGCTGGCCGCCGCCATCGACATGTTCGTCGAGATCGAGGATGCCCTTCGCCACATCTTCGGAAAAGCGCATCTGGCGGGCAATCTCGGCGCCGCGCTGGCAGCGTGTCTGGATCAGGCTGGTCGTGATCTCGCCGCCATTCTTGAAGATGTTGAGAATGCCGCGGAAGCGTTCGGCGAGGCCCGCTTCCATGCCGGTGTGCGAGAGCACGAATTTCAGGATCTGCGGGAAGGAGCCGTCGACCAGTTTGAAGTCGTGTTTGAACTTCAGGTCATCGGCCAGATAGAGTTCGCAGATGCGGGCGGCATTGGAGGAGCAGCCGAGATCCTTCAAGAGCAGGGTGTAATAGAGATCGCGCAGCGCCTCTTCACCGAGGCCCAGCGCCTGGCCGATCCGCGTGCCGATGAAGCAGCAGCGGACGCAATGGCCGGCCGGCTGGCCTTCCGTCATGTCGAGCGCATGGCTCAGGGCTTCGATGATTTCTGCTAGCCGGATGGTCTCGGTCATATTGCATTCTCCTCCAGCCATCCTGCCAGATGGGGATTAAGAACGGGTGTCCGGCAAGCTGGCCGACGCAGCGCGAGCTGGTCAGGCTGCCGCTGGTGCGCTCTCCCGCTGCCATGCCCTCTCCAGAGCGTCGACGCAGAGCGGATCATGATGGGCACCGGCCGTTTCGCGGATCATGGCGAGCGCCTGCGCCGGGGGGATGGGAGCGCGGTAGGGCCTTTCGGCCGTCAGGGCGTCGAAGACATCGGCAGTGGCGACGATCCGGGTGGCCAGAGATATTTCATCGCCTGCCAGGCCGCGCGGATAGCCGCGGCCATCGAGCCGTTCGTGATGGGCTCCGCCGACTTCCGCCAGTTCTGCGAAGGCCGGAATGCGGGCAAGGATAAGCTCGGAATGGGCGGCATGGGCGCGCATTTCGACCCATTCTTCCGGATCGAGACCGGAGGGTTTGTTCAAGACGCGGGCGGAGACGCCGAGCTTGCCGATATCATGCAACAGGGCCGCCCGGCGCAGCATCCGGCATTCAGCCGGCGAAAGGCCGAGCTCTTTGGCGATCATGACGGTGATCTCCGCCACCCGGTCGCTGTGCCCGGCCGTATAGGGGCTCTTGGCATCGATGACGCGCGCGAAACCTTCGACGATGTCGTCGAGATAGTCCTCGTCTGCCAGGATGACCGTTTGGCCGGGCTCTGCAGCGAGAACCTTCTGGTCCAGATCCGGTGCCTTCAGATCCTTCCAGGCACCGGGTTGTGCCAGCACGGCGAGACAGGCATCCACGACTTCGGGATCAAGCCAGTTTCCCCGTCGGGCCCGCAACTGGCCGAGGGCCTGTTTCGGGCCGCCATGGGCGGAGTGCACATCGACCACTTGGGCCACCAGTGCGATGCGGGCGAAGATATGGATCTCTTCCCCCTTGAGGCCTTCCGGCCGGCCGGTGCCGTCATGGTGTTCATCGAGATGGCGTATGCCTGCCGCGACATCCTCGGAAAATCGCATCTGGCGGGCGATTTCGGCGCCCCTGCGACAGCGGATATCCACCAGTTGCGCCGCATGTTTGCGGGCGCGCAACGCCTTGAGGATGGCCTTTGCCCTTCCTGCCACGCTGCGACGGGCGCCGGCATGGCGGAAAACCTGTCGCAGCAGGCTCGGCAGCGTGCCATCGACACGGCGAAAATCGCCCTTGAAACGGGTGTCATCCGTATCGAAGATCTCGCACATGCGCATGGCATTGGCCGAGCAACCGAGATCCTTCAGCATCAGGGTGTAAAAGAGATCGTGCATCTGCGCTTCCGACAGGCCCAGGCGGCGGCCTATGGCCGTGCCGATATGGGCGGTGCGAATGCAGTGTCCGGCAATCTGTCCGCCGGTCAGGTCGAGGGCATGGCTGAGGGCGCCTATGAGTTCGGCGAGGCGAATCTGTGCGAGCATCTGTATCTCCGTCGCCGCCAGATTTAACCCCTAAGAGTTAAGGGGCCGTAGATAGTTCGGATATTCTCACATACGAATCGTCCGCAATGGCAACCTCCTGTTCACTGCTTCCATGCTTGTCTTTTTCCCGCATTGTCTTAAGCCTGCAGACGCACTATGTGCGGATGAGCCAAACCAACGAGGACTGTCCCCTGTGATGAACGAAGACGAAGACGACAAGAGCAAGGAACTGCCGATCGGCAAGGAAACGGAAGCGAACCTCTTCAAGTCGCGTTCGATCTTCATCTATGGCGGGATCACCATGGAGCTGGCGCAGAAGGTCTGCACGCAGCTCGTCGCGCTCGCTGCCGCCTCGGACGAGGACATTCGCGTGTTCGTCTGCTCGCCGGGCGGCCATGTGGAAGCCGGCGACGCGATCCACGACATGATCCGCTTCATCAAGCCGAAGGTCTTCATCATCGCGACCGGCTGGGCGGCATCTGCCGGCTCGCTGATCTTCGTCGCGGTTCCGAAGGAGCGCCGTCTGGCCCTGCCTAACACCCGCTTCCTGATGCACCAGCCGTCTGGCGGCACCCGCGGCATGGCCTCGGATATCGAGATCCAGGCCCGCGAAATTATCAAGATGAACGAGCGCCTGATCAAGATCTATGCGAAGGCCACCGGCCAGAGCCAGGAGAAGATCGCCAAGGACATCGACCGCGACTACTGGCTGTCTGCCGAAGACGCCGTGTCCTACGGTCTCGTCGGCAAGATCATCGAGAGCCACGCCGATATCGGCTGAGGCTTTCGCCTGACCACAAACAAAAAAGCCGCCGGAGCGATCCGGCGGCTTTTTTCGTGTCTTGGACTTCAGAGGCTGCGATCAGATGATCGGGCAGCCACGGCGATTGGCAAAGCGGATCTGCTCGGGGCCACGGCGGGTAAAGCCGCGCACGGTCACGCTGCGATCGGTGACGCGCACCACTTCGGCGCGGCGCAGGCCTTCTTCGGCAGCAGCGGCACGGGCTTCGCGCGGGCTGCAACCACGGTTGCGGTCGCGGCGGTCGACTTCACGCTCGCGGATGATCGGGCGAACGCCATCCGGGCCGATGCGAAACTCGACGCCCTGCGCCGAGGCGGTGGCTGCAAAGGGCGCGGCGAGCGGAAGGCCGGCGAGGGCAAGCGTGGTGACCAGGGCTGCGCGCAGGAACTTGGCGGACATGGGGAAACTCCTTCGTTGTCGTGGCGGAGAAAGCCCGTGGACGCCCAAAAGTTCCCTTGTCTCAGGCAAAGAGGGATTGTTTCAGCACCATTCGTGCAGCCGTTCGCCCATCAGCGGCCGGGTGCTGACCAGCGGCAGTGTCTCGCCTGAACGCTTGGCATGGCCAAGCGCCTCTGCCTCGTCGTTGAAGCCGATGAAGATCATCGACAGGACCTTCGCCTTCGGCGCGCCCTTCTTGCGATAGGAGAGCTTCACCGCGCAGTGGGGATAGGCCGCGTCGAGCACGGCACCTTCGGGCAGCGCATTCGACAGCGCCAGATGAGCGCCGAGGCCGAGGAACCGGTCGATGGCCGCAAAGGCGGTCGCTTCCGGCAACTGCTTGTTTTCCTGTGCGTTGGGTGCCCGGCCCCAGAACAGGCTGTCGACCACGCCCTTGGCCCGCTTCGACTTTACCACGACGAGACCACCGGCCGCGACCAGCTCCAGATGGGCGTCCCAGGTCTGGAAGAGGTCGGGGGACTGGTGGAGTTCGGCAAGCAGGGGGCGCAGCGTGGCGGTGAGGTCGGTGTGGAGGGCAGGGGGCATGGGCGGGTGTCTCGGCGAGCTTGGGTTGTTGTGTGGCGGCCTCGTAGCATGGCGGGGGCGGGGTGGATATGGGGCGTTGTGGATCAGGGGCGGCAGTCGCATATTGTGGTCGGTGATGGTTGCTCTGCGAGGTGTAGCGATGGCTAGTATCGGTGTGAAGGAGGCCATGGCGAGGTTGTCGGATCTGATCGATGACGTGGCGTCCGGCGAATTCGTCACCATCACCAGGCATGGCAAGCCGGCAGCGGTGCTGGTCAGTGTCGAGGCGGCGGAGGCGGCCAAGCGGGCGCTCGCTAAAGACCGGCCCAGCCTTGTGGCGCATCTCAAACTGTTTCCCGCCGATGTGGATCTCGATGACGAGGTCTTTGCCCGCAACCGGCAGCCATCACGCGAGATCGAGTTGTGAGCGGCTATCTGCTCAATACGGATGTGCTGTCGCTTTTGTCGCCGTGATGCGGCTGAGTGCCTAGGGAGCGAGGCCAGAAGTGGGTGGGGTGCGTCATGTGTCAACGGTGTCGCCCCATAAGATGGAGGCGGGTATGTTGACGCCGCAAATCGACCCTATTGACCAAAACAATTCGTTGAACGCACCGTGTTCCAGGCAGCATTAGCCGCTACTTTTTGACGGCTTGAAACTGTGCTGATTTAGTCGACGAGACAGCAAACTCCGTCACGCCAAAGCCCCAAATTCCAACAGCGTTGAGCTGCATGTGCCCCTCCACGTTCTAGGCAGTATAGACTCCAGCAACCATGTAGTGTTGTTGTGTGCTTTCGATTCAACTGATGAGGGGGCGAAATGAGAATTTGTCGTCGGCTATTTGTGGTTCCGCTCGCGAACAATAACTACGGGAAAACAACCATCATTCGCGCTTTAGCCTCTCAAGGAATGGGGATGGATTTCAAGAAGTATGCGAAGGGTGCCCGCCAACTAGAAACGCCGTTTGGGCGCCCTGTAGATGCTTACATCTTCGGTCGATCGTTCCAAGAGACCGAAAAAAGCACTTATGAATCGGTAGAGGCGGCTCTTGACGGGAACGACCCTCAGTGGCGGACGCGAGAACTGATTGTTATGCCAAGCCATGTCGGCAAGAACGATCAAACTGACATTCAACATATGATTGACGTGGCACATTCCGCAGGCTTCGATGCGGTCGCAGTCTCGGTCATTCTAACAACTGACACAGGCGACAATCGACACAATTTTCCTCCTATTTGGAGGATGAACTGGGATGAACGCTGGACAATTCCCAACCCTTGGTCGTCTGACCCAGGCGGGCAATTGCAGGCCCTAGGTCGCGACCTTTGGTCTTGGATTTCCAATGCGCTAGTTAAGTAAGACCATCCCATCTTCAACGCTGTGGCTGTTAGAATGGTTGGAGAAAGAAATGAGTCAGGTTCTATATCATTATTGTTCCACACCAACTGGTGCAGCAATTCTGAAATCTAGAACATTTCGCCTGTCTGCGCTGTCTGCTGCCAATGACAGTCTTGAAGGCCGCGTATTGGCACGTGTGTTTTCTCGGCTTCTTTCGTCAACTGGTCTAGCTGCAGGGGTCATCGATGTCGCAGCAGTCATTGTAGAGGGATATGCTGAGTTGCTCGCCAAAGACTTTGGACCGGTTAACTTCGGCGCACAGTTTTTTGAAGTGACTAAAATTGGTTACGGTGAAGATGCTCTGATTGACACACTGTCTCCAGTTGTAAAAGAGCTTCAGCGTGTGTTTTCGGGGCAAGGCGAATTCGTAAAGCTACGTGACGGTGTAACCAGGGAGGCTGCTCTGTATCGCCTCGCGGTCCGGCAGCACGACGCAGGAAGCCTTTTTGAGGGGCGATGCGACAGAGCGCCCGAACTTCTTGCCAATTTGCTAAAGATACTTGCTCCCCTTCACTTCCAGATTTACGCCACTAAACCCGAGGTGTTTCATGAGGAAAGAGAATGGCGACTGCTTCGCCATCGACACAGAGTTGCGTTAGCGGATGTCGAATATCACGCTGATCCAACCATGCTGCGCCCATTTGTATCTTGTCTGATCGCCGATCCAGCAAAAGAGGTTATCAGAGAAGTTGTTGTTGGGCCTAAACACCGATCAGATATCAACTGGCTCAAGGCCTTCCTGGCTTCCTCAGGGCTAGAGCATGTCCAAGTAACTCGGTCGAAGATTGAGAGCTACCGATAAACCGCAATGGCCGTAGTTCCTCGGTACTTGACCCCGAGGATGACGACCGCCAAAGCTTTTGCGCCAACAAAAACCCCGCCGGATTTCTCCGGCGGGGTCCTCAATTCCCTTAATCCTGAAGCGGCTTACCCCCGCTCTCAGAACTCGACAGCCCGATCGCCATCTTCGTCCTGAATGCGGGTCGGCAGGCCGATCTTGTTCAGGAGGTTGATGAAGGGCTTGGGCGGCAGTTCTTCGACGTTGGCCATCTTCTTTACGTCCCATTCGCCCGTGGCGACCAGCATGGCCGCTGCAACCGGAGGAACACCGGCCGTGTAGCTGATGCCCTGGCTGCCAACTTCGTTATAGGCTTCCTTGTGGTCGGCGACGTTGTAGATGAAGACGGTCTTTTCCTTGCCGTCCTTGAAGCCCTTCACGTAGTCGCCGATGCAGGTCTTGCCTTCGTATTCCGGGGCAAGCGAAGACGGGTCGGGCAGGCAGGCCTTGACGACCTTGAGCGGCACCACTTCGGAACCGTCGGCGAGCTTGACCGGCTGTTCGGAGAGCAGGCCGATCGACTTCAGCACGGTGAAGACGTTGATGTAGTGATCGCCAAAGCCCATCCAGAAGCGCACGTCGGCGCCGTCCATGTTCTTGGCCAGCGAATGCACTTCGTCATGGCCGCAGAGATAGGCGCGGCGGGTGCCGACGACCGGCAGGTCGTAGTCCTTGCCGATCTCGAACATCTTGTTGACCTGCCATTCGCCGCCCTGCCAGGAATAGACAACGCCGGTGAATTCGCGGAAGTTGATTTCCGGGTCGAAGTTCGTGGCGAAGTATTTGCCGTGGCTGCCGGCATTGATGTCAACGATGTCGACGTCGGTCACCTTGTCGAGATATTCGTCCTTGGCCAGACGCGCATAGGCGTTGACCACGCCCGGGTCGAAGCCGGCGCCGAGGATGGCGGTGATGCCCTTTTCAGCGCATTCTTCCGCACGCTTCCACTCGTAGTTTCCGTACCACGGCGGGGTTTCGCAGATCTTGTTCGGCTCTTCATGGATCGCGGTGTCGATGTAGGCGACGCCGGTGTCCATGCAGGCGCGGAGCACCGACATGTTGAGGAAGGCGGTGCCGACATTGATGACGATCTCGGTGCCGAGCTTCTTGATCAGGGCCTTGGTGGCTTCGATGTCGAGAGCGTCGAGCGCATGGGCTTCGAGAACGCCTTCCTGCTTCATCGCCTTCTTCTCGTGAACCGAAGCGATGATGGCGTCGCACTTCGCCTTGGTGCGCGAGGCGATGTGGATGTCGCCGAGCACGTCGTTGTTCTGCGCACACTTGTGGGCAACCACCTGCGCGACGCCGCCGGCGCCGATGATGAGCACGTTCTTCTTCATTTCGGGGGACCAACTCCTATGTCCAATCGTCAGAACCTGGGCTTGAAGGATTTCAAGACAGGCTTTGTTCGTAGTCCGTGTAGTCGAACTCACGGACCGTCCTGAGGCTGCCATCCAGTTCGCGGATGGCGATTGCCGGCATTTGCACGCCGTTAAACCAGTTTTTCTTGACCATCGTGTAGCCGGCGGTGTCCTGCAGCGAGATGCGGTCGCCGATGTTCAATTCTGCTTCAAAATTGAATTCGCCGAAGATATCGCCCGCGAGGCAGGACTTGCCGCAGACCTGGTACCGGTGCGGTCCCTGGTTGGGGTGGACCTTCGCGCTTTCCCGGTAGATCAGGAGATCGAGGAGATGCGCTTCGATGGATGAATCCACCACGACAAGATCCTTGCCGTTATAGAGCTTGTCGAGCACGGTGACTTCGAGCGTGGTCGACTTGGTGATCGAGGCTTCGCCGGGCTCCAGGTAAACCTGGACGCCGAACTCGCCGGAGAAGCGCTTGAGGCGCTCTGCGAACTTCTCCAGCGGGTAGTTCTCGCCGGTGAAATGGATGCCGCCGCCAAGAGAGACCCATTCGGCCTTCTTCAGGAGGGGGCCGAACTTCTGTTCGATATCGCCCAGCATCTGATCGAAAAGGTCGAAGTCGCCGTTTTCGCAGTTGTTGTGGATCATGAAGCCTGAGATCAGCTCCATGACCGGCTCGACCTTTTTCAGATCCCATTCGCCCAGGCGAGAGAAGGGGCGGGCGGGATCAGCCAGATCAAAGCTGGAAGAGGATACGCCTGGGTTCAGGCGCAGGCCGCGGATGATGCCGGAGGACTGGCTCTCGAAGCGGGTCAGCTGGCCGATCGAATTGAAGATGATCTTGTCGGCATGGGAGACGACTTCGTCGATTTCGTAGTCGGCATAGGCCACGGAATAGGCGTGAGTTTCCTTGCCGAAACGCTCGTGGCCGAGGCGGACTTCGTTGAGCGAGGAGGAGGTCGTGCCATCCATGTAATCGCGCATGAAATCAAAGACCGACCAGGTGGCGAAGCATTTGAGCGCCAGAAGCGCCTTTGCGCCGGAGAGTTCGCGCAGGGTCGCGATCTTCTCCATGTTCTGGAGCAGCTTGGACTTGTCGATCAGGTAATAGGGAGTCTGGATCAAGGCTCTATCCTTCGTGAACCCAGCCATATCTGGCGGAAGTGAACGGGACGCCCCGAATGCGTCGGAGGGGTCCCTTAGGCAAAAGGGGGTAAAAAGGCAAGCGGAAGCTCAGGGTTTCGGCACGGAGATTGCCTGCCCGATTTTCATGAAGGGCATATGACGCGCAGCTTAAGCATGTGGAGACCTGCCGCCTTGCATTCCTGCGAGTGCAGCCATGCGTTGGGCGCCGGGCAGTCTTCAGCAATCGGAAATCTCTGCGCTGTTACTTGCAGAGGTAACGGTTACGTCCTGGACAACTCATGCATCTCGACCTTGCGACCATTCTGATCCTGCATCCGCTTTCTCTGACGGTGGGCGCGTTGTGCTTCCTCTATCTGCGCTACCGGTCGCGTCGAAACCGGGGGCTTGGCAAGATGGCGGTCGCCTTTCTCATTCTGGCGCTGGGATCTCTGATTGCCGGGGCTGGCGAGCAGGAGGTTGTCGATTACGCGACGTGGACCTTCGTATCCTTCACCACAGGGCCCGTGGCCTACACGCTGTTCTTCATTGGCCTTGCCAATCTTTTGACAGAGCGACCGGCCGGGCGCTGGTGGTGGCTGATGCTGGCGCCAGCCGTGCTCACCGTCTTGGCCCTCATCACGCAATTTCACCTGGTCAATCTCTACCGTGCTTCGGCATTCCTGACCGCCATGGCGCTCTATGCCCTTGGTAGCGCCGCCTTCGCCTTGTCAGATCCACAGCGGGAAAGGCTTGGCAGCCGGTACGGGCTTGCGGCTGCGCTGGTGTTCAAGGCGCTGATCGCCTTGACGACGATTGCAGGGATCGTGACCCCTGAGCTCTTTCGCTTTCCGCCGGCTGCGACCTTTCTGGTGCTGATCCTCTGCCAGTTTGCCATCGCTATGTTCGTTCTCATCATTGTTCAGGAGCGGGCAGAGCAGCGGCTGATCGCACTGACGGAGACAGACAGTCTGACGCGCATCCACAATCGCTACTGGCTGATGGATCGGCTGCCGAAGCTCGCACCTAAAGGCGGCGGCTTCATGGTCATCGATCTCGACCACTTCAAACGTGTGAACGACCTCTACGGCCATCTGGCCGGGGATCTGGTGCTCAAGAGTGCGGCCCAGGCGATGGCGGCGCGGCTGGGCGAAGGCGCCTATTTTGCCCGGACGGGTGGCGAGGAGTTCGGCCTCTAT
This sequence comes from Allorhizobium sp., assembly GCA_965283865.1. Taxonomy (GTDB): domain Bacteria; phylum Pseudomonadota; class Alphaproteobacteria; order Rhizobiales; family Rhizobiaceae; genus Allorhizobium. Next base: position 1,947,190 of record CBDIQA010000001.1, read on the forward strand.
CTGCCCCGCGCCTCCGAAGACGAAATGCTGGCGATCGGCGAGATGCTTCGCCAGGAGGTGGAGGCCCTTACCGTCGTCTATGAGGGCGTGACGATCCCCGTGACGCTGAGCGCCGGTGCCTCGGTGGCAACGGAGGAGATGTCAACCAAGCGGCTTGCGGCGCGCGCGGACCATGCGCTCTACGTCGCCAAACGGGCGGGGCGAAACCGCGTGCGGCTCTACGAGGAGCCAGACCCGGCAGAGCAAGCCTCGTGGGACGGCGCCATTATGACCGCGACCGGCGCCTGAGCACCGGCTGCAGGTCTTGCGGCGACCGCGCCTGCCTTGCCAGATGGACGTAAATTTGTTTCGGCTGTCGTCTATCGAGACCGGTGCTGTGAGTCCTGCCATGCTGAAAGACTTCTCCCCCCAGGCTGCCTTCATGGGCGTGCTCGTCGCCTTTGTCGGCTTTGCCAGTTCCTTTGCCGTCGTGCTGCAGGGGCTGAAGGGGGTGGGAGCGACGGATTACGAGGCAGCATCCGGGCTGATGGCGCTGTCGGTCGCCATGGGGATCTGCGGGATCGTTTTGAGTGTCTGGACGAAGCTGCCGGTCTCGGTTGCCTGGTCGACGCCAGGGGCGGCGCTGATGGCGACGGCGGGCATTCCGCTGGGCGGGTTTCCGGCAGCAGTTGGGGCGTTCCTCGTCTGTGCGGCGCTGATCGTGCTCGCCGGCCTCATCCGGCCCTTCGGGCGGGCGGTGGCGGCGATCCCGGCGCCGATTGCGAATGCGATGTTGGCGGGCGTCATCCTCAATCTCTGCTTTGCGCCGTTCAAGGCGGTCGCCTTCGATGCAGCTCTCGGTCTGCCGATCCTCGTTATCTGGGCTGTCGTGGCGGCCTTCAAGCGGCTTTATGCCGTGCCAGCTGCGTTGCTGACCTTCGTTATCGTTATTGTCTTTGGCGTCGACCTGCCGGAGGGTGCCATGGCGAGTTGGGCGGCGTCGCTCGCGCCGCCAGTGGAGTTCGTTGCACCTCAATTCACGCTGCCGGCGCTGATCTCGATCGCGCTGCCGCTCTTCATCGTCACCATGGCCTCGCAGAACATTCCGGGCATCGCGATCCTCAAGGTCAACAAATACGAGCCCAACCCAGGGCCGATGTTTGCCGTGACGGGGCTGTTTTCCGCGCTGTCGGCGCCGTTTGGCGGGCATGCGGTCAATCTTGCTGCGATCACGGCGGCAATGTGCGCGGGCGAGGATGCCCATGCGGATCCAAAGCGACGCTATTGGGCGGCAATCATCGCCGGCATCGGTTACGTGCTGTTGGGCTTGGCGGCCGGTGCCGTGACCGGCTTTGTTTCGCTGGCGCCGCCGATCCTCATTCAATCGGTCGCGGGTCTGGCGCTGATCGGGGCGTTTTCGGGGTCCTCGGTTGCGGCGTTCCAGGTTCCGGAGACGCGGGAGGCGGCGGCCGTAACCTTCCTGGTGACGGCGTCGGGGATTGCGATCCTCGGGATCTCGGGGGCGTTCTGGGGGCTGATTGCCGGGGTGGCGATGCTGGGGCTGGTGAAGGCTGCACGGCGGGGTTGGATCTGGAAATCCTGCATCACTCGTGTTATCCTGACGCATGGACTTTGAGTTCGATGCGGCCAAGAGCGCCAGCAACAAAGACAAGCACGGCGTCGATTTTGTCGAGGCTCAGGCCCTTTGGCGGGACAAATTGAGGCTGATAATCCGAGCCAAGTATGTAGGCGAGCCTCGATACGCGCTCATTGCGGAAATGGACGAACGTTTGTGGGTTGCCGTTTACGTCCTGCGTAGTGAAACGGTCCGACTGATTTCTGTCAGGCGGGCGCGGGCCATGGAGAAAGAACGGTATGAAGACTATAACCGCAGCCGAATTCGATAAGAAGTTCGATGATGGTGAGGATATCAGCGAGTATCTCGACTGGGAGAATGCTTGGCGCCCTAATGAGCAGATCGAGACCAGCTTACATCTGTCGGCTCTCCAATTGCGGCAGCTAGACGAGGAAGCTGCGCGGTTGGGTGTAACTCGTGAAGCCCTCGTGGCCGGATGGATCGGTGAGAAACTAAAGGGCGCTCCCTGGCCAAAATAACACCCTTGCGCGATTCAAGTCATCGCGTTATTCCTGATCACATGAAGACCATCGGCACGACCATTGCTGCGACTGAGATGACGGCCCGCGCTGCGGACCGCTTCGTTGCGTCGGTGCCAAACTCGCTTCTTCTTCTCGGCCTTATCCGCGGTTGCCGGGTCCATTGAGGAGCGCCCGGCGGCCGGGTTAGCCGTTTGGCGATTGCTCCTCGAAAATCCCCTATCGACATCAGTAATTCCCTGAGAAGGGTTCGTTCGGACGTGTCAAACTTGTGCTGATTTGCTATCAGCCGTTCACGCCGACGAGGACGAGAAGAGACGAAGACTATGATTTTGAAGACCCATACCGTGAAGCAGGGCATGCCGGACGCTTCGCAGAAGTACCGCGCCTATCCGCAAATCGCCATTCCGGACCGCACCTGGCCGTCGAAGGTGATCGACAAGGCTCCGATCTGGTGCTCGGTCGACCTGCGCGACGGCAACCAGTCGCTGGTCAACCCGATGGGCCATGACCGCAAGGCTCGGATGTTCCAGCTGTTGCTCGACATGGGCTTCAAGGAAATCGAGATCGGCTTCCCCTCGGCCTCGCAGACCGATTTCGACTTTGCCCGCTGGTGCGTGGAAGAAGGTGGCGTGCCCGCCGATGTATCGCTGCAGGTGCTGGTGCAATGCCGGCCCGAGCTGATCACGCGGACCTTCGAGGCACTTGAGGGGGCGACGAACCCGATCATCCACTTCTACAATTCCACCTCGGAGCTGCAGCGCCGCGTGGTCTTCGGCAAGGATGTCGCCGGCATCAAGCAGATTGCCGTCGATGCGGCGAAGATGATCATGGACATGTCTGCCAAGGCCGGTGGCGGTTATCGTTTCGAATATTCCCCGGAGAGTTTTACCGGCACCGAGCTGGAAGTGGCGCTGGAGATCTGCAACGCGGTCGTCGAGATCGTCAAGCCGACGGCGGACAACAAGCTGATCCTCAACCTGCCGTCCACGGTCGAGATGGCGACGCCGAATATCTATGCCGACCAGATCGAATGGATGTGCCGCAACATCGACAACCGCGAGAACGTCATCATCTCGCTGCACCCGCACAACGACCGCGGCACCGGCATTGCCGCGACGGAACTGGCGCTGATGGCCGGCGCCGACCGCGTCGAGGGCACGCTGTTCGGCAATGGCGAGCGCACCGGCAATGTCGACATCGTCACGCTGGCTTTGAACATGTACACGCAAGGCGTCGATCCCGAGCTCGACTGCTCCGACATTGAGCGGATCAAGGCTGTCTATGAATATTCCAACGAGATGGTCATTCCCGAGCGCCATCCTTATGTCGGTGAGCTGGTCTATACGGCCTTTTCCGGCTCGCACCAGGATGCGATCAACAAGGGGATGAAGGCGATCAAGACTGCCAATCATCCCGTCTGGGAAGTGCCGTATCTGCCGATCGATCCGCAGGATGTCGGCCGTACCTATGAGGCGATCATCCGTATCAACTCGCAGTCGGGCAAGGGCGGCATCGCTTATATCCTGCAGGAGGATTATGGCATCAACCTGCCGCGTAACCTGCAGATCGAGTTCCGCGAGGATATCCAGCGGATCACAGACGAGGAAGGCAAGGAGCTGCCGTCGAAGAAGATCTATGAGCGCTTCATCGAACGTTATGTCGATCAGACCGGTGCGCGGCTGAAATTCGTTGATCACCACACCTATCCGGCCGGCTCCGACCAGAAGGGGATCCGCGTCGTAGCCGCCGAGATCACGGATAACGGCGAGACGAAGCGGATCGAGGGCAAGGGGACCGGGCCGATTGATGGCTTCGTCAATGCGCTCTCGACCTATCTCGGCATTGATCTCTCGGTGCAGGATTATTCCGAGCATTCGCTGCAGCATGGTTCGAATGCGGCGGCGATTGCCTATGTCGAGATGGCACATGCCGGCGGCAAGCTGTTCGGGGCCGGCATCAACACGAACATCGTGACGGCCTCTCTGGAGGCGATCGTCTCGGCCGCCAACCGCGTGCTCGACGAGCAGAAGAAGGCTTGAAGCCATGACACTCTTCGCCGAGGCTCGACATCTGTCCTCGGCGAAGGCCCCGCTCGTGTTGCTGCATGGTTTTGGCGGGATCGGGGCAGCATGGGAGCCGGTTTTGCGCCGGCTCGACCCAGACCTGCCGCTTGTCGTCTATGATCTGCCGGGGCATGGCCGCTCTCTCGACGCTGATGGCGTCGGACATGCCGGTGTGATGGCCAGGGCCATTCTTGGCGATCTCGATCGGCGAGGGATATCCAGCTTTCATCTTTGCGGTCATTCCATGGGCGGGGCGATTGCCAGCCTGATTGCGCTGAAAGCCTCCGAAAGTGCGCGCTCCCTGACGCTTCTGGCGCCAGGTGGCTTTGGGTTCGAGATCGATCACGAGGCGCTGCGGCGCTATGGATCTGCGGTTGAGAGCGGCGAATTGGTACTGGGCTTGGCTGCGATGTCTGCTCCAGGCAGCATAGTAGATGCGGCGGGTCTCGAGCGGCTTGCGGATGCTCGTCATTTTCCCGGAGCGACTGACCGGCTGATGGAGATCCTCAGCTCATTCCTCGTGGAAACTGATGGCCGGATCGGGCAGGGGACGCTGCCGCTTTCCTCGTTCGAGGGGCTAGGTGTGGAAACACGGCTAGTCTGGGGGACGGAGGATCCGATCCTGCCGGTCACGCAAGCCAAGTCCATCTGGAAGGCTGCCGAGGTGACCCTGATCGAAGGTGTCGGTCACATGCTGATCGACGAGGCGCCGGAGGCGGTGGCTTCAGCGATCGCAGCTGCCGTGGAGGCAGGCTGAACTCAGCCGCCGAGCAGGCGCTCGCTGTGGTCGAGCTTCAGGGGCGCGTCTTCACTTTCGATCTTGTAGCGCTGCCAGTCGAGCTGCCAGTTGCCGGCTTCACCTTCAATCGAAAACAGGTTGTATCCGGCGGCCGGCTTCTTGGCGCCCGGACCCTGGCTTGCCGAGGCTATGCCGACGACCGGGACTTTCTTTTCGCGGTCGGCCAGCCAGTAGAGCGTGTTGAGGTGCGTGTGGCCGTGCAGAACGAGTTCCGCGCCGCCGGTGCGGATGGCGGCCGCAAAACGGCGGATGCCGATCATGCGCTTGTGCTGGGGAGCGGCTCCGCGGATCGGCGGGTGGTGGATCATGCACAACCCGGAAGAGGCCCTGCTTCACCTGCCGCTCGTCAGAAGCGCTGACGGTTTCGCGGGCCTGGCGGCCGCTGAAATAGCCTTGCGCCGAGAAGGGTGGGGTGGCGATGGATGTCGAGCAGCCGATCAGGGCAACGGGCCCACGGCGGCGGATATAGGGGAAGAGCTTGTGGTCGTCCTGGAAGATCAGCGGGTCGTCGTCGCCGCGCATGTAGTCGTACCAGGCGTGCACTGCACGTTCATGGGCACCGGGCACATAGGCGTCGTGGTTGCCGGGCACGACTGACGTGTCGAGCGGCGCGCCGGCCTCCTTCAGCCATTCGGCGACAAGCTTGACCTCAAGCTTGGAGGCGAGGTTGACGAGGTCGCCGGTGATTGCGAGGTGATCGGGGTTATCGGCACGCAATGCCTTCAGGGTCATTTCCAGCGCATTGGGGAAAAGGTGCTTGCGGCGGTTGCGATGCCAGTTCACATAGCCCGTAATCCGCTTCGAGGCCAATTCCCGGATCGTCAGGTTCGGCAGAGGGCCGAGATGCACGTCGGAGATGTGGGCGAGCTTGAACATGGCGCTTCTCTTAACGACGCTGAAACCGAGGGGCAAGGAAAATGACGCCAGCGGATGGTGCCTGGACCGGTATCGATAGCGAAAGGCTTGGATGGCCGAAGAGGTTCCTTGTTCGTCTGCTGCATGTGTATTTCGCATTGAGCCGCGGCATGACGCTCGGGGTCCGGGCTGCCTGTTTCGACGAGGCGGGACGTATCTTTCTCGTCCGCCATACCTATGTGCCGGGCTGGCATATGCCCGGTGGTGGCGTGGAGCGCGGCGAGACCGCGATCGAGGCGCTTTTCAAGGAAATGCGGGAGGAGGGCAGCCTGGAGGCTGTCAGCCACCCCGAACTCTTCCACGTCTACTTCAATGCCAGAGTCAGCGGCCGCGACCACGTGTTGCTCTACCGCGTCGATGTCCGGCAGACCGCAGAACGGCTGGCGGACCGGGAGATTGCGGAATGCGGGTTTTTCCCTCTCGATGCACTGCCTGACGCCACGACCGAAGCGACCCGCCGGCGGATCGCGGAGCTGCGCGGGGAGATCTCCCCGCGCAATATTGGTAGGCTCAGGCGCCGAGTTTTTCCCGGCCATGCGGCGCCATCAGATCCTCAGCTGGACCAACCGGAACGACGCCTGTCGGATTGATCATGGTGTGGCTGCGATAATAGTGGTGCTTGATGTGGCGCATTTCGACCGTCTCGGCGATCCCAGGCGTCTGGTAGAGGTCGCGGAGATAGCCTGACAGGGCCGGATAATCGGCGATGCGGCGGATATTGCACTTGAAGTGACCGACATAGACGGGGTCGAAGCGGACGAGCGTGGTGAAGAGCCGCCAGTCGGCTTCGGTCATTTGGTCGCCGAAAAGATAGCGTTGCGTCGTGAGGCGTTCTTCCAGCCAGTCCAGCGTCTCGAACAGCGGGTAGACCGCGCTTTCATAGGCGTCCTGGGTGGTGGCGAAGCCGGCCTTGTAGACGCCGTTGTTGACGGTGTCGTAGATGCGCTTGTTGACCTCGTCGATCTCGGCGTGCAGGTCTTGCGGGTGCATGTCGAGGGTCGAGCCGGTCAGGTGATCGAAGGCCGCGTTGAACATCCGGATGATCTCGGAGCTCTCGTTCGAGACGATCGTGTTCTCCTTCTTGTCCCAGAGGACTGGCACGGTCACGCGGCCCGAGAAGGTCGGGTCGGCTTTCACATAGACTTGCCAGAGGTAATCCGAGCCGAAAAGATGATCGGGCGTGGCGCCCTCGCGGTCGTGGAATTCCCAGCCGTTCGACAGCATCAGCGGATCGACGACGGATACCGAGATCAGGTCTTCCAGGCCCTTCAGGGCGCGGAAGATCAGCGTGCGGTGCGCCCAGGGGCAGGCATAGGAGACGTAGAGGTGGTAGCGGCCGGCCTCGGCCTTGAAGCCGCCTTTGCCCGAAGGGCCGGCGGAGCCGTCTGCGGTCACCCAGTTGCGAAAGCTCGAGTCGGCCCGCTTGAAGTGCCCGGACGTCGATTTCGTGTCGTACCAGACGTCCTGCCAGACGCCATCCACCAGTCTGCCCATGGTCATTTCCTTTCGTTTCAACTTGACCCGGAAAATACGGCGGTTGGCTGCAATTGCGAGGGGCGATGGGTTGAACAGTGCGTTTTCCGTTGGACGCGCGGAAATTTTGCTGCTATCGGAACCAAACTCAAGATTTGAAGGCCCCGATGACCATCGCACGGAACCCACGACGACGCTGAAGCTCTCGAACGCACGACATCCGTGCGCGTGAACCATATTGCTGTCTGTCTTCTGGTTTCGGTCATCCATGTTTCACTCTGGCCTTGTCTACCTCACCGAGGATGCGTCGCACGACGCTGTCATCGAACTCATCAATGAAGAAGCTTTCGGTCCCGGCCGGCACACGCGCGCTGCTGCACGCATCCGTGAGCAGGGGCCGCATGACCGGTCGCTTTCCTTCATCTGCGCCGACAATGGCGAAACGATCGCCTCCGTTCGCATGACGCCAGTGCTGGCCGGCGGCGTTCAAGGGCATCTGCTCGGACCGCTTGCCGTGCGTCCGTCCCACAAGAACCGGGGCATCGGCCGCGAACTCGTTCGCATTGCCATCGAGGCTGCGCGGCGCAAGGGTTCGGAAGGCGTCATCCTGATCGGTGATCCGCCCTATTACATGCCGCTCGGTTTCGAGAAGGTGGCCTACAAGGCGCTTAATTTCCCGGGACCAGTCGATCCGAACCGGGTGCTGATCGTGCCGCTCGGCGACGAAGTCCATGACCGGCTGAAGGGCGTGATCGCTTGGCGGGACTGCAGGGCGGTCATTGCCGAGCCCGTTTCCGCAACGGAAGAGGCGCCTGTCCGGGCCTATGTCTCGGCCTGATGTTGTGATTCAGGCGCTTCCCCGAAGCGCTTGATCAGCCAGCATATATCGTAACCCTTCGTGAAATTTTCGATCTGGCCGAAGACACGGTAGCCGGCCCGCTCGTAAGTGCGGCAGGCGACCGGATTGATCGTGTCGATATAGGCGCCGACGCAACCGCGCGCCCGGGCTTCCTCTTCGGCCCTCGCCAACAGGCTTGCCGCCATGCCCTGACCGCGCAGGCGGTCGGGGACGAAGAGCAATTCCACGTAAAGCCAGCCGCGACCTGTATAGCCGACGAGGCCACCATCGACGCTGCCGTCTTCGGCAGTGATCGGGATGAAGACGTCCCTGCGGTCGGTCGGGCCGAGCAGGGTGTCGTTATGGGCCCTGATGCCGGCAAGGATGGCATCGCGGGCGGCTTCGGGGACGGTGTCGGATAGGGAGAGCGGCGGGGTCATGGGGCTAAGACTAGGCCAGGGTGAATGGTGTGTCGAGGTGTTGGATCGGTTGCCAAAGCTGCCCTGAGGGATCAGGTGAACTCCACGAGGAGCGGACAATGATCCGAAACTTCGGGTTCGCGGATGACCTCGAAGCGGGAGACATCGATCTGTCGGCTCACCAGGATGTAATCTGCAAACCGTTCCGGCTTTGTGTAATAGGACGTTCGTGTTCCGGTGAAGGCGCGTGCCGTCACCAGGTCCGTCAGTCCGAGCGATTGCAGCATCTCGAAGGTGGTGCTGCCGGGCAGGAGGTTGAAGTCGCCACAGACGATGAGTTTCTCATTCGGACTCCAAAGGCGATTGATCAAGCCGACCAGCGCATGGGCCTGTGCCAGACGGTCCGGCGTGTCGTGCTTGCCGTCCTCGCCACGCAGGCCGTGTAGGTGGGCGATGGTGACCGGTTCTGCGGTTTGCGGGTCGTAAATCCGTATGGCATGCGCGTTGCGGGGGCGGGGATGCTGTCCCCATCCATCGTGGCGGTATTGGTCATGGATAAAGTCCATGGCGTGGCCGAGCACTGGAAGGCGTCGGCGGACGAAGGTCGCCAGGCCGAATTCCGCCCAGATGGGCCCGGTGTCTGCGCTCAGTTCACCCCGCATGGAGGTGCAGAAGAAGGCGTCGTGATCAGGGAGAACGGCGCGCATGTCTTCAAAGAGGTTGGCCCGCTGCTGGTATTCCATGTGACCATCCCGATAGGTCACCCATTCCGCTTCGGTGGTGTCTGATCGCAGGACTTCCTGAAGGCAGATCACGTCAGCATTTTCCGACAGGATATAGTCACGGATCGAGGGAAAGAGGCGCCCGGCCCAGCAATTCAGGGAAAGAAGCTTCAAGTGTGGGCGGCCTTTCTGGAAAACTCTACATTGTCCCAAGGGCTCTTCAACATGCGGCGCAGAGTTATGTGCGCTGGTTGCCGCGTGTCACATGCCATCTACAGACAGTCTAAGGCATCGATTCATTGCTATCGCGTCGTTCTGGGGCGCGCTGGTCTTCTTCGCATCAGCACCGGATGACCTCCAAGTGGCCCTTTGCTGCAAGTTCGATCAGTGTGCGATCTCTGGTAATCAGCGGTACTTCTTTGACGCGCGATGTTGCGATCAAGTAACAATCGCCGGGGTCCTTATGGCCCGTATCGACCACCACTGTTGCGGCTTCGCAAGCGATTTTGCGCTGTATTGGTGCTACTCTGGCGCCGGCCGCTGTCGTCGCCAATGAAAACCAGCGTGAAGGCGAGTTGTCATGGAGAAGCATCGGGTCTTTGTGCGCTGGCTTTAAGGCGGCCAGCGATAGTTCCCATGCGCTTATGGGCGATATCAAGAGCCGCCTGGATATCTGGCTTTCGGCGATCGCCAAAAGTGATCCCTGCGACATTGTGCTGGCTGCGGTGATCAACCAATAGAGCGCGTGGGTGTCGAGAAGCGCTCCAACCATAGCCTGCTGCTATCGAGACTTTTGGGAGCCTGGACCGACATCCAGAGCCTGAGCTGCGATGGGCTTGGTCAGATCGATCCCCTTATTCAACGGAAGATCCGAAACCTTCATGGAATTCGCACCGCGCAATTCGACATACTGGCCTGTGCGCGGATCGCGCAGCATCCATTTTCCTGTCGGTGTCTGCGTGAGGTCGGCTTCGGTCATGTCGCTACCATAACGGGAAATTGCTGGAGAATCCAGATCTCTCGCTTGCCAAGCCTACCGCCCCTCGCGCCACCACATGGCCGAGACTGCCAACAGTAAGATGCCGAGCCCCGCAAAACCCGCGAACAGCGGCAGGGTATTCACGCCCTTCAGCACGGTTTCATCTGTCAGCCTGATCAGCATCCGGCGATCGTCGGCGACGCGGACTTCTCCGCGGACGGGGAGAATGTCGGGGATGCGGACGGAGGCGTCGCCGTCGTCGAGGCGGGCGGTGAGGCCACGGGTTTCCTCGCTGATCGGGGAAAGCGTGTCCGTGGTGGAGATCATTGCCCGGAATTCGGGGGCATCGACGGCGCCGACGTGGACCAGCGTGGAGAAGTCGCCGTTGGTGATGGTGAAGAGGCCCGTTTCGGTCATCCGGCGTTCGCCGCGATAGAGGCCGGGCTGGATTTCCGAGAGATTGAGCGCGATCGTCTCGCCCGACGGCGTGGTGATCGTCGCGGGGCCGGGGGCGTCGCCGATGGTCTGGCGGGTCACCTCCAACGTGCGGCCGGTAGCGCGGGCTTTGAGCGCCTCTTCCTCGAGTTCCGGCTCCTTCATCAGCCAGTGAGCGATGCGGCGATAGAGCGAGACATGCGGGCCGCCGCCTTCAAAGCCGCGGGCCCAGAGCCAGCCCTGGTCGGACAGCAGCATGGCAACGCGGCCTTCATTGGCGCGGTTCAGCACCAGCAGAGGCCGGCCGCCGTCGCCGGTCATCACGGTTTCGCCATCGGTGCGACCGACATCGACGCTGCGGAACCAGCGGCCCCATTGTGGCGGCTCGACGGCCGAGCCATCGAGGCCACGGGTGACGGGGTGCCGTTTGCCCTGCTCCGACAGGCGGGGATAGAAGCCAGCCTGGTGCACATCGCCGGTCGGGGTGGCCGGAAGCACGGATTCGAGCGGCGTCAGCGCGATCGAATCCTGGCCGGCATGTTCGGGGCCGGCGGCGATCAGAAGCGCGCCGCCGTTTCGCACATATTCGGCGATGTAGTCGTAGTAGAGGATCGGCAGAACGCCGCGATGCTGGTAGCGGTCGAAGATGATCAGGTCGAAATCGTTGATCTTCTCGACGAAGAGTTCGCGGGTCGGGAACGCGATCAGCGAGAGTTCGTTGATCGGCGTGCCGTCCTGCTTTTCCGGCGGGCGCAGGATGGTGAAGTGGACGAGGTCGACCGAGGCGTCCGATTTCAGGAGGTTGCGCCAGGCGCGCTCGCCGGCATGTGGTTCGCCCGAGACCAGCAGCACGCGCAGGTTCTGGCGGATGCCTTCGATCAGGTGGATGGCGCGGTTGTTGACGTCGGTGACTTCGCCGGGCGTCGCGGCGACCGAGAATTCCAGAACATTGTTGCCGCCGCGGGGGACGCGGAAAGCGAAGGAGGTTTCGGCGCCGGGAACGGCCGGGACGATACCGAGGTCTTCGCCGTTCATCTTGACCGCCACGTCGGCTGGCTGGTCGGAAGCCTCGCCGTCATCAAAGACGCGGAAGGTGAGTTCCTGCTCTTCATCGACGATGCCGAAGCGCGGGGCGCGCAGGATTTCGATGCGGCGGTCGAATTCGTCGGCCTTGCCGGTGATCAGGGAGTGGACCGGAGCGTCGAAGGGGAACGCCTGATTTTCACCGGAGATGTCGTGCACCTGGCCGTCGGTGACGAAGATCGCCCCTCCGACCCGTGCCGGCGGTACGTCGGTGGTCGCGGCGGCGAGCGCTTCGAAGAGTTTGGTGGAGGGCGCATCGCTGTCGCCCGGGTCGGTCACCTCGACGATGCGCGGCTCGATATTCGGGAAGCGGCCGAGGCGGTCGCGGATGCCCTGCAACGCCTGGTCGGTCTCATCGGCACGGCCGGCGATCTGCTGGCTCTGGCTGCGGTCGACGATGACGGGCACGACCGTCGACAGCGGATCGCGCTCTTCCTGGAGCAAAAGCGGGTTGGCAAGGGCCGCGAGCACGGCGATGGAGGCGGCTAGGCGGATGGCCGTGCCGCGCACGTTGCGCAGGAAGCCGAGGACGGAGAGGATGACGGCCAGCACCGCGAGAGCGGCGATGGCGATCCAGGGTATAAAGGGGCGAATTCGAGCGTCATGGTCTCACTGCCCCAGTCGTTCGAGCAGGGCCGGCACGTGGACCTGGTCTGCCTTGTAGTTGCCGGTCAGCATGTACATCATGATGTTGACGCCGGAGCGGAAGGACATTTCGCGCTGCATTTCGTCGGGCGGCACGGTCGGCAGCAGCGCCATGCCGTTGGCATCGACCGCCCAGGCGCCGGCGAAATCGTTGCCGGTGATCATGATCGGCGAGACGCCATCGCCGGACGAGGCAACCGCGCTGTTGCTCGACTGGGCTTCCTGGCGGGATTCCACCCAGAGGGGGCTGCCGCTGTAGCGGCCGGGGAAGCCCTGCAGCAGATAGAAGGCGCGGGTCAGCACGTGGTCTGAGGGGACCGGCTCCAGCGGCGGGATGTCGATATTGGCGAGGATGGCCTGCAGGCGTTCGCCGTTTGGCGAGGCGCCAGAGTCTGCGCCCAGCATCGAGCCCTGGTCACGGGTGTCGAACAGCACGGTGCCGCCTGATCGCATATAGGCGTCGATCCGGCTGATGGCAGCCGCTGTCGGCATGGGGGCGCTGGCCGAGATCGGCCAGAAGATGATCGGGTAGAAGGAGAGCTCGTCCTTCGAGATGTCAACGCCAACAGGTGGCTCGGGTTCGAGCGTCGTGCGATAGGTCAGGAAGTCGGTGAGACCTGCCAAGCCCTGTTCGGAGATGCGGTCAACATCCTGTTCGCCGGTGATGACATAGGCGAGGTGGGTGTTGTCGAGACGTTCGAGGATCTGTTCGTCGCCAGGCTTGGCATCGGCCGATTGTGCCAGCGCCTGACTTGAGGGGGAGACGGCGGCGAACGCTACGGCAAGCGCGAGGATCGATGCCGCCGCAGCGGGCGCGCGCTTCGGCATGCGTGAGAAGGCGCCACCCATGAAGAGAACGATCAGGCTGTCGATGACGAGGAGCAGGAAGGCAAGTGTCAGCAGACCGGGCTTCATCGGTGTTGCGGCGGTTCCGGCCATGGGATCGCGGGTCACGGTTAGGCCTGTCGGCGAGGGGAGCGGGCGGAGCGTCGCATCTGCGGGCAACAGGTTGAGCGCGGTAAAGCCGTCTTCCGTGCCGTAAAGGCCGGGCGGGTTGTCGAAGGTCGCCGCATCAGGGCGATCGGGCCCGAGCGAGAGCGGCTTGGCGGTGCCGGCTTCAGCTGTCAGCGCGCCGCGTTCGGTGAGCAGGCGGAAGGGCGGAAGCGAAGGGGCGGTCGCCTGGCTGCCTTCCGCTTCGGCAGCCCCGACGCGGGTGAGCTGGACGATGCGACGGAGCATTTCGACGAAGGTGCCCGAGATCGGCAGGTCGGACCAGGTTGCCTCGGCGCTGACATGGAAGAGCACGATGCGGCCGGCGCCGTTGTCCTCGACGGTCACGAGCGGGGTGCCATCGGCAAGGCTTGCCCAGGTGCGGGCGGCGAGGTCAGGCGTCGGTTCGGCCAGAACCTGGCGCTTGACGAGAATGCCTTCGGGGCGTGGCATCCCGGCAAAGGGGCCAAAGGTCGGGAAATCGGCAAGCGGCTGCGGCTCGGCCCAGGAGAGGGCGCCGCCCAGCGCGCGTTCGCCTTGACGCAGGATTACGGGCACGAGTGGGTCATCTGAAGGGGCTGCGGCGAGACGGGGGCCGGCAAAGCGGATCAGCGTCCCACCACGGTTTATCCAAGCCTGGAGTGGATCATAGACGTCGGCGGGCAGGCGGCCGACATCGGCAAGCACGAGCGCGGACGGGTTCTGGTTGAGGATCTCAGGGATGGCGACGGCGAGATCCGTCTGGCCGGGCTTGACCACATCGGCATAGGGGCCGAGGGCGCGCTCGATGTAGTAGAGCGGCGAGAGGAGAGGCTGGAAGCCGTCACCGCTGTCACCGGAGACGAGCGCGACCTTGCGGCGGCGGAAGCCGTCATCGAGTAGATGGGTGGCACCTGCCGAGGCGACGCCTGCAATCGACAGGCGGGCGAAATCGTTGCGCAGTTCGAAGGGCGCTGCGATCTCGCCGGAGGCTTCTGACGTGCCAGCTGCGAAATCAACCTGGCCGGAGGCGATAACGCGACCCTGGCGGTCCTGGGCATCGACAATAAGGCTGCGAGGTTCCGACGCGTTCAGGCGCGAGAGCGTGACGGTCAGGGCATCCGAGCCGTTGCTCGCACCGGTAATGGCGACGCTGGCTGCGCCATCGCCTTCGACTATGCGGAATTCGGCGGGTGAGAGGCTCGCGAGAGCCGAAAGGAAGCGGTCTTCGGCATCGCGGGCGATGCCGTCGGAGACATAGGCGAGCGTGCCGGGGCGCTCCGATGAGAAGGTGGTGCGCAGGGCCTCGATGGTTCTTACCCGATCAGGGCGGAGCGGATGGGGCGTGGCGGCGGCGAGCTTTTCCAGCGCCGCGGCAGGCGTGCCAGGGATTGCGTCATGGGTCGCATCGGCGGTGAAGACGATCGAGACGGGCAGGCTGCGGTCTGCGGCATCGCTGATCAGGGCTGTTGCGGTCTCGACGCGGCGCTCCCAGTCACCGACAGTTGCCCAGCCGTTGTCGACAACGAGCAGCAGGGGGCCATCTCCCGACAGGGTCGAGTTGCGCGGGTTGAGCACGGGGTCGGCCAACGCGAAGATGACGATAGCGGCCATCAGCATGCGCAGGAGCGTCAGCCACCAGGGGCTCTTCGAGGGTGTTTCCTCGCGCTTCAAGACGCCGGCCAGGATCTTCAGCGGCGGAAAGATTTCCGCCTTCGGGCGCGGCGGCGTGAGCTTCAGCAGCCACCAGATCAGCGGCAGCGCCAGCAGGGCACCGAGAATGGCGGGGGCGCCGAAGGCTAGCGGCAATCCGAACATCAACCCGCACTCCTGTTGACGGCGGGCGGCATGCCCGACAGGTGCATGTGCACGGCGACGAGAGCCTCGGAAGCGAGGCGATCGGTGCGGTTAGGGGTGAAGCTCCAGCCCATGCGGCGGAGCTGATCCGACATCGAGTCGCGGCGGGCGAGATAGGCCTGCTGGTAGTCGTCGCGCAGCGTCTCGGCGCGGCCGGAGGTGAGCTTTTCGCCGGTCTCGGGGTCGGTGAACTCGGTGCGGCCGGTATAGGGGAAGGTTTCTTCGGCGGGATCGGCCACTTCCACGACATGGCCGCGCAGGCCACGACGGGCGAGCGGCGTGATGCGCTCCATGACCCGGTCGGCATCATCAAGGAAATCGCCGATCAGCACGATGTCGCTCGATCCCCGGATCATGCGGGTGTCGGGCAGGCCCTCGGTGATGGGGGCGTGCATGATCGCCGTTGCGAGACGCTCGGCGGCGTTGCGGGCGGAGACCGGTTCCATGATGCCGGGGCAGCCGATGCGTTCGCCGGAGCGGGCAAGGATTTCGGCAAGAGCCAGCATCAGGACCAGCGCGCGGCTTTCCTTGGAGACAGAGGCGAAGGTCGACTTGTACATCATCGACGGCGACATATCGGCCCAGAGCCAGACGGTGTGGGCGGCCTCCCATTCGCGGTCGCGGATATACATATGGTCGTCGCGGGCCGAGCGGCGCCAGTCGATGCGCGCAAAACTCTCGCCATCGGCATAGGGACGAAACTGCCAGAAGTTTTCGCCGATGCCGCGCTTGCGGCGGCCATGCCAGCCGGCAATCACGGTGTTGGCGATGCGCTTTGCCTCGACCATGCAGTCGGGCACCAGCACGGCGCGTTGGCGGGCGCGCTTCAGCACTTCGCTTCCGGGGTCTGCTCGACGATCTGGCCGATCGATGCCACGCGGTTAAGGCCTCCCTTACTTGCGCAGGTCGGAAACGAGGCCGGCGATGACGTCGCGAACTGTCATGCCCTCGGCGCGGGCCGGGAAGGTCAGCGCCATGCGATGTTCGAGCACAGGCTCGGAGAGCGAGTGACGTCATCGATCGAGGGGGCGAGGCGGCCCTCATAGAGCGCACGGGCACGGGCACAGAGCATCAGCGCCTGGCCGGCGCGGGGGCCGGGACCCCAGGCGACATTCTTGTCGGTCGATGCATTGCCATGGCCGGGGCGCGCGGAGCGGACGAGCGAGAGGATCGCATCAACGACGGTGTCCGAGACCGGCATCTGGCGGATCAGCTTCTGGATCTCGACGAGGCGTTCACTTGAGATGATCGCATTGGCGCGGTTGTCCCTCACGCCGGTCGTCTCGAGCAGGATCTGCCGTTCGGCGGCGAGCTCCGGATAGTGAACGTCGACCTGCAGCAGGAAGCGGTCGAGCTGGGCTTCCGGCAACGGGTAGGTGCCTTCTTGCTCCAGTGGGTTCTGCGTTGCGAGCACGTGGAAGGGGGCCGGCAGCTGGTAGGGCTGGCCGGCGATCGTGACGTGATATTCCTGCATCGACTGAAGAAGCGCCGATTGGGTGCGCGGGCTCGCGCGGTTGATCTCGTCGGCCATCAGGAGCTGGGCGAAGACCGGACCCTTGACGAAACGGAAGGAGCGGCGGCCGGTGTCGTCCTGGTCCATCACTTCGGTGCCCAGGATATCCGAGGGCATCAGGTCTGGCGTGAACTGGATGCGGTTGGCGTCGAGGCCGAGCACTGTGCCGAGTGTGGTGACCAGCTTGGTCTTGGCAAGGCCGGGGACGCCGACCAGAAGGGCGTGTCCACCAGAGAGAATGGCGAGCAGAGTGTTCTCGACGACCTTCTCCTGGCCGAAGATGACCTTGGCGACTTCGGCGCGTATGGCTGCAATGTCGGCGAGCGCCTTTTCGGCCTCAGCGACGATCGCCTTCTCATCCAATGCGACATCCGGATTCGGCATCATGCCCATGGTCTGCTCCAATATGATGTGGCCGAGTTCGGCGAATCGAACGGGCGCGCGAGGTGCATCCTATCAAACTAACTTATTGGCGACATGCCGGCTGACAAGCGCGCCTCGAATGACTATCTCGTGACTGTTATAGGCTAAAGACAAAACCGGGACGCAAAGATGGCAGGTGAGACGCTGAAGGCGACGACGGATGCGGCAGGGCTCGCCGCGCTGATTTCGCGCGCGTCAGCGCAAACATCCGGCGGAAAGCCGACGCTCCCGCCCGTCGACAGGTGGGAACCGCCCTTCTGTGGCGATCTCGACATGGAAATCCGGGCTGATGGCACCTGGTTCTACATGGGCACGCCGATCGGCCGCGCGCCGCTGGTCAGGCTGTTTTCGACCGTCCTGCGCAAGGACGAGGACGGCAAGACCTACCTCGTCACACCTGTGGAAAAGGTCGGCATCCGGGTCCAGGACGCGCATTTCGTCGCCGTCGAGATGAGCGTGACGCAGGATGCAGGTGAGTCGGTGCTGACGTTTCGCACCAATGTGGGCGATGTTGTCGAGGCCGGAGCGGCCCATCCGCTGCGCTTCGAGATCGTCGGCGAGAACCACGAACTCAAGCCCTATCTTGCCGTGCGTGGCAGGCTCGAAGCGCTGGTCTCGCGGGCCGTGATGTATGATCTCGTGGCGATCGGAGAGAACGTCGCAATCGAGGGGCGGGCGATGTTTGCAGTCCGCTCGCGTGGTGTCGTCTTCCCCGTCATGCCGGCCGACGAACTCGATCGACTGTCCCAATGACGTCTCTCTCTTTTACCGCCGAGGATTTCCGCCGCAGGGCGCTCGAACAGGTGGGTGCGCCGCTGGAGCACGCCTGGCGTGATCATGGCGATCATGTGCTGAACCCCGACACCATCCTGCAATATGAACAGCTGAAGCTGAAGGATGCGGCGGTGCTGATCGGCGTTGTCGACGATTGCGACGAAGCGCGGATCATTCTCACACAACGGACCGACAAGCTGCGCAAGCATGCGGGCCAGATCGCCTTTCCCGGTGGCGGCATCGATGCGACGGACGCCTCTCCGGAAGAGGCGGCGCTGCGCGAGGCCGAGGAGGAGATCGGGCTCGACCGCCGTTTCGTCGAGACGGTGGGGCGACTGCCGCAATATCTCTCGGGGACCGGGTTCCGCATCCAGCCGGTGCTAGCTGTGGTGCAGCCGGGCTTTGCGCTGACGCTCAACCCCGACGAAGTGGACAGCGTCTTCGAGGTGCCGCTGTCCTTTCTGATGGATCCGGCCAATCATCGCCAGGACAGCCGCATGTGGCAGGGGGCCGTCCGGCATTTCTATGTGATGCCCTATCGGGAACGGCATATCTGGGGCATTACGGCGGGGATCATCCGCACGCTCTACGAAAGGCTCTATGCATGACCAATCTTGCCGATCGCGACTGGTTCCAGGAGCCCGGATTGCAGAAGCTGATGACGCTGCTCAACAGTGGCGGCGCGGAGACGCGCGTGGTCGGTGGGGCGGTGCGCAACAGCCTGATGGGACTTGCCGTCGGCGATATCGATCTGGCCACCACGCTTCTGCCGGAAGAGGTGAGCGGACGGGCGGCGGCGAAGGGCATCAAGGCGGTGCCGACGGGCATCGAGCATGGTACGGTGACGCTCGTCATCGACGGCAAGGGTTACGAAGTGACGACGCTCCGGCGTGACGTCGAGACCAACGGACGGCATGCGCAGGTCGCTTTCGGTGCGACGTGGCAGGAGGATGCGGATCGGCGCGACCTGACCATCAACGCGCTCTATGTCGGTATTGACGGCGAGGTGGTCGATCTCGTCGGGGGGCTGAAGGATATCGAGACGAAGACCGTGCGCTTCATCGGGGATGCCGAGCAGCGCATTGCGGAGGATTATCTGCGCGTCCTGCGCTTCTTCCGCTTCTTTGCCCATTATGGCAGTGGCCGTCCGGATACGGATGGCCTGAAGGCCTGCGCGCGGGCGCGGACGCAGCTCAAGACGCTGTCAGCGGAGCGGGTGTGGAGCGAGATCAAGAAGCTTCTGTCCGCCCGTGATCCCGGCCGTGCGCTGCTCTGGATGCGGCAGTCGGGTGTGTTGACCGAAATCCTGCCGGAGACCGAGAAGTGGGGGATCGATGCGATCCCCGGGCTGATCGCGGCCGAACAGGCGCTCGGCTGGGAGCCGGAGGCGCTGTTGCGGCTTTGCTCGATCGTGCCGAAGGATGCAGCACGGCTGGTGACGCTGTCTGAGCGGCTGAAGCTTTCCAATGCCGAGGCGCTGGCGCTCGATCGCTTCGCACGGGCGCCGAAGCCGCAGGAGACGGTGACGGATGTCGCCTTCGACCGCGATCTCTATCGCTTCGGCAAGGACGGCATGATCTCCATGCTGAAGCTGGAGCTGGCTTCTGTCCGTGCGCGGGCCGAGGGCGACCAGAAGGCGATGGCCCGCAGTGCGCGGCTGTTTGCGCTTCTCAAGCGGGCCGAGGGCTTCGTGCGGCCCGTGCTGCCGATCAAGGGTGCCGATGTGCTCGCAGCCGGGATCGCGGCGGGACCCAAGGTGGGCGAGATCCTGGGCAAGCTGGAGGAGGGGTGGATTGCTTCGCAGTTCAACCTCAGTCGTGACGATCTGCTGGCGCGGATCGAGACGCTCGCCAAATCCTGACGTTTCATGAAAACGGAATGAGCCAATACGTTCGATTTCGCCATCGGATTTGCGGGCGGCCCTCAACAAAGAGTGTCCAGAGCTGCGCGATCCAAGGGCGAGGTGGGGCGCGTATCCCTGTCGGCTTCACATGATCGACATGACGTCGGTCTGGCCCATCAGAGGAGGGACTTCCATGAAACGCATCGCATTTGCAATTGTCGCCGCAGGCATGACGGTCGCCGCTTCCTCGGCGCAGTCCGCCAACATCGTCGAGACCGCCCAGCAGGCCGGCAGCTTCAAGACGCTGCTCGCCGCAGCCCAGGCTGCAGGCCTGGTCGACGCGCTGTCCAGCGGCGGCCCGCTCACCGTGTTTGCGCCGACCGACGAAGCCTTTGCCGCGCTTCCGGCCGGGACCGTCGAGAACCTGCTCAAGCCTGAAAACAAGGACCAGCTTGCCGCCATCCTGAGCTACCACGTGGTGGGTCGCGAGCTGACCTCGACCATGCTGCCGGGCCGGACCATCCATGTCCGCACCATCAAGGGCGGTGGTGACCGGACGCTTGCCGTCTCCAAGTCAGGAGCGGGCGTGACCGTGGACGGCGCAAACGTGGTGTCTGCCGATATCCGCACGGATAACGGCGTCATTCACGTCATCGACAAGGTCATGCTGCCGAGCAGCTAAGCCTAGCTTTACGCGGAGCCTGTTCGTCGGGCTCCGCATCTTGCCGGGTCAGATCAGCCTTGATTGGCTGCTGCCGCCTGTTGGTCGTTGAGGATGCGTTCCTTGATGTGGTCCACCATCGAGGGGCGAATGACCTCTTCGCCATGGGTGACGCGCATGTGCTCGACGGCGCGTCGCACCACTTCTGCCTCGCCTTCGGCACGCGTGTGCCATTCGCAGCCGGGGACCAGGGTGCCACATTCGAAGCGTTTCATGATCGTTTCCTCGCGTGTCATGATGCAGGGTCAAACACGGGCTGCCGTCTTTTGTTCGGCTTCAGGCGCAAAAAAATGCCCGCACCAGGTGCGGGCAGAGGCAACCGACGCGGTGGATAGGAATATTCAGTCGGGCATGGCCCAGGCGTGGAAAACGGAGCGCGCGGGCTGGCGCTTGCCACGGTGGGCGCCGCTTTCGATGTCGTTGGCGGCAAGCCGGTCGGCGAGATCCTTGCCGGCCAGACCGAGGCGCACCTGCTCGACGAAATAGGAATGGGGCAGGTCGACATCGCTCGACTGGCGCATCTGTTCGGCCAGGCGATCGATGAGTTCGGGCGCCTGAAGCGCGCGGTCTGCGGGTTCACTGACGCGGGACACGGATACTGAGCTGGATGGGGTCATCGCAATCTCCTCCTCGATACTGCGTGAGGCCGCAGAATGGGCCGGGCGCGGGCGGAGCGCAATGCAAACTGTCACGTTCTCGACGCACATTGTCGTAAGCAGCGGGAATCACCGCTCATTCTTTTTCGTGAGCAAGCTGTGCATAACCTATGTCAGCGGTAACCCCTGGGATCAGGGATAGCGGACCAGCGGAGGCAGCGAGGAGAGGATTGATTCGACGTTGCCACCGGTCTTCAGACCGAAGATCGTGCCGCGGTCGTAGAGCAGGTTGAACTCGACATAGCGGCCTCGGCGAACGAGCTGTTCCTCACGGTCTTCGTCGGTCCAGGGATTGTTGAAATTGGCGCGCACGATCTTCGGATAGACGAGATTGAAGGCGCGACCGACATCCTGAACGAAGGCAAAATTGGCGTCGAAGCCGCCCTTTTCCTCGTCTGCCGTCAGCCAGTCGAAGAAGATGCCGCCGATGCCACGGGCTTCGTTGCGGTGGGGCAGGAAGAAGTATTCGTCGCACCACTTCTTGTAGGCGGTGTAGTCGGCGACGGCGGGATGGCGTTCGCAGGTGACTTCCATGGCGCGGTGGAAGAGCGCGCGTGTCCGGATCGTCCTGGGTGCGCCGGCGGTCGAGCACCGGCGTCAGGTCTGCACCGCCGCCGAACCACTGGCTGGAGGTGACCACCATGCGGGTGTTCATGTGCACGGTCGGCACATGCGGATTGACCGGGTGGGCGATCAGCGAGATGCCCGAGGCCCAGAAGCGGGGATCCTCTTCGGCGCCTGGCATCTGCTTGCGGAATTCTGGCGAGAACTCGCCGTGGACCGTGGACGTGTGCACGCCGACCTTTTCGAAGACGCGGCCATACATCATCGACATGCGGCCACCGCCGCCCTTGCCTTCCTCACGCTGCCAGTCCTTGGCGGTGAAGCGACCAGGCTCGCGATCGGCCAAGGGCCCGGACAGTTCGTCCTCCAGGGTCTCGAAAGAGGTGCAGATCGTGTCGCGCAGGCTTTCGAACCAGGCACGCGCTGCCGCCTTCTTTTCCTCGATGTCCTCGGGCAGGCCTTTCGCCAGTACCGGTCGCTCCATGTCGTCCCCCTCCACGTCCTCACGCAACTCTTTCAGGACAAACGAATATCAGGTGAAATCGCAGGCGACCATATCGGGGCGGGGGTGTCCCCGGAAATTCGACTAGCCTTCCGGTTTTAGCTGCATTAATCTTGGATCATGCGAGGGATTTCATGATGAAGATGCCTGGCCCGCCATCGTTCAACGGCCTCAAGAAGCGCATCGCCGACCACAGAGCCGGGACCGCCGGGCGTGTGGCCGGGCAGTATGTGCGTGAGACCTATTGCCTGACGCGCGAAGAGGCGCGGGCCAAGGCGCGCGAATGGTTCGATTCCTTCCCCAAGGCGGCCTACTGGACCGAGGTCGAGAGCTGGCGGCAGCTCGACGGCGACCAGATCGAGTTCACCATGCGGCGGCTGCCTTCGGCGGACTGAGCGACGTGGACGTTTGAGGCTATAAAACGCCAATCTCTAAAATCCTAACTGTCGCAGAAAGCCAATCACAAAACCTGATCTCTAATGTGGTCGTCATACAGCCGGAATGATGCCGGCTTTGGATCGACATGACATGCGACACAAGGTTTTCTCATGAGTTCAGTCTGGCTCAACCCGTCCGTTGCCGGTGGCGCTTCGATGGCGGGGGCATCCGCGTCCACGGTCGACCGGGTGACGAAGCAGCCCGCCGCCAAGCCGGCTGTCGAAACTGATCCGAGTTCTTCTAGCTATTGGTCGATTTCGACCACCATGCACGCGGGTAGCCTGTCCATGGGCAGCGTGCAGGAGGCGAACGAGATTGCAGCCGCGGTGACGGATACCGCCGCTCTCGGACTTGAGCAGGCAACTGATATCGTCGCTCGTATTCAGCAGAAGCTCGTGCTCGCCAAGACCGTCGGCGCCGATCGCGATGCGATCAATGCCGATATTTCGCAGATGAAGACGGATCTCGCAGCGGTTGTCGAGGACAGCACGTTCAACGGCGACAACTGGCTGGCAGTCGAGGCCGGCGGGCGGCCCAAGGTTGCCTCGCTGCTTGCATCCGTCACGACCGACAAGGATGGCGGCCTGTCGATCAACATGGTGGATTTCGATACGGCCAAGTCGACGCTGGTCTCGCGCCAGGAGGCGAAGGACGGCACGCTGACGCGGGCTTATGCCGGTACGAGCCTCGGTGGCGTTCCCTACAACTACTACCTCATGGACGCCCAGTCCCGCGAACCGAACGAGCCGGGTGCGCGCGAGATCAAGATCGACAGCCAGACGACGGGCGACGAGATCGACGGCATGATTTCATCGCTCAATCGGGTGATGATCGACATGGTTGGCGCGAGTGCCGAAGTGAGTGCGACCCGCAATCAGGTGACGGGTGACAGCGTGCTTGCGCAAGGGCTGCAGGGGGCGATGGAGCTCGGCGTCAGCCGCCTGGTGGACACTGAACTCAACGAACAGAGCGTGCGGTTGACGGCGGAGAAGGTGCAAGAACAGCTGCAATCCTCGTCGCTCAACATGGCCAATGTCTCGATGACGTCGTGGTTGAGGCTTTAAGGATATCTCTCTGATCTGGATTCGAAAAGGCCCGCTCTGCGCGGGCCTTTTGCTGTCGGTCCTGTGTTCAGGTCTTGGCCCGGGGGCGCTTCGTCTTGCCGCGTGGGAGCGGAACCATGATCGGGGTCGCCGCCTTCTGGGCTTTTGCGGGCGGCGCGGCTTTCGCTGTCGGCGGAGGTTCCGTTTCTGCGGCTTCCGGTGCCGCAGCGACCATCGCGGGCTCGGTGGGGAGTGCCTCAGCCTCGGTCGGCAATGGCGGTTCAGGTTCGATGACGACCGGCAGCGGCGCCTCCTCGACCATGGCAGGCAGGGGCGCGGGTTCAACCGGCTCGGCGTTTGACGCTTCCTGTTCGGGGACTGCCTCTTCCGCAATGGCTGCGACGACGGGTTCGGGCGCAATCGTCTCGGGCACGATGGTTTCTGGCATTGCTGTCGAAACCGGCTCATCGCCCTTCAGGATCTCGCTAAGGATCTTGGTCACAGAGAGCGCCGTCGGCATGTCGGTGTTGGTCGAGTGGCCGCACAGAGGGACCTTGACGTCCGTCGCGATCTTTGGACGCGAATTCATCTCGCCGAACCAGTCGAGTTCGCCGACGACGTCGATGACCTCGGTGAAGGCTTCCGGCATCTTGATGCGGCCACCGAAGGTGACGACGCGGGCGGTGTTCACAAGGGTTTCAAGCCGGCCCGGATCGCTGGCCTTGATTGCGTGGAGGGCATCCGCGATGACGCGGTTGCCGCGCGAATGCCCGGCAATCAGGGTAAAGGAAAGGGTCGGATCGGCGAGCAGGGTTGCCACCGTATCGGTATCAAGCCCGGTTTTGCGCTCCGTATCGGTGTCTTCGTCGCGCGTGCCATAGGCGCCGAGCTTGGGGCGACCGACGACGTCGTCGATCACTTCGAGATTGCTTCTGATATGGCCAAGCCAGCCGAAGAGGAAGGCGCCGCCGATTGCCTCGTTGACGATGTCGCCGAGGCCGTAGCCGGAGACGACGGCTGCCACCGGCGCGTCGATTGCATCCGCGACGTTGCGGGCAAAGGCGGCAGCCCCGATGGCCGAACCGCCGATGCCGGCGACTGCCATGGCACGCACGTTGCGACCGCCGCGCAGGCGGAATTCCTCGACACTGTCACACAAGGTCAGCATGCCGCCGCCTGTGGGCGGGACGATCATGATCAGGCCTTCGGAGGCGATGCTGTCGCTGATGTAGAAGGTTTCGTCGGCCGTGAGCGCCTTCACGTCATAGTAGAGGGCGTCGATGCCGGTGTTGCGGAGCCGCCAGGGTTCGAGCGCTGCGTTGCGCATCGTGCGATGCCGGACGCGCTCGGGGAAGCTCAAGGATCGGGCGAACTGGGTAAGGCCCAGGGCGAATGCTGTCTCAAACATGACTCCATCTCCCATTTTGCTGCAATGCAGCATATCGCGTTCCGGATGAATTAGCAATTGCCGCTGGATATGCCTCAGGTGGTCCGGCCCCGCCACCCTATCCGATGGCAGAGCCTCTCGCCTTGACTTCTGTCTGTTTGAGTAAGGTGGGCTTCAGAAGCCAGTCTGGCGCAGCGCTTCGCCGGTGATCATCGCAGCTGACATCGCGACGTTGATCGACCGCTGGCCCTCGATCATGGAGATGATGACACGGTGGTCGGCCCCGTCATGGACGTGATCGGGAACACCTGCGCTCTCGCGACCGAAGAGCAGGATGTCGTTGGCCGCGTAATCGAAGGCCGTATAGGGCAGGGCAGCCTTGGTGGATGCAAGTATCAGGCGCCGGCCCTCGGCCTTTCGCCAGGCGTCGAAGCGCTCCCAGTTTACGTGCCGGGTCATCGCGACACTCGCCAGGTAGTCCATGCCGGATCGCTTGAGGTTCTTGTCGGAGATGACGAAGCCTGCGGGCTCGATGATGTCGACTTTCAGCCCGAGACAGGCGGCAAGCCTGAGGATGGTACCGGTATTGCCGGGGATGTCGGGCTGATAAAGGGCGATGCGAAGGTCGGACATGCAAGGCTCATAGGCGATCCCCGGCGGACGCTCAAGCATGGCGGGATAGCACGGGTTTGCTCTGTGATCGGTCTGCAACAGTTGGCGCCGAATGTCGCGCTCGCGGGAAAAGCCGGCTGGCAAAAAACGCGCGCGCCCGCTAGAACGAGGCTCTTGTTCCACACGCACCAGGGAGGGCCATCGATGGATCTATTCGGTATCTCGCGCCAGCCCCGATTTATGGCTGCTGCCGCCTGACGGCGTAACCCTCGCGTCTTTTTCCAAACTGATTCATCCTGCGGCCATAAGTGGCCTCAATCATTGAATATTCGCGTGTCCGCGTCACCTCTTGCCGGTGTCGCCTGCGCGTCATTTCTGGAGAGTTTCCATGTTCTCGTGGTTCGAAAGCCGCCTGAATCCCTATCCGGCCGGTGAGCCGACACTGCCGCCCAAGGGGCTCATCGCCTTTTGCTGGCACTACACCAAACCTGCGGGCTGGTGGCTGGTTCTGCTCGGGCTGTGCTCGGGTCTCATCGCGGTCGCTGAAGTGTTTCTGTACCAGTTCCTCGGCAATATCGTTGACTGGTTGTCGACGGCCGAACGCTCCACCTTCCTGCAGACGGAGGGCGGTACGCTCGCCTGGATGGCGGCCCTGCTGCTGATCGGTCTGCCGGTGATCGGGGCCATTCACAGCATCACCATGCACCAGGTGCTGGCGGGCAATTTCCCGATGATTGCGCGCTGGCAGATGCACCGCTTCCTGCTGCGCCATTCGATGACTTTCTTCGCCAACGAGTTTGCGGGCCGTGTCTCCACCAAGGTGATGCAGACGGCGCTCTCCATCCGCGAAAGCGTGATGAAGATCATCGACGTCTTCATCTACGCGACGACCTTCTTCGTCTCGATGCTGGCGCTGGTCGCCTCTGTCGACTGGCGGCTCGGCGTGCCGCTGGTCCTGTGGCTGATCATCTATGCGCTGATCCTGCGCTACTTCATTCCGAAGCTGCGCAAGCTTTCGAGCGAGCAGGCGGATGCCCGCTCGATGATGACCGGCCGGATCGTCGACAGCTATACCAACATTGCGACGGTGAAGCTGTTTTCGCATGCGGGTCGTGAAGAGGTCTATGCGCGTGAGGGCATGGATGCGTTTCTTGGCACGGTGCACCGGCAGATGCGGCAGATCTCGCTGCTCAACATCTGCGTCGACATCAACAATGCCATTGTGCAGTTCTTCGTTGCAGCGCTCGGCATCTGGTTCTGGTTGAACGGCACGGTCACGGTCGGGGCAATCGCGGTTGCCATCGGTCTGTCCATGCGTATCAACGGCATGTCGCAGTGGATCATGTGGGAAGTGGCAGCCCTCTTCGAAAACATCGGCACAGTCTACGACGGCATGGGCATGATGACGAAGGGCCACGACATCGTCGACAAGCCGGAGGCAAAGGCACTTGCCGCGCCGAAGGGCGAGATCGTCTATGACGCCGTGCGCTTCCATTATGGCAAGCAGAAGGGTGTGATCGAGGACTTCTCGCTGAAGATCAAGGCAGGCGAAAAGGTTGGTCTGGTCGGTCGCTCTGGTGCTGGCAAGACGACGCTGATGAACCTGCTCCTGCGCTTCTACGATCTGGAAAAGGGCAAGATACTGGTCGATGGCCAGGATATCTCTGCGGTTAGCCAGGACAGCCTGCGGGCGCTCGTCGGCGTGGTCACGCAGGATACCTCGCTTCTGCACCGGTCGATCCGCGACAACATCGCTTATGGTCGCCCGGATGCCACCGATGCCGAAATCATCGAGGCGGCGAAGCGGGCCAATGCCTGGGACTTCATCCAGGGCCTGTCGGACATGCAGGGCCGCAACGGGCTTGAGGCGCATGTCGGCGAGCGCGGCGTGAAGCTCTCCGGTGGCCAGCGGCAGCGGATCGCGATCGCCCGCGTGTTCCTCAAGGACGCACCGATCCTCATCCTCGACGAGGCGACATCGGCGCTCGACTCGGAAGTCGAGGCGGCGATCCAGGAAAACCTGTTCAAGCTGATCGAGGACAAGACGGTGATTGCGATTGCGCACCGGCTTTCGACGCTGACGCAGATGGACCGGCTGATCGTGCTCGACAAGGGTCGGATCGTCGAGGAGGGCACGCACCAGGAACTGGTCCAGACCGGCGGCATCTATGCTGATCTGTGGAACCGCCAGTCGGGTGGTTTCCTGCCGGATCAGACAGATCCGGAGCAGGAGCTGGAGAAGACGCGCCGTGCGGACGCCGAGGCGAAGGCGCTCGGCGACGCCGCCGATGAGGCGGCCGAATAACACGAGGCATACTTGCTCGTTGGATCATTTGAGACTTGGCGGCGGCGGAGCAATCCGCCGCCCTTTTTTGGGCGCAGCCATTTCGCGACCGGCTCACCCATCTGCGCCATCAAAGGTTGCGTGCAGTTTAAGTAATTTATTCATTGTTGATTCTTTAGAACGGTTTCATCCCGACCTATTGGACGATGTCTTGTCCTTACACCCTGGCGACCTCCCACGTCGGGTTGGGAATGCTTTTTCCTCTCCGGAGATCAATCATGTCCAATCTCAAGATCAAAGTCGTCTTGCCGCTGCTGTTTGCTGTCGTGCTGGCATTCGGCATCGGCCAGGGCATCCTCGCCGTCACCTTTATCGAAAACGTCAAGGAACAGGTGGATATCATCGGCCGCGAGCGCCTGCCGAGAACGCTGGCGGTGGCGCGGATGAATGCGACTTTCGCCGAAGTGCGCCGTGACTACTCCATGCTTCTCAGTGCTGCACCCGACGAGCTGGACGCCATTTCTGCGGCCACCAAGACAGCGCTGTCAGATCGCGATGCCGCGTTTGCTGCCTATGAGCCTATGATCACCATGCCGGCGACGCGCGCACGCTTCGACCGGATGAAGGTGGCGCTTGCCGAATATGACCGTCTTGCCTCGCAGATGGTCGAACTGAAGCGGACGGGCAATGAGTCTGCCGCCAAGGCGCTGTTTACCGGTTCCATGGCTGCCAGCGCCCGCGAACTCGTGAGCGTGATGGATGAAACGATCAAGGCCAATGTCGAACTCAGCGATGCTGCCATCGCCGAGGCGGACCAGGTTTCGTCATCCGCGATCAGCATCACCATCCTCGCCGTTATCATCAGCGGTGTGATTGCAGCCGGTGCTGCCTTCTTCAGCTTTGCGCGTGTCGTGCGTCCGATTTCGGCCATCACCGATTCGATGCGCGGTCTTGCAGCCGGCGACACCAAGACGGAGATCCCGTTTGCCGGCCGGCACGACGAAATCGGCGATATGGCCGCTGCCGTCGCCGTCTTCCGCGACAATGCGATCGAACGTGCTGCCCTGGAGCGCCAGGCAGAAGAAAATCGCTCGCTGAGCGAAACCGAGCGTCAGGCACGCGAGGCACAGAAGGCCCGCGAAGCTGCCGAGGTTCAGTTTGCAGTCGACCAGCTGGCCTCCGGTCTGCAGCGGCTGTCGGATGGTGACCTCGTCGCGCAGATCAACGAACGCTTTGCCGATCATCTCGACCCGTTGCGTCTCAATTTCAACCAGTCGGTTGCCCGCCTGAAGGTGGCCATGCGCGCCGTCAGCGAAAACGCCCGCTCGATCGATGCCGGCGCCAACGAGATGCTGGCGGCAGCCGACGATCTGTCCAAGCGCACCGAACAGCAGGCAGCATCCGTCGAGGAAACGGCCGCAGCACTCGAGCAGGTGACGACGGCCGTCAAGGACAGCGCAATCCGCGCCGACGAGGCCGGCCAGCTGGTCAGCCGCACGCGGGAAGGGGCCGAGCATTCCGGCGAGGTCGTTCGCCGCGCCGTTTCTGCCATGCAGGCGATCGAGAAGTCGTCTTCGGAAATCTCCAACATCATCGGCGTCATCGATGACATTGCCTTCCAGACGAACCTGCTGGCGCTCAACGCCGGCGTCGAGGCTGCCCGTGCAGGTGAAGCCGGCAAGGGTTTTGCCGTCGTTGCCCAGGAAGTGCGCGAGCTTGCCCAGCGGTCTGCCAATGCGGCGAAGGAGATCAAGGCGCTGATCACGACGTCCGGCGAACAGGTTCGCAACGGCGTGAGCCTGGTTGATGAGACCGGCCGGGCGCTCGAGACCATCGTGCGCGAAGTGCAGGAGATCAACCAGAACGTTCTGGCCATCGTCACCTCGACCCGCGAACAGTCGACGGGCCTGCAGGAAATCAGCATGGCGGTCAACCAGATGGACCAGGGGACGCAGAAGAACGCTGCTATGGTCGAGCAGTCCACCGCTGCAAGCCATGGACTGGCGCAGCAGGCGGGTCAGTTGATGCAGCTGATGTCACAGTTCAAGACGGACGAGGGCGGCTATCAGGCATCGTCGCGCGTCGCGCCGGCGACGTCTTCTGCCCAGCCGCAGCCGTCGCCCGCCCGGGCGCTCGGCCGCAAGATCGCCAATGCCTTCAAGGGCAACACGGCTGTCGCTGCCGAGTGGTCTGAATTCTGATCATTCGCATTCGACAATGAGAGAGGGAGGGGCAGCGATGCCCCTCCTTTTTTGTTTTGCCGCCGCATCGGGTGCCTGTGGACGAGGCGAGAATTGCCATTCGGACCGTAAGGCTTTGTTAGAATTAGGATTGGCATGGAGGCTGTCAGTATTTTTCCGATCGCCTACTTCCATTTCAATTCAGGATTTCAGTGGTGCAAAATCTCAAGATCAAACTTCTCCTGCCGGTCCTTTTCGGCCTGATGGTGATTGTGTCGCTCGGCCAGGGCGCCATCGCCGTCCACTCGGTCTCGGATATGGACGGCCAGATGGAAGCGCTCGGCGGACGCCTCGACCGGTCCATCATGATTGCGGACATCGATTCCGTTCTCGGCGAGGTTCGCCGCCTCAACCTGATGATCCTCACGGCCGCCACATCGGCGGAGAAGAAGGCGCTGATCGACACGCTCGCAGGCGCTCGCGAGCGGCTGAATGCGGCGATCGCGCAGTTCGATGCGGTGATCGTTCTGCCAGATGTGCGCGAGCGCTTTGATGCCTTCAAGGCAACCGTCGCCGACTATGGGACGCTAGGCGAGAGCTTCGTCGAGCAGGCGCTGGCTTCGAAGATTTATCAGGCTAAGGAAACCATCGCCCAGATGGTTCCGCTCGGCAACGCCGCCGGCGAGAGCCTGCAGGAGATCATCGGGATCAATCGCGCGACCGGTGTCCAGGTTCGCCAGGAGGCCGATGCCTCGGCCACGCTCGCGATGCGTCTGTCGCTGGCCGCCGTTATCCTTGCCGCATTGATGGCGCTGGGTGCGGCCATTGTCTCGGTGGTGCGCGTTGCCCGTCCGATCTCGACGATCACCGGTTCGATGCGCACACTGGCTGCTGGGAACACGGAAACGGCGATCCCGTTTGCCAACCGCCGTGACGAGATCGGCGAGATGGCAGCAGCCGTCTCCGTGTTCCGCGACAACGCGATCGAACGCGCTGTTCTTGAGCGCCAGGCCGAGGAAAGCCGCAGCCTCAGCGAAACCGAGCGCATGCGTCGCGAAGAGCAGAAGGCCCGCGAGGCGGCCGAGGTTCAGTTTGCCGTCGAGCGGCTGGCCGGCGGTCTGCAGAAGCTCTCGGACGGCGACCTCGCGATCGAGATCGGTGAGCGCTTTGCCGACCATCTCGATCCGCTGCGGGTCAACTTCAACCATTCGCTCGAGCGGCTGCGCGACGCCATGCAGGCAGTCGGCGACAATGCCCGGGCGATCGACGCAGGTGCCAGCGAGATGCTGGCGGCGGCGGACGATCTTTCCAAGCGCACTGAACAGCAGGCAGCTTCCGTCGAGGAGACGGCAGCAGCGCTCGAGCAGGTGACGACGGCGGTCAAGGACAGCGCGGTGCGCGCCGAGGAAGCCGGTGCGCTGGTCGGGCGGACGCGGGTGGGCGCCGAGCGCTCCGGCGAAGTGGTGCGCCGTGCCGTGGATGCCATGCATGCGATCGAGAAGTCGTCTTCGGAAATCTCCAACATCATCGGCGTGATCGACGAAATCGCCTTCCAGACAAACCTTTTGGCACTCAATGCCGGTGTCGAGGCGGCCCGTGCGGGCGAGGCCGGCAAGGGTTTTGCGGTGGTTGCCCAGGAGGTTCGCGAACTGGCGCAGCGTTCGGCGAGTGCCGCCAAGGAGATCAAGGGGCTGATCAACACATCCGGCGAGCAAGTGCGCAATGGCGTGGCGCTTGTCGGCGAGACCGGCAAGGCGCTGGAAGCCATCGTGCGCGAGGTTCAGGAGATCAACCAGAACGTCACGGCGATCGTTACCTCGGCGCGCGAACAGTCCACGGGGCTTGCGGAAATCAACATGGCCGTGAACCAGATGGATCAGGGCACGCAGAAGAATGCGGCGATGGTCGAGCAGTCGACGGCTGCAAGTCATGGTCTGGCGCAGCAGGCAACCGCCTTGATGCAGCTGCTCGGTCAGTTCCGCCTTGGCGAGGAGACGCCGCGCATGGTCGCGCCGCGGGTTGCAGCGGCCCAGGCAGACAGCCGGCCGCAGGCTTCGCCTGCGCGGGCGCTCGGCCGAAAGATCGCCAGTGCCTTCAAGGGCAATACGGCGGTTGCTTCGGAGTGGTCGGAATTTTGATCGGCGCAAGCGGCAAGCTTTTCACATTCAAACGGGGCAGGGATGCCCCGTTTCGCGTTTTGCGATCGGCTCTCCATTCACGGGGCTGATCGGTTCATTTGCCGAATTGGCTTGTCGCCGGGACGGGCTCGCGGCTATGCGGTGCCTTCGGCCACAGGGAGCCGATTTGATGGATCGCGGTCCCGGAGGCCCGGTCAGGAGCGTCATGCTGAAATATATCGACTGGATTTGGGCCGTGCTTGCCGGCGCCTTGCTGGCGGTCATGGTGACCATCAACAGCGGGCTTGCCGCGCTGACGACGCCGTTTACGGCGTCCTGGGTGGTGCATGGCGTCGGTGGCGTGGCGGCATTCTTCCTGCTGATCGCAAACGGCGCTGTCGCGAGGCGGGCTGGGCGGATGCTGGCTGATGGTAAGGCACCGCTCTGGTCTTATCTCGGTGGCGCGCCGGGTGCCTTCGCGGTGGCCTTGAGCTCGATTGCCGTCAATTCCGAGCTGGCGCTGGCCGGTGGTCTGTCCTTGCTTCTTGTGGGGCAGATCCTGTTCGGGCTGCTTTCCGACCAGTTCGGCCTTTTCGGGACGCCCAAGCGCGTGTTGAACCGCTTCGACGTTCTCGCCACGATCTGCGTGATCGGCGGCAGCGCGCTACTCATCTTCTCGAAGGGGGCCTGAGATGCTCGGAGCCGTCTTCATCGCGCTCATCGGCGGTGCCGCCGTTGGCATGAGCCGCTCGATCAACGGGCGCCTGACCATGGACCGCGGAGCTTTCACGGCGTCGGCCTGGAACCACTGGATCGGCTTCCTGCTGCTTACGGTCTATATCCTGCTCTTTCACCGGATCGGCCTGCCGTTGCTCGCCGACGTACCGTTCTTCTATCTGGTGGGCGGCGTCATCGGGGCCTGCTTCGTTGTGATCAGCTCCTATGTCTTTCCCCGGATCGGAGCGGCGCGCTCGGGCCTGCTGATCATCGGCGGCCAGATGATCGCCGGGCTGTTGATCGACCTTGCCCGGGGCACGGCCCATTTCCATCCCGGGCAGGTGGCTGGCGTAGCGCTGATCCTCACGGGCATCTATCTCACGCGCTATACGCGGTGAGTTTCCCTGCGGCGGGCGAGATGTGGGGCCTGTTGCATTTTAGCGATCTCCGAAACGATCGGTTTCGATTTGGGGCGTAGCCTGATTTGACCGGAACACCCGACGGAGGTGCATCCCATGTCAAGCTTCGCTTATCGCACAGCCCCGCATGCCAGAGAGGCCGAGATCATCGGCCGCAAGGCGCTGGAATTCCTGAGCAAGAACCGGCTCGATCTCACGCCGCGCAATTTCGAGCTGATCTATGAGGTGTTGACGGGCCGGGACAAGGCACTTCGCGAGGCCTTCGTCGCGTTGCCCAAACCGGTGAGCCAGGCTGTGCTGTCGATGGTTGCGCAGCAGTTTCTGCCGGAGCGCCCCTGTTTGCGACGCTCAAGAGCGTCAGCGAAGAAGCGCTTGGCGCGCTGGACAGTTTCCGCAAGGCGCTGGAAGGCGGAACGGTGAGCGTTGCCGAGGCGCATCAAGGGGCGACCGAGCGGCTGGCGGCGCTTGATCGGCAGATCGGCCATTGCATCGAGGCGCTCCAGGCCGTCTCCCGACTGGTGACGCCCGAGCCGCAGGATGCTGCAGGCCAGGAGCATCTGGCGGCTCAACTCACCTTCGGCCTTCCGGGCTATGCCGCGCTCGAAGAGCGGCTGGCATCGATCTTCGGCGAGGGCGTGCCGGAGGATGGCGTGAGCCTGATGCTGTGCCGCATAGACGGGCTGGAGCCGATGAGCCGCAGCGGGCTTGCCCAAGTCGGTGACTACATGAAGAATACGCTGGCGCGCTTCACGCACCGGCTGATCGACAAGAGCGATACGGCCTACTGGACCGGTCCGGACGAACTCAGCCTGCTCGTCGGTGCCAGCAGCGAGACCTATCTTTCGCAGCTTGGCGAGAAGATTGCACGGGTGGTCACGGATGCCGAGACCATTGCGCGGCGATCGATCAAGTCGATGCCGAAACTCGCCTGCCATTTCGGCTGTGCGCGAACCCATCGCCCGGTGCTGGCGGCGCAGCTCTATGGTGCCGCACGCCAGTCGCTGCAGCGGGCGGAGCTGACGGAAAGCCTGGTGCCGGTCTTTGCGGAAGTCTCGGCCGATGCCGCGACGCTGCGCCGTTACGAGGCGCTCTACGGTCGCCGGATGCGGTGAGCCACAGAGGCGCGGTCGAGGCGTTTCCCGCATGCTGACCAAAATGTAATCTGGTCTGCAGCGCAAAAGCTTTGCCGTCCCGGGCAAACCGCCTATATCGCTTTTCATGTTTCAAGCTGTCGCCCGCCTTTTCGAAAACTGGCTCGATCCTTTCGCCCGGACGGACAATCTGCGTCCGCCGGAAAAGACCTGGGCTTTCGTGTGGTTCTATGTCCGTCAGGCCAAGCTCGCCTTCTTCCTGATGGCGATCTTCGGTGGGGCGGTCGCCATGCTGGAGGCGGTAAGGCTGTACTGGCACGTCGGACTGGCTTGTCGACCTTCTCGATACGGTGCCTAAAGAGGCCGGCTGGGACGGGTTGATCGCGGCGCATGGCGGCGAGCTCCTGGCGATGGCGCTGATCATCCTCATAGGACGCTTCATGGTGGTGACGGTCGGTGCGCTGGTCGAGGAGCAGGTCATCGTCCTCAACTTCTTTAATCTCGTGCGCTGGCAGGCGCATGCGCATGTGGCGCGACAGTCGCTCTCCTTCTTCCAGAACGACTTTGCCGGACGCATCGTCACCAAGGTGTGGTCGGCGGGGCAATCGACTGGGGATCTCCTGACCTCGCTGCTCCAGGTCGTCTGGTTCATGGTGATCTACACGATTTCGACCATGGCGCTGGTGGCGCAACTCGACTGGCGGCTGGCGGCGATCATCGGTGCCTGGGTGGCGATCTTCCTGGTGCTTGCCCGGTATTTCGTGCCGAAGATCCGGCATCATGCACGCGAGACGGCGGAGGCGTCGTCGATGCTGAATGGCCGGCTTGTCGACAGCTATTCCAACATCCAGACGCTGAAGCTTTTCGGCCGCGAGCGGCAGAACGACCACTATATTCGCGCCGGCTTCGACCGGTTCCAGGATACGCTGCGCCCGTTCGCGCGGTTGCTCACCGGCGTCAGGGCTTCGCTTGCCATCCTGTCCGGCTTCATGATCCTGATGGTGGCGCTTCTGTCCGTCGATCTGTGGTTCGCCGGTGCGGTGACGGCGGGTGGCGTCGCCTTCACGCTGGGCCTCGTGCTGCGCCTCAACATGCTGCTCGGCCGGATGATGACGCAGCTCAACGGCATCATGCGCAATATCGGCACCATCCAGAATTCGGCGGAACTGGTGGCCAAGCCCATTGGTCTCACCGACAAGCCGGATGCGGCCAAGCTCCAGGTAAAGTCTCCCGAAATCCGTTTTGAGGATGTCAGCTTCCACTATGGCCGGAAGAAGGGTGCGATCGACCATCTGACACTGACGATCGAGCCCGGCGAGAAGGTTGGTATTGTCGGGCGTTCCGGCGCGGGCAAGTCGACGCTCGTCAACCTGCTCTTGCGTTTCTACGATCTGGAGGGCGGACGCATTCTGATCGACGGGCAGGATATCTCGACCGTCACGCAGGAGAGCCTGCGGTCGCAGATCGGCATGGTCACGCAGGATACGGCGCTTCTGCACCGCTCGATCCGCGACAACATTCTGTTCGGACGCGAGGATGCCAGCGAGGATCTGCTTTTGAAGGCGGCGGAGCGGGCGGAGGCGCTCGACTTCATCCAGCGGCTCGAAGATCAGCGTGGCCGCAAGGGCTTCGATGCGCATGTCGGCGAGCGCGGCGTGAAACTTTCCGGCGGGCAGCGTCAGCGCATCGCTATTGCGCGGGTGATGCTCAAGGATGCGCCGATCCTCGTGCTGGACGAGGCGACATCCGCGCTCGACTCGGAAGTGGAGGCGGCGATCCAGTCCAATCTCGACCGGTTGATGCAGGGCAAGACCGTGCTTGCCATCGCGCACCGTTTGTCGACCATTGCGGCGCTTGATCGCCTCGTGGTCATGGACAAGGGCCGGATCATCGAGCAGGGCACCCATCAGGAGCTGGTGGCGCAAGGCGGGCTCTATTCGGAGCTCTGGGCGCGCCAATCCGGCGGTTTCCTCGATACGCGCACCGAGCTTGCCACGGCCTGACCGTTCTGCCCTGTCGAATGGCACCCGCAACCATTTGCATCGCTTGATGAACTGCCGCTCACACTTGCGTTAAATCAAGCAATTGGGGATGGTGTCCATGAAATCCGCGACATCGTGGCTCCTTGCCTGCGGAAGACTGGACAGAATAGATTATCGGGCTTAGAACGCGCCAATCTGGCGGGGAATCTGTGGCTGCACAGTGGCCAAACTGTGATTCCCGCTGCGGGGGCAAATGCGGTATGTCGCAGGATTGCGAGAGGAAAAAGTGACCGTGAGCGAACACGAGACAACGACAGAACATGCGGCCGAGCCTACGCGCCGCGACTTTCTCTATATGGTGACCGGTATTGCCGGCGCGGTCGGTGCGGCCTCGTTCGCCTGGCCGTTCATCGACCAGATGCGTCCGGATGCATCGACGCTCGCGCTTGCTTCGATCGAAGTGGACGTATCGGCGCTCGAGCCGGGCATGTCGCTGACCGTCAAGTGGCGCGGCAAGCCGGTGTTCATCCGCAACCGCACCGACAAGGAAGTGGAAGAGGCAAACGCCGTTCAGCTGGCCGATCTCAAGGATCCGGTCGCGCGTAACGCCAATGTCGACGCCACTGCCGATGCGACGGATCTCGCGCGTTCGGCTGGTGAAGGCAAGGAAAACTGGATCGTCATGATCGGCTCCTGCACCCATCTGCGGTTGCGTGCCGCTTGGTCAATCCGGTGACTTCGGCGGGTGGTTCTGTCCCTGCCACGGCTCGCACTACGATTCCTCGGGCCGTATCCGCAAGGGTCCCGCGCCGACGAACCTGCCGGTGCCGACCTTCGCATTCACATCCGACACTGTCATCACGATCGGCTGAGGGGATAAGACACAATGAGTGGCCATTCGAGTTACCAGCCGTCCACCGGCGTCGAGAAGTGGATCGATGCGCGCCTGCCGCTGCCGCGTCTGATGTATGACAGCTTCGTCGCCTATCCGGTTCCGCGCAACCTGAACTATGCCTACACCTTCGGTGGCATGCTCAGCGTCATGCTGATCGTGCAGATCCTGACCGGTGTTGTGCTCGCCATGCACTATGCCGCTGAAACGACCGTCGCCTTCAACTCGGTTGAGAAGATCATGCGCGACGTCAACAACGGCTGGCTGCTGCGCTACATGCATGCCAACGGCGCGTCGTTCTTCTTCATTGCCGTCTACCTGCATATTGCCCGTGGTCTCTACTACGGTTCCTACAAGGCACCGCGCGAAATCCTTTGGATCCTCGGCGTTGTGATCTTCCTCCTGATGATGGCAACCGCCTTCATGGGCTATGTTCTGCCCTGGGGTCAGATGTCCTTCTGGGGTGCGACGGTTATCACCGGCTTCTTCACCGCCTTCCCGTTCATCGGTGAGAGTATCCAGCAGTTCCTGCTTGGCGGCTTTGCGGTCGACAATCCGACGCTGAACCGCTTCTTCGCGCTGCACTACCTGCTGCCGTTCATGATCGCCGGTGTGGTTATCCTGCACGTCTGGGCACTGCACGTCACCGGTCAGACCAACCCGACCGGCGTCGAAGTGAAGTCCAAGACCGATACCGTTCCCTTTACGCCGTATGCGACGCTGAAGGATGCGCTTGGCCTCTCGGTCTTCCTGCTGGTCTTCGCCTATTTCGTCTTCTACATGCCGAACTATCTCGGCCATCCGGACAACTACATCCCGGCTGACTCGCTGAAGACGCCTGCTCACATCGTTCCGGAATGGTACTTCCTGCCGTTCTACGCGATGCTGCGCGCCATCACCTTCAATGTCGGCCCGATCGACTCGAAGCTTGGCGGGGTTCTGGTGATGTTCGGTGCGATCATCGTGCTGTTCTTCCTGCCCTGGCTGGATACGTCCAAGGTTCGTTCGGCCGTCTACCGTCCGTGGTACAAGCTGTTCTTCTGGATCTTCGTTGCCAACTCCATCCTCCTGGGCTGGCTCGGCGCGATGCCGGCAGAAGGCATCTATGTCGTCCTGTCGCAGGCCGGCACTGCCTACTACTTCGGCTTCTTCCTCGTGATCATGCCGTTGCTGGGACTGTTCGAGACGCCAAGGCGCATCCCGAACTCGATCACCGAAGCGGTTCTCGAAAAGAGCGGCAAGTCCGCTGCTGCCCAAGCCTGAGCACGTGAGAGGAAGATAACAATGAAAAAGCTTGTCACGAGCATCGCGCTGATCGCCGCCTTGGCCGGGTTCTCCGGCCAGGCGATGGCAGCGGAAGGCGGCGATCTGGCCGAGATGACGCATCATGCTGCGCAGACCGGTCACTACCCGATCCTGAAGCCCGAGCAGATGGACTGGTCTTTTGCCGGCCCGTTCGGCAAATACGACAAGGGCCAGCTGCAGCGCGGCCTGAAGGTCTACTCTGAAGTCTGTGCAGCCTGTCACTCGATGAGCCTGGTTGCGTTCCGCACGCTGGAAGACCTGGGCTACTCTGAAGCGCAGGTGAAGGCTTTCGCGGCCAACTACGAAGTCACCGACGGCCCGAACGCCGATGGTGAGATGTTCACCCGTGCGGCTGTTGCATCCGACCACTTCCCGGCACCGTTCCCGAACAAGGAAGCGGCTGCCGCGGCCAACAACGGTGCGGCTCCGCCGGACTTCTCGCTGATCGCAAAGGCACGCGGCGTAACCCGCGGCTTCCCGACCTTCGTTTTCGACATCTTCACCCAGTACCAGCAGGGCGGCCCTGACTATATCCACGCGCTGCTCACCGGTTACCAGGATCCGCCGGAAGGCGTTGAAGTTGCCGAAGGCACTTACTTCAACCCGTACTTCATCGCCGGTCAGTCGCTTGCCATGGCACAGCCGATCTCCGACGGTCAGGTCACCTATGACGATGGTTCGCCGGAAACGCTCGACCAGTATTCGCGCGACGTTTCCGCTTTCCTGATGTGGACCGCAGAGCCGCATCTCGAAACCCGCAAGCGCATGGGCTTCATGGTCATGGTGTTCCTCGCGATCTTCACCGCGCTGATCTACCTGACGAAGAAGTCGGTCTACGCGAACAAGGAACACTGATCCGAAGGGATCACGTTCACGGAAAAAGGCGGTCTTCGGGCCGCCTTTTTTTATTGGGAGCCCACACCATTCTTGGTAAGGTCCCGCGCAAGACCTCCCCGACACAATCCGGATGCCCCATGAACCCCGACACGCAGAACTATCTCACGAGCTCGATCCGCTCCATTCCCGACTATCCGAAGCCCGGGATCATCTTCCGCGACATCACCACACTGCTCGGTGACGCGCGGGCGTTTCGGCGCGCGGTGGATGAGCTGGTGCAGCCCTATGCCGGTCTGAAGGTCGACAAGATCGCCGGCATGGAAGCGCGTGGCTTTATTCTGGGTGGGGCTGTTGCCCACCAGCTCTCGGCCGGCTTCGTGCCGATCCGCAAGAAGGGCAAGCTGCCACACGAGACCGTGCGGATCGCCTACAGCCTGGAATATGGCGTGGACGAAATGGAGATCCACATGGATGCGGTGAAACCCGGCGAAAAGGTGATCCTGGTCGATGACCTGATCGCGACCGGTGGCACGGCCGTGGGCGCCGTACAGCTGCTGCGCCAGATCGGCGCTGACGTCGTGTCTGCCTGCTTCGTCATCGACCTGCCGGAACTCGGCGGCCGCAAGAAGCTTGAGGCGCTCGGCGTCGAGGTTCGCACACTCGTGGAATTCGAGGGGCACTGATCCTTTTTACAATGACCGGGCGCCGCCGCCCGGTCGACCTTCTGCTGGCGTGTCAGCGTTGCGCCAGCGCCAATTTCCCCGCCATCAGCAAGAAGCCGCCTGAGAGCAGCCGGTTGACGACCCGCATCCTGTGCGGTCGCGTGACGAGCCCTTGGCGCATCGTTGCGGCAGCCATGCCGTAGAGCGCGAAGACGGCGAAGGTTACCGCCATGAAGACGAGGCTCAATGCTGCCATCGTCGTTAGCGGAGTGGGGTCCGCCGCATCCACGAACTGCGGCAGGAACGCCAGGAAGAAAAGCGATAGCTTTGGGTTCAGGAGGTTGATCAGCACCGCCTTGCGGATGATCCGCCAGGCTTCCCGGTGCGGTTCCGCTGCTGGATCCGTTGCAAGACCGCTTCTCCAGAGGCCAATGGCCATCCAGACAAGATAGGCGATGCCGGCAAAGCGGATCAGTTCGAAGAGGCGCGGTTCTGCCGCGACGAGGGCGGCGAGGCCCAGGGATGCCGCGAGCATGTGCGGGATGATGCCGAGCGTGCAGCCGAAGGCGGCAATCAGGGCACTGCGGCGTCCGCCGCCGAGGGCGGCTGCGAGCGTGTAGAGCGCGCCGGTACCCGGCGTGGCTACGATGATCAGAGTGGTCAGTAGGAAATCGAGGGTCATGCTGGTCTCCTGCGTCGGTGGAGCTAGCATGCCGGTGTCAGGCGCTTCGGTCTTGTACAGGATTGCAGGCCAACCTGGCGGTGCGATAGGCGCCGGGCGTCAGGCCGAAACGGCGGCGGAATTCGCGGTGCATATGGCTCTGATCGACGTAACCGCAGGCGGCTGCGACCTCAGCGGGGGCGAGGCCTTCCATCAGCAAGCGGCGGCTGAGGTTTGCGCGGCTCTGCATGCGGTAGGCATGGGGCGTTAGGCCGGTGTAGTGCCGAAAGGTGCGGATCAGCTGAAAGCGGCTGAGGCCGGCTTCGCGCGCAAGGTCGGATAGATCGGCAAGACTTGTCGGATCCTCGTCCAAGCGTTGGCGAACACGGGCAAGGCTTGCGGGCAGGCTAGGCACGGTCTCTCGGCTACGAAGCAGTGCCTTCCCGAGAACGAGGACGAGCGCTTCGCGCAGGGCGTCCGCCGGCAGGTCTTCCGCTCCATTGTCAAACCGGCGATGCAGGGCCGTGAGATGATGGCGAACATCTCTGTCAGCGAAGACGGGCAGCTCGAACTCCAGATTGGAGATCGATGAGACTAAATCGGATACGCTGTCGGTGAGGAGGCCCGGCATCAGGTAAAGCATGTGCCAGCTGCGCGGCGTCCGGCCGATCGGGGCGCCGTCATGGACTTCGCCCGGATTGACCGTGATCAGTTGGCCGGCTTCGGCTTCGACCTGACCCCGGCCGGACGCCGAGATCTGGCCGCCGGCGGAGAGAAAGCCGATGCCATAGGTGTCATGGGTGTGTTTTGGAAAGACATGCGCGCTTGTTGCCGAGACCGCTTCCAGGCCGCTGAGAGATGTCGGATGGAAGCGGAAGTCGGCCATGGCGGATCAGGGAGCGAGCGCTTTGGCGATGTCGTCGGCAAGATCCGACGGAGCCGTGCGCGGTGAATAGCGGGCGATCGGCCGGCCGTCGCGGGCAATGAGGAACTTGGCGAAATTCCAGTCGATCTCCTGGCCCTGTTCAGCGCCCGGTGTTTCCGCCTTCAGCCAGCCGTAGAGCGGGTGGGTGCCCGCACCGTTCACTTCGATCTTGGCGAAGAGGGGGAAGGTGACGGCGAACTGTGTCTCACAGAAGAGGGCGATTTCCTTTTCCGTGCCGGGTTCCTGGGCGCCGAACTGGTTGCACGGGAAGCCGAGCACCACGAGATCCGGGTTCGCCTTGTGGAGGGCTTCCAGGCCTTCATATTGCGGGGTGAGGCCGCAGGCGCTGGCGGTGTTGACGATGAGCAGAACCTTGCCGGCGTAGTCGGAGAGCGGCGTCTGCTTGCCATCGATGGCGGTCATGGTGAAATCGTAGACGCTCATTGGGCTTGTTCCTGGTCGGGGAAGAATTCGATCAGGTTGCTCTTGAAGCGCAGCACGGTTTCGCCGTGCTGGTTGATGCCTTCGGAGAGGGCGGAATTCAGAATGTAGCGGTTTCGGCCCTGGACGGTGCGGCTTTCCAGCGGGATCATGAAGAAGGTGATGGTGTCGCCGGCGAAGACGGGTTTCAGCCATTGCAATTCGGCAAAGCCAGGCGAGGGGCCAAGCTTCGGCGGCGCGATGCCTTCGGCCTTCAGGCGTTCGATCTCCCGTCCGATGAAGCCGATGAAGCTCTTCATCCAGTTGGCGCAGGTGTGCCAGCCGGATGCGCAGAGCGCACCGAAGACGTAGGTCTTTGCGGCTTCCGCATCGATGTGGAAAGGCTGCGGATCAAACTTCTCGGCAAAGCGGATGATGTCTTCGGCGGTAAAGGTGACGCTGCCGAGTTCAAGGCGGGTGCCGGCGGGATAGAGGTCGAGCATTTTCATGCGCTCACCTCCGATGCATCGCGACGGCGCACCATCACGGCATTGCGGGCCTTCAGCACCGTTTCGCCGCGCTGGTTGTGCAATTCATGGCCGAAGGTGACGATGCCGAGATGGGGGCGCGAGCGCATCACCCGGACCTCTTCGACAACCGACTGGCCGGAGAGCGTGTCGCCAGCCAGCACGGGCTTGCGCCACTGCATGAATTCGATGCCGGGTGCGCCTTCGGAGGCGGCTTTGAGCACATAGGCGTCGATCATCAGGCGCATGAAGAGGCTCGAGGTGTGCCAGCCGGAGGCGGAGAGGCCGCCAAGGATGCTTGCCTTGCCGGCTTCCTCGGAGAGATGCATGGGCTGCGGGTCGAACTCGGTCGCGAATTCGATGATCTCTTCTGATGTCACCAGACGCGGCCCGAGCACAAAGCTTCGGCCCTCCGTGAAGTCCTCGTAGTGAAGCCTGTCTTCCTGCATGCGCCGTGTTCTCCAATGCCTTGCCAGTCTCTATGGTCATAAGCGGGAATCGAGAGGTGGTCCATGGCGGGTTGGGCAGATCAGGCCGGCTTTCTGGCAGGCATCGACGCAGAGGCACGGCAGGCGCTGGAGGTGCTGACGCCGATGCATGTGCCGGCGCGCACGACGCTGTTTCGCCCGGGCGACGCCGCGCAGAGCTTCGTAATTCTGCTGTCTGGCCGGATCGGCGTTTACCTCACCGGGCGAAATGGACGGGAACTGCTTCTCTATTCCGTGACGCCGGGCGAGACCTGTGTGCAGACGACGCTCGGAGTGCTGGGTGGTGCGCCCTATTCGGGCGAGGCGGTGGCGGAAAGTGACCTTGTGGCGGTCATGGTGCCGCCCGCCGTCTTCGAACGGCTGATGGCGGATTCGATGACCTTCCGCAATTTCGTCTTTCGAGCCTTCGCCGATCGGCTCGGTGATCTGATGTTCGTGCTCGAACAGGTTGCCTTCGTGAAGGTGGAGCAGCGGCTGGCGCATGCGCTTCTGGAGCGGGCGGACGGAGAGGGGCATGTCGGCCTCACACATCACGACCTTGCCGTCATCATCGGCACGGCACGCGAGGTGGTGTCGCGGCGGCTGGAGGCGCTCGTCTCCAAGGGCGTGGTGGCAAATGAGCGCGGGCAGATCCGCATCATCAATCGCGCCGAGCTTGCCCGCATGGCGCGGGCTGCGGACGGTTAAGACTTTGCAAAGCCCGTGACTAAGTCACCGACGCGGTGGCAAGGCAGCGCTAGTCTCACCCCATCGTCAAACCAAACGGAGGGAAATCACCATGTTTGCCAAGAATGTCGGCGGTCTCGACCGCATCCTGCGCATCGTTGCCGGTCTCGCGCTGCTGTCGCTGTTCTTCATCTATCCGGGCGCCTGGTGGCGCTACTTCACGCTGATCGGCGTCGTGC
This sequence comes from Allorhizobium sp., assembly GCA_965283865.1. Taxonomy (GTDB): domain Bacteria; phylum Pseudomonadota; class Alphaproteobacteria; order Rhizobiales; family Rhizobiaceae; genus Allorhizobium. The sequence goes on from CBDIQA010000001.1 coordinate 1,991,372, forward strand.
CACTTGCAACCGGCCTGATGTCGAGCTGCCCGCTCTATTCGATCATGGGGCTCTCGACCTGCCCCGTGAAGCGGGCCTGAGGCCTGACAGAGCTCTGAAAATGCAAAAAGGCCGCGAGGGGATCGCGGCCTTTCGTCGTTCTGATCGATACACTTACGTGTTGAAGCGGAAGTGGATGACGTCGCCGTCATGCACCACATATTCCTTGCCTTCGTCGCGGCCCTTGCCGGCTTCCTTGGCCCCGACTTCGCCCTTGAAGGCGATGTAGTCGTCATAGGAAATGGTGAAGGCGCGGATGAAGCCACGTTCAAAATCGGTGTGGATGACGCCAGCGGCTGCCGGTGCCTTGGTGCCGCGGACGATGGTCCAGGCGCGGCATTCCTTCGGGCCTACGGTAAAGTAAGTGATCAGGTCCAGGAGGTGATAACCGGCGCGGATCAGGCGGTCGAGGCCGGCTTCGTCGAGGCCGAGTGCCGAGAGGAATTCGGTCGCTTCCTCTTCCGGCAGCTGGGCAACTTCGGCTTCGATGGCCGCCGAGATGATGACGCATTCGGCGCCCTGTTCCGTTGCCATCTTGGCGACGGCTTCGGTGTGCTTGTTGCCGGTTGCCGCGTCGCCTTCGGCGACGTTGCAGACATAGAGAACCGGGTGGGAGGTGAGGAGGTTGAGGCCCTTGAGGATCTCGATCTCGTCAGCGGCAAGCGTCTTCAGGAGAAGACGGGCGGGCTTGCCTTCGTTGAGCAGCTTCACCACGGCTTCCATGATCGGCAGCTGCGCGAGGGACTCCTTGTCCTTGCCGGTGGCGCGCTTGCGGGTCTGTTCGACGCGGCGTTCCAGGCTTTCGAGGTCGGCGAGCATCAGCTCGGTCTCGATCGTGTCGGCATCGCCGACCGGGTTGATGCGGCCCTCGACATGGGTGATGTCGTCATCCTCGAAGCAGCGCAGCACGTGGACAACGGCATCGACTTCGCGGATGTTGGCGAGGAACTTGTTGCCAAGGCCTTCGCCCTTCGACGCGCCGCGCACGAGGCCGGCGATGTCGACGAAGGAGATGCGGGTCGGGATGATTTCCTTGGAGCCGGCGATGTCGGCCAGCTTCTTCATGCGCGGATCGGGAACGGCCACTTCACCGGTGTTCGGCTCGATCGTGCAGAAGGGATAATTGGCTGCCTGGGCGGCGGCCGTCTTGGTCAGCGCGTTGAAGAGAGTGGACTTGCCGACATTCGGAAGCCCGACGATACCGCATTTGAAGCCCATGGCTCTGAATACCTGCTCGGGATGGATTTTCGTTGCCCACGCCTATGGGGTATAGGAAGGGCATGGTCAAGTGTTGCGGGCCTGATGCGGCCTCTAGATCCGGAAGGAACCCATGGCGAAGGATACGGTACTGGCGCCGAAGACGGTGACCAAGCCCAAGGTGGAGAAGCCACGGCTCTACAAGGTGCTCCTGCACAATGACGACTACACGCCGCGCGAGTTCGTGACGATCGTCTTGAAGGTCGTCTTCCGGATGAGCGAGGAGACGGGGTACCGGGTGATGATGACGGCGCACAAGTTCGGCTCGGCGGTGGTCGTGGTCTGCACGCGCGAGATCGCTGAGACGAAGGTGACGGAAGCGATGGATCTGGCCAAGGAGGCGGGCATGCCGCTTTTGTTTACGGCAGAGCCGGAGGAGTGAGCGATATGGCGAATGCATCTGCGCAGACCGACTGGGCTCTTGTCAGGCGGATGATGCTGGCTTCCATCGACTTCTGCGAAGAGGTCGAGACTGCTGGGTATCGTGAGACCGATCGCGGTGCGACGACTGTCGTCAACGGGCAGGCCGTCAGCGTACAGGATGTGCTGACGAGCGCATGGACCTATCCGGAGACCATGCGTTACGCCATCATCCGCAAGCGTCACGAAGCCAATGACGATCTCGCCTATGTGCCGGAGACTGCCCGAGTCATGACCGCGATGGCTGCTGCGTGTGCTGAGCTCTGTGGCGCGAAGACCGGTACGGGAGAAGCAGTCGGGATGTCTGACATGCTTCGTTGGTTCGAGACACATGCGGGCGAGACCCTCAGAGCTGCATTGGCAGCACGACCTTAAGGGTGCTGGCGGCTCTCCAGTTTCGGTCGGGCCGGGGAGGGATCGCTCTCAGCGTATGCCATCCCCTGTGTCACGAGAAGCCGAACCCAATCGATTACGTCTGCGGGCATAGACTTCGGCCATGAGCCCTGACCTGCAAACCCTTCCCGAAGCAGCCACCTGGCACTATGTCGTGGCGGTAGGCCTCTTTGCCCTCATGGGCGCAATCGGCCATGTGGTGCGCGCCGTTTTCAACATCTTGCCGGACCGCCTGTCGGATCGGCCTGTCATGGATCTCGTGATTAGCGACGGCTACAGCTGGACCGACATGATCTTCCGGACTGAGTATGACGATGCGGGCTATTACCGCCTCGACAGCCTGCATAATCTGCGGCTTGCGGTGTGTTGGGCCATGCTGAGCGGGTTTGTCGTGCTGCTGCTCGTTCCCGATGTCTCGAAAGTCATTGCCTACTGGATCGACTGGAGCCTCGCAGCGCTCGTCGATCTCTTCTGGTACCGGGTCGAGACCTTCGAGTGGTGATACGCTAGCCTCACTTGCCCTTCTTCGCCTTCACGCCGAGCGCTTCCGCTGAGATCCAGAACACCGCGTCTTCCTCTTCCGTCGTCTCGACCCAGAGGAAGTCGAGGTCGGGGAACTCGGCTTCGAGGATGTCGCGGCCTCGGCCGATTTCGCAGAGCATGCCGCCGCCGGGATTGAGGTGCTTCGGTGCTTCGGCGAGCAGCGTGCGCACGAGGTCGAGGCCGTCTTCGCCGCCGTCATGGGCCATGGCCGGTTCGGCACGGTATTCGGCCGGGAAAGCGTCCATGGCTTCGTGGTCGACATAGGGCGGGTTGGTGATGATCAGGTCGAACTTGCGGCGCGCGAGCGGCGTGAAGAGGTCGCCCTGATGCAGCGTCAGCTGGTCTTCGAGGCCATAGGCCTGGCGGTTCTTTTCGGCGACTTCGAGCGCATCGGCGGAGAGATCGACGGCATCGACGGATGCCAGCGGGAAGAATTTTGCGGCAAGGATGGCGAGGCAGCCGGAGCCGGTGCAGATGTCGACCGCGCTTTCGACCGTGAAGGGATCGGGCAGGAAGGTCGAGCCGAATTCGCCGCCATATTCGTTGAACAGGATCTCGCCGATATGCGAGCGCGGCACGATCACGCGTTCGTCGACGAAGAAGCGCATGCCCTGGATATAGGAGCGGCCGGTGAGATAGGCCGAGGGCTTGCGGGTTGCGACGCGGGTGTCGATGCGCTCGGCGAGCAGGCGGCGTTCCGAGGGCAGGAGCTTTGCGTCAAGAAATGGGTCGAGCGTGTCGATTGGGAGATCAAGGCTGTCGAGCACGAGAAAGGCGGCGTCATCGACGGCACTGTGGGTGCCGTGGCCATAGCTCAGCTCCGCAGCGTTGAAGCGGGAGATGGCATAACGCCAGTAGTCGCGCAGGGTGACGAGGTCGGTGGTGATGTCGTGGCTCATGGCAGTCTTCCGGTCGTTTGCGCGGCTATCGGTTAAAGGCGGGCAGGGCGCGCCCGTGAGGGTGTGTCAGTCGCCCTTGGGGCCGAACATCTTCTTCAGCATCTCGGCCATGGGGCCGGTCTCGGGAAGCTTCTTCGGCTGGGCTGAATTGCGGGCCTGATGGATGTGGGACTGGGCTGGCTTCGGGGCCTTTGGGGCCTTGGTCGGTTTCTCGTCCTCGGCCTTGCCGCCGGTTGCGAGCGCCAGCTTGTTCATCAGCTGCGAATCCTCACCGCGTACCAACATTTCGGCATTGTCGGCGAGCGCTTCGAGTAGGGGATCGAGCCATTCGGCGTCCAGCTTGGCAAAGTCCCCGAGAACGTGGTTGTGGACCTTGGACTTGTCACCGGGATGGCCAATGCCGAGGCGCAGGCGCCGGTAGTTCAGGCCGCAATGGGCGTCGAGCGACTTGATGCCGTTGTGGCCGCCATGACCGCCGCCGGTTTTGATGCGGGCCTTGCCGGGCAGAAGGTCGAGTTCGTCATAGATGGCGACGATGTCTTCGGGGCCGAGCTTGTAGAAGCGCATGGCTTCGCCAACGCTTTCGCCGGACAGGTTCATGAAGGTCTGCGGCTTGATCAGCATGACCTTTTCGCCGGCGAGCGTGCCTTCCGAGATTTCGGCCTTGAACTTCTTCGACCATGGCGAAAAGCTGTGGCGGCGCTGGATCGCGTCGACAGCCATGAAACCGATATTGTGCCGGTTCTTCGCATATTGCGCACCGGGATTGCCGAGGCCGGCCAGGATGATCATCGCCGAGGCTCCGTCTTGAATTCCTTTGCCTTTCCCGACAGCGAAACGGCGCGAAAGTCAAGGCTGATGTCGGAGCCGTCACGGATTGGCGGCGACGAGACCGAAGTTCGAGTATCGCAGATTATAGGTCTCGAAGATCTCCGCCTGCGTGCCGTTCTCGATCAGCTTGTCAAGCGCGCCCTGCATGCGGGCGAGCAGTTCTTCCGGGAAGTCGGCATTGCAGGCAATGGCGAATTTCTGCTCCGAGAAGACGAATTGCGCTTCCAGTTCCTCACCCTTTTCCTGCAGCTCGATGTAATGCTGCTCGGAAATCGGCATAAGGTCGATGCGCTTGCTCTGCAGCTTCTTCAGGGTCAGCTTCAAGTCGGTCGCAAGGTCGATCTTGGGGAAGCCTTCGTTTTCCAGAAGTGTCTGGGTGTAGTCATTGCGCTGGGTGCCAACTATGTAGCGCTTGGCCTCTTCGATGTTGCCGACCTTGATGCCAGAACTCTTGTCGGAGACCATGAAGTTGCGGCCCACGGCAATCGGTTCGACCCAGCGGAACTTCTTGTCACGCTCGGGAATATGGGCGGTGGTGAAGACGCAGTGCATCGGCTCGCTCTCGGCCAGCGCGATGGCCCGTGCCCATGGCATCATCTCGAGCGTGTAGGGGACTTTGATCTCTTCCATCATCAGGAGGACCTGATCATAGCCGGCACCTCGGATCTCCGCTCCGACGCGGAAGTTATAGGGCGGATAGTCTTCCGTCGTGAAGTGGACGATGTCTGCGGCGGCGACCGGGGCCGCCGCAAGTGAAAGTAGAAGGCCAAGGACTTTCATTGCGGTTCCCTCTTGCGTTTGATGTCAGCCGGCGGAGGCCTTTTGTAGGCGGGCCGGTGTGGCGGTGGCTTGTTCGATCAGTTTGGCCAGCGGCTGTGGCCGGGCGAAGAGATAGCCCTGGCCGTAGTCGACGCCGAACTCTTCCAGGATTTGCCGCTGTTCATCGGTCTCGATGCCCTCCGCGACCACGGCGCATTCCATCTTGTGGGAGATCGCGGTGATGCCTTCGACGAGCATGCGGCTCTTGTGGCGCAGTTCCGCCTCATCCTCGGTCAGCGAGCGGATGAAGGACTGGTCGATCTTGACGATATCGACGGGGAAGCGGTTCAGGTAGCTGAGCGAAGAGTAACCCGTGCCGAAATCGTCGAGCGCGAGGCGGTAGCCGTAGCGGTTGAATTCATCGAGGATCGTGCGGATCTGTGGATTGTCATGCAGCAGCGTCGCTTCGGTAATCTCGATGACGATGCGGCTCGGTGCGATGCCGAACTGGTTGGTGAGGGCCGCGAGCCGGACCGGAAGTGATGCATCGAACTGTAGCGGCGAGAAGTTGACGGCGAGGTAGGCGTCATGGTTCCCGGTCGCCTCACTGAGACGGACAAGGTTTGCCAGCGCTTTTTCCAGTACCTGGCCGCCAAGGCGGCTGATTGCGCCGGTCTCCTCGGCGATGCAGATCAGTTCCGCGGGTGGTATGACGCCGCGCTCGGGGTGCACGAGACGCATCAGCGCTTCATAACCCACTGTCCGACCGGTCCCGACTTCGACGATCGGCTGGAAGAAGGCGTCGAACCAGTCTTCCGCCAGGCCTTCCTCGATGTCGCGCTCGATCTCGGCGCGGCGGCGGGTGTGGTCCTGGATCTCCGGATTGTAGAGCACTGCGCCGTTCTTGCCGTCGCGCTTCTTGCTGTACATCGCCATGTCGGCAGTGCCGAGCAGGTCGGCGGCGCTCGGGCTGTCCTCTGGCGCACGGGCGATGCCGATGCTGGCGCCGACATGGATTTCGTTGCCGAAGATCGTCGATCGGGTCGCCGAAGATCCGCACAGTGCACGGCTGATCTCCGGTTGCGACAGGCTCGATCGCCGGTATCGCGCATCACCACGGCGAATTCGTCGCCGCCGAGCCGGGCGCATGCGGTCGCCCGCACGCAGCTGCCGGCGCAGGCGTGTCGCCACCTGGCAAAGCACGTCGTCGCCGGCGGCATGGCCGAGATTGTCGTTGATCCACTTGAAGCGGTCGAGATCGACGAAGAGGCAGGCGAGCTGTTGGCCGAGCCTGTCGGCGGTGCCGATCAGCTCGTCGAGCACCGATTCGAAGCCCTGCCGGTTGAGCAGGCCCGTCAGGTGGTCGGTGATCGCCTGGTGATGGTTGCGGTTCTCCGGCCTCCTTGAGCGTCGGTGACGTCGGTCATCACGGACGAGCGACAGCGTCTGCCTGCGCGCCCTCGATCGTGCGGTTGGCTTCAGCAATCAGCACGTCCATCACGGATCCATCGGCGCAGACGAACTGAGTGGTGGCTTCCAGCACATCGGCGATCGAGCGGGTTTTCTTGCGCTCCAGGTATCCCGCTCGGGCCTCGGCGGGCACGAGCTCGTGAAGCGGCGTGCCGATGACGTTTTCGCGGCTGATAGCCGGTCGCAAGCAGCCAGTAGTCGCTGACGGCGGTGAGGTTCTCGGCAGCATCGATCGAATAGAGCATGGCCGGTGTGCGGATTGTAGATGTCGGTTGCCAGCGCCGGTGCGCGACCTTGAGTCTCGCTTTCCTCGCTGATCGAGCTTGATCTGCATGGCGTTGAAGCTGCGCGCCAGCCGCCCGATCTCGTCATTCGACTGCCAGTCGACGTGGTGGCGGAGCCGAGCCGGCGGGTCGCCTCGATGGCAGCTGTCAGCTTCAGAAGCGGCTTCATGACCATCAGCCGGTTGCCGACGATGGCTGCGCCGACCACGCCCACGACCGCGAGCATAAAGATGCCGATGAGCATGACCTCTGCCTGGCGCAGCGAGGAGAACATGTCGATCCGGCTATAATAGATGGTGATGGTGCCGACCGACTTGGGGCCTTCGACGGCTCGGTAGAAGATCTCACGCGTGATCGATTCCAGGCCGTTCTTCGGCCATTTTGGCAGCGCTGGCATGGAGACCGAGATGCCGCCGGAGATATCCTTGACGTTGACGCGGCTGACGGGTCCGTTGGAGACGATGGTGGCGGTGATCTGCTCGACGCTTTCCTCGTCGAAATCCCAGAGCGGTTTTGCCAGGGCCTGGGCGTTGGCCGCCAGCAGGATGTCGAGGTTTTGCTGCAGTTCGTTTGAGGCACGTTCCGTCGCCAGAGACAGGAACAGCGCAAAGAGCGGCACGACCAGAATAAAGATCGTGATCCCCACAATGGCGAGGAATCGGCTCTCGACCGAACGTGTCATCAGCAGTCGGCCCCGGGAGGCGCGGGATGATGCAGCATGATGCTCAAAACTCCCCTCACGCAATAATTGCGAGGCGAAGGCTTTCACGAAATACTTTAAATCTAACTAAAGAGAAATGGTCGGAATCGAGTCTATCGGACAGCAAAAAGCCCATCCCCGCGAAGGGATGGGCTCAATTGTTACAACCGAGCTGAAGATCAGGCTTCGGTCGTTTCTTCTTCTTCGGAAACGCCGCCTGCCGGAGCTACGATCGTGGCGATCGTGAAGTCGCGGTCAGCGATGACCGGGGTCACACCCTTCGGCAGCTTGACGGCCGAAATGTGGATCGCATCACCAACCTTGAGGCCGGCGAGGTCAACAGTGATCGCTTCCGGAATGTCGGAAGCCGGGCAGTGCAGTTCAACTTCGTGACGAACGATGTTGAGAACGGCGCCGGTCTTGATGGCCGACTTCTCTTCGTTGACGAAGTGAACCGGAACCTGAACCGAAACCTGGCTGTCTGCCGAGACGCGCAGGAAGTCGATGTGCATCGTGAAATCACGAACGACGTCGAGCTGGTAGTCCTTGGGCAGAACGCGGATCTTCTGGCCATCGAGATCGATGGTGGCAACCGTGGTCATGAAACCGCCGGCGTGGATGCGCTTGGTGACCTCGTTCGTATTGATCGAGATCGCAATCGGGGCCTGCTTGTCACCATAGATGACAGCCGGGATGAGACCGTTGCGGCGAAGTTCGCGGGAGGACCCCTTACCTACCCGTTCGCGTGCTACGGCCTTGAGCTCGTAAGAAGCGTGGCTCATGGCTTTTACCTTTCAAGTTACTGGAGAGCCCTGGCGGCTTTGATGCCATGCCAGAACCGGAGACCGTTGCCGGTCCCATCCACATTGCCTCCAAGGGTGTCTGTGCGGATCGGGCGCCTATAGACCAGATGATGCGCAATAGCAAGGTTCTGCGGGCTGCCGGTGCCGATTACGCATTTGTGATCGCTTTAATTGCCTTCTGGGCGGCGAAGTAGATTTGGTAACCATTCCGCTCAAGCTCTTCGAAATTGACCAATGCTAAATCAGGCTCTGGTTTTTCACGTGGTCCCATTTCATGCTCGAAGTTCTCACCTGTATCGTTGTTGAACATGACCCGCTGTCGCTGATCGCGGCTGTCTCAATCTGCGTCTTCGGTTCGCTGCTGACCATGCGGCTCTTCGGCAGGGTGAGAAACACGCGGGGTGTCGCACGGGCAAGCTGGATCTCCCTGACCAGCGTGATCGGCGGCGCCGCGATCTGGACCACCCATTTCGTCGCCATGATGGGTTATGAGGCAGACGTTCTGGCCGGTTACGAGCCAAAGGCGACGCTGGCGTCGCTTGTTCTTGCCATCACCGTTACCGGGATCGGCTTTGCGATTGCGGCGGCGACCCAGCGCAGCCTGCTGATCGAGGCAGGCGGAGCGGTGGTCGGCGCCGGCATTGCCGCCATGCATTATGTCGGCATGGCCGGCTATCAGGTGCAGGGGCATCTCGAATGGAATGGCACTTATGTCGGCGTTTCGCTCATGGCCGGTGCGCTGTTCGGAGCCATCGCGACCAGCCGCGTGGCGCGGCCCGTGACCCGGTTCTGCCGTTATGGCGGCGGTGTGGCGCTTGTGCTGGCGATTGCCTCGGCCCATTTCATCGGCATGACCGGCGTTACCGTCGTGCCGAATTCGTCTGCGGCTCTGCCGGCCGACATGCTACCCGAAAGCGTGCTGACCGTCGTCTTGATGCTGGTCACGGTCCTTATTCTCTCCATCGGTTCGATGACCTATGTGATCGACCGGCAGTCCACCAAATCGGCCGTCGAGCGCTACCGCCAGCTTTCGCTGCATGACGCGCTGACGGGCCTTCCGAACCGGAGCGCCTTTGTCGAGCGACTGAGCGACATGCTGGAGCGGCCGGGGGCAGGGGGCGAACGGGTCTATCTCCTGTCCTTCGATCTGGACCGTTTCAAGGAAATCAACGACGTGCATGGGCATGCGGCGGGCGATCACGTTTTGAGGATTGCTGCCGAGAGACTGGGGAGCCGTCTTCGCGAGGGTGAGTTCGTTGCCCGCATCGGCGGGGACGAGTTCGTCGCCGTGACGTCCCGGTTGTTCACGCATTCGGAAGCCGAGCAGATGGCGTCGCGGATCGTCAAGGATCTCGGCGAGCCGATCGAGTGGGAAAACATGACACTCTCCATCGGCACTAGCATCGGTATATCCGTTTCACCTGACGGCGCCGAGACGATCGATGACCTTCTGGCGCAGGCGGATACGGCGATGTACCGCGCCAAGTCCATCGGCTCCAACCAGATCTGTTTCTACGACCGGTCGATGGACCAGGCAGCTCGCGAACGCAGCGCCCTTGCCATGGACATGCGGGCCGGCCTCGAACGCGGCGAGTTCATGCTCTACTTCCAGCAGCAGAACAACACGGTGACGGGCGAAGTCGTCGGTTTCGAGGTTTTGCTGCGCTGGCTGCATCCGAAGCGCGGCATGGTATCGCCCGTCGAGTTCATCCCGATCGCAGAGCGGACCGGCTTCATCATGGAGCTCGGCGACTGGGTCTTGCGGCAGTCCTGCCTGGCTGCGGTCAAGTGGAACAATCCCTTGCGGATCGCCGTCAATGTCGCGCCGAAGCAGCTCGCCAACAGCAATTTCCCGCAGCGTGTGCGGGATATTCTCAAGGAAACCGGCCTTGCTGCGGACCGTCTCGAGCTCGAAATCACCGAATCCGGCATCATCGCCGACCAGCAGAACGCGCTCTCGATCATTCGGCAGCTGAAGACGATCGGCGTGAAGATCGCGATGGACGACTACGGCACCGGTTATTCGTCGCTCTCTACGCTGCAGCTCTTCCCCTTCGACAAGATTAAGATCGATCGGGGCTTCATCGACAACGTTGCCGAAAACCGGCAGTCGGCGGCGATCGTGCGCTCGACGCTGATCCTGGCGCAGAGCCTCGATATCCCGGTTCTGGCCGAAGGCGTGGAGAATGCCGAGCATCTGCGGTTCTTGCAGGACGAGGGCTGCGCCCAGGTGCAGGGCTACTTCTACGGTCGCCCGGTGCCGATTTCCGAACTCCAGGCCATCGTCAATCCGGCAGCGCCTGCGGATGCGGATGAGCGGATTGTGGCTGATGATACGAAGGACGGGCTTGCGGCTTAAGCGCTTTGGTCTTTGTCTGGGTGAACTGTCGCAGATTTGCGCCACTTTGCGGACGGCCGTGAGGGGTGGTCATTTGACGCTCACATGAGCGATTGCCTCTTCGGGCGGATGGCGCATACTGACGCCAGTGCTTTGGGAGGAGCCGATGCGTCAGGATATCAGTCATTCCGATCTCGTCTACTCGACGGCGCAGAAGGCATCCGCGGCGGTGACCTCACCGGTCGCCGCCTCATGGAGCCGGTGTCTCAACCTTTATCGCCTTCAGCCGGAAGAGGCGCGAAAGCCCGTCCAGGTGGACGAGGCGACGTTTCGCGAGGCGCGCGAGCGCATGGAGCGCTTGATCGGCAGCTCCGCTGATGAGGTCGATCGGCTTTACCAGATGGTTGGACGCTCCGGTTGCTGCATCATCCTTGCTGACCATAGCGGGATCGTGGTCGACCGGCGCGGTGCACCGGGTGACGATGTCGAGTTCCGGGCGCTGGGGCTCTGGCAGCAGACGCTGTGGAGCGAGGCGAGTGTCGGCACCAACGGTATCGGCACAGCACTTGCCGACGAGCGTGCCGTGGTCATCCATCGCGATCAGCATTTCATGAGCGCCAATATCGAACTCTCCTGCGCGACGGCGCCGATCCGCGATCATCTCGGTCGGGTGACGGCGGCACTCGATGTCTCGACCTGCCGCAACGATGTTTCCGACATGACGCTCGCTGTCCTGTCTCAGGCGGTGCGCGATGCGGCGGCAAGGGTAGAAAGCAATCTGTTTCGGCAGGCGTTTGCCGGCGCACGCATCGTGGTGGTGCCGCAGGCCCAGTCGCTTTCGGCCTTGATCGCCGTCGATGGTGACGATCTGATCCTGGGTGCGACCAAGGCCGCACGGGTGGCGCTGAAGCTCGATGATGGGCTGATCGCCCAAGGATTGCCGGCCGCCGATGCGCTGCGCGAAACCCACGGTGGCCGGACCAGTGATCTCGACGATGCCGAGCGGGCGGCGCTCCGCCGGGTGCTGTCGCGTGCCAATGGCAATGTCTCGCAGGCGGCCCAGATGCTCGGCATCAGCCGCGCGACGCTGCACCGGAAGATGAAGCGCTTCCAGCTGCACTGATCTCCCATATGTGTCGCAAGACTGAAACACTGTGCGCTGCAGCACTGTTTCGCGGCACTATTACCGAAGAGAGAAGGCGGCAATCATCTTGCCATCGGGACCCGAGGAGGGGTCCTTTCACAGGGAGGATGACAGATGAACATTCAGGTCCAGACAATTGCGGCTTCGCCGTTCAAGCTGAAATACGGCAACTTTATTGGCGGCGAATTTCGCGAGCCGGTGAATGGGCGCTATTTCGAGAACACGACGCCGGTTACCGGTGGCAAGCTCTGCGAAATCGCCCGTTCCGATGAGCATGATATCAATCTTGCCCTCGATGCAGCCCATGCCGCGAAGGACAAGTGGGGCCGGACCTCGACCACCGAGCGCTCCAACATCCTGATGAAGATCGCCCAGCGTCATGGAGCGACAATCTGGAACAAATCGCCCGTGGCCGAGACCTGGGACAACGGCAAGGCCGTGCGCGAAACCCTGAACGCCGACATTCCGCTGGCCATCGATCACTTCCGCTATTTCGCCGTCCTGCATTCGCGCCCAGGAAGGAACGATCGGCGAGGTGGATCACGATACGATCGCCTATCACTTCCACGAGCCGCTCGGTGTCGTCGGGCAGATCATTCCCTGGAACTTCCCGATCCTCATGGCAGCCTGGAAGACTGGCGCCGGCGCTGGCCGCCGGAAACTGCGTCGTGCTGAAGCCTGCCGAACAGACGCCTGCGATCTATCCTCGTCTGGATCGAACTGGTTGGTGACCTCCTGCCGCCGGGCGTGCTCAACATCGTCAACGGTTTCGGCCTTGAAGCTGGCGAAACCGCTCGCGACCAGCCCTCGCATCGCCAAGATCGCCTTTACCGGCGAGACCTCGACCGGCCGCACTGATCATGCAATATGCCAGCCGAGAACCTCATTCCGGTCGACCGCTGGAGCTGGGCGGCAAGTCGCCGAACATCTTCTTCGAAGACGTCATGCAGCGAAGACGATGACTATCTCGACAAGGCCGCTGGAAGGTTTCGCGATGTTCGCGTTCTTCAACCAGGGCGAGGTCTGCACTTGCCCGAGCCGTGCGCTGGTTCATGAGAAGATCTATGACCGCTTCATGGAAAAAGCGTTGAAGCAGTGTCGCTGCCATCAAGCAGTGGCGATCCGCTGGACACTGTCGACGATGATCGGGGCGCAGGCCTCTTCCGAGCAACTGGAAAAGATCCTGTCCTATATGGATATCGGCCGCCAGGAAGGCGCGGAAGTGCTGATCGGCGGCGAGCGCGAACAGCCTCGCAGGCGAGCTGGCCGGCGGCTATTACGTCAAGCCGACGGTGTTCAAGGGCCACAACAAGATGCGCGTGTTCCAGGAAGAAATTTTTGGGCCGGTCGTATCCGTCACGACCTTCAAGGATGAAGCAGAGGCGCTCGAAATCGCCAACGACACGCTTTATGGCCTCGGTGCCGGCGTGTGGAGCCGTGATGCCAATACGCTGCTACAACTTCGGCCGGAACATCCAGGCCGGTCGTGTGTGGACCAACTGCTACCACGCCTATCCGGCGCATGCCGCCTTCGGTGGCTACAAGCAGTCTGGCATTGGCCGCGAGACCCACAAGATGATGCTCGACCACTACCAGCAGACCAAGAACATGCTGGTGTCCTACAGCCCCAAGGCATTGGGTTTCTTCTGAGACCCTCCCCAGGGGCGGTGTTCCGCCAATACCGCCCCGATGCCCCTCTTCCTGTTCCTATTCAGGAGGAGGGGTTCTTTCGTTCTGAAACCAGGAGGGCAGACAGTGACCAGCGAAGATCAGCCGCGTGTGGTGGCAACGGACGCCGCACTCGCGTTTCTCGCCGAAATTCAGAGGGACCATCCAGATATCCTCTTCCACCAGTCCGGCGGATGCTGCGACGGGTCTTCGCCGATGTGTTATCCGGCGAGCGACTACCGGGTCGGCGAGACGGATGTGAAGCTCGGCGAGATCGGCGGTGTGCCCTTCTACATCAGCGGCAGCCAGTATGCCGTCTGGGCGCATACGCAGCTGATCATCGATGTCGTGCCGGGCAGGGGCGGGATGTTCTCGCTCGACAACGGCCGCGAGCGGCGGTTTCTCACACGGTCGCGGCTGTTTTCAGGAGGTGAGGCCTGTCCGCTGCCGCTACAGCGGGACTAAGATCGGGGCGGGCTTCAGCGCAGGCCGATCTTTTCGCAGGCGGCATCGATGATCGCGAGCTTGTAGGCCTGCGTCGTGTGATATTCGAGCAGGAATTCCCTTGAGATCCACATCACGGAGCGGCCGCGATTGCCCTCCCAGCCGATGCTGCCGATCGCTTCTGCCTCGCGCAGCTTGCGGGTGAGGTGGGTGCGCGAAAGGCGGAAGTTTTCGGCGAGTTCAGGCACAGAGCGGAGCTGTGTCGGAATGCGCTTGACTGACGGATCGACCGGCTCCACGCCCACCATCAGCCAATCCATGACAATGCCGCCATTGTTGAGCCAGGTGAACAGCGACCAGGTCTGGGTGGGGCTGCGCAGTTCCGGCGAGATCATGGCGCGGGTCGTGATTTCCGGGTGAAGGCGCGACAGGATCCTGTCGTCCGTCTCCAGGCCATCGAGCCTCTTGCCACTGTCGAGGCGGTCGAGAGTGGCCAAGTGAATGGAGACCCAGCGGCGGGTGGCGGCGATGGTCTGCGGGGCCGGCACGAAGGGGCGGTTGCGGCGGTCAGGCGTCTGGCCGTGCTGCGCAATGCCGTAGACCAGCATTTCCTTGATGAAGGCGTCTGCGGTGTTGACCGAGGATATGCCGAGCGTTTTCACCTGCTCGAGGTAGCGGGCCATCAGGATGACGGGTTCGGGATTGCCGCGCGCGACTTCCGAGAAATACTGCCCCATGGCGAGATGGCCGAGGAGCCAGCGCTGCTGCGTGCCGAAGACGGCTGCCAGGCGAGGGGTTTCTTCATTGACTTGCAGCAGTGCCCGCGACTGGTCTCTCACCGCCTCATGCAGGTCCAGATTGGCAAGCAGCTGTTCAACGGTCAGTGACATCAAATCACGCTAAGGGTGTCGTCGTCCGAAATGCCCCGTTTCAAGATGGAACAGTGCGCGGCAAGCTGTATGCAAAGCGTAGACGCAGTGCAAGAGGCCGTGACACCGCTGACACTGCATTCCGTTGCTTAACGTTAACTTGCGAAGCCGCGGTTTCCTCAGTCGAAGAGGCTGGAAACCGACTCTTCCTGGCTGGTGCGGTTAATTGCCTCACCGAGCAGCGTGGCGGTCGAGAGAACGCGGATATTGTGTGCCGACTGGACGGCCGTGGTCGGCTGGATCGAGTCGGTGATCACAAGCTCGCGGAGCTTCGACGAGGCCACGCGGGTGACAGCACCACCGGAGAGCACGCCATGGGTGATGTAGGCGGTCACGCTGGTCGCCCCGTTCTTCAGCAGCGCTTCCGCCGCATTGCAGAGCGTGCCACCGGAATCGACGATATCGTCGATGAGGATGCAATCCTTGCCGGAGACTTCACCGATGACGTTCATGACCTCGGATTCACCCGGACGGTCACGGCGCTTGTCGACGATGGCGAGCAGACAGTCGAGGCGCTTGGCCAGTGAGCGGGCACGGACAACGCCGCCGACGTCGGGCGACACGACCATGACATTGTTCGTGTCGTAATGTTCCTTGATGTCGCGGGCGAGAAGCGGCACGGCATAAAGGTTGTCGGTGGGGATATCGAAGAAGCCCTGGATCTGACCCGCATGCAGGTCGAGCGTGAGAACACGGTCGGCACCGGCTTCAGTGATCAGATTGGCAACGAGCTTTGCCGAGATCGGCGTGCGCGGACCGGGTTTACGGTCCTGACGAGCATAGCCGAAATAGGGAAGAACGGCCGTGATGCGGCGTGCCGAGGATCGACGGAAGGCGTCGATCATGATCAGCAGTTCCATCAGGTGGTCATTCGTCGGGAAGGAGGTCGATTGAACGACGAAGACGTCCTCGCCGCGCACGTTTTCCTGGATCTCTACGAAGATTTCCTGGTCTGCAAAACGGCGGACGCTGGCCTTGCCGAGTGGTACGTTTAGATAGGAGCAGATCGCTTCGGCCAGTTGCCGGTTCGAATTACCTGCGAAAACCTTCATCTTGGCCCGCCTGTTACCATGCTGAGATGCGGGCTTTTTAGCGCCCTTCCCCCTGAATGCAAGAGGTTTGGACGGCAAGGCCCATATTTTCGGTTGATGCGTCAAATGGGGCGCATGATTTGCGGTTTAACAGGGCGGATGTCGCTCGGGTCTCAGCCGGCGCGACTGTTCCGCCATGATACATATTCGGCCATGCTCTTGGTGGCGATCTGCTGCATCACCGATGCCGGAACGGCAGCCCAGGGGTCCTGCGCGCCGGAGGGGACGATCTCCTGGCCCTGGATCCGGTGCAGGCGACCGCCGCTGGCATCGAGGATGTCCCAGACATAGGTGATCGTCACATTGCCGCTGTCGGCGAAGGCGGAGAAGTAGCCTTTGAGGATGTGCTCGCTGGAGGCGTCGCTCGCGCTCTTGATCGTGAGGCCGCGGGTACGGGCCTCTGCACCAAGCTGGCGGGAGAGCGGCGTGACGGCCTGGACCGGCGCGCCGATGATCGGCAGGAAGCGGATGCTGCCGGTCGCCTGGGCGGCCGGGGGAAGGACGGCCTGCTGGCTTTGTGCCTGTTGCGGGGCGGGTTGTGACTGGCTTGCGCGCTGTTGAGCCGCTGTCTGCTGCGGGGCGGCGGGGAAGGCCTGGGTGTCGGCACCTTCGAGGGGAGCGGAGGCGACGGGGTTGCGGCCGCCTTGCGCGAGAGCCGCAGCCTGGGCTTCCAGCGAGTTCTGCGGACCGCGGACAGGTTCTGCATAGCCGGGCTGGCCGAGCGGCGCGCTTTGCACCGGCTGGGTGCCGACTGCCGGTGAGGCGAGCTGCTGGGAATAGGTGGCAGGCTGGCTGCCGTCGCCAACGTCCGCCGGCGGTGTCAGCACTTCCGTGCTGTTGCAGCCGGCAAGCATGAAGAGAAGGCCGAAGGCTCCGGCCAGTCTCGTGGTCATTCTGCGGGAACGTCTCACCACTGCGGGTCCTTCCCCTTCACTCTGTCACAATTAATGTGACTAGCATTCTCAGCCTGTCAATTCCCTGAACAAGCGGGCAATGCCTCTTTACCTCATGCTTTCTGGCTCATCGGCCTCACAAGTTGATCAGGTCGAGTGAATGGCGCGAGAGCGCACGCGGCGCGGTCTCCGTCGTCAGGTAAGTGTGGCCGAGCGTCATGGCGGTTTCCCGATCACTGTCCATGATGATCATATGGACGAAAAGGCTCATGTCGGCGGAGATTTCCTGCGGATTGCCGGCATGGAACATCTGGTGCTCCATCCAGGACGGCGCGAAACGGGCGCCGACCGAATAGCCGCACGCATTGAAGCGATGGCGGGTGAGGCCGCGATCATCCATCACCTTGGCATGTGCGTCGAAGACCTCGCCGAAGGTGTGGCCCGGGCGAAGGACATGCTCGATCGCCCGCATGCCTTCGAGGGCGGCGGTATAGAGTTCGCGGTGGCGGGGCGAGGGGTCGCCGACAAGGACGGTGCGCAGCATCGGCGCATGGTAGTGGGAGGAGACGCCGGCCCATTCCAGCGTCACCTGGTCCGAGGCTGACAGCTTGCGCCGCCCGGACTTGTAGCGGCAGAGAAGTGCGTCTGCGGCAGAGCCGATGACAAAGGGATTGGCGGGATAGTCACCGCCGCCGGCCAGGATTGCAGACTGCATGGCGGCCAGGATTTCCGCTTCGTCGGCATCTGCGCCGATCAATGGCAGCGCCGCATCAAACGCGAGGTCGGCGAGTTCTGCGGCATGGGTGACCTTGGCAATCTCGGCTGCGGATTTCACCAGCCTCAAGTTGCTGACGATGTAGGAGGCATCGATCGCCTCGCAGAAATTGGTCAGCTGGTTGTCGACGAGGCGCGCGACGCGGCCCGTCATGCCATGGGTGTCGTATTCGACGCCGACGCGCATGCCGAGGAGATCGAGGTCGCTCAGCAGATTGCGCAGGTCGACCGCCGGGTCGGCATTCGGCCTGTCGACCCAGACAACGATGTTGTCGATGGTCGAGGTGTGCTTGGCCTGACGCAGATCGGGCGTGCGGGTGAGCAGCGTGAGGCTGCCGTCTGCCTGGACGATCAGGGTCTGGAAGAAGCAGTAGCCGAAGCTGTCGAAGCCGGTCAGCCAGTACATGCTTTCCTGCGCGAAGAGCAGCAGGGCATCGAGCTTTTCCTCGGCCATACGGGCCATCAGTCGGGTGCGGCGGGCGGAAAATTCGCTCTCGGGAAAGTGCAGGGCCATCTCAGTCCTCCTTGATCGCTATCGCCGAAATCTGCCGCCCATAATCGGGTTCGCCCGCATGGGTGGTCCGGCGATAGGAAAAGAACGTTTCAGGGGCGGCATAGGTGCAAAGACCAACGCTGTCTGCGGTGACACCGGCTTGCGTCAGGCGCCGGACGGTGAGGCCCGGCAGGTCGAACATCGCATGGCCTGGTTTCGTCGACGGCGTGAAGAAGGCTTCGAAGTCGCGGTTGGCTGCGAGGAAGCGATCGACGAATTCGGGGCCGACTTCGTAGCTGTCTTTAGAGATCGACGGGCCGAGCGTGGCGCGGATGTTTTCGCGCTTTGCGCCAAGGCCGATCATCGCCTCGATCGTATTCTCCAGCACGCCGCCAAGGGCGCCTTTCCAACCGGCATGGGCTGCACCGATAACCCGGTTTTCCGGATCGGCGAAGAGGATCGGGCCGCAATCGGCCGTGAGCACGCCGAGGATGATGCCGGGGCTTGCGGTGACCTGCGCATCGGCCTGGGGACGGCTGCCATCGTAATCGCCTGTCACCACCGCGACGTCGGGCGAATGCACCTGGTGGGCGGTGGCGAGGCGTTCAGGCGGCAGGCCGAACCAGGCACTGACGCGGCGGCGGTTCTCCCGCACCTTGTCGGGATCGTCGTTGGAACCGAGGCCGACATTGAGGCCGCGATAGATGCCCTTGGAGACGCCGCCGTCGCGGGTGAAGAAACCGTGGCGGATGCCGGCTGTGCCAAGACTTTCGAGGCTTGTGGCTGTGATGGGGCGTGGCTGGTCGGCTGTGCTCATGATCTGTCTCCTGAGCCTTGGCAAATCACGCGTATGCGATGCGGATGTGGCGAAAGTGTTGAATTCAATCGGCTTTTGTCGGTTTTAGCCGTTCGGAGCAGGCGCGATCGTGCAGATCGCACCCGCGCCTGTCAATGCTTCGGCTTGAATGGCAGCAATTGTACGGCAGGCATGGAGATCGCGAGCACCTTGAACAATTCACCCATGTAGCCGTTGCCGGAACCGGCCAGACGATGCAGCGCATCGACGATTTCGGCCTGTTTCGCTTCGTCCTTGTCGCGACCGAGAGAGGCGGCGCGTTGCTCTATGCCGAGGCCGACGAGGAAGTCGCCCTGGTGCATGCAGCCGTTGAGATGCACGCCGGCTGCGAGCGCCGTGCGGGCGAGGTTCTCGAAGTCGACATGGCTGGTCAAGTCGGCGAGGCCGGGATGGGCGAGCGGCGGATCGTATTCATGGGCGCGGACGGCCTGGAGCGTGTCGCCGAAATTGCTGACCATGTGGCCATAGTCGATGATCAAGGCGCTGCCGTGATGTGCGATCAGGCGCTCGCAGATCGTCAGCATCACCGACTGGCGGGCAGGCGCCACTTCGAAGATCTCTCCATCGGGCGGCTGGCTGATGCCCTGGGGAAGCATGGCGGGATCCAGCGTTGCGACGCCGAGCGTGAAGCAGAGTTCGTCGTTTTCGTCCAGCCCGACCATGCGTTCGCGAAAGCCGTTCGGCGTCTTGACGAACTGGCGGATCGGGATCGCGTCGAAAAGTTCGTTGGCGGCGAGCAGGGTGAAGCCGTCGGGCACGCCGTCGAAGCTTTCGTGCCAGGAAACCTTGTCGCCGTGAGAGGAGAGGGTTTCCATCTGGGTGAGCTTCAGGAGCGCGCTGGTCTCGACCAGATGCACGGTCGCGGTCTCATAGAGATTGGGGGCCGCACGCGCTATGACCCTCAGCATGTCGGCCATCATCGTGCCGCGACCGGGGCCGATCTCGACGAGGCGCACGTCCCGGGGTTCGCCGTGGCGCTGCCAGGCGTTGATCATGAAGATGCCGAGCATCTCGCCGAAGAGCTGGCTGATCTCAGGGGCAGTGACGAAATCACCGGCGCGGCCGAAGGGATGGCGCGTGCGATAATATCCATGCTCGGGGTCGGCGAGGCATAGAGCGAAATAGTCAGTGACGCTGATCGGCCCATTGGCTGCGATCAGCGACTTGATCTTCTCGGCGAGCGGTGTGGCCATCGGCGCTCCTCAGCCTTGCGTCGCGGGGGCGCGTCGGCCCGATCGCACGAAAATCCAAATCCCGATCAGCACCATCGGCAGCGAGAGCACCATGCCCATAGTGAGCCAGCCGCCGAACAGGTAGCCGATCTGCACGTCCGGCTCGCGGAAGAATTCGACGAAGATGCGAGCGGCAGCATAGCCGGCGACAAAGATGCCGGTGATGCGGCCGGGTGCGGCCAGGGCTCCGAAGGCGCGCGCCAGGACCTGCAGCACGATCAGAAGCACGATGCCTTCGAGGGCTGCTTCATAGAGCTGGCTCGGATGGCGGGGCAGGGGGCCGCCGCTGGGAAAGACCATCGCCCAGGCCACGTCGGGGGCGATGCGGCCCCAGAGCTCGCCATTGATGAAGTTGGCGATGCGGCCGAAGAACAGGCCGATCGGCACGACACTCGCTACGAGATCGAAGAGGCTCCAGAGCCGGATCTGATGCTTGCGGGCAAAGAAGACCATGGCCAGCGTCGCGCCGATGAAGCCGCCATGGAAGGACATGCCGCCGTTCCAGACCTCGATGGCGCGCATCGGATTGGCAGCCACCGAGGCAAAATCGTAGAAGAAGATGTAGCCGATCCGGCCGCCGGCGACGACACCGATTGCGGCCCACAGGACGAAGTCGTCGATCTGCTGCAGGGTGGCCGGAGCCTGGCCGTTCGGCCACAGATGTGGGCGTTTCAGCAAGTCGCGGGCGATCATCCAGCCGAGAAGGATGCCGGCGACATAGGCCAGCCCATACCAATGGACCGCCAGCGGGCCGATCGAGAAGGCGACCGGATCGATCGCGGGAAAGGATACGGCGGCGAAAAGGTCCAGGACTGACAACAATGGAGTACTTTCGTTAATGCTGCTGGAAAATGGCGTTGCGGATAGACACGGTCAAGATGGAATCGGGCCGTCTGCGACACCGTCAACCACCTTTATCTGCTGCTGCCGTCTTGCATGCTGGCGGATCTGGTCCTACCTCCTTTTCCAAGGGTTCAATCCCAGTCCGTTGTCTGCTTGAGAGGAGTTTTCCATGTCGACCGGCCCCAACCGTATTCTCGATGATTTCGCCAAGTTGATGACCGATGCCGCGGGTGCGGCCCAGGGCGTTCGCAAAGAGGTGGAAACCGCCTTCCACGCCCAGGCCGAGCGCTGGCTGAACAGCATGGACCTCGTCAAGCGCGAGGAGTTCGATGTGGTCAGGGAACTGGCACTGAAGGCGCTTGAGGAGAATGAGGCTCTGAAAACGCGTCTCGAGGCCCTGGAAGCACAGCTTTCGGCCCAGGCCAAGTAAGGCCGCTGTTCCGTTTCGAAACGCTTTGCGCTTCGCTGTCATGCCTGTCGAAGACCCATTGCCTGTGGCTTTGGGTCTTTTTGTCTTTTCAGAGCCTTGACCGGCGACGCCAAGGTGTTTTCTCACGAAAAAATGCAGCTTGTGGACATCTCCCAAAAAGCCAATCGGCAGAGTCGCTTATGGGGTGATGCAAAGGCGATTCTGAAAGCGCCATCCACAGGCGTCTGAGCCAAATGTGGCTGAGGGGGCTGGTGCTGGCCCCCCACGATTATACACTGATTTTCAACGATGATTCTGAGCGGGGGCCGCGTAAGTTTCGGGCAGGGTGCGTGTTCTACCCTGGGGTCCTTCGGAATCGTTTTCAGTAGTTTCCGGTTGAGGTGTCCGAGTGGCCCGGCGGTTCGCCGGGTGCCCGTATTCATTCCGGTCAAGAAGGTGATGCATGAGCCTCATGGAAATCGAAATCGAACGCCAGTCAAACCCGGTCGACATGATCGAGTTTGTTGCGGCGACCAATGACTGGTCGTTCGAACGTTCGGGCGAAGACGAAATCGCGATGACAGTCGAAGGCCGTTGGGCCGACTATCACGTCTCCTTCTCCTGGATGGAGGAGTTCGAGGCGCTGCATCTCGCCTCTGCCTTCGATCTGAAGATCCCTGAGAACCGGCTCAACGAAGTCATCAAGCTTCTCTCCTACGTCAATGGTCAGGTGCTGATGGGGCATTTTGACCTGTGGCGGAACGAGGACGTGGTAATCTTCCGCCAGTCTCTGCTGCTGGCCGGTGGTGCCGAGCCGACCAATCGACAGGTCGAGGTCTTGCTTTCGTCCGCCGTCGATGCCTGCGAAGCCTATTACCAGGCGTTCCAGTTCGTCGTCTGGTCCGGCATGGACGCCAAGAGCGCCATGGATGCGGTCCTTTTCGAGACCGTCGGAGAAGCCTGAGCATGACGAATGCCGCATTCGGACACATCGTCCTCGTCGGGGCCGGCAACATGGGCGGCGCGATGCTTGCCGGCTGGCTGAAGAGTGGCGTGCCGGGGGCGTCGGTCACGGTCCTCGACCCCGGTCCTTCCGAGACGATGATGGCAATGATCGCCGAAGCGGGTGCTCGGCATTCCGTTTCGCCGCCCGAGGGGCTGGTCGCCGATATCCTGTTTCTAGCGGTGAAGCCGCAGGTGATGGACGCCGTTCTTCCGGGACTGGCATCTGTCGTTGGCCCACAGACAACGGTTGTCTCGGTCGCGGCCGGCAAGACCATCGCCTCGATGGAAGGCCATCTCGGCAAGGCTGCGATGGTGCGTGCCATGCCGAACACGCCAGCCATGGTCGGCCGTGGCGTCACCGGTGCCTATGCCAATGCGGCGGTCTCCGCCGCTCAGCGTGATATCGTTCACCGTCTGCTCCAGGTTTCGGGGCCCGTCGAATGGGTCGACAGCGAAGCAGACATCAATGCCGTGACTGCGCTTTCAGGCAGCGGTCCGGCCTATGTATTCTACCTCGTCGAATGCATGGCAGAGGCAGGCCGGAAAGCGGGCCTGCCGGCGGACCTCGCCATGCGTCTCGCACGAGAAACGGTCGCGGGGGCTGGTGAATTGTTGCACCAGTCCCCCGACCCTGCCTCTCAGTTGCGCAAGAACGTGACGTCGCCCGGTGGCACGACGGCGGCAGCACTTTCCGTGCTGATGGCCGAGGATGGCATGCAGCCGCTGTTTGATGTGGCGATCGAGGCTGCGCGCAAGCGGGCCGAGGAACTCGCCCAGTGAGCGGCACAGATATCACCTTCGCCGATTTCGAAAAGGTCGACATCCGTGTCGGCACGATCGTCGAGGTCGAGGCCTTTCCGGAGGCGCGCAAGCCTGCCTTCAAGCTCAAGATCGATTTCGGTCCCGAGATCGGTATCAAGAAGTCGTCGGCTCAGATCACCGTGCATTACACGCCGGAGACGCTGATGGGCCGTCAGGTGCTGGGTGTGGTCAACTTTCCGCCACGCCAGATCGGGCCGTTTCGCTCCGAGGTGCTGACCCTCGGCTTCGAGGATGAGAATGGCGCGATCGTGCTGGCGGCGGTCGAACAGCCTGTGCCCAACGGCAAGAAGCTGATGTGATCTGCGGGGCCTTCGGGCCCCTTTCTTTTCCTCAAGTCCTCAAACGGGCACGCGGATGACGGCGCGCAGGCCGCCAAGCGGGCTGTCTTCGAGCGTGACGTTGCCGCCATGGCTTCGGGCGATGTCGCGGGCAATGGCAAGGCCGAGGCCTGTGCCTGAGGCGTCGAGGTTGCGCGCTTCATCGAGGCGGTAGAAGGGCTTGAAGACGTCGTCGCGGGCTTCCTTGGGGATGCCCGGACCGTCGTCGTCGAATATGATCACCAGCCATTTCGCGGTGTGTCTCGCATCGATGTCGAGCCGGTTTGCATAACGGCGGGCATTCGAGGCGAGGTTGGTGACCAGGCGCGTGAAGGCGGTCGGGCGCACAAAGACCAGCGGGTCGCCGTCGAGCTTCCAGGTGAGCGTGCGCTCATGCAGCGCAAAGTCTGCCTCGACCCGCTCGAAGAGTTCGGAGAGGTCGAGCCTGCCGACATCTTCTTCGACCTCTCCCTTGGCGAAGTCCAGGTAACCTTCGAGCATGCTCTGCATGTCGTCGATATCCTGGTTCAGGCTATCGAGTTCCGGCCCGTCGCCGGCGAGTGCCAGTTGCAGGCGAAAGCGGGTGAGGATGGTGCGCAGGTCGTGGCTGACGCCGGCGAGCATGGCAGTTCGCTGTTCCATCTGACGCTCGATGCGCTCGCGCATCAGGATGAAGGCGAGGCCGGCGCGGCGGACTTCGTCGGCGCCGCGCGGGGAGAAGCCTTCCGGCGGGCGCTGGCCCTTGCCGAAGCTTTCTGCCGCGTTTGCGAGCGCCGTGATCGGCCGGATCTGGCCGCGCAGGAAGAGGATCGAGATGACGATCAGCACGAGCGCCGTCGAGACCATCCAGACAAGGAAGATGTGGGTGTTGGACGCATAGGCGGAATTGCGCGAGGCGAAGATGCGGAGCGTCTGGTCCTCAAGCACGATGCGGATCTCGACCAGCCGCGACATGCCGACGGTGTCGATCCAGAACGGGCGGCGGATCTGTTCGGCGATCTCGTCCGACAGGATCTGGTCGAGAATTGAGAAGAAGGGCCGCTGGCGGGGTGAGGGGAGCTCGGTGCCGGGTTCCAGAGAGACGATCAGGTTCAGTCGGCTGGCTGCGACGTTGACGATTTTGTCGAAGTCTTCCCGCTCCGGATAAAGCTCGATGAGTTCGATCACGGCGGAAATATCGCGGGTGACGGCTTCAGAGAGGCGTTCGGTCACCAACTGCCAGTGGCGCTCCATGAAGACGAAGGCGACGACAGTCTGCAGGATCAGCATCGGCAGGATGATGATGAGCAGCGAGCGGGCATAGAGGCCGGTCGGCAGACGATGCCGCAGCCAGCGCAGCATGCCGGAAATGCCGGTCGCCGGGCTGCGGTCCTGATCGCGGCGGATCTGATCGAACAGCGTCATGTCACTTTCCTCGACGCATGCTGCGCCGTTGCCGAGGGCTTCAATCCATGCTCAGGCGGTAGCCGATGCCACGGACCGTCTGCAGCCAGACGGGGTTGGCCGGGTCGTCTTCGATCTTGCGCCGCAAGCGGTTGATCTGGACATCTATGGTGCGCTCGCCCACCTCGGCATCGTTGCCGACGAGTTCATGGCGCGGGATCGTGTCGCCCGCGCGGGTGGCGAAGAGATACATGATATCCTGCTCGCGTTCGGTGAGCGCGGATCACCTCGGCGCCCTTGCGCAATTCCTTGCGCAGCACCGAGAAGGTGTAGGGGCCGAACATGACCTGCTCGATCTTCGGCGCATCCGGGTTCATGTTGCGCTTCAGGATATTGTTGATCCGGAGCACGAGTTCGCGCGGGTCGAAGGGCTTGGCGAGGTAGTCGTCGGCGCCGGCTTCGAGGCCTGCGATGCGGCTGTCGGCTTCGGAGCGGGCGGTGAGCAGAATGATCGGCACCCGCTTCTCGTCAGAGAGGCTCTGGGTGAGCGAGAGGCCGGATTCTGCCGGGCATCATCACGTCCAGAACGAGGAGATCGAAGCTCAGACCCTCCAGCTTGCGGCGAGCCTCTGCGGCGTCGGCGGCGACCGAGACGCGAAATCCCTTTTCCGTCAGGAAGCGGTGCAGGAGGTCGCGGATGCGGGTGTCGTCGTCGACGACGAGGAGGTGCGGGGCGTCGTCGGTGAGCTCAATCTTCTTCGACACGTCAGTCGGCTCCATCCGTCTCGAGGGGCTGTGTCACGGTCTGTTTCTGCATGCCTTCGAGGAAGCGACGCACGGTCGCGCGCTCGTCTGATGTCATGCCGTCCATGGCGTGGGCGATGCGGCGGGACTGTGGCTCGGACAGCGCCAGCGACAGCTCGCGTCCGGCAAGCGTCGGATAGAGGCGGCGCTGGCGTCGATCGGCGGGACCGGCCATCTGGCGGATATAGCCGCTGTCGATCAGCTCCTTCAGCACCCGGGCGAGGCTCTGCTTGGTGATCTGCAGGATGCTCAGGAGGTCTGCGACGGTCATGCCCGGACGCCCGCCATCTCGTCGATCTCGCGGTGATGGGCGCGGCCATAGCCGAGCTTGGCCAGAATGGCATCCGGATCAGACACGAAATCGCGATAGGCGAAAAACAGGCTTTCGATGGTTTCGAAGTCGATCGTCTTGTCATCGACCACCGGCAGGTCCGGCAGGGTCTTCTTGGCAGTCTTCGTTGCAGACTGTCGGGCCACGCTCGTCATTCCTTTCCTCCGGCGCAAGCGACTGTCAGCTCGCGAACGCCGGTTCATCCACTCATCGCTCAGGGCCGATGCTTCCCCCGTGGCCGGTCCGTTTGCCGGTCGGCCATTGATCCACGTCTCACTGACGGTGATTGCCGGCAAAACTATGCGCAAGTGTAGCAAATTTCCAACAAATTTACGCTGATCGCACAGCTTACGGTCGGGATGCGAAACCTATCGCCACCAGCCTCGTTACTGCAGCACTGATCAAGCGCAAGCCCGGGACAAGCCAATTGGGCGAAGCTTGGGCAAGGAGAGAGGACTTTCACCATGACGGATCGTGAGCAGACCACCGAGACATCGAGCCTGCGCCCTGTTGCCGTGCTGGTTTTTACCGCAAAGATCATGGTTGCGAGCTTCCTGGTGGCCCAGGCCTCCATTCTGCCGGCCTCGCCGGTGTCGCAGGTCTACGGCCTCTCGCGCTGATCTCTGTACCGCTTCGCTTGCGGTTTCTCTCGTTTCCAAGGCGTGTTAAGGCGCTTCACCGAATCGAGAGAAGGACCGCCAGCCGATGGGACAGATTCAAGCGGGCATCATCCCCGTCACCCCTTTTCAGCAGAATTGCACCATCCTGTTCGACGACGAGACGCGCGAAGGCGTGATCGTTGATCCGGGCGGCGATGTCGACGTCATCCTGCAGGTGATCACGGAGAATGCGATTACTCTCAAGGCGATCTGGCTGACGCATGGTCACCTCGATCACGCGGGCGGTGCGGCAGAACTCAGGGAAAAGACCGGCCTCACCATCATCGGACCTCACAAGGACGACCTGCCGCTCCTGCAGCGGATCGAAACCCAGGCGGCGACCTATGGCATCGACGGTTTGCGCAGCGTGGTTCCGGACCAGTGGCTGGAAGACGGCGAGACGGTTTCGTTCGGCGACCACATATTCGAGGTCTATCATTGCCCGGGCCACGCACCGGGGCATGTCATCTATTTCAACCGGTCGCAGAAGTTCGCCCATCTCGGCGACGTGCTGTTCAGCGGCTCTGTTGGTCGCACGGATCTTCCGGGCGGCGATCATCAGACGTTGATGAACTCGATCCGCGACAAGGTCCTGCCACTCGGCGATGACGTCGGCTTCATCTGCGGTCATGGGCCAGGTAGCCGGATTGGAGACGAGCGTCGCTCCAATCCCTTCATCCAGGGTCTCTGAACGACAAAAGCGCCGGGTGACCGGCGCTTTTTCATTTGTGCGGCACTGCTTGGCTCAGCCAGCCGTGCAGAAATGGGTGCGGCCGTCATAGCCGACGAAGGTGCCGGTGCGCGGATTGAAGCTCCGGTAACGCTGCGAGCAGTAGTCGTACCAGGCGCCGGTCCAGGGCTCGACGCCATAGGACTGAACGACAGGGCGCGGCTGCTGATAGACCGGGCGCGGACGATAGGTGTGGCGCGGCGGCGGCGGCGGATAATCGTCGACATAGTAGTCGCGGTCGTCATAGACGGAGACCGGGCGGTCGATATAGACGCGGCGCTGCGGTGCCGGATTTGCGAGCGCAGAGCCGACGATCACGCCGGTCGCCAGACCGATCACGCCGAGGGCGAGCGCATCGTCGCCACGGTGATGGCGATAGTAGCGGTCACCGGCCTCGGCCTGCGTTGCAGCGGCGATCGGCGTCAGGGTGACTGCGGCCGCGAGAAGAGCGTTTTGCGCGAATTTCATCATGACGTCTGTACCTCAAGCCTTGGCTAACCAGGGGCCGGTGCGGGCTGTTCGGGCCACCGGCGATAATTGCAATCTATGAGGCGCTGCCTGAACGCAGGCTGAACGAAAAAACCCGGCAAAAATGCCGGGCCGCAATTCGTCGAAAACCGGATGATGTCAGCCGGAGATCTGCAGGTTTACGGCCTTAGGGCCCTTGCCACGGCGATCGGGTTCGGTGTCGAAGCTGACCTTCTGGTTTTCGGTCAGACCCGACAGGCCCGATGCCTGAACAGCGGAGATGTGGACGAAGATGTCCGCGCCGCCATTGTCGGGCTTGATGAAGCCAAAGCCCTTGTCAGTATTGAAGAATTTTACAGTGCCAGTCTCGGCCATGCGTCAGGTCCTTTTCTCTCTGCCCGTATTCGGCGGGGCAGCATTGCAATGTACCCGCAAGCGGGTGAGCGACAGGCATTTGTCGATATTGGAGGAAAGGGGCCCTGTTACCGCAGACTAACTCCAGTCAATGTTTCCATCTTCTCAAGTTCGACTGCCCGGGGTTGTTATAGCGTCCCCGGCGCGCATTACTTTATAGGTCTTCCCATGCTCGCAAAATTGCCCGAACTCACGAAGAGTGCTTGGTTTGGCGGAAATTGGCAAGTGAAAGTTTTAACCCTTCCGAAGGGGAGAGTCCTTTGTTTTCAGTGCGAACAGGGTGATTCGAACTGGCGGCAAGCCCGCTTTGCGTCGTTTTGGCGAAAATTTGCATCGCTTGCGATGGAGATCGCGGGAAAAGCCTGCGCAAACACGGAAAATTGCGGATGAAAATTTTCCGTGTTCGCTTCTGCGCAGCGTAGAAACGAGAGGCTCGAGAGCCGCAAATTAGCCCCTAAAAGGGACGATTGACGGCTTTGAGAGGGCGCTGAGCCGGCCCTCAGCTTTCGCCGCTGCGGGTAATCCGCAGGAGCTGACCATCTTCCTCGTCGGTCACGAGCAGTATCGAACCATCCGGGGCGACCTTGACGTCGCGGATACGGCCATACTCGCCCTGCAGCATGCGCTCCTCTGCGCCAATCGAGCCATCTGCGCTGCGATCAATGCGGGCAACCAGCTGGTACTTGAGCGCGGCGACAAGGAAGTCACCCTCCCATTCCGGGAACATCGCGCCGCGATAGATGGCAAGCGCCCCCGGCGCAATCGACGGATCCCAATAGTGGAGTGGCTGTTCGTAGCCGTCCGCCGACTGGCCGATGCCGATTTCCGCGCCCGAATAGTGCTTGCCGTAGGAGATGACCGGCCAGCCGTAGTTGTTGCCGGCGTCTGGAGCGTTGATCTCGTCGCCACCGCGCGCACCATGCTCGACGGTGTAGAGCTTGTTGTCGGCGGGATCGATGGTGAGACCTTGCGGATTGCGATGGCCGCTCGACCAGACTTCGGCCAAGGGCTGGCCCTTGGGGTTGGCCGCAGACGGGCTGCCGTCGGCGTTGATGCGCATGATCTTGCCTGCGTGATCGGTGGGATCCTGCGCGCGATCTTCCTCGCCACGGTCGCCGATGCCGAAGAACAGGCTGCCATCTGCGGCGATCGCGATGCGTGAGCCGAAATGCTGGCCGGCGCGGGTCAGCTTGTTCATCAGAAAGATGCGGCGCACGTCTTCGAGGCGCCTCTCATTCTGGCTGAGGCGTGCAGAAAAGACGCCAGTGCCCTGACCGCCCGGGCCGGGTGTGGCTGCCGTGAAGAAGAGGCGCCGCGTTTCAGCAAAGTCGGGGGCGAGGGCGATGTCGAGCAGGCCGCCCTGACCGACGGCAGCGATCCTCGGCAGACCACCCAAGGGCTGCCCGACCTCGCCGTCGCGGATGATGCGGATGCGGCCGGGGCGCTCGGTGACGATATAGGCACCGTCAGGCAGGACCTCGACGGACCAGGGGTGCTCCAGACCGCTGGCGATGCTGGTGACATCAATCTTGACGTTGCCGACAGGATGCTCGCGGGTTTCTTGCGCCGAGAGAGGTAGCGCCACGGACAGAGCGAGCAGCGGCGCGACCATCCACGCAGTCTGGTTCAAGCGGTTCGGCATCGTCATCTCCTTGTCCGGCAGCCATCCCGCTCAGAATGTGGGAACAGCGGTGCCGGCGACAAGGCAGAGCGATGACGGAGGGCGCCTCCTGACCGAAAAGTGAAGAGGCGCCGACGTGGCGTCAGGTGTCGAAGCTCACCGCCTTCAGCTTGTCGATGCCAAGCGCCTGAAGAGCAAGCTTCTCGTAGAAGGGTTCCGACTTGCCGAGCTTCACCTTGTAGAGGAAGTATTTCTCAAAGCCGATCTTGGCTGCGGGAACCCACTTGCCCTGCGACGACCAGTTGACGTTGCGCGGTGGCAATTGTGGCTGGGCGACGAAGGCGATGCCGCCATCGCCGAAATCGGCGAGGCAGACGGCGTTCCAGGTTCCTTGAGCATTGGCCTCCTCGCCGGCGATCAGGTTGGCGATGTTGTGGGCCGTGGCCGTTACCATGGATTCGATCATGAAGCCGGTTTTCGGGACGCCGACGGGGACGGGTGTCTTGCCCATGGGCGGGATCGCGACGCAGACGCCCACGGAGAAGACGTTTTTGAAGGTCGGGTTCTGCTGGTGCTTGTCGGCAAGTACGAAGCCGCGTGGGTTCGTCAGACCTTCGATGCCCTTGATGGCGTCTACGCCGCGGAATGCCGGCAGCATCATCGTGTAGACCGACGGGATCTCCTGGGTGGCCTTGATGGTGCCGTCGTCATTGATCTCCTCGGCAACGACCTTATCTCCCTCGAAGCGGTTGACACGCGCGTTGGTGACCCACTTGATGTGCTTAGAGCGCATCGCGCTTTCGAGCAGCCCCTTGGTGTCGCCAACGCCGTCGAGGCCGAGATGGCCGATATAGGGCTCCGAGGTGACGAAGGTCATCGGCACACGGTCGCGAACCTTGGCGTCCCGCAGGGCCTTGTCGAGGATGAAGGCGAATTCATAGGCCGGGCCGAAGCAAGAAGCGCCTTGGACCGCGCCGATCACCACCGGGCCGGGATTGGCGACCAGCTTGTCGAAGGCCTGCTTGGCGGCCAGGGCGTGGTCGATGTGGCAGACGGATTGGGTGTGGTGATGCGGGCCGAAACCTTCGATCTCGTCGAAGGCGAGATCGGGGCCGGTGGCGATGACCAGATAATCATAGTCGAGAGAACTGCCATCGAGCATTTCGATCCGGTTCTCGGCGGGATGGACGCGTGTCGCCCCCTGGCTGTGCAGGGTGATGTTGCGTTTGGCGCAGGCGGGGCGGAGGTCGACTTCGATTTCTTCGCGTCCGCGCCAGCCGACAGCGACCCAAGGGTTTGAGGGGACGAAGGAGTAGGTGGCTCCCTTGCTCAGCAGATGGATCTCGACCTCTTTGCCGAGGCGATCTCTCAATTCATAGGCCATGATCGTGCCGCCGAGACCGGCACCCAGGACTGCAATGCGTTTCATGACGGTTCCTCCCATTTGATAGGAGGTAGTATCTACGAAACTACATAGATAACAAGTATACTATTTTATAGGTCTTGGCGTCCGCGCGCTCGCTGGACCAAGTCCTGCCAGCCACGCTTCCACAGGGCAAAGCCACCGATCGCCATCA
The DNA here is from genome assembly GCA_965283865.1 of Allorhizobium sp. Classification (GTDB taxonomy): domain Bacteria; phylum Pseudomonadota; class Alphaproteobacteria; order Rhizobiales; family Rhizobiaceae; genus Allorhizobium. The sequence goes on from CBDIQA010000001.1 coordinate 2,023,015, forward strand.
CCGTGAAGCAGGCGAAGATCAGAAGGATCAGCAGGTGGCGCTCGCTCTGGGGCAGGGGCGTCTGGTGGTTGCGATCAACCATGGCGGCCGACACATGCAGCGGCGTGGTGGATGCGGCGATGCTCGAAGTGGTGATTGCGTCCGGGCGGGGGTGCGAGATCTCTATGCTCGCTGCGAAAGACCTAGAACCGGGTGCCAGGGTCGCAGGCGTGCTGGCCAGCGCCAAAGTGACCAGAGCGACGCCACTGATGGCTGCGAGCCAGGCGAGGGGGCGGCTTCGGCGGGAGGGCCGTCGAAATGTCTCCAGTTCGAAATCCATGGCGAGAACCTCCGTCTCGTTGCGTTGACCGCATGAAACAGCGTGATCGCGTCGGTAGGGCGACGGAAATGTGGCGGTCCCTGTGCCGAATTGTGATTTCGGCGGTGGCGCGAGATCGTTGCGAATTCCGCCATTGCCACGGAGACGCAAATCTCTTCGTCACGCGCTGCGCTTCCGCTTGAAAGCCAAGGTCTCTTTCGCCATAGAGCTTGAACCTGGAGGCCCCGGACAGCGGGGTCGATGTTCAATCAGCTCAGGACACGCAAACATGGCTTTCCTTGCCGACGCCCTTTCCCGCATCAAGCCTTCCGCGACCATCGCCGTCACGCAGATGGCCCGGGAGCTCAAAGCGCAGGGGAAAGACGTCATTTCGCTCTCAGTCGGCGAGCCCGACTTCGACACGCCGCAGAACATCAAGGACGCGGCTGTTGCTGCCATTGCTCGCGGCGAGACGAAGTACACGCCGGTTGCCGGCATTCCGGAACTGCGCAAGGCGATCGCCGACAAGTTCAAGCGCGAGAACGGGCTCGACTACAAGCCGGAGCAGGTGATCGTCGGCACCGGCGGAAAGCAGATTCTTTTCAACGCCTTCATGGCGACGATCAATCCGGGAGATGAAGTCATCATTCCGGCCCCGTTCTGGGTTTCCTATCCGGAAATGATCGCGCTCTGCGGCGGCACGCCGGTCTTCGTCGAAACCACGATCGAAAACAATTTCAAGCTGACGGCCGAGCAGCTGGACGAGGCGATCACGCCTAAGACCAAGTGGTTCATGTTCAACTCGCCGTCCAACCCGTCGGGTGCCGCCTACAGCAAGGAAGAGCTGAAGGCGCTGACCGATGTGTTGCTTAAGCATCCGCATGTCTGGGTTCTGACCGACGACATGTACGAGCATCTCGTCTTCGGCGACTTCGTCTATTACACGCCAGCTCAGGTCGAGCCAGCACTTTACGAGCGCACACTCACGATGAACGGCGTGTCGAAGGCCTATGCCATGACCGGCTGGCGTATCGGCTATGCAGCCGGACCGCTGCCGCTGATCAAGGCCATGGATATGATCCAGGGCCAGCAGACCTCGGGCGCATGCTCGGTTGCCCAGTGGGCCGCCGTCGAGGCGCTGAACGGTCCGCAGGACTTCATCACGGAATCGAAGAAGGCCTTCGAAGAGCGCCGTGATCTCGTCGTCTCCATGCTGAACCAGGCCTCGGGCATCGTTTGCCCGAAGCCGGAAGGCGCCTTCTACGTCTATCCGTCCTGCGCTGCCCTGATCGGCAAGACCGCGCCGTCGGGCAAGGTCATCGAGACGGACGAGGACTTCGTCATGGAACTGCTGGCGACCGAAGGTGTGGCGACCGTTCACGGCTCGTCCTTCGGCCTTGGCCCGAACTTCCGCGTCTCTTACGCGACCTCGAATGCGAAGCTGGAAGAGGCCTGCAGCCGCATCCAGCGCTTCTGCGCCTCGCTGAAGTAAGCCCTGCGGGTTATCGGTTTTGGAAGGGCTCGCCGAGAGGCGGGTCCATTTCGTATTTTCCGGCTTTGTTGAGGGGGCTCAGCGCTTGTGGTATTGTCCGTTGCATGAAGACGGTCAGCCTGCAGGAAGCCACACGTGATCTGGATGCGCTCGCCCGCGCGGTCGAGCAGGGCGAGGTCGTGACCGTGACTCGGGACGGCAAGCCGGTGCTGGATCTGGTGCCGCATGTGGGGGGAGAGGCGGCCAAAACAGAGCCGAAGAAGGGTGGGATCGACTGGGAGGCTGGTCAGGCCTATTTGCGGTCGAGGGGGATCGAAAATGCCGTTCCTTATATCGCCGAAGATTTTGATGATCCCCTTCCGGAAGATTTCCTCCTAAGGCCGCTTCCGTAGTGTCGCCCGTTCTGCTGGATACGCACATTGCGCTCGCCTTTTTCGGGCACTCATTTCGGCAGCATTTTCCTTTGATACACGAACTGCTCGAAGTTGGAGACGTCGACGGGTTCGTCAGTGCCGCAACTCTTTGGGAAATCGCAATAAAAACCAGGCTTGGCAAGCTGGACATCGGTATGCCACTGAGTGATTTACCAGAAGCCATAGCGTCAGTTGGTCTGAATATACTCGGCATCGAAGTCTCTCACGTCCTCCACACCCTGGATCCCGAACCGCCGACCCGAGACCCCTTTGACCGGCTGTTGCTGGCCCAATGTCATGTGGAAGGGCTCAAATTGATCACGGTTGATCGTGCCCTCGTCGACCATCCCCTGACGTTCCGCCCCTGATCTTCTGAGACCATGGGCGGAATATCTCGCTTAACCCTTGGTCAGCTTGACAATCGTCGAGTTGCCGCCGCCGCGCTGTTCGGTGACGGCGTAGACGGCGCCGTCGGGGCCGACCTTCACGTCGCGAATTCGGGCGCCGACGTCCACGCGTTCTTCATGCTTCACGCGGTCGTTCTCCATGTGCAGCACGACGACGCCCTGGCTGACGAGGCCGCCGACGAGGAAGGCGCCTTTCCATTCCGGGATGGCGTCGGCGTCATAATAGGCCATGCCAGAGGGCGCGATGACCGGATCCCAGTAGTAGACGGGCTGTTCGGTATCGGCCAGCTGGGTGACGCCGTCGCCGACCTTGGCGCCGCTGTATTCGACGCCGTAGGTCACTTCCGGCCAGCCATAGTTCTTCCCGGGTTCAGGCAGGTTCAGCTCATCGCCGCCCTTGGGGCCGTGCTCGACGGTCCAGAGGCGACCCTGGCCGTCGATCGTGGCAGACTGGAGATTGCGGTGGCCGAGCGACCAGATTTCCGGCTGGGCATTCTCCTGGCCGGCAAAGGGGTTGTCGGGCAGGGCTTCACCGGTCTGACTGATGCGGAAGATCTTGCCCAGCCCACTCTGCAGGTCCTGTGCCTGGACGCGCGGTTCGGCGTCGGAGCGCTCACCGACGGTCACGTAGAGTTGCCCTTCAGGCCCGAAGGCGAGCCGCGAGCCGAAATGCTTGTTGCCGTCATAGCCTGGGGTCTGGCGGAAAATGACGCTCACATCTTCCAGCGCCCCACCGCCCTGATCATCGGGCACGAGGCGCGCGGAGGCGACCGAGGTGCCGTTGCCGTCATCGCGCGGTTCGGCAAACGAGAAGAAAATCTTGCCGGAGCTTTCATAGTCGGGTGCGAGCGCGACATCGAGCAGGCCGCCCTGACCATCGGCCAGGACTTCGGGCACGTTCGCGATCTCGGGACCGAGTTTGCCGTCTTCACCGATGATGTGCATTGCGCCCTGCTTGGCGGTCACCAGCATCCGGCCGTCTGGCAGGAATTCCATCGCCCAGAGATGTGGCAGGCCCTCGGCCACGACGTCCTGCTTGATCTCGACCGCCTGAGCGGGTTGGGGCGCGCGGGTCTGGCCGGTGAAAGCCGGCTGCTGGTCCGGCGCGTTGGGGGCCTGCGTCTCCGCCGGTGTGCCGGCCTGCTGGGCGATAGCGGGGATTGTCGCGACACCAAGGCTCAGCATGGTTCCGGCAAGAATGTGCGGCAGTCGTTTCATCAGTTCCTCCTGGTCGAATGATTGGACCCGTTCAACGCCTCAAGTGGTCACAAAGCTCCCGGTCGGTAGGGCATGTCAGATCAAGTTCGCTTTATCTGTTGGTGAGGAGAGGCGTGGTCTCAAACGAAAGAGCGGGCCCCGACGGCCCGCTCCGATGGTTTTCTTGTCATGCCGGGGATTTGATCCAGCTGCCAAGATATGGCGCATTCGCGAAGATCTTCTCACGGTCTCGCCACAAGGCCGGAAGGGCGAGGATGCCAAGGGCGGCGATGGTGATGAAGGTCTTTGTCAGCTGCGACAGTTCCGGGGTGCGGGCGTCGAGGTAGTAGACCGCATAGACGATCAGCACATGCCAGACATAGATCTGCAGCGAGTGGCGACCCAGTAGCTGGAGGAAGTTCAGCGTGAAGAGGCTGGTGAGTGCCGAGGCGATCTTCTGGATGAGAGGGCTTTCATGGCGCGGACCGGCGATCAGGATCCAGGCGAGGCCATAGGCGACAGCTGCGAAATTGATCAGATAGACCGGACCGAAGTCGGCACGCACTTCCATGAGGCCGAACTTTTCCAGCACGAAGCCCGGCATGAAGCCGTGGGCTGTCGCGACGCGGAGCGGCAGGAAGAAGAGGGTGATGGCAAGCGCCGTCCAGGCGAGCGTGGTGCGCTTGGGATCGAAGACCTTCTGCCACTCGATCTTCTTCATCGAGGTCAGGGTTCCTGCGATGATGCCGGCGAAGAAGACGATCTGCCAGCCGAGCAGGTTGAAGGAAACGCGCAGGCCTTCTTCATTCGGTGCGCCGGCCAGCCAAGCGTCGAGAGGATAGGTGAGAATGCGGTGCAGGCCGAGCTGGGCTGCCAGCCAGACAAGCAGGGAGCCGATGGCAACGCCGAGCCAATGGCCGCGAAGGCAGAGCCAGATCACGACAGGCGCAAAGATCATGTAGGCGATGTATTGTGGCAGGATGTCCATGAAGGTTGGCTGCACCAGGAAGGTCGCGATCGGTGCGAGCGAGTCCGGGTTGAGCAGGCTTGCGTCGCCCAGCCAGTTTTCCCAGGCGGACACCGCGCCCGGCAGGATCAGCTGCATGGCAAGGACGATCAGGATGATCGCCATTGCATAACGATAGAGCTCGAGAGCCCGCGACCAGATCTTGTCGCGGCCGACGGTATAGCCATCCTTCATCATCTTGCGGCTGTAAACCATGCCGGTCAGCAGGCCCGACAGGAAGACAAAGCCCTGCGCATCTTCAACGAAGGCAAGGTTGCGGTGGTTGATTTCAACGAGCCAAAGGCCCCCCGTGAACACCAGGTGGTTGATCAGCATGAAGACGAGGAAGTAACCCCGCATGCCGTCGATCACGTCCAATCTCTTCACGTTCGACTCCCGAGTTGGCCCCCCGGTAACCCGCGGCGGCGATCATCATCCGCATCGTGTTGAGAATGCGGCGGGAGGCCCATTGGGGGCCGATCCGTGGTGGGGGAACGGCAGCTTTCCCCAAAAGTTCCGCGCAAAAGTGCTCACGGATCCGTGCCCGGATGTCGCAGAGGCGCGCGAATCAGTGGCGTTCAGAGGCCAAGAAAGGCGAGCATGATGAAGGTGGCGAAGAGGACGAAATGGGTCATGCCCTCAATCGCATTGGTCTCGCCGTCATTCAGGTTGATGGCGGCTGCGACCAGGGTGATCGCAACCATGGTGGTCTGAACCGGGGTCATGGCCATGACGAAGGGCTGGCCTGTATAGAGGGCAATCGCCTCCATCACGGGGACTGTCAGAATGACCGTCGAAAGCGATGCGCCCATCGCGATGTTGACAACCGCCTGCATCCGGTTTCGCAAGGCGGCGCGAAGCGCGGTCAGGATTTCCGGTGCCGCCGAAATGCCGGCGACCAGGATCGCCGTCAGGGCAACCGGCGCCCCGGTGCCTTCGAGGCCGGCATCCATCAGGACCGACATGACCTCCGCGAGAACACCGATCAGAACGACGCCAAACAGGATGACGCCGATCGACCAGAGGGTCGATCCCTCATGCTCGTCTTTCATGGCATGGGGCGCGCTGTCTGCCGGTGTCTCGACCTGCCGATCCCAGGGCCGACCGGCTTGGCGACTTGGATAGCTGTAGGAGAAGAAATAGCTATGCGTGCCCACCTGCATGCGCAGGAAGAGTGCATAGAGCGCAATCATCGCGCCGATGGTGAAGACGGAATAATACTGCCAGCGGTCGCGCGGGATGAACTCAGGCACGATCATCGAGATACCCATGGCGGTCAGGATCATCACCCCATAGGTCTTGCCGCTGTCGTCGTTATAGGCCTGTTCGCCGTGCTTCAGGCCGCCCAGGAGGGCGGCGAGGCCGAGGATACCGTTGATATCGAGCATGACCGCCGAATAGATGGTGTCGCGCACCAGCGTGGGTGACGAGCCGTTGCTCATCATGATCGCCAGGATCAGCACTTCAACCGCAACGGCCGAGAGGGTCAGGATCATCGTGCCATAGGGATCGCCGACCTTGTGGGCGAGGATCTCGGCATGATGGGCGACGCGCATGGAGCCTACGACGATGGCGGCGATCAGGGCTGCAGCCCCGAGCAGCGATGCCACCTGGCCTGCACCGAGGACGGCATGTTCCAATGCGAGGGCGAGGATCGCCGCAAAAATCGGGATCAGAAGAAGTCTTTCTTGCCTGATGCGCGACACGTGCTTCTCCTTCTGCTGATCGACGTCCGGTAACGGGGCCGACGGGTATGCTGTTCCCGGCTGGCCGATGATGTTTGCGCCTCGGGACGTTTGATGGAATACTCCTCTCAGCCTAGGAGGAGAAGGCCATGGTGAAGATCATCTACGAGATCGTTCCTCATGATGGCGGTTGGGCCTACCGGCTTGGCGGCGTCTATTCAGAGGCGTTTCCGACCCATGACCAGGCCCTGGAAGCCGCACGCATCGTGATGGAAGAGCAGCAGGTCGGCGACGAGCCGGTGACCATCAGCTATCAGGATGAGAGTGGTCGCTGGCGCGAGGAGTATAGCGATGGCGGCGATCGACCAGAGGTCGAGATCATCGACAGTTTCGTCGGCGAGCAGCCTCCATCCGCGTGATTTCTGGCGGAGAATAGATCGTCATTACAGAGGCTTGTAGCCTCTTGTTCGCATCATGATTCCGGCTGGCTGGCGTGTAGGGAAGGCTGCTTTGGCAGGCGCATCCAGTCGTCGAGCCCCTGGACCAGGGCGTCGAAGGTCGCGCGGAAGCGTGGCACCGTCTTCAGGTTCTCATGCATCACCACAAAGGTCTCGAGTGCGATCTCCAGCGTTCCGGGGAGCACTTCGACCAGCTCTGGGTCTCTGGCTGCAAAGGCATGCTGGCACATGCCGATGCCGAGACCCGCGCGGATGGCGGCGAGTTGGACCAGGTTGCTGTCGGCACGGAAGTTAAAGCCGATGCCCGCGAGGTCCGGCCGCTCCTTCAGAATATCCCTGATATAGGCGAGTTGCCGGTCAAAGCCGATCAATCGGTGATTGGACAGCTCGGCAAGCGAAGAGGGAACGCCATGTCGCTCCAGATAGCGTCGGTGTGCATGAAATCCGAGCGTAATCTTGCCGATGCGCCGGCTCAGCAGTGCCGACTGGCTGGGGCGCACCATGCGGATTGCGATATCCGCCTCCTGCTGGAGCAGGTCTTCGACCGCGTCAGATGCGGAGAGTTCGATCTCGAGAGCCGGGTTGGCATCTTGTAGCCTCGCCAGGATCGCGGGAAGCGTCTCGGCGGCGATTACCTCGCTGGCGCTGATGCGCACCGTGCCGCGGACTTCCTCCATATCGCCGGATGCGATGCGTGCCAGCGCCGCAGACATGGCAGACATGCTGCGGGCATGGCCCTTCATGGCGAGCGCCTTTTCCGTCGGCAGCAGGCCTTGCGGCGTGCGCAGGAAGAGCGGGGCGCCAAAAGCCTCCTCCAGCGCTTCGACATGGCGTCCGGCCGTGGGTTGGGTGAGCCCAAGCGAGCGTGCGGCACCTGATAGGGAGCCGGTTTCGAGGACGGCGAGAAAGGTGCGGTAGTGGTCCCAGCTGATCTGATCGATAGACATACATTTTTGTATATCAACTCAACACTCTTTGGCAATTCTGAATATCGTAGATCATTGGCAGTCTCTCCGCAGTTCTAACAAAGGAGACGACCATGACCGATCTTTCCAATGCATCTCTTGCAAAGCCCATTGCTCTCGTTCTCGGGGCAACGGGCGGGGTGGGCGGCGCGCTCGCTGAAGCGCTGCTGCAGCGCGGCTACCGGGTGCGGGCGCTGCACCGGCGAGCCGACCAGCAGATCGCCGCTCGCCCGCGCTTCGAGTGGGTTTCAGGCGATGCGATGAATGCCGGCGATGTGCTGCATGCCGCCGAGGGTACGAGCGTCATCGTGCACGGTGTCAATCCGCCCGGCTATCAGAACTGGGGCGAACTGGTCCTGCCGATGATCGATAACACGATCGCGGCCGCCCGTGCGGTTGGCGCGCGCATCCTGATGCCGGGCACGATCTACAATTTCGGCCCCGATGCGTTTCCTTTGCTTATCGAGGAGAGCAGCCAGCAGCCGCAGACGGTCAAAGGGCGGATCCGGGTGGCGCTGGAGCAACGCCTCGAGCGGGCAGCGGGTGAGGGGGTGCCGGTGATCCTCGTGCGCGCTGGCGACTTCTTCGGGCCTGACGCCGGCAACAACTGGTTCGCGCAGGGGCTGGTCCAGCCGGGCAAGCCCGTTCGTTTCGTCATCAACCCCGGTCGGAAAGGGGCGGGCCATGCCTGGGCCTATCTGCCTGACGTTGCGGAAACCTTCATGCGGCTGCTGGACAGGGCCGATGCCCTGCCGCGCTTTGCCCGCTTCCATATGGACGGCTTCTACGATCACGACGGGACGCAGATGGCGAAGGCGATCGGGCGTGCTGTCGGGCGGCCTCGCATCTTCACGCTCGGTTTTCCCTGGAGGTTGGCGGGGCTTGCTCGGCGCTTCGTGCCGCTGCTGAAGGAGTTGCATGAGATGCGTTATCTTTGGCGGGAGACGATCCGCCTCGACAACAGTACACTCGTGGAATTGCTCGGCGAGGAACCGCACACGCCGATCGATGTCGCTGTCAAGGCAACGCTGCGGAGCCTCGGCTGTCTTCCGGAGATCGCCTCTCCAGCGGTCCGCAATCATGCAACTCTGGTCGCTGGAGGCGGACAATGAGTCCAGCGACATCCATCTCGACGACGGCACCGCTGATTTTCCGCGCTTTCGCCGTGCTCACCCTTGGCGGGATCGCCGCTCAATTCTTCCTCGCGGGCATGGCGGTCTTCGGGGCAGGGAGTGGATGGGAGGCCCATGCGGCAACAGGAGGAGCGGTGGGGCTGCCGATCCTCGGGCTCTTCCTGATGTCGTTCCGCGCGAGTTTACGCGCCCATCGGACCCAGGCGAGCCTGCTCTTCGGTCTCTATCTGCTGCAGCTGACGCTGGCGGCGCTTGGCGAAACCTTGCCGCTGATCGGGGCGTTGCATCCGGTCAATGGGCTGCTGATGGGATTGCTCGCATCAAGGCTGACTGTGCGCCTACTTTCTCGCATCTAGGCTGCGCTCGGCGAAGGCCAGATGCGAAAAGGGCTCCCGGAGTTTGCCGGGAGCCCTTCTTTCTTAGGCCAGTGCAGGATAGGTCGTGTAACCTTCCGCGCCACCGCCATACAGCGTGGCCTGATCGAGCGGATTAAGCTCTGCATCTTCCTTCAGGCGACGGACGAGGTCCGGATTGGCAATGAAGGGACGACCAAAAGCGACGAGATCGGCATAGCCGCTTTCGACGGCTTCGATAGCCGAAGCGCGGTCATAGCCGTTGTTGACGATCCAGGCACCCTTGCCGCCGGCATCACGGTAGGCCGCCTTGAGCGCCTTCCAGTCGAAGGGCAGGACGTCACGCGGGCCGCCGGTCGCGCCTTCGATGACATGCACGAAGGATAGATCAAACTTCGCCAGTGCCTCGACCAGCGCGGTGTAAACGGCCTTCGGATCCGGATCCGAGACGTCGTTGGCCGGGGTGGTGGGCGAAATGCGGATGCCGGTCTTGTCGGCGCCGATTTCCTTGGTCACGGCCTCAACGACTTCGAGCGTCAGGCGAATGCGGTTCTCAATCGAGCCGCCGTATTGGTCCGTGCGCTGGTTGCTGTTCGAACGCATGAACTGTTCGAGCAGATAGCCATTTGCTGCGTGGATCTCGACACCGTCGAAGCCTGCATCCATGGCGGCACGGGCGGCCTTGCGGTAGTCCTCGATCACGCCCGGCAGTTCGGCGGCTTCAAGAGCGCGGGGTTCGGAAGTTTCGACGAAGGTGCCGGAGCCATCGGCATTCAAGACATAGGTCTTGGACTTGGCGGCGATGGGCGAGGGGGCAACGGGCTTGCCGTCGCCTGGCTGCAGGCTCGTATGGGAGATGCGGCCGACATGCCAGATCTGGGTGACGATCTTGCCACCAGCGGCATGCACGGCGTCGGTCACCTTCTTCCAGCCTTCGATCGCCTCGGACTTGTAGAGGCCCGGAACGTCCGCGTAACCCTGTGCCTGGTGGGTGATCGCCGTGCCTTCGCTGATGATCAGGCCGGCCGTCGCGCGCTGGCGATAGTATTCGACGTTCAGTTCGTTCGGCACGGCGCTCGGGGAGCGGTTGCGCGTGAGCGGCGCCATGGCGATACGGTTGGAAACGGCGGTCGTGCCGACGGATGTCGGTTCAAAAAGCTTGGACATAAAACCTCTCGGAAGCTTCCAATGATGGGAGGATTGGTCATTGGGAGACCCGATGTGGGGCGTTAGAGGGTTCCGTTCAAGGTCTTGACGAACTCGGCGATGGCATCTTCGTTGCGACGATAAAGAACACGCTGGCCGACGCGCTTGGAACTGATCAAGCCGGCTCGCTGCAGCGTTGCCAGATGAGCTGACACAGCCGACTGCGACAGGCCGGATCGCTCGAACTGCCCGGCGCTGATGCCGTCGACAGCCTCTTCCTTAGGCACGCCGAAAAATTCCTTCGGGTCCTTCAGCCAGATCAGCATTTCCATGCGTGCCGGATGTGCCAGCGCTTTCATCACGTCCTCAAGGAACATGTCCCCTCCAATTCGTACGGTCATTCGAGTTCAAGGCTGACCGAACGCTGCTCGCGATCCTTTATGCGGAGGGCGCCAGTTTTGCCTGACGCGTCAACGTAGAATGGAACATATCGTTCCATCGAGAAAACAAAAAAAGAGGGCCACCGGAAAAACCAGGGCCCTTTGAATTGTGAAGGTCAAAAACCTCCAGAGGGGAACAGCTGCTGCGGTGGAACTGGGAGGAAAAAGCCACCATGTGCATCAGCTGTGTGCGATATGGTGGTTTTTTGTGCAGTGAACAATGGTTTTTTATGCATGTCAGGCATGCGTGACTTGCAAGTCTGTTTGATGGACAACAAAAAAGGCAGCTGAAAAGCTGCCTTAGAAGTTCCAGTTGCGGGCCTTGGCGACGATGAAGTCTCTGAAAGCCTTGAGCTTCGCTGCGTTCTTGATCTCGTCCGGATAGCAGAAATAGGTGTCGAAGGAGGGGACGTCGGCGCTGGTGACAAGCTGCAGCAGGCCCGGGTCACGACCGACAATATAGTCCGGCAGCATGGCGATGCCGATGCCGAGCAGGCAGGCACGCTTGATCGAGGTCAGGCTGTTGATCTGCAGATGCGGCAGGCGCGGATTGTCCGATGAGCGACCAGCGACTTCCAGCCAGTTCACATCGAGCAGGTAGTTGGGGGCGGGCTCGCCGAACGTGATGATGCGGTGGTTATCGAGATCCTCGATCGACTGCGGCTCACCGTAGCGGTTGATATAGGAGGGGGCCGCATAAACGTGCATGTGCACGGTGAACAGCTTGCGCTGGATCAGGTCCGACTGTTGCGGCTGGCGCAGACGAATGGCGCAGTCTGCGTGGCGCATGTTCACGTCCAGTTCCTCGTTGTCGAGGATCAGCTGGATCGACATGTCAGGATAGAGCTGCAGGAATTCCTGAACCTTATCGGTAAGCCAGCCTTGGCCGAGGCCGACAGTCGTCGTGACGCGCAGCTTGCCGGACGGCTTTTCCGTCGTCTCGGTCAGCTGCATCTTGACGGTCTGCAGCTTCAGGAGAACGTCATGGGCGGTGCGGTAGAGCAGTTCGCCCTGTTCGGTGAGGATCAGGCCGCGGGCATGGCGGTGGAAGAGCTTGACGCCGATGTCCTGCTCCAGCGACGAGACCTGGCGGCTGATCGCAGACTGGGACAGATGCAGCTTGTCGGCGGCATGGGTGAAAGACCCGGCTTCCGCAGCCGCATGAAAAATGCGCAGTTTGTCCCAGTCCAGCGGCATGCCGCCCCCTCTCATGGCGGTTATTCCGCCGCTTGTTGTGTCTCGAGGGGCAAGGCCGAGAGGAAGCGTTCGGCTTCAAGAGCCGCCATGCATCCCATGCCGGCCGCGGTAATGGCCTGGCGATAGACATCGTCGGTGACGTCACCGGCGGCGAAGATGCCGGCCACGTCGGTTGCGGTCGAATCCGGAGCTGTCCAGAGATAGCCGTTGGACTTGATCTTGAGCTTGCCCTTGAAGAGCTCGACTGCGGGCGCATGGCCGATCGCGACGAAGACGCCGTCGATCGGCATGTCGGTCACGGCGCCGGTCAATTCGTCCTTGAGCTTCACGCCGGAGACCGACGGCGGCATCGGCGGCTTGGCGGGCGCGCCGGTAATCTCGTCGACCGTGGTGTTCCAGAGAACGCGGATGTTTTCCTTGGCGAAGAGACGTTCCTGCAGGATCTTTTCCGAACGGAAGCTGTCGCGGCGATGGACGACGGTGACCGACTTGCAGATATGCGAGAGATACAGCGCTTCTTCGACGGCGGAGTTGCCGCCGCCGACGACGATCACGTCCTTGTTGCGATAGAAGAAGCCATCGCAGGTGGCGCAGGCAGACACGCCGAAGCCCTGGAAATGCTGTTCGCTTTCAATGCCGAGCCACTTGGCCTTGGCGCCGGTGCAGATGATCAGCGTGTCAGCGGTCCAGACCTGGCCGCTGTCGGTCTTCACCGTGAAGGGACGATTGACAGTGTCGACTTCGGTCACGAGATCGCTGACGATTTCGGTGCCAACATGGATGGCCTGGTTGAGCATCTGCTCCATCAGCCAGGGACCCTGGATCGGATCGGCAAAGCCCGGATAGTTCTCCACATCCGTGGTGATCATCAACTGGCCGCCCTGTTCCATGCCGGCAATCAATACCGGCTTCAGCATGGCGCGGGCAGCATAGATGGCGGCGGTGTAGCCGGCAGGGCCGGAGCCGATGATCAGCACCTTGGTGTGGCGGGCAGTCATGTCGCTTCCTTTCAACGCGCGGTCCGTCTTTTCGACCGGGGCCTCGATATGGGGCTCACCCAGTCATCGCGCAACTGGCGCCCATTTAGGATCGAAGCGAAGCGCAGATCAAGGCGCTCGGCTGCATTAGCAACAGAGCTTTGCGCTGGCGCGCAATAATTGTGCGTGAGTGCGGAGGATTCTTGCCAATTCGAATCGTTGGAGTAGATAACGGACACATCTTTAAAAGGAGCGGCTGTGCTCAAGGTAGAACTCGACGCCATCGACCTGCGAATTCTGAAGGAATTGCAGCGGGACGGGCGTATGACCAATGTGGAACTGTCAGAGCGTGTCGGCATCTCGGCGCCGCCCTGCCTGCGCCGGGTGCGCAAGCTGGAAGAGGCGGGCGTGATCGAAAGCTATCACGCAGACTTGAACGCCAGCCGGCTGGGCTACGATCTCGTCGCCTTCTGCATGGTGGGGCTGAAGCATCAGTCAGAGGCCAATCTCAAGGCCTTTGCCGCGGCGACCGATAGCTGGCCGATCGTGCGCCAGGCCTGGATGGTCAATGGCGACAGCGACTTCCTGCTGCATTGCGTGGCCGAAAACCTGACACGCTTTCAGGATTTCGTCATCGAAGTGCTGACGGCGAACGAACATGTCGACACGGTCAGGACCATGCTGACGATCCGGCAGGTGAAGAAGCTTGGTATGGTGGAGATCTGAGGAGGGCGAATGCCCTCACTCGGATGTTTGCGATTGGCTTGCTGCTGAGTGCCGCAGCAGAAGCGTGACGGCAAAGACTGCTCCTCCCGCCAGAATGAAAAAGCTCTCGCCGATCGCCAGGCGATTGTTCGAATTGGTCGCTATGGTGCCGAGGAAGAAGACGGTGATCGTCAGCATATAAGCGAGCGTGCTGGTGGCGATCAGGCCTTGCTGTCGAGCAGCCAGCAGCCGTTGCAGTGCTGCGACCATGAAGATCCCCAGGAACATCAGGCCAAAGAGACCGTGGCGGACAACGATCTCCAGAAAGCCGTTGTGAAGCAGGGTGTAGCCGACGTCTGCATATGTTGTCTTGTGCCAAGCCTGCAGCCACAAGTTCCCCCGGCCGAAGAAGGGGGCGGTGTGGAACAACTCCAGCGCGTTGGACCATATCATCAGCCGTTCGCGCATGGCTTCGGGGGTCTCACGATCTTCGATCGCTTTTTGCATAGCGTCGGACAAGTCAGTCGAAACCACTGCCGATGTCAGCCGCTCGATAGCCGTAATGGTCGAACCGGCAACCTGGGTTACGACGGATGAAGCAGAGACCGCTGCGATGACGGCGGCGACGGTCAGGCCCGACAGAGCGATGATGCGCCATCGTCCGGGAATGAGCGCCAGGCACAGCAGGCCAGAGAAACCAACCGTGCAGGCGAGTGCGAGCCAAACGCCCTTTGATTGAGCTCCAAGCATTGCCAGCAGGGATAGGAGAGCCGTTGCCGAGCAAAGCGCCAGGGTCGGCCATTTCCAGCGGGTGTTCAGCTTGCCGGTCTCTGTCGCATAGCTCAGCAGGAATACGGCACTCAGAAAGAGCATTCCGCTGCCAACCCCGGCATGGATCGGGTTCTTGTGGAACAATGGCGGGTTGCGCACGCCGCCGAGCACCTGCGTGACATCCAGCGTCGCCATGAGCCCGATGAGGCCTGCCGCCAGAAGGAGCAAGCAGGCAAGATAGAGATGGTTGCGCGTGAGATAGAGAGCCGCGCCGATGGCGGGGAAAAGACGGGGAAGATGTAGAGCCACTCCGACGCGCCTTTATCGTCGTAAAAGACGAGCCCGAACGAGAATCGAATGGTCGCATATATCGCCCAGCCATAACAAAGCAGGGCCAGCCAATCCTGCGAGACCTGCGTCAACTCCCGGCGATGGTAGATTGCGACGAAGGCGACCAGAGCGAGGGTGACGTAACGATAGACATCGCTTTCGACCAGGATCGCCGATGCGAGCAGGGCCCAAAGCGAGGCTGACAGCAGCTTGAGGATCGTCGCCCTGTTGTCGAGGATCAAACCTTCAGTTGCTGCGCGCATATCGCACCCTCCGTACGGTCTCGAGGATCCGGTGCAGATAGGTCTTCGATCGCTTCCACCATGGGAATTTTGTGGCCTTGTAAACGGACCGGCTGGCGATTGTGGTCTCCTGGCGGCCGGCCATGATGAGGTTCGTTCTGACCGTGCAGATGCTGGCCCCCGTTGCCCAGCCACGCTCGAGGGCGACGTCCCAGGGATATTCCATGCGTGCGAGGCCGTTGAGGAGCTTGATCGCCCCTTTGTGGCTGACCGCATAGCAGGCTGCCGAGCCCATGGGGCCGTGGGTTGCCCGACCGACGCTGTCGCCGAGCGACGACGTGCCGAAGAGCCTGAAGCCAACTACACGGTGGTTGAAGAGCTTGATGACATCGGCAGCGGGCACCGCCTCGAACGCCGCTGCGACCCGCGCCGGCAGATCTCTTGTCAGTTCCACGTCGTCTTCGGCGATTATTCCGATGGGCTCCCCGGAATCGACGAATGTCCGCAGGGCTTGGAGATGGCTCCGGTAGCAGCCGTATTCGCCGGGCAACATGGTGCGGCCATTCTTGCGTCTGAACGCCGGATCGTCGCAATCAATGCGGTCGTCAACCAGTACCAGGGAGCCGTCTAGTCCGGGAACGCGAACGACATCCAGGTCAAGTTCTGCCGCTTGCCGCGTGATCGAATCCCATCGCTCCCTGGAGCGATCCAGATTGATTGCGTAAATCTTGACGTCCATTCGCCCATCCATTCCAAGCCAGTCATGCCGTCGCCGCCATCAACCAACTCGGTCCCTGCTGCCCGCGCCGGGGCAGTAGCATTTTCGCGCTCGTGCGTGCAAGCGAGGCAGATCACGTAACCACTGTCGTTAGAGCGCCTTTGGTTCTGACCTCCGGCTCAGGGATGGAGGCGCTTGTACTGCTCACCGAGGGACAAGGCTTCCCCTTCGATCGAAAAGATCGAGCGGGCGTGAGCGAGGGCGTTTTCAGACATCTTTGCCAGGTCTTCGGGAGAGGCGATCAACTGGGCGGTGGCGCGGGCCATGGCTTCAGCGCTTATCGTGGAAAGCACCACGCCCGTTGCGGGTACCTCGGTCCTGACTAGCTCCGAGAATGCCCCGACATCGGTCGCCACCACCGGCACGGCGGTTGCCATGGCCTCCAGCGGCGTCAGGCCGAAGCCTTCCCAGCGCTGAGGGGCGACGAACAGGTCGAGGGTCCGGTACCAGTCGGCGATGTTACTATGTTCGCCGACAAAAAGGATGCGGTCGGCGAGGCCTGCCTGCTTCACCTTCGCCTTCAGCCCGTTTTCGAAGTCGACGTGCTTTGCGGTGGCGCGTCCGGCGATGATGGCGGCCCAGCTGGGATGCGACGGCAGGAGCTCGATCATCGCGTCGACGAAGAGGTCGGTACCCTTCTGGTGGCGGACGCGGCCGAAGCAGCCGACGTAATTCAGGGTTGGATCGCGGCCGCAGGCACGTTTCGCCTGATCTTTGTCATCGGCTGGCCTAAAAATCTCGCAGTCGATGCCGTGCATGACGACGGTGCTGGGAACTTCCAGATAGCCGGCCGTCTTGGCGCTTGTCGCGATCACGGCGTCCATCTGGCGGATCAGGAATTTCGTCCAGCCGGAATGCTTGCGTTGCGAGGCGGAGGTGAAGACGAGCTTCAGCGGCATGCGCAGGATGTCGCGCAACACGATGCCCGGCAGCATCTCGATGTTGCGGCGAGCGTGCCAGACACGGTTCTTCCTGCCCTCAGGCGCGCGCCAGAGCTTCCAAAGGTCGCGGAAACGCAAGTGCGGGAGATGCGGCGGGAGGCCTGGTCCGAGAACCGCGACCTTCTGGCCGAGGCGGTTCTGGACAGGCACGAGCTGGATGATCGTCGAGGTGACGCCGGAAAGGCGCTGCTTGAAGTTTGGTGCGATGACGTGGACCCCTGCAGGGTCCACGTAAATCTTACGCTTCGGCATCACAGGGACCGGTCCATCAGCCCCACTTGACCGCGAGGATCTCGTAGGCCTTGGAGCCGCCGGGGGCGACGACTTCGATGTTGTCGCCGACTTCCTTGCCGATCAGGGCGCGGGCAATCGGGGAAGAGATCGAGATGCGGCCGGCCTTTACGTCGGCTTCCTGGTCGCCGACGATCTGGTATGTCTTCTCTTCGTCGGTGTCTTCGTCGATCAGCTTGACGGTCGCGCCGAACTTGATCGTGGAGCCGGACATTTTCGAGAGGTCGATGACTTCTGCGCGGGCGATCAGATCCTCGAGTTCGCCGACACGGCCCTCGTTGTGGCTCTGGGCTTCCTTGGCTGCGTGATATTCCGCATTTTCCGAAAGGTCGCCATGGGCGCGCGCCTCTGCGATCGCCTCGATGATGCGCGGACGCTCTTCCTGCTGGCGCCAGCGCAACTCTTCGTTGAGCTTGGCGAAGCCGTTCTGCGTCATCGGTACCTTTTCTACCATTTCTTTATCCTTCGTCTTCATGGCCGCAGGCGCGGGCACAAAAGAAAACAGGTTCCGAAGCAAAGCTGCGGAACCGTGTCACAAATCAGGTTGGCCAACACTATAGCAGAATGCCCGCCGCAATTTCCAGAGTTTTCGACATGCCATCCCCGCAGGCCTATCCCTGCGCCAAAAACCGAGCAATATCAGAGGTCATGACCGTCGATGGACCGAATGCCGCAGGGGAGTTTCTTGACGAAAGTTATGAGAACGTTTAGAGAACGAACTTATGAAGAAGTCGCTCAAAGAACGCCTCGCCATTCTCTCCGACGCCGCAAAGTACGATGCCTCCTGCGCGTCCAGCGGGACGACGAAACGCGACTCCTCGGCCTCGGGTGGTCTTGGTTCGACAGAAGGGTCGGGCATTTGTCATGCCTATGCCCCTGACGGGCGTTGCATCTCGCTGTTGAAAATTCTGCTGACGAACTTCTGCATCTACGATTGCGCTTATTGCATCAACAGGTCGTCGAGCAATGTGGAGCGCGCGCGCTTTACGCCAGACGAAGTGGTGTGGCTGACGATCGAGTTCTATCGGCGCAATTACATCGAGGGCCTGTTCCTGTCATCGGGCATCATCCGATCCTCGGATGACACGATGGCCGAGATGGTCAAGGTCGCCAAGGACCTCCGGACGAAGCATGACTTTCGTGGCTATATCCATCTGAAGACGATCCCGGAGGCCTCTGCCCATCTCGTCGAGAAGGCCGGTCTCTATGCCGATCGCCTGTCGATCAATATCGAACTTCCGACCGATCACGGGCTGGAGCGCTATGCACCGGAGAAGCGCCCGGTGAACATTCGCCGTTCCATGGCCGACTTGCGGCTCAAGATCGACGAAGCGCGCGAGCCGACGCATACCGGTCGTCGCAAGAAGTTCGTGCCCGGCGGGCAGAGCACGCAGATGATCGTCGGGGCTGACGGTGCCGATGATGCGACGATCTCTCGGGTCGAGTGCCCGGCTTTACAGCAGCTACGGTCTGAAGCGGGTGTACTATTCCGCCTTCAGCCCGATCCCGGACAGCTCGCGCAATCTGCCGCTGATCAAGCCGCCGCTGATGCGTGAGCACAGGCTCTACCAGGCAGACTGGCTCTATCGCTTCTACGGATTCTCGGTCGAGGAGATCGCCTCGATCGGGCAGGGCGGTATGCTCGATCTGGAGCTGGATCCGAAACTCGCCTGGGCGCTCGCTAATCGCGACCGGTTTCCCGTCGATGTGAACAAGGCGGACCGCGAGACGCTTTTGCGGGTTCCGGGCTTCGGCACGAAGACGGTGAATGGGCTTTTGTCGGCGCGGCGCCATAGGCGTGTGCGTCTGGAAGATCTGCCACGGCTGGGCGTGTCCCTGAAGAAGGTGCGGTCCTTCATCGTGGCTGAAGGCTGGTCGCCGCATAATAGCCTCGAGCGCTCCGATCTGCGCGCCGTGTTCGCGCCGCCGGCCGAACAGCTGTCGCTGTTCTGATGCGCACGGTCACGCTTGAGGGACTGGGCGATTTCGGCGAGTGGCGGGATGCGGCTCGGCGGTTGCTTGTCGATGCAGTGACGCCCGATCGGGTGCGATGGCAGCTATCGGGGCAGGGCGGTGATCTCTTCGGATCCATGGCGGAAGCGACGTCCAACGAAGGCGGGACGTCCGAGATTGTCGTGCCGAAGGGCTTCATCGAGGCGGCAGAAGCGGCGATCTGCCATTCCGATCCGGATCGTTTTGCACTTCTCTATCGTATTCTCTGGCGGCTGCAGGAGGAGCGCAGCCTCTTGCAGGTGTCGTCCGATGTCGACATTTCTCAACTGACGCGACTGATCAAGAATGTCAGGCGCGGCGCCACAAGATGAAGGCCTTCGTGCGGTTCCGCGAGGTGGAAGGCGTGCAGGTGGGGCGGCGGCGTTTCGTCGCCTGGTTCGAGCCTGAGCATTTCATCGTACCGCGCACGGCCGGCTTCTTCCAGCGGCGCTTTACCGACATGGACTGGCTGATCGCAACGCCCAAGGGTTCTGCGGCCTGGAACGGCGAGGAGTTGAAGACCTCGCGTGAGCCGGCTGCCCGGCCTGAGGCCGAAGATGAGACGGACGAACTCTGGCGCACCTACTTTGCCAATATCTTCAATCCGGCACGTTTGAAGATCCGGGCCATGCAGTCGGAGATGCCGAAGAAATACTGGAAGAACATGCCGGAGGCGTCGCTCATTCCGGACCTGATCGCGGGCGCGGAACGTCGGGTGGCCGAAATGGCGGCTCGGCAGGCGAGCCAACCGCCTGCCTTTCACCAGCGGTTGCAGGCGCAATGGCGCGGGCGGGCGGATGAGGGAGGGGACGCCGATCTTTCACCGCTGGCGCGGCTGCGGGAAGAGGCGGCCGGGTGCACGCGCTGTCCCCTGCATTGCCATGCGACACAGACGGTGTTCGGCGAGGGGCCTGAGCGGGCCGATATCATGTTTGTCGGCGAACAGCCCGGGGATACCGAGGATCTGGCGGGCAAGCCCTTCATCGGACCGGCCGGCCAGGTGTTCGACGAGGCGGTGGAGGCGGCTGAGATCGAGCGGGGCGAGGTCTATGTCACCAATGCCGTCAAGCATTTCAAATACGAGCGGCGCGGCAAGCGCCGCATCCATATGCGTCCCGATGCCGGAGAGGTCGCCCATTGTCGCTGGTGGATGGCCAAGGAGATCGAGGTGATCAATCCGCGCATCGTGGTGGCACTGGGGGCGACGGCCTACCTTTCGCTCACCGGAGAAAGCCGACCGATCGCCGAAGTGCGCGGCATGCCGATCCCGATGCAAGACGACCGGATGCTGCTCGTCACCACGCACCCCGCTGCAATCTTGCGCATGCCGGATGCAGATCTGAAGGCGCGCAGCCTTGCGGCCTTCCGCTCCGACCTGCAGGGCGTGAAGCGTCTTTATGAGACACTGCCTGGAGTTTGACGGCGGTCGTCAATGCCCGCCGATCCGGCTTTCGTCGAGCTCAGTGCGTGCGTAGACACGTGCGGCGATCGTCGCGAGCAGGAGCAGGGTGACGGTTGCCAACGCGCAGCAGAGCGCGAAGCCGCCGGCGTAGCTTTCTCGTGCCATCACGATCCAGGGGGCCGCTTCGTTGCCGGTACTGCGCGCGACTTCGAGTGCCGTGCCAAGCGCTGATGTGACTGCCGTTTGGTTCTCCGAGGAGAGGCCGCTGAGGTCTGCCTCCTGCATGCCGAAGCGATAGAAGAGCGTGCCGAGGCTGCCGAGGACAGCCACGCCCAGCGCTCCGCCGAATTCCGCACTGGTTTCCGAGATGGCGGAGGCCGAACCGGCACGCTCTGGCGGTGCCGTGCCAACGATCAGGCCTGTTGTCGTCAGGATGACAGGCACGAAGCCGAGGCCCATGATCATGCTGGCGCCGAGCACGCCGACGAGGCTCGAATTCCAGGCCGCGATCGCCATCAGTCCGGTGCCGAGCGCATTGACGACGAGGCCCAACAGGACGGTTTTCACCGGCCCCAGCCGGTTGGTTACACGCCAGGCCTGGAAGGACATGACGGTGAAGACCAGCGAGGAGGGGATGGACCAGAGGGCAGCTTCGAGCGGGGTCAGCCCGATGACCAGCTGCAGGAAGAGGTTCTGGAACAGGAAGATGCCGAAGATGAAGAAGACGCCCGCGAGATTGACCATCAGCGAGGCGGTGAAGGCGGGGATCCTGAAGAGCGCGAGGTCGATCATCGGGTGCTCCAGCACCTTCTGGCGCTTCACGAAGACCACACCGATGGCAAGGCCGAAGAGAATGGGCAGGAGCTGGATCAGTTCGAAGCCTTCGGCAGCCATCTTCTTGAAACCGTAGACGACAGGCAGCACGGTCAGGAGCGATAGCGCAACGCTCAGGAGGTCCAGGCGGCCGGCATTTTCATCCTTGTATTCCGGCAGCAGGAAGGGAGCGCTTGCGAGCAGTGCCGCCATGATCGGCACGTTGATGAGAAAGACCGAGCCCCAATGGAAATACTGCAGGAGCACGCCGCCGATCAGCGGACCAATCAGGCCGCCCAGCGCAAAGGCCGTGCCCCAGATGCTGATCGCGCGATTGCGCTCCTGCTCGTCGCGGAACAGGTTGACGACGAGCGAGAGCGTGGAGGGCGCTATGGTCGCGCCGGCAATGCCAAGCAGGGCTCGGGCGATGATCAGCATCGAGGCGGTGTTGGCGAAGGCCGCAAAGACCGAGGCTGCGCCGAAGAAGAAGGCGCCGATCAGGAGCACCTTGCGGCGGCCGATGCGATCGCCGAGCGTGCCCATCGTGACCAAGAAGCCGGCGACCATGAAGCCGTAGATATCGTTGATCCAAAGGAGCTGGGTGGCCGATGGATCCAAGTCGGCCACGATCGCTGGCATGGCGAGGAACAGGACTGAGAGGTCCATCGAATAGATCAGGCAGGCAATGGACAGTATCAGAAGGCCGATCCACTCCCGCCGCGTCGCCTTTTCGGCGGGGGCGTCAATCACAACGGACATACGAATATCTCTAGTTTCAAACTGCGGCAGAGTGCCGGAGCGGCAGGCGTTCGACAAACGTCAAATTTTGATGGAACGCTTGTGCTGTTTTTATGAGTGGACGGGAACCGATGCTGCTCGCATGAGCGAGCTGCGGAGCCAAACGTTTTCTGTGACTACGTCACGAAGACGGCGCGTGTCGGCAGATTTGGCGGGTTATAGGACGTCGCGGCCTGACGAAGGCGGACGGAATCGTGGATGAGCGCCTGCGGTGGAATGAGGCGGTAATCCTGGCGTGGGAGGTAGATACCTCCGGCAGACCTGCCGCGGTTTCGCCAGGAGGTGGCCGGGATCCTTCTCGGAAGCCATTCGACAAGGGGCCAGAACTTCTTCATCGAATCGTGCAGTGGTGCTGTGGCATCCGGCTCGACATATTTCGTATTGCCTTTGCCCTCCACCAATTGCTCGACCATGCGTGGCCGATAGATCAGATCGGTGGTCTGCGTCTCCTTGATCATCCATTGCAGCGGGATCTTGATCTGCGCGCTTTCCTTCTCGGGCTCTCCGCCGCCGACATCGCCGTGGACGCCGGCAAACCAGACTTCCTTCACGTCTTGCGGCCGGATCGCTTCCGGATTTCTCGGCTGAAACGGCCCACCCCAATAGGGCTGATCAGACGGCCAGAGTTCGGGCTGAAACATTGTGCGCCGTTCATCGATGGCCACGGCATGGCGCACCATTTCGACGCTGGCATTGCGATGCGTGAAGGGATGGGTCTTCAGTTGAGGGCCCCATTTGCCGGGTTCGATCACCGAGGCGACGGTGTCGAACAGTCCCAGCAGGCGGATCGGCGGGCGGTCGTTGCGCAGGGTTCGCTCATAGAGGCGCATGCTGTCGAACGCGGAGGGCGCATCCCCTGTCGCCTGTTTCTGTGCCTTTTGTTCGTGCTCGGAGATGCCCTTGTAGGTGCGGTAGGCGTAGTCGAGCAGGTTGAGGTGGATCTTCTTCGTCAGGCCGAAGGCATGGATGAAGCCGGCGAGAACCCGCGCGGTATAGGCGCCGCGGCTGAAGCCGAAGATGTAGATGCGGTCTCGGTCGGTGTGGCGACCGTCGCTATCGACGGGGCCCGCATCGTAATGGTCAACGAGGACGCGGTAGGCTTCCTTGACATTCTCATCCAGTCCCCAGCCTGTGGCCAGCCCCCAGACTTCTGAGGCTCCGCGATGCATCTTTGACCAGGCATTGGCAGCCCCGAAGGTCCCGACGCCGGGATCGTAATAGACGATCTGCTCCTCGGACCGCTTGAGGCAACCGAACAGGCGCAGGATGTTGGTGCGGTCTGCAGAAATCTCGTTTGAGGTCCCGTCGAACAGAATGACAATGTTCTTCGACATTTCATTTCTCCCGTTGCGCCCATGGTCGTGCGATGGGTCAGTTTGGTTGCATTTGCGAAATTGTGCAACTTTATTTGACGAGGTTCCCGACAGGGTTCTGACGTCGGAGTTTGGGGACGAAGTCCTTGATCTCGCTTGTCAGATTGCAGCTTTTTCTCAGTCCTGGCTTGTAAAGCCCGGGGACCTCACGTTTAACAGGCGCACCGCGCTCTTCGACAGTTGAGTGCCGGTCACGGCGTGGAGGAGAGCCTCGTTGCAATCGACATTCGTTCTGACCGCGGTGGCGATGCTCGCCTTTGCCGCCAACTCGTTGCTTGCGCGCGAGGCGCTGGGCACCGTGTCGATCGAGGCGGCCGGTTATACGGCGGTCCGGATCGTCTCCGGCGCCATTGTGCTTTACGCCCTGATGCGGCGTGGTGGAACTGCGTCACGCCCGGACGGGCAGGCTGTGTTGCCTGGCGACTGGTGGGCAGCGGCCGCACTCTTTGTCTATGCCATCGCGTTTTCGGTCGCCTATCTTTCTCTGGGTGCCGCGACCGGCGCGCTTATCTTGTTCTCGTCCGTCCAGGCCAGCATGCTGGCCTTTGGCCTGCTGCGCGGGGACCGGCCCAGTATTCGCGAAGCGATTGGTTTTGCAGTTGCCTTTGCGGCCTTCGTCTACCTGATCCTGCCGGGTGTCGGACGTCCGGATCTCGGAGGGAGCCTTCTGATGATTGCCTCCGGCATCGCCTGGGCGGTCTATACCCTGCGCGGGCGTGGCTCCCGGGATCCGATCGGCGAAACCGCCGGCAATTTCGTGCGTGCCTCGGCATTCTGTCTGCCGCTCGCGGTTTTTGCTGTCCTCTACGAGACCACGACGATGACCGGCCTAGCGCTTGCGCTTGGCTCGGGCATCGTCGCGTCCGGGCTCGGCTACTCCATCTGGTACCGTGCGCTGCGGGGTCTGACGACATTCCGGGCGGCGCTGATCCAGCTTTCGGTGCCGGTCATCGCCATCGCTCGGCGCGATCCTGTTTCTCGACGAGCGGCTGACGCTGCACTTCGTGGTCGCCGGGGCCTTCGTCATCGGCGGCATCGCCTTTTCCATTCTCGCAAAGCAGCAGCGTCAGGCCTGAGGCCAGGCTGGCGACAAGGCGCCTCAGCTTGAGGCGTGGATCTCCCGGGCGTAGGCGTCGAGGCGGGCCAGTGTCTGTTTGCCGCCCTCGACCGCTCCGAATTTCAACGTCGCGTCGCGCGCTTCAGGCGTGGCGAAGATCAGGGTGAGCGTGACGCGGGTCTGGTCGCCTTCGGGTTTGAGCGTGATCACGCCATGGAAATGTGCGGCCTCGCCCATCTCGCCACCGTGTTCATAGGCGATGCGTGTGGGTGCCGTGATCTCCTGATAGCGGATCCAGTTCGGCCAGTCCTTGCCGTCGGGACCATGCATGATGTAGCGCCACAGCCCGCCGACGGAGAATTCCATCTCGTGCGTCTCGTTGCGGAAGCCATCCGGGCCCCACCAGGCATCCAGGTGGCGTGCATCGGTGAACATCTCGAAGACGAGATCGATCGGCGCGCCGACCAGACGCTCGACCTGAAGAATACGGGCGGGATCCAGTTCCGTAGCCATCTCAGCGTCCTTCTTCCTGAAGCACCTGTTCGAGGCGCTCGAAATTCTGCTCGTTTGCTGCGTGGATGAACTTCTGCAGTTCCCGGTTCTCATCCGTCGGTTCGAACAGCATGCGCCATGTGAGGCGCGTGCCTTGTTCGGCTTCCTCGAAGGTCATCTCCAGCGTGAAGACATGCATCGGTTCATGGTGGTGGGCGACCAGTCGCTTTGCGGGCTCGATCTCATGGAAGGTCCAGCGGTTGGCAAAATCGGTGCCGTCGGAGGCGGTCATCGTCACGCGCCAGTCACCGCCGACGCGGAAATCGAATTCGTCGATGCGATTTGTGAAGCCATGCGGTCCCCACCAGAGCGCCAGTGTCTTGGGATCAGCGACTGCATTGAACACGGCAGTGGGTTCTGCGGGGAGCAGGCGCTCGTTCACGATTTCCAGCTTTTCGGTCATTTCTCGTCTTCCTTCACGTCTTCGCGTTCTTTCTGGATCGCCGCCAGATACTCTTCCAGGCGATCGAAACGCTGCTCCCAGAGCTTGCGGTAATCGCCCAGCCAGCCATCGACGGCCTTCAAGGGTTCAGGTTCAAGCCGGCAGGGGCGCCACTGGGCGCTGCGGCCGCGTGAAATCAGCTTTGCGCGCTCCAGCACCTTCAAATGCTTGGAGACGGCCGGCAGGCTCATGGCAAAAGGCTCTGCCAACTCGTTCACCGTTGCCTCGCCGGTCGACAGGCGCGCAAGGATGGCCCGGCGCGTCGGGTCCGCCAGGGCGGCCAATGTCAAGGACAGGGGATCGCTGCTCATGATTAGCCATCAGGTTAATTAACTGAATGGTTTATTCACCTGTCCGGCGCTGGGCGTCAAGCGCTGGCGGAGGTGTGCGCTGGCTCGCGTGGTCGATCACTGACGCTGGCGGGCCAAGGGGGCCTACAGTCAGCCGAACAATTCCAGAAGTGCCGAGATGACCGTGGCTCCCCCGATCGGGGCAACGAACAGCAGGAAGATGTTGAAGCCGACGATCACCATCAGCGTCTTCTGCTGGCGGGGTGTCAGGGAGGGGCGGTCCGGTTCTGCCGGTGGGTCCGTTGGCGGAGTGTAGTTGTTGAGGTCGAGAAACATGGCGGTGGACCTGTCTCGTCTGCCGGTCAGGAGGAGCGATCACTTTTAGATAGGCGGCGCAGACGGATTTCCAGCCGGGGCCATCAATCGGCGCCGCTATTTGGCTTCATGAGCTCGAAGGTGTCCGGACGGGAGTGGCTTAGGCCGCGTCTTCGAGTGCTGCTGCCGGCAGGTTGGCACGTGCATTCAGCACTTCCAGGCCTACGATGCGGCCATCGCGATCGTAGTCGAGCATGATGCCTTCGGAGACCTCTTCGGTTTCCTGCACCGCTTCGGTGGAGAAGCGGATATAGGCAGCATTGGCTGCAGCATCGTATTCGAGCTTCGGCTTCATTGCGGCATCCGAGCGTTGCGATCTAGGAACGCGGTGATGATACGAATTTCCGTATCCAATTCCAAGCAGATTACCCGCAAAACACGATCGCCGCATTCATGGATGCGGCGATAACGTCGTTCTATCGGTGGGCCGGATGGGTCGGTTTCCCGCCACTCCGGACTGTGAACCGTTCGCTCAATCCATTCCTGATCGAGCGACCGCTCCGATATCACCGTTTTTGCATGCTCGGTGAAACGGAGCGGCTTGTTCATTTGCTCGCCTCAGAAGTAGCTCTGCAGCGGACGCACTTCGAGCTGGCCGCCCTTCAGTGCACGGATGGCTTCGGCGGCGGCAAGGGCGCCTGCCATGGTCGTGTAGTAGGGCACCTTCTGCATCAGGGCCGCGCGGCGAAGCGACTTCGAGTCCGAGATCGCCTTGTTGCCGTCGGTCGTATTGATGACCAGCTGGACCTGACGGTTGCGGATGGCGTCCTCGATATGCGGACGTCCTTCGAGCACCTTGTTGATCTTGATCGCCGGAATGTCGTTTTCGGCGAGGAAGCGCTGCGCCGCCTGTGGCCAGAACCTTGAAGCCGATCTGGGTCAGGATCAGGATTGCCGGCAGGACGCGGGCCTTGTCCTCGTCGCGGACGGAGACGAAGACCGTGCCGTCGCGCGGTAGTTCAACGGATGCGCCGAGCTGGCTCTTGGCGAAGGCGAGCGCAAAGTCCGTGTCGAGGCCGATGACTTCGCCCGTCGAGCGCATTTCCGGCCCGAGCAGCGTGTCGACGCCGGGGAAGCGGGCAAACGGGAAGACGGCTTCCTTGACGGCGATGTGCTTGAGATTGCGCGGATCGGGCTTGGCGCCATAGGCGGCGATCGCATCGTCAAGCTTTTCGCCGGTCATGATGCGGGCAGCGATCTTGGCGATCGGGGCGCCGATGGTCTTCGCCACGAACGGCACTGTGCGCGAGGCGCGCGGGTTGACTTCGAGTACGTAGATCTCGCCGTCCTTGATGGCGTACTGGACGTTCATCAGGCCGCCGACATTGAGCGCCTTGGCCATGGCGCGTCGTCTGGCGTTCCAACTCGTCCAGCATGTCCTTGGAGCAGTGAACGCGGCGGCAGCGAGCAGGCGCGAGTCGCCGGAGTGGATGCCGGCTTCCTCGATGTGCTCCATGATGCCCGACGACGAACGACGTTATCGCCGTCCGCAGAGCGCGTCGACGTCGACTTCAATCGGCGTCCGGTCAGGTAGCTGTCGAACAGCAGCGGGTTCTTGCCGAGCACGGGTGTTGATCTGGCCGGTCTTGTCGTTCGGGTAGCGCTGCTTGATGTCCTCAGGGACCAGACGCCGGAACGGTGTCGAGCAGGTAGGACTCGCAGCATGGATTCCGAATGGATGATCTGCATGGCGCGGCCGCCCAGCACGTAGGACGGGCGCACGACCAGCGGGATAACCGATCTCGGACGCAACGAGGCGGGCCTGCTCGACGGAGTAGGCGATGCCGTTGTTCGGCTGGTTGAGGTCGAGCTTCATCAGGAGCTTCTGGAAGCGGTCGCGGTCTTCGGCGAGGTCGATCGCGTCGGGCGCCGTGCCGAGGATCGGGACGCCGTTCTCTTCGAGCGCTTCGGCGAGCTTCAGCGGGGTCTGGCCGCCGAACTGGACGATGACGCCGACGACTTCGCCCGTTTTGCCTGCTCAGCGCGCAGGATCTCGAGCACGTCTTCGGCCGTCAGCGGCTCGAAATAGAGGCGGTCGGAGGTGTCGTAGTCGGTCGACACGGTTTCCGGGTTGCAGTTGATCATGATCGCTTCGAAGCCTGCATCCTTCAGCGCGAAGGCGGCGTGGCAGCAGCAGTAGTCGAACTCGATACCCTGGCCGATGCGGTTCGGGCCGCCGCCGAGGATGACGACCTTCTTGCCGGTCCGACGGCTCGCGCTTCAGCCAGAGCTGCCGAGAAGGGCGACTCGTAGGTCGAGTACATGTAGGCGGTGGGCGAGGCGAACTCGGCAGCGCAGGTGTCGATGCGCTTGAAGACCGGGCGGACGTCGAGGCCGTTGCGGAGCTCGGCGACTTCCTTCGGGCGCTTGCCGGAGAGCGAGGCGAGGCGGCGCGTCGGAGAAGCCCATGGCCTTCAGCATGCGCAGGTTCTCGCCGTCTTCCGGCAAGCCGTGCTCGCGCACGCGGGCTTCCATGTCGGTGATCGCCTTGAACTGGGCGATGAACCACGGGTCGATCTTGCAGCCTTCGTGCACCTCTTCCGGCGACATGCCGAGGCGGAGCGCCTGGGCGACCATGCGCAGACGGTCGGGCGTCGGGGTGCCGATGGCAGCTCGGATGGCGTTCTTGTCGTCGCCCTGGCCAAGGCCGGGGATTTCGATTTCGTCGAGACCGGTGAGGCCGGTCTCAAGCCCGCGAAGTGCCTTCTGCAGCGATTCCGAGAAGGTGCGGCCGATCGCCATGACTTCACCGACCGACTTCATGGCGGTGGTCAGCGTCGGCTCGGCGCCCGGGAACTTTTCGAAGGCGAAGCGCGGGATCTTGGTGACGACGTAGTCGATCGACGGCTCGAAGCGAGGCCGGCGTCGCGCCGCCGGTGATGTCGTTTTCCAGTTCGTCGAGCGTGTAGCCGATGGCGAGCTTGGCGGCGATCTTTGCGATCGGGAAGCCGGTTGCCTTCGAAGCGAGCGCGGACGACCGCGAGACGCGCGGGTTCATTTCGATGACGACCAGACGGCCGTCGGCCGGGTTGACGGCGAACTGCACGTTCGAGCCGCCGGTCTCAACGCCGATCTCGCGCAGAACCGCGATCGAGGCGTTGCGCATGATCTGGTATTCCTTGTCCGTCAGCGTCAGCGCCGGTGCGACTGTGATCGAATCGCCGGTGTGGACGCCCATCGGATCGATGTTCTCGATCGAGCAGACGATGATGCAGTTGTCCGCCTTGTCGCGGACGACCTCCATTTCATACTCCTTCCAGCCGAGCACCGATTCTTCGATCAGGACTTCGGTGGTGGGGGAGGCGTCGAGGCCGGAATTGATGATCTCGTAGAATTCCGAGCGGTTGTAGGCGATGCCGCCACCGGTGCCGCCCATGGTGAAGGACGGACGGATGATGGCGGGCAGGCCGACATGGTCGAGCGCCTGGGCAGCGATTGCCATGGCGTGCGCCATGTAACGCTGCTTGCGGTCGGTTTCGCCGAGGTTCCACTGGTTTTCGAGTTCGTCGAGAGCCTTGTCGAGTTCGGCACCGGACAGTTTCGCCTTCAGCTCGTTGCGGGCGGCTTCATGCGTCTTGCGGTCGGCGTCCTTGATCTCGGTCGCGTTGGCCAGCATCGACTTCGGGGTTTCAAGCCCGATGCGGGTCATGGCTTCGCGGAAGAGGGCGCGGTCTTCGGCCATGTCGATGGCGGCGGGCTTGGCGCCGATCATCTCGACATTGTAGCGGTCGAGAACGCCCATGCGCTTCAGGGAAAGCGCGGTGTTGAGTGCCGTCTGGCCGCCCATGGTGGGGAGCAGCGCGTCCGGGCGTTCCTTGGCGATGATCTTGGCGACGACTTCAGGCGTGATCGGCTCGACATAGGTTGCGTCGGCGAGGCCCGGGTCGGTCATGATCGTGGCCGGGTTGGAATTCACCAGGATGACCCGGTAGCCTTCTTCCTTCAGCGCCTTGACGGCCTGGGTACCGGAATAGTCGAACTCGCATGCCTGGCCGATGACAATCGGCCCCGCGCCGATGATGAGGATGGACTTGATGTCTTGGCGCTTGGGCATGGATCTATCCGTTCTTTGACCTGCGCGAAAAACCGGCCTGGGTGAGGGAGGTCACCGGCCGGGCGCAGAGAGATGGTCTTTTCAAGGCTAGAAGCGGCTTATAGGGAAATGTTGGTCGGGAAGGAACCCCATATTTGCAGCCTCCGACAGGAAAGTTGGGGAGGGACTTTGCTGCTCTCCTGGGGCAGCCGTCATACGCGCTTCGTGCAGGACGATTACCGCAAGCGGATCAGACCCGAAGGACCTGCACATGACCATTCCAGAACTCCCCGATCATCTTCATTTCTCCTCCCGCAGCCTCAATCCCGGGCCAATCCCGCATCATGGGATCCGCTACGATACCACCGGCAGGTTTTTGACCGAGCGCGGCAATACCGTGGTGTGCCATCTGGTCGAGGGTTCGGAGCCTGCTGCTGCGATTCTCGAGGCTCGGACCCGTTACACGTCGATGCCGGGTGCCGATAAACTCGCCTTCACGGCGCCGGCCAGCCTGCATATGACGCTCTTCCAGGGGATTATCGAGACGCGACGGGCGCTGCCATACTGGCCAGGCGATGTGCCGGTGGAGACGCCGGTCGACGACATGACGGGCATCTTCATGGACCGTCTGGCGCATTTCCGTGCCAGTCAAGCCTTTGCCGTCGAGGTGAAACACGCGACGCCGCTCGGGCTTGTTGTTGATGGGGTAACCGACGATGATCGGGCCGTGCTGCGGGATTGGCGCAACCGGCTCGCGGATCTCCTCGGCTATCGGCATCCGGACCACGAGACCTATGCCTTCCACATTACCTTTGCGTACATGATCGAGCGTTTCGACGATGCGACGCTGTCGGCCTGGATCCCGTTTCTGGAGGAGGTCGCCGCGGATATACGCCGCCGCGCTCCCGTCATCGAACTCAGGGCGCCGGCTTTCTGCGCCTTCGACGACATGAATCATTTCGAAGAGCTTCTGGTCTTCGAGCCGGCTTGAGGCATGCGAGAATGACAAATGGCGGGCCGAGGCCCGCCATTTCACACATGTGTCTTTCAGGCGATCTCAGAATTCTTCCCATTCCGCGCCGCTCGGGGCCGGCTTGGCGCCCATGGCGGAGGCGATCTTGCCGGCAAGGGCGCGAGCCGGGGAGGCGACAGGGCGCGCCGTTTCGGCGGCCGTTGCAGGACGAGACGGGGCGACCGGACGGGCTGCCGTTTGTGTGGGCGCGGTAAAGCTGCGAGCGGCAGGCGCCGATGATGCCTGTTGCCGCGGGCCGGAGCCGAGATTGAACTGGGCGAGGCGGGCCGAGAGCGACTGCACTTCCGAGACCAGCGTGTGGGAGGCCGCATTGGTCTCCTCGACCATGGCGGCGTTCTTCTGGGTGCCCTGGTCCATGATGTTTACGGCAGCATTGATCTCGTGGAGGCCTGTTGACTGTTCGCGGGCGGCATCGACGATCGCATGAACATTGGTGTTGATCTGCTGCACTTCAGCGACGATGGCCGAGAGGGCCTCACCCGTCTCGTCGACGAGCGAGACGCCGTGCTTGACCTGTTCGCCCGAGGCGGTGATCAGGGCCTTGATTTCCTTTGCCGCATTTGCCGAACGCTGGGCAAGTTCGCGGACTTCCTGGGCGACGACGGCAAAGCCCTTGCCGGCCTCGCCAGCGCGGGCAGCTTCAACGCCGGCGTTCAGCGCCAGAAGGTTCGTCTGGAAGGCGATTTCATCGATCACGCCGATGATGTTGGAGATCGACTGCGAGGACTGTTCGATCGCGCTCATGGCATCGATTGCCGAACGGACCACTTCGCCGGAACGTTCAGCACTTTCCTTGGTGCGGCTGACCTGCTGGCCGGCCTCTTCCGCGCGCTGGGTCGATTCCTTGACCGAGCGGGTGATCTGGGAGAGGGCCGCCGAGGTCTGCTCGACCGAGGCTGCCTGCTGTTCGGTGCGGCGGGCGAGATCGTCGGCGGCCGAGCGGATCTCGTTCGAGCCGTTCTCGATGGTGGTGGCGTTGTCGCGGAAGGAGATCATTGCGGCGCGCAGCTTCTCGATCGAATCGTTGAAGTTGCCGCGGATTTCGTCGAGTGCCGGAGAGAAGGGCTTTTCGAGGCGCACGGTCATGTCGCCGTCCGACAGGCGGGCAAGGCCGGAGCGCAGTTCGTCGACAACGAAGCGGATCTCTTCCTCACGCGCCTTGTGGCCCTTGGAGCGCTCGACGCGTTCGATTTCTTCCTGTTCGTAACGGGCTTCAGCGGCCTTTTCGAGTTCGACCTTCTTGCGGTTGCTTTCCAGAAGCACGGCCAGCGAACGCGAGAGGTCGCCCAGTTCGTCGGCGCGGTCCTTGTCCGTCAGTTCGACGTCGAGGCGGCCAGCGGCGATGTCGGTGGTTTGGCCGATGACGCGATTGATGCGGCCGATGAAGCGGCGGGCGAGCAGCCAGCCGACGACGATCAGGATCAGGGTCGCACCGGCGATGACGAGGGCCGAGGTCCAGACGGTGTGCGAGAGCGCGCCGAGCACGGTTGCGCTCGGGACGGCAACGACGACGTTCCAGACGGCGCCCGGGAAAGGCTCGATCGGAACCGCGATTGCCATGCGCTCCACACCGTCCTTGTCGACCATGGTGCCGACGGTCCCTGGCGACTTCAGCAGGCTTTCCCAGGCGGTGGCGTCAAGCCCGCTATCCTTCAGCGCCTTGCCCATGGCCGCCTTGTCAGGATGGCTGACGAAGGCGTTGGCAGAGGACAGGAGCGCGACACAGCCATCGCCCAGCGGTCGTTTGGCGGCGAGATCGGCGGCTGTCGTTGTCTAGGTCGATATCGGCGCCGACATAGCCGAGGGCCTTGCCGTTTTCCATCACCGGGATGGAGATGGTGGTCATCAGGACGTCTTTGCCATCCACGGGATAGACATAGGGCTCGAGAAGAACCGCTTTTCCCGGTCTTGACCGGCAGTTGATAATAGTCGCCCGTTCCTGGCTTGTCGTAGTCAACAAGCACATCCGTCTTGATGGTCCCACCGGCGCGGTAGATGTAGGGCACGAAGCGGCCCGTCTGATCGTGAGCGGGTTTGCCGACAAAGTCTGCATCCTTGCCATCGAAGGCATTGGGCTCCCAGCCCGTGGAAAGGCCAATGGCGCCTGGAAAGCCTTCGAGCGTTTTCGTCAGAACGGCCATCACGACGTCGCGGTCGGCAATTCCCTTCTCTCGCAGCGCAGAGACGGAATAGTCGAGGCCAGCCACCATTTCATGGGCGACGCTCAGGGTTCGATTGACCTCAGCTGCCGCGTCGGATGCTGCCGTCTGCATCTTGTCGATACCGGCCCCGCGGATTGTCCCGTAGCTCAGCCCGACCAGGGTCGCCGCGACGCCGATCGTGGTGACGACGCCCAATCCGACGGTCGAGAAGATGTTCCGGCTGGTGGCGGATTTGAATAACATGGGCCGTTCCCTCATGAGCCTATGACTGCAAGGCAGCGGACAACCGCCGCCGCGCCGGATTTGCACCGGCCTTTGAGGGTGACTTTAGTCGCCCATGGTTAAGTAGATATTTATATTCGACGAAGCCGTTATGCTCTGCGCTGCTTGATTGGCAGACCGATTGACCGGAAGGTGGCCGGGATTTGGCGAGTCGATCTGGGGGAGTGCCGATGTTCACGGAGTATGCGGACCATGACGGGTTGGGGCTGGCCGATCTGATCCGGCGCGGGCAGGTTTCTGCCTCGGAGGTACTCGAGGCGGCGATCGCGCGCATCGAGGCGGTCAATCCGCAGCTCAACGCCGTCGTTCGTCCGCTGTTCGACCGGGCGCGCCAGAAAGTGGCGTCCGGTGTCCCGGAGGGGCCGTTTTCCGGCGTGCCATTCCTGGTCAAGGATTTGCTCGCGCAGATCGACGGCGTGCCGACGGGCAACGGCAACCGGCTGTGGGCGACGCGGGTTGAAAGCGGCAGCAGCGAGCTCGTTGAGCGATGGGAGCGGTCTGGCCTTGTGATTGCCGGGCGCACCAATACGCCGGAATTCGGCCTCACACCCTATACCGAGCCCGGCGCCAATGGACCGACGCGCAATCCCTGGGATCTGACCCGGACGCCCGGTGGCTCATCCGGCGGGTCCGGCGCTGCGGTTGCAGCCGGCATGGTGCCGATCGCATCCGGTGGCGATGGGGGCGGGTCGATCCGAATTCCGGCGTCGGCCTGTGGTGTCTTTGGGATGAAGCCGACGCGTGGGCGCACACCCGCCGGTCCCTTTGTCGGCGAGGCGTGGTCGGGCTTTGCGGTCGAACATGTGCTTGCACGATCGGTGCGCGACAGCGCGGCCGTTCTCGATGTGGCACACGGACCGGATCGCGGGTCGCCGCATCCGCTGCCGGTACAGGAGGGCACGTTCCTCGCCGCGTCGCAGCGCCAGCCGGGGACGCTGAAGATTGCCGTGTCACGGCAACCGATGCTCGGCAAGGCGGTGGCGCCCGAGGTGATCTCCGCCTTCGACGAAACGGTGAAGCTGCTCGTTGATCTCGGCCACGAGGTGATCGAGGCTGCGCCGCCCGTCGAGCGAGAGGCCTTCTCCATGGCCTTTCTGACGGCGCTTGCCGGGGAGCTGCGTGCCGATATCGAATTCACGGCGAAGACCTTCGGGGTGAAGATCCGTCCTGACGACTACGACGCCGCCTCCTTCGGCATGGGCCTTCTGGGCGAGGGTTTCACGGCGTCTGACCTCATCACGGCCCATCGCTATCTCACGCTCTCGGCGCGTTCGATTCTCGGCTTTTTCGAGGATGTCGACGTCTTGATGACGCCGGTGCTTTCAACGCTGCCGGTCAAGATCGGCGCGCTGCAGCCGAGTGCCATTGAGAAGAAGCTGCTGACTGTGCTGGGTTATGTTGGCGGTGGGCGGCTCTTGAAGAAACTCGGGATTGCCGAGCAGTTGGCAGCCCAGACATTCGAATTCATTCCTTGGACGCCGGTCTTCAACGTTACCGGGCAGCCGGCCATGTCGGTGCCGACAGGGTGGTCGCCCGAGGGATTGCCGATCGGGATGCAGTTCGTTGGCCGCTTTGCCGACGAGAACACGCTCTTCTCGCTCGCCGGTCAGCTGGAGCAGGCGCGGCCCTGGAAGGACAAGCGCCCGCGGCTTTGACGTCGCCGATCAGAGGCCGGGGACGACGAGGACCTTGACCTCGCCGGGCTGAGGCCGGTTGCTGACCACCTCCGGTGCCGCGTCGAGTGAGACCTTGCGCGAGATCAGCTTGTCGACCTCGATCTTGCCCGAAGCGATCAGGTCGGCTGCGCGGCGATGGGTGAAGGGATTCAAGAAGGAGGTGACCAGCTTCACTTCCCGGAAGAGCAGGTCGAAGGGCTCGATTGCGATCTTTTCACCTTGCGGCATGACGCCGAGGATGACGGCGGTACCACCCGGGCGTACGAGCTTTGTTGCCTGGTTCACGGTTTCGCCGACGCCGGCACATTCCATGACGACATCGACGCCTCCAGGGACGAGACCCGTCTCACCCGCAATCTGGGCGATCACGTCGCCTGTTGCGGGATCGACGCTGGCCGTTGCGCCCAGGTCTTCCGCGAGCTTGCGGCGGGCAGCCTGGCGGGTGACGAGGATCACCGTGGTTGCGCCTGCTAGCCTTGCGAGCTGCACGGTGAGCAGGCCGATGACCCCGCCACCGAGGACGATGACGGAGGAACCGGCTTTGATCTCGGCAAGATCGATGCCGTGCAGGCAGCAGGCCAGCGGCTCGCAAAAGGCGCCATGCATCGGATCGAGATCTGCTGGCAGGAGAAAGGCCTGTTTGTGAGGAACCACGACATAATCGGCGAAGCCACCGTCGCGGTGGATGCCGATGGCTCTCAGGTTCCGGCAGAGATTGACGCGACCATTGACGCAGTGGCTGCAGCGGCCGCAGGCGATGTTGGGGTCGCCGGTGATCCGGTCACCAACCGCAAAGCCTGTGACGGCGCTTCCCACGGCCTCCACGATGCCGCTGAATTCATGGCCGAGGGTCACCGGTGGGGTGCAGGGAAATTCACCGTGGAAGAGATGCCGATCGGTGCCACAGACGCCACAGGCCTCGACGCGGACCAGAAGGTCATCCGGCCCGGCCTCAGGCTTCTCCACCTCCCGCGTGAAAAGCTGGCCCGTCGCCTCCAGTCGCATTGCCTTCATGTGCCACTCCTCCCAAAGTGCTCAATGGGCCGAGACTTGCATGTGGGAGGTGGGCTGCCAAGCGGTCCTGACGTGTGATCGGGTCGGAAGCGCTTGAGAAAGTTGCGACCTGCGCCTCGACGGAGAGTTCATCAGCTTCTAGATAGTTCAATCAACGACAATCGAAGGGCACTTTCTGATGATCACCGTTCACTACCTGGACAACTCGCGTGCCCACCGGATCCTCTGGCTGCTGGAAGAGCTCGGGCTCGACTATCAGGTCAAGGTCTATCATCGGACGAAGGAATACCTGGCGCCCAGGGAGCTCAAGGCGGTCCATCCGCTGGGCAAGTCTCCCGTCATCGAAGACAACGGCCGGATTGTCGCCGAGAGTGGC
This sequence comes from Allorhizobium sp., assembly GCA_965283865.1. Lineage (GTDB taxonomy): Bacteria > Pseudomonadota > Alphaproteobacteria > Rhizobiales > Rhizobiaceae > Allorhizobium. The sequence goes on from CBDIQA010000001.1 coordinate 2,059,910, forward strand.
GCGATCATGGAATATCTGATCGAAACCTATGGCGGGGAGGGGCTGCGTCCCGCTGCCGGTACCGACGAGCGTCTGCGCTACCGCTACTGGATGCATTATGCCGAAGGGTCTGCCATGCCGCTTCTGGTGATGAAACTGATCTTCTCGCGCATCCCGGGGCAGGTGCCCTTCTTCATTCGCCCGGTGGCTAAGATGATCAGCCAGGGCGTCTCGAGCAAATTGCTCGATCCGCAACTTTCCGACCATCTGGACCTGTGGATGGCCGAAGTTGCCAGGGATGGCTGGTTTGCGGGCAAGGATTTTTCCGCCGCCGATATCGCCATGAGTTTCCCGGTCGAGGCGGGGCTAACCCGGATTTCCGAAGGCAAGGACACAAGCGTCTTGCGCGGCTGGATCGAGCGGATCCGGGCGCGACCGGCCTATCAGCGCGCGCTGGCGCGAGGTGGGGAATACGGTTACGCGAAGAGCTGAGGTGGATCAGCTTTCGCGGAGACGACTACGGACTACCGCTGCAAAGCTGCGGCTGACCGGAATCACCGCACCTGTTTTCAACAGCAGCATCAACCGGCTGCCGCTGTTCTTGAGCCCTGCCACATGATCGATTGACACCCAGTGTGAGCGATGGGTTTGCACGCCGGGCGTCGAGCCGAGCTCACGCAAGGCATCAGAATAGCGCATGAGAACGAACTGTCGGCCTCTCGTCGTTGTGACGACCGTGTAATGATCCTCGACGGTTAGATGGATAAGCGGGCCCCGAATTTCTGGCTTGAGCCGCGCGAGAAGTGGAGGCGGCTCGACGTCGTTCGGTTTTGGGCTCAGGTTCGGAGAAGGCTCGCTATTGACGATCGGCGCTGACTGCTCGGTCGACATCGTTAGATGTGACAGCAGACTGAAAAGGACGGACAGCGGCACGCAAACCAACAGCTGTCGTCCATAGGATACGAGGCTTGGTTCAGAGGCGGTCCATGACCAGCGGATCATTTCTACCACTGCAGCAACGAAGGGGGCCGCGACCAAGGCGCTGGCCGCCAGCAGCACCCGTTGACTACGCAGATGTTTGGCAATCCAATGATCCGCGAGGGTAATGACAAGGATCGCAACCGTCCACGCCGCTCCATGCAGAAGCGTCCAGAAGGCAGCACGCTCGGCGAAGCCCATAGCCTCCATCGTGCCGGAAGGGCCGACAGAGACGAACACGGAGACTACGATGGCAAAGGTCGCCCAGAGGCGGGCTGAGCGACCCAGTATCGACCATTCACGAAACGCAGACTGCAAAAAGGAGCTATTCACGAATTTTTCCCGACATTGACGGCAAAGCATTGGTGGCGACGGCATGAACGCGCGATCAGCGGAATGCAAACATTGAAACTGCCCACCCGCTCAAGGCAAGTCCTATGTCGATTTCTGTTATCGCCCAGGTCCCCGTCGCAATCCAAATCCACGTCGTCTGTGCCATGCTCGCCCTAGTCCTCGGCGCTTGTCTGCTGCTAGGCCGCAAGGGCAATGATACTCATCGAATGATTGGTCGGATCTGGATTGGCGCGATGGCAATCACGGCCATCTCAAGCTTCTTCATGTCCTCTCTGCGTCTCCATTCAGGCTTCAGCCCCATCCATATTCTTTCAGTCTTCACGTTGATTGGCTGCTGCCAAGTGGTAGTGGCGGCGCGTGCCAGTCGGATCGCTGAACACCGGCGACATGTCGGCAACCTTTACAGCTTTGCCCTCCTGACGGCCGGAGCCTTCTCGCTTCTTCCCGGGCGCATGATGAACACGCTGCTGTTCGGTGGAGGGAAGGGGCAGCCACATTTGATTGCCATCGGCTTGCTGCTGATGATTGTGCTTCTGTTCCAGTGGTGGCTGAGAAGAGGGCGCGCGCGTTAGACAGCCTGAATGGCCTAAGACGTCCATCGTCACTGGTGTTAGGGAACAGTTCGGCTATCTTCTCATTGTGAGGGCTAGAGCGCAGAGGGGAAGCATCATGGAATGGAAGGGCCGTCGTCAGTCGGACAATATCGAGGACCGGCGTGGGAAATCCTCCGGCGGAGGCTTGGGGCGCAGCCCCGCTGGTCGATCCGGCATACAGATCCCGATGGGTGGGCGCCGTGGTGGTGGCTTGAGCTTCGGGACGATCATCTTTCTGGTGATCATCTATTTCGTGCTCAAGGCCATGGGCATCGACATGCTGCAGGTTCTCGGTGAGGGCAATGTCGGAGGTGCCGGGTCCGGTTACGAGCAATCGATCGGCCAACGTCCGGCTGGGCAGTCCAGTGACGACACGACCGCCTTTGTCCGCACGGTTTTGGCGGAGACGGAAACGACCTGGAATGCCATCTTCTCGGCTTCCGGCGAGCAGTATCGTGAGCCGACGCTGGTTCTTTTCAGCGGCGGCACGGTGTCTGCCTGCGGCCAGGCCTCCTCTGCCACCGGTCCCTTCTATTGCCCGGCTGACAGCAAGGTCTATCTCGACACCCAGTTCTTCGATCAGCTTGAGCAGCAATTTGACGCGGCGGGTGACTTTGCCCAGGCCTATGTCATTGCCCATGAGGTTGGTCACCACGTGCAGAACCTGACGGGCGTGCTGCCGGAATTCAACCGCCAGCGCCGCTCCATGGGCGAGCGCGAGGCGAACCAGATGTCCGTGCGCGTCGAGTTGCAGGCCGATTGCTATGCCGGCATCTGGGCCAAGTCCGCAGACAAGGAAGGCATCCTGTCCGACGGCGACCTTGAGGAGGCTTTGAACGCCGCCCAGCAGATCGGCGACGACACGTTGCAGAAGCGCAGTCAGGGTTATGTCGTGCCAGACGCGTTCAACCATGGCACCTCCGCACAGCGGATGAAGTGGTTCAAGCGGGGCTATGACAGCGGCAATGTCGGTGCCTGCGACACCTTCTCCGGCGCGATCTGACGCGCCGGCTCTGTCAACGGATCAGCAGGGCCGTCAGCCAGAGGCCGAGGCCGAAGACGGTGTGGGCCAGAAGATTGAGGGCGCGGACCTTGGTCGGGTTCGGCGTCTTCGAGGCGGCCCAGCCGATGCCGAGGCCAGGCTGCAGCAGAAACCAGCCTGCGGCAACCGTTAGGATCCCCCAGATCCAGGCTGGCTGAAAGGTCGGCTCCGCGAACCAGGCCGGCCCGACGAAGAGAGCGAGCATGATGCCGTAAGCGATGCCGACGGCGTAGTGCGAGATCCAGCCAAGGGCCCGCTCGTGGCGGTAGGGCTCTGCAGTCGCGATGGTGTCGTGGAAGATGCGACCGGACTTCATGTGGTAGAACCAGCGCCCGACAGGCGCCCAGTTTGCCTTTGGCTGCTTGAAGACAGTGGCGAGGATGATCGCCCAGATATCCATGGCGACGGTTGCTCCAAGGCCGATGATCGCGCCGCGCCAAACCAGTTCCAACATGTGTCGATCAATCTCTTGCTGCTTTCAGGAGCGTAAATCATAGGCGGGTTCAGATGGGGTCGAAAAGGTCGGTTTGGTCCGCTTCCGTTCGGGGCCTGCATTTTTCCCTGATGTCCACGAGAACGCCTGCGAGAGGCTGGCGGATTTTTCATCAAATTCTCTGATGTGTTGCGCAAAAAATATGCAGTCTGGTGATTTCATCTTGCTGGAATCCGCGATGGCGCTTATCCCGTTGCGACATGCCGCTCGCCAGTATCCTGGAAGCGGCTTTTTTCGTTGAGATTATTGCCATGCACACCGACATCGCCTCGCTCGAAACCCATAGCCCAGCGCCAACCGGTGCAGGCAGCTGGATGTCTCACATCCGTGCGACTCTCTCGCTCGGCATTCCCCTGATCGGGGCCCAGCTGGCACAGCTCGGGATCCACACGACGGATGTCGTGATTGTCGGTCAGCTTGGGGCCGTGCCGCTGGCCGCGATGGTGCTGGCGGGGCAGTTCTTCTTCACCATCTTCATTTTCGGCTCGGGCTTCTCCATGGCGGTCATGCCGATGGTGGCGCAGGCATACGGTCGCGGTGATGTGGTGTCTGTCCGGCGCTCCATCCGCATGGGCATGTGGGTGTCGATCCTCTACGTGCTTCTGACGATGCCGCTCTTCTTCAATGCCGAGGCCATCCTGCTTGCGCTTGGGCAAAAGCCTGAAGTAGCAGCACTTGCGGCGGGCTATGTCTTCATCATCCAGCTTGGTCTTTTGCCGGCGCTGCTCTTTGCGGTCCTGCGGGCGCTGGTCAGCGCGACCGGTCGGGCACGTATCGTGCTCTGGGTCACGCTCGGCATCCTCGTGCTCAACGCCATCCTCGCCTATGCGCTGGTGCTCGGGCATTTCGGCCTGCCGGCGCTCGGCATGACCGGGGCGGCGATCGTTGCGGTCATCGTGCAGTGGGTGAGCTTCGTGGCGATGGTCATCTACATCCAGACCCGCGAGGAGACGAAGCGCTACGAGCTCTTCATCCGTTTCTGGCGGCCTGACTGGCAGGCTTTTCGCGAGGTGTTGCATCTCGGCATGCCGATCAGTGTCACGGTGCTTGCGGAAGTGAGCCTGTTCAGCGCGGCCTCGCTGCTGATGGGACGGATCGGGACGATCGAACTCGCAGCGCATGGCATCGCGCTGCAGCTCGCATCGATCGCCTTCATGCTGCCGCTCGGATTGGCGCAAGCCGCAACCGTTCGGGTCGGCCTTGCCCATGGCCGTGGCAATTATCCGGAACTGGTGCGGGCGTCGATCACGGTGCTTGCCATTGCCGGACTCCTGTCGCTGTCGGGCGGGATCCTGTTCCTGATCGTGCCGGACCAGTTGTCGGCTGCGTTCCTCAATGAAAATGCTCCGGCCGCTGCCGAGGTGCTTGCCTATGCGGGGCCGCTTGTCATGGTGGCGGGGCTGTTTCAGCTTGTCGATGGTCTCCAGGCGATTGCGGCCGGAATGTTGCGCGGGCTGAAGGATGCGCGGGTCCCGATGATCCTGGCGCTTGTTTCCTATTGGCCGATCGGCTTTTTCCTCGCCTGGCTGATGGCCTTTCCGCTCGGGATCGGAGGCATCGGCATCTGGTATGGCTTCTGCCTCGGGCTTGCGAGTGCCGCAGTCATGCTCAGCCTGCGCTTCTATCTGAAGGTCCGGCATGAAATGCAAACGGCCCGGGGATGAACCCGGGCCGCCAAATTCCAGTCTGATTGAACAGGCTCAGCGTTCGGCGAGTGCCGGTTCGCCCTTCGTCTCGCGCACCATGTTGATGAAGCGGCGGAAGAGGTAGTGGCTGTCCTGCGGGCCGGGCGAGGCTTCCGGGTGATGCTGCACGGAGAAGACCGGCTTGCCCTTGAGGCGCAGGCCGCAGTTGGTGCCGTCGAACAGGGAAACGTGAGTCTCTTCAACACTTTCCGGCAGCGACTTCGAGTCGACTGCAAAGCCGTGGTTCATCGAGACGATCTCGACCTTGCCGGTGGTGAAGTCCTTTACCGGGTGGTTTGCGCCGTGGTGGCCCTGGTGCATCTTCTCGGTCGTGCCGCCGAGTGCCAAGCCCAGCATCTGGTGGCCGAGGCAGATGCCGAAGAGCGGCTTGTCGCTCTTGACCAGGCTCTGGATGACCGGCACGGCATATTCGCCGGTGGCAGCCGGGTCGCCCGGGCCGTTCGACAGGAAGACGCCATCCGGGTTCAGGGCCAGGATGTCTTCGGCTGAGGTCGTGGCGGGCACGACCGTGACCTTGCAGTCGAGGCCGGCAAAGAGGCGCAGGATGTTGCGCTTCACACCGAAGTCGACGCAGACGATGTGATACTTGGTAGCAGCGGCGCCGAGCGTTGTGTGGCCTTCGGTCCAGGACCATGCCTTTTCGTCCCAGACGGAAGACTGGCCCGAGGTCGCGACCTTGGCGAGGTCGAGACCCACGAGGCCACCCCAGGCCTTGGCTTCTGCCTTCAGAGCTTCCACGTCGAAGACGCCGTTCGGGTCGTGGGCGATGACGGCATTCGGGGCGCCGTTCTCGCGGATCCAGGCGGTCAGCGCACGGGTATCGACGCCTGAGAGGCCGATGATGCCGCGGCTCTTAAGCCAGGCATCGAGATGGCTTGCGGAACGATAATTTGAAGGCTCCGTGATGTCGGCCTTGAAGATGGTGCCGACCGCGCCGTGGCGGGCAGCCGGCGTCAGGTCTTCGATGTCTTCGTCATTGGTGCCGACATTGCCGATATGCGGGAAGGTGAAGGTGACGATCTGGCCGAGATAGGAGGGATCTGTAAGGATTTCCTCATATCCTGTCAGTGCCGTGTTGAAGCAGACTTCCGCCTGAACCTTGCCCGTTGCGCCGATACCGTGGCCTTCGATGACGGTGCCGTCGGCGAGAACGAGGAGGGCGGTCGGCTTGCGGGTCGTCCAGGGGGCTGTCGCGGTCATGGTCGTTCCTTGTTCGCCCGCGTCCCGGCCCCTTGTCGGAGCGGTACCGCAGGACCATTTATGTTGCAGATCGAGGGCGCGCGAAGTCGCGCGTTTTCAGCCCTGATGACAATTTGCGTGCAGGTGCCGAGCAATAGACATATCGCGTGGCGAGGTCAATTCCGGAGTTGCTTGAGGGCCTGATTTCCACCAAGCCATTTCAATGGTTTGCTCAATTCGTTTGCACTGCAGCACGCGTCTGGCTATGAGAACCTCTTAACGAACACGGAAAAGCCACAATCACCGACGGTGAAACGGCGCTTCCCCGGAGAAGAATATGATACGCGACACGCTCGCCAACTCGCTGAAAGACTCACTGAAGGCCAAGGATGTCCGCCGGACCTCGACCGTTCGTCTGATCCAGACGGCGATCAAGGATCGCGACATTGCCAATCGCGGAACCGGCAAGGATCCCGTCACGGACGACGAGATCATGCTGATCCTGATGAAGATGATCAAGCAGCGGGATGAATCGGCCAAGATCTATGCCGACAACGACAGGCCGGAACTCGCCGCCCAGGAGCGCGAGGAAATCGTCATCATCAAGTCCTTCATGCCTGAGCAGTTGCCTGACGAAAAAGTGCGCGAACTCTGCGCGGCCGTCATCTCGGAAACGGGTGCTCAGGGCCTGCGCGACATGGGCAAGTGCATCAGCACGCTGAAGGAGCGCTATTCCGGTCAGATGGACTTCGGCAAGGCTTCGGGCGTGGTCAAGGACCTGCTGAAGTAAGTCGTTGTATCTAATGCCAGCATATTCGGCGCCGCCCTCGGGCGGCGTCTTGCTTTTCAGGGCTTGGAGCGCTTTTGCTCCTCGACGAAGTGGCGCAGGACCGCATTGATCCGGGTCTGGTAGCCCTTGCCGGTCGCCTGGAAGAAATCGATGATGTCGGGGTCGAGGCGGATGGAGATCGCCTTCTTTCTGTCCGGGATCACCATCTTGGCCTTGGACCAGTCGATGTCCATGTGGTCCTTCCAATCGGGATCGTCGCGCATGGCGCGCTCGATATCCTCGTCGGTCATGGCATCGACGCGGGCCCAGTCGGTCTGGCTTTCACCCCGCGCGCGCATCGCTTCGATCTCTTCAATTGTATATCTGACGATATTTTCTTTGCTCATCTCTTCTTGCCGTCCTTGCGGAAATGATGCGGCAGAGGTCACCACGCATTGTGAAGACGACCGCAATGAGTTTGAACGTGTCAGGACAAATAGAGAGCGTTCTCAACTCACCGTTTCTATGGGATGCAATATCGAGCCGGGGGCCTGTCCGAAGCGCATCCGCAGCATCGATGAAGTCGATCCCATGCTTTTGAACATTAAGTCTGCGCTTGCTCTCGTCCCAGTCAAATTCCTTCAGTTCCAATTCGCTTGTCATGTCGGGTAGCCCTCATATGTGTGTATGTATATCCACTCATTTCAGATCTCCCATGGTGACCGCGATTGATCCGGTACATGCCAGAAAATCTAGCCTGCGCCCAAGGTGTATATACATCTGTGTTTCCGGCTGGTCAATGTTGCCTCTGTGAATAATGGGCACTGCGCGCGAAAGCCTTGGCGCTTCATGATGGTCGCGCCTATATGGAGGATCAGCTTCCCAGGGATACAGATGCGTTTTTCCAGCGACTTCCTCGACGAGATCCGTGACCGCGTGCCGATTTCGGCCGTCGTCGGTCGCCGCGTGACGTGGGATCGGAAGAAAACCAATGTGTCACGGCAGGACTATTGGGCCTGCTGCCCCTTTCATGGCGAAAAGAGCGCCAAGCTTCCACTGTGAAGATCGCAAGGGTCGGTATCACTGCTTCGGCTGCGGTGTCTCCGGCGACCATTTCCGCTTTTTGACGGATCTCGACAGGCTTGAGCGTTCGTCGAGGCGGTGCAGCAGGTTGCAGACATGGCCGGCATTGCCATGCCGCAGCCCGATCCGCAGGCGGAACGCCGGGAGCGTGAGCGCCACGACCTGTGCAGGACGTCATGGAGATGGCGACGCAGCTTCTTCCAGGACGCAGTTGCAGACGGCGAGCTGGGGCGAGGGCACGGGCCTATCTGCGTGAGCGCGGCCTATCCGGGCGGACGATCGAGACGTTTCGTGCTGGGATACTGCGCCGGAGAGTCGGAATGCGCTGAAGGAGTATCTGGCCTCCAAGGGCGTGCCGAAGGAGCAGATCGAGGCTTGCGGCCTGGTCGTGCATGGCCCGGATATTCCCGTCTCCTACGACCGTTTCCGTGACCGCATCATGTTTCCGATCCTGTCCGTCGCGCGATAAGGTCATCGCCTTCGGTGGTCGTGCGCATGGCGGCGGATGCGATGGCCAAATATCTCAATTCCAATGAGACCGAGCTGCTTCCACAAGGGCAATGTGCTCTACAACTTCTCCCGTGCGCACAACGGGCGATGGCTGGGCGCTGACGGCGCCGATACGCTGTCATTGCCGTCGAAGGCTATATGGATGTGATCGCGCTTTATCAGGCGGGCATCGAGAATGCCGTGGCGCCGCTCGGCACGGCACTCACCGAAAACCAGTTGGCAGCTGATGTGGAAGACGACGCCGGTGCCGGTGCTCTGCTTCGATGGCGATGGTGCTGGCCAACGGGCGGCTTTCCGCGCCGTTGATCTGGCACTGCCGCACATTAAGCCCGGCCAATCGCTGCGCTTTGCCATGTTGCCTGATGGCAAGGATCCGGACGATCTCGTCAAGCGTGATGGACGCCAGCCCTTCGATCGTGTGCTGTCAGAGGCGCGGCCGCTGGCCGAGATGGTCTGGATGCGCGAGACGCAGGGCGGCGGTTTCGATACGCCGGAGAAGCGGGCAGAACTCGAAGCCAAGCTGAAGCAGATCGTCAATGTCATCGGCGACGAGAATGTGCGACGCCATTATCAGCAGGATGTGCGGGACAGGCTCTACGGCTTTTTCCAGAGCGCACAGCCTGGGCGGGGCGAGCGCGGCAATTTTCAGGGCGGCGGTCGTGGGCAGGGGCAGGGCGCCCGCAATGGCGGACGGCCTCCTGGGCCGGTGGCGTCCAGCCGCGGAGCGATTTCCGACCGGTTGGCGCGTTCCGGGCTTGTGCGCGGTGCGCTCGATCAGCCGACCCTACGCGAGAGCGTGCTGGCACTGACCATCGTCAACCATCCGCAATTGCTCGAAGACGAGTATGACGAGATCGCTGCCATCGATTATGAGCATGTCGGCTTGCAGAAGCTGTGGTCATCGCTTTTGACGGCGGTTGCTGAAGCCGGTGCGTCGCTGACACGTGAGGTTCTGATCCAGAAGCTGGAGGCCATGGTCACGGCACGCTGCTGCGCGGTCTCGATCAGCAGATCCGCAATGCAAGGCTCTGGATCGCAACCGAGATTGCCGCTTCCGAAGATGCGCGGGAGGGTTATGGCCAGGCTCTTGCCCTCTACAAGCGGGCGCGGGCGCTGACCAGCGGCTGACCGTCAAGCTCGAGCGCGAAATTGCCGATTTCCTGCAGACGGAAGATAGCCGTGCTCTTCCCCGAGCAGGTTGGGCCGCCGCACGAAGTTCGGCTTGAAGGTTGCGCGAATGGAAAACCAGGAGGCGATCATCGATGGCTTCGGCGTGATGTCCGGTCGCGTGAAGGGGCCGGCGACGGGACACGGCTGATGTAATCGTTTGCATAAATCTGTTGCACTACGGCGGCAAATAAGGGATTCAGGTCTTGTTCCATGGCTGCCGGAAGCAAGAGTGTCGCAGGACGACTTCGATTTCATAGCCCGCAACGGGCGAAAATTCCGATCGTTCTGGCGATTGCCGAATGCGGTCTGGTGGGTGGCGCGGATCGGGACGGCAGGTTACCCACCGCGCGTGCGCCGCAGGCTTGCGGTGACCAATGTGATCTCGGCCATGGTTAGCCTGATGACCATTCCCTACATCCTGATCTATGTGTTCTACGACTGGTATGGTCTTTTGCCGGCGATCATCGCGTTTTCGCCGCAGATCGTACTCTATGCGGTGACGCCCTTTTTCCATCGCTTCGGTCCCACCTCTGCTGCACTTTACCTCTGCAGTATCTGGCTGATTTTCGGGATCGGCTACTGCATGTTCTTTGGCCGGGAGTCAGGGCTGCATTTCTATTTTCTGCCGGGGGCAGCGGCCTCGATGCTGGTTTTCGGACCGGAGCGCCTCGTCCTCTCCGCCTGCGTGACGATCGTCGCCATCATTGCCTTCCTGATGACGGAGGTGGTGTTCGTTGCGCCGCGTGACTTCATTCAGGTCGAGCCGCTGTTTCTGGATGCGCTCTACTACCTGACGGTTCCCTTTGCCTTTCTCTTGATATTCACGACGTCGTATTTCGCTTTCAAGGAGGCCTCCCAGGCGGAGATGGCGCTCGAATCGGAGCATGAGTTTTCCGAGCGGCTGCTTCAGAATATTCTTCCGCATGCGGTCGCCATGCGCCTTCGGGATCATGGCACGCAAGTGGTGGCGGACCAGATCCCGTCTGCGACGATCCTGTTTGCCGATATTGTCGACTTCACGCCCCGGGCCGCACGCTGGGAGCCGCAGCAGGTCATCGCATTCTTGAGCCGCGTGTTCAGCCAGTTTGATGCGATCGCCAGCGCGCATGGGCTCGAAAAGATCAAGACGATCGGCGATGCCTATATGGTGGCGGGCGGTTTGCCTGAACCGCAGCCGGACCACGAGGTGGCGGTGGCGCTGATGGCGCTCGATCTACTCGCCTGTTGTCGGAAGATATCGGAACAGGTGGGCGAGCCGGTCGAGGTGCGGATCGGGCTCGACACGGGTCCGGTGGTGGCCGGTGTAATCGGGCCGAACAAGCTGCTTTACGACGTCTGGGGTGATACGGTGAACACGGCGGCACATATGGAATCACATGGCGTGGCCAGCCGCATTCAGGTTGCCGACTGTCTGAAGACGAGGCTCGAGGACCGTTTCGATTTCGAGCTGCGGGGCAATATCGAGGTCAAGGGCAAGGGGGCGATGCGAGTCTGGTTTTTGACCGGCGTAAAGGCCGAGGCCGCCGCCTCTCTCTGAAGGCAGGCTTGCGGGCGGTTGCCCCTTGTTTCTGGTGCGTCACGTCCTACATCTGCGAAGATCGGTGATAAAGGCGCCGTAATGCGGCTTGTTTTGTTGATTTTCCCGATCCAGCCTGCGGAAAGGCTTGACGTCAGGAAAAATTGTGGGAATCACCAATCCAAGCACACAAGGGTGAAGTGGGTTCGGACGGATCTCTGGTATGATGACCGGTCATGCAGACAATCAAGGTTTCGGGGCTGTGACCGCAATGCCCATAGTTAATCAGGAATTAAGCAACACTCCGTTAGGTCAGTGACAGCTATCCGCCCGGGTGAGTGGTCCGTCTCCCATTCCTCAGGCGACCAGCAGCATGATCAGACGTCAGGGAAAGCGACAAGATAAATGGCATCGAAAGTCAAAGAAAACGAAGAAGCCGACGGCGAACGCGACGGCGCGACGGACGGTCCGCTTCTCGATCTTTCCGATGACGCGGTCAAGAAGATGATCAAAGCCGCCAAGAAGCGCGGCTATCGTCACCATGGATGAGCTGAATTCGGTCCTGCCGTCCGAGGAAGTGACCTCGCCGAGCAGATCGAAGACACCATGGCCATGCTTTCCGACATGGGCATCAACGTCATCGAAGACGAGGACGTCGATGAGCCGGCTGCTGCCGAAGAGAGCGATGACGAAGACGGCGAAAGCGAGGGCGGCGAGCTCGCACCTTCCGCCGGCACCGCTGTTGCCACTGCCAAGAAGAAAGAGCCGACCGATCGTACCGACGACCCGGTGCGCATGTATCTGCGCGAAATGGGCTCGGTCGAGCTGCTGTCGCGCGAGGGCGAAATCGCCATCGCCAAGCGCATCGAGGCCGGCCGCGAGACGATGATCTCCGGGCCTCTGCGAAAGCCCGCTGACCTTCCAGGCGCTGATCATCTGGCGCGACGAACTCAACGAAGGCACGACGCTGCTGCGCGACATCATCGATCTCGAAGCCACCTATGCCGGTCCGGACGCCAAGAGCTGCTCCGCAGTTCCAGTGCTCCTGAAAAGATCGAGGCTGACCGCAAGGCTGCCGAAGAGAAGGCAAAGGCACGCCGCCAAGCGCCGTCCGCAGGCTGCCTCCGGTGACGACGACGACGATCACCGCCATCGGTGGTGAAGGCATGCCGCCGGAAGAAGAGCGACGATGGACGAGGACGAATCGAACCATGTCGCTGGCCGCGATGGAAGCGGAACTGCAGTCCGCAGGTCATGGAGACCCTCGACATGATCGCCGACACCTACAAGAAGCTGCGCAAGCTGCAGGACCAGCAGGTCGCGAAGCACGTCTCGCCTGTGCCGGCACGCTGTCGCCTGGCCAGGAGCGCCGCTACAAGGAGCTGAAGGACGAGCTGATCACGGCCGTCAAGTCGCTGTCGCTGAACCAGAACCGCATCGACAGCCTTGTCGAGCAGCTCTACGACATCAACAAGCGTCTGATGCAGAACGAGGGCCGCCTGCTGCGTCTGGCCGAGAGCTATGGCGTCAGCGCGCGACAGACTTCCTGGAGCAGTATCAGGGTGCAGAACTTGATCCGAACTGGATGAAGTCGATCGCCAATCTCTCTGCCAGTGGCTGGAAGGATTTCGTCCCGCGAAGAAAGACGCGACGATCCGTGATATCCGCGGCGAGATCCAGCATCTCGCGACCGAAACCGGCATCTCGATCGCCGAATTCCGCCGCATCGTGTCACATGCGTGCAGAAGGGCGAGCGCGAAGCGCGTCAGCGCCAAGAAGGAAATGGTCGAGGCGAACCTGCGCCTCGTGATCTCGATCGCCAAGAAGTACACCAACCGCGGCCTGCAGTTCCTCGACCTGATCCAGGAAGGCAATATCGGCCTGATGAAGGCGGTCGACAAGTTCGAGTACCGCCGCGGCTACAAGTTCTCGACCTATGCGACCTGGTGGATCCGTCAGGCGATCACGCGTTCGATCGCCGACCAGGCCCGCACCATCCGTATTCCGGTGCACATGATCGAGACGATCAACAAGATCGTCCGCACCTCGCGCCAGATGCTGCACGAGATCGGCCGCGAGCCGACCCCGGAAGAACTGGCCGAAAAGCTCGCCATGCCGCTCGAGAAGGTCCGCAAGGTCCTGAAGATCGCCAAGGAGCCGATCTCGCTCGAAACCGCCGATCGGTGACGAGGAGGATTCGCATCTCGGCGATTTCATCGAGGACAAGAACGCGCTTCTGCCGATCGACGCCGCCATCCAGGCGAACCTGCGCGAGACGACGACCCGCGTTCTGGCCTCGCTCACGCCGCGCGAAGAGCGCGTGCTGCGCATGCGCTTCGGCATCGGCATGAACACCGACCACACGCTGGAAGAAGTCGGCCAGCAGTTCTCGGTTACCCGCGAACGTATCCGCCAGATCGAGGCGAAGGCGCTGCGCAAGCTGAAGCACCCGAGCCGTAGCCGCAAGCTGCGGAGCTTCCTGGACAGCTAAGCTGGACATGGATGTTTGTTATCAGAACCCGTCGGAGCGATCCGGCGGGTTTTTTGTTTGCGTCAGATTGGCAGGATAGGATGGGCGATCGTGCTGCAGGCTCCAGCCATGACCTTGTCGAGCGTTGCCACTGGCAGACCGTTGCTGACGGCGATGGCAATGTGGAGACTGTCTCCGGCCCGCAGGCCCAGTTCGGTCCGATCGCAGAGCCGGGCGGCGGCGTGGTAGTCGGACGGTGAAATCGGCAAGGTTACCAGCGAGCGGGTAACGAGGTGATTGAAGGCGGCGAGGGCGCTTGTCTTCTGTGACACGTCGAGTTGGCCAGTGCGCAGTTTCAGGGAGAGGGCCGAGGAGAATTCCGTCATGGTCCAACCGCTGATGTGGAGCGATCCGGTTTGCTGATGCCTCAGCCATGCAGACACGCGTTCTGCTGCTGGTTCACGCGTCAGGAGAGCGACAAGGACCGATGTATCCAGATAGACCATCAGTAGCGGTCTTGATCGCGGAGGCGGCGGGTGCCGTCCGCCTCTGTTTTCTGCACCTGATTGATCACACTGTCGAGCCAGGCGAAGTCTATGGGCTCGCGCGGCTGTTGAGCAGGCATGAGCCTCGGCGACCGGCCACCACGCTTTCGATCTCGATGGTTTCGCCTAGCGCACGCCGGAGCATCGAGTTCGCTGAGATGCGCCTTGGCGGTCGCGATGTTGACAGTGGTCATTGACGCTGCACCCGTTTGAACTAGATGACTAGAATTATGGTCATAGTAGCCTGAAGTGCTGCGCGATAAAAGGCCGATGTCACAGTGTTTAAATCAGGAAACTCGCTTTCTCCTCCCTTTTCGCCGCAATCGTCGTTATGGATCACGCCATGACGGAAACGAGGAAGACAGGCTGGCGGCGTCTCGGCGGCGGGATGACGATTTCCCTGCTGCTGCATGCGCTTGCAGTGGCGGTCTTTCTGTTGAGTTTCGACAGCCCCGTCGAGCTTGCCGAAGAGGAGCCGGCCATCGAGGTGACGCTGGTTGCGCCACCGGAGGTACCGGAGCCGGAGCCTGAGCCGCCGGCGCCGGAACCGGAGCAAACGGAAGAGGCCGCCGCACCAGAACCTGAGGCCCCGCTACCTGCGCCGGAGCCTGAGGTCGAACCGCAGCCAGAACCAGAACCCGAACCAGAACCAGAACCGCAACCGGCTGTCCCGGCACCAGAAGTGCCGGAGCCTGAAGTGCCGGATGCAGCGCAGGTGCCCATTCCCGTTTTGAGGCCGGTGGTCCGATTCGGTGAGCAGGACCAAGGGCCGGAACTCTCGCGCGGCACTGAGGCTGAACCCGAGGCAGCGGAGGAGGCGACCGCCCCAGACGAAGCGGAGACCGAAGAAGCTGCACCTACCGTCGCGCAGCCGGAGATCACCTTGCCGGAAGCACCGCCTGTCGAAACGGAGGTTGCCGAAGCGGCTGATGTGACGAGTGAGACCAGCGGCGAAGCGGAAACCTCGGCTACCCAGCAGCCATCGGATCTGCCGTCCGAGGCTGCGCTCCAGGAGGCGCAACTTGAGCCGCGCGAGGTGACGGAGCTGTTTTCGTCCGCCATCTCCGGCGACGAGGCTGCGATGACCGCAATGGCCGGGCTCACGCGGCAGGAGCGCGGCGATCAGCTTTGCGGTACCGAACTCAGCCAGCAGCTTCGCAACGGCAGCCCGGCCTATGTGCCCTATCTCCTGCCGATCCTGCGTCTGAAGGACGGCAATGTGGTGGATGTGCCGCTCGCGGCCTTCCGTGACATCAACGGCGCCTGGATCAACATTGCCGTGCGCTGTGAAGTCGATGACGATGCCACACAGGTGGTGCGCTTCTCGCTTTCGATTGGAAAGACCGTGCCCCGCGCAGAGTGGGCCGAGCGAGGCTTTCCCGATACGTGACGGCGGTGACGCTTAGCCCAAGGCCTTGCGGATCACTGCCATGAAGACCCGGGCGCCGATTGCGGTCAGGTCATCCGGATAGTCGTAGTCGGGATTGTGCAGGGCAGGGTGTTTCTCACCGGCACCGAGGAAGAACATCGCCGAGGGGCAGATGGCGCGCAGGCGGCCGAAGTCTTCCGAGGCGCGCATCGGCAGGGTTCCTTCGTCGAACCGCACACCCTCCGACGTCAATGCCTCTTCAAGATGGGCAACGGCCTCCGGTGCGTTTTCGCAGTGGAAGAAGATGTCGTGGTAGCTGAAGGCATGCTGAAGTCCGGCTTCCCGTGCCGCCTCGAGCACGAGCTGTTCCGCCTTCTCGCAAAGCTCGGCCATGCGATCGTCGAGGAGGGTGCGCAGCGTCACCCAGATTTCTGCGTCGCCCGGCGCAATGCCGAAGGCCTGTTCGCCGAGCGAGGCGTGGGTGACGGTTGTGAGCGTGAAGTCTGTCGCGGGTGGCGCGCCGTTCGAGAGCGCCGTCAGTGCCGGCATGAGTTTAGACATCGCGGCCATGGGCGAGAGACCGGTTTCCGGCTGGGAGGCATGGGCCGTCTTGCCTGATAGCCGGATCTTCATGCCGCGCGAGGCGCAGTTCACCGGTCCACTCTTCAGCGCGACGGTACCGAAGGCAACACCCGGCATGTTGTGCAGCGAATAGGCGAAGTCCGGGCGGATCTCGGCAGATCGCGGATCTTTAAGCACGGCTGCGGCACCACTGCCGTCTTCCTCGGCCGGCTGCCAGAGCAGCACGACACGGCCGCGGGCAACCGGCTCGTCGCGACAGGCCGGTTGCCAGTGCGAGAAGGATGGTCGAGTGACCGTCATGGCCGCACAGATGGCCTTTGCCGGCGATGATCGAGCGGTGGTCCGCTTGCGATTTTTCCTCGATCGGCAGGGCGTCGAGCTCGGCGCGGAAGAGGAGGGTGGGGCCGGGCTCCTTGCTTTCGAAGACCGCTGCCACACCGTGGCCGCCCAGCTCGGTCAGGAGTTTCGATGGTGCGAGCGGACGCAGCGCTTCCACGACCCGGCGCGCCGTATCATGCTCCTCGCCCGAGACTTCCGGGTGTCGGTGCAGATCATGCCGGAAGGCTTGAAGCTCCACCATGTCACGGTTGGTCAGGAACATGCGCATCGTCTCCCCTTGTTCGACCCGGTGTTTACATCAATCAGCCGGGTCACCCAAGGGGAGCTGCGCGTCTCAGAGCAGGAGCTTGACCGCGATCGTTGCCATGACCAGCGCAATCACCCCATCGAGCACACGCCACGCCATGGGGTTTTCAAACAGTGGGGCGAGCAGGCGGGCGCCGTAACCGAGGCTGAAGAAGAAGCAGAAGGATGCCGTCATGGCGCCGAGGGCGAATGCGACCTCGTGGCCGGCATAGCGGGTCGAGATCGAGCCGAGCAGCACGACGGTGTCGAGATAGACATGCGGATTGAGCCAGGTGAAGGCGAGGCAGGTCAAGAGCGCGGTGCGCAGGCCCGTTGCCATCGTGTCGCCGGCGCGCATGCTGTTGCCACCCGTCCAGGCAGAATGGGCGCTGCGCAGCGCATAGGCGAAGAGGAAGGCCGCACCACCATAGCGGAGCGCCGGCTCGAGCCAATCGAGGCGTGACAGCACGGTCGCGAAGCCCGCAACACCGGCGGCGATCAGGATTGCGTCCGAGATGGCGCAGGTCAGCACGAGCGGCAGCACATGCTCGCGGCGCAGCCCCTGGCGCAGGATGAAGGCATTCTGGGCACCGATCGCGACGATCAGGCTGAGCCCGAGGAAAAAACCGGCAGTGGCTGCAAGCACCATGTTAAACTCTCCTGAGATGCCGCTTTGACTAACCAGGACCTTTTCATTAGGAAAGGTAATAATCCTAATCATGCATAAGGGTTACTAATGTTTGACCCGGCCCAGCTCTCTGCCCTGTCTGCGGTGCTCCGAACGGGCAGCTTTGAACGGGCGGCCCAGATGCTGCATGTCACGCAGTCGGCGATTTCCCAGCGGGTGCGCCAACTGGAGGAAGAGGTCGGCACGTCGCTGATCATCCGGTCCCAGCCCTGCCGGGCGACGGAGGCTGGCGAAAGGCTGTTCCGTCATGCCGAGGAACTCCGCCTGCTGGAGCAGGGCGTGCGCCGGGATCTCGGTCTTTCATCGAAAACGGGCGGGGAGACAGGCGCCTGGCCGACACTGCGGCTTGCGGTGAATGCCGACAGTCTCGCCACATGGTTCATCCCGGCGATGGCAGCGGTGAACGATGTGCTGTTCGATCTCGTCATCGACGATCAGGATCACAGCGCCGAATGGCTGCAGCGCGGGGATGTGCGGGCGGCGATCAGCGGGTCGCCGAAACCGGTGCAGGGCTGTGATTGCCGGCCACTGGGGTCGCTGCGCTATCTGGCGACGGCAAGCCCCGCCTTTGTCGAGCGCTGGTTCGGACAGGAGGACGTCACGGCGGCCAAGTTGAAGGATGCGCCCGTAATCACCTTCAATGCCAAGGACCGGCTCCAGACGCGATGGGCCGAGAAGGCGCTTGGGGTGGGGGGGGCTAGCCCGTCCCACTGGCTGCCGTCGAGCCATGCCTTTGTCGATGCCGCGATTGCCGGTCTTGGATGGGGCATGAACCCGGAGCCTCTGGCCGCTGACGCCTTGTCCGACGGGCGGCTAAGGGAGCTGATACCCGGATACCCGCTCGATGTGCCGCTCTACTGGCATGTGAGCCGCACTGTAGCCCCGGCGATGAAACCTGTCACGGACGCCGTGCTGCAGGCCGCGAGTGGCGTGCTGCGCCCCCTTGGATGAGGCGCTCTAGCGGCTCGTTCAGACTTGCCACGGCGGATGCCGGGCCTATGTTCAAGACAAAGAAGGAGAGGCCCATGTCCTTGGAAGACCAGACACTTGCCGTCATCGATGCCCTCAATCGGCACGACTTCGATGCGCTTCTCCCGATGTTCGCTGAGGAGGCGGTGCTCGACCTTCCCGACGGTATCAGGGTGATTGGCCATGCGTCCTTTCGAGACACGCTGGCGGCCTATGTGCTCCGCCACGGCATCACGCTGTCGGACCATGTCGTGATGACCGACCGGGCCGGTTTCCGGGTTGCGGTCGAGTGTACGCTCAACGGCTCTGATCGCCGCGATGCGGAAGGCGGTCCCTCCGGAGAGCAGGGGCCCTATGCCTTGCCGGCGGTTCTGGTTCTGGAGCGCGAGAGTGAGCTCTTCTCGCGCCTCAGTCTGTTTGCCGGGGCCCGTCCGTAAGCCTGTAAGCGATCAGCTTTTGCCGAGATAGGCTTCGAGGACGGTCACGATCATCGCGTGATCTTCCTCGGATTTCAGGCCGGAGACGGTGATCGCGGCAACCACGCCGGTGCCCGCGACCCGGACGGGGAAGCTGCCGCCATGGTCCGCGTATTCCATGGGATCGAGGCCGATTTCCGCAGACACGCTACGCCCGCGGGCTCGATTCAATTCGCCGACGCGCAGTGAGGCCTTGTGCATGCGCAGCGTCACATTGCTCTTGCGGCGTGCCCAATGGTCGTTATCCGGTGAGGCGCCGGGCAGGGCGGCATGAAACAGGGTGCGGTCCGGGGTGCGGATGTCGATGACCACGGGCGCCTTTTCTGACAGCGCGAGATCCACCAGGCGGCGGCCGACCTCGAAGGCCACCAACTCGTCGAAGCTCTTGAAAACGAGCTGGCTTTCCTGTCTTTCGATGGTTTCGATCAGGCTCATCGGTGCGTGGTCCTCCGTTTTTCGGCGGGAGACTACAGAGGTCGGCCGGGGCTGACTAGGGGCGGCGGTGCAGCTTTCCCCGGCGCAGTGGAAAGGTTTTACACATGGCGATGATGCGACTGGCAATTTCCACACGCGGTCAGGGGCTCTACGAGTTTACCCAGTCGGTCCGGGAGTTTTTGCGAGAGAGTGAGGCGGAAGAGGGCGTGATGACGGTCTTCGTGCGCCACACCTCGTGCTCGCTGTTGATCCAGGAAAATGCCGATCCTTCGGTGCAGACGGATCTTAAGGCGTTTTTCCGCCGCCTCGTGCCGCCGACGACGGATCCGGCGATGGATTTTATCACGCATCGTGACGAGGGCCCCGATGACATGCCGGCCCACATCAAGGCGGCCCTCTTGCCGGTCTCGCTCTCGGTCCCCTTTGCCGATCGGCGCCTGCTGCTCGGCACATGGCAGGGGATCTACCTCTTCGAGCACCGCGACAGCCCCCATCGCCGCGAAGTCGTCTTGCATGTCTGACGCCTCGAACCGGCTTGTGGTGACAAGGTGAACACGTGCTGAATGCAGGATTTGGACTGCATTCAGGCGGCCGCTTCTACTCTCACATCAATCGCTTTCAACGGCGGGATGGAAACGACGGCGCAAGGATGCGCCTTTCAAGGAGAGAGAACATGTTCGGCATGCTTCGCAAAATCGGTCTTGCTGCCCTCGTCTCGGTCATGGCGACCACTGGCGTCGCTTCCACCGCATCCGCCGACAGCTTCGGCTGGGGCGTCTATATCGAAGGCCCGCGCCATGGCGGCCCCGGCTGGGATCGTCCCGGCCGTGGCCCGGGCTGGGATGGCCCCGGTCGTGACCGTCCGCATCGCGGCGAGTGCCGTCCGCACCACGCCGTCGAGAAGGCCCGCTGGAACGGCCTGCGTCGTGCCTTCGTCGCCGATGTGACGCCGCGTCGCGTGGTGGTTGCCGGTGTTCGCCACGGCGGCCGCGACCGGATGGTCTTCGCCAATGTCCGCGGCTGCCCGGTCATCCGCTACTGATGAGGAATGGCTGCGGAGCCGGACGGCTTTCGCCCTGAGGCTCGAGCCTTGATCGCCCGCCGCCCGGGCCATGCAGAATGGGGCCAGACAAGACCCCGGCTGCATGGCCCGACTTTTCCATATCGTCATGTGCCGATGCCTTGAAGACGCCCGAATCGCTCCCCATATGGCGATCAACCCGCTGGTCCGGGCCCCTCTGGTAAGAGCTCCCGGCGCTCTTGCGATGTCGGACCTTTTCGACACCGCTGCCGGTCCAAGGACCAGTTCATGAAACGCCACCATTTTATCTTGATTTCACCCGGCCGTTTTCCGTCTGCCGACGGCGCATACGTGCGCCCCGGTGAGCCGAAGCCACGCCTGCAGACGCAGCGTGAGTTCGGCCCCACGTCCTCGCGTCAGGGGACTGCCCGATGATCGCCGAGTGGATTGCATCGATTTTCGCCATGCTTGTCGTCGATCCGATCGAGGCCGACATCCGTCAGCGCCTTGAAGAGATGAAGGCCCCGGTCGAGGTTGTCAGCCAGGCCGGTGACTGCCTGCGCACCACAGGCCCGCAGCTTATCGATCGCGCGACCGGTGATCTCTGGTGGGCCGGCACGACCGTGGTTTCGGTTGTCAGCGGCCTGACGAGCCCGGCTGAATTGCTCGATGCGGCAAACCCGGCCTGTGCGCCGCTTGCCAGCTATCTCGTTTCCGCTGAAGCTGAAGCCTGATCCATGACCGAGGAGGAGAATCGCGCCATGCCCCTATCCGTTGTTTCGACCGCCGCCCATTCCGTCCACCCGCACGAAGAGGACGGTCTCGGCAGCATTCGCGCCCGTCGTAACCTGCTCGCCGGCTACTGGGCCGGATCGTTGATCGGCTTTGCCGGTGATGACCTCGGGCGCTATGCCCGCGACCTGCATACGGTCGACCATGTGGTGAGCGGTGACGGTGATGTGATTGCACGTCTGTCGCGTGACCTGGCAACTGCCGGCCACAGCTTTACCAAGGCCGATATCGAAGCAGCATTGCGCCGCTTTCATGCCCAGGCTTTGAAGGATACCGGCTGCACGGAGTGAGCCTCCTGGCTCCTCCCAAAGGTCAGCGACCGGCTGCAGTTTCTGCGTCGAATTGATCCGACCAAGCACTGGCGCGTTGTATCCCGCGCCAGACGCGCTACACTCGATCGTGTCACCATGAACACGCTCGGGGAGGAGCAATTCTATGAGACGCATGTGGCCGGAGGAACTCAGCTCTATTCTTGACGGTGCGGAGGAAGTCACGCTCGAAAGTGCGGCGCGGCAGCGAGACGATGGTTCGCATAGCGAGGCCATTCGCCGCCAGGCCCTGAAGGTCCGGGTAACGCAAGCCGATTTCGAACGTATCTGGCCGCTCGCTGAAGCGCGCTACCGTTTGCAGGGGCCGTTCGCCGGCAAGGCGATCACGCTCATCGTCAACAATCCACACTACAGCCAGTGGCACCCGGCAGACGGCGGCACGGTCGAGAGTGTCTCCGACAGTGGACGAGTCTATTCGACACGCTATGTGGTGGTGCATTTCCTGCTCGATGATGTCCGCGAGACAGTCGAGGCGTAATGTCCCTGGCTGGCCGCCCGGAAGGCGGTCAGCCGCTGACCCGGCTTCCCATCATTAACCTGCAGCGCTGACCGGAATTGAACCGGTGACGCCGGGTTACGAGAGCGATCGCTGTCGGCATTTTCCGGTATCATTCCTGAAGAGCTTCGGGAACAATCTGCCGTCGCCTGCCTTTCCCAGCCATTGGGAGGCGCATGATCATGGCGAGCGACATTCAGACAGAAGACGTATCGGACCTTGCGTCCCGACTTGAGGCGATGACCGATGATGAGGTCTTCGCTGCCATGAAATCCCTGGAAATGCGCAGTGAAGATTCGACCGGTGACCGGGACGAGATCCTGGCCAGGATCGCGCTTGTCGAGGACGAGATCGAACGGCGCTTTCCAGGGCAGCTTCTGGCACCCTATCGACACTGGAGGACTAGTAGCCTCTGATGGCCAGCGAGACGGCCGGTCTCCCTCCGACCGGCATCCTCTCCGGCTTTCCCCCTTTGAAGCCATCTTCCACGAAAATCCCCCGTTACCATCACCGCCACAAACCCCACTTGCGGGTCGGCGATGCAGAGACCAGGACATTCGATGAGCCACAGCACCACGCTTTCCCTGACGGTCAATGACCAGCTTCACCAACTCGATGTCGACAACAGGACGAGCCTTCTCGACCTTCTGCGCGAGCATCTCCACCTGACCGGCACCAAGAAGGGCTGCGATCACGGGCAATGCGGCACTTGCACTGTCATGATCGACGGACGTCGGGTGAATGCCTGTCTGACGCTGGCCGTCATGCATGACGGAGACAGCGTGAAAACGATCGAAGGCTTCGGCCAGCCGGGCGACCTTCACCCGATGCAGGCCGCCTTCGTGAAACATGACGGCTTCCAGTGCGGCTATTGCACGCCGGGCCAGATCTGTTCCTCCATCGCCGTGCTGGAGGAGATCGCGGCCAATATCCCGAGCCATGTCACTGAAGATCTCACCGCCAAGGCCGCGATCACCGCCGAGGAACTCCGCGAACGGATGAGTGGCAACATCTGTCGGTGCGGGGCCTATTCCAACATCATCGATGCCATCACCGAAGTGGCGGGAACACGATCAGAAAACTGCCGATAGGGGTAAGATGCCTTTTGGCGTCGCCGAGAAGATGAGTGGCGACGACGGGCGTATCGGTCAACATTGTGCGAAACTTCGGCATTGAGAAGAGACGATTGTCGCGCCCCACACGCTGCGACCAGTAGAGTGCGGGTCCTTTTGATGTGGCACGCACTGCAAGCGCCACGATGGCCATCGGTACCGCAAAAACAACTAGTGCCAGAAGGACACGGGCGACGTCGCATGCTCGTTTCAAAAGCATTGATGAGTTGCCCCAACTGAACTTACCAAACTCGATGCGCGCGTCATTACGGCAATTCACTGCAGATCACCAGCATTGAACGCGTAAATAGAATCTTGTCCCATGGGATTCCATCACCGAGCCATCAACCTGATGGATGAAATCAAAATTCCCGCCAGCTCGGCGGTCATTGAACGTTGGGATATCCTGCGCAACGCCCGCGTGGCCGTGGATCCGGCCTCGGACAATCAGAGCGTTTATCTTATCTTTGCTGCAGCAGAACATACGGGGATATGTCCACATTCGTCGCGCCATAGCCCGATGGTACCTCGCAAGTCTCATCGGCTATCATCAATTCGCTCCGTACATCTCCCGCTTGCGCGATGCTGATTTTGTAAAGTCGCTGCATGTATGTGTGTAGGGCCGTATCCTGCCATGCAGTTTTACAGGCGCTGATGCTAGGCCTGCAGTCAACCTTCTCCATGCAAGCGGCATTTTTGATTGCAGTGACTTGCACAATCGTGCGCCCGTCGTCGCCAGGTTTGCCGAAATTGACACTGACGACAACCATAGCAATGCACAAGGCGACGAGGGATCCGGACCAAACTACCCGAGATGCCCGATCCGTCATTCTCGATAGAGCGTGCATGACAACAGGTGCAGCCAGAATGCAGAATCCAGATGCAAAAAATGCAAGCGATGGGGTGA
Organism: Allorhizobium sp.; assembly: GCA_965283865.1. Taxonomy (GTDB): domain Bacteria; phylum Pseudomonadota; class Alphaproteobacteria; order Rhizobiales; family Rhizobiaceae; genus Allorhizobium. The sequence goes on from CBDIQA010000001.1 coordinate 2,084,097, forward strand.
GGTAGAAATTTGAAACCCGGGGGCTTAGCCCAAGGGGAAGAGAGGCAGACAGACCCACGATGATGAGAAATGCAGCTCGTTGCCACCGCTGGCGCTGCAACGCCTCACTGCTAACCCCGAGACCGAAGCGCCACGCAGCAACTGCCGCCAACGCCACAACGGCCAATGAATATCCATTCGCGATGAGAAGCTTGCGTACGACATTCCAACTGCCGCCACCGTTTTGACCGCGTTCTCCGTTTAAACTCGAAAACAACTGTATTTCTAGGTAACGATCCACGGCTTCACGCGGTGCATCGAAAGAATTCAGAATGAGCATAAACAGCGCAATGACGGCCAGAATCACGACACTGTCGATCGCCACTGCCCACAAGCTGGGCCTGCGAAAGACGAGCCAGTAAATGGCGGGAGCAGCCAAGGGAAACAATCCGACAGGGCCCTTGGTCAACAATGACAGGCTTACCGCCAACCCCACCGCCACCATGATCACCAAGCGCCGACTGATCGACAGAGAGCAGGGGCGCTCATAGGCGACAAGCAGCAGCAAGACGGCAGCGAGCGAGAAAACGGTGACGAGGTTCTCAAGCATGCCGTTGGCAAAGGCCCAGTTCACCCGGCCTGAGACAAGCATCAGCAAAAGTGCCAACGGGAAAGCCCGTTGCATTGAAAGATCGTCTCGATTGAGGCGCATCCAAACGTGAAACAACAGGATAGCTGAAAGCACGTAAGTGATAAGCGAAAAGCTTTTCTCGACCGCGATGGTGTCGCCGAAAACGCCGAAACCGATGGCCTGTAGCCAAATCATCAGTGGCGGATGTTCTGCAAAGACGGGAAACAGTGTCTCTGTGAAATGGGGCGCCCACATGGATCCTCGGCCCTCGGCCAGGTTTCTGGCCAATGACGCGTAGATGCCCCCGTCGAAGAACATCGACTGCTGGACAAGAGTAACCAGCACTTCCAGGCATATGGCTGCACCCAGAAGCATCCAGATAGCGCTCATGACTTTTTGAGACGGGAGTTGGCCGCTTTGTGCTGTCTCAGTCATTTCCAGATGAACCTGTTGGCGATGACAAATTTCCAGACCGTGTCGATCGCGATGCCTGCAAGTGTGGCGATGAAGACGACATGGATCAGGTTTTCATAGGCGAGCGTTGCGGCCGAGACATTCGCCACGATGCCAACCGCCGAGACGGCCAGGAACTTCAAATAGCCCGAAATCAAACGGGTCCCACGCAGACGTCTGTCCTGGAAGGTCAGGAGGTTATTCAGCAGGAAATTGCTGGTGGCCGCCACCAATGTTGCGATCGTCTGTGCTGTCGCGAATGACGTCGACAGGGCAAGCACCGAATAAAGAACTGCAAAATGGACGAAGACACCTGAGCCGCCGACGAACAGGAAGGAGATGAGGTTCGCCGGCACGATGCCTTTGGTCATCTTGCTCATCAGGAAAGTCGCAAACTTCCACAAGACGTAGCTGTCCAGTTTTGAACTGCCATGCAGGCGAGTGCCGAAGTCGAAATAGACCTCTCCGTGGCGAAGGGTCTTGTCGGAATAGAGGATGTCGAGAAGCAACTTGAAGCCTGGGTCGCCGAGCTTGGGTGCGATCTCGAGAAAGCGGTCACGGCGGATGAGAAAGAATCCAGTCAACGGATCAGAGAGTCCTCTTCCGATGACAAAGCTGCTCAGCGCATTCCCGATCTGCGACAGTCGCCGACGGAGCGGCGAGAGCCCTTCCAGGGCTTGATCGTCTTCCAGGCGACGGGCGGCGCTCACGATGTCCAAGCCATCACGTTCCATGCGCTCGATCATTTCGATCAGCACAGCCGGATCATGTTGACCATCAGCATCCATCACACAAAGGAAGTCGCCCTTTGCAGACAGTAGGCCTTGGATGCTCGATTTGGCAAGGCCACGGTCCGTGAACCGGATGATTGGGCGGACCCGGGGTTCCGTGGCCCCGTATTCGAAAACCTTCCGGGCTGTGCCATCAGCCGAATTGTCATCGACAAAAAGCAGTTCCCAATCGAAGTCCACGAGGGCCGACTTCACTCGCTCGGCGAAGGGCACGACGTTAGCAACCTCGTTGTAGGTCGGGGCAACGATGGAGACACGGTTTGAAGGCACGGAAGGTCCTACTGAAGGTTTGAAGAACGGGATCTGGCCGACACCAGGCGACCTGCTTGGGCCGATAGTGCGCGATATGAGCCGGCGATAGCGGCCGGTAAAATGCTCGGCAGCAGCTACGCAATATGAATGACAAGTTCAAGCTATCCCGATCCCCGTTCAGCCCAAATGGCTGCAGTGCCGATTATCTGTCGTCCCGAAGGCTCGGTAGCACTCGGACGCGCATGCAGCAACAGGCTGTGCTAACCAAGATCGGTCGTCCACCAGACAAAGCGCTCCTGACTAAAGGGCAGTGGCCATCCACGGTGCCGTTCGACATTTCCGACGAAGATAACTGACCCCATCACACACACTACAGAGCGCCATTCCCACTTGGGCGATGCCCCCTACAAACGACTTCCACTTCTCGCCTTGCCGCGAGTCGGTTACCCCTTGCTCATGAGCATCGGCAGCCTTCAAGACCCATTGACCCGGTCCGTGCCCGAGCCCGTCCGGGAGCACGGTCGGCTTGTGCGCGTCGTCGTGCCGCTGGCGGTGATGTATAATGGGTGTCTCGCCATCATCAATGCGCATGTCATGCCGCTTGGCTTCTCCCATGTCGCAGTGGTCGAAATCACGCTGCTCTTCGTTACGCTGCTCTATCTGCTTTATCGCGGACTGTCCGAGGAAGCGCTGCCGATCGTGGCGTTGGTCGGCTTCTTCGCTCTGGTCATGGTCTATACCTCTGTCGTCAATGGCACGGCTTTCGTCGATTTCTTCCGCAATATCCTGATCATCGGGGTCTTCTGCCAGCTTGGCGTGATGACGAACGGGCGCAGTCTCGCTTTCGTTTTCCGGGTCTGCTGCGCCTTCATTCTCTCGGTGTTGCTGGTGGAGATCTTTTTTACCCGCATCTACGAGGATCTGTTTTATCCGGCGCTTTATTTCACCAACACGCGCGGGCTGGAGCAGATCGCGTTTGGAGGGGCGAAGATCTTTCAGAATGCGATCAATATCCCGGGGCGTTTCTCCTTCGGGCTCAGTGATCACCGCACCTCGTCGCTGTTTCTCGAGCAGGTCTCCCTTGCCAACTTTTCCGGCGTGCTCTGTGTTTATCTCGTCAGCCGGTTCAACCAGATGACGCGCTTCGACCGTATTCTCATTCTGGCAACGGTTGCCTTCATCCTGCTGACGAATGATTCGCGCAGCATGCTGGCCTTCGCGTTCATCTGCCTGTTCGGCTATTTCCTGTTTCCAAAGACCAGCAATGGCATCCGCCCGTTCATCATGCCGGTCGTCATCTGCGCCGGGGCTCTGGTCTATCTGATGCGTCCGGATGCAAGCGGCGACACCTTCGACGGGCGCATTGTGCTCACCATGAAAGGTTTCTTCAGCCTCGATTTCGTCGAGCTGCTGGCACTTGATGTGCGCAATATCGCGAGCTTTGCCGACAGTGGCTATATCTACGTGATCAATGCCAGCACGGCCTTCGGGCTCCTGGCTTTCTGGCTCTTTGTCAGTTTTTATCCGGCGGGTCAAACCGCGGCTCAGAAGCGGTGCGCCTTTGCGCTTGGCATCTTTATCTCCCTCAACATGATGATCGGGGGAACGGCAATCTTCTCGATCAAGGTTGCCTCGCTTCTCTGGCTGCTCGTCGGCCACATGCGCGACGCAGAGAAAGAGCGAATTTAACTGCGTTGCAAGGTCTGGCAGGACAATTGTGCTGCTCGAAGGCTATAAGCAGACCACGGTGCAGGGTTCTTATCCGACGGATTGCCAACACTTATGTGCGTTCAATTCCAGTATATCAGGGCGATTGCCGCTCTGCTCGTCGTCTATTTTCACGCGATCCTGCAGCTGGAGAATCTCAATCCGGATGCCTGGATCACGGCTTATCTGTTCGGCAAGAGCGGGGTCGATCTGTTTTTCGTTTTGAGCGGCTTCGTCATGTGGATCACCACCTCGGACAAGCCGCAGACCGTTGCTGATTTCTGGTGGAAACGTGTCCGCCGCGTCGTGCCGCTCTACTGGGCCGTTACGCTCGCCGCAGCCATGGTGGCACTCGTTCGTTCCGCAGATCCTCAAATCCACCCAGTTCGACATTCCGCACATCCTTGCCTCGCTGGCCTTCCTGCCCTGGATCAATCCATCCGATCCCGCAGGGGAGATGATCGCGCCACTCCTCGTGCCGGGTTGGACGCTGAACTACGAGATGTATTTCTATCTTCTGTTCGGGCTCTGCCTGCTCGTGCCGGTGCGTCATCGCATCCTGGCCATCACGGCTCTCATCGGGCTCATCTTCCTGGCCGCCAATCTGGCGCCTGAGAGCACGGCTGCGCGCTTTTACGGCGATACGGTCATCTTCGAATTCGTCGCCGGCGTCATTCTCGGTCGCATCTACAAGTCAGGGATTGTCTTCTCGGCACCCACCGTCGTTCTGGCGCTCGCCCTCGGCTTCGCCGTTCTGCTGTTCAACGACTACCGAAGCTTTGATCTGCCGCGCCTGATCACCATCGGTATTCCGGCGGCCTTCATCATCTTTTGTGCAACGGCCATCCGGATCCCGGATCTCAAGGTCTGGCGCTGGCTGCGCATCCTCGGGGACGCCTCCTATTCCATCTACCTTACCCACATCTTCACGCTGGCAGGCTCGCGCATGGTCTACCCTTGGGTGATCGGCGCGCTGCAGAGCGACACGCTGTTCGTGCTGGTGATGATGGTCATGTCCACCCTGGTCGGGCTTGCCAGTTACTATCTCTTCGAAGTGCCTGTCGGGCGCTATCTGTCATCGGACAAGCGGTCGCGTGTCGATCAGTCCGTAAAGCCCAGCAATGCATGAGAGGGCAGGCGGCATGAAGGACAAGACCATGCAATCAAGGCACCGTCGCGCCATCATCCCCGCCATGCTTGCTGCTCTTATTGGCAGCTCCAGCAGCCATGCGAGCCCAGCGGATCTTTGCTTTCGCGGATTGAACATATCCGGTGCGGAGTATGGCGAAGTCAACGGGGTGGAAGGGGTCAACTTCACCTATCCCTCCGCGCCCACGGTTGCCTATTTCGCCGACAAGGGCTTCGATACCGTGCGGCTGCCTTTCAAGTGGGAGCGGCTCCAGCCGAGGCTGGACGAAGCCTTCGACCGAACCGAGCTTGAGCGGCTGAAGACCAGCGTGGCCGGGCTTCGGGAGAAGGGCTTCATCGTCATCCTCGATCCGCATAATTTCGGCTATTATTCTGGCAGCAATATCGGATCCGCAGAAGTGTCTCCGCGACAGTTCGCGCAGTTCTGGATCCGGTTGGCAGCCGAATTTGCCAATGAGGACGGCATCGCCTTCGGGCTGATGAATGAACCGCATGATATTGCCCCTACCGTTTGGCTCGATGCTGCCAATCAGGCGATTGCGGGCATTCGGGCGGTCGGCGCGCGCAATCTCATTCTCGTGCCCGGCACGCATTGGAGCGGTGTCGTCACCTGGCCTCAAGATTTCGGCCAAGGGTCGAATGCCGTCGTCATGCTCGGTGTCGTTGATCCAATCGACAACTACGCCTTCGAAGTGCATCAGTACATGGACAAGGACCTGTCGGGCACCAACGAAGCCTGCGTGAACGCGGATCTTGCGGTCGATGGGATGGTCAAGCTCTCGGAATGGCTGCGGACGCACGGCAAGCGCGCCTTTCTCGGCGAGTTCGGTGGCTCGAAGGAGCCCGAATGTCTCGCCGGCCTGACGCGCATGATGGACCGGATGGCCAAGGAGCCCGATGTCTGGCTCGGCTGGACCTATTGGGCCGGTGGGGACTGGTGGTCTCCCGAAGAGGGCAACAACATCCAGCCGGATGCGCAAGGCGACCGCGCCCAGCTTTCCGTCCTTCTTCCGGCGCTCAAGCCCGCTGCCGCAGATCCGGGTTCATGCGTGCGTATTCCGCCCGCGGGATAAGACTTAATTAACCGTAAATACTCATAGTTTGGCAAGAATTGGGCGTCGCTCAGGCGCCTGCTGGACTTCTACATGCATGGGCAAGCCAATCGTGAAAGATCTAACCCGAGGGATGGGCGAATTTCATTCTCGCGGCCGTGACGCCGACGCTCAATCCACGTCGTCTGCGGGTGGTGCGAATGTCAGCTTGCGCCGCTATCTCGGCGCGTCGGTCGATGAACGCGACGTCCAGAAACCGCGCTCCGGTCGGCCGCTGACGATGGATGACATCGAGCAGCGGGCCCGGGAGCGCTTCGGCTGGGATCTTTCCGGTGGCAATGACGCGCCTGAGGAAGGGAGTGGCGCCGCGGTGCGCGAGCCCTTGCCGGAAGAGCGCTCGGCTAAAATGCAGTCAGCCCCGACGTATGCCGTTCCACCGGTCATCGACCTGAAGTTCGTGGCACTTGCTGCCTGGCGGTATCGGACGGCGGTGCTGGCCGGTGCCATCGTCTGCGCGCTCGTGGGCGGTGCCTTGACCATGCTGCTTTCCAAGAAATACAGCGCCACCGCGACGCTCTATTTCGATCCGCAGAAGCTGGCAGTGGAACTCGTCGAAAACGACAGACCGACGTCACCGGAGGTATTGAACGCAACCATCGACAGCCAGACGCAGATCATCACATCCCGCACCGTGCTTGAGACCGTCGCCAGCAATCTGAAGCTGACGACGGATCCCGAATTTCTCGGTCGCCCCTCGGACAACGCCGCGTCTGACCTGAACCGCGTGATCTCCGCCTTGCAGAAGCAGATCCTGGTGTCGCGCCAGGAAGGCACGTTCATCTTCCAGGTTAAGGTGACCACCGGAGAGGCCGAAAAGTCGGCCGCGATCGCCAATTCTCTGGTCGCAGCCTATCTCAAGGACAGCCGTCTCAACGCCGAAGACAGTTTCGGCAGCGTCAATACGAGCCTGGTCAACCAGCTGACGGCACTGAGCAAGGCGGTGATCGCGGCGGAAGCCGAGGTGCGCGCGTTTACCGCGCAGAATGATCTTTTTGCCGTGGGCGGTGACCAGATCGCCGACAAGCGTCTGCAGTCGCTCGATGACCTGCTGGTTGCCGCGCAGCAGAAGATCATCGAGGCGAAGGCCCAGCTCGATACCGTGTCCAGGCTCGACATCAACGACGTTCTCGTGGATGACGCCGCAGCTTCGCGGACGCTGGGGGATCTGCGCAACCAGTATGCAAGCCTATCGGCCAATGTGAGCAGTCTGACCGAGCGTCTTGGCCCGAGGCACCCGCAATTGCAGTCGGCCAAAGCATCGCTTGGTGACATCGAACGGCAGATCCGTCTCGAACTTGAGCGCATGGTCGTTGCTGCCCGCAGCGCCTACGAATCGGCGCAGAAGGAAGAGGCTGACCTGCTCAAGGAACTGAACGTTCAGAAGGCATCCCAGACCACCAATTCGACGGCGCTGATCGAACTTAGCGAGTTGGAGCGCAAGGCGAAGGCTGCACGCGACGTTTACGAGGCCGTACTCAAGCGCAGCGAAGAGACGGCAGCCGAGATGAGCCTCTATTCGAGCAATGTCCGCGTTGTCGCCGAAGCCTTCCCGGCGCAGGTGCCCGACGGCCCGGGTCGCAAGGTTCTGCTGATCGCCGGCATCTTCGGCGGTGGCCTTTTCGGCCTCGGTCTGGGAGTCGTTCTGGCTGCCGGATTTGCGCTGTATCGGCAGATGGCGAGGAAACGGTAGGGCCGGAGGGCGAGCCGAATCCTAGGAAATCCGGCGGCATAGGGGGCAGAAGGCCTCATTTTCGGTGGATTAGGACGGCTTCACTCAAGCGGATAGTGACAGGCGACCTCACGGCTAGCTGAGAGAGGGTTGACAGCGTTGGACGGCTTTCCCGGCACAGGTCTGTTGCATAAGCGCAGCGTGTGGAGAACTTGCAGCCTGACGGCGGTGACAGCGGGCTTGGAATTTCCCCCGTGAGCAGAATGCGATCCCGCTTGCCTCTGTTGTGTGGTTGGGGAATGGCCGAGAGAAGCGCGCGCGTATAGGGGTGATGCGGGCGGGCGTAGAGGGCTTCCGTCTCTCCGGTCTCGACGATCGAGCCCAGATACATGACCGCGACGCGGGTCGAGACATGGCGGACGACTGCGAGATCGTGAGCAATGAACACATATGTGAGGTTCAGCCGCTCCTGCAATTCGCCAAAGAGATTGACCACCTGTGCCTGGACCGAGACGTCGAGGGCGGAAACCGGTTCGTCGGCGACGATCAGCTTTGGCTCAACCGCCAGAGCACGGGCGATGCCGATGCGCTGGCGTTGGCCACCGGAAAACTCGTGAGGGTAGCGGTCGAGATATTCGCGGCGCAGGCCAACCAGTTCCATCAGCTCGTCCAGCCGCTCGCCGATGGCGGCACCCTCGCGGATGCGGTGGACGCGGAGCACTTCCGTCAGCATGTCGCGCACGCGCCTTTTCGGATTGAGCGAGGCGGACGGGTCCTGGAAGATCATCTGCATCTTGCGGCGAACGGGCTTCAGCGCCTTGGTATCGGCTGTGCCAATCTCCTGGCCGTCGAAGGTCAGTTGCCCGGACGTTATATCGTAGAGGCGCGTGAGGCAGCGGCCCAGCGTTGACTTGCCGCTGCCTGATTCACCAACCAGACCGAGCGTTTCGCCGGGGCGAACCTCGAGATCGATGGCGTCGACGGCATGCAGCACCTTGCCGGAGCCAGGCATCATTGTCTTGCCGACGGTAAAATTCTTGGTGAGCCCGCGTGCCTGGAGCAGCGGGGCGGAGGGGATGATCTGAGTGGTCATGCCATTTCCTTGATCGGGAGGGCTGCTTGCCGCAGGGCGGGGCGTTCGTCGTCTTCGAGGACGCAAAGGGCGGACTGGTCACCGGCCCGACGGAGTGGCGGCCGCTCGGCGCAGGCGGGGCGGGCGAAACCGCAGCGGGGCGCAAAGCCGCAGCCTTCGCCGATCGTATCAGGTGTCGGCGGCATGCCTGGGATCGATCGCAGCTTGTCCAACCGCTTGCCGGTGAGCGGCGGAATGGAGGCCATCAGACCCCAGGTATAAGGATGCAGCGGGCTCGCAAAGACGTCGTCGGTGCGGCCGCGCTCAACGATGCGGCCGGCATACATGACGGCCACCTGCTCGGCGACCTCTGCGACGACACCCATGTCGTGGGTGATCAGGATGATCGCCGAGCCGAAATCCTTGCGGAGCCGCAGCAGCAGGTCGAGCACCTGGGCCTGAACAGTGACATCGAGTGCCGTCGTCGGTTCGTCGGCGACGAGCAAAGCCGGATTGCAGGAGAGAGCCATGGCGATCACCGCGCGCTGGCGCATGCCGCCGGAGAGCTGATGCGGGTAGCGGTCGACGGCTTCGCCCGGATTGGACAGCCCGACTTCGCCGAGCAGTTCGACTGCGCGACGACGGGCGGCCCGGGCGGAGATGTTTTCGTGGGCGCGGATCTGCTCGGCGATCTGCCAGCCGATGGTGTAGACGGGTGTCAGCGCCGTCATCGGGTCCTGTGAGATCAGGCCGATCTCCTTGCCCCTGATGGAGCGCATCTGGCTCGCCGGCAAATCCAGGATGGGCCTGCCCTTGAAGGAGACGGCGCCGTCGACGCGGGTGGTCTTGGCGTCGTGCAGCCCGAGCAGCGACAGCAGCGTTACCGACTTGCCGGAGCCGGACTCGCCGACGATCGAGAGGATCTCGCCTTCATGGACGCGGAAAGAGACGTCGCGCACGGCCTGGACCGGTCCGCGGTCGGTGGCGAAGGAGACCGAGAGGCCGTTGACGTCGAGGAGAATGGGTTTGTCCGAGGTGGCCATCGCTCAGTTCCCCCGCACGCGTGGATCGATCAGCACATAGACGACGTCAACAAGCGCATTGGCGATGACGACGAAGAAGGAGGCATACATGACCGTGCCGAGGATCATCGGAAGGTCGAGGTTCAGCAGGGCCTGATAGGTCAGTCGTCCGACGCCGTTCAGGCCGAAGACCACTTCGGTGAGCAGGGCAGCGCCACCGACCAGCACGCCAAAGTCCAGACCGAACATGGTGACGAAGGGAATGAGCGAGGTGCGCAGCGCATGGCGCAGCATGACGCGGGCCGGCGATAGGCCCTTGGCGCGTGCCGTACGGATGAAATCCTCCTGGTACGCTTCCACCAGATTGGCTCTCAGAACGCGCCCATAAATGCCGATATAGAGAGCGGCCAGCGTGAACCAGGGAATGATCAGCGTCTTGAACCAGCCTATCGGGTCCTGCGTCAGCGGTTTGTAGCCAAGGGCCGGCACCCAAGAAAAAAGCCAGGTATCGTGAAAACGGCTCTGGCTGATCAGGTTCATCATCTCGCCAAGCCAGTAGACCGGCATGGAAACGCCGATCAGCGCCAGCGCCATGAGCCCACGGTCGATCAGTGTGTCCCTCGTCAGGGCCGCCAGCACCCCGACGAAGATGCCGCCGACGATCCAGAGCACGGCCGCGCCGGCGACGAGCGACAGGGTGACGGGAGCAGCAGCCACCACGGCGGGGACGATCCGATAACCCGCGGTTGACGAAGGAGGTGAGGTCCTGGGTGATAAAGAGGCGTTTCATCATCACGCCGTATTGCACCGGAAGGGGCCGGTCGAAGCCGAATTCCTTGCGGATTGCTTCGATGGTTTCCTGCGAGGCGTTGCGACCGGCAAGGCGGGCGGCGGGGTCGGAGCCTGGCGTGGCAAAGAAGATCAGGAAGACGAGCGCAGAGATGCCGAACATGACGAAGATCATCTGACCGAGGCGCTGGAGAACGGCTGATGTCATGGAGCTCTCCTCAGGCCAGTTTGGTGCGGGGATCGAGGGCGTCGCGCAGGCTGTCGCCGAGCACGTTGAGCGACAGCACCGTCAAGACGATGGCGATGCCCGGGGCAAGCGAGACGATCGGCCTGGTGTAGAGCAGGGTTTGACCGTCCTGGATAATCGTGCCCCAGCTCGCATCGGGCGCCTGCACGCCGATCGACAGGAAGGACAGCGAGGATTCTGTGATGATGTTGAGCCCCATCATCAGGGGGATGAAGACGATCAGCATGGTCGCGACATTGGGCAGGATGTCATGCAGCAGGATGCGCCAGGCGGGAATGCCGAGGCCACGGGCGGCGAGCAGGAACTCGCTTTCCCGCAGGGAGAGGACGCGACCGCGCAGGGGGCGGGCGACATAGGGAACGTAGATGATGCCGATGATGAAGATCGGCAGCAGCAGGCTGTCTGAGCCGATCTCGATCGGGCCGATGACGATGCCGTTGGAGATCAGCACGATCGAGAGCGATATGGCGAGCAGGTAGACCGGGAAAGCCCAGAGGATGTCGAGAATGCGTGACAGGATCTTATCGATCCAGCCTCCGAAGAAGCCGGCGGAGATGCCGATCAGGGCGGCGAGGGTAAGGCAGGTGACGGTGGCAGAGGCAGCGATCAACAGGGAATTGCGCCCCCCATACAAAAGCCGCGCGGCGACGTCGCGACCCTGTGTATCGGCACCGAGAAGATATTGTGGCCCCCAGGTCGGGCCGATGGGCGTGACGCCAAGGCCCAAGCCTTCCGTCGAGGCCTGCATGACCTTGACCCGCTTGCCGTCGATCATGACGCGCGCACTCAGGCTCGAGCGGAACGGATCGCTTCCCGCCACGTAACGCGCATAGAGGGGGGCTGCCAGACTGGAGAGGACGATGAGCACGAGGACGAAGGCTGCCAGAAGCGTGGCGCGGTCGCGTTTCAGGATCCGCCAGGCGCGCGGCCACGGCCCTGAGGACGGGCGCGAAAGGGAGGCGTCGGCGGGCATGGTCTGGATTGCGTCGGTCATCTGTTCCCCGAGAGGCCGAATGGTGGTTCGGGTGGCAGTAGACCGCCACCCGTTCTTCCGTCAGTTGCGGGTCACTGCACCCAGGACTGAGAGACGATCCAGCGGTTCTGCTTGTTGAACAGGTAGTTGCCGAGGCGGGCCGAGGTGAAGTTGACGCTTTTCGGGGTGAACAGCGGTGCCATCGGCGACTGCTCCATGAAGCCCTTGTCGACTTCCGCCCACATGGCGTTGGCAGCGTCCGGGTCGGTCAAGGCGAGCGTCATGGCGTCCTTCATCTTCGCATCGAGATCCGGATTGCAGTAGCCGGCGATGTTGATCGAGGAGTCGCTGCCCTTGTTAAACGAGCTGCAGGACAGGAGCACGTTGAGGAAGTTGGAAGCGGCCGGATAGTCCATGTACCACTGGGTGACACTGATCTGGACGTTGTTGTTGGTGTTCTGGATGTAGGTGAACTGAATGTTCGGCGAGACGGCCTTCATCGAGGCATCGTAACCGAGCTCGGTGAGCACGCTCTGGAGATAGGTGCCGATGCCGCGCGAGGTCGCGTTGTCTTCGGCGATCACGGTGACCTTCTGGCCCTTGGTGCCGGATTCTTCGACCAGCTGCTTGGCCTTTTCCATGTCGGCACCGACCCATTCCGGGCCGGGCTCCGCAGTGTAGATGCAGTCGTCGACATGGCCTGGGAAGTCGGGCGGCAGGATCTGGCAGGTTGGCTGGGCCAGCACTTCGCCACCGAACAGACCGACAAGTGCGTCACGATCGAGCGCATAGTTCAGGGCCTGGCGGGCCTTGACGTTGTCAAACGGCGCGATGTTGGTGTTCATCGGCGCGTACCAGAATGCGGCCAGCGGATCGAGATGGATCTGGCTTGCATACTTGGCACCGATTTCCGGCAAGCGATCGGCTGGCGGGGTGTCGAACATCCAGTCAATCTGGCCGTTGATGATGGCGTTGATCGTCGCTTCCTCGGTCAGGCCGAACTTGTAGACGATTTCGTCAGCATAGCCGTCCGGCTGGGCATCGACGCTCCACTCCTTGAAGTGCGGGTTGCGCTTCATGACCAGCTGTTCGGTCGGATTGTAGCTGTCGAAGTAGTAGGCGCCGGTGCCGGGGATCGGGGTGGTGCCCGCATCAGCGGCGGGTGCGTCTGCCGGCAGGATAGAGGCGTGGGGAACAGCGAGCTTGGAGAAGATCTCCGAATCCGGGGCTACAAGGTTGATTGTCACGGTGCCGGCTGCATCATCGGCGATGACGCCGCCTTCGAGCGTGCAGGTCTCAGCTTCCGCGATGCATTTGTCGGCGCCGACGAAGCCGTTGTAGAAGCTGCCGGTGGTCGGGCCCTTGACCTTGAAAATGCGCTGGTAGGATGCCAGCACGTCAGACGGCTTCAGCTCCTTGCCGTTGGAGAACATGATGCCTTTGCGGATCTTGAAGACATAGGTCTTGCCGTCATTGGTCGGCTCAGGGATCGCCTCCGCGATCGACGGTACGATCTCGAAGCCGTCAGTGCCGCCAGCCTGCTTGAATTTGACAAGCCCGTCATAGGTCATCTGGTATAGCTGCCAGAACTGGGCCGTGTAGTTGATCATAGGGTCGATCGTGCCGGCTGCCGAAACGGCGGCAAGCGTCATGGTGCCGCCGCGGTGCTTGGCCATCAGTTCGGCGCGGTCCTCGGCCAGTGCGACGCCGGACAGCGCCGTCTGGGCCAGCAGGATGCCAGCGGTCAGGAGACCGGCCCGGCGGGCAAGAGGCTTCAGATAAAGTGTCATGATGCTGTTTCCCTCTGTTATCGTTTGATTGTCTTCGTCGCATGCACCCGTTGGCCGGGTTTGTGGTTGGTGATGGTCAGGCTGCCTTTTCGTCGAGGAAGGCAGCGACCTCGGCCATGCAGGCCTCGCGCTCCTCGACATGCGGCATGTGGCTCGATTGCTCGAATATGCGCCAGCGCACATCCGGGATTTCGTCGGCGAAGGGCTGCACGCAGGCTTCCGTCGCCTCGTCGAAGCGGCCTGATATCAGCAGCGTCGGGGCGGAGATCGTCGAAAGGCGACCGACGATCGACCACTCCTTCATCGTGCCGATGACGTGGAATTCGTTGGGGCCGTTCATGGTGTGATAGACGGTTGGGTCGGTGCCGATCGCGTCAAAGGTACGCTTGACCTCGTCCGGCATCGGCACGACGCGGCAGACATGGCGCTGGTTGAATACATCGGTTGCCTCCATGTAGTCGGCGCTGTCGGTGGTGCCGGCTTCCTCGTGACGCAGCAGCGTGGCCTGCACATCGGCGGGCAGGTCGGCGCGCAGACGGTTGGCCTCGGAAATCCAGGTCTTCATGGCGGCCGGCGAATTGGCGATGATCAGCGCCTTCAGGCCGGCCGGACGCTCAACGGCGAATTCCGCGCCAAGCATGCCGCCCCAGGACTGGCCGAGCAGGCAATAGCCATCGCGAATGCCCAGATGATCGATCAGGTTGTGAAGTTCAGTGCGGAAGAAGGGGACCGTCCAGAAATCCGCACCCTTTTCCGGTAGGTGGGTCGACTTGCCGTTGCCGACCTGGTCGTAATGGATGACGGCGCGGCCAGTCGCGGCAATGTCCTTGAAGCTGTCGACATAGTCATGGGTGCAGCCGGGGCCGCCATGCGCGACGATCAGCGGCGGCTTGCCGGAGGCGAGATCGCCGGTGATCCGGTACCAGGTCTTGTATTCCCCGTATGGGGCATAGCCTTCAGTGATTGTCACGCGTCAAGCTCCTTGTTGTCTTCATCATCACATCATCCGCCGCTCGTTGAACGCCGAGCGTCGCTGCAGACGGCTTCTGAGGCTTCCTCGATGGTCATGCCCCAGCTCATGGCGTTCTTGCGCATGCGTTTCCACGCGCTCGCCTCGTCCAGCCGCTCCTGCTGCATCAGTTTCAGGATCGCGCGAACCACGAGCGGTCGTTGGCGCAGTCTGTCTTCCAGCGCGCTGATGTCATCGGCTTGGGCGCGGGCCACCTGATAGGCATGGGCGGCGATCAAGAGGGCGCTGTAGCCACCAGTCGATCCGATCGGTTTGAGGATATGGGCGTTCGAGCCCTGGGCGAGGGCCCATTCAATCCGGCCCGGAGCCTCCGAACCAATGAGCGCAATCATCGGCATTGGTGCAAAGCCGCTCGGCCAGGGAAATTGGCCTTCATGGCCCATATCGGCGTCGAAAAAGACGACATCATAGTCCATGCCCGCGGAGTCGATCTGCGGCCAGGCGACCGTCACCTTGATGTGGAGGAGTTCGAGCTGGCGCCTTAGGGCGTCCACAGAGGGATGGGCCCGGTGCAGGATGACTGCGTGCCAACTGGCAAGATCGGGTCGATCCGCGCGGCTCATTTGATCACCTTGAGCGTGTTTGCCGTCGAAGTGGCCGCGTCCCGCGTGCGGGACGCGAGGAAGCGGGCAAGTGTGTGCACCAGGTAAGGGTCGGCTTCGATGGCGCCCGGCGCACTCTCGAAGATGTCAAACTCACCCTCCGTGTTCGACTGACCGATATGCGGACGCAGGGCGGCGTGATGGGTGCGCCGGTCGATCGCAATCGAGCCCATAGGTGTTTCGAAGTGACGTGATGTGACGATGCGCCGGATCGCCTCCGGTGCGTCACTCGCGGCGTCCCTCATCGCCTGAGCGAGGATTGAAACGCTGGCATAGGCGCCGACAAACGAGTTTGTCAGCCGCCGATCGTGGCCATGGCGCATGGCCATCCGGGCCTTGAAGCTTCTGTTGTCGTCGCTGTCCAGGCCGTTGAAATAGGGGGAGCAGGAGATATGGCCGGCACGCGCGGACGGCGCCAATCCGACCAGATCGATCTCGGAGAGATTGCAGGCAACCACAGGGGGCGGGGAGGGGATGCGGGATCGCAAGCCGTCATAAGCAGCCAGGAATGCCGAGGCCGATGCCCTGACGAGATTGCTCAGGATGAAGTCCGGTCTTTTTCCCTAATTTCCGGGATCAGATGGTCGACTTCATGCGCGCCGAGGGGAACGAAACGATCAGCGACGATCTCTCCGCCAGACGCTTCGGTGATTTCGCGTGCGATACGGCTGATCTCCCAGCCCCAGATATAGTTGGAGCCGATGATGAAGGCCTTGCGTCCATAGCGCTCAAGGACATGATCGAAGAGGGGCAGCAGGTGCTGGTTGGGGCAGGCGCCGAGATAGACGGCACTGTCACTTGCCTCATAGCCTTCATAGGGAAAGCCGTACCAGAGAAGCGCACCGTGCTTTTCGATGACCGGCAGGACATCTTTCCGGCTCCATGAGGTGATGGTGCCAATGACATGACGACAGCCCTGACGGATCGCTGCGTCCGCCAGCAGGGCATAATGCTCTGCCCGCCCAGCCGGATCGGCGATCTTCGGCTCCAGGCGAAAGGGATAGTCGTTTGCGGCATTGATCTCGGAGATGGCCGCCATCGCACCATCCACGGCCTCGCGACCGAGTTCGGCATAGGGTCCTGTCGTCGAGTAGAGAATGGAGATGGGGAATGTCTCGCGTTTCAACGCGTCCGTCCCTTCGGTATTCTCTGCCCCTTGCCTATCCATCATAGATACCCCTGTTGTCGGGTGGCTCACATCTGGACGCGCCTTGAAGGGCAGAAACAAAAAAAGCCCCGCACCGCAGACGTTGCGGTATCGGGGCTTATTTGCCATCGGCAGTCGGGGCCATGTCAAAGCTGACGCTATGCCATGACTTTATTTTCGTCAACTGGATCGAGCGCCTATTTTTTGGGCTTCCAAGCTCGGCGCTGATGCTTGTCGATCGGCGTCAGTCGTTCCGGATTGCGGTTATGTCGGTCAGGGCTGAACGATGGGAGATCCATCCGCGTATCCAATCAATCAAAGCCCTTGATTTACCTCAGTGCCCAGAGGGAATGAACCGCCCCGGCTTTGCCGGAGACCGTTTGGTTTAAGTTATGGGGCCATGGCTGGCGCGTCCAGCATGGCGTAGTATCGTTCTTCGGCCTCGGCTGGCGGGATATTTCCGATGGGCTCCAGAAGGCGGCGGTGGTTGAACCAGTCGACCCATTCCAGTGTGGCGAACTCCACGGCTTCGAAGTTGCGCGATGGTCCTCGTCGATGGATGACCTCGGACTTGTAAAGGCCGTTGATCGTTTCGGCGAGAGCATTGTCGTAACTATCGCCAACGCTTCCGACAGACGGCTCGATGCCCGCCTCTGCCAGCCGTTCGGAATAGCGAATGGACACGTATTGCGAGCCGCGATCAGAATGGTGGATCAGCCCGCCGCGATGGACCGGCCGCCGATCATGAAGCGCCTGGTCGAGGGCATCGAGCACAAAGCTCGCGTGCGCCGTTCGGCTTGCCCGCCAACCGACGATGCGGCGGGCAAAGGCATCGATGACGAAGGCCACGTAAACGAAGCCCTGCCAGGTTGCCACATAGGTGAAATCGGAAAGCCAGAGCATGTTCGGTGCAGGAGCCTTGAACTGGCGGTTGACGCGATCAAGCGGGCATGGAGCGCCCTTGTCGGACACGGTGGTTTTGATGGGCTTGCCGCGAATGATGCCCTGAAGACCCATCATTCTCATAAGCCTTGAGACGGTGCAGCGAGCGATATCGAAGCCTTCTCGCTGCAACTGTCGCCACACTTTCCGCATGCCATAGACCTGGAAGTTCTCGTTGAACACCCGGCGTATCTCGACTTACATGGCAATATCATTCCGTTCGCGAGCCGATAGGCGCCCCACGTCCGTGCGCTTGGCGACGACCTCATAATAGGTGGACGGGGCAATCGGCAGCAGCCTGCAGATCGGCTCGACCCCGAGCACCGAGCGGTGTTCGTCGATGAAGGAAATCATCGCTTCAGTGGGCGGTCGAGCTTCCTCTTACCCGACAGGCGACTGCTTGCATTCGCCGTTAGGGGCCTGGGCAAAATACGCCGAGGCTTTGCGTAGATTCTCATTCGCCTGACGAAGCTCCCGGTTCTCCCGCTCCAGAGCCTTCATCTTCTCCGCCAAGTCACTCGGCAAACCTGCACGCTTACCGCTGTCGACCTCGGCCTTCTTCACCCATTCATGGATGGTATGCGCCGAGCAACCGATCTTGGCCGCTATCGATGATACCGCCGCCCAGCGGGAGGGATGTTCGGCTTCATGCTCCGTCACCATGCGAACGGCACGGGCGCGGACTTCAGGGGAGAATTTGTTCGTCGTTTTGCTTGTCATAGACCCTACTTCTCACGAGTTGGGGTCTCCGGCAAACCCGGCGCGGTTCAGGCCGCTTCACAAGGCATCGACAACACGGAGCCGTCGATCATCGAGCTCCCCCTCGTCGAAGACAGCTTCTCGGCTGATGCGAAGCTGCAGCCGGCCTGCGACAAGTCGCTGCCGTCTGACGTGCTGCTCTCTTCCGGCCTGTCGGTCGAGGAACTGAAGGCACTCTTCGAGTGAGCTTCAGTCATGTGGGCCGCTCCGGCGGCCCGCATGAGGCGTCTTGGCGCATCATGGGGGGAGGGATCATGAACAGTCTGGATGGACGCGCGTCGGCTGGCGCGCTCTCGGCATCACCACTTTCGGCCATCACCCGCTGGCTCGGTAGCGGCGATCGCCTTGCCTTGTCTGCGGTCATGGTGCTGATCCTGGTTTCGGCGATCCTTGCCCCCAGTTCGCTGTCCTATCCCGCGCTGTATGCCATGCTGCCCTTTGCCGCCATTTTGGGCGTCGCCGCGATCGGCCAGCAGCTTGTCATCCAGCAAAAGGGTCTGGACCTTTCGGCGGGCGGCATCATCTCGCTGGTCTGCGTGCTGGCGACCTATCAACTGCCCGATGCCGCGCCGCTCGGGACCGTGCTCGGTCGTTGTGCACTTGCCATCGTGACAGCCGCCGCCGCCGGGGCGATCAATGGTCTCCTGATCGTCCGGCTGCGCATCGCGCCGCTTGTCACCACGATCGGCATGAACGCCGTGCTCATGGGGTTCGTTCTCTGGCTCTCGAATGGCATTCCCGGTAACGCGCCTGGTCTGCTCGATGCTTTTGCCCTTGGTCGGACTTTCGGGATTCCCAATACCGTGCTGGCGCTCATTCTTGTCACGGTCGTCGTTGCCTTTGTACTCAATCGCACCATCTCTGGTCGGCGTTTTGTGCTTTCGGGCACCAACAGCGCCGCCGCACGCGCTGCGGGCATCCGGACCGAACGGTATGAGATCGGCTCCTATGTCCTTGCCGCCGTGCTCTACGCGCTGGCTGGGATTCTACTGGCGGGCCTTCTGAAAGTGCCCAACCTCAATGTCGGGCAGACCTATCTTCTGGCGACTGTTGCCGCGGTCGTCATTGGCGGCAGCTCGCTGCTTTGCGGACGGGCAAGCCCGGTTGCAACCGTGATCGGCGCGATATTCATGACCCAGCTTGGCCAGATGCTGATCGCTGCCGGTCTGGAGCGCTCCGTCCAATACATCCTGCAGGGTGCCATCGTCATTGTCGGTGCTAGTGTCCACGCAATCTTGCCGCGGTGGATGGGAAGATGAACATGATGCTAACAAAGGACAGCCGCCAAAGCAGTCTCATCGCTTTGGCGGCTCGTGTTTTCGTTTGCTGCGCTCGATCTCGGCCAGAAGCCTGCCCATTTTCAAGCTCTAACACAGCGACCGAACGTTTCATCTGGAAGAAGGAAGTATCCTTCAGGCGGCAACAGCCTGCCGAGATGCATCGCTGCTGACAGCCCTGTAACGGATCAGGTCCTCGATCGAAATCAGCGGGAGATCATGCAGCTTGCAGAACTCGATCAGGTCCGGCAGCCGGGCCATGGTGCCGTCGTCGTTGGCGACCTCACAGATGACGCCGGACGGTCTGGCGCCGATGAGCCGCGCGAGATCGACGGCTGCCTCCGTATGCCCTGGGCGACCCAGCACACCTTCCGGATGGGCACGCAGTGGGAAGATATGTCCCGGTCGCGCAAAGTCGTCGGGCTTGGTTGCTTCGTCCATAAGTGCCCGGACTGTGGCGGCTCGATCTGCTGCGGATATCCCGGTAGTCGTCCCGTGGATATAGTCCACCGACACGGTGAAGGCCGTCTTAAGGTACTCGGTGTTGTTCGGGACCATCAGGGGAATGTCGAGCGCATCCAGCCTTTCGCCTTCCATAGCGACGCATACAAGCCCGCGGGCATGTTTCA
Organism: Allorhizobium sp.; assembly: GCA_965283865.1. Taxonomy (GTDB): domain Bacteria; phylum Pseudomonadota; class Alphaproteobacteria; order Rhizobiales; family Rhizobiaceae; genus Allorhizobium. Next base: position 2,104,119 of record CBDIQA010000001.1, read on the forward strand.
TCATGAAAGCTATGGTCTCCGGCGTCACGTAATCGGAAGCGACGATGATGTCGCCTTCGTTCTCGCGATCCTCGTCGTCAACGACCACGACCATCCCCCCGCGTGCGAGGGTCTCCAATGCATCTTCAATTTTCGAAAGTGTCATTCCAGTGCCTTTCAAGGGTTACCGCATAAGCGGTCAAAACACGACCTGCCGGTCGCAATTCCATCCCTTGGGCGAACACAGCACGCACGCCTCCCTTTGCAGGGAGCCGCAATAGCCGATGCTCTCTTTCATCCGGACTTTAACCGTCGGCTCCGGCATCGCACCGGATCTGCTGCCTTTCACCGAGATGAAAGCGCTCGCGGGCTCCCGGCAAAGCCGGATACCGCCGGTGGGGAGTTTCACCCCGCCCTGAGAACATCAGTAAGGTAGGGGAGAAGACATAGGTTTTTCAAGAGGAAACTGAGCAAATACAGCAATTACCGGCGAGACTGTCGCAAGTCCGTATGTGAAGGTCGCTAAACAAAAAAAGCACGGTGCAAGATAGCACCGTGCAGGCTTGGGAGGCGTTTGTATTGTGTCGCGATTACCAGCAGCAGAAACCGCCATCCACCAGAAGATCTACACCGGTGACGAAGCTTGCGGCACCGGAGAGTAGGAATACCGCCGGTCCGACCATCTCGTCGACCGTCGCCATCCGCTGCATCGGTGTCTGCTCCTCAAAGAGCTTGGTCTGGTGCACCATCTCGGGACGGGTGTTCATCGGGGTTGCCGTGTAGCCGGGGCTGATCGTGTTGACGCGGATGCCACGACCTACCCACTCCATTGCCATGGATTTGGACATGTGAATCACGCCCGCCTTCGAGGCATTGTAGTGGCACTGGTTAAGGCCGCGGTTGACGATCACGCCTGACATGGAGGCGATATTGACGATCGATCCGCGGCCGTTTTTCAGCATCGCGCGGGCTTCCGCTTGGCAGGAGAGAAAGACGCCCTTGAGGTTGATGTCCATCATTGTCTGGAATTGGGCTTCTTCCATTTCCTCCGCCGGGTTGGCATTGGCGATGCCCGCAGCATTGACAGCGAGCGTCAGCGGGCCAAGTTCGGCCTCCGTCCGGGAAACGGCCTCGTTCATGGAGGCGGATTGTGTCACGTCCGCCGCGATTTCGATACTGCGGCGGCCTGCGGCTTTCACGTGACGCGCTGTCATTGCCAGTCCGTCATCGGTGCGGCGATCGAGAAGCGCCACATCCGCACCGCATTGTGCAAGGCCGATCGCAATCCGCTGGCCGATGCCGCTGCCGGCCCCCGTCACAAAAGCGACATTGCCCGAGAGATCGAAGAGTTTCGGGGCGTTCAAAGTCATGTCCAACATGAGTATTTCTCCTGCAATTCAGATCGTGGCCAGTTCCATCACCGACACGTCATTGGCTTCCGCGCGGTCAAGAATGCCCGCTTGTTTTCCCTGAGCCATTACCATGATCCGGTTGGAGACGCCGAGAACCTCTTCCAGATCCGAGCTGACCACGATGACGGCTATGCCCTGACGAGCGAGTTCCATGATGGTGTCGTAGATCGATGAGCGAGCGCCGACGTCAATGCCTCGCGTCGGCTCATCAAGGACAACAACCCTAGGATTTCTAGCCAGCCACTTGGCGAGAACCACCTTCTGCTGGTTGCCGCCCGAAAGCTCGCCTGCATTCTGCTCGCCGCGACCCTTAACGCCGAACTTATTGATGTAGCCGTTGGCGAATTGGCTCAGCCGCTTTGAGGTTATCCAGCCGGACTTAGAGACCGCGTCGAAATTGGCGTAGCCGATGTTTTCGGTAATCGAGTGTTCGAGAACGAGACCCTGCAGCTTCCGGTCTTCTGGAACGAGGACGACACCATTGCGGATCGCGTCGCTGGGCGATCGCGGAGTGATTACCGCGCCGTCGAGCACCACGTCGCCGGTCGCGATCGGGTCCGCCCCCGTGATTGCGCGAACGAGTTCGGTCCGGCCCGCACCCACCAGACCCGCAATGCCGAAGACTTCGCCGCGCTTCACCGTAAAGTTTATGTTGCCGAACGTGCCCGATGGAGAGGACAGTCCGCGCACTTCGAGCATGACGTCGTCGGACGGAACAGGCACTGCGGGGAACATGCGCTCCAACGAGCGGCCAACCATGGCCTCGACAATGGTGCGCACCGGAACGTCGCCACTTTCAAACTCCTGCACCTTGGCACCGTCGCGCATCACAACGATGCGGTCAGCGATCTGGCGAATTTCCTCAAGTCTGTGCGAAATGTAGATGATGCCGACGCCGTCGGCTTTCAGACGCTCGATCTGGCGGAAAAGGAGCTGCGTTTCCTCGCCTCCAAGAGCTGCCGTAGGCTCATCGAGGATGAGAAGGCGAGCGTTCAGTGTCATCGCCTTGGCGATTTCGATCAACTGCTGCTTGGCCGTGGACAGGCCTTCCACAAGGCGTCGGGGAGATACATCAAGGCCGAGCCTCTGGAGACCGGCATGGGCACGCTCTTCCATCGCCTGGCGGTCAATGCGTCCGCTCTTGGTCAGGTAGCGGCCGACGAAGACATTTTCGGCGATTGACAACTGTGGAAGGAGTTTCAGCTCCTGGTGGATCATGCCGACACCGGCATCCATGGCGGCGCGTGGTGTGGCTGGCGCATAAGGCGCGCCGAACCAGGTCATGGACCCGGCAGTTGGCTGAACGGCGCCGGAGATAATCTTCGAAAGGGTAGATTTTCCGGCGCCGTTTTCACCGAGCAGCGCCACGACTTCACCCGCTCTCACATCGAGGTCGATGCCGTGCAGGACCTCGAGCGATCCGTAGACCTTTCGGATCTGCCGGAGCGAGAGGATGGGAGGGAGGTCATTGGCAGTCATGACGCTGTCTTCCGGTCGTAATCAGGGATGCTCGGCAACGAACTTCGCAGCGTTCTCCGGCGTCGTCAGGAAGCCTGGAAGCAGCTGTTCGGCTGGCAGAGTTTCGCCTGCAGCAAGCTTGATGGCGCTGTCGACCGCGAGACGCCCAATGCCGCGAACCTGCTGCGTTGCGGTGGCGTCGAAGCCGCCTTCAGCAAGGATTGGCAGAGCCGTGGTGTCGCCGTCGAAACCGCCAACGTAAACGCGCTGCGACACGCCGGAGACCTTGACTGCCTGTGCGGCACCGAGAGCCAGGCCGTCAGCCTGGGCGAAGATCACCGATACATCCGGGTGAGCCTGGAGCAGGTTCTGGCCGATGTTAAGGCCTTCGGCCTGCGACCACTGCTCGCTCCACTGCTGAGCCACCAGTTCGACGCCGGAATTCTCTTCGATCGCCTTCATGCAGCCCTTTGTGCGCTCGACTTCTGGCGTCGTACCCTTCTGTCCATGGATCATCAGCATTTTGCCTTTGCCACCGGCAAGGCCAATGATGTGCTTGCAGACTTCGTAAGCCGAGGTTGCGTTGTCGGTAGCGATGAAAGTGTCACCTGGGGCGCCGTCGGCATTGCGGTCGACGTTGACGACAGGGATGCCGGCTTCCTTGGCAAGACGGGTTGGAACGGCAGCAGCAGCAGCGCCTGCCGGAATATAGATGAAGGCGTCGATATCCTGTGTCAGCAGGTCCTGCACCTGGCTGACCTGCGTCGCGCTGTCATTCTTGGCGTCAACAGTGATGACCTCGATGCCCTTTTCCTTGGCATAGGCTTCGACGCCGATCTTGATCTGGTTGAAGTAGTCGGCCTGCAGGTTGGACACAGCGAGCCCGATCTTCTTGACCTCTGCGGCGGAAGCGCCGAGCGGGTTAAGAGCAGTCGTCGCCAGTGCTGCGGCGGCCAGAAGCATGGTCTTAAGTTTCATGGTAGATCTCCTCCGTTGTTTCGGCACCCCCGCTACCATCGCAGGACCGAAGTTTTGCCTGGCACACGCCTGGCGGTGAACTGACGGCTAAGCCGTCAAACTGATCCGAAGCGTCACTTCCTCTTGATGGCTTCGGCTGCGACTGCGAGCGCAATGACGACGCCGATGACGACGGCCTGCGTGAAGGGCGAGACACCGAGAAGGTTCAGGCCATTGCGAAGCACGCCGATAATCAGGACGCCGATGATGGTTCCCAGAATGCCACCCTTGCCGCCGCTCAGGCTCGTTCCGCCGATCACGACGGCGGCGATCGTGTCGAGCTCGTAGGAAACGCCTGCAGTTGGCTGGACCGAGTCCAGACGCATCGCAAGCACCACGCCTGCCAGACCAGCAAGCAGGCCGGACACGACATAGACGCCGATCGTGTAGAGGTTGACATTGATGCCGGCGAGGCGGGCGACTTCCTGATTGCCACCGATCGCATAGAGCGAACGTCCGCCGGATGTGTAGCGCAGATAGATCCAGCCGAGCACGAAGACGACCAGCATCACAGCAACGGTAAGGGTCAGGAAGCCGCCGTAGCGGGTGTAGGCGAGCAGACTGAACCAGGAGGGAAAGCCGACAATCTGCTGACCGTCAGTGATCATATTGGCCAAGCCACGTGCCACCGACATCATCGCCAGCGTGGCGATGAAGGCAGGCACCCCGAGCGCAGTGATCAATATGCCGGAGACCGCTCCTGTAGCAGCCGCGACGCCAAGGGCAAGAAGGATCCCTACAGGCAGGGGAAGTCCAACCTGGTTGGCAAGATAGCCCATCACCATCATCGTTAGCGCCAGGACAGACCCGACGGCCAGATCTATGCCGCCGATCATGATGACCATCGTCATGCCGACCGCCATGATGCCGAGCACAGTCACCTGGTCGAGGATGTTCAGCAGGTTGCGCGCCGACATGAACTTGTCGGTGGCAAACGAGAGGAAGACGCAAAGCAGGATCAGCCCGATCAATGGACCGGTCGTCCCCCTCAGTGCTGCCAGAGCACTCGCTCCAGCGCCGCGCTCCTGGTCTGTCGCTGATATCGACATCCATGCCTCCCATACTGCTCCAGCAACTGCGCTGGTATAATTATTCATTGCTGTCTGTAAATTCGTAGCGCAGGCTTCCGGGGGCTGTCAACTGCCCCACGCATCCGGTCGAGCAGAATTAATTTCGCCATTCCTGCTTGACAGAGAAACGTCTCATGCAATTAAATGAGCTACGGCATATTTATTCACTAAGAGGTTTCCATGCAGCCGAATGATCTCGACCGCATCGCAAGGCAGATCCGCCTCCGCGATCTTCAAGCGGTGTACGAAGCGGGCGCTGGCCATATCGGTGGCGAGATGTCAGCGATCGACATCCTGACGGCACTGTATTTTCAGGTCCTCAGGGTCTGGCCGGAACAGCCAAAGCATCCGGAGCGCGATCGTTTCGTGCTGTCGAAGGGGCATGTCGCACTGGCATTCTACGTGACGCTGGCGAAGCGTGGCTTCTTCCCCGAAGAGGAGATTTCAACATTCCTCAAGCCACATTCGCGTCTCAATGGGCATCCCAACTGCAACAAGGTGCCAGGCGTTGAAACCAATACCGGGCCTCTCGGTCATGGCCTGCCTGTGGCGGTTGGCATGGCAAAGGCAGCCAAGTTGACTGGCGCTGCCTACCGCACTTACGTTTTGACCGGCGACGGCGAGATGCAGGAAGGCTCCAACTGGGAAGCCATTTCCTCGGCCGCCCAGTTCGGTCTAGACAATCTGACCCTGATCATCGACCACAATCGTTTCCAGCAAGGTGCCGCCTTAAGCGACACCAATAACATGGCGCCCTTTGGCTCCAAGCTCCAGGCCTTCGGCTGGGACGTCACTGAAATCAACGGGAACGCCATGGCGGAAATCGTGCCGGCGCTGCAGCACCGCTCCGATCGGCCTCACTGCATCGTCGCCCATACGAACAAGGGCCACGGCATTTCGTTCATGCAGGACCGCGTCGATTGGCATCACAAGGTGCCGAACGCCGAACAATACAAAATTGCTCTGGCCGAACTCTCGGAGGTGCTGTGATGAACGCTGTAACTATGACCGATAAACTGCATGACTGCCGGGATGCGTTCGTCTCAGTGCTTGAGCGCCTTGGTGCTGAGAACTCAAAGGTCGTTGCTGTCTGTAATGACTCCGTCGGCTCCTCGAAGCTCGGCGGGTTCAAGTCAAAATGGCCGGACCGGTTGGTGAATGTTGGCATTGCCGAACAGAACATGGTCGGCGTCGGTGCTGGCCTCGCCAATGGCGGCCTGCTGCCTTTCGTCTGTGGTGCGTCCTGCTTCCTGACCGGTCGCTCGCTTGAGCAGGTCAAGGCCGACATCGCCTATTCTAATGCCAATGTGAAGCTTGTCGGCATCTCCTCTGGTATGGCCTATGGTGAACTGGGTCCGACGCATCATTCGATCGAGGATTTTGCCTGGATGCGGGTGTTACCCAACCTCCCGGTGATTGCGCCGTGCGATTCCATTGAAACGGCAGCCGCTGTTGAATGGGCGGCGCGCTATGAAGGCCCGGTCTTCCTGCGTCTGTCCCGCGTCGGTGTGCCGGACCTTCTTCCGCCGAGCCATGTATTTGAGCCCGGAAAGGCCAACCTCCTGCGCGACGGCGATGCTATAACGCTAATCGCCAATGGAACGCTGACCCACCGCGCCGTGAAGGCAGCCACGATCCTTGCCTCGCGCGGCATCGAGGCGCGCGTGCTTAACATGGCGACCGTCCGCCCGATCGACGTCGAAAGTGTGGTGGCGGCAGCTCGCGAAACTGGCGCAATCCTCACGGCCGAAGAACACTCCGTCTATGGTGGACTGGGCTCCGCCATCGCCGAAGTGGTCGTCTCGGAAGCGCCGGTTCCGATGAAGATCCTCGGGGTTCCCGGCATCTTTGCGCCAACCGGATCGGCGGAGTTCCTGCTCGACGAATTCGGCATGGCTCCGGAGGCTATTGCAAAGGCTGCCGAGGAACTGCTGGCGCGCAAGCGTGGGCGCAGCTAACCGCTGATATTCTTCAGGATGCCGCCGGACGAAGAACGGCGGCATCTGATCGCATTCGGAGCTCGACATGATCACCGCCATTCTCGCCATTGACCAGGGGACCACGAACTCGAAGGCTGTGCTGGTGTCGAGCGATGGCATTATCATGGCACGAGGCTCTTCGCCCGTCGGCATCTCGCATCCACAGCCCGGTTGGGTGGAGCAGGATGCCAAGCGCGTCTGGCAGTCCGTGCTTGAAGCGATTGCCGTCTGCCTCGTCGATGCGCCGCCGGTGTCTATTGCTGGGATTGCCATCTCCAACCAGCGCGAGTCCGTGACTATCTGGGACAGTAAGACCGGTGAACCGCTCGGGCCGGTCGTTAGCTGGCAGTGCCGCCGCAGCGCCCCCGTCTGCGCTGAGCTGAACGCAGCCGGTCATTCCGCCCGGGTCGAGGCACTCACTGGCCTGCCGATCGATCCAATGTTTCCCGGACCGAAGATGAAATGGCTCCTTGATCGTGCTCCTGAGGGCAGGGAGCTCCGCCTCGGCACGATCGACTCCTGGCTTATCCATCGTTTCACCGGCGGAAAGGTGCATGCCTGTGACGCTTCAAACGCGGCGCGCAGCCAGCTGCTTGACCTGAGGCAAATGGACTGGAGCGATGAGCTTTGCACACTGTTCGGTGTGCCCAAGGCTTATCTGCCGCAAGTTCGCGACAGCGCCTCGCACTTCGGAGAAACCCTTGACGTGCCCGGTCTGCCGAATGGCATTCCGGTGGCGGCTGCGATTGGTGACAGCCACGCCGCCCTCTTCGGACATGGTGCGTTTGAACCTGGCGACGGAAAGGTCACCTTTGGCACAGGCTCGTCGATCATGACGACCCTGCCGCATTTCATTGCGCCGAAGAACGGCATCACCACGACAATTGCCTGGTCGCTCGGTGGCACGCCGACCTATGCCTTCGAAGGCAATATCTTGGTCTCTGCCGCGTCTCTGCCATGGATGGTGGAGATCCTTGGACTGACCGACGTTCAGGCGCTGGTCGATCTTGCGAAGACCGCGGAACCCGAGGGGCCAGGTTTCGTGCCGGGCTTTGTTGGGCTCGGTGCGCCCCATTGGCATGCTGATGCACGCGCCCTGTTTTCCGGGATCACATTTAACACGACCCGTGCGCAGATGGCGCGTGCTGTCACCGACTCCATCGGTTTTCAGGTCCATGACGTTTTCAAGGCTATGGAGGCACAGTCTCCGGCGCCGCTGGGTCGGTTGTTTGTTGATGGCGGGCCCAGCAAGAACACCTTCCTCATGCAATGCGTCGCTGATGCGCTTGCCCATCCCGTCATCCAATGCGATGCCGCCGAAGCCTCCGCACTTGGCGCTGCTTACCTTGCTGGGCTGACGCTTGGTCTCTGGGGCAGTATCGAGGCAATCAAGGCCCTGCCACGCAAGACGGCGACGCTCGAAGCAAAAGACAGTGATGTCAGCAGGCGACTGACGATCTGGCAGGATGCAATCTTCCGCTCGACCGTCTCATCGACTTCATCTATGGGTGAATAAAAATTCACTCACCGGAGGGGTTTATGGGACGTCTCAACGAGCTTCGACTTATCGCCCGGGTCGCGCAGATGTATCACGCCGAGGGCAAGCGGCAGGCCGAGATTGCCGAGATCATGCATATGTCTCAGGCTACCGTTTCCCGCATGCTGAAGCGAGCAGAGATGGAAGGGATTGTCAGAACGACGATTATTCCCCCGCCCGGCACCTTTGCCGACTTGGAAATGGCGCTGCGTGATCGTTACGGCCTGACAGAGGCGATCGTCATCGACTGTTCGGAAGACCGCGATGGCGCGATCATGGCCCGCATAGGCGAGGCGGCTGCTCACTTCGTCGAAGTCACCCTGCAGCAGGATGAAATCATCGGGGTGTCCAGTTGGAGCCAGACCATTCTACGCATGGTCGACAATATTCATCCGCTAAAGACGGGGAGAGCCAAATACATCGTCCAGATCTTGGGCGGAATGGGCGAGGCCACGGTTCAGACCCATGCCACCCAGCTCACCGCAAGGCTTGCAAAGCTTACCGGCGGTGAGCCGCGCCTGCTGCTTGTCCAGGGCATCACCTCGTCGCGGGAGGCTAAGCTCGTCATGCTGGCTGACCCTGTTGTGAGGGGCACGATGGACCTGTTCGGCCGTCTGACGCTCGCCATCATCGGTATTGGCGCCGTTGAGCCGTCTGAACTGTTGGCTCGCTCCGGCAACGTCTTCTCGCGCCAGGAAATGGCAATGTTGCACGACGCGGGAGCGGTCGGTGAAATCTCGTTCCGCTTTTATGACCGTGACGGTAAGCCGGTCGAAACACCGCTCAACGAGCGGGTCATTGGGATCTCGCTAGAAGACCTGCGCAAGGCCGACAGGGTGATGGCGCTTGCTGGCGGAGAATCGAAAACCGAAGCGATCGTCGGTGCCCTCAGAATGGGAATTATCGACGTCCTCGTGACGGACAAGTTCACAGCGGCCCGTCTGACGGCCTGACGCCCGCTGCTGGGCGGACTGTCGGATTGGCTGCATTTAGGAGGGGTAGGACCATGCAGCGTTTTTCCGGCCAAACCGTCTTCGTGACCGGTGGCAACAAGGGTATTGGACTGGGCATTGCCCGCCGCTTTGCCGAAGAGGGCGCCAAGGTCGCAATCGCAGCGATTGAGCCTGACACAAGAGACGTCGCCTTGCGGCTTGCAGAAGAGACGGGCGCCGAAACGCTTGGCCTGCAACTCGACGTCACCAATGCTTCCGCCGTGCGCGGGGCCTATACCGAAGCAGAGGGGCGTCTAGGGCCTCTGAGCATTTCGGTCCAGAATGCCGGCGTCATCACAATCGCCAAAGTCGAGGATCTCAGCGAGCGCGAGTGGGACCTCAACCTCGACGTCAACACTAAGGGCGTTTTCCTCTGCTGTCAGGAAGCCGTGGCCCGTTTCCGCGCCAGCGGTACTAAGGGGCGCCTGATCAACACTGCCTCCGGGCAGGCACGCCAAGGCTTCATCTACACCCCCCACTACGCCGCCTCGAAGTTCGGCGTAGTGGGACTGACCCAGAGCCTTGCCAAGGAGCTGGCGAGAGAAGGCATCACCGTCAATGCGATATGCCCTGGCATCATCCACACCGAGATGTGGGACTACAATGATCGAGTATGGGGCAAGATGCTGGGCGATTACGGCCCGGGCGAACTGATGACCGAATGGGTCGAAGGCATTCCGATGGGCCGTGCTGGAACACCCGCCGAAGTCGGCGCTCTCGTCGCGTTCCTGGCATCAGCCGATGCGGCATACATTACGGGACAGACAATCAACGTGGACGGTGGATTGATTATGTCGTGAAGCAAACGGCACCTTCGAGAGCGTGAAGCACAGGGATCCTTCAGTGAAGGTAAAGGGGAGGCGGTGCACCGCTTGAATGGAGAGATGCGGCATATCTCTGATCCAAAGTTTCGCGGAATGCTACGAACGAGGACCTCTACATCTTCTGGTCACCAGCCAATTTCGCAAGACCCGTTTGAATACGACGGATATCCTTAAGGACTGCAGCTACGGTTGCTCAAGTCGTTGAGAAGGCGTCGCTGTTTTCTGTGAGAAATAGTCACTGATTTTAAGCGGAAAACCGACCTATCATGGCCTGCCTGGAGGACCTGGATACTCACGTAATTTTAAGGGTTTAACAAGATGGCCTTGATTTCCCTATCTTTTTTCGCCGCGAGTGAACGTGTATGCCACCTTTTTGCCCAGGGTTTGGGCTGAGGTCAACACCGGGAGAGCGGCAATTATTTCAGCTCGGGAGTGGAGAGCCGGAGGTGAGGTTAGCATTTGCGCGGGGCAGCTCAGCGCCTTCTTGTCGGTCATACAGGCCCTTCTGACACACAACTGAAAGCAGACACGTCGCCTGTGCGCCAGAAGCGGTCACGGATGCCTGAGTAATCGGGCCTCCCCGCGATCAGGGTCGCAGCGACAGAATTCATGCCCAAATTCCATGTGCGTTTTTCAGAGTTTACGCTAGTCTCATCAGTACCGAGGGGTGCCCTGCCAAAGGGCTGAGATACTGTTGGGCGAAAGCAGCGCAGTGACCCTTTGAACCTGATCCGGATAATGCCGGCGAAGGGACTGGTCATGCGCCTCTCTCTTTTGCCGGCCTCGTAAAAGGGGCCGCAATGACATTAGAAAGCCAACGTGCACAACTCAACACACAACGTCCGCCTCAGCTTTTGACGTTGACCCTTTTATGCGCCCTTTCGGTGCTACCATTAAATGTGTTCCTGCCGTCGCTGGTGCACATCACAAGAGATTTGCAGACCGAGTATGTGCTGGTGAGCCTGTCTCTTTCGGGTTATGCAGCCGTCGCCGTCATACTGGAACTGATCATGGGGCCAATGTCCGACCGATTCGGGCGTCGGCCGATCGTCATCGTCAGCCTCGTCCTCTTCACGCTTGGGTCCATCGGTTGTGCTCTTGCACCCGATATCGTTTCCTTTCTTGCATTCCGTTCGCTCCAGGCGGCAATCACCTGCTGCTATCCGGTTTCGATGGCAATAATCAGAGATACGGCAGGCAAGGAGCGGACTGCCAGCCGGATCGGCTACGCAGCGATGATCTGGGCGTTGGCACCGATGATCGGCCCGGCGCTCGGCGGCGTGGTAGATGAGGCGATTGGTTGGCGGGCAATTTTCTGGGGCCTTGCATTAGCAGGCATCACGATGTTGATCCTGTGTTGGATCGCGCTCGTTGAAACCAACAAAACCCGATCTGGCACGATCGCCCAGCAGTTCCGCGAATATCCAGCTCTCTTCCGCGCGCCCCGCTTTTGGGCCTATGCGCTGTGCATGGGGTTTTCCGTCGGCACGGTCTACGCGTTTCTCGCCGGGGCTCCCCTTGTCGCTGCGATATTCAACGTGTCTTCGGCTGCGCTTGGTCTTTTCATCGGCAGCATTACTGCTGGCTTTGTCTTCGGCAGCTTCCTGTCTGGACGCTATGCCGGCCGATATCAACTGACGACCATGATGATAGTTGGGCGGATCATTGCTTGCAGTGGTCCGGTGATTTGCCTGTGCCTGCTTTTCGCTGAAGTGAGGAATGTGGTTTTGCTGCTGGGCTTTTGCATTCTGGTTGGCATTGGCAATGGCTTGACTATGCCAAGTGCCAATGCCGGTGCTCTCTCCGTACGACCTCACCTTGCTGGCAGTGCCGCCGGACTGGCCGGCGCGATTACGCTTGCAGGTGGGGCTACCCTGTCCTCGGTCACGGGCGCCGTGCTGACGGAAGGCAACGCGCCCTATGCGCTGTTCTCCATAATGCTTCTGTCTACCGCGCTTGCACTGTTGGCTTCAGTCTTCGCCGCGCTTGCCGAGAAGCGCGGCTCGATCACAACGAAATGACTTCAACCGATCTGACCCGGAGTGATAAATGGTGGATCAGGCGCCTACTTTAGCAGCCAGCGCCGTAATTCTCGATGTGCAGAATGGCGAAGCGACAGTTTTTACGGCGGCGCACGTCCGCAAAGGGCCGATAGCAGAAATATTCCGCTACGAACCTCCGGAGGTTACATTGGCTCCAAGCCAGGTGGTGCCAAGCTCGGGGCCGACAGAAATCTGTCCGCCCCCATCGACACTGCCAACGAAAGCGTTCGCGCTATGCTTTAAGGACTGGGGAGATTATCTAATGGCACTGCATTAGTTGCACGACGGCCACTCCTCATTGCGCCTTCTGCCGCAGCCGGTCGGTCGCAAGCTCCATCGCAAGAACGATCGCAAAGATCACCAGGATGATGGTCGAGGCATTGCGATACTGGAAAAGGTCGAAGGCGACTTTCAGTTCCTGACCTATGCCTCCGGCACCGACCAGGCCAAGCACCACCGAGGATCGAACGGCCTTTTCAAGTGCGAACTGTGAGGTGTTGATCAAGGACGGCATAATATCCGGCACGACGGCACCCGACAGCACCGAGAACCGCCCGGCGCCGGCGGAAAACAGAGCCTCCTGCGGCTCCTTGTCGGCATCCTCGATAGCTTCGGCGAAGAAGCGGCCGCAAAAACCAATCGTGTCGATGATGATGGTCATTGTGCCGGCGACAGCGCCAAGGCCGATGGAGGCGACGAAAAGCAGCGCCCAGACCATGTCAGGCACCGTGCGGAACAGCGAGATCATTACCTTGAAGACGTGGCGGAACGGTCCGATCGGCGACAGCGTGCGCGAGGCGAGCCAAGCGATCGGCAGGCTCAGTAGCACACCGATGACGGTGCCGGCGAAAGCGATCTGCAAGGTCTCGATCGTCCGCCAGGTGACGCGCATCAGGAAACCGGGTTCCAGGCTCGGCGGCAGCATGCGCTCGATCAGGTTTGCCATTCTCGGAGCGCCGTTGATCAACTGGTTCGGTGTCGGCGCGACCTGCGTGGCCGAGACGATCAAGAGCGCACCAAGAGCGACCAGAACGGCAAAGGCAAAGGGCGAGGCACGGAAGAAACGGGCAGGCACAGCATCACGCATGGAAGACACCATCCAGGCGTTCGCGATCGACATCGGCAACCGGGAGGTCGAAATGTATGCGGCCTGCTTTCAGCGCGACGATGCGGTCGGCGAAACTCAATGCATGCTCCATGTCGTGGGTCGTATAGACCAGCGTGATGCCCTTTTCGCGGACGAGGTCGGAGAACAGCGCCATGACGTCACGGCCGGCCGTCGGATCAAGGCTTGCGGCCGGCTCGTCCGCGATCATCAGCCTGGGCTTGCGCACCAAGGCGCGGGCGATCGCGACGCGCTGCGCCTGGCCGCCGGAGAGTTCGTCGGCGCGAGCGGTCGCCTTGTGGGAGAGCTTCACCTGATCAAGCGCATCCATTGCCTCTTCGCGACTTTCTCGCTCGGCAATCGCCTGATGCCAGGCGCGCCAGGTGCCGGGCAGCCCGAGTTTGCCGTGGACGACATTGGTCAGCACCGACTGCCGACGGACGAGGCCATGATGCTGGAACACGAAGCCGATCTGCTGGCGCATGCGCTTGAGTTGCGACCCGTTCGGCGCGCGGCAAAAGGCTTCGCCAAGCGTCGAGATCTCACCATCGCAGAATGGCGTGTGGCCGATCAGGCATTTGAGGAGCGTCGACTTGCCCACTCCGTTGGCGCCGACCAGCGCCACGCGCTCGCCGCCCCGGATGCGGATGTCGACGCCGGAAAACACCGGCTTCCCGTTGGCATAACCCTTCTTCAGGCCCTGTGTGCTGATAACGTCCATGGCGGTCTTCTTTCTGCGGATATGGCGAGGGTCGGCGCTGATGGCGCCGACCCGTTCGCTGGCTCGGGGAAATCCGCTCAGTTGACGAAGTCGTTGAAGGTGTCGACGCCGATCGTGCGATACATCGAGCGGACGTAATCGTAGTCGCTGTCCTTCACGTCGGTCAGGAAGAAGCCACCCTTGAACTTCTGATTGTCTTCGCCCTGGAGAACAGCAGCCATGATGTCGGTGCCCTTTTCGGTGAAGGCCGTGCGGATCTTTGCGACGGTCTCCTCGGCCAGGTCCTTGCGGGCAACGAGAATGTCGTTCGGCAGATCACGGCCACGGGCGACCACGGCAAAGGCGACATCCGGGAAGGCTTCGCGGACGGAGGCAAGATGGCCAAAGTTAAGGCCGATAGCGGCGATGTCGCCACGGATCAGCGCTTCCGCGGCAACGTTGCGGGCGAGGATGACGGGTTCGTAGTCCTCATTGTATTTGAGGCCGTAGTCGGTGAGCGTCTGGGCCGGCCCAAGATGCTGAGAGGTCGAGCCGACCGAGCCGAAGGATACCTTCTTGCCCTTCAGGTCTTCGACCGTACGGATCGGACCATTGGCGAGGACGGCGATCTGAGCGAAGTAGTCCGGACGCTGCCAGGCGACGACGATCTGCGGCTGGGTGAGCTCCTTCATGACGACGTATTCGGCAGGGCCCGTGAGGACGAGATCAACCTGTCCGGAATTCATTGCCTCGACGGCTGCGGTGCGCGAGCTTACCGGGAAGAGCTCGACTTCGAGGCCGGTCGCCTGTTCGAGGGCCTTTTCAAAGCCGCCGAATTCCTGCTGCAGGGCTTCCAGGCCCTCGATGTCGGTGACGGCGAACTTGACGCTTTCGGCTGCGGCTGGCGCCAGGGAGACGAGAGAGATTGCACAGGCTGCGAGAAGGGAGCGGATCATGATATCTTCCTTTGCTGTATAGACAGGAGCATCTTCTGCGACTATCCCTAGCGGCCAGACGTGACGGGCACGTGACAATCTGACGGCCCAATGGCGAAAAACGGAACAGAGAGAGACGGATGAACTGGACCATTCGCAACGGCACCGTGCTGGGCCCTGACAAGCTCGAACGCACCGACCTCTTCATCGAAGGCGGCAAGCTGGCGGGCAGCAAAAATGGCGGCCGCGAGATCGATGCCGGGGGCTTGCTCGTGCTGCCGGGCATTGTCGACATCCACGGCGACGGCTTCGAGCGGCAGATCATGCCGCGGCCGGGTGTACGCTTCGACGTCGGTCTCGCTCTGCGCGACACCGACCGGCAACTGGTGGCCAACGGCATCACCACCGCCTTTCACGGCGTGACGGTGTCCTGGGAGCCCGGCCTTCGGTCCCTGCAGGCCGCCTGCGACTTCGTCACCGCGCTTGGCGCTGCCCGACCGCATCTGGTCTGCGACACGCGCCTGCACCTGCGCTGGGAAACCTTCGCGCTCGATGCGCTGTCGCAGGTGATCGAATGGCTGTCGCTCGACCCGAAGCCGCTCGTGGCCCTGAACGACCATACTACGGGTTCGGTGCTGAAGGGGACGATCGCCCGTAAGATCGGGCAGATGGCCGAGCGCTCCGGCTTGTCGCGGGATGATTACTTGGCGCTACTCGACGACGTCTGGGCACGGCGCGGAGAGGTAGCAGGCGCCATCGAACAACTGGCAGCAGCAGCACGCGACAACGGCAACGTGCTCCTCGCCCATGACGAGGCGTCTCCCGACGAGCGCCGACATTTCCGGGCACTGGGGGCTGTGTCTTCGGAGTTTCCGCTGACGCTGGAGACGGCTGCAGAAGCCCGTGCCGCCGGCGAACATGTCATTCTTGGCGCCCCTAACGTCGTGCGTGGTGGGAGCCACAATGGAGCGCTTGATGCAACGACGGCAATCCGCGACGGGCTTTGCACCGTGCTTGCCTCCGACTACCACTATCCGTCACCACTGCATGCCGCGTTCAGGCTGGCATTCCCTGATGATGCTGACTTCGCCAAGGTCTGGCATCTCGTGTCCGCCAACGCCGCAGCCGCTGCTGGGCTTGAGGATCGGGGGCGCCTCGCGGAGGGAAAACGCGCCGACGTCATCCTCGTCGATGCGAAGGACATGCGCCACCCGAGCGTGGTGGCGACCTTCGTCGGCGGTCGGCTCGTCTATTCGGCACATAGTCTGATAGAGACCGAATCCGCGATTGCCTCAGCCGCCTGAACCGGAAACCATGATGCTCGACACGCCCGAAATCCCTCTCGCCACCTTTGAGGGCCTGGTCTTTGGACCACGCAGCGACATGCCGATATGGCAGCAGATCCGCGACCATATCCTTGGCCTGATCGAAGGCGGAGCCTTGAGGCCAGGCAGCCAATTGCCTGGCGAAACGCATCTGGCGGCAAGCCTCGGCGTCACCCGCATCACGCTGCGCCAAGCGCTCCAGCAGTTGCAAGCCGAAGGACACCTGACGGCGCGCAAGGGTGTGGGCATCTTCGTGCGCAGGCCGCCAGCGATCTTCTCCGTCCGCGATGGCCATCCGTTTCGTGAGAATATCGAGACCCACAGCGCACCCATCACCACCGATACACGCTTTGTGCGGCGCGAACTGGCGACTGCCGAACTCGCAGCGCGGTTGCGCATCGCCGAGGGCGCAGGCATCATCCACCTACGGCGTCTGCGGTTGATCGGCGACCAGCCCGTCTATGTGAACGACAAGCACTTTCCCGCCGATCGGTTTCCCGATTTCGAGGCGCTCTATGCCGAACGTCAGTCGGTGACGGATGTCTTCCGCGCCAATGGCATCGCCGCCTTCCGGAGGGTCGAGACTCGGATTAGCGGCGGTTTCTCGTCGGCGGACGAGGCTGACAACCTGCGACTGACGCCGGGAACACCGGTGTTTCACCTGAACGCCCGTAACGAGGACGGCAATGGCTGCACGATCGAGTGGACCTCAGGCTGCTGGCCACTCACGTCTGTGGAGTTCGTGTTTGGCGCCCCATCGAAGTAGCGCCTGAAATCAGCTCGCACGGTCAGGCTCTCGACAAAGTGGGCGAATAGACGGGCATTCCAAAGAGCCACAAGAGTGCCAGCCGCTGCCGCCCATGGGCATGCTCTCCGGGAGAAATGCTGCTACGACCCGCCTATGGCTTGGCACCAGGCCATTTCGCAGATCTGATCGTCCAAGATGCCACGGATCAAGATGAGGCTTTCGGCAGCATTGCGCCCTTTTTGATGGGCTTCAAGAAAGGTTTGAAGACATTTGAGCGACGGGCCGAAATTTTGTCATAGTCGACGAACGCCGACCCGACAGGGTGACACTGCTGTCGCACGCAACAATCCTGCCGGCTCAGGCTCAGGCTCAGGCTCGGGCCCGTGGCCGTCGTTGCTGTAATGCTTCAGTCGTATCGCTTGTGGAGAGATTTGGTCGGGAAAGAGCCGCATTGGCCGGAACGCATGCGCGGCGCGAATTCAACGCCGAAGCTGGTCAAGTGTGGCGATTGTTTGTGGTATTGGCCAGCCGGGGCAGGATTTGCGCGGCGAGGGGGGCGAAAGACTTGATCTGATCTGAGACTGCAGACGGCTTTATCGCACTTCCAATGAAAGGGCTGACGGTTTTTTCCTGTCAGGATGCTTTTGTCCAATTGCTGTTGGGTGCTTCCGTACCAGGTGTTTCTCGCGTTTCGTGACGGTTGTGTATTGGATCGCTTCTCGACAAACGATCGGCAAAAGGACCTTATGGCCTGTCATGTGTCAGCCGACTTGGACGTCGCAAGCGCCTTTATTGCTTCGGCGAACAGGCGTGTACCCATCAGCGCTCTACAACGGGCGAAGCGCCTATCGGCATAACTGCGGAAGTCGTCTGCAGGATTGTCGTTTGCGAGCTGTATCAAGCCCCAGAGTGTCCAGAGAAGGTCGCACATTGCCTTGTAAATGATGATGCGCCCACGCTCGGCGGCAGAGGGCTCCCCGCCGAAATAAGCAAGGATCATTTCTTCCTCCTGCTCGCTGTCGAATTCACCCTCCACACTGAGGTCGCCAAGATCCCACATCGGATCGTTCATGCCAGAATACTCCCAGTCGACAATCCACATCCTGTCGCCGGTATCGATGAAGTTCTCGCATAACGGATCACAGTGGCATGCGACACTCGGCAGAGAATGGGCAGACAAGGCGGCTCGTACGGTTTCTGCCTCATTTAGGACGTCGCGATACCCGTTCGGAAGCGTGACCGACTTCGTGGAGAGGATGCCAAGGTAACTGTCGATCATCGAAAACAGTTCGAAGCGCGCGGGAAAGACCGCGCCGCTGTCATGGAGTTTTCGGAATGCTCGGCCGGCACGCGCGGGGGCGCCCTCAATGCTGCGAAACAGGGCCGGGGTCATGGTAACGGCACCCCCGATGAAGCGGGAGACAAAGATGCCGCTCGAGGCGTCTGCATAAAGCACATCAGGGCCGACGCCTGCATGGGCGGCTGCCTCTGTCGCAATCATTTCGTTGATCCGGTCAATGTACTCCTCTGTGCCCTTGCCCGGGATGCGCAGGCAGTGATCGCCAACGCGGAAAACAAGATTGGTCAGTCCACCCAGGCGTTCGATCGGGCCGTCGTGACCGGCCAGAATGGGGAGCGTCTTCACCGCTTCGCGGGCGAGCGCGATCTCTGTCTCTTCGCTCATGCCTTCAGCCTCTCCATTCTGGGATCATAGAGGGTCCGGGCCCCCCGGCGGGCTTCATAGGTCCTGCCGAAGGCCTCGATCTGGAACTGCTCGCCGGCCGCGAGCTCGGTTGGCAGGTAGCCGAAGGCGATGGTCTTGCCGAGCGTGTAGCCATAGCCGGTGCTGGCCGTCGAGCTCACGACCTTGCCGTCGAGCAGAACCGCTTCGCCACCGTGAAAAGGTGCGTAACCCTCGACGGTATAGGAGACGAGCTTGCGCTTCACCCCGGCGGCTTTGATCGTCGCCAGAGCCTCCCGGCCGATGAAGTCGCCCTTGTCGAGCGCGACGCAGAAGCCGAGACCAGCCTCATAGGGATTGTAGTCGGGCGTGATGTCGCCGGACCAGTAGAGATAGCCCTTTTCCATGCGGGCCGCATCAATGGCCCGGTATCCGACATCGGCGATACCGAAGGGTTCTCCCGCTGCTTTCAGCGTCTCATAAACATGAGCCGCGTATTCCTGCTCGATATAGAGTTCATAGCCTAGTTCTCCGACATAGCCGATGCGAACCGCGAGCGCCGAGGCTGAGCCGATGTCGATGCGTCTGGCGGCCAGGAATGGTAACGCCTCGTTCGAGAGGTCGTCGTCTGAGGTACTTTGCAGGACGCCACGCGCCCGCGGTCCGCAGATGTTGAGGGTGGCGAAGCGATTTGTGACGTCGCGCAGGCGGACACCTGCCGGCAGGTGGCGGGAGACCCAGTTTCCGTCTCGGACCCCGAAGCCGGACCCGGTGATCAGGTAGAGCAGATCGTCGGCGAGATGAAGGATCGTCACATCAGCCTCGATGCCGCCGCGCTCGTTGCAGAGCTGGGTGTACACGGCCTTGCCCGGCGGGCCGGACAGATCATTGGCCGCGATCCGCTGCATGGCAGCCCATGCGCCGGGCCCGCTGATCTCGAACTTGGAGAAGGAGGACTGATCGATGAGTGCCACGCGTTCGCGGATCGCCTTCACCTCGTCTCCAACGGCGTCGAACCAGTTCGGCTTGCCCTCGAAGGAGGGGATGTCCCTCGCATCGGAGCCCCCTTTTGAAAACCAGTTGGGACGTTCCCAACCGAACTTGGAGCCGAAGACGGCGCCGTTCTTCGCCAGGGTCTCATGCAGGGGCGATCGGCGCAGACCTCGCGTCGCCTGCGCTTCTTCGCCGGGCCAATGGACCTTGTAATAGGCGCCGTAAGCCTCGATGGCGCGTTCTTCCAGATAACGTCCCTGGGCATGGACAGCACCGAAGCGACGGACGTCGAAAGGCCAGAGATCGAGCTCGGCATCGCCGTGCAGGATGAGGTTGGATAGTGCGAGGCCGGCACCACCAGAGGCGGCGATGCCGGCGGTGAAGCCGCAGGCGACATAGAAATTATCGAGCTCGGGAGCCAGCCCCATAATCGGCTCGCCGTCGAAGGACACGGGGATCGGGCCATTGATCACCGTCTGGATGCCGATTTCGTTGAGCGTGGGAATGCGGGTGGCGGTGGGCAGGGCAAAGAGTTCCAGTCGCTCCCAGCTTGGCTCGAAGAGTTCGCGGCCGAAGTCGAGCGGCGGTTTGCCGCGCCAGCAGCCCTTGGTGCCATCCTCCCAGCCGCCGATGGCAAAGGAGCCGGTGTCCGGCTTCAGATAGAAGTTGTTGTCGGGATCGCGCAAGGTCGTGAGGTCTGGCGGCAGGGTGAGTTTCTTCTCCGTGAGGAAATACTGGTGTTCCACGACGCCCGCTGCCAGCGGGACGCCGGCCATCTCGCCAACGCGTTTCGCCCAGAGCCCGGCGCAATTGACGAGAATATCGCAGGAAATCGTCCCGCCATTCGTCACCACGCCGACGGCCCGGCGGTTCTCGATGACGATCTCCTCGACCGTTACCCCTTCCTCGATCTTCACACCGTTCATCCGCGCGCCCCTGGCATAGGCCATGGTCAGAGAATAGGGATCGATATAGCCGTCGCCGGGGATGAACGCTGCCCCTTCGATACTCTCCTTGACGATGTATGGGAAACGGTTCGCTGCCTCATCCGCAGAGAGGGAGTAGCATTCGACGCCGAAGCTCTTTGCCTGGGTCATCGAACGGCGGATTTCGCTCCAGCGCTCAGGACTTCCGGCAAGCCTGAGCGAGCCCACCTTCTTCCAGGCGATATGCTGACCGGTCTCTTCTTCCAGCCGGTCGAAGACCGCGACGGAATTCTGCATCAGCCGAGTGAGATTGCGCTTTCCCCGAAGCTGGCCCACAAGGCCTGCCGCATGCCAGGTGCAGCCATGGGTAAGCATGGCCTTTTCGACCAGGAGGACATCCTTCGCGCCGTCGCGGGCGAGGTGGTAGGCGACGGAGGTGCCGATGGCCCCGCCGCCGATGATGAGGATGTGGACGTGACGGTCCGCGCGAAAAGACATATCGAAACCTCAGGCCTTGATCTTGTGCATGGCCGGGTCGAACATCGGCCCGAAGTGAAGGTTGGCCGGCGTCTTTTCCGCCGCGACTACGAGCTCGTAAGTTCCGCTCTTCAGATAGTCGTCGCTTATATCTTCGGCGTTGCGGACATAGCCGTAGCCGATGTTCTTACCGAGCGTGTAGCCATAGCCACCGCTGGTCAGGTAGCCGACCGGCTTGCCGTTTCTGAGGATCGTCTCGCGTCCGGCGAGCACGATCGAGGGGTCGTCGACGGTGAAACCCATCAACCGTTTCTTGAGCGGCCGGCCGGCCAGGCCTTCCAGCGCCCGGCGACCGAGGAAATCGGTGTTCTTGCGGAGTTTCACCGCCCAGCCGAGACCGGCCTCGAAAGGTGTGTCATTCGGCGTGATGTCCGAACTCCAGGCGCGGTAGGCTTTTTCGAGACGTAGGGATTCCAGCGCGCGGTAGCCGATGGGACGGATGTCATGGGTTTTGCCCGCTGCCATCAGGACATCATAGACTTCCCCGAGCGCGTTAATCGGTATGTGGAGTTCCCAGCCGAGTTCGCCGACATAGGTGACGCGGAGCGCGCGGACGGTGGCGCCGGCGATGAGGATCTCCCGCGCATGACCGAAGGGGAAAGCGGTGTTGGAGACATCCGCTGCGGTAACGCCGGCGAGCACTTCGCGGGCCCTTGGCCCCATCAGCGACAGCGTGCCCCAGTCTTCGGTAATGTCGCAGAGCGTGCAGTCCAGACCGGCAGGAATATGATCTGATATCCAGCCGAAGTCGTGGGTTCGGAAGCCCGTGCCGGTGACGATGTAGAATTTGTCGTCGGCGAAGCGCGCGACGGTCAAGTCCGCCTCGATGCCCCCCCGCGTGTTCAGAAGCTGTGTGTAGGTCAGGCGACCGACGGGCTTGTTCACGTCGTTGGCGCAAATCCAGTCGAGTGCCTTGAGGGCATCGGGACCTGAAAGCTCGTATTTGGCAAAGGACGACTGGTCAAAGACCCCGACCGCCTCGCGCACGTGGCGATGCTCGTCGCCAACGGGCCCGAACCAGTTCTGCCGGCCCATGGAGTAAACGTCCTTCGGTTCCATGCCTGATGGCGCGAACCAATTGGGGCGCTCCCAGCCGAGCTTGGAGCCGAAGACGGCGCCGGACGCCTTCAGGCGGTCGTAGAGCGGAGAGACGAGGCGCGGGCGGCCACTTTCATGTTCCTCGTGCGGGAAGGCGATGGTGTAATGCTTGCCATAGGCTTCCAGCGTGCGGTCGCAGACCCATTGGCGGTCGCGGTGCATGCCGGCGAAGCGCCTGATGTCGACGACCCAGAGATCGAGCGGTGCTTCGCCGTCGACCACCCATTGCGCCAGCACCCAGCCAGCGCCACCGCCTGACGCGATGCCGAAGGCGTTGAACCCCGCGCCGACGAACATGTTCTTGCATTCGGGCGCGGCACCCAGGATGAAGTTTCCGTCGGGGGTGAAGCTCTCCGGACCATTGATCATCTGCTTGACGCCCGCCGTCTCCAGAGCTGGTACGCGCTCGACGGCCTGGATCATGTGCTGTTCGAAATGGTCGTAATCGTCGTCGAACAGGCGGAAGGCCCAGTCATTCGGCAGGTTGTCGGTAAGCCAGGGTTGCGGATTGGGCTCATATCCGCCCATCACCAGGCCGCCAACCTCTTCCTTGTAGTAGGTCCGCCTGTCAGGGTCGCGGATTGTCGGTGCGTCGGTCGAAAGTCCGTCGATCTTCTCGGTGATGATATACTGGTGCTTGACCGCCTGTAGAGGCACGTTGATGCCGGCCATTTCGCCGACCTGGCGCGCCCATTGGCCGGCACAGTTGACGACCTTTTCGCAGGCGACGTCGCCCAGCGTGGTTTTCACAGCTGTGATCCGACCGTCCTTCATCTCGAAGCCGATGACCCGAACGTTTTCGACGATCTTCGCGCCATGCATGCGCGCACCCTTGGCCAGCGACTGAGTGATGTCAGAAGGGTTCGCCTGACCGTCTGTCGGCAGCCAGCTCGCACCGACGAGATCATCGACATTCATCAGCGGCCACATCCGCTTCACCTCTTCTGGGGAAACGAGATGCATCTCCATTCCGAAACTGCCGGCTGTGGTGGCGAGGCGCTTGAATTCGGTCCAGCGGTCCTGGTTGGTCGCAAGTCTCAGGCAGCCCGTCATCTTCCAGCCCGTTGCGAGCCCGGTTTCCGCTTCCAGACCTTTGTAGAGCTCGACCGAATATTTCAGCACGCGGGTGATCGAGGCGGACGAACGCAGCTGGCCGACGAGACCGGCCGCATGCCAGGTCGAACCCGATGTGAGGGCGCCCTGTTCGAGGAGCAGAACGTCTGCCTTGTGATCCTTGGCGAGATGATAGGCGGTGGAGCAGCCGATGATGCCACCGCCGATGACGACGATCTGGGCGTGGGAGGGCAGGGTCATGACGCATGTTTCCCGTAGACTGAGTTGTAGTGGTCCAGCGCTTCTTGGAGGCGCGTGAGGTTTTCGGCCGTATAGCCGACATAGTCGGCCCCCGGTGCATCGAGGTAGAGTTCGGAGGTCATGCTCCACATGGCCTCGCGCAACAGGGAGGCGCATTGCATGGCGGCGAGCGAGCGGCGGATCTCGGGCGAGGGCACACCACCGAAATAGGCAGTGAGAAACTGTTCCGACTGGTCTGTTGTCAGGCCGGCATTCGAGGTCGCACCGGCGAGGTCGAACATAGGCGTCGAGAAACCGGCATATTCGAAATCGATCAGCCAGAGCCGTTCGCCATCATCGAGAATGTTGGATGGCAGGAGGTCATTGTGCGCGAAGACGATTGGCAGCGGGGTCTGCGCGGCTTCCAGTTCTTCAGCGAGAACCAGATATCGGGCGAGTTCCGGGATCATCCGGCTGTGGCCTGCCTTGAGCGTGCGCGCATAATCGCGCACCACGTGGAAGGGCCAGAACATGAAGCCCGCACCGGTGACGTGGCGTGGCATTTCCTTGTGAAATCGTTGGAGAAGGAGCGCCACGCGCTCGCGTTCGGCCGCGACGTCGCTTGGCGAAAACGTCTTCGCGTCGAGGAAGGCAGACACCATGACGCCCGATTCTGCATATTCCACCTTCGGAGCGAACCCGGCCTCGTGGGCAGCGCGGGCCGTCATGAGTTCGCGGGCCCTGGAAACGTGATGGAAGGGATAATCTGTCCCGAAGCGCACGACGTGGCGGCCAGAGGCATCGGCCACCAGGAAGCTTTCATTGCTGAGGCCACCCTTGAGCACGGAGATGTCCAGCGCTCCATTCCAGCAGGGCAGCGCCGCGATGCGATCTTCGAGTGTTGTGTTCGGTGCAATGTCGGTCATGCCATCCGCTCCCTCAGACGAGCAGCGCCTGCAGAGATCAACCGATCGGCGATGATTGCGATGAAGGCAACGGCGAGCCCGGCGACAATGCCGCGGCCGGTATCGGCCTTGGTCAAAGCGATATAGACCTCCTGGCCGAGATCGCGTGTGCCGACCAAGGCCGTGATCACGAGCATTGAGAGGGCGAACATGATCGTCTGGTTCAAGCCGAGCATGAGTTCGGGACGTGCGAGCTTCAACTTGATCTTGGTGAGGATCTGAAAGGGCGTGCACCCCATGGCACGTCCGGCTTCGACGACCTTCGGGTCGACGCGCTGGATCCCGAGTGCCGTGTAGCGGATCGCTGGTGCCACGGCATAGGCAACGATGGCGATCAGAGCTGTGAAGTCGCCGACCCGGAAGAGCATCACGGCCGGCATCAGATACACGAAGGAAGGTAGCGTCTGCAGCGTGTCGATCACCACCTGCAGCCAGCGCCAGACCCGCTCACGCTCTGCAGCGAGAATGCCGATTGGAATGCCGATCAGGCAGGCGATGATCACGGCGATGCCGCAGAGATAGACCGTCACCATCGCCTTTTCCCATTGGCCAGTCGCCGCGATCAGGAAGGAGAGCGTGGCGGCAAGGATAGCAAGCCTCAGCCCGCCGAGGCGGTAGCCTGCGATGGCCAGCACGGCGACGACACCCAGCCAGGGCAACTCGGCCAGAAAGCGCTTGATCGGTACCAGAAGGTGGATGAGGAGGGTGGTGCGGATCGCCTCGAGCATGTCGAAGAAGTTGATGTTGATCCATTTCACCACCTCGTTCCAGAAACTGCCGGTCGATAGGGTGAGGCTGTCGGGCAGGGTGGCGAGAGCAGGCGAGATCAGGCTTGCGACGAGGCTGAAGACGATCACGGCAAGACCTGCTGTGAGATACGGGTGGCGCTGCATCAGCCTGACGTCGCTGGTCGCCATGATGGACGGATTGCCTGCCTTTCGCGCGAAGGCCTGGCTCAAGCGATCGAGGGCGACGGCAAGTGCCACGATCGCGAAACCCGCTTCGAAACCGGCGCCGATGTCGAGGCGGCGGAGGGCAGCCAGCACATCGAAGCCGAGACCGCCGGCGCCGATCATCGAGGCGATGATGACCATGTTGAGAGAGAGCATGATGACCTGATTGACGCCGACCATCAGCGCGTCGGCGGCCGAGGGGACCATGACCTTCCAGGTCATTTGTCGGCGCGAGCAGCCGACCATTTGGCCGAGATCACGGATCTCTGACGGCACGGCCCTCAGGCCCAGAAGGGTGATGCGCACCATGGGCGGCATGGCGTAGATAATGGTCCCGACGATGGCGGCCGTCGGCCCGAAACCGAAGAGGAAAAGGATCGGTACGAGATAGGCGAAGATCGGGATGGTTTGCATCAGGTCGAGAAGTGGCGAGATCGCCCGTTCCACCCACGCGAAGCGGTAGCCGGCGAGCCCGAATAGAAGGCCGAGAACGACACCGATCGGAACAGCGACCAGGATGGAGGAGAGCGTCACCATGGCGCTCGACCATTGTCCGAAGGCGGCAAGGAATCCGAAGCACGTGATGACCAGTGCCGCCAACTTGGCGCCGCCAGCATAGTATCCCATTAGACCGACGAGCACGATGACACCCAGATAGGAGATCGGCGGCACGATCTGGACTGCGGCGGATCCTTGGCCAGAGAGGAAGCCGGTGGAGAGCAGGCTGAGCGCAAACGAGTAGGGAATGTCGATGAGGTCTGCGGTGAAGCGCGTGACATCAGTGAAGGAGAAGAGGCCGAAGCTCGCTTCGTTGACCAGCCATTTCATCCAACCGCCAATGTGTCGAGCCGCGGGGATTTGCCAGGCGCGTGGATAGTCGAACGCCCATTTTCCGATCGACGGGCCGAGCCACCAGGCCACGAGCATAGCGAAAGCGGCAAGCGCCAGGGCGATATCCAACAGGCGTTTGCCAGACGGCGCGCTTCCAGTCTCGTCGGTGTGGAATGGTGAGGCGGTTAGCTCGCTCATCGGCTCAGCCCTGCATCATGACGTCGACGACATCGCTGCGTCGCAGGAGACCAACCGTCCGGCCATCTGCATCGACGACGCCGAGCGTGTCACCGGCTGTGGCGAACAGGGGTGCGGCTTCCGAAATAGAAGCCGATGGCGAGGTGGCGACCGTGGACAGAAACCCGGTTGCAGCCTTCATCAGCGAGGCGACCTTGACGACCTTGGAACGGGCGACGTTGCGGGTGAATTCGGCGACGTAGTCGGTGGCTGGCGCCAGAACCAGTTCCTCGGGCGTGCCGGCCTGTACGATCTCGCCATCCTTCATGATCGCGATGCGGTCAGCGAGCCGGATCGCTTCGTCGAAGTCGTGGGTGATGAAGACAATGGTCTTCTTCAGCACCGATTGCAGGCGCAGGAATTCGTCCTGCATCTCGCGGCGGATCAGAGGATCGAGCGCCGAAAAGGGTTCGTCCAGGAACCAGAGTTCCGGTTCTACCGCGAGCGAGCGGGCAATGCCGACGCGTTGCTGCTGTCCACCGGAGAGCTGGCGCGGGAAGGCGGTCTCCTTGCCGGCGAGACCGACCAGTTCGACCATGCGTCTGGCCCGGTCCTCCCGCGTCGGGCGGTCGACCCCCTGAACCTCCAGCGGGAAGGCGACATTGTCGAGTACCGTCAGATGCGGCAGAAGCGCAAAATGCTGGAAGACCATGCCCATCTGATGGCGCCGGATCTCGATCATCCGCGCTTCGCTGGCCGAGAGCAGGTTTTCCCCGTTGAAGAGTATTTCGCCAGATGTCGGCTCGATCAGCCGTGACAGGCAGCGCACCAGCGTTGATTTGCCCGACCCTGAGAGCCCCATGATCACGAAGATCTCGCCTGATCTCACCTCGAGATTAACGTCCCGGACGGCGCCGACCAGGCCGTTGCTTAAGAGCGTCTCGGCGTTGGGCTTGCTACCGTTTAAGAACATGGCATCGCGGGCGCCCGCACCGAATATCTTCCAGACATTGCGGCAGACGAGTTTGGCTTCAGTCGACATGGCAGTTCCGCTGGATCGCAGGACGGATGGCCCGTGAGGGCCGCTCGCAAGAAGGGGCACCCGCGCCGAGGGAGTGCGCGGGCGACCGAAGCCAGTCCGGCTATTTCTTGATCCATTCCGACCATTTGGCCTCGTTGGCGCCGACCCATTCGGCGACGACTTCCTCGACCTTCTTGCCTTCGAGATCGACCTTGGTGATCATTGCGCCCATTTCGTCGTTGCCGACGTTGAAGGCCTTGATGGCCTCGTGGGCGCCGGGCCACTTGTCCTTCAAACCAGACCAGGCGACCTTCCAGATCGGACCGAAGGGCTTGCCGCAATCATAGGCCATGTCCGGGTTTGACCCCCAGGCGGCGTCCTCGTAGCATTCCTTGGTATATTGCGGGAACTCGACCCATTCGCCCTTGTATTTGGCCGGGGCCCAATGCGGTGCGTAGATCCAGAGGAGGATCGGTGCCTGGCGCTGATAGGCGCTTTCAAGCTCCGCAAAGAGCGCCGCATCGGTTCCGGCATGCACGACCTCGAAGGGCAGATCGAGCGCTTCGACGCGTTCGTCATCAAATCCACCCCAGGTGACCGGACCGCCGAGATAGCGGCCCTTTGGTGCTGTTTCCGCCGTCGAGAAGGCTTCGGCACAGGCTTCAGCCTTCAGTGCTTCCCAGTTTGGCAGGCCAGGGCACTTTTCCTTCATGTATTCGGGAAACCACCATTCTTCCTTGGCTTGCATGCCGGTTTCGCCGAGGTTCTCGACCTTGCCCGTTGCCGTGGCTGCGTCCATCGCCTCGCGGCCGGTCGTTTCCCAGATTTCCATGGCAACATGCAGGTCGCCGGATTCGAGACCGGCAAACTGGGCCAGATAGTCGGCCTGAACAAACTCAACGGAATAGCCCGCCTTTTTCAAGACCTCGCCCATGATCTGGGTGGTGATCAACTGGCCTGTCCAGTCATGTAATGTCAGTTTGATCGGATCGGTGGATTCCTGCGCTGAGGCCGGTGCGACGAAGAAGGCGGCACTCATCAGCAATGCGGCTGCGATAGTTCTCGGCATGCGGTCATGGTGAAGCATTCGAGTTCTCCCAGTAGAGCCCGTTGAGATTGCTTAGATCTGGCAAGGCACCCGGTCGCCGTTCCCCGTACTTTTCGTATCTGATGACGACCGCGTGTATGCCTGCAGTCTCGGGTCAAGCGAGAGAGCTTGTCAATCCGAATCTGTGGCATTTTGTGATTTTGTGACCGATTTTGTGGTGTCTACTTGAAGCTGGTGATGTCGCGAGCTATCGATGCGGTGACGAGCAGGATGGAGATGGTCATGCCCCCTTCAACACGGCAGCGAGAGATCTTGCGTGTTCTGGATCGCGAGGGAACCGTCGCGCTTTCGGCCCTTGCGAGTAAACTCGGTGTCTCGCTGGAGACCATCCGGCGAGACCTTAAACCGTTGGCAAACGGCGGCAGTCTGATCAGGATGCATGGCGCAGTGAGCCTGACTTCCATGGTCGGCGAGGCGCCATTCGAACGCCGGATGCGTGAAAACAGCGAGGCCAAACGGGCCATCGCAGCCTCTGTTGCAGCGACCATACGCGACGGGGACTCGATCATGATGGACACCGGCACGACAACGAGCTTCCTTGCGCGGGAACTCCTGGGTCATCGGCGCCTGACCGTCGTGACAAACTCTTCCGACATCGCGCGCACGCTTGCCACGCTGAATGACAACAAAGTTTACATGGCTGGTGGGGAGTTACGCAGCGATAACGGGGCGGCGTTCGGGAGTACGGCTATCGAGTTCATCAGTCGTTTTTCCGTAACCCACGCAATCATCTCGACCGGTGCCGTGAATTCAAAGGGTATGATGGATTATGATCTGGATGAGGCGGAATTTGCCCGCACGGTCATCACGCGCGGACGACGCACGCTGGTTGTGACGGACCAGAGCAAATTCGGTCGCGAGGGTTTGGTCCGGGTCTGTGGCTTTGAGGTGATCGCTGAGCTTGCGACCGATGTACAGCCTCCGCCGGACATCGCCGAGGCGATGGCGGCAGCCGGTACCTCTCTGTTGCTTGCCTGAACTCACCGGCTCTGTGTGCTTCGGCGGGTAGCCGAAGTTACCGATCGGGAAGCAAGTTTTACGCGCCGAGAAGGCTACGTCTGTTGGAGACGTTGAGACCGTGAGCGATGGTTGCGTATCTTTGATGTCTAGGATCCGGGCTGTCTCAGTGGGGCTGCGCGTTGTGACCGCCGATTTGGGGTGATATCTCCTGGTAGATCGTCTCTATTTGAGCCACTTCGGTAGCGGTGAGGTTTGCAAATTCATTTTCTCGCGCACGTTTGGAAAGCGTTCCCTCGTTCTGCCTCAGGAAGCGGAAGAGAAGATCGATCAGACGGTCGGGCATGTCGATGATTACAGAGACGTGCCTTTTGAACGCATCGTATCGAGCCAAAAACGCAGTTTCCGTGGGCAAATCAACGTCCACCGTGCGTGCGACGCATGAAAACAGGAATTCGGCCTGCGGTGTCGCATCAAAGAAACGGTAAAAATCCGCAGTCTCGTTCAGCACATCGACATTGCCGCGCTCGGTCTCCGTCCACTGGATCAACGGCAGCAGTCGTCGGGAGTAGCTTTCCAGGGTGCGCCTATACTCGTCGATACGATCAAGGATTGCGGCTGATACCGGAAAGACAATGCCGGGTGGGCTGAACCCTCCGGCGGCCAGAACGTGATGGATCAGGTAGCGATGAAGGCGCCCATTGCCGTCTTCGAATGGGTGGATGTAGACAAAGCCAAATGCGAGACATGCGGCTGCGATGATCGGATCGAGTTCGGGAGCCGCTACGCGTTCGAATGCGATCAACCCCACCATCAGCCCTTCCAGGTCCTGATGCCTGGCACTGATATGATCGGGGATCGGTGTCCCGGTATTGCGGTCATGTTCGCCGACAAAGCCGCCTTCATTGCGCAGTCCAAGCTGGACGAAACGCGCATCACCGATGACGATGCGCTGCAGGCGTAGCAGCGCGTCCAGGGTGATTGCGCGCCTTCCGGCTTCGCCGATGACCTGGCCCCAGCGCTGGATGCGATCTTGCGGGGGGGCTTCGCCTTCAATCTCGAAGCTGGAACGGGAATCCTTCAACAGGAGGAATGCTGCCGTACGTGCCAGCAGATCTGCCGGCACATTTGCGATCAGCCTGCGTGCCTGTGCGGCGAGATTGCGGTGAACGAAGGCGTTCAGCTCCTGTGTCCTGAATACCATGGGACAGAATTGCGCTGTGCCCGGGAGATTGTTTCTGACGCGATGGCGCGTGGAGTTGGATCCAGTGATCGCCCATTGCTGGTCAGGGTCGACGACGAGCGCATAAGTTCCGGTGACGGCATCGGGCAGGTCGATTTGCTCCTGCAAGAGCCATTCGTAGAGAAACCAGATGCGACGCGCATAGGATCCCGTTGGGGCGGAACGCACGATATCGGCAATGGGTGAGGGGCCCGTCGCTCTAAACAGTGCTTTCAGCACCAAGAGATCGAGGCCTTCATAGCGTAGGGCGAATGTAAGTTGAGCACCAAGCGTGTTGGCGGGTTGATGGCGTGGGGTGAGAATTTGCCAGCCATCTGCCTCATATACTTTGTGCCGAGGGCCAATGGCTGCCAGTTTTCTGGGGAGTGGGACAGAGAGCTTGTAGGCCTTGATCAATGCGGCATAGCCCACGGGTATGGCGCGCTCGGGCAGCCATCGGTCGTGAAATACAGTGACAGCCTCTAAATACTGACTCTGCAGGTCGTAGTCCATGAAATCGAGTTTTTCCGTGTGAAAACCAATTGCAGTTGGATGATTCCGTGAAAATCGATAATTTGCAATGAAAAAAGATTGTCGCTGCGTCCATTGTGTGAATTTTCGTTTCCGTCAATTGTTAGATGGTCCAAAGGGGCTTGCGCCCCATCACCCGTCAAGACCTTGAACCCTTCGGGCAAAAGCACCCGGGCCGTGGCTTAAGGGCTCTTGGCCCTTGCGCCCGCACCACCCCGGATGCTTTTGGGTCTGGACGGGTTCCCCCTTCTTCGCAGAGGGGCAGATCGGTTGCATGCGCAACCCGATCAAAGGAAAAGGGGCATAAGAAGCGATGTTTACGCTGGGTGACGAAGAAGATCACTGCCGATCTGGAAAAGGGAGAGTGAATAGCCCCGCGTTTCGTAGACACCCTCGGGTTACGTTTTCTGCTGCCTTTCGAACTCGACGGGCGACAGCATCCCGTTCCTGACGTGTTTGCGTTTCGGGTTATAGAACATCTCGATGTAATCGAACACATCCTGCCTGGCTTCGTCCCTTGAGCGGTAGACGCTTTCGACGTATCCGCTCTCGCTTCAGTAGATTGAAGAAGCTCTCGGCCACCGCATTGTCATGGCAGTTGCCGCGTCTGCTCATCGAGTGAACCAGATTGTGGTGCCTGAGGAACGAAGCCCAGTCCATGCTGGTGAACTGTGAACCCTGGTCCGAGTGGATCAGCACCTTATCCTTCGGTTTGCGTCGCCAAACCGCCATAAGCAGGGCCTGCAATACGACGTCGGTGGTTTGGCGGCTTTGCATCGCCCAGCCGATGACACGACGGGAATAGAGATCGATGCACGATGGCGAGATAGGCGAAGCCCTCACAGCGTCCGGATATAGGTGATGTCCGTGACCCAGGCGCGTGTCTGGCAGCTGCGACGTCGAACTGCCGGTCGAGCGCATTATCTACAACGATCGGAAGGCCTGCCGCCGTAGATTGCCGGGACGGCGTTTGTAGCCTATCTGCGCCTTGATCCCGGCAATGCGTGTCAGGCGTGCGACCCGGTTCGGGCAGCACATCTCGCCTTGGTCGAGAAGATCGTCGTGCAGCTTTCGATAGCCGTAGACCTTGCCGCTCTCGTTCCCATGCTTTCAGGAGCAGATCGGTCTGTCGCTTGTCCTCGCTGAGCCCGCCTGCTCAGAGAGGTCTTCAGCCACGCATAAAACCCACTCGGCGTGAACCGCGCAGACAGGCGGCACATCGTCACGCACACCGAAAACGATGCAGGCGATGCAGGGCAATAAACGCGTCAACTATCACTTTGCATCCCTGGCGAAATACGCGGCCGCTTTTTTTAGGATGTCGCGCTCCTCGGTGACGCGAGCCAGTTCGCGTCTTCAGCTGCCGGATCTCGTCGTGCCTCGCCGTTGCCCTCTGCCAGTCATCACGCTCGCGAACGTGCTTCTTCCATTCATACAGCGAGTGCTGGCTGACGCCGAGGCGCTGCGAAACCTCCGCAACCGGATAGCCTCGCTCCGTGATCTGCACGAACAGCGTCGCGCTTGAACTCTTCGGTGAAATTCGATTTGCTCATCGATCGCTCTTCCTGTCCTCAAAATTAGGTGTCAATCGGCGCGGAAAGTTGACCCCATATCGGCGTCCAATGTTGACCCCCATGTTGACGATCAGCACCTGGATCGCCCGGCGCTGGCCGGGGTTGCAGAGGGCGAGCCAGGTGCGGGGGCTCGGCGGCGCATGGCTCGAGAGCCTGTTCTTGAAGCGCCAGCTCTCGTTGCCGGTCTCGACGATGTCGCAGTGATGGGTCAGCCGGTCGAGGAGCGCGGTGGTCATCTTGGCGTCGCCGAAGACGGAGGGCCACTCGCCGAATGCCAGGTTGGTGGTGACGATGATCGATGTGCGCTCGTAAAGCCTGCTGATCAGGTGGAATAGAAGCTGACCGCCGGCTTGGGCGAACGGCAGATATCCGAGCTCGTCGAGGATGATGAAGTCGAGACGGTTGAGATAATCGGCCGTCCGCCCCTGCTTGCCGCTGCGCGTCTCTGTCTCCAGCCGGTTGACCAGATCGACGACATTGAAGAAGCGGCCGCGTGTGCCGTTGCGGATGAGCGCACGGGCAATCGCGATAGCCAGGTGGCTCTTACCGGTGCCCGTGCCGCCGACGAGAACGACATTGCGCTGATCGGCAACAAAGGCTCCGGTGGCCAGGTCGCGGACAAGGCCTTCATTGACTGGCGTGTTGGCGAAGTCGAAGTCGTCGATATCCTTGGCGAGTGGCAGCTTGGCGATGCTGAGTTGGTAGCGGATGGAGCGGGCCTGCTTCTCTGCGATCTCAGACTGCAGAAGATCGCCAACGATGCGCGGCGGTTCATGTTGCCGTTTGATGCCGTTGCCCATGACCTCGTCATAGGCGCTGCGCATGCCGTAGAGCTTCAAGGTGCTCATCAATTCCAGAACCTGTGTGCGTTCCATCAGCTTGCCCTCCTGAGGCTGTCATAGCGTGCGCAATCGGCGACCGGCTCATGGGTCAGCCGCAGTGCATCGGGGATTTGTAGGGGCGCAGCCGGAGCAGGATCACGACGTCGCGCCAGGATGTTGAGGATGACGGCAGCCGAGCAGACGCCTTGATCAAGCGCCTCTTGGCAGGCGGCCTCGACGGCAATCATACCGTCGCCCGGCACGCATCCGAGGATGGTGACCATTTGCCGATCGCCGTCATCGACGGTCTTCAATCGTTTGCGCACCTTCTCCATCGCCGCCGGCAGCACCCAGTCGCGGAACGGCGCGCCATTGCGAAGAGCGCCGGGTTTGCGTGCCAGGACAGGCACATAATGCCAGGGATCATAGACCGTCTCGCCGCGTCCGAAGCTGCGCCGATGTTCGGCGATGACCGTCCCATCCTGCTTGACGACAATCCGGTCGGCATAGGCGTGGACTTCGACCGGGCGGCCGACGGCCGTTGAGAGGTCCGAGTATTTGTTATTGTCGAAACGGACCGTGCAGGTCTTGGACACCGAGGCCGGAACGCAGTGAAAGCCATCGAACGATCCGACATAGGGGACGAGGTTGCCGCGCTCGGCTTCGAACATCTGCCAGATCGTCTGGTTGGTCTGTTCCGGATGGCTATGGGCCTTGGCATAGGCGACGCATTTGTCGAGCAGCCAGACGTTCAGTTCGTCGAGGCTCTTAACCCTCAGGCGCGGGGTGAAGAAGCGTTCGCGCACCAGGCCAACCTGGTTCTCGACCTGGCCTTTCTCCCAGCCGGACGCAGGCGTGCAGGCGACAGGCTGCACCAGATAATGACTGCACATCTGCAGGAAGCGGCGATTGTATAGCCGCTCCTTGCCCACGAACACCGCCTCAACCGCCGTCTTCATGTTGTCGTAGATGCCGCGCGTGCAGGCTCCTCGGAAGAAAGCAAACGCCTTGTCATGGGCGTCAAACACCATCTCCTGGCTCTCGCGCATATAGGCGCGGGCAAACATCATGCGGCTGTGGCAAAGCCGGACATGGGCAACCTTCACGGTCGTCGTCGTACCGTTGATCAGCACGATCTCGTGGCTCCAGTCGAACTGGTAGGCTTCGCCGGGTGCATAATAGAGCGGCACATAGGCCTGCGCCGTCGCTGATCCGCGGTTCTTCGCCCAACCCTTGGCGTAACGGCGGATCGCATCATAGCTGCCGTCGTATCCGAGCGCGCGAAGCTCCTCGTAAATCCGGATCAGCGTCAGCCGTTCGCGCGATGGCCTGCCTTCATTCGTCGCAAGAAATCGCTCGATCTCCGCCTTCCATACTCCCGTCTTCGGCAAAGGTTGCCGCTCGCGCTCATAGGAGAAGTCGGTCTCGTCGCTGCGCAATATCTTGCGGACCGTATTGCGGGAAACATGCAGTTCGCGGGCGATCTTCTTCATCGACCAGCCTTGAACATGAAAGGCCCGCCGGACGCGCGCAATCGTATCCACTCGCTTCAACTCCCTCTCCATCCGCCGTCAAAAACGGATGGTCAGATAAATCCGAAGGGGGTCAAAATTGGATGCCGATCACCCCGCTAATGGGGTCAATTTTGCACGCCGAAACACAGTCTGTATCAGGGCGTGAGCGATCGAGGTCCGCACTATCGGATTAATAGGCTTCCGGATGTTCAGGCTGGCTGCTTCGCCCCCCAGGTACGCTGCATGACAGAGAATCGCTCGCCGGAAAGGGTGCAACAAGAGAGCGTCTGACATCTGGCAGAGCTAACCATAGCTGCTTGCCGTTCCAACGGAAGCAAGCAGAACAGTAACCGGAAAGTTCAGTCCGGGCCTCAACAAGGCGAATGGAACTCAGACAGGGGCACCCGATCCTCGTATGTCCGCTCTCGCCCTTACCCCCCCGACATCAGACTGTCCGCGTCCGGCCCCCTTGCAGAAATCATTTCCGCTTTGCGCCTTCATTTCGGTCGTCTGAACTGCAAGCATCAACGGCGAACAGCGGCCGCTCAAGCTCTACACACAATCAGCATCTCCGCGATGACCGCAGCGGACCGTTTGGCACGCTGCGGTCGTTTGCTTATGCGTCTTTGAATACATCCTCTCTGCCCCGCCGCATCGAGGGCGAGATAGCGACGATAAGGGCCATCATGCCGACTGCTAGGAGGGTGGCAGAAAGCGGCGACTGGACGAAGGTCAGCGGGTTTCCGTCCGAGATGATCAGCGACTGTCGCAGCTTCTCCTCCAATAACCGACCGAGCACGAAGCCAAGGGCGAGGGGCGCTGGTTCGAAGTCCAGCTTGTAAAGCGCATAGCCGATGAAGCCAAAGAAGGCGGCCATCATCACCTGGGCGGCATCATTGGCGATCGAATAGAGACCAATGCAGCAAAAGCAGACGATGGCGGGGAAGAGCAGACGATAGGGAACGCGCAGCAGCTTAACCCAGAGCCCGATCAGCGGCAGGTTAATGATGACCAGCATCAGGTTGCCGATCCACATCGACGCGACCAGACCCCAGAAGAGTTCCGGATTGCGTTCGATGACCTGCGGGCCCGGCACGATCCCCTGGATCATCATCGCACCGACCATCAGAGCCATGACCGCATTTGGCGGCAGACCGAGGGTGAGGAGCGGGATGAAGGACGTCTGCGCACCGGCATTGTTGGCGCTTTCCGGACCAGCGACGGCAGCAGGCGCTCCGTG
Organism: Allorhizobium sp.; assembly: GCA_965283865.1. Taxonomy (GTDB): domain Bacteria; phylum Pseudomonadota; class Alphaproteobacteria; order Rhizobiales; family Rhizobiaceae; genus Allorhizobium. The sequence goes on from CBDIQA010000001.1 coordinate 2,140,684, forward strand.
GCCGAAGTCCTGCGGCCGCTTGGAGATTCGCTTTTCCACGGCATAGCTGGCAAAGGGTCCGAGGATCGCACCGTTGCCCGGCAAAACACCGAGGATCGAGCCTAGGAACGTGCCGCGCAGGATCGGCGCGAGGTTCTCGCGAAGTTCGCGCAGCGTCGGCCAGAGGCGACCGATCTGATTGCGCACGACATCTCGTGCTTCGGGATCAGCGAGGTTTTTGAAGATCTCTCCGAAGCCGAAGATACCCATGGCGAGCACGACGAACTCGATGCCGTCATGCAGCATTTCGAGGTCGAAGGTCATTCGCTCACGGCCGGTTTCCATGTCGGCGCCGACGCAGGACAGAAGGATGCCGACGAGGATCATGGCGATCGCCTTGATCAACGAGCCGCGGGCAAGAACGACGGCGAACACCAGGCCCATAATCATCAGCGAGAAGTATTCTGCCGGGCCAAAGAGCAGGCCCATACGGGTCATCGGCACGCCGAGGGCTGCAATCACAATGGTCGCAATCGTTCCGGCGATAAAGGAGCCGATGGCGGCTAGGCCGAGGGCGAGACCGGCCTGGCCCTTCTGCGCCATCTTGTGGCCGTCGATCGCGGTGACAACTGCTGTTGCCTCGCCGGGAATGTTGACGAGGATGGCGGTGGTCGATCCGCCATATTGGGCGCCATAATAGATGCCGGCGAGCATGATCAGCGACCCTGTCGGATCGAGTGACAGCGTCACTGGCAAGAGGATCGCGATCGTTGCGACGGGGCCGACCCCGGGCAAGACTCCGACCAAGGTGCCGATCAGGCAGCCGATGAAGCAGAGCGCCACATTGTTGAGCGTGAGCGCCACGGACAGGCCGAGGCCCAGATTGGTGAAGACTTCGAACATCTCAGTATCCTAGCAGCCAAGGCGCAACGGGGACCGAAAGGCCGAGCGCGTAGCGGAACAACCCGATACAGAAGGCCGTCAGCACGACCGCAAAGACGAGCAGTTCGGGAACGCGGGAATCACGCGCGGCGAGGCCGGAGGCGATGATGGCCAGTGGGCAGGCCACCGCCATCCCGAGACTCGGGATGGCGATCGGCCCCAAGGGGTAACCGCGGATCGTGACGGCGAACAGAATGACACCGAGAACCACCGGGATCGTCTGGCGGATCGCCCAGTGACCGGTCGAAGGACCTGGATCCTTGAGGCTGAGGACAATCTGGAGAGCACCGAGGCCCAGGATCATCAGGGAGAGGATGCGGGGCATCAGCCCTGAGCCCACGCCGTCGCTCGTCATGAAGGGGAGGTCTGCACCGCCCCAGAGGCCCAGTCCGCCAAGGGCCACCAGGACGAGGCCGGCAATCCTCCCTCCCTGCCAGCCGTTCGCGGCTGGCAGTTCGCTATTCGTCGTCACGTTCTGCATGTTATTCGACCTTGATGTCGGCGGCCTTGACCACCTCACCCCAACGGGCGCGCTCCGTGGCCATGAAGTCGGCAAAGGCCTGGGCGCCCATGCTGGACGCAACCGCACCATCGTTCTTCAGCTTGTCGAGAACCTCGGTATCGCCGAGCGTTTCCGCAGTCGCCGTTTCGAGCTTCGCCTTGACCTCTGCTGGCATGCCCTTGGGGCCGACGAGACCATACCAGGCGGAAGCTGTGTAGCCGGCCAAACCGGCTTCGATCGCCGTCGGAACATCGGGGAGCGTTTCGAAGCGCTTGTCGCCGGTAACGGCAAGGGCCTTCAGCGTGCCGCTTTCGATCAGGCCGATAGCCGACGGAATGGTGGTGACCATGAAATCGATATGGCCGCCGACGAGATCGTTCACCGCTGGGCCAGCGCCCTTGTAGGGAACATGCTTGACCTTGATGCCGGCCGTCTGACCAAGAAGCAGGGCGCCGAGATGGCTTGCCGAAGCATTTCCTGCCGACCCGTAGACAAGTTCCTTGGACTTCGCAGCCTCGATCAGTTCGCCGAGCGAGTTGACCTGCAGACGCGGACCAACGACCACGACCAGCGAGGCATCGGCGATCATCGCGATCGGATCGAGCGCTACGGCCGGGTCGGCCTTCAGATTGAAGATGTGCGGATTGACGACCATAGGACCCTGGTTGCCGATCAGCAGTGTGTAGCCATCGGGATCTGCGGAGGCCGCCACTTCCGTTCCGATATTGGCAGCCGCGCCGGGGCGGTTTTCCACGATAACCCGGCCATCAAGCGCCTTTTCGAGGCGTGCGGCAAAGACACGAGCGATCGCGTCGGTACCGCCACCGGCGGCGTAGGATACGACCAAGGTAATCGGCTTGGATGGATAGGCGTCCTGCGCAAGGCCGGAGCCTGCGACGGAAAAGGCAAGCGCTGTGCTGCACAGGGAAAGCACAAGGCGACGGGTCATTGTCATGGGCATTTCTGATCTCCTCCCGAGTCAAGTATGGCATTCACTTTGAGACGACGCGATAGTCAGCAACCATCGGATCGCGTTTGCGGACAAGCGCCGCGCCTTCAAACAGCCGGCGGCTGGTTCTCATAACCGAGACCGTCGGACTGTTGCCTCCCTGAGCCTTCTCAATGCGCACGCGCAGAAGGCCTGTTGGATGTTCCCAAGCCAGCGACACCGGCAAGGTTATGTTTGGAAAGTGCTCCCCCACGAGGCTCGTGGGGATTGTGGCGGCAAGACCGAGGCTGACGGCGCCGGTCGTGGCAAGCGCCGTATGGCAGCTCGCGGGCGTGAAGTACCGGACGGCGAGATCGCCGTGACCCAGTGATGCGCCGATCAAGAGGGGTTTCGGCAGGACAGACTGGCTAACGTCGCCAAGCCCCATCATGCGACCTGCCGCGCGTCTCACGCTTTCAAGCCGTGTCATGAAAGCGCAGTCGCTATCCAATGAAGCGGCCGGTTCAGACCCGGTGAAGCCGAAGTCGGAGGCGCGAAGGACCACCAGTGGCGTTGCCCCGTCGACAAGCGTTGCATCGACGTCGAGCACCCGGTCGACTGCGTTTCCAGTCGGCAGCAGCTTACCCGTCTTGGCGCCGATGGCATTGCGGAAGGCCAGATAGACAGGCGCAGCGGTCCCGGGAACGCCGTCGATCTGCGCTTCGCCCTGATAGACCATCTGGCCCTCGGGAGTGCGCACCCGCGCCTCGATGATCTTGCCGGTGTTGACGTTGTGGACCCGTATGAGTGTTTCACCGACTTCAGCCGCAATCAGCCCGGCCTCAATGGCAAAGGGGCCGACGGCTGAAAGCATGTTGCCGCAATTGGGGGCCGTATCGACGGACTTCTCCAGAACTTTCACCTGAGCGAAGAGGTAGTCGACGTCTGCCTCCGGGTGAGATGACGGTCCAACGATCGCCACCTTGCTGCTCAGCGGATTGCCGCCGCCGATACCATCGATCTGCAACGGGTGGCCCGACCCCATGATCTCCAACAGCAGGCGATCACGTTCTACCGGATCCACCGGAAGGTCGCGGGACAGGAAAAACGGTCCCTTCGACGTTCCACCGCGCATCATGACGCAGGGTATCCTGATCAGGTCGTCCATTCGGCATCATCCTCCAAGCCGGTCTCTGCCGGCTGCGGAAGGAGAGTTCTCACGTCGGAAATCAGTTGTGAAATGCAAAGAATTGCGTGATTATTTCGAAATGCGGAATAATTTCGAATTTCTCGACCTGAAGGCATTTCTTGCCGTCCTCGATCTGGGCTCGTTCAATGAGGCGGCCCGGCAACTGAATCTTTCACAACCAGCGCTTTCAAGGCGTATCAAGGGATTGGAAGGGGCGGTCGGAGCGCAGCTCATCGAAAGAACCACGCGACATGTCGCGCCAACCCAGGTCGGACGAGAGCTTATGCCGCTTGTTCGGCGTCTCGTCGATGAATTCGAGGATTCCATCCTGTCGATCAGCGATTTGGGTGGACGACATCGCGCGCAAGTGACGATCGCCTCGGTCCCAACGGCCGCTTTTTATTTTCTCCCCAGGGTTGTACAATCGTTTAATGAAAAGTTCCCAGGCATTCGATTTCGGATTCTCGATTTGTCGGCAAACGAAGGTCTGGACGCTGTGGCGAACGGTGAGGTCGAATTCGGCATCAACATTACTGGTGCCGCGCGCGCTGATCTGAACTTTACCCCCTTGATCGAGGATCCGTTCGTGCTTGCCTGCCGCCGTGACCATCCACTTGCTACCGCAAAGTCACTGGTCTGGGCAGATCTCGCCGGTCATCCGCTGATTGGAGTGAGCAAGACTAGCGGCAACCGCGCCGTGCTCGACCGGGCACTGACCACCGCCCAAGTGCAGCTCAACTGGTTCTACGAGGTCAACCATTTGTCGACCTCTCTTGGTCTGGTGGAAGCGGGTCTTGGGATCTCCGTAATGCCCAAGCTCGCCACACCGCAGGTGGAGCATCCCGTTATTGCGGCGGTGCCCCTGACCGGGCCTCTGGTGAGCCGTACAATCGGCCTCGTCGAGCGGCGTGGCGGGCGCCTATCTCCGGCGGCGATCCGCTTCCGGGAGATGCTAATCCAGGAATGGACGGACTGTTGAAGCGCGGTTGACGGGGCGGTGATCACCTGACTTGGGGGCAGTTCCCATTGTACCCAAAGGATGCAGATCGTCAGCCCCAAGATAGTCCTTTTGAAAGCGAGGTCATCGACATTGCCCAACTACACGTCGACGGCAATCTTCGAGATTGGCACTTTTTGCCAGTTAACTGGATCCAAGCGGTTTTGACGGTCCGATAACAACGCTCAAACGGTAGAAGCGGACAATCCGCTGTCGGCCCCTTGATGGAAATCATTTCCGCTCCGTACCTCCGTCGTCACCGTTCAGATGCTCGCCGCATCAATCCAAAAGCAACCGCCCATTTAGGTATTGGCGCCTGGCATCGATCGCGGCAACCAGAACGGCCGCCTGCATCGATCAGATCTACGAGACTGAAAAAACCAAGGCGTCACTTTTCGTTTCTCCGACATGCCCCCCTGATGCTTATTCACTGGGATGTTCATGTTTTAGTCCTTAATTGTTGCGCCATCTCACTTATTCCGAGGATACTTGCAGATTGTTTCTGATCCTGTATGTATTCAACAGGCCGTGGATTTAATCCTTCCTGTTAATTCGGTTTCTCTCTGGGTTTGGTCTATAATTTTCTGTGTATAAATACTCGCATATTTCGTTTTTTAGTCCGCATATTGTCAACAATATTCAATTTTTTATGAGTTTTACACTATTTAAACTATTTTTACGTGGAATTTGACGGCGGCGAGATGTCTAGGTCTCGCTGCGATGAAGATAACCCAATGGAGAAGTGCAGATGCCTACAGCTAAAAGGCGGCTCTACACGCCGCGAGAAGTGTTCAAGAACACCACGCTCTCTAGGAGCACCATCAAGAGGATGGTGAAGAAGGAGAAGTTTCCGGCTCCGATCCGCATATCGTACCGTCGCATAGCATGGGATGCCGATGAGGTTGACTACTACATTGTAAACTGCCCTGTGACTCCCTGAGCCACATTTGAATCGGTCGGCCCGCTTCGCGCGGGTCGGCGTCTGACGCGGTGTTGTTGCCAAAAATGTTGCCAAATTTGGACTAGCTACATGTCAGCACTGCTAAGTCGTTGAAGTGATGGTAGGCCCGGAGGGCACGCTATTATCGAGTGAATCCAACGGGTTAGCTTCATATGGGGCGAAATGCAAGGTTGAGGAAAAACAACAACTTAGGTTTTTCCTTGTCCCACTTTTTCGGGCGGTTCTGGCCGACTTCTTCGTGCTGTTAAAGGCCACGGGGAGGGGAGCATGAGTGTTCGTCGACCCTTCCGAGAAGTGAAGCTGCAATGGCTCCAACAACTCAGCTGCGACAAGGATCTGAGCGACAACGCTCGATCAGTTGCTCTCTATATCGTCACCACACACATGAACGGCCACACCGAGAAGGCGTGGCCGTCCTATCAAACGATTGCCGACGCGACCGGCAAGAGCGTCAAGACCATCCAGCGTGCGATCCGGGAACTCGAAGACAATGAGTGGCTCGATGTCCGGCGCGGGAATGGAACAGGGCACAACACAGAATATCGTCCCTCTGCGTTGTCGATCCTACGAGCATCTGAGGCACGTGAAAAGACTGACAGAATTGTCACCCTTCGCCCAGGCGAAGGCGGTCAGATCCGTCCACGAAGCCAGTCAGATCTGTCCGTCAAAGGCGGTCAAATATGTCCACCGAATCCAGAGAAAGAAAAAATATATAAACCTAACGCGCGCGCGGAGCGCCTGCCGGCAATTGAGACGCGACAAGCCATTCCACTGGTCTTCGTTGACGAAGCGAGGGTGCATCAGGTCGACAGGTGGCGGGCTTGGTTTCAACGGCACGGGCTACCGTCACCCGAGGGCCTTGGACTGCGAAGCATGAAGCAGGGGAAGTCGGGCTATGCTTTGCCAGGTTATTGGCCACCTGAGGAGGCAAATCCCAGCGCAGGCATTTGGATTGATTTCTTCAACCGGCGTCGCGCTCATCTGCTTCAGGAGAGTGCGAATCGAGAGGCGCTCTTGATGGCTTGATGGGCAGGTTCGAGATAGCATCTGGAGCTGTTCAAGGTGGCAAGTCTGGGAAGCATGCCGTCGCCTTCTTGCTTCTCCAATAGCTTTTTGACCTGCGATACTTGCTGTACCAGCATTCCTGAAAATACGTTAGCGGAGACATTGATCCGGCGGCCTTCGGCGGGCGGAATCTGGGTGGCTTTCAAGGCTGCTGGCGGCCCGAAACTTTGGCAAAATTCAAAACTGCCACCGTACAAATTTCGTGGGCGACCTGTGTCATTTCAGAACACTTTTGGAGTGATTGGGATCCTGCTGCTGCCGTCGCTTCCTGCTCGCAACTGATTGAACATAGCGCCCAAGTGCTGACTATAGGGTCACACACGATCCTTTATCGGGACTTGGGCGCATAGAGGCTCGAATAAGATCCTTTGTGTCAAGACTCACAAGGACACCATCATAGCTGATTCAGTTGGGTCTCATGTCCTTGTGCCGATAAAGACCATCTTTGAACGCAGCGGAGCTTGCGAGCCGGCGCAAGAGGTCAAGCGTTACATTTTCAGGCCGCTTACATCGAGTGCGCGGCATCGCCGGAAGTCCTTACCGTCGAGGGCCGTTGAGTTGCCGACATGACGCAAGCTGCACAGCGCGATGACCTCGTCGACGTCACTGTTTGGATGGCTCGCTTCTTTCAGGTTTCCTGCGAGCCAGGACGTAGACTGATTGGCGGGTCGGTATGACGCCGAATGTGCGTCGCCTTTTGGCTTCGGCGCGCTCTCTCCAGGCGCGGGCTTTGGCGACTTCAGCAAGGGCATTGGCGACGACGTCATTCGTGCTCGTGATGGTCATCTTTCACCTCGTTTGTTCTTTTTATGTTCTCCATTTTCCAATGTCGTGTCAACTCTTCGCGTTTGGAGTGGAGAGGCGCTCTGGGAGGCGAGAAATTTGAATCCTGCGTTGCGGCTCCGGGTCTGAACATGAAGTCGCAGCCTTGAGCTTGACTGCCTGCGTTAGAGGAGGCCTGGATGCGTACAAAAAACGAATGGCTGTGGTGACCAGAAATGAACGGAGGTTTGAATAGTGGTGAACATACTCAATCCTACTGAGTATATCGCGATTATATCAAACTTGAATTTGGTTTGAAAATCGTTTAATATACTCAGTATGGCTGAGCAATCTGCATCATTGTTAAACCGCCTCGAAAAGGACCTTCCCGAAGGACTGGTCGTGGATGCCGCCTGGCTTGAAGAGCGCGGTATCGCCAGCAATTTGCGCGCCTACTACGTCAAGAATGGCTGGCTGGAACAGCCGGCGCGCAGTGTCTATAAAAGGCCGCGCGGTACGCTGAGCTGGCAGCAAGTCGTCATATCGCTTCAGACCCTGCTCTTGCGGGTGCCGTTCTATGTCGGTGCGCGCACGGCGTTGGAGCTACAGGGCTTTGCGCATTACCTCTCGCACGAGACCAAGACCATTCATCTCTACGGGCCGGAGAAGCCGCCGGCATGGCTGCAAAAACTGAACCTCCCACAACGCTTTATCTATCACAACAGCGCAACCCTCTTCCGGAATGATCCAATCACGCAGGGGCTTGGCAGCCTTGCTTGGAATATCGCGGACGGAACAGGCCGCGATCTCACCCAGTTTCAGGGCGCCAGTCTGACCTCACTCGCATGGGGGCAGTGGGATTGGCCATTGACCCTTTCACAGCCCGAGCGCGCCTATCTCGAAATGCTCGATGAATTGCCGCACCATGAGAGTTTCCATCAGGCCGACATGATCATGCAGAGTGCCGCAAATTTCAGTCCGAGGCGGCTGCAGAAGCTGCTGGTCGATTGTGACAGCGTCAAGGTGAAACGGCTGTTTTTCCTTTTTGCGGATCGTCATCGCCATGCGTGGCTAAAGCGTCTGGACAAAGATGCGATCGATCTGGGCAAGGGCAAACGCATGCTTGTCCCCGGAGGCAGGCTCGATCCGGTCTATCTGATCACCGTGCCGGAGGACCTTGATGCCGTTTCGTGACCAGTATCAGGCCCAGGTCCGGCTGCTCATGCGCCTTCTTCCCATCGTTGCGCGCGAAGCCTGTTTTGCACTCAAGGGCGGAACGGCGATCAACCTCTTTGTGCGCAACATGCCGCGCCTCTCGGTTGATATCGATCTGATGTATCTGCCGGTGCATGATCGGCCGCAGGCTTTGGCTGGGATCGATGCGGCCATGAAGCGTATCAAGACCGCAACACTGGCGGAACTGCCCGGCGCGCGCGTCACCGAAAACGTTCATGATGGCGCCATCCTGCGCCTTCTCGTGATTGCGGAGGGCACGCAGGTCAAGATCGAAGTCTCTCCCGTATTGCGCGGTGTGGTTCATGAGCCATCCACCATTCCGGTGACAGGAGCCGTCGAAGAGGCGTTCGGCTTTGCCGAAACCAGTGTCGTATCCTTCGAGGACCTGTTTGCCGGAAAGCTGGTTGCTGCCCTCGACCGACAGCATCCGCGTGACCTCTTCGACGTGCAAGGTCTGCTTGCCCATGAAGGGCTGAGTGATGATCTGCGCGAAGCGTTCATCGTTTACCTACTCAGTCACAACCGCCCCATGGGCGAGGTGCTATCGGGCCGCTTCAAAGACCTTTTGAGCGAATACAACAATGGCTTCGAAGGCATGACCGAGGAAACCGTCGCAATCGATGAACTGGTCAAAACCCAGCATGAAATGATCGAGGTATTGATTGGCGCAATGCCGGATCGTCACCGGGAATTTCTGATTGGCTTCGAGCTCGGGGAACCGGACTGGTCCTTGCTAAAGATTGGTCACGTCGCAGAGCTTCCTGCCATCCGTTGGCGTCAACGCAATCTCGACAAACTCAAGCTGGACCAACGTTCAGCCCTGGTCGAATTGCTGCGATCCTCCCTTGGACGGCGCGTATGACAATGGCCGCTCCCTCGGCCTTGATGACGGGGACGCAGCGACAATCGGAGCGGCGGCGGGAGCACATTTAGGCTGAGCGCTGACCTTCAGGCTTATCCAGGAGGGGAGGGGCAACCGGGTTGAGAAGTCTCTCCTTTTGGCGCTGCTAGCTCTTGATGTCAGTTCCTAAACCGCCTTTTCTCTTTGGCTTGTACTTACACATGGGGAAATTCGAGCACGATCTGAACGGACCGTGAGGCCCTGAGCACGGGGTCATCTGACGCGCTCGACATGCTTCAGAAGCGCCTTATTTTTCTACGGCCGGTGGCACCGAAATTCCATGCACGCCTGGACATGGGACATCTCCTCAGGTTGCTTACCGCACAGGAAGTTTCTTCGGAGAAGGAAACAGTTCTTACCGATCGGGACGTTTTCTCGCCGCTGAAGTTGGCTTGTGTACTGCGCTCGGTTTCTGAGACTTCCCCGTCCTGTTGTTCTCTTCACGTGTAACCGGCTCACACATAGTCGAGGCCATGAACATAGTTTTGCATGAACATCGATGACTAGTCGTCAAGCGAGGAGGGGCTGACATTCCATCACCCGTCAAGACCCGGAGCCCTTCAGGCAAAACCAATCCGGGCCGTGGCTTAAGGGCTCTTGGCCCTTGCGCCACGGCCCGGATGGTTTTGGGTCTGGACGGGTACCCCCTCTCTTCGCCAGAGGGGCAGATCGGTTGCATGCGCAACCCGATCAAGGAAAAAGGACATGAGGAGCGATGTTTACCAGGATCTGACGGGTACGATTACTGTCGATCTGAGTAAGGTGAAAAAACCGGCTGAAATCGTAGGGTGACAAGGACAAGGCAGGCAGGTCAGAAAGCCCAGCGGCCCGACGCCTGGCTTTTGGTGAGCGCTTGCCGTGCATCTCCGGCAAACAGCGCGACGATCGCGTCGTCTCAGTCAATTTATCCAACCTCGGACGACTTCACTGTTTGCTGGGCTCGCTTCCTGAAGGCTTCTTGCGAGCCAGGACGTAGACGGATTGGCGGGTCGGTATGGTACCGAATGCGCGTCGCCTTTCGGCTTCGGCGCGCTCTCTCCAGGCGCGGGCCTTGGCGACTTCGGCAAGGGCGTTGGCGACAACGTCATTTGAGCTTGTGGCGGTCATGTCTCACCTCTTTATGTTCTCTTTATGTTCTCTTTATGTTCTCTTTATGTTCTCATTTTACACCTATAGTGTCAACTCTTCGCGTTTGAAGAGGAGCGGCTGTCGGGGAGGCGAAAAGTCAGAATCGTAAATTGCGGCTTCGGGTCTGAATATGAGGTCGCAGCAGAGCTTGGCTGCCCGCGGTTGCGGAAGCTTGATCGCGTACAAAAAATTGGACGCGAAGGGGTCTTGTGACCAGTTAAATGAACGGAGATTGATTAAATGTTAGCTTCATGGCATAGTGTGTGGAATTTTGGACGTGAGGGTGCTTCGCGTTCATTTGAATGAACGAAAGAGGTCGTTGTGCCCCGTCAAAGAAGCTACTCCAGGGTCACGCACCAGGCGCTCGTCATGCTTGGCAAGCTGATCCGCATTGGTCGTGCCGAGCGTGGCCTAACCGCTCAGGAACTGGCGGACCGCGCGGGTATCAGTCGTACCACCCTGTCCAGCATCGAAAAAGGCGCGCCGGGGCCTGAGATCGGTATCGTCTTTGAGGTTGCCTCCATACTTGGCGTGCGGCTCTTCGACTATGATGAGCGCGGGTTTCAGATGCAAAATGCCCGCCTCGATGAAAAGCTGACCTTGCTGCCCAAGAGCGTCCGCCACGCCCTAAAGGAGGTCAATGATGACTTCTAGGGAGGTCACTGCCGAAGCCTTTGTCTGGATGTGGCTGCCAGGGGCGACGGAACCAGTTGTGGCTGGTCGTCTTGATCAAGATGGCGATCGCCTGACCTATACCTACGGCGCCAGCTATCGCCGTCGAAAGAGCGCCATTCCCATCTATGAACCTGAACTGCCCCTCCAGGAGGGCGTCATTGCACCCATTACGGGCCTGTCGATGGCAAGCTGCATTCGCGACGCCTCGCCCGACGCCTGGGGCCGCCGGGTCATCATCAACAGGATGACGGGCAGAAAACCTGATGATGCTGGCGTGGCGGAGATCAGCGAGCTGACCTTCCTCCTGCAGTCAGGCTCCGACCGGATCGGTGCACTCGACTTTCAGACATCGGCCACAGAATATGTCCCCCGCCTTGCCGCACAGGCCTCTCTTGGCGAGCTCATGGAGGCGGCTGCCCTGATCGAGAAGGGCATTCCTTTGCCCACGTCACTCGACCAGGCCCTCAATCATGGCACGTCGATCGGCGGCGCACGCCCCAAGGCGCTCATCGATGACGGCGCGAAGAAATTCATCGCCAAGTTCTCGGCAACCAACGACACATACAGCGTCGTGAAAGCCGAATTCATCGCGATGAAGCTGGCAGCCGCCTGCGGGATCAACGCCGCGTCCGTGTCGATGACACGAGCGGCCCATAAGGATGTGCTGCTGATCGAGCGTTTTGATCGCACGCACACCGAAAATGGCTGGATTAGGCACGCCATGGTCTCGGCCCTGACGATGCTGGGTCTTGATGAAATGATGGCCCGTTACGCCTCCTACGAAGATTTGGCCGAACTCATCCGGCACCGCTTTACTGAGCCCAAAGGGACGCTCAAGGAACTGTACGCACGGATCTGCTTCAATGTGCTGTGCGGGAATACCGACGATCACGCCCGCAACCACGCCGCCTTCTGGGACGGCAAGATGCTTGAGCTTACCCCTGCCTATGACATCTGCCCGCAAGGTCGTACCGGCAACGAAGCCTCGCAAGCCATGCTGATCAAGGGGGATGGTCGCGCCAGCACGCTCGAGATGCTGCTCGCTGCCGCGCCAGACTATCACCTGAAAGAAGCGGAAGCCGCTGCATTGATCGAACATCAGATCACAACCATCGCCCAGTCCTGGCAAGAGGTCTGCGACGAAGCAGAGCTCAGCCCCATCGACCGCAAGCTGTTTGCCGGGCGCCAGTTTCTCAACAGCTACGCTCTCGAAGGCCTCGATGATCACAAGGCGCTGCAGTATGCCTTCAGCACTGCACGCAACACATTGCTCGCAAGCTGAGGGTCTGACGAGGGTGCCGTGACCTTTCCCGCGGTCGGCGCTCGCATCATCAGCGAAGTTAAGGGCAAAGGTCTGGCCTTTGCCGATCACGCCAGTGGTGATGCGAAGTTCCATCTCCTGCTCAGGGATCTCAACGAGGTTTCGTCGAAGGCCGGGCTCGGCAAGCTCATGCTGGATTGGTTTTCGGAGTATTGTTTGCCGTGCCAATGCGAAGGCAGCTTCAAAATGCACGGTTCGCGGGGGTTCGTGATCACCGGCCGTCACCGGATGTCGGCAGGATGTCGGGTCATCGTCGTCAGGTGAGGACGGAACGGTCTTGGTTCTCCCGAGGACCGTGCGGCTTTTCCGGATGGCAGCACAGCAATCGCGGGCAGACCTGAACATGTAACGTCTTTTGAGGTAACTTACCGTACGGGAAGAATGTTCCTGGAAGCAAACGATGCTTACCGATCGGGAAGTTTGAGCTGCCAGTCGTGAGAAGCGACCCGATCGGGAGGTTCTCGGGGCCGATTGTCTTGTCCTTTATCTGCGACGCCCATCATCGCGCATTCCCGGCTCACCTTCGGATCTTATTTCTTTTGAGCCTTGCCACCCGCCCCACCAGGCATGCATCCCTGAACCAATGCCCGCCCGCCAGTTTTCGGGGGAGTGTGATTGACTCGGTCAACCGAAGATGCCGATCCATTGTCAGAAAGGGGCTGTGTGCCCCAACAGACTTGGAACAGCAGATGGGCGTCACGTTTCCTGCAGGAAGGGGCTGACGCCCCATCACCCGTCAAGACCTGCACCCTTCGGGCAAAACCATCCGGGCCGTGGCTCAGGGCTGAAGCTCCTGCGCCCGCGCCACCCCGGACGCTTTTGGGTCTGGACGGGGTCCCCCCACTCTTCGCCAGAGGGGCAGATCGGTTGCATGCGCAACCCGATCAGAGGAAAAGGGATATGAGGAGCGATGTATATCAAACGGTGACGGACAGGATCATTGCCGATCTGGAGCAGGGAGAGCTGACCTGGGTGAAGCCATGGAGCGCAGGCAATACCGCGGGGCGGATCACGAGGCCCCAGCGTCATAACGGGCTCTGCTATGGTGGCATCAACGTTCTGATACTGTGGACGGCGGCGATCGAGGCGGGGTATTCGTCCGCCTGCTGGATGGCCTTCCGGCAGACCATCGAACTTGGCGCCCATGTGCGAAAGGGTGAGAAGGGCAGCATGGTCGTCTATGCGGGTATCATCCGGCGGGAAGAGGATGAGGCCGACGACGAAGGGGAGGGGGCGAAGCAGATACCGTTTCTCAAGACATACACTGTCTTCAACGGTGCGCCGTGACGGCGAAAGCATAGGGAGTGTCACGATGAGTGAATGCGCTTGCCGGAATAGCTCATGCCTGCCGAACTCACCTCGATCGGCAACGATTGTGTCTCCGAAAGGAGCGGGGAACAATAGCATCTTCGGAAAAGCCCAGAGCATCAAAGTCGTTTAAGATGCGGCGGGTCAGGGCAAGATGTGTGCTGCCGTGGCAGCAGCCGAAATGCGCGGCGTGAAAAGCATTGAGCGTGAGGGCAAAGTCCCCACTCAGGACCGGTTTCCAGTGCGTGGGGTGGAGACGCGGTGGCGCCACGGTGACGGTCTTCGGATGAGATGATTGCATTCGACGTCTAGAGGCCGGATCTTCGAAAATGTTCGTCTGCCCGATGTCATGAGCGGATCCGTTCACGCTGGAAACGCAAATTTCAGTTCACTCTCCTCAGGAGGAAAAACATCTCGGTCTGGGATGCCCGTGCCTGCTTTGACATGCCAGTTTCGCTACTGCTTTTTGCAGTTGTTCAGTCCAGTGGATAATGACATGCGACCTCACGACCGGCGGTGACCGCCGAGAGGGCCGGCCGGCTTTCGCGGCAGAGATCGGTTGCATAGGGACAGCGGGTCGAGAACTTGCAGCCTGGTGGTGGCGAAAGCGGGCTTGGAATTTCGCCCGTCAGGAGGATGCGGTCCCGCGTGCCCCTGTTATGTGGTTGGGGGATGGCCGAGAGCAGCGCGCGCGTGTAGGGATGGTGCGGCCGGGCGTAGAGCGCTTCCGTTTCGCCCGTCTCGACGATAGAGCCCAGATACATGACGGCCACACGGGTCGAGACATGACGTACCACGGCAAGGTCATGGGCGATAAAGACATATGTCAGGCCCAGTCTGTCGCGCAATTCGCCGAAGAGATTGACCACCTGCGCCTGTACCGAGACATCGAGGGCGGAGACAGGTTCATCGGCGACGATCAGCTTTGGCTCAACCGCCAGAGCACGGGCGATGCCGATGCGCTGGCGTTGGCCACCGGAAAACTCGTGAGGGTAGCGGTCGAGATATTCGCGGCGCAGGCCAACCAGTTCCATCAGCTCGTCCAGCCGCTCGCCGATGGCGGCACCCTCGCGGATGCGGTGGACGCGGAGCACTTCCGTCAGCATGTCGCGCACGCGCCTTTTCGGATTGAGCGAGGCGGACGGGTCCTGGAAGATCATCTGCATCTTGCGGCGAACGGGCTTCAGCGCCTTGGTATCGGCTGTGCCAATCTCTTGGCCGTCGAAGGTCAGTTGCCCGGACGTTATATCGTAGAGGCGCGTGAGGCAGCGGCCCAGCGTTGACTTGCCGCTGCCTGATTCACCAACCAGACCGAGCGTTTCGCCGGGGCGAACCTCGAGATCGATGGCGTCGACGGCATGCAGCACCTTGCCGGAGCCAGGCATCATTGTCTTGCCGACGGTAAAATTCTTGGTGAGCCCCTTGGCCTGGAGCAGCGGGGCGGAGGGGATGATCTGAGTGGTCATGCCATTTCCTCGATCGGAAGGGCTGCTTGCCGCAGGGCTGGGCGTTCGTCGTCTTCGAGGACGCAAAGGGCGGACTGGTCACCGGCCCGACGGAGTGGCGGCCGCTCGGCGCAGGCGGGGCGGGCGAAGTCGCAGCGGGGCGCAAAGCCGCAGCCTTCGCCGATCGTATCAGGTGTCGGCGGCATGCCTGGGATCGATCGCAGCTTGTCCAACCGCTTGCCGGTGAGCGGCGGAATGGAGGCCATCAGGCCCCAGGTATAGGGGTGCAGCGGGCTCGCAAAGACATCGTCGGTGCGGCCGCGCTCAACGATGCGGCCGGCATACATGACGGCCACCTGCTCGGCGACCTCTGCGACGACACCCATGTCGTGGGTGATCAGGATGATCGCCGAGCCGAAATCCTTGCGGAGCCGCAGCAGCAGGTCGAGCACCTGGGCCTGAACAGTGACATCGAGTGCCGTCGTCGGTTCGTCGGCGACGAGCAAAGCCGGATTGCAGGAGAGAGCCATGGCGATCACCGCGCGCTGGCGCATGCCGCCGGAGAGCTGATGCGGGTAGCGGTCGACGGCTTCGCCCGGATTGGACAGCCCGACTTCGCCGAGCAGTTCGACTGCGCGACGACGGGCGGCCCGGGCGGAGATGTTTTCGTGGGCGCGGATCTGCTCGGCGATCTGCCAGCCGATGGTGTAGACGGGTGTCAGCGCCGTCATCGGGTCCTGTGAGATCAGGCCGATCTCCTTGCCCCTGATGGAGCGCATCTGGCTCGCCGGCAAATCCAGGATGGGCCTGCCCTTGAAGGAGACGGCGCCGTCGACGCGGGTGGTCTTGGCGTCGTGCAGCCCGAGCAGCGACAGCAGCGTTACCGACTTGCCGGAGCCGGACTCGCCGACGATCGAGAGGATCTCGCCTTCATGGACGCGGAAAGAGACGTCGCGCACGGCCTGGACCGGTCCGCGGTCGGTGGCGAAGGAGACCGAGAGGCCGTTGACGTCGAGGAGAATGGGTTTGTCCGAGGTGGCCATCGCTCAGTTCCCCCGCACGCGTGGATCGATCAGCACATAGACGACGTCAACAAGCGCATTGGCGATGACGACGAAGAAGGAGGCATACATGACCGTGCCGAGGATCATCGGAAGGTCGAGGTTCAGCAGGGCCTGATAGGTCAGTCGTCCGACGCCGTTCAGGCCGAAGACCACTTCCGTCAGAAGGGCGGCACCGCCGACAAGCACGCCGAAGTCGAGGCCGAACATGGTGACGAAGGGAATGAGCGAGGTGCGCAGCGCATGGCGCAGCATGACGCGAGCGGGCGAAAGGCCCTTGGCACGGGCCGTTCGAATGAAATCCTCCTGATAGGCTTCGACGAGGTTGGCTCGCAGCACCCGGCCGTAGATGCCGATATAGAGAGCGGCCAGGGTGAACCATGGGATCACAAGCGTCGTGAACCAGCCGATCGGGTCCTGCATCAGCGGCTTGTAGCCAAGGGCCGGCACCCAGGAGAACAGCCAGGTGTCGTGAAAACGGCTCTGGCTCAGCAGGTTCATCATCTCGCCTAGCCAGTAGACGGGCATGGAGACCCCGATCAGCGCCAGCGCCATCAAGCCACGGTCGATCAGCGTGTCGCGCGTCAGGGCCGCCAGCACCCCGACAAAGATGCCGCCGACGATCCAGAGCACGGCTGCACCCGCAACGAGCGAGAGGGTGACAGGTGCGGCCGCGACGACAGCGGGTACGATTCGGTAGCCGCGATTGACGAAGGAGGTGAGGTCCTGGGTGATGAAGAGGCGCTTCATCATCACGCCGTATTGGATCGGAAGGGGCCGGTCGAAGCCGAATTCCTTGCGGATCGCTTCGATGGTTTCCTGCGAGGCATTGCGCCCGGCAAGACGGGCAGCGGGGTCTGAGCCAGGTGTGGCGAAGAAGATCAGGAAAACAAGCGCCGAGATGCCGAACATCACGAAGATCATCTGTCCCAGGCGCTGGAGAACGGCTGATGTCATGGAGCTCTCCTCAGGCCAGTTTGGTGCGGGGGTCGAGGGCGTCGCGCAGGCTGTCGCCGAGCACGTTGAGCGACAGCACCGTCAAGACGATGGCGATGCCCGGGGCGAGCGACACGATGGGCCGCGTGTAGAGCAGGGTCTGGCCGTCCTGGATAATCGTGCCCCAGCTCGCATCGGGCGCCTGCACGCCGATCGACAGGAAGGACAGCGAGGATTCTGTGATGATGTTGAGCCCCATCATCAGGGGGATGACGGCGATGAGGATGTAACCCATGAACAGCCCGATCAGGGCAAGCTTGATGCCGATGGCCAGCAGACGGAATCGATCGAACAGTCTCATGGCTGCTCCTCCCCGTCATTCGCGGAATTGTCTTCCGCCTCTCCCGTCTCTCTCGCCTCTTCCGTCTGTTCCGCTTCCTCCGTATTATCCCCCTTGTCAGACCCCGTCCGACCAAGGATGTCCTCGAACAGGTCCCGGTCCTTCTCCCGTGTCAGAAACCCCGGCAGCTCCACTCGAAGCCAGTCGTCGAGATGGCCGATGATCTGTGGCGCCGGCTGTCGTTCGATCCGATCGAGCACGAGTGCACCGATCAGGATCTTGCGTCTGGTGTCCCGGGCCCGCTCCTCTCTGCCAAGGCGCGCCACGAGCACGTCTCTGCGGGCCTCGAGCTGTCTCAGTCTTTCCTGAATGCTTCGTCTGGGCATGGCGTCGTCCTTTCGCAACAAAACTTAATTCGACGTGGTCGGTGGAAATCGCTCAAGGTGCAAATCTGCGAGAGGGCTGGGCGGCGAAGCCGCATCCCTGACGCTGGCGAGCGAAGCGAAGAAAGCAGGGAAGGGCGCACTTACGAGTTGCGTTGCAACTCAGTGCTCAGCCAGCCCATGACGAGCTGGAGACGTGCGAATGGCGATTTACCATTGCAGCATGAAGCCGGTCAGCCGCGGCGGCGGCCGAAGCGCCGTGGCCGCGATCGCCTATCGCACCGCCAGCCGGATGATCAACGAGCGTGAACATGTCTGGTATGACTTCACCCGGAAGTCCGGCGTCGTGCATACGGAAATCGTGCTTCCCGAAGGCTCGGATGCGAAGTGGGCACTCGACCGCTCGGCGTTGTGGAACGCGGTTGAGTTTGCCGAACAGCGCAAGGATGCGCGGCTGGCGCGGGAGTTTGAGGTCGCACTTCCGCACGAGCTGAATGCAGATCAGCGGCGGGCGCTCGTGCGGACGTTTGCCCTTGATCTCGCCGACCGGCATGGGGCGGCCGTCGACTTTGCGATCCATGCACCAGGTGGTGCAGGTGACATCCGCAACAGCCATGCGCATGTGATGATGACCACGCGCAAGATCGAGGCATCGGGACTTGGCGAGAAGACGTTGATCGAGCGGGAGAACAAGTGGCTTCTGAACCATGACCTGCCGACAACACAGATGCAGTTGCGCGAGATCCGACAAGCCTGGGAGACACATGCCAACCGGGCGCTGATGCTCGCCGGCCATGAGGTGAGGATCGATCATCGTTCGCATCTGGAGCGGGGGCTGGAGATCGAGCCGACCGAACATATGGGCGTGCATGCATCCGAGATCGACAGGCGCGGAGGATCCGTCTCACGCACAAGGATCGACGAGGAGGCGGCACGGCGCAATGCCGAGCTCATCCGACAGAAGCCGGAGCAGGTCCTGACGCTGATCACCGGCGAGAAGAGCGTCTTCGACCGCTATGACGTCGCCCGCGCGCTGCATCGATACATCGATGATCAAAAGGCGTTCCGCGATGCCTTCGCAGCAGTCATGGGGTCAAACGCTCTGGTCGAATTGCAGAAGGAAACGGCTGGCGAGCTTGCCCGCTATACGACGCGGGAAATGCTGGAGATCGAACACGCCATGGCCGCGAGTGCGGGGCGGATGAGCCGCCACTCAGCCAGGCACTCATCCCATCATGGGAGCCATGGCGTGGATCGACAGCATGTCGATCAGGCACTGAATCTACAGGATGAGGCGATCAGGGCAACAACGAAGCTTCCGCCATCGGCGGGTGGGCTCAGTGAAGAGCAGCGCCTGGCCGTCCGGCATGTGACAGGGCCGGAGCAGATCGCAGCCGTCATCGGCTTTGCAGGTGCTGGCAAGTCGACCATGCTGGCCGCTGCGTGCACGGCGTGGGAAGCACAAGGCTACCGCGTGCACGGGGCAGCGCTTGCCGGCAAGGCGGCGGAGGGGCTGGAGGAATCCTCCGGCATCATCTCGCGCACGCTCGCCTCCTGGGAGCACAGCTGGCAGGCGGGCAGGGCGGAGCTCAGATCAAATGATATCCTGGTCATCGACGAGGCCGGCATGGTCGGCAGCAGGCAACTTGGCCGCTTCGTCGAGGAGGTCGAGCGGCGCGGGGCAAAGCTGGTCCTGGTCGGTGACCATGAACAACTGCAGGCGATCGGGGCGGGGTCTCCGTTCCGGGCGATTGCCGAGCGGATCGGTGCGGTCGAGCTGTCGGAGATCCGCCGGCAGAGAGAAGAATGGCAGCGGCAGGCATCGATCGCATTCGCCACGCATCGCACGGGCGGAGGGCTGTCTGCCTATGCTGAACGGGGTGAGGTGCACTTCATTGACAACAGGGACGGTGCACGGGAAGCACTGGTGCGGGACTATCTCGCCGACCGGGCTGCGCGACCGGATGGCTCACGCATCGCGCTCGCTCACCGGCGTGTCGATGTCAGGGCGATCAACGATGCGATCCGTGGCGAACTGCAGGCACGAGGCTTGCTGGCCAGGGTCGATGTCGGAGAGCCCGGTCAGAGCGGTGGGGGTGGTGAGAGCGGTGAGAGCGGTGAAGTTGGCCGCGATGGGCAGGTGCAGGAGGCGCACGGGGCCAGCCGGGAGATCATCTATCAGACCAATGACGGCAGGCGCGGCTTTGCGCCGGGTGATCGCATCGTGTTCCTGGAAAACAATCGCGATCTCGGTGTGAAGAACGGCATGCTGGGGACGGTCGGTGCCGTCGAACCTGACGCAATACAGGTAAGGCTCGACGGCGCGGGGCAGCATGCTGCCCGTCAGCTCTCCATACCGGTCAAAAGTTACCAGAGTTTTGACCATGGCTACGCGACCACGATCCATAAGTCGCAAGGGGCAACCGTCGACCGCGCCTTTGTTCTCGCCTCCACCACAATGGACCGGCATCTCACCTATGTGGCGATGACCAGGCACAGGGAGACGGTTGGGCTCTACGCCGGGCGTGATGAGCTGAAGGATCTGAAGGCGCTGTCAACGAGCCTCGGACGCTCGGGCGCCAAGGAGACGGTGCTCGACTACACAGATGCCTTTGCCGCGCGGCGAGGCATGGGGGAGCGCGTTCGCTCGCCCGCCGATCGGGAGCCCTCCGAAAGCACCGACGGGGCAGCGGTCAGTCCGAGGGTTAGCGATCAGGGGGTGAGAGTGCCGCCGCTGGTGCCTGTCACCACCAGCTATGCCCGGACGGTTGACCAGATCGCGCGGGAGGAGGCGGCTAGGCATATGGAGTTTGGACTGAAGTCGGTACGCTCGGTGGGCGCCTCGGTCTATGTCGACTCCGGGCGGTTTGCCGACATGATCGAGAAAATCATCAAGCAGCGGGATGGTGACGTGGCGGCGCTGGCGAAGGCCGTTGCGGAGCGACCGGAAGAATTTGGCACTCTACGCGGCAAGGCCGGATTGTTCGGGCAAAACGCTGAGCGCAGATACGCACGTCACGTTGCCGCGGCGCTCGGCAAGCATGTGGGTTATGCCGGAAAGGACTGGATCCGGCGGTATGGTCAGGCCGTCAGATCCGAGCAGTGGAGACGGGAGAAGCAGGATGTGATCGAGGTGCCGGGTCTGAGTGGCGGCAGCGAAGCGATCCTAAAACAGCTGGTTGGGCTCCTTAGGGAGGAGCGGGATGCATTCCTCGACAAGCTCGTTGAGACACCGGAGGGGAGGCGGGCGCTCGCCGAGGCACAAGCAATCACCGATGCGATGAGGCAGCGGTTCGGGACCGATGATCTGCGCAACATGGATCCGGCAGAATTGACGAGGGGGCTGGCGGTGAAGGTTGACCTCGACCGGGTGGCAGAGGTGGCCCGGCTTGCCTATCGCGCGAAGAACGCCGAAATGTTTAGGCAGGAGGAGATCGTGCGGAGTGAGCGGAGGGGGGTGAGCCAGGGGATGGGGATGTGAGCCGGTGAGCCATCGGATCGGCCAAAGTCCCTGACCAAAAAGACCACGGCAAAGGTGCCGAAAAATTCCTCTCGAATTTTCTGATTTGCGGTGATCCGACCGTGCCCTGCCGATGATCTCGCCGCCTATGGCGCTGCGGATTGTATACACTCGAGCGAAGCTTGCCGCTGGCAGCGGCAGCCCGCGCAAGCTGCAGCACCCAACCCCCTGACACCTATATAGGTACTTTGTGAAATCTATTAATAAAACTGATCGCCTTGTGAAAAGGTTCTGCATGCCAAAGCAAGGTCGAAACAATCATATGAGCATCGGCGTGATGGCTGGGGGCGTGGATATGGTTGTGGCTCAGCCACTTGCCTGAGGTTTCGTAGTGGCGTGCGCGGTGAGGTATCGATGTTTTCAAAGGAGAGTGGAAAAAGCGTCACATTCGCTCTTGCGTGGGGGGGGCGTTGCCGCTATGAGACAGCCCGCGCCAACAAGCGCCGACCAGTGTGACCGGAGAGGTGGCTGAGTGGTCGAAAGCACCGCACTCGAAATGCGGCATACGGGCAACCGTATCGTGGGTTCGAATCCCACCCTCTCCGCCATGGCTGCAAAAAAACCTTAAAAAGCCGCCTCAAAGCTTTGTATCTTCTGACTTCTTGAAGAACCTGTTTGGCGAATCGAATTCGTTGAGCTGGCTGTCGTCGCATCTGCTGTGTGAAACGCGGATACGATGACACCATTCGAAACCTCACCTGAGAGTACGGCTAAGCCCGGTGCCTATCTCGTCCGGTCGGGCGCTACCTACTTATTTCAGATCAAGGTGCCGAAGGAGATCAAGTGCGGATCGGCACCGATTCGCATGAGCTTGGGCACAAGGTCGCATGATGAAGCGCGCCTTGCTGCGGGGAAATTGGCGGAACAAGCGCGCCTGCTGTTTCATGACGCTAAACGCGATCTTCTGCGCGCAACCGGACCAGGCGATCCCTCGACCCAGGCGTTCTTCACCGGTCCTAGTCGAGACGAGATAATCTCGGAGATACGCGGCAGCCTGAAGTCCTATCTGGATTCGATTGTTACAGCTGACAGCCTGGCACCGTCGATCGAGCTGCATGCAGCAGAGAATCACCTCGATCTTTTGGCGTTGAAGGACGACTTTATCAAGCAGATAGCTCGTGAAGCTATGGAAGAGCTGATCGAAGAGTTCTCTGATCTGATCAGGGTCAAAGTAAAGGCAAAGCTGGACGAGAGTTTGCCCTGTAACGTACCTTTCCAGATGCCGGTGGATAGTTCAGCGGTGCAAGCCACGGTCGCATCGCAGGCCCAGTCCATGCCTGTTCCTTACCGTGTTCATGGGTGGGCGAAGACCCGTAGATCATCGGTTCCGGCGTTCCATTTGGACCGGCGGCGGGTGCCGCGGAAGCCGTCTGAAAAGCCAAAATTCAGCGTGCTCGCGGCCGAGTACATTGCTCTGAGGCTGGCCGCTCTTGGAAGGGAAGACTCGAATATCAGAAGCGCAAGGATGCGGCTCAGACTGTTCACGGATCTGATTGGTGACCACCCAGCAGACACGTATAATGGCACGGATCTGCAGGCTTATGTTGAACTGCTTCAATACTGGCCAGGCGAAAGCCACAAACGTGCCGAAAACGCATCACCCCTCAGCATTATCGAGGGTAACCGTGATCTCCATCTGAAGCCAGTCGCGTACAAGACGCTGAAAGAGGGATATGTCGCTGTAGTGAGGTCGGCCGTGCGCTCGGGGCTGACGAAATACGAGTTCCATGATCCCTTTGCTGGAGCCCCCATCCGGTATCCATCGACCGCGGCCCCGTCCTTGCCATATGAGCCCCTTAGCGCGGAGCTCATCAGCAAAATCTTCCGTTTAGGTGTTGAAACCGGTCAGATGCACTACGCGATGCTGCCATTGCTCGGTCACCTCACCGGCCGCCGGCTGGGCACTCCTTGTGCATTTGCGCGGCAATGACTTTCGACGAAAATTCGACGACGTCTGGGTCGCGCAGACCTCCGGCATCGTACGGATCGGGAAGAGCTGGAAACGGATCCCGGTCAAGAACGACGCGAGTTTGAACTTTTTTGTCCTTCACGGTTTCCTACGTGAAATTGGGTTTGTCGACTGGGCCGCACGCCGGAAGGATGACTACATCTTTCCCCAATTGATGCGCTTGAAGGATCCGAGCAAGGGCGCTTCAGCCCATATGCAACGACTGTTCAAGAAAGCCAGCGTGGTAAGCAAGAAAGAGGTTTTCCACTCCTTGCGCGGCGGCAATATTGAGCAGATGCGCCTTGCCAAGCTTGAGCCTCGAACCATCAAAATGCAGGCCGGCCATCAGATTGGTATCGATGAGCACGAGCTCTACGGTTTTCGAACGATCACTGAAAATAGCGCGGTCGAGATCGCAACAATCGGGCTCGATCCGAAGATCGACTACTCAATTTTCCATGGTCTGAATTTTCAAAGATTGGCTCTTTGTAAGCAAATTTGATGACGGCACTGGTTGGCCAAGGGATAGGCATTCTCGATGAAGACCTGCATGCCCAAATTTGTTGGCGAAGCGGTGGTGCATTCAAGCGCAAAGTTGCTTTCCCTGTCCAAGCTGCTGTGCAATCCCTTGCAGAAGCAGCGAGGCTCTTTGACGTCTACCCCATGAACCATTAAGGCGGACGACGTGGAAGGGTGTAACTGTCGTCCCTCTCTTACGCCCAGCGTGTACGCGCTTGAGAACGCTGAGTGCTAAGTGAGAGTTAACTATTGGTAGGTGTTGAATGCGCATTGTGATGATCGGTTCGGGTTATGTCGGCCTGGTGTCGGGAGCCTGTCTGGCGGACTTCGGTCATGAGGTGATCTGTGTCGACAAGTCGACCGAGAAGGTCGAGGCGCTGGAGCGCGGAGAGGTGCCGATCTTCGAGCCGGGCCTCGACGCCATCATCGCCCATAACCGTGCCGCCGGCCGCCTGAGCTTCTCGCTCGATCTTGCAGGCCCCGTCGCAAACGCCGATGTCGTCTTCATCGCCGTCGGCACGCCGTCGCGTCGCGGTGACGGCCACGCCGACCTCTCTTACGTCTACGCCGCGGCCCGCGAGATTGCCGCTGCCGTGACCGGTTTCACGGTCGTCGTCACCAAGTCCACCGTACCGGTCGGCACCGGTGACGAGATCGAGCGCATCTTCCGTGAGGAATTCCCCGAGCAGGACATCGCCGTCGTCTCAAACCCCGAATTCCTCCGCGAAGGCGCCGCCATCTCGGACTTCAAGCGTCCCGACCGCATCGTCATCGGCACGGGCGACGAACGCGCCACTGAACTGATGCGCGAAGTCTACCGTCCGCTCTATCTCAACGAAGCGCCGCTCTACTTCTGCGAACGCCGCACCTCCGAACTGATCAAATATGCCGCCAACGCCTTCCTCGCGATGAAGATCACCTTCATCAACGAGATCGCCGATCTTTGCGAACACATCGGCGCGGACGTGCAGAAGGTTGCCAAGGGCATCGGCATGGACAAGCGCATCGGCGACAAGTTCCTGCATGCCGGTCCCGGCTATGGCGGCTCCTGCTTCCCCAAGGACACGCTGGCACTGGTCAAGACGGCTCAGGATTATGGCAGCCCAATGCGGTTGATCGAGACAACGGTCGCGATCAACGACAACCGCAAGCGCGCCATGGGCCGCAAGGTGATCGCCGCCTGTGACGGCAATGTCCGCAGCAAGAAGATCGCCGTGCTTGGCCTGACCTTCAAGCCGAACACCGACGACATGCGCGACGCTCCCGCCATCACCATCATCCAGGCGCTGCTCGACGGCGGCGCCGACGTGCATGTCTTCGACCCCGAAGGCATGGAGGCGGCCAAGGCGGTGCTCGGGCCCGTGACCTACGGCAAGAATCCATACGAGATCGCAACCGGTGCCGAGGCGATCGTTGTCGTCACCGAATGGGACGAGTTCCGCGCGCTCGATTTCCGCCGCCTGAAGCAGGAGATGAAGGCGCCCGTGATTGTCGACCTGCGCAATATCTACAAGCCGGAGGAGATGGAGAAATACGGCTTCCGCCATTTCCCCGTCGGCAAGCGCAAGGCTAGGGGCTGACATGCATTATTTCATCACTGGAACCGCCGGCTTCATCGGCTTCCACCTTGCCCGCCGGCTGCTCGCCGACGGACATGAGGTCACCGGCTTCGAAGTGGAGTGCCCCCCGTTTCACCGGACAGGTCGGCTAGATTGATTTAGCCCTGATGAACTGCCGAGGGGAAGCCATCTTGAGCGCGGAATGGGGATGGATTTCGTTGTAGTCGTCGATCCATCCGTCGATGAGCCGGAGCGCCATTTCGGCGTCTGGCACTGCTGCGATGCGGATGTAATCCCGCTTCGGGGTTTAGACGAAGGCTTCCGACATGCCGTTCGACTGCGGACTGGCAACGGTGTGAAGCAAGGCGTCAGATTGACCGCCTGGGCAAACAGCCTCGTGTCCCTCGCGGTGTAAGCAGAACCATTGTCGGAGAGATGTTCGATTGCGTGCGGCGCTCTCGTTGCTGCGAAGCGCTTCTCGACCGCCTCCAGCATCATGTCGCGCACGCCCGAACTGCGTCATGCCCTGGCCACCTTTGGCATCCTTCTTCGCCACCCGGAACACCGAATGCTTGTCCGAATAAATGGCAATCGGTGCGCCGCGACGCTTGAGATAGAGCTCCAGCGCATCGAAGTAGGTGAAGGCACTTTCGGAACGCACAAAGCGCAACTGCATCAGCCTGCCGGTCGCATCGTCGACAAACACCAGCAGCGAACAAGGCGGTCCACGATCCTCGAACCAACGATGCTCTGACCCGTCGATCTGCAGCAGCTCGCCATAGGCTTCACGCCGCAGTCGCGGTTGATGAAACCTCCGGCGCTGCTTGCGCGATAACCACAGCCCGGCATCGGACATCCAACCGCGCAGCTTCGACGCTGTGGAGTTCGCCACACTCGAATGTTTCGACTGGTTAAACCGCGGTTGCCTTTTTGGAGCATCGGGAATATGCCGCCAGCCGAAGGCCAGAGGCCGAAGGCCGAAGAACGATACTACGCCATGCTCGACGCGTCAGCCACGAGCGTATAATCCAAACCAAACGGTCTCTGGCGAGGCCGGCGCAGTTCATAGGCTGCCTCTATTCCGTTATGTAGCCGGTTCCTCATCCAAATCTGAACTATTGATAACATTGACGTTTTGATCACGTCTTGGTCACAAGAGTCGTTCTATCCCTGAAGCCGCTGCAGGATGCCAGCCCAGTTGTTCAGACGTTGGGCATGCATCAATCTGGAGACTCTGCGTGAGGCGTTCCACCGCGGCGCTGCGGTGGGTAAGCCTGCCGATTATGTGCAGAATAGCCGGTGCGACAGCGACGCTCCTTGGCGTACGTCCCGCTTGAAGGGCCAGCCTCTCAAATAGCTCATGTGTGGAAAGATCCCGTCCATCGCTTACGAGGAATATTCGATTAGAGGCGTTTGGATGATCCAGAACCTTGATCAACAGGTCACACAAATTTGCTACATGCACGAAAGAACGCTTGTTCTTTACAGCTTCGAAAATCGATGGCAGTCCGCTCTCCGCCCATTTCATAAAGCTGCGGAAGTTGCCCTTAACGCCCGGGCCGTAAACAAGGGGAGGACGGACGATCGTAAACTCCATGCCCTTTTCAAGGCACAAGGTCTTTAGTGCTGCTTCCGCCTCCGCTTTTGAAATGCCATAAGCGTCTTGTGGGTTCGGCCGATCGTCAGCAGTGAAGGGCTTGCCCGGCTCGGTGCGCTCACCGTTCACCTTGATGGTGCTGACGAAGACGAAGCGGCGGACGCCGGCCTCTGCCGCTTGGCGAGCAAGGTTCACCGTGGCGGCGACATTTGCCTGACGAAATAGTGAGAGGGGGTTCGATGCGGTTTCCCGCGTGACGTGAACACGCGCCGCAAGATGAATCACGGAATCAACGCCTTGGAGGCATTTGCTCCAATCCATCTCGGGACCATATGATAGCACCGTCACCAAGCCCGGCACCGTCCCCCTAGTGACACCGCGAACCGGTAGATGGCGCACTTGCATTTCCTGCAAGAGGTGCGAGCCGACAAATCCAGAGGCACCGGTGACTAGGGTCATTCCCACAATATCCGCTCCACTTCATCTTCAAGTATTTAGATCGGCTTACTAAGCTGCTTGTTGTGCGTTTTTCGCGTTACAAGATTCACGTCAATGCTGAACACCTGATCCGCCGACAATTTTCATAGCTGTCATCGTGTGGATCCGATCCAGCATGAAGGGGAAACGCTCTAAGAATTAGTCGAGCCTTCGACTTCGACCTTGGAATGACACCTGTTATCGCGGCAGTCGTCCGGTGTATTTTACTAGGTAGCGCGCCATGCTGGTTAGGTGCCATTTCATGTAACGTAGGTTTCGTCGACTCGCTCGCTGGGCCGCATGTTCCACTGCTACACCCGGGTGCAGTATCACTCGTTGTCCGCTTTTCCAGAGCCGGGCACAGATATCGACATCTTCGTAGTATAGAAAGAATCTTTCGTCGAAACCGCCGATCTCTCCAAATACTTCTGTGGGAAAGAGAAGGAACATTCCCGCAGCCCAATCAACCTCTTGTGGGTTGGTGCCCTTGATCTCGACACGTCCGTCGCCGCGCCCCGCTAGCTTACGCAGCAGGCGCGGTATTGTCGGGAAATACCGAGCACTGTCCTCAAGAGCGCCATCGGGATAGCGGACCGCCGGCGCAATCAGGCCGCAGTGGTTCCTTTGGAGGGCACGGGTGAGCTCAGGGAATGGGTCGTTGACAAGACGGAGGTCGGGATTAAGTACTGCGAAGAACGTAGTTCTACACTGCCTGAATGCCTGGTTCTGATTGGCTCCAAATCCAAGAGGGTGCTCGTTTCGTATAACACGCAGCCTCGAACGAAGTTGTTCTGGACACGGAATGTCGTCTTCAGGAATGTTAAGAGTCAAGATGACATCGGACACGTCACGGCATCGCGCCAAATCTTCAAGCAGGGACGCGACGAGTGGACCCTGTCCGTGGCTTACTATGGAAGCTGTTATGGACATGCTAGGTCACGCACGCTGGAAAACTCCGTACATGCAGTACTGACGCATACGCGCGTTCAGCCACGAAGAGCGCATTGGTGTGTAGAAAATCTGCCGGCGTACAAAGCCGGTCCCGGAAAGGACTGAGACGAGCTTATCTTCGTCATGAGAATATTTTGTGGTCGGGGTCGGTAGCGTAACCGCGCTTGCCCGGCACACCTACTACGAGTGTCCCGTCGGGACGTAATACACGGTGGATTTCCCGCAACAACGGCATCGGTGCACTAAGGTGCTCCAGAACGTTGTCGAGAACTGCGCTGTCGAAGATGTTATCGTCGAAATGGAGAACATCCGTTGCCATCAACTGAGCGTCCAGTCCATGGCTGCGACACCATTCGACGGTCGACGGGTTTATGTCCACACCTACGGTTCCCTTCCTGTACGATAGGAAATCGCCGATGCCGCAACCTACGTCGAGAGCATGTCCCGACAGGTGTCTGTTCAGGTGTGGGTACAGCCAGAAACGGCGATAAAAGAGCCCTAAGCGGCTGCGTTGTCGCAGATAGCGGTAGTACTGTTCGGCGCCGGTCATGTCGTTCGCTCCAGAAGGTCTATGTATTGCTGCGCAGCTTGTCCTTGTCGGAATCCCTCCGGCAGCAGGCTCGACCTATTGGCGCGATCACGGGTTCGTGCTGCAACTTCAAGCATGACTGCTACCAGATCGTTGTCGCGCGTGAAAAGTGCCCCGGTATCTGAGGAATCCAATAGGTCGGAGTTTCCATCCACATCTCTTAGGACGCAGGGAACACCTAAATGCAAAGCTTCAAGTGCCGCCCTGGATACCCCTTCGGAGCGCGATGGAAGAACGAAAGCATCCGCCATCGCAACAATCGGATAAGGATCTGCCACCTGGCCATGCAGTCTCACGCGGTCCTGCAAGCCCTTGGATACGATAGTGTCACTCATGTTTTGAAGCAGCGGCCCGCCGCCCACCACATCCAACTGCACTTCCTGGGTGCCGATTTTTTCGATCGCGGAGATCAAAAGTTGCGGCTGCTTGCGCTTAGAAAGTGAGCCGACGAAAACGAAACGTAGCGGACCTTGGGAAGGAACATTAGTTTGTCTATAGGGTTCCAGAGCCGCTTCATCAACAAAATTGCCGATCACAGTTGATCGCAGACGCGCAAGCCCATGGATTTGGTCAGCCATTGATCGCGTCATCGCGACGACATGATCAAAAGCGCGAAGTGCTAACAGGTGTCCCATCGCAAGTGGAACGCCGAGCCAACCATAGTCGTGACGATAGTTTTTCGGCAAATTGCCGCGCACACTCGTGCAAATGACCGCCTGTCTGCGGCATGATCGATTGATAAGGTCGGCCGACAGGCACATGGAAATCGAAGCAACGCGTGAACGTCCACCGCCGTTTTCGAGAAGTTTGCGGTAAGCAGCTCGACGACCGGACCATCCTCCTGGAGTGTGAGCAAGCGATATCACCTCAACCTTCTCATGCAATGCCGCATCCACCCCAGGGCCTTCCTTCAGGAATACCATTACAACACGACGCATGGGTGCAAGGGAGTTGGCCAGTGCGACAGCGCCCTTTACTGGCCCGGTGGGGAAGGGGCCTGGCACGAGGATGAAAAAGGTGCGCATCAACTCTGTCCAACTGCGGCCAGAATCTGTTCCGCCCTGCGTTTCCAAGTATGCTTCTGTTGGTACTCCAAGTGGGCGTTTGAGCCGATTTGTGCGGCCAGCACCGGGTCGTCGTGCAACCGGTCCAACGCCGCTGTCCAAGCATCTCCATCTGCGGGCGCAGCCAGAAGGCAGTTGTCGCCGCTTCGCAATATCTCGCGCAATACTGGCAGGTCCGATGAAATGATCGGTACCCCAGCGCCCAGATATTCAAACATTTTCATGGGGGACATCCATCGGGCGGTATCGTGGCCCGCTACACCTATGGAGACGCTCTCCTGATAGGGCATCAGCAATACGTCTACTAGGCACATCAGCTGGCGCGCCAACGGATGGGAGACGTGCCCCATGAAATGCAGATTGCGTAGACGATTACCGTCGCGTTTGCGTTCGAGGTCTGCTTCGGTCCCGCCGTAGACTAGAAAAAGAACATCGGGACGCGCGGCAGCCATCGCCTCCACCACCTCAATACCCCTTCCGCTATAGAGATGTCCGAAGTAGCCGCATACCTGTCTCCATTGTCCTTCTGCAGCTTCCGCAAGCTCACAAAGCTTCTCGCGGCGTTCTGCCGCGGGAACCGGAGTGATTCCCTCAGGTGCTGCATCGTGCAGAATCAGCGTACGATGTGGTGCGGTCCCCAGGTGCTTCTCCATGTACATGGCCAGATGTTCAGAGATCAGCACCGTGGTTACCCGAGGGCAACGTACTATCATCCTCTGCATCCACTTGCGCAGGCCATACTCAAGTTGATGGGTTTCGAACAACAGAGGCATTCGGTACAACATCGCCAAAACGAATGACGCGTACAAGTTACGCGATAAAATGGCGTCCCCTCTAGCGGCGCGGCGAATGCACCGCACCGCACGTTGGGCAATTCGCACGTTGTCACCAAGCGTCGAGGCACTGTAGACGGTGTCGAAACGAAAAGTCGTTGATGCAACACCGTAGTTGGCTTCCACGGCTAGCGGGAGTTGTTGCGCGTCAGGCATAGCTCGCTTTGCATAAAGGATCACGTCTACGCCGAGTTGCGCAAGGCCACAGCACTGCCATACCACATGGACTGAGTTGGCTGCCCGTGATGGCAGTGTTGAAGGGGCGATGTAATGGAAACGCATCGGATTAGTGATCAACCTTTCCGCCCTGGAGAGACGGGTGGTAGCCAATCCCCGGATAATTGATGAACCCCCAGCTCTCCGCGCGCTCAGGATGCATGGCGACGTCTATCCTGGCAAGAGCCAGCATGCGGAACCAACTGTCCCACAAATCGGACTCATTCCATTCGCGCGAATAGTGGCTCCAGTGCGTACGAATTCGATTGTGCTTGGGGCGCTGCAGTGTCAGGGCATAGCGCAAACGTTCTCGAACGGCTCCTGAGTTACCCCGTGCTGCCCAAACATGGCGGGCGAACGTAGCCAGTTGCACGATGGATTGGGGACGGACCTTATGAGACTCGCAAAATCCGCCATCCGTATTTTGTTCTATCAGTAAGGTCCTCGCAGTCCTCCGCAGCAAACGACCCGTCTCTTCGTCATAAATCCGGCCATGCGGCGTCAGCATGAACACCGCATCGTAGTCATAGCATCCACCGCCACCCGGATATGGCGCGAAGTGCCCCTCCGTATCGGCCAGACCACGAATCGCAGCAATCGTTTGTTCCAAACGCGGGTTGTCGACTCCAAGGAATTCCAGCACCTCGTGCTGGTGATATCCATTCTGGAACTGAAGATGCGTCATGCCCGGAGGGCTTCCCCAGAAACCAAAACGGTTCATGTGCTGGATATGCAGTTCAACCCAGTCATCGAGTTTTGCTTGGACAGGCATCCCAAGATAGTCACGAGCGTGTATCAGGAAGATTGCAGAAAACATGGCTTGGTTGCCACTTCCCGCTGCTCCATGCATCGCGGCCTCTCGCAGAGACACATCGTTTGGCTTGTCGGCAATCTGTTCGTCAACCAGATCTTCCAGCGGATCGTTCTTTAACTCGTCAAGAATCCACAACGCGCTCAACACGAACGTCAATAGTTGTCGATATGGCTTTGCATGGCGCTCGCTTAAGCTTTGGGGCCTTAATGCCCGGAGGCTACTACGCAAGTGTGCGGCCATCGCGCTCGGATCTTCAATTTTATTAAGAGCTCGAACCAGATGTAGCCCGTATATGGCGAAGCAAGTTGCATAAAGGCTTGCATCGGCGCGTGGCGTCAGCCGGAAATCGAGTGAGGAAGTCGAGCAGGAAATTACAAATTCCTGGAATTTGTATCTCGTCGTGTCCAGATCAGTTCTCATGAGTGTATATTTTGCGAATCTTACTTACAAAAAAATAACGCATATCAGGGGTCAAAACAAAACACCATGTGCCGATGGCCCAGAGCGTTTCACCTACAACGAACTGCGTTGTGAGCGAAGGCACGGACGACTGGGCATCAGGAAGCCGAAGATAGCAGTTGGCAGTCCAACGCATAACAGCAGCAGCGCCAACGACTTGAAGATTGCCGTAAAAAGATCATATGCCCGAAGTTTGATTCTCATTTTGAGTATGATGGCTGCGATAATTAGGCGAGCCATGAAGCCGACCGCAACGCCGAGAGCGAGCGCGGCTACCCCGAGTGTCGTCAACTTTAACAGAGCAGCGCCGAGCCCTAGGCCCAGTGCTGCACTGATTAGTTCCGCGGACGCGCTTGCCCAATGCTTACCGACCCCCAGCAAGACACCTCTGACAGCCGATGCAGGTCCTACGAAAAACGCGCCGATGGAAATGATTTGCAAATTCCAGACGAGTTGCTGCATCGCAGCCTGATCACCTGCTCCAGCGCCCAACCACCAGTGGACAAATGCAGGGCCCGCAAAAAAGAGTGCGACGGCGATAGGCACGCTCATGATCGCCGATGACAAAATTGTCTGTGTTGCCACGTTGGCCATCGCCTTCTCCTTGGCCGCGCTCAAAGAGCTCACTACGGGCGTCACAAGTGCACCCAGCGATCCGGAAAATGACACTGCCTGTGTCACGAGCATCAACGGAATGGCGAAGGCTGATACTGATTCCATTCCAAGCTTCGCAGCGGCAATTGTGCTTCCCTGGGCGAGCAGCATCGTCGAGAAAGTCAGCACCAAGGATGCACCCGTATGTGAAAACATCTCATAGAAGGTCGCTCTTGAAATGCCGGAAAATTTGATCGGAACTCGTATCTGACGCATCCCCAGATAAAACTGGATTACATTGCCGAGCAGGGGCGGCAGCACGGCTGCGAGCGCAAAGACGAAGATTTCCATCCGCCATCCGAGCACAACGATGAGCACGATAAGCAGACGGAGCATCACGCCTGCGAGATCCACGCCGAAATAGATATCAAATCGATTGGCCGTTGCCAAAAGACCATAACCGGCCTTGAGCGGCAGTCCAACTAGTGCAGCAACAACCGCAACCGCTAGAATGTCGTAATGTCCCGCAGCGGCTCCTTCTCCCAGCAGCAGCTGCGCGGCCTCCACACCAACAAACAAAACCACCAGCAACCCAAGCAGGCAGGCACTTACGCCGAGCAGCACTGCGCAGGAGACGAGACGCGATGCTTCAGCATAGCGCGCCTCCGTCAGTAGCCGGGGCAGGGTTCTTGGCAATGCTGAACTTGCACCTAGGTCGAATAGCGCAAGATAGCTAGCAACTGTTGTACCCAGAATCCAGGCCCCAATTTCCTCCAGGCCGTAAAAGCGTGCAGCGACACCCGTTATTATTAGAGACGTGATGATATACGCAACCTTGTGTCCCCACACAAATAAAACATTGCGTATAGTCTGCTTGGCGCTTGGCGCTTTGGTTGCATCAAGCTGCTGCACGTTAATCCGCCTTCGCAGGATATCCGTGCTTAATAAATACTGCACAGAGCGTAAAGATAAACGGAGTGACGCTATGCGTCAGCCATCCGGCCGTGGAGTAGCCAAAGAAATCAAATGCCAGAACTGCCACCATCAAAATTGTCACGCTGCCGAAAATTATACTCGAGTTCGTCTGCACTTCGGCTAGTCGCCTCACGAGCGCAAGCCAAAGAAGTGCAAAGATGCCGGCAGTCGCAATCACGGACACGATACCTCCCTCCCATAGCAGCATTAAGCCGTAAGAGTATGTTCCTCGCAGCCCGAATTTCTTGAACATTATATCCGCCCGATCAGGTCCCAGATTGGGGCTGGGGTTGATCGCCCCGCCGCCGACTCCAAAAAGAAGTGTGTTCCATCCTTTCTCAGAAAGCAGCAAGGCGCTTTCCGTAATCAAGGTCAATCGTCCAAGCTGTATATTTGTGTTCTCTTCCTTAGACGTTCTCGAGATATTCATGGGAGATGAGAAATCTCTGAGCGAGTATTCATAAAAATATCTTGTTACCTGCGATAAGCAGGATGTTCCCTTCATGCATTTAAGTGAGGGTATTGAAGCAACCGAAGCCATCCACACTGTGAGACAAACGCCAACTAGAAGCGCGAGTCTTCTGAGGTGTATATGCGGCCGACGAGTTGTGCAGCTTAACCGTGGCAATGAAAATTTTGTATAGGTGATAGTTGCTATGGCAAATAACGCAGGAATCATAATTATGACAGCGCGTTTTTCATTTACCACGGGAAGGCATGAGTAAATCATTATCAAGATTATCGGCCATCCGCCCGCAAATAAATATTGAGGAATTAGGACGCAAAGGGCAAGCATAGGGAAGATAAGACCGAGTTGTCCTGCTGTTTGACTCAGTGCGCCAATCCAGTGTTTTTCCTCAACTCCAATTGTGAGCCATTTGTAAGCGAAGAATGGGATCTGGGCCAAAATTAGGCCGGCAATCAACAACAGGAGCCTTCGCGCTGCGGCCTCATCAAGCGTGACGTTGAGAACGCCTAGTAGGAACAGCAACGGCAATACGAGGAGCCTGACATAGAATAGGTTTTCCATCACACTGGTATGTTGCATCGCACCGGAGGCTACGCCGATTAAAATCGCCAAGCCAACCGGCAAGATAAGCACTGCACCCCTTATTGGCTGGCGTGAACGCAGCCTTTGCGTCACGCCGATGGTAAACAGTGCGATAAAGCCAACCTCAAGTGTCGCTTTGAGCAAGGATTCAGGGATGCCCACGGCAACCCATCCTCCCTGAGACATGCTTAATACCAGTATCAGGGCAATCAAAATCTCTCCAGCGGACGAATGCCTGAGTTCGGGAAGCCTGTTGATAATCGATGAGAGAAAGTTTCCAGCCGGCACTTAATTCCCCCTAAACGTTCTTCTCTGGTCGCCGTGAACCGCGTTGCCCCAATGAAAGCTCTGTTAGCTTCGAGGACCACAGGTGTCTTCGAGCATCAATCGGGGACTCGAAACACCATGCAATTACTGCTGATATCAGCAAGGTGACCAACACTATCAGCCCAAATCCCATCACAGTGGTTTGCATAAGTCCTTGCTCATTCGGCACAACAAGTTCCGTGCCTTTCCCCCATAGATGCCCTATGGCCAAAGCTGCGTGGTTACCTACCCAGTGCAGCAGGTAAGTTGGATAGGACATGTGTCCAAGGAAGGTGTCGAGGCGCCGCTTGTCTGCCTTGATATTGGACAACAGCCACGTGATGTAGGCCAAAATCGGTAGTGAGGCGATGAAGCTGGCCGTCACGCTCCAGCGGCTGACGATTGCGCCACAAATGACGAAGAAGATGCCGGACAATACAAGGTGGACGTTGGGCTTTCCATGCTTCGGGAGCTTTTCTCGAAGATGCCATAAGCATGCGCCCATGCTGTAGGGAATTAATGCTGCTGGCAAGAAGCTGTAGATCAACGAGCCCGCGAGTTCTGCGTAGCCGTTTTGCATGAGAAGCTTGCTGATCAGATAAAGGAAGGGAAATGCTCCGGTGCAGATTAGAAACGTGAGCTTCGCGCCTTTCCACGTGCGTGATAGCCATAGGATCGATGCCGCATACATCAGCATCTCTACATCAACCGCCCAGGAGCTTGGACTTAACGAAGTCTCCAGGCGACCAATTCCGAAGAATGTTCCCCCGAAGATGAAGGCAGTCGATATCCACTCCTGCAAGCTGGCAGGAATGCCAAGCGCACTTAGAGCGAGGATCGATGACGTCTCCAAATACCCAGATCGACATGAATGCCAGCAGGACGGAGAGCCAATAGGTCGGGAAGATGCGTAAAGCCCGATTTAGCGAGAATTCGAGTAAATCAGCACGCTCAAACCGAGAACTTCTATTAATTGCACCGGTTATAAGGAAGCCGCTGAGAAGGAAGAATGCCCATACGGCCATTCCGGAGAAAACTTCCGTTTCTTTGAAATGTTTGAGGAGAACAAGGAGTGCGAGAAGGAGTCGATACGTCCCAAACACGCTTGGTCACCAAGAATTTTTACTTGGGGCAAGCGAAATATATTGAGCTGTAGTCCCGAGTTTCGGCCAGACGGACCCCATCCATTGCCGCAGCAGATTTAGAGGGTGCGTTCGTACGATGCGGTGTGGAGATATCGGCCGATATCCAGCACGCAAGCACAGGCGGTTGAGTGAGGCTGGCGTGAACCCGTGGAGATGCTCGAAAGGGGCCAGTACATGGGGGGATTTTCCATCGAAGGGCCATGTTTTCCAGATAAGGGTCCCAGAGGGATCTCTCAGTATATTCGGAACGGCGATGCGGATCAGTGTGTGTGCGTGGCAGTGGGCCCCTAAACTATTCAAGGTCTCATAGGGATCGGGCACATGTTCCAAAACCTGCTCAAGATGAATCACGTCGAATTTCATCCCTTGAAGTTCGCGCTCCGAATGGACCAGGTGAAACGGCGGATTTTCTTCTCGGCCGCGCTCTGTACTAGGTTCGTAGGCGACGACGCGGAACCCCTCTGCCACCGCCGCTCGCGCCCATCGCCCGCGTCCGGAGCCGTAGTCTAGAAGCAGGGGTTCATCGAGGGCAGCATCGATCAGGCGTCTTACTTTTCGCATTTCGTGTTTCATTGCCACGGACGGCTCGCTCAAAGAACCTGCATTGGCTGTAAGTGGGCGCCCTGACGCATACATGAGCGAAAGTTGATCTGGCTCCGGTTGATTACGATACCACGCGTGACCACACTTTGAGCAACCAGACACTTCTACCGGGATCTTTTCGAGCCAGGTAGACAGTAGCCCTCCGTATTTGATCTGATCGAAATCGAGGAACGCCTGCCGACGACGATCGTCGAGTTGAGCGACCGTGGACGGGTGTGCAGTGGCGCACGCGGGGCATTCCTGTACTACTCTCATGATCTAGACCGTGCAAAGGAAGAATAGTTTGTGCTTGAGAAGTGGGCTTTTGACCCGTTTGTACAAATAGCCGTCCTTGAAGGGGCGGGCTTCAATCTTCGAGAAGCTCTCTTCAAGCAAGCTAGCCAGACGTCGCTCGCTGAAATGCGTGACATGGGTCGGGTCGTCACGGAGGCGAGCCCATTTGCGATGGAGTATGGCGTCACTGAAATCGTAGAAACGCTTGATCGGGTAATTAGGAGTCGAGATCAGCAGCACGCCGCCGGGGCGCAAAACGCGACTGAGTTCACCGAGCGTACGCGAACCCAGTTCGGCCGGGATATGTTCAATCACTTCCATCATGTTGATGATATCGAAGCTTGCATCACCGTAAGGGAGCGGGCCATCCCCCTCAATCAAACAGGCATTTTCCCATCCCATTTCGCGGCATCTTTGCACGCGACGAGCTGAAACCTCGGCGCCGTACACATTTTTTGCGCTAAAGCCGCGGTTCGTCACAAAGTGATGGAAGTATTTTCCGTCACCACAACCGTAGTCGAGTATCCTGATTGTCTCTGGGGCTTGACCGGATCGTCCAATCGCTTCACGCAAGGCATTGTCCCAGGTGTCCGCTACATTTGTATTGAATCGTTTGAAGTCGGCGTAAGCCTCAAAATCCTGTTTGTCGATCAAGTGGGTGCTCCGCGGTCACTCAGGCTGGGTGTAGTTGATTCGGTTCTCTAGGCTGATTTGATGCCGTCAATATAAAAGCCCATTGCATAGTCTCTATCCTCTGACTGGGCCTTCGTGGATTGCTTCCGACGAAAGCACGCTGCCAACAAAACAATGCCTTTGGCAATTTTTCCACGTAGACCACCACGAAACCAGGGAAAAGCCGCCAGTGCACTTGAGAGTGGACTGTAGGAGAGTGGCTTGATTATGAAATTTTTCGTGTCAATCCCTCGTCTGCGTAGTTCTTCCTCCCAGTATTCGGCAGTGTGTCGATGGTAGTCACCATATCGCCCGTGCCGTGGGAACAGAAAGGGGATAGTAAGAACGAACCGCC
Organism: Allorhizobium sp.; assembly: GCA_965283865.1. Taxonomy (GTDB): domain Bacteria; phylum Pseudomonadota; class Alphaproteobacteria; order Rhizobiales; family Rhizobiaceae; genus Allorhizobium. Next base: position 2,179,263 of record CBDIQA010000001.1, read on the forward strand.
CTCCCGGTTTAAGCACCCGCAGCAGTTCTTGAAGGAGATGGCGGTCTTCCTGGATATGCTCTAGGGTATTGAAGCAGATGACATTGTCATACGTTTCATCTTCAATAGGTAAGGCCAAATTCAGGTCTGCAATAATGGTTGGATTGACTTCTGCAGAGATGTTGATGGAATCCAGGTTGCCGTCCTTCCGGATGAAATCGCTGTATCCAAAATCGCCACCGCCCCCAACATCAAGCACTCTGCCCTGCAGTTGCAGGCTAGCTATTTGCTCATCCTCCAGAGAGCGCAACAACGTCTTGTCTTGACGGACCAGTTTCCACCAGACTTTAAAGGACAGCGATGGCGAGGCCACGATCATTTGACGATTGTCTCCTTTGCTAGTTCTGCGAAAATATTGCGATAACCTGATGTGGCGGCGTCAATCGCAAAGCGATGCCTGTTCTTGATTACCTGGTCTCTAAGTTCGTGATATCGCAACCGGGCCAATCTAGTAGTGCTTTTGAGATCGCCCTCATCAAGCGGCAAGCCGCAATCGCCCACAATCTCCGTGCTGCTTCCCGGACCGGGGTTGTAGATGACCGGCAGGCCAGTACACAGCGCTTCGAATACGGCATTTGGACAAGGGTCTTTCAGTGCCGGATGCAGAAAGAAATGCGCTTTCATGAGCGTTTCAAGCATCTGCTCACGTGGTTTCATACCAAGCAATCGAACTCGAGCCGAGGGTAATCCCTTCGGCCAAGCGCCAAGATGGATTATATCTACTCCGTCGCACATGGAAATCTTTGCGATCAAATCATGCCGCTTGGTTTCTCTGGCGCTCCCTGTTGAGGAGACGAGTCTAATAGGACCATCCAGCGAAACTGGACAAGGGTTATCTACCCAGAAGCTGCGAGAGGCTCCGTTGTGGATGACATAGTTTCTAGCTTCCTTATATCCTGCGCGAAGAAAAAAGTTGCGCTGATAGGCGCTCTGAAAAATGACGGCATCAGCAAGATTGAGGAGCGCTATGGTTTGGCGATCGTGGAGCCAGCCCTGCGTCATGTTGCGCAACCCCATGCGGAAGGCGTGGCGATTAAGGTTGACGGCGCGAACGACTATGCGTCGCCCCTCCGCTTTCCAGCGCCGCACTTCACCCAGAGTGTAGCGATGACCATCGCCTCCAGGGCCTTTGCCAAGTTGGTTCATGAAGACGATGTCACAGGATGCATCGGCGGTATCGGTGTATTCAAAGCGCTCGTCACGAGCCAATTCAGCTTTTAGTGCTCTGATGAAGTTATTTGCACCGCCCCATGCTGTATCGACGTGCCGGTAGGTGAAATGAACCCTGATCATTACAATACCGTCACCAAGTTGCCGCGCCAGGCGCGGCTTCGGCCGGTGGCAGTGCCATCAATGTTTCAAGATGTTGGGCGAGTTTGTCGATTTCGTCCCGGTATGTGGCGGGTCGCTCTGTGTATACATTGTTCTTGCCTAGCAGTACCGAATAGAGATTAACGCCTGCACTCGTCTCGAACACAGAGGCGACGTATGCCTGTAGCGCAGCCTCGTCTGTTCTATGCTGCTCGATCGCCTGCCTGATGTGGGTCTGCAAGTGGCGTGGATCAGCGCACCGACGCACCATCGTATCGGGCAGCAGATTATAAGGGCAATCGCCGAATGTAATGACCGGTTTATCTCAGCATGGCCGCCTCGAGCGCTACCGAACCCGTGACAACCGCGACGAGGTGGGCCTGCTTTATCAGGGTACGGGCCTCCGTCGCCGGGTTTGCAAACCGGACCCGAGGGATTTCAAGCATTTTCTGATAGGCCCCAATGGACCGCTTACCCACCATCCAGGGATGTTCCTTGACGACAAGAACCATGTTGACAGGCAGGCTCATAGCCAGCATCCGTATGATCTCGATTTGATTTACATACGGTCTGCCGTAGACAAGCAAGGACACTTCGGGTTCGGTATGCAGGGGGAAGAATACATAGCTAAGCTGCTGAAGATCGCTCTCGTTCACATAGCTGTCTTTGAAGAAGTTGCGCACGCGGCGAGCCTGGCGCGGATTCCGCCAAGCCGTGAAATAAAGACGGCGAAGCGGATCGGGCACGTGGTTGTCAGTAGCCGCGACGGAGCTGCGGTAATTTATGTAGCTCCGCACTGCTGCGAAAAGCCGGTCTATACGTGCGAACTTGCCGGCGTTCGATTCTAGAGCAGGCCTATCCGAAGTGCGAACCACGCCTTCGTATCGGCCATGCTGCTCACGCACGCGCTGAATATAGCGTTGCGCCTCGTCGCGGAAGTTGGATGGCGCGCCGGTGATCAACCGCTCATATTGGGCTGCGAGCTCTGGTGCCGGATCGTTGAGCTTGTTAGATAATGTAACTCGATCACCGATGCGTGTCGGTCTAAGGTTGAAGAAGCGGATGCCACGTGCTTTGGCAACGAGGTAAGCCACATAGTCAAGCATGGTCACGCAGATAAAGCTGACCACCATATCCGGCTTGAGCCGATCGAAAAGCGCCTCTATTTGCTCGATTCCTCGCTGGAGCATGAACAACAATTCGTCGTCCGAAAGCGTCGTCGGTAATCTTGGGTGAAAGCGCAGTCGGGGCCCATAAACATGCGTCGATCTGCGATGACGGCGCCAAACAGACCGGCCTCGCAGCCAAAAGCAGCCTCGTAACCCGCCAGTCTGGCCATGTCCGGCTTTCCTAGGGGGCGTGCCGTTACGTCCCATTCCTTGAGCAGTTCGTGCCCTTCAGATTCAAAGTTGGGGCGTGTCGCCAGCCAGCGGTCGTAGGCCATGCTATCCGCAACGATGAATCCCATGCGCTCGACCTGCAGCCGGGATTTCATCGCGGTGCCTAAAGCATCGAACAGTTGCAGGCTCTCGCTCTGCGTACAAAAAAGGATGTTCATTGGATAATTGTGATTTCCGTTCAGATAATCACGCGCTCAATTGGCGCTTAAGAAGGAACTCGATGATAGAGAAATCAAGTTCCGAGTCAATATCAAAGGCCTTCTCGGACGGGATCTTATAACCGAACGCTCGGCCATCCAGCAAGTGGTTGGCCGATCGCAAGTAGCTGGTAGAAAGTACGTATGTCCCCGCGACGTGCTCAAGAACGGTTGGCGCGCCTTGGCGCGCTAGCACGGGCCCTTTTCCCCGACTCTTGCTCATCTTCATCACACCGTCCGAATCGGGCTCGACGAGATTGAAGTATGGGTTGCGCCGGGCTTCAGACACAGTGAATACAGCATCTGGCTTAAGACCGCTCTGGCGCAGTTGTCTGAAGTGCTCCAGCGCTCCGGCGATGTCGTCGATTTCAATCAGCGGGTTGGTGCAGTCGATATCCACGTACAGATCGTAAACGAGCCCGTCCTGCGTTTCGCAGGTCCCGAGCGCGTGCTGCCAGACTTGAAACTTGCCGGTGCTTGACGAGGCGAGTTCGTCAGGACGCATGAAGGGTACTTCTGCGCCGGCCTTGCGAGCGACCTCTGCAATTTGCTGCGAGTCTGTGCTCACAATGACGCGATCTATCTCCGGCACAGCAAGAGCTTTTTTAATAGCCCACGCTATGATGGGTTGACCCAGTAACGGCCGGATATTCTTGCCGGGCACACCTTGACTGCCGCCACGTGCCCCGATGACACACAAGATTTTTTCTGCCGTCACTGACGTTTCTTTACTTGGCGTAGTTATCCACGTCGAAATAGGCGAGATGGCGGCCGATCCACTCGACGGTATGTGTAAGCCCCTCGCGAAATGATACCGCGCTTTTCCAGCCGGTCAGTTCCGCAATCTTCCGATTGTCGGCAAGCAGCCGGTTGACCTCACTCTTCTCGGGGCGGATGCGCGACTCGTCGGAAGTGATCTCGGCCTGGCTGCCAACGATTTCGCACAGCAGTTCGACGGTGCGCGCAATTGACCATTCTTCACCCGAACCAATGTTCACGACTTCGCCTTCTGCCGCTTTGCTCAAGGCGAGTGCGAGCATGCCGGCAGCGGTGTCGGTTACGAAGTTGAAATCGCGTGTGGGGGATAGTGAGCCCAGACTTAGCGACGATCGCCCCGCTAACAGCTGACTGGCAATGGTTGGGATCACTGCGCGTGCCGTCTGACGTGGGCCATAAGTGTTGAAGGGGCGAGCGGTCACCACGGGGAGTCCGAAAGAGAGGTAATAACTTTCTGCCATCTTATCAGCTGCAATTTTGCTGGCGGAATATGGCGATTGGCCTACCAACGGATGGTCTTCAGAGATCGGTACCTGCTGAGCCGATCCGTACACCTCTGACGTGGAAACGTGCACGAGGCGGGTCAGTGCGTCGCTTTCACGGCATGCCTGCAGCACGTTGGTTGCGCCAATCACGTTCGTCTCGACATAGGAGCGTGGAGCGTCATAGCTGTAGGGTATGGCGATAAGACTGGAGAGATGGAAGACATAGTCGCAGCCGCGGACACCTTGGCGCACACGTTCGGTATCGCGGATATCGCCGTTGAACAAGTCGATCGAAGACAGTGTCTGCTTAGGAATATCCCTGAGCCATCCTTTCTCGTTCCAAGAGTTGTAATATGTCATGGCGCGCACATCGGCGCCAGATCCAACCAAAAGCTCGACGAGGTGGCTGCCGATGAAGCCATCCGCTCCCGTCACGAACACTGACTTTCCTGATATCGAATCACTCGTCATTTATCGTTGCTTCCGAAAAGAATGTACGGGCTTTTTCCAGATCGTCTGGTGTGCCAATATCACTCCAATATTCGTGAACCGGGAAGACGGCCACAGGAAAATCGCGGCTTAAACAGGTTTCCACCACGTCGGTCATGTTGCAGTGTTTCGCCTTCTTTATTAGATCAAGTGTCTGCGGAGAGACTGCATAAATGCCTGCGTTGCAGAAGAAGCGCTGCGACGGCTTCTCCTCAAGCCGTCGAATAAACTGCCCCTCGGCATGGATGACTCCGTAGGGGATGTTCACCCGATAGTCCACTGCGGCGACAGTGACATAGGCACTGTTCGATTGATGGAACGAATACAGATTGTCGAAGCTCGATGTCGTGAGTATGTCGCCATTCATCACTAGAATGGAGCCTGACGGCTTTTCCGGCAGTAGCGACAGTGCTCCTGCCGTGCCGAGCTTCTCTTCTTCGCGCAGGTATCGGATCTCAATGTCGAACCCGGTGCCGTCGCCAAAGTGATCCTCGATCACATTTCGCAGATAGTTGACCGAAATATAGACCCGTCGCACGCCGTTGCGGACAAGTCTCTGGATTTGCCGCTCGAGCAGAGGCAATCCACCGATGTCAACCATCGGCTTCGGAATCTTCTCAGTCAACGGGCGCAGGCGTATTCCTTCGCCCCCTGCCATTATCACCGCAAACTCGAACGCTGACGTCTTCTTAGCGTCGCGGCTCTCCTCGGATAGGTCGGTTAAATGCACGAGTCTTCTGAAAATCTTGGCATCGTCGACTTGTGGAATTGCGAGGATGTTGCCCCTGCGCATGAGGTCCAGCAGCAGGCTGTCGGCGCTATCAAGCTTTGCCGTGACCGGCTGCGAGTTCATCGCGCGTGCTACCGGCGTTTCCAGCGTTCCACCATCGAGCAGGCAACGACGGATATCGCCATCAGTCAAAGTACCGAGCAGGCGTCCGTCAGGACCCACGACGATGGCAATGCGACGGCGGCTCGACTCGATAGCCCGGACTGCCGCCATCAGAGGAGCATCTGGGCTGAGCTGCACATCACTCATCGGAACCAACCATTACGCGTTTCGCCACGCAATGTCATGCGCTTGCGGATGAGATTTGCATCCAAGGAAACATCCGCCAACACCTTCGCAACTTTGGGGCCTGCGTCTCCGAGCCAGTAAGGGTTCTCGGCCTTGCGGCAGAGGTCCCGAAAAGCAGTGTCGTGCAAGCACTGCCTTGTTGCCTTGACGATTTCGGCCGTGTTGTAGTCCGCGTCGACTACGTTTTCACCACGCAGCCTTCCTGCCTGGCGCGAGCCAATGTTTACCGTAGGGCAGCTGAAGGCCGGTGTTTCCTTCAGTCCTGAAGATGAGTTTCCCATGCAGGCCACCCGACGCTCGGGGTCTTGTGCGAGGGCGAGTATGCCGTGGTACAGATGCCGTCCCAGCGAACGATGCACCTGGATATTCGGTATCTTCCGCGCGGCAAATGTTTCAAGGCGCTCCACGATCTGGCGCCCGCCAGCGTCGTTGTTCGGATAGGTGATGATCACCTGAACACCATCTGCTGCAAGCTGTTCAATCGCGTCGAGGCTGGGTTGCAATTGAGTGACGGCTTGATCGAACTCTGTTGTGACCGAGTGTTGGGTGAACAGCACGATGGGACGGGCCAAATCCAAGTCGAGGCGTTGCATAACTTCCTCGGAGGAGGCGAAGTTTCCGTCGGAAATCAGATCGATGGCGGGGAAGCCGACAGTGTGCACGCGCCAGTCTTCCTCTCCCATCGCCAGAATTCGGTTGCTCGCCTGCTGATTGGTCGTAAAATGCAGATGCGCTAGTTTCGTCATTGCATGGCGGACCGAATCGTCCAACGCGCCACCTTCTGTCAGGTCGCCGCCTTCGATGTGGGCAGTGGGAATGTTCATTTGGCTGGACGCGATGACAGCTGCAAGACCCTCGAAGCGATCTGCATACACCACCATCATGTCGGGACGGATACCAGCTAAAGCCTTGCTGATCTCGATGATACCTGATCCGATAGCCTGGGCCGTCGAGAACAGTGACCCGGCATCCATCTCGATTTTGACCTCGGCGTCTACGCGAAAGCCGTCGTTGCGAATTTCCTCAAGCGTGCGCCCGAAATTTGTATCAAGATGGGCGCCGGATACTATCAGTCGATATTCGAGATCGGGATGCCTGTCGATCGCACGCAGGATGGGGAACTGCAAGCCGTATTCGGCCCGGTTGCCGGTGAAGACGGCAATGACACGTTTTGTCATGTAATTCTAAATCCTGTTTTCATCTTCATTTTCACCAGTTCGCGGACGCCCACTTCAGGTCGGATTTGTGGGGACCAGCCGAGCTGCTGGTGAGTGGCAGCGATGTCTACTACTAACCGCGACGGCCGAACACCACGATTAAGTTCAGCGACCGGCTGCTGGGTTCCAGCGGCGCGCTGAGCTAGTTCGACGAGTTCGCCGATCGATATGCCTTGTCCACTGCCGACATTGAATACGCCTGGAAGCTTTTTCTCGGACAGGATGGACAAAGCACGAACCGCATCATCTACCCCAAGAAAATCGCGTACAGGATCCAACGCATGCATTGTGATTGTTCGGTCTTGGCCGAGTTGAGCCAAAATATGGCTTAGTACATTTGTCGCTGCCATACCAACTCCGTAAAGATTGGACAAGCGTACGACGCTGCCTCCATGTTCCAGAACGCTTACTTCCGACATTCGTTTGATGCGCGTGTAAACATCCGTCACGACCACGGGATCTGTAACTTTGCGGGGATACGCCCCTTGATCCCCATAGAGAACTGCCGACGAGGCATAAATGATGTGGCGATAGCCTCGTGAGAGCAACGCTGTGAGCGTTCGATGGGCTTCTTGTTGAAGGGGCTCGCCACCAGCGTTGGCCAGCGAGCGGTCGCTGGTTTCTGCGCAATGGATCAGACAATCACCTGCAGGGGTATCTGCATAGGTCATGACGTGATGAAGATTTGGTGACTTGGTACGGGAAACGCCAAGGCAATCTCGCCCCGCATCTGTCAAATGTCTGAAAATGGCGCCTCCTAGAAATCCGGACGCACCCGTAATCACGATCCGCATGAAACTTTAGGTCCAGACTATCTGTTCTTCACAATCGACAACTTGGAGTTTCTAAATACGCGGAAACTCTCAGTAAAATTATCGGACGAAATAGATGTGGCGATGGTCCCAAGGTCCCGTTTCGTGCATGGTCGTACTTGGCCCAGTCCTGCAACTGCTGAATATGTAACTTTGTCGGTACCCAGCAACTGTTGCAGCACAAATACCGTCGACAGGCGCTTGTCAATAAGACAGCTGACGGGTTTCTCGGCGCTCTTTAGAACGTGTATGAAGTCAAAATCGAAAGTGGCGCCGCCATCGACCGGAGAGTCATATTTCGGGCCGTCAACAAAAACGAAGTCGTACGCTTTATTTGGTATGTTTGCGTATCGCACGCCTCTGAAGATGGAGTATCTGTCTTCGATTGTGTGGCTCAGTTCGAACGAGACATATCTATGGTATTGCGCCGGCAGAAGCTGCTTGGACATTTCAAGCCATTCGGCATGCTCTTCCATCGAGTATACGTGTCCAGCAACGCCAGTCTCGATTTCATTTTCTTTCAAGGCGTGCGCGATAATTAACGTCGAAACGCCAGTTCCACATTCAAGGATTTCGACGGGTTTCAGTTTTCGAATAGTTTCGTAGAGGCAGGCGTAGTCAATGTAGCCGCATCCTGTGGACTCGGTCTTCTCCAAATACTCCTGTAGTGCAACCCAGAGTTCTCTATTGCGCCTCAATGCGCGTCGAGAATTTATTTGCGATAGCTTTCGCAGGGCAATTTCGAGCTGTGACGTGAAGTACATTGCATTTATTCCTGGCTGGGAGCCGCAGCCGCAAGATCAACGGCCACCTGTTCCCTTTTGATCTGATAACCACGCGTTATGCTTTGAAGCGCCTTTTTGCCGAGAAGTGTATCGTAGTCGAGCACCCCGAAATCGCCCCCACCCGGGCGCTTTACCCAGATGTTCTCTTCGCTAAGGGCGTCCCCTGGGGCGATGTTGCGAATGGCGACTACTGAAGCAAACGCGAATGCGATTGTTGGTGCCTCGGCGTCTACTGGACCTTTCTGCCCACCTCTCGCCCGGAAAATGATGTGAGACCCCTCAATGAGATCCGACAGCGCCGCAGGATCCATGGAGCAAACAATGTCTGGGCCTTCGCGGCTCATGCTGTCGGTAAAATGCCGCTCAAGGATTGACGCACCTAGTGCCACCGCGCCTAGGCAAGTGTAGTTCGAAGTAGTGTGATCCGACAGGCCGATGACAGCATCGGGGAACGCATCGCGTAAACTCTCCATTGCACCCAGGCGTACCAATTCGGGTGGGGTAGGGTAGACGTTCGTGCAGTGGAGAAGGCATACGGAACACCCGCAGCACGCAGAATTTCGACCGACGGGCGGACTGACCTCGATGGTATTCATCCCGGTGCTGATGATCACGGGTTTGCCCATCCTGGCTACATACTTGATCAGTGGGTAATTGTTGCATTCACCCGATCCGATTTTGACGGCAGGTACATCGAAGCGTTGAAGGCGCTCTGCCGCAGCGCGTGAAAAGGGCGTGCTGATGAAGATCGCGCCGCGGCTTTGCACATATCGCATCAAGGCGAGTTCATCTTCTTCTGAAAGAGCGCAGCTCGCCATGATGTCGTAGATAGAAATGTCCGCATTGCCGGGTATGACAAGCTTTGCCTCTTCGGACATTTCGTCCTCAATCACGTGCGTCTGATGCTTGATGATTTCCGCGCCCGCGTTAATTGCGGTGTCCGCCATGTGAATTGCTAGATCGATGGAACCGCCATGGTTGATGCCAATCTCAGCTATCACGACCGGCGGATGAGCATCTCCCACCATTCGGTCGCCGATCATCATTTCTGCCATAGTCATTCTCCGTTGTTTTCAGATCTGTTTAGAGACGCCACAAGGCGATTCCTTGAGACCTGATGCTTTGGGCATCGAAGGCCGATTTGACATCGACAAACACGCCGTCGGGCTGCAGTTTTGTAAGCACGTCTTCGAGCGGCAAAGAGATATAATCACGATGGGCTACCGCCGCTATGATAGCTTCTGCTACCGGCAGTCGATCCCAAGATGTCAGTTTTATACCGTATTCTTCGAGCGCGTCCGCAGGATCGGCCAGTGGATCATGCACGTAAATCTCGCACCCATACTCGCCCAATTCAGTGACCAGATCCGCCACCTTAGAATTGCGCAAGTCGGCGCAGTTTTCCTTGAACGTTAGTCCCAGCACGATCACTTTTGCCCCTTTTATGCTGCTGCCCACATCGATCATCTGCTTTACGGTCTGCTGGGCGAGATAGGCAGCCATACCATCGTTGATCCTCCGACCGGCTAGGATGACCTGAGGATGATAGCCGAGCTTCTCAGCCTTGTGGGTGAGGTAGTAGGGATCGACGCCGATGCAGTGCCCGCCTACGAGGCCGGGTCGGAACGGTAGAAAATTCCATTTGGTGCCGGCGGCTTGTAGCACCTCAAGTGTGTCTATGCCTATCCGGTTAAAAATGGTGGCGAGTTCGTTCATCAAGGCGATGTTCAGGTCGCGCTGAGTGTTCTCGATGACTTTCGCGGCTTCGGCGACCTTTATGCTGCTGGCACGGTACACGCCGGCGCTGATCACGCATTCGTAGAGATCGCCGACGGTCTGGAGAGTGTTTTTGTCATCGCCGGAAACGACCTTTACAATCTTCGTAATTGTGCGCTCTTGGTCCCCAGGGTTCACGCGCTCCGGGCTGTACCCCACATGAAAGTCTCGCTTCCATAGAAGTCCAGATTCCCGTTCGAGGATTGGTATGCAGACTTCTTCGGTGGCTCCTGGGTAGACCGTTGATTCATAAATGACGGTTGCTCCAGCTTTCATATATCTGCCGACGGCGACCGTGGCACCGATCAGCGGAGACAAATCGGGAGTGTGGGCTTCATCTACAGGAGTGGGCACAGCAATAATTACAAAGTCTGCGCGGGCAAGCTGGCTTGGATCCGTGGTTACTTCGAGTCCGGCGGGCCGCATCGCAGCCTTGAGGTCTTCTGGACCAACTTCGCCCGTGGGGTCGCGATGCTCACGATACGCCGCAATCTTTGCCACCGAGAGATCGAAACCGATCGTTTTGAAATTCTTGCCGAACTCGACCGCCAGGGGCAATCCCACGTAGCCTAAGCCAACCACGGCAATAATTTTGTCTTTCGCAATTTTCACGATGTTAGACCTTGAAGTATTCCAAATACCACGCCACAAAATTGGCCACACCACGCTCTACAGGAGTTACTGGTCTAAAGTTGAACTCTTCAATGAGATCGGTCACGTCAGCGTAGGTATCAGGTACATCGCCAGGTTGCAGTGGCAGCATGTTTATCTTGGCTTTCTTTCCCAATGCGTTTTCCAGTGCGGCGATGTAGTCCATGAGGTTAACCGGCCTGCTGTTGCCGATGTTGTAAACGCGCCAAGGCGCGGTACTGGAGCCGGGATCCGGCTGGGCTCCGCTCCAAGTAGGATTCGGCGGGGCGGGGCGATCAAGTACTCGAATGACGCCTTCGACGATGTCGTCAATATAGGTGAAGTCGCGCCTGTGCTTGCCGTAATTGAAAACGGAAAGTTCGTCGCCCGCTAGGATTGCCTTGGTGAACTTAAACAGTGCCATGTCGGGCCGACCCCAGGGGCCGTACACAGTAAAAAAGCGCAGACCGGTCGTCGGAATGTTATAGAGATGGCTGTAGGTGTGGGCCATCAACTCGTTGCTCTTCTTACTCGCAGCATAAAGCGACAGCGGATGGTCGACATTATGATGTATCGAGAAAGGCATCGTCGTATTGGCGCCGTAGACGCTTGAACTGGATGCATACACGAGATGTTCGACCTCGTGGTGCCGACATCCTTCAAGAATGTTGATGAACCCAACGATGTTGCTGTTGATATACGCGAGCGGATTCTCCATGGAGTATCGCACTCCAGCCTGTGCGGCGAGATTGACGACTCGCTCCGGACGGTGGATCTGGAAAGCGCCCTCGATGTCTTTGCCATCCGCGAGATCAATGCGCAAATGGGTGTAATTGGGGTGGTCGGCGTGCTTGGATAGACGCGCCGCCTTGATTGCGGGGTCATAGTAGTCATTGTGGTTGTCGATGCCTACAACGCTGTCACCCCTCTCCAGCAAACGCAGGGCCAAAGCGGATCCGATGAATCCGGCTGCGCCGGTGACGAGTACTTTCATATATAAAACGCTCCGAAATAAGTCGACACGATAGACTTTGTGGGAATGCCCGCCCGAGTTGGCTCGGAAAATATGAGCGACCGATGGAGGGGGAACTAGTGTCTGAATTGGCCTTTGATACCGGGATCATTAAATGCGCCGTGAGACAACCGAGTCGGGGTAATATCCCCACTTTAATGCCAATGGCGCAGCATTTATGGGGTCTGAACATTCCGGTCTCATTGATCTCAATCCCCATTCGTTCTCGACGAGATCACTCAAATGTTTCAGCGTTGCCCAAGGTGACGGCCGCAGCGTCTCTTTCTGAAAGTCTCGGTTCCCCTTCAAACGGCCAATTTATACCGATTTCTGGATCATTCCAAAGCAGGCTACGTTCATATTGTGGGGAGTAAAAATCCGTAGCTTTGTAGACGAGTTCGGCCGTTTCGCTCAATACCACAAAACCATGCGCAAATCCTTCGGGTATCCATAGCTCCTTCTTATTGTCGGCTGACAGCGTCACACCCACCCAACGTCCGAAGGTCGGCGACGTACGCCGAAGGTCGACAGCGATATCAAAGACTTCGCCTTGGACAACTCGAACCAATTTACCTTGAGGCTGGCGGATTTGATAGTGTAACCCACGTAAGACGTGACGCGCGGATTTTGAATGATTGTCTTGGACGAAGCTGCAGGTCCTGCCCGTCAAGGCCTCGAACGTGCGCGAATTGAAGCTTTCTAGGAAGAAACCACGGTCATCGCCAAACACCTTTGGTTCGAGGATAATGACCTCGGGGATGTCGGTTGGCGTCGCTCGCATCAGAAAATTTCCTCCTTCAGAAGGCTCTGCAGATACGCGCCGTAACCACTTTTTAATAGTGGCTTTGCAAGTTCTTCGAGCCTGGCGGCATCAATCCAGCCTGCACGGTATGCGATTTCTTCCGGACAGGCGACGCGCAGCCCTTGACGCCTTTCTATTGTTGCAATGAGTTGCCCCGCCTCCAGCAGGGATTCATGGGTGCCCGTGTCGAGCCAAGCATAACCACGTCCCATGATCTCGACCCGTAGCTTGTCTTGCGACAGATAGCGGCTGTTGACGTCGGTAATCTCCAGCTCGCCTCGTGACGACGGATTGATGCTGGCGGCAATTTCGCATACGTGGCTATCGTAGAAGTAGAGCCCAGTGACGGCATAACTTGATCTGGGTTGCGGCGGCTTTTCTATTATCGACAGCGCCCGCTGGTCTTTGTCGAATTCCACGACACCATACCGTTCCGGGTCCTGCACGTGATAGGCGAAAATGCTGGCACCTTCGGTCTGTGAAGCTGCTCTGCGTAGAAGCTTTTGGAAATCGTGACCGTAGAAGATATTGTCACCAAGCACGAGCGCGCTGGGATCTTCGCCAATGAAGTTCCGGCCAAGAATAAAGGCCTGTGCCAAGCCATCTGGACTTGGCTGAACGCAGTAATCGAGGCGGATACCCCATCGAGCACCATCGCCGAGCAGCGCGCGGAATCGCGGAGTATCCTGTGGTGTCGAGATAATTAGAATTTCGCGAATACCCGCTAGCATGAGGGTCGTCAGTGGATAATAGATCATTGGCTTGTCGTAGACAGGCAGTAGTTGCTTCGAAACGACCAGCGTTGCCGGATGCAATCTGGTGCCTGAACCTCCGGCAAGAATAAGGCCCTTACGGTTTGTCATCACGTGCCTCAGAGGATCTGTTCAAGAAAATGTTCGACACCTATCTTCCAGTCGGGAAGCTGTAAGCCAAATGTGTCACGTAGTTTTCGGGTATCCAACTTCGAATTGACGGGGCGCCTCGCCGGTGTTGGATAATCCGCTGTCGCAATCGCCCGAATGGCATTCGGCGCAACTTTGATCTCTCGACCCTTTGCGCGCGCATATTCGACTATGTGGCTGGCATATGCGTGCCAGTTGGTCTCACCGGCTGCGACCAGGTGATAAGTACCATAGAGATCGTTGGACGGAGAGGCAGCTAACTGTCGTATGATGTGTGCACTAGTGTCGGCAATCAAGGTCGCGGAAGTCGGGGCACCAAACTGATCGGCGACAACGTCAAGTGCTTCACGCTCGCCAGCAAGGCGCAACATGGTCTTTGCGAAGTTTGCGCCGTGCACACCGAATACCCAACTCGTTCTAAGAACGATGTGGCGCGCACCCGTTTCAGCAAGAGCGCGCTCGCCAGCGAGCTTGGTCTTTCCGTAAACACTTTGGGGATCTGTCGCGTCGGTCTCGGTGTAGTATCCATTAGATTTGCCGTCGAAGACATAATCTGTTGAATAGTGGATCACCAGCGCGTTGAGTGTTGCTGCCTCTTCGGCCAAGATGGCCGGCGCGCGGGCATTGATGGCATATGCCCTTCCTTCGTCGCTCTCCGCTCTGTCTACCGCTGTGTAGGCTGCTGAATTCACGATCACATCTGGTTTGACCTTCCTGACGGCATCCCGGAGAGAGGCTTCGTTCTCCAAGTCGCAGACGGTTCGATCAAACGCTGCAACATCACCGAGCGTGGCCAAGGTACGTTGCAACTCGAAGCCAACCTGCCCGTTCTTTCCAGTCAGAAGCAGGCGCATGTCATTTATGCTCCATACTGCCTATCAACCCATTTTTGATAGCCGCCGCTCGTCACGTTGCCGACCCAGTCTTGGTGGTTAAGATACCATTGCACCGTCTTAAGAATGCCGGTTTCAAAGGTTTCGGTTGGTCTCCAACCAAGCTCCTTCTCAATCTTAGTGGCATCGATCGCATAACGGCGATCATGTCCGGGGCGATCCTTCACGAAGACGATCTGCTTTTTGTAGCTCACGCGATCTTTCCGCGGGGACAGCTCGTCGAGAATTCCGCATAAGGTCTCGACGACCTCTAGATTAGCCATCTCATTCCACCCGCCTATGTTGTAGGTCTCACCGGGCTTTCCGTCTTGCAAGACGCGGCGAATGGCAGCACAATGATCCTTGACATATAACCAATCTCGGATTTGTTGCCCATCTCCATAGACCGGCAATTCTCTGCCGCCGAGTGCATTGTGGATGCACAGTGGTATCAATTTTTCGGGAAAGTGATACGGACCATAATTGTTAGAGCAATTGGTCGTTAAGACTGGCAGGCCGTAGGTGTGATGATAGGACCGCGCAAGGTGGTCTGCCGCCGCCTTGCTCGCCGAATACGGACTGTTTGGTTGATAACGATCAGTTTCGCGGAAAGGCAGATCGTCGGGTAACAGCGTTCCATAGACCTCATCGGTCGAGACTTGAAGAAACCGGAACGCCCGCTTCCCGGTATTGGAAAGCTCATTCCAGTAGGACCGCACAGCTTCTATCAGCCGGAAGGTCCCCATGACATTCGTTTCAATAAAGGCTGCAGGCCCATGAATGGAGCGATCGACATGAGACTCTGCGGCGAAGTTTACCACCGCACGTGGCTTATGCACCCTCAAGAGCTCGCTGATCGTTTCGGACGCGCCAATATCGGAACGAACGAAGACATGACCTTTGTGGCCCTTCAAACTCTGAAGATTTTCCAAATTGCCAGCATAGGTCAGCTTGTCGATGTTTATCACGGTTTCATTGTTAAGCGACAGCCAGTCCAGAACGAAGTTGCTTCCAATGAATCCGGCGCCACCAGTCACTATAATAGACACACTGCCTCTCTACAAATCGACCTCCAGTTTTCTGCCTGTGGTCCCGCAATTCGGTATCATCAGGAGGTACCACAGCAATTGTCGCAAGCCTAGTGACAAGTTGGAAGATACGGGATCTGGTGGTCTGCCGGTGGTGCTCCCAGGGTGACTCGCCTACACCTACTCGCGGCATTCCCTGTAACCACCTGTAATGTGCGCAAGCCGTATAAGTTTGGCATAGGAACATTTTTGACCAGAGACCCGACTTCCACCTGTTCTTGGGGAAGAGAGCAGTATTGCTAAGTGGATTTCCGCCTCGATACATCGCCATCGCACCTCGGTGCCAGCTCGGTAAAGTGCGCCTGAATCGGGGTCTGCCGCTGAAGGCTGAATCCGGGCGTCGGCTATTGTAAAAGGTCAGACATCTGCCAATGCCGACGCGGGGCCTTATCCACGGCCTTGTAGGGAGGTAAATCTCCTCATATTTGGTCGACCGCCAGAGCCGCTTGGCGAAGATGTTGCCCCGCCATGCGCCCTTGCCATCCATCGAGGTGGCGATCTCCGCAGTCTTGGGCATGTCGGTGAAGTCGATGGAGGTGAACTGAGTTCGTCACCTCTAATGGCGGCGAGCTTCACCCTTGCCTTGAAAGGTGGGCTGTGGTTCAGGCGCGGTCGTCTCATCATAGTTTCTTCTGTTCCCGGCACCTAAGCCGAAGTCAGGTAGAAATTCCGCTTATCCTGCCTGTGCAGATCTCCCGAGCCAGCTCTGGTGCCTTGTGCCGTCATCAACTGTCTGGCCCTGTACCAATCTTTTGAGCCGAAATCAGAGCAAACAAGATTTCCTTGGCCTCTGCTTCGTCTTCGGCAGCAATTGCCACGTCAAGTTTCTGCAGCCAAGCGGCGATGTTGTAATTGGCGATGTCCGTCGCATCCGCACGCATTATCTTCGGGTGGCTGGTCGGCTTTGCATTGCTGCGGTCGTAAAAGAGCTCTTCAAAAAGCTTTTCTCCAGGACGCTTGCCGATAACTTCGATGGCTATGCCGCTATCCGGGTTGTCGGCGTTTCGGATGTCAAAACCCGCCAGCCGGATCATATTTTCCGCAAGGTCTCCGATGCGCACGGGCTCGCCCATGTCCAGCAAGAAGACATCGCCGCCTGCCGAAAGCGCCCCAGCCTGGACGATCAGCTCGGCCGCTTCAGGGATGGCCATGAAGTAACGGGTCATGTCCGGATCGGTGATCGTCAACGGTCCGCCTTTAGCAATCTGCTGTTTGAACAGCGGCACGACAGAACCATTTGATCCGATCACATTGCCAAAGCGGACGGCACAGAATACCTGTTTTTCGGCTTTTGCCCGCGCTTCAATCGCCATCTGCCGCACTACCAGTTCGGCCCAGCGCTTTGTCGCGCCCATGACATTTGTCGGACGGACCGCCTTGTCGGACGAGATTAGCACGAAGCTTTCGACGTTTTGCTGGGCGGCGGCAGTAGCCACAGTTAATGTGCCGATAACGTTGTTGCGGATCCCTTCAAGTACGTTCGCCTCAACGAGTGGGACATGCTTGTGCGCCGCAGCGTGATAGAGGACCTGAACGTTGTGGGTCCGGATGGCGCGCTCGACGGTTTTGGCGTCCGTCACAGAGCCGAGGACTGGAACAATGCAATGTTGGCCCGCCGCCAGGAGTTCTTGTTCGATGCGGTAGAGCGCATACTCGCTTGCTTCAAAAAGAATGAGCTTTTCCGGTTTGCGGCGGATGATGAGGCGACAGAGTTCCGAGCCGATAGAGCCGCCAGCACCCGTGACCATGACAATTTTGCCGGCCAGTGCCTGATCGAGTAACTCCGTGTCAGCCGGCACGAATGAGCGGCCGAGCAATTCGTCGATCTCTATTTCGCGAATCTGGCTGACAATGTAGCGGCCGTCTACCAGATCCGAAATATCAGGTAGACTGCGCACTTTCACGCCAAGCCCTGTCACGCGGCCGAGAACCGCCTGCCGCTTGTCGAGCGGTATGGACGACATGCTGAGAACGATTTCCGTGATTCCGTAGCGATCGATCAATGACGGAAGGTCACTTGATGGAAAGACACGGTAGCCGCCGATATCTCGCCCCTGATTTGTGGGATCGTCGTCGATCAACCCCATAACGTAACGGTTGCCATGGCCCCGGAGTGCCCGTGCCAGTTGAGCCGCCGCGGGGCCCGCGCCGTAGATGAAGGTCGGCTCCTCGTTTCGACGCAGGCCGGTGCCAGATACAAGGATCCATTTGGCGGCAAAGCGCATGCCCCCAATTATGAGCGTTCCGAGAATGAAATAAAGGAACGGGACAGAGCGCGGCACGATGCCTTGGCCGGCCATCTCCATCAGGAAGATAATGATGACCCAGCTCATCGTGGCGATCAGCATTGCCCTGATGATGGTCCAGATTGCGGCTTCCGGTAGGTAGCGGATCACGGATCGATAGAGGCCCAACCTGATGAATATTGGGATCGCCACGACGGGCGCGAAGGCTGCGAGGATCAGGCGTTCGCTTGTGAGCACTGGTGCCCAGACCGAAAGCCGGATCGCATAACTTGCCCACAAGGCAATGATCAGTGCGACGACGTCGAGGCTGATTAGGAACACCCGCTTCCAGACGCGAGGTGTATTTATGATCTTCTCTGATGCGCTTGATCAAAGGCTGGTTTATCCAATTGGAAGCTAGCATGATCCTGCCATCAAATTCACTAATGCTGCACGCCGGAAGCGCCAATCACCTTTATGGCGGTTAGGCTGAGAATGCGCAAATCGAAAAGAAAACTCCGACGCCGAAGATACTCGGCATCGAGCGCCACTTTCTCCGGAATGGCCAACTCGTCGCGCCCGTTGACCTGAGCCCAGCCGGTGAGCCCTGGCAGAAGCGTATGTACATTCTCGGTCGTGCGCGCCGCTATAAGGTCATCCTGGTTGTAGAGTGCCGGACGGGGCCCGACAAAGCTCATGTCTCCCTTGAGGATGCACCAGAGTTGCGGCAGTTCGTCCAGACTGGTTTTGCGAAGGAAGGTGCCGATGGGCGTGAGATGCCGGCTGGCGTCGCCAAGAAGATGAGTTGCAACGACCGGTGTGTCAGTACGCATGGTGCGGAACTTCGGCATGGAAAAGAGGCGATTGTCCCGACCAACGCGCTGAGACCAGTAGAGTGCAGGTCCTGTGGATGTTGTGCGCACGGCAAGTACGACTATGGCCATCGGTATAGCGAAAACTATTACCGCGATGAGGGCGCCAACGATGTCGCATGCTCGCTTCAAAATCATTAATGAGTAATCCGACCTGAATTTGCAGAATCCGATGTGCGGCTCATTACGTCAAATTGCTGCAAATAACCAGCGTTGGGCGCGCAAATAGAACCTTGTCCCACAGGGCGGCGTCCAGAGAGACTTGCGACACTCTTTGGACGACTACAACGGCCCCAGATGCCTCTTTCGAACGCCTCTTCCACCTGGATTAAGTGGGTCGGTATCGCTCTTTGTGGCGCTCCGTGTACACCTTGATGTAGCGCTACTCTCCCCTTAGGTCTAGTGAGTTAGTCAAGTGCGTGGAAACGATACTGACGCTTGGCCACCTGACCTGAGTCCTTGCGTCTAAGCCGACGCATAAATTCGTGACGGTGTCAGGACTGTTCGAACAAGGATAAGTGCTTTGACGTCCACTGTTCTATCCGGTCGTCATAGTTTCCGATTCTGACTTTGAGCGTTAGGTTGAGCCTTCAGGCCTTATAAGCGACTTCCACTTCTCGCTCCTGCGCGAGTCGGTTAATTCTAGCGCATGAGCATCAGCACTCTTCACGATCCGCAGATATGGTCTGTGCCCGAGCCTGTCCGGGAACACGGCCGGCTCGTGCGGGTCGTGGTGCCGTTGGCTGTCATGTATAATGGTCTCCTCGCCATCATCAATGCGCATGTCATGCCGCTTGGCTTTGCGCATGTCGCTCTCGTAGAAATCACGCTGCTCTTCGTCTCGTTGCTCTACCTCCTCTATCGCGGCCTTTCCCTGGAGGCGCTGCCGATCGTCACCCTGGTCGGCTTCTTCGCGTTGGTCATGCTTTGTACGTCGACCGCCAATGGCATGCTGTTCGTGGATTTCTTCCGCAACGTCCTGATCATCGCGGTCTTCTGCCAGCTCGGAATGATGACCGACGGTCGTAGCCTCGCCTTCGTGTTCCGGATCTGCAGTGCCTTCATTCTCTCCGTCTTGCTGGTCGAGATCTTCTTCACCCGGATCTACGAGGATCTGTTCTACCCGGCGCTCTATTTCACCAACACGCGGGGCCTGGAGCAGGTCGCGTTTGGCGGGTCCAAGATCTTTCAAAATGCGATCAATATTCCCGGGCGATTTTCCTTCGGGCTCAGCGACCACCGAACCTCCTCGCTGTTTCTCGAACAGGTCTCGCTTGCGAATTTCTCCGGCGTGCTTTGCATCTATCTGGTCAGCCGGTTCAGCCAGATCACGCGCTTCGACCGGATCCTGATCATTGGCACAATCGCCTTCATCCTGCTGACGAACGATTCGCGCAGCATGCTGGCCTTTTCGTTCATCTGTTTGATCGGCTATTTCCTCTTTCCGAAGATGGGAAACGGCATCAGGCCCTTCATCATGCCTGTCATCATCATCGCTGGCGCATTCGTTTTTCTGATGCGAGTGGTGACACGTTCGATGGCCGTATCGTGCTCACCATGAAAGGCTTCTTCAGCCTCGACTTCGTCGAACTGCTCGCGCTCGATGTCCGCAACATCGCAAGCTTCGCCGATAGCGGCTATATTTATGTGATCAATGCCAGCACCGTGTTCGGACTTCTGGCCTTCTGGCTCTTCGTCAGTTTCTATCCGGCAAGCCAGACCGCGGCACAGAAGCGCTGTGCCTTCGCACTCGGCATTTTCATCTTCCTCAACATGATGATCGGGGGAACGGCGATCTTCTCTATCAAGGTGGCGGCCCTTCTCTGGCTGCTGGTCGGCCAGATGCGCATCGCCGAGGCAGAGACCCATTAACCCAGTTGCAAAGTCCGCGGGGACAATCTGATCGCTCGCAGGCTATAACCGATCCACGGTTCACGCCTCCTGTCCGACGGATTGCCATTCCTCATGTGCGTTCAACTGCAGTATATCAGGGCGATCGCAGCTCTTCTCGTCGTCTATTTCCATGCGATCCTGCAGCTGGAAAAGCTCAATCCGGATGCGTGGATCACGGATTATCTGTTCGGCAAGAGTGGCGTCGATCTGTTCTTTGTACTGAGCGGTTTCGTCATGTGGATTACCACATCGGACAAGCCGCAGAGTGTCTCTGATTTCTGGTGGAAACGTGTCCGCCGCGTCGTGCCGCTCTACTGGGCCGTTACGCTCGCCGCAGCCATGGTGGCACTCGTGCTCCCACAAATCCTCAAGTCCACCCAGTTCGACGTGCCGCATATCCTTGCCTCGCTCGCTTTCCTGCCTTGGCTCAATCCGGCCGACCCCGCAGGCGAGATGATCGCGCCGGTCATCGTGCCAGGCTGGACACTGAACTACGAGATGTACTTCTACCTGTTGTTCGGCCTCTGCCTCTTCGTGCCTGTGCGCCTTCGCATCGCCGCTCTCACGGCGCTGATCGGCAGCGTCTTCCTTCTCGCCAATCTCGCGCCTGAGAGCACGGCTGCCCGCTTCTACGGCGATACGGTAATCTTCGAATTTGTCGCCGGCGTTATCCTCGGCCGCATCTACAAGACGGGCGTTTCGGTTTCTGCCTCCGTCGTCATTGTGGCGTTGGTGCTGGGATTTGGGGTGCTGCTCTACAACGACTACCGCGGCTTCGAGCTTCCACGCCTGATCACGATCGGCATCCCGGCCGCCTTCATCATCTTCTTCGCGACCGCGATCCGCATCCCGGACTTGAAGGCCTGGCGCTGGCTGAGGCTGCTCGGCGATGCCTCCTATTCCATCTATCTCACCCATATCTTCACGCTTGCGGGCTCTCGCATGGTCTACCCCTGGGTGATCGGGACGCTGCAGAGCGACACGCTCTTCGTCGTGCTGATGATGGCCATGTCCACCGCCGTCGGCCTTGCCAGCTACCATCTCTTCGAGGTGCCGGTCGGGCGCTATTTGTCATCGGCCAATCTGCCGCGCTTCGGCCGGCCGGCAAAGGCCAGCAACGCATGAGATTGGACGCCCATATGAAAGCGAGAGCCGTGAACTCGAGGCGCGGTCGCGCTCTCATGTCAGGCATGATGGCGGCGTTGATTGCCGGCACCAGCCTTGCCGGTCCGGGCGATCTCTGCTTCCGGGGATTGAACATTTCGGGCGCCGAATATGGTGAAGTCGATGGTGTCGAAGGCGTGAACTTCCTATACCCCTCTGAATCCACCGTGTCCTATTTCGCCGACAAGGGCTTCGATACGGTGCGTCTGCCCTTCAAATGGGAACGCCTCCAGCCGCAGCTGGGTGAGGCCTTCGAGCGAACCGAGTTGGAACGGCTAAAGACAAGCGTGGCTGGACTCCGAGAGAAGGGCCTCATCGTCATCCTCGATCCGCATAATTTCGGATACTACGCTGGCAACAATATCGGATCGGCCGAGGTCTCCCCCCGGCAATTCGCCCAGTTCTGGATCCGGCTTGCGGCTGAGTTCGCCAATGAGGATGGCATCGCCTTCGGGCTGATGAACGAGCCGCATGACATTGCGCCGGCCACGTGGCTTGAGGCCGCCAATCAGGCGATCGCGGGCATCAGGGTGGTCGGTGCGCGCAATCTCGTGCTCGTGCCTGGCACGCATTGGAGCGGTGTGGTCACCTGGCCTCAGGATTTCGGTCGCGGTTCGAATGCGACGACGATGCTTGGTGTCGTCGACCCGATCGACAATTATGCCTTTGAAGTGCACCAGTACATGGACAAGGACCTGTCGGGCACGAACGAGGCTTGCGTCAATGCGAACCTCGCGGTCGAGGGCATGGTGAAGCTCTCTGACTGGCTGCGCAAGCATGGCAAACGCGCCTTTCTCGGGGAATTCGGCGGATCGAAGGATCCGGACTGCCTGGCGGGGCTGACGCGCATGTTGGATCAGATGGCCAGCAATACCGACGTCTGGCTCGGCTGGACCTATTGGGCCGGCGGTGACTGGTGGTCGCCCGAGGAGGGCAACAATATCCAGCCGACGGCCGAAGGTGATCGTGACCAGCTCTCCGTTCTTCTTCCGGCGCTCAAGCCCGTCCCCGCAGATCCGGGTTCATGCGCGCGCATTCCGGCCGCGGGGTAAGGATTTAGGTCGCCGCAAATGCTGGGTTGGGTCGCCGAAGGACACTCTACACGAAGGCCAAGACGCATCTCACCAGCTCGACATTTTTAACTTTTCGGCTTGCGGCCCGATCGCAAGGGCGAGGGTCGGATTGTGGTCGTTACCTCAGCAAAGAGTTCTGCAACAGGAACTTCGAGTACCTTTGCAAACGCTTCCAGAGCCGCAACTGTAACATTCTCCGTGCCCCGCTCGATCCTCCCCACGTACGAGCGGTCTATCCCCGCCTCGAGAGCCAGCTTCTCCTGAGACAGGCCCTTTCGGACACGAAGTCTTCTGATGTTCCAGCCAATGGTTTGCCGAGTGTCCATAACCCACAATGCTTATTCGGGGCTTGACAATCGACGGACTGTCAGTCCCCAATAAGTGCTTAGTTCGGGAAACTCGCCCGAGAGTTCTGTCTGAAGGAGCACTTGACGTATGGAACTCCGCCAACTCTCCTACTTCGTCGCGGTTGCCGAGGAGCTCCACTTCGGTCGTGCGGCCATGCGGGTGAACATCGCCCAGCCGGCGCTGAGCACGCAGGTCCAGGCACTGGAGAAGGGACTTGGCGTGCAGCTCTTGACGCGCTCGACCCGCAAGGTCGAACTGACACGGGCAGGGGAGGTGTTCTACGATCGCTGTATCCGCATGCTCGGAGAACTGGATCTGTCAGCCGAGATGGCGCGTGCGGCCGGAGGAAGGACGATGCGGGAGATCAGGATCGGCACGATCTATCCGGCAACGACAGGAGTGCTGCCGGCGTTTCTCGCCAGGATCGGCCGGAAGTTTCCCGATATCCGTCTGCATGTGTCGAATGGCTCGACCTCGGATATCATCCGCCAGCTGCAATGCGGCAAGCTCAATCTCGGCTTCATCCGACCGGTCGAGAAGATCGGGTCCCTGCGCTTCTTCTCGATCGCCCATGAGCGCTACCTCCTGGCCGTGCCGATCGGAAACCCGCTCGCCTCGAAACACGAGGTGACGATCGAGGATCTCAGGCTCCAGAAGATCATTGCTTTCAAGCGGCAGAACCTCTCCTACACTGAGCGCTATTTCACGGAAGCCTTCGAGGAGCACGGGCTGAATGACAATGTCGCCTATACCTGTGACGACACCTTCTCGCTGATCTCGCTCGTCTCCTCAGGCCTTGGCGTCGGCTTTGCGCCGGAATGGACGGCAGAGCTGCCGGGCAGGGGTGTGGTGCTGAAGAAGGTGACGGGGATTGATCTGAAGATCGGGCTCGGTGTCGCCTGGAGCAAGGATGATCCGACGGCGGCACGTGATGACATCATCGACATTGCAAGGACATTGGGGCGACCGGGGCATGTTCAGGGCCCGTGACTGGACTCGCTATGATGGCGTCGTAATAACTTAAATCGCCCTTCGGTTGTCAACCGTACAGATTGGCGAATTACTCATGTATTACAGACTGTTATGGTGGGTCGCGGATCACCGCGCCGCCTGTAGGTTCGCGCAGCTCTTTGACGCTGCCTCACGCACAGCATTGAAAAACCAGCAGTTTTTGACGGGTTGAGAGCATGAATTAAATTTCTTCCTAACAAATGTGCGAATTTACAAGTCTGCGGCAATCGTTCGACCATCTGCGCTCGCGACCATGCGGGGACGTTCAGCCTCTCGCTGGCCAATGAAACGGGAATGCAGTTCCGACCCGAGATGGAACTAGGGCCTATCTTCCTGATCCTGGAGGCTTTTGATGAAACCTCACCTGTCCCGTGCCTTGGAGCCGCCGCTGCCACGGTTTGCCGTCAGTCGGCTTGAAGCTGCAAAGCTTCTCGACGTGTCTGCCAGTACTTTCGACAACTGGGTGCGCCAAGGCCTGATGCCGAAGGGAATCAAGATTGGAAGCTTGCGTCGCTGGGACGCTGGCCAGCTTCGTGCATGTTGGTACGACCTCGTTGAGACCAACCAAGAGGGAGATGTCGACGATGACCAGGAAAACCCCTTCGACAACACGGTTGGCTAAGCCACGTGGGCCGTTTCGCTACTGCAACCGCGATGTCGATCGGTTCGGGAATGAGCGCTACTACATCCGCATCCCTGGTCTGCCAAAATACCGGATGACGTCGCCATATCTCGATGAGAAGGGTAGCGTTACTGTCGCGTTTGCGGAGGAGTATCACCGGGTCATGGCTGGCGACAGGGGCGATAAGCCGCTTCCCATCCAGCGAATAGAGCCGGGTACTGTCCGCTGGCTCGTGGAGAACTATTATCGCTCCAAGCTGTTTCAGACTTATTCCTTGGCCACTCAGAACGACAAGAAGTGCGTGCTGAACCGATATTGTGAGATCGTCGGGGATTTGCCGTTCAAGAAAATGCGCAAGTCGGACATAGAAGCGAGCCAGATGAAGCGTCGCTCGACGCCTGGCGCTGCCGACAAGCTGGTCAAATATCTCAAGGCCCTGTTCAACTGGGCGATCAAGCAGGAGATCGCGAGCTTCAACCCGGCGACTGGCGTAACAAAAATTAATAAATCAGATGGCTTCCACGGGTGGAGCGAAACCGAACTGGAACGCTATCGCTCGTTTCATCCCATTGGCACGACTGCGCGGCTTGCGATGGAGTTGATGCTGAATCTCGGCGTTAGACGCTCAGACCTAGTCAAGCTCGGTTGGCGAAATCTTGTGGGCGACCGCGTCGAATTCGTGCCCCAGAAAGGAGCTGGTAAGTATGCCCAGTTCCTGAGCCTGCCGGTGACGGACGAGCTGAAAGGCGCGTTAGACGCAATCACTCATGACAAGGCAACGTTCCTTATTACGGAATATGGAAAGCCGTTCACGTCGAACGGGTTTGGCAACAGGATGCGGCAGTGGTGCGATGAAGCCTGCCTGCCGGAATGTTCGTCCCATGGGCTTCGCAAGGCATCCGCTACCATCCTGGCTGAGGCCGGAGCGACCGAACATCAGTTGATGGCAATCTTCGGCTGGTCCGATTCGAAGATGGCACAGCACTACACCAAATCGGCCCAGTCGAAGCGGATCATCGATGCAGGATTTGAGCGCCGCAAAACCTACTTGGCCCGCAAAAATGTCCCACCTTCGCCCACCCGAAAATCCGGTGAGGCAAACAGAGGAAAAAACGATGATAAAACAACGCCGGAAGACAGAATTGGTGGGCCCGGAGGGACTCGAACCCCCAACCAAGCGGTTATGAGCCGCCGGCTCTAACCATTGAGCTACGGGCCCAGCCCGGCAAATCGCCGACGGGCGGGTTATGGTCACCCCGCGCCGTGCAGCGGCTCTAACGCAATTTCCGGTATGCGACAAGTCTCTGCCGCAATGGCTTCACAATCACGCGTCATCACAGATGCCGGAAGGGCATGGTGCCGGGTGAGACGAAGAGGTCCGCCGGCACTGCGGGACACAAGGAAAGATTTCATGCTGAAAATCACACGCGCTCTCGTCATGGCGACGGCACTCTGCGGTTCGGTTCTCTCGGTCGGATTTGTCGCGCCGGTGTTTGCTGCCGAGACGGAGCGTCGCGAGGCGACGATCATGGTGTCGGGCGAGGGGGAGGCTGCGATCGCGCCTGACATGGCCGTCATTTCGTTGGCGGTCATGCGCGATGCGGAGACTGCGGCCGAGGCGCTTTCGGCCAATAGTGCCGCCATGGCCGAGGTGCTGGCCGACCTCAAGGCTCAGGGTATTGCGGACAAGGACCTTCAGACCACGGATTTTTCGATCCAGCCGAAATACAAGCAGGAAACCCGCACTGACGGCACCTATGAGGCGCCCGTCATCGTCGGTTACACGGTCAGCAACGGCTTGACCGTTCGGGTGCGTGACCTTGCCAAGCTTGGAGAGATCATCGATCGGTCGGTGAAACTGGGCGTCAACCAGGGTGGCGGTATCTCGTTCACCAATGACGATCCGGAGGCGGCCGTCGAGGCGGCGCGCAAGCAGGCGGTCGATAAGGCTGCTGCCAAGGCGAAGACGCTGACGGAAGCCGCTGGCGTCAAGCTCGGTCGCGTCGTCGAGATTTCCGAGAATTTCGCCCGGCCGATGCCGCAGGTCTATGCGGCGGCACCCATGGCCAAGATGGCGGATGAATCCGTGCCGATCGCGTCCGGCGAGAACCTCTATACGGTGACCGTCAACATCACCTATGCGATCGAGCAGTAAGCTTCGAATAGAGTGCTAGAATGAAGAAAGGGCCGGTTTTCCGGCCCTTTTGCATGTTCTCCTGGAGCTTGCATCAAACGTCGAGCGGATGCTCTGCTATCATGCTGGTCAGGCTTCCCTCTGCCGGGAAGAGTGGGATCAGACAGGCCTGAAGGGCGTGGTAGATGTCGCCCTTGCCGGGGAAGAGGCTGTTCGACGGCTTTCCGTCCTCGGTCAGTTCCTCGAACCATCCGCCGTGCTCCCGGTCGAGATTGTTGCTCGCGATGTAGTTCCAGATCTTGCGGTAGCTCTCCTCGTGGAAGTCGCTTTCCTGGTGCTGGTTGAGGAAGTGTGCTGCGGCGGCGCCTTCGCAGAGCGGCCACCAGAGTTTTGCGCGCTTGTCGGGGGCGTTTTCCCAGTCGAGCGTGTAGAAGAAGCCGCCTTTCTCCTTGTCCCAGCCGAGCGCCATGGACTGGAAGAAAAGGCCGCGCGCGGCTTCCGGCATCCAGTCCTGTTTCTTTCCGCCGAGCACCCACAGCTGCAGGATCAGGCGGGCCCATTCGAGCCAGTGACCGGGCGTGGTGCCGGCCGGGCGGAACATCTCGTTCGGATGGTAGTAGTTGCGGTCGACCACCCAGTTTTCATCGAAATGCTCGGCGACGCGGAAGGCCTCTTCGCGGGCGCGGCGGTTGATGATGAGGTCGGCGATCTTCTCCGCCTTGGTGAGGTAGTGCCGCTCGCCGGTGGCCTCAAAGGCGGCCATCAAGCTTTCAGTCAGATGCATGTTGGAGTTCTGGCCGCGATAGCCGGGCACCGGCTGCCAGTCGGCAGAGAATTCCTCCGCAATCGCGCCGTGGCTCTCCTCCCAGAACTTCTCTTCGATCACTTCAGTAATGTCGGCGAGCATGGCGTCCGCAAGCGGATGGCCAGCGCATTTGGCGGAGGAGGCTGCCAGCAGGACGAAGGCGTGGCCGTAGCCCTGTTTGCTGTCGTCTGCCGGACCGGTATCGTTTGCCTGCCAGAAGTATCCGCCGTTCTTCTGGTCACGGTGGCGGTCCCAGAGGTAACGCATCCCGTGGTCGATGATGTCGGCTGAGCCCGGGCGGCCGAGCAGGTGGCCGATGGCGAAACAATGGACCATGCGGGCGCTGGCATGGATGCCGCGGGCGGGATTGTCGGTCGAAAGCGGCTTGCCGTCGCGTGACAGGTCGTAGAAGCCGCCCTTCGGGTTGATGGCCGAACTTGAGAAGAAATCGAAGAGGTTGTCTGCCTGAGTCAGCAGCCATTTGCGGTGGTAGGGCCGGGCGCTCCAGGGGGTGGATGGCGATGGCTGCGACTGATTTTCCGACATTTCTTCCTCCCGGGCTACATCGTTGCAGGTTCTATAGCCGATCAGCGGTGCGCCTGCCACCGGTTGACCGAGGTTGCGCACAATCGGATCGCATGTTGACATAAAGATGTCTTTATGTGATTTGGCTCGTGTCGCATACGCAATAGGAGAGTTCGCAGATGCTCGATCAACTGTTCGGCCGCGAGGGCGCAAACCGTGACGGCGCGGAGATCCTGAAGGCGCTGCAACAGGCGGCCCGCGAACGTATCCTGATCCTTGACGGGGCCATGGGCACCGAGATCCAGGGTCTCGGTCTGACGGAAGACGATTTTCGCGGCGAGCGTTTCCTCGGCTGCGCCTGCCATCAGCAAGGCAACAATGACCTGCTGATCCTGACCCAGCCGAACGCGATCGAAGACATCCATGCACGGCATGGTGGATGCCGGGGCCGACCTGATCGAGACCAACACCTTTGGCGCGACCACCGTGGCGCAGGCCGACTACGAGATGGCGCACCTGGCGCGCGAGATGAACCTCGCCTCCGCCAAGCTGGCGCCGCGCCGCCTGCGCGAGGCCGAGCGCGAGGACGGCAAGCGGCGCTTCGTCGCCGGCGCCATTGGGCCGACGAACCGTACGGCTTCGATATCGCCTGACGTCAACAATCCCGGATACCGCGCCGTTTCCTTCGATGACCTGCGCGCCGCCTATGGCGAGCAGATCGACGGACTGATCGATGGTGGCGCCGATCTCATCCTGATCGAGACGATCTTCGATACGCTCAATGCCAAGGCGGCGATCTTTGCCTGCGAGGAGCGTTTCCTTGCCAAGGGCATTCGCCTGCCGGTGATGATCTCGGGCACGATCACCGACCTCTCCGGCCGTACGCTGTCTGGCCAGACGCCGACGGCCTTCTGGAATTCGGTGCGCCATGCCCTGCCTTTCGCGGTTGGCCTCAATTGCGCGCTCGGGGCGGATGCCATGCGGCCGCATCTGCAGGAGCTATCGGGTGTCGCCGATACGCTGATCTCCGCCTATCCGAATGCCGGCCTGCCGAATGAATTCGGGCAGTATGACCAGAGCCCGGAGGAGATGGCGGATCTCGTGGCCGGCTTTGCCGAAGAGGGCATCGTCAATGTCGTCGGCGGTTGCTGCGGCTCGACGCCCGCGCATATCGCGGCCATTGCCGAGGCCGTGAAGGGCAGGGTGCCGCGTGCGCCCGCCGAGCATCGGCCCTTCATGTCGCTCTCGGGGCTCGAGCCCTTCGAGCTCACCAAGGATATTCCTTTCGTCAATGTCGGTGAGCGCACCAATGTCACGGGCTCGGCCAAGTTCCGCAAGCTCATCACCGCTGGCGACTATTCCGCAGCACTCGTGGTTGCCCGCGATCAGGTGGAGAACGGCGCGCAGATCATCGACATCAATATGGACGAGGGCCTGATCGATTCGCAGCAAGCAATGGTCGAGTTCCTCAACCTCATTGCTGCCGAGCCTGATATCGCCCGCGTGCCCGTGATGATCGATAGCTCCAAGTTCCCGATCATCGAAGCCGGTCTCAAATGCGTGCAGGGCAAGGCGGTGGTGAATTCCATCTCGCTCAAGGAGGGCGAGGAGAATTTCATCGCTCAGGGCAAGCTGATCCGGAATTATGGCGCTGCCGTCGTCGTCATGGCCTTCGACGAGAAGGGCCAGGCCGATACCTATGATCGCAAGGTCGAGATCTGCCGGCGCGCCTACAAGATCCTGACGGAAGAGGCGGGCTTCGCACCCGAAGACATTATCTTCGACCCGAACGTCTTTGCGGTCGCCACCGGCATCGAGGAACACGACAATTACGGCGTCGACTTCATCGAAGCGACGCGGACGATCCGGCAGGAAATGCCGCTGGTGCATATTTCGGGCGGGGTCTCGAACCTCTCCTTCTCCTTTCGTGGCAATGAGCCGGTGCGCGAGGCCATGCACGCCGTGTTCCTCTACCATGCCATCCAGGCAGGCATGGACATGGGCATCGTCAATGCGGGACAGCTGGCGGTCTATGAAAGTATCGACAAGGATCTGCGCGAGGCCTGCGAAGACGTGGTGCTCAACCGCCGCAAGGACGGAACCGAGCGGCTGCTGGAGATCGCCGAACGCTATCGCGGCACGGGCGAGACCAAGGCCCGCACTCAGGACATGAGCTGGCGCGAATGGCCGGTCGAAAAGCGGTTGGAGCATGCGCTGGTGAACGGCATCACCGAGTTCATCGAGATCGACACGGAAGAGGCGCGCCAGAAGGCCGAGCGTCCGCTGCATGTCATCGAAGAGCCGCTGATGGCGGGCATGAATGTCGTCGGCGATCTCTTCGGCGCCGGCAAGATGTTCCTGCCGCAGGTGGTGAAGTCGGCGCGTGTGATGAAGCAGGCGGTGGCCGTGCTGCTTCCGTACATGGAAGAGGAAAAGCGCCTCAACGGCGGCACCGGCGAGCGCCAGGCGGCGGGCAAGGTGCTGATGGCAACCGTGAAGGGCGATGTGCACGACATCGGCAAGAACATCGTCGGCGTCGTGCTGGCCTGCAACAATTACGAGATCATCGATCTCGGCGTCATGGTGCCTGCCACCAAGATCCTGGAAGTGGCGAAAGCGGAGAATGTCGATGTGATCGGCCTGTCCGGGCTGATCACGCCGTCGCTGGATGAGATGGTGCATGTGGCATCCGAAATGCAACGCCAGGGTTTTAACATTCCACTCCTGATCGGCGGCGCGACGACGAGCCGGGTGCATACCGCTGTCAAGATCCATCCGCAGTACAGAGCGGGGCAGGCGGTCTATGTCACTGATGCCAGCCGCGCCGTCGGCGTCGTATCGTCACTGCTCGCTGAGGATGGCAACGAGACCTATGTCGATGGCATCCGGGGCGAATATGCCAAGGTCGCCGAAGCCCATGCGCGGGCGGAGGCAGAGAAGCAGCGCCAGCCGCTGGCCTCGGCCCGGGAAAATGCCATCAAGCTCGACTGGAGCGCCTACAAGCCGACAAAGCCGAGCTTTACAGGCACGAAGGTGTTCGAGACCTATGACCTCGCCGAACTCGCCCGTTACATCGACTGGACGCCCTTCTTCCAGACCTGGGAGCTGAAGGGACGTTATCCGGCGATCCTGGAAGACGAGAAGCAGGGCGAGGCGGCCCGGCAGCTCTTTGCCGATGCGCAGGCGATGCTCAAGAAGATCATTGCAGAAAACTGGTTCCGCCCGCGTGCCGTCATCGGCTTCTGGCCGGCCAATACCGTGGGTGACGATATCCGGCTGTTCAGGGACGACAGCCGCACCGAGGAGCTCGCGACCTTCTTCACGCTGCGTCAGCAGATCGCCAAGCGCGAGGGGCGGGCGAATGTCGCGCTCAGCGATTTTGTAGCACCTCTGGAGACCGGCGTTCCAGATTATATCGGCGGTTTCGTCGTGACGGCAGGTATCGAGGAGGTGGCGATTGCCGAACGCTTCGAACGGGCGAATGACGACTATTCGTCGATCCTGGTCAAGGCACTGGCCGATCGCTTTGCCGAGGCCTTTGCCGAGCGCATGCATGAACGGGTGCGCCGCGAATTCTGGGGCTATGCGCCGAACGAGGCTTTCACGCCCGAGGAGCTGATCTCGGAAACCTATGGCGGCATTCGCCCTGCGCCCGGCTATCCGGCTCAGCCCGACCATACGGAAAAGGTGACGCTGTTCTCGCTGCTCGACGCAACCAAGGCGACCGGCGTGACCCTGACCGAGAGCTATGCCATGTGGCCGGGATCGTCCGTGTCCGGTCTCTATATCGGCCATCCCGAGAGCTATTATTTCGGCGTTGCCAAGGTCGAGCGCGACCAGGTCGAGGACTATGCACGGCGCAAGGACATGCCGCTGCGCGAGGTCGAGCGCTGGCTGGGGCCGGTGCTGAATTATGTGCCGAAGGCCGATGCTTGCGGAGTGATGGCGCTGCGGCCCCTCATCCCCCTGCCGGGACCTTCTCCCCGTGAACGGGGAGAAGAAATGCTGGCCGCGGCATTCCTCCTTCTCCCCGCCTGCGGGGAGAAGGTGCCCCGAAGGGGCGGATGAGGGGTTAGCCTAGGCGCTAACCCTCTGCATTAGAATGCTCACAAACAGATTCCGATTTCGGCGATAAGTTATTGAGGCAGATTCCTAATCGCCTTCACGCCTCCAGCCTCAGCAGGATGGCAGTCGTGTCGTCGCTCTGCTTGTAGCGCGGGTATTTCAGCCCATCCGGATCGATTTCGCGCTCCAGGTGGCGCAGCTCTGAGACCAGAGACTTCAGCCTCGCCGTGGCGGCACGCTCGATCAGACGTGGCCGGATCGTAGAGCATTGTCGGCGAGCCACAAGATCGGCGAGGCCGTCGGAGCAGAGAATGGCGGTGGCGCCGCCGCCATGGACCGGTACGTCGACCATTGCCAGGTGATCGGCAGCTTCCGGCACGACACCGAACGTCCATGTGCTGCCGCCTTCGGTGTTCTGCAGCGCGCGACCACGGCGCAGATCGTCCAGCGTCTGCGGATCGTCATTGGCCACGCCTGCCGCTCCGATACCGCCGACGCGGGCGATGTGCTGGGCAGCTCGGTGCTGCTCCCATTCATAGGCGCCGGGGATCGGGATGACGAAATCGGACTGGCCATCATCGTGCAGGATATACATGCAGCTGTCGCCAAGGCCGAACCAGCGGAAGCCAGTGTCGGTTGCCTGCAGGGCGGTCAGGCTGCAGAGCGGCCAGGCATAGCGCGGCTGGTCGCCAGCCGTCGCGAGGAAGGCGTCGCGGGCTTCTTCGGAGACCTGCCGTAGCACGGTCTTCGGATCGGCGCTGCGGCCGAGCTCCTGCTCGAAACGGATGGCTGCGAATTCGGCGATCCAGGCTGCATCCGAGCCGAAGCCCTCCATGAACTGGCGGTCGCCAAGGCCTGTCGCGCCGTCGATGACGAAGGCTGCATCCCTGTTGTAACCGAGCCTGTCCTCGTTCGCGCGACCCTGCTTGCCGGGATCGGAAATGGTGTCGATAATCGAAATCTGTGGCATTATGACCTCGTGCTGAAACGTCGTGCCGGACAGCTCCGGCACGTTCCGTGACTAGCATGGCGGGAGGTCTGCGTCAGCCGCGGGCGGCGCGAAAGCGGTTCATGATCTCGGCGCGGTTCGGATCGGTCATGGCTGACCGCGAGGCCAAATTCCAGCGGGGTGAGTTTCGCCTCGTCGGGATAGACGATCTCATCGGAGAGGATCTCTGGCGGGAGCAGCCCGCGGATGCGGCTGTCGGTTGCCGTGCCGCCATGGACGATGTGCTCGCGTGCGGCAATGTCAGGGTCAATCAGGTGGTTGATCAGCGCATGGGCCGCGGGCTTGTTGTGTGCCTTGGCGGGGATGGCGTAGTAGTCTGTCCAGATCTCTCCGCCATCGCTTGCGATCTCGAAGGCAATCTCCGGCACGTCGCGATGCATCTGGGCTGCATCGTTGCTCCAGCACATCGTCATCCAGGCTTCGCCGGTGCGCATGGCGGGCTGATAATCGCTCTCAACCGCCAGAAGATGCGGCCTCACCTGCATCAGCAGATCCTCGGCCCGGGCAAGTTCCGCCGGATCCAGCGAGTTGAAGCCGTGGCCCAGCGCCACCAGCGCGCCGCCGATCGCGGTCAGCTGGTAGTCATGGACGATGGTCTTGCCGGAGGCTTCTGTCATCGCGCGGTCAAAGAACTCACGCCAACTGCCGACCGGGTTGAGCTGTGCGGTATTATAGGCGATGCCGGTGGTGCCGGCGTTTTTCGGCACGGCATAGAAAGCGCCAGCCAAAACGCCAGGCTTTAGAAAGCGGTCGGAATGCGCGCCAATGTCCAAATTGGGCAGGAGACGCAGGTCCATCGGTGTCAGCATGTCGCGATGGAAAAACGGCGAGATCGCGTATTGCGTCGGCACGATGATGTCCCAGGTGCGGCCGCTCTCGAGCGCCTTCATCATGCCCTCGTTGGAGCCGATGATCGAGATGTCGACTTCTACGCCGTATCGGGCGGTAAAATCCTCGAAGGTCTGGGGATCGTGGTAATTCGGCCAGGTAGCGAGGCTCACCTTCTTGCCGAGCGGCGAGCCTTCGGACGTCGCGATACTCGTGCGTCCGGTGCCGCCGAACAGAAGGGCCGCTGCGCCAAGCCCGGTCACGGCGAGGAAATGCCGACGCGTGACGGAGCCGCGCTTCAGGCGCATGAACTCTGCCATGAAGCCTTCGGCATTTATCTCCGGTGATGTCTTCTGCTCGTCCACGACTGCTCTCGATCCGTTACCGGTTTCGCGCAGCCGAAGTTCACCACAAACGAGTTAACGCTATCACACCATAAGATGGATCTTGCCTGCGGTAAGCGCCTTCAAACCATCCGATCGATGATGCTGATGCCGTTTTCGCGGAAGCTGTCCATGATGGCGAGGGCCGGTGCTGCCTCAGACAGCGTGATGCGGCGGCCGATCAGGCGGTCCGGCGAAAGCTTGCCGGAGAGGATCATGCGCAGCATGGCATCGTAGCGCCAGGACTGCATGCCGTGGCTGCCGTAGATTTCGAGTTCGTGGGCGATGACGCGCGCCATCGGGATCGCCGGCGTCGCATGGTCCGCCAGCATCAGGCCGACCTGCACGTGGCGCCCGCGGCGGCGCAAGTTGAGGATCGAATTGCAGCAGGTCTGCGGATGGCCGAGCGCATCGACAGAGACATGGGCACCGCCACCCGTTACTTCGCGGACGGCTTCCGAGACATCGACGACCGAGCGGCTGTCGATGGTGACGGATGCGCCGAGCGCCTTGGCGAGCGCCAGCTTGTCATCGGCGATATCGATCGCCACGACATTGGCGCCAAGCGCCGCGCCGATCATGATGGCCGAGAGGCCAACACCACCGCAGCCGTGTACGGCCAGCCATTCGCCGCCCTGGAGCCGACCCTGGTCGACGACGGCGCGGAAGGAGGTGGCAAACCGGCAGCCAAGGCTGGCCGCCGTCTCATAGCTGATCTCTTCCGGGAGATGCACGAGGTTCTGGTCGGCATAGTCGATCGCCACATATTCGGCGAAGGAACCCCAATGGGTGAAGCCGGGCTGGAACTGCTCCTCGCAGACCTGCTGATTGCCGGAGCGGCATTCCATGCAGTGGCCGCAGCCGGAGACGAAGGGCACGGTCACCCGGTCGCCAACCTTGAAGCGGCGGACATCGCGGCCGACGGCCGAGATCGTGCCGGCCAGTTCATGGCCTGGTACGTGGGGCAGCTTGATGTCGGGATCGTGGCCCATCCAGCCGTGCCAGTCGCTGCGGCAGAGGCCCGTTGCCTTGACGGAGATGACCACGCCTGCATTGGTCGGCGTCGGATCGGGCAGGGTCCGGATTTCCGGTGCTGCTCCGAAGGCTTCGTAATACATCGCGCGCATGGGCTTCCTCCAAATACGAGAATGCCGCCTTGGCGGGCGGCATTCAGACCGTTCTTCCGTTCGTTTCGGTTTGCCTCAGTCCGCGAGCAGGATCAAGGCAGTCGGATCGATCTTCACGCCGACCGTGTCCCCGACAACAGGGGGCTTGATGCCCGGGTCATTGAAGGTGTCGAAGGAGAGCGTCTTGCCGCCGACATTGATGCGGGTCCGGATGACCGATCCAAGGAACTGGCTGGACGCCACTTCGCCGTGAACCGTTGCCACCTCGGCGCTGGCGAGCGTGCCGGCTTCCGGGCGCATGGCGAGCTGAATGGTCGAGCCGTTCGTCGCCGGGATGGCTTCCTTGATCGCCAGCGTCTTGTCCCCGATCTGAACGATGCCCGCGCTCTGGTCGGTTACAACAGCGTCCAGCACATTGAGCGTGCCGACGAAGGAGGCGACGAAGCGGGTGGTCGGGCGGTTGTAGATCTCGAAGGGCGTGCCGATCTGGTCGGCCTTGCCGGCGTTCATGACGACGATGCGGTCGGAGATCGACAGCGCTTCTTCCTGGTCATGGGTGACGAAAACGGTGGTGATGCCCAGCTGCTGCTGGATATGGCGGATTTCCTCGCGCAGCGAAACGCGGATCTTGGCGTCGAGCGCCGAGAGCGGTTCGTCAAGCAAGAGCACCTGCGGCTTGGGCGCAAGAGCGCGGGCAAGCGCCACGCGCTGCTGCTGGCCGCCCGAGAGCTGGTAAGGGTAGCGCTCGGCGAGGTGATCGAGATGAATCAGCGCCAGCATTTCCTTCACGCGCTTGTCGATATCGGCCTTTGGCATGCCTGAGATCTTCAGGCCGAAGGCGACATTGTCGGCGACGTTCATGTTCGGAAACAGGGCATAGGCCTGGAAGACCATGCCGATATTGCGCTGGTTCGGCTTAAGGTAGGTCTGGTCCTTACCGGCGATTTCGATCGTGCCGCCCGAGGGCGTCTCGAAGCCGGCAATCATCCGCAGAACGGTGGTCTTGCCGCAGCCCGATGGACCGAGAAAGGAGATGAATTCGCCCTTCTCGATCGCCATGTTGAAGTCGTGCACGACCTGGGTGGCGCCGAAGGATTTCTTGAGGTGGGAGAGTGTCAGGAAGGTCATGAAAAGAATTCCTCAGGCCTGGCGCGGGGCTGTTTTCTGGAGGCGGGACACGAGCTGGATCAGACCGAGGCAGCCCCAGGTGATGCCGAAGGCGATCACGGCGAGTGCAGCCGGCTCATAGGCGCGGTTGGCGCCGAGAAGCTGCATGAAGGGTCCGAAGGCCGGCTTGTTCAGGAGCGCTGCCATGGTGAATTCGCCAATGACGATGGCGAAGGTCAGGAAGGCGCCCGAGAGCACAGCTACGAGTACGTTCGGCAGGATGATCTTCGAGATGATCGTGAACCAGCCGGCGCCGAGGCTTTGGGCGGCCTCCGTCAGCGTGCCGATGTCGATGGTTCGAAGACCCGTGTCGACAGCGCGGTACATGTAGGGGAGGGCGAGCGTCGCATAGCCGAACATCAGGAGCACGTCCGTGCCGAAGGCAGAGCCCGTCAGCGGCAGCCAGCTCGAGGTGTTGTAGAGGCGGATATAGCCAAAGACGATGACGATCGCCGGAATGACCAGCGGCAGCAGCGTCACGAACTCGATATAGGGTCGGAGGCGCGGCAGCTTGAGGCGTACCCAATAAGCGGTCGGGACCACCAGGAAGACGCCGAAGAGGATGGTGACCAGCGCCATCGTGACCGAATAGGTGAAGGTCTCCTGGAAGCGCGGATCGGTCAGAACCTTGACGTAAGCGTCGAAGGAGTATTCTCCGCGCCGCATCTTGAGCGAGAAGTTGGTCATGCCGATCAGCGGCAGGAAGAAGTAGAGGAGGCCGAAGATCAGGGCCCCCCAGGCCCAAAAGCGCTTCATTTCAGCCACCTTTCGCTGCGGGCGCGCAGCCAGATATACAGAGCATTGGCGACACCCGTGACCGCGATCATGCCGAAGGCGAGCGCGTAGCCGAGATGGGGGTCGCCCAGCACGTCGCCGCGGATCTGGGCGAAGAGCAGGATTGGCACGATATTCAGCGAAGAGCCGGTCAATGCGATCGCGGTTGCGACAGCGCCGAATGCGTTTGCGAAAAGCAGTGCCATCGTGCCCAGGATCGAGGGCAGCAGGATCGGAAAGGCCACGAGGCGCCAGTACTGCGCATTGGTCGCGCCGAGGATCGAGGCTGCCTCGCGCCATTCGCGCTTCAGACCGTCAAGAGCCGGGGTGATGATCAGGATCATCAGCGGGATCTGGAAGAAAAGATAGGTGACTGTCAGGCCCCAGAAAGACAGGAGATTGAAGCCGAGCAGGCGAAGATCGATGCCGAGCTGGGTCTTCAGGAAGACGGTGAGCAGGCCGACCGGGCCGAGGGTCGCCAGAAAGGCGAAGGCGAGCGGAACGCCGGCGAAGTTGGAGGCGACGCCCGAGAAGGTCAGGAGCGGGCCGCGGATCCACTGCGGCAGACCGCCAAGCACGACGGCTGCGGCAACGCCGAAGCCGATGAGGCAGCCGAGAATGGCCGAGGCGAGGCTGATCTTGATGGAGATCCAGTAGGCCGCCATGATCGACGGCGTGAAGAGCCCGCCGATATTGTCGAGC
Source organism: Allorhizobium sp. (assembly GCA_965283865.1). Lineage (GTDB taxonomy): Bacteria > Pseudomonadota > Alphaproteobacteria > Rhizobiales > Rhizobiaceae > Allorhizobium. Next base: position 2,217,662 of record CBDIQA010000001.1, read on the forward strand.
GTGAACGATCCATCAGGACGCTGGAATGCGCCGATGACGATCTTCATGGTCGGCATGATCAAAAAGAGTATCACGAAGGCTGCGAAAGGCAGGACGCCCAGCCAGTGAAGTGGAAGTTTCGTTCGTGGCCGTGCCTGGTGGCCCGGGCCCACTGCCTCTGTCGACATTCGATCTGCCCCTCTTGTCCGCCTCTGGGCGGATCTTCTTAAAATGCAAGCGCCGCCCCGACCTTAGACAAGACCGGGGCGGCACATCAAGGTCTCGACTTACTGGACGTTGGCGCCGACGACGCTGTCCCAGCCGCCGACAACGGCAGCCTTGTTGGCGTCGACTTCTTCGAGCGTCGGGAAGTAGGCCTTTTCGTAGGATTCAGCCGGCGGCAGAGCGTCGAGCAGGTCCTGCGGAACCTTGCCAGCCTTGACCATGGCGTTGAAGCGGGCCGGGTGGCAGTAACCCTTCAGCCAGCCGAGCTGACCTTCGTCGGAGTACAGGTGCTCCATCCATAGCTTGGCAGCGTTCGGGTGCGGTGCGTAAGCAGAGATGCCCTGAACGTAGACGCCAGCCAGAACGCCGGATGCCGGAACGACGACTTCGACCGGCGGGTTGCCAGCGAGCGTGTCACGAGCCGAAAGGGCGTTGTAGTCCCACATGACGACGATCGGGGTCGCGCCCTGAGCGAGCGTGCCGGACTTGCCGATGACGGGTACGAAGTTGCCGGCCTTGTTCAGTTCGCCGAAGTACTTCAGACCAGCTTCGCCAGCGTCCTTGCCAGCGGCTGCGCCCGATGCCATGCCGGCTGCGAGGACGCCGAGGATGGCCTGGTTGGAAGCGCGCGGGTCACCAGCGAGAGCGACCTGGCCTGCATATTCCGGCTTCGTAAGGTCAGCCCAATCCTTCGGCGTGTTGGTGACGAGGTCCTTGTTCACCAGGAACGACATGACGCCGTAGTAGTCGCCGTACCAGTAGCCTTCAGCGTCCTTGATGTTGTCCGGAATTTCGTCCCAGGTGGAGACCTTGTAAGGCTGCAGCAGGCCTTCGGCCTTCATCTGCGGACCGAAAGCGAGACCAACGTCAACGACGTCAGGAGCCTGCGGGCCCTTGTTGTCCTTGTTTGCCTTGATGGCTTCGACTTCGTCAGCCGAACCTGCGTCGGGGTTCAGTTCGTTGACGGTGATTTCCGGGTACTTCTTCTTGAAGGCGTCGATCACGGCGCCGTAGCCGCACCAGTCGTGGGGCAGGGCGATGGTGGTCAGCATGCCTTCCTTCTTGGCAGCTTCGATCAGCTCGGCGCTCGGTTCTGCGACGGCGACAGCCGAGCTTGCCATGACCAGCGCCGTGGTCATCGAAAGGATCTTGCGGAATTGGGTCACTGTAGTTCTCCTCTTGGTGTTGGAAGCGATGCGGTTCACTTATGTGGCCATTGTTATGGTTATGTGACGGATACCGGCCTTGCGTGATCTGTCTATATTTGCCCGTATCCTGAATTATCCTCCGTTTCGGTCTGTCCCGCTCATCGGGGTTTTCGAAACAGGCGGGCCTGCTCGAAAAGTCCTTCAAGCGTATTCATGCGTTCACGGGTCTCGTCCCAGGACGAGCTCTGAACGGCTTCGATCAGGGCTTCGACAACAAACAGCGTCACGACGGAGCTGTCCCATGCCGACGGGGCCTCGATATGTAATTTGAAACAGTGACGGGCATGCTGTGCCACCGGCGACATCCACTGGTCCGTGAACACGATAATCTGGACGCCATTGGCGCGGGCGACCTCGGCAAGCGTGGTCAAATCCGCTTCGTAGCGCCTGATGTCGAAGATCACGAGAACGTCGCCATCCTGCATGTTCAGGACGTGTTGTGGCCATGAACTGGCGTTCGACGACATGAGCGTCGTGCGCGGTCGGATGACCTGCATATGGGTGAAGAAGTATTCGGCAAGCGCCCCGGTGATGCGTCCACCAACGAAATAGATGCTGCGATTGCGGTCGCCGATGAGGCGGGCGGCTTCATCGAAGGTGGCCGTGCGCAGTTCTCCCAGCGAGTTGCGCAGATTGGCCATGACGGCTTCAGCAAAGCGGTTGAGAATATGGCGGTTGGGGGCATTGGCCGCCCAACGGTCGTGCTTGGCGATCGGATTGGAGATCGTTGCCTCGAGTTCCTGATGCAGGTGGGCCTGGAATTCGGGATAGCCCTTGTAGCCAAGCTTCTGAACCATGCGAGCGACGGTCGGCGTCGATACGCCGGCGTTCTCGGCAACGGTCGTGATGCTACCCAGTCCGGAGACGGGGTAGTTCTGCAGCAGGCTTTCTGCCAGCTGCCGCTCGGCACGCGTCAGCCCATCGAAATGGGCATGGATCACGTCCGACACCGTCGTCGACGCATTCATCAAGGACCGATTGACTCCCCTCAAGCCGATCTATCGCCAGCTTTTTCAGGATTAAGCCTCGCTGTCACAATTGAGTCAACCGCCCCTTGAAGAGAATTTTTCAGTAGCGGATTGACAGACGCTTAACCGTGAAGAATTCTCTTCGAAAATAAATTGGGCCAACGAGCCCGGGGGACTGCCAGCATGCTCTTGAGGTCGGGGATCCTGACATCGTCGGAAGGTGAGGCCGTTGCATTGGAAAATGCGATGGGCGCCAGTGGTGTTGTCATCGTCTGCGAACACGCGTCTTCCGTGCTGCCGCAGTCTGCGGGCGACCTCGGTCTGTCACCGGAGGCCTTGTCCAGCCATATCGCCTGGGATCCGGGCGCTCTTGCGATTGCGCGGAGGCTCTCGGAAGCGCTCGATGCGGTGCTGGTGCATCAGCGCTTCTCGCGGCTGATCTACGACTGCAACCGTCCGCCGGAATCGCCGGCGGCCATGCCGGAAAAGAGCGAGATTTTCGAGATCCCCGGCAATCGCGCGCTGAGTGTGGCGGAGCGTTATGCCCGCACGGCTGCCCTCTACATTCCCTTCCACGACCGCATCTCTGCCGAGATCTCGCGCGTCGAGGCAGAGGGGTGGAAGCCTGTTGTCGTGACCATGCACACCTTTACGCCCGTCTATTTCGGCAAACCTCGGGAGGTCGAGATCGGCATCCTGCATGATACGGATAGCCGATTGGCGGATGCGATGCTGGCGGCGGCAGAAGGCGGCCCCTACAGGGTCGAGCGCAACTCTCCCTATGGGCCGGAAGACGGCGTCACCCATACGCTTCGTCTGCACGCCATTCCGCAAGGATTTGCCAATGTCATGATTGAGGTTCGCAACGACCTCGTGCGTGACGCTGCGGGTGTGGAGGCAATCTCCTCCTATCTCGCGGACTTGATTTCAGGAGCACTCGAAAGGGTCGCATAAATACTTCCAGCCGCTGGGCAAACCATACATCAAAGAGGGAACGGATGCCGGCATATCATTGGATGAGACAAGGACTGCGGAAGCGGTCCGGGGCGGCGGTGGACTGATGCCGCAAGCGTTGCAGACCTATGTGCGCGTCGTCGACGCCTTCAATCGCCGCGTCGGTCGGATCGTCATGTATGGCATCTTCGTCATGATGGGCATCCTGCTCTATTCGTCGATCTCCAAAACCATGTTCCTGCCGTCCAGTTGGACGCTTGAAATGGCGCAGTTCGTTATGGCGGGCTATTACCTGCTGGGCGGCGCCTATTCGCTGCAGCTCGACAGCCATGTGCGCATGGACCTTTTTTACGGGCGCTGGTCGCCGAAGACCAAGGCCGTCGTGGACGTGATCACGATCATGATGCTCTTCGTCTACCTGTTTTTCCTGCTGTGGGGTGGGGTGTCGAGTACCGCCTACGCCGTTCAGTATGGTGAGACGAGCTATTCCTCCTGGTCGCCTTACATGGCGCCGGTGAAGATCGTCATGGTGATCGGCATCATTCTTACCTTCCTGCAGGCAACCTCGATCTTCATCAAGGACCTTGCCATTGCCATGGGGAGGCCGCTTGCATGACTGAGTTCCTCAGCTACGAAATGATCGCGCTCCTGATGTTCTCGTCGATGATGATGTCGATGCTGACAGGCCAGCGCGTGTTCGCGACCATCGGTTTCGTCGGGGTTGTTGCTGCCGCCGTTCTCTGGGGCAATGGTGGCTTCGAGATGGGCTTCTCGGCCGGCATGAAGCTGATGAAGTGGTATCCGCTGCTGACGCTGCCTCTGTTTATCTACATGGGCTACATGCTGTCGGAATCCGGCATCGCCGAAGACCTCTACAAGGCCTTCCACGTCTGGTTCGGTGGCATGCCGGGTGGTCTCGCGGTCGGCACGATCGGGCTGATGGTGGTTATCTCGGCAATGAACGGCCTCTCCGTTGCCGGCATGGCCATTGGTGCCTCCATTGCACTGCCCGAACTGCTGCGCCGCGGCTATGACAAGATCATGGTCTCAGGCGTCATCCAGGCCGGTAGTTCGCTCGGCATTCTGGTCCCGCCGAGTGTCGTGCTCGTGCTGTACGGCATGATCGCGCGCCAGCCGGTCAGTCAGCTCTGGCTTGCCGGCGTATTCCCCGGCCTCATGCTTGCGGTCCTCTTCTGCATCTATATCATCATCCGCTGCCGCCTGAACCCGGCACTCGGCCCCGCGCTTCCTAAGGAAGAGCGTGACATGCCGATGGTCGAGAAGCTGAAGCTGCTGCGTGCCGGTATCCTGCCATTCCTGATCTTCTTCCTGATGATGGGCCTGTTCCTGATGGGCATCACCAGCCTGGTGGAAAGCTCTGCGGTTGGTGCCCTCAGCGCTCTGTTCGCCGCCTGGTACAAGGGACGGCTGACAAAGGCGGTGTGGAACCGGGTACTGGAGCAGACGCTCGGGATCTCCTGCATGTTCATGTGGATCATCCTCGCGGCACTCTGCTTCGGCGCCGTCTTCGACGGATTGGGTGCTGTCAGGGCGATCGAGAACCTGCTGGTCAACGATATCGGTCTGACACCCTGGCAGATCCTGATCATGATGCAGGTGTCGTTCCTGATAATGGGCGCTTTCCTCGATGACACGGCGATGCTCGTCATCGTCGCACCGCTCTACATCCCGCTGGTCGGCAAGCTCGATCTGGGTGTCGACAACGCGCTGATCTGGTACGGCGTGCTCTACACGATCACCTGCCAGATCGCCTACATGACACCGCCCTTCGGCTACAATCTCTTCCTCATGAAGGCGATGGCGCCGCCCGATTTCCGGCTGATCGACATCTACCGGTCGGTCGTGCCCTTCGTGCTGATCATGCTGCTCGGCATGGTAATCATCATGATCTTCCCGCAGATCGCGACCTGGCTGCCAAGCCAGATCTATCTCAGAGGCTAGCGTTCGAATGACAAGAGGCCCGGCAAACGGGCCCGGCACCAGAACTACCCGCCGGACCATCGGGGATGGCGGGCATCAAGAGAACCAGAGAACAGAGGGAAACGAAATGACCAACAGCAGACGTTCATTCCTGAAGACGGCCGCCATGGCGACACCCGCCGTTCTGGCCGCACCTTATGTCAAAGCCCAGAATGCCAAGATCACCTGGCGCCTGCAGACCTATGCCGGTGCGGCACTTGCCGAATTCGTCATCCGCCCGGCCGTCGACGCCTTCAACAAGGCGGCCAATGGCGAGATGGAAATCCAGCTCTACACCGCCGACCAGCTTGTCCCGACCGGTGAACTGTTCCGCGCCATGCAGGCCGGCACGATCGACGCCGTCCAGTCGGACGACGATTCCATGAACTCGCCTGTTGATATCAAGGTCTTCGGTGGCTACTTCCCGTTTGCCTCGCGCTACAGCCTCGACGTGCCGACGCTGTTTTACGAATACGGCCTCGCGGAAATCTGGGACGAAGCCTATACGGAAGTCGGCGTGAAGTGGCTGTCTGCCGGAGCCTGGGATCCGTGCAACTTCGCCACCAATAAGCCGATCACCAAGCTCGATGATCTGAAGGGCCTGCGCGTCTTCACCTTCCCGACGGCCGGCCAGTTCCTGTCGCAGTTCGGCGTCGTTCCGGTCACCATTCCGTTCGAAGACGTGCCGGTTGCGATGCAGACGGGTGAAATCGATGCGATCGCCTGGTCTGGTATCACCGAGGTCTTCACCTCCGGCTGGGTGGATGTCACCAAGTACTTCCTCACCAACAACGTCTCTGGCGGCTGGGCGGGGTCCTTCTTCGCCAATGCAGATCGCTGGAAGGAAGTCCCGCCGCACCTGCAGACCCTGTGGCAGATGTGCATGGATTCATCCCACTACAAGCGTCTGCACTGGTACTGGGGTGGGAAGCCCGCCTGCGCGCCGAAGGTGGCCGTCTGGAGCTTACCAGCATCCCGGATGCCGAATGGAAGACCGTCGAAGATGCAGCGCATGTCTTCTGGGAAGAGGTCGCCAAGCAGACGCCGCGCACCGGCAAGGTGGTTGAGATCCTGAAGAAGTACAATTCCGATATGGAAAAGGCCGGCAAGCCGTATCGCTACGGTTGATCAGCATGAGATGGCGATCCGGCTCCGTGCCGGGTCGCCCTTCACAACGAACGAGAGGCGAGGCGCAATCGCCGCCCTGGGAACACCGAGATGACCACCACCTACACATTCGAAGAGTTGAAAAAAGACGTCACCGAAGGGCGCATCGACACGGTTCTCGCGTGTCAGGTGGATATGCAGGGCCGTTTGATGGGCAAGCGCTTTCAGGCGGAATTCTTCGTCGAGAGCGCCTACAAGGAAACCCATAGCTGCAACTACCTGCTCGCCACCGACATGGAGATGGAAACCGTCTCCGGCTACAAGGCGACAAGCTGGGAGAAAGGCTACGGCGACTATACTATGAAGCCCGATCTTTCGACGCTTCGCCGCATCCCCTGGCTTGAAGGCACGGCGCTGGTTCTCTGCGACATGCTCGACCACGCGACCCATGCCGAGGTGCCACATTCACCGCGCGCCATCCTGAAGAAGCAGGTCGCCCGGCTGGAAGCCATGGGCATGAAGGCCTTCATGGCGACCGAGCTCGAATTTTTCCTCTTCGACCAGACCTATGACGAGGCGCGGCTTTCCGGCTATCGCGACCTGAAAATGGTCTCAGGATATAATGAGGACTACCACATCTTCCAGACGACCAAGGAAGAAGACGTGATGCGGGCGATCCGCAAGGGCCTGCAGGGCGCCGGCATTCCGGTCGAGAATTCCAAGGGCGAGGCTTCTGCCGGCCAGGAAGAGATCAATGTCCGTTATGCCGACGTGCTGACCATGGCGGACCGCCACGTGATCATCAAGAATGGCTGCAAGGAGATTGCCTGGTCGAAGGGCAAGGCCATCACCTTCCTTGCCAAATGGCATTACAACGCCGCCGGTTCCTCGTCGCATATCCACCAGTCGCTGTTGGTCGGCCGATGGCAAGACGCTCTATGTCGGTTCGCGCTGGGCGCGCAAGCTGTCGAGATCCATCAGCACTACATGGCCGGGCTGCTCGCCCATGCCAGCGATTTCACCTATTTCCTTGCGCCTTATATCAACTCCTACAAGCGCTTCGTCGCCGGGACCTTCGCGCCGACCAAGGCGATCTGGTCGAAGGATAACCGCACCGCCGGCTACCGTTTGTGCGGCGAGGCAAGCAAGGGCATCCGCGTGGAATGCCGCGTCGGCGGCTCCGACCTCAACCCCTATCTTGCCATGGCTGCCCTTCTGGCTGCCGGCATCGACGGGATCGAGAAGAAGATGGCGCTCGAACCGGAATTCTCAGGCGATGCCTATGGTGCAAAGGAGGCCCGCGAAATTCCAAGGACGCTGCGAGCGGCGGCGGAAACGCTTCGCGGCTCGGCCATGCTCCGGGCTGCATTCGGTGATGATGTGGTGGATCACTACGTACGTGCTGCGGAGTGGGAGCAGGAAGAGTATGATCGTCGGATCACGGACTGGGAGGTGGCGCGCGGCTTCGAACGGGCGTGATGCTGTTGCGGTGAGAGCCACGGGCTGGTAAAATCACAACAGCCTGGAGGTGCCTCATGATCGACAGTGCCTGGTTCTATCAGCAGCTTGAAAAAGATGGACGTTCGCTTCGCGCCATGGCGCGGGTGCTGGGACTTGATCCAAGTGCCGTGTCGCGGATGCTGCGGGGCGAGCGCAAGATGAGCGCCGAGGAGCAGGACGGGATTGCTGCCTATCTCGGCGTGTCGCTGTCCGAGGTCGCTGTAAGGCGGCGCGGGGACGTCGTGGGTTTCGCGGAGGATGGGCAGGAGGGGTATGTGTTAATTGCCCCTCAGGCGGACCTCACCAAGAAGAAAACGCAGTCCGCTGATCCGTGGGATGCAGACCCACTAGAGGGACTGAACCTGGAGGCAACGAATTTCTACGATCGCGTTCGCGGTTGCATGAAGGGGACGATTACGATTGCGCCCGGCGTGGACCTGACTGAGCCCGCTGATCCGGAATGGGCCACGGTCTATGACGACTAGGCGGTTTCTGCTCGATACCTGCGCCTTGATATATCTTGCTGAAGATCAGGCAATTTCGATTGACGCTCAAGAAGCGTTGCGCACAGTCGAGCCTGTCAGTCGCGGCATTTGGGTATCGGTCTTCTCGGCGTGGGAGATCGGCATGCTGGCGAGGAATGGGCGTTTGATGACGGCGAGAGAGCCGAAACTTTGGTTCGATTCTGCCGTGTCGAAATTTGGAGCGGGAATTCTGGGGGTGACGACGGACTTGTTGTTGCAATCCTCTTTCCTGCCCGAGCCGTTGCATGGCGATCCGGCTGACCGCATCCTGATCGCCACGGCGCGGTCCTATGATTTGACGATAGTGACCCGCGACCGCGCCATTCTGACCTATGGCGCGGCGGGGCATGTGAAAGTACTGGCCTGCTAGGCCGAAGGAGCAAGTGAGAATGACGATGATCCAATGCATTTCGCCGATCGATGGATCGGTTTACGCCGAGCGACCGGCGATGTCGCTGGAAGCGGCGACCGAGGCTGTGGCTCGTGCCCGCAAGGCGCAGAAGGCCTGGGCGCGCCGGCCTCTGGAAGACCGCGTTCAGCTGGTGCTGAAGGGCGTTGCGCGCCTGAACGAGATGTCCGATGAAGTGGTGCCGGAACTGGCCCACATGATGGGCCGTCCCGTACGCTACGGCGGCGAGTACAAGGGTTCAACGAACGCTCGAACTATGTCGCAAACGTTGCTGCCGACGCACTGGCGCCGCTGGTCGTGGAGGCCAGCGACAAGTTCGAGCGCCGCATCGAGCGCGAGCCGCATGGCGTCGTCTTCGTCATTGCTCCGTGGAACTATCCCTACATGACCGCGATCAACACGATCGCGCCGGCACTGATGGCCGGCAATACCGTCGTCATCAAGCATGCCACTCAGACGCTTCTCGTTGGCGAGCGCATGGTGCAGCGCCTTTGTCGAGGCGGGCGTGCCTGACGATGTCTTCATCAACCTCTTCCTCGACCACGCCACGACGTCGGCCCTGATTGCGGCCGGCAATTTCAACTTCATCAACTTCACCGGTTCGGTCGAAGGTGGTCGTTCGATCGAGCGCGCCGCTGCCGGCACCTTTGCCGGTCTTGGTCTCGAGCTTGGCGGCAAGGATCCCGGCTACGTCATGGAAGACGCGGACCTCGACGCCGCTGTCGATACGCTGATGGATGGCGCCACCTACAATTCCGGCCAGTGCTGCTGCGGCATCGAGCGCATCTATGTGCACGAGAGCCTCTACGACGCTTTCGTCGAGAAATCGGTTGCCTGGGTGTCGAACTACAAGCTCGGCAATCCGCTCGATCCGGAAACGACGCTTGGGCCCATGGCCAACAAGCGTTTCGCCAAGGTGGTGCGCGAGCAGATCGCCGATGCCGTATCGAAGGGTGCCAAGGCGCTGGTCGATCCCAAGCTCTTCCCGGCCGATGACGGCGGCGCCTATATCATGCCGCAGGTGCTCACGAACGTCGATCACTCCATGGCTTTCATGAAGGACGAGACCTTTGGTCCAGCCGTCGGCATCATGAAGGTGAAGACCGACGAACAGGCGCTCGAACTGATGAACGACAGCCCCTACGGCCTGACCGCCTCGCTCTGGACGCAGGATCCGGAGCGCGCCGCCCGCGATCGGTCGACGACATCGAAACGGGCACCGTGTTCATGAACCGGGCCGATTATCTCGATCCGGCGCTGTGCTGGACCGGCGTCAAGGAAACCGGACGCGGCGGTTCGCTGTCGGTGATCGGCTTCCAGAACCTCACACGTCCGAAATCCTACCACTTGAAGAAAGTCACGAAATGAACATCGTCGCCAATTGGAGCTACCCCACCGCCGTCAAGATGGGACGTGGCCGCATCAAGGAACTGGCTGACGCCTGCAAGTCGCTCGGCATGAAGAAGCCGCTGTTGATCACCGACCGGGGACTTGCCCCGATGGCGATCACACAGACGGCGCTCGACGTGCTGGAAGAGGCGGGCCTTGGTCGCGCGCTCTTCGCGGATGTCGATCCGAACCCGAATGAGAAGAACCTGGAAGCCGGCATCAAGGCCTATAAGGATGGCGGCCATGATGGTGTCGTCGCCTTCGGCGGCGGCTCTGGCCTCGATCTCGGCAAGTGCGTTGCCTTCATGGCTGGCCAGACCCGTCCGGTCTGGGACTTCGAAGACATCGGTGACTGGTGGACCCGCGCCAATTCCGACGCCATCGCTCCGATCGTCGCCGTGCCGACCACGGCGGGTACCGGTTCGGAAGTCGGCCGCGCTTCGGTCATCACCAATTCCGTCACCCATGTGAAGAAGATCATCTTCCATCCGAAGTTCCTGCCCGGCGTCGTCATCTGCGATCCGGAACTGACCGTCGGTATGCCGAAGATGATCACGGCCGGTACTGGCATGGACGCGTTCGCCCATTGCCTCGAAGCCTATTCCTCGCCCTTCTACCACCCGATGAGCCAAGGCATTGCGCTTGAAGGCATGCGGCTGGTCAAGGAGTTCCTGCCGCGCGCCTATCACGACGGCACGGATATCGAAGCCCGCACCAACATGATGTCGGCGGCTGCCATGGGCGCCACCGCTTTCCAGAAGGGGCTTGGCGCGATCCACGCGCTGTCGCATCCGATCGGCGCCGTTTACAACACCCATCATGGCATGACGAATGCGGTCGTGATGCCGCCGGTGCTGAAGTTCAACCGGCATGTGATCGAGGAGCGCATCGAGCGGGCCGCCGCCTATCTCGGTATCGCCGGCGGCTTCGACGGCTTCTACGACTACGTGCTGGCTCTCCGGGCCGAACTGCATGTGCCGGCGAACCTGACCGCCATGGGCATTGCCAATGACCGGATCGACGAGCTCTCGGCGATGGCGATCGAGGATCCGAGCGCTGGCGGCAATCCGGTGAAGATGACGCTCGAAAACACCAAGAAGCTGTTTGCCGACTGCTTCTAACAGCGCGTGCTGATCGCATTAAGGACCCCGTCACTGTGTGGCGGGGTCTTTTTCGTGTCTTGCTCATGCGTTGGTGATCCGTCCAGCCCCTTGCTGGCAGAACTGAAGGCGGGCCGAGTCGCGCCGCCGCATGTCGGCAGATGCCTAGCTGTACGCGGCTCAGTAGGGACGGACCTGCGCATTCTTGTTTGCGAATATACTTTGTTTTTCCGTCGCTTCTCCCCATTATGGGGGGAGGGCGCCAGGTGTCCCGTTTCCACTTTGTTAACCATGTTTGCGCCATGATCAATGCATGGGGCGCCGATGATGCTGGCTGCTCAAGAGCGATGAGCCGCTCGGATCCGACCTCCCAAGGAAGCAGCATGCCAGTCATTTCTTTTGCCAATGCCAAGGGCGGTGCCGGCAAAACCACCGCAGCCCTTCTTCTCGCCACTGAACTGGCACATCAAGGATATGGCGTCGCCATTCTGGATGCCGATCCGCAACGCTGGATCACCCAGTGGCACGAGATCTCCGGTCCGCAGCGCAATATCGAAGTCATCTCTGAAGTGACGGTCGCTTCGGTTCAGGGTCATATTCGTGAATTGTCGCGCACCAACGACTACATCATCATGGATCTTGCCGGTGCGCGTGACGCCATGGTCACGACAGCCATTGGCCTCTCCGATCATGTGATGATCCCGGTTCAGGGCTGTGCCATGGATGCCAAGGGTGGCGCCCAGATCCTCGACCTGATCAAGCTGATGGAAGATGCCGGCAATCTTGTCATCCCGCATTCGGTTGTTCTCACCCGTGTGACCTCTATGGTGACGACGCGCGCTCTGTTGACCATCAAGGGCCTGCTCGCCGCGCGTGGCGTCAACGTCGTCAACACACCGATCGCCGAGCGCAGCGCCTATCGCGAGATATTCGACTGTGGTGGCACGCTGTATTCGATGGATGCAGCGAAGATCAGCAATCTCGACAAGGCCCAGGAAAACGCCAAGGCCTTCGCCTCTGAAGTCATGCGCCTGTTGCCGGTAAAGGTTATCCGCTCCAGCGAGCCGCGTCGCCTGTTCCGGCTGGTGCGCTCCGCCGCCTGAAGCCATAGGCAACTGCCGCTATCATCACCCGCGTCTGGCCAACCAGACGCGGGTTAATTCTATGTCGCGGGCCTCAACGGCATGCCCGCAGGGCAGAGCGTGCAGCTCGACCTCGGCGTCTGCAGACTTCATCAGCTCAGCCAGGTTCGTAGCATCCGATGGCCGCCGTCGCGGATCTTGTTTTCCGGCTATCAGCAGCACCGGACGTCTCCCCAGCGGTTCGACGGCGCGGGTTCCATAGGGAGGCTCCGGGCGAAGCAGGACTGCGCCTGCAACCAAATGCGGGTGGTCGACCAAGAGAGCTGCCGCTGTGACCGCGCCGCTGGAATACCCGATCAGAAGTGGTGCGGTTTCATGCCTTTCGGCAATGGTCATCAGAAGCGAGGCCAGTTCCTGACTTCGCGACGCCAGATTGGACGTGTCGACGGACCGATCGGCGCGTCGGCGGAAGAAGGTGAACGCCCCGTCGTCCATCTCCTGACCTCTTGAAAAATAGCAGGGATGGGCTGGTGCGACTTGCCCAGCCAGGCCAGTGAGCGAGGTTTCGTCGCTTGAGCTTCCGTGAAGGAAGATCACTGGCTGGAAAGAAGCCTGTCCTCGCCGGCAGATCGTGAGATAGCCGCTAATCGATACCGTTTCGGTGTCGTCACTCGACAAATTCCACCGTCACGCCGGCCTTGACCATCTTGGCCAGTTCAGTCGCGTCCCAGTTTGTCAGGCGGATACAGCCGTGGCTCTGGGTGCGGCCGATCTTGGATGGCTCGGGCGTGCCGTGGATGCCGTAGGTCGGCTTGGAGAGTGCAAGCCAGACCGTGCCCACTGGACCGTTCGGGCCGGGCGGGATCGACAGGACCTTGGTGTTGTTGCCCTGCTGGAAATTGACCTTCGGATTGTAGGTGTAGCCCGGATCAAGCGCGATGCGTTCGATGGTGACCGTGCCCGACGGCGAGGGGGTGTCGGCCGAGCCGATGCTCGCCGGATAGGCGGCTATCAGGCTGCCGTCTTCACCATAGGCGAAGACCTGTTTCAGACCCTTGTTCGCGACGATGCGCGCGACATTGCCCTTCTTGACCGGACCCGGCTCGACCACCTTGATGGTCGTGCCAGGGATCGAGAAGTCGACGCCGGGGTTCAGCTCGCGCAGATAACCTTCGTCCATGTGGAAGCGCTCGGCGAGCATTTCGACGGTGGAGGTGTACGACAGCGCCGGCAGCTGTGCCTTGTGGGCATAGTCGTCCGGGATCGAGGCAACGAACGGGCCGGCGGCGTCGCCTGCGGTGATCGTGTAGCTCTTAATTGCGAGGCCGCCGGATAGGCGCAGACGTTCAAGGATGTCGTCGGCATTGTTCGGGTCGAGCGTTTCGCCGGTCATCTCTTCCCAGGCGACGATCGCCTTGTTGACGTTCTGGCCCATCTTGCCGTCGATGACGCCGGGCGAGACGCCTTCGCGATCAAGGAAGACCTGCAGAGCGGTGATCTCGAGGCGCGACAGATTGCTCTTCACCGGAATTTCCGGGGTAACGATCCGGGCCGGGGCGTTGTCGGCGGGGGCGGGCAGATCAGGGCCGCCATAGGGCATGTCCTGAGGCATCTGATCGAGAGGAACCTGGTCGCCCGGCATCGCATCGGGGATCGACGCTGTGGTCACGTCATCGTCCCAGCCGCGCGGTTCCGGCTGCTGGGGCTGGCCGTAAGGGTCATAGACGCCCGGCAGGCCGCGATCGCCGCCCCGGTTTTGCGGCGGGTAGTAGATCTCGGCTGGAATTTCGGTCGCGACGAGATTGCCCATGCGGTCGATGAGAACGGTGCGGCCCATGCGATCGCGGCTGATCACGACTTCGCCTACTTCCGGCACGAAATCGAGAATATCGCCCTCCGGCGAGATCAGAAGCGTGTGCGAATTGCGGTCGTCGTAGACGGATTGCGCCGATGCGGTAAGCGCCGTCGTCAGCGATATGGCGGTCAAGGCAGCTAATCCCAGGCCAGTATTCTTGATATCGAACACGATTCGTTTTTCCTCGTCTGAACCAGCGACAAACGCGTGAAATTTGACACTAATGTGGAAAAGGTGAATTCATAGTGAATATAGGGTTAACTTACTGTGGGGGCAGTAGAGCCGAGACGCTTTAAAACTGAGCTTTGTGGTTCGGCTGTAAGGGGGGAAGATGCAGGATCGACTGAGATTGGAAGACTTTTTACCCTTCCGGCTGATCCGGGTCGCGGAAACTGTCGATAACGGCTTTGCGCACTTCTGTGGTCCGGAGGATGAACTGTCCTGGTCGGAGTGGCAGGTGCTCTGGTCTCTGGGCGAGCGTTCGCCGACCACTGCCAAGGCCATTTCCGGCTATGCGGGTCTCAGCAAGACCAAGATCAGCCGCGCCGTAAAAGTTCTCGAGGACAAGGGCTATCTGCATCGAAAGCGAGACAGGTCCGACCGCCGTTTCGAACTGCTGTCGTTGACGCAGAGGGGAAAAGAGCGTTTCGAGCGACTGGCGGGTGAAGCGAGCGGCTTCCAGCGCTGGCTTGAGCGCAGTGTCAACATCGCCTATCTCTCCTCGCTCGACAGCGGACTCGTCGGACTGGAGGATCTGATTTCCACCGGTCACCTCAGAGCGCCGCAGCAGCAGGCCGAGGAACCGCTCGCATGATCATGTTTTCCGGCCCCAAGGGGCCGCGTCTTGCTCTCGACGAAGGCTCGGTCTTCGATGTCGGCGCCTGCATTGTGGACGGCGTTGATCTGGCGCCCGGTCGGGCCATTCCCGATGACGGCGACCCCCGCATCGATCATTCGCTTGAAGGCTTCCTGTTCACATGCGGTCCGGACCACATCCGGCACCGCGAGCCGATATCCGGCATGGATGCAGACTATCCGCTGCATGGCTCCTTTTCCGCCAATCCGGCGTATTCGATCGAATTGACGGTCGAGGGCGAGGATCTCGTGGCGCGTGCCGTCGTCGACGTTGCGCTTGCGGCGGGCGGACATGCCCAGTTGCGCCGTCAGTGGCGGCTGAAGGGCGAGAGCGGCGAGGTGCAGCTTGCCGACACGGTGGTCAATGTGGGCGAGGCCCCGTTCCCGACCTTCCTGATGTATCACATCAATCTCGGCGCCAAGCACTTCGATCCCGAAACCCGGCTCGAGGGGGCGATGCTTGAGGGCGGTGGTCTGCCCTGGGACTTCGGCGAAGGAGAGAGCGGGATCTTCTGCGTGCCCGCCGGGCATGGTGGTTGGGCGGAACTCCGGCTCGGGCCAATGGCGGCGATCGGCGGCAAGCGGCTGAAGGTACGCTTCCGCACAGACACCCTGCCGCATCTGCAGGTCTGGCGGAACCAGAGGCTGCCGGCTCATGTTCTCGGGATCGAACCCGTCTCGCATCGCTGGGTCGGACGAAGTGAACTGGAAGCCGCGGGTGAGTTCGACATTCTCGAACCCGGCGAGAGCCGCGAATACGGGCTCGCGTTTTCCTTCGTCTGAGGGATGATGGCGAGGCTGTCGAGATTGACGCCTACGGATGCCCGTCGTAGATGTTTGGCCCCAAGAAATTGACGAGGTGCACCGATGAACATCCGCCAGATCAACGAGGAATATTCGGTCAGCGGCCAGATCACGGTCGATGAGGTCGACGAGGTGAAGGCGCTCGGCTTCAAGTCGATCGTTTGCCATCGCCCCGATGGCGAAGAATTCGGCCAGCCGGAATTCGCAGCCGTTGCCAAGCGCGCGGAAGAACTTGGCCTCACGATCAAGCATGTGCCCGTGGGCCCGATGGGTGTGACCCCTGATGCTGTCGCCGATATGGTCGATGCGCTCGAGGAATTCGAACGCCCGATGCTCGGCTACTGCCGTTCGGGCGCCCGTTCGGCGGCAACCTACGAACACGCGCAGCGCCAGCGCGGCTGACGCGTCTTTTCCATCATCCTTGGCCGGACCTTCGCGTCCGGCCTCTCTGTTTCTAAACCAGCCTCAAGCAGGAGTTTTCCCATGAGCATCAAGCGTATCGAGCCCGGCAAGCGCATGAGCGGCGCCGTCGTCCACGGCAACACCGTTTACCTGGCCGGCCAGGTTGGCGAAGGTTCGACCGTGACCGAGCAGTCGAAGTCGGCACTCGCCGAAGTCGACCGCCTGCTGGCTGCTGCCGGCTCGGACAAGTCGAAGATCCTGCAGACGATCATCTACCTTTCGGACATGTCGACCTTCGGCGAAATGAATGCCGTCTGGGAAGCCTGGATCGACCCGGCCAACCCGCCGGCCCGCGCCACCAGCGGCGCCCCGCTCGCGACCCCGGACTACAAGGTCGAGTTCATCGTCACCGCTGCCATCTGATCTTTCAGGGCAACGTATAGAATGCAAAAGGCCGGGAGCGATCCCGGCCTTTTTTGTTTCTGCTCAACTGCCTGTCAGGCTTTGTTGCGAATTTGAGTCAAGGTGCGCGTCGGCGTGATCGCTTCCGGATCGAGCTTGATTTCGATGATCGCGGGCTTTCCGCTCTCCCGGGCGCGCAGGAAGGCGGTGGCGAAATCCTCCGTCTTTTCGACGGTTTCGCCGTGGCCGCCATAGGCCTTGGCAAGTGCGGCGAAATCGGGGTTGGTCAGGTCGGTGGCGCTGACGCGGCCCGGATATTCGCGCTCCTGATGCATACGGATCGTGCCGTACATGCTGTTGTTGATCACGAGCGTGATGATCGGCAGGTTGTAGCGGATGGCGGTGGCAAACTCCTGACCATTCATCATGAAGCAACCGTCGCCGGCAAAGCAGATCACTTCACGTTGCGGGAACAACTGCTTGGCGGCAACGGCTGCCGGAAGGCCGTAGCCCATGGAGCCGGAGGTCGGGGCGGCCTGGGTGTTGAAGGCCTGGAAGCGGTGGAAGCGATGCAGCCAGGTGGCATAATTGCCGGCGCCATTGGTGAAGATCGCATCCTTCGGCGTATTCGCCTCGATCCATTCCATGATCGGGCCCATCTGCACGGCGCCGGGGCCGGCCTTAGGCGGCGTCGACCAGGCGAGATAGGCGGCGTGCATGGTCTCGGTGCGTTCGGCCCATACTGGGGCGACCGGTGCATCGAGCGATGCGAGCGCTGCGACGAACTCCTCAGGGGCGGCGCAGATGGCGAGATCGGCACGGTAGACGCGGCCGAGTTCGGACGGGTCCGGGTGGATGTGCACCAGCTTTTGCGCCGGGTAGGGGATGTCCATCAGCGTATAGGAGGAGGAGGGCATTTCGGAGAAGCGGCCGCCGAGCAGGATCAGCAGGTCGGCTTCCTTCACCTCCTTGGCGAGCGCCGGGTTGATCCCGATGCCGACATCGCCAGCGTAGGACGGATGCAGGTGATCGAAGAGCATCTGGCGGCGGAAGGAGCAGCCGACCGGTAGCATGAACTTTTCCGCAAAGGCCTGGATGCCGGCGACCGAGGTCTCGCTCCAGCGCGTGCCGCCGAGAACGACCATCGGGCGCTTGGCGGTCTTCAGCAGTTCGCCGAGGGCGGCAATCTGGCTTGGGCCGGGATGGGCCTCTACGGGCGTGTAGGGCTTGGCTTCCGGGGCTTCGACTTCGTCGAGCAGCATGTCCTCGGGCAGCGTTAGCACGACGGGGCCGGGGCGGCCTGAGGTCGCGACGGCGAAGGCGCGGGTGACGAATTCCGGGATGCGGCGGGCGTCATCGATCTCACCGACCCATTTGGCGAATTCGGTGAAGGCGCGGCGGTATTCGACCTCCTGGAAGGCTTCGCGCTCCTTCATGTCGCGACCGATCTGGCCGATGAAGAGGATCATTGGGATCGAATCCTGCTTTGCGACATGCAGGCCGGCCGAGGCGTTGGTGGCGCCGGGACCACGGGTCACCATGCAGATGCCGGGCTTGCCGGTGAGGCGGCCCCAGGTATCGGCCATCATCGCAGCGCCGCCTTCCTGGCGGCAGACCAGCGTCTCGATGCCGCTGTCCTTCAGCGCGTCGAGCACGGCCAGATAGCTTTCGCCGGGAACGCAGGACACGCGCTCGACGCCGTTGGCCTTCAAGGCCTCGACGATCAGTTCACCGCCGGTTCTCTTCATTGCGTCTTCCTTTCCAGCTCGGCCAGTTCGGCCAGAATTTCGTTTCCGTGCTCGCCGATGCGCGGGCTTGGGCGCTCATAGCGCAGGGGGGTCTCGGAGAGCACAATCGGCGTGCGCACGCCTGGGATCACGGTACCCTTGTCGTCGGTCAGGTCGATCTTGAGGCCACGCGCCTGGACTTGCGGGTCGGCGAACATTTCCTCGATCGAGTTGATCGGTCCTGCCGGCACGGCATTGGCTTCACAGGCGGAGAGCAGATCGCGCTTTTGCCACTTCTCTGTTTCTGCGGTGACGATCTGGCGGACTTCGACCTTGTTGGCGACACGGGCCTTGTTCGTGGCGAAGCGCTCGTCCTCGGCGACTGTGGCGATGCCGAGGATGGTGCAGAGGCGCTTGAACTGTCCGTCGTTGCCGACCGCAAGGATCAGGTGGCCATCTGATGTCGGCACCACTTCATAGGGGCTGATGTTCGGATGGGCATTGCCAAGCCGGGTCGGGGGCTTGCCGGAGATCAGGTAGTTCATGTTCTGGTTGGCGAGCACGGCCGACATGACGTCGAGCAGCGCCATATCCACGAACTGGCCTTGGCCGGTCTTCATGACGTGGATCAGGGCGGCCTGGATGGCGGTCACGGCATAGATGCCGGTGAAGATGTCGGCGATGGCAACGCCCGCTTTCATCGGTTCGCCGTACTTCTCGCCGGTAATCGACATGAAGCCGGACATGCCTTGGACGATGTAGTCGTAGCCGGCGAAATCGGCATAGGGCCCGTTCTGGCCAAAGCCGGTGATCGAGCAATAGACGAGCTTCGGGTTGATCGCCTTCAGGCTCTCATAGTCGAGGCCGTATTTCTCAAGGCCGCCGCGCTTGAAGTTCTCGATGACCACATCGGCCGAAGCGCAGAGGCGGCGGACAATTTCCTGGCCTTCCGGCGTTTTCAGATCGACTGCGATCGAACGCTTGTTGCGGTTTGTCGAGTGGTAGTAGGCGGCCGAGAGGTTTTCGCCATCGGCGCCCTCGACGAAGGGCGGTCCCCAGGCGCGGGTATCGTCGCCACCTTCTGGGTTTTCCACCTTGATCACATCGGCGCCGAGATCAGCCAGCATCTGGCCCGCCCAGGGGCCTGCAAGCACGCGGGCGAGCTCGATCACGCGAATGCCGGCGAGCGGGGCAGGGGCGGAGGGCTTGGTCGTCATGGTGCGATCCTGTGCCGTGTTGTCAGGCCCTGTTATCTGACCCTCGCGGACCCCTGGCCATGACAAGAACTGCTGTCGAGCGAGCTATAGCGCCGGATTTTGCCGTCCGCACCTGATATTCTCTCATGGCATCATTCCGTTTCGGCAAGAGATCGGAGCGTCAGGGGCCAAGATTGCCGAGCCAGCTCAGGAAGTCGCCGATCGCCTTTTCGCGGCCGATCTCGTTCAGCGTCTCGTGGCGCATGGTCTCGTAGACGGTGGTCTCGACATCGGTCATGCCGGCATCGAGCATGCGTTGGCCGAGCCATCGGATTTCTCGGCCCTTGTTGGTCGCCGGGTCCTCGGCGCCGCCGACGAGATAGACCGGGAGCCGCTGCGGCAGGCGGGCGAGGCGTTCCGGGTCGGCGCCGGCAAAGGTTAGCTTAAAGATGTCGCGCCACATAGAGACGCTGGCGTCGAAGCCGCACAGTGGGTCGGCGATATAGGCGTCTACTTCCTTAGGGTCGTGCGACAGCCAGTCGAAGGCCGTGCGATGGCCGGGGATCGCGCGGCCCCAGGCGGCAAAGGTCGCCTTCGGCAGGATCAGGGAGGGGACATCGGACCCTTTCAGCATCTGCTCAACGTAAAGGACGCCCTGGGCGAAGCGACCGGCAAGGCCGGGATTGAAATTGGAGTTCCAGATCGACAGCGCCGTAAAGGCCTGCGGATGTTCGGTCGCGACATTCAGCGCGATCAGGCCGCCCATGGAATGGCCGAACAGCAGCGATCGGCAGTCCCGGATGTTTGCCGGCAGCAAGGTCGCGCATCGCCATGACATCGGCCACGACCTTTGCAGATCCGTCCTTGCGGGCGAAGGATCCTAGCGCCGCATCCGCAGCCGTCGTCTCGCCATGGCCCCGGTGATCATGGGCGTAGACGTGATAGCCAGACGCTGAGAGTGCTCCTGCGAAACCCTCATAACGCCGCGAATGTTCGGCAAGGCCATGGCAGAGGAGAAGGATGCCGCGCGGGGCGGTCTCGGCAGGCTGGTGTTGATAGGCGAGGCGAGCCCCGCTCGGGCTGTCGAGCCACTGTCGCTCTGCAAACATCTGGATCCCCTTGCTTTTTCCCTTGTGTTGCCTGCTGTACCCCGTCTGTCAATCAACGGCCTTGATCGAGGGCAAAGGAATTTTCATTCCTTTGCGTCTAGCTTTCACGCATCGAACGAAGGTCGGGGAGCAGGCATGGCGGAGACGGAGCGATCGGCAGCGGGGCGAGGCGGCGTGCGGCCCTTCGTCATTGTGGCCGGTCTCCTGCTGGTCATGGTGGCTTTCGACAGGATCGACGGGATCTCCTTTTTCGGTGATATCGACGATGATCTCAGGTTGCTGCAGCTGAAGCATCTGATGGTGACAGGCGGTTGGTATGACCTCACTCTGCCGATGGTTCAATCGCCCGAGATCTATCTTTCGCCCTGGTCGCGCCTGATCGATCTGCCCTATGCGGTGTTGACCTTGCTCCTTCAGCCCTTTCTCGGGCTCGATCTCGCTTTGGTCGCCGCGACACAGATCTGGCCGCCTGTGATGCTGCTGATGTTTGCCGCTCTCACCGTGCGGACGGTGCAGGCGCTGACACCGCCGGAGGCGCTCAGCGTTCCCGTCTGGCTGGTGGTCGGCTTTGTGCTGATCTTTGCCGCCTTCGAGTTTTCGCCGGGACGCATCGACCACCACAATGCTCAGATCCTGGCGATGATGGTGATCTTGTACGGACTCGTCAGGGACGAGGGGCGCGGTGGTCGGTTCGTCGGATCAGGGGCGGCGATCTCTCTCGTGATCGGTCTGGAATGCCTGCCCTTCGTCGCCGTAGCCCTTGCGCTTGTTGCCATGGGCTTCGTGCTACGGGTACCCTTCGCGCGCCGGATGCTGGTCGAGACCGGAATATCCATGGTGGTGGTCGCGCTTGTCTCGGGGATTGCCTTCATCGGACCCGGCGCCATGCTGCAGACGGCCTGCGATGCCTATTCGGCGCCCTATATCGCCGCCTTGTGCGGCTTTGGCGCCTGCTTCTGGATCTCAGGCCGGTTGGTGCCGGAAGGCGCTGGTCCGCTGCCGCGCTTGCTGACGCTTTCGGTGTCCGGCGCGCTCGTGGTTGGCGGCCTTGTGCTCCTCTTTCCGTCCTGCCTTGCCGGGCCTTACCAGATGATCGATCCTATCTCCCGCTTCTACTGGTTCGAGCGGATCCAGCAGGAACAGAGCATTCTGGGGTTCCGGCAGATCGGGCAGACGGGTGCGGCGGTGCTGGTGTTTCTGGCGCTGATGGCGCTCGTTGCGCTGTTTAGCTGCCCATTCTGGCGTCGGGAAACGCGGGGCAGCGCGCGGCACTGGGCGGGTTACCTGTTTGCCTGCAGTTCCCTTGCCATGACTGTGCTTCTCATCCGCTATGTGCGATTTCCTGCGGCCCTGATGCCGGTCTTCCTGCCGCTGGCGCTCAAGTTCTGCGTCGATGCGCTCTCACGCGGTGAGGGACGGCGGGCAAAGGCGCTCGTGATCGCACCCGTCGCGGCCCTGGCGGCGGTCGTGGGCGGCCTCTATGCGCTCATGCCCTACCGGCCGTCATCGCAGGACGCTGTCTGGCTGATGTCGGTGGATGATTGCCGTGCCGAGGATTTCGCCGAGTTGGAGGGGCTTGCGCCTGGCCGGATCTTGGCTCCTACCGGCATCGGGCTTGCCCTGGCGGCGCATGTGCCTAATGGCGTCTCGGTCATGGCGATCCCGTTCCATCGTGCGGCCCCCGGAATTCGGCTGAGTTTCACCGCCTTTGCGGGAACCGATGCCGCCGCGCGCAAGGCCGCACTTGAGGAAGCCGACTATGTGGCGGTCTGCCACGTGCCTTTTCCCGTTCCGTCCGAAGAGGCGCCACTCTATGCGGCATTGGTTGGCGGGAAAGAGTGGTCAGGGCTCGTGCCTGTCGCGGGTGCAGAGCCGGGCCGCCTCAAGATCTACAGCGTCGTGCATGCTGCGCTGAAGTGATCGCGAGGTTCTGTTCCTCGCGACTAGAGTTAGAAAAACCCGGCATCCTGGCCCGGTCTGCATTGCTCACGCGACGCAATTCGCCTACATAGCGGCAAATTCCCATTCCCGCCGGAGCAAGACCCCATGGCACGCCAGTTCATCTATCACATGTCGGGACTTAGCAAGTCCTACGGCGCAAAGAAGATTCTCGAGAACATCCATCTCTCGTTCTATCCCGATGCCAAGATCGGTATCCTCGGCCCGAACGGCGCCGGTAAGTCGACCGTTCTGCGCATCATCGCCGGTCAGGACAAGGAATACACCGGTGAAGCCTGGCTCGCCGAAGGTGCCACCGTCGGCTACCTGGAGCAGGAACCGCATCTCGATCCGGCCAAGAACGCCTTTGAAAACGTCATGGAAGGCGTTGCCGACAAGCAGGCCGTGCTCGACCGCTACAACGAACTGATGATGAACTATTCCGACGAGACGGCGGAAGAGGGCTCCAAGCTTCAGGACATCATCGACAGCCAGAACCTCTGGGATCTGGAGCAGCAGGTCGAAATGGCGATGGAAGCGCTGCGCTGCCCGCCGAAGGATGCAGACGTCACCCTTCTGTCCGGTGGTGAGCGCCGTCGTATCGCGCTTTGCCGCCTGCTGCTCTCGCAGCCGGACCTGCTGCTGCTCGACGAACCCACCAACCATCTGGACGCCGAGACCATTGCCTGGCTCGAAAAGCACCTGCGCGATTATCCGGGTGCCGTCATGATGATCACCCACGATCGCTACTTCCTCGACAATGTCACCGGCTGGATCCTCGAACTCGACCGCGGCCGTGGCATTCCGTACGAAGGCAACTATTCGGCCTACCTGCAGGCGAAGGCCAAGCGCATGCTGCAGGAAAACCGCGAAGAGGCTGGTCGCCAGAAGGCGATCTCGCGCGAACAGGAATGGATCGCATCCAGCCCGAAGGCCCGTCAGGCGAAGTCCAAGGCGCGTATCAAGGCCTATGAACAGCTGGTTGATGCGGCTGAGGGCATTCGTCCCGGCGATGCGCAGATCATCATTCCGGTCTCCGAGCGTCTCGGTAACGTCGTCATCGAGATGGAAGGCATCAACAAGGGCTTCGAAGGCCGCACGCTGATCAACGATCTCTCGATCAAGCTGCCGCCCGGCGGTATCGTCGGTATTATCGGTCCGAACGGAGCCGGCAAGTCGACGCTGTTCAAGATGATCACCGGTCAGGAAAAGCCGGATGCCGGTTCGATCCGCATCGGTGACACCGTGCATCTCGGCTATGTCGACCAGAGCCGCGACTCACTCGATCCCAACAAGACCGTGTGGGAAGAAATCTCGGGCGGCGCCGAAATCATCAAGCTCGGCAAGTTCGACATGAACTCGCGTGCCTATTGTGGCGCCTTCAACTTCAAGGGTGGCGACCAGCAGCAGAAGGTCGGCTATCTCTCCGGCGGTCAGCGCAACCGCGTGCACCTGGCCAAGATGCTGAAGGCCGGCGGCAACGTTCTGCTGCTCGACGAACCGACCAACGACCTTGATACGGAAACGCTGGGTGCGCTCGAGACTGCGCTCGAAAACTTTGCCGGTTGCGCGATCATCATCTCTCACGATCGCATGTTCCTCGACCGTCTGGCGACGCATATCCTGGCTTTCGAAGGTGACGGCCATGTAGAATGGTTCGAGGGCAACTTCGAAGACTACGAGCAGGACAAGATCCGCCGCCTCGGCCCGGATGCACTGAACCCGGGCAGCCAGGCCTATAAGCGCCTGACGCGCTAACGCGCTCTGCGACGATCATTAGGAGGGCCGGGCCGAAAGGTGCCGGCCCTTTTTGTTGAATCGATCCAGTAGCCCCACACATTTCGGCTTGCATCACACGCCGAACGGACATAAAGATATCTTTATGTCGTTATTGCGGTGGTGCTGATGAGACTGGGCGTCGATACTCTTGTGGATTTGCTGAAGGCGGCGGGCGAGCCGACCCGCCTGCGGCTGCTCACGCTGCTCTCCTCCGGTGACCTGACCGTGACGGATCTTACCGAAATTCTTGGTCAGTCGCAGCCCCGTATCTCGCGCCACCTGAAATTGCTGGCGGAAGCCGATCTGATCGATCGCTATCAGGAAGGCGCCTGGGCCTATTTCCGTCTGAAACAGGGCGGGGCGGGGGCCGAACTCATTCGCCTGCTGCTCGATGCTGCCGAGGAGGGCGATCCCGTTCTCCAGCGTGACCGTGATCGCCTGGCTGGCGTAAAGCGGGCGCGGGCCGAGAAGGCCCAGGCCTATTTCAGCCGCAACGCGTCCGAATGGGACGAGCTTCGTCGGCTGCATGTCAACGATGCCGATGTGGAAGCCGCTCTTCTGCAGATCGTTGGCACCGAAGCGGTCGAATCGATGCTGGACCTTGGCACCGGTACAGGGCGCATTCTGCAATTGCTGTCGCCGCGGTATCGCCGGGCGATCGGCATCGATGCCAGCCGTGACATGCTGGCGGTTGCCCGCTCCAATCTCGACAAGGAAGGCATCCTGTCGGCCAGCGTGCGCCATGGCGCAGTCTGAACCTGCCGCTCGATGCCGGCGACTAGGATCTCGTGACCATCCACCAGGTTCTGCACTTCCTCGAAGAGCCAGAACTGGCGCTGGCGGAAGCCGCGCGCATGCTGCGGGACGGTGGCCGTCTGGCGATCATCGATCTCGCCCCCCATGTCCATGAATATCTCCGCGACGAACATGCCCATGTGCGCCTCGGCTTCTCACATGGCGTGATGGCCGAATGGCTCGGCCGGCAGGGGCTTTCGGTCGAAGACGTGATCGACCTGCCGCCGCAGAGCGCAGCCGGGCGCGGTCTCACCGTGACCATCTGGCTTGCCCGCCGCGGAGACGCTGCCGCTGCCACACCCCAGGACCAACCTCTTGCCTTGACCGGGAGCCGATAATGACGAAGACCGAACGGCCGATCGCCAAGCCCTCTGACCTCAAGGTCTCCTTCGAGTTTTTCCCGCCCAAGTCACCTGATATGGCAGAGCAGCTCTGGCAGACGGTCGAGGCACTGCAGCCTTATCAACCGGATTTCGTCTCGGTGACCTATGGTGCCGGCGGCACGACGCGGGAGCCGACGCTTGCGACCGTCAAGCGCCTGATTGCCGACACGCCGCTCGCCACCGCTTCGCACCTGACCTGTGTCGGAGCTTCGCGGGAAGAGGTTCGGGCCGTCGTCGAGGAATTCCAGGCTGCCGGCGTTCGTCATTTCGTCGCTCTGCGCGGCGACCCGCAGGGCGGTGTCGGGTCGCGCTATGCGCCGCATCCCGGCGGCTTCGTCAATGCAGCCGATCTGGTGGCCGGCTTGCGTGACATGGGGGACTTCGAGATCTCCGTCTCCGCCTATCCGGAGCGTCACCCGGAAAGCGAGAGCGAAGCCGTCGACCTCGATATGCTCAAGCAGAAGGTCGATGCAGGGGCTACCCGCGCGCTCACCCAGTTCTTCTTCGATAACGACGTCTACGAGCGTTACATGGACCGCGTTCGCGCGGCAGGCATTTCGATCCCGATCGTGCCCGGCATCATGCCGATCCAGAACCTGACCCAGCTCAAGCGTTTCGCCGCGATGTGCGGGGCAAGCGTTCCTGCCTTTATCGACGCGCGCTTCGAAGGCACGGAAAACGACCCGCAGGCCAGAGCAGCGATTGCCGCTGATATCGCCGCCGAGCAGATCGCAGACCTGTCGAGACGCGGGGTCGAGGAGTTCCACATCTACACGATGAACAGGGCACCGCTCACGATTGCGACGCTGGAGCGCCTCGGCGTGTCCGCGAAGGCTCAGGCCCTTTCGGGCGCTGCTGCCTGATACCCGATGCCGAAGAATGGAAAGAGGCGCATGACGGTCCTTGTCATGCGCCTCTTGCTCTTTTGAAATTCATGGATGCTGGAGTGGCCTGGTTCGGCCAAGCCATGGGTTTTGGTTCATTCGACCTGTGTCAGATGAACAGCATCGTGGCTACGAAAACAAACGCTGCACCTACGATCAGGACATTGATAGAATTGGTCAGTCCCATGTGTGCCTCCTTGCGTTGACCGTTAGATATTATGTCTGTTTTGTGTCTGCGCAAGGGCTAATCGGTGTTGCGATGCGGCATTTCGCAGTGGAAAACCTACCGGATTTCACCAATAAACATTGAATTACAAAAGGCTTGATGGCGATCTCGCGCTGTTAATGAAGTTTAATTTCCGTGAGCGCGGGAGGCTGTGCAAAAGCGGTTTTGCGGGCTTCGGCCCAGGCTCATCGTTCAGCCATCGGCACGCAAAAAAGCCGGGGCAGTTATGCCACCCCGGCCATTTTTTCCTCTATTCGGCGCGTATCTGACCGCGTCTCAGAGGGCGTTGAGAAGAGCCGGTGTCGGCCAGCCGTCTGCGGGCAGACCGACCCGCTGCTGCTCTTTCTGGACCGCCACGCGCGTGCCCGCGCCGAGGATGCCGTCGATCTTGCCGACGTCGTGGCCCAGTCCCTGGAGTTTCGTCTGCAGGGCTGCCATCTGGTCGACGTCGAGGCCCGGTTCAGGATTGCCCTTCTGATAAACAGGCGCGCCGCCGAAACGGGTGGCGAAGTACGCAGCCGAGGTCGT
Organism: Allorhizobium sp.; assembly: GCA_965283865.1. Lineage (GTDB taxonomy): Bacteria > Pseudomonadota > Alphaproteobacteria > Rhizobiales > Rhizobiaceae > Allorhizobium. The sequence goes on from CBDIQA010000001.1 coordinate 2,244,970, forward strand.
GTAGATGAAGGACTGGTTCCATTCGAGATAGATGTTGAAGTTCGGATAGGTGATGAAGGCAGGGCCTTTGCGGCCTTGCGGCAGCACCAGAGAGGCGGGCAGGGAGCCAAAGCCTGTGTTGCCATCGCGCGGCTGGACGCCGAGCGCAAACCATTCCGCTGCCGTCATCGTGCCGCCGAGGCCGGACTTTTCGAAGGGCAGGGGCTCCGGGATCGTTACTTCCTGGATCCAGGGCTCGCCGCGCTTGAAGCCGAGATGCTGGATGAACTTGGCAGCGGTCAGGATGGCGTCCGGGCTGCTCTGCTTGACGTTCACATGGCCGTCGCCATCGCCGTCGATGCCGAATTCGATGATGTCCTTGGGCAGCATCTGCACCTGGCCGATTTCGCCGGCCCAGGCGCCGGTATTGCCGGCCGGATCGAGATCACCATGCTCGACCATCTTGATCAGGGAGAGGAGCTGTGGACGGAACAGTTCCGGGCGGCGGCAGTCGTGCGCCAAGGTGACGAGGGCGTTGCGGGTGTTGAAATCGCCCTGCACGGCACCGAAGTCCGTCTCCATGGCCCAGAAGGCGGTGATCACGCCTGCCGGGACGCCGTATTCCTGCTCTGCGCGAGCGAAGACCTCTGCGTATTCCTTGATCTTCTGGCGACCGATGTCGAGACGGCCCGGGCTGACGGTACGGCCTGAGAATTCGAGGAAGGTCTGACGGAAGACACCCTGCGACCGATCGCGGGAGAGAACCTTCTGGTCGATGGCGGCACCCGCCAGCGCCTTGTCCGCGATTTCAGGCGGCGTGCCGGCTGCCACGGATTCGGCCTTCACGCCGTCGAGGAAGGCTGCGAGATCGCCACCGCATTGCTGCGCCTGCACAAGGCCGGTCGAGGCGAGGAGGAGGGCGAGGGGGAGCGCATGACGCAGGGCTTTGTTCATCAGTCGGTCCTTCAAGGGTTGGCGCGCAGAGGGCTTCAATCTCGCGCATTCGTGCCGCCATTGCTGGCGGGTTCTGCGGAGCCTCTAGCGCTCGTTTGCGATCATTTCGAGACGGATGTGACCCAATTCTGCCAGTTCTTCTGGGTGCCGGCAAAGACATTGATATCAGTGCCGCCCCGGATGCCCGGGACGACGCCGGTCGACGTGTATTGCCAGAAGGCCCAGCGGCGGTCGGGATAGATTTCGCTTGGATGCTGGGCGACCGCGCGAACCCAGAAATGGTGATCCTTGAAGGCGCCCTCCAGGTTTTCCCGGTGGAAGTCGACGGAGGTGTAGATGATCGGTCGCTTGCCGTAATGGGCTTCGATGCGCTGCATGAAGCGCTGCATCTCGGATCTCACGGTGGCAGCATCCGGGCGCAGGCGACAGGTCGGGGATGTCGGGTTCCACTCTACATCGATGCACCGGCGGCAGCGCGTCCGGATCCTTCGGCACGTTGCGGATGAACCAGTCAGCCTGCTCGCCGGCCGTCGAGCAGAAATAGTAGAAGTGATAGGGCGCATGGGGAATGCCAGCGGCGCGGGCACCCTGCCAGTATTCATGGAAGCGCGGGTCGAGCATGTCACCACCCTCCGTCGCCTTGATGAAGACGAAGGCAACGCCTGATTTCTTCACCGCGCGCCAGTCGACATCGCCGTTCCACTTGGAGACGTCGATGCCATGCACCTCGTGACGATGCGGTGTCTTGCCGTCGAAATGCTGTGGGTCGGTGTCGTGAAAGCGGGGTGAGACGGAGGCCGTGTCCAGCAGGTCATAGGAGCCCGAAGTGCAGGCCGTCACCGTCAGGCAGAGAGGAAGGAGGAGTGTCGATAACCACCGCATGGAGGGTCCGTCTGCTGGGAATGAAGAGATATGCCCCCAGGCGGTGCGACCAAGACGAAACACGGGGAGAGCCGAAACCAGCCTTGGCCCATCATGGTTAAAATCTGGTTAGATGCAATGTTGCTGATCAGCGAGACGATGGGCGTGTCAGGACGGCATGCCAGGCGTAGCCACGCCAGAGTGGCTCGAAGCGCAAGGTCAGGCCATGGGCTTCCGCGCGTTCTTCGAGCACGTGGTGTAGGTCATGGCGGGGCGTTACGTGGAAGCGGGCAAGCCAGGCTTGCAGCGCCTTCTGGAACCACACGGGCAGGCGTTCTTGTTGGCCGAAATCGACGATGTGCAGCGACCCCGTAGGCCCGAGTGCCTCGATGCCCCGATCGATCGCAGCCTGCCAATCCGGGATCATGGACAGGGCATAGGAGATCATCACGCGGTCGAAATGCGGCTGGCCGAAGTCTTCTGGTGAGAAAGCGGTGGCATCGGCGACTTGTAGCCCTGGTGGCGTGTGGTCACGCGACAGCTTCGCCCGCGCCGTGGCGAGCATCTCGGCCGAGATATCAAGCCCGAAGAGCTTTGCCGCCGGAAAGTGCCTGCGGGCCAGGGCGAGGTTGCGCCCTGTGCCGCAGCCGACTTCCAGCAGCGAGCCGCCGATCGGCACATCCAGGCCCGCAATCATATGGTCGCGACCGAGCAGATAGTATTTACGGGTGAGGTCGTAGATATGCCGCTGGTAGCGGTACATCCGGTCCATGCGATCGGCATGATCCTTCTTGTCATCGACTGCCAGGATTGCCGGGATATCGCTCATGCCGCGCGCTTTTCATAGATGTGGAAGCCGCCGTAGATTGCGGAGCGATCCTGGGCGTTCAGCGACTTCGAGCGCTCCACCTGGTAGTGCCACTGGTCGAGCAGGGCAGGTGCCAGCTTGCCGGTCAGGATGCTTTCTTCCGCAGCGGTGCGGAAGATGACCCGGGCACCGTCGGTAGCGGTCCTGGTGATTTCGGTCCACAATTCGTTCAGCTGCCGCTCGTTCATCCAGTCCTGGGCGTCGAGAAGAACGAAGCGATCGACGCTTCCCGCGGGCTTTTTCGCCAGCAATTCGGTGAAGTTGGCGTGGTGGACCGTGACGTTCGCGACGGATTCGCGGATGGCCGGATAATGCGCCTCCTGCAGATAAGTCGGCAGGACGCCTTCCTCGGGCTTCGGATAACGGCGCATGAAAGCCTGCCAGGCGAAGTAGTTGTCGCGCAGAAGGAAGTGGCAGCAGAGCTTTTCGAGGCGGTGGCGCAGCACGGGCGCGATCGTGCCGTCATCGGCGAGCGAGGCGAGTTCGTCATATTGCTGCGGGGGAATGCCAAGCCCGAAGAGCGAACTCTTTCGGCGGGTGAGCCAGCGGATCAGCGGCTTGTCGAAAAGCGGAGCGATCCGGCTGTCGAAGAACATGCGCTGTTCGCGCAGAGAGCGGGTCTCGGCCAGTTCCTCCAGCCGCACGCCGTGGCTTCGGGCAATCAGATGGCCTATGGCGATGAAGCGCCCGAGCAGTCCGGTGCGGTAGATGTTGCGATTGAAGACGGAAATGCGGCGACGGCCGCTGATGCCGCGCGTCTCCCAATAGCGCCGTGTCGCAGCATCGAGATTGGGCGCGATATAGCGGTCGTAGAGGCTGGCATTCGTCGCCACCATCTGGTCGCCGAGCAGGCGGCGCACGGAGGCATGGTCCGGCAGATGGCGGAAGGCGGCAAGCTTCAGGCGATTGAGCGCCACGTGGTTCGGGTTCAAGTCCACGACGTCGATCGAGGCTGGACGGCGGCCGAGATAGGCGAGCATGTTGCAGCCGCCGGAGCCGATGGTCACAAGGCGGTGGCCCTCGGTGAGATCCATGGCCTGCATGTCGACCTCAGGGTCTTCCCAGATCTGGGCGTAGACCAGGCCGGAAAAGAGCAGGCCGAACAGGCGCTCCGACATGCCGGCGGGCGATAGAGCCGCATGCTGGAGAAGCGCGTCTTTCAGCTTCTCGTTTCCACGAAATCCGGCATCGGGTGCAAGGTCTGTCATGTCGATCCGCCGTCCTCTTGGGTTTCACGGCGTGTAGCTTTCGCTTGCTACAGTTTGATGACGTTCGCGCCTGAGGGCGGTAACCGAATTTCAACGCATTTAATACAATTTATCCTCAGTTATTTTAGGGGTGTTTAACATGATGTTAATTGAAATCCCGCTTGGCAGACGGCTGCGTTACGGTCTTGCCGGCTTTGTTGGTGGTGCCGTTGCGCCAGCTATCATCCTGCTTACCGCTTTCAAACAGAGCGGTTTTGGCATGCTCTCTACAGAATTTCTCGCTGACTGGTCGTCGCTCGCGGCCTTTGGTCTGCCCTTTGTCGGGGCTGCGATCGGTTGGCGAATCGCTGCATGGGAGGCACTTCTGCATGAGCGCATCCTTCGCCGGGAAGGCGGAGCGGGCGAACTTGAGGCTGCATCGCGCGTCGATCGGTTGACCGGGCTTGGCAATCGGCAGGCGTTCAACGAGGCCTTGGCGGCGGTCCTTAAGCCTGGAAGCCAACCCCGCGGAACGCTTCTTCTGATCGATCTGGACCGCTTCAAATATGTCAATGACACGCTCGGTCGTGCTGCGGGTGATGGGTTGCTGGTTGGCGTGGCAAAGCGGCTGCGGGATGCTGCCGGAGATGATGCTCAGCTCTTCCGGTTGGGAGGCGATGAGTTCGCCGTCCTTTTGCCGCAAGTGCAGCGACGGCCGGTGGCTGAATTCGTCTGCCTGGAAATCGAGCATGTCCTCGCGCAGCCCTTCGAGCTTGAGCATGGTCGTGTGATGGCGGGCGTCAGCATCGGCGCGACGGTGATCTCACGGGCGCACCGTCGAGACGCTGATGCGCAGCGCCGATCTCGCGCTCTACCGCGCGAAGGAAGTCTTCGGCCCGGCCCATGCCTTCTATGACGAGGCGCTGGCCCGCGAAGTGATGGATGGCCTCGAACTCGAGCGCGACCTGGCGCGTGGCTTCGTCGATGGCGAATTCTATCTTGAATACCAACCGATCGTCGGCGTCGAGCATGGCGAAGTTCGATCGCTGGAGGCGCTTCTGCGTTGGCACCATCCAACGCGGGGTCTGATCACACCCGACGTCTTCATTCCGCTGGCGGAAAAGACCGGGAGCATCCAGGTCATCGGCAAGTGGGTGGTCCAGCAGGCCTGCGCGGCAGCGGTCACCCTGGCCAAAGCCGACGGGCGTCAGCGTCAACGTCTCCGGCGACCAGTTCAAGGATCCCAACTTCGTCACGCATATCCTCGATTGTCTCGTCGACACCGGGCTTGCACCGGAGCGGCTGACGATCGAGGTGACGGAGGCGGTGTTTTCCGTCGACATCGATCTCGTCTGCCGAAGCCTTGCCGAACTCCGTCTCGGCTATCCGCATCGCGCTGGATGATTTCGGCACCGGTTTCTCTTCGATCAACAATCTGCGGCTCTTCCCGCTCGACGAACTGAAGATCGACAGGTCTTTCGCCGGGCAGATGCTGGAAACGAGCCAGGGAGCCAAGCTCGTCGATCTCATGCACAAGCTCTCGGAGACCTTCCAGATCCGCACCACGATCGAGGGTATCGAAACCAAGAATCAGCTCGATTTCGTCAAGCGGCTCGGTATCGGAGAGGCCCAAGGGTTTCTGTTCTCAAAACCCTTCGGCGCCGGAGAGGTGGTTGCCTATCTGCAGGCCCGCCTGATCCAGCAGACAAGTTCCGCGCCCGCCGGTTAAGAGCGGGCGGGAAATCGTCCCCTCGCGGCGCTCAGCATCTTCCGTCTGTCACGCTTTCCTGCTTCGATGGCGAGGCGTGGAGGAATGCGGATGCTAGGGCTGGTGAAGTGGGGTGTGCGGCTGGTGGTCGCCTTGGTTGCGATCGTTGTCGTCGCCATCGGGTTTGTTGTTGCATTCCCTCCGGAGCTGCTGCGGGTCGGAACCGGTTACGCCGCCAAGATCATCTGCTCCAACGTCTTCATCGCCGGTCGCGATGCCGACGAGGTGCTGCGTGACGATGTGCAGGCGCCCGGGCATCCGCTGTTGCGGTTGGTGCGAGCGGAGGTGGATCTTGAGCAGGGTCTCGTGCGGACTTCGATGCTGGGCATGATTGCGCCGTCGGTGGCTCTCCATCGCCAAGGACTGGGGTGCACGCCTGTCAGCGACGCGCAGATTGCGGATGCGAAAGGACTGACTGCCCCGCCGGCCGAGGCAGCTCCCGGCGATCTCAGTCTGCCCTGGCCTGAAGGCGAGGCTGTGCAGAGCGGCGATCCCCGACTTCAGGGCATTCTTGCCGATGCGGCGCTGATTGGCCCTTCGGGGCGCGCCGTTGTGGTCGTCAAGGACGGTCGCATCATTGGCGAAACCTATGCCCCAGGGTTCAATGAGAACACGCCGCTGCTGGGCTGGTCGATGACCAAGACGGTGACGGCTGCGCTGGTCGGGCTCATGGCTGGGGAGGGGCGTCTGGATCTCGACGCAGCCCAGCTCCTTCCCGAATGGTCGGGCGATGCCCGGCGGGATATCAAGCTCGCTGACCTGCTCGCCATGGAAAGCGGGATCAGCTTCAATGAGAGCTACGGCGATGTCACCGACGTCACCCGGATGCTTTATCTTGAGGGTAACATGGGCGCCTACGTTGCGTCGCTGCCCACTGAGGCCGCTCCAGGGACCCGCTTCAACTACTCATCCGGGGAAACGGTGCTCATTTCGCGCTACTGGATGTCCCGCTTTTCAGAGCGCTCTGAAGCGCTGGCCTATCCGCGTCGCGCTCTCTTCGATCCAATCGGCATGCGGAGTGCTGTCCTGGAGGCCGATCCAACCGGGACCTTTGTCGGAAGTTCCTACCTCTATGCAACGGCACGGGACTGGGCACGATTCGGGCTACTTGTTGCAGACAATGGCAGATGGGGCGGGCAGCAGGTTCTCGCGCCGTCCTTCATTGAACGTATCAATCGGCCGACGACCGTTTCTGGCGGTGACTATACGCAGGGACAGGCCTGGCAGAACGGTCCGGTTGACAAGGACGAGAATTACGCACTGTCCGTCGAGACGCTCTGGATGCTCGGCCATGACGGTCAGTCGATTGCCATAATCCCCTCGGAGGGGCTGGTGGTGGTGAGGCTCGGCCTCACGCCAAGAAGTGTCGGCTACCGACCGCAAAAGCTCGTTCAGGCGGTTCGCGAGGCGCTGAGATGAGGGGGCGGTTTCACCGTGCCAGGTGCAGCAGGCCCTTGCGCTTGGCATCGAAATAATAGCCGCGTGCATAGAGGCGGACTGCCTGGTCGTGATCGTTGTCGGCAACGACCCAAGCGCCCTTCAGATACTTGACCGCATATTTGATATTGGTTTCCGCGTCGAACAGTCCGTCGGCCGGGCCATCATACCCCATGGCTCTGGCGGTGTTGTAGCGGATCTGCATCAGGCCGTAATTGCCTTTGCTGTAGGCGGCGGGGTTATAGCGGCTCTCGCGATGGACGACGCGATGCACGAGATCGACCGGGATCTCGTAAAGCCTGGAATATTTCTCGATCAGCGCGTTGAGGCGCGTAGGGCCAACCGTTTCAGGCTTGCGCTCGAGATCAAGCGTAGGCGGTGCGCCGGGCGGAGACACGTCAAAGGGGTCGCCGAAGCTGGTCAGCGCCGTTGCCCGCAATGGTGCGGCATAAGCGAGAACTACAGGCTTCTGCTCAGTCGAAGGCGTAACTGCAGCCGTTGCTGCTGTAGCCGTGGTCGGTGCCACGCCTGGGGGTGTCAGTGTCGCCTCGGTGGAGGCGGCCGCTGCCGCCATCTGCTGGGCGCCGGTCTGCGGCGTGGCAGGCGCTGTCACCATGGCGAGTGCATCGGTCGCAGCGGTCTGGGGGCAGTCGCTGATAGCGCGGATGCCTTGAGCGCGGGGATGGGAGCCGCTGTTTCGGTCCCTGGAATGATCGGCGCCGGTCCTGGATTGGCGGCAGCCAGTTCAGCCTGGGTCATCGTAGGCGCGCCCGGGGTCGTCGATGCGCCGTTCACGGCAGCTTCTGCGGCCACAGCCGCGAGCATTTCCGGGGACTTGGGATTGGCAACCGGAGCAGAGGCAAGATCTGCCTTGACGCTCTCGTCGATCGCTGTGCATCCGCCCAGTCCGGCCAACAATGAAGCAGCCATGCAGAGAGCTATGCCGCGGTCAGTTCTGACGTTCATGCCACTATCCGTTACGAGATGCACGCGAACACCTGAGCAAATCACCCGGCGGTTCGTTTCCAATTCTTAATCTATGCCCGAGATTGCGGCAAGCTTACGGTCGAAGCGGCGGAACTTCGCAAGCGAAGTGGCTCAAGCGGCGATCTTGCGATAGCCGGCTGTCACTGCCTTGGCCGCGATCAACACCGTGCCGCCGGAGCGGTTGATTGTCCGGCGAACCACATGTTTTCTGATGGTTTTTCGCACCTTGTCGGCCATGATCGCATAGACGAGAGAGGTGGTGGCGGACAGGAAAACCAAGAGGCCGCCAAGGATCGCGGCCTGCGGAAGGAAGGGGCTCGCGGGGCTTAGGAATTGCGGCAGAAGTGCGGCGATGAGCAGGGCGCTTCGCGGATCACGCAGCTCGCTCGCGACGCAATGGGAGATGACTCGCAGCGGCTTTTCTTCCGGCAGATTGTCATTGTCGGCGACCGGCTCGCTGCCGGCCGGGGCACGCGAGAGGCCAAGGCCGAACAGCACGAGGCAACCGAGCGCGATCCATTGCAGGACCGCGAAGGCCGACGGGGAGATCGAGATCACAGCGAAAGACACTGCCAGGACCGCGACCGCCGTCAGGGCGGTGCCGAGGGTAACGCCGGTCACCGTGGCAAAGGCGCTCTTTCGCCCATGCGCCATGGCATAGGCGAGAACCAGCCGTTTCGACCGGTCCGGCGCGACCAAGAAGGCGGTCGCGACGACAGCGAACAGGATCCAGGTAACATGGGACATGGCACTCACTCCTCGGTTGAGAGGAAGCCAGCTTTCGGCCGCGAGGTCAATGGATCGGGCGGTACTTCTGCCCCAGATAGTCCATCACTTCTTTGAACCACGGCGTTTCGAGGTCAAACGGCTTGCCGCCCTTGATCCGCGGGAACTCGATGGTGCGCAGGCGTCCACCCTTGTCTTCATCGTGACCGGTGACGCCCGACACCTTGTTCAGACCGCTTTCGACCGCGAGATCGACCATGCTCTGGATCAGGCGCAGATCCTCATAATTCGCCGGGGCGGAGCGTGCGTAATAGCCCGATTTCTGCACCATAGAGCGATCGGCATCCAGGAGTTTCGCGAAGTGCTTCTGGAACCAGTTGCCGACATTGATCGTGTCGAGCTTCACATGGCCAAAGGCGTCGCGCTTAATCTCTTCGCCGGCCGCCTCACGATCGGCGACGATCTCGTCCATGCAGGCGCCTTCCGAGACGAAGAGCGTGACGAAGCCTGTGCGATCCATGATGTCCTTCAGGCGGGCGGCTTCACCCTCCATGTCGAAATGCGTCTCCGGCAGATAGAGGCCGTCGATGTTCTTCAGCTCCTGGTTCATCATGAAGCCTTCGACATATTCGTTGTGCTTCGTCCGCTGCATGTAGGCGCGGGCCGTCGCCGCCGTCAGCCAGCCGCAGTGGCGGCCCATGACTTCGTGGATGACCAGCGTGCGCGGCGATGCGCTCTGCTCGTTCGAGACATGGTCGAAGAACCGGGCGCCGACTTCGGCGGCCGTCCAGGCGCCGAGCGTCTGCTTGATCGGGTAGACGTCATTGTCGACGGTCTTCGGCATGCCGACGACGGTCAGGTCGTAGCCGTTGGCGCCGAGATAGGCGGCAAGGTCGGCAGCTGTGGTGTTGGTGTCGTCACCGCCGATGGTGTGGAGGATCGTCACGCCATCTGCCGCGAGCCGTTCGGCTGCGACACGGAGCGGATTCTGGTCTTCCCTGACGAGGCCGCGCTTCACGCAGTCTGCGACATTGGTGAGTTTCACACGGCTGTTGCCGATCGGCGATCCGCCGTAGCGATGCAGCACATGTGCCTTCTCGCGCATCTCCTTGGTGATCTCGATCTTGTAGTCCATCAGCAGGCCGCGGAAGCCTGACTTGTAGGCGATAAGCTCGACTTCGGGCGCGATGTCGGTGTAGCGCTCGATCAATCCGCCAACTGCGGACGAGAGACAGGGCGCAAGGCCCCCGGCGGTCAACATCGCGACTTTCTGCTTGGCCATCGATCCTCCTCAGGCGTCTTCATCGCCCGGCTGCTGGGTGTTCAGGTGGCAAATGGATGCGACAGCAGAGCCGAGCTGTAAAGCGAAAAAATCAAGGAAAACGGGCATTTCGCCGGTGTTGGGGGCGCTTGATCGGATATAATCGATTCAATCGATGACGGCGGCGCAACGTGGTCTGTGGATAAGATTGGGCCGATGCCGGCATCGGCCAAAGCCGACGTGTTCAGCGAAACATATTCAAGATGAAGAAACTTTAATCTTCACCAAAGGCCGGCCCGCCTTGCTTTTTCTGGGTAATTTTGGTCAAGCTTCTGCATGATTTTCGATTTCGCCTGCGAACAAATATCGTCATTCTGGGACCGCCTTCTGGGCGCGATCGGGGATGCCGCCGGCAATGTGATCGGCAGTATCGTCGAGGCCGTTCGTACGGCCTTCGAAGGCGATCCGGAAACGCGGCGGCGCGTGTCCTTCTCCGTTGCCATCATCGCGCTGTCCGCGAAGATGGCCAAGGCAGACGGGATCGTTTCCAATGCCGAGGTCGAGGCCTTCCGCAAGATCTTCGAGTTTCCGCCTGAGGAAGCGCGTAACGTCGCGCGGCTGTACAATCTGGCTCGCCAGGACGTGGCCGGTTTCGAGACCTATGCGAAGAACCTCGCCGGGATGTGTCGGACCTGCGATGAGTTTTGCCCGGTCCTGGAAGACATCATCGATGCTCTGTTCCACATCGCCAAGGCCGATGGCCTGGTGCATGAGAAAGAACTTGCCTTCCTGTCGCGCATTGTCGAGATCTTCTCGATCTCTGAAGAACGGTTCGCGATGATCACCGAACGGCATATCCATCTCGACGGCGATCCTTATGGGGTTCTCGGGGTGCAGCCGTCCGACGATTTTGCGACGATCCGCAAGAAGTACAGGGCGCTGGCGGCCGAACATCATCCCGACCGACTGCATGCGCGCGGCATTCCGACGGAATTCCACAGCGTCGCCAACCATCGCATGGCCAAGTTCAACGAGGCCTATTCGGCGATCGAGAAGGCGCGCCGCGCGGCATGAGTTCGTTTACTGCGGATTTCGCGCGCGCGGAGGTCTGTCCTTCGCCCAATCACGGCGAACGCGTTGGTGTCGAGCGTCCGGATATTCTCCTTCTGCACTATACGGGCATGCCGTCCGCCGAGGGTGCGCAGGCTTGGCTCTGCACGCCGGAAAGCCAGGTCTCCAGCCACTATCTGGTGCATGAGGACGGACGCGTCGTTCAGATGGTGCCGGAAGAGCGGCGCGCCTGGCACGCGGGCAAAAGCATCTGGGGCGGCGAGACGGATATCAATTCCCGTTCGATCGGCATCGAGATCGCCAATGCCGGACACCCGGGCGGTCTTCCGGACTTCCCCGAAAAGCAGCTCGAATCCGTCATCGAATTGTGTCTCGAATGCGTCAGCCGGCATGGAATTGCCCCTGAGCGGGTGCTGGCACACTCCGATGTGGCTCCCATTCGCAAGGTCGATCCCGGTGAAAATTTCCCTTGGAACCGCCTGCATACAGGAGGGGTAGGACACTGGGTTGAGCCCTCGGTGATCGGGGGCGGACGCTTCTTCCAGCGGGGTGACCGCGGCCAGCCGGTCGAGGCACTTCAGTCAATGCTGTCGCTCTATGGTTACGGCATTGAGATCTCTGGTGAATTCTGCGCCCAGACGGAAGGCGTCGTCGCTGCTTTCCAGCGTCATTTCCGGCAAGCCAAGGTTGATGGTGTCGCCGACAGCTCGACCATCGAGACGCTGCATCGGCTGCTGACAAGCCTGCCGCGTTTCAGCTGATCGGGCCTCTTCGGCACGGTTCAAAAGGCCATCGTCGTCAACGACCACAGCCCCGTTTTGTTGCAACGCCACACGAATTCCTTATTGCGCCGTTCTAAAGGACGGGCTGAACGGCGCGGGTGGTTCTCTTCAGAACCCGGCGCAAACATCAACTCGAGAGAACCGAAACGGGCAGCCCAACCTGGGCTCGCGGCGCATGACCTGCGTTTGCTTTGACGCGCGCCGATGCCGGTTCTCGACTGGAGACTGAACCTTCTCATGACACGACGACTTGTTGCTGCCGCGGCATGCATTGCAATGCTTTTGACCAACGTCCAGCCCGCGCTTGCCGGCAGCGAGGAGCGCCGCTTCAAAAAGCCCCTCAAGACGATCACCCGTGATGCCGGTTATCCGGCAGCGCCTTCCTTCTCGAAAAGCCCCTACAGCGCGATCATCACGAAATATGCCAAGAGCTACGGCGTCCCGGTTGATCTTGCCCATGCCGTTGTCCGCGTGGAGAGCAACTTCAACCCCAAGGCGCGGGGAAGTGCCGGCGAGGTGGGGCTGATGCAGATCAAACCGGCGACGGCGCGGGCCATGGGTTACCGCGGCAAGACCAAGGGGCTTTATGATCCCGAGACCAATATCCGGTATGGCATGAAGTATCTCTCCATGGCCCACGAACTGGGTGGCGGTGAGACCTGCGGTACCATTCTGCGCTACAATGCCGGCCATGGCGCCAAGCGCATGAACCCGATCTCGAAGCGCTATTGCGGCAAGGTGATTGCCTTGATCGGCAATTGAAAAACGCCGCCGTCCGGCTTCAAATCGGCTGGACAGCCGGCTTCGTCATGCTATCACCGCACGCAACGTAAGGATGGTGACGCATGGTTGAGCGGTTCAAGTCGATTGTCGTTGGTCGAGGCATGATGGGTGCTGCGGCAGCCCGGTATCTGGCACTTTCCGGAGATGGCGTCGCCGTCATCGGGCCCGATGAGCCGAGGGACTGGTCGAGCCATCACGGTGTCTTCGCCAGCCACTACGACGAGGCCCGGATTACCCGGACGATCGATTCGAACCCCATCTGGGCGCGGCTCGCCAATCGCTCGATCGCGCGCTACGCCGACATCGCATCCGAAAGCGGCGTCACGTTTTATGAGGAAGTCGGGTGCCTGATCGTCGGGCCGAAGCGCGGTGGGCACGACCCCTATGTCGGCCAGGTGGAGGCTGCGGCCGCGCAGCTTGGTGTCTCGATCGAGATGCTGTCAGACGCAGCACTCAAGTCGCGGTTCCGCTATTTCGACTTCGGCTCCGATTGCGAGGGTGTCTACGAACAGCGGAATGCGGGTTACGTCAATCCTCGTCGGCTCGTGGAGGCACAGAGCCTGCTTGCGGAGAAGGCCGGCGCCAGGGTGATTCGTCAGGCGGCGGTATCCGTCCGGGAGGAGGGCGGTCTTGCCATCGTCACTACAGATGACGGGGCCGTCTATACCGCCGAGCGCGTGCTGATTGCCGCCGGTGGTTTCTCGATCAACGAGAACCTGTTGCCGCGTCCCATCGATCTCAAGGTCTATGCGCGAACCGTCGCCTTCTTCGAGATCCCGGACGAAGATCTTGCCGCCTATGCCGGCATGCCGTCGCTTATCCATCAGCCGGCTGATCCCATCGACCACATCTATCTGCTGCCGCCGGTGCGTTATCCCGACGGCAAGACCTATCTGAAGATCGGCGGGGATCCGGACGATCTGCAGCTGGAGACGGAGCCGGAGATCCGGGCGTGGTTCAGGCGGGGTGGTCGGCTGACCACCCGCGATCACCTGCACCGGATTATCACGGGGCTCGTGCCGACCCTGGCCGATGCGCCCATTTCGATGGCCGCCTGCGTGACCTCGTTCACCCCGGAGAATTATCCGTCGATCGGTTTTGCGAGCGAGCATATCGCTGTGCTCACGGGCGGCTGTGGCGCGGCGGCCAAAAGCTCTGACGAGATCGGCCGGTTGGGTGCCGAGCTTCTCCAGCACGGCCGAATCATCGACGAGGCCTATGGCGACGTGTTCCGGCCGGTCTTCAGAGACTGATTCACCAAAAGCGCCCAAGTGGTCCTTCATGCTCGCTTTTCGATGGCATTCGGCCAAAGGGTCGGTTAAGGACGCCTTGCCAGTTGGCCGGGCAGCCGCGCTTTACCAATGCCGAAAGGCGGTAAGGTGAGGAAAGTCCGGGCTCCACGGAAACACGGTGCCGGATAACGTCCGGCGAGGGTGACCTCAGGGAAAGTGCCACAGAAAGCAAACCGCCTCGCTTGCGAGGTCAGGGTGAAAGGGTGGGGTAAGAGCCCACCGCGTCGCTGGCAACAGGGACGGCACGGCAAACCCCACCGGGAGCAAGACCGAATAGGGATGACGCGGGTGGCGCGAAAGCGTTGCTACAGCCTGTTTCTGGGCCAGTCATCCGGGTGGGTTGCGCGAGGCAGCGTGCGAACGCTGTCCCAGATGAATGGCTGCCACGTTCCGGGAAACCGGGGCCATACAGAACCCGGCTTACAGGCCAACTGGCAAATTTCCCCTTTTTGGGCTTTTGAGCGAACCGTCTGAAATCAAAGGCGGAACGCTTCTGCGTGTCGCAGATCACGTTCACGGCAACCGGCTCCGAAAAGGCGTCGGAAAACAGCGGTTTCTAACCATTCGTTAAGCTTAACCGCCTATCAATGTTTGACTCGTGGAGCTGGCTCATCCCGACCGTTCCCATTGACGCCCATATTGTCCCATGGTATCCCATTTGCATGCCGTTGCGGGGGTCGTTTCATCCCCGAAGTCTCGTGAATCAAGCGCTTCCTCTCGTCCTTCGGGTGGTCGTGTCACGGGTGTGGCGGCTGGCGTATTCATGTGTATTCGGGGGTCGCTGATTGGCCCTTCGTTCAAGGGGAGGTCGGTTGTCAGTGATGAGCCGCTTCCTGTCCAATGCGACAAACAGGATCGATGCGAAGGGGCGGGTTTCCGTCCCTGCGGCCTTTCGTGCCGTGCTGGTGCAGCGCGAAATTCAGGAGCTTTATTGTCTCCAGGATTTCGTCTATCCGGCAGTCAACATCGGTGGTCCGGATCTGCTCGAGCGGTACGAGCGGAAGATGGCGGCCGAGGATCCCTTCGCGTTGGAGGCAAACGAGATGTCGCTGCTGCTTCATGGTGGCGGCGTCTTTGCCCGACTCGATGCCGAAGGGCGATTGGCGGTGACGGATTTCATCCGGGATTTCACGGGGATTTCCTCGGAGGTCTGTTTCGTCGGTCGTTCGGATCATTTTCAGGTGTGGCAACCGCAGGCGTTTCGCGAGGCGCAGGCGAGAGCCAGAGAGGTGGTCAGGCAACGCGGCCTGCGCACCTAGAAAGACGGGGAAACGGAATGGCGGCGAACTTTGGCGAAGGTAATTCCGATGCCGATGGCGGACCGGTTCGCCACATTCCGGTTCTTCTTTCCGAGGTTCTGAAGGCCCTCGAGCCGGAAGCCGGCAAGGTCATCCTCGACGGGACCTTCGGCGCTGGCGGCTATACCTCTGCCATTCTCGCAAACGGTGCTCACGTGATCGCGCTTGACCGCGATCCGAACGCCATTGCCGGCGGCAAGGCTCTCGTCGCTTCGAGCGAGGGCAGGCTCACCCTTCACCACACGGAATTTTCCCAGCTCGCCGACTTCGCTCCCGAGGGTGGTCTGGACGGTGTTGTTCTCGACATCGGCGTGTCCTCGATGCAGATCGATGAGGCCGAGCGCGGATTCTCGTTCCAGCGCAACGGGCCGCTCGACATGCGCATGGCGGTCTCCGGCGTTTCTGCCGCCGATGTCGTCAATCGCGCCAAGGTTTCCGATCTCATCCGCATCTTCGGCTTTCTCGGCGAAGAGAAACATTCGGGTCGAATCGCACGCGCCATCGAGAAGCGGCGGGTAAATGAGCCTTTCCAGACGACCCGCGATCTCGCCAACCTCATCGAGACCGTCAATCCGCGCAAGGCCAAGGACAAGATCCATCCGGCAACCCGCGTCTTCCAGGCGCTTCGCATCTATGTGAACGACGAGCTTGGCGAGCTTGCGCAGGCGCTGTTTGCCGCCGAGCGGGCGCTGAAGCCGGGCGGTCGCCTCGTTGTCGTGACCTTCCATTCGCTGGAGGATCGCATCGTCAAGAAGTTCTTCTCGGAGCGATCCGGCAAAGCGTCAGGTTCGCGCCATCTTCCGATGGTCGAAGCGCGGGCGGCTACCTTCGATCCCGTCGGCAAAGGCATGGTCGCAGCCACCGAGGAAGAGGCGGAGATCAATCCGCGTGCTCGTTCCGCGAAGCTGCGTGCCGGTATCCGCAGCTCGGCACCTGCCGAGCGCGCCGACATGTCGATCTTCGACCTGCCTGACCTCGCCACTCTCGAAAAGATCGGAGGCTGACCGTGCTGAGACCCTTCGATTTCCTGATGATCGGGGCCATGCTGGCGGCAGCGACGGTCACTTACCAGATCAAGCACGACACGGACAACAAGGCAGCCGAAGTGCGCCGCCTCGAAGCCGAGATCAAGCTTGAGAAGGATACGATCGAGCTGCTGAGAGCAGACGAGGCGCTGTTGACGCAGCCGAACCGGCTTGAGCGTCTGGTGCAGACCTATGCCGCCGAACTGCAGCTCGTTCCGACCTTGCCGACCCAGCTCGCGCGGCCGATGGAGCTGCCGATGCCGAAGGATCAGGTTCCCGTGCCGGAGGGCGAAGAGGCGGCGGAGAGCGCCAGCGCAGCTGAACCTTCCGACCCCATCAAGGATCTCATCACGACAGGATCGGTGGACCGCTGATGACATTTCTCTCGCGAATCATGCTGCTGAAGAGCCAGGCGCATTTCTCGACCGACGTGCAGCGCGGCGGTACCGTTGTGAACGGTGCTACATTCAAGGGAACCGGCAAGCGCAAGACGGAAATGGCAAAGACCCGCGTCGGGCTGATGTTCGCCACGTTCTGTGTTGCCTATGCGATCATCGGCGGCCGCTTGGTCCAATATGGTAATGCCCAGCCGGAAACCGTTTCCAGCATCCTTCCCGCCGACCGCCTGATGGCGTCGCGCCCGGATATTCTCGATCGCAACGGCGAGATCCTGGCAACCGATATTCGCACGGTCTCGCTGTTTGCCGAGCCTCACAAGATCGTCGATCCCGATGAGGCTGTCGAACGTCTGTCTACGGTGCTCAAGGATCTCGACGCCAAGGATACCTATCGCAAGCTGTCGTCCAATTCGCGCTTCCAGTGGCTGCGCCGTCAGCTGACGCCGAAGCAGCAGAGCCAGATCCTGGCGCTCGGCATTCCCGGGATCGGTTTCCGCCCGGAAAAGCGCCGCTTCTATCCGGGTGGCCCCACCGCTTCGCATATCGTCGGCTACGTCAATATCGACAATCGCGGTATGGCAGGGATGGAGCGCTATATCGACAGCCAGGGTATGGCTGATCTCAGAGCGCTCGGAATGACGAGCGACACGTCGCTCGAGCCGGTCCGGCTCTCCATCGACATCCGCGTGCAGAACCTGGTCCGTGACACTCTCGTTCGCAGCGTTGAGAAATATGGGGCCATCGGCGCGGGGGCTGTTGTTCTGGACGTGCACACCGGCGAAGTGCTGGCCATGGCGTCGGTACCGGACTTCGATCCGAACAAGCCGACGGAGGGGGCGCAGGAAGGTTGGCTCAACCGGATGTCGAACGGGACATTCGAGATGGGCTCGACCTTTAAGGCGTTCACGACGGCCATGGCTTTGGACTCCGGCAAGGTCAGAATGAGCGACAGCTTCGATGCCCGCTACCCCATCCGCATCGGCGGCTTCACCATCAAGGATTTCCACGGCAAGAACCGCATCCTCAGCGTTCCGGAAATTTTCCAGTATTCGTCGAACATCGGCACGGCACGGATGGCGGAAGCCGTCGGGATCTCGGAACACCAGGCGTTTCTCACCCGGCTGGGCTTGCTGACCAAGATCGAGACAGAGCTGCCGGAAGTCGCGACGCCCACTCAGCCCCGCGTCTGGAAGCAGATCAATTCGGTCACCATCTCCTTCGGCCACGGCGTCTCGACCACGCCTCTGCAGACGGCGGTTGCGGTCGCAGCCCTGGTCAACGGGGGACGACTGATTCCCCCCACCTTCTTGCCGCGGAGCAAGGAGCAGGCGGATGCGCTGGCACAGGTCGTCATCAAGGAGAAGACCAGTGACGAGATGCGCTTCCTGTTCGACTGGAACGGTACCAAGGGGTCGGGGCGCCGCGCTCGTGTGGATGGCTTTGACGTCGGCGGCAAGACCGGTACGGCGGAAAAGGTCGTCAATGGCCGATACTCCGACGACAAGAATTTCAACGCCTTCATCGCCGCGTTTCCGATCTCCAATCCGCAATACGCGGTGCTGACTTTCATCGACGAGCCGAAGAGCGGCGATGACAACGGAGGACCGACTGCAGGCTATACAGCCGCTCCGATGATGAAAGAGATCATTCAAAGAAGCGCCGCAATTCTTGGTGTAGAACCCACTTTCGGGGAAGACGGCTCAGCGTTGCTCGTCTCTTATTGATCAGAACGACTACAGGCGGGGCGATTCGCGGAACTTGCCCCGGAAGGATGGACTGCAAATGCTTTTGGGCGCACTGGCTGGCGAAGAGTTTGGGGATCAGGTGGCAGCCGTTGGCGCTGCGTCCGTCGAAGTACGAGGGCTCTCTGCCGATAGCCGCAAGGTCGAGCCGGGCACTGTGTTCTTCGCTCTTTCCGGTACAAAGGCCGACGGATCCGCTTTCGTCGCCCAGGCCGTCGAGAAAGGCGCTGTCGCTATCGTCGCCTCGCATCACGTCGATGCATCCGTTCCTGTGATCACCGTCGATAATCCCAGGCGTTTCCTGGCGCTCGCGGCAGCTCGCCTCGTCGGACGCCAGCCGAAGACCATGGTTGCGGTGACCGGCACCGCCGGCAAGACTTCTGTCGCCTCCTTCACACGCCAGATCTGGGCTGAAGCCGGCCATGCCGCCGCGCAGATCGGTACGACTGGTGTCATTTCCCCTTCGCGGAACGATTACGGCTCGTTGACCACGCCTGACCCGCTTGCACTGCACACACTGCTCGGCGAGCTCGCCGACGAAGGCGTGACGCATGCTGCGATGGAGGCCTCTAGCCACGGCCTCGACCAGAGCCGTCTCGATGGCGTTGTGCTGGCGGCGGCCGGCTTTACCAATCTTGGCCGTGATCACATGGACTATCATCCGACCATGGAAGACTACATGGCGGCGAAGATGCGTCTGTTCGATACGCTGCTGCCGAAGGGCGCACCGGCGGTCATCTTTGCCGATGACGCCTGGTCTGACGCCGCGATCCGCGCCGCGAAGGCTGCCGGCCACGATGTGCGGACTGTTGGCCGCAAGGGCGAATTCCTCAGCCTCAAGCGGGTCGAGCATTTCCGCCACAAGCAGGTGGCCGAAGTGCATCGCGGCGGCGAAATCTTCGAGGTACATATCCCGTTGGCAGGCGACTTCCAGATCGCCAATGCGCTGGTGTCTGCCGGCCTCGCAATATCGACCGGCGTTGCACCCGCCGTCGCTCTCAAGGCTCTCGAGCATCTCAAGGGTGCTTCGGGTCGCCTCGAACTGGTTGGACAGACCAAGGCCGGCGCGCTCGCCTATGTCGACTATGCCCACAAGCCGGAAGCGCTGGAAAACGTGCTGTCCTCGGTGCGCCCGTTCACCACTGGTCGCGTCATCGTGGTCTTTGGCTGTGGCGGTGACCGCGACAAGGGCAAGCGACCGATCATGGGCGAGATCGCCTTGCGGCTCGCTGACGTCGTCATCGTCACCGACGACAATCCTCGCTCTGAAGTGCCGGCAACCATCCGCTCCGAGATCATGGCCGCAACGCCCAAGGGTATCGAGATCGGCGACCGCGCTCAGGCAATCCGGGCTGGCGTCGCCATGATGTCGGCCGGAGATACGCTGATCGTGGCGGGCAAGGGGCATGAGGAAGGGCAGACGGTTGGATCGGAGACGTTGCCGTTCTCTGACCATCAGGAAGTCCGCAAAGCCTTGGAGGAGTTCGACCGTTGACCCTGCTCTGGACCGCGCGTGAAATGGTCGTCGCCATGGGCGGCCGGCCATTCGGCAATCTGCCCGAAGGCATTACCGGTATCTCGATCGACAGCCGGACGATTACCTCGGGCGAAGCATTCTTCGCCATCAAGGGCGACCGCGTCGATGGCCATGATTATGCGAGCATCGCGATTGCCAATGGCGCCTCGCTGCTCGTTGTCAGCGAAGCGAAGCTGCCAGCACTCGGCCGGCTGACCATTCCGATGATCGTCGTCGAAGACGTGCTGGTCGGCCTGCAAAAGCTCGGCATGGCCGCACGTGATCGTACACCGGCGACCGTGATCGCTGTTACCGGATCTGTCGGCAAGACGACGACTAAGGAAATGCTGCGGATGACACTCGAGCCCTCGGGCAAGGTGCATGCTTCCGTTGCCTCCTTCAACAACCACTGGGGCGTGCCACTGACGCTCGCCCGCATGCCGATCGACACCCGCTACGGCGTTTTCGAACTCGGCATGAACCATCCCGGCGAGATCGGCCCGCTGTCGCGCATGGTGCGGCCTGATGTGGCTGTGATCACGACCATTGCCCCCGCGCACCTCGGCAATTTCTCCAGCGTCGACGAGATCGCCGACGCCAAGGCCGAGATCTTCGAGGGCGTTGTCAATGGCGGCGATGCGATCCTCAACCGTGACAATCCCTATTACGAACGCCTCGAACAGGCCGCGCTTGCTCAGGGTGTCGAGAATATTCACAGCTTTGGCCAGCATGCTAAGGCTGAGTTCCGCCTTGCCGAATTCGACGGTGCGGCCGAGCTTTCGACCGTTTGGGTCTCGTTCGGTGGCGAGACGCGGGAAGTGACGATCGGTGCGCCTGGACGACATCTGGCCGAGAATGCCATGGCGGTTCTCGCGGCAGTTTCGCTTGTCGGCGCCGATGTCGATGCGGCGATCGAAGCGCTTGCCAATCTGACGGCGGTCAAGGGACGCGGCGCGCGCCACAAGCTGAAGATGCCGGAAGGTGTCCTGACGCTGATCGACGAAAGCTACAATGCGAACCCTGCGTCCATGCGCGCGGCGATCTCCGTGCTCGCATCGGCCCAGCCGACGGGCGAGGGGCGGCGGATTGCCGTGCTTGGCGACATGTTGGAGATGGGCGAATTCGCCCCCAGCGTGCATGCAGACCTCGCCGGGCCGCTGCTTGCGGCCGGAATCGAACATGTCTGGCTCGCCGGACCGGAAATGGTGGCATTGCGCGATGCGCTGCCCGAAACGGTCCACGTCGTCTATCTCGAGACCACGGAGGAACTTGCGAATTTCGTCACCGCAGAGGTCCGCCCCGGTGATGTCGTGATGGTCAAATCTTCTCTCGGCATCGGTTTCGGCAAGATCGTATCGGCTCTGCTTGACAAGCATCCAGCATTCTCCGACACGGAGCGCCAATTTTAATCCGGGCTTCGGGAAAGGGCTCCAATGCTGATCTGGCTTGTGGAACTGTCGGACAACCTTCAGTTTTTCAATCTCTTCCGTTACATCACCTTCCGGACGGGTGCAGCTCTCTTCACCTCGGCGCTGGTGGTCTTCCTGTTTGGCCCGGCGATGATTGCATCGCTGCGCGTGCGCCAGGGCAAGGGCCAGCCGATCCGGGCTGACGGACCGCAGACCCATTTCAAGAAGGCGGGAACGCCGACCATGGGCGGTCTGATGATCCTCGCGGGGATTGTCGTGTCGTCTCTGCTCTGGGCGGACCTCTCCAACGTCTATGTCGTGGCGACGCTGCTCGTGACGCTCGGCTTCGGTGCTATCGGCTTCTATGACGACTACCTCAAGGTGACGAAGCAGACGGAGAAGGGTTTCTCCGGCAAGGCGCGCCTCGGTATCGAATTCCTGATCGCCGGCATCGCCGTCTATTTCATGATGTCGACCGCCTTGAGCTCCGGGCCGCAAGGCTCGACCTTCGGATCCTCGATCGCCTTCCCCTTCTTCAAGGATTTCCTGATCGATCTCGGGATCTTCTTCGTGCTGTTCGGTGGCTTTGTCATCGTGGGAGCCGGCAATGCGGTCAACCTGACGGACGGCCTTGACGGCCTTGCAATCGTGCCTGTCATGATCGCGGCCGCCTCCTTCGGCGTGATCGCCTATCTCGCTGGCAATGCGGTGTTCTCCAACTATCTCCAAATCAATTTCACGCCGGGTACGGGCGAGCTCGCGGTGGTGCTGGGCGCCGTGATCGGGGCCGGCCTCGGCTTCCTCTGGTTCAATGCGCCGCCGGCCGCCATCTTCATGGGTGATACGGGTTCGCTCGCCCTCGGCGGCCTGATCGGCTCTGTGGCTGTCGCTACCAAGCACGAGATCGTCATGGCGATCATCGGCGGTCTCTTCGTCATGGAGACGCTCTCGGTCATCATCCAGGTAGGCTATTTCAAGCTGACGGGCAAGCGCGTCTTCCTGATGGCGCCGATCCACCACCATTTCGAAAAGCTCGGCTGGACCGAGAGCCAGGTCGTCATCCGCTTCTGGATCATCGCGGTTGGCCTTGCCATGCTTGGCCTCTCGACCCTGAAGCTGCGGTGAGGCGGCGATGATCGCGGCCAACACCTTCAAGGGCAAGACCGTCGCGCTGTTCGGGCTCGGCGGATCGGGCCTCGCAACGGCAAAAGCTCTGCAGGCCGGCGGCGCCAATGTGATTGCGTGGGACGACAATCCCGACAGCGTTGCACGGGCTGAGGCCGACGGCGTACCGACCCGGGACTTGCGCGAAATCGACTGGTCGTCGGTTGCATCCTTCGTGCTGTCGCCCGGTGTGCCGCTCACCCATCCGAAGCCGCATTGGACGGTGGGCTTTGCCCGCAATGCCGGCGTGGAGATCATCGGCGATGTCGAGATCTTCGTGCGCGAGCGGCGGGCTCAGGCGCCGGATTGCCCTTTCATCGCGATCACCGGGACCAATGGCAAGTCGACGACCACCGCGCTCATCGCCCATATCCTTCAGGCAAGCGGTCGCGACACCCAGCTTGGCGGCAATATCGGCCGTGCGGTTCTGACGCTCGATCCGCCGCCGGGATGGCAGGTTTTTCGTCGTCGAATGCTCGTCCTATCAGATCGACCTTGCGCCGACGCTTAACCCTACCGCCGGCATCCTGCTCAACCTGACGCCCGATCATCTCGATCGACACGGCACGATGCAGCATTATGCAGACGTGAAAGAGCGTCTGGCTGCTGGAGCCAAGACCGCGATCATCGGCATCGATGACAGCTATTGCGAGCTGATCGGCGATCGTGTCGAGCGTGCCGGCACCAAGGTCATTCGGATATCCAAGCGCCAGCCGCTCGCCGATGGTCTTTATGCCGAGGGCTCGCGGATTATTCGGGCCGAACAGGGGGCGACCTCGCTTCTCGTCGATCTCGACGGCATTCAGACGCTGCGCGGCAGCCACAACGCGCAGAATGCCTGCGCGGCAATAGCTGCATGCCTGGCAGCCGGAGTCTCGGAAGAGGAGATCCGCAAGGGCCTGCAGAGCTTCCCCGGCCTCAAGCACCGCATGCAGCCCGTCGGGCGCCGCCGTCAGGTGGTCTTCGTCAACGATAGCAAGGCAACCAATGCGGATGCGGCTGCACCTGCGCTGTCTAGCTACGAGCGGATCTACTGGATCGCCGGTGGTCTGCCCAAGGAAGGCGGCATCGCAAGCCTCGCACCACTCTTCCCGCGCATCGTGAAAGCTTATCTGATCGGTGAGGCAGCTTCGGCCTTTGCTGCGCAGCTTGGTGACCGGGTGGCTTACGAGATCTCGGACAGGCTGGAGCGCGCCGTGGCCCATGCGGCTGCCGATGCCGATCGGGATGGCGACGCTTCTGCCGTGATGCTGTCACCGGCTTGCGCAAGCTTCGACCAGTACAAGAATTTCGAAGTCCGCGGCGATGCCTTCGTGGGGCATGTGGCGGACCTCGATGGAGTGACGATGCTGATCGACCTGCCGACAGGAGGTAAATGAGATGGTAAGCCGCGTAGAGAGGGGGCCGGTCGCCGACTGGTTCTGGACGATCGACCGTCTGTTCCTGATCACCTTCGTTCTCCTCATGGGGATCGGGCTGATGCTCTCCTTCGCGGCGTCGCCGGCGGTCGCCGAACGCCTCAATCTCGACAGCTTCCACTTCGTCAAGCGTCATGCCTTCTTCATGATGCCGGCCCTCGGCGTGATGATCGGTCTTTCCTTCCTGTCGCCACGCCAGGTCAGGCGCATGGCCATGCTGATCCTGGCGGCATCGCTGATCATGATGGTGCTGGTTCTGTTCATTGGACTCGAGGTGAAGGGCGGCCGGCGCTGGTTGTCTTTCGGCTCGATGTCTATCCAGCCGTCAGAATTCATGAAGCCTGCCTTTGTCGTGATCTGCGCCTGGCTGTTTGCCGAACATGCGCGTCAGCCAGAAATTCCAGGCAATCTCTTCGCTATACTGCTCTTCGGGATTGCCGCTGCCCTGCTGATCGCGCAGCCCGACCTTGGCCAGACTATCCTGATTGGTAGCGTCTGGGGGGCCATGTTCTTTATGGCCGGCATGCCGTGGCTGTGGATCGTCGTGCTCGGCGCGCTGGGTAGTGCCGGCTTCTTTGGGGCCTATATGACATTGCCGCACGTGGCGGGACGAATAGACCGATTCCTGACCGGGGAGGGTGATACCTTCCAGGTCGATACGGCGCGCGAGGCGATCATTCGTGGCGACTGGTTCGGCCAGGGTCCGGGCGAAGGCATCGTCAAGCGCATCATTCCCGACAGCCATACGGACTTCATCTTCTCGGTGGCGGCGGAAGAGTTCGGTATTGTCTTCTGCATGGTGCTCGTGGCGATCTTTGGTTTCCTTGTGCTCCGGGGCTTGAGCCACGCCTATAAGGAACGCAACGACTTCAACCGTCTTGCCGTGTCCGGTCTGGTCCTGCTTCTCGGCGTCCAGTCGATGATCAATATCGGCGTCAATCTCGAACTGCTGCCTGCCAAGGGCATGACGCTGCCGCTCATCTCTTATGGTGGATCGTCGATGACGGCGATCTGCGTCACCGCCGGCTTCATCCTGGCGCTCACCCGACGCCGTCCGGAAAAACGCGCGCAGGAGCGCAGCCTGTTCCGCTCGGTTGCGGGCGTACCTGCGGAGTAATTGCGTATGACAAAAGGTATCGTCCTGCTTGCCGCCGGTGGCACCGGCGGACATCTCTTTCCGGCCGAGGCGCTGGCGCACGAGCTGAAATCCCGCGGCTATGGCGTGCATCTGGTGACCGACAGGCGCGCCGAACGCTATGCCGGGAGCTTTCCTGCAGACGAGATCCATACCGTGTCCTCCGCTACCATCGGCTCCAAGAACCCGGTCGCCGTCGTCAAGGCGTTCCTGTCGCTCTGGCGCGGCTATCGCGAGGCGCGAAGCCTTGTGTCGCGTCTAAAGCCGAAAGCCGTCATCGGCTTCGGCGGTTATCCGACGGTGCCTCCACTCTTTGCGGCAGCCGGTCTCTGGGTTCCCACGGCAGTGCATGAGCAGAATGCGGTCATGGGCCGCGCCAACAAGCTTCTTGCCTCGCGGGTGCGTGCTATTGCTGGTGGCTTCCTGTCGCCCAGTGGCGAGCACCAAGGCAAAGATGGTGCTGACCGGAAATCCGGTGCGGCCTGCTGTCATCGCCGCCGCAACTCAGCCCTATATGCCATCCCGTGACAGCGCGCCGTTCAACCTTGTTGTCTTTGGTGGAAGCCAGGGCGCGCAGTTCTTTTCCGACGCTATCCCCGGCGCCATCCGGCTGATGCCAGATGGTTTGCGTGCGCGGCTCGTCGTGACGCAGCAGGCACGCCCTGAAGACCGTCAGAAGGTCATCGACAGCTATGCAACGCTTGGCATTCGCGCAGATGTTGCGCCATTCTTTACCGACATGGCGGAGCGGCATGGCAGCCGCCCATCTCGTGATCTGCCGCTCCGGGGCGTCGACGGTGTCGGAACTCGCGGTGATCGGCCGACCAAGCCTGCTCGTGCCCTATCCGCTATGCGCTTGACCATGACCAGGCGGCAAACGCTGCGGCGCTCGCCGCTGCAAGGCGGAGCGCAGGTCATCCCGCAGGCGCAGCTTTCCACCGACAGGATCGCAAGTCTCCTGGCGGAGGCGATGGAGGGGCCTGATCGGCTCGCCACGATGGCCCGCGCTGCGAAAAGCACGGGCAAGCCCGATGCGGCCGGCTTGCTCGCGGACCTCGTAGAGGCTATTGCCGCCGGCAAGGGCATTGCCCAGTTCGAAGGGAGCCACACAATGAAAATGCCGAAGATCCATTGGCCTCGTCCATTTCATCGGGATCGGCGGCATCGGCATGAGCGGGATTGCCGAGGTGCTGCACAATCTCGGACTACAAGGTGCAAGGGTCGGACCAGGCCGACAGCGCCAACGTGCAGCGTCTGCGCGCCAAGGGCATCGAAGTCTTCGTCGGCCACAAGGCCGAGAACCTGGGTGAGGCCGAAGTCGTCGTCGTTTCGACCGCGATCAAGAAGAACAATCCCGAACTCGTCGCCGCCCGCGAAAAGCTGCTGCCGATCGTGCGCCGCGCCGAAATGCTGGCTGAGCTGATGCGCTTCCGCAATGCGATCGCCGTCGGTGGCACGCATGGCAAGACCACGACCACGTCGATGGTCGCAGCGCTTCTGGATGCCGGCGCTCTCGACCCGACCGTCATCAATGGCGGCATCATCAATGCCTATGGCACCAATGCCCGCATGGGCGAGGGCGAGTGGATGGTGGTCGAGGCCGACGAGTCCGACGGTACCTTCCTGAAGCTTCCGGCCGATGTTGCCGATGGTCACCAATATCGATCCGGAGCATCTCGACCACTACGGCACCTTCGACAATGCGCGTGCGGCTTTCCGCCAGTTCGTCGAGAATGTGCCATTCTACGGCTTCGGCGTGATGTGCCTCGACCATCCGGAAGTGCAGGCGCTGGTCGGCCGCATCGAGGATCGCAAGGTCATCACGTATGGTGAGAACCCGCAGGCGGATGTGCGCTTCTCGAATGTGCGCCTCGATGGCACGCCGCTCGATCTTCGACGTCGAGATCCGCCGTCGCCGCACCGGCCGGGTGTTCAACTTCAAGGATCTGCGTCCTGCCGATGCCGGGCCGGCACAACATTTCCAATGCCTGCGCCGCAATTGCTGTCGCCAACCGGCTCGACATGTCCGGAAGAGGCGATCCGCAAGGGGCTTGCCGACTTCGGC
Organism: Allorhizobium sp.; assembly: GCA_965283865.1. Classification (GTDB taxonomy): domain Bacteria; phylum Pseudomonadota; class Alphaproteobacteria; order Rhizobiales; family Rhizobiaceae; genus Allorhizobium. The sequence continues at coordinate 2,272,096 of CBDIQA010000001.1, forward strand.
GGCGTCAAGCGGCGCTTCACGCTGACCGGCGTGTCCAACGGCGTCCAGGTGTTCGACGACTATGGTCACCACCCGGTCGAGATCAAGGCCGTGCTGCAGGCGGCGCGCGAGCGCTGCAAGGGCCGGATCATCGCCGTGCACCAGCCGCACCGCTTCAGCCGGCTTGCAAGCCTGTTCGATGACTTTGCCAACTGCTTCAACGATGCCGACACGATCTTCCTCGTCGCCGGTTTATGCTGCGGGCGAAGAGCCGATCGAGGGCGATCGATTCGGAAACGCTGGTCTCGCGCATCAAATCTGGCGGCCATCGCGACGCGCGATACTTGGCTGCGCCTGAGCAACTGGCGCTCGCTCGTCGCGGGCATTGCACAACCGGGTGATTTCGTGGTCCTGTTGGGGGCCGGCAACATCACCCAGTGGGCTGCTGCACTGCCGACGGAACTAGATGCAATTTCGGGAAAGTCTTGAATGAAACAGGTGGATGGGGAAAAGCTTCTGGCGTCGCTCGGCCCTGGAGTTAACGATCTCAAGGGGCGGCTGACGCCCGATGCGCCGATGGACAGGGTGACCTGGTTCCAGCGCCGGCGGACTGGCCGAACTGATGTTTCAGCCGCATGACGTCGAGGATCTGACCGCGTTCCTCAAGCTTCTGCCCGAAGAGGTGCCGCTAACGGTCGTCGGCGTCGGCTCGAACCTGCTCGTGCGTGACGGCGGGATCCCCGGTGTGGTGATCCGTCTCTCTGCCAAGGGTTTCGGCCAAGTCGAGCTCGTGGGCGAGAACCGCATTCGTGCCGGCGCGATCTGCCCCGACAAGCACATTGCCGCGATGGCGATGGACAACAAGTATCGGCGGTTTCCACTTCTACTACGGCATTCCCGGTTCGATCGGCGGCGCGATCCGCATGAATGCGGGCGCCAATGGCGGCGACACCGCCGGGCGGCTGGTCGAGGTCGAGGCCGTCGATCAGCAAGGGCAATGTCGCACGTCCTTTCGAATGCCGACATGGGCTACAGCTACCGCCATTCGGCAGCGTCCGAAGGCTTGATCTTTACCAGCGCTATCTTCGAGGGTTATCCGGAAGAGAAGGCCAAGATCCGCGCGGATATGGATGCTGTTCGCCACCATCGCGAGACGGTGCAGCCGGTCAAGGAAAAGACCGGCGGCTCGACGTTCAAGAACCCTGAGGGCCATTCAGCCTGGGAGCTGATCGATGAGGCCGGTTGCCGCGGTCTGATGATTGGCGGGGCACAGATGTCGTCGATGCACTGCAACTTCATGATCAATGTCGGCCATGCGACCGGCTACGATCTCGAATATCTCGGCGAGACTGTCCGTCAGCGGGTTTTCGAGACGTCTGGCATCAAGCTCGAATGGGAAATCAAGCGCCTCGGCATCTTCATGCCCGGTCGTGAAGTGAAGCCATTCATGGGTGTCGTTGCGGTGTGATGGCCGTCACGCCGGATCCCACGAAGTTTTAACTTCGCTCAATTAGGCTCCCCAGGGGTATGGGGAGTGCTATGTTCGATCTGGTCCATGTATGGGTGATCCGACAGTTGACGTTGGGCGAGTTTTCGTCCCGGCGTGCTGTGGTATCAAAGGCTGCCTTCATGGCGGCGAAGATCGCCATCTTTGCTTATCTCCTCAATATCGTCGGACATCTGATCCTGGTGGCGCTTGGGCTTCTTCCGTATCCGCTCGGGGCCGCACTCGTCGTTGCCACCATGCTCACGCCACCGGTATCCTTCGTGGTGGCCATGATCGCCTATTCCGTCGTCGGGCTTGCCGTCTACGATCTCGGCATGTCGCGGCAGCGTTTCGAAATGCTTAGCCGAACGGACATGCTGTCGGGCCTGATGAACCGCCGCGCCTTCCTCGACACTTTCGAGCGCACACGAGGGGATGTTGCGCTGATCCTGCTCGATATCGATCGCTTCAAATCAATCAACGACACGCTGGGCCACAAGGCAGGCGACGATGTGATCGTCCGTGTTGCCCAATGCCTGACGGACTTGCTGGGTGAGCGGGCGACATGTTGCCCGCATCGGCGGCGAGGAATTCGCCGTGCTTTTGATGGGTAACCGCTGCGACGAAGCGCTCGAGGTTGCCAAGTCGATCTGCCGTTCCGTTGAGGCCATGGGCTTCGAAGTGGCCGGACTTCCGGTGTCCGTCACCATCTCCGGCGGCGTGTCTGCCGGTGTCTCGGAACTCGGTTTCAGCGAGCTTTTCTCCGCAACCGACCGTGCACTCTATTTGGCCAAAGCCAGTGGCCGGAATCGAATCGTGCATGCCAGGGAGTTGGCTGAAACGGCTTTGGACCCCTCGCAACGTGCCGAGATGCAGCTGGAACCTGTGGCACAGCGCAAGACGGCTTAACGGCAATTCAGTCGTCATTATTTCATTAAAATCATAGCCTTGGATAATTAGCTTCATCTCAGATGTGAGCGCGTGAGCGCTCGGCTGCGTGTCGGAAGTTAACGAAAGTAAACGCTTCATTAACCTTAATGTTGTTGAACTGAGCCTACGGAGCCGTCCAATCGATGCGGCTACTGATTGGTTTGGAATTTTGCGAGGCGTTTATGAGTGGCAAGCATGTCGCGGTTTTGATGGGTGGATTGTCCTCCGAGCGGCCTGTGAGCTTGTCGTCGGGTAACGCCTGCGCTTCCGCCCTCGAGGGTGAAGGTTTCAAGGTGACGCGGGTGGATGTCGGTCGTGATGTCGGCCGTGTCCTCGAGGATCTGAAGCCTGACGTCGCCTTCAATGCTCTGCATGGTCCGTTCGGCGAGGACGGCACGATCCAGGGCGTGCTCGAATACCTCGAGATCCCCTATACGCATTCCGGCGTTCTTGCTTCGGCGCTCGCCATGGACAAGAAGCAGGCGAAGATCGTTGCGGCCCAGGCGGGCATTCCCGTCGCCGAGGCTATGGTGATCAACCGCTTCGACATCGGCAACAGTCATCCGATGGCCCCTCCTTATGTGGTCAAGCCGGTCCGCGAGGGCTCCAGTTTCGGCGTTGTCATCGTGCGCGAAGACATGGCGCATCCGCCACAGATCCTGACCTCCAGCGAATGGCGCTACGGCGACGTCGTGATGGTCGAGCGCTATGTGGCGGGTCGCGAGCTTACCTGTGGCGTGATGGACGGGAAGGTGCTTGGCGTGACCGAGATCGTGCCGCTCGGCCACAGCTTCTATGATTACGACTCCAAGTATGCCGCAGGCGGCTCGCAACACGTTCTTCCTGCGGAAATTTCACCGAAAATTTACCAAAAAATACAATCATTGGCGCTCAAGGCACACCAGGCGCTCGGGTGTCGCGGAGTGAGTCGGTCCGACTTCCGCTACGACGATCGTCTCTCCGAAGATGGTGATCTGATTTGGCTGGAGCTCAACAACCAGCCGGGCATGACCCCTACCTCGTTGCTGCCGGAAATGGCTGCCCATGCGGGCTATAGCTTTGGTGAGTTCGTACGTTGGATGGTGGAGGACGCTTCTTGTTCTCGTTGAGCGGTAACAAAATGGCTGAGGTTTCCGGAGTGTATCCGGCTGCACCGCTCGCCTCCCAGGAGGCCAAGGTGCTTCCGCGTCCGCTGCGTCGCGTCGTTCGTTTCGTCGTCAGCCTGTGCTCGGGGCGTATTGTCCTGCCTCGCCATCTCGGCAAGTTCAGTCTGGCTGCCTTCTACGGCGCCGTCTCGTTGCATGGTGTCGTGGTTGGTGGTCATGGTCCTGTGGTGATGCAGGCAGTGACGTCGAAGGCTGGCTTTGCTGTCGAGGATGTCCGCGTCTCCGGCAATCAGCATACGTCTGAAATCGATATCCTGCAGTTGCTGGGCCTTGATGGTTCGACGAGCCTGCTGGGTCTCGACATTGCGGCTGCTCGCAAGTCGCTGTCTGAGCTTCCCTGGGTTGAATCGGCTGAGGTTCGCAAGGTTTATCCGTCCACCGTCGAGGTGACGCTGCGCGAGCGCCAGGCCTACGCGATTTGGCAGCATGGCAGCGATCTCTCGCTCATTGAGCGTTCGGGTTCTGTCATTGCGCCGCTGCGCGACAACAAGTTTGCCTCGCTGCCGCTCTTCGTTGGTCGTGATGCCGAGACGGCAGCAGCCTCCATCGATGAAGAATTCTCCAAGTGGCCGTCGATCGCTTCGCGGGTGAAGGCTTTCGTTCGGGTTGGCGGTCGTCGTTGGGATGTTCATCTCGACAACGGTATCGTCGTGCGCCTGCCGGAAGAGAACGTCGCTGGCGCGCTTGCCCTGCTCAACCGTTTCGACGTCGAGCAGCAGGTTCTGTCTCGCGATGTGGCGCTGATCGATATGCGCCTTCCCGACCGGGTTGCCGTGCGCTTGACGCCCGGTGCACAGGAGCGTCGTACGGCGGCGCTTGAAGAGCGTCGCAAGGCCCTCAAGAAGCTGGAGCAGAAGATATGAGCATCTTTGGTGGCTCCTCTTTCGGTCTTCCGCGCACCCGGCCGCTGTCCTCCAAGCGGGCGCATGTCGTTTCGGTTCTCGATATCGGCACGACCAAGGTCGTGTGCATTATCGCTCGCCTGACGCCGCGCCGCGAATCTGCCGTCCTGCCGGGCCGCACCCACAACGTCGAAGTGATCGGCCTCGGCCACCAGCGTTCGCATGGCATCAAGTCCGGCGTGATCGCCGATCTCGATGCGGTCGAAAACGTTGTGCGCCTCGCCGTTGACGCAGCTGAGCGCATGGCCGGCCTGACGGTCGAAAGCCTGATTGTCAACGTCTCTGCCGGCCGCATCGGTTCTGATGTCTACACGGCGACCATCGATCTCGGTGGCCAGGAAGTCGAAGCCGGCGACTTGCGCAAGGTGCTGATTGCTGCTGGCCAGCAGTCTCAGGGCAATGACCGTGCCGTGCTGCACTCGCTTCCGACAGGCTTTTCGCTTGACGGAGAGCGGGGAATCCGCGATCCCCTTGGAATGTATGGCGATGTTCTCGGCGTCGACATGCACGTGGTCACGGCCGAACGGGCAGCGCTCCGCAATCTGGAGCTCTGCATAAACCGCGCCCATCTGACCGTCGAGGGTGTGGTTGCCACGCCTTACGCCAGCGGCCTAGCAGCCCTGGTCGACGACGAGGTGGAGCTCGGTTGCGCGGCGATCGACATGGGCGGTGGCATGACCACCATCTCTGTCTTCGCTGAAGGCAAGTTGATCCATACGGACGCCATCGGGATCGGCGGTCATCATGTGACCACAGATCTGGCGCGCGGGCTTTCCACCCGTATCGAGGATGCAGAACGTCTGAAGGTCGTTCACGGTTCGGCTGTCGCCAACGGCGCCGACGATCGCGAAGTCGTATCCGTTCCGCCGATCGGCGAGGACGATCGCGACCAGCCGACCCAGGTGTCGAAGGCGCTTCTGACCCGGATTATCAGCGCGCGTATCGAGGAAACCCTCGAGATGCTGCGCGACCGGATCCAGAAGTCTGGCTTCTCGCCGGTGGTCGGAAAACGCGTCGTTTTGACGGGTGGCGCCTGCCAGCTCACCGGCATGCCGGAAGCGGCCCGCCGTATTCTGGCCCGGAACGTGCGTATCGGTCGTCCGATGGGTGTGTCCGGTCTGCCGGCAGCGGCCAAAGGACCGGCCTTCTCGACGGCCGTCGGCCTGACGATCTATCCGCAGATGGCGGATCAGGAAACACATGCCGGGCAGGGCGGGTTGTTCTCGCCCTTCGGCAACGGAAACAGCCGGTTCGCCCGTATGGGCCAGTGGCTGAAAGAGAGTTTTTGAGTTCACCCGGCTGGGCGCAAGGTTCGGCCAAGGGAAATCTGTTGAAATGACATGGCCGGCTTGGCGATGCGGCCGGAAAAAGAAGGAACGGGTACCATGACCATCAAGTTGCAGAAGCCAGATATCACTGAGCTGAAGCCACGCATCACCGTTTTCGGTGTCGGTGGCGGCGGCGGCAATGCCGTCAACAACATGATCACCGCTGGTCTGCAGGGCGTCGATTTCGTCGTTGCCAACACCGATGCCCAGGCGCTGACCATGTCGAAGGCTGACGCGGCATGATCCAGCTCGGCGTCACACGTCACCGAAGGCCTCGGCGCTGGTTCGCAGCCGGAAGTCGGTCGCGCAGCCGCTGAAGAGTGCATCGACGAGATCATCGATCACCTGACCGGCACCCACATGTGCTTCGTCACCGCCGGCATGGGCGGCGGTACCGGCACCGGTGCTGCTCCTGTCGTCGCCCAGGCCGCGCGCAACAAGGGCATCCTGACCGTCGGCGTCGTCACCAAGCCGTTCCACTTCGAAGGTGCATGCGCCGCATGCGGACTGGCCGAATCCGGCATCGAGGAGCTGCAGAAGTCGGTCGACACGCTGATCGTCATCCCGAACCAGAACCTGTTCCGCATCGCCAACGACCAAGCACCACCTTCGCCGACGCCTTCGCAATGGCCGACCAGGTGCTCTATTCGGGCGTTGCCTGCATCACCGACCTGATGGTCAAGGAAGGCCTCATCAACCTCGACTTCGCCGACGTTCGCTCCGTGATGCGCGAAATGGGCCGTGCGATGATGGGTACCGGCGAAGCATCCGGCGAAGGCCGCGCGATGGCAGGCTGCTGAAGCCGCGATCGCCAACCCGCTGCTCGACGAAACCTCGATGAAGGGCGCTCAAGGGCTTGCTGATCTCGATCACCGGCGGCCGTGACCTCACGCTGTTCGAAGTCGACGAAGCTGCAACCCGCATCCGCGAGGAAGTCGATCCAGGACGCCAACATCATCCTCGGCGCCACCTTCGACGAAGCGCTCGAAGGCATCATCCGCGTCTCGGTCGTCGCCACCGGCATCGACCGTGCGGCGCTCGCATCGCAAGCGGCTTCGAGGCCGCTCCGCTCGGCCAAAGCCCGCTATGCGTTCCTGCCGCGGCCGTGTGCGTCCGGCACCGGCCGCATATCAGCCTGCAATGACGCAGGCCCCCAAGCCGACCATGGATCCGGTCGCAGACACCATTCGTTCGGCTGAAGCTGCCATGGAACGCGAACTCGAAATCGCCGTTGCGCGTCAGCCGCTGAGCCAGCCGCAGCCTGCTCCGCAGCAGGAATTCCGTCCGGCAAGCCGCCTGTTCGCTTCGCCGGCTCCGGAAGCTGCTCCCGCTCCGCAGATGATGCAGCCGGTTGCTCCGGCTCCCATCATGAGCCAGCCGGCTCCGGTCATGCAGCAGCCCGCTCCCGTCATGCAGGCGCCTATTGCGCCGGCACCGATGGCAGCTGAACCCCGCATGGCTGCCGAACCGGTTCGCATGCCGAAGGTCGAGGACTTCCCGCCGGTGCTTCGCGCCGAAATCGATCACCGCGCCCAGCCTGCAGCTCCGGCTGCCCAGGACGAGCGTGGCCCGATGGGTCTCCTGAAGCGCATCACCAACTCGCTCGGCCGTCAGGCTGAAGACGAGCAGGTTATGGGTGACATTACCGGTTCCGCACCGGCTGCCGCCTCGCAGCAGCGCCGTCCGCTGTCTGCAGAAGCCAGCCTCTACGCTCCGCGTCGCGGCCAGCTGGATGACCACGGTCGTGCAACGCCGGCTCGCGCCACCAGCGAAGACGACCAGCTCGAGATCCCGGCCTTCCTTCGTCGCCAGACGAGCTGAGGGCCAGGCCAGAATGATTGAGGAAACCCGGGCCGCGAGGCTCGGGTTTCTTGCGTTTCATGGCTTGTTCCAGAACGTAGATTTGTTGATGTTAATCAATGGCCTGGCTTCGTTACAAAGCGAAAGAATCAGTGATTTGGCTGGAGGGGCGGGGCCACGTATGTATGAGATCGAAAGAGGACTCTCTTTGAGTCTTTGACACGCGTTTGCGACGGGAAGTTCAAGATCCACCGCCTCGTCGCTTCACTTTAAGGCTATCGGAATGGCAATTGCTTTGCTCGGATTTCAAACCACGATCGCAGCGCCGCTTACGCTGACTGGGATTGGGGTTCATTCCGGACGAGAGGTTACGATCACTTTCCAGCCGGCAGAAGCCGGAACGGGAATTGTTTTCCAACGTCAGCACGATGACGGGTCCACGAGCGAATACAGGGCCGTCTCCGCGCATGTCGGCAATACCGATCTTTGCACCGTACTCGGTACCAACCCGGCCCGTTCCATTGCGACCATCGAACATGTCATGGCGGCCATCTATGCGCTGGGCCTCGACAATATGATTGTCGAAGTCGACGGTGCGGAAATGCCGATCATGGACGGCAGCTCCGAAGTCTTCATCGATGCCATCGAGCAGGTGGGCATCACCAATCTCGGCGTCAAGCGCCGCTACATTCGCGTCATCAAGCCGGTTCGCATCGAATCGGGTGCATCCTGGTCTGAATTCCGCCCCTATGACGGAACGCGCTTCGAGGTCGAAATCGATTTCGACAGCAAGCTGATCGGTCGGCAGAAGTGGGAAGGCGATCTGACGGCTGAAACCTTCAAGAATGAACTGTCGCGGGCCCGCACCTTTGGCTTCATGCGTGATGTCGAGCGTCTCTGGGCTGCCGGTTTCGCCCTTGGCTCTTCGCTCGAAAACTCCGTCGTCATCTCCGACGACGACACTGTCATCAATGTCGAAGGCCTGCGCTACGAGAAGGACGAATTCGTCCGTCACAAGACGCTGGATGCCGTTGGTGACCTGGCACTTGCCGGTGCGCAGTTCATCGGCTGCTATCGCTCCTATCGCGGTGGCCACAAGATGAATGCCAATGCATTAAAGGCCTTGCTCAGCGACCCCACGGCTTATGAGGTTGTCGAAGCGCCGAGCCGCAGCCACCAGGTTCGTGCTCGCGAATTCGTTCCGGTCCAGGTGCCCGAATTCGCGCCCTGGTCTGCCTGAGCAGAAAACGGGCAAGTTACAGATCGAGCGCCGGCTTCCTCAACGGAGGCCGGCGTTTTTTGCTGGGCGACAGAAGATGCTGAATGAACGGCACTTTCTGGACGTCTCGCCACAAAAATGCGTTAAAGTCACATCACTGCGTTGCCCTAGTGCCGCTTTTGTGGCTAGAAACGCCAGTTGAAGGCGACGGTTTTCAAGCGGCGCTGCAATCGGGATCTTTCGAATGAATCAAGTGGGATCGGTCGTTGTGAAGAAAGCCGCGCGTATTGCAGGCCTGAGCGTGATGTTGTCCGTCGGCGCGGTGCTTGCCGGTTGCCAATCGGATCCCGATATCGACATCAGCAAGCTTGCTGCCGAGACTGAGCCGCCGGAAGTGCTGTACAATCAGGGTCTCGCAAACATCAAGGCAGGGAACATGAGCGAAGCATCGCGCAAGTTCGATGCCGTCGATGCGCAGCATCCCTTTTCCGAGTGGTCGCGCAAGGCGCTCGTCATGAGCACCTTCACGAAATATCGTCTTGGCCGCTATGCCGATGCTATTTCCACCGGCAACCGCTATATGAGCCTCTATCCGAAGTCCGAGGATGCGGCCTACGCGCAGTATCTGGTCGGCCTGTCCTATTGGAAGCAGATCTCCAACGTCACGCAGGATCAGCGCAACTCGGTCAAGACGATCGAGGCGATGGAACGCGTGGTCAACGAATTCCCTGATTCGGAATATGTCGACGACGCGCAGGCGAAGATCCGTTTTGCGCGCGACCAGCTCGCCGGCAAGGAAATGCAGGTCGGGCGTTACTATCTGGAGCGCAAGGAATACCTCGCCGCCGTCTCGCGCTTCCGCGTCGTGGTCGAGCAGTATCCGAACACCAACCAGATCGAAGAGGCGCTCGCGCGTCTGGTCGAGGCCTATTTCGCCATGGGTGTCGTCTCCGAGGCGCAGGCAGCCGCGGCCGTTCTCGGCCACAACTATCCGGACAGCCAGTGGTATGCCGATAGCTATGCGCTGCTGCAGCGGGGCGGCGTAGAGCCGCGCGAAAACACCGGATCGTGGATCACCCGCGCTGGTCGCAGGCTCCTGATCGGGACCTGACGGTCTCTTTTGACGAAGTGAGAATCTGAGCCCATGCTGGTCCAGCTGTCGATCCGAAATATCGTTCTGATCGAGCGGCTGGATCTTGCGTTCGAGAGCGGCCTTTCCGTGCTGACCGGTGAAACGGGTGCCGGCAAATCCATTTTGCTTGATAGTCTCTCGCTCGCGCTCGGTGGCCGCGGCGATGGTTCTCTTGTGCGCCACGGCGAAGACAAGGGGCAGGTGACCGCTGTCTTTGATGTCGGCAACAGCCATGCCGCCAGAACGCTGCTGAAGGGCAATGGCGTCGATGACGATGGCGACCTGATATTCCGGCGCGTGCAGTCCGCCGACGGCCGCACTCGGGCCTATATCAACGACCAGCCCGTCAGCGTCCAGTTGATGCGACAGGTTGGGCAGTTGCTGGTCGAAATCCATGGCCAGCATGATGATCGGGCGCTGATCGATACCAACGCCCACCGGATGTTGCTCGACGCTTTTGCCGGGCTCACCGACGAAGCAGTCAATCTCGGTGAAAGCTATCGCCGCTGGCGGGATGCCGAGCGTTCCTTCAAGACCCACAAGGCGAAGGTTGAGGCTGCCGCGCGCGAGGCTGACTATCTGCGCGCCTCGGTCGAGGAGCTTGAAGCGCTGTCGCCTATGGACGGCGAAGAGGACGATCTTGCCGAGCGGCGCTCGGCCATGCAGAAATCCGAGCGCATCGCGGGCGATATAGCTGAGGCCTCCGAATTCCTGAATGGCAATGCGTCGCCTGTGCCGCATATCGCGTCGCTGATGCGCCGGCTGGAGCGCAAGAGCCAGGAGGCTCCGGGACTGCTCGAAGAGACCGTGCAACTGCTTGGCACGGCACTGGACACGCTGTCCGCCGCGCAGATGGAAGTCGAGGCGGCGCTGCGCCGCACCGAATTCGATCCGCGAGAACTTGAGCGCGTTGAAGAGCGTCTTTTCGCGCTGAGGGCTGCCGGACGGAAGTATTCCGTCGCGGTTGCCGATCTTCCCGCGCTTGCAGAAAAGATGGTCGCGGATCTCGCCGACCTCGATGCCGGCGAAGAGCGTCTCGGACAACTCGAAGCCGCAGTCCACGAGACAAAGACACATTACGATCACCTGGCGCAGCAGCTCTCGGCGAAGCGCCAGAATGCCGCCCAGGCCCTGGCGGATGCGGTCATGCAGGAATTGCCGGCGCTGAAGCTCGAGCGGGCCGCCTTCATGGTGGAAGTGGCGGCCGACGCCTGGACAATGCCACGGCCGACGGGATCGACACTGTCGAATTCCATGTGCAGACGAACCCTGGTACGCGTCCCGGACCGATCATGAAGGTTGCTTCGGGCGGTGAACTCTCGCGTTTCCTGCTGGCGCTCAAGGTGGCGCTGGCCGACGCGGCTCGGCGCCGACCCTCGTCTTCGACGAAATCGACACCGGCGTCGGTGGCGCGGTGGCCGATGCCATTGGCCAGCGGCTGGCGCGGCTTGGTTCGAAGGTTCAGGTGCTGTCCGTCACCCATGCACCGCAGGTCGCAGCACGGGCTTCGACGCATTTTCTCATTTCCAAGGGGCCGACCGGAGATGCGGGCGACAAGATCGCCACTCGGGTGGCGATCATGGAGCCGGAGCATCGCAAGGAAGAGATCGCCCGCATGCTGGCGGGTGCATCCGTGACCGACGAAGCGCGTGCCGCTGCTGCAAAGCTCCTGGCGGCCGGGGAGTGATCTCCATCCGCACGGTGTCGGTTGCGCTCCTTATCAAAACCTGTTTCGCTGATCTGCCATGCTTGAAGTGATCCAGATCTACTGGGCCGAGACCCTTGCCGTGCTCTCTGTCGTGTTCGGCACGGTCGCTGCGGCCCATGCGGCGATGACCAAACGTGAGGTTCGCTCGGCGCTCGGCTGGGTGGGCGTGATCATCCTCTCGCCGCTCGTAGGGGCGATGATCTATGCGGTCGCCGGCATCAATCGCATCCGGCGTGCGACGCTTATCTCCCGACGTGCCCTCGAACTTGATGAGATCTGGCGCAGTCTGTCTCTCTACGCCATCAGCCGCGAGACGGTCGCCACACAGTTCGGACCCCGCTTCGGGCAGATGAAGCTGCTCGGCGACAAGGTGAGCCGCCATCCGCTGTCATCCGGCAACCTCATCACCATGCTGACGACCGGTGAGGAGACCTTCGACGCGATGTGCGAGGCAATCGAGGCCGCGCAGTTCAGCATCATCCTCGAAACCTATATCTTCGATCGCGATGTCGTCGGCCGGCGCGTGGCCGATTGCCTGATCGCTGCGCACAAGCGCGGTGTCGCCGTTCGCGTCATCATCGATGCGGTCGGCGCACGCTACAGCGTTCCCAGCATCATCGGCTATCTCGAAGAGGGCGGAGTTCCGGTTGCTGTCTTCAACGGGCAGGTCATCATGGGACTGCGGCTCCCTTACGCCAATCTGCGCACACACCGGAAAATTCTGGTGGTGGACGGGGCGACCGCCTTTGTCGGCGGCATGAATATCCGCGCGGGCTTCGTCGGGGCGGATGGCGCGCGCGACACCCATTTTCGCGTGACCGGACCTGTGGTGGCCGACATCCTGGCGGTTGCTGCCGAGGACTGGCACTTCGAAACCGGCGAGGTGCTGCTGGGGCCGGAATGGCGCGTGCGGCTCGACGATGCGTTGCCTGGGGCAGGGACCGCGATCCGGGCGGTGGTCTCAGGGCCGGATACCCATATCGAGACGAGATCACCGGCTTCTGCTCGGCGCCTTCTCGGTCGCCGAACGGTCGATCCGGATCGTTTCGCCCTACTTCCTGCCGGATACCACCTTTATCGCCGCGCTGAACACGGCCGCACGGCGTGGTGTGCAGGTCGATGTGATCGTGCCGTCGCAAAACAATCTCGCCATTGTCGCCCGCGCCATGATGGGGCAGTTCGACCAGATCCTTCGGGATGGGTGTCGTGTCCATCTGTCGAGCGGCCATTTCGATCATTCGAAGCTGATGGTCATCGACCGACAGTGGTGTTTCATCGGTTCGTCCAATCTCGATTCGCGTTCATTGCGGCTGAATTTCGAGATCGATCTCGAAGTTTATGACCGGGTACTCGCCGAGCAGATCGAGGACGGCATAGACGAGAGACTGGCGACGGCAGAACAGGTTACGCTGGAGGGCCTTCGGGCCCGTTCTCTGCCGAACCGCATGATCGACCGTTTGTTCTGGCTCGGATCGCCCTATCTTTGACACAGCGCAGCCGCTCATGGCTGTGACGGCCGTGAGTGGTCAATGCCTCGAGAGACGACGGATGCCCCTGGTGTGATGAAAAAAACCAAGCCCAGCCTCGCCCGCACGATGGTGTCCTCGTTGCGCAATCGCAAATGGCGCCCGGGCGAGCGGCAGGTCTCGGATACGCCTGACGGTGTCATGACAGTCGCCTCTTACAACGTCCACAAATGTGTGGGGACCGATGGGCGTTTCGATCCGGAGCGGATCATTGACGTCATCCACGAAATCCGCCCCGATGTGATTGCCTTGCAGGAGGCGGATCAACGCTTCGGGGAGCGCTCCGGTCTGCTCGATCTCAACCGGCTGCGGCTCGAAACCGGGTTGCTGCCGGTACCGGTGGTTGCCGGGCCGAAGTCGCATGGCTGGCGCGGCAATGTGCTCTTGTTTCGCGAGGGGATCGTCCGGGATGTGCATCAGGTGGCACTGCCCGGGCTTGAGCCACGGGGCGCGCTGGTGGCCGAGATCGACCTTGAGGGAAAGGCCGGACTGCGGGTCATCGCTGCCCATCTCGGGTTGTTGCGCTGGGCAAGGCGCCAGCAGGCCGACGTCATCCTCGACCTTCTGCAGAGCCGCGATGAACGACTGACGCTCTTGATGGGCGACTTCAACGAATGGCGGCTCGGGCCTGGCTCGGCGCTCACGCGGCTGGAGCCGGTGTTCGGGCCATTGCCACCAGCGATCCCCAGCTTTCCGGCGCGGCTGCCGGTGCTCTCTCTTGACCGGATCATGGCGAACCGGGCCGGATTGATCTCCGAACTCTGCGTGCATGACACGCCGCTCGCCCGCAAGGCCTCGGACCATCTGCCGCTGACCGCGCGCGTCGACATCTCAGCAAGCTGGCAGGAGTGAGGTACGGGCCTTTTCATTCGTCGATTTTCCGCTAAACCCGACTGGAGATTTCCGGAGGTTGCCATGGCCGTTGACACCATTCCCGTCGAAACCCTGACCGAGGAGCAGGCGAAGGCCGAGCTGCAGCGTCTGGCGGACGAGATCGCCCATCACGACGCGCTTTATCATGGCAAGGACAAGCCCGAAATCTCGGACGCGGATTACGACGCGCTGAAGCGGCGCAATGATGCGATCGAGGCGCAGTTTCCGCAGCTGGTGCGCACCGATAGCCCCTCGCAACGGGTGGGGGCTGCCCCCGCCGGCATCTTTGCCCAGGTCGTGCATGCGCGGCCGATGCTGTCTCTCGATAACACGTTTTCCGATGAGGACGTGCAGGACTTTGTCTCGTCCGTCTATCGCTTCCTCGGGCAGATGCCGGACAATTCGATCGCCTTCACCGCCGAGCCGAAGATCGACGGCCTTTCGATGTCGATCCGCTACGAGAACGGCCGGCTGGTCAGCGCGGCGACGCGCGGGGCGATGGCACGACCGGCGAAAACGTGACGGCGAACATCCTGACGATCAAGGAAATCCCGACCGAGCTTCCCGCCGATGCGCCCGATATCGTCGAGGTGCGCGGTGAAGTCTACATGGCGAAATCAGACTTCCTGGCGCTCAATGCGCAGATGGAGGCCGAGGGCAAGCAGACCTATGTCAATCCGCGTAACACGGCTTCCGGCTCGCTGCGCCAGCTCGATCCTAAGGTGACGGCGAACCGCAAGCTGCGCTTCTTTGCCTATGCCTGGGGTGAAATGAGCCAGATGCCGGCCGAGACGCAATGGGACATGGTGCAGGTCTTCGGGCGCTGGGGCTTCCCGATCAATCCGCTGACACGGCGGCTGAGTTCCGTCGCTGATATCATCGCCCATTACAGCGATATCGGGTTGCAGCGGCCTGATCTCGACTATGACATCGATGGTGTCGTCTACAAGGTGGACCGTCTCGACCTGCAGGCCCGCCTCGGTTTCCGGTCTCGCTCGCCGCGCTGGGCGACCGCTCACAAGTTTCCGGCCGAGCAGGCTTTCACGACGGTCGAGGCAATCGACATCCAGGTCGGTCGGACCGGGGCACTCACGCCCGTTGCGCGGCTGACACCGATCACGGTCGGTGGCGTTGTGGTCACCAACGCGACGCTGCACAACGAGGACTACATCAAGGGTATCGCCAATTCCGGCGACCGCATCCGGCCGGAGGAGCATGACATCCGGATTGGCGATACCGTGATCGTCCAGAGGGCCGGCGATGTGATTCCGCAGGTCCTCGACGTGGTGCTGGAAAAGCGCGAAGCAGGTCAGACGCCCTATGTGTTTCCGAAGACCTGCCCGGTCTGTGGCAGCCATGCGGTGCGCGAGAAGAACGAGAAGACGGGCAAGCTCGATTCCGTCACCCGTTGCACCGGCGGCTTCGTCTGCCGGGCCCAGGCCGTCGAGCACATCAAGCATTTCGTCTCGCGTAACGCCTTCGATATCGAGGGGCTTGGCACCAAGCAGGTCGACTTCTTCTTCGAAAGCGATGACCCCGCGCTGATGATCCGCACGGCGCCCGACATCTTCACCCTGAAGGCGCGCCAGGACCAGTCGCTGACCAAGCTCGAGAATATTGAAGGCTTCGGTCGGGTCAGTGTGCGCAAGCTCTTCGAGGCGATCGATGCACGGCGCGAGATCGCGCTCAACCGCTTCATCTTCGCGCTCGGCATCCGCCATGTCGGCGAGACCACGGCGAAGCTCCTGGCGCGCTCCTATGGCAGCTACGCGGCCTTTGCTGAGGCCATGCAGGCGGCTGGACCAAAGTTCGGCGACGCCTGGAACGAGTTGAACAGCATTGATGGGATCGGCGAGGTTGTCGCTGCTTCGATCGTCGAGTTTTTCAAGGAGCCGCGCAATCTTGAGGTTGTTCAGCGTCTCCTGAGCGAAGTCACGCCTCTCGATGCGGAGGCGGCCGTTGTCAGCGACAGTCCCGTTGCTGGCAAAACGGTTGTCTTCACCGGTTCCCTCGAACGCTTCACGCGTGATGAGGCCAAGGCGCGGGCCGAGGGCCTGGGCGCGAAGGTCGCCGGGTCCGTATCGAAGAAAACGGACTACGTCGTGGCCGGGCCTGGCGCAGGCTCCAAGCTCGACAAGGCGCGTGAGCTCGGGGTCGAAGTCATGACCGAAGACGAGTGGTTGGCCCTGATCGGGGGCTGAGATCAAGCCGCGCTGATGGTGGCGTCCGTCAGCGTGAGGCTTGATGTATCCGCTTGCGGGCTGCGCGACATGTCCCGCTCCAGCACGATACGATTGCGTCCTGAGGTCTTGGCCGCATAAAGCGCGCGGTCGGCAGCGGCGTAGACGGCGGAGAAATCTCGCAGGGGCGTGATGTCGGCGAGGCCGCCGGATACGGTGACCGCGATCGTCTGGTGGAAGGCATCGATCAGCCGGTTGGCGATCGAACGGCGCAGGCGTTCCGTCATGGCGACCACTTCGCCAAAGTCCGCATCCTGGAAGAGAATGGCGAATTCCTCGCCCCCGATACGGGCGACGAGGTTCGTCGGCCCGACGATCTCGGTCAGCGTGTTTGCGACGGATACGATCACGTCATCTCCGGCCAGATGGCCGTAGCGGTCGTTGATCTGCTTGAAGCGATCGATATCGAGAATGAGCAGGTAGCCACGTTCGACCTGCGAGAGGTCCTCGATGAAGGCCCGGCGGTTCAGCAGCCCCGACAGCATGTCGGTCCGGCTCATCTGGCGGAATTCGAGGCGCGTGCGGGCGAGATGAATGACGGCGTAGCCCATGTAGAGGCAGCACAGCATTGTCAGGACAAAGGCGACGATTACCGCGATGCCGCAGCCGATTGCGATGTCGCGAACAAGGGGATTGAGAAGAACATCGAAGGCGTGCAGGACGATCAGCAGCCCGGCAACCATGACGCAGGCAATGATGGAGTTGCGGATCGACAGTCGAGTGGCGAAACGGAGCACAGTGTCCCAGTTGTCGAACTCCGTCAGTCCAATATCGCGGATGACCCAAGCCTCGATCTGTTTCTTCAACATCAGTTTTGACCACACAATAAGACTTGAAACGACAAATTGTAGCGCAGCATGGAACACTATGAAGGCCGACTGCTGTCATAAATATGTATGGCCCCGTGCCCCGCGGCCGATTTACGTCAAGGTGACGAATGCAACCTGAGCAGTAAAGCGCTCATTTGCATTTCTACTACTCTTAATCCCTTAAAAATTAAGTTTGAATGAATTTGTAACTCAGGATTGCAATTGATCCTGTGTCGAAGCGGTACGATCACGGTTCGGTGAAGCCTGAAGGCGCAATCTCCAGTCTGAAACCCGCCGGATCCTGGGCGAAGATCAGTCCGCCACGCGAGCTTGATCCGGCGGCCACGTAGTCGAAGGTCGTCTGCGCTTCCTCGACAGCGGTTGCCCCGTCGAGAAGGGCGGCCTTCACCTCGACGGCTGCTGCTGCCTGGTCGCCCTCGTTGCGGACCTCGATCATCACGCGCCAGCCCGAAGCGACGGGTTCGACGGCCAGCACATGGGTCGACAGTTCCGGCGGGCGATCGGTGGTGGTTGCGGCTTCAAACAGGGTCAAGCCGATGATCGCGAGCACCATCAAGGTTGCAATGACGCCCGTCAGCCATTCGATCCAGTGCGGGCGGAGCTTTGCGGCGTTTGGGCTGTGCGTGGAACGGGTCACCAGTGGATACCTCACAGGACGAGACGGGCTGCGGCTGCGCCAATGGCGGCCGGAAAACCGAGGACGATGATGGTGAGGACGGCTTCGGCGGTGGCGATGTCGTCCAGCCGGCCGAAGGTCCAGAGGGCGTAGAGGCTGACGGCGAGGGCGATGACGTAACCGGGGATCGTGAAGCGGATGAAGGCGTGCCAGACGGGCGTATGGGCATCCAGATGGTGTCCTCCGCGAAAGGCAAGGGCGTAGACGAAGCCATGCATCAGGAGGATCGAGAGGAGCATCAAGGCCAGCGCGTGCCACACGGTCATTTTGTAGGCGAGCAGGATCATCTCCTCCGTGGGCGCCAGGTTGAGCGACAGGAAGAGGGCACCGATCGCCATCATGAAGAGTTCGACCACATAGCCACTCTCGCTGGAGGCGCCCGGTTCGTCTTCCTCCTCGTTGGCGTCTTCGTCGTCTTTCATGCTGAGCTGGCTTCTGCCGAGCAGTGCACCGATGCTGGCCGGCACGGCCTGGACCGCCACCATGCCAACCCACTCCCGCGGTGACATGTCGAGCGTGATCACGCCGAAGAGAAAGAGTATCAGCGCGCTGGCAGCCACGCCCATGCCATAGGCGACGATCGCATCGCGGGCGGACTCGCGCCAGGTTGCTGTGTGTTCGAAGCCAATGCGATGGGAGAGAAGCAGAAGGAGGGGGAGGTTGACGACGAGCAGGATCAGCAGTCGCTCGCGATCCATGTAGAAGCCGAGAAACCACATCTCCATGGTCATCAGCATCGGAATGGAGAAGAGCAGGGCGCCGGCGATGCCCCGCGCCAGGCCGACCAGAAACCGGTTCACCCGTTCCGGATCGTCGTGTTCATTGTCGATTGCTGTCATTGTTCCACCGTCCCTTGCCGCGCAGGGAATGCGCAACAGACGATGGTTGTTCCATCTGCCGGGGCAGAAGGTGGCGGCGCAATGGCCGACCACGATGCCTCTCACTTGAGAGGGAAGTCTACTGCACGCGCGGCGCAATCAGCTCTTAGGCTTGAAGGTCTTCTTCTTCGGACCGGCGGCTCCGCCGCGGTCTTCGAACTTGCCCTTCGGCTTGCCGGCGAAGGCTGGCTTGTCACCCTTCGGCTTGCCGGACCAGTCGGGCTTGGCAGGCTTGTCCCAGGCGTTGGACGCAGCCTTTGGCTTCTTCTTGAAAGTCGGCTTGTCGTCGCTCCAGTCGGTGCGCTTCGGCTTGGGCGCGTCGCCCCAGACATCGGCATCCGTCACGGCCATGGCATCGCGCGGGCGGGCGGGAGCATCGTCCTTGCGGGCATAGGGCTTCTTGTCGCCGAACGGCTTCTTATCGCCAAAGGGCTTCTTGTCCCCGAAAGGCTTCTTGTCACCATAGGTTTTCTTTTCGCCGTAAGGCTTGCGATCACCTTCTTCGCGCGGCGGGCGGGGTGCACGTTCCTTCGGCGGTGCGCCGAAGTCCGGCATGCCCGGCAGCTGGGCGAGCGTGATGCCGCGTTCCATTGCCTTGTTGGGGCCGAGCGCGCCGAGGAAGGTGTCGAGAGCGCTTGCGGCGATCTCGACGAAGGTTTCCTCCGGCTGCATCTTGATGGCGCCGATTTCGTTCTTGGTAATGTTGCCGTTGCGGCAGAGCATCGGGATCAGCCAGCGGGGCTCGGCGTTCTGACGGCGACCGACGGAGACGGAAAACCAGACGCTGGCGCCAAAATCGCCGCGCGGCTTCGTCGCGGAATTGGAAGGGTTGGCGTAATCGGGCTCCTTGCGGGCCTTGCCGGCTTCCAGGCTGACGGGGATCAGGTCTTCGGGTGCCGAGCGCTTGCCACGCTGCAGGCGCAGGAAGGCGGCGGCCACCTGTTCGGCGCCGTGGGTCGCGATCAACGATGCGATCATCGGCGCTTCGTCTTCGGTGATCACTTCGGTCAGCGAGGGATCGCCCATCAGGCGTTCGTCGTCGCGGGCCTGAACTTCGTCGGCAGAGGGCGGCAGCGCCCAGGTCGGGCGGACATTGGCGCCGCCCAGCAGGCGCTCGGCCTTGCGGCGGGCGCTGTTCGGAACGATCAGTGCCGAGACACCCTTGTTACCGGCGCGGCCCGTGCGGCCCGAACGGTGCAGCAGGGTTTCGGAATTGGTCGGAAGATCCGCATGGATGACCAGCTCAAGACCGGGCAGGTCGATGCCGCGGGCGGCAACGTCCGTGGCGATGCAAACCCGGGCGCGACCATCCCGCATGGCCTGCAGCGCGTGGGTGCGTTCGTTCTGCGACAGTTCGCCGGAGAGGGCGACGACCGAGAAGCCGCGATTGTGCAGGCGGGATGTCAGGTGGTTCACCGCAGCGCGGGTCGAGCAGAAGACGATCGCATTGCGGGCTTCGTAGTAGCGCAGAACGTTGATGATCGCGTTTTCGCGGTCGGGGTTTGCGACGGCGAGCGCGCGGTACTCGATGTCGACGTGCTGCTTCTGCTCGGAAACCGTCTCGATGCGGCGGGCGTCGCGTTGGTAGCTCTTGGCGAGGTCTGCGATCGAACGCGGCACGGTTGCCGAGAACATCAGCGTGCGACGGTCTTCCGGCGATTCTTCGAGGATGAATTCGAGATCTTCACGGAAGCCGAGGTCGAGCATTTCGTCGGCTTCGTCGAGCACGACGACTCGCATCTGGGAGAGGTCGAGCGCGCGGCGGGTAATGTGGTCGCGCAGGCGGCCCGGGGTGCCGACGATGATATGGGCGCCACGCTCCAGCGCACGGCGCTCGTTGCGGATGTCCATGCCGCCGACGCAGGAGCCGATGATGGCGCCGGTCTCGGCATAGAGCCATTCCAGTTCGCGCATGACCTGCATGGCCAGTTCGCGTGTCGGTGCGATGGCGAGCGCCAGCGGTGCGCCGGCGCGCTCGAAGCGGCCGCCTTCCGGCAGCAGCGTCGGGGCCATGGCAAGGCCGAAGGCAACGGTCTTGCCGGAGCCGGTCTGGGCTGAGACGAGCGCATCGCGACCTTGAAGGTCAGGGTCGATCATCGCCTGCTGCACGGGGGTGAGGGTCTCGTACCCGCGCTTGCGCAAGGCCTCAGCGATCGCCGGGACGATGGCGTCAAAATCAGTCATGAATTGGTCTTTCGAAAGTGATGGATGATGCGGGCCAAAGCGCCGCGCCCGCCGATTGCGGGTATGTTGGCGCTGTTCCTACTCGCACAGACCCGGAAAGTCGAGGGGGAGGCGTGGAAAAGGCGTCTTATGGTGAAGGCGGGTGCAAGCCGATGCCTTGCCCGAATCCCGCCCGACGCCTAAGGAATTGCCATGTCTATCTCCGATTTCTCCGGCAAGACGATTGCCATCGACTTCGAAACCGCAACCGAAGCACGGGCCAGTGCCTGCTCGATCGGCCTTGCCTTCATCGAGAATGGGCGGGTCGTCAGGATCGAGGAGCGCCTGATCCGGCCGCCGGACAATCGCTATTCTCCCTTCAATGTCGCCATTCACGGCATTCGTCCCGAACACACGGCGCATGCGCCCGACTTCGCGGATGTCATGGCCGAATTCGCGGGTGAATTCGAAGGTGCGCGGATGATCGCGCATAATGCTTCGTTCGATTTTTCCGTGCTGCGGGCCTGCCTTGATCTTGTTGGGCTCGAATATCCCGAGCTTTCCTATCTGTGCAGCGTCAAGCTCGCCCAGCGCCACTGGCCGGAGTTGGGTTCGCATCGCCTGAACGTTCTCGCCGCGCATCTGGGGCTGACCTTTGCACATCACAATGCGGCCGAAGATGCGCGGATCTGCGCCGAGGCCTGCCTTGCCATGGCGGTGGAAGCCGAGGCCCTGGATTGCTTCGATCTGGCGTTGAAGCTCGGGCTGAATGTCGGGCGTCTCAACCGGCGTGGCTATGAGCCGTGTTCGTTTGCCCGCAAGCCGCGCCGCGTCGCCTCCTTGCAAGCCTGATGCGGCACCTTATGTTTGTGGGACAGTTCACAAAGGAGTGAAGAATATGTCCTTCAAGCACGTCCTCGCCGCCGCCACGCTGACAGTCGTGGCTGCCGTTCCTGTCGCGGCCGAGGTTGTCGGCAAGGTCGGGGTGGACTGGGTCGGCAACGACATCGTCATCGAGGCGATGACCGATCCCGCCGTCAAGGGCGTCACATGCCATGTCACCTATTTCGACCGCTCGATCATCGACCGGCTGTCGAAGGGCAACTGGTTCGAAGACCCTTCCAACAATTCGATCGCCTGCAGGCAGACCGGGCCGATCGAGATCGGCGACATCGAGCTTTCGGAAGAGGGCGAGGAAGTCTTCCGCGAAGGTCTGTCGATCATCTGGAAGTCGCTGGTCGTGAACCGAATTTACGACAAGGAAAACGACACGCTGATCTATCTGGCGCACTCGCGCCAGGTCGTGGAGGGGTCTGCCAAGATGGCGATCTCGACCGTGCCGCTGTTCAATCAGAATGTTGTGTGGACGGCGGGCAAGCCGCAGTAACGGACCAGTTTAGGGTGGATCGGCGTCGCTACTTAATTGTGTGACGCCGGTCACTTTCCGAAGCGCGGCGGCTCCGCCATTCATGTCGGGCCGGCGCCGCGTCACCCCATTTCGCAACCGGCCGGAGCGGAACCTGTTCTCCACTCCAAACAAAGACGCCCTGGAACCTTTCGGATCCAGGGCGTTCTCAGAAGTCTCGCGAGAGAGCTTACTTGACGTAGACGATCTTGCCGCCGTTGGCAGCGGTCTCGACGTCGATGACGTTCATTGCTTCAATGCTCTGCGACTGCAGGGCCTGCACGAGGGCCGGGTCAGCGGCGACTTCAGCCTGGGCTTCGGTCATGGCTGCCTGGTCGTTTGCCATCTGCTCAAGGCGGGTGTGCCGGCCGAACAGGCGGTGTCGAGGCTGTCCAGACGGATGATGCTCACGCCTTCAGTCGCCATCGTTGTGGAATTCGTGGTGGTCGTGGAATCGACCATCGGGGCAGCTGTCTGGGCAAGGGCAACGCCCGAAACGGAGGCGATGGACATGGCACCGGCGAGCGCAAGCTTTACTGCAGAATTCATGGTCTTTCTCCTTGGTTTCTTTTCAGAATTTTCTGCTTCGTGGGAAGCTGACAGAAGAACGCAGGACCATGGCTAGGGTTCCAGCAGGCGCTAACATTATTTATAAGTTATAACCAACATTCGTCTTAGCTTTATACAACGAAAAGCACGCCATCGGTGATGCCGATCGCGTTCGGTAGTCAGCGAAAGAAAAAATGCCCCGCAGATGCGGAGCATTTTCCTGGGAAGGTATGTTGGCTTAGGCGGCCTGGGCCAGCTCGTCGGCAATCACGGTGTCGAGGTTGAGGAAGCAGACCATCGACTTTTCGAGTGCGACGATGCCGCGGCAGAAGGCGCGCTGTGCTTCCGGAATGATTTCCGGTGCCGGCTGGAGGTCTTCGCTCTTGATCGTCATCATGTCGGATACCTGTTCGACCAGCAGGCCAACCAGCTTGCCGGCGATGTCGGTGACGATGATGGCGGCGCGCTCCGACGGTTCAGTCATCTTCATGCCCAAGCGGCAGGCCATGTCGATAACCGGGATCACGGCACCACGCAGGTTGATCAGACCCAGAACGTATGGCGGGGTATGCGGCATCGGGGTCACCGGTGCCCAACCGCGGATTTCGCGAATGGCCATGATGTCGATGCAGAATTCCTGGTCGCCGAGGTGGAAGGATACGATCTCCAGATAGGCGCCCGACTGTTTGATGGCATTACTCATGTTCAGAACTCTTCCCAGTGTTCCTGCGCCGCGGCAGCAGGAGCTGTTGCCGAAGCAGTACGGTTGAACGATCCCGCAACCCTGTTCATCAGAGCCCGCGCGGGAGACGGTTTCTGAGGGGAGGCGGCCCGGGCCGGCTCCTGATGTTGATCATGAGCAGTCTCGTTCAAGTTCACCTTGAACTGACCGACAAGCCGCGAAAGATTTTCCGCGTCGCTTGCCAGCGTATGGCTTGCCGCATTGGTCTGCTCCACCATGGCGGCATTCTGTTGCGTGACCTGGTCCATCTGTCCGACGGCCGAATTGATCTCACTCAGTCCGACTGATTGTTCTCTCGCGCTGGTAACGATTGCCTTAACGTGCTCGTTAATTCGTAAAACATCTTCGCCGATGCGGTGCAGCGCCTGTCCGGTCGCCGTGACCAGTTCGACACCAGAGCGTACTTCGTCATTGGATCGCGTGACCAGGGTCTTGATATCGCGTGCCGCGTCTGCAGCCCGTCCGGCAAGCGCTCGCACTTCCTGGGCGACCACTGCGAAGCCCTTGCCGGCTTCACCGGCGCGTGCGGCCTCGATCGCGGCATTGAGGGCGAGAAGGTTGGTCTGGAAGGCGATTTCGTCGATCACGTTGATGATCTTGCCGATTTCGTCGGTCGCGTCTTCTATCCGGTTCATGGCGGACATTGCGTCGTTGACAACGGCGCCCGACTTCTCGGCATAGATCTTGGCATTGTCGACCATGTGGCTGGCCTCTTCAGCCCGCTCGGTCGCGCTCTTGACGGTTTCGGTGATCTCGGAGAGGGCCGCCGACGTTTGTTCCAGTGATGCGGCCTGCTGTTCGGTGCGGCGTGCCAGGTCGTCGGCGGCGCTGCGCATCTGCTGGCTGTTGGCACGGATCGAGCTGCTGTTGGAGGCGATCTCGGTCATGACCCGCTTGAGGTTGGTCGCAACCTCGTTGAAGTCGGTCCGAAGCCGCTCAAGATCGGCAGGGAAGGGGCCGGTGATGGCGGCGCAGAGATCGCCCTTCGACAGGCGGGTGAGGCCTTCGCCGAGCGCATCGACGGCCAGTTTCAGGGCGCGTGTATCAGCCTCCATGGTTGCCGTGCGGGTTTCGCGCTCGGTTTCATTCTGTTCGCGCTGAATCTTGCTGGTCTCTTCAAGTTCGCGCTTCTCAATTGCGGCCTTGCGGAAGAGCTCGGCGGAGTGGGCCATGCCCCCGATTTCATCGCGCCGATCTGTGCCCTCGACCTGCGAATCGTAGTCTCCCTCGGTGATTCGCTTCATGCTGTTGCGGACGATGTGGATGCCGCTGGCGATCGAGTTGCCGTGCACGAGCTGGAGAAGGATGACGGTAATGAAGGCAAGGCTGCCCAGACCGAGCTGGAAGGTCAGCGCCTGGTCGCTTCGGTTGGTCGCCTCATTGACGTAGTCTTCAACGAGGTTTCCGCCAAGGGCTGACAGATTATTGAGCACGCCAGCAAGCTGCTCGCCGGCGCCGTCGATCGCATCGTCGATCGCAGCGTAATCTTCTTCGGGAGCTCCGGTCTCGACCATCCGCTTAAGATCGACCTGGATGGCGTTGACCACGATCTTGAGATCGGCCTCATAGGTGCTGACCTCTCCCGGAACACCAGCCTCTTCGGCGACGATCTTGAGAATGGGGATGCCCTCGGTCAACAGTGCCACTGCCGCGGCAATGATTTCGACACGTTCCTGCTGGATCTGGCCTTCGCCGCGATCGATGATCGTGTCCATGGCAGCCAGCACCATATTGGCATTGGCCAGCCGCATCTCGTTGATGCGTTCGACGTCGTCCTTTATTTCGATCGAATCATGGATCGCGGCCGATATCCGCGCATTCTGGTACCAGCCGATGGCGAGCATCGAGCCGATGCCGATCACTGCCGCGGCCCCAAGCGTCATGAGACGCTGTTTGACCGACAGGTCTCTACCCGTGATGAGATTGAACATGTAACTCCCCAGCCTCGATCCCGACGGCCCCTGCACGCCGGTGACGTGTCATGCGCAATCCGGGGAGGAGTAATCCCGGTGGACAGTCATGTCCGCTTGGCCTCGTTGGCCAGAACGCTCACGCAGAATCTCTAATATTAGTTAATCTAAAACTAATTGCGGCGATTTGCACCGCAATCTGTGCTTGTCTTTCGTCAAGAGGCTGTAATTGCCCGACGATAAAGGTGCCAAGTGGCGTGCCCGGCCACGGGCAAAACCACCAGTAGACCGAGGAATAGGGGAATCAGAGCGGCAAACGCGAGCGCTGCCACGACCAGTCCGAATGCCAGCATGGGGGCGGGGTTTTCGATCACCGTGCGCATGCTGGTCAGCATGGCCGTGACAAAATCGACATCGTGATCGAGCAGCAGCGGCATGGAGATGACGGTGGCGGTGAAGAGAATCATAGCGAGCACCGCACCGACGACCGTCCCGATGGCGAGGAAAAGGAGCCCCTGCGGTGTCGTCAGTACGACATTGGCGAAGGCATCCAGGGTTGCCGGTATGCGAAAGCCCAGGAAGAGCGCCATCAGCAGCCGGATCTGATAGATCCAGATCCAGAAGATGAACAGTACGACGAAGGCCATCCAGGAGAGCTGCCGTTCTCGCTGGCGGAAAACCTCGGCCAGGATTGCCTTCCAGCCGACGGCTTCGCCGCGCTGGTTCCGGCGGCTGATCTCGTAAAGGCCGACGGCGATGAAGGGGCCGATCAAGGGGAAGCCGATGGCGACGGGGATGATCATCCAGGGCAAATGATAATAGGTGAGCATCACCGCGATGAAGATGCCGCCCAGCGCGTAGATCGCGCCGAAGAACAGGCCAAAGGCCGGGTAGGCGCGGAAATCGCGCCAGCCGTCTGCAAAGGCGGCACGCACGTCTTGCATGCTCAGTGGGTTGATCCGCAGTTTCGGCAGTGAGCCGCGATCGAGTGCCTGCTGTTCCATCGGTCCCTCCCAAGACGCCTGGTCCTTGCGACAATCTGTCAGCAAATCATGATTCTCTTCCTTGATATCCGTCAAGTCGCCTTAGCTGCACTGCGATTCTCCCGTTTCATCCTGAACAAACTGCGGTAAGATGCGGTCATGTCGGATCTCGCGCGCTCACAAAAGTGGTTGCCATACACGGCCCTGTTCCTGGCAGGGGCGGTGTTCACACTCGCCGTGTTTCTCGGCTGGGTGCGCTTCGGTGGTGAGATCTTCCTGACCCTCATCGAAAGCGGTCTCGCCTATTGCTTCTGAGTGCAGCGCTTGGCGCGGACCGTGACAAATCGGCGCTCATTGCCCCTTCCGCACCGAGTTGAATTGCCTTCCCGTGTCCAGAGGTTTATCCGGCTTGGCAAGGAATTTGGATGCAAGGGATTGCCAGCATGAAAACAGTCAGGGTCATCTTGTGGGCGGCAGTGGTCGTCATGGCGGGCGTTCTAGGCTGGCTGACATATCAGGTCACGCAGTCGGAGCAGACGATCGCGGAAGCGCCGTTCGGCGTGCCATTTCAGCTTGTCGACCAGAACGGCCAGCCGATCACGGAGCAGGCCTTCCGGGGTAAGCCGACCGCGCTCTTCTTCGGCTTTACCCATTGCCCGGAAGTCTGCCCGACGACCCTCTTTGAGCTCGACGGCTGGCTGAAGACGGTCGACCCCGATGCAAAGGGGCTGCAGGCCTATTTCGTGACGGTGGATCCGGAGCGGGATACCCCGGAGATCCTCGGACGTTACATCTCCAACGTGACCGACCGGGTGAAGGGTATCGCTGGCGAGCCGGCGAAGATCGCCGACGTCGTGAAGGGCTTCCGCGTCTACGCAAAGAAGGTACCGCTGGACGAGGCCAAGCCTGATGGCGACTACACCATGGACCATACGGCGTCCGTCTTCCTGCTCGATGCCCAGGGCCGCTTCAAGGGGACGATTGCCTATGGCGAGAACCCCGACACGGCGATCAAGAAGCTTGAAAACCTGATGAAGGGCTGAGGTCGCGCCCTTCGCCGGAGGTTGCCATGGCGCCGTTTGCGTTGTACCGCAACGCCTGACCGCCCAGACCTTCGAGGAAGACCGATCGTGGCCGAAATCCGCCTTTATGTGACCAACACCGAAAAGAACGTCAATCGGATCCTCGATCTGATGAGCTTTGCCTTTGGCGAAGAGGATTTTGCGATCGCGACCACCGAGGTCGACGAGAAGGCGGATATCTGGGAAGCATCGATCTATTTGATGGCCGACCAGGAAGACGATGTCGAGGCCACGCTTCGACGACCTGCTCGCCGAAGAGTTTCCGGATGCGGCGATCGAGCGCGAGGAACTGCCCGATATCGACTGGATCGCCAAATCCCTCGAAGGCCTGAAGCCGGTCCGCGCCGGACGCTTCCTCGTGCATGGGTCCCATGACCGCGACAAGGTTCAGGTGCATGACGTCGCGATCGAGATCGACGCCGGTCAGGCCTTCGGGACTGGGCATCACGGCACGACGGCAGGCTGCCTGGAAGTCATCGAAAAGGTTGTTCGCTCCCGCAAGGTGCGCAATGCGCTCGACCTCGGTACAGGCAGCGGCGTTCTGGCAATCGCGGTGCGCAAGCTGCTTCCGGTGCCGGTGCTGGCGACGGATATCGATCCGATCGCTGTCCGTGTCGCGAAAGACAATGCGCGGCGCAACCAGATTGTCGACGGCATCGATTTCCGCACGGCACCCGGTTTTCACTCCACGGCGTTTCGCGAATACGGCCCCTTCGATCTCGTGATCGCCAATATTCTGGCGCGGCCGCTGATCAAGATGGCACCGCAACTCGTCACCCATCTGGCTCCTAACGGATCCGTCGTTCTCTCCGGCATTCTGGCCGAGCAGCGCTGGAAGGTCATCGCCGCCTATAGCGCGGAAGGGCTGTCCCATGTGAAGACGATCTGGCGCAACGGCTGGGTGACCATTCACTTCACGCAAGGGAAGGGCTGAGACGTAACGTTAGCCTCTGCGACAATGAAAAAAAGGCGGCCCCGCAAGGAGCCGCCTTTTTGGCACCGGCATCATGCCGCGCCGAAGTCCGCGAGCGTGGGAGGAGCGCTCAAGCGGATGCTGGATTAGACGGTCGTTGCCGACCGGTGTCGATCAGATGATCGAGCGCTGATGCGGACGACGACGCAGTTCGTCGCGGGTCAGGCCCATGGCTGCCAGCGAAGCGTCGTCAAGCGACAGCAGTGCGCCGGTTGCATAGAGATCGGCACGACGCTGGCGTGCCTCGACAAGATTGTTCAGGGCGGTGCGCAGGAAAGACTTGGCCATCTCTCGGTTCCTTCTCGGTTTCGGACGCTTGTTCTGTCGTCCTCGATGACCCTGATATAGTCCCATTGTCTCGGTTCAGTCAGATGGCTTGGAGCACGGGAGATCTGCGTTTGCTGCATGGCAACATAAGCTCTGCCTGAAATTGCGGCATATCTGATTTAGAGGGGCGGCATCTGCTGCGAAACGATGCGCCGGTGGTGGTGAGGGCCGGGAGGCCTTGCTATAAGCGCTGACAGAATCCGTAACTCAGCGCGAGCAAGCCCCATGTTTCAGTCCTTCGAGGTCAAGTCCACACCGCTTCACGGCAAGTCCCGCATCGCAGCGATCCGCGGCTTGTTCGGCGAACTCGGAATTGACGGTGTGCTCGTTCCGCGCTCGGATGAGTATCTGGGTGAGTATGTGCCGGAATCGGCCGAGCGCCTGGCCTGGGCTACCGGATTTACCGGGTCGGCCGGCATGCTGATGGTGACCGAAACGCTGGCCGTCGTCTTTGTCGACGGGCGCTATGTCACGCAGCTTGCTCAGCAGGTGGATCCTGCGGTCTTCACGCCTGGCGATCTCGTCGGCGAACCGCCGCACAGGTGGATCGAAAACCGGGCACCGAAGGGTTTCCGCCTCGGCATCGATCCCTGGATGCATACGGGCGCCGAAGTCCGCCGACTGGAAAAGGCGCTTGCCGACAAGGGCGGCAGTCTGGCCTTCCTTCCCTTCAACCCTGTTGATCGCCTCTGGACGGATCGCCCGGCCGAGCCGAAGGGCGCCGTGATGATCCAGGCCCTCAATCAGGCAGGGGCATCGGCAGCGGACAAGCTGAAGAAGATCAGCGCCGATCTGACCGATAAGAACCTGGCGGCTGTTCTGATCACCGATCCCTCGTCGGTGGCCTGGATCTTCAATCTGCGCGGCAGCGACGTGCCGCACACGCCGCATCCGCTGTCTCGCGCGATCATCAAGGCAGACGGCTCGGCCGAACTCTTCCTCGACAGCGCAAAGACCAATCTTGAGGTCGAGAGCTATCTGCGCGACCTCTGCGAACAGGTTGATCCGGCCGTCCTGTCCGAGCGGTTGGAACGGGTGGCCCGCGATGGTGCGCGCATCCTCGTCGATCCCGATCTCGCGCCATACGCACTCTCCCGCATGATCCGCGACAGCGGTGGCGAGGTGGTGGAAGGCAATGATCCGGCAAAGCTTGGACGTGCGGTCAAGAACATGGTCGAGCTCAATGGCTCGGCTGCGGCCCATCTGCAGGATGGTGTGGCCATGGTGGAATTCCTCCACTGGTTCGACGAGCAGCCGCATGGCAGCCTGACGGAGATCGCGGCGGCGCAGAAGCTGGAAGCCGTGCGCGCCTCGGTCGGCGAGCGCATGCAGAACCCACTCAAGGATATCTCTTTCGACACCATTTCTGGGGCCGGCGAGAATGCTGCGATCATGCATTACCGCGTGACGACGCGACAGCAACCGCACAGATCCGGTCCGGCGAGATGTTCCTGATCGATTCCGGCGCGCAATATCGTGAACGGCACCACCGACATCACCCGCACACGTGCCGATCGGCGATGCCGGACGAGCGAGAAGCGCTTCTTCACGCTGGTGCTGAAAGGCATGATCGGCGATCTGCACGGCTGCGCTTTCCCGAAGGCACGCGCGGCTGCGAGCTCGATCCGCTCGCCCGCATCGCGCTGTGGAAGGCCGGCGCCGACTTCGCCCATGGCACCGGCCATGGCGTCGGCTCGCTATCTCTCCGTGCATGAGGGGCCGCAGCGGATTGCCCGGCTGTCGACGCAGGAGCTGCTGCCCGGCATGATCCTCTCCAACGAGCCTGGCTATTATCGTCCAGGCAGCTTCGGCATCCGCATCGAAAACCTGATCTATGTGCGTGAGGCCGAGGCAATCGAGGGTGGCGACCAGCCGATGCTCGGCTTCGAGACGCTGACCTTCGCGCCGATCGACCGCAACCTCATCGTCGAGGATCTCCTGACGCGGGACGAGCTGCAGTGGCTCGACGCCTATCATGCCAAGACCCGCGAAGAGTTGTCGCCGCTGATCTCCGATGCAGCGACGCGCGAGTGGCTTGAGCAGGCAACGGCGCCGTTTGCGCGCTGAGGATCAGCCGATCAACTGGCGCATCAGCATGACGGTGGCCCAGCCGCCGATCAGCATGGGAATCGCGCCGAAGCGCAAGCCGATCAGGAGGGCCGCGGCCATCGCGACCTTCACGTCGATCTCGCCGTAGAAGAAGGCGGGCGCGACGAGGGCTGTCAGGACGGCTGCGGGCACGGCGTTGAGCGCCGCCTCCAGGCGTGGCGGCATGGATTTCAGCCGCTTGACGAGCACATAGCCGCCGATGCGGGTGAGGAAGGTCGCGGCCGCCGCTGCCGCGATCAGCAGCGTCATGTAGGGCGTGAGAAGAGTGGTCATGGTGCTGTCTCCTCACGGGCGGCAGGCAGCGGGAGAACTGCCGCCAGAAGAATGCCTGCGAGGGCGCCGACGCTGATGTGCCAGGGGCGCCGATCAGGTGCTGGGCAATCACCGAGACCACGGCACTGATGGCGACGATCATCAGGAAATTTCCGCGCTTGCGGAAGCCGAGGACCAGGCCGAGGAAATAGATCGGCAGCAGGACGTCGATGCCCCAGTCGGCGGGATTGCCGATGACGCTGCCGAGCGCCCCGCCGACACCACTCATGGCAACCCAGGGCACGTAGATCATCGCGCCGAAGCCGAGATACCAGGGGAAGCTTACCTCGCGACCGCTCTCGCCGCGGGCGACGGCTTCTGCAAATTGCGGATCGGTGAGCAGGAAGAAGCTCAGCATCTTCTGCGGAAATGTGTAGTGGTCGATGAAGGGGGTGAGCGCAGCCGAATAGAGGACGTGGCGGAAGTTTACGGCCAGCATCGAGAGGATAACAACCCACATGGGTACGTCCTGGCCGAACAGTTCGATGCCCACCAACTGGCTGGCGCCGGCATAGACCGTCGCGCTCATCAGGGCAGCTTCACCGACCGTCTGGCCATTGGCGACGGCTACGGCTCCGAACAGGATCGCAAAGGGACCCGCAGAAATGATGACGGGAAGTGCCTTCAGCGCACCTTGGGTGAATTCGGATCGGGACATCTCGGCAATTCTCGCGTTTCTCTGCTGGCTAAAGCCTGTTTGTCCGGTGGACAAACCAATTCCGCTGATGGAACGACCATCGGCGTTGATGATTGCCCATTGCCATTGGACGGTTGCCGTCGTCTTGTCGAAAAGTCGCAACCGGGCATGGTGGAGCTTGAGCAGGCAGGATGAATAAGGATCTGATCAGCCGTGAAGAGAAGGAGCGCCTGCTCCTCAAGGTTCAGCGCCATCTTTCGGACGACGCCGAGGTCGAACTCGGGCGTTTCGAGGCCGAGTCACTCGTCGACCTCGTCGCTGCGCTAATCGGCCCGTTTTACTACAACAAGGGACTGCGCGATGCGCAGGCGCTCCTTGCCCGGCAGGTCGACCAGATCAACGATGCGCTTTACGAAATGGAGCGCCTGCCGGAGACGTGACTATTTCTTCGGGCGGATCTGGAACGTGTGTTCCTGACCGGGGAAGATGCGCTCCTTGACCTCGGCGGCGTAGTCGCTAGCCGCCTTGTCGATGACCTCCGCCAGCTCGCTATAGTGCTTGACGAAGCGCGGCTTGAACTCGTTGAACAGGCCGAGCATGTCGTCTGAGACGAGGATCTGGCCGTCACAGGCGGGCGATGCGCCGATGCCGATGGTTGCCGCCTTCACCGTTGTGGTGATCTCGCGGGCCAGTGGCTCGACCGTGCCTTCGATGACCATGGCGAAGGCGCCGGCTTCGTCGATTGCCTTCGCATCGCGGCGGATCTTGTCCTGCTCGGCTTCGCTGTGGCCCTTGGAGCGGTAGCCGCCCGAGGTGTTTACCTGCTGCGGCATCAGGCCGATATGACCGAAGACCGGAACGCCGCGGCTGACGAGGAATTCGACCGTCTCTGCCATTTCAGCGCCGCCTTCGAGCTTCACGCCGTCACAGCCGGTTTCCTTCATCAGGCGCACGGCGTTGCGGAAGGCCTGTTCCTTGCTCTCCTGATAGGAGCCGAAGGGCAGGTCGACGATCACGCAGGCGCGCGACGTGCCGCGCATGGTTGCCTGACCGTGGGCGACCATCATGTCCATGGTGACGCCAACCGTGGTTTCCATGCCGTAGAGGACCATGCCGAGACTGTCCCCGACCAATAGCAGGTCGCAGTGACGATCGAGGATGCGTGCGACCGGCGTCGTATAGGCGGTCAGCGAGACGATCGGCCGCACGCCCTTGAGGGCCGTGATGTCGGCAGGTGTGAAGCGCTTCTGACGGGGTGGTGTGCTCATGTCAGGCGGCCTCCATGCCGGTGGCGGCCGCTTGGCCGATGATGCGGTTGTCGAGAAGCTTGGTCTTGCCGAAGCGGACGTAAAGCAGCACGAGCGCGGTCGCATTCACCGTCTCGATGCGCTCCAGGGAGCGGGGATCGCGGATTGCCACGACCTCGGGTTCTGCGAGCGGTTCTGTGCGGATGAACTCGATCAGCTTGCTTTCCAGCGTCGCCACGTCACGCAGACCGGTCAGCAGCAGGCGCTCGGCTTCAGCGAGCGCCTTCGGCACGATGACCGCTGCCGCGCGCTCGGCGGGCGACAGGTAGACATTGCGCGAAGAGCAAGCGAGGCCATCGGCCTCCCGCACGGTTGCGACAGGCACGACGCGGACCGGCTGGGCAAGATCCTCGACCATCTTCTGTATGATCGTCACCTGCTGAAAGTCCTTCTCGCCGAAATACGCGGCATCCGGCTGGACGATGTTGAAGAGCTTGGTGACGACAGTTGCCACGCCGGCGAAATGGCCGGGACGAGCCTCGCCCTCGAGTTCGGAGCCGAGCTTCGGCAGGTCGACGACCGTCTGCATCGGTTCCGGATACATGTCTTCGACGCCGGGGGCGAAGAGATATTCCACGCCTGCGTCTTCCAGCATTGCGCTGTCGCGGGCGAGGTCGCGAGGATATCTTTCGAGATCCTCGTTCTTGCCGAACTGCAGCGGGTTGACGAAGATCGAGACGACGGTGACGTCGTTTTCAGACTTGGCCCGGCCGACGAGGCTCAAGTGGCCCTGATGCAGGTAACCCATGGTCGGCACGAAGCCGATGGTCTGGCCGGCACGGCGGCGGGGCGCGAGCTTCTGTCGCAAAGCGGCGATCGTGGTGACGATTTCCATGACCGGCGTCCTCCCTGTCTTCTCACTGGCTCGGCTCTAGCGCTTGCCGCCAAAAAAGGCAATCGCACGAATCCTTTGCAGAAACTTCCTCAGAAACCGATTCGGTCGCTGTTGGTGATCTCGACGCCTGCGAGGCGCATGGCTTCGAGTGCCTCCTCGACGCCTTTCGGATCGATCCCGCGGCAGCCATCCGCGATCAGTCGAACCTTCACACCCGGCAGCATGTCGACCGCGTCGAGAGCGGAGAATTTGACGCAATAGTCCGTGGCGAGACCCATCACGTTGAGCTCGGTCACGCCCTTCGCCTTCAGCCAGTCGCCAAGACCGGTGAGTGCCGCCTTGTCGTTGTCGCGGAAGGCAGAATAGCTGTCGACATCAGGATTTTCACCCTTGCGCTGGATGAAGTCGATGCGGGTGGCCTCGAGGTCCGGATGGAAGTCTGCGTCCAACGTGCCCTGCACGCAGTGATCGGGCCACATGACTTGCGGCTGGCCGGAGAGCTCTCCCATGTCGAAAGGCTTCTTGCCGGCATGCTGGGAGGCAAAGCTGCCGTGATTGGCGGGATGCCAATCCTGCGATGCGACGACCAGTTCGTAAACGCCGCTTGCCATCAGGCGGTTTGCGACGGGGACGACCGCATCTCCATCTGAGACCGGCAGGTTGCCGCCGGGGCAAAAGCCGTTCTGGATGTCGATGAGCAGCAGGGCCTTGGTCATGATCGGGCTCCATTTCTTGTGCGGCGCAAGATGGCAATGACGGCGCTCAGGATCAAGGGCGGCAATCCCGATTTCAGCGGGTTCCGAAAGATGGAACAATCGATTGGTTCCATCGTTCCGACTGAAGTCGTTCTTCGACCCGGCCGCGCCTGCGGTCAGATCCGCAATTTTCAAAAAAATCGAATGGAACCGGCATGTTTCTCATCGTTACCGCCGTCGTCTTCGGGATCCTGGGGCTTGTCCTTGGGGCAGGGGGCATTCAGCTCCTGACCCTGGGTGGCAGTCCCTATTTCCTTCTGGCCGGGCTTGCCTTCCTGGCCACCGCTCTCCTGCTTTACCTCAAGCGTGCCGAGGCGCTGTGGGTTTACGGCGTGTTCATAATCGTGAGCCTCGTCTGGGCGGTTATGGAAGTCGGTCTCGACTGGTGGCAGCTCGGACCGCGCGGTGGTCTCATCGTCGTCCTTGGTCTTTGGCTGATGCTGCCTGCGATCCGTAAGCGTCTTGGCCCAGCGCATCGTCGCGACCGCGTGGCGGCACCCGTGTTGCCGGTTGCCGTGCCGATCCTGATCGCAGTGGTCGTCGCCGGCATTTCCCTGTTCGTCGAAACCTACGGGCACGAGGGTGCGCTTCCGACCGAACAGGTCGCAGCCGCTCCCGCGCTCGGAGGCGATGTTCCGGATGGCGACTGGCACCAGTATGGCCGCACGAATTACGGTCAGCGCTATTCGCCGCTCACCCAGATCAACACGGACAATGTCAAGGATCTCAAGATCGCCTGGACCTATCAGACCGGCGACGTGAAGCTGCCGCAGGACGTCGGCGAGACGACCTATCAGGTCACGCCGCTTAAGGTCGACGACACGCTCTATCTCTGCACGCCCCACAATTGGGCGATTGCCGTGGATGCAGCGACCGGCCAGGAAAAGTGGAAGTTCGACCCGAATGCCGGCCTCGAACCCGACCGCCAGCACCAGACCTGCCGCGGTGTCACCTATTACCGCGATCCGACAGCCGTTGAAGGCACTGTTTGCGCCGAACGCGTCTACCTGCCGACCTCGGACGCGCGTCTGATCGCGCTTGATGCCGGAACCGGCGCCATCTGTGAGAATTTCGCCAATGCCGGCACGCTGCGTCTCGAGCAGAACATGCCCTACAATCCGGCGGGTTATTACTACTCGACCTCGCCGCCGGTCATTGCTTCTGGCAAGATCATTATTGGCGGTGCCGTCAACGACAATTATTCGACGCAGTCGCCGTCCGGCGTGATCCGTGCCTTCGATGTCAACACCGGCGAACTGGTCTGGAACTGGGACAGCGGTAACCCCACGGACACTGCTCCGATCGGCCCCGACGAGACCTACACGCCGAATTCTCCGAACAGCTGGTCGATCTTCTCGGTCGATGAGGCGCTTGGCCTCGTCTATATCCCGCTCGGCAACCAGGTTCCTGACCAGCTCGGCATGGGACGCAGCGAGAGTGTGGAGAAATACTCCTCCTCGATCGTCGCGCTCGACGTGAACACGGGACAGGATCGCTGGGTGCGGCAGACCGTGCATCATGACCTATGGGACATGGATGTGCCCGCGCAGCCAGTGCTGATGGACCTCAACCGTGAAGACGGCACAGTCGTGCCGGCACTGATCGGGCCGACAAAGCAGGGCGACATCTATGTGCTGGACCGGCGCAGTGGCGAGCCGATCATTCCGGTTCGCGAACTGCCGGCACCCGGTGGGGCGATTCCCGAAGACTTCACCGCGCCGACGCAGCCGATTTCGGATCTGACCTTCCGGCCGCCGACGATGACCGAAAGCAACATGTGGGGGTTGACCATCATCGACCAGATGATGTGCCGTATCCAGTTCCACCAGCTGAAATACGAAGGGCAGTACACGCCGCCATCGCTGGAAGGCACGATCGTCTATCCCGGCAATTTCGGCACGTTCAACTGGGGCTCCGTGGCGGTCGATCCGGAGCGGCAGGTGATGTTCGGCATGCCGACCTACCTCGCCTTCACCTCCCGCCTTGTGCCGCGTGACCAGATCCCGCCGAAGCAGGAGGGTGCGACAGGGTCCGAGCAGGGGCTGAACCGTAACGAGGGCGCGCCCTACGGTGTCATCATGGGTCCGTTCCTGTCGCCGCTCGGCATTCCCTGCCAGGCGCCGCCATGGGGCACGATTGCCGGCGTCGATCTGAAGACCGGTGAGATCGCCTATCAGAAGCGGAACGGCACGGTCTACGACATGACGCCGCTGCCGCTGCCGTTCAAGGTGGGCGTGCCTGGCATCGGCGGGCCGATGATCACCAAGGGTGGCGTCGTCTTCCTCGGGGCCGCAGTCGACAACTACCTGCGTGCCTATGACTTGACCACCGGCGATCAGCTCTGGGAAAGCCGTCTGCCGGCGGGTGGCCAGGCAACGCCGATGACCTATGCGCTGGACAACGGCAAGCAGTACATCGTCATGGTGGCCGGCGGGCATGGCTCGGTCGGCACGACACCGGGTGATTATGTCATCGCCTACACACTGCCTGACTGACCTTTTTGAAGCCTTTTGAACCCGCCCCAATGTCTCGGGCGGGTTCACTTTCGGGACACTTTGGCGTGTCTCGGCTTGATGCGAAACGGAACGTTAACCATGTGATTCTAAACACATGCCGTAACGTGAGGATGTTTCGCATGAGTAGCCAAGCCATGAACGGCACGACCAACCCGACCATCGCCTTCTTTCCGCTCGCGAACCGTAGGGACCTGGTGCGCCGCTCGGCGATCGAACTCGATCGCCTGAATGGCTATGCCGCGACCGAATTCTGGAAGACGACCTGCCGGGGTCTCGGCAACGAACTTCTGGCGCTGGGCTGCCCGGAAGACGAGATGCGCGCCGAGATCATGGACTTCCAGGCGGCTGTCCAGATCGAGCTGATGTGGCTGCACCGCGAGGAAGCAGCCCAGGGCTGAGCCTCTCAGCGAGAGATGAGCTTGTGCCTCAGAAATGTGAGGCCGCGACTGACGAAGCGCGTCACCTCCAGATAGGTCCGATACGGGAGAACCGTCAGGTAGCGCCAGCGGGGCAGCTTGTAGCTGTTGATGTTCGTCTGGATCTGAGTCTCATGCTCCGAGTGCTGGCTTGCGACCAGCGGATACACAAATGCAGCCCGCAGACCGTAGAGATATTCCAGGTCAAAGGCGATGTCGTAGGCAAGTCTCATCGGGACAAGCTTTTCGACGATCCACCGCGCGGCCTTCCGATTGATGACGTAGGCTCCGGCACCTTTTTCACGCGTCAGGGCAATAGCGAGGCCTCGGCCGGGCTTGAGGCTCTTAAATGTGTATTTTCGACCTCGGTTGACCGTTGTCAGACGCAGCAAATCCCAGTCGTTGCGATGAAGCGCCGCTAGATCCACGGTCTCGATGAAGTCCTGCTCGAACGAAACATCGTCCTCGATGATGAGTGCGAGATCGGCATCGCTGGCGAGCAGGCGCCGGGCGCATTCCACATGGCTGAGGTAGCAGCCAACTTCGGGCGGGACGGTGCGCCTGCCGTGCAGAAGCTTGTAGCTTAATTCGCTGAACTCAGGCGTCGGGAATACGATCTTGCGTCCGTCCACACCTGACACGCGCTCGAAGACGAGCCCGACGTCGCGCGTTTTCCGCTCCATCTCTCCAAGGCGATCGGTCGCACGATCCATGTTTATCAGATAGACCGCCAGGGACTGGCGGCTTTCGGGCAGGAACTGCAAAGCGGAACTCCATGAGACAGGCGGCAGGGCTCGCAGTCATAGCAAGCTCCACCGGGGCGTCAACTCGGACGCATTGAGGTAGCCTCGCGATTAAATCTCAGCTCACTCGTGGACATTTCGTGCTCTCTTCAACTCACTCTCAGTGATCCCAATCGAGTTTAAGCGGTCTGCAGCCGGGATCGGGCGCGAAGCCTCCCGAACGAAGCGCCGTGCGATTTTCGCTGTTGGCAATGGCCGCCACCTGCTTGTCCCGTGCTGCCGATCTTCCTACAAGTGCGGCAACAGAATGACACTCCTTCGACAGTAGCGACGCCTTGGCCAAACTTCATTTCATCTACGCCACCATGAATGCCGGCAAATCGACTTTGCTTTTGCAGGCGGCCTATAACTACCAGGAACGCGGCATGCGGGTCGCCATGCTGATCAGCGCGCTCGACAATCGCGCGGGCAAGGGCTTCATCGGGTCGCGGATCGGACTGAAGGCAGAAGCCGATGCCTTTGGTCAGGAAGAGGATCTCTTCGCGGCCATCAAGGCAGATCATGAGGCATCACCGCTCTCCTGTGTCTTCGTCGACGAGGCGCAGTTTTTGACAACGGATCAGGTCTGGCAATTGTCGCGAGTTGTCGATGTGCTCGATCTGCCGGTCATGGCCTATGGTCTGCGCACGGATTTTCGTGGCGAGCTCTTCCCGGGATCCCGCGGTCTGCTGGCGATTGCCGACGAACTGACGGAAGCGCGGTCGATCTGCCATTGCGGCCGCAAGGCAACCATGGTCGTGCGCATGGGTGAAGACGGCAAGGCGCAGCGGGATGGCGCTCAGGTGCTAATTGGCGGCAACGAAACGTATACCTCGCTCTGCCGCCGTCACTGGCAGCTCGCCTTCTCGGCGGAAGAAGTCCACGACGCGGCCTGAGACTTACGACCGTGCGGTCTTAGTGCGCTGCCTGAAGACCCGCGAACATGGAGCTTCAGGCCTTCTCGACAAATCCATCCAGCACGCGCTTCTGACCGGCACGGTCGAAATCGATCGTCAGCTTGTTGCCCTCGATCGACGAAATATTGCCGTTGCCGAACTTGATGTGGAAGACGCGGTCGCCGACGGAAAAGCGGGACGGTTCGGTCGCCGTCGACTTGGCGACGAGTTCGCCGTCGATGGTTTTTGCCCTCGGGCCGCTTTCACCGTAACCGATCCGCTCCACTGCATGGCCGGAGCGATTGCCCCAGTTGTCGCGGGTGGCATCCGTCTTGTTCGCCTGGGCGCGCTTCCAGCCGGGCGTCGAATAGCTGTTCTGGAAGGGCTCCTGCTTGTCGAAGCGGGATTGGCCATAGGGGTTGCGGCCATAGCCGCCATAGGAGGTCTCGGCTTCGGCTGCTTCGACGTGTGCTGGCGGGAGCTCATCTATAAAGCGCGAGTGCTTGGTTGACTGCCAGAGGCCGTGAATGCGCCGGTTAGCCACGAACCAGATATGGCATCGCCTTTTGGCCCGGGTGATGCCGACGTAAGCTAGGCGACGTTCCTCCTCAAGACCGGCTCGACCGCCTTCGTCGAGGGCGCGCTGGTGCGGAAAAAGGCCTTCTTCCCAGCCTGGGAGGAAAACTGTTTCGAACTCCAGGCCTTTGGCCGAATGCAGCGTCATGATCGAGACGGCGTCGAGATTTTCGTTGGTCTCGGCATCCATGACCAGCGAGACGTGTTCAAGGAAGCCGCGCAGGCTCTCGAAGGCTTCCATCGAGCGGATGAGTTCCTTGAGGTTTTCCAGACGTCCCGGCGCTTCGGCGGACTTGTCGTTCTGCCACATGGCCGTGTAGCCGCTCTCGTCGAGGATCTGCTCGGCCAGTGCGGTATGCGGCGTGTTTTCCAGCAGCGACTGCCAGCGGCGGAAATCGGTGACGACGTCGAAGAGCGCCTTGCGAGCCTTCGGCTTCAGCTCGTCCGTCTCGATGATATCGGCGGCGGCGGCGAGCATCGGGATGTCGCGGGCGCGGGCATAGTCGTGCAGGTTGCGGATCGTCGTGTCGCCGAGGCCGCGCTTCGGCGTGTTGACGATGCGCTCGAAGGCGAGGTCGTCGGCCGGCTGACTGACCAGGCGGAAATAGGCCATGGCATCGCGGATTTCGAGGCGCTCGTAAAAGCGCGGGCCGCCGATGACGCGGTAGTTGAGGCCGAGCGTGACGAAGCGGTCTTCGAATTCGCGCATCTGGAAGGATGCGCGGACCAGGATCGCCATGTTGTTCAGTGGATGCTGATTGCGCTGGAGCTGCTCGATTTCCTCGCCGACGGCGCGGGCTTCTTCTTCCGAATCCCAGGCGGCATGCACGACCACCTTGTCATCATTCGGATCGACGCGGTCGGTGAACAGTGTCTTGCCGAGGCGGCCTTCGTTATGGGCGATCAGGAAGCCGGCGGCGCCCAGAATGTGTTCTGTCGAACGGTAATTGCGCTCCAGCTTGATCACCTTGGCGCCCGGAAAGTCCTTCTCGAAGCGCAGGATGTTGTCCACTTCCGCGCCGCGCCAGCCATAGATCGACTGGTCATCGTCGCCAACGCAGCAGACATTCTGCGGCACACCGGGCGGGCGCTGGGCAAGCAGGCGCAGCCACATGTACTGGGCGGTGTTGGTGTCCTGATATTCGTCGACCAGCACGTATTTGAAGCGCTGGTGGTATTCCTTCAGCAAGTCCGGATTGGCTTTAAACATCCGGATCGGATGCAGAAGCAGGTCGCCGAAATCGCACGCGTTTAGGGTCTTTAGGCGCCCTTGATAGGCAGCATAGAGTTCGCGACCCTTGCCATTGCCGAAGGCGCGGGCGTCACCTTCCGGGATCTGTGCCGGGTCGAGGCCCTTGTTCTTCCAGCCGTCGATCATCTGGGCGAATTGCTTGGCCGGCCAGCGCTTGTCGTCCAGACCTTCGGCCTGGATGATCTGCTTGATCAGCCGTACGACGTCGTCTGTGTCGAGAATGGTGAAACTTGAGGTAAGGTCCACCAGTTCGGCGTGGCGACGAAGCAGCTTCACGCCGATCGAGTGGAAGGTGCCGAGCCATGGCATGCCCTCGACCGCGCCACCGACGAGATGGCCGATACGCTCCTTCATCTCGCGCGCTGCCTTGTTGGTGAAGGTCACGGCAAGGATCTGGCTCGGGAAGGCACGATTTGTGGCTAGGATGTGGGCGATACGGGTCGTCAGGACGCGGGTCTTGCCGGTACCGGCACCTGCGAGGACGAGGACGGGGCCATCGACGGTTTCGACCGCTTCGCGCTGTTCCGGGTTAAGGCCGGAGAGATAATCGGGCGCGCGGGCCTGATCGCGTGCGGCCATGGCGCGGGCCGCAATGCCGAGGCCGCCGCCGGAGGGTACGCCCGGCGCGGGCGCTGGAACTGGGGAAGGGGAAGCGGCCGGCTTGCGCGGCGCAGGCTCTTCATCGAAGAAGGGAATGTCGTCGAAACCGTTACTCATGCGGCTCAATGTAGTGATTCGGGTCGGAAAGGCCAGTGACGGCGTTCTGGTTTTATTCCTCGCGCCCGCCAACCCACGGATTTCCGAGGTCTTCCGTCTCCCATCGTGCTACAATTCCGCAAACAGTGGAATGACCGCCTCAGTGGTCGACGCGATCACGCGGGCGTGAAAAGTTGCGAGATTACAAATCAGTAAGCTTGCCGTTCAGGCATTGCCAGTTCCGGTTTGCGCCCGATACTTAACCACCATCATCCAGTTCGATTTATTTGGAGCCTTGCATGCCGCTTTGGAAGCAACTCGCCATCAGTATTGCCCTTCTTTTCGTTGGCCTCTGTTCCTGGGTTTATCTCTCGCCGGGGGCCGGCCAGACGCTGGTTTCCATGGGCGTTCCGGCATCCGCCGTGGCACTCATTTCGGGTGGCGACGCTGAAGGAGCGGGCGAGGGCCAACGCGGTCAGGGGCAGGGCGGGCAGCAAGCACAGTCCGGCGGGCAAGGCTCTGGACAGGGCCAAGGTCAGGGCAATCGTCGTGGCGGTGGCAACCAGGCCATTCTCGTTGCAACCCAGCCGGTCGCCATGGGTGTAGTGAATGATCGGCTGAGCGCAATCGGCGACGGTGAGGCGATCGAAGCCGTGACCGTCATGCCGCAGGCCTCCGGTACGATCGCGGAAATCCTAGTCTCCTCGGGCCAGAAGGTGACGAAGGGCGACGTGATCGCCCGCCTCGACCGCGAGGAACAGGTGATTCTGCGGGACCAAGCGGCCGTTGCGCTGCGCAGCGCCAAGGAAAAGGCCGAGTCCTATCGGAACCTGCAGAGCTTCTCTCGCCTCGACGTTCTCGACGCGCAAATTGCCGAGGAACAGGCGCAGTTGCAGCTGACCACCGCCGAGCTCAATCTGAAGCGTCGTGACATTGTGGCGCCGATCGACGGTATCATCGGCATCGTCGGCGTCAGCGTCGGCGACAATGTGACGAATTCAACTGCTATCGTGTCCCTCGACAATCGCAGCCAGTTGCTGGTCGACTTCTGGGCACCGGAGCGTTTCGCCGTAGCCGTGCGGCCGGGCATGCCGGTTGAGGCCAATTCCGTTTCTCGCCCGGGTCAGGTCTTCCAGGGCAGCGTGGAAGCGGTCGACAGCCGCGTTGACGAGGCAAGCCGCACCATCCGGATCCGCGCCAAGATCGACAATCCCGATGACGTGCTGCGCGCGGGCATGTCCTTTGCCGTCGGCATGCGCTTCCCGGGCGACAGCTATGCGGCGGTCAACCCGCTTGCCGTCCAGTGGGACGGCGAAGGCTCCTTCGTTTGGCAGATCGTCGATAACAAGTCTGTGAAGACGCGCGTGCGGATCGTCCAGCGCAATTCCGATCAGATCCTGGTCGAGGCGCAGCTCAAGGAGGGTGACCTGGTTGCCGTCGAAGGCCTGCAGCGCGTGCGTGAGGGTGGAACGGTCGAGATTGCCGGTCAGGCCAAGGCAGGTTCCGAGGAGGTTGCCGTACGATGAGCGCGACAGATAACGGTTCCGAACAGTCCGGGCGCAGCTTTACTGCGCTCTTTGTCCGCCGGCCGGTTCTGGCGGCGGTCCTCAACACCCTTCTTGTCGTCGCGGGTCTTGCAGCTCTTGCAGGGATCGAAATTCGCGAATTGCCTGACGTCGACCAGCCAGTGATCACGGTCAGCACCGATTACGACGGTGCTTCCGCGCAAACGATGGATCAGGAAGTCACCCGGATCATCGAGGGCGCCGTTGCCCGCGTGAGCGGTCTGAAATCGATGTCCTCGCGCTCGTCTTTTGGGGAAAGCCGGACGACGCTTGAATTCAGCGACAATGTCGATCTCGCCGTTGCCGCAAACGATGTGCGCGATGCGCTGGGCCGTGTGCGCAACCAGTTGCCCGACGACACGGACGAACCGCGGATCGTCAAGGCGGATGCCGATTCCCAGCCGATCATGCGGCTTGCCGTGACATCCACGACGCTCTCCATGGAAGATCTGACGCTGTTGGTGGAGAACGAGATCTCTGACCGACTGGCGGCTGTCGAAGGCGTTGCCGACGTGCAGATCTATGGCGACCAGGAAAAGGTCTTCCGCATCGACGTCAACCAGGCGGCGCTTGCGAGCCGCGGCCTCAGTGTGGCCAGTCTTGCGACCGCGTTACAGAATTCCTCGCTCGACGTTCCCGCCGGTTCGCTCGAGTCGCAGACGCAGGACATCGTCGTTCGGGCAACAGCCAGCCTCACCACCGTCGATGATTTCGAGAACGTGCTGATCGGTGATCGCGTGCGGTTGGGCGACGTGGCAACCGTGACGCTCGGGCCCGATGACGGTTCGACCTCGCTTCGATCCAACGGCGTTCAGGGTGTCGGCCTTGGCATCATTCGCCAGGCGCAGTCCAATACACTGAACATCTCGGCAGGCGTGCATGCCGCCGTGGATGCGATGGCGAGCGCGCTGCCAGACGGCACGCGGGTGATCATCACCAGTGACGACGCGGTCTTCATCCAGGGCGCGCTGCACGAAGTCGAGCTGGCACTCGGTCTCTCTGCCGTGATCGTTCTCGTCGTGCTTTATCTCTTCCTGCGCGATTGGCGGGCGACCTTGATCCCGGCATTGACCATGCCGGTGGCTTTGATCGGAACGCTGGTTGCGATCTATCTCGTCGGCTTCTCGCTCAATATCCTGACCCTGCTTGCGATCGTGCTTGCAACCGGTCTCGTCGTCGATGACGCGATCGTGGTGCTCGAAAACATCGTGCGTCGACGGTCCGAGGGGATGGGACCGCGAGCGGCTGCTGTTCTCGGCACGCAAGAGGTGTTCTTCGCCGTGCTTGCGACGACGGCAACGCTTGCCGCGGTTTTCGTGCCGCTCTCCTTCCTGCCCGGCCAGCTCGGTGGCCTTTTCCGTGAGTTCGGTTTCGTGCTGGCCTTCGCCGTGCTGCTCTCCTCGGTCACGGCACTGACATTGTGCCCGATGATGGCGTCGCGCATGCTGACGCGG
Source organism: Allorhizobium sp. (assembly GCA_965283865.1). Lineage (GTDB taxonomy): Bacteria > Pseudomonadota > Alphaproteobacteria > Rhizobiales > Rhizobiaceae > Allorhizobium. The sequence continues at coordinate 2,317,011 of CBDIQA010000001.1, forward strand.
GAAACCAAGGAGGATCACGGCGTATTGGGCGCCTTCGGCAATCGCTTTGCCGGTTTTTATGCCCGGACGCTCCGCGCCTGCCTCGTCAACCCGCTGATCGTCGGCGTTTTCGCCCTGGTGTTCTCCGCTGCGGCCTATGTGGCCTTCACGGCGATCCAGAGCGAAATCACGCCGCGCGAAGACCGCTCCATGGTGATGATGCGGCTTTCGACGCCGCAGGGTTCGAGCCTTTCCTACACGCGCGATCAGCTGCAGCGGGTCGAGGAGAAACTCAAGCCACTGCGCGACAGCGGTGAGATCCAGAATATCTTCTCGATCTCGGGTCAGGGCTCCTCCAACAGCGCCTTCATGGTGATGACGCTGGCGCCCTGGTCGGAGCGCGAGCGGACCCAGGACCAGATCGTGCAGGACGTGAATGCTGCCGCCGCTCAAGTGCCGGCGCTGCGCGGCAACGTCTTCCAATCGAACAGCCTTCGCATCCGCGGTGCCGGCAGCGGCCTGCCAATGGCGGTCGTCGGCTCCAACCATGAGACGCTGACGGCAGCGGCCCTTCAGATTGTCGATCAGCTCCGGGACCGGCCGGAGTTCCAGACGCCTCGCCTCGACAACGAACCGAGCCAGGCGCAGATCTCCGTCACGATCGACCGCGAGCGGGCATCCGATCTCGGCATCGATATCGGGGCGATCGGCACTTCGTTGCAGGCGCTGCTCGAGGGCCGTTCGGTCACCGATGTCTTTGTCGACGGCAACTCGATCCCGGTTCGTCTGGTGTCGAGCACGCAGCCGATCAACGATCCGACGGATCTTGAGAACATCTTCCTGACGACTTCGGACGGCCGCGTTGTGCCGATGTCGTCGATCGCGTCTCTCGAGGAAAACGCTGTTTCGCCGACGTTGAACCGCGAGCAGCAGCTTGCCTCGGTCTCCTTCTCGGCAGGCCTCGGCGATGGTGTTGCCCTCGGTGACGCCGTGGAGATGGTGACGGAGATCGCGCAGCCGGTTCTGCCGCCGGGTTCGCGTCTGCTTCCGCTCGCCGAGGCCGCGACGCTGGAGCAGAACAGCTATGGCATGGCGCTCACCTTCGGCTTTGCGATTGCGATCATCTTCCTCGTACTCGCGGCGCAGTTCGAAAGCGTGGTGTCCTCGCCGTCATCATCATGGCGACGGTGCCGCTCGGGCTTGCCTGTGCCGTGTTCGCACTCGTCGTCACGGGATCGTCGCTCAACGTCTACAGTCAGATCGGCCTTGTGCTGCTTGTCGGGGTCATGGCGAAGAACGGCATCCTGATCGTCGAATTCGCCAATCAGCTGCGCGACCGGGGGCTCTCGGTGCGCGAGGCGATCGAGACGGCCTGCACGATCCGTCTGCGTCCGGTCATGATGACGATGATCGCGACCGTGCTTGGCGGCGTGCCGCTGGTGCTCGCCCAAGGGGCGGGTGCGGAAGCGCGCATCGCGCTCGGCTGGGTGATCGTCGGCGGTCTCGGCTTTGCGACGCTGGTGACGCTCTACATCACACCGGTCGCCTATCTGATGCTCGCCCGCTTCTCCAAGCCGCATGCTCAGGAAGAAGCACGCCTGAAGACGGAACTGGAGGATGCGACGCTCAAGATCGCCAATGATGCGGGCTTGCCGCCGCGGATCGCAGCAGAGTGACAGGGAGGGGCGCCATGCTCCTGCTGCGCCCTTCGGACGTCTGGACAATTCCCGAACCCTATCCCATAGCAGGGGCGTGTCGGCGCAGTGCCGACGCGCCCTATGACACTGTATCGGGAGGTCGCGGATGGCCCGCAAGGATGTGATCGACGGCAAGCGCAACGAAGAGGGCATCGCGCTGGTTTTGCCCATCCTCAAGCAGCGTTTCGGTGAGCGTTTCCAGACCGGACAATCCTTCCGTGACCAGCACAGCCACACCACCACCTATCTGCCGTCGCAGCGGCCTGATGGTGTCGTCTTCGTCGAAAGCAGCGACGATGTGCGGGAGGTGGTCCGGGTGTGCGCCGCGCATCGCGTGCCGATCGTGCCCTTCGGCACCGGTTCCTCGCTCGAGGGACAGGTCAACGCCCCCTTCGGCGGCATCTCGGTCGATTTCACCCGGATGAACCGGATCATCAGCGTGAACGCCGAGGATCTCGACTGCACCGTGGAGCCCGGCGTAACCCGGGAGGACCTCAACACCTATCTGCGCGATACCGGGCTGTTCTTCCCCATCGATCCCGGTGCCAATGCCTCGCTCGGCGGCATGACGGCGACGCGGGCTTCCGGCACCAATGCTGTGCGCTACGGCACGATGAAGGACAATGTGCTGGCGCTTACCGTCGTCACCGCTGATGGTGAGGAGATCCGCACGGCGCAGCGGGCGCGCAAGTCGTCGGCCGGCTACGACCTCACCCGCTTGTTTGTCGGCTCGGAAGGCACGCTCGGGGTGATCACCTCGGTGACGCTGCGCCTGCAGGGTATTCCGGCCAAGATCAGCGGCGGCGTCTGCGCCTTTCCAACGCTCGAAGATGCCTGCAATGCGGTGATCACGACGATCCAGATGGGCATTCCCGTCGCCCGCATCGAGCTGCTGGACGAGATGCAGATCCGCGCCTGCAATGCCTATTCGAAGCTCTCCTATGCCGAGCGTCCCACGCTCTTCGTGGAATTCCACGGGACGGAGGAGACGGTCGCCCTGCAAGCTGCGCAGTTCGGCGAGATCGCTGCCGAATTCGGCGGCGGCGAGTTTGCCTATACCGCCAATGCGGAGGAGCGGACCCTGCTCTGGAAGGCGCGCCACAATGCCTATTGGGCGAGCCGGGCGCTGGCGCCGGAACTTGCGGCCCTGTCGACTGATGTCTGCGTGCCGATTTCGAGCCACGCCGAATGTGTGGCGGCAACCCAGGCCGACATTCGCGAGCAAGGCTTCCTCGCGCCGATCGTCGGCCATGCGGGCGACGGCAATTTTCACGTTCTCCTGCTCTTCAACGACAAGGACGAGACAGACGTTGCGAAGGCGGAAGCTTTCCTTGAGCGGCTTAACGGACGTGCGCTTTCGATGGAGGGCACTTGCACCGGCGAGCATGGGATCGGGCAGGGCAAGATCGGCTATCTGGAACAGGAGCTCGGCTCGGCGCTGCCTGCCATGCGGGCGATCAAGGCGGGGCTGGACCCCGACAACATCTTCAACCCGGGCAAGATCTTTCGCCTGTGACTGCAAGAGCTTGCGGGTTGCCCCGGCGGTGAATTGCGTTACCTTCGGGCCGTCAATCAAGGGAGTGGCATTCGGTGCTCGGACGCATACTGGTAACGCTCGGCGGACTTCTGGTGGTTGCGCTCTTTGCCGCGCTGCTGGCGCCAGTTTTTGTCGACTGGACCAATTTCAGGCAAAACTTTGAGGACCAGGCGAGCCAGTTGCTCGGCAAGAAGGTCGTGGTCAATGGTGCCGTCAGCGCCCGCATCCTGCCGTTTCCTTCGGTCACGATGGAGGATGTCACCGTCGGTACCGATATCGACGGCACGCCGCTCGTCCGCGTGGCGCGCTTTTCCCTCGATGCCGAACTGGCGCCCTTCCTCTCCGGAGAAGCGCGGATCTTCGACATGCGGATCGAAGAGCCGAAGGCACGCATCCGACTGCTGGCTGACGGAACACTCGATTGGCTGCGCGGCAGCCAGCCCCGCCTTCCGGCGCGCACCGTCGTGCTCGAGAAGGTCTCCGTCAGCGGTGGCACGATCGAGTTCATCGATCAGCAGTCGGGCCGCGACCGCATTCTCACCAATCTCGATGCCGCCATCTCGGCCCGCACGCTGGCAGGACCCTGGTCGGTCGAGGGAGCCGCCGCTCTCGACGGGGAGGCGGCGCGCTTCGGCCTGACGACGTCGGAGCCCATCGGTGCAGCGCTGCCGCTTCGGTTGCGGATCGATCCGGAGATGCGACCCTTCGACCTGATGCTGGAGGGTGAACTCGCGCTCGAAGAGGGCAAGCCGCACTATACGGGTAATTTTACCTCCACATGGAAGGTCGCGGCTGAACCCACCTCAGATCAAGGCCAGAAGCCGGTTCCTGCGCCGCGGGTGCGCGGCGAGTTCAAACTCGCCAATGACAGCATCGCGATCCCGACCTACCGCCTCGAACTGGGTGAGATCGCCGACCCTTACGTGATCACGGGCGAAGCCAAGCTCGATACGGGTGCAAATCCCGAATTCCTGCTGACCGCCGAGGGCCAGCAGGTCGATGTGAACCGGCTTGCGGCGGGCGGAAGCCAGGCCAAGACGGCACGCAATGGTTCCGTTTCCATGCAGCAGCGCATGGCGCTTCTCATGTCGACGGCAGCTAAGATCCCAGTCCCCAAGGTCCCCGGTCGAGCCACGCTGCGCCTGCCGGCGATCGTGGCCGGCGACACGGTGTTTCGCGACCTGCAGCTCGACGTCCGGCCGGCCGGCGACGGCTGGACCGTTGATAGAGCGGTCGGCCTGTTGCCGGGGCGCACGCAGGTGGAGGCGAGCGGACGATTGGTGCTCGTGGGTACGCCGTCTTTCGAGGGCAATCTGCTGGTTGCCTCGACGCAGCCGTCGGGATTGGCCACCTGGATCTCCGGCCGTGTGGATCCGGCGATCCGCGGGCTTGCGTCTGCGGGCTTTTCTGCTTCGGTGAACCTGACCCCCGACCTGCAGCGCTTCGAGAATCTGGAGCTTGCCATTGGGGCAGAGCCGCTCAAAGGCCGGATCGAACGGGAATCGCGCAATGGCGTGGCGGCCAGCCTTTCCATCGATCTCATGGGCGAAGGGCTCGACCTCGACGCTGCACGGGCGATTGCCGCCCTCATGGTCGGTGAGGATGCCGAACAGCGGCTGCTTGCGGAGCGGGTGGCGACACGGCTGAAGGTCGATGCGCTGCGGGCTTTCGGCGTGACGGCGGAGGAAGTCGAAGCGATCGCAACCTATCAGGACGGTCAGCTCGAGATCGAGCGCCTGAACCTCGGCAGTGTGGCCGGCAGCACGCTGCGCATCAGCGGCAATCTGCGTGACGCCGAAACTCAGCCGGTCGGCGCGGCGCAGGTCCAATTCTCGTCTGCCGATCCCGGACCCTTCCTCGCGCTGCTTCAGGAACGGGTTCCAAACAGCCCCCTCATCGCGCGCCTCGCGAATGCTGCATCCTGGTATGAGAATACCGATCTGCGGATGGTCCTGAGCGTGCCTGAAGCGGGCGCGATCAGCCTGGAGACAAGTGGGCGCGTCAACGACAGCGCTGTCTCCGTCAAGGCAGGCGCCGAAAGCTTCACCTCGCTCTTCACAGGCGGAAAGCGGACGATCGATCTTCGGCTTGAAAACCAGGAGGCGCAGATCCTTCTCGGGCAGGTGGGCTTTGATCCCTTGCCCTGGACCATCGGCGAAGGCGGTGTTCTGACGCTTACGCTGGAAGCCGCCGGTGACGGGAATGCGGATGCCGTGGTGCGCTTTGCCGGTGCCGTGACGACGCTCGACGCGACCGCGCGGTTGACGTCGCTCGACACGCCGAACCTCCTCGATGGTGGCTGGAAGGTGTTGCTCGACAGCGAGGATGTCGGTCCCTACCTGATGGCGCTCGGGCTCAGCCTTCCCGATGCCGCAACCGGTTTGCCCGTGGCGGGCGAGATTCAGTTTGCGCTTGCTGAAGGCAAGCTTGCGGTCGAGACGATGAAGGGCCAGCTGGTCGGCCAAGAGGTTAGTGCCCAGGGCAGTGTCGACCTGACGGCAACTGTCCCATCCATCGCCGGGACGGTGGCCGTCGATCAACTCGATCTGGACTGGCTGGCGGAGATCATGGTCGGGTCACTCACCGATCCCGCGAGTGGTGCACTGTCGGAGGTTGCTCTCAGTCCCGTCGCCCTGCCGTTCGATCTCGACCTTGGCCTGACCGTCAAGCGCTTCTGGCCGGGGCTGGGCGAGGCGATGACTGATGTCGGCGCCAAACTCCGCAACCGCGGCGGCGAGTTGACCCTGGACGAGGTCTCTGCCGACTGGCTGGGCGGAAAGATGACCGGACGGCTCTCGGTTGCCAATACGGATGGAAATGGTTTCCTGCAGGCTCGCCTCGACCTTGCCGACAGCGATCTCGCCCGCAGTCTCAATGCCTTGCGTGTCGAGCGCGGCATCGAGGCGAAAGATAGCCCATCCGGTCGGATGGATGTCACCTTTGTCGTGGAAGGGGGCGGCAAGACGCCGACCGAACTCATCGGGCTGGCAAGTGGATCCGGGCAGGTCCGGGTGAAGGGGCTTACCGTGGGCGGCCTCGACCTCAAGGCCATGCCGCGGATCATTACCGAGGCGGATGCTCTCGGTACCGAGATCAACCAGGAGAAGGTGCTGGCACTGGCCGAGCGTCTGGTCACTGACGATGCGTCGCAGCTCGGTGATGTCACCGTGCCTTTCGCACTCTCCGATGGAACAGTGCGGGTGCAGGCCGCGACCCATCAGACGGTAGAGGCGAAGCTCGATGGCGCGCTACGGCTGGACCTGCGCGCAGGCACGCTCGATGCGGAGGTCGGGATCGGCTTTGACGCCGGGGATGCCGCCATGGAGGGTGCGCAGCCGAACATGCGTCTGCTGCTCACAGGACCCGTTCTCGAGCCGGCATCTGAGCTCGACGTGACGGAACTGACCAACTTCCTGTCGCTGCGCGCCTTTGAGACAGAGCGTCGGCGCGTGGAGGCCTTGCAGGCCAGCGTTCTCGAAAAGCAGAGGCTCCGGCGTGAAGCCGCCCTTGCTCGTTCTCGTGCCGAGGAGCGGGCGCAGGCCGAGGCGGACCGTCTGCGGCTGGAGGAGGAGGCGCGGCAAAAGGCGGCAGCGGAGGCAGATGCTGCCGGTGCGGCTGACACTGCAGTCGAGCCGCCCGCTCAGGAGGGGCCGGGGGAACTGACGACCGACACGGTTCCCGAACAGCCGACGCTACAGGTGGCGCCGGAGGAGCGGGTCATTCGCCAGCCCCTGCCGGATATTCGGTTCGAAGGATTGCCAGGCGTCGACTGACGTAAGCTGGCCGTCCTCCAAAGCGTCTCAGACGTATGCCGTCCTCTCACCGAACGGCGTGTCCTCGACATCACCCGAAATGTTCGTGGTGCCGATCAAGTCGCTTTCGCCGGATAGCAGCGTATTGGCTGGTTCTTCCGAAGTCTGCTCGGATGCGGCTTTCAGCTGAGCGAGCTGCGCCTCGATCTTGGCCAGCTGAGCACGGAGTTCCGTGAGTGTTTCGTTGATCTCTGCCTTTTCGTCGTCGGTGCTGGCCGAACCCAAGGCCTCTTCCTGGCTTGCAATGCTCTTCTGCAGGCTGGCGATCTGCGCCTTCACTGCGGATGTCGAATTGCCTGAGGATGATGAGAGGGATTGCGTGGTCCCCGTTGATGTTGAAATCGTTGTCATAAAAAACCTCAAGCTGAACGGAAAAATTCAAGCGCCCCGCCGGTTGCAATACACGGTACCAGCGAGATCTTCACACCTGCGTGCGAACACATGATGGAGGGTAAATCGCGATTCTTAAATATGTATGTTCTACATCGTATTTTGTTAGGGAAGGGGATGCGCCTGCTTCAGCGCGTGCAGGACAAAGAGACGCAGCGCAGAGGAGAGGTTCGAATCGAGCGGTCTTGCCTCATCGATCTCGGCGACCAGGGCTGCAAAGCTCAAGCCGCGCCTGGCGGCAATCGTCTTCAGTTCATCGAGAAAGGCATCTTCGACAGAGAAGCTTGTGCGGTGGCCATGAAGGGTAATCGAACGCTTGCGGATCATGGCTTTGACCGATGAAGGCATCGAGAGACGGTGTCGGGATGATTGGCCGACAGCATGGGTCTCACGTCAATCCTGATCCGGCTTTTCAAGGCGGCCTTGCTCATGCTGGCGGGCATCCTTGTCGTTCAGCGCCCGCGTCAAGGACTTTTCCGCTTTCGTCCGACCGTGAGTGATGCGGTTCTGCTCCGCCACGGCTTCACGCTCGCTGCGGACCTTGGTCTTGCGAAACTGGCGGAGGTTGACGATGTCGGCTGCCATTGGGGATGCTCCACGAAAAAGGCCGGGCGAGGGGCCCGGCCGATCGTCATGCGCTTACTGCTTCTTGCGGAAGGCGTCGAGCGAGACGACGGAGCCTTCCTTCTTCTCGTCGGCCTTGGCCGCTTCCGATTCCTCGGGCTTGGCGATGGCTTCGAGCGGGTAAGCGGTGATTTCGGCGTCGTTCTCTTCCTCGTCGGACAGCGGCACGTCGAATTCGAGTTCGAAGTTCACGGACGGATCGTAGAAGCCGCGGATCGCGTTGAACGGGATCACCAGCTTCTCAGGCGTGTCGGAGAAGGACAGGCCGATCTCGAACAAGCTGTCGGTCACCTTGAGGTCCCAGAACTGGTGCTGGACGACGATCGTCATCTGCTCGGCATACTTGGCCTTCAGATGCTGCGAGATCCGCACGCCCGGTGCGCCGGTCAGGAAGGTGATGAAGAAGTGGTGGTCACCCGGCAGGCGGCCTGTCGCGGAAACCTCGGCCAAGACCTTGCGGATGACGCCGCGAAGAGCGTCCTGGGCCAGAATGTCGTAGCGAATGTGGTCGTGCCCCATCAGATCCCTGCTTTCCTAATCATGCCGATTTCGACGGCTTATGCCATGACGCGGCGATGCGGAAAAGCCCCGACGCGTGAAACTGGTTTGACGAATGTACATCAAATCTGCGCCTGCGGGTAGCAGCGAAATCCGAGCAAAGTCATGGAGAAAGAGAAAGGAGGGAGTTAGGTGAAGGCTTCTGTTGCCAGGTGCCTTCGGACCCCGCCTTAAGGGGCTAACCCTAAGGACTTAGAGCGGGTTTCCCGCACCGCCATTAGGCAGCGAGAGCGTAACCCTTAGCGTTGTTGTCGTTTGCAACTACACTTGTGACCCGATAACGGCGGTATCATGCCGAGCAAAAGTTCGATCTTTACGCCCTTGTCGATCCTATTTCGCCCCCATCAAAAGCCGGTCCGAAGAGACTTCGTCACCGACCGGTTTTTGGTGGAGGCGCCGGGTACCGCCCCCGGGTCCAATAGGTTTATTACACCGACCGTTTATTGCCATAGCCGGAGCAGGCCCCGGCATGGCTGATATAGGTGTTTCCGGACCCGATGAAAAGAGGGCGGGCGCACAATCGGCGAGGTGCCCCGGCAGCCCGAGATCCCGAACAACGGGATGTGAGGGCCTCTGCGGGGGATAAAGCTGGAAAACGCATTGGTTCGGGGCTGTGGCGGCGATATGATGTCGGCGACAACGACTCGATGAATGGATCCATGCACCAGTATCACGACCTCCTCCGTCACGTTCTGGAGAACGGCAGCGACCGCGGTGATCGCACCGGTACAGGCACGCGTTCGGTCTTCGGCCACCAGATGCGATTCGATCTGGCCGATGGCTTTCCCGTCATCACGACGAAGCGGCTGCATCTGAAGTCGATCATCCACGAACTGCTCTGGTTCCTGAAGGGCGATACCAATATCGCCTATCTCAAGGAAAACGGCGTCAGCATCTGGGACGAATGGGCTGACGAGAATGGCGACCTCGGACCGGTCTACGGTGCGCAGTGGCGCTCCTGGCCGGATTACGATGGCGGGCATATCGATCAGATGGCCAAGCTCGTCGAAAGCATCAAGACCAATCCCAATTCGCGCCGCCACATCGTCAGCGCCTGGAACCCGGCGCTTGTCGACGAAATGGCGCTGCCGCCATGCCATTGCCTGTTCCAGTTCTATGTGGCTGATGGGCGGCTGTCGTGCCAACTCTACCAGCGGTCCGCCGACATCTTCCTCGGCGTGCCCTTCAACATCGCTTCCTATGCGCTGCTCACCCTGATGATGGCGCGGGTGACGGGGCTGGAGCCTGGCGACTTCGTTCACACCCTGGGTGACGCGCATCTCTACGCCAACCATTTCGACCAGGCGAAGCTGCAGCTGACGCGGACGCCTAAGGCGCTGCCGGTCATGAAGCTCAATCCCGAGGTCCGGGACCTGTTTTCCTTCGCCTACGAGGATTTCACGCTGATCGGCTATGAAGCCGATGCGACCATTAAGGCACCGATCGCCGTCTAGGCGAGGTGAAGGCAGATCCGGCATGGCTCCCGTCAAGATCGTCATCATCGTGGCCGTTTCGCAAAACGGCATCATCGGCCGCGACGGCGACATGCCGTGGAAGCTCTCGACGGATCTAAAGCGCTTCAAGGCGCTCAGCATGGGCAAGCCGCTGGTGATGGGGCGCAAGACTTTCGAATCCGTCGGATCAAAGCCACTGCCTGGTCGCCCGCACATCATTGTCAGCCGCAGTCAGAGCTTCGAAATGCCTGGGGTAGAGACCGTCGGGAACCTCGAGGCGGGGATCGAGCGGGCCAGGGCGATCGCATCCGAGACTGGCGTTGACGAGGTCTGCATTGTCGGCGGCGGCGAGATTTATCGCCAGGCCTTGCCGCTTGCCGATGTGCTGCATGTCACGCATGTCGAGACGGTGGTCGACGGCGATACGTCTTTCCCGGAGATCGATCCGGTTGCGTTCGAATTGATCGAGGAAACTGCAGTTCCCGCCGGCGAGAAGGACAATTATCCGACGCGCTACGCGATATACCGTCGCAGGGACCGCTGATAACGCAAAATTTGCCCTTTCCGCAGAAGAAGTTGCCCCCCTCGCGTTGAAAGGCGACACCACGATACCTATAAACCTTTGGAACCTCATGCATGTCGGTCGATCGGCCAGCGGGCGGGGGACTTGGGAGCTTTTTACAGCAAAGAGGTATTGATGCCCTGGAGCAATCAAAACGGCGGCGGCGGCGGTCCATGGGGCGGCGGCGGCGGCGGCGGTAACAATCAGGGCCCCTGGGGGCAGGGGCCGAACCGGCCACGCGGCGGCGGTGGCGGCGGTGGCGGCAACCAGCCCCCGGATCTGGAGGATCTCATCCGCCGTGGTCAGGATCGTCTGAAGAACGTCGTGCCCGGCGGGTTCAACGGTGGCGCTTTCGTCATCGTCGGTATCGTGCTTCTCGCCTTCTGGGCGATGCAGGCGGTCTATACCGTGCAGCCTGACGAGCGTGGCGTTGAACTTCGCTTCGGTAAGCCGAAGGATGAAGTGTCCATGCCGGGCCTGCACTTCCATCTCTGGCCTGTGGAATCCGTCGATATCGTCAAGGTTACGGAGCAGCAGCAGAATATCGGCAGCCGCCCGACCTCGAACAATCCCGGCGCTGGCCTGATGCTCAGCGGCGACCAGAACATCGTGAGTGTCCAGTTCTCGGTGCTGTTCACGGTCTCCGACCCGCGGGCCTTCCTCTTCAACCTCGAAGATCCGTCGCAGACGCTGCAGCAGGTTGCTGAAAGCGCTATGCGCGAAGTCGTCGGCCGTCGTCCGGCTCAGGACGTCTTCCGCGACAATCGTGAGGAGATCTCGACGCAGGTTCGCGCGATTATCCAGGGTACAATGGACACCTATGGCTCGGGTATCGCGATCAACGCGGTTCCGATCGAAGACGCCGCCCCGCCGCGTGAAGTTGCCGAAGCCTTCGAAGAAGTGCAGCGCGCCCAGCAGGACGAAGACCGCTTTGTCGAAGAAGCCAACCAGTACGCCAACCAGCGTCTCGGTCAGGCCCGAGGTCAGGCAGCCCAGATCCGTGAAGAGGCGGCCGCCTACAAGGATCAGGTCGTCAAGGAAGCGGAAGGTGAGGCCCAGCGCTTCATCTCGATCTATGACGAATACGTCAAGGCGCCCGACGTTACACGCCAGCGTATCTATCTGGAAACCATGGAGAACGTCCTGCGCAATTCCAACAAGGTGATCATCGACGAAAAGCAGGGGGTTGTGCCTTACCTGCCGCTCAACGAAATCACGCGCCAGCCGGGCAGCCAGCCTGCAGGCCAGTCGGCGACGGGAGGGAACTGACATGCAGAACCGTCTTCCCTACTTCCTCATCGCCATCGGCGTCGCTCTGTTCTTCGTCTATTCGTCGATCTTCGTGGTCAACGAACGCGAGCAGGCGATCGTTCTTCGCTTCGGTCAGATCCAGGACGTAAAGGCCGAACCGGGCCTCTACTTCAAGCTGCCCTTCGCCTTCATGGATGCCGATCGCGTCCAGTATGTCGAGGATCGCGCACTGCGCTTCGACCTGCCCAACATCCGTGTGCAGGTTCGTGGTGGCGCCTTCTACGAAGTCGACGCGTTTGCCGTCTACCGCATTACCGATGCCGCGTCGCTTCCGCGAAACGGTCGTCGGCCGGTCAGGATGCCGCTGAATCGCGTCTGCGCACCCGCCTCGATGCAGCTCTCCGCCGCGTCTACGGTCTGCGCAACTTCGACGCCGCTTTGTCCGAAGAGCGCGGTTCGATGATGTCTGATGTCCGTAACGACCTCCAGGCCGCTGCCGAAAGCCTTGGTCTGCAGGTCACGGATGTCCGGATCCGCAGAACGGACCTCACGCAGGAAGTCTCGCAGCAGACCTTCCAGCGCATGAAGGCCGAGCGTCTTGCAGAAGCCGAACTGATCCGCGCCCGTGGTAACGAAGAGAGCCAGCGTCGCCGGGCGATCGCCGACCGTCAGGTCGTCGAACTCCAGGCCGAAGCGCAGCGCGATTCGGAAATCCTGCGCGGTGAGGGCGATGCCCAGCGTAACAGCATCTTTGCCGATGCGTTCCAGCGGGATCCGAGCTTCTTCGAGTTCTATCGCTCCATGCGCGCCTATGTGGCGTCCATGAGCAACCAGGGCACGACGATGGTGCTTTCGCCGGACAGTGACTTCTTCCGCTTCTTCAACAGCGGAGTTGGCACTGGCGGAGCTGGACAGGTACCGCCTGCCGCAGCACCGGCACCGGTGACGCCGCCGGCAGCTGTCGGCAATTGATACGATGGATGACCTGTTCGCAGGGATCGCCATCTTTCTGATCATCGAGGGGCTGGCCTATGCGCTGGCCCCTCGTTTTCTTGTGCGGATGGCGCGGCTCCTGCCGCATATCCCCGAAGATCAATTGCGGCTCATCGGCCTCTCCACAATCACCCTTGGCGCAGCCATTCTGTGGTTTCTTCGCGGCTGACAAGATCTGGTCGCAAGCTGCGGATAGAGCTATTCCGGCAATTGTGATTTTCCCTTCTCCCAATCCGCCTTATGTTCAGTTCGACCCAAGACAACCCAGTGAGGAAGCCGATGATGAAACCCGCCCGCACGTCGCGAATGATTCTGTCGGCCCTCCTCGTGGGAACGTCGCTGACTGTTGGCGCAGTGGGCGCGCCTGCCCCAGTTCACGCACAGGGGCCCGATTCCGTGGCCGATCTCGCCAGTGGATTGCTGGGTGCCGTGGTCAACATCTCGACATCGCAGAGTGTCGCGGAAGAAGGCGAGGGACCGCTTCCGCAGGTTCCCGAAGGATCGCCCTTCCAGGAGCTGTTTGAAGACTTCTACAGGAACCGCGAGGGCGGAGAGCCCAACAGCAAGGTGAACTCGCTCGGTTCGGGTTTCGTCATCGACCCGACCGGCTTCATCGTGACCAACAACCACGTCATCGAAAATGCCGATGATATCGAAGTCATCTTCTCGGATGGCTCGAAGTTGAAGGCCAAGCTGATCGGCACGGATACCAAGACCGACCTCTCGGTCCTCAAGGTCGAACCGCCACAGCCGCTGACCTCGGTGAAGTTCGGCGATTCCCGCAAGATGCGGATCGGCGATTGGGTTATGGCGATCGGCAACCCGTTCGGGCTCGGCGGTTCCGTGACCGTCGGGATCATTTCTGCCAGCGGCCGAAACATCAATGCCGGGCCTTACGACAACTTCATCCAGACGGATGCGGCGATCAACAAGGGCAATTCCGGTGGCCCTCTGTTCAACATGAGTGGCGAAGTCATCGGCATCAACACTGCCATCATCTCGCCGAGTGGTGGTTCGATCGGCATCGGCTTTGCCGTCCCGACGGAGCTTGCCGAAAACATCGTCAACCAGTTGATCGAGTTCGGGGAAACCCGTCGCGGCTGGCTCGGCGTCCGAATCCAGCCCGTCTCCGACGAAGTGGCAACGAGCATGAAGATCGGCCGCGCCCGTGGCGCGATGATCAGCGGCGTTGTCGAGGGCGGGCCCGTCGCCAATGGTCCGATCCAGGTCGGCGACATCGTCACGAGCTTCAACGGCCGCGCCATAACGGAAACCCGCGACCTCACGCGCATCGTTGCGGAAAGCCCGATCGGAGAGCCGCTGGATGTGGTGATTATCCGTGACGGCAAGGAACAGACGGTCAAGGTGACCCTCGGACGTCTCGAGGACGACGAAATCGCGAGCAACGAGACAGACCCGGAAACGACCGTCGAACCCAATGAAGAGGGCACGGCGCCCGATGGCGATACGCCGGGCGATCAGGCGACCCCGCCGAGCGACCAGCCGATGCCCGATGATCCGAACTCCGAAGCAGAGAGCGGCGAGGAGCCGGCGACACCGCCACAGGACCAGGCCAGCGCTCCAGTGACCGAAGGCCTGATCGGCGTTGAACTCTCCGCGCTCGACGATGCCAATCGCGTCAGCTTTTCGATCGCCGAGGGTGTCGAGGGTGTCTTGATCACCCGTGTTCTTCCCGGCTCGAAGGCCGAGGGCAAAGGCTTGAAGGTCGGTGAAGTGATCGTCGAGGTGGCACAGGAGTTCATGAAGACGCCGCAGCAGGTGGCGGAAAAGCTCACCAGCATCAAGGGCGAGGGGCGCCGCAGCGGTTACATGATGATCGCCGACAAGGACGGCAACCTGCGCCTCGTCGCCGTGCCGCTCGAGTAGCGGTCTAAGCGTAGAGGCGCTGAACCGAGTCGCTGTTCTGTCTCAGGTAGTCTTCGAACTGGTCGATCGGCATCGGTCGACCAGCCAGAAAACCCTGGATTTCGCCGCAGGCCATTTGCCGCAGCAGTTCGAACTGCCCCTTTGTCTCAACGCCCTCCGCCGCAACGCTCATTCGCAGATCGCGGGCAAGCTTGATCACCGATTCGACGATGGCACGGCTGTCTGAGTTGGTCTCCAGATCGGAGATGAAGGACTGGTCGATCTTCAGCTTGTCGAAACGGTAGCGGCGCAGATAGCTGAGCGACGAGAAGCCTGTCCCGAAATCATCGAGCGAAATGCGCAGGCCGAGGCGCGACAGGGAGACGAGCGTTTCTTCAACGCCGAGTGTCGTTTCCATCAGCAGGCTTTCGGTGACTTCCAGTTCAAGGCGATGGGCGGGTAGCTCATTCTGTTTCAGTGCGGTCTCAACGAGCGGCAGAAGCCCGGGGCTCAAGAACTGCCGCGAGGACAGGTTGACCGCGATGCGGATGTGCTCAGGCCAGCGGACCGCATGCTTGCAGGCCTGTCGCAAGACCCAGCTGCCGATCGCGCCGATCTGTCCCGATTCTTCTGCAATCGGGATAAACTCGCCCGGACTGACCGAACCCAGGGTCGGATGGTTCCAGCGAAGGAGTGCCTCGGCACAGACAACGCGGCGCGTCTGCGCGTCCACCAGCGGCTGATAGTTGATGCTCAGCCGCTCCTCGGCGATGGCCAGAGCCAGTTCCTGTTCGATGAGACTGCGGCGGCGTGCTGCAGCATCCAGCGAGCTGTCAAAGAAGCGGTATCGGTTTCGTCCGTCGGTCTTGGCGCGGTAAAGTGCCAAATCGGCATTGCGCATCAGCTGGTCCGGGTCGATCCCGTCGATCGGCGCGCAGGCTATGCCGATGCTGACGCCGACATGGGCGGAGCCACAGCGAAGTGTTAGCGGATGCTGCAGCTTTTCGATGATACGGGCGGCGAGGCTTGCTGCACTTTGCGGATCTTCGGTCGCATGCAGTATGGCGAATTCGTCGCCACCGATGCGCGCCAGCGTGTCAGTCTCGCCACGCAGCTGGCTGAGAATGCTCGCGACAGCGCGCAGCAGTTCGTCCCCGCCGGTATGACCGAAATTGTCGTTGATCTGCTTGAAGCGGTCCAGATCCAAGAGAAGCACCGAGAACGGGTCGCCAAAGCGTTCGTAGCGGGAGACAGCCCTTTCGAAATCTTCAGAAAGAAGGACACGGTTACCGACTTCCGTCAGAGGGTCGTGGCGGGCCATGTGCTCTATGCGCAGACGACTTTCGCGGCTTGCCGTCACATCGCGACCGACGCCCCGATAACCGCATGAAGTTGCCGTCCTCGTCATGGACCGCCTTGGCCGTCAGGGACCAGATCGCGAGCTCTCCGGCGAGTTCGACACAGATGTCCTGATCACGGAAAGACTGCCGGGTGAGCAGGCAGTTGATGAAATTGTCGCGACAATCGAGGCCGTCGACGCCAACCGGCGAGAAGGGCATGATCGTGGTGATTGGACGGCCCAGGACCATTCCTTCGGGCACCTGTAGTTGATCGTAGAAGCGTACAGAAGCGCGCTCGAGATTGAAGTCGCGATCGACGCCCCAAAGCCAGTCGGCTGCATTTTCTTCAAAGTCGTTCAGCAACAGGTTGATGACATCACGTTGCTCGTCTGCGGCGATCTTCGCCCGGACACGCTCGGTCAGGCTTCGGCAGACGGCGAGCGACGAGCGAACGATGATGGCGGCGAAGACCAGATAAAGGACAAAGAGATAGGCGCCGACCACGGTCGGATCGCGAGACAATGCGAGCGCGGCTCCCACTGCCATCGTGCCGCAGAAGACGATCGATGCCGGCGGTATCGTTGCCAGCGCAAAACCGCCGCCACCGGCCATGCCGACAGTCAGCGCGATCAGGACCATGCGCTGGGTTTCGTCGGCAGAATGATAGGCGGCAACGTCGAGTGCTGCCCAGAGACTGCTGAGGACGGCGGCATAAATAATCGCGCGGA
This sequence comes from Allorhizobium sp., assembly GCA_965283865.1. Taxonomy (GTDB): domain Bacteria; phylum Pseudomonadota; class Alphaproteobacteria; order Rhizobiales; family Rhizobiaceae; genus Allorhizobium. The sequence goes on from CBDIQA010000001.1 coordinate 2,333,802, forward strand.
TCGTTCCTCTGAGGCTTGCACGCTCCCGCATGCCACGCCTGCGATGCCGCCACCATGAGGCACTGGTGTACAAGGCGACCGCCAGAATCAGGCCGCAGATAACATAAACCTCTGTTGCGGAGGGGCTTCCGTAGAAGGCAAACAGTGTCAGGATGGCATTGCTGAGGTTGGCTGCCATCATCCACGGGGTGCTGGTGCCGACGACCGAGAGCCGGACGGCGCGGATACGGTCTGCCTCTTCCGCTGTCTGATCACCTTCTCCAAGGCGCAAGAAGCGGTCGAACATGCTTGCCGTCTGGGCCGCTATACGCGCGAGGATTTTTCTCTCCATGGCGCAGTTTTTAGCAGCTATATTTTAAGTCGGCGTAAATTAGTCGTGTCGTCTTGTCTGGGTCTCACGAATATCGTCAGATGTTCGAAACAATACATGTCGCTTCAATTGGGGGTGGCTGTCCGGGACTTTCGGATGATCGAAGTCCTCACCTTGCAAGTGTTGCATGCCGAGGCGTCGCATGACGGCGATCGAGCGGTGATTGTCATGCACGGCGAATGCATGGATCACCGGGTGGCCTAGGGTGTGCCGGCCATAGTCGAGCAGGCGGGCCGCGGCCTCGGTGACATAGCCCTTGCACCAGAAGCGGGTCGCGAGACGCCAGCCGATTTCCACCGATCCGTCCGGCAGGATGCCCGGAAGATCGGCTTTCGCCAGTCCGCAGTAGCCCATCGCCTCGTCCGTCTGACGATCGGCGAGAGCATAGAAGCCCAGACGGGTCTCGGCGATCATGTTGCGATTGTAGTCGAAGAGCAGATCGCATTCCGCGTGGCTGCGACGGTACGGAAAGAAGGCGATGACCTTCTCGTCGCGGTTGATCTCGTGAAACAGGTTGCGGTCATCCTCTCGCCAGTTGCGAAGTGTGAGCCGTTCTGTTTCGACGATGATCATCGCATGCCTTTCAGTCCGTGATGAAATCAGACTTGCGGTAGCCCTGCAGATAGAGAAGGGCGGTCAGATCGCCGTGGTCGATGCGGATCTTGGCTTCTGCCGCGACCGCGGGCTTGGCGTGCAAGGCCACGCCTGAGCCGGCAACGCCGAGCATGCCGAGATCGTTTGCGCCGTCGCCAACGGCGATGGCGTCACTGGGGGAAATGCCGAGCCTTCCGGCGATGTCGAGAAGCGAATCGACCTTGGCCTGCTTGCCAAGGATGGGTTCGGCGACTTCGCCCGTCAGGACCCCATCCTGTTCGATCAGGATATTGGCGCGGTTCTCGTCAAAGCCGAGCATGGCGGAAATCGGGGCGGTAAAGACGGTAAAGCCGCCGGAGACCAGTGCTGCATAGCCGCCCCTTGCCTTCATTGTCGCGATCAGTTCGCGCCCGCCCGGGGTGAGCGTGATCCGTTTTTCGATCACCTCGTCAACGACCGAGATCGGTAGCCCCTTCAGCAGCGCCACGCGCTCACGAAGGGCTGGTTCAAAGGCAATTTCGCCATTCATGGCCCGCGCCGTGATCTGGGATACCTTGTCCTTGAGGCCGACTTCGGCTGCCAGTTCGTCGATGCATTCCTGGCCGATCATCGTCGAATCCATGTCCGCGATCAGGAAGGACTTGCGCCGGGTCTCGGCGTTCTGCACCGCAACGTCGACAGCGTGACCTGCGACGACCCCGCGCAGAAGGCGGTCCGCCTCTGCGGCGTCCGTGCTGTCCGGAAGCGGGATATCGCAGGCAATCCCGTCAGCCAGCCAGTAGAGACGGGAGGATGCCACAGCGTCTGCAGCCTTCTCGGCAAGCGCCGGGGTCAGAACAGGGTTTGACGGATTGGCGACAAGCGTGGCAACCAAGGCCATGATGGAAGATCCTAGCAAGAACAATGACGCGATCCTGATAACCGGGCCGACCGCCAGCGGCAAGTCCGCGCTGGCACTCGCCTTCGCACGAGCACATGATGGTGTGGTGATCAATGCCGACAGCATGCAGGTCTATGACACGCTGCAAGTGATCACCGCGCGTCCGAGCGTGGAGGAGATGGGAGGCGTCGCGCACCAACTCTACGGCCATGTCCCGGCCGGCCGGAGCTACTCGACCGGTGACTGGTTGCGGGAGGTGGGTTCTCTGCTGGCAGACCTTCGAAACGAGGGACGACTTCCCGTCATCGTCGGAGGCACCGGCCTTTACTTCAAGGCCCTGACCGGCGGCCTGTCGGACATGCCGCCGATCCCGGACGCCGTGCGGGCGACGATCCGCCAAAGGCTGGAGGCCGAAGGGCCCGAGGTTCTGCACGAAGAGCTCGCAGCACTCGATTCACCGGTCGCGCAACGGCTCAATGCGAGCGACGGGCAGCGGATCGTGCGCGCGCTGGAAGTCATCACCGCGACTGGTCGCTCAATCGCCGAATTTCAGAAGCAGTCAGGCCCCATGTTGATCGATCCGGATCGTGCGCTCAAGCTTGTCGTCCTGCCGGATCGCAAACTGCTGCATGACAGGATCAATCGCAGATTTGAGCTGATGATGGAGGCGGGGGCTATCGAAGAGGTCGAAGCCCTGATGCGACTTCAGCTGGCGCCGGAAATGCCTGTCATGAAGGCGATCGGTGTCTCGCAGATCGCCGACATGATGGCGGGTCGGATCAGCCGCGCCGAGGCGATCGATCGTGCGTCAGCGGCCACACGGCAATATGCCAAGCGGCAGATGACCTGGTTCCGCAATCAGATGGACGACAGCTGGCAGCGGATCGACCCGGCGACATACCGGGTCGGCTGACGCGTTCTCAATCGCGTTTGTAGAGGCTGGAGAGCGGCTTCTTCAGAATGCTTTCCCGCAGCGATGATCCGCCCTCGCGACGCAGCGGCTGCGAACCGAAGGTCGTAGCCGGCGGCTCGGTTGCGAAGGCTGGCGCCGGGGCTTCAGGGCGTGGACGCGGCGCATCGTCGAGCCCGGCGCGCGGAAGCATGTCCGGGCGATAGGGCTCGATGGCCGGTGTCTCGGAGGCCGGCAGCGTGTGACGCTGGAGAGGCGCCTCATAGGCCGCACGAGGGGCCGGCTGATAAGGCGACGCGGCTGGCGTTGCTACAGGCAATGCCCGGGGACGCAGGCTTGCGCGCGGGTCGTCGTAGAAATCGTCGTCCAGTTCCTCGTCGTCATAGATGCCGTCAGGCGCAGACGGGATGTCGTCGCGACTGTAGCCTTCGAAGCTTTGCTGGAAGGCCGAGATATCCGGCTCGACAATGGCGCGCATGCGGCCAACGATCGTGCGAAGGTCGACCGTATCCGGCGTCTCTTCCGTGTATTTGGCATTCACCCCGTTCGCCTTCGGCAGTGCCGATTCGTCGACGCGGCTGAAGCGCATGCGCATCGGGACGGCGATTGCCTCGCCGAAGGCAATCGCTTCGCCGTTGCCGATCGACGAGATGAAGCTGGTGGTCGAGATCGAGCTGTCGGGGATCGCCGAGCGGATAATTTCCTGGTCGCGGTCGTTGGCGAGGCGCATGGCAAACAGCGTCGAGCACTGTGACAGGATCGTCTGGTCGAGTTCGCCGGGCCGCTGAGTAATGACGCCGAGGGACACGCCATATTTACGGCCTTCCTTGGCAATACGGGCAATCGCCTGGCGGGTCGGGAAGAAGCCGAGCGTGGGATCCGCGGGAACGTAACGGTGCGCTTCTTCGCAGACGACCAGCATGTGGATCGCGCCGTTTGACCAGAGGGCCAGCTCGAAGGCCATGCGGCAGAGGACCGAGGCGACGGAATTGACGACTTCAGAGGGAATGCCGGCCAGCTGGAAGGTCGAGATCGGGCGGTGATCTCCCGGGATGCGGAAGATATGCGCGATCGTCTCCATGATCGTGTCGCTGATCGTGTTGTTGGAGAACATGAAGTGATAGCGGGGGTCGTTGACCGCCGACATGATGCGCATCTTCAGCGAGCGCAGGAACGGCTTTTCGCCGCGGCCTTCGAGACGGCCGATCCGCTCGTCGATGAGGGCCATGAGATCGGCGATGCGGTAAGGTACCGGCGTGTCGGCCGTCATCGAGCTCTTGTCGGCCATGCGGCGCATTAGGGCGCTTTCGTTGCCCCGGAAGGCACGCTTTGCCTCGGGCATCAGATCGCGCAGGATGTCGAGTTCTTCCGGTACCGGCGGGCGACCACGGAAGAGAACTTCCGCGAATTCCTCCAGCCGCATCAGCCAGAAGGGCAGGTCGAGTGTATCCGTGTCGATGACGACGGCAAGCTCAGGGAAGGCGGCGGCGAATTCGTTGTGCGGGTCGAGGATCAGGATGCGCAGCTTCGGATCGCTCTCGATCGCCTTGCGCAGGAGAAGCGAGACGGCGGTCGATTTGCCGACGCCGGTCGAGCCGACGACGGCGAAGTGTTTCGACAGCATCGAGGGAATGTGGATCGTCGCGTCGATCGTCTCGTCCTGAGTCAACTTGCCGATGACCGCGGTGTCGTTAAGGCGCGTATCATAGATGCGCAGAAGGTCGGCGGCGCGGATGCGATGCGCGATCGCGCCGAGATAGGGATAACGCGAGATGCCTGTCGAGAATACTTCTTTGCCGTCGTCCTGGACATAGACCTCGCCCAGCAGCTCGACTTCGATCAGGAACTGGTTGTCGGCGCCTTCGCCCCAGTCCTTGCCCTCGGTCTGCATCGAATAGGCGAGTGCCACGACACGGTTTTTGCCGACGCTGATCGAGATCAGTCGGCCGACGGACCAGAGTTCGGTGAGGTCGGTGCCGCCATCGGCGGCTACGGCTGCAATGGTCGCGCGCGAGCCATTACAGGCGACGACGCGCCCGAGCATCCGGTTGCCAGGCCGCATGCCATCGCGGCGCTCTTGTTCTCCGGCGTCGCCGGACTTGTGAAGATCATCGTTCAACAAGCGCATTCTCCCTGCTGGCGCAAGCTTAGGGCGGAGCGCTTAAAATTTCGTGTAATCGGTTAGCTGCGCAGTGAGATTTAATCGGGCTCTGCGCAACAAACTTTCGCGAGCGGCGGCGAAAATTTCCGAAAGATGCGTTGACGCTGGGGTGCTTTCTGGCTAACACTTCGCTCCATGAAAAACTCGGCTATCATTCTTGTGGTGGGAAGGCGCATGGGCAGGATGGTGTAACCATCCGGCGAAAGCACCCATGCGCGGTAAGCAGGCTCCTCCAAGGGGCCTTTTTTTATGCCCAGAAGTTCGATATTCACACCTGAAATACCAAAGAGACGGACGGAAATCACGCATGACGCGGTAAAGACAATCAGATGACTGGCGCCGAAATCGTCCTGCGCGCGCTCAAGGATAACGGTGTCGAGCATATCTTCGGCTATCCCGGTGGGGCCGTGCTTCCGATCTATGATGAGATCTTCCAGCAGGAAGACATCCAGCACATCCTGGTGCGCCACGAGCAGGGTGCAGGCCATGCAGCTGAAGGCTATGCGCGCTCGACCGGCAAGGTCGGCGTCATGCTGGTCACGTCGGGTCCTGGTGCGACCAATGCGGTGACTCCGCTGCAGGACGCGCTGATGGACAGCGTTCCGCTCGTCTGCATCTCCGGCCAGGTTCCGACCTCGCTGATCGGCTCTGATGCCTTCCAGGAATGCGACACCGTCGGTATCACGCGCCCCTGCACCAAGCACAACTGGCTGGTCAAGGACGTCAACCAGCTGGCCTCGATCATCCATGAAGCCTTCCGCATTGCCCAGACGGGTCGTCCGGGTCCGGTTCTCGTCGATATCCCGAAGGACATCCAGTTTGCGACCGGCACCTATACGCCGCCGGATGCGCACAAGGCGCTGAAGAGCTACCAGCCGAAGGTTACGGGTGACGCTCGCGCCATCCAGGCAGCCGTCGAACTTATGGCGACGGCGCGCCGTCCGATCATCTATTCGGGTGGTGGCGTCATCAATTCCGGTCCGGAAGCCACCAAGCTGCTGCGCGAGCTGGTTTCGCTGACCGATTTCCCGATCACATCGACGCTGATGGGCCTCGGTTGCTATCCAGCTTCGGGCAAGAACTGGCTCGGCATGCTCGGCATGCACGGTTCTTACGAAGCCAACATGGCGATGCATGACTGTGACGTCATGGTCTGCATCGGCGCGCGCTTCGACGACCGTATCACCGGCCGCCTCAACGCGTTCTCGCCGAATTCCAAGAAGATCCACATCGACATCGATCCGTCGTCGATCAACAAGAATGTCCGCGTTGACGTTCCGATCACCGGCGATGTCGGTCGTGTCCTCGAAGACATGGTCCGCGCCTGGCGTGCGCTGCCGAAGAAGCCTGAGGCATCGCAGACGGCCGAGTGGAATGCGAGCATTGCCAAGTGGCGCGCCCGCAACTCCTTCGCCTACACGCCGTCCAAGGACGTGATCATGCCGCAATACGCGCTGCAGCGTCTCTACGAGCTGACCAAGCATCGCGATACCTACATCACGACGGAAGTCGGCCAGCATCAGATGTGGGCGGCCCAGTATATCGGTTTCGAACAGCCGAACCGCTGGATGACCTCGGGCGGCCTCGGTACGATGGGCTACGGCTTGCCGGCCGCGATCGGTGTTCAGGTCGCGCATCCCGATGCTCTGGTCATCGATGTCGCGGGTGATGCCTCGATCCAGATGTGCATCCAGGAAATGTCCTGCGCCATCCAGTACGAGCTGCCGGTGAAGATTTTCATCCTCAACAACCAGTACATGGGTATGGTGCGCCAGTGGCAGCAGTTGCTGCATGGCAATCGTCTGTCGAGTTCCTACACGGAAGCCATGCCTGACTTCGTCAAGCTGGCGGAAGCCTATGGTGCGGTCGGTATCCGTTGCGAAAAGCCCGACGATCTCGATGGTGCCATCCAGGAGATGGTCGACGTGAAGAAGCCCGTCATCTTCGATTGCCGCGTGGCCAATCTCGCCAACTGCTTCCCGATGATCCCGTCGGGCAAGGCACATAACGAGATGCTGCTGCCGGACGAGGCGACCGACGAAGCCGTCGCCACTGCCATCGATGCCAAGGGCCGTCAGCTCGTCTGACCGGGAGGAAAAAGATCATGAACGCACATCTTCAGCCGACCGGTTCGGCCTATTTCATCGCCAAGGAAACCTCCGCCATCGAGAGCCACACGCTCTCGGTGCTGGTGGACAACGAGCCGGGCGTTCTCGCCCGGGTCATCGGTCTGTTCTCCGGTCGCGGCTACAACATCGAAAGCCTGACGGTTTCAGAGACGGAGCATGAGGCGCATCTGTCGCGCATCACGATCGTCACACGCGGCACGCCGGGTGTTCTCGAGCAGATCAAGGCGCAGCTTGAGCGCATCGTGCCAGTGCACCGCGTCCTCGACCTGACGGTTCGCGCCAAGGAGCTTGGCCAGGAGCGTCCGATCGAGCGGGAAGTGGCCCTGGTGAAGGTCGTATCCTCGGGCGAAATGCGCGCCGAGACGCTGCGCCTGGCCGATGCCTTCCACGCCAAGGTGGTGGACGCGACCGTCGACCATTTCATCTTCGAGATCACCGGCAAGTCGTCGAAGATCGACCAGTTCGTCTCGATCATGAAGCCGCTCGGCCTCAACGAGATCTGCCGCACCGGGATCGCGGCGATGAACCGTGGTTCGCAAGGCATGTAAGGAATTCGCGATTTCGCGAAATGAAGAAGGGCGGCCTTGCGGTCGCCCTTTTTGTTTTCAGTTCATGCCGAGAAGATCGAGAAGGCCCATCTGCTGCGGTGCCGGCGGTAGATCGGCCTCTGCCTTTTTCGGCTTGTCCTTTGCCGGCTTTTCGCTTGCAGGCTTCGCCATGGCTTTCTTCTCGGCCTTCTTTCCCGAAGTGTCGGTCTCGGCTTCGTCCGCCTTCTTCTTGGCAGGCTTTTTCGGCGGCGCCGGTGTGTCCTCTGCCGTTTCCACGTCGGCCTCGTCGTCCGGCGCCATGGTCGTGGTGAGCATGGCCATGAGAGCGTGGCGCAGTGCCGCCGGCCTCAGGCTGTAGTGGATGTACTGGCCCTTCTTCTCGCCTTCGATCAGTTCGGCATTTTCCAGGATCGACAGATGTTGGGAGATCGAGGGTTTCGCCATGTCGAAGCGGGCGGCGATTTCGCCTGCGGTCAGGGTCGACTGGGAGAGGTGTACCAGCATCATCCGGCGGGCATCGGAGGCAAGCGCGTGGAAGACGCGGGACGAGGTCTTGTCCATTGCCGGATGTACTTCGGTTTTTCCGCGCTTTGCCATGTCGTCCCTCAGCAGTGCGGCTCTTTCTCCGCAATTCTCGAATTAGGCAATCTCCTAATTTCCTGAGGGGCTGGCGTAAAGTGCCGGAAATGCAGGGCCTGTGGATAGATCGCGATTTCCCGATGCGTGGGGTAGGATCGGAAGTCGCACGAGCTTCTCTACCCTTCACAGCATCGCCAGCGGCACTTTTCGAGACGGTGGCGGGAAGGCGGCGTCAAGACGTGCCCAGTCCTCGTCGGAGATGTCGAGATCGACGGCCTCGCCGTTCCTGCAGGCGGCGCAGGTTTTCGTGCCGTCGGGGATCGGGATCACGCTTTCGCGCTCCAGAAGGAAGGCGAGGGCCACTTGAGCCGGCGTCGCCTGATAGGCTTTGGCGACATGGATCAGTTCAGGGTGCTGAAGGATGCGGCCCTGCTCAATCGGCGAATAGGCCATGACTGGGATCTTGTGCTCCTGGCACCATGGGAGGAGGTCGAATTCGATGCCGCGGCGGGAGAGATTGTAGAGCACCTGGTTGACGGCGCAGTTCTCGCACGCAATCGGCCACCGAGAAGAGCTCTTCCATGTCGTCGACATCGAAATTCGAGACGCCCCAGGCGCGGATGCGGCCGGCAGTCTTCAGCTCTTCCATCGCAGCGACCGTGTCTTCGAGCGGATGTTCGCCGCGCCAATGCAGGAGGTAGAGATCGAGGTGATCGGTGCCGAGGCGGTTGAGGCTCGCATGGCAGGCCTTGATCGTGCCGTCGTAACTGGCATTCCAGGGCAGGACCTTCGAGACGAGGAAGGCATCCTCGCGCCGCTCCTTCAGTGCCTCGCCGACGATGCGCTCGGCGCCACCGTCGCCGTACTTCTCGGCCGTGTCGATCACGGTCATGCCGAGGTCGAGTGCCAGCCTGACGGCATCGACTTCGGCTTTCGCGGCCGATCTTTCCTCGCCCATCATCCAGGTGCCAAAGCCGAGGCTTGGAATTTCCCCGCCGCCCGGCAGAGTGACAGTCGGAATGGCATCATGCATGGTGAAGCTCCTCAGGGCGGGATGGTTGGAGGATAGCCACACGACCGAGCGAGGCAAGCGGCAATTGCCGCGTTGCTTCGTGTCACCATAACAAGAATGCGGCTGGCGCCGGCCAACATGACAGCTAGGCTGACATAAAAATTCGGGAGAAACATCCATGTCGGCCGATACGCTGTTCGCGCTCGTGCTCTTCGCCTTTGCGACTTCGATCACCCCAGGTCCCAACAACATGATGCTGTTCGCCTCCGGTGTGAACTTCGGCTTTCGGCGGACCATTCCGCATATGTTGGGGATCGGCGCCGGCTTCCTGTCGCTCTTGCTTGGCGTTGGGTTGGGCCTCGGCGCGATTCTGTCCGCCTATCCGCCGGCCTTCATCGCGCTGAAGGTCGCCGGTGGGATCTACCTGCTGTGGATCGCCTGGAAGATTGGCTCCTCCCGGTCGATGGGCGAGGGAGATGTCAAGGCGAAACCTATGACATTTCTGGGTGCCGCTGCCTTTCAATGGGTCAATCCGAAGGCCTGGGTCATGGCGATCACGGCGATGGCGGTCTATCCCAATCCGGAGCAGTATGCTCTGACGGTCGCCATCGTCGCGCTTGTGTTCGCCGCCGTCAACGTGCCCAGTGTCTCGACCTGGGCGGGCTTTGGTTCGGCGCTGCGGGAGTGGCTGTCGGTGCCGGTCCGGCTGAAATGGTTCAACATCACCATGGCGGTGCTTTTGGTGCTCAGCCTTTGGCCCATGCTGAAATAGGAACGTCCAATGTCCGGCCATCACCACGACGACGATCATCATCACCATCATCATCATGGTCATGATCACCATCACGACAACCAGTATTCCGACATGCAGGCGCGGGTGAAGGCGCTTGAAACGCTGCTGACTGAAAAGGGCCTGATTGACCCGGCCGCCATCGATGCCATTGTCGAGACCTATGAGACGAAGGTGGGCCCAAGAAACGGCGCGCGGGTCGTGGCGAAGGCCTGGGTCTATCCCGAGTTCACCGCCTGGCTGAAGCGCGATGCAACGGCGGCGATCGCGAGCCTCGGCTATACCGGCCGGCAGGGCGAGCACATGCGGGCCGTCTTCAACACGCCGGATACCCATAATCTCGTCGTCTGCACGCTGTGTTCCTGTTACCCGTGGTCGGTGCTCGGTCTGCCGCCGGTCTGGTACAAGGCGCCGGCCTATCGCTCGCGGGCAGTGATTGATCCGCGCGGCGTGCTCGCCGAATTCGGCGTGAAATTGGCGGAGACGATGCAGATCCGCGTGTGGGATTCCACGGCAGAGTTGCGCTATCTCGTCGTGCCCTTGCGCCCAGCAGGGACGGAAGGACTGGACGAGGAGGCGCTCGCCGATCTCGTGACGCGCGATTCGATGATCGGGACCGGTCTCGCGTTGTCGCCGGAGGTCCTGGCATGAACGGGCCGCATGATCTTGGTGGGCAGATGGGCTTCGGTCCGGTCGCGCCTGAGAAAGGCGAACCGTGCTTTCATGCCGAATGGGAGAAGCGGGCGCTTGGTATCACGCTGTCCTGCGGGGCATTCGGCGCTTGGTCGATCGACGAGAGTCGGCATGCGCGGGAGAATATTCCGCCTGCCAGCTATCTGGCCGCGGGCTACTACGAGGCCTGGATCCGCGGCGTCGACATGCTGCTTCAGCGGCATGGTTTCGCAACCGCCGAGGAGCTGGCATCGGGGCATCATCTGGAACAGGGCCGCGCGCCGAAGCGCGTCCTGAAGGCCGACATGGTCGAGGGGGTGCTGGCCCGTGGTGGACCTTGCGACCGGCCCGTTGAGATCGAGCCGAAATTTGCCGTCGGTGACCGGGTGCGGACGAAGAATTTCCACCCGACCGGTCACACACGTCTGCCGCGTTATGCTCGGGCGAAAACGGGTGTGGTCGAGGCCGTCCAAGGCGGCTTCGTTTTCCCGGATGACAATGCCCATGGACGGGGTGAAAACCCGCAATGGGTCTACACGGTCGTGTTCACGGGTGACGAGGTCTGGGGCGAGGGCGCCGACCCGACGCTGACCGTCTCGATCGATGCCTGGGAGAGCTATCTTGAGGGCCTGTGATACGACGACAGATCTCGTGGCATCGCCGGGCTTGCCGCGGTCGCCCGAAGGCGCGCCCGTCTTCGCCGAGCCCTGGCACGCGCAGGCCTTCGCCATGACGGTGCATCTGCATGCGCGCGACGTGTTCAGTTGGACGGAATGGGCAGAGAGCCTGTCTGCCGAAGTGCATCGACCCGGGCGGGCGACTGACGGATCCGACTATTTCGACGCCTGGGTCGCGGCATTGGCGGGACTGCTGGAGCGGAAGGGCTTGGCTGATCGAGATACAGTCGAGGCCTTGCGGGAAAGCTGGCAGCGGGCGGCAGAGGCGACGCCGCATGGGGCGCCGATCGAGCTAACCAACGACCCGCTTCGGGCCTGATGTCCACGATTTGTTCTGATTTCCCCGGCTTTGGCCTTGCATCGGGCCAACGAATCCGCGCATGACCTAGGCCATGCAATTCGCGCCCCAGCAAGACGAGGCCCTCAAGGCCGTTTCGAAATGGCTGAAAGAGGGAAAAACTCCTGTCTTCCGGCTGTTCGGCTATGCCGGAACGGGCAAGACGACGCTTGCCAAGCATTTCGCCGAGCATGTTGATGGCGACGTGCTGTTTGCGGCCTTCACCGGCAAGGCGGCGCAGGTCTTGCGCTCGCGTGGCGCCTCGAATGCCAAGACCATTCACTCGCTGATTTATCGCCCGCGTGGCGAGGAAGCCGTTGAGGACGAGGAAACCGGCAAGACCTCGATTGCGCCGATGTTCTCGATCAACCGCCAGAGCCCGGTCGCCAAGGCGGCACTCATCGTCATCGACGAATGCTCGATGGTCGACGAGGCGCTCGGCCGCGACCTGATGAGCTTTGGCACGCCGATCCTGGTGCTCGGAGATCCCGGCCAGTTGCCACCCGTCTCCGGCGGCGGTTTCTTCACCGATCAGGAGCCGGATTATCTGCTGACGGATATCCATCGCCAGGCGCGCGACAACCCGATCATCCAGCTTGCCATGCATATCCGCGAGGGCAAGGAGATCATGTATGGCGATTACGGCGACACCGCGCGGGTGATCTCAAAGAATGAGGTGACGCAGGATCTCGTGCTCGGTGCCGATCAGGTGCTGGTCGGGACGAACAAGACGCGGCGTCGCTACAACATGCGCCTGCGTGAGCTGAAAGGCTTTACCGTCGACTATCCGCAGGCCGGCGACAAGCTGGTTTGCCTGAGGAACGATCAGGTCAAGGGCCTGCTCAACGGCTCGCTCTGGCAGGTGATGACGTCGTCACGCGAAACGGTGAAGCCCGGCATCAACCTGCTGATCAAGCCTGAAGATGACGACATGGACCGCGGCGCGGCGAAGATCAAGCTGCTCAAGGACGCGTTCGCGGATATCGAGACGGAGATACCCTGGTCGACGCGCAAGCGTTACGACGAATTCGATTACGGCTATGCGCTGACGGTCCACAAGGCGCAGGGCTCGCAGTGGAACGACGTCGTGCTGTTCGACGAGAGCTGGGCGTTTCGCGATACCCGCGAGCGCTGGCTCTATACGGCGGTTACCCGTGCGGCAGAGACGCTCACCATCGTTCGGTGAGCGCGTTTTCCGAAATCACTTCGCTTTCAGGGCGGCGAGGGTTGCCATCAGTGCCATCGTGTCCTTGCCGGATGCCGTCGCGATCTCGGAGAGAGGTGTTGCGGCGTCGGCGGTGGTGAAGCCGGCTTGCTTGAGTGCCGTGACCACATCTGTTTCCGCCCTTCCGAGCAGCGGTGCCACCTGTGCCGGCGTGCCGCCGGCCACCACGTTGACCATGGCGAAAGCCGGGTTGTCGCCCGCGCCGCTCGCTGTGCCCGTGATCGCGGGCCAGGCAAAGGCGAGGCCGGCGACGAGACAGATGCCGAGCGACAGGGCCATCGGCAGCCGCTTGAAATAGGCAAGGAACGGGCGCCAGTTTTTCCAGACATGCAGGACGAAGGGCAGGATCAGCACCATGCTCAGCCATTCATGCATCTCGCGGAAGGCGGCGGTTCCATAATGGAAGAAGAGCGCGATGCCCGAAATCAGGGACACGAGAAACAGCCCTGTCGTGAAGGGCGTGGCGTAGCGCGAGAGAAGGTTGGGCATGGAGAAGGCCTCGGTCTGCGTGGATGCTATCCGCTCCTAGCGCCGCCGCCTGTCGCTGTCCCGTTAAACTTCCTTCACTTTTGACGATCCTCAAGCCGCCGCTCAAGCACCGTCAGTTCGCCACCATGCCCAGAAGGACTGCCTTCGCGACGGCCTGAAAACGGTTCTGCGCGCCGAGCTTGCCGGCAATGCTCAACTCGAGCGCGACAACCTCATCCGCTTTCAGTTCCAACGTTCGGGCAATGCGGATCGAGGTATAGCCTTCCGCCATCAATTGGAGGCAGCGGGTTTCCATGTCGTCGAGGTCTGGCCCTCTCGGCTCTGTGCCAAGGCGCCCGGGGGCCGCATCCTCATGCTCTAGAAGGGCATTGAGCTGCTGCAGCTGGCGATGAACTGTCGAAAGATTGGCGGCTAGCTCCCTGCGGCGTGCCAGCAAGGCCTCCTCGAGAATGAGATTGGCTTCGCTCTTCGACGTCGCGTTCGACAGCGTGTCGAACAGGTCCTGGATGACCGACACCGGCATGCCCACCTCGCGGCAGACATTGATCAGCGCCATGCGCGCGACCTCGTTTCGCCCGTAGACGCGCATCAGCCCGATCCGCTGGGCTGAGATCAGGCCCTTTTCCTCATAGAAATGCAGTGTCCTGTGGGTGACGCCGAAAAACTCCGCCATTTCCGCGATGGCGACAGGTTCCTTCGGTGGGGGTCTGTTCAAGGCGATATCAGGAATGAACATGCCCTTCGCGCTGGGCCCGGATGTACTGGTGATCGGTTGCAGATGATATGTTCCGTTCGACATGTTCCCCCTCCATGTTCAGTGTCGACGTGTCTGCCAGAGCCGATGGCCCTTTGCTTTTTCTTTGCCGTTCCTCCGTGTCGTGTTTCGAGATCTCCGCCACTTTTAAGAGTATAGTATATTCAATATTCGTGAAATAAATTTTCGAGCGTTTTCGTTACCGAGCGAGAGGAGCTCGGGCCGAGTTCAGCGCGGCAGGGAGGAGCGCGCGATAAGCTTGGACATCTCGGTGATGATCTCGCCGCCTGGGCTGAGACCCGCCCATTCTTGCTGGGAGCGACGGGCACTGATGTAGGCGGCATCGGTGCCTTCGAGCGTGTAGCGATAGGTCGCATCGAGGCATTTCATCTGGCCGGTCGAGAGTTCGTTTCTGTGGCAGAAGCGGTAGATGGCGCCCGGGATCGTGAGGTTCGCGCCGGCGAACTGATTGGCGATGGCGCCGATCTCCAGGCTGTCGCCGGTCGTCTCGAACATGCCGGTCGTGATCGGCACGTCGCTGCGTGACCGAAGGTGGCGCAAGCGCAGGTTCAGCGTGTTGCCAAGCCCTTGGGCCTTCAGCTCGAAATGGAGCGGATGAGGCGCGCCTCCTTCAAACTGTGGCCGCTCGTCTGGGCTGGCAAAGCACACAGCCCACAAACGCGAACTCCAGAGACGCGTGGCGTTGATGAAGATCGACGCCAGCTGATCGCTGCTGTCGGGCTTGCTGATGAACAGACGCGGGAGGGAGGCGCGGCCATCCACCGCCATCTGCTCGCCCTCGTCCGCGAACGGCGCTTCGATCAGATCCACGCCGTTGCCGGCTTTCAGAGGATGCGTCTCGTCGTCGGTCCGCTCATAGACGGGGACATAGCCACCGAGCGGGATGCGGATCCGCAGCGTTTCATGGCGGCCTTCGCAGGCGTAGAACTGGTTCAAAAGCTTGCGCAATTTGCCGGCCTGAACACGGACCAGCGGATCTGTGCCCGGATCGAAGCCGTGGCTGCGGCTGAAGACGTCGATGCCGATCGTGTAGCCCTTCAGCTGATGGGAGAGGCCGAGCTGCTCCATCTCGACGACGAACTTGAGAAAGGAGCGCAGCCGCTCGGAGCGCGCAAATGTCTGGCTCCGCAGCACGCGCTGAAGGGCTTCAGATACCTGACCGCCATCGATCCTAGCTTCCATCGACATAGCTGCTCCAAACCGTTTCGGTGGACGCCTGCGCCATCCGCCACCGCGCATTTGTGCGTTCCGTCACAATCAGGAGCTTGAGTAGCGGATGGGGGCGAGGGGTCAATACCCCAAAGTCTAGGGGGGTGAAGGCAGTTGCCATGCATCAATTTCGCGCATCGAATTATTTGCGATTCTCGTTGGTCTTCAGTCTCGGGATGCCGTAAGGATGCCGCCTACATCTTCATCGCCGGATCATGCCGCCATGCCTGCCAAGCTCTCCGTCAATCTCAATGCCATCGCCATGCTGCGCAACCGCCGCGATCTCCCCTGGCCTGATGTGGCCGATCTCGGGCGGATCGCGCTAAGGGCTGGTGCAAGCGGTCTGACCGTGCATCCCCGGCCAGACCAGCGCCATATCCGCTTCAGCGATCTGCCGGTGCTGCGCGCGCTGATCGACGACGAGTTCCCGAGCGCCGAATTCAATATCGAGGGCTATCCGAGCGAGGACTTTCTGGCGCTGTGCGAAGCGACGGAGCCGGAGCAGGTGACACTCGTTCCCGATGATCCGTCCCAGGCGACCTCGGATCACGGTTGGGATCTCGACAAGCACCAGGAGTTCCTGAAGGGTGTGGTCACGCGCCTTAAGGTCAAGGGTATGCGGGTGTCGCTCTTCGTTGACGGTGACGGACGCGCGGAGGCCATGGCGCTGGCAAAGGCGACCGGCGCGGAGCGTGTCGAGCTCTACACCGGTCCATATGGCGGTTGTTACGACAATCCCGACGAGGCTGCCCGGCAGGTCGAACTGCTGAGACTGACGGCCGATGCCGCCACGGAGCAAGGTCTTGCTGTCAATGCTGGCCACGACCTCACGGTTGCCAACCTGCCGCTTCTGGTGAAGCGTATTCCGCAGCTCGCGGAAGTGTCGATCGGCCACGGCCTGACGGCGGATGCGCTCGAATATGGCATGGCCGAGACCGTCAGGCGCTTTTGCCGCGCCTGCGGCCAGACGATCTGAGCGTCAGGCGGCCTGCCTGCCAACCATGCCGGCGAGAGCAAAATCCACGGCTGCATCCGCATGGATGGTCGTCGAGTCGTAGCCGGGGAGCGGCAGGTGTGCGGGATCCAGGATCAGGCAGATCTCGGTGCAGCCGAGGATGACGCTGTCGGCGCCGTCTGCGCGGGCCTTTTCGATGATCGTCATCAGTTTTTCCCGCGAACAATCCTTGACGTGTCCGGCGCAGAGTTCGTCGAAGATGATGTCATGCGTCGTCGTGCGGCCTTCCGCCTCGGGAACCATGACCTCGACGCCCTGGCGGCGCATGCGCTCGGCATAAAAGCCGTGTTCCATCGTATAGCGGGTCGCGAGTAGAAGCGGGCGGCGGGCGCCATTCCTGACAAGGCTTGAGGCGGTTTCATCGATGATGTTGATCAGCGGCATCGTTGACGCGGGAGGCGACCTCATCGGCAACCAGATGCATGGTGTTGGTGCAGATCAGGATGCAGTCGGCGCCTGCGCGCTCCAGGCCTTCGGCTGCGCGTGCCAGCCTGTCGGAAGCCTGGTCCCAGCGACCGGCCTTCTGCTGGGCGACGATCTCTTCGAAATTCACGGAGTGCATGATGATTTCGCCGGAGGCGAGGCCGCCCAGCCGGGCGCGCACGGTCTCGTTGATCTGGCGGTAATAGACCGCCGAGCTCTCGAAACTCATTCCGCCAATCAAACCAATCGTCCGCATGTCTATCCCTCGTGTCTGTGATGGGGAAGCATGATGCAAAAGGCGTGCGCAGCGTTTGCGTTTTGATAAAAAAATGCGGCTGTTGCTGCGCTGTGGTTTCGGCCATATGATTGCAAGGCGC
Source organism: Allorhizobium sp. (assembly GCA_965283865.1). Classification (GTDB taxonomy): domain Bacteria; phylum Pseudomonadota; class Alphaproteobacteria; order Rhizobiales; family Rhizobiaceae; genus Allorhizobium. Next base: position 2,350,974 of record CBDIQA010000001.1, read on the forward strand.
TGATTTTTTGCGCGATTGGCCAAATGCATCGGAGTGGACGGCGTGATCGACGATAGAGACAGGAAGATTCTCGACATCCTGCAGCGCGATGCCGCGACGCCTGTCACGGACATTGCCGAGAAGGTTTCCCTCTCGGTGTCAGCCTGCTCGCGGCGCATTCAGAAGCTTGAGGAAAGCGGATACATCGCGCGGCGGATAGCGGTGCTCGACCGCGAAAAGAGCGGCGTGCCGACCACGGTCTATGCGCTGGTGAAAACCGCTCACCATGCCGATGACTGGATCGAGGAGTTCCGTCGTGCCATCAGCGACATTCCGGAGATCGTCGAGGCGCATCGGCTCACAGGGCATTACGACTATATCCTGAAGGTCGTGTTGCCGCGCGTGGAGCAATACGATGTCGTCTATCGGAGGCTCGTCAAGCGGGTCGAACTGTTTGACGTGTCCGCCTCCATTTCCATGGAGACGCTGAAGCAAGGTTTTGCCGTGCCGGTGGACTACGCCGAATAAAGCCCACGCCATCCGTCCAAACAAAAAAAGGCCCCGGGACTGACGCCCCGAGGCCCACCACGCACCCTTGAATTAGGAGGCGTTGGAAACAGTGCGGTTGACGAGGGTCACCGACTTGTCGGCATTGACCTTGTAGATCTCGCGAACATCGCGGCCGTCACCGTTGGAGAACGTGTGGAAGAAGGTCGAACCGGCAGGTGCCTTTTCCAGCATGACGTTGGCGTTGTCGTAGGTGATCGAGCCCGGGATCGGCTGAACGGAGGCGAAAGCGGCCGAACCGGCTGCAAGCGAGATGATGGCTGCAGAGATGATGGTCTTCATGATCTTAGTTCCTTGTGTAGCGTTTGGGTTGGCGGCGACCCGGTTGGGGGAAGGGGGAGAGGGGAACCGGGCCGGCCGCCGAAGAGTGCGTCCTTGGGAGGCGCGTTGATTAAGAAGCGTTGGAAACCGTGCGGTTGACGAGGGTCACCGACTTGTCGGCATTGACCTTGTAGATCTCGCGAACGTCGCGGCCGTCACCGTTGGAGAACGTGTGGAAGAAGGTCGAACCGGCCGGAGCCTTTTCCAGCATGACGTTTGCGTTGTCGTAGGTGATCGAGCCCGGGATCGGCTGAACGGCGGCGAAAGCGGCCGAGCCAGCTGCGAGGGTGATGAGGGCTGCAGAGATGATGGTCTTCATGATCTTAGTTCCTTTGTGCGTTGTGTGTGGCGGCGGCTCGGGGCGGTGGAGAGGGGCCGAGCCTGCCGCTGGAGGTCTTTCGCGTCTTCAAGAGGCGCGTGTGTTCAGGCGCTTCGGATTAAGAAGCGTTCGAGACGGTGCGGTTGACCAGGGTCACCGACTTGTCGGCATTGACCTTGTAGATCTCGCGAACGTCACGGCCGTCACCGTTGGAGAAGGTGTGGAAGAAGGTCGAACCGGCCGGTGCCTTTTCCAGCTGAACGTTTGCGTTGTCATAGGTGATCGAGCCCGGGATCGGCTGGACGGCGGCGAAAGCGGCCGAACCGGCAACGAGGGAGATGAGGGCTGCGGAGATGATGGTCTTCATGGTCGTTTTCCTTATCTAGAATTGAGAGACACGCTTGGTGTTCAGCTCAGGATTGTGGTTGTGGGTATGATCAGTCTGTAGTCTCGGTCGTCAGTCTCAAAGATGTGTCTCTGGTCGTCTGGGCGTTCAGTCGCTGTTTGATACGGAACGCGAGACGAGGGAGACGGTCCGGTCTGCATTCACCTGATAGATCTCGTGGACCTCGGATCCATTGGCGTAGAAGGTATGGAAGAAGTTCGAACCGGTGGGAGCCTGTTCGAGCCTTGGCTGCGCACCGCCATAGGTGATCGAGCCTGGGATGGGCTCTACCGCGAAGGCGGCCGATGTGCCTGCGAGGGTGGTGAGGAGTGCTGCTGCGATGATCTTCATTTTGGTGTACCTTTAGAACCTTGCTAATCGAACTGCTCGGTTCGATGAGATGTATTTGGCGCAGAACGCTTGGGATTACAATACCCCTTTGCGCACAATCGAACTTATTGGTTCGGTGAAAATACCCGGTATCCAGGTTGGTACTTGAAATGTGAGGTGAGGAAAATCAGAGGGTTAGGCTGTCTTTTTGCCGTCATTTAACTATGACATACAACGATTATTTTTTATTCTTTTCACCCTTTTGTGACTGCCGTTTGAGCGGTTTCAGGGGTGGTAGGGGCCTGATTTCGGAGCCTTTAAAATGTGCGAGCTGCCCAATAAGCAGACTCGGCCGTAGCGGATTTGCCGAGATTTTCTTCAATCGGGGGATTGACCTCCGATGCTCTGCCGGACATAAAAGGCCAGAACCGTACCGTACGGTACTAGGAGGCATCCATGTCCATTGATAGCCAGACCTCGGAATTCACACCGCGTCAGAACGCCGTTCTGGCCGAGGCGCTGCGTCTGCTCGTCGAGGGTGGCGATAAGGCCGTGACGACGGCTGGTCTGGCACGGGCTGCGAATTGCTCGAAGGAAAGCCTCTACAAGTGGTTCGGCGATCGTGATGGCCTGCTGTCGGCGATGATCTCTTACCAGGCGAGCAAGGTTCGCACATTTGAGCGTCCCGGCGAGCGGCTGACCGTCGCCAGCCTGACGGAGCATCTCGACGTGTTTGCCCGTGACCTGCTCGAAGTTCTTGCCGGCGATGTCTCGCTGGCGCTCAACCGTCTTGCCATCGGCCAGTCGAGCCGCGACGGCTCCAAGCTTGGCACATTGCTTCTGGAACGCGGCCGCCGGCAGATCGATCGCCGTGCGCGGGCCTTGCTCGATGCCGGTCAGCGGGACGGCCTCTTGCGCTTCGGCGACGGTGAAGACGCCTACCGCACGCTTTACGGCCTTATCGTCAGCGATCTGCATGTGCGCATGCTGCTCGGTGAAGCGCCGCAGACCCACAAATTCGGTGGCCGGGCTGCCAAGGCGGTTTCCGCTTTCCTCGCCCTTTATGGCACCGACCGCGTATTGGCGGGCCTCGACGGGGCATCCCGTTCCGGTTCGCCGACCAACAACATCCACCACAACTGACAAGCATAGGGAAGGACACTACAATGCGCGTCTATTACGATCGTGATGCCGACTTGAACCTGATCAAGTCGAAGAAGGTTGCCATCATCGGCTACGGCTCCCAGGGCCGCGCGCATGCGCTGAACCTCAAGGATTCGGGCGCACAGAACCTCGTCGTTGCCCTGAAGGCCGGTTCGCCGACCATCAAGAAGGCGGAAGCCGATGGTCTCAAGGTCATGACGGTTGCCGAAGCTGCCGCATGGGCCGACCTGATGATGATGGCGACCCCGGACGAACTTCAGGCCGACATCTACAAGGCCGACATCGCACCGAACATCCGTGACGGCGCTGCCATCGCGTTTGCTCACGGCCTGAACGTCCATTTTGGCCTCATCGAGCCGAAGTCGACCGTTGACGTCGTCATGATCGCTCCGAAGGGCCCGGGCCACACGGTTCGCGGCGAATACCAGAAGGGCGGCGGCGTGCCTTGCCTCGTCGCTATCCATCACAACGGTTCGGGCAACGCCCTTGAACTCGCTCTCTCCTACGCCTGTGGCGTTGGTGGCGGCCGTTCGGGCATCATCGAAACCTCGTTCAAGGAAGAGTGCGAAACCGACCTCTTCGGCGAACAGGTCGTTCTCTGCGGCGGTCTGGTCGAACTGATCCGCGCCGGCTTCGAAACCCTGGTCGAAGGCGGCTACGCGCCTGAAATGGCATACTTCGAGTGCCTGCACGAAGTGAAGCTGATCGTCGACCTGATCTATGAAGGCGGCATCGCCAACATGAACTACTCGATCTCGAACACGGCCGAGTGGGGCGAATACGTCACCGGTCCGCGCATCATCACGGCTGAAACCAAGGCTGAAATGAAGCGCGTCCTGCACGACATCCAGACTGGCAAGTTCACCTCGGACTGGATGCAGGAATACCGTGCCGGTGCTGCCCGCTTCAAGGGCATCCGCCGCATGAACGACAGCCACCAGATCGAAGAAGTCGGTGCCAAGCTGCGTGGCATGATGCCGTGGATCGCCAAGAACCAGCTGGTCGACAAGGCCCGCAACTAATCTCGTCTTCGAGATGAAACGAAAGCCGGGAAGGGCAACCTTCCCGGCTTTTTCGTGCGCGGTATTGGCCTTTGTGCTCTCAGGCTTGGCCGAGCAAACGTTCCGCGTCGTCGTTGTCGCTGACCCTGTTGCGGCCGTCGCTCTTTGCCCTGTAGAGGCGCCGGTCGGCGGTGGCGACGAGAGATGCTTCGTCTTCCTGCTGGGCGGCGACAGCCACCCCGATGCTGATCGTGAGATTGGCCTTGCCGCCATTTTCGGTTGGCAACTGGAGTTGCGCGACCAGTGTCCGCAGTTTTTCGGCAAAGGCGGTGGGCGTAAGCGCGTCTGGGCCCTGCAGAAGGACTGCGAATTCCTCACCGCCGTAGCGGGCAGCCACGCCGTCCGTCTGGCTGATGCTGTCCAGCAGCAGTTCGGCCACCACCTGCAGACATCGATCGCCTGCCTGATGGCCATGGGTATCGTTGTAACGCTTGAAGTGGTCGACGTCGATCAGGAGGAGAGCCAGTGGCCGGCCGGTGTGGCGCATCAGGTTAAGGCGACGGGAGAGTTCCTCGTCGAAGCCACGTCGGTTGTCCAGGCCGGTGAGTGAGTCGGTGCGTGCATGCCGACGCAACTGCTCGTTGGCGCGCGTCAGTTTTTCGTTGCTGTCTGCAAGGGCATCGACCAGCACGCGGGTTTTCCGTTCGGCTTCGATGCGCTTTTCGTCGAGGCCAATCAGCCGGACCATGTAGCTGGCGAGGAAGCCGACATAGGCCGCACAGATCGGCACCATGATCCAGTTGCCTTCGCGGATGGCTGCAGCATTCACCAGGGCCGTGACGATCAGGATCACTAGCAGAGTAGAACGCGGCGCGAGATAGGCGCGGGCCGCACTGGACTGGACGATCCCGCATCCGACGGCAAGCACGACGACCTGCGTATCGGGGCTGCCACCGGTATAGAGGATGCCGAGCGCGCTGCCCCAGGCCACGCCCGAGACGAGGGAAAGAAGGACAAACCGGTCGAGCCAGGGCTTGAGGGAAGCGTCGGCGGGGCGTCGACGATAGCTGTAGTCACCCCACCCACGGAGTCCGACCTGAAGCGCGAGGATCAGGCAGATGATACCGACCTTGGCCGTCTGTCCTTCCAGATAGGGCAGAACCGAAGCGGACAAGATCGCAGCCGCGGCAATCAGATGCGGTGTGATGCTGAACAGAACGGAGAGGTGATCCCACGGGGGATTTGTTTCATCGTCGGTGCCGAGGATGGGGAGGGTAAGCTTTTGCAGCAGCAAGTCATATGTCCTTCAGATTCCCCGGCAAACATAGGGGGATTCTTCCATAAGTTTCAGTGCAAACTCTAAAACAAGCCCGTCATGGTTTCAGATTGGTGAATACACGTCGAGAGGTAAAGAACTCGATAGGTCAGTATTGTTGACCTATCGAGATTTTCGTGGTCTTCTCGGGCCATAACAACAAGCCCGAGGAAACACCGATGCTGAACTGGGATCACGTCTTTGCCACGCGGTCGTCGCGCATGCGCGCGTCCGAGATCCGCGAACTCTTGAAGCTGCTCGACAAGCCGGACATCATTTCGTTTGCAGGTGGCATTCCTGACCCGGCCCTGTTCCCGCAGGCGGAATTCGCAAAGGCCTATGCCGATCTCTTTTCCGACGGGCGTGCCGGTTCAGCGCTTCAGTATTCGGTGTCCGAAGGCTATCTGCCGCTGCGCGTCTGGCTGAAGGAAGAGATGGGTCGGTTGGGCATTGAATGTGATGTCGACAATATATTCATCACTTCAGGCTCCCAGCAGGCACTCGACTATCTCGGAAAGCTGTTCATTTCGCCCGGTGATACGGCACTCGTGACGTGGCCGACCTATCTCGGAGCGCTGCAGGCCTTCAATGCCTATGAGCCGCAATATGACCAGCTCGGAACGGGCAATCGGACGCCGGCAAGCTATCGCGCGACGGCAGAGGCGCAGGGGAGTGCCGTCAAGTTCGCCTATCTCTCCACCGACTTTGCCAATCCCACGGGGCAGACGGTGAGCCTCGAGGAGCGGCAGCAGATCCTGGCGCTTGCGGACGAACTCGATGTCCCTGTCATCGAGGATGCGGCCTATCAGCATCTGCGCTACGACGGCGAACCGATCCCGCCGGTCCTGTCGCTCGACATTATCAGAAGCGGCGGGATCGACTTTTCCAGGACGATCTATTGCGGCAGTTTTTCCAAGACGCTCGCGCCCGGTCTGCGCGTTGGTTACGTGGTCGCTGCCAAGCCCGTCATTCGCAAGCTGGTGCTGATGAAGCAGGCGGCCGACCTGCATTCCTCCACCATCAACCAGATGGTCGTGGCAGAGGTCGCCGAGACGCATTTTCCAGCCCAGATCGCCAAGATCCGTGCGGCCTATGTGGCGCGCCGTGATGCGATGCTTGCCGCACTCGACAGATACATGCCTGAAGGCGCTGACTGGACCAGGCCGGAAGGGGGCATGTTTGTCTGGGTGACCTTGCCGGAGGGCATGGACGGCGCGGCGCTGCTTGCGCGGTCCGTCGAGACGGAGAAGGTCGCCTTCGTTCCCGGCCAGGCCTTCTTCGCCGACCGGTCGGGTGCGAACACGATTCGACTTTCCTATTCCTGCGCCAATGAGGCGATGATCGAGGAAGGCATCCGGCGTCTGGGACGCCTCATCGGCACGGCGCTCGATCGCGCGGCCTGATCGGGGCTGCTGGGAGCGCATTAGGCAGGCCGCGGGACTTTTGGTTGCAGCGGCGGGGAGGGCGTGGTTGAGTGCGCCCGATCCTACCGCTTGAAGCTCCTTTTGACAGGTGCCCATGTCAATACGCATCGCGACCTTCAACATCGAGAACCTGATCGCCCGTTTCGATTTTACCGGCTTTCGTAACCAGCTGAAGTCCGATCGGGTGCTGAAGCTCTTCGAGATCAAGTCGGAAGCCGACTATCAGCGACTGGAAGCGGCCCGGATCGTCGCGTCCACCGACGATACGCGCCAGCTCTCCGCGCTGGCGATCGCCGATACCGATGCCGACATCCTCTGCCTGCAGGAGGTCGACAACATGGAGGCGCTCAAGGCCTTCGAATACGGCTACCTCTTCCGCATGGTCGGCTCGGGCTACCGGCAGAAATATCTCGTCGAGGGCAATGACAGCCGCGGCATCGACGTCGCGGTTCTGATGCGCGAGGAGACGCGCGACGGGCAGCGCATCGAATTGCGCGACGTCACCAGCCATGCGGCGCTCACCTATCACGATCTTGGGCTTTACCATCCGGGCCTCGGGCCCAATGTCCGTCCCGACGACAAGATCTTCAAGCGAGACTGCCTGGAGCTCGACCTGCGTATCGGCGGACGACCGCTGACCGTCTATGTCGTACACTTCAAATCGATGACCAATGGTCGCGACGGCGTCGATGGACGCACCTCGACCATGCCGATCCGCGAGGCGGAGGCCAAGGCCGTGCGCCACATCATCGAAAATCGCTTCGGCCGCGAGACTGCAAGCCAGCAGAGCTTCGTCATCTGCGGCGACATGAACGACTATCAGGAACGGGTTGATGTCGTCGGAAATCGCCGTTCGGGGTATCAGTTCGTTCCCCATGGAAATCTGGCAAGTGCGCTTGATGTGTTCTCACATGACGGCTTTGCCGAGAACGCCATGTTGCGGCGCGAGGTGCTGGATCGCTGGACGCTCTATCATGCGCGGGGACCGGAAGAGCAGCATCTCTGCCAGCTCGACTATATCTGGCTGTCGCAAGGTCTTGCCGCGGCCAATCCGCTAGCGGTGCCCGACGTGATCCGCAACGGCCAGCCGTTTCGCACACCGTTTCCGCCGGGCCAAGAAGTGGAGCGCTATCCGCGTACCGGGTGGGATCGGCCCAAGGCGTCCGATCATTGCCCCATAGCCATCACGTTGCATCTGCCATGAGCATTTCTACGTTCGACGATACCGGCCTGCCCGCCGACGGCAGCATGCATGTGGTGCGCTCGCTTGAGCTTCGGGTGTTGGACGATCCGCATCCGCTGGAGGTCGCCAAAGCGCATAGCATTGCCGAGAACTGGGCGAGGGAGGTTGCCGCCAATCCCGCCCTCTTCAACGGCAAGATGATTCTGCAGCAGCAGATCCGCTATCGTGACGGGCATCTGGTGGCCGAAGGGCATGTATCCAACTTTGCCACCTTCATGTGGTGGCGGCGGCAGCCGGATCTTGCCGGGGCCTGCCACCTGTTCGGCTATCCCGTTCTCGTGTCTTCCGATGGCGCGCTGATCGCGGTCGAGATGGCGCCGCACACGGCCAATCCGGGCCAGGTCTATTTCGCGGCCGGTTCGCTCGATCTCTCCGACGTGGTCGACGGGCTCTGCGACATCGAGGGCAATATGCGCCGCGAGGTGCAAGAGGAGACCGGTCTTGACCTTGAAGAGGCGGATGCAGATCCGGTGCTTCAGGCGAGCTATCGTTCCCGCCGGCTGACGCTGGTGCGGGTCTTCAGGTTCCGCGAGACAGCCGACCAACTGGTCGAGAGGATCGATGCTTTCGCCCGGAGCTCTCCCGAGGCCGAGATCACCTGCGCGGTCGCGATCCGCAGCGGGGATCCTGCCGCGCACCGCTACGGCGTGGCGATGCTGCCGATTCTGTCCTGGTACTTCGGGTCCGCTGCCTGATTTTCCTCGTCTTGCCTTGCCGTTTCGCCTCGGGCAGTGTGTGCCGCGAGCGAGACCTTCAAGGGAGACGGCCCGTGGCGAGAGACTATGCCATCTATGATGTATTCACCGACCGGAAACTGGCGGGCAATCCGCTTGCGGTCATCTTCGATGGCGGCGGCCTCTCGGACGAGATGATGCAGACGATTGCGGGTGAGATGAACCTCTCCGAGACGGTCTTCGTTCTTCCCGCCGACCATGCTTCTCATACCGCCCGTATCCGTATTTTCACGCCGGGGCGCGAATTGCCCTTTGCCGGCCATCCGACCGTGGGCACGGCGATAGCGCTTGCAGAGCGCGCCTATAGCGGCGAGACGGCCAATATGGATCTCGTCTCCGTGCTTGAGGAAACGGTCGGTCCCGTGCGCTGTGCGGTGCGTGTGAGGCCCGGGGAGGCGAGTTTCGCCGAATTCGACCTGCCGCGCCTCTCTGTCCACCACGAGCATCAGCTGGACCGCCAGGGGCTTGCCGATGCGCTGTCCGTCAAAGTGAGCTCCATTGGCTTCGAGAACCACCAGCCTATGGTCTGGAGCGCTGGCGTGCCGTTCCTGCTGGTGCCGCTGCATGATCTCGCGTCGGTTGAAGCCGTTGAGTTCGAGCCGCAGCTTTGGGAGAGGGTTGCGCCGATGAGCGAGGGGCGATTGACCTCCGCATACATCTATTGTCGCGGCGGTGTGCACCATGCAGCCAAGTTTCATGCCCGGATGTTCTCACCCGACATGGGCATATCCGAGGATCCTGCGACGGGGTCTGCCGTGGCTGCCCTTTCGGGTGCGATCCATCATTTCGACGCGCTGCCGGATGGACATCACCCGATGATGATCGAGCAGGGGCTTGAGATGGGGCGGCCTTCTCATATCCACCTCCATATCGATGTGAAGGATGGTTCTGTTTCGCGGGCTCGCATTGGCGGGCAGGCCGTGCGGCTTGCGACCGGAGCGCTCGACCTCTGAAAACAAAAGGAAATTTCTGCTTTTTGAAATTTTTTTGACCAAACAGCCAAGATTTTTCGCGGCGGCGCTGGACAAGGTCCCATATCCTGTTTATACGCCCGGTCACGCCACCGGAAACGGCGGCGGACGTACCGGAAGCCGGTGCAGGCGGGTGATTAGCTCAGTTGGTAGAGCAGCTGACTCTTAATCAGCGGGTCGTAGGTTCGAGCCCTACATCACCCACCAAATATCCTCAACAATTGCCACTTTGCAGCTATTGAAACGCCAGCAGTTGCGTTTCAAGCAACAATTTCAGCAACATTGCTGGGCTGAGGTGCTTCCAAGGGCGCTGTTCGGACAAGGCTGCGTCAGCGGACTTTTTGTCGCCAACCGCGAAGAGCTTCGTTGTGACTTCCGGAGTGCGGCTACTCCACGAACGCTCGGAAAAAAAGAAGGCGGGTCTGGCCCGCCCTCAATAGCCGTTGGATTGCGCAGTATTACTGTCGGGTGGACACCCAGTAGTCAAAATCGCGCACAGCAAACCCAATGCGCCTAAGACCAAGTCGTTGCGCTTTGGGAAACTCCTTGTCTTGCTTTCTGAGGCGGCTAATTGTCTGTCGTGACAATCCGGTAGCCGCCATGATTTCCTTGATTGATAAGAATAGTCGCGCGGACTGTTTCTGCATTTCGAACTCCCATCTACGTCTACGCCGGAGAATACTTCGTTATGCACTCTGGGAGCCTCGTCCCAGGGTGACCATTAAAGCACAATAAGCCATTTTCGGCAACGCTCCTTAAGAAAAAATATCAAATTGTTGACATAATATCAATGGTTTGGCGAATCCTTTCGCCTCGATGCCGAACTTTGCTGTCTGTTTTCTTGCATCTAAAATCCGGTCGAGCGCACAACAGTTGACAAGTGATGGCAATGAATGTACTGATCGCATGGTGAGCATTGTGATTACCTCGTGCGCATTTAATCTCGATTTGGGCTGAGGGATGGATTCGACAATGAATCCTGCAAGTATTTGTTTGCGTCGATTTAAGCAGTGGCGGTTGGTTTCGCGGATCTGCATCTCTTCGCACAGTCGCGATGGATCCTGCAGCAAGCTTGCCTGTAGGAGGGGAGCCCCCATGCCTGGACTAGTGCTATGTGGCAAGGACCCGAAAAATGACATTCGTATTCGATAACCCGGATACCATGCGGCGCGTGCTCCGTGATCTGGAGGACTTAAAATCCGGGGCGCTGGACATTGCGAAAATTATGACAAAGGCGCCGCTGCTTGAAGACCATCGGCTTGTGCTCGGCTGGTGCCACGCGATGAAAGGAATTGTCACCGGTCATCCATTGCTTCCGGATGGGAACGAGGTAGTCACCAGCCAGCTTATCTACATGAACCCTGACATCGGTCTCGCCCGAACACTCAGTCGCTGGTACCGCCTTGGTACGCCGCGCCCAAAGCAGGGGCACTGACATGAAGCGCTATCAACTCCGTGAGCGCTTCCGAGATCTGAAGAAGGATCCGAGCGGTCTTCTGGCCTATTTCGCACTTCGGCGATTAGTCAAAGAGGATGGAGCCAACTTTCGCCCAGGTGATGGATTCGTTATCGCAACCGTTCCGCCCGACTTTCGACCGCTTTCTTACAAGAAAGCTTGCCACGTCCTCTTGAATGTCGACGGAGACGAATGGGGGCTGCATCGCGAAGCTGTGCGACTGGCCAACTCAACCAAGCGGAAGAAAACGGTTGAACACGAGCCTTCGATTTTCGATTTGCGAGGTCTGCGTGTTCTTTTGGCGACCCACATAAACGAGGTGCCTAAAGAAGTGCGCTTCGTCGCAAAGCGTATCCTGTCGTTAAGTCCGCCGTTGGCAGAAGATGTCCACGCTACGCGACGCATCCTTGGTTTGCCGACATTGAGCAAGGAGCAGGTCAGTGTCCTCGTTGGCAAGCCGGAGACCATGATTCTTGCTGGGGTGATGAAGGCGGAATGGTCTGCTGACGATACGCAAGCGCTGCTTGATCTTCAGTACTCGGACGAACAAGGGCCGAGTCTATTCGATGTGCCAGGCTTCGAAGAGCAAAAGATTTGGGCCCGGGGATTGGTCAAAGACATTGGTCTTTGGCGACAAGGGAAGTTGGGTTGGAAGGAGATTGGGCAGAGCGCGCTCGTGTCCGGTCCGCCGGGCGTAGGAAAGACTTACTTTGCTTCGGCTCTTGCTGCGGCTCTTGGCTTCCGTTTGATTCAGACCACGGTCGGTGTGTGGCAAACTGGAGGTTACCTCAACGACATGCTTGCAGCGATGAGGCGGAGTTTCGATGAAGCCAAAGCGAGTGGCGGGGCGGTCCTCTTCATCGACGAATTCGATAGCATTGGAGCCCGCCCGACCCGGCCGACCGGGCGCCCGAACGAGACGTACTGGCAAGTAGTCATCAACGAGTTCCTCAGCCTGATGAATGCCCCAGGAGAGGGCGTAATCGTCGTCGGTGCCACCAATTTTCCGGAATGGGTCGATCCGGCGATCATCCGAGCAGGTCGCATGGAGAAACACTTCAAGTTGGGTCTGCCAGACGCTACTACTAGGGCCGAAATCTTGCACCACTATACTGGCAATTCTCTACCCTTCGAATCCTTGGCCGAGCTTGCAGACGATCTCGAGGGTAAGTCCGCTGCGGCACTTGAAGAACTCGTTCGTTCGGCTCGACGGCGAGCAAGGAATGAAGGGCGTGATGTCGAGCTGGGCGACTTGCGCGCTGTCATGCCGGAGAGGAAGAGCTACGCCCCCGAAGAGCAGTTCAGGCTGGGTGTCCACGAAGCCGGCCACGCCTTAATCGCACTGACGCTTAACTGCGCGCGTTCCGCGACGATCGAGATAAAGGACTCTTTCGACGTTGCACCGGGTTCATATATGCGAGGCCGAACCTCGTATGATCTGTTCGAAGATAACCTGCCAACCGAAACCACTCTTCTAAATCGTATTGCAATGTCTCTCGCCGGAATGGCTGCCGAGGCGGTCGTCTTTGGGGACCGATCCCTGGGCTCCGGAGGCCTAGTCGGTAGTGACGTCGAACATGCAACAGCGATCGCTCGACGACTGGTAGGATCGTACGGTCTGGGCGAGACGCCCTTCTTCTTCGCCACGCCAGAGGAGCTGGAGGATGAACGAATGCCTCCCACACTTGAGGCTGAGGCGATGAAGATCTTGCGCGAACAGTACGACCGCGTGTTTGGCATCCTCTCCCGCGAGAAGGACCAGCTCATCGCTCTCGCTTCCGAGGCTGTTGCACACGGGAAGGTCATGATTGAAAGAGACGAAGCGCATATCGGCCAGGAACAAGATGGCGGCGGCCGAAAGCAGTGAGGATTGCGCTCGGCGGGGCGAGTGTCCCGCCAAGCGCACCTTTTGGTTATTCAAGGGCCGCCATCTCGTCAGCTTCAACCGCTAGCCCAATGACATGATGCACCATGAATGCCTCGATTAGCGAGAGAGCGTAATCGCTGCTGATCGGCAGCATGTCCGGCGTTAGGTGATGGTTGTCAACATAATCGGCAGCGTTCCACAGATGCCGCGTCAACTCCGGATTATCGGGCTCTATACGACGCATCACCCTCGAAAAAGTGGCTTCGGCTAGCTCGATTGACTGTGCGCGGTACGCAGGGTCGAGGGGCAGAGTTGTGATTTGGAATGAACCCGTAGTTTCGAGCCGGACATCCGGATTTGGTTTCTGAGTGTCATAATCCCGGATCAACAAGCCCCAGCTTTTGTAACCTTGTTCTTTGGCTACAATATCAAGTGCCTCATGCAGTGGGACACCGGGCTTGCGGCTCAGAAGCTTGGCTGTGCGTTTCAATACATAGATCGGCGCAGAAATGACCATTAGAGTTCTCCTACTCCAAGCAGAAATTCACAATCCCTCCTTATGTGAGCGCTTGGACAGAAAAAGCTCTAGTTGAACCCCGCATGCAAAATGCTTTCCCGTTGGAGGGGGGAGGCTGGGGCGTCAGCCAAGCATTACATCTCATGCCTATCACAAAGTTTCAAGTGGGGAAGCCGCTGCTAAGCCCAAAGCAGGCTGCGTGCATTAGCACCTGCGTTATTCGACTGGGTTCCGACGAGCTGGAGCTTTTCGATCAACACCGAACCTATTCAGCGTTCACGTCGCCGGGCCTGATGATCTGCTGCAAGATAGTTTCGCGCGCCTCGAGCGTCGCCTCAGAAACGCCGGCCGGGGCAACGACCGGTTCATCGTCAGCTATGGCAGGGGAAGAAAATGGAACGGTTTCGACCAGTAGGCCAGGAAAAGTCGCGACTATTGGCCTGTGATCGGCGTACCCCGCATTTTCGCGATCGCAATAGGCCTGCTCCGGAAACTTTATCTCAGCGCTCCCTGCGGCGTTGGGTGGGCCGTATATTTGGTCAAGCATAGAGTTGAACTGAGGGCTGCACTGCGTGGCAACAGGATTTGAGGGCAACACCCACTTGAGTCCCATGCCCGTTGTCAGGTTGGTGAAGGCCGGCAAATTGGCAGCGTCGGGCGCTGACTCGCCGGGCTCAATAGGGATGTTGGTATCGCCGAGAACGATCGTGGGGAAGCGCCCTGTATCTATCTCTGCTACCAGAACGTTCGACTGGTGTGTGCGGATGGCCACGCCATTTCCTCCGCAGCACTTGAGATGGACTGTAACTACCTGAATTTCCTGTCCTCCCTTGTGCTGGAGCCGTAGCGCAAGCGCGCCTCGTAGGCTCCAGTCCGTCTCCCCATAGGGACCGGGACCGGTGTTCGAACGGATCATGTGTAGCTCGCGCGTATCGATCTGGCGGAAGAGGTCGCTGCGGTAGATGATCGCCAAGTGGTCGCTCTTGCGGTCAAAATTGACGCCGCTCTCCGAAATGATCGAGCGCCATGTGCCTTTAAGGCTGTGAGCGGCGGCTTCCGCATACTGCTTTACTGCCTCGGCATCTTCTACCTCTTGCAAGGCTAGAATGTCGAACTTTCCCATTTCGGAAATGGTCCGCGCCACGTTTGCCGGGTCCGTGGAAAAATGGGGATCCGACTCTGTATTGAATGTCGCTATTTGGAGATCAGCCCCGACAAGCGGTGAGACCGACAATAAATAATAGAGAATACCGCCCACAAGATGCTTGACCATTGCTCGGCTCCTAGCGCGATGTAAAGTGTTAAGATATACCATAAGTTGACAGGAACAAAAGTACATTAATCGTGGAAGCCTGATATAGGGAGAATTTCTGCGGGCAGGGTTTTGCGGCTAAACCTTGAAAGCAGTGGCGAGCATTGTGATCAGGAGCTCAGGCCAATGGTCTATTTCGGTGAGGTGGCAATTTTTGGCAGCGTCTGCAAATGGCGCTGAAACTAGCAAAGGAAAAAGACTATGCGATCAGATGGAAATGGCCGTGCTTCATCTGCGCTAGGATGGACAGCAGAAGACCGGTCACGAGCGATCAGGCGGCTCGACGATCTAGCGCTACATTTACAGAGCCTAATGGCGATAGCCGATGAAGACGGGCACAGCATGCTCGCCTATCTGATCACGATGGCGGAGGTTGAGGCCCGCTATGTCGCTGGCGAACACCGCAAGCATCTCAATAGCTAGGTAGCTAGGTAGCTAGGGGGATCAGGATCATGTCTGCTGCCGGAAGCGGTCGTTGCAATTTGAGTGCGTCGTCCCACGGTGCTGTCATCCAGGTCTCGCGCTCTTCTTCTGTCGTGAGAATGACTGGCATCGCCTTCGGGTGAATGGGAGCGACAACTTCGTTCGGTTCACACGTCAAGAAACCGAACAGCTCGTGGGTGCCTGGCCGCGGCGTTTTCTGTGAGCCACGGACACCAGTCCACGTCGTCCAGACCCCGGCGAAGAAGGCCAGTGGCTTCTCCTCGTTGATCGCGAACCAGCGCTTAGTCTTCTTGGGCTTCGTATCTTCCCATTCGCAAAACGTTGTCCAGGGGACAAGGCAGCGGTGCTCGACACTCCGCCAAGGCTGCCAGTGTCTGGATTCGATATTGCGGATATTGGTGACACCCGTGTCCGGGTTCCCTTTGGTCACGAAACTTGGTGACGGCATTCCCCACGTCAAAGCGGCGAGTTCGCGGCCGCCGGGCGTATTGCGCACGACGGGTGCTGGACGGTCCGGATAGACATCGATCGATGGCTCGAGATTGCCGAGGATATCGTTCGCAACCTTGCCCAGGGCACGCATGGCCTCCTGATTGGTGCTGATGTTGTACAGATTGCACATGCCGTCCTCCGCTGGCCTCCACCATCCCAGATGATCGATCTCCGATAGTTCGATCATTTCGGCACGATGACAAGCACGGAAGTGAAGAGCGATGTCGCGATCGGCGAAGCAGTGCAGCAGCCAGGTCGCATCCGCTTCATAGGAAATGAGCCGCGTGTGTCCCACGCCCAACGCACTGGCTTCGTAAATGATCGGCAGTCGTTCCTGAACGCTGCGGCTTTCAGGCCAGGGAATGATGACGTGGTGGGGAAGACGTGCGTTCAGAAGGGTTTTAGTCCAACGTTGTTTGCGGCTTGCCATGGCAACTCTCGTTCGCGCCCCGCCAGGGTGAAAGGGTTCGATCTTTCGTCGTCGAAGGAGCCGCTCCCCTTCACGACGAATAGTTGACACGACATCAGGAGAATGAGAACATAAAGAGAACAAATGAGGTGAAACATGACCACTGCAAGCACGAATGATGTCGTTGCGAATGCTCTTGCCGAGGTTGCCAAGGCGCGGGCCTGGAGGGAGAGAAATGAAGCTCAGAGGCGCCGCACCTTCGGCGGCATGGCTACTCGCCAGTCGGTCTATGTGCTCGCTCGGAAGAAGCCGAAGAAGGAAGAGACATGCAAGCAGTGACCCCATGTATGGAAGAGCAGCCCAGCGAGGTCGAAGAAGTTCTCGAGCTGTTCGGCGGAGATGCGCGGAAAGCGCTGTCGGCCGTCTTAAGAGATTGCCATCATTTACATGAGCAATTGAGGTTGACGTCCGGAGCCATGAGCGTCGGTTTTACAAGAGGCTGGCTGCCAAAGGAGCGCGCTCAGCAGATGGTTGATCCGTTACCAGTCACGGCGATCGATTAGGGATCTCCCAGAGAGATTGATTATTCGACGCCTAAAGGATCTCCCTCTCCGAAAGAGTGACCATCCCTCCGCGCAAGTTCTCTCCTAAGTTCATCAACCAGCGACTCCGAAATCGCAAGGCGCTCTTCTAGAGTGACAGTTTTTGCTCGCAGTTCGGCATGCTCACTCATGAAGATATCCATGGATGAGGAGATCGCTTTCATCGAAGAAGGTGCGTGATGTGGTCGCGCAACTGCGACTTCCGGAACCTCGCTTAAAGCTTCCCGTAGCCGACGTATGTTTGAAAACCGTTCTTTGTCCTGACCCATGACGACCTCCATTGAATACGGTTCCCCTCTGCAGACTACTGAGCGACTTCGGGGACAGCTAGATCCAAAGAGTACGGGAAGTCTATCTAGGCTACAAATTAAATTAATTCATATATTGAGCCTGGCAACAGACTCGATTTTATCGATTTTTATGAAAATAGTGTAATTTTTCGCAAATTTTTGACAATTTCCTCATGTCTAGTGCCATATTCTATATGGTCACTACTGCGGCGATCGGCACTCGAGCGTCCCCATCATTATCTACTTGATAGAGAGGCGGAACACTATTCGAGGCCAAGACTGGCACGCCGCATGCCAATAACGTCGCTACTAATCTGTCTCAACGCGGCTCGATTGGGCCCGGAAGAGGACCGTCCGAATTCGCAAGAACTCGGTCCTAAGGAGCCGTTAGGCTACCGCCTCCTTCGAGGCGTTTTTTAAAAAAAGGGAAGTATCTGGAGTAAGAGCAAATGCGTGACGCTTGAAAAATGACACTTCGAACCAGGCTCGGCTACTAGTCAGTTAAGGGAGCGCGACCGGCTGCCTGAAGGGGGCGGAACCTCATGTTCTCTGAGCTACTCTACGGTAAAGCAAAAACGCGTATCGCGTATGTCGCGGCAGCCAGGAAATCTCCATCAGGCGAAACATCAATGACAGAGCCTCCTTCCGGAGAAGACTTGCCTATGCCCGTGATGACAAGCTGGCCGTCTTCGATGTCACCTTTCCATATCAAGCCCTCCTCTGTGCTGCTGACGAAGGAAGTTCCATCCCTACCGGGGAACAGGTCCGCATCAAAGTTGAACGTTTGCGATCGAAATGTATCAAGCGCGAGGTTCTCGGCATCGCTCAATACAGGCTTTCCGGTGCTTAAATCGAACAGCCACACGTTCTTATCAGTCGGACCGACAGAGCAGTTGGCTACCAGAAGCCACTGGCCCGTGATTGATATGCTGTTGATACCCCGTTGCGCTGACGCGTTATAGCGTTTCCGGAAGATCTCGGCTCCGTCGGGCAGGCTGATACCCACCAGATCACCGTCTTCCGAACCAGTCACCAATACAGATTGTTGCCATATCGCCAATCCTCGCACGTTGCTAATTCCCCAGGGATTGGCGGGATGGTTAGGCGATCTAACATCGATAGTTTTGGTCACGCGGAAATGGCCGTCGCCGTCAACCTGCCATAGCACCACCCAGCCGTTCTCATGACCGGTAGCGAGATAGCGGATCCCGTTTATATCTGCAGTCGTGCCACTGTTCGCCGAGCCTAGATTCTTGTCGAACGAGATCCGCTCCGCCAACATGAACCCTTGGCCTGCATCGCCCGCCACAGTGGCTGGTCGCCGCCAAACTGTTACTGCATCAGCGCCGTCAGAGGTAACGAGTGTTGACGCATTGAAAGCCGTAAGCATTTCCACACCATGACCTGATGGAACTCCAAAGGCCTGTGTCAATACTGGACCAAACTCCCCGGTCTCCTGGGTGCGAAATAGCGACACAGTACCGTCCCAGCGCCCGACAGCGAAATGTTTAGAGCCGAACCAATCCATGACTTGGGCGAAGAGTGCTGTGGAGCCGGTCTGATGCAGCGTCTGAGCTGGCTTCTCGACAGCTCCGGCCGTCGACCACGGGGTATTGGCCGCGATTATCGCCACTGCGATCACGCACCCATTCAGTCGCGGCTGCCAAGCAGACATGGGCAAATCCGTAACAAAAATAGCTACAACATAACAATCTTATCGAGACACGCCGCAGCCTGCAAGCCGTTATAGGATGTGGTGTTGCTTAGACGACCACGCCTCATCCAAATGAGAACGCCGGGCAACGGATGGTTCTTGAGAGAAAATACGATGTCACCACGAGTTGTTGCCGCGACACGGTAGCCAACAGCCGCCCCTGTCTTCCCCGGTATCGGCTCCCGCGTTGGCCAGTTCAAGATCATAGGGAGGTTCAGGGATGACGATGTGAAACTCGCTGGATGAATTCACATGAACCCTCAAATTGAGATTATCCGGCACCGCAATACTGCATTCTTTCGCAGCATTCCCTGGATCTTTCAAGAGCCTAGCCTTGAATTCCTGATCCGCCCAGGCACGAGCAATGAGTTGCCCGACTTCGAAATTTCTCATAATTCTGCTCCCGTTGTGAAGATTTCCCGGTCGCTTGCTTGGCAAGCAGCAATGATTGCCTCTTCAGCATAGGCTTTCATCTCATCACAGAATTCATCAGGGGGCACAAAGGCGTCCCCAGTCGAAGAAAAGTTGTCGTGGCGACAGCCCCCTCCGCAGAGATACTTGGCCCAGCAGCTTCTGCATTTGCTGATGCTGTCGACGGGCCGATCGACAAAGCGAGTGCCATATTCTCCGCTCTCAACATCACCGATTTTCCAATCCTCGTTGTTGGTAAAACGATGGCAGGCATAGATACCGCCGTCGATCCCCACCGCTGCTATTTTGTCACCCACGCCGCACGCGCGGGTTTGCTTCTGATGTCGCACGATCAAGTCGGCAAGCTTCGAGACCGTGTTCGTTACGCTCACCCCTTCGCGGCGAGCCCGCGAAACAGCCTCGCCCTCAAGGAGAGCATTTTTCTTAACTGCGGCAAGCGCAGCGCTGTCATCCTGCCCGTGGGGCAAAGTTGCCTTTGCGACATGAACTTGCTCGAATCCCAAGGCAGCTAGATACCGCTGCACTTCGTTCATATCGGTCTCCCCGTATACAGTGCATCGCGCGATCGGCTTATTTCCCGCCTCGCGAAGCAGGCGAAGGCCACACAGCACGCGCTCCAAACTTCCTTTGCCTGACGCCACAGGCCGATTGCGATCATGTACTGGCGAAGGTCCGTCCAAGCTCACCGCGATACGGAACTGATTTCGCGCCAAGAAATCTGCTACTTCCTCGGTTACAAGCGTTGCGTTCGTCGTAACGCTGAATGAAATTTCTTTTCCTTGGTTCTCGGCAACGGTTCGGGCATATTGAACAGCATGGCTAATAAGTGAAAAGTTGGCGAGAGGTTCACCCCCGAAGAAATTCACTTCCATCTGCGAATGTGTGTGCTGCCTCGCATACCAGTCGATTGACTTTTTCACCGTCTCGAAACCCATCTTTCCGGAATTGCCATAGCTTCCATCGCCAGCGAAGCAGTATCCGCAGCGCAGATTGCAGGACTGGATCACGTTAATCACCAGTGTTTGGACGCAACCCCCATACTTCGCTGACTTGTCTAGAAGGAAATCACGAAGATCGCCGGTAAAATTGCCGATTAGGCCATGCGTCCGCAGCAATTCGTAGTCCTCGAGAGGAAGGCTCTCATCGATCTCGCAATAGACGAGCAGTCGTTGTGCGAGATTTGGATCGAGGCGAAAAGCCGCGACTCTTTCGGCATTAAAAAGATAGGAGTCGCCCGCCCTTTCAACAATGTGGAACGGGAGTACTGCGGCGCCGACTACGAAAGTGCTCCCGCCAGCGTTCACTTCTACAGGGGAAAGATTGGACTGCATATCCGCACGCTCGTGACGTTCTGACTCCAGCATGTGTGACTACCTCGGTGGCTAGATCGGCCGCAAGCGAACCTCTTGTTAGTTGTGTCGAATGCCGTCGGCCTCTTTAAATGTGAGCCATGACCGAGGGATGAAGCCTTGCCCCAAGCTCAACGGCGAGCCGCTCTACTTGCAGATCAAATAGATCGTCGGGCATAACTTTGTTTTCTTCGGAAATCATGTGGTATCCCTCTCGGTAAGTAGGCAACATTCCAACGATAGGAATACCAAACCGCTCGAATAGTTGCTCACTGCAAAAGGCCGGGTAGCTCGAACCATGCACCTCATCGATGTGGTTAAGTACGACTCCGACGATCCTACGCCTGACACTAAGCGGTAGAAGTTCTAGAGTTCCGATGAGCAGTGCCAATCCTCCACCGCGTAGAAAGTCTCCAACAAGCAATATATCGGGATCGAGCGTGTCTAAGACCGATTTTACTTGAACAGAATCATGTGATTCTGAGAAGGCTCCGGGCGCTTCAATGACGAGTCGAGATCCGTCGCCCTTCAGACTTTGGATCGCCGCAATAACTTCGTTTCTTACGAAGGCTGGATCATTGTCGCTGCCATCATGCGCAACACAGCCTTTACGCTCGCCGCACAAAAAAAGATTAGATGCGCCCTCGTAGTAGACGATCCAGAAAGGGCACATTGCACCGACCAGCGGCACCTTGGCGCTGCGCGCCTTTTGATACATTCCGGGAGAAAGTAGCGTCTCGTTTCCATCACCGACGTCAAGCTCTAAAGGCTTGAACGGCTTAACAGGCGCGCCATTGTTTTTAGCGGCACGCAGTATTCCGCACATCAAGAAATTCTTCCCAGCCGACGTGTTAGTGCCCGCTATCAGTAGATCTTCTGATGCCCTAGGGGACACATGTCGAAAAATTGATGACATCGAGTACCCCCTCTAGACTAGATTTGTCCAGTACGGCTACGTCATTTCGAATGCGTGTGAATTACATGCCCGCTGTCTAAACTATACATCAAGTAGCCCATGTCAATGCGAATTTTTCCTCGGCCTAACGAACACCGAACTCCCGATGCGACGCTGGAGTAACCAGTGTGGGCTGGGAAATGGGAGCCAAGGACAGAATGGGGACCGCGCCCTTTCATCGTGAACGAAAATTGCGGTGTAACGCCCGGACAGAACGGTGATGCTATGCGCTCGTCGTTTTATAACGCAGCCAGTCCGCTTGCCATGCAAGTCGCGTTCCCGAAAGGAGCGCCTGACCCGGCATCACCTGGTGCACTTACTTTACAGGGAAGACTAGCCTGGAGCGATGCCGAGCTAGGGTGGGTGGCCACGTGGCAACTGCAGTTTGAGAGCAGAATACACCAATGGGAAGTTCGGGGTGTAAACTATGATGAAGCCTTCCGGGTTGCCGTACGGGGTGCAGCGCAAATCCTCTCGGATAAATCCGTTGTATCGAGGTGACGGTCACTGACGCTGAAAGGTCTACGTCTGCTTTCCGCTATTTGATCGCATGCACTTAACGTCCGAATTGAAGGCGCAAAGCGGAAACCATTCCCGCCATCGGCCCAAACCGGTCGGTGGCGGCCGAATGCCTGGTGCAGCTTTGCGCCTCCATTACGGACCTCGAGGGCATCAACACTTTCGACCGAAAGCGGAAACTACGCCTGTAGCGGAAATTGCTTCCGATCTGCATGAATGAGGGCTAGAAGTTGCAACTCATGTGAACAAGGGGGTGCTGGTGGGGGATTCCGTTGAACCTCGAAAATTGACGTTTAAGTTTCTGCGGGGAGCCGAGGCTGATGGCTGTGAACTTGAATGGCCAGCCGGTGCGGACGTGGTCAGGAAGGCGCTGTCGGAATCGCTCAACGCAAAGAATGTGGCATTCCTGCTCGGGGCAGGATGCTCTTCGTACTGTGTCAAAAAAACGGATGATGTGCTCGGCGATGACTGGCTGGAGGTTGGCATCCCAACCATGGCCCCGCTCGCCAAGGAGTTCACGATGGTACGGGCCGTTGACGAGGCAGCGTTCCCAACGACCGCTGAGCGGAAAGCTCTCGCCGACGAGTTCGGGATCGACATTGCGGACAAGGAGTATGCCCGCAACCTTGAGCGGTTGGTGGAGCTGCTGTTTAGCCTTCGCTTCACGCTCTCACGGAGTACCCTTCCCAAGGCAGAGGAAAACCTGAAGGTCGTCAATTCCATTATCCAGAAGGTGCAGGCTTTCCTTTGGGTGAAATGCACCAACGGAGCGTTCATCAATGGCGATCGTACCGTCGGGACGCTCTACGAAACATTCTACAGAAAGCTGGTCCTGCGTGACCGTTCCTTGCCGCGTCCGTGGATTTTCACCACCAACTATGATCTTTTCAACGAGACGGCGATGGACCGGCTCGGCCTGCCTTATGCCAACGGCTTCTCCGGCGTAGTCGAGCGCCGCTTCAATCCAGCGACGTTCCGTTACGCACTCGCCGAGCAGCTCGATCTGACCAGCAGGAAATGGTCGGCGGTGGATGGCTTCGTATATCTCTGCAAGATCCATGGATCGATTAGCTGGACCGAAGACGATCACGGCTTGTTTCCGATCCGCGAGACGGCTGTATCGAAAGGACAGGAACCGGGGAAGGTGATGATCTATCCCACCCCCGCGAAGCAAAATTCCAGCCTCGGATCGCCCTATGCCGACCTGTTCCGCGAATTCCAGTCGCGGATCGTGAGGGAGCAAAGTGTTCTCTTCACCATGGGGTATGCCTTCGGCGACGAGCACATAAACAACATCATTTATCAGGCGCTCACTATACCCACTTTCCGCCTGGTAATATTTGCCGATCCGATGCTAGAGGGAGAGTTGGCCAAGCTCCGCGCCCTGAACGATCCCCGCATCTGGATCATCGGTGGCAACGGCCCGGAAGCCAACCGCAAGGCGCATTATTTCGATACGATTATCGATGAGTTCATGCCCCAGCGACCGAGCGAGCGCATCGATGATGCGGTCCGGAAAGTGCTGGAGGCAATGTCCCCGACAAAGATTGACGCTCCTTCGGCCGTTGGAGAGGGCGAATGAGCCGCGACGATCGCAAACGCGCCATCGGCAAGGTGGTCTCCGTCGCCGCTGATCGCTTCGTCATCGAGATGCACGCGGGCACGGACAATTTCACCGTCGTCGGATTCGACGACGTCCACTATGTCGCTCGTCTGGGCTCTTTTCTGATGATTCCGGTGCAAACTGAATATGTGGTGGTCGAGGTCGTCGGCCTGCGGGAGCGCGACATCGCCAGCGCTGGGCGAGGCGAGGGGGAGTTGGACAAGGCAGCGTCAGCGAAATATCTCGACGTAGTGCCAGTCGGGATGCTGCCACAGGACCGCAGCGCAAAGTTCCGCTTTGGCGTCTCCGTATTTCCGTCGCTCTATGCGGATGCTCTCTACGCGCTCGATGCGGAGCTTGACCGCGTTTTTGAGACAGACAGGCCGAGCGAACCTGCCGCGGGGCTCAATGGCGCCGCGCCAGTGCCTCTTGACGCGACGCGCTATCGTACCCTGTCGATCGGCCGCTCTGTGGTATTCGAGGGCTACGACGTCAAAGTCCGGATTGACGACTTTTTCGGCGGCCATACTGCTGTCCTCGGAAACACCGGTAGCGGCAAGTCGTGCACCGTTGCGTCGGTGCTCCAGTCTTTGTTCGACAAGGCGGACGAATTCTATGCCCGAGGGGCGACCTTCGTCATCTTCGACGTCAACGGTGAATACGCCAATGCGCTGACCCCGCTCGCCAAAGAAAACGGTACTGGTGTAGCCCACGTCGTGTTGGATGGGACCGCGGCAGAGGGAAAGTTTCGCCTCCCGCATTGGTTCCTGGAACAATCCGAATGGGAGCTGCTGCTTCAGGCCAGCGAGCGGACCCAGCTTCCGATACTCCGCATGGCGCTCGGCCTCGCCACCCTGTTTTCTGCGGGAGCGAACGCTGAGCTGAAGGGCATTAAAAACCACATCCTTGCAACGTGTCTTAGCCAGATTCTGCGCGATGACACAGGCAGCCCTTCGAAGCATGATCGGATGGTAGGCCTGTTGCAGCGGTTCAATACTCCCGAGATCGGCACGGCAAAGATTAAACCCTATATCAAGATCAGCTTTGGTCAGATGGCCGATCCGGATGGCCTTACGAAATATCTGCTCGGTGACGCAAATGGCGGTGGGTTCATCATCGATGGGCTCAAGCTCCCGGCTTATTCGAATATGCCGTTCGACTTCGCGGCATTAGGGGAGGCACTGGACCTCGCGATACTTTACGAGGAGGCGCACGGGAACAGGCAGATTCGAGACTATTGCTCGCAGATGCTGACACGCTTCAAATCCCTTGAGGAGCGCCCCGAATACGAATTCATTCGTCACAACGCGGCGGACGGTTCGGCCGAACTGTCTCGCAACAAGTTTCTGGAGAAACTCCTGGGTCTGGAGCGTAATGGAACGCACTTGCTCAAGCGGGATCAGATCATCATCGTCGATATGAATGCGGTGGAAGATGAGGTTGTCGAACTGGTGGCTTCCGTACTTGCACGGATGGCGTTCAGATTGTTGCGACAGGCCGATCCGCGGAATCGCTATCCTGTGCATCTGCTTCTCGAGGAGGCGCACAGATATATTTCCGAAGCTACCTCTCGATATGCAATCGACGCCAGCAAGATCTACGAGCGGATTGCCAAGGAGGGACGAAAATACGGACTTTTCCTACTGGTTGCGTCGCAGCGACCGAGCGAACTATCGAAAACTGTGCTCTCGCAATGCTCGAATTTCGTAGTCCATAGAATCCAGAACCCGGACGACCTCTCTCAAATCCGGCAGATGACGCCATTCATCTCAGAAGCTGTTCTGAAACGTTTGCCATCCCTACCGAAGCAGCATGCACTCGTTTTCGGTACTTCCGTGAACCTCCCCACTACCTTCAAAGTACGAGAAGCAAAACCGCTCCCGAAAAGTGATGACGCAAAGATCGGCGAACTTTGGTTTCACGAAGCCGGGCGCGCAGCTTTGGTCAGCATCATGCCACCTTAGGCTTGTAGCAGCCAGCCCGGTCTGAGCGTAAAGACAACTATGGCGCAATTCGCGCCGAAAACCGCCAGTCCGTTCAAGGCCCCGACTCGGAAATCGGCGTCCAATCTTTTAGTGTCCGCTCTCGCCGATCTACACCCCAACACCGCTCAGTCCCCTCACGGCCCCGTCATCTAACTCGAAGGTCTGCGTTCTCCCTGTGGCCAATGGTGGCCATAGGAGAACTGAAATGGGTATCTCACAATATGATCCTGGCGCACAGGGTCGACCGGCTTGGAATGCAGGCAAGCAAGTTGGCGTCAAGAAGCCCCTGAAGCAGCGTCAGATCTGGGCAATCCGCTTCTTCCTGGACCGTGAAAGAAGGATGCGAGATCGGGCGCTTTTCGATCTTGCCATCGACAGCAAGCTCCGCGGCTGCGATCTGGTAAAATTGAAAATCGGAAGTCTCGTGACTGGTCACGACATTCGAACTCGGGCGACGGTCGTCCAGCAGAAAACTGGACGACCCGTGCAGTTCGAAATCACGACGGAGGTCAGAGCTAGTCTGCTTGCCTGGCTTCAACGAAGGGGAGGAACAGTCGATGACTATGCCTTTCCCAGTCGCGTTGGCCACGCTGATCACCTTAGCACTCGGCAATACGCCCGACTGGTCGATGAGTGGGTGACGGCGATCGGGCTGGCAGCGCTTGCACTCGCGATCGACAAAGTCCCGAGCGCGATTGGATGTCATTGGCGGCGGCATGCCGGATAGCTCCAACTGGTCGGGAAACATGGGGTATCGTTACGGGCACTCGCGCGCCCGGCTCTCGGTGGAAAGTTTCATGGGGATGGCTCCTGCGGGGTTAATCGCAAGATTGATGATGCAGCCTAGAATGGTATACCGCAACGTGTATAACGTGGCTTATGGATGCGCAGGGGTGGGAGAATTAGATGCTGGCGGCTTCTCAGTTAGTAATTCTGGCGCTAGTCAACATTTTTCGGCAGAATAAGAAAATTCGAAAAGCGGCAATGTTTATCGCCTTTCTGATGCTGTTTTTTGCTTTAAGTTTGTTTGTATCGCCAGCTTTCGCTCCGAAAATTACTGACGAAGAGCGAAACAAGATTATACCGTTTGTTCTTGTGACTGTAATGACAGCAGGCACTGTCCTACTGACTGGACTGATTTCCTATTTGCCAGAAAAAACGGTGTCTGAAACGCTTCAGCCCGACGATGTTATGCTTAGATGGGTCACCTCGTTCAAAAATGCGAACCGGGTAGCACCTTCGGAATATGTTGCACCTTTCGACGATAAAGAAACTCCCCCACGGCCGTACGACGTTATGGAGGGTATCCAGTCTAACCTTGGGCAACTGATTGAATACTACGTCATCAACAAGGGACAAGCTAAAAGCAGTTTCCGCGCAAGCACCACTTCAATTGCGGTAGGCTTCTTAACAATCATAGGCGGTATTTGGCTGTCTTATGCGGGAAAGCTAAGCGACAACAGCGCGGTTTACATATCAGTGATCGCAGGCGTGATTTTGCAGTTTATCGGAGCCGCTTACTTCTACCTGTACAATCGTAGCCTCATTCAATTGAACTTTTTCTTTAACCGGCTGGCGCTCATGCAAGATACCCTCCTTGCCATCCGTCTTACGGATTCGATCCCCGAAGGCGATGCAAAGCACAAGGTGTTGGAGAAGCTCATCCTTCACCATCGCCACCCGCGACCCAGATACTCCCCACTACCAAGTTGACGAGCCGCGGAAGCCTGCGCCAAAACCACGCACACGCGATGCAAAGGCTAAAACGGGTGAAACCCAAGCCGCATAGCCCGATTGCTGAGTGAGATGCTATCTACGTGGGAGGCTGCCTTGGCCAAGAAACCGGAACGCAAGAAGTGCTTTGTAGTCGGCCCCATCGGCGCCGACGATAGTGAAGACCGCATCCACGCCGACTGGCTCCTGGAGGAAATCATTGAGCCGGTCTTTACTGAGTATTTTCAGGACTTCGATGTGGTGCGGGCTGACAAAATCTCGGTGCCTGGTCGAATTGACGCGCAGGTGATTAGCCATCTGTTGCAGTCCGAGCTCGTTATCGCCGACCTGACAACGTTGAACCCGAACGCGTTCTACGAAATCGGTATCAGGCACACTGTTCAAAAGCCCATCATCCACATGCATCTGGATGGCCAGCGGATACCTTTCGATATCGCCTCGTTTCGTTCCATCAAGTTTGAGAAGAAGCGGCCACGCGATTTGAGGCAGGCCCGTGAGGCGCTTAAGGAGGCGGTTGCCCTCGCCATCGACCCTGAGCACGATATCGACAATCCGGTTACATTCTCACGAGGCAAGATTGAAGTATCGGAGAATGCGACGCCGGCGGAGAGGCTTTACTTAGACCAGCTTGATCTCATTAATTCCCGGCTGGAAACTCTGGAAACAATGCAGCAAATTGTTATAGGCGGTGCGACAATTGGGCGTCACTGGCCCACCTATTCAGCGGCAACTGGGCCTGTGTCGAAGTTCGCAATTAGTTGCAAGAACACGGCCCCCGACGCCAATTTGGAAGGGGAAATGCGGGATTTGGTTCAGGCATTTCCCGGCGCTTCATATAGCGCAACTGGCCGGACTCATGGCATTCTTCAGGTTCCCAATGTCGAGACAGAACCCAAAATGTTGAACTATCTCAAAAAGCGTCTTGGCGAAGACTTCATGATTTCGCCCTGGCACGCTGGAGATAAATTTTAGCTGCTGTATTCGGCATCTCATAAAAACCAAAACTCATAGAGGCGTTCTTTATGACGCTATAACCGTATTTGTTGAGACCGGGTGACGCTGCAGCGAGCCACATCAAAGCCTTCACGCTTCAATTGCCGCCAGACCTTTGGAACGCCATAGACGCGGAATTTCTGTTCGAAGACACGACGTATGTCGATCTTCAGGGCCATATCGCTTCGGGCGCGGATCCACAGGCGGTCCACGTCCAGTCGCTTGGCGACGTTCTTATAATAGGTTGATGGGGCAATCGGCAGCAGCCTGCAGATCAGCTCGACACCGAACACGCCTCGGTGTTCGTCGATGAACGAGATCTTCGCTTAAAGGGGCGGTCGAGCTTCCTCTGACCCGACAGGCGAATGCCTGAATTCGCCGATAGGGCCATCGCGAAATAGGCAGACGCCTTGCGCAAAATCTCATTGGCCTGGCGAAGCTCGCGGTTCTCCCGCTCAAGAGCCATAATGTTCTCGGCTACATCGCTCGGCAGGCCTGCTCGCTTGCCGCTATCGACCTCGGTCTTCTTGACCCATTCATGCAGCGTGGCTGGCGAGCAGCCGATCTTGGCCGCAATTGATGAAACGGCTGCCCACCGCGACGGATGTTCTGCTTCGTGATCCAGTACCATCCGGATGGCACGCTCACGGACTTCCGGTGAGAACTTGTTCGCTGTCTTGCTCATATCGGCTCCACTCTCTCAGAAGTTGGAGCCTCCGGCAAACCCGGTCCGGTCCAATGCAATTGTCGTATCGGGTCACTTGCGCGCCCACAGGGGGAATATGCTGGTTGGGGCCGTCTCAACTCTTGGAATGGAATCTAAGATACGATCAGTCCTTAGTTGAAGTTAGCCGAAAGTTGCTTACTATTCTCATCAAAGAACGATCGAGAGGGGCAGGGGATGCGAAGAGTGCTTTCAATAAGTATCGTACTTGGTGCCATTGCCGCTTCGATCGCTGCGAGACCCGCTAGCGGTGAACTTGCAACCGCAATAGCGGTAGTTCAAACGATCTCGACTGTTTCTGGACTGATGTCGGGCGGAAACGACTCAGATGTCATTTTCGCGATTGCCGAGAACCTCAAGTCGATAAACAAGGGGTTACAGCAAGGGCTTCAGGAGTTGCAATTAATTAAGCAGGATATCAATCGTCTTCCACGGTCGATCTATGAACATAGCCTTTTCAGGATCTGTCGGGGAGTTACATGGCGATGCTCGAACCACGAGCACCGGATTTACGTAAAGACACGATTTTCCTCGAGGAGGTTTATTATCGTGATGTATTCGAACTGTACACAAAAGCGCGGACTGCGAGGCAGCAGCTCCTGAACCTCGACTACGAGGTCAGTGAGAACGGTGCACTCCACTTACCTTTGGTTTATGCGCTGGAGGCGTGGACTTATCATGAATTGATCGGCGCGCGGACAGGACAACAAGATGAGCCGTATGCCCGTTACTTGGTAAATCCCAGTGCATGGCGGACAGCACTTAGGCAGTATTTGGCATTTTATAACGAAGCGCTGGACCGAGATAAGGACGGTTCTCTGCGCGACGACTGGATCAGGTCGTATGACGTGCCGCTTAGCATCGTTAGAAAGACAGCGCCTGAACTTGCAGAACGGATCCAAGACTACCCAAAGCCTCACGGTTATACTGTCTGCTACGGCGTGAAGGTTGGGTCGGACGGTGTCACTAGGTATGAGGGCGACGGCTCTAGAGTTTCCGAAGATTGGGATCTGTTCGATATGTATGAGCGCAGGTATACGTACCAGTATACTCAAGGGGAGGACCTGTTTGGCATAACAAAGGCGGAAACAAAAGTCGGATCAAAAATTGCCGTCCATCGTTACCCTGATGACGTGAACTCTTATTGGAGCGACTACGAGTGCGACGTCGTGAACGTTTCGGCTCAGACTCCAGACAGGCTTGGAGGAGTTGATCTGAACGAGCTGATAGCGGCATCCCTTCGTAGCGATTTCCTAGAGAGCATAGACAAGTTGAACGAGCAAACTGCCATAATCGTCGCGAAGGAAGCCAAGGCAGCATTGGGAAAAGACGCGGTTGCTGCTTACAGCCGTCTGTTAAATAGCGTACCTCAGATCCGGTGAGAGCTCATGTGGAAAGAGATAATTTACTCGGTCGGGTTGCAAATGGGCCTCGAGCTAGCGGTCGATACGGCTGCACAGATGTTGAAGGCGAAGCCGCGCTACCTTTCATATATTGAAAAGCAGAACTTGATGGGCGCAACTATTGCAATTCCCACAGGTTATGACCGGTATGGGATACTATTTGAGGTGCACGGCGTGAGAGACGAGCACGGAGAAGTTGAGTACTTTGCGTTGCCAAGGAGTCATGGTCGTACTCCGTCGCATTCCATCGTAAATGAACGTGTAAGTATGGAAAATTTTCCTGCGATTGCATCGCAATATTCTCAAGCGATTTCAGAGGCCCGGATTGCGGTTGCTAATGCAGTTGCAGATGGTTCGAAAACCAGACAATCGGCCGCCATATGGCTAGAATACAATCCTGTGACAACAGAATGGAAAACTGAGCCAGTATCTCTGGAAGCGGTGGAGGCTGTAGCCGAAGCCCAGATCGCGTCCCTCGAGTCCCTAAAGGTTTTGGCCGAGGATGCGCCGGCTCTTGAGAAACTTCGAGCCCGAGCGGTTGCGTGGCGCGAACTTGCTGAACAGTTTAGAACCCAGATTGACAATGCTGGCCTGTCCGTCGTTGTGGCGGATCTCGTTAAGGCAAACAGCGAAATGTCCCGGGCTATTGAAGAGGCAGCAGCAGACGCGCGAAGAGCGAAATCATTCGCCGACTTTCATGGAGCTTTAGCACTGGCCGGATCTGTCCTCGGGGTTGCCCAATCGATTACCGCAGCGTCAGCGAATTCAAGCGCAAACTATCATATCGAGCGAGAACGAAGCTGGACGCTCGTTACGCAACATGGTGAGAAACTTTTGAAGACGGAGTTGGAACTTCGGTCTCGACTTCAGCAAAGTGGCGCCAAAAGAGAATTTTTACTTGAAGGGTCGATTACTGACGCAATCATGGATATGAAGGATTAGTAAGCGTGATTTGACTAATGATTGCTATGGTCCCTGCGGGCCGAACTGGACAGCGGGCGCCAGATACTTCGATGTCCGCTCACGTTCTTCGCCGCTTCGCGCCAGAACGACGGGCTCTACCAAAATCTGGAAGTAGTGCAGGGGCTCGGGTCAATTTGTCCCCTCAGGGCGGCACACCCGGTTAGAGCTCGCGAGTCCCCCATATTTGGGAGAGTTACGGGACATCTGCACACAAAGCTGAACGGGCGGAGCGAGTACTCATAATTGTTGACAATTGAGTCCTTTCGCGCTCGAAAGATTCATGGATTCAATCTCGGAAATAACAAGAGCTTTGAGAGCAGGACGAGCGCTGGTCGGCCTCAGTCAGGAGGAGCTCGCGTCTATTGCGGGTGTGAGCCGACAGATCATAGTCCGCTTGGAGCGAGGCGACGACAACGTACTGGCGGAGAGCATTATTCGGGTCAGGACGGCACTGGAATCACAGGGAGTTGTTTTCATACCGTCAGAAAAGGGCAGGGGACCAGGCGTCGCTGAAACCCGACCACCTGCAATGTCAGACGGCTAAACGGTCTGCCGCCTAATCGCTGGATGCCAACTGCTCTAATTGATGTGCAATCCGGTGGATGTCCGCAAACGCAGCTTCGTCCTCAAATTCAGACCACTTAGCAGTTGCAGGCGCCTCCGTTTTTACAAGATGAGCCTCAAGCTCGAACTTGCCACTGGGCGACCATTTTCTTTCCACCCAACTGTCGCCGTAAACTGTTTTTCGCGGCGTGGATGCTGCTTCCTCATATTTGCCAAATCCAACGTAGCGCATATCCACGAGGGTGCAGCTCTCGTACAGTGAAATTCTGACCACTCGTTGCCCGATCTCCACCATGGTGAACTCCAGAGGTGTCCAGAGCTCACTTGCCAAGGGAAACCTTAGTTCACCCCCTCGGCGCGGATCTATGGTCGGACGAAGAACAGTTTCTCTAGGCGGGAGAACCCTCAGGAAATGACTCCGGCGCTCGAGGCTAGACGCGAGCTTGTCTATAATTTCCAACGCTCTTGTCACGGAACGGGCCGTCACCGTGAGGTCCAGAATCCCACGGCCACGCGGCCTTAGGTACCCCTCAGTTTGACTTGCCTTCGCTTGAGACATGGCCCGAGCGGTTCGTTCCAAAAGCTCTGCTCTGCTACAGTTGTAGCGGGTATAAAGAGGGCCGATCAGCGAAGGAGCCCCATTTGCCACACGCGCCCAACTTGAAGGGCGTAGGACACTTCTTGCCGGCAGTGGCGGGCGAGGCGGTCGCTTCCCTGCCGCGACCTGTTGCCAATATCCTGGGGGAGGTCGCGGGACATCTAGAGCTAGGCAGACCCTACCTAGGTAGCTGTCGGAGACGCCGAAGCTCTTCGCGAGTTTCGATCCGGGCACCGACCAGACTTGTTCATACAGTTCGTCTCTCGAAATTTTTGTCATTCTGTCCCCCTGTGTCCTCTTCGGGAGTAGGTGTCACAAACAATAGGGCGGCCGATACTCGGACCGAGGTCCCGCTGCCGCGATGACTATGGCTGGTGCTGAAGAGCGACCCAGCAATCACGTCTGATCGTCACCCTGGAAGGAGGGGGCGATTTGGCTGCAAGTCGATCCACTTGGGTAAAGGCGCTTCGCCTATCGCAA
Source organism: Allorhizobium sp. (assembly GCA_965283865.1). Classification (GTDB taxonomy): domain Bacteria; phylum Pseudomonadota; class Alphaproteobacteria; order Rhizobiales; family Rhizobiaceae; genus Allorhizobium. Next base: position 2,384,132 of record CBDIQA010000001.1, read on the forward strand.
CGACATGGCGAGCCCATCGGTCGAGGGCATCTCGTATTTCGGTCAGATAGGCGTATTGGTTATACACCTTGTCCATTCCCTGCTTTTCATGACCCAAAATGAGGGTGGCTATCTCCTGGCGAACTTGAAGTGCGGCAAGCTGTGTGCAGCCTGTGCGTCGCCAATCATGAAGTGTCCAGTCCAGAGATGGGAAGGTTGGGTGCTCAGTGACAAAATCCCGTGCATACTCCTCCCTGAGGCGCTTAACCGCCTTTGAGAAGCAATTAATCGGAGTCAAGCCCCCATTGTAACTAAAAACAAAATCACCACATATGACTTGTCGCGCTTGAATGTCTTTCAACAATTCAACTACGAGCCCAGGTAGGGGTACTACTTGTGATTTACCAGTCTTGTACTTTTTATCCGGTATCACCCACACTTTGTTCAACAGATCAATGTCAGACCATCTTGCCCGCGCAACTTCGGTTCTCCTTTGCATGGTGAGCAGGAGCATAACGAAGAATGGACCCAAAGGATATTCGAGCCTGTTGATGACACGCCAGAGGCAGCGCAGTTCGGTTGTCGATAGGTGTCTGTCACGCCTGCCAGAGCTACCAAACAATTCGTTTGGATCAATGTAATCTCGCAGATTGAGGGTAACCCCATACAGCTCGCGGCGGTCAATGCTGCTCCTAAGCCACCGGTAGAATTTATTTAGCTGCCAGAATACCTTGCGGGCGGGGGACCGAGCATCTCGTTGGTTGATGGCAGCGATAAGTCTTTGGATGTCGTTGATTGTAACGTCTGAAATCGGTTTGTCGACAAACGGGTTGAGCTCCGCATTGAGCACTTCCCTTTCAAGCATCATCATATCTTGGTGAGCGGTGCGGTTTCGCTTCCGGTTCAGCAGTGTTGTTAAGAAGTCACGAAAGACGGAGTGAAATGTTTCCCTCTTGCTGAGGGCTGCCCGGATATGCGCTCTCTCGACCTCTTTAATCGGGTTTAACCCTTGGCTTACCTGAGCCGTCCAGGTTGCGGCTATTTCTCGCGCGTTGTTGAGGGCTTTCGCCCCCTCATCCTGCGAGGCATTACGGGGGTATTCTCCAATCAAAAAGCGAGTCGAGTTTTCCCCAGGCATGCGGCTGACAAACTTAAACGACTTCCTCCTACGGCCGACCACGAGAACCAGTTTGGGGACCCTGATGTCGCGTATCTCATACTCCTTGCCGGACGGCTTCGCGGCCTCGATGAGCGCCACCGTCAATAGCTTCGACTGCATCTCAAACCTCCTCTTTGTTCGTCTAAAAGGGAACGGCCCAGCAACATACTCAGCAACTTAGCGCCGTTTTGGGGTGTTGCGGCTGACTGACAGGAGAAGGGAGAATCCAGATATAGTCAATAGTTACAATGACTTAGGTTACATTCTGGATCAATAAGATACGTCGAGCTACGCTCTGATACAGGCGAACTGAAAACTCTTAATCAGCGGGTCGTAGGTTCGAGCCCTACATCACCCACCATTCTCTTTAAAATCAGTACGTTGCTGAATACTGCGAGTGAACGCTCTGGCGTTCACCATGACGCTGAGGCGGTCGCTTGCTGCCCATGTGTTGCAGCGAGTTGTACTCTCATTCGTTGATCTCGGTTCAGTTAGCCGGACAAGTGAGGGTGCTTCTGACTGCTTCGCGTCCGGCTTGCTGCCGAGACGGCAGTGTTCCCCTTACGTTTCGGCGCTTTGTCGGCCGTGTTCCCGGTATGTATCGGATTTAGGCGCAATTCCAATTGCGTTGCCCTGTGGATAACTGTGGACAACCTATGTAGCCGGCTCAGCGTGTCGCGCTGAGCCGCGCCTGGGGCAGTACATAGGGGATTGCGGCGCTGGGCAGGCGGCCCACGGTGCCGGAAAGCCCATAGACATGCGCTATCGTCTCATCGTCGATGGTCGCCTTGGGGCTTCCTTCGCGGATCAGGCGACCGTGGTGCAGGATTGCCAGATGATCGGCAAATTCGGCGGCCAGATTGAGGTCGTGCAGGATGGCGAGCACAACGCCACCGCGCCGGGCAAAGTCGCGGGCGATTTCCAGCACAGAGATCTGGTGGCCGATGTCGAGGCTGGCGGTCGGCTCATCGAGGAAGATTGCGCGCGGGCGACCGTCCATCTGCGGATCCGGCATCTGCGCGAGCACGCGGGCAAGTTGAACACGCTGTTGCTCGCCGCCGGACAGGGCGTTGTAGCTGCGGCCTTCGAACCCAGAGAGATCGACGCGGACAAGCGCCTGGCGGGCGGCAAGGTTTGGATCGCGGCTGCCATGGGCGACTGCGCCCATGCGCACCACTTCGAGCGCGGTGAAGGGGAAGGAGAGGGCTGTGGACTGCGGGAGCACTGCACGCTCGCGCGAGAGCTCCAGCGGGTTCAGCGAGGCCATCCGGCAGTCGTGGTAGTAGACGTCGCCGGAATCGGGCTTCAGCTCGCCTGACAGGGTCTTGAGCAGCGTCGATTTTCCAGCGCCGTTCGGGCCGATGATCACGGTGAATTTGCCCGGCTCGAGGCTCAGGCTGACATTGTCGACAAGGCTGCGCCCGCCGCGTCTGATGCTGACATTCTGCGCTCTGATCATCACAATCCCTCCATGGCCTGGCGGCCGTGACGGCCTAGGAGCAGCATCAGGAAGACGGGTGCTCCGAGGATCGCCGTAATGATGCCGATCGGCAGTTCGGCCGGGGCGGCGATTGTGCGGGCGACGGTGTCGGCGAGCAGCAGCAGGGCTGCTCCGCCGAGAGCCGATGCCGGCAACAGGAAGCGGTGCGCCGGCCCGATCGCAAGCCGCAAGAGATGGGGCACGACGATGCCGATGAAGCCGATCGAGCCGGCCGCGGCAACCGTTGCGCCGCAAGCCGCAGCGACGGCCAGGATCGTCAGGCGCTTCAGTCGCTGAACCGGCACGCCCATGTGGAAGGCGGCTGCATCCCCAAGGATCAGAGCATCCAGGCCCCGGGCGACGAACGGGATGATCGCAAGCACGAACACGACAAAGGGAAGAATGGCGACGATCTTGGCGGTCGTCGCGCCGCTCAGTGAGCCGAGCGACCAGAAGGTGATGTCGCGCAAGGCCCGGTCATCGGCGATGAAGATCAGGAGGCCGGTCGCAGCCCCCGTCATCGCGGCAATCGCGATGCCGGAGAGAATGAGTGCCGTGGTCGAAGTCTGGCCGTTGCGGGTGGCGATCGCATATAGGAGCAGCGTGTTGCCCAGGCCGCCGAGGAAGGCCATCAGCGGCAGGAACTGCTCGCCGAAAAAGGCCTGCAGCGGGAAGAGCAGGGTCGGTCCCAGAACGATGGCAATCACGGCGGCCAGTGCCGCACCCGAGGTCACGCCGACGATGCCGGGATCGGCCAGAGGATTGCGAAACAGCCCCTGCATCATCGCGCCGGACACGCCAAGGGCGGCGCCAATCAGGAGGCCCATACCGGTTCGGGGCAAGCGTACGGCTTCGAGGATGATCCGGTTTTGCTGATCCATGGCGGCCTGATCGCCTGCGAGATAGGCGATCAGATGCGGCAAGCCGACGCCTGTTGGGCCGGTGACGATCGACACGAGTACCGAAACGGCGAGCAGGACGGTCAGCAGGGCGATGACGAGCATGCCGAGACCGGAGCGGTCTCCATCGCGCCTGCCAAGGGTCGACATCAGCGCCAGCGTGCTCACGGTCACTGTCCTTCCGGATAGAGCATGCCATTCAGGTCGCGTGCCGCGTCGGCAGCACGGGGGCCGAGGCCGAGCAGATAGAGCCCGTCCATTGTCAGGAAGGCCTTGGTCCGACCGGCGGGCGTTGCGGCAAGAGCCGGCAGCGCGAAGGCCTGTTCGGCGGTCAGATGCTGGGCGCCGCCGCTCATGACGAGCACGACATCGGGAGCTGCCGCAATCACCGCTTCATCGGTGAGCGGCTTGTAGCCGGTGATGCTCGATACGGCATTTTCGCCACCGGCAAGACGGATCATCGCGTCGGCAGAACTCTGGCTGCCGGCTGCCATCACGCGGCCATTGGCGAGAGAGAGCGCAAACAGGACCTTCTTCTTGGGTCCCGTTGCTGCCGTGACCTTTTCCTCGATCGCCTTGATGCTGGCTTCAACGGTCTTTGCCAGTTCTTCAGCCTTTTCAGCACGACCGATCGCCTGGCCGACTGCGCGGATTTTCTCCGGGATTGCTGCAGTCTCCGGAAGCGAGGGGATGCTGACGAAGTTGAGACCGCTTGCCTTCAGGATGTTGACCGAATCGACCGGGCCGGCACCGGATTCCGCGATGATCAGGTCCGGTTTCTGGGAGAGCACGCCTTCTGCGGAGATCTGGCGGACATAGCCGATGTTCGGCTTTGATGTGGCTTCTGGCGGGTAAAGGCTCGTCGTATCCACCGCCACCACACGGTCGCCTTCCCCCAGAGCATAGATGACTTCCGTTACGGTTCCGCCGATCGCGACGATGCGCTCGGCATCCTTGGCGGTGGCTGCCGAGGGAAGGAGCATTGGCAGCAGGATGGCGAGGGCAGCGGTGGCGGAAAGCACCTGGCGGCGCGAGGAGCGAAGGGGCAAGCATGGATGCGTACAAACCATGATCCTGCATCTGCGGAGACGCCGCAGCCGCCCGGAGAACGCCGATGTTGAGATTGCCATGCCGAGGATCTGGCCCCGACATTTGACTTGACTGCGATACACATGTTTAAATAGGAAGGCAACAGAGCGTGGTCGTTCCACCGCTGCGGATTTCGGGGGAAGCTTGGTATCCGAAGGCGTGCCCGACCTCGACGAAACAGCATCTTGCAGAGAGGGAAGCAGATCCATGTACATCGCAATGAACCGTTTTCGCGTCGTCCCGGGCTTCGAAGAAGCTTTCGAGAACCAGTGGAAGGCGCGCGAAGGCCGGCTGGCTGAGATGCCGGGCTATATCGAATTCCACATGCTGAAGGGCCCTAAGGCGGACGACCATACGCTTTACGCCTCGCATACCGTTTGGGCGACCCATGCCGATTTCGTTGCCTGGACGAAGTCCGAGCAGTTCCAGTGCAGCGCATGCGCGCGCCGGCGAAAGCAAGGTGCAGTATCTCTCGGGCCCGCATTTCGAGGGCTTCGACGTCATCATTCACGAAGATCGCTCGGGCAAGCGCTCGGCGCCGGAAGCCGCGTGAGGAACTGATGGACACGCTGACGCAGACGAGTGGTGAACGGCGCGAGCGGGCGCTTGCAGCCCTTGCCGAAAAGCCCGATGGCGTGATCGAGCAGATCGCGGCCAAGGCCGAGGTCACGCCGGCCGAAGTGCTCGCCGTCCTGCCTGAAGGGGCAGCCGTGGTCGTGGCGGCCGCGCATTGGGAGCCGATCTGGAAGGACCTTTCCTCCTGGGGCGACATCCTGATGATCGTGCATACCGAGGACATCGTGCTCGAAGTCGAGGGCAGCCTGCCCGACGGCAGCGAAGGTCATGGCTGGTTCAACATCCATGGCGACAGCCCAATCGGCGGTCACATTCGCAAGGAGCGTTGTGTCTCGATCGCCTTCGTCGATCGTGGTTTCCACGGTCGCCGGTCCTGTTCGGTCTGGTTCATGAATGCTGACGGCAAGGCCATGTTCAAGGTCTTTGTCCGCCGCGACAAGGAGCGCAATCTTCTCGACGAGCAGGTCTCGCGCTTCGAAGCCCTGCGTCAGGCGATCGCCTGAGCGTCTCGATGCGCAGCCACCGGTCTTTGGACCGGTGGCTGGCTGCCTTTAAGTCGTTCTTTCTTTTGCCTTTAACTGGATCTATTGTCCCGCGGTTTCCATCCACGCACTGGACTTCGTCTTGATCCGATTCCGCTTGATTGCTCTTCTCGTCGCGTTCTGCCTGTTCGCGGGAGGCCATTCGCTTCCCTTTGCTCCCGATTATGCTCAGGCACAGGATGCCGGCGCCCCGGCGTCTCAGCCTGCTGAGGCGGCGAGCCCGGAAGCAGCGACCCCGGCACAGCCTGCTGCCGCTCCTGCGGCACCTCAGGCGGCACCCGCGTCCGCACCGGCACCGCAGCGCGACGAGCAGATCGTTGCCGCCGAGCAGCGCATCGAGGAGGCGCGCACCCGGCTTTCGAGCCTTCGCGACCAGGTGGAAAAGAACCTGCAGGAAGACGGCGTGCTGGCTGATCTCAAGGTCCAGGTCGACGCCCTGGGCCGCGAAGCGCTGGCGATCACCGTCGATCTTCGTCCGCGCATCGATGATATCCAGGCTCGCCTCACGGAACTGGGGGACGCCCCCGCCGAGGGGCAGCCGGCCGAGAGTGCGAGTGTGACCGAGGAACGGGCCCGGCTCAATGCGGCGCGGGCCGAAGTCAATGCGCTCACCGGGCAGGCCGAAGATCTGTCGATCGAGGCTAAGGCGCTGTCCGACCGCATCTCCAACACGCGTCGCGCACTCTTTACCAGCCGGCTGTTTGAGCACACCGATATCAATGGTGGCGTTCTCGAAGAAGCGCTGCAGTCGTTTTCGGCAGATGCCGAGCGCGTGCAGCGGAGCATCACGAGCTGGCTGACCTTTGTCATCAAGTTCAAGGCCTTGCCGCTGGCGATCGCCGTGCTCCTGTCGACGGCGCTTGCCTCGCTGATCTTGTTTGCCGAATACCGGCTGTTTGGGCGCATCAACCGCCGGGATCCGACGATTGCGGATCCATCCTATCTCAGCCGGTTCTCCGTCGCATTCTTCTCCACGATCCTGCCATCGTTGGCGCTGAGCTTCTTCCTTGCGTCTGCCTATTTCCTGCTCGACACGTTCAATGTGCTGAGGCCAGACATTGCGCCCATCGTCGCATCGGTCTTCGGGCTGATCGGTCTCGTCTTCTTCGTGACCGCGATCTCGCGTGCCGTGATGGCACCGGCGGAGCCGAACTGGCGGCTGGTCAGGCTATCGAACAAGGGCGCGCGGGATCTGAGCATCGCCATCTTCCTGATGGCTCTGGTCAATGGCCTCGACTACGTGCTCTCGGTCATCAGTGAGACCTACAGCTCGCCAGTCGTGCTGACGGTCATGAAGAGTTTTGCCTCTTCGGTGGTCGTCGGTTTGTTGTTGTTCTTCGTCTCGTTCTTGCGGCCTGTGCTCTCACAGACGGGTGAACCGACAGCGCCGGGGCGGCCCTGGCCACGCGCAGTGTCGATCACGCTGAGGGTCGTCGGCGCCGTCCTCATCCTTGCGGCCGCCATCGGCTATGTGGGCCTTGCACGCTTCCTCGCCACGCAGATCGTGCTCACGGGTGCCGTCGTGGCGACGATGTATATCGGCATCCTCACCGGCAAGGCGATTTCCGCACCCAACCAGTTTGGTGAAACACGCGTCGGCCAGTTCGTCGGCAAGCGCTTCCGGCTTTCGGCCGTCGGGCTAGACCAGAGCGGTATCGCGGCCGGCTTGTTCATCTACGCGTTTGCGCTCATCACAGGTGTGCCGCTCATTTTGATGTCCTGGGGCTTCCAGCCGCGCGATCTGCAGCTCTGGTTGTTCAACCTCTTCACCGAGATCAATGTCGGCACGATCCGCATCTCGATCTTCGGCATTCTCGGCGGCGTGCTGCTGTTTGCGGGTGGTCTGGTCGTCACGCGCTGGTTCCAGAAGTGGCTGGACGGCAATGTCATGGCGCGCTCTCATGTCGACGGTGGCGTGCGCAATTCGGTCAAGACCGGGGTCGGTTATCTCGGCACGGGCATTGCCGGCATTATCGGCATCTCCGCTGCCGGCATTGACCTTTCGAGCCTGGCACTGGTCGCCGGTGCCCTGTCGCTCGGTATCGGTTTCGGCCTGCAGAACATCGTCTCGAATTTCGTGTCCGGCCTGATCCTCCTGGTCGAGCGGCCCGTTCAAGGTCGGCGACCACGTCATCACCGGCGTCAATGAAGGTATCGTCAAGCGCATCTCGGTGCGCGCCACGGAGATCGAGACGTTCCGCCGTCAGTCGATCATCGTGCCGAATTCCGAACTCATCAATGCGCCACTCGGCAACTGGACGCATCGCAACAGGGTGCAGCGCTCCGAGGTGCCGGTCAGCGTGGCCTATGACACGGATCCGCAGGAGGTCATCGACCTGCTGCTGGCGGTCGTCAACCAGCGGACCGATGTCCTGCGCAATCCGGAGCCGCATGTGGAGTTCCTGCGCTTCGGAGCCTCGTCGCTGGACTTCGAGCTGCGCTTCCACCTGGCTGACATGGGCGAGGGGCTGCATGTGCGCAACGAAGTGCGCATGGAGATCCTTCGCCGGTTTCGGGCGCATGGCATCGTCATGCCTTATCCGCATCAGGACGTCATGCTGCATGTCCAGGACCATGATCGTCAGGCGCTCATGCGGCGCAAGGCGAAGCCTGCAAGTGTTGCTCCGACCGCAGAGGAATTGTCAGCGGTGCCGGATGATGACAAACTCCTGCCATGAACGCCGCATTCAGCCGCCATTCAGGCAGAATACGGCACAAGAGGGGCAGAAGCGATCGGGACTGACCGAGCGCATTTGAGAGGACGGAGCCTTTGGCTCCGCTGTCGGCATGAAGCAGGTCGTAGCACAGCTGGTTGTCGTTTTGGGGAGCGTTCTGGTCGCAGGACCGGGCCTTGCCGCATCCGTGCTCAACTCCGGATCTTCAGCGGTCGTGCTTGTCGTCGTCGAGGATGGCACGAAGACAGAGGTTGCCCTTGATGCTGGCGGCTCCGACACGATCTGCGCTGCCGGTTGCTTCCTCACCCTGCCCAATGGCGACCGTATCGGGCTTGCCGGCGGGGAAACCGTCGAGATCAAGGACGGCGTTGCCACGATCAAGTAGGTGCCCGTCGCGGCACCAGCCATACCGCGATATTCCGAAATGCTTAACTATGCGCCATCCTTGCTGCGGGCTCGGGGCCTCAGTTAACTGTTCCGCAAAGGGCCTTTGCTAGATGTCTTGCTAATGAACAAGATAGGTAAAGGCTAGTCATGGCAGTTCTCGGCGTTTCTGGAATGCAGTATTCGGGAGAGACCTTTCCCGATATCCGGATTATCCTCGGCGAAGACTCGAACGTCTTCACACAGATGATCAGTCAGCGCCTCAAGGAACTGATGGGCGTCGATGTCGAGATCTGCCGGACCTTCGAAGACCTGCAGATGGCGAACGAGCTGTCGCAGGAGCCGGTCGTGCTGGCGATCTCGAACATCAACCTGCCCGGCGCCGAAAACGGCGAAGCCCTGGAATACCTGATCGACTGCAACATCCCGACGGTGGTCTTTACCGGCACGTTCCAGGATGAAATGCGCGAAAAGCTGCTGTCCAAGGACATCGTCGACTACATCCTCAAGGACAATGTCTTTGCCGTCGAGATGCTCGCCGAATCGGTCTACCGCTTCCTCACCAACCACCGCCATCACGTGCTGATCGTCGATGACAGCCCGACGGCGCGCGCGCTCCTGTCGAGCCGTCTTCGCCGCTACAACTTCCGGGTCAGCCTGGCCGAAAGTGGCGCCAAGGCCATCGAGATCCTGAAGGCCAATCCGGATATCGGCCTTGTGGTCACCGACTACAACATGCCCGATATCGACGGCTTCGAGCTGACTCGCCGCATCCGCTCGGTCCGTGGATCGCATGAACTCCGCATCATCGGCGTTTCATCCTCGACCAACCGGCTTCTGTCGGCACGCTTCCTGAAGGTCGGCGGCAACGATTTCATGCTGCGTCCCTTCATCGACGAAGAGTTTTACTGCCGCGTCAACCAGAACCTGGACACGCTGGTTCAGATTAAAGCTGCGCAAGCTCACAAAAAATAGGTGCGACGTATAATTACAGTCGCTACAGTCCTGCCATTAGGAGGAGGTCGCCCGGTGGGCGATCTCGGTAAAGTGGTGGGTATTTTATGTATTTTCCCGAGCAGATTTACGCGCGCGAACCATCAATTCAGCGCAAGCGGGCCGAGCAGGGGCGAATACTGGTCATCGAGGACTCTCGTTCTTCTCCTCGATCATGCGCCACAAGCTCGAGACAGATTTTTCCTGCCAGGTCACCCAGTGCGCCAATGCCGACGTCTTTCGGCAGGTCATGCAGAGCGGGCAAACATTCGATGTGGCGGTCGTCGATCTGAACCTGCCGGGCGCCTCGGATGGTGAAATCCTTGATGCCGTGATCGCGGAGCACATCCCCGCCGTCGTTTTCACTGCCGATTTCAACCGGGATCTGCGCGAGCGTTTGCTGCAGAAGGGCGTTGCCGACTATCACGTCAAGAACCACGAGAATGCGATCGACCTCGTCCTGTCTTCGGTGGTCAGGCTGCTCGGCAATCGTGATGTCGGGGTGCTCGTGGTCGACGATGTGCTATCGGCCCGGACGATGCTTGCTGACCTGCTGCGGGTGCAGAAGTTCCAGGTCTGACGAGGCGTCGACGGGATTCCAGGCCATGGAGATCCTCACCCGCTCAGCCGCATATCGAACTCGTCATTACCGACTATCACATGCCGGACATGGATGGTTACGAGCTGACGCGACGCATCCGACGCGAGCACGACAGCGACCGGCTGCGGATCATCGGCATTTCCTCGTCTGCCGACCGGCTGCTCTCGGCGAGCTTTCTCAAGGCCGGGGCCAATGATTTCGTCTATCGGCCCTATGTCATCGAAGAATTGCAGTGCCGCATCCAGCACAATATCGAGACGCTTGCCCAGCTTCAGCAGTTGCGTGTCGCAGCCTTTAGCGACTATCTGACCGGCTTGCCGAACCGTCGCTACTTTTTCGACGCGGGCCCCGCCCAGGTTGCCGGGCGGCTGGAGCGGGGGCGAGCTCCTGCTGCATCGCCATGCTGGCATGCCATCTTGACCATTTCAAGAAACTGAACGATACCCACGGTCACGAGATCGGCGACCGGCGTGCTTCAGGCTGTCGGTTCGAAGCTCGCGCGTCAGCTGGCTGGCAGCGGCCATCTCCATGGCACGTCTTGGCGGCGAAGAGTTCAGCGTCTTGATGCTGGGCCTCGATGTCAAGCAAGGATCGGCGCTCTGCGAGATGCTGCGTTCGGAGATCGAAGCCTTGCGCGTGGCCCTTGATGACCAGGATCTCAATGTCACCATTTCGATTGGTCTCGCCGAGATCGCCGGACGCGAGAGCTTCAGCAACTATCTCGCTGCAGCCGACCAGTTGCTCTACATGGCCAAGAGCTACGGTCGAAACCGCGTCTATTCCGAGACGATGCTTTCCGGCCCGGACTGACATCGTCTCTGGTGCCATCGCGACCGGGCACCTATATGTGCCCGACCCGCCGCAGACCGGAATGTCCTCATGGCTCCCATTATCTCCATCAGATTCGCTCTCCAAAGCCTATGGCAATGGCTTCAAAGCCCTTGATGATGTCAGCTTCGACATTGAGCAGGGCGAGATCCTGGCGCTGCTCGGCCCGAACGGGGCCGGCAAGACGACGCTGATCTCGATCATCTGTGGCATCACCAACCCCAGTGGTGGTCAGGTCACGGTGTCCGGCCACGATGTCGTGCGGGACTTTCGCAAGACGCGCGCCGAGATCGGGCTGGTGCCGCAGGAGCTGACCACGGATATGTTCGAGACGGTGTTCAACACCGTGAGCTTCTCGCGTGGACTGCACGGCAAGAAGCCAGATCCTGCCTACATCGAGCAGATCCTCAAGGACCTCAGTCTCTATGACAAGCGCAACAATGCTCTGCGCGAACTGTCGGGCGGCATGAAGCGGCGCGTGCTGATCGCCAAGGCGCTCTCGCATGAGCCGCGCATCCTGTTCCTCGACGAGCCGACAGCCGGCGTCGACGTGGCGCTGCGCAAGGACATGTGGCAGCTCGTCGAGCGCCTGCGCAAGACGGGTGTGACGATCATCCTGACGACGCACTACATCGAGGAGGCCCAGGAGATCGCCGACCGCGTTGGCGTGATCAACAGGGGCAAGCTACTGCTCGTCGAAGAAAAGAACGCCCTGATGCGCAAGCTCGGGCGCAAGCAGCTGACGATCCAGTTGCTCGAGCGGATGGATGCCATCCCTGAGAGCCTTGCCGGTTTTGCCCTGACGCTGAGCGGAGATGGGAAAGAACTGGTCTACGAATATGAGTTGGGTAGCGGAGATGGGGAGATTGCCAGGCTGCTAGTCGCCATCCAAACCGCTGGGATCCGCTTCGATGATGTGTCGACGCGTCAGACGTCGCTCGAAGACATCTTCGTCTCGCTGATCGGAGAGGCCGCATGAATATCGAAGCGATCAAGTCCATCTATGTCTATGAGATGGCGCGCACGCGCCGCACGCTGCTGCAGAGCGTCATTTCTCCCGTGCTGTCGACTGCGCTCTATTTCATTGTCTTCGGCGCGGCCGTGGGCTCCCGCATGGAACAGATCGGCGGCGTCTCCTACGGCGCCTTCATCACGCCCGGCCTGATCATGCTTGCCCTGATCACGCAGTGTGTCTCGAACGGATCCGCGGGGATCTATTTTCCGAAATTCACCGGGACCATCTACGAGATTCTGTCTGCGCCGATCGCCATGAGCGAGATCCTGGTTGGTTATGTCGGGGCGGCTGCTACCAAGGGCATGATGATTGGCTTGATTATCCTCGCGACTGCGATGTTCTTCGTCGAGCTGCACATCGCGCATCCGTTCCTGATGCTGCTCTTCATGGTGCTGACCTCGATCACCTTCAGCCTATGCCGGCTTCATCATCGGCATCTGGCCGAAGAGCTTCGAGCAGCTCCAGTTGATCCCGATGCTCGTCGTGACGCCTCTCACCTTCCTCGGCGGCAGCTTCTACTCGATCGACATGCTGCCGCCGGTCTGGCGGACGATCAGCCTGTTCAATCCCGGTCGTCTATCTGGTGAGCGGCTTCCGCTGGAGCTTCTTCGGCGTGGCCGACGTGCATCGTCGGCGATCAGCCTCGGCATGATCAGCCTCTTCCTGGCAGTCTGCCTCGGTTTCCTCGCCTGGATCTTCAAGACTGGCTACAAACTCAGGCCCTGAGCTGATCAGTCGCGAAGCCTGAGTTCATCCGTCTGCATCTGGAGCGAGCTTAGGCTCGACAAGAAGCTCATGCCGAGAAGGCTCTGGTCGAGGAGGCCTTCTTCCAGCACCACGGCTTCGACATTGGTGCGCACGATCGGCCCGAGGCGGATCTCAGGGATCCGGAGCGGGGCTGCGGAGGCGCGGCCATTGGCGGTCAGCACGGTTCGCGTAAAGCTCAGATCGCCGGGATCGATGCCCATGCGCATGGCGTCTTCATAGCGCAGCGCGACCGAGCTTGCACCGGTGTCGATAAGCACGGGGATATTGACGGGACCCATGCCGACGGTGGTCTCGAAATGACCGCCCAGCGACTTGTGCAGAACCACTTCCGCACTGCCATCGGCGGTCGTGACGGTCACCGCACGACCGGGCATGAGGCCGGCCAGCACCCGTTCGCCAATGCTCTGAAAGTCACCGCGGTAGAGGTAGCCGGTGACGAGGGCGAGCGCGATCAGGACCCAGATTGCCATCTGGCGGAGGCTCTGGCCGAGTTCGCGGCGTCCCAGCATGACGCCTGCCGAGATCATCAGAAGGATGGGCAGGGCCACGACCATGCGGCCGAAGTCTTCGTTGCTTATCCCGAAGCTCTGGCCGCTGTCATGGTTCATGACGAGAATGATGAGGCCGATGGCGAGGATGGCAATGCCGATGACAAACCGCATCAGCCGCCCTCACGCTCGCGGATCATCCGGGTGCGTCGCGTCTCGCGCCGTGGCTTGCGCTCCATGTTTTCCATGCGTGCCGGGAGTTCCGACATGATCGTCCGGCGCTCGAGGCCGGTATAACTTGTCCAGAGGCCGATCTCGTCGCGGGTGCGCCCGCAACCGAAGCAATAGCCGGTCTTGTCATCGATCGAACAGACGAGAATGCAGGGGGATTCCATCGCGAGCCCTTTGGTTTCGCTCCTATATCGGGTTCCTAGAGTAGCATGGCAAGGGTCAGGAGAAAGGCGCTCTCGCAGAGTTGTTGGCTGGCGCCGATGGTGTCGCCCGTGTGGCCGTCAATGCGCTTGCGGCAATGCCGGGTGAAGGCCGAGACGGCGAGAAGGCTGATCGCGGCTGCCACGAACCAGGCATGAAAGGGCAGCGCGATGAGGCTGAGAGCGAGCGTCATTGCTCCGCCCAGAACTAGAGCAGTCCGCGCCGCCTCCGCGTTCGGGAGACCGGCGGACGCTGCAATGCCGTCCGTGCGTGCCGAGGGCAGGGACGACCAGTGCCAGACCATCAGAGTTCGGGACAGGACGGCAGCCGCAAGCCAGCTCAAGCCGCCAGCCAGCGGGGGCATGACTTGAATGAGGATCGACAGGGCGGCGATCCGCAAGCCTACAGAAAGGATCAGCGCGAGCGCGCCATAGGTGCCGATCCGGCTGTCCTTCATGATGGCGAGCGCTTTATCGCGGGTCCTAGCTCCGCCGAAACCGTCGGCGGTGTCGGACAGGCCATCCTCGTGCAGGGCGCCGGTGAGCATGACCTGCACGGTGATCGCGACCAGGGCGATCAGGACAGGTGCTACGCCTGCTGCAGAGAGGACAGTGATCACCAGACACGCGGGAAGGGCAACGACCAGGCCGGCAAGCGGGAAGGCCATCACGGTGCGGCTCAGGCTACCATCATGGCCGGCGAAAAAGCGGTCCGGCACCGGCAGGCGGCTCAGGAAGAAACGGCCCGGGCCGTCTCCGTCAAAAGGTTCTCGACAACCTGCATGATCCCAATGTTCCGTATTTCAGCATTCGTTTTCGTCCTCGACCGGCTGCGTCGTTTTTTGAGTTGAGCGGCACGGGTCCGGTCAGTAAGAGAGAGGCCACAAAGCCTGATTTGCTGGAAGATTACAAGGAAGCCCGATCCATGAGCGTTACCGGCCTGCCATTCGACGATTTTCGCGCCCTGCTGCGCGACCTGCCGGGCCCCAGCACGGCAGCACTCGTGGCTGCGCGCGAGCGTGACAAGCAGTTGACCAAGCCGCCGGGCGCGCTCGGCCGGTTAGAAGAAATTGCCATGTGGCTTGCCGCCTGGAGCGGCCGTGCGCCGGCGGTCAACCGTCCGCTGGTCGCGATCTTCGCGGGCAATCACGGCGTGACGAAGCATGGCATCACCCCGTTTCCGCCGTCGGTCACCCAGCAGATGGTCGAGAACTTCGCGGCCGGTGGTGCTGCTATCAACCAGATTTGCGTGACGCACGATCTCGGCCTCAAGATCTTCGATCTGGCGCTCGATTACCCGACCGGCGACATCACCTGTGAGCCGGCGCTCTCCGAGCGCGCCTGCGTCGCCACCATGGCCTTCGGCATGGAGGCGCTGGTCGGCGGCACGGATCTGCTCTGCCTCGGCGAGATGGGCATCGGCAACACCACCTCGGCGGCGGCGATCAACCTTGCGCTTTACGGCGGCGAGGCTGAGGACTGGGTCGGTCCGGGCACCGGGTCGGAAGGCGATGTACTGGCCCGCAAGGTCGCGGCCGTCAAACAGGCGGTCGCCTTCCACAGCGAACATCTGTCTGATCCGCTGGAAGTCTTGCGTCGCCTCGGTGGTCGCGAGATTGCCGCCATGGCGGGTGCGATCCTGGCCGCACGCATGGAGAAGATCCCTGTGCTTATCGACGGTTACGTGGCGACTGCCGCGGCCTCGATCCTGAAGGCCGCCAACCCGTCTGCCCTCGACCACTGCCTGATCGGCCATGTCTCAGGTGAGCCCGGCCATCTGCGTGCGATCGAACGCCTCGGCAAGACGCCCCTTCTGGCGCTCGGCATGCGGCTCGGCGAAGGCACGGGAGCGGCACTTGCGGCCGGTATCGTCAAGGCGGCAGCCGCCTGCCATACCGGCATGGCGACCTTCGAACAGGCTGGGGTATCCAACAAGTCTCATGAGTGATGCCAAGCCAAAGAAGAGCGGTGCCAAGCCGCTCGCATCCACCGTCATTAAGAAGAAGACCGGCATCGCGCATCTGTTTGCGGCTGCTCAGTATTCAGCGCAAGGCTTCAAACGTCTCGTTCAGGAAGCGGCTTTCCGGCATGAATTGCTGGGTTTTGTCGGGGGGCTGGTGGTTTTCGCCCTCGTCGGAGCGAGCCTGTTCGAATTCCTCGGCTTCATCGTCTTGATGATGCTGATGTTCTCGGTGGAAGCCCTGAACACCGCCATCGAAGAACTGGTAGACCGGATTTCGCCCGAGATCTCTACGGTTGGGCGCAATGCCAAGGACCTCGGATCCTTTGCGGTCTTCTGCCTGATCATCGCCAATGGCGCCTTTGCCGCCTATGTCGTGATCAGCCGGCTCTTTCTTGGCTGATCTCGCCGATCAGGCGAACTGGCGGCGGCGGGGCTCGACCGCCTTTGCTTCCGAAACGGCGGGCAAGCTTTCGAGCACACGGCTCGAGGGCAGAATGGCGATGACTTCCGTACCTTCGCGGAGCTTCGACTTGAGCTTGAACTCGCCGCCATGCTTGGACAGGATCGCCTGAACGATCGGCAGGCCAAGGCCAGTGCCCTGTTCGGCGCTCTTGATTGCAATCGAGCCCTGACCGAAGGCGGACAGCACCACCGGGATTTCGTTCTCCGGAATGCCGGGGCCGTTGTCACGGATTGAGATGTATTGCCCGCCACCGGCGGTCCAGCCGGCCTTGACCATGATCTCGCCGCCCTGAGGCGTGAATTTCACGGCGTTGGACAGCAGGTTCAGGATCACTTGGCGCAGTGCCTTTTCATCGGCCCAGAGCGACGGCAGGTTGGCTTCGAACTGCTGCTCGATGCGGATGTTCTTCGATTTCGCGCGGAGCTGGATCATGCCGATGCAGTCCTCGGCGATTTCGAGCAGGGACACGCTTTCTTCGCTGAGCTCGTATTTGCCGGCCTCGATGCGCGAGAGGTCAAGGATCTCGTTGATCAGTTCGAGCAGATGCGTGCCGGAGCGATGGATGTCGCCGGCATATTCCTTGTAGAGTGGGTTGTTCAGCGGTCCGAGAACCTCGGTCGCCATGACTTCCGAGAAGCCCAGGATGGCGTTGAGCGGTGTGCGCAGCTCGTGCGACATGGACGCGAGGAAGCGGGACTTCGCCATATTGGCTTCTTCTGCCCGCCGGCGCGCCTCGTCGGAGAGGGATTTTGCGACCTCAAGTTCGGCGATCAGATCGTCTTTCTCCGTCTGGAAGGACAGGAGTTTCAGATTGGCCTGGTGAAGACGCTTGGTGATGTAGATGAAGAAGATGAGTGCTGTGGTGAAGACCGCGGTCAGGCCGAGATCCAGCATGTCTTGCCTCGTGGCTGACACATAGGTCAGCGCAACCACGGTCGGCAGGAAGCCGAAGAGGACGGCCTGGCGCAGCAGCATGCTCGCCATCGCGGTGATCGACAGGGCCAGCAGAAGGACGGCACCCTTGTAGAAGGTGAAGGCGGTCGGATTGCAGGTCGCGCAGTCCTGGAGGGCAAAGATCGCCCAAGACATGCCCATGGCGACCTGCGAGAGCAGCAGGATGCGGCGCCAGCTGCTCTGGCTTTCCAGTGTGATCTCGGTCTTCGACGCGCGCTTGACGATCAGGATGCCGATCGCATGCATGGTAAGCGCGAAGAGACCCCAGACAACGAAATGCGGCTGCGCGGTGATATAGGCACCAGAGCCGGCTATCAGAAGGATGATGATCGGGATGACGGCTGCACCCTGAAGGCAGGCTGCGATATGCATTGCGAGGATTTCGACGTCGAATGCGGGCGATGTGCCCTGGCCGGACTGCAGACGTTCACGGGTTGCACGAAGGGCGCGCGTCGTTGCCCTGCTGCGATCGTTTCGCGTCAGGTCGAGAACATTCTTGTCCGCCGATGTATCTACGCCGTCACTCATTGCGTTGCAGTCTTCCGCGCCCTTGATGAACCCTAGCGGCGAATTCTTAAGAAGATCCTGTCTTGGAAGGATTTGTTTGCCATGTGTGAAAAGGATTCGTTCTGGAAATGGGTGGGAATGTGACGAGGCGCCTCAAGCATCTGCGGGACATCGTTGTGGCGCTGGCCATCTTGGCGCTCGCACTGCTGATCATCGCCAAGCTCGAAAACGAGCAGGCGCTACGCTTCACGGGTCCGTTCGTCGCTGTAGACGGTGATACTCTGGCTGTAGCTGGCGAGAGATTGCGCATTGAGGGGATCGATGCGCCTGAGCTCGACCAGGCCTGCGAGAGGGCCGACGGCTCGACTTATGCCTGTGGTGAGGAGGCGCGGCGGACGCTGAGAGCGCTTGCGTCCGATGGTGCATGGGAGTGCAGTGGCACGCGCCGCGACCTCTATCAGCGGCTGCTCGTCGTCTGCA
Source organism: Allorhizobium sp. (assembly GCA_965283865.1). Taxonomy (GTDB): domain Bacteria; phylum Pseudomonadota; class Alphaproteobacteria; order Rhizobiales; family Rhizobiaceae; genus Allorhizobium. The sequence goes on from CBDIQA010000001.1 coordinate 2,402,406, forward strand.
AGCAAGGGCTTGATGACCTCGGTGAGCGCCTCGTGGCGACAGGCGCTGCGGTGGCCGATGGCCGTTATCTTGCTGCAGAAGGCAAGGCACGTGCAGCAGGCGAGGGGATTTGGGCCGGACGTTTCGAGCGGCCCTCGGACTGGCGGCGGCTAAGGCAGGTCGAGGAGGCGGAACTTGGCGGCTGGGTCCAGGCGTTACTGCCCCGCTGGATGTCGAACTGGTTCGAGGGAATGAGAGAATGAGAGAATGACTGCCGATGCTCCGCCGCCGCCGGTTATGCCGCGCGGCGACCTGCCGCCGACGATTGATGCCTTGAGCCATGCGATCGCCCAGTGTCGTATCTGCCGTGACTGTCCGGCCGGCGGGCCGGAGCGGCGCATGCCACACGAACCACGGCCGGTCGCCTATCTGTCGGCAACCGCCAAGGTGTTGATCGCGGGTCAGGCGCCGGGGCTTCGGGTGCATGAGACCGGTATTCCCTTCAACGATGCGTCGGGAGATCGTCTGCGACAATGGCTCGGAGTGGACCGCGATACCTTCTATGATCGTTCGCGCTTTGCGATCGCGCCGATGGGCTTCTGCTTCCCGGGCTATGACGAGAACGGCCATGACCTGCCACCGCGCCGGGAATGCGCGCCGCATTGGCGGCAAACGGTGATGGATGCCATGCCGCAGGTGGATCTGATCCTCGCCATCGGACAATATGCGCAGGCCTGGCATCTCGGCGGGCTGAGACGCAAGACCATGACCGAGACGGTCGCCGACTGGCGGGACTTCCTTCTCACTAACCGAGAGGGGCCACGCGTGCTGCCCTTGCCGCATCCGAGCTGGCGCAATACCGGCTGGCTCAAGCGCCATCCGTGGTTCGAGGCGGAGGTGCTGCCCGTGCTGCGGCGCGAAGTTTCCTTGTTGATAGGCTGAAATGATTTTCCATAAATTTTAAGAAATCGGCTATATCACAGAAAATCAGTTTTACAGGACGTGTCATGGATCGCCTCGACCGCAAAATTCTCCGCATTCTCCAGGAAGACTCCACGCTCGCCGTGGCGGATCTGGCGAAGAAGGTCGGCCTGTCGACAACGCCTTGCTGGCGCCGCATCCAGAAGATGGAAGAGGATGGCGTCATCCGCCGCCGCGTGGCACTGCTGGATCCGGCAAAGGTCAACACAAAGGTCACCGTTTTCGTTTCGATCCGCACCTCCAGTCATTCGATCGAATGGCTGAAGCGGTTTTCCGAAGTCGTCTCTGAGTTTCCGGAAGTGGTCGAGTTCTACCGCATGAGCGGCGACGTCGACTATCTGCTGCGGGTCGTCGTGCCTGACATCGCAGCCTATGACGCCTTCTACAAGCGGATGATCGCCAAGATCGAGATCCGTGACGTCTCCTCGGCCTTTGCCATGGAGCAGATCAAGTACACGACCGAGCTGCCGCTCGACTACATGATGATCGACAATCAGAAGTCCCAGGAAGACTGAGGGGCGCCGTAGCGCCCCATCCGATGGTTATTTCTCGAGGCGTGCCAGCAGGGACGACGTGTCCCACCTGTTGCCGCCGAGCTTCTGCACCTCGCCGTAAAACTGATCGACCAGTGCTGTGACCGGCAGATTGGCGCCGTTGCTGCGCGCTTCGGTCAGGACAATGTCGAGGTCCTTGCGCATCCAGTCAACGGCGAAGCCGAAGTCGTATTTTCCCTGATTCATCGTCTTGTGGCGGTTTTCCATCTGCCAGGAGCCGGCGGCCCCCTTCGAGATCACCTCGATGACCTTCTCGATGTCGAGGCCGGCCTTCTTGCCGAAATGCACGCCTTCAGCGAGGCCCTGGACGAGACCGGCGATGCAGATCTGGTTGACCATCTTGGTCAGCTGACCGGCACCTGCCGGACCCATCAGCCCTGTCATGCGGGCAAATGCATCAATGACAGGCTTTGCCTTTTCGAAGGTCTCAGGCTCACCGCCGCACATGACGGTCAGCACGCCATTCTCGGCGCCGGCCTGGCCGCCGGAGACGGGTGCGTCGATGAAGCCGCAGCTCTTGGCCGCCGTCGCTGCGGCAAGTTCCCTTGCGACCTCGGCCGAGGCCGTCGTGTTGTCGATCAAGATTGCGCCGGGTTTCATCGCGGCGATCACGCCGTTTTCGCCTGTTGTGACCGACCGCAGGTCATCGTCATTGCCGACGCAGGTGAAGACGAAATCGGCGCCGTCTGCCGCTTCTGCCGGCGTCAGGCCGTGGCTGCCGCCGAATTTTGCCACCCAGCTTTCCGCCTTGGCGGTCGTTCGGTTATAGACCTTCACCTCGTGGCCACCCTTGACCTTCAAGTGACCGGCCATGGGGAAACCCATGACGCCCAAACCGATGAATGCGACCTTTGCCATTACGTCTCTCCTGCCTTGCGCTGTGCGACATGCATAATCGAAGGCAGGACAGGACGAAAGGTCTCCGGATGGTCAATCCGCCGGAGCTGGATTATCAGTTTTGTTGCCGATCTTGTGGTCGGGCGTCAGTTCCAGGCTCAATTGTCCAAGACGGCTCGAAATCTCGTTCCACAAGCGTCTCAAGCGACGGACATGCAGATCGTCGCCGATCCAGTCCATCAGGTGCTCGATGGCCCGCGATGACATTTCCTTGGTTTCGCTGATGGTCGTCAGTGCCCAGATGCTGAATTCCCGCGCATCTACCTCCTTGATTTGTCCATCGGCCCCCGGGATCAGGAACTTGGCCGTACTCTTTCCGCACATGTTTCATCGGACCGGTGGGCGCGAGGAGGACGGCCGCGTAGATCCTGTCAAAGGCATCGACGGCCTTTCGATCGGCGTCAGTGTCATCACTGCGGTTCTGCTTCAGGGCGCGTTCGAGATCGAAGATCGTGCGGACGTTGAACTGCCGCAGCAGCAGGAAGCGGTCAAGCCCGACGACGCAGCACAGTTGCGCCTGGGCGATCCAGTCGACCGTCTGGTAGATGCCATAGGGCGTCTCGATATGCAGCATGATCGGATTGTAGGTGGCGAGCGACTGCACGTCTGAAATCCCGCATTCCTCAAGCCGGAAACGCGTGAAGAAGTCGATGCCATCGATGGCATCGAGCGGTACGACCCGTGTCCACTCAATGAAGCGGTTGTCCGATTGCTTGATCCAGTTGATCTGGCTGCCGACCTTGACCAGGATGAATTGCAAGACACTGCCCGGAAGCAGCCCGAAGGCCAGAGCGAGAAGTATCCAGAGGGAAGAGAGCTCGCCGATTGGCGTGTTTCGTTCGATGCTCACGACTTCCTGTACGGCGCTCAGATCCGGCAGCGCGCGATAAAGTGCTGCCGATGCGAGGACCGAGATGACAATCATCGCCGCCTGACGGATCATGGTGTAGCCGTTCAGATCGAAGACCGCGAGCGCCTGGACGAGGTAGCGCAGTGACGAGAGATAGGCGCCGACGAAGGTGATGACGGCGACGGTCAGGACGTTCTCGGCAAGTTGCCTCAGTTCGGTTGCCGCTGCTTGTTTCGAGTCCTGCATGCCCCCGACTGTCAGGAGGTTGAAGGCCGTCCCGTTCAGACACGTTGCCTCCGTATCGAAACATCCGAAACCAGAGAGTGTCAGGACAAAGCCGGTCATGACGACGAACAGATAGGGAAGGGCGGCGGCCAGCAACCGCAGGTCTCCCCGATTTAGAAAGAACCGGGTCTGGAAAATCGTATCGTTGATTTCCTTGATGATGCTTTCGGTCGAGCGAACTTCATTCCAGTCCTCGGACTTCCGTTCGTCCTTGCCCCTGACGTCTGCTGCGTATTTGGTCCTGACGAACTCAAATGACGGGCTTGTGCTGTCCTCCTGCTGATCGATGACAGGAAAGGTCTTCACGTAGTCGCGGATGAGGCGTAGCCGTCGTAACCTGATCTCATATCGCCCGAAGATCAGGGCGAAGATCGTGATGAAGGCTATCGAAAATGCGGTGACCAATGTCCATGCCATGGACGGGTCGGAAATGGCTTGCGCGGCAACTTCTGTTTGCATAGCTTCCCCCTTTTCTTGGGGGAAGCCTAGTCACTTGGCGCTTGCTGGCCACCAACCACCTGCAATCTCCGGTGGAAATTACAATCCAGGATTTAGTTTCCTGACTTTTTCGCCACGACGAGATGTCCGAGCGACGGTTCACCGTCCTGCATGCGGACGTTGATGTCGGTGATCTCGACCAATTCGAAGCCGGTGGCGGCCAGGCGCTCGCGCACATAGGTCTCGGCATGGACGAAGCGCTGATGCGGTCCGACCATGAAGGGGCGGTCTGCCATCACGTCTGCAGGCCTTGTCTCGGACGAGAAGACGAAGATGCCGCCGGGGGTCATGTTCTCGGCGGCGCCGAAGAAGAGCGGTTCGAGCGCACCGAGATAGGGCAGCACGTCGGTCGCGGTCACCAGGTCGAAGGCTTCGTCGTCATTGTCTTCGAGGAAGTCTTCGAGTTCGGCGACGTAGAGGGTTTCGTAGAGATCCTTTTCATGGGCGATCTCGACCATCTTCTCGGAGATGTCGATGCCCGTCATGTCGTCCACCATGTCGCGCAGCGCACCACCGGTCAGGCCGGTGCCGCAGCCGAGATCGAGCAGGCGCTTGAAAGGGCCGAGCTCAAGCGCCTGCAGGCGCTGGCGGACCATCATCGGCACGGTGTAGCCGAGCTGTTCGACGAGGATGTCCTCGAACGCGTCCGCATGCTGGTCGAAAAGGGTCTCGACATAGGCATCGGGTGCCTTGGGCGGGGCTTCGCCACGTCCGAGCGCTGCAATGCGGACCGAAGCACCGCCGTGGTCGTCGGGGTCGATGGCGAGGACCTCTTCATAAGCCTTGACGGCTGCGTCGATGTCGCCGGCCTTTTCGAGGGCGAGTGCGCGGTTATAGGCTTCCGCCAGGGCTTCTTCGTCGATCTTGGCCATGTGAGGCTCCTGTTTCAGCGGCCGGCTGCCGGCCTTTGCCGGTCGTCTAGCCGGTCAGGCGCTGCTTGGCAATGAAAACGGAACTGAGGACGACCTCTTCGTGTTTTTGGGGTATGGAGCCAAGCATGGAACAAACCGCACAGGAAAAAGCCGGCATCTTGCCGCTGGAAAGCGCCACACCCGCCCGTCGCGCACCCGCCTTGCCAGCCAATTCGGCTGAGAAGGCCAATATGATCATTCACTATTACCGGGGTGAGATGGGGCGGATGACGAGCTGGCGCGACCGGATCGACCGGACGTCCAACTGGTCGATGACCGTCGTTGCGGGTCTGCTGTCGGTGTCGCTTTCGACGCCGGCCTCACACCACGGCGTGGTGCTGTTCGCCATGCTGCTGATTTCCGTGTTTCTGCTCATCGAGGCGCGGCGCTATCGCTTTTTCGATGTCTACCGCGCGCGTGTTCGGCAGCTGGAGCGGCATTACTTTGCCCAGGCGCTTTTCCCGCAGGCGGAGCTGAAGGCCGATTGGGCGCAAGAGATTGCCGCCAGCCTGCGCAAACCGGTTTTCCTCATCGGTTACCGCGATGCACTCTTCCGCCGCATCCGGCGAAACTACATCTGGATGTATCTCATCCTGCTCCTCGCCTGGGCGCTGAAGATCTCAAGCCCCAAGCTGCAGCAGGCGGAGATCCCGGCTGAGTTCGTCACCAGCGTCTGGCAGGTGGTCGAAAACGCCCATCTGGGACCGCTGCATGGCGGCATCGTGCTGGCCGTGGTCGGCATGTTCTATGCATCGCTACTCATCGCCGTCCTGTGTCGCGAGCCTGATGACGGCGAGTTCGCCCATGGCGAGGTGCATGTCTGACGTCAGTGAAGGATGAACTCGCCCTTCAGCGAGCGCCATTCGCTGGCTGCGATCATCTTCTTGTGCACATAGGTGACCGAGTGGAGCGGTCCCTCGATCTTGTCCTGCCAGAAGCGCAGGAAGCCGCGCATCTCCGGAAAGTCGGGAGCGAGATCGTAATGCTGCCAGATATAGGTCTGGAGCAGGGAAGGGTGGTCCGGCAGGCGATAGAGGATCTGGGCGGTGGTCAGCCCGTAACCCTTCAGCATCAGTTCCATTTCGCTGTTCATGTCCGTTGCTCCGTCTCCCGTGGCAGGGGATCGGCGCGGACGGTTACATCGCTTCCGCGACCGACCGGGGCCGCGACCGACGCGGGCCCTGTCACTCATGGAAACACTGCGTGGTGAAGGAAGTCCTAATGCAGATTTGCCGCGACACGCCTGTCGCGGCCGATTGCCAAACTCAGCGCTTCAGATGGCGCGTGAGGCGGGCCTCGATGGCGGCCCAGGTGTGGCGCAGGGTCTCGACAATGGCGAGGTAGAAGATCGCCGCCCAGAGATAGGTCTGGTAGTCGAAGGTCCGGGAGAAGGCGTAGCGGGTCTGGCCCATCAGGTCGAGAACGGTCACGACTGCGACAACCGCCGAACCCTTGATCATGAAGATGATTTCGTTGCCGTAGGGGCGCAGGGCGACGATCAGGGCCTGGGGCAGGATGATCTTCCAGAACGTCACTGATGTGGGCAGGCCGAGCGATTTTGCGCCCTCGGTCTGTCCCCGCGGCACACTTTCGATCGCGCCGCGCAGGATTTCTGCCTGATAGGCGGCCGTATTCAGCGTCATCGCGAAGAGCGCGCAGTACCAGGCCTCGCGGAAGAACCACCAAAGGCCGACCGCTTCAATCTGCGGTCGGAAGGAGCCCAGCCCGTAATAGATCAGGAAGATCTGCAGCAGCATGGGCGTGCTGCGGAAGACGTAGACATAGGTGTAGGAGATCGCGTTCAGAACAGGGTTCTTCGCCATGCGGGCAAAGGCGACAGGGACCGAGAGAACGGCGCCGAGCGTGATGGAGATGGCGGTCAGTGCGAGGGTGGTTGCCAGCCCGTTCAGATAGCGGGGGCCATAGCGGCTGACCTTCTCCATGTCCCAGTTGGACACGACGGACCAGAGCAGTGCGGCACCCAGAACCAGCCAGAGGCCAACCAGGAGATAGCCGAGCACGCGCGTACCGGTAATCCTGCTGGCGCGGGCGGCGGGGGCTGGGCGCGCCGGGATGATGTCCAGTGCATGGCTCATCGGCTTGCCTCCGAACGGTTGGCCCAGCGCGATATGGCGTTCAGGCCCACGGACGAGATGCTCGCAAGCACGAGATAGATAAGACAGGCGAGCCCGTAGAAGAGAAAGGCTTCCTTGGTGACGCGGGCCGCGACACCGGTCTGTCTCAGGATGTCGGTGAGGCCGATGACCGAGACGAGCGCTGTGTCCTTGAGAAGCACCAGCCACAGATTGCTGAGGCCAGGCAGGGCTATCCGGATCAATTGGGGAATGATGACCAGCGACATGGTCTTGCGCCGGGAGAGGCCGACGGCACTACCGGCTTCGTATTGACCTTTCGGAATCGCGCGAAACGCGGAGAGCAACACTTCGGAGGCGTAGGACGAAAAGACGACCGACAGGGCAAGCATGCCGGCAAAGAAGGCGTTGATCTCGATCCGCTGCTCGCTTCCGAGCCAGGTCAGGAGAGACTGCAAGGCGATCTGGAAGCCGTAATAGACGATAAACAGGGTCAGCAGTTCCGGAAGGCCGCGGAAGATCGTCGTGTAGATGCCTGCCGCCATCCGCAGGCTGCGTTCTTCCGACTGCATGGCGAGCGCAATGGCAAAGCCGAGCATCAGGCCGAGCGGCAAGGTCACCAGTGCCAGCGATATCGTGATCTTGACGCCGAAGGCGATGTCATCGCCCCAGCCTGCGTCTCCGCAGGCAACGAGCGTATCGGCGGCCAGAAGCCGGAAGACGCCCACCGGGCCACAGAATGGATCAAAGGTGTAGGTGATCCAAGCCCAGATCGAACCGAGCGCGGAGGACAAACCGTCCATTCGCTTTTTCCCCTTTGGCGGTTTGCCCGCCTTTTGATGTTATGCCGTCCAAATGCAAAATGGCGGAAGTGTTCGACTTCCGCCACTCGTTTTCGTCAGACGATGCGGCGATCAGTTGCCGTAGACGTCGAAATCGAAATATTTCTTGTTGATTTCGGCATACTTGCCGCTGGCGCGAATGGCTTCAATCGCGGCCGAGAACTTGTCGGCAAGCGCGGTTTCACCCTTGCGTACGGCGATGCCTGCGCCTTCGCCGTTGATCTCGACGTCCACTTCAAGCGGGGTCAGGATCTTGCAGCAGGTGCCGGCGTCCGACTTCAGCCACTCCGAAAGGACGACGATGTCGTCAACGACTGCGTCCACGCGTCCGCCTTCGAGGTCGAGCTTGTATTCGTCAGCGGTTGGATAGAGCTTCAGTTCGGAATCCGCCATGTGCTTTTCAGCGTAGTTGGCGTGCGTCGTCGAAGACTGCGCGCCGATCGTCTTGCCCTTCAGGCCGGCGAGATCGGTGATCGGCGAATCCTTCGGCACGGCGACGGCCGGCGGCGTATTGTAGTACTTCTTCGAGAAGTCGACCTTCTCGAGACGCTCGGGCGTGATCGACATGGAAGCGATGATCGCGTCGAACTTCTTGGCCTGCAGCGCCGGGATGATGCCGTCCCAATCCTGGGTCACGAACTCGCAGGAGACCTTCATTTCTTCGCAAAGCGCCTTGGCGATATCGATGTCGAAGCCGACGAGGGAGCCATCAGCTTCCAGGTTGTTGAAGGGCGGGTAAGCGCCTTCGGTGCCGATGATCAGCTTCTCTTGAGCCATGGCCGAGCCGGCAAAGAGCGACAGGGCAGCGATCGAAGCTGCGGCCAGAAAACGTGTCGGAATACGCATAGGATCCTCTCTGTTGGGTGGACGCCGTTTGTTGTTGTGAGGCGGCTGTCCGTGATCGTGTGGCATGGTCGGCCACACTTGGGCCCAATATTCGTCTTGTTTGAGTGACGAAATCAACAGGAAACAATGTCGCTTGCAAAAAATGCACGCGTTGATGACCGGGAGGGGCTGGCAATCTTTCGGAACGGCATCGAACATGGCTTATGGAGCAAAAGACGTCCGAACTCGTTCAGGCAGGGTTAATGACGCGGAACCTAGCTTGGCGGCAGTGACCGGACGCGTCGTCGACCTCGTTATTGAACGTCATCGTCCGAAGGATCCCGTCGGTTGCGATGTGTAGGGAAGGAAACAGAAAGAATGTTGAAAAATAGATTGCTGGCCACGGTTGCGATCCCCGTGCTGTCGGTGGCGATGATGGGGCAGCCCGTCATCGCATCGACCAGCAGCATGGGCGAGAGCCAGAATCAGTCGCGCCAGGCGGAAGAGGCCCTGATCCAGTTGGCCCAGGCCGTGGTCTGCAGTGACGGCAGCGAAGCAGCCGATGCCGAAACCTGCGCCGCCCGCGACGCACAGGCCGCTGCCGAAGCAGAGGCCCAGCGCGCGGCCGAGGAAGAGGCACAGCGTGCTGCTGCGGAAGAGGCCCAGCGTCAGGCTGAAGCCGAAGCGGAAGCCCAGCGTGCTGCCGTGGCGGAAGCCGAAGCCCAGCGTGCTGCGGAAGCTGAGGCTGAGGCCCAGCGTGCCGCTGAAGCGGAAGCCGAAGCTCAGCAGCAGGCTGAAGAAGCGCAGCCGGTCGAGGAGCCGCAGGCCGTGACCTGCGCCGATGGTTCGCAGGCAGCTTCCGAGGACGATTGCGCGCCTCCGGCACCGCAGCCGAGCGAAGAAGAGCAGCCGGCTGAAGAACAGCCGACCGAAGAGCAGCCCGCTGAAGAACAGCAGCCGGCCGAGGAAGGGCTGCGACCCGAGCAGACCGAGGAGCAGGCTCCTGCCGTGGAAGAAGAACTGCGCCCCGGTCAGGACGCCGCTTCCGAAGAGCCGGCAACGGAAGGCGAAGTGCCTGCCGACCAGGCTGAACAGCCGACCGACGAGCAGCCGGTGGAAGAGCAGGCAACCGGCGAAGAAGTGCCCGCCGAAGCCCAGCCGGAAGGCGAGCAGGTTCTCGTTCCTGCCGTAGAGCCGCCGGCCGATCAGCCGGTGCAGGAGATCACCGACACCCGCACGACCGAAGAGAAGGAAGCCATCGCCGAAGATCCGTCTCAGACATCCGAGACGGTCGTTCTGCCGGTTGAGAACGGTGCTGCCGTCCTCGACAGCGACAAGGATGCCGACAATACAGGAGGCGAGGGCGTGCGCGAGCAGCGCAACGAATTGCGTGCCCAGGAAGACGTGGCTCCTCCGCCGGAAACCGATGCTGAGGCTCAGGTCGAAACGACCGCCGCCGACCAGGAGACGATGCAGGCGACGATCGCCGAGCAGGGTACGACGCTCGATGCTGCGCCGACCTTCGAAGTGCCGACCTCTGTGACCAACAACGTGTCGAACAGCACGGTGACCAACAATGTCACGAACAACGTGACCAATAACGTCACCAACAACACGATCGTGCAGAACAACGTGGTCAATCAGGTCACGGAAATTCGGGTGGTCGAGCAGATCGACAACCGTACGGTCATCAATGTCGGCAACCAGATCGTCGTTCGCGGCGATGATCGTCAGCGTCTGCGCTACGATGCGGAAGAGACCTATTACGAGCAGCTCCCGCGTGGCCGCACACGTGAGACCATCGAACGTGCCGACGGCAGCAAGCTGGTCACGGTCTACAACCGCTATGGCGACATCATCATCCGCTCGCGCATTTCGCCGCGCGGTCGGGAATATGTCCTGATGTATTCGCCGGAGGCCGATGGCCAGCGCCCGACCATGTATGTTGACGTTGGTCTGTCCCTGCCGCCGATGCGTCTGACCATCCCGGTCGACGACTACATCGTCAGCACCACGCGTTCGCCGGATCGTGACTACTACGACTTCCTCGCCCGCCCGCCGGTCGAGCGTGTCGAGCGCGTCTATTCGATCGACGAAGTGAAGTCGTCGGCCCGTATCCGCGACAAGGTTCGTCGTATCGATCTCGATACGATCACCTTCCCATCGGGTTCTGCCGAGGTGCCGCTGGAGCAGGCGCGTACCCTGCGCAAGGTTGCGCAGGCGATGGAGCAGCTGCTGGAAAAGGATCCGGGCGAGGTCTTCCTGATCGAAGGGCATACGGATGCCGTCGGTTCGGATCGATTCGAACCTCGTGCTTTCCGACCAGCGTGCAGAAACCGTCGCCAACCTTCTGACCGAGGTCTACGGCATCCCGCCGGAAAACATGTCGCGTCAGGGTTACGGCGAGCGCTTCCTGAAGATCCGCACGGAAGCAGCCGAACAGCAGAACCGCCGCGTCGCCATCCGCCGTGTCACCACGCTGGTCCGTCCGGCCGGCGTGTCGAGCAACGACTGATCACGAAAACGCATAGAAGAAGGGCCGCCGGAGAGATCCGGCGGCCGCATCTCGTTCTGCTCGGCTTCAGTTCTTGGGAGGGAGCTCCGTGACCTCGGCGATGAAATCCGCAATCGCCGCCGTGTCGTCGAGATCGAAGACCGGCAGATCCGTGTCCGTCACGGCATGGTCGGCCGCGATTGCGCGGATATGCGGATCGGTCGGCGCCAGCGGCTCCCGATTGTTTGCGGCCTGCCTGCGGGCCTCGATCTTCGGTACCGGTTCGCGCTTGTAGCCTTCGATCAGCACCAGGTCGCAGGGACCGATGCGGGAGAGGATCTCGTCGAAGCTGGGCTCAGGCGCGCCGCGCAGTTCATGCATGATGGCGTAGCGGGTGCCGGATACGATGACCACCTCATGGGCGCCGGCCTCGCGGTGCCGGTAGCTGTCCGCGCCGACCTTGTCGATGTCGAAGTCATGATGGGCGTGCTTGATGGTCGAGATCCGGTATCCGCGTCTGGTGAATTCCTCGACCAGACGCACGGCGAGCCCCGTCTTTCCGGAATTCTTCCAGCCGGCGATGCCGAAGATGCGGGGACTGGTCGTCACAGGTCACCTCGTTCGAGAAGGGTGGCGGCGAGCGCCAGATCCTCTGGCGTGTTGATGTTGAAGAAGGGATCGACGGGTCCGAACGGACCGTCCAGGAGCTCAAACTCGACCGTTCTTGACGGGTGACGGGTGACGAAATCGAAGACACGGCGATGATCGGGCTCATCCAGCCATCTGTCGAGGTCGTCTGCCAGCGATATCGGCCAGAGAGCGGTGACGGGATGCGCGCGACCGGCACAGGCTGCCATCACGATCGTGTCGGTGGAGGCATGCTCGGCGAGGCGGCTCACGAGGTTTCGAGGCAGGAAAGGGGTGTCACGGGGCGTGGTCAGGATATGGGTGGGCGCTTCTCCGCCCTCGGCGCAGGCTCTCAGCCCGGCCAGCACGCCGGCGAGCGGACCGGGCCGATCCGGCTTCGAATCCGGGAGCAAAGGCAGGGTGCCGGCAAGTGGATGGTCGAGCGGTGCGTTGAGAACGACCGCGGAGACCTGAGGCTCCAGGCGCTGTACGATGTGGAGGGCGAGGGGCGTTCCACTAAGCTCAATCATCGCCTTGTCCGTGCCCATCCGCCGAGACAGGCCGCCTGCGAGGATGACTGCGGGAGGGCGAGCGTCCGGCATCATGTGGTCACCGCTCTTCACCCGGCGCGAACCGCAGGAATATCACGGCGATCAGCGCCAGCACACAGCAGGCGAGCATGACCAGGAGCAGCGGCATGGCACCTGTCTCCACCGACAGGATGCGGGAGGCCAGCCAGGAGACAAAGGCTCCTCCGCCCATGGTGATTGCGCCGCCAAGACCGGAGGCTGAGCCAGCAAGCTCGGGGCGGACGCTGACGATGCCGGCATTGGTGCTTGGCAGAGACAGGCCATTGCCGAAGCCGACAACGATCTGGGGGGCGAAAAAGGCCACCGACGACACGAAGCCCTGGAGGAAGAAGAGAATGGGGATTGCCGCACCAACAAGAGCGACGATGCCGCCGACCAGCATCATCATGTCAATGCCGGCGCGCCTTGCAAACCGGCCCGAGAGATAGTTGCCGGCAATGTATCCGGCGGCGATGAACATGAATTGCAGGCCAAGCACGCTCGGTGTCAGGCCCATCAGCGTGCCGCCGACGAAGGGCGCACCGCCAAGAAAGGCGAAGAAGGCGCCTGAGGTGAAGGTGCCGGCCATGGTGTAGCCCCAGAAGCGCGGTGAGGCGAGGAGGCGCGGCCAGGCCCGGAATTGCAGCGAGAAGCTGCCGCTTTTCTGGCGGTTCGTCTCACCGAGGTCCCGGTAGACGAGCAGAAGCACCAGGATCGCCGCAACGAGGATCGCCGCGAAGTTTGAGCGCCAGCCAAAGCTGTCGCTGAGCAGGCCGCCAAGGGTCGGGCCGATCATCGGTATCAACGTCATGCCCATGGTGACATAGCCGATCATCGATGCTGCTTCCTCCATCGGCACCATGTCGCGGATGATGGCGCGGGACAGAACCAGACCGGCAACGACGGCCGTCTGAACCATGCGCGCGATCGTCAGGACTTCGATCGAGGTTGCGACCAGGCAGACGAGGGAGGCGACGATCAGGATGCAGAGTGCACCGAGCATCACCGGTCGACGCCCGTAGCGGTCCGAGAGTGGGCCGATGACCAGCTGCACGATGGCCGTCATCGCGATGTAGCCGGAGACCAGAACCTGCACGCGGTCGTAGTCCACACCCAGATCGGTCGCCATCGCCGGCAGTGCCGGAAGGAAGATGTTCATCGTCAGCGCCGAGAGGCCCGCGACTGCCACAAGGGTGACGATGTGCGGGGCCGTGGTCCTGTCGAAGAAGCGGGAAACTTGCTGCACGCGTATATGTCCTTGGGCGCTGGCCGAAATCAGCCGGGAGAGGCCGGATCGGCGCGGCGGGCGAGCGCCGCCTTCTTCTTGCTCTCGCGATAGAACGTGTAGAGGCCGGAGCCGATGACAATGGCCGAGCCTATGACCATCCAGACATCTGGCGTTTCGTTGAAGAAGAACATGCCGAGAAGCACCGCCCAGAGGAGGCTCGTGTAGCGAAAGGGGGCGATGAAGGAGATCTCGCCCGTACGCATTGCCATGATGATGGCCTGGTAGCCGGCAAAGAGAAAGATCGAGGCGAAGGCCAGCCGGCCGAGTGCGCTGCCGGACATGGGCTGCCAGCCGCCAAAGACGGGGATCAAGAGGAGGCCGGCGAAAGATATGGAGGCGGCCGTGAACAGCGTTACCGTTAGCGACGAGATGTTGGGATCGATGCGGCGGGTAACGAGATCGCGCCCGGCAGCCGCAATCACGCAAAGCACGATGTAGACGGAGGCAGGCGTGAAGCCTTCCGGGCCCGGCTGAATGATCACGAGCACGCCGATGAAGCCGAGCCCGATCGCCGTCCAGCGCCGCCAGCCGACGGGTTCCTTGTAGAACAGGGCCGCCCCCAACGTTACAGCCAGCGGCAGCGACTGCAAGATCGCAGAGGCATTGGCGAGCGGCACCTGGCCGAGTGCTGCCAGGAAGGTGACGGCAGCGATGGTCTCGAGCACGATCCGAACCAGGATCAGCGGCTGGAGGATGTTTCGGATGTGATCGAGTGCGCCCATGCGCCGGGCGACGATATAGACCAGAAGAGCCGTGAAGGCGCCACGCACGAACATGATCTGCGCCACGGTCAGTTCCGCAGTCACCGATTTCGTCAGGGCGTCGTTGAATGTGAAGCCAGCCATCGAGATCGCCATCAGGAGGGCGCCTCGGGTGTTCTCGGATAATGCCATGCTCGATTCCCGTGCGTATGGCCCGGTTCTAAACCAAGCGGCATGCGCGAGAAACCGTAATTCGGCTGTTCCGCGCCTGAAACGATGCTGCAGTGCCAAAAACGCGGTCGGCGGTTAACCTTTGTTCAAACTCCGGTCGACAAGCTCTGATCCGGCGCTGCATGAGGTGGTTCCGTTCCTTCGACCCTGCGCGATGATCTCGCAGGACATCGACCTCTCCGAGGGTCTTATGAGTTTTATTGATCGCCTCCTGCAAAGTCGCAGGATCGTCACCAAAGTATTGCTTTTCGTTGTTCCTCTCGTTCTGCTCATGGCCGGTGTCGGCCTTCTGGGCTATTGGACTGCCACCACTCTCAACGGCCATATGACCGTTACCCGTGCCACCATCGGCAATATCAGCGATCTGGAAACGCTGCAGCAGGGCCTGCAGGAATTCAGCCTCGATCCGACCGATGCGAGCAGGCAGGCTCTTCTTGCCGCGATTGACGGCCAGGAAAAGGGCCTCAATGTCCTCAACGGCGTGCTCGCGAAGCAGGCCCAATCGGGCGATCTGTCGGCATTGACCGGATTGCCGGCTGCGATGCGCGATCAGACAGCGGCTCTCTGGGCGAGCAAGACGACCCGCGATGAGCTGGATGCCGGCCTGACCGCCGCCGTCGCTGCCTTGCAGGCGGAGAGCCAGCAGATCGTCAAACAGGTCGATTTTGTTCGCAACGATCTCGCCGGCAAGGAGCGCTTCGCCAAGGAACTGCTGTTCGATGCCTCGGCCTTCAAGTCTTTGCTCGATCGGCTCGGTAAACTGCGCGTTGGCGTGCAGATGGCCTTTACGCCCGAAGAGCAGCTTGCCGAGACAAAACTCTATCTCGGGCCGATGCAAAAGGATCTGGCGAAAGCGAACGAGATCGCATCCGACAAGGGCAAGGTTCTGGTCGGTGAAGTTGGGGCTGCCATTGCGAAGATCGAAACGATCCTCGGTCAGTCGGCGCCTGACGATGTCAGGGCGCAGGACCTCGGTCGCGTGCTCGCCGAACTGGTCGAGATCGAACAGAAGATCACCTTGCAGGCTGCCAAGAACAGCGATGTCGCTGCCGACCGCTTCGTCAACCTCGATAAGCTGGTGGCAGAACAGAAGGAATTGATGACGCTCGTCGACAGCGCGGCACTCACCATTGCGACGGTCGAACTCCGCGTCCAGCAGATGCTGGGCACGCTGGACGATCAGAGCCGTGCCGTGGTCGTCGGTGAGGTGGAGGCGCTGCAGAAGGTTGCCGCCCGCATCTCCGAGCTCGGCGCCAAGAATAGTGCTCTGCGCGATTTCCCGCAGAAGATCGCGCCGCACCTGGCGTCGATCACGGAGAACTCCCAGGCCCGTCTCGATGCCGGCCGGGACTGGCAGGACAAGCGACTGGCCGCCAATGCGGCTGTCTCTTCCGCCATGGGATCGCTGCGCAATTTCGTGAGCCAAGCCCAGGAAATCGGCCGCGAGGACAGCGAGCGCTCCGCCACGATTTCGGTCATCACCATGGTGGTGGGCACGCTGCTTGCGATCATCGGTGGCCTGATGCTGGTCGAGACGCTGCGGGCGCCGCTGAAACGTATCACCGGCGTCATGTCGAGGCTCGCCAGCGGCGATCTCTCGGTGCCGATCGAGGGCCGCAATCGCGGCGACGAGATTGGCGACATGGTGCGCTCGGTCACCGTCTTCCGCGATGCCGCTTTGGAAAACCGGCGTCTTGAGGAAGAGGCAGAGGCGGCACGTTCGCGATCCGAGCAGGAGGGCGCACAGCGCGCCCAGGAGCGCGCTCGCGTCGAAGCAGATCAGCGCTCTGCCCTGGAGGCCTTGTCCTCCGTGCTCGAAGCGCTCGCAAACGGACAGCTCAACGTCTCCATGCGTGACGACCTGCCAGCCGATTTCGTCGCTATGGCATCGACCTACAATCAGGCGGTCGAGGCACTGCGTGCAACGCTCGAAGAGGTTCGCGCGGCCAGCGTCGACATCAATGCCGGGACCGAAAATCTTGCGGTTTCCGCTGACGATCTGGCACGCCGAACCGAACAGCAGGCGGCGGCACTTGAGGAGAGCGTGCGTGCGCTCTCACACTTGAGCGATGTCGTTCGCTCTACGGCAGACGGGGCCGGGCGCACCGCTCAGTCCGTCCAGTCGGCGCGCGATCATGCGCGGCAGTCTGGTGTGGTGGTCAGAAGGGCCGTCGAGGCCATGGCCGAAATCAGCCGCTCCTCGGAGAAGATCTCGACGATCATCGGCGTGATCGATGAGATCGCCTTCCAGACCAACCTTTTGGCACTCAACGCGGGTGTCGAGGCAGCACGCGCCGGTGAGGCCGGTCGCGGCTTTGCGGTGGTTGCCCAGGAAGTTCGGGATCTCGCCCAGCGCTGTGCCAATGCTGCCAAGGAGATCAAGACGCTCATCTCCGTCAGTGGCGGTCAGGTCAAATCGGGTGTCGAGCTTGTCGAGAATACGGGCGTCGCGCTGCAGTCGATCATCGATAAGGTCGAGGAGGTTCAGGCGCTTGTCGAGCGTATCTCCGCGGCCACCCGCGAGCAGTCGACCGGCATCAGCGAAGTAACGTCGGCTGTGCGCGACGTCGAGCTGATCACGCAGCAGAACGCGGCCATGGTCGAGGAGAACAATGCCGAGATCCAAGGACTTCGCCAGCGCGTCGATATCCTGATGCACAAGATCTCGCGGTTCCGCACCGACACCCAGCGCAGCGAGACGCAGGCCTATCGGCGTTCGGCATAATCGCCAAGAAACAACCGGCGGCGCTCAGCCGCCGGTGACGCTCATGTGGCGGGCAACGGCCGGCTTGCGGTGGTTGCGATCGATGATGAAGTCGTGGCCCTTGGGCTTGCGCGAAATGGCTTCGTCGATGGCTGCTGAAAGATAGGCATCGTCATCGGAGGCGCGAAGTGCCGTGCGCAGGTCGGCTGCATCGTCCTGGCCGAGGCACATGTAGAGCGTACCTGTGCAGGTCAGACGCACGCGGTTACAGCTCTCACAGAAATTGTGCGTGAGGGGCGTGATGAAGCCGAGCCGACCGCCGGTTTCGCGCACCTCGACATAACGCGCCGGGCCACCAGTGCGATAGGGAATGTCGTCCAGGGTGAACTGGCTCTCCAGGCTCTTGCGAACCTGAGACAGCGGCAGATAGCGGTCGGTGCGGTCTTCCTCGATCTCGCCCATCGGCATGGTCTCGATGAGGGTCAGGTCCATGCCGCGCGCCATGCGCCCAGCGCATGAGTCTCGGGCAGTTCGAACTCGTTGAAATCCTTCAGCGCCACGGCGTTGAGCTTGATCGTGATGCCCGCTGCCTGGGCGGCGCGGATGCCTTCCATGACCTTGTCGAGCTCGCCCCAGCGGGTGATGGTCCGGAACTTGACCGCATCGAGCGTGTCGATCGACACGTTGATGCGGCGCACACCGCAGTCGGCAAGTTCGGCCGCATTCCGAGCAAGCTGCGAGCCATTGGTCGTCAGCGTCAGTTCGTCGAGCCCGCTTCCGATGTGGCGCGAGAGGCCACGGACGAGATGCATGATGTTCTTGCGGACCAGAGGTTCGCCGCCGGTTAGACGCAGCTTACGAACGCCCTTTGCAATGAAGGCGGAACAGAGCCGGTCGAGTTCTTCCAGCGTCAGAAGATCCTTCTTCGGCAGGAAGGTCATGTTCTCCGCCATGCAATAGGTGCAGCGGAAATCGCATCGATCCGTCACGGAGACGCGCAGATAGGTGACGGCCCGTCCGAAAGGGTCGATCATCGGTGCGGCTCGGTCCACGAGCGGCTCGGCATTGCGCCAATTGGCGGGGGTATGGTCCAACAGGTTCCTCCTGTTCGTTTGATCCAATGTGGGGTCAAGCCCTTGAAGCGTCAAGCTGACATCCACTGTCGCCTTGAAATTGGATTGCAAACAGACCGTGATCGCCCTAGGTCTGCTGCAGCCAAACGGAAGAGACGAGTGCCCCATGAGTGAGATCTGGCCGAGCGAATTGAAGGTGTCCAAAGATCGCCGTCTGCTGACGGTGACCTTCAACGACGGCGTCGTCGCTTCGCTTCCGGCGGAAATGCTGCGTGTGCTTTCGCCATCGGCGGAGGTCCAGGGGCATGGGCCTGGCCAGAAAGTCACGGTGCCGGGAAAGCGCAATGTCGGCATCCGCCAGATGACGCCAACCGGCAATTATGCCGTTCGCATCGGCTTCGATGACGGTCACGACACCGGCATCTTTACCTGGCTTTATCTGCGGGAGCTTGGCGAGAGCGGTGGTGGAAAGTTCGCCGCCTACGAGGCCGAACTTGCCGAAAAGCGTCTCAGCCGCGATCCTCGCTGACTTCCAGATCTCCCATTTCATCCGATGACAGCATGCGCTGGATCAGCAGATCCATGTTGTCTGCAAGGCGCTGGCAGTCCTCGATCGGCGTCGCCGACAAGGTGCGCTCGATCAGATCCGTCTGAATACGCATCGCCTTTTCGCTGAGCGCTCGTCCTTCGTCCGTCAGGGAGAGCCTGAGGATGCGCTTGTCCTTTGGATCTGGAAGTCGCTCGAGCAGTCCACGCTTTTCCATCTGCGGCAGCAGCATGCTCATATTGGAGCGACCGACGAGCAGCTTGCGAGCGAGTTCCTGCTGCGAGATTCCCTCGAAACGATAGAGATTGACCAGAATATCGAGATGTGGCGGCTTGATGTCGAGCGGCACCAGAGCGCGGCCCAGGGCCTGCTGCATCAACTGGCAGGCGCGAGCGACTGAGATCCAGCTGCGAAAACGGGGATGGTCCCAGGGGAAGGCTTGCTTTTTGTTCATTCTTGTACTTTATTGTTCAGCATTGAACATTCGATGGGATTCTGACTATGCCATCCTTTCCTCTCAAGGTCACCCGCCTGGCTTTCGCGCAGCTGGAGAAGGCGTCGCCGGCCCTTGCTGGGCGCATCGCCTTCGAGCTTTTCTGTCGGACGCCGAGCCGACGACCGAAGGGCGCCAAGGCCAAACAGGTCTTCATGGCCGGGCGCAATCGGCTGCGGCAGGCGCAGACTGTGCGGCTTGCGCTGTCGCGCGGGATGGCCGCGGCCCACCTTTTGCCGACAGAGACCGTGGGCAAGAATGGGCACCGGATCCTGGTGGTGCATGGCTGGGGATCGCGCGCCGAATACCTGTCTGATCTGGCGCTCGGGCTTCGCCAGACGGGCGCGGAGGTTGTCGTTCTCGATCTGCCGGGTCACGGGGCGTCCAGCGGGCGGCGGCTTGATCTCAAGATTGCCGCTGAGGCCATTGTCGCTGCCGAGCGCCACTTCGGCCGTTTCGACGGTGTGGTCGGCCACTCCTTTGGCGGTGCGGCCGTCATGATGGCCGCAGGCTCCGTCTTTCCGGAACTGAAGCCGCTGCAGGCCGCCCGGATCGCTCTGATCGGCTCGCCGTCGAGCATGGGAGAGGTGTTCAACGGCTTCGCCTCCATGGTTGGCCTTGGGCGCTGCAGCGTTGGTGCCATGCGCAATCGCGCGATGGAACTGGTCGGGGCGCAGGTCGAGGATCTGGATGGCGTCAGCGTTGCGCGGCGCATCGACCGGCCCTTGCTGGTGGTTCATGCCGAGGACGACAAGGAGGTCAATGTCGGTCACGCTCAACGCTATATCGGCGTTTCGCCGCATGTCCGGCATCTCTGGGCCAATGGCCACGGCCACCGGCGGATCGTCAGTGCCCCCGAGGTGATCGCTGCGGTCGCGTCATTCCTTGCTGGGGCGGATGCCTCGGCCCAGGTTGATCGCCGGGTGTCATAGAAGCGTCATCGCCCTTGCCTAACCCGGGTTGCTGGATAGTGTTCAGGACCGGAAAGAGGAGAGTGCGGCAAATGACGATCATCACATCCGTGGACGAGTTGACGGCGATCTATGGCGGGGTGAGTGAAGCGTCGACCGCCAAGGTGACGCGATCTCTGACGCCGGCCTATCGGCGGATGATCGACATGTCTCCCTTTGTAGCCCTTGCGACCGTCGGGCCGGAGGGGCTGGACTGCTCGCCGCGCGGCGATCGCGGAACAGTGGTCAGGATCGAAGACGACCGGACGCTCGCTGTTGCCGGACTGGCGCGGCAACAACCGGGTCGATTCGCTTGAAAACATCGTGCGCGATCCGCGCGTGGCCCTGATGTTTCTTATCCCCGGCTCAAACAGCGTGATGCGGATCAACGGCCGCGCCGTCGTGTCTGTAGCGCCTGATCTTCTGCAAAGCTTCGAGATGCACGGCCGTCACCCACGCAGCGTCATCGTGATCACGATCGACGAAGCCTATTTCCAATGCGCGCGGGCCGTCATGCGGGCGGAATTGTGGGATGTCGAGAAGCAGATCGCGGCCGATTCGTTGCCGACTCCCGGCGAAATGCTGAAGGCAGCAAAAGAGGATTTCGACCGCGAGACTTATGACAGGGAATGGCCCGAACGGGCCGCCAAGACCATGTGGTGACCGCGCCGGTTCAGCGCTTGTAGATCAGCCAGCTCTTGTTGAAGTCCTTCTTCATCCCGTCTTCATAGGGCTTGGTGCGATTGCGGCCGGCATTCTTCGCGCAGTAGAGCGCGATGTCCGACTTCGCATAGAGTTCACCGGCGTCTTCGGCGTCGGGTGCCATGGCAAAGCCGAGCGAGATGGTGATCGGCCCGTAGTTCACGCCGGTCTTGGAGTTCTTGAACGGCGTCGTCTCAAGCGCAATGCGGACGCGCTCGCAGGTCTGGTAGATTTCCTCCGCCGTGTTGCCTTCGATGATGATGGCAAACTCTTCGCCGCCCGTCCGTGCCACGAAGCTATCCTTGCGGACATTGGCGCGGATCACGGTTGCGACCGTTGCGAGGATCTTGTCGCCGACAGGATGACCGTAGGCGTCGTTGACCTTCTTGAAATTGTCGATGTCGGCGAGAACGAGGGCCGCAAGCGGCTTGGTGCCGCTGGTGTAGATCGTCGCAAGCTTTTCGTCGAAGGCGCGCCGATTGGCGATGCGGGTGAGCGAATCCGTGTTGGCGATGCGCTTGTATTCGTCGAGTTCGCGGCGAACCTCGTCCATTTCCTGGGAGCGCTGAGACATCTGCACGACCGTCTCCTCGCCATGGGCCATGGTGGAGCCGGTGGCTTCGGTCATGGATGTTGATCGGCGCTGCGCAGGATGTCGGCGCTGTTGGTGCTCTTCGAATTGATCCGGTGATAGGTTTCGCCCAGCAGGCGGTTGTAGCTCTGCAGGGAGTTCTGCTCCTGCTGCAGAAGTCGCAGCAGCCCGTCCAGTTCGCCGATCAGCTTGCTGTGAACGTTTTCGATGGCTTTGGACTGGTGAGCGGCAAAATACTGTTCGCCGACGGCATCCAGCTCATCTTGCGTCGCACGGTTGCCGAGCGCTGCCAATTCCCGGGTGAGAGATGGATTGGAGCCGATGAAAGCTTCGTAGAACAGCTCGTAATTGCGCGGGATTGGGGCAACCCCCATCGAGCGCATCGCGTAGGTGATCTGTGCCGCGACGTCAGGTGCCTGCGTCTTCGGCGGTGTCGCCGTGCTCATTCGGCCAACTCCAGTGGTCGGTCAGTCAAGGCCTTCAAAGGCCATAAGAAAAATTACAGGCAAATGATTGGAAAATGTTTAATGTTCGCGCAACGACAATTTGTCGGTGCGAAATGAGCGGCAATCGCTCTTTTTTGATAAGTATCTGCGAAATAAGGAATAATCGCCGTCGCGGAAAATGCCTTCCGCAACGGCAGTTGGTTTGGCTGCAAGAAAACTCAGCCGAGATTGAATTCCTGGAAGAAATCATTGCCCTTGTCGTCTGTGACGATGAAGGCGGGGAAGTCTTCGACCTCAATCTTCCAGACGGCTTCCATGCCGAGTTCAGGGTATTCCAGGACCTCGACCTTCTTGATGCAGTCCTGCGCCAGACGGGCAGCCGGGCCGCCGATCGAGCCGAGATAAAAGCCGCCATGGGTCTTGCAGGCCTCACGCACGGCGCGCGAGCGATTGCCCTTGGCAAGCATGACCATCGAGCCGCCGAAGGACTGGAACTGATCGACGTAGCTGTCCATGCGGCCGGCCGTGGTCGGGCCGAAGGAGCCGGAGGCATAGCCGGTCGGGGTCTTGGCGGGGCCGGCGTAGTAGACCGGATGGTTCTTCATGTATTCGGGCATGCCTTCGCCCTTTTCCAGGCGATCGCGGATCTTCGAATGGGCGAGGTCGCGCGCAACGATGATCGTGCCTGTGAGCGACAGGCGCGTCTTGACCGGGTGCTTGGTCAGTTCCGCCAGGATTGCGCTCATCGGCTGGTTCAGATCGATCTTGACGACCGACGAGGAGAGGGCCGTGTCGTCGATTTCCGGCATGTATTTCGACGGATCGGTCTCCAGCTGCTCGATATAGATACCATCCCGGGTGATCTTGCCCTTGGCCTGGCGGTCGGCGGAACAGCTGACACCGAGGCCGATCGGCAGCGACGCGCCGTGGCGGGGCAGGCGGATGACACGCACGTCGTGACAGAAGTACTTGCCGCCGAACTGCGCGCCGACACCCATCGACTGCGTCAGCTTGTGGATTTCCTTTTCCATCTCGATGTCGCGGAAGGCGTGGCCGCTCTCCGAGCCTTCGGTAGGCAGATCGTCGAGATAGCGCGCGGAGGCGAGCTTGACGGTCTTCAGCGTCATCTCGGCGGAAAGGCCGCCGATGACGATCGCCAGATGGTAGGGGGGACAGGCTGCAGTACCCAAGGTGAGGATCTTCTCCTTGAGGAAGTCGATCATGCGGTCATGCGTCAGAAGCGATGGTGTGCCCTGATAGAGGAAGGTTTTGTTGGCCGAGCCGCCGCCCTTGGCCATGAACAGGAACTTGTAGGCGTCCTCGCCCTCTTCATAGAGGTCGATCTGGGCCGGCAGGTTGGTCTTGGTGTTCTTTTCCTCGAACATCTTGATCGGGGCGAGCTGCGAGTAGCGCAGATTGCGGCGCTCATAGGCATCACGCACGCCTTCGGCCAGTGCCGCGTAGTCCTGTCCGTCGGTCCACACGCGGCGGCCCTTCTTGCCCATGACGATCGCGGTGCCGGTGTCCTGGCACATCGGGAGGATGCCGCCTGCGGCGATGTTGGCGTTCTTCAAGAGGTCGAAGGCGACGAAGCGGTCGTTGTCGGTGGCCTCGGGGTCTTCGAGGATCGAGGCGAGCTGCTTCAGGTGGCCGGGGCGCAGGAGGTGGTTGATATCCGAGAGCGCGGTTTCGGCGAGAAGGCGCAAGCCTTCAGGTTCAACTGTCAGGATCTCCTGACCCTTGAAGGTCTCGATCGAGACATAGTCGGACGTGATCTTGCGATAGGGAGTCAGGTCTTCGCCAATTGGGAACAGATCGTCTGCCATCACGGGGCCTTTCGCGACGTAAGCTGGAAATTCCGGTGGTTTACGGGGAAGGGCTTAACATTTCAATGCGGCGAAAGCCTTAAGCTGCGCGTTGACAGGACAGGTGACCTTCTGGGAAAGGCCTGGTCGCAAGCCCTCCAACGGGCCTGTCAAAAACGGAGAAGTGCAAGGAATGCCCATGGACTACGCCAACCGAGCGAAGTGGTATCGCTCGATCATCGCCAAGATCTTTCTCGTCAGCTTCGTCTGCATCCATGTTCCCCTGATTGCACTGCTGATCAATTTCGGCACGGCCACGCAATCCGATATGTTGACGATCGGGCTCGTCGTGCTTGGGGCCACGCTGGTGGGGACCGCAGCCTGCCTGGCGACGATGTGGTGGTTGACGTTGCCGCTGCGCAATCTGGCGATGGCGATCAGTCGCTATCGCACCGGAGCTGCCTTTGCGGAGGAGAACCTCAACAAACATGGCGATGACGAGATCGCGGTCGTGACCCGGGCCGTCTGTGGCATGGTCGGCGAGATCTCGGCGCTCGCGGAACGCGTCGAAGGCCAGCCGGCTCTCGACCCACTGACGGGTCTGTTGAATGGCAGCGCAGCTTATGGCGTGCAGCTTGGACCTCTGGCGCGGCAGATCGGTGGTACGGCGGATATCGTGGTTGCCGTCTTCGAACTGGAGGCGATCGGTGGACCGCTTTCGGGATTGGACCAGGAAACGCCCGACCGGGCGCTGGTGGCTGTGGGCGATCTGGTGCGCCAGCATTTCTCACCGCGGCCTGTGGCGGCACGCATGTCCAATACGACATTCGTGCTGCTCTTTGCAGGCGATGACCTTTCAGCCGTCCATGCGAGCTGTGAGGCTATTCGGCGCGCTGTGCTTGAACTCGAAGTCGGCTCCCTGGCGCGCGGTCGACTGCGCGTGACATTCGGGCTTGCCATTCGCCGCAAAAACGAGGCCATGGCCGACCTGTTGCATCAGGCGGACATGGCGCTCTTTCGGGCGAAGGATATCCGCCGAACCGGCCTTGAGATGTTGCTGCGCTAAGCGTACAAGAATTCGCGGCGCGGAACCCTCCGCGCCGCTTGGCCTTTACTGTGGGCCGATCATCAGTTCCGGGCGCACGAACTGGTCGAACTCCTCGTTGGTCAGATAGCCGCCGCCGACGGCCTCTTCACGCAAGGTGGTCCCGTTCTTGTGCGCGGTCTTGGCGATCTTGGCGCAGGTGTCATAGCCGAGCTTGCCGTTCAGCGCGGTCACCAGCATCAGCGAATTCTCGACGCCCTTGCGGATGTTGTCCTCGCGCGCCTCGATGCCTACGACGCAATTGTCGGTGAAAGAGACCGCGGCATCGCCAAGAAGCTGGACCGACTGCAGGAAGTTGTAGGCCATCATCGGATTGAAGACGTTGAGCTCGAAATGGCCCTGGCTGCCGGCGAAGGTGATTGCGGCCTGGTTGCCGAAGATGTGGGCGCAGACCTGCGTCAGGGCTTCCGACTGGGTCGGGTTGACCTTGCCCGGCATGATCGAGGAGCCCGGTTCGTTTTCCGGCAGCGCCAATTCGCCGAGACCGGCGCGGGGTCCGGAGCCCAGGAAGCGGATGTCGTTGGCGATCTTGAAGAGAGCTGCCGCCGCCGCATTGATCGCGCCATGGGCAAAGACCATCGCGTCGTGTGCTGCGAGCGCCTCGAACTTGTTCGGCGCCGTGATGAAGGGCAGGCCGGTGATCTCGGCGATTTTTGCCGCTACCTTCTCCGCAAAGCCGATCGGCGCATTCAGCCCCGTCCCAACCGCAGTGCCGCCCTGGGCAAGTTCATAGAGACCCGGCAGGGTGAGTTCGATCCGCTTTATCGAAGAGGCGACCTGAGCGGCGTAACCGCCGAATTCCTGGCCGAGCGTCAGCGGCGTCGCATCCTGGGTGTGGGTGCGGCCGATCTTGATGATGTGGGCAAAGGATTTCGCTTTGGCGTCGAGGGCCGCGTGCAGGTGCTTCAGCGCCGGCAGCAGGTGGTGGACAACATGCTCGGCAGCCGCGATATGCATGGCCGTTGGATAGGTGTCATTCGACGACTGGCTCATGTTGACGTGGTCATTGGGGTGGACGGGCTTCTTTGAGCCCATCTCTCCGCCCAGCATCTCGATGGCGCGGTTCGAGATCACCTCGTTGGCGTTCATGTTCGACTGGGTGCCCGAGCCGGTCTGCCAGACCACCAGCGGGAAGTGGTCGTCGAGCTTGCCGTCGATGACTTCCTGGGCGGCCGCAACAATGACATCGCCGATTTTCGGATCGAGTTTGCCAAGTGCCATATTGGCGCGTGCTGCTGCCTGCTTGACGATGCCGAGCGCGCGCACGACTGGCAGAGGCTGCTTCTCCCAGCCGATCTTGAAGTTGCCGAGCGATCGCTGCGCCTGGGCGCCCCAGTAGCGGTCCGAGGCGACCTCGATCGGGCCGAAAGTGTCGGTTTCTGTGCGGTGGGTCATCTGATGTCCTGCCTTTGACGGTGGCTGTGCCGGCTGCCGGCGCTAGCGATGGATTTAGGTGCTCGCGGGGCCGTTACAAGCTGAACACCATAAGATGATTGTCATTGTCAACTATATATCGGGATGCGCGTCCGCCACGGTCGCAGCGGTGCGTCTGTGTCGTTTGCACCACGTGTCACGACTATTTGTCGTGAAGTGAATGGGGATCCTGGGGGCGCATTTGCTACGAGTTGTTAACGTCAATCAAAATTTAACGAATGTTTCCATTTAGTTTGCGCGGGCACGGTGGCATTCCTCAGCCGACGGGTCACACAAAGTTGACGCTGTTGCATGAGAGAGCATGGCGACGTTCAACTTTTCAACGATATGCCGATCCGCTAGTGATCCGCCAAGACACTCATGATGCCGCGAGTCCGCCCAAGACTCGGACCGGGAAATGGAACAGAGAAT
The DNA here is from genome assembly GCA_965283865.1 of Allorhizobium sp. GTDB lineage: Bacteria > Pseudomonadota > Alphaproteobacteria > Rhizobiales > Rhizobiaceae > Allorhizobium. Next base: position 2,429,293 of record CBDIQA010000001.1, read on the forward strand.
GACGAGAAACACGAAATTCGTAGTCACCGCGCTTCTTGCTGCGACTACAGCGGTCGGAACCCTGCCGGGCGAGGCGGCTGCCACGACGCTTCTCGATCTGCTCCGCGGCGGCCCTGGTCGTCAGGCCAAGCAGCAGGCTGCTCCGGCCTCGCTGGAACAGCAGGCGCGCGGTGGGCTCGAGATGGGCGATCCGGAGCCGCTGCCGAAAGTGACCGGCCCGCAGTACTACACCTACAAGCCGGAGGCGCAGCGCGCCATCAAGATCAAGCTGCCGGTGTCGGAGCCTGTCGCAGGCTCTGCCGAAGCTCACGCTTCGCCGGAAGTCTTGGGTAGCCGGCGTTTCCTGTCCGACGTCTCTGTTCGGGCGAACGACGAGGTCGCGAAGACCGTCGAAGCCTATTACGGCAATCTCAACAAGCCGCTGATCTGGACGGATGGCGAGGGTATTTCTGAGCGCGGTCGTCGGATGATCGAGGCGCTTGCAGCCTCAGACACCGTCGGTCTGTCGCCCGACGACTATCTGGTGCCCATGCCGGCCGAAACGGCTGACCCTGCCGATCCGGAAAAACGCCAGCGCGAGCTGATGGCGTTCGAAGTGGCGCTGTCTGCCAAGGTGCTGACCTATGTGCAGGATACGACGCGTGGGCGCATCGATCCGAACAAGATCTCCGGCTATTATGACTTCAAGCGCAAGGGCGTGAACATTGCGCCTGTGCTCGACATGCTGCGGTTGAGCCCTGACGTCGCCGCCTATCTGCGCAACCGCGATCCGAAGAGCCCGCAATTCGTGGCTTTGCGCGACGAACTCGCCCGTCTGCGGGCGGAAGATGCTCAGGCCTCGACCAAGCCGATCGTGATTGCGCCGGGGACCTTGCTGAAGCCCGGCCAGAGCAATCCGGAGCTTGCCAACGTCGTGGGTGCGGTGAAGCAGGTTGCCTCCGAAGCCGTCCTGTCTGCGCATGCAGCAACGCTGACCGGCTACATGAACACGCCGGAATATACGCCCGAACTGGTCGCGCTCGTCGAAGCGTTTCAGAAGGAAAAGGGCCTGAAGCCTGACGGTGTCGTCGGCCCTGCCACGATCCGCGCCATGACAGGCCATAGCAATGCCGAGAAGATTGCCAAGCTGCAGACGGCGCTTGAAGCCGTGCGCTGGCTGCCGACCGATCTCGGCTCGCGCTATGTCTTCATCAACGCGCCTTCCTTCCGCGCCACTTACGTGAACGACGGCAAGGAGCAGCTGTCGATGCGGGTGGTCGTCGGTTCGAAGGCCAACCAGACATACTTCTTCCAGGACCAGATCGAGACTGTCGAATTCAATCCCTATTGGGGCGTTCCGAAGTCGATCATCGTCAACGAGATGCTGCCGAAGCTGCGCGCAGATCCGTCCTATCTGGACCGTCTCGGCTACGAAGTCTCTTATGACGGGCGCAAGGTTGCATCCAGCCAGGTCGACTGGAATGTGACCCATGCCGTCGACGTCCGTCAGCCGCCGGGTGGCGACAATGCGCTCGGCGAATTGAAGATCCTCTTCCCGAACGAGCACGCCATCTACATGCATGATACGCCGTCGAAGAGCTACTTCAACCGCGACATGCGGGCGCTCAGCCATGGCTGCGTGCGTCTCGCTGAGCCGCGCGTGATGGCGGCGGCAGTCATGGGAACGACGGTCGAGGAGATCGGCAAGCAGATTGCATCCGGTCAGAACCGCGCCGTTCAGGTTCCGCAGAAGATCCCGGTCTACGTGTCCTATTTCACGGCCTGGCCGAATAAGGACGGTGTTGTCGAGTATTTCGATGATGTCTATGGCCGCGACGGCCACACGGCAAAGGCCTTCAAGGCGACGACGGATGCGCGCGCGCCGAGGGTCTGATCAGGCAGATTTCTGATCGTGTAGTTTGATGGCGGGCCTGGTGCCCGCCATTTCTTTTGTCCGCTTAGTGGGTCAGGCGCTCGACGAGTTCAACGGTCAGTTCGTCGAAGTGTGCGATCACATGCGAGGCGCCGAGCTCTTCCACGGGCACGTCCGAATAGCCGAAGGGGACGGCGATCGAGGGGATGTTGCCGTTTCGGGCAGCCAAGATGTCGTTGATGCTGTCACCGATCATCAGCACCTTGTCGGCGGTCCCGCCCGCGCGTTCGACGGTGGCCAGAATGTGGGCCGGGTCCGGCTTGCGGAAGGCGAATGTGTCGCCGCCGGCAATGGCCGCGAAATAGTCGGTGAGCTCCAGACGTTCGAGCAGTGGCAGCGTCAGGATCGGCTTGTTGGTGCAGACCGCCAGCCGGAAGCCTGCGGCGCGCAGCCGAGCAAGCGCGTCGAGCAGGCCCGGATAGGGGCGGCTCTTGCCGGGCATGGCTTCTTCATAGTGATCAATGAAGCGGTCGAGGAGGGCAGGGACCTCGTCTTCGGTCAACGGCGCACCGCGTAGGGCGAAGGCTCGCTGGATCATCACGCGTGCACCCTGGCCGACAAGATGGGTGAGGTCATCATAGGTGACGGGGTCGAGATCGCGGGCCGCGATCGTGTGGTTCAGGCTTTCGACAAGGTCCGGGGCCGTGTCGATCAGGGTTCCGTCGAGGTCGAAGACGATGGTCGTGGCGGTCAAGACGAAGCTCCCTTGCAATCTCATCAGTGCTGCCGGGGGTAGGGGAAATCCTCTGAAAAGGCAACGCCGCATGGCGGTGCGGGGCTTTCACTCGGCCAAGGAGGCGTGTAAACAGCATCCAACGAAACGGACGGGAGCTTTCGGCGCATGGACGCCCGCGAAATGAAGATCAAGGCCGCAGCTGCGGCGCTGGAACATGTCGAAGACGGCATGCGTCTCGGGATCGGAACCGGTTCGACCGCGGAAGAATTCGTTCGGCTGCTGGCGGAAAAGGTGGCCGGTGGCCTTAAGGTCGAGGGTGTCCCGACATCCGAGCGCACGGCGCGTCTCTGCCTCGAACTCGGCGTTCCGCTGAAGTCGCTGGACGAACTGCCAGCGCTCGATCTGACAATCGATGGCGCAGACGAGATCGATGGCGGTTTTCGCCTGATCAAGGGTGGCGGCGGCGCGCTGCTGCGCGAAAAAATCGTTGCGGCTGCCTCGACCCGGATGATCGTCATCGCCGACGCCTCCAAGCGGGTCGATGCTCTTGGTGCATTCCCACTGCCGATCGAGATCAATCCCTTCGGGCAGGCGTCCACCCGGCTTGCCATCGAACGACTGGCAGACGAGCTCGGTCTCAGCGGTCCGATGAAGCTCAGGACCCGTTCGGACGAGAGCCTCTTCATGACCGACGGCGGACACCTCATTCTCGACGCATCTTTTGGCCGCATTCCTGATGCAGACGCTCTGGCAAGCCGGCTCAATCAAATCCCCGGCGTGGTGGAACACGGCCTTTTCATAAACTTGGCATCGCTCGCGATCATCGCCGGACCGGCGGGTGCACGGGTGATGGAGCCGAAGAACTAACAGGAGCATTGAATTTCATGATCAGCTTTACGGGTATGGGCCGCTTTGCCTCGATCGCCGTCATCGCCGGCAGCCTTGCGCTGGGCGCCGTTTCGGCAAAGGCTCAGGACGTGCCGGCCGAGCATATGCAGGCGGCACGCGACGCGATCAGCGCGCTCGGCGTGACCAACCGCTTCGATGCGATCCTGCCGAACATCATGGACCGTCTGACGGCCCAGCTCATCCAGGCCTATCCGAACCTTCAGGACGTTATCTCGGCCAAGGTCGAGGAAGAAGCCCTGAAGCTCGCTGCTCGCCGTGCAGACCTCGAACGCGAAGCAGCACTGGTTTATGCCAAGGCCTTCACGGCTGAAGAACTGAACCAGATCACTGCCTTCTACGGCAGTGAAGCCGGCAAGAAGCTGCTGAAGGATGGCCCGATTGCCACCCGCGAACTGCTGAAGGCCGCCGACATCTGGACCGCGGGCATCGCGCGTGATCTCGAACAGCAGGCCAATGCGGCCCTGCTCGCCCAGGTTCAGGCCGAGCAGCCGGCAGCGGCCGAAGCGCCGAAGCCCTGATACGATCCGTTTTGGATTTTCGAGCCCGGGCGTCGTCCCGGGCTTTTCTTTTTGTGCTTGCCTCTCCTATATCAGGCGCAGTTGCAGCAAGCGCCCGGCCGGGCAGGAGATCTCCATGAGCCAGTTCGACTACGACCTCTTCGTCATCGGCGGCGGCTCAGGCGGGGTGCGCAGCGCCCGTGTGGCGGCATCGCTCGGCAAGAACGTGGCGATCGCCGAAGAGTATCGTTTCGGTGGCACCTGCGTGATCCGTGGCTGCGTGCCGAAGAAGCTCTTCGTCTATGCTTCGCAATATCACGAGCATTTCGAAGATGCGGCCGGCTATGGCTGGACGGTGGGCGAAAGCAAGTTCGACTGGCCGTCGCTGATTGCTGCCAAGGATAAGGAAATTGACCGTCTGGAAGGCCTCTATCGCAAGGGCCTGGAAAATGCCGGCGTCGAGATCCTTGAAACGCGCGCCGAACTGACGGGGCCGCACAGCGTGCGCCTCGTGAAGGGCGGCCAGGAAGTCACGGCCGAGCGCATTGTCGTTGCCGTCGGTGGCGCGCCCAATCCGCATGAGGCTCTGCCAGGCTATGAGCACTGCATCTCATCCAACGAGGCTTTTCATCTCGAAAAGCTGCCGCGCTCCATCCTGATTGCCGGCGGCGGGTATATCGCGGTGGAGTTTGCCAACATCTTCCACGGGCTGGGCGTCGAGACGACGCTGATCTATCGCGGTGGCGAGATCCTCAGCCGCTTCGACCAGGATATGCGCCGTGGGCTGCACGAGGCGATGGTGGCCAAGGGGATCCGCATCATCTGCCAGGACCATATCCAGAAGGTGACCAAGTCGCCCGCCGGCAATCTCGACGTCGAGACGATCAACAATGGCCGTCTGGTGGTCGAGCAGGTCATGCTGGCGCTCGGCCGCGATCCGAACACCACGGGGCTCGGGCTTGAGGCGGCAGGCGTCGAGACGAACGAGCGTGGCGCCATCGTGGTCGACGCCTATTCGCGCACCAACGTGTCGAGCATCTTCGCTCTCGGCGATGTCACGGACCGCGTGCAGTTGACGCCAGTCGCCATCCACGAGGCGATGTGCTTCATCGAGACGGAGTACAAGAACAATCCGACATCACCCGATCATGATCTGATTGCGACAGCTGTCTTCTCGCAGCCGGAGATCGGCACCGTTGGCCTCTCTGAAGAGGCTGCTGCGAAGAAGTTCGAGGAGATCGAGGTTTATCGCGCGCAGTTCCGTCCGATGAAGGCGACGCTGTCGGGTCGGGCCGAAAAGATGATCATGAAGCTGATCGTCAATGCCGCCGATCGCAAGGTCGTCGGCGCGCATATCCTCGGCCATGATGCAGGCGAGATGGCGCAGCTGCTGGGCATCACACTCAAGGCCGGCTGCACCAAGGATGATTTTGATCGCACCATGGCGGTTCACCCGACAGCTGCGGAAGAACTTGTGACGATGTACACGCCGACATACCGGGTCCGGAACGGTGAGCGGGTCTAAGTCGCCGCCGTTTGTACCGACATCAAAGCATTTCCTGCGGGTCTCGTTAGAGGTCCGCAGGTGACAATCAGAACTTCGAGATGAGATCCAGTCCCAGGACGGGTGCCGATAATGCGGCAAGGCTCAGAAGCGAGAGCAGGACAATCCGGAGCCGGCGGCTCCTGCGGGTTTGTACTCCAGTCCAATCATACGCCATCACACGATCCTCATGATCAACGCAGGAAGTCAAAACTTCCCGAACACCACGTTACGCCCCCATAGAGCGGGGTAGAGGGCGAGGCTTGCGTGAAGCTTGCCTCTGGTCGGTACGGGCGCACGCCTCGGGATTGAGGTGTTCGCAAGATCTCCATGCTCTCATGAAGTGACCGCTTTGCAAGTTTTCACTGAAAAGCGTGCGTGTTTTGGGCTGTGAATTGTGTGGGTAACCATGCTGCGCTGCGATAGCTCAAGCCTGCTTCAACCAGTCCACCGCGGGTCCCCAGAGAGTGTCCTTGAAGGCCGAGCGGAAGAAGCCGAGATGGCCGACTGTGCCGCCTGCTTCATCCGGCGAGACCCAGCGGATCTCGGTGGGGGCGCGGCTATAGTATTTCAGCAGCGCATGCTGTGCCTTTGGCGTGCCCCAGGGATCGTCAGTCAGGCCGATGGCGAGAATGGGGGTCTCGACCTCTCCAAACCGGCGCGCTGCATCCATGGTCGGATCGGCGAAGAAGTATTCGGGATGGCGGCCCCAGCGCGCCCATTCGCGAAAGATGGTCCCCGGCAGCGTCTGACCCAGGCCGATCTGGCCGGGGACCTTGCCGAGCAATGCCGCCAGCGGCACACCCACCAGGTTCATCTGGCTGAAGACGCGAAACCTCGGTTTGGTGTTTCCCCAGTATCCGGTCATGGTCGCGACCATCAGGTAGCGGGAGAACCTGTCCGAGCGGCCGCCGAGCGCCAATACCTGTCCGCCGAAGGACTGGCCGACGCCAACGATCGCACGATCGGGTCCTTCCAGTTCGAGCCGGTGGAGTGCGGCGGGCATATCGAAATGCGCCCAGTCGCGCATCAACAGCGGACGTTTCCAGCTCTTCGGTGCCTGCGAGGCTGCGACGCCGCGATAGTCGTAGGTCATGGCAGCGCGGAAGCCGTGATGGGTGATGAGATGTTCTGCAAAGCGGGCGTAGAATCCGCGTGGCACGGCTGCGGCCGAGGAGATGAGCGCCATGGGGCCGTCGCCGCGACCCCGCATCAAAGTGCCGTGGAGCTGGAAACGGTCCGCCGTTTCGAACTGGATTTCGGTCTTTTCGATCTCGTGCTGTGTCATGCCGAACCTCCCGTTCCGGATGTCGATCAAGATCTTACGTTTACGTCCATGTCATATCAAGCGTCTGCCATCTCAAGGGCAGGTCCGGGCAGTTCTTGAGGGCGACAAAGCGGGCGGTCGGCTGTTCGCGATACCCTTCGAAAGTCCCTAAACTTCGGCTTTCCAAGCATCGATTAACCGTTTATAAGCCCCCATCCGATGCGGCCGGGAGGTTGCCGCAGCTAGTATCAGACAGGTGACGACCATGGCGCAGAATTGGACCCCGAGCAGCTGGAGACAGAAGCCGATCAAGCAGGTTCCGGCGTATCCGGACCTCGACGCATTGAAGGCTGCAGAGCAGCAGCTTTCGACCTATCCGCCGCTGGTCTTTGCGGGCGAGGCCCGTCGCCTGAAGAAGTCGCTGGCCCAGGTCGCAGAAGGCGAAGCCTTCCTGCTGCAGGGCGGTGATTGCGCCGAGAGCTTTGCCGAGCACGGTGCCGACAATATCCGCGACTTCTTCCGCGCCTTCCTGCAGATGGCCGTCGTCCTGACGTTCGGTGCGCAGCTGCCGGTGGTCAAGGTCGGCCGTATTGCCGGCCAGTTCGCCAAGCCGCGCTCTTCGGACATGGAGACGATCGGTGGCGTCGAGCTGCCGAGCTACCGCGGTGACATCATCAACGGCATCGAGTTCACCGAAGAGGCCCGCATCCCGAGCCCCGAGCGACAGCTGATGGCCTATCGCCAGTCGGCTGCCACGCTGAACCTGCTGCGCGCCTTCGCGATGGGTGGCTACGCCAACCTCGAGAACGTGCATCAGTGGATGCTCGGCTTCGTCAAGGATAGCCCGCAGGCTGAGCGCTACCGCAAGCTTGCTGACCGCATTTCCGAAACCATGGACTTCATGAAGGCCGTGGGCATCACCTCCGAAAACAATCCGAGCCTGCGCGAAACCGATTTCTTCACCAGCCATGAAGCCCTGCTTCTTGGCTACGAAGAAGCGCTGACCCGCGTCGATTCCACCTCGGGTGATTGGTATGCCACATCAGGCCACATGATCTGGATCGGTGACCGCACACGCCAGGCAGACCATGCGCATCTCGAATACTGCCGCGGCATCAAGAACCCGATCGGTCTGAAGTGCGGCCCGTCGCTGCAGGCTGACGATCTGTTGAACCTGATCGACATCCTGAACCCGCAGAACGAAGCCGGTCGCCTGACCCTGATCTGCCGTTTCGGTCACGACAAGGTTGCCGAGCACCTGCCGCGCCTCATCCGCGCCGTCGAGCGCGAAGGCCGCAAGGTCGTGTGGTCCTGCGATCCGATGCATGGCAACACGATCACGCTCAACAACTACAAGACCCGTCCGTTCGAGCGGATCCTGTCGGAAGTCGAAAGCTTCTTCCAGATCCATCGTGCGGAAGGCTCGCATCCGGGCGGCATCCATATCGAGATGACCGGCAAGGACGTGACCGAATGCACCGGCGGTGCGCGTGCGGTGACCGGTAATGATCTTGCCGATCGCTACCACACCCATTGCGACCCGCGCCTCAATGCCGACCAGGCGCTTGAGCTCGCCTTCCTGCTTGCCGAGCGGATGAAGAGCGGCCGTGACGAAATGCGGATGCTGGTTGCGAACGGCTGAACCATAAGTTCAGCATTCCAAGTTTGACGACCGGGCGGGCTTGCATCAAGCTCGCCCGGTTCTCGTTTGCGGAGGTGTGTGATGAGCGAAGACAAGACTGGCGGCTGTCTGTGCGGTGCGGTGACGATTACGGTTCGAGGCAAGCTTGGACCCGTCAGCTATTGCCATTGCTCGCAATGCCGCCGTCAGACCGGGCTCTACTATGCGACGACGGATGCGGCGCTGAGCGAGGTCGAGATCAGCGGGCGCGAGAAGATCGGCGCCTATCGGGCAAGCCCCGACGCCGAGCGCGCCTTTTGCCGCGATTGTGGTTCAGCACTGTATTGGAAGGCGGATGGCGAGGAGCGGATCTCGCTGATGGCGGGCCTGTTTCCGAACCCCACGGCTCTAGAGGGCGGCTATCACATCTACTGCGCCGACAAAGGCGATTTCTACGACATCGAGGATGGCTTGCCGCAATATGCCGCCAGCCGCAGTTGAGCGTCTTCAGGCGGCAGCTGCATTCTCCGACTCGATCCCCAGTGAAGCCAGCGCCTGCTGGTAGGACTGGTCGATGGCGGCAAATTTGGCCGACTGCCAGTTGAAATAGTCTTCCAGGAAGCGGCTTGTCAGCAGCAGGTCGCCCCGGCGTCGCGGGTGCTCCCAGCATAGAAGCTCTTCGGTTTCCGCCTTCTTGAACATGCGCTTCAGGTTGGTCGTCGAGACCTGGTAGGTCTCGCTCAATTCCACCAGCGTTACCGGTCCGCAGGATACGGTTTCAGCCGCCCGGTCGACATTCTCAAGACGTGCGATCAGGTCGTGCAGGATGATGCCGCCGAGATCCGACCACAGGAAGTGGCCGATCGAGTCCGGGGGCTCCCGCCACATCGGATCGCCCACCATGATGTCGGCGCCGATGGGTTGGGCTATCAGGAAGATCCGCTCTTCGCCCAGCGACGTCATTTCTCGATTGCCGCCATCGAGCCGGTCGAGGCAGGCGAGATGGCCGTTGAACCAGCTGCGGAGGCCGTTCAGGCTGAGTTCCGTAGGCTCAAGGACGCGGACACGCTTGTCGGGGACGTCCGGAACGTCGCGCAGGAATTTGTAGGCAACCAGTTCGGCGAGGTAACCCGTCGCCGTGTTGCGGCTCGCAGCCCCCAGGCGCATCACCGTTTCGACGAAACGTGTGGCCGTCAGGCCCGACAGCGGGTCGTCCGGCGTGCGGCGCAAGGCGAGCGCGAACACCGATTGCGTCATCAGCCACTTGCGGTGGGATGCCTTCAGGCGGGACATGCGCGGGGTCCGCATGTGGATACCAATGAGATGCTGGGCGATCTGCCTTTCGATCGCCGGGTAGAGCGGATGTGCAACTATTTCAGCGCGCGACATGAGCGGCATGGCAAAAGCTCGGCGTTAAACTTTGAATGCAATCAGAGTGTTCGACCGCTCGTGCAGCCAGGCAAGAACAGTGGTTGCAGATACTGTCAAGCACGCCGGTTTGGTGAACAAAAAAAGTCTATGACTGAAATCGGGGGGCGCTGCAATAGTGCCCCCCGTTCAAAATGTCTTTATGGATAACTGTGATCGGAAGTAACGATCCGTTTAACTGCTCGGTTGCAGTCGATCGGACTGCTCTGGGAAGAAACGATCGAGTCCGTAGCCTTCGCCGAACATCACATCGTGTTGCAGAAGACGGTAGTCGCGGATCAATGGGTCGATGCGGCCCGACAGAGCCCAGTCGGCCTGCGCCTTGTTGTTACGGGCGATCAGTTGATGCCTGTCGATCACCGAGTAACGTTCGGCGACGCGGCCGAGCATCCCTGTGTAGTAGGGGTGACGGTAGCCGGCCATGCGGACGATGTAGTAGGGTAGCTGCGCCGGGCTGACCGAACCGATATCCTTCTGCACGCCGCGCTTGGACGACCAGATGACAAGCGGCGTTTCGTGCTCGCGCTTCATGGTGGCGACCGAGGCCTTGCGGGTAGCGACGACGTTCGCCATGTAGCCGCTTTCCGTATAGACTTCGTTCAGCGGCGGCAGGTGATCGCCGAAGAGCACAATGATCGTCTCGCGACGGCGCTTCTTCGCCCAGTCCATCAGAGCCTTCAGGCTCTGGTCCGCTTCCTTCACGCCCTGCGTATAGGTCGCAAGCGCGCTGGTGTTGCCGTCAGAGAGGGTCGGCGCATCAACCTCGATGGTGTTCTTCGCATAGCGGTTATGCTCGTAGGGGCCGTGACCCTGGAGGGTGACTGCGAAGAAGAAGAAGGGTTCGCTGGTGTTGTCGGCTTCGCGGATGATGTGGCGCGTCAGGGCCTCGTCCGACGCGAAGATGCCGCGCTTGTCCATGACCGGCATGTTCTCTTCGGACTGGAACTGACGGAAGCCCAGCGACTGGTAGACGTTGTTGCGGTTCCAGAACCAGCCCTGGAAGGGGTGGAAGGCCTTGCTCACATAGCCCTTCGATTCAAAGAAGGTGGCGAGAGAAGGCACGGGACGGCGGATATACTGCTGATAGGGAATGCTGCCATAGGGCAGGAAGGCATTGGAAAAGCCCGTCAGCGCTTCGAATTCGACGTTGGCAGTCATGCCGCCGAATTCCGGCGAAAAGACCTGGCCGGACTGCGCGGCGCGGATCGTCGGCATCGGATCGGCCGAGTAGCGCACGCTGCTCATCTTGGTCGGATCCCACAGCGACTCGCTCATGACAACGATCACGTCAGCCTGACGGCCCGAGAAGAAGGACGCCGGCAGAAGGTCGGTCTGCATGTCGGTGATGGCGACGTGGTTGTAACCGGCGGGGGCGCTGACGCTTGCCATCGGCACGTTGAAGGCAAAAGCCATCAGGAAGCCGTTGTGGCGATAGTTTTCCTTCTGGTCCCACATCATCGGCACGATGTTGAGCCGATCCCGGAAGGCGGAAAAGGCCATCGGGTCCATCAGGGAGATGAAGCCGGCGAGCAGCGGGAAGGCCAGGGCAAGGCGAACGCCGCGGCCTGTCAAGTTCAGTCGCGGGAAGACTTTACGGCTCTTCCAGATGAGCGTGACGAATGCGGCGATGAAAACGAGGCTTCCGATGGCAAGGGCAATCGCTTTGACCGGTTCGGCCGCAACCATTGCCGGCAGCAGCTGCATGATCTGACGACCGAAGAGAAGGTCACTCGGAAAAAGCGGGTCCGAGAGGAAGAGCTGCTTCTGGCCTGAGAAGAAGGCGGGCAGCAGAGCCAGCGGCGCGACGAAGAGGGTGGACTGGTAGGCCTTGCCGATAATGGCATCGGCAAAGCAGAGGACCAGGAACATGATGCCCACGGCCACAAGTCCGGGGCGGCTCGACGATGTCAGGTACTCGACGACATCGACCATGGTTCCGCGTGCGAGCACTTCGCTCAGAACGACGATGACGGCTGCGATCAGCGCTGTGTTGATCCACTGAATGACCAGCTGCAACGTCCAGGACGTACCGAGCTCGCGTTCGCGCGTCGCACCAAAGGCATTAAAAAAGGTCGCGACGAGCGATTTCGGGCTGGTCTGTGCCACGTCGAACTCCGGGTCAGGTACAGGTGTCGTAAAGTCTTCGCACAGATGTCACACAAGTGTCATGAATGCTACATGAACCGCAACGCAGAAGCCTTTGTTCCCATACTTTCAGGGGGATTGGTTAGCGGCGGCGGACATTGCCGATAACAGGGTCGACAAGTAGCGTTGCGATCGGTCACGCGAGCGGCTAAATCGGTGTCATGAGCGAAGCAAAGAAGATCTCCGACGTCCTGCGTATCGCGGTGGCACAGTTCAATCCTGTTGTCGGCGACGTCGCCGGCAATCTGGCCAAGGCACGGGCTGCGCGCGTCGATGCGGCCGGGCAGGGGGCAGACCTGCTATTGCTGACGGAGCTCTTCATTTCAGGCTATCCGCCGGAAGATCTGGTGTTGAAACCCGCCTTCCTGAGCGCCTGTCTTCAAGCCGTGGAGGCGCTTGCCGCCGATACTGCTGATGGCGGTCCGGGCGTGATCGTCGGCTTTCCCCGCCGGGGCGAGAAGGGACGGCACAACTCTGTCGCCATTCTCGACGGTGGGAAGATCCTCGCCTTCCGCGACAAGCTCGATCTGCCGAATTATGGCGAGTTCGACGAGAAGCGCGTCTTTACCGAAGGTGAGATGCCGGGACCGGTGAATTTCCGCGGTGTGCGCATCGGGGTGCCGATCTGTGAGGAAATCTGGAACGATCTCGGCGTCTGCGAGACGCTGGCCGAGACCGGCGCCGAAATCCTGCTGGTGCCGAATGGCTCGCCCTACTATCGCGGCAAGGTCGATGTCCGCCATCAGGTGGCGCTGCGTCAGGTGATCGAGACAGGCCTGCCACTGGTGTTCGCCAACCAGCTCGGTGGCCAGGACGAGTTGGTCTTCGACGGCGCAAGCTTTGCCTTCAACGGCGACAAGTCGCTGGCCTTCCAGATGAGCCAGTTCGAAGAGACGCTGTCGGTCACGACCTGGAAGCGTACGGATGACGGCTGGCGTTGTGACCAGGGGCCGATGTCGCGCATTCCGGAGAAGGAAGAGGCCGACTACCGCGCCTGCGTGCTCGGCTTCCGCGACTACGTCAACAAGAACGGTTTCAAGAGCGTTGTGCTCGGCCTCTCCGGAGGCATCGATTCTGCCATTTGTGCCGCCATCGCCGTTGATGCGCTCGGCGAGGAGCGGGTGCGCACGATCATGCTGCCCTATCGCTATACCTCGCAGGAGAGCTTTGCCGACGCGGAAGCCTGCGCCAAGGCGCTGGGCTGCCACTACGACATCGTGCCGATCCAGGAGCCGGTTGAGGGCTTCCTCTCGTCGCTGTCGGAAATGTTCGAGGGTACCGAGAGCGGCATCACCGAAGAAAACCTGCAGAGCCGCACGCGCGGCACGATCCTGATGGCGGTCTCCAACAAGTTCGGCTCGATGGTCGTGACGACCGGCAACAAGTCCGAGATGTCGGTGGGTTATGCCACGCTCTATGGCGACATGAATGGCGGCTTCAACCCCATCAAGGACCTCTACAAGATGCAGGTCTATGCGCTGTCAGCCTGGCGCAACGAGAATGTTCCCCCAGGGGCGCTTGGACCATCCGGCGAAGTCATTCCCGCAAACATCCTGTCCAAGGCGCCGTCTGCGGAGCTTCGTCCGAACCAGACCGACCAGGATTCGCTGCCGCCTTATCCGGTTCTCGACGATATCCTCGAATGCCTCGTCGAAAAGGAAATGGGCGTGGACGAGATCGTCGCACGTGGCCATGACATCGCGACGGTGCACCGGGTGGAGCACCTGCTTTACCTCGCCGAATACAAGCGCCGCCAATCGGCACCGGGCGTGAAAATCACCAAAAAGAATTTCGGACGCGATCGTCGCTATCCAATCACGAACCGTTTCAGGGATCGCGCGTGAGCGCCGCTGAAACCACGGGAGGATCCGGGATGCGCAGTTCGGTCGAGATCTACGACATGGCGACACGCGAATGCGAGGTCGTCTGGCAGACAGAGGACCTGGTCGAGGCGCCCAACTGGTCGCGCGACGGCGAGTTTCTCGTCATCAATGGCGATGGACTTCTTTATGCGTTGCCGCTCGATGAGGATGATCCGGAGCCGGAACTGATCGACACCAGCTTCGCCGTCCGGCTCAACAATGACCACGGCATTTCGCCTGACGGTGCCTCGATCGTCTTTTCCGACCATACGCTCTACGGCAAGTCCTGCATCTACATGCTGGGTGACGGGGATGACGAGCCAAGGCAGGTGACGACGAACATGCCGTCCTATTGGCATGGCTGGTCGCCGGACGGGAAGGTGCTTGCCTATTGCGGCGAGAGAAACGGTGCCTTCGACATCTACACGATTGCGACGAAGGGCGGTGCCGAACAGCGCCTGACCAACGGCGAGGGGCACAATGACGGTCCCGATTATTCGCCTGACGGGCAGTGGATCTACTTCAATTCCAGCCGCACCGGCACCATGCAGATCTGGCGGATGCGCACCGATGGCACAGGCCTCGAGCAGCTGACCTCGGACGGTCACGGTGACTGGTTCCCGCATCCGTCGCCGGATGGCAGCAAGGTGCTGTTCCTCTCCTACGACGCCGACGTCACGGGGCATCCGCGCGACAAGAATGTCCGGCTTCGGCTGATGGATGCCGATGGCGGCAATCTCGAGACGCTGTTCGAGTTCTTCGGCGGACAGGGGTCGATCAACGTGCCGAATTGGTCACCGGATGGTTCGGCCTTCGCATTCGTGCGGTACTTCCCGACAAGTGACTGACACCGTCGTTTTTGATCTGTCCCAGCTTGTCTCTTCACGCTAGAAACCAGCTGTCAGGTGCCTGCCTATCGGCAGGAGAATCGGGAAGCCGGTGAAATTCCGGCACGTGCCCAACGCTGTGAGGCGGACGTGATGCGCAGGGGGAAACCCGACCACTGGAGCAATCCGGGAAGGCGCGTGTTGCGGATGATGCCCAGTCAGAAGACCGGCCTGACAAGATAGACCGAACCCGCGTGGACGGCGGGTGGTTGCGCATTGTGGGGATTACGATGCACGACGATCCGAACGAGTTCCTCGTCCGGACAGCGCCCTTTGTCGATGAGGACAGGGACGCCGTCTACCGGGCCATTCATACGCGACGCGACGTTCGCGACCAGTTTCGTCCCGATCCTTTGCCCGACGATCTCGTGCGCAGGCTGCTTGAAGCAGCCCATGCCGCACCGTCGGTCGGTTTCATGCAGCCGTGGAGCTTCATCCTGGTTCGCAGCGCTGAGACCCGTGCGGCAGTATGGGAGGCGTTTGCGCGGGCCAACGAAGAAGCTGAAGCGATGTTTCCCGAAGCGCGCCGCAATGCCTATAGGGCACTCAAACTTGAAGGCATTCGCAAGGCGCCGCTGAATATCTGCGTTACCTGCGATCCCGAGCGGGCGGGTCCCGTGGTTCTCGGTCGGACCCACGATCCCCGGATGGATGCCTTCTCGACGGTCTGCGCGATCCAGAATCTCTGGCTTGCCGCGCGAGCGGAAGGGGTCGGGCTCGGCTGGGTCAGCATCTTTCACGAGGCCGAAGTGAAGGCGATCCTCGGGATCCCGGATCGTGTCCAGATCATCGGTTACCTGTGCCTCGGCCTTGTCGATCACCTCTATGCGTCGCCCGAACTCGAGGTGAAGGGCTGGCGCAAGCGTCTGGCGCTTGAGGAGCTGATCTTCGAGGAGCATTGGGGCGCTCAGGCCGCCGGGCTGGTCACTCCTGCAGGGGTTGTGGACCTGGCGCTGCCGGGTTCCTGAGGTCGATCGTTCCCTTGTCGGGCGGGATGAAGACCGGGCCTACGCGGCGGACATTGAGGTTTGCCTCATCCAGACTGCGTTCCGCAGCGGGACGGGGAGCCTCCGGTGTCGGTTTCGACTTCGGTGCAATCTCCAGCACGGAGGACTGGTAGTCGGGCACCGCGGGACGCGGCGTCATGCGCTGGTAGTATTGCTGAAGATTGCAGGCGCAAGTCGGCTCCGCATTCGTCCGGCGATTGCGGTAGACGAAGGCGTTCGGCAGGTCCCTGTAGGGACGGCCGGTGATGGCCGAGACCATGTCGACTGTCTCGCTGCGTTCCGGCGCGTGGAAGAAGAGCTCGGTTTCCGTACCCGGGCACATCTGCTGACACTGGGCAGCGTCGCGGCCGAAGTTCATCGCTGATGTCTGAGACGAAATCGGGAAAAAACCGCCGTCGCAGGTGCGGACGCAGAGCGTGCGGACATTGCCGCTCGGAAGGATGCTGATCGGCGGCGGTGGCGGTGGCGTTGCATAGGCCGCTTCCGCCTCGCGGTCCGGACGGTAGGGTTCCGGCAGCGTGTCGAGATAGGGGATGCGCTCGGCCTCTTGTGGCAGTGGCGCCTCATCCGGGCCGCATCCATTTGCCTCAAGGGCCGTTACAAGAGCTGCGCGGGCATCCGCCACGCGGCTTTCGCGAAGGTCGGCCAGCCGCGTTGCAAGGATGTCGCGATTGGCCTCCATGCGGGATATTGCCGTTGCCAGGTCGCTGCAGTCATTGCCGCCATCAGGCCGGATCTGGACGATGGAAGATGTGAGGCACCGTAGCCGCCGCTGGTCCTGACGCGCCTTGCGCAGTTCCAGGTTCTGCTGCGCAATGGCGCTGGCATAGCTGTTGATCTCAGGCGATCGTCCGCCTTGCTCCACCAGGACCAGGCGGTCGCGCAGTCGCTCGCAAAGCGCCGAGGCTTCGGCCCCGGATGGCAAGATGCCGCCCATGAGGACAAACATCGCGATGGAACTGACTATCCTGCTCGGCACATCCGGATTCCAGTTGTCGTTTCCAAGGCAGACTACGACCCTGATGCGCTGCAGGATATCCGAGTGGTGCTTAAATTCAAATGACAGATGATGTGAGGCGAGTGCGGCACCTGCCACACCCGCCTTGTTCTATGTCATGCGGCCTGGGCTGCCGTGAGTGTCATCGGTCGTTCGAGCACGCTTCCCTCGATTGCGGCTACCGCCTTCATCCTGTCGAGCAGGTCCTGGGAGACCTCCCAGGATACCGCTACCGCCTGCACCACGCCGATGCGCTGGGGCTCGCCGATCCTTAATCCCGGGCAGCCCATGCGCTTAAACATGCGTTCGAGAAACACATCCGTTACCGTGACGATGTGGCTGAGGCCGGATGCCAGGCCCAGTTCTCCAACACCGCACATCAGTTCGGCTGCAGCGATCGTCACCTGGTTTCCGGCGCGACCTTGCGAGATATCGGGGTCAATGCAGAAGCGGCTCGATTCCCAGATGGCGGCGCTGCCGATTTGCGGGCCATCCCCGAGCAGGATCGGGAACGTGTCGTCCAGCATGTTCGGCCCCAGCGTCGGCAGCAGGCGAAGCGAACCGCGCAGACGGCCCTCATCGCCATAGGAGAGGACATAGAGCGGATTAGACCGGTCATAGTCGTCGATCTCCCAGGCGTCGCGCACCTCTACCTCCCAGCCGAGGAGGTCGTGGAAGACACGTTTGCGCAGCCTGTGCATCGCGTCGATGTCTGAGGGAAACTGGTGTCGGCGTGCGCCGTTGATGATCCTGATCATGCCTGACTCCTTCTTGCAGAACGGAACAGGCAGGATGCGGCTCAAGTCGCTTGAATGAAATTGACGGTTGCGCCAGCATAAATATATACAATTTCTGATACTATGAAGGTTTTGCCTTTTGTGATGATGCTTCCGTGTCCGCGAGACGCGGGATCAGGCCGCGCCAAACGGCTTCGGCGACAGCTTGAGCATTGGTCATGACGTCAAGTTTGTGCCGGGCATTGGCCATGAAGTGGCGGATCGTGCGTTCGGAAATGCCGAGAATAACGGCTGTTTCCCAATAGCTCTTGCCGGCTGCTATCCAGGCCAGTGTCTCGCGTTCGCGGCGGGTCAACGACTGTCCCCCCGACTCTTCCAAGTTTTCCATGCGAGCGGGTCTCGTCAGTCGGGCGTTCAATCGTGTGCCCAGGCTCAGGAGGTCTCTGTCGTGCAGACGGCGCCAGGTGGAAAGGTCGGGGATATGCGGTCCGGCTTCTACCAGTAGACCGCTGTTCCGACCGGGCAGGGGGTAGCCAATGATTGTGGGCCCGGGCTCGTCGCCCCTGTTCCTGCCGACGAGTTGAATTGGCTCCAGGGCGGCGAAGACCCGGAGGATTTGGTCAATCTGTGGTTTGCGATGCAGGCTGCGCGCACTGTGTGGCGCGTGCCGCCGATGGCTGCGATGAATGGTATGGGCGCGCATGCGGCCATTGCTGATGACCGCGTCGATATAGGTGACCGGTCCCGTTTCGTAGGCCACCTGCAGGCGGGACAGGAAGGCTGGAGGATCGAGCGTTTCCTGCTGGTCCAGCCAATCCAAGAGTTCGAAATATGCCCCCGACTGCACCATCAACAATACCCTATATTTCAAGGGAGACAGTGTCGGCGCTGCAGCTTTGGCTTGTCTAGTGGCTAAGTTTCGCGGTTGGTCGAGCGGCGGACGAAAACCGCCGCTCTCCCTGCCAGGATCAACCGGCCGGTTGCGACGCTTCGACGACGGCGAGTGCTGCCATGTTGACGACGCCGCGGGATGTCACGGAGGTCGAAAGCACGTGTGCCGGCATGGCGGCACCGAGCAGGATCGGACCTACATGCAGGGCATCCATCATGGTGCGGACGATGCCGAGCGAGATGTTGGCGGCGTCGAGATTCGGGAAGACCAGAAGGTTTGCTTCACCCGTCAGCGTGCTCTCCGGCATGGCGCGCTTGCGCAGCACCTCTGACAGGGCCGAGCCGCCCTGCATCTCGCCGTCGACTTCGATATCGGGCGCATTGGTCCTGATGATCTCGAGTGCTTGACGCATTTTCGAGGCGCTGGCGGAGGGGCGGGAGCCGAAGTTGGAATGGGAGAGCAGCGCTGCCTTCGGGCTGATGCCGAAACGGCGGATTTCCTGTGCCGCGAGAATGGTCATTTCCGCGATCTCCTCGGCACAGGGGTCGTCCGTGACGAAGGTGTCGGTGAAGAAGATGGCGCCGCGCTGCGAGATCAGCAGGCTGAGGCCTGAGAAGTCGCGCACACCCTCACGCTTGCCGATGATCTGGCGAACGTCGCGGACATGCCGGTCGTAGCGGCCTTCGACGCCGCAGATCAGTGCATCTGCGTCACCACGCTTGACGGCAAGCGCGCCGATGACCGTGGTGTTGGTGCGCACGATCGTGCGGGCAGCTTCCGGGTTGATGCCGGCGCGGCCAACCAGCGCGAAATAGTCGTCGACATAGTCGCGGTAGCGCGGATCGTCTTCCGGGTTGACCAGTTCGAAATCGGTGCCCGGGCGGATGCGCAGGCCGTAGCGCTTCAGGCGCGTCTCGATGATCTGCGGACGTCCGATCAGGATCGGTTCGCCGATACCGTCTTCCAGTAGCACCTGGGCTGCACGCAGCACGCGCTCGTCCTCGCCTTCGGCGAAGATCACGCGCTTGTTCGATGCGGTCTTTGCAGCGGCAAAGATCGGCTTCATGACGAAGCCGGAGCGGAAGACGAAGCGGTTCAGCTGGTCGAGATAGGTGTCGAAATCGGCGATCGGACGGCGTGCGACGCCGCTGTCAGCCGCAGCCTTGGCAACAGCCGGAGCGATGCGCAGGATCAGGCGGGGATCGAAGGGCGAGGGGATCAGATAGTCGGGGCCGAAGGTGGGCGTCTCGCCGGTATAGGCGCGAGCGGCGACTTCCGAGACTTCCTCACGGGCGAGGGCTGCGATGGCGCGGACGGCTGCCATCTTCATCTCTTCGTTGATCGTGGTTGCGCCGCAATCGAGCGCGCCCCTGAAGATGTAGGGGAAGCAGAGGACGTTGTTGACCTGGTTCGGGAAGTCGGAGCGACCGGTGCAGATCATCGCGTCGGGGCGGGCGGCGCGCGCTTCCTCTGGCATGATTTCCGGCTTCGGATTGGCGAGCGCCATGATCAGCGGCTTGTCCGCCATGCGGGCAAGCAGTTCCGGCTTCAGGACGCCGGCTGCTGACAGGCCGAGGAAGACGTCGGCATCGTCGATGCTTTCGGCGAGCGCACGCTTGTCGGTTTCCTGGGCGTAGACTTCCTTCCAGGGGTCCATCAGCTCGTTGCGGCCCTTGTAGACCAGGCCCTCGATGTCGTGGACCCAGATGTTCTCGCGCTTGGCGCCGAGGATCACCAGGAGGTTGAGGCAGGCGAGGGCGGCCGCACCGGCCCCGGAGGCGACGATCTTGACGGCCTCGATCGACTTGCCGGCAAGTTCCAGGCCGTTCAGGATCGCAGCCGCAACAATGATCGCGGTTCCGTGCTGGTCGTCATGGAAGACCGGAATATTCATCTTGGCGCGGAGCTGGTCTTCCACTTGGAAGCATTCCGGGGCCTTGATGTCTTCGAGGTTGATGCCGCCGAAGGTCGGCTCGAGGGCCGAAATGGTGGAGACCATGTCGTCGACGCCAGGTGCATCGATTTCGATGTCGAAGACGTCGATGCCGGCGAATTTCTTGAAGAGGACGGCCTTGCCTTCCATGACAGGCTTGGAGGCCAGCGGTCCGATATTGCCAAGGCCTAAGACCGCCGTGCCGTTGGATATCACGGCGACGAGGTTGGAGCGTGCCGTGTAATCGTCGGCGGCTGCCGGGTCGTCCTTGATCGCGAGACAGGGAGCGGCGACACCCGGCGAATAGGCGAGCGCCAGGTCGCGCTGGTTGCCGAGTGGCTTTGTGGCCTGGATCTCGAGTTTCCCGGGACGGGGATAGCGGTGATAGAAGAGCGCCTGCTCGTCGAGATCGGCGGTCGGGTTC
Organism: Allorhizobium sp.; assembly: GCA_965283865.1. Classification (GTDB taxonomy): domain Bacteria; phylum Pseudomonadota; class Alphaproteobacteria; order Rhizobiales; family Rhizobiaceae; genus Allorhizobium. Next base: position 2,450,030 of record CBDIQA010000001.1, read on the forward strand.
GCAACTTGCGGCTTGTTCTTGTCCTGGGAATTCATTGGTTTCACCGGCAGTTTCTGGTCATCGGATCTGTATGCCCGTCATACACGAATTGACCGGGAGTGGTAGACTTTAGTTCCGCCTATGCCCAGCGAGCTTTCAGTAGATTTTGAGGGGAGGAGGTCCCGTAAATGGCATGATCACGGCGATGTCATCTTCCTGAAACACGAGTCTGATTAAGCGCTGTCAAGACAGCGATGAGGACCGAGCCGTGGAAGAAGCCAGCGAAACACGCCATTTCAGGACCCTGTTCATCTCCGACGTTCATCTCGGATCGAAGGCCGCCAAGACGGACTTCCTCCTGGATTTCCTGCGCACGCACGAGGCCGATACCATTATCCTCGTCGGTGACATCGTCGACGGATGGCGCCTGAAGCGCAGCTGGTACTGGCCGCAGCAATGCAATGACGTGGTGCAGAAGGTGTTGCGCAAGGCGCGCAAGGGTACGCGGATCATCTATATCCCCGGCAATCACGACGAGTTCATGCGCGATTTCCCCGGCATCCATTTCGGCGGGATCGAAGTCGAGCAGCGCATTGTGTATGAGATGGCCGATGGCAAGAAATACCTCGTCCTCCATGGCGATGAGTTCGACGTGGTCGTGCGCAATGCCCGCCTGCTCGCCTATCTCGGTGACTGGGCTTATGACACCGCGATCGCGATCAACGTCCTTCTGGCCGCGATCCGTCGCCGCCTCGGCATGCCCTACTGGTCGTTCTCGGCCTGGGCCAAGCTGCAGGTCAAGCACGCGGTCAACTTCATCGGCGAATTCCAACGTGTCGTGGCCGACGAGGCCCGCCGCGCCGAGGTGGATGGCGTTATCTGCGGCCACATCCACCACGCCGTCATGGAAGACATCGACGGCATCCACTACGTCAACACCGGCGACTGGGTGGAAAGCTGCACGGCGGTGGTCGAGCATCACGACGGGCGCTTCGAGATGATCCGCTGGCTCGACACGGCAGCGAAGCGCCGGCGAATAAGCGTGCCGGCAAACTCGTGCCCATCCTTTTGCCGAAACCGATTGCCGAAACGGCCCAGGACGACGGAATTCGCGCGGCCTGAGCCACCCTCTGTTGCAAAGCAGTCATGACGGCCCGCAATCGGGTTGGAAAACGCAATTAACGGTTTGCAAAGGATTTCTTCGCAGGCGGCGATGGTTATAGTGTGCAGCTATCTGTCACGTGATTTGCGAACCCGGATCCCCCGGCGCGAATTTGGAAGTTGTCGCCACCTTGAGTTCGGTTGAGCAAGAAGACGCCCGCATTGAGATCGATGAGCAGCCGGACGGAAACGCCCGGCGGATCCGGCTTGCGGGGCGCTGGAAGAACACCAGCTTGAGCGCGATGATCAAATCCGCCGGCCCGCTGGTTGATGCTGCGGTCGTGCAGCGGGAGACGATCGATCTCAGCGCAGTCAGCGACATGGACACGGCCGGCGCATGGCTGGTTCGCCGCTTCATAACGGAACGGCGCGCGCGCGGTGGCTCGATCGAGATCGTTGGCGGATCCCCGGGGATGCGCGAGTTGATCGAAGCGCTTCCCGAGCACGTCACTGCTCCAGAAAAGCCGGTTGATCACCGCACCCGCTTCGAGCGCATCTTCGAACCTGTCGGGAAAGTCACGATCAGCCTCTGGGGCGATCTGATTGCCATGATGTTCGTGCTCGGATCTGCCGTCCGCGGGGCGCAGACCAAGGCTGGGCGCGGCTCCGGTGTGTCTCCGGCATCCGTTGTCAATCAACTCGACCATATGGGTGTGCGGGCCGTTCCGATCATCACGTTGATGTCGTTCCTGATCGGCGCGATCATTGCCCAGCAGGGCGCGTTCCAGTTGCGCTATTTCGGTGCCGAAGTTTTCGTCGTCGATCTGGTTGGCATTTTGCAGCTGCGGGAAATCGGCGTGCTGCTCACTGCGATCATGATCGCTGGTCGTTCCGGCAGCGCCATCACCGCTGAAATCGGGTCGATGAAGATGCGAGAGGAAATCGATGCCCTGAAGGTCATCGGTCTCAATCCGATCGGGGTGCTGGTCTTTCCGCGACTGGTTGCGCTGACGATTGCACTGCCCCTGCTGACGATTGTTGCCAACTTCGCCGCGCTCTATGGCGCAGCAGTTGTGGTCTGGGCCTATTCCGGCATCACCTTCGATGTCTTCATCACCCGCCTTCACGAGGCAGTCGATTATTCGACGCTTGCGACGGGCATGATCAAGGCGCCGTTCATGGCGCTGATCATCGGAATCATTGCGGCTGTCGAAGGCATGAAGGTGGGCGGCAGCGCCGAGTCTCTCGGACGTCATGTCACCGCATCCGTGGTCAAGTCGATCTTCGTCGTCATTCTCGTGGACGGGCTGTTCGCCATGTTCTACGCAGCGATCGATTTTTGAGGAGGGCCAGATGAACACCAGACCCTCCCAAGACCGCGAGGTCATCCTGTCGGTGAAGGACCTCACAGTCGGCTTCGGCGAGAAGATCGTTCTCGACAAGCTGAACCTCGATATCTACCGCGGCGAGATCCTCGGCTTTGTCGGGGCATCCGGCGCGGGTAAGTCCGTTCTGATGCGCACTGTGCTGCGCCTCCTGCCGCGTCGCTCCGGCAAGATCGAGATCCTCGGTGCGGACTATGATGCGGTCAATGACCTGCAGCGCATGACACTCGACACACGCCTGGGGGTTCTTTTCCAGCACGGCGCCCTATTTTCCTCACTCACTGTGAAGGAAAACATCCAGCTGCCGATGCGTGAATATCTGGATCTGCCGCAATGGCTGATGGATGAGCTTGCCTATCTCAAGATCGAGCTGGTCGGCCTCCATCCCGATGCTGCGGACAAATATCCGTCCGAACTCTCGGGCGGCATGATCAAGCGCGCGGCACTTGCGCGTGCGCTGGCGCTCGATCCGGATCTCGTCTTCCTCGACGAACCAACCTCCGGTCTCGACCCTATCGGGGCTGCCGAATTCGATGAATTGATCGCGCAACTGCGCGATACGCTGGGATTGACGGTCTATATGGTGACCCATGATCTCGACAGCCTGTTTTCCGTCTGCGACCGTATTGCGGTTCTGGGACAGAAGCGCGTGCTGGTTGAGGGGACGCTGGACGACATGCTCGCCTTCGACGACGAGTGGGTGCAATCCTATTTCAAGGGCAAGCGTGCCCGTTCCATTCCCCGGGCGGAGCCTTCCGCCGGACATCCGGTAGAGTGAGCCATGGAAACCAAAGCCAATTACGCCATAGTCGGTTTTTTCACGATGCTGGTCATCGGGGCCGCCTTTGGCTTCGTCTATTGGATGGCCGAATATGGACGCGGTGGCGAAATGGCGCCGCTTGCCATTCGCATTCCGGGATCGGCCAATGGCCTTAGCATCGGGTCGCCGGTTCGCTTCAACGGCATTTCGGTCGGCTCAGTCCGCAATCTCTATATCGACAATGAAGATCCGAATTTCTCGGTGGCTTTCACAGAGGTCCGCGCTGACGCTCCCGTGACATCCGGCACCACCGCGGTGCTTGAAATCCAGGGGCTGACGGGCGCTGCCTATGTCGAGCTTTCCGGCGGTGGTCCGGGATCCGGCGATCCCATCCTGCAGCGTGCCATGGACACGGGCGAACCGGCTATCCTGACGGCTGAACAATCCAGCGTGACCAACCTCTTGACGACCGCCGACCGCATCTTGCAGCGCGCCGACGGAGCCGTGGCCGAGCTTCAGGGCTTCATCGCCGATGCCCGCGCACCGCTCACCAACACCGTTCGCAATGCCGAAACATTCTCCAAGTCGCTCGCCGACAATGCCAAGGGGATCGATGAATTCCTGAAGAGCGTGAGCTCGCTGTCGGATTCCGTATCCGGTCTCTCCGGCCGCCTCGATACGACGCTGGCGGCAGCCGAGGATCTGTTCAGGGCGCTCAACTCCGAGAAGATCGACCAGATCCTGACCAATACCGAACGCGCAACGGCAAGCTTCGCCGACGCTTCAAACAAGATCGGTCCGGCGATCGACAGCTTCCGCGAAACGGCGGACACCTTCCAGCGCTTCGGCAACAATGCCGATCAGACGCTCCAGAAGGTCTCGTCGCTGATCGACGCCGTCGACAGCCAGAAGATTGGCCAGGTCGTTGACGATGCGTCGGTCGCTTCTGCCGATGCACGCAAGGCGATCGCGGGCTTCCGCGAACTTTCGGACAGCATTACAGGCCGTCGTGACGACATCGACAAGGCCATCCACGACTTCACCCAGCTTGCAAACCGTCTGAACACCTCATCCCAGCAGGTCGACGGGATCCTTAGGAAGGTTGATGCGTTCCTTGGCTCGGGTGATGCAAATTCGCTCAGCGTGGAAGCCCGCAAGACGCTTGAGGCCATCCGCATGACGGCCGAGAACCTCAACGCCCAGATTGGACCGATTGCTTCCAACCTGCAGCGCTTCTCGGCGACAGGCCTGCGCGACATCCAGACGCTGGTGAACGATACCCGCAACACCGTTCGCGGCCTGAACGACGCGATCACCAATTTCGACGACGACCCGCAGCGCCTGCTTTTTGGCGGCGATACGGTTAAGGAATTTGACGGACGGACACGCCGATGACGAGAACCACCGGGAAGGACGATAGAATGGACAGGATCGGCGTCAACGGCTCCAAAGGCGGGGCAAAGCTCCGGCGGCTGCTTGTGGCTTCGGTGCTGATCCCAAGCCTTGGCCTCGGCCTGGCAGCCTGTGGGTCCAAAGCGAACAACGATACATTCGACCTCACGGCTTCGGTAAGCGATGTCGCGACCAATGCCAGTGCCCGCAACCGGCAGCTCCTGGTGGCCGATCCGTCGGCGCTTAAGGCGCTCGATAGCGAGCAGATCCTGGTGCGTGTGTCCGGCGCGGAGATCCGTTATCTCTCGCAATCGCAGTGGAGCGATCGCCTGACGCGGGTCGTTCAGTCGAAGCTCGTCGAAGCCTTCGAGAACACCGGACGCCTGGGCGGCGTCGGGCGTCCGGGGCAGGGCCTGGCGATCGACTTCCAGCTGATCACCGATGTCAGGGCCTTTGAAATCTCGGCCGAAGGTGGCGATCGTGGCGTGGTCGAAATCTCGGCAAAGCTGCTCAATGATCGCAACGGCACCGTCAAGGCGCAGCGGGTGTTCAAGGCGGAGGTGCCGTCGGCCGGGTCCGACAATGCGGCCTATGTAGCAGCCCTCGACCGTGCCTTCGCACGCGTGACCGGTGACATCGTCGCCTGGACGCTGCAATCGATCTGAGGCCGCTGAACGCTTAAGCCAGTCAGCACTCTGACAAAAAGAAAACCCCGGATCAGCATATGATCCGGGGTTTTCTTTTGGCTTGTCGGAAGCCGGCTGACCGGCTCCCGTATTGGTTAGATATCAGCTGAAGCGACCGGCAGCGTGCGCGAGCATGGTGTAGACCTTGCCCGTGTCCGACGTCAGGTAGGACTGGGTGATCGACTTGTCGCGGTCGGTGCGGGCGACGTCAGCCAGAAGTTTTTCGAAATCGGCGATGTAGCGATCGACGGCGACGCGGAATTCCGGCTCGCGGTCATACTTGCGCTTGATCTCGTCGAAGGTCTGCTGACCCTTCAGCGTGTAGAGGCGACGGGTGAAGATGTCGCGTTCGCCACGCTGGTATCGGCGCCACAGGTCGACCGAGGCGTCGTGGTCGATGGCGCGGGCGATGTCGACCGAAAGTGAATTCAGCGATTCGACCATATGGCGCGGATTGCGGGTGTCACTCTGGCGGGCCGGCGGGGCTTCGGCGACCGGGCGCTGCGGGGCAGGGGCCGGACGGGCAGGCGCGGTTTCAGCGGGTTCTTCACGGGAGGCGCCACGCAGGAGGTCGCTGATCCAGCCGCCACCTTCGGCGCGCGTGTCGCCGGTCGCCTTGGTGTTGGCAGCGGTCCGCGCCGAGGCTGCCGCGCAGGCCGAGGTTTTCACTCTGGCGGATCTGGGGTGCCGGCTGCGGCTGTGGTGCGACCGGCTGGCGACGAACGGGCTCTGGCTGGGCTTCGGCCAGACGACGGGCTACTGGCTCGGAGATTTCCAGCGTCTGGCTGGTGCGGCCGACGAGCTGCGAGATGTCCTGCAGGGCCTTGATCTGCTCGGAGACGGCGCGGCGCATCTGGGCCGCACTTTCCTTGGCTTCCTCGGGAAGGTCGAAGGCACCGCGCTTCAGTTCGTTGCGCGTCATGTCGAGTTCCTTGCGGATGTCGACAGCCGAGCGGCGGATCTCATCGGTTGCGCCGCTGAAGCGGGCAACAGCTTCATCAACGGCGTGCTGCATGGCCTCACGCAGGGCGAGCGCTGCACCTTCGGACTTGCGACCCGCTTCTCCGAGGAGACGGTCGATGTCGCTCAGGGAGACGGCGAGGCCGCCACGCAGACGGTTGGCGAGCTCGCCCGAACGCTTCTCGGCCTCGGTCAGCGTCTTGTCGATCGACTGCTGGGCTTCCTGCTCGGCAGAGAGCAGGGCATTGCGCATATTGGCGGCCGTAATCTGCGCCTTCTTTTCCGTCTCTCCGAGCACCTGGCCGATGTCGGCGAAGGAGGCCTGGACGCTTTCGCGCATATTGGTCGCCGTGGACTGGGCGCGCTTTTCGGTTTCGCCCAGGATCTGGCCGATATCGGTAAAGGATGCCTGGACGCTCTGGCGCAGATTGCCGGCCATCTGACCGGAGCGCTGTTCGGCGCGGTCGAAGGCGGTTTCCACCATCTTGCCGAGACCCTGCATCGTCGTCTCGATTTCTTCCGAGCGCTTGACGAGGCCGATGGAGAGATCGCGCAGCGCCTGCTGGCGCTCTTCGAGCGTGCCGACGAGGTTCGACTGGGCAGCCGACAGAAGTTCGGATGCCTTGCCGAGGACCTGGGTGTGGTCACCGAAGCGGCTGACGATCGAGGAGACCTGCTGCAGCGTCTCGCCGGAGATGGCGGTGAGGCGGCCGAGCTTGTCGTCGAGCAGGCGGTTCGAGGTGGACAGCATGTCTGTCGCCTGGGTCGCCGTCTCGTTGAAGCGGTTGGCGGTTGCGCCGAGGCGGCTGTCGAGGGAGCCGATGCTCTGGACGGCCTGATCGATCATCGAAGACAGGCCGGCATTGCTGTCGCCGAGGCGTTCGATGAGCTGCGAGGCGCTGGCAACGAGGTTCTGCTCTGCGGTGCCGAGGGTCGAGACGGCGCGATCCGTACGCTGGCTGATCGCGTCGACGAGGGCTGCGTTTTCGGAGCGCAGGCGCTCGGCGCTTTGCTCTGCGGCAGCGGTGATCTGTTCGGCGGCGACGCGGCCCGTCTCGGCGTAGGCGGCGACCACGGGGGCTGCCTTCTCGTCGATCAGGCGCGAGAGTTCCGCCGAGCGCGTCGATAGCATCGAGTTCAGCTCGCGGGTGCGGTCGTCGAGAACCGAGCGGATCGAATTGCCACGGGCTTCGAGCGCCTTTTCCACCGCGTTCATGGTGACGGCGAGTTCCTGGGTATTGCCGGAAATCGCATCGCGGATCGCGGCGGCGCGCTGCTCGAGCGTCGAGCTCACATCGCCGAGCGTGCCGGAGAGGTTCGCGACCTGGGCGGTGACCAGTGCTTCGGCTTCCGAAACCTTGTTGCTGATCACGTCGCCTGCCTGCGAGAAGGTCTGGGCAATCGTTGCTGCCTGACCCGCCAGACGGTTCTGCGTCTCGGTGACCCGCCTTGCGAGGTCTTCGGAGCGCTCCTCGACCGTGCGGTTGAGTTCAGCGCTGCGCTCGCCGATCTGCTCGGCAAACTGCGTTGTCGTCGCCGTCAGACGATCGACAGAGCGCTGCGCTTCGGCGTCGAGGTCGCGAGCGGCATCGGTGACGGCGCCGCGCAGGGCGGTGGCCAGACCTGCCGCCTTGCCTTCGATGGTGCGGTTGACGTTTTCAAGGCCGATAGTGAGCGCGCGGTCCATGGTCGCCAGACGCTCTTCGATCACCGGGGTGCGGGTGTCGAAGGTCTCGGAGACGCGGTTGACGCCTTCGTCAAGCACCTGTGCGAGACGCATGGAGGCTTCGTCGCCAACGCGCTCGATGTTCGAGACCTTCTCGTCCAGGCGGGCGGCAAACTTCTCGCCGGCATCGTTGACGCGGGCGTCGACACCATCAAGACCGTTGCGGAGGCGATCTTCCAGCGTTCCCAAGCTCTGCTCGATGCGGGTGCTGGTTTCGTCGAGGCGGATGGTCATGCCGGAGACGGACTGCTCGACTGTGCCCGAGAAACCCTGGGCCGAGCGGGTGATGTCGTCGGCTGCTTCGCGGATCTGATCCGTCAGGGCACCGGCCGTTCCGCGCAGGCGCTCGTCGAGCGCGCGGCTGCTGGCGTCGATGGCCTTGCTCAGGCTTTCCTCGTGATCCTCCAGGCTCATCTCGAGCATGCCGGTGCTGGCGGCAACGGATGCGCCGATCGAGGTTGCATGTTCGCCAAGCATGGTTTCGAGCGCGTCGCGAGCATCGCCGAGCGAGGCCGTGATGGCTTGCGTGCGATCGTCGAGCGTCGCGCGGATCCGCTCATGAGTGTCGACCAGACGGTCATCAATCGCGGCAACGCCAGAGGAGATCGTCTGCGAGATCCGGTCGGTGTTGTCGCCGAGGGTGCTCGCCAGGGCATTGGTCGCCGTGTCCAGGCTGGTTTTCAGCGTGACGTTGGTTTCGGCAATCCGGCCGTCAATATCGTCCACGCCTGATTTCAGTGTGTTGGCGATGCGGGCCGCGTTGTCTTCCAGCGTGTTCGAAATGGTGTTCGACGCCGCAGCCAGCATGCTGTGGAGCCGCTGTTCGCTGCCGCCGAGCGCGTCGCCGAGACCGGTAATACCAGCGGCGACCGTTTCAGCGATGCGGCCCGAGGACTGGCCGAGGTTTCGCTCGATCTCGCCGGTCGCGTCTTCCAGTGTCGAAGACAGGTACGACGTGTGGCTTGCAAGCGAAAGTTCGAGGCGTTCCTGGTTTTCACCATAGGCGTTGCGGATCGCTTCGGCCTTTTCAGCGAAGGCGGCGTCGATCCGACGGTCGGCATCGGCTACTGTCTCGATGATCGAAGACGCGCGCTGGCTCAGCGTCTCGTCGATACGACGCTGGCTGTCGTTGAGGGTCTCGGAGAGATCCAGGGTGCGGGCCGTCAGCGTGAGGTCCAGTTCGAGGCTCTTGGTGTTCAGCGCATCGATCAGGATCTCGCTCTGACCTTCCACAAGAGTAGCGATGCCGCGGGCCTTGACGTCGAGGGTTTCGGCGAAGCGGTCCTGGTTGGCTTCGAGTGCGTTGACGATGTGCTCGGCGCGGCTCGAGAGCGTCTGTTCGAAGCGGGACTGGTTGTCGCTGAGGGCATTGTAAAGCGAGCCACTGCGCTCTTCCATCACCTGGTCGATGCGCTTCTGCGTGCTTTCCAGGCTCTCGGTGAGGGCCGCGGCACGGGCCGACATCGCGTCTGCAATTTCCTGCGCACGATCGGACATCGAGCTGTCGAGCATTTCCTGGCTGGTGCTCAGCGTCATCGCGATGGCGAGCGACTGGTCTGTGAGGGTGGAGCCGAGGCGTTCGATGCTCGAATTCAGGATGCCGCTGATCGAATCCGTTCCGCCGTTCACCGTTTCGTTGATGCGGGCGAGGCTTTCCATCAGCTTGGAATCGAGTGAGCCGGAGCGCTGGTCGAAGGCGCTGGCGAATTCCGCGACGCGCTGGTCGAAAGTCGCGTTGATCTGGCCGATGGTCGTCTGGAAGCGGTCCTCGAAGAGGCCCGAGCGCAGGTCGAGATCGACGATCGCGTCGTCGGCGCTCGCCTGAAGGCTCTGGCGGAAGCTGCGGCCGCGTTCGTCGAGCGAGCTGTTGAGGCGCGACAGCACGTCGTCGAGCGACGAGGTGATCGAGCCTTCGCTACCCTTCAATGTCTCGGCGATATCGCGGGTGCGCTCGACGAGGGTTTCGTTGAGCTGGCGTGCGCGTTCGTTGAGAGCTGCGTTCAGCTTCTCGGTGTTGGTGTCGAGCGTCGAGGCTCGCGTCTCGAATTCGCCGAGCAGTTCGCGACCGCGCTGGCTGAGTGTCGAGGTCAGCGACTGAAGCTGGGTGTCGAATTCGTTGGAGAGCGACATGCCGGACGCCGCCAGCGTCTGGACCATGTTTTCCGTCTTGTGGGACAGCAGCGAGCCGAGCGCAGTGACCGCCGCATCCGACTTTTCCATGATCGTTGCAGCGCGCATGTCGATCATCGAGGCAAAAGCTTCGCCCGAGGTCTGCAGGCGTACCGAGATTTCTTCGGTCGCGAGCGACAGCTCTTCCTTCAGCTGCTCGTGGGCACCCACGATCGACGAGCGGATCCGCTCTGCATGATTGACGATCGCATCGCGTTCGGCACCGAGCTCGTGGACGAGTCCACGGACACGCAATTCATTGTCGGTGTAGCTGCGCTCCAGCGCCGTCACTTCCGAATGGACCAGGGTCTCAAGTTCGGTTGCGCGCGCAATGGTGCGCTCGATGCCCTCGTTCATGGCCGAGACTTCACGGCGCACGGCCTGGCCGACGGTCATGATGCGTTCGGAAGCGATGGTTTCCGGCTCAGCCAGGCGCAGTGCCACTTCGGCCATGGAGCGCGCGGCGTTGCGCAGGTCGTGGGCGCGCGCCATCATGATGGCGAAGGCGAAGAAGAGCATGATCGGCAGGAAGGTGCCGACAACGATGGCTACGACGCCGGGCATGGCGACGATGTCGGCCACCGAAGGCGCCTGCCAGATCGCGCCACCGTATAGAAGCTGGGTCAGTCCAAGGGCGCCGAGCACCCACAGAGCCGATACGACTGCAGCATTGCGCAGTGCCGACGTGAGCGAAGCACCGTCAAGAGATTTCAGGATGGCGGAAGGCGTGCGGCGGGAGCCGTCATTGGCGGGCGCAAAGGCCGGAGCCTTGGGAGCCGGTTCCGGGTTCAATTCACCGGCGCGTGCGGAACGGCGCTCTATGGACTTCTTCGAGGCAGAACGCGGGATACTATCTGACACAGGTGCCTCCGGGCCGCGAGCTTGGGACCGAGCCTTGACAGGCGCGGCGGCTTCCTCGCCGTCGAAATCGATGCTCAGGGCCGCCTCGAGAGCCTGAAACGCGTTCTCGTCAATCGAGTCGGACTTCTTATTCGCCATAGGGTTACGCCTCGTTACCGCTTACTCTCGGCAGGACGGACACTGACAGCGATGCCGCTGAACGCTTGGTCCCGTCCGGATCCCGCCGTTTACCTGAGATTCCGTCTGTCGCCACGCCAGACGAGATCTCTTCTTTCGCAATTCAACTGCTCACAGCCGGCGTTCCCGCCGGACGTTTTAGCACCGACTGGCTTGCGGGCATAGTTCATGCAGTTTTGCCCAATCAACCGTATCGTAGTGACACATTTGGTCATGCGATACAATTAATGCGCTCCCAGCGGTCCAGTGCCTCCGGGTCTTGTTAACAGTATTTCAATCAAGGTTTAGGCTGAAAAGCCAGTCTGCGCCGGGGTTTAATTTTCGTTAACCATAGTGCGAGCTTTTTCCCGCAATCCCCGGGGTTTTTAACGCGGTGCCCATTGCAATGCCTCAGGCTGGTATCACCAAAAACAAAAAATCAAGGATCACGGTCATGGCAGCCGCAGTCAACATCGCCTTCACAACCCCCGATAACCTCAACGGTCTGACGCCGTCGCAACAGCGTCCGATCGACCTCGTGCATCTTGCATCGCAGACGAAGGGCGACAAGGCGGTGGAAGGCGAGATCCTGCAGATGTTTGCGCGCCAGGCACGCGGTTGTCTCGTCGCGCTGACGGCGGACCGGGGTAAGGTCGAAGTCAAGGCTGCAGCGAACCGCCTGCGCAATGCCGCCATGGCGGTCGGTGCCTTGCGCGTCGCCGCCGCTGCTGATCTCGTGGAAACCAAGGGTGCGAATGCCGATGCCCTGGCTTCGGTCGCGGCTGCCGTCCTGGAAGCGGAACACTTCATCCTGAAGCTTGCCCGCTGATCCCAAACAGGCGCGAGCCGCTGATGCCGCTCGCTTCCCCGTGAGTTGACTGCCCTTCCGAATTGGGAGATGACTTCGCCGGTTTTTCACAAGGCGAAGTCTGGACAGGCAAACATGGCAAACATCAGCATCATCGCATTCGACGGCACCCGTTTCGACATCGCGGCAGCCGAGGGCTCCACGGTCATGGAAAATGCCGTCCGCAACTCGGTCCCCGGGATCGATGCCGAATGCGGCGGCGCCTGCGCCTGTGCCACCTGTCATGTCTATGTCGATGACGCCTGGTCCGAAAAGGTCGGCCAGCCGTCGCCGATGGAAGAGGACATGCTGGACTTCGCCGTCGAGGTGCGTCCGACGTCGCGTCTTTCCTGTCAGATCAAGGTGACGGCGGCCCTTGAGGGGCTCGTCGTGCATGTGCCCGAACGCCAGGGCTGAAAGCCTCTGTCAGCGCTATCCCCGCCTAAAAAAGCCCCGCTTTCGTCAAGACGAAAGCGGGGCAAGGGGGCGCATCGCCAAGCAGGCGAGGGAGGAAGCACCTGTGGCACCAGGACGCGCCGGGAGAACGGGCAAATCGGGTTACGCTTAATCAACGTATTCGATGACACTTATATTTCAGATTTGTATCAAGGGCCACGCCGAGAAATTGCCGGTTATTCACAGGCGAGGGCGCAAGCCTGGGGCAAGCCGCAGCATGGCAGCAACACTCCCCCTCGAAATTGATGGGTGATTTCTACTGGTTTTCCTGGATTTCCCGGCGATGCCGGACGATCCGCAGCATGCGATCCTGGAAATTCTTCGCCTCGATCATGTCGAATCGCATCTGTGCCTCGTCATGCGCGAGGGTCACTTCGTCCGTGACCTCGCTCGCGCGATCCTGAAGGGTCTCGCAGTCGCGCGTCGGGCGCAGCTTCAGGAGGCGCTGCTCCAGGAGCTTTGCATGCTGGCGCGCAATTTCCGCGTGGCGCTCCTCGTGGCGCTTGATGTCGGAGGAAAGGGCGTCCCAAAGGGTGGCCATCTCCTGCGATGCCCGGTTGCGGTTCTTCCAGCGCGGTATGATGAGCTTGGTGTCCACGGTGACGCGGACATCTTCAACCGCGCAGCGGTTGCCGCGGAGCGCATAGGTCAGGTCGCCGCCGAAACGGATCTGGGTGGCGCCGGGATGGCGGCTGCCGCTTGCCTGCGTGAAAGGGCCCTTGCGTGACAGTTCGGCATCGAGTTCGGCAGCAGTTCTCCCGCCGATCTGGAAGTAGCTTATGGACTTGCGGACGACGACGTCAGCGCTGGCCGAAAGTGGCAGGGAGATGCCGGTCAGGACTGCCAATATCAGGGCAGCCCGAAGACGGCGGGAGTGCTTCATTCTTTTTTCCGCAATGTTGTATTCGCCGCGCCCTTGGGGCATAGCCAAACCCGATCTGCACTATCGCAGCTTCGCGGATTTCCGTCGAGAGGATACAGGGTCGCGTGACCATGGTTGAACGCACAATTTGGCGTGTAGGGCATGGCCGCAGCCTCGATCTTTCCGAGCGCGGGGCGATCATGGCCATCGTCAATGTGACGCCGGATTCCTTTTCCGATGGCGGCCTGCATGCCGACGTCGAGGCGGCCGTTGCCCATGCGCTGGCCTGTGTCGACGAGGGGGCGGTGATCCTCGATATCGGCGGAGAATCGACGCGCCCGGGTGCCGCCGAGGTCACGCCAGAGGAAGAGATGGCGCGCGTCGTACCGGTCATCTCGGCGCTGAGGCAGAAGACAGATGCGCTGATTTCTATCGATACCTATCGTGCTGCCACCGCACAGGCTGCGGTGGAGGCCGGCGCACATATCATCAACGACGTGCATGGGCTGCAGCGCGAGCCTGAGATCGCAGCCGTCGCGGCCGCGGTGGGCGCTGGTCTCTGCATCATGCATACGGGTCGCGGGCGCGAGAAGCTTGCCGATCCGATTGCCGACCAGCGGCATTTCCTGGGGCTTTCGCTCGGTATCGCGGCTCGTGCGGGCGTGGCGCGTGAAACAATCGTTCTCGATCCGGGTTTCGGTTTTGCCAAGGAAACCACGGAAGAGAACATGGAGCTGATGATCCGTTTCGAAGAACTGCATGACTTCGGCCTGCCGCTTCTGGCCGGCACCTCGCGCAAGCGTTTCCTCGGTGCCCTGACCGGACGGGAAGCGCGTGATCGTGATGCGGCAACGGCGGCGACCACGGTTGCCCTGCGACTGAAAGGCGCTTCCGTTTTCCGCGTCCATAATGTCGCGATCAACCGGGACGCGCTCGTCATCGCCGATGCTATGCTTTCGGCAGAGCGGCGGCTGGCAGCAACGAAGGAATTGTCCGCATGAGCGGTGTTTTCACCATCACCCTGAAGAACTGCGCCTTTTTCGCCCATCACGGGGTATTCCCGGAGGAGGGTGTGCTTGGCCAGCGGTTTTTCGTCGATGCGGAGTTTGACGTTGATGCGCTCGAAGCCGCCGAGACCGATACCCTCGAAGGCACCGTGCATTACGGGATCGCCTTCGAGGTGATCCGTGACATCGTGACCGGCAGCCGTCGCCAGTTGATCGAAGCCTTGGCGCTTGCGATTGCGCGCGGCTTGCTCGACCGCTTCCCGGAAATGCAGCGATGCCGGATCACGGTTCGCAAGCCGAGCGCGCCGATCGCCGGCATTCTCGACCATGTACAGGTGAGTGTTGAACAGTTCAGACGTTAAGCGCTGGCAGGCGGCAACGCTTGGCCTTGGCGGCAATATCGGCGATCCCGTAGCCGCGATGGCAGAGGCGCTCCGGAGGCTCGACGAGCGGCGTGACTGCCGCGTGACTTCGGTTTCCCGGCTCTACCGGACGCCGCCCTGGGGCAAGACCGACCAGGATGATTTCTACAACGCCTGCGCATCGGTCGAGACTTTGCTCGAACCGCAAGAGCTGCTGGCGGCCTGTCTCGAGATCGAGCGAACGATGAAGCGTGTCCGGGTGGAGCGCTGGGGCCCGCGGACGATCGACATCGATATCCTCACCTTCGCCAATCGCATCATTGATGCCGAGCACCTGAAAGTGCCGCATCCGCGCATGACGGAACGCGCCTTCGTGCTGATGCCGCTGGCGGACGTCGATCCGCAGCTTTCCGTGCAGGGGAGATCCGTCGCGGATTGGCTTGGAAGCATTGATAAGGCGGGAATCGTCATCGCAAACGAAAACCGCGCCTGGTGGCGCGGTTGAATTCTGGCTCTCGCGATTTAGGGATCGTCAGTCGTTTTCAGCGGTCTCAGCCATGGCGGTTGCCTGGCGATTGAGCTTGAGACCGATGACCGGGATCATCCGGTCTTCCACCTTCACGGAAATGGTGATGTTCATCGCGTCGTCTTCTTCGATGCGGGCAACCATGGCGCCGTTCAGCTTGGCGCGGTTGATCCCCATGACGGCGCGGTTGCCGGTGACAGTGCCCGAAACGATGTCGAGGCCCTTGCCATCGGCACCATCCAGGAACTGGCCCTTGTAGCTGCCGCCGGACTGCGAGATGACAGCCGACATGGGCTGGCTGAAGACGCCAACGCGGCAGGTGCCGTCGAGCTTAAGGCCGGTTTCCTTGCCCTCAGCCGGAAGTCCGGTGAGGTTGCAGGTGAACTTTGTGCCCTTGTACTTGCCAGCAACGATCTCGCCCGGACCCTTCCAGACCCCGGCGACGGAATCGAAGAAGCGCTTGTCGCGCGAAGCAGCATCAGCGACCGTGGCCGGCATGATTGCGGCAACGGCAAGGATGACGGCGCAGCGGCCGAATGTCGAGGAGCGAGAGAACATCGATTTGCCTTGGTACGAGAAACCAGAAACCCCGCTCAGACCCTAGCGGAAAAATGGTTAATGCATCATTGCCATTAACCCCAAATGCCGGTTCCGACAACCGGCAAACGTCACTGGTCTCTCCGGTGTGGCCCGTCTGCCTCACCCCGTCCGGTCGCGGTCCTTGCCGGTCATCGAGGGTGTCAGGTCGCCGATGAAGTCGCCGATGCCAGGCCGTTTGGCCGAACGGAACGGCAGTGGCCTGCAGAGGTCCATGGCGGCAATGCCGATACGGGCTGTCATCAGGCCATTGATCACGCCTTCGCCGAGACGGGTCGAGAGGCGGGCGGCAAGTCCGTGGCCGAGCACCTGCTGGGCAAGGCCATCGCCGATGGCAATCGAGCCTGTGACAGCGAGGTGGGCAAACACGTCCCTCAGGAGGCGAAGCATCCCGAAGGAGCCCGGCCTTCCGCCGTAGAGTTCGGCCATGCTCCTGATCAGCCTGACGACCTCGAAAAGCACATAGGCGAGATCGACCACAGCCCTTGGGCTGACGGCAGTGACCACCGAGACGCGCTTGGCAGCGTTGAGGATGAGCGCGCGAGCCTTGATATCCAGGGGGGAGAGCAGTTCCCGTTCGGCAAGCTCGATCAAGTGCGGCGCGTCGATGATGTCGTCTTTCACCGCGTCCAGCGTCTTTTGCCCGCGGGTGGTTTCCGGGCGATGGGAAACGAGGCTCGACAGTTTGGCAACGACCGCGGCGGCGCGCGTTCGTTTGCCGCTTTCTGCCGCAGCGTCTGCTTCCACCTTCAGATCCTGCACGGCGTCGAGGCGCCATAGACCCAGCAATTCCCGACCGACGGCGATCATAAGCGCAAGCAGGCCCACGGCGAGCACCGCGACGGCCAGATAGCCAAGCCAGTCGGCACGCGCGAAGAGATCTGAAATCAGGCGGTCGACCCAAAGGCCGAACGCGAGCGACAGGAGCACGCCGAAAGCGCCCGTCGCGAGTTTCGCAAAGGAGAAGCGTCGACGGCGCGGCTCTGCCACGGGAACCGGCGGCAGTTCATCCACTGCAGCTGCAAGGAACGGATCTTCCGTATCGGGGACGATCAGGACCTCGCCGGAGAAGCTACGTGGCTGTCGGCTGGCCTTGTCTTGAGGATCGGCGCGCCGTGTTTCTGGCTCAACGGAGAAGGCTGCCGGCCGTCTTTGCGGCTCGGAAGCCTTCGCGGTCGGCGCGCTGACGGGGGGCACGGTCGGTTTCTTCATGCGAGACGATCTCCCAGCAGGAATTGCAGCGCGCGGTCCAGGCGGATATGCGGCACGGATAGCGTCACGCCGTGCTTCTCATCGAGTTGCGGCGGTCGGAAGCGGACGATGCTGAGGTCCGGTAGGGTCGCGGACGTATCACCTGCGTCGACAGAGCGGAAATAGGCTTCCGGATCCTGCGGCAGGTCGCCCGGAAAGACTGCCGTCTTGCGACCGCCATCGAAGATCTCGTTGCCGATGCGCTCGCCTGCCATCGGCGTGCCGACGATGACAGGCAGATCATGGCCATCCTGCTTGACGTTGGCTTCCCGCGTGGCGCGCACCGAGGCGAGCGCCATGACTTCTATGCCGGCACCGCTCATGCCGATCGTGCGGATCGCGCGGTTGACGAGGCGGCGGGTCAGCACTTCCAGCCGGTCGTGGCTTTCGTGGTGCAAATGGTCCGCCTTGGTTGCCGCCACTAGCACGCGATCGATCCGCCGGCGCACCAAGGATGTCAGGACGTTGTTGGAGCCGGCGCGGAAGCAGGCGAGCACGTCTCCCAGCGCGCGTTCCAGATCCTGGACCGCCTCCGGGCCGCGATTGAGCGCCTGAAGCGCATCGACCAGCACGATCTGGCGGTCCAGCCTTGCGAAATGTTCGCGAAAGAAGGGTTTCACCACCACAGACTTGTAGGCTTCGAAGCGACGCTCCATCATCGCCCGCAGGGAGCCCTTAGGTGCGCGGCCTTCCGACAACACGGGGAGCGGGGCGAAGGTCAGGGCGGGCGAGCCTTCAAGGTCGCCCGGCATCAAAAAGCGGCCGGGAGGCAGGGTCGATAGCGAGCGCTCATCCGACTTGCAGAGCCTGAGATAGGTCGTGAAGGCCTCAGCCAGACGGCGTGCGGTCATCTCGTCTGCGGGGCCGTCGGGATCGACGGTTGCCGCCAAGGCCAGCCATTCGCGGGCCAGTTCGGCGCGCACGCCGGTTTCTGCAAGCTTCGTCGTATTCTCTGAGAAGGTCCTGTAGTCCTGGCCCAGGAGCGGCAGGTCGAGCAGCCATTCACCGGGATAGTCTACGATGTCGATCGACAGCCTGCCGGCTGAAAACATCCGGTTCCAGGAGCTGGCGCTCTTGTATTCGATGGTCAGCCTGAGTTCGGAAATGGCGCGCGTCGAATCCGGCCAGACCCGTTCGTCGACCAGTGCCCTGATGTGGTCTTCGTATTGAAAGCGCGGGACGGCGTCGTCGGGCTGTTCCTGCAGGGTGGCCCCGGTCATGCGTCCCGACCGCAGCGGTTCGAACAGCGGCAGTCGGCCCGCGTGGAGCAGATTGTGAACGAGCGATGAGATGAACACGGTCTTGCCGGCGCGCGACAGACCCGTCACGCCGAGCCTGATCGTCGGGTTGATCAGATGGGCTGCGCGGTCGGTCAGGTTGTCGAGGGCGATCGCGGCTTCGTCGGTCAGGCTGGTGAGAGAAGGGGGCAAAGGGCTGTCCTGCGAGACGGTGACGGGTGCTGTGTCGCCCCGGCACGAGAGAGTTCAGATAACTTGATCTCCCATATAGGCGTCGGTTGCGGCGCAAAAAAGAGGCAGGCTTTGCCCGCCTGGCAAACCGTCAGCCGACGAGAAAGTCGCGCAGCCGATAGGCCTCGTCGCCCATGGCGTCGATCACGGCGAGGCCCGAGGTGGGATAGCCTTCCGGCACCGTCCTTGCCATCACGTCGTTGCCGCACAGCCGGGCAAAGACCTCCTCGATCGCCGGGTTGTGCCCGACAAGCATCAGCGCCTCGACGCCCTGGGTCGATGCGGCGATCTCCAGATAGGCTTCTGCTGGGGCGTTGTAGAGTGCGTCGACGTAGCGGAATTCTACGAGGCCCGAGAAGACCCGGTTGATGGCGTCGGCGGTCTGCCGGCAGCGCTTTGCGGTCGAGCAGACAACGAGATCAGGACGATACTGCTTGTCGGCAGCGGTCTCGGCCAGGAGTTCGGCCTCGGCGAAGCCCGCATCTGACAGGCTTCGATCGAAATCGCGGCCACCTGGCTCGGCCCAACCGGATTTCGCGTGGCGCAGCAGATAGATGCGCTGGGGAGACTGAATGGAGGGCGTCATCCGTTGGACATTCCGCGTGAGATGGTGCTGGTCACTGAAGTACCGGTTCTTGTGCCTTGCCGTCAACCATGCGCGGCGAATGCGCTCATCATCCTATCGTGGTGGGTTGCTGTATATCCTGCGTGAGTACTCAAGCAAATTATGCTTAAAAAATAGAAATTTAGATGAAAAATGTAACAGATTTAAAAATGGCTTCGAAACAGTCAGAAGGCTTGAACAGGTTGCCTTGAAAGGTTATACACCCGCCCATTGAGATGTTCTTCAGGAGAATCGCGTTGAGTGAGAAGATCAATCTTAGCAATTATGTGCTCTCGGAAGACGATGAGTTCATGAACGCGAGCCAGCGGGCCTATTTCAGAGCCAAGCTGATCGCATGGAAGAACGACATCCTCCGAGAAGCGCGCGAGACACTCGGCCATCTTGCCGAAGAGAGCGCTAACCACCCAGACCTCGCCGACCGGGCTTCCTCCGAAACCGACCGGGCCATTGAGCTCCGGGCGCGTGACCGCCAGCGCAAGCTGATCTCGAAGATCGACGCTGCTCTGCAGCGGATCGATGACGGGACCTACGGTTATTGCGAGGAAACCGGTGAGCCGATCGGCCTCAAGCGTCTCGACGCCCGTCCGATCGCCACTCTGTCTATCGAGGCCCAGGAGCGCCATGAGCGTCGCGAAAAGGTCTATC
Source organism: Allorhizobium sp. (assembly GCA_965283865.1). Taxonomy (GTDB): domain Bacteria; phylum Pseudomonadota; class Alphaproteobacteria; order Rhizobiales; family Rhizobiaceae; genus Allorhizobium. The sequence goes on from CBDIQA010000001.1 coordinate 2,469,852, forward strand.
GCGACGAGTGAGGCCCAAGCCTCGTAGCACCTTCTCGTGTCATCAGAGATTCAAGACCCGCCATTGGCGGGTCTTTTCATTTGCGCAGTTGCGAGTTGGTCCCGTCAGGGATTTCGGCTGGCCGACATTTCCCCGAAGATCCGCGCGATTTCCGTCTGCAAGTTGGGTTCCTGACCCTGCTTGTCGGAATTTGGCGACACGGTATCAGTTTGGCTATTCGCGGGAAGAATGGCTGAGGCCGGGAGGCGCGGCCGGTCTGCCCGAGTTTCCGGCAGGATTTGCGAGAACTCTGCGGCGGGCTTCGGCGCAGGGGCTGGATCGGCTGCGAGATGGAAAGCCATCTCTTCTTCGAGCACGCGTTCGAAATCGCTCAGATCGCGGCTCGGTGCTTCCGGTTCGCTGGCAACCGGTCGGCGATCGGCAACCGGTTCGAAGCGCTTGGCCTCAAACGGCAGAGGCTGTGCGGCAGACGGGGCAGGAGCCAGGACACGCAGACGGGCTGCTTCGAGCAGATCTTCTGCTGCGGGCGCATCGATGACGGGCGGCAAGGCAGGGGCGGTCTGCTGCGCGGATGCGACCGGTCGTTCTGCTTCGCGAACGGGCTCAACCATCTCCGGCGCCATGACCGGCTCCACTGGTTCCATCCAGAATGTCTCGGTTGCTAGCGTTTCGGCCTTGGCTGGCGGTTCGATGACCGATGCTGCTTCGTTCACCTCCGTCTCAAACGCCGCCGGTGTCACAACGGCATCGGAAGGCCCGGTGTTGACCGAGACCGCCATCACAGGCTCGACGCTGGCCGTTGGCTGAACCAGCGCAACGTCTGGTGCCATCGGCTTTTCCATCGGCGGGACGGGGCGCTGCACAACTTCGATCGTCGGAGTTTGAGCAGGTTCCGTTGGCCGTTTTTCCACCGCTATCACGGGTGCCGCGACGGCAGCAGGTGCCGCAGCAAAGGCTGCCGCCAAGACCGGTGTTGGCGGGGTGACGGCCTGTCTTTCGTGAGCGGGCTCGGGAGCCCTGGGCTGGACCGGCTGCGAGCGCTGTTCGACTGGTCGTTGCTCGGCAACTGATGCCGAAGCCGGCTGCGGCCGGGGCTGGGCGAACACCGGTTCAGGTTTCAATGGCTCGGAAACCGGCTGGTGTTTCACGGTCGGTTCGATGGCGGTGCTCATCGTCGCGGCCGGCGAGGCGATCCGAGGGGCTGCAGCGTCTGTCGCGGCTAGGGCAGGTGCCATGGTCGGGCTCGGCAATTCCGACTGCTCCTCCAGGCCCTGCGGGTTGACTGGCCTTGCGCTCAGATAGGGGCGTTCATCGCCGATCCCGCTTTCGATGACCAGGTCGGTCGGGCCGCCGATCATCAGGAGGTGCTCGATATTATCACGGCGGATCAGGACGATGCGGCGGCGCGTATCGATGGCTGCCGCGTCCAGCACCTGGAGCCGTGGCTGGCGGTTGCGGCCACCGCGGACGAAGGGCGACGGGGCCCGGTTGCGCAGGATCCAGAGCACGATGAAAAGGCAGAGCAAGGCAAGGCTGACGCCCAGCGCCGCCACGAGAAAACGATCGCCATAGGCCTTGATCAAGTCATCCAGCATTTTCGTGCTCCTTTTGTCTGGCTTTCTGGCAGAAGACGGCCCTTTCCGCAATCTTGCACGGACACCTACATCTTGGCTCCACAACGCAACAAAGTTCCAAATGCTCCGCCAGGATTGCGGCATTCCTGTGGGGGAGCGGCTCTGCGCTCACATCTGGGCCTTTCTTTGCTTTTTGCTGTTGCGGCAAATTGATAAACAGGAGACAGCGCCGATTCTCGCTAGGTCGGATCATCCGTGCGCTTAGGCAAGAGGCATTCATGACACGACAGCAGTACGAACGAGATGGAGACGGCCCCTTGGTCGATCGCCGCAGCGGCGTCGGCATGGCGTTGCGCATCCTGCTGCTTGCCCTCGTGCTGATCGCGGCCTCCGCTGCCTTCATCTTTTTCCGCGATGAGTTGGACAACCAGGTCGTGCTGGGCGTGCTCGGCATTCTCGCGATGATGGGGATCTTCTTCATCGTGTCGGCGGTCATCGGTTTCGTCGAAGTGATGCCGCAGTCCAACAGCGACACGCTTGCGCGCCGCTTTCTGGCCAGTCAGCCCGATGGGACGCTGATCACCGACAGCGAAGGCCGGATCGTCTATGCGAACGTGGCCTATGGCACGATGACGGGCGCCCGCACGGCGACCGAAGTGCAGACGCTTGAGGCACTGCTCTCCCGGTACCGCGAATCGAGCGAGGCGCTTTATCGGCTGACCAACGGCTTGCGCGAAGGGCGCGACAGCCATGAGGAGTTCCGCCTCCTGAAACCGCTTGGCAACCAGACGAACAACGGGTCCGGCGCCCACTGGTACCGTCTGAAGGCGCGGTTGCTGCCTGGCGAAGGTCACGGCAAGCCGCTGCATGTCTGGCAGATTTCCGACATCACCGCCGAGCGCGACGATCAGGAGCGCTTCTTCAAGGAATTGCAGCATGCGATCGACTATCTCGACCATGCGCCGGCCGGCTTCTTCTCCGCCGGGCGCAAGGGTGAGATCTATTATCTGAACGCCACGCTTGCCGAGTGGCTGGGGGTCGACCTTACCCAGTTCAACCCTGGCTCCATGACGATTTCCGATCTGGTGGCCGGCGAGGGCATGGCGCTCATCAATTCGGTCCAGGCCGAGCCTGGCCAGGCGCGCACCGAAACGCTCGATCTCGACCTGCGACGGGTCAACGGCCAGAGCCTGCCGGTTCGGCTCGTTCATCGCGTGCGTGCGGCGCGGGACGGAGCGCCGGGCGAGAGCCGGTCGATCGTGCTGGCGCGCCAGCAGGGCGAGGATCGGACCAGTCCGATTCCGTCGCCTCGATGCGCTTCACCCGCTTCTTCAACAATACGCCGATGGCTATTGCATCCGTGGACGGCGAGCGGCCGCATCCTGCGCACCAATGCGCCATTCATGTAAGCTGTCTTCGCTCGACATCGTTTCGACGCGGGACGCAGATCGAGCGCCACGGGCTGATCGAGGTGGTGCTGCACGAGACACGAGCGGGAAGGCCTTTGCCGCGAGGCGCTTGCGGCGGCCATGGACCGCCAGGGTGACATTCGCGCCGATCGACAGCCGACATCCGGTACCGAATGATGTCAGGCATTTCCGCTTCTACGTGAACGCCGTCATCGACCAGAGCGACGAGGCGCCGGAAGAGGCGGCCATCGTCTACGCCGTCGACGTGACTGACCAGAAGGCGCTCGAAGGCGCAGATGGCGCAGAGCGCAGAAGATGAATGCGGTCGGGCACGCTTGCCGGCGGTATCGCGCACGACTTCAACAACGTGCTGACCGCCATCCTCTTGTCTTCCGACCACCTGCTGCTGCAGGCGCGGCCTTCGGATGCAAGCTTTGCCGACCTTATGGAGATCAAGCGCAATGCCAATCGCGCGGCCGTTGCTCGTGCGCCAGTTGCTTGCCTTCTCGCGCAAGCAGACGATGCGGCCGGAGCGTCTTGAACCTCACCGACGTGATCGGCGATCTCAGGATGCTGGTCGACCGGCTGATCTCCGGCAGCAATGTCAAACTCAGGGTCGAATACGGCCGGGATCTCTGGCCGGTGAAGATCGGACCTCTCGCAGTTCGAGCAGGTGCTGATCAATCTCTGCGGTCAATGCACGCGATGCCATGCCGGATGGTGGCATCAATCACTGTGTCGCACCCGCAATGTCGACCGCCGACGAGTGCCATGGCCTTCGGATATCGCGGCCTGCCGTCGGAGGACTATGGTCGCTGGTCGAAGTCGCCGATACCGGAACCGGCATCGCGCCAGATGATGCATGGACAAGATCTTCGAACCGTTCTTCACCACCAAGGAAGTCGGCAAGGGCACGGGCCTTGGTCTGTCCATGGTCTATGGCATCGTCAAGCAGATCCGGCGGCTACATCTATCCGCGAATCCGAAGTCGGCAAGGGCATCGACTTTCCGGATCTTCCTGCCGCGGCATGTGCCCGAGGTTCAGCCGGTTAACGAAGGCCAGGCCCAGGCCTCCGTCAGCGGCGACACGATCACCGTTGCGACGGCCAGTGCAAAGGCCGAGGCGCAGGATGCGCCTGATCTGACCGGCAAGTCTGCCGTTGTGCTGCTCGTCGAGGACGAAGAGGCCGTTCGCCGCGGCGGCAAGCGCATGCTGGAGACGCGCGGCTATACCGTGCATGAGGCCGGTTCCGGCGTCGAGGCGCTGGACATCATGGAAGAGCTCGACGGTGCGGTCGACATCGTCGTCTCCGACGTCGTCATGCCCGAAATGGACGGCCCCACCCTGCTCACCGAGTTGCGGAAGAAATATCCGGACCTGAAGTTCATCTTCGTCTCGGGCTATGCCGAGGACGCCTTTGCCCGCAACCTGCCGGCGGATGCGAAGTTCGGTTTCTTGCCGAAACCCTTCTCGCTGAAGCAGCTGGCCGTCGCAGTGCGTGAAATGCTGGATGGCGAAGGCTGAGGCTTCCTTAGAGTTTCAGAGTAGTGCTGAAACAAAGAACCCGCCGGATCGCTCCGGCGGGTTCTTTTTCATTCAGGTTGTTAGAGGCTCAGCCGTTCATGGCGACGGCGATTTCGGCTGCCAGACGCGCATTGTTTTCGACCAGCGCGATATTGGTCTTCAGCGAGCGGCCGCCGGTCAGGTGGAAGATGTTGTCGAGGAGATAGGGAGTAACCTGCTTGCCGGCAATCTCGTCCCGTTCGGCATTGGCAAGGGCCCGGCTGATATAGATTTCCATCTCTTCGCGCGGGATCTCGTCGGCTTCCGGCACCGGGTTGGCGATCAGCATGCCGCCATCGATGCCGAGCTGGTCACGCATCTTCTGGAAATTGGCAATGGCCGCCGGGCTCTGCAGGTTGAGCACGCTCTTGAGGCCGGAGCTGCGCGACCAGAAGGCGGGGAAGTCTTCGCTGTCATAGGTGACGACGGGCACGCCGCGGGTTTCCAGCACTTCCAGCGTCTTCGGAATGTCGAGGATGGCCTTCGGGCCAGCCGACACGACGATGACAGCCGTGCGGGCCAGCTCTTCGAGGTCAGCCGAGATGTCGAAGCTCTCCTCGGCGCCGCGATGGACGCCGCCGATGCCGCCGGTCGCAAAGACATGGATGCCGGCGCGGTAGGCGGCAATCATGGTGGCGGCAACCGTGGTTGCGCCGTTGCGGCGCTCGGCAATCGCAAACGCAAGATCGGCGCGCGAGAGCTTCATCACGTGCTCCATCTGCGCCAGGGCCTCGAGCTCGGCCGGCTCTAGGCCGATATGAAGCACGCCCTTGATGACGGCGATGGTCGCGGGGACGGCCCCCTGCTGGCGCACGATGTCCTCGACGCTGCGGGCCATCTGCAGGTTGCCGGGATAGGGCATGCCATGCGTGATGATGGTGGATTCGAGCGCCACGATCGGTGCGCCGCGCTGCTTGGCTGCGCTCACTTCGCTCGAATAGGTGATGGGAAGGAGGGGGAGATGGAACGGGTCATGGGGGTCTTCCGCTAGAAATTCTGGTTCTCATGACAGGAAACGGGCAGGTGGGACAAGAGCCAACTGGCGCTTGAGCCGTTCCTCGGAGAGATTTTCGTCGGTTGCGTGGGGTGAGGCGAGGGTGATGGCCGCAGACGCGGTGCCATGGCGCAAGGCCTCGGTCAGGTCGGCGCCCTTCAGCCTCGCATGCAGAAAGCCTGCCGCGAAAGCGTCACCGGCACCCGTCACATCGGCGATCTCGTCGAGCGGCACGGGTTCGATGAGCGCAATGCCCTCTGGACCGAATGCGACCGTCGGGCCGCTGCCGCTGGTCACCGTGCCACCGACAAGGCCTTGGGCACGCAGCAGATCCGGCCAGTCCTCAGCTCTTTCCGGTCGCGATCCGGCAATGGCCTCGGCCTCCGCGCCATTCATGAAGAGGTGGCTGATATGGGGAAGGGCGCCTTTGAACTTGACCACTTTCGCTGGCGAGATGGCGATCGCGGAAAGGCCCTTGCCCTCAGAATCGCAGGCCTTCGCAAGGGCGGTCAGCGTATCTGCCGGGAGGTTTGCGTCGGTCAGCACGTGGCTTGTGCTTGCCAAGCTGTCGCGGAGAGACCGCGCCTTCAGGCGGCGGGCCGAGAAGGCATCATAAAGCGCCATATCTGCAAGCGCGATCACAAGGTTGCCGTCCCGCTCCAGGATCGCCGTATAGCTCGGCGTCGCGCGATCGAGGAACATCACCGGCTGATCGTCGAGGCCAGCGCGCTCGGCAGCTTCCGCCACCATCTGGCCGGCCGCATCGCCACCCCGGGGTGCGATCAGGCGAACGGCCCGACCGAGCCTTGAGAGATTGCGGGCTGCATTGAAGACGCCACCGCCGGCTTCCTCGAACCATTGCCCGGGATTGCTAGCGCCCGGTTTCGTGTCGCCGAATATGCGTGCCCGGCGGTCGATATGCGCGCCACCGATGGCGAGGATTTCAACGGTCATCTATCGCTCTCCGGAGCCCGCAAATACCGAATCGAAGTGGTTCTCCAGGCTTCCGCATGCGGGTCGCACACTTCCCATAACGCCAACCGCTGATATGGTGGAACATGTTTGGAACACTCCTGCGAAAATGGTTTTGAATCAGACACTTCACATGCTCTTGCAAAATGAGAACAAAAAGTGTACATATTCCCCATCGGCGGCTTCATTGCCTATGCGGCCTCAATAACCTAAAGGTGGATCAAATGGCACAGAATTCTTTGCGGCTTGTAGAGGACAAATCGGTGGATAAAAGCAAGGCATTGGAAGCGGCGCTGGCCCAGATCGAACGCTCGTTCGGCAAGGGCTCGATCATGAAGCTCGGCGCGAACGAGAGCGTGGTCGAAGTCGAGACGGTCTCGACGGGGTCGCTCGGCCTCGATATCGCGCTCGGCATCGGCGGTCTGCCGAAGGGGCGCATCATTGAAATTTACGGCCCGGAAAGCTCGGGTAAGACGACGCTTGCGCTGCAGACGCATTGCAGAGGCCCAGAAGAAGGGTGGCATCTGCGCCTTCGTCGACGCTGAACACGCGCTTGATCCGATCTATGCCCGCAAGCTCGGCGTTGACCTGCAGAACCTCCTGATCTCGCAGCCGGATACCGGCGAACAGGCGCTTGAAATCACCGACACGCTGGTGCGTTCCGGCGCGATCGACGTTCTCGTCGTCGACTCGGTTGCGGCGCTGACCCCGCGCGCCGAAATCGAAGGCGAAATGGGCGACAGCCTGCCGGGCCTGCAGGCCCGTCTGATGAGCCAGGCGCTGCGCAAGCTGACCGCCTCGATTTCCAAGTCGAACTGCATGGTGCATCTTCATCAACCAGATCCGCATGAAGATCGGCGTCATGTACGGCTCGCCCGGAAACCACCACCGGCGGCAATGCGCTGAAATTCTATGCCTCCGTGCGCCTCGACATCCGCCGCATCGGCGCGATCAAGGACACGTGACGACGTGGTCGGCAACCAGACCCGCGTCAAGGTCGTCAAGAACAAGATGGCACCGCCCTTCAAGCAGGTCGAGTTCGACATCATGTATGGCGAAGGCGTTTCCAAGACCGGCGAACTCGTCGACCTCGGCGTCAAGGCCGGCATCGTCGAGAAGTCGGGCGCCTGGTTCTCCTACAACAGCCAGCGTCTCGGTCAGGGTCGTGAAAACGCCAAGCTCTTCCTGCGCGACAATCCGCCCGTGGCTCAGGAAATCGAGATGGCGTTGCGCCAGAATGCCGGCCTGATTGCGGAAAAGTTTCTGCAGAATGGCGGGCCGGATGCCAATGACGGCGATGGTGCCGACGACGCGTAAGGCGTTTCGCTGTTATCTGAAAGTTTTGCCGGCCGCGTTTCCCTGGAGACGCGGCCGTTTTCGTTGCGGCTGCTGGACAGGGAAGAAGCCGGGCGATAAAAGCCATTGATTTTGCAAATTGGCCGGCTTCCCGGCCTGAATGAAGGGCGTGACATGAGCGGTGTAAACGACATCCGGTCGACTTTTCTCGATTACTTCAAGACGAACGGTCACGAGGTCGTTTCCTCCAGCCCGCTGGTGCCGCGCAACGACCCGACACTGATGTTCACCAATGCCGGCATGGTGCAGTTCAAGAACGTCTTTACGGGTCTCGAACAGCGTCCGTATTCAACCGCTGCGACCGCGCAGAAATGCGTGCGCGCCGGTGGCAAGCACAATGACCTCGACAATGTCGGCTATACCGCCCGCCACCACACCTTCTTCGAAATGCTCGGCAATTTTTCATTTGGCGATTATTTCAAGGAGCGCGCGATCGAGCTTGCCTGGAACCTGATCACCAAGGAATTCGGCATCGACCGCAACCGCCTGCTGGTCACCGTCTATCACACCGATGACGAGGCCCATGCCCTGTGGAAGAAGATCGCCGGGCTCTCCGACGACAAGATCATCCGCATCGCGACCAACGACAATTTCTGGGCCATGGGCGACACCGGTCCCTGCGGTCCCTGCTCGGAAATCTTCTACGATCACGGCGACCATATCTGGGGTGGCCCTCCGGGCTCGCCGGAAGAAGACGGTGACCGTTTCATCGAGATCTGGAACCTCGTCTTCATGCAATATGAGCAGGTGACGAAGGAAGAGCGCATCAACCTGCCGCGTCCGTCGATCGACACCGGCATGGGACTGGAGCGCGTTGCTGCCCTGTTGCAGGGCAAGCACGACAATTATGACATCGACCTCTTCCGCGCCCTGATCGATGCTTCCGTCGATCTCACCGGCGTCAAGGCCGAGGGCGAGCGCCGCGCCAGCCACCGCGTCATCGCCGACCACCTCCGCTCGTCGGCCTTCCTGATCGCCGATGGCGTTCTGCCGTCGAACGAAGGCCGCGGCTACGTGCTCCGCCGCATCATGCGCCGCGCCATGCGCCATGCGCAGCTTCTGGGGGCCAAGGATCCGATCATCTACAAGCTGCTGCCGGTCCTGGTGCAGCAGATGGGTCGCGCCTATCCGGAACTGGGCCGTGCCGAGTCCCTGATCTCCGAGACCCTGAAGCTCGAAGAAACCCGTTTCCGCAAGACGCTGGAGCGCGGCCTGACGCTGCTCTCCGACGCGACCGCGACGCTCGACAAGGGCGACAGCCTCGACGGCGAGACCGCGTTCAAGCTCTACGACACCTATGGCTTCCCGCTCGACCTGACGCAGGACGCGCTGCGCGGCCGCGAAATCGGCGTCGATCTGACCGGCTTCAACGATGCCATGCAGCGCCAGAAGGCCGAGGCTCGCGCCAATTGGGCCGGCTCCGGCGACAAGGCCCAGGAAACCGTCTGGTTCGAGCTCAAGGAAAAGTTCGGCGCGACCGAATTCCTCGGCTATAGCTCTGAAACCGCCGAAGGCCAGGTGCTGGCCATCGTCAAGGACGGCAAGGTCGTCGAAAAGGCGAGCGCCGGTGAAGAGGTTCAGATCGTCGTCAATCAGACGCCGTTCTACGGCGAATCCGGCGGCCAGATGGGCGACACCGGCGAGATCGTCGGCGAAGGCTATTCGCTGGCCGTGAGCGATACCCAGAAAAAGGGCGAGGGCGTCTTCGTCCACATCGCGACCGTCCAGAACGGCATCGTGACGGCCGGTGGCGCGGTTTCGCTCAATGTCGACCACGCCCGTCGCTCGCGCCTGCGCTCCAACCATTCGGCAACGCACCTCTTGCATGAGGCGCTGCGTCGACGCGCTGGGTGATCATGTCGCCCAGAAGGGCTCGCTTGTGCGCGCCGGATCGTCTGCGTTTCGATTTCAGCCATGCCAAGGCGATCTCGGCCGAAGAACTGAAGATCGTCGAGGAGATGGCAAACGAGATCATCATCCAGAACGCGCCGGTCACGACCCGCCTGATGGCCGTCGACGATGCGATCGCGGAAGGCGCCATGGCGCTATTCGGCGAAAAATATGGTGACGAAGTCCGTGTCGTATCGATGGGCACTGCAGTTCGCGGCGAGAAGGCCGGCAAGGCCTATTCGATCGAACTCTGCGGCGGCACGCATGTGTCGGCGACCGGTGATATCGGTCTCGTGCGCCTGGTCGGCGAAAGTGCCGTCGGGGCCGGTGTGCGCCGTCTCGAAGCCCTGACCGGGGAAGCGGCTCGCGCCTATCTCGCCGAACAGGACGAGCGTGTGAAGACGCTGGCTTCGACACTCAAGGTGCAGCCGACGGATGTCGTCGCCCGCGTCGAAGCGCTGGTGGACGAACGTCGCAAGCTCGAAAAGGAACTGGCCGAAGCCAAGCGCAAGCTCGCCATGGGCGGTGGTGCGAGTGGTGGCGTCGAAGCGCCGAAGCAGGTGAACGGCATCAACTTCATCGGCCGTGTGCTTGCCGGCATTGACGCCAAGGACCTCAAGGGCATGGCGGACGAGGCAAAGGCCGGTCTGGAAACAGCGGTCGTCGTGCTGATCGCTGTAGCTGAAGACGGCAAGGCAAGTGCTGTCGTCTCCGTTACCCCGGATCTGGCTGCCCGCCACAGCGCTGTCGATCTCGTCCGCGTCGCGTCTACTGCGCTCGGCGGCAAGGGCGGCGGCGGGCGTCCCGACATGGCCCAGGCCGGTGGTCCCGATGGAGCTCAGGCCGAGGCTGCGATTGCGGCTGTCGAGGCCTTACTCGGCTGATCTTTTTCGGTTTTATCGGATTGAGGCCGGGCATTGCCCGGCCTTTTTTACTGTCGATTATCGAGATTTACCGATAGATTTTGCGGATTCTTCAACCTTGTGGACTACGACTGTTGCATCATCGAGGTTGTCGACTTGGCTGCAGTCTTTCACATTCCCACGCTCACTGTGTGCCTTGCGGCAACGCTGATCATCGTATCTGGCTTTCTCACCCTTCTCTGGGTGCATGAGCGTGACAATCGTGCGCTCGGGTTCTGGTCACTCGGCTTCTCCGCCGGTGCACTCGGAATGGTGCTGGTCAGCCTGCGGGAAGTCGCGCCGCCCATCGTCGCGCTCGGCCTGGGCAATGGCTTGGGCATTTCCGGCATCGAGCCTGCATCTGGCTGGGGTGTCTGGCTTACGAAGGCGAAACTGCGCAAGGGCAGCGGTATCATCGACGGCGGCTGGGCGTTGATCCTCTGAGCGTTTGCTCTGTTCGCGTTGCCGTCCTTTTCCGAGGATCTCGGCACCCGCATCCTGGTGGCATCGATCCTTTATGCCGGTTACTCCTTTCTCTGCATTCCCATTCTCCTGTCTGGGCAACGGCGGGAGCCTCTGCCGGCCCGGCTCATTGCTCTCGTGGCGTTTGGCATCCATGGCGCTGCCTATGCCATCCGATTTCCGCTACAACTGATCGAACCGGTGCACCTCGTCGCCGGCCATGCGCCGCTCTGGTATGGCGCCATGACCTTTGGTTTCTTCGTGCAGGGGCTGGTCGGCGCTCTCGCGGTCTTCGCCATGGTGCATGAGCGGGCGACGCGCCGTTACAAGCGGGATTCCGAGACGGATGTGCTGACATCGCTGTCCAACAGGCGGGCCTTCATGGAGGCTGTCGCCAAGGCGCGTGGCGGTTTCGGCGGGTCTGGGCCGGGTGCTGTGCTTGCGGTCGTTGATGCCGATCACTTCAAGTCGATCAACGATACTTACGGACATGCGGCAGGCGATCTTGTCCTGGTGCGGCTTGGTCGGCTCCTGTCCCGTGAGTTGCCCGACGGCGTTATCGTCGGACGGCTGGGCGGCGAGGAATTCGGTATTTACCTACCTGCCTATATAGCTATGCGGCATCCGCAGCTGCTGGAGGACCTGCGACGCGGGGTGAGTGCTATCGGGACCGATGACATAGCGTCGTTGCCCGGCGTTACTGTCAGCATCGGTGCAGTCTCCCTTGCTTCGGGCCCGCTTGATTTCTCGCGTGCTCTCGCCAGTGCTGACAAGGCGCTCTACAGCTCGAAAAAGGCAGGGCGCAATTGCCTCACCTGGGCTACGGCGGATCAAGATCCAAGCGAGCGGCTCGAGCCACCCGTGTCATCGATCGGCGAGTCGGTGACAGCAGCACCGCGTTCTGCCGCCTAAAAAGCGTCAAGGATTGTGGGCTGCCTCGCGTCGAGCGAGCGCCTCCCGCGCTTCGCCCATGGTGCGGACGAAGGTCAAACCGTGCTCGGGTGCTTCGTGGTGCTGGAGCATGGTTTTCAGTTCCGGTCGATCCGTGACGAGGTAGACCTCCACTCCCTGCCGGACGGCTTTGCGGATGACGCTGGTGAGCAGGTTCACTCCCGAGGTGTCGACGAACTGGATGCCGGTGCAATCGAGCACGAGATTGCGATGGTCGTCGCCGATGCGATCCAATACGGCGCCAGCGGCATGCCACGGCGCCGAAGAAGAAGGCCCCGTCCAGCCGATAGGTCACGGTATCGGCATCCGTCGCGTCCAGCGGCTTTTCCGGCCCTTCTGCCGTCACTCTTATGCTCTTCGACATGTGATGGATGAATTGCAGTGCTGCGAGCGCAAAACCGACGACGATGCCTTCCGTCAGGTCGCGGAAGACCACCAGAAGGAAGGTGACGCCGAGAATGAGCGCTTCGCCGCGCGATGAGCGAACGAGGGCTGCGATCGCCGACTTCTCCACCATGTTCCAGGAGACGACCGCGAGCACGCCTGCCAGGGCCGAGAGCGGTATGAAGGCCGCGAGAGGGGCGGCCACCAGCATGAAGCCGAGAAGGAAGGCTGAATGCAGCATGCCGGAGACAGGGCTTGTCGCCCCGGCGCGGACATTGGTCGCGGTACGTGCGATCGTGCCGGTGACGCAGATGCCGCCGAACAGGGCGGAGGCAATGTTCGCCGTTCCCTGCGCCACCAGCTCGGTGTTGGAGCGATGCCGTCGCCCGGTCATGCCGTCGGCCACCACGGCCGAGAGCAATGATTCGATCGCGCCGAGCAGTGCAAAAGCGATGGCGTCCGGCAAAACGGCGAGGGCCAGTTCCGGCGTGACGTTCGGCAGCGCCGGCAGAGGCAGGCCCGAGGGTATGCCACCGAACTTGGAGCCGATGGTCGCGACAGGCAGTTGAAGCAACGCGGCGATCGCCGATGCGGTGATGACGGCAATCAGCAGTCCCGGCCAGGAGGGTCGGTAGCGGCGCAGCACAAGAATGATCGCGATCGTGAGGCCGGCGATCCCGGCGGCCGCCGGTGACACGCTCGGCAGGGCATTGGCGATAGCGCCCAGCTTCTCGGCAAGCGGGCCGGGCTCTCCCTCGGCGAAGGTCAGCCCAAGCAGTTCGCCGATCTGGCTTGCGAAGATGATGACGGCAATACCGGCGGTAAAGCCGACCGTGACGGGATAGGGGATGAACTTGATATAGTCGCCGAGCCTCAAGAGCCCGCAGGCGATCAGCATCACGCCGGCCATGGCGGTTGCCAGCAACAGTCCCTCGATGCCGTGGGTCGCGACCGTCATGCTGACGAGCACGATGAAGGCACCGGCTGGGCCACCGATCTGGTGGCGGCTGCCGCCGAGCAGAGAGACGATGAAGCCGCCGATGATCGCCGTACAGAGACCGCGGTCCGGCGTCACGCCCGAGGCGATGGCGATTGCCATTGATAGCGGAAGGGCCACAATTGCCACCGTCAGTCCCGCAAGCGTGTCGGCCTTCAGGCGCGCAAGACCATAGCCTTCGCGGAAGACGCTGATCGTTTTGGGAAGGATGACATCTGCCATGTTGATCGCGATTGCCGGGTGGTGAACGCGGTCGCCCCTCTGCCGCGTCTCTTCAGCCATTGGACTCTGAGTCCGCCCGTTTGACAACATGGCCAAAGGGATACAGTCGCTGAGTACGATCTGCCGGCTTTTCGAGGCGCAGAATTCTTCCTATGGATAGAGCATGAAGACCGAGACGAGTTATCCCACCCTGATGATCTATCCGCGCCGTGGGCTTGCGGTGCTCTGGGCTGCAGGCGGTGCGGTCATTCTGTCCGTTGCGTTCGGCGGTCTCCTGGCGAGCCTGCTCGGGGGCGGCTGGGCAAGCCTGATGACCTTCGTCTATCTGGTGCTCTTCGCGATCGGCATTTTGGGGTTCCGCCGAGGCTGGCTGGGCCTGGTTGCGGCCATGCGGCCGGTGGTCGAGCTCAACAACGAGGAACTGATTGATCTCAGAACCGAGCGCCGGATTGCCTGGGCCTCGATCGTCGAGCTTTCACAGCGCCGCGTGGCCGGCCGCTGGGTGATCGACATCGACTATCTCGATGAGGACGATCCGGATCGTCTCGACAGCTATGATCTGCCGCTCTCCGGCTATCACCTCTCCGGACGCCGCCTGGGGGCGGAGATCCGCAAGCGCTTTGCCGAGGTGGATGCCGGCGACGCACTTCCCGATACAGAAAACCCGGCCACGTTGCCGTGACCGGGTTCTGAAATTTCAGGCTCTGGCTGCCGATCAGGCGGCCATGGCCTTCTTCAGGTTTTCGTCGACCTTGTCGAGGAAGGCCGTGGTCGAGAGCCACGGCTGATCCGGACCGATGAGCAGTGCCAGGTCCTTGGTCATGTAGCCGGCTTCAACCGTGTCGATGCAGACCTTTTCCAGCGTCGTTGCGAAGTTGGCAAGATCGGCATTGTCGTCGAGCTTGGCGCGGTGGGCCAGGCCACGGGTCCAGGCGAAGATCGATGCGATCGAGTTGGTCGAGGTTTCCTGACCCTTCTGGTGCTGGCGGTAGTGACGGGTAACCGTGCCGTGGGCAGCTTCGGCTTCGACCGTGCGGCCATCGGGGGACAGGAGAACCGAGGTCATCAGGCCGAGCGAGCCGAAGCCCTGAGCAACCGTGTCCGACTGAACGTCGCCGTCGTAGTTCTTGCAGGCCCAGACGTAACCGCCGGACCACTTCAGCGCAGAAGCGACCATGTCGTCGATCAGGCGGTGTTCGTATACGATGCCGGCTTCGTCGAACTTCGGCCTTGAATTCGGTCTGGTAGACTTCTTCGAAGATGTCCTTGAAGCGGCCGTCATAGGCCTTGAGGATGGTGTTCTTGGTCGACAGGTAGACCGGCCACTTGCGCATCAGGCCGTACATCATCGAGGCGCGGGCGAATTCGCGGATCGATTCGTCGAGGTTGTACATCGCCATGGCGACGCCGGCGCCCGGTGCGTTGTAGACTTCCTTTTCGATGACTTCGCCATCTTCACCGACGAACTTGATCGTCAGCTTGCCCTTGCCGGGGAACTTGAAGTCGGTCGCCTTGTACTGGTCGCCGAAGGCGTGACGGCCGACAACGATCGGCTTGGTCCAGCCGGGAACGAGACGCGGTACGTTCTTGCAGATGATCGGCTCGCGGAAGATAACGCCGCCGAGGATGTTGCGGATCGTGCCGTTCGGGCTCTTCCACATTTCCTTGAGGTTGAATTCCTTGACGCGCTGTTCGTCCGGGGTGATCGTTGCGCACTTGATGCCGACGCCGTGCTTCTTGATGGCGTGGGCGGCGTCGATGGTCACCTGGTCATTGGTGGCGTCGCGGTTTTCGACCGAGAGGTCGTAATATTCGATGTCGAGATCCAGGTAGGGCAGGATCAGCTTGTCCTTGATGAACTGCCAGATGATGCGGGTCATCTCGTCGCCGTCGAGATCGACCACCGGGTTGGCTACCTTGATCTTGGTCATGAATATCCTCACGAGTGTTTGCCTGACGCGCAGGCGCGGGGAGGGCGCTCTGCCGATGGCCTGCCTATAACATTCTCTCGTTACAAGGCAAACAGGAGAGGGTGTCTTCCGGTAAATTCTAGGTTCAGACTTTCGACGTGCGTTTTGCCCCAAACTTGGCTGCGGGAGACGCCCGATTTGCGGCTAAAAGCAAAGTATCGATCAGATCCTTCGGAGTCTCCTATGAAACCCCTGTCTGCAGCCTTCGTCCTTGGCCTGTTTTTTGTGTCGGTCGCCCCGAGTGCCGCGACAGCCGATATGAAGGCACCAGTCCGGGAAATCATCGAGGCGGCGGCACGCAGCTGGGACAACACGATCGACGAGCCGGCCGAAGACGTCTTCAGCGTGGATCGGCTGGAGCGGCTGTTCAGCGAGGATTTCGTTGAAGCTTTCGAGGCTGCATCGAAAAACCCGCCCTTCGACCCGCCCGAAGGCGAGACGACCGGTTATCCCTTCGACTACGACCCGATTGCCCAGGGGCAGGATGGTTGCCCCTTCGAGAACATCCATCTGGAGGACGACGGAGAGGGGCAGGTGACCGCGTTCTTCAACAATCGCCGTTGCATGGGCGAAGGCCCTGACTACGAGGTCCAAACGATCCTGATCTTCGAGGTTGTTGACGAGGACGGTCGGACGGTCATCGACGATTTCTACCCCGTGGTCGATGGACAGAATGGCTCCTCAATCAAGCAGGACTTGAAGGTGCAAGGCGGGCTCTGATCTTCGGGGCACTGTTTCTCTGCACCATACTCACGGGGCGCAACGCCGTTTCAGCGGCTGCCTTGCCGGTGCAACCCCTTTGCGCCCTGACGATTTTATGCCAATGGGTGGCCCACACTCAGACAAGGGCAGATCATGGCAGGGACGAACAGCGAGCGCATCATGCTGGCCGAAGGGCCGGCAATCATTCTGGTTGAGCCGCAACTCGGCGAAAACATCGGCATGGTGGCGCGCGCCATGGCCAATTTCGGCCTGGCTGAGCTGCGTCTCGTCAATCCGCGCGACGGCTGGCCATCCGAAAAGGCGCGCTCTGCAGCAGCCAAGGCCGATCACGTGATCGACGGCACTGTGGTCTTCGATACGCTCGAAGAGGCCATCGCCGATCTCAACTTCGTCTATGCGACGACAGCCCGCTTCAGGGATGGCTTCAAGCCTGTGCGCTCGCCGGTCACCGCCGCCGAGACCCTTCGCCAGAAGTTTCGCGCGGGCGAGAAGACGGGCATCCTGTTCGGACGCGAGAAGTCGGGCCTCTCCACCGAAGATGTGGCGCTTGCCGACGAAATCGTCACCTTTCCCGTCAATCCGGCCTTCGCCTCGCTCAACATCGCCCAGGCGGTGCTTCTGATGTCCTATGAATGGATGAAGTCCGACATCGAGGATCTTCACTCCGTGCCCTTCGATGCGCCGGAGCAGCCACAGGCGACGAAGGAAGAGGTCGTCGGCATGTTCGAGCATCTGGAACAGGCGCTCGAGGTTAGAGGTTATTTTCATCCCGCCAGCAAAAAGCCGAGAATGATCGACAATCTGCGCGCTGTGTTCACAAGGCGGGCCTTCACGACACCCGAAATCCATGTGGTGCGCGGCGTGATCAACTCGCTCGACCGATTTTCGCGGCCAGGCCAGATCAATGCGTCGGTAAAGGCTGTGGTGGCGGAAGATGGATCTGATGACGAAGGTTCCGGCAAGTAACAGCGACACGGAGGGCTTGAAGCCGATCCTGGTTTTCGATTCGGGCATCGGCGGCCTCACCGTCCTGCGCGAGGCGCGCCTCTTGATGCCGGAGCGGGGCTTCATCTATGTCGCCGACGATGCCGGGCTGGTGCTGGCAAGGGACATCGAAGGCGCGGATCGTCCGCCTGTTCGAGGATCTTTCGAGCGTTACAATCCCGAGGCAGTCATCGTCGCCTGCAATACCGCCTTCACGCTTGCGGGTGCGGATCTTCGCCAGCACTTTCCGAAGATGCGCTTCATCGGCACAGTGCCAGCGATCAAGCCGGCGGCCGAGCGCACGCGCTCCGGGCTTGTCTCGGTCCTGGCGACCCCTGGGACCGTGAAGCGCGCCTACACGCGCGATCTCATCCAGTCCTTTGCCTCACAATGCCATGTCCGCCTCGTGGGCTCGGAGAACCTGGCCCGTATGGCCGAGGCCTATATCCGGGGTGAGACGCTTGATGATCAGGCCGTGCTTGCCGAGATCGTACCCTGTTTCGTCGACAAGGGAGGGGTTCGCACAGACATTGTTGTGCTCGCCTGCACCCATTACCCGTTCCTCGCCAATGTCTTTCGCCGTCTTGCGCCCTGGCCGGTCGACTGGCTCGATCCTGCGGAAGCGATTGCACGGCAGGCGCGCCGGCTGGTGCCGCTCGTTGAAGGGGCAGAACATCCGGAGGATTTCGACTTTGCGGTGTTCACCTCCGGCAGCCAGGATTTCTCCACGCGCCGGCTGATGCAGGGCATGGGCCTGTCCGTGAAACCCGTGTCCACGCCCTTTTTCGGCTAATGACCTTTTTGGTCGGGGTCCGGCGTGCTACCTATGCGGGGCTGCCGGACGTTCAGCCGGTGTAGAGGAGCCTTGTCCCCTTAGTTGTTTACCGAAATTGCGATTGTTCTTTTCCTGACCGTGCTCAATGGCGTACTCGCCATGTCCGAGCTTGCAGTCGTCTCTGCCCGACCCGCGCGCCTGAAGGTGCTTGCTGAGCAGGGCAGCCGGGGAGCAGAAACTGCGCTCAGACTGGCCGGAGATCCCGGTCGCTTCCTGTCCACCGTCCAGATCGGCATCACCCTCGTGGGCGTTCTCTCCGGTGCCTTCTCGGGCGCCACGCTCGGTGCCCGTCTTTCGGGCTGGCTGCAGGCCCAGGGCCTGTCGGTCGGTCTCGCGGATCCGATCGGGGTCGGCACCGTCGTCGTCCTCATCACCTATCTCTCGCTGATTGTTGGTGAACTCGTGCCCAAGCAGGTGGCCCTGCGCGATGCTGAAGGCGTTGCCGTGCGCGTCGCTATCCCGATGTCGGTCCTGTCCAAGGTCGCTGCACCCCTGGTTTTCCTGCTCAACGGATCCGGAAAGCTCGTCCTGTCCCTGCTCGGGCAGAGCGGTGAAGGCACCGGCAAGGTTACGGACGAGGAAATCCGCACGGTTCTTGCCGAGGCCCATAGCGCAGGCGTCATCGAGACCAGCGAATCGGCCATGCTCTCGGGCGTGATGCGTCTTGCTGACCGTCAGGCACGCGGCCTCATGACACCGCGCCGTGATGTACAGATGCTCGATCTTGACGACACGCTCGACGAAATCCGGGAGAAGCTGAGGGACATTCCCCACTCGCGTATCCCTGTCCGCATCGGCGATTCGGATGAAATCGCCGGCGTTCTGCCAACCAAGAAGCTCTATGAGCGTCTCGCGGAAGGTGGCCCGTTCAGCCTCTCCGAACTGGTGAGCGACGTCCCGGTCGTCTCTGACCTTGCCAAGGCGACCGATATCATCGCCTCGCTCCGCCGCACTTCGCTGCACATGGTTCTGGTCTATGATGAATACGGCCATTTCGAAGGGATCGTGACCAGCGGCGATATTCTGGAAGCCATTACCGGCGCCTTCAGTCAGGACGAGACCGAAGAGCAAGCCATGGTGCAGCGGCCGGACGGATCCTATCTCGTTGCCGGCTGGACACCTGTCGACGAATTCATCGATGTTATCCGCGTGCCGATCGATCCGGATCCGGACTACACCACGATCGCCGGCTTCGTGCTCGACGAGTTGAAGCGTATCCCGGAACTCGGCGAGACCTTCACCAAGGGCGACTGGCATTTCGAGGTCATCGACCTCGACGGCCGGCGCATCGACAAGCTGCTGGTCTCACCGGTGAGACCCAACGACGCCTGAGGCGATCAGCACACCTGCGACAATTTGTTGCATATTGGCAACGGTCTTCGGCAAGATTTGCAATCTCGAATTGCGAGCTTGCCGGAGGCTTTTTTGCGTGGCATGTTCCCAACATCCGCAACACGAACAACAGGAGGCGACAGATGTTTCATTTTATCATGCGTATGCGCCTCTCTGGCGGATCGGTGCCATCGACGTGCGTGGGAGTTTCCACCACCGTTCGATCCACCCGATGACTGTCTAAGCAGTCATTTTTCCTGCCTTTTCCGGCGTTTTTCCACCATCCTGACGTGACTTGCTGTCTGCGCGTTTGAACGCGTCCGTCCGCTCGGCCCACGTCGCTTTTCATCACCGAAAGGACCTGGGCGCCGCTGCGTTCCGGGACGGACAAGTCATGCACGAAAATCAATCTTTAGTTGAAATCCCGCTCGCGAAGCGGATGGACGAACTGCTCGAACGCTTCGGTTCATGGCGGCTATTGGCTGCCTTGGTCGGAGCAAGCTTTCGGCGCAGGCAGATCCGCAATCTGGCGGATCATATGTCGCCGCAGATGCGGCGGGACATTGGCCTGCCCGAGGAAGAGGTGTGGAGAAAACCGAGGAGCCTGACCCTCTGGGATTTCCGGGTCTGACGGAAAGAAGAACGGTTCGGGCGACCGAGCCGTTCTTCTTTTTCCGCAAGCAGACCACTCGTCGTGGTGGTCTGCTTCCCAAAATGGTGACGCTCGCCGACAGTCGGGCTCCGCGTGATTCTCTGCCATAGCTTTTGCCGGAGCATCGATGTCGCCTCAGTTCATCATCATGACCGCCTTCTTCCTGCAGCCGATCCCCTTTGGCAGCTGGTTGCCGCAGATCCCCGGCGTGCAGGAGCGGCTGGCGCTTGGGCCGGCCGAGCTCGCGATCGCGCTTCTCGGTTTGCCGACCGGCATCCTGCTGATGTTGCCGTTTGCCGGGCAACTGGTCGGGAGGATCGGCAGCCGTAACACGCTGCTCTATGGGTTTCCGGTTTTCCTCGCGCTTGTGCCCTTGCCGGTCGCAGCGCCCGACATCGTCTCGCTCTTCCTGCTGCTGGTCTTGCTCGGCATCGGTCTCTCGACCATTGAGCTCGGTCTCAATGTCGAGGCTGACATTATCGAGAAGCGCGGGAGCGCGTCGATCATGAACCGTTGCCACGGCTTCTGGAGCCTTGGCATCATGACGGGCAGTCTGATCGGTGCGGGCTTTCTTGTACTTAACGCCTCACCGTGGCTTGCCATCGGATTGCTGTCGCTGCTCCTGGTGCCGGTTGCCTTTGTCGTCTGCCGCGCCTTGCCGCTGCACGAGGTGCCAGCCGCAGAAGCCCAGCCACGATCGTCATGGAGGCTGCCGAGCCCTGGTGTCCTCGGCATCAGTCTCTTCGTCTTCGGCATCACGATGACGGAAGGGGCCGTTGCCGATTGGTCAGCTGTCTATCTCAAGGATGTCTTTTCAACATCAGGCATGGCAACCGGCATGGGTTATGTGGTCTTCGCGATGATGGTCTCGGTCGGGCGTTTTCTCGGCGATGCGGCCAAGGAACGCTTAGGGCCTGTCTTCCTGGCGCGGATCTGCCTGTCGCTTTCGCTGGTCGGAATGCTGCTTGTCGTCGTCGCACCCGTGACGGCCATCGTCTATCTGGGGCTCGGCTGCGTTGGTCTCGGCGTGTCGGTCGGCTTCCCGCTCGCCGTCACCGCCTCAGCCGATCTCGGAGACCGTCCGGCGGCGGAAAATGTGGCGATCCTCAGCTTCATTGCCCTGTTCGGCTTTCTGGTCGGGCCACCGATGATCGGTTTTGTCGCAGAACTCTCAGGTCTGCGCAGCGGGCTTGCCATGCTTCTGCCTCCGCTGCTACTCAGCATGCTGCTAGCCGGGCTCCTGCGTCGCGGTCACTCCGCGTGAAAACCTTACTTCCCTGTGGGTTTCGCCGATGTAGGCCACACGGGGATGCCCAAGTCTGTTAGGGACTAAGGTTCAACACACGAATTGAGGATACCGCCATTGAAGGTCGGAATCGATATGGGAACGGTGCAGGGCGGTCAGCCTGCCAAGCTCGATATCGAGGAGCTTCTCGCGACCCGTCTGCTCGTGCAGGGCAATTCCGGCTCGGGCAAGTCGCATCTCCTGCGCCGTCTGCTCGAACAGTCCGCCCAGTGGGTGCAGCAGGTCATCATCGATCCTGAAGGCGACTTCGTCACGCTCTCCGACAAGTATGGCCACGTCGTCGTTGATGGCGAGCGCACGGAAGCTGAACTTGCCGGCATCGCCGACCGTATCCGCCGTCACCGCGTTTCCTGCGTGCTGACGCTCGAAGGCCTTGACGTCGAGCAGCAAATGCGTGCGGCCGGTGCCTTCCTCAACGGTCTCTTTGATGCCGATCGCGAATTCTGGTATCCGGTGCTTGTTGTTGTCGACGAGGCGCAGATGTTTGCACCCGCCGTCGGCGGTGATGTCTCGGAAGATGCGCGCAAGATGTCGCTGGGTGCCATGACCAACCTGATGTGCCGTGGCCGCAAGCGCGGTCTGGCCGGTGTGATCGCGACGCAGCGCCTCGCCAAGCTTGCCAAGAACGTTGCGGCGGAAGCCTCCAACTTCCTGATGGGCCGAACCTTCCTCGATATCGACATGGCGCGTGCCGCCGACCTGCTCGGCATGGACCGCCGCCAGGCAGAAATGTTCCGCGATCTGCAGCGTGGTAATTTCGTGGCGCTGGGCCCTGCCATGTCGCGCCGGCCCCTGCCGATCGTCATCGGTGCGGTCGAGACCTCGGCCCGCTCATCCTCGCCCATGCTGATGCCGCTGCCGGATGCACCCCAGGATGTCGAAGACCTGATCTTCACGCCGGACCCGGAAGAATTCACCCGGCCGATCGTGCGCCGCGCACCGCCAGCACCGCGTCCGACCACGGATATCCTCGCCGAACTGTCGCGTTCAACGCCGGCGTCCATGGCGCCTGCGCCGAGCGAATCGCCGATGCGCGGCGCTGAAATGTCCGCCGAAGAGCGCGAAGACCGCCTTTCGGCTGTGCTCTCCGAAATCCTCGGCGATCCGCAGGCCGCCTATCGGACCGACAGCGTGCTCTATCAGGAGTTCCTGGTGCGCGCCCGCATGCGCCGTGTTTCCGGCCCGCCGATGCCGATGGGCGAGTTCCGCCGCCGCGTGGCGATTACGCGGGCAGGGGTCGATGAAGAGACGGCGGCCAGCGAGGGATGGCAGACGGCACTGTCGCTTTCGGTGCGTGTATCAGACGATCTGCAGGGCGTGTTCCTGCTGCTCGCCAAGGCAGCACTGCGCAACGAGGAATGCCCGTCCGACCAGCGCATCGCGCGCGCCTATGGCACGCATTCGGCCCGCCGCGCGCGTCGTCTACTCGGTTATTTCGAAGAGCAGGGTCTGGTCGTCGTGCATACCGATTTCTCCGGCAAGCGCATCGTTGCCTTCCCGGATCTCGAAGCCGAGACGCAACCCGGCGACCCGAACCTTATGGATGCCGACGATCAGGCAGCGTCCGCGGCCGAATAGGTTTCAGACCTTGAAGTTTGCGGGACCGCTCAGGCTGCCCGTTCTTCCCAGACCTTCACCAGTGCGACGATCGTCTCGACCGCCTTTTCCATATCCTGAACGCTCACCCATTCGAGCGGTGAGTGATAGGCATGGCCGCCGGTGTAGATGTTGGGGCAGGGCAGGCCCATGAAGGAGAGGCGCGAGCCGTCTGTGCCGCCGCGAATGCTGTGGCGGACCGGTTCGAGACCGACGTGGCGGACGGCTTCGTCGAGGTTGTCCATGATCTCCGGGTGGCGATCGAGGACCTCCTTCATGTTGCGATACTGGTGCTTCACCGTGAAGCTATGCGTCGAGCCAGGATAGGTGGCCATCACCTCATGGGTGATCTGCTGCAGCAAATCTTCCTTTTCCTTCAGGCCGGCTTCGGTGAAGTCGCGGATGATAAGCTGAAGCTTGGCGGCGTCCATGCTGCCCGAGATGTCGACGGGATGGATGAAGCCCTCACGGCCCTCCGTGGTTTCCGGCGCGATGTCGCGGGGCAGGCGGGCGACGATGTCGCTTGCGGCCTTGATCGCGTTCTCCATCTTGCCCTTGGCATAACCCGGATGCATGGCGACGCCCGTGATCTCGATGGTCACGCCGTCTGCCGAGAATGTCTCGTTCTCGATCTCGCCGACGGTCGAGCCGTCAAGCGTATAGGCGAAGCGGGCGCCGAGCTTTGCGAGATCCACCTTGTCGGCGCCGCGACCGATTTCTTCGTCGGTCGTGAAGAGGATCTTGATGGTGCCATGCGGAATGTGCGGGTTCGCCATGAGATGGGCGGCCGCCGTCATGATCTCGGCGACACCTGCCTTGTCGTCGGCGCCAAGCAGGGTGGTGCCGTCCGTCGTGACGATGTCGTTGCCGATCTGGTTGTTCAGCTGCGGATGGGATGCGACGCGGATCACCTGACTGGTGTCGCCCACAAGCGTGATGTCGCCACCCCGGTAGTTGCGGACCAACTGCGGTTTGACATTCGTGCCGGTGAAGTCGGGGGCCGTATCCATGTGGCTGCAGAAGCAGATGACGGCCACGTCCTTGGCCGTATTGGCCGGGATTGTCGCGTAGACATTGCCATGCTCATCCAGATGCGCGTCGGTCAGACCGAGCGCCAGCAGTTCCGAGACCAGCACGCGGCCGAGATCCTTCTGCTTTTCCGTCGACGGCTGCGCGTTGGAGGCCGGATCGGACTGCGTGTCGATGACGACATAGCGGAGGAAGCGGTCGAGAACGGTCTCGGTCATGGGCTGGGCCTTTCCTGGTATTCCTGCGATCACTGGCTGACTTTGGTGCCCAGATGGCGGTCAAAGAGCGTGATCATTTCCTGCGTCCGGGCATTGGCGCTGTCGGCACCCAGTACCACGCCGATCAGGCGGCGGTTGCCGTTGCTGGCTGAGGTGACGATGTTGTAGCCCGACGCATTGGTGAAGCCGGTCTTGATGCCTTCGGCGCCGGGATACTGCGCCAGAAACGCATTGTGGCCGCGAAACTTCATGCTGCGGAAGGTCATGCCGCGTGAGGCGAAGAGTTTGTATTCCTCGGGAAAGTCGCGCAGCAGCGCAAGGCCGAGCCTTGCCATGTCGGTGGCCGTCGTCACCTGACGCGGGTCGGGCAGGCCCGATGGATTGGTGAAGACGGTATTCGTCATGCCCAGTTCGCGGGCTTTCGCCGTCATCATCTGACCGAAGGCTTCCTCGGAACCTGCAAGGGTTTCAGCCACCGCCGTTGCCGCGTCGTTGGTGGACAGAACGACCATGCCCATGACCGCTTCCTGGACGCTTATCGTATTGCCGGCGCCGACCGCGAACTTGTAAGGTTCCTTGTCATTGGCATTCTTCGAGATGACCAGCCGCTGATCCCAGTCGAAACGGCCGGAATGCAGCGCCTCGAAGGTGAGGTAGAGCGTCATCATCTTGGTCAGCGATGCCGGATAGAGAACCTTGTCGGCGTTTTCCGCTTCTAGGATAGCACCGGTTCCCGCATCGACGAGGATATGGGCGTGGCCGGGTTTCTGGGTCTCTGCAGCTGCCGGAGTGACGGCAGCCAGGAGGCTGAGAAGGAAAGCTGCGAATGACGCCAAGCGGAAAGGGGATCGACCAATCATGAAGTAATCTGGACCTGTGCGACGGGATGGGACGTGCCTTGGATAGACCACTTGCCCCCGCATGTCAGGGGGGAAGTCTCGGAAGAACCGGATTTGGCACGACTAAAAGGCGTCCGCGATGCCCGGCGGGCATCCTTCAGTCGTACGCTCGCGCTGGACTGGCTGTTCACTGGCCGGGCTTCAGGTCAGCCGTTTCCTTCAGGTAGGCTTCGGAAAAGTCCGTGCGGAGTTCGATCCAGACCGGCAGGTGGTCCGAGATCTCGTGCGTACGCCAGCTAGAGAAGGCCTTCTCCGTCTGCGGATAGGTCCCCGGAGGCAAGGCGGCAAGAGCGGGATCGGCAGCCATGGCCGCATAGCTTGCCGCCTCGGACATTGTGTAGACTGCCTCATGCCAGGGTATAATGTCGCCCCGGAGCAGGTTTTCGCTGTCCAGGGGGCCGGTAAAGGCGATCTGGTCGTAGGCTTTCTTTCCATCGAGCGAGGAGGGCGGCAGTGGCGACACGCTGAACCCGTTGTCGAGCAGCGCTTTCCCGCCCGGGTCCTTGAGATCGACGATATTCATGTCGCCGAGCATGATGTGCACTTCGTCTGTGGCTTTCGCACGCTTGGTGAGTTCGGCGGCGATGACGCGGATCTCGTCCTCCCGCAATGGGCGGTTTTCCTTTTCCTCGAAAACGATATGGGTAGAGCAAAGGGTAAAACGGAACCATCCGGCCTGGAAGGCGGCGAAGAAGGGTGTGCGGCCAATCTGCTCATCACCGGGCAGCGCGCCCTTGGGGAAGACCATTTCCCCGATCAGATTGCGGAAGAAGACGCGATTGCGATTGTAGGCAAAGGCCATGCGCTCGTAATTGCCGCGGCCTGAGCCGGAGCTGTCATTGATGAAATAGGTCCAGTTGGGCCCGAGCAGCCGCATGAGGCGCTCCATCGAGGCAATGTCCTTGACCTCCTGGATGGCGCAGATGTCGAAATGGTCGATGATTTCGGCAATATAGTGCATGCTTTCGTTGAGGCGCAGCCGACCGCCGTCAAAGTGACGGATGTTCCACGAGCCGATGATCAACGAATTGGGCCTGCGCGCCGCGGTGATCCTGCTGTTCAGCAGCGCACGGAGCCGAAGAATGCGCTCGGCGATCCAGCCGGCATCGCCCGGTCGAGCCCTTCCGCGGGGATAGATCCGTTCGTCGCGCAATGTCTTGTAAAATGCCATGATGCCCCTCCATCGTGCTAGAAAGCCGCTGTAGTCCCACCTTGCCTCGGTGAGTAAAGCGCGAATTGGGTTGGGTATCAATGGTTGTGTCTCTGCCGGCGCCGTCGACCATGCTGTGTGATGGAACCTGGCCTGTCATCAAAACGTCGCCTTGCGCTTGACTTGTCGGTCTCTTGCCACTAATGACCCCACCAACGCCGGGCCGAAATGCCCGGTGTTTGTTTTGACATGTCCCGTGGTTTTCTCCGTTCGCTGACGTGAGAAGCCTGTCAGAACCTCTCAAAAGGAGGTTCAGAGGAGGGCGTGTTTCCTTAAGCGGTTTGGCAACAAGCCGCTCTAACCTGTTGAAAAGGAAATACGGATGAGCAAGCGCGCATCTTCCAAGTATAAAATTGACCGCCGTATGGGCGAGAACATCTGGGGCCGTCCGAAGTCCCCGGTAAACCGTCGCGAATACGGCCCGGGCCAGCACGGCCAGCGCCGCAAGGGCAAGCTTTCCGACTTCGGCGTGCAGCTGCGCGCCAAGCAGAAGCTCAAGGGCTACTACGGCGACATCCGCGAGAAGCAGTTCCGCGCCACCTACGACGAAGCAAACCGTCGCAAGGGTGATACCGGTGAAAACCTGATCGGCCTGCTTGAGTCGCGTCTGGACGCCATCGTCTACCGCGCCAAGTTCGTACCGACCGTCTTCGCTGCCCGCCAGTTCGTCAACCATGGCCACGTCACGGTTAACGGCGTTCGCGTCAACATCGGTTCTTACCGCTGCAAGGCCGGCGACGTCATCGAAGTTCGCCAGAAGTCGAAGCAGATGGTCACCGTTCTGGAATCCGTATCGCTCGCCGAGCGTGACGTTCCTGACTACATCGAAGTCGACCACAACAAGATGGTTGCTACCTTCGTTCGCGTTCCTGGCCTGTCGGATGTTCCGTACCCGGTCATCATGGAACCGAACCTGGTCGTCGAATTCTACTCGCGCTAATTGCTCGCGAGACGGATTTGTGGAAAGCCGCCCTTCGGGGCGGCTTTTTCTGTTTGCAGTGCAGCGCTGCCAGGGGAAGATGACGCGGCATAAACGCGGTTGAAGGAAACGAGATGGATCTGCAGCTGATCGCCGACGACATCGTCACCGCGCTCGAGCCACGCCTCGGGGAGGGCAAGGTCGCCGACTACATTCCGGAGCTCGCCCGGGTGGAGCCGAAGCAGTTCGGCATCGCGATCACCACCGTCGACGGCCAGACCTTCAAGGCGGGCCACGCCGACACCGCCTTCTCGATCCAGAGTATCTCCAAGGTCTTCATGCTGACGCTGGCGCTGGGCAAGGCAGGCGAATCGATCTGGAAGCGCGTCGGTCGCGAACCCTCCGGTTCCTCCTTCAATTCCATCGTCCAGCTCGAACACGAGCATGGCATTCCGCGCAATCCCTTCATCAATGCCGGCGCAATCGTGGTCACCGACATGGTCCTGGCAGGGCACAAGCCGCGCGAGGCGATCGGCGAATATTTGCGCTTCATGCGCTACCTCGCCGATGACGAGACATTGTCGATCGACGAGAAGGTCGCGCAGTCGGAGCAGCGCACGGGTTACCGCAATTTCGCGCTGGCCAATTTCATGCGTGGCTTCGGCAATCTCGATCATCCGGTCGAACATACGCTCGGTGTTTATTTCCACCAATGCGCACTGGCACTGTCCTGCGTGCAGTTGTCCCATGCGGGCCTGTTCCTCGCCAACAGGGGTACCAATCCGCTGACCGGCTTCTCGGTCGTATCGCCGAAGCGGGCGCGCCGCATCAATGCCCTGATGCTGATGTGCGGGCATTATGATGGTTCTGGCGATTTCGCCTATCAGGTCGGCCTTCCGGGCAAGTCCGGCGTCGGCGGCGGCATCCTTGCCGTGGCGCCGGGCAAGGCCTCGATTGCGGTCTGGTCGCCCGGCCTCAACAAGGTCGGCAATTCGGCGCTCGGTTCGGCAGCGCTCGAAATGCTGGCCACTCGAACCGGGTGGTCCGTCTTCGGGACTTGATCTTCAGGGCCGCAACAGGCATTGCAAGGCAGAATTGCCGCTGAGGCCGGAGCCGCAGATGAACCTCGTCAACACAATCGATAGTCAGAATGCCGCCGCGCTCGACGGCGAGGACGAGCTCGACCTGTCGACCGTGCATCCGGTCTTTGCCAATGCGCCGCGCTCCGTGTCGTTCAACAAGCTCCGCAAGCGGCTTATCCGGCAGGTGCGCCAGGCGATCACCGATTTCGATATGCTGAAGGGCCAGCAACGCTGGCTGGTTGGCCTCTCCGGCGGCAAGGACAGCTACGGCCTGCTGGCCATCCTGCTCGATCTGCAATGGCGCGGTCTGCTGCCGGTCGAACTCATCGCCTGCAATCTCGACCAGGGTCAGCCGAATTTTCCCAAACACGTTTTGCCGGAATATCTCGCCTCGATCGGGGTGAAGCACCGGATCGAATATCGCGACACCTATTCGATCGTGAAGGAAAAGGTGCCTGATGGTGGTACCTACTGCTCGCTCTGTTCGCGGCTGCGTCGTGGCAACCTCTACCGGATCGCGCGGGAGGAGGGCTGCGATGCCCTGGTGCTCGGCCATCACCGCGAGGACATCCTCGAAACCTTCTTCATGAACTTCTTCCATGGCGGCCGTCTCTCGGCGATGCCGGCAAAACTGCTCAACGATGAGAAGGATCTCTTCGTGATGCGCCCGCTCGCCTATGCCGCGGAAGAGGATATGGCACGCTTCGCCCAGGCCATGCAGTTCCCCATCATCCCTTGCGACCTTTGCGGCTCTCAAGACGGGCTTCAGCGCAATGCGATGAAGGAGATGCTGGCTGGGATCGAATCAAAGATGCCGGGCCGCAAGGATGCGATGCTGAGAGCACTCGCCCACGTCGATCCGTCGCATCTGATGGACCCCAAGCTCTTCGATTTTGCCGGGCTGATGGCAACGAAGGCCGGTTAAGCGCTGCACTGCACCCATTGTTGCGGTCTTGCTTGTTAAGACACGGGAAAAATCGACGCAATCCTGTTGTAACGGGTTCCAAGGCTGGACTGCGCATGAGGCATCTTGCACATTGCGCGCGGACAGGGACGGCGAGCAGTGCTTTGCGGCTCCGGTAATGTGTGGGAGTAGGAATGTCTGAGGTCGCTCAGCCTTCGGTGTCGAGGCGTGCCGTGTTTCTCGTCGGAGGGTATGAACGCAACGACGCTGCCGGCTTCTTCCGGCGCATCGGTCGCGAGATGGACCGTTTCCGCAAATGCTGGTCCGTCAACGCGGCGCTTGGAACGCCGGTCGAGGCGTCCAAAGGGGCTGCGACGACCGCATCCGTCGACTATCACGGCCCGGATGGCACCTGCCGGTCAGACATCACCTTTCTGAGCTTTGATGACATCGTGAAGCATGACGGCGCCAGACCCTTCGTGGTCAGGCTCGGCGCCTACCTGCTGGCCTTCTTCGACTATGTCTTCAGGGGCACCATGTTCCGCTTCTTTGCAACGAACTGGCGCTTCGCCCTCTATTTCCTCTATCCCTTCGTGATGCTGGTGTTCTTTGCCTGGCTGGGCACGATCGCCTATCGGCTCACAGGTGCCTTGCCGCTTCCCGGTGGCCCCGTAATTCCGGCACTGGTCGGGGCTTGCGTCGCCTATGTCGTTGGCCGCTTCATCGGTCAGCGCTACTTCGTGTTCCACCTGATGGATCTCTGGTCGTTCAGCCGGGAGCACCTGCATTGCCGCCGTCCGGAAATGGATGCCCGCATAGACGTGTGGGCCTCGCTGATCGGCGAACAAACCTCGGCCGCCGACTATGATGAAGTTCTCCTAGTCGGGCATTCGACCGGTGGCGCGCTGATCCTCGATGTCGCGCATCAGGTTGCGGAACGACTGGTTGCCGAGGAGCGGCCGGTCAACTTCAAGCTTGTCACCGTTGGCTCGACCTCGCTGAAGGTCGCGCTGCATCCGGCCGCAAAGCGAGCGCGAGACCGGCTTCAGGCTCTGTCCGGCTATCCCGGCATACGCTGGACCGAGTTCCAGGCGCTGACCGACATCATCAACTTCTACAAATGCGATCCTTATGCGCGTGCTGGCCTCACGCATCAGCGCGGAGATCAGTTCCCACGCCAGTATCAGGTCCGTATCCGCGACATGCTGGAGCGCGACGCCTACAAACGCGTGAAGAAGAACTTCTTCCGGGTTCACTATCAGTTTATCTCGGCCAACAGCCGGCGCTATTTCTATGATTTCTTCATGATCTGCTGTGGCACACGACCGATCGAGGCCGTAAGAGGCGATACTCTGCCGCTCGCGGTGGAGGCAGGCAAAACGGCAGAGGCAGTGTCATGATCCGAACATCCTTCATCATCTGGGCCTTGATGCTGGTGACCTGGTGCGCCATGCGCTATCCGGCCATGCGTCGGGCGCGCCGCCAGAAGACCCGGGTCGATCGCCGCTCAACGCTCGACATCTCCCTGCTTGTCACCTGTACCTTCGGACTGGTCGTAATGCCGATCGTCTGGCGGCTCGGCATCTTCGATGGCTTCGCCGATCGCGGGCAGGGGATTGTCCTCGTGATCCTGGGGACGCTGACCGGCATCGCCTTTCTCTGGCTCTTCCGGCGCAGCCACAAGGATCTCGGCAAGAACTGGTCTGTGACGCTCGAAGTCCGTGAAGGCCATCAGCTGGTCACTGGCGGCGTCTATGCCCATGTCCGGCATCCGATGTATGCCTCGTTCCTGCTCTGGGGCATCACCCAGGCCCTGCTGATCCCGAACTGGATCGCAGGTCTTGCCGGTCTTGTCGCGGTGATGGCCCTCTACGCAGTCCGCCAGTCGCGGGAAGAAGCGATGATGCGGGACACCTTCGGTGCCGACTACGACGCCTATTGCGCCCGCACCAAGCGGCTGGTCCCAGGCGTCTTCTGAGACGCCTCAGCGCTTGCGCAGCGCCTGCGTGATTTCCTTGATCGCCCGGTCATGAAGCGCCGGGTTCTTGTCGATGTTGAAGTGACCGATGCCTTTGATCGCGGTTTCGCCCTGGCGCAGGTTGATGTTGGCGAGCTCGCCCTTGAAGCCGGGCGCCGGCAGCACAGGCGACCAGAGGTTTTCACCACCGGTATAGAAATTCAGCGTCTTCTTGACGTTGCCGGGGACCGGACCCTTGCCGGTCGGATCGAAGCTCAGGATCAGCGCCACCGGGATCTTCATCGGCTGCAGTGCGCTTGCCACCGAGAATGTCATGTCGGCACCCAGCGAATGACCGATGAGCACGATCGGGCGGGCATCCTTCGATTCCCGGTAGCGGTCGGCGATCTTGCGGGCAAAGGCCTGGGCATTGGGCAGGGAGAGAACCTCCGCCTTGATCCCGTCTGCGGTGAGCTGTTTTCCAAGCGTGTCCAGCCCCGTCGAGAAGATGTTGGCGAAGCCGCGGAAGAGATAGACCTGACCGGTCGCCAGCTTTGGTTTGCGGGGTTTTGCTGCTTCGGCGGGCAGCACGGAGGCAGCAAGGATCAGCGATGCATGGGAAAGAAGGGCGCGCCTGGAGATCATGTCGGGAGGTGGTCCTGAAAAAGCAGTTGTTTCGAATTCATGCATGATTCAGCCCGGCTGACAACCGGAACGGCCGTGCTTTCGACCTCTCCTTCACCATTGTTGATGGGCTAGGGCACTTCAGGCGGAACGGGATCCGCCTTCGATGCCCTCGCTCCCTTCTCACACAATTCCGGACGCAAAACCGCTTCGCACTTTTGCTGGAATTGCTCTAGAACGGGCGCGACCGGACGGTGCGACTGGGTCGCGCCATGCCTCAAGCATCAGGAGACGCCTCATGACTGCCGCCATCGATATAGCCGCCCTTGCCAATCTCCTGCAGCAGGCTGCCGTCGAGGAGATCCTGCCGCGCTTTCGCAATCTTGGCGATGGCGATATCAGGATGAAGACCGAGGCGATCGATCTCGTTACGGAAGCCGACGAGGCAGCCGAGCGACTGATCCGCAAGGGCATCGAGGGCCTGATGCCCGACGCCTTGTTCGTTGGCGAAGAATCGGTCGCCGCTGATCCTGCCCTCCTTGATCGCCTCAAGGATGCGGATCTCGCGGTTATCGTTGATCCCATCGACGGAACCTTCAATTTCGCCTCCGGGCTCAGCCTGTTCGGGGTCATGCTCGCCGTGGTCTCCAAGGGCGAGACCGTGGCCGGTGTGATCTATGATCCGATCGGCAATGACTGGGCGCTGTGCGAAAAGGGATCCGGTGCCTGGCTCTATCGCACGGATGGCGCCCAGGAGCAGATGTTCATGCGGCCGAGCGGTCCGCTCGAGCAGATGATCGGCATTGCCAATACCGGTTTCTTCGATCTCGACATGCGACGCAAGATCCTGTCGAACCTTGCCGAGGTCCGGCTCTTCACCAGCTACCGTTGTGCGGCCCACGAGTATCGTCTACTCGGCCAGGGGCATATGGATTTCGCCATGTACAACAAGCTGATGCCCTGGGATCACCTTGCCGGAGCCCTGATGATGCAGGAGGCGGGTGCTCACGTGGCTCGCTTCGACGGTTCGCCCTATCTGCCGCATCATACGTCGGGTGGATTGCTGGTCGCAGCTGATGAAGACGCCTGGCAGGAATTGCGGGAGCGGATCTTCACCGTCGACTGACCATAGAAAAGGCCCGGCTTAGACCGGGCCTTTCCATTTCAGGGGGGCGTTCAGACCGGTTTGTTTTGGGCGCGGAACAGTCGGCCTTTTTCGCCGATCAGGACGAAGACGAGGCCGATGATCGAGACGACGAAGAAGCCGGCGACCATGGGCAGTGCCGTGCCGTCGAAGGCCTGGCCGATGGCCGCCCCGATGATCGATCCGCCAATCGTGCCCATGAAGCCGAGCACCGAGGACGCCGTGCCGGCCACGTGACCGAGCGGCTCCATGGCCAGCGAGTTGAAGTTCGAGCCGATCCAGCCGAACTGGAACATCGCCAGTGCAAAGAAGCCAATGAACAGGAAGAATGGCATGGGCTGCGGGCCGAGGATCTGAATCACCAGCCAGATCAGGTTGATGGCGATGAAGCCGAGAAGCGAGCCATGCGAGAGCTTGCGCATCCCGAAGCGCCCGACCAGCTTGGCATTGACAAAGGACGAGAGCGCCATGAACAGGGCGACAGCGGCAAAGGCGACCGGGAACCAGACGCCGAGTCCGTAGATCCCGACATAGACCTGCTGGGCCGAGTTGATGAAGCCGAACAGGGCGCCGAAGATGAAGGTGCTGGCGATCGTGTAACAGAGGGCCACACGATTGGTCAGCACGATGCGGAAGCCGTCGAAGATGACCTTCACCGTGAAGGGACGCACGTCTTCCGGCGCCAGGGTCTCGGGGAGGCGGACATACATCCAGACGCCGACGATCACGGCGATCACCGCCATGAAGACGAAAATCCAGTGCCAGTCGCCGAAGAGCATGATGACCTGGCCGGTGCCGGGCGCGACGACCGGGATGACCATGAAGACCATCATGATCAGCGACATGACTTCCGCCATCTGGCGGCCGCCGAAGACGTCACGCACGATCGAGACCGTGATGACGCGGGTCGCAGCCGAGCCGATGCCCTGGATGAAGCGCAGCAGCAGCAGCGATTCGAAGGAGGGCACGAAGACCACGGCCAGCGAAGAGACGACATAGATCGCTAGGCCGACGATCATCGGGATGCGCCGGCCGAAACGGTCAGCGATCGGACCATAGAAAAGCTGAGCGATGCCGAAGCCGATCAGATAAGCGGAGACGACATACTGCCGATGGTTCTCGTTCTCGACATTGAGTGCGGCGCCGATTTCCTGCAGGCCGGGCAGCATGATGTCGATGGCGAGCGCGTTGAGCGCCATCAGGAACGCCATCAGGGCAATGAACTCGGCACGCCCCATGCCACCTAAGGCCTTGGGAGCGGACTGTAACGAATCTGACATGAATTATGACCTTGAAACGGCATGAAGGCGTTGCTTGGGACAACGCCTTCATCGCCTGAAGATTTTTTAGAGGCCTTGCGGCCGATAGGGTCAGGCCGCGCCGCGAACGGCGATGCCCTGCTCTTCGAGATGCGTCTTGAGTTCGCCCGCCTGGAACATCTCACGCACGATATCACAGCCGCCGACGAACTCGCCCTTGATGTAGAGCTGCGGAATGGTCGGCCAGTTGGAATAGGCCTTGATGCCTTCACGGATTTCCATGTCGGCCAGCACGTTGACGCCCTTGTAGTCCACGCCGAGGTAGTCGAGAATCTGCACGACCTGGCCCGAGAAACCACACTGCGGGAACTGCGGGCTGCCCTTCATGAACAGGACCACATCGTTGGTCTTGACTTCGTTGTCGATGAATTCGTGGGCGCTCATGTTATTTGTCCTTTCACATGCCGTTCAAGGCGGCAGCTTTGCTTTGCCGTAGAAATAGCAACACAGCTCGCCTTTTGCCAGTGGCGAGTTTGCGGCTACGCCTGAATTAACGGGCCCGCTGGCGGCTGCGCTTGGCAGCAGAGCGGCGGCGGCTCACCTGCTTGCGGGCCGGGGCCTTCACGCGCTTGGTCGTCTTGCGCACGAAGCGTCCCGTCGTTGCGGAGCGGGTCTGGCGCTTGCGCCGACGCGTCGTGCCGCTGCGGGTCGATTTCTTGAGGATTTCCTTGAGGACGCCTTCGACGACGTCCTTGACAATGTTTCCGATCAGATCCGCCATGTTTATCCCTCTTGCACCCACGGTTCTGGATGGTTTTGTTCCATACGCTCTTTAAATCAGCGCAAATCTCGTCTAGCAAGCGCCACCTGCGGCCGCCTGCCGTCGATTGAGTGACCGCTTTCATGATCCACAGCCGCATCGTCCTGCATTTCCCGGGTTTCGAACCCCTCAATGCAGAATCCCATCGCCAGCGCTATGAGCGCTCCGCCGCTCAGGCTGCCCGGATATGGCAGGCACGCTTCGCTGTGGGCGCGCTGTCCGTCGATGAAACGGGCGCGCACTTTCCGGTGGATGCCGAGGTGGCCGGCTGGGCGACGCGCTCCGATATCCATGTGTTCGATCACAATGACCTGATCACCGCGATGCGGTCCGAGCCGGTCTGGCTGCAGATTGCGAAAGGCTTCAAGGCAGGCTTCGGCGTCGTGCGGCAGGGCGGAGCCTTCGGCTATTTTCGCCATGCCTGGCGTTTCGGCCTGTTCTTTCTCTTCCCATTCCTGTTCCTGGCCGCCGGTCTTGCACTCGGGGTCAATATCGCAGCCATTCCGTCAACATTCGACTTGTCGTCCTGGTGGTTTCTGCTCACCGTGCCTGCCGGTGCCGTCGTCTTTCGCTATGGTGTCATTCGGTTCTCGGATCGCTATCATGTGCTGCATCTGCTGGCCGACTGGCGGCTCGCCGTGGCCGTTGCCGAGAACCGGTCGGAGGTCGCATCCTTCATCGAGACTGCGGTGGATCAGGCGATCGCTGCGCTCAAACAGCCGTCGGACGAAATCCTGGTCACATCGCACAGCATGGGCGCCAATTTTGCCCTGTCTGTCGTCGGTCGCCTGATCGAGAAGGCACCTGACGTTCTCGAGGGACGGCGGATCGTCTTCGTCACGCTGGGCGGAGCGGCTCTGCAGTGCAGCCTGTTGTCGAGCGCGACTGTCCTGCGTCGTCGGATCGGAAGCGTCGCGCGTGCTCCCTCGATCGACTGGTTCGACATCCAGTGCCTGACTGACCCGATCCATCTCTACAAATGCCATACGGTGGCGCTGTCTGGTCACAAGGATGCGCCGCAGCCAAAGCTGGTCTTCGTCCGTTTCAAGCACGCGATGTCGCCGGAGCGCTACGAGAAGAACCGCCGCGATTTTCTGCGCATGCACCGGCAATATGTGCTCGGTCCCGACCAGCCGAGCGGCTTCGACTTCACCTTGATGACGGCGGGGCCGCTCCCGGCCAACAGCTTCGAAGCGCTGGATTCGACGCGCGCTCCGGTCATTCATCCGAGGTCATGACAAAAGGCCTGCCGTCGAACGGCAGGCCTGAGATTTCGTTTCGGCAAGGACAGCCGCGTTCAGTCGGGAATACTGGTCTGCAGCGCGAGTGCATGCAGCACGCCGCCCATATTGCCCTTCAGGGCGTCATAGACCATCTGGTGCTGCTGGACGCGGCTCTTGCCCCGGAAGGCTTCGGCGACGACCTCGGCGGCATAGTGATCACCGTCTCCGGCGAGGTCGCGAATGACGACCTTCGCCCCCGGAATGCCGGCCTTGATCATGTCTTCGATGTCGCCTGGTTTCATCGGCATGTAACGGATCCCTCATGCAAATCAGCAATGGCCGACTATCGGCCATCCGCCGAAGTGTTTCAATGGGGTAGGGCGTGCCTACCCCATGCTCCACAGGCATGTGATCGAAAGGCTTACGCCAGTTCGCCGTCCATCAGGGCGGGGAACCAGGCTTCATGGGCCGTCTTGAGGTCTTCGACCGCAACTGGCTTGGCATCGCCCAGAACCACGTTCGAACCGCCGGTGCGGCCAATCCACGGGCAGAAGACGCCAGCGGCTTCGGCGCGGACCTGGACCTGATCGACATTGGCTTCGGTGACGGTCAGGACATAGCGGCCCTGGTCTTCGCCATAGAAGACGGCGATCGGGTTCGCATCGTTCAATGCGTTGATATGCGCACCAATGCCCGATGCCATGGCCATTTCTGCGACGGCGAGGCCAAGACCGCCCGACGAGCAGTCGTGCACGGCGGTCGCCAGACCGTCCTGGATCAGGCCGCGGACGAAGTCGCCGACCTTCTTTTCATGCGCGAGATCCACATGCGGTGCCGGGCCATCGGTGCGGCCGTGGATGTCCCGCAGATAGCAGGACTGGCCAAGATGCGTGCCCCAGCCGGATGGAGCGCCGGCGAGCAGGATGGCTTCGCCCTGAGCCGCAAAGCGGATGCGGGCCATCTTCTTCCAGTCAGCCATCAGGCCAACGCCGGCAATCGTCGGGGTCGGCAGGATGCCCTGGCCGTTGGTTTCGTTGTAGAGCGAGACATTGCCCGAGACGATCGGGAAGTCGAGTGCCTTGCAGGCTTCGCCGATGCCTTTGATTGCAAAGACGAACTGGCCCATGATTTCAGGGCGTTCGGGGTTGCCGAAGTTCAGGTTGTCGGTCGCGGCGAGCGGCAGAGCCCCGGTCGCGGTGATGTTGCGCCAGCATTCGGCAACCGCCTGCTTGCCGCCTTCGAACGGGTCGGCCTCGACGTAACGCGGGGTGACATCCGAGGAGAAGGCGAGCGCCTTGGAGGCGTGACCTTCGACGCGGATGACGCCGGCATCGCCGCCCGGCAGCTGCAGCGAATTGCCCTGGATCAGCGTGTCATACTGCTCATAGACCCAGCGGCGCGAGGAGTTGTTGGCAGAGCCAACGAGCTTGAGCAGCGCGTCTGCGACATCGCCGGCCGGAATGTCGTTCACGGCGAGCGTGGCAGGGGTTTTCGGCTCGATCCAGGGGCGATCGTATTCCGGGGCTTCGTCGCCGAGTTCCTTGATCGGGAGGTTTGCGACTTCCTCACCCTGATGGATGACGCGGAAGCGCAGGTCGTCAGTGGTGTAACCGACGATCGCAAAGTCGAGACCCCATTTGACGAAGATCGCCTTGGCGACCTCTTCCTTGGAAGGTTCGAGCACCATGAGCATGCGCTCCTGGCTTTCCGACAGCATCATTTCATAGGCCGTCATGCGCTCTTCGCGCACCGGCACCTTGTCGAGATCGCAGCTCGATGCCGAGGCCGCCCTTGGCGCCCATTTCGACCGCCGAGCAGGTGAGGCCGGCGGCGCCCATGTCCTGGATCGCGATGACGGCGCCGGTCTGCATCAGTTCAAGGCAGGCTTCCAGCAGGCACTTTTCGGTGAAGGGGTCACCGACCTGAACGGTGGGGCGCTTCTCTTCGATCGACTCGTCGAATTCGGCCGATGCCATGGTGGCCCCACCGACGCCGTCACGGCCGGTCTTGGCTCCGAGATAGACAACCGGAAGGCCGACGCCCTTGGCTTCTGACAGGAAGATGCCGTCTGCCTTGGCAAGGCCGGCGGCAAACGCGTTGACGAGGATGTTGCCGTTGTAGCGGGCGTCGAATTCAACTTCGCCGCCAACCGTGGGAACACCGAAGGAATTGCCGTAACCGCCAACACCGGCAACAACGCCAGCCACCAGGTGCTTGGTCTTCGGGTGATCCGGCGCGCCGAAGCGCAGTGCGTTCATGGCGGCGACCGGACGGGCGCCCATGGTGAAAACGTCGCGCAGGATGCCCCCGACGCCGGTTGCTGCGCCCTGATAGGGCTCGATGTAGGACGGGTGGTTGTGGCTCTCCATCTTGAATACGACGACGTCGCCATCATCGATATCGACGACACCGGCATTTTCGCCCGGTCCCTGGATGACGCGCGGACCCTTGGTCGGCAGCGTCTTCAGCCACTTCTTGGAAGACTTGTAGGAGCAGTGCTCGTTCCACATTGCCGAGAAGATCCCGAGCTCGGTGAAGGTCGGCTCGCGTCCGATCAGGTTCAGGATGCGATCGTATTCGTCCGGCTTCAGGCCGTGGCTTGCGATCAATTCTGCGGTGATGGGACGGGAGTTGGAAACGGTCATCTGGCTCTCAGGGCAATGGAGATCGGTGGGAGATCGGTTTCGAGGCAGGCTATAACCCAAGCCTGCGCCCGGCGCACTTGAAAAATGCGCGCAATCAGGCCTTTCCTGCCGCTTTCCAGCACAAGAAGCCTTGGCTATTCCCGATGGTCAGACGATGGCGCTGGTGCCGAGCGGCGACTGGTCGAGGATGCGCCGAACCGTCTTCAGCCCTTCGATCGAAATCGAGCGTTCGCTGCCTTCGCTGAAGCCGACGCGGACATGGTGATAGACCCGCGACGAACGGGCAGGCTTGAACTCGTCCTCGTCGTCGATCAGGACATCGGCATCGAGCACGGCCTGCTTGAATGTGCCGGACATCCAGGGCTCGGGAAGCTTCAGCCAGAAGAAGGGCAGGCGCGGATGGGAGCGGAAGTCCTTGCCGGCGAAAAGCTCGCGGACGACCGCTTCGCGCGCGCCGATTTCCGCCAGCACTTTGCCGCGGATTTCGCCTGCGGCGCCCGACAGCACCAGCCGGGCAGAGAGTTCAGCGAGAAGGAAAGGCAAGCCGCCGCTCACCATTTTCTGGGTCACGCGGACGCGCTGGCTCATATGGGGCGGACAGGCGACCCAGCCCCCGCGCACGCCGGCTGCGACACATTTCGACAATCCGTTCAGCAGGAAGGTCCGGTCTGGCGCGAGTTCGGCCAGCAGCGGAATCTCATCTGCGATCATGCCGCCATAGAGGTAGTCCTCGATCAGCCAGACATTGTATTTGCGCGCGATGTCGACGATGTCCTTGCGCCGAGAGAGTGGCAGGCAGGCGAGCGTCGGGTTCTGGCCCGATGACATGATGAAGGCGGCCTTCGGATGCTCGCGGGCACAGACGCGCTCGAAATCCTCCGGCAAGATTCCATCCTGGTCCGAGATCGACCAGTGCAATCTGCCGGCCCATGAGATTTGCGCTGCGGGAGACCTGCGAATAGGTCAGATGCTCGCAGACGATCCGGTCGCCCGCGCCGCTGACGGCGGCGACCACGGCGTTGATCCCGGCATGGACGCCAAGTTGCGGCAGGATCTGTTCCGCATCGGGTGTCCAGCTGCCCGAAGACAGCCATTGCCGGCCCGCCTCCAGCCAGTCGGGGGAAAGGGTTCGGGTATAGCTCGAAATCTCGCCCGGATGAGCCGACGCGATCTCCGCCATGATGCGCCCGACCAGTTCTGCCTGACCGACATCGATCGCGGCCGTCGTGTCGAAGCGCAGCTTGCCGGGCGGTGGGATGATGGCGCGTGTACCGCCATAGTTGATCGACACAGGATCGCGGGGTCGCGCCGCGCCGCTGTCGTCGTTGCCTTGGACATAGGTGCCGCGACCGACCTCGCCGGTAACGAGCCCTCTTTCACGCAGCAAGGCATAGGCACGGGAGATTGTCCCTATTGTCACCCCGACGTCATAGGCGAGATCGCGTTGCGGCGGCAATTTGGCGCCATTGGGCAGTGCGCCTGATTTGATGGCGTTTTCCGCTTCATCCGCAATGCGGACATAAAGCGGGCCAGTACCTGTATCGAGGGAAGGGAGCCAATTTGTCATGATGACAATTCTATAGATTGTCACCCAATAGGAGTCAATTCATATGCTGTCATCACAGGAATTGACATCGGGAATTTTCGTTATGGTGACAATAGAGACAATCGGTTCGAAGGCCGGGGTTGCCCCGGTTCAACCGCCAAGATTGGCGTGGCTGGCTGGGACCATTCAGGCTGCGGGAAGGGCATTGGCGCTGTGGCGGCGGCGACGGACGACGCGCGTCCATCTCTCACAATTGACCGAAGATCAGTTGCGGGATGTGGGGCTGTCGCCTGATGTAGCCGAGCGTGAAATTAGCAAGTCGCGTCTGCTCCTGATCGAGCGGCCCTATCAGCCGCCGTTCTGATCAGCAGTCTTTCCTGCCATTCGCCCAGCGAACGACGTCCTGGCGGATCCGCGGCGCGACATCCTCGTTCAGAAGAGGACCGAAGGCGTCGAGACGAGGGGGCGTTCCCTCGGCCTGAACCACGAGCACGGGTCGGTCGTCTCGGGATCCCTTGCGAACCAGGAGGATACGTGGGCGACCGGAGAAGGAGCTCAGTTCAGGAGAAAGCTGGTAGGTCCGGAAAGCGGCGTCTCCGGACTTGAACCAGCAGCGGTTCGCAGCGACTGCCACCTTTTCCATGATGTCCAGCGCGGATTGTCCACGCACTTCGGGCCGAGGGGCCTCTGGCTTGCAGGCCGTGAGGCCCATTGCTGCAAGGAGAATGACGGAGAAGGCGAAGCGGCGCATGGGCGATCTTTCGGCTGACTGCCGCCTTCCCTTAAAGGTCCGTGGTTAAGCGAAGCTTACTTCAGGCCGCGATGACGTCGAGTGCCGAGGCGAAGATGCCGCGACCGTCATTGCCGCCATGGGCAGCCTCGATCAGGTTCTCCGGATGCGGCATCATGCCGAGAACATTGCCGCGGGCGTTGATGACGCCGGCGATATCGTTCATCGAGCCGTTCGGATTGGTGCCGTCGGCATAGCGGAACACCACCTGGCCATTGCCCTCGATCGTCTTCAGCGTTTCGGCATCGGCAAAGTAGTTGCCGTCGTGGTGAGCGACCGGGCAGCGAATGATCTGGCCCTTGGCATAGGCGCGGGTGAAGTCGGTATCGGCGTTCACCACTTCCAGCTTGATTTCCTTGCAGACGAATTTGAGCGACTGGTTGCGCATCAGGGCACCCGGCAGCATGCCTGCTTCGACCAGGATCTGGAAACCGTTACAGACGCCGATGACCTTGACGCCCTGCTCGGCCTTTTCCTTGATCGCCTGCATCACCGGCATGCGGGCTGCGATCGCGCCGCAACGCAGGTAGTCGCCATAGGAGAAGCCGCCCGGAATGACGATCAGGTCTACATCGGGAATGTCAGTCTCGGTCTGCCAGATGGTGACGGGCGCCTGGCCGGAGATCTTGGTCAGCGCCGCGATCATGTCGCGGTCACGATTGAGGCCGGGAAGTTGGACGACGGCTGATTTCATGGCTGTGGCTCAAACCTTGCTTGGGCCTCTGCGAGTTCACGCAATTCGAGGCGATCTTCTATCCGGTCGAGACGAACAAGAACCTGCGCCATAGTTCCATGCAGATTGTTCAAGTCGCCTTGCATGACGTGCATGTGGCTGCGAAGGCTTATAATGTCCTGCCTCAGTCCTCGATTGTCTTCGCGCATATTCGCCAAATCGGCATGGACGCGCTTCAACAACTCATACATGAGTTCGTTCGTTATCTCGGCCATCGCGCATCTCCTGCAACCCTTAGGGGATGGAGATAGTATAATTCTCGATAACCGTGTTGGCGAGGAGCTTTTCACACATGGCCTTCAGGTCGCTTTCCGCCTTCGCCTTGTCGGTGCCTTCGACTTCGAGGTCGAAAACCTTGCCCTGGCGGACCTGGCCTACGCCGTCGAAACCGAGGGCGCCGAGTGCGCCTTCAATGGCCTTGCCCTGTGGGTCGAGGACGCCGTTCTTCAGGGTAACGGTGACACGTGCCTTGATCACTGATCTCTTCTCCGAAGCTTACTTGACGAGAACCGGGCCGGTGCCACGGATCGGTTCGTTTTCATTGATGATGCCGAGCCGGCGGGCGACTTCCTGATAGGCTTCGAGCAGCGCCGCCCAGGTCGCGGCGGAAGCGGTCCTTGTCCAGCTTCTCCTGGGTGGCGATGTCCCAGAGGCGGCAGCTGTCGGGCGAGATTTCGTCGGCGAGGATGATGCGCATCATGTCGCCTTCATAGAGGCGGCCGCATTCGATCTTGAAGTCGACGAGCTGGATGCCGATGCCGAGGAACAGGCCGGACAGGAAGTCGTTAACGCGGATGGCGAGCGCCATGATGTCGTCGAGTTCGGCAGGATTGGCCCAGCCAAACGCAGTGATGTGCTCTTCGGAGACCATGGGGTCCGCGAGCGCATCCGACTTGTAGTAGAATTCGATGATCGAGCGAGGCAGAACCACGCCTTCCTCAATGCCGAGGCGGGTCGAAAGCGAGCCGGCGGCGACGTTGCGCACGACGATCTCAAGCGGGATGATCTCGACTTCCTTGATCAACTGCTCGCGCATGTTCATGCGGCGGATGAAATGAGTCGGGATGCCGATCTTGTTCAGATGCGTGAAGACGTATTCGGAGATTCGGTTGTTGAGAACGCCTTTCCCGTCGATGACTTCATGCTTCTTCTTGTTGAATGCCGTTGCATCGTCCTTGAAGAACTGGATCAGCGTGCCGGGCTCGGGACCCTCATAGAGGATCTTTGCCTTGCCCTCGTAAACGCGGCGGCGACGGTTCATGGGTGGTTTTCTCTGTTGTTGGCATCCCGGCGCGAAAGCGCGGACGCAGTGGATCGGTCTTTAAGGCGGTCCCTTAACGGAAAACCTTCGTTTTCACAATGCGCAGATCACCCCTTCCTGCCAAAACGTCGCGCCATCAGGGACTCACCCGGAATCGCGGAAGTTTGCATTGCACTTTGTACTCCCTTTTGATTAATGGGGAAACGAAACCGCACGATGGCGGCACAAAATGGGAGATCGATATGAGCGGCATTGGTGATCGCGAAAAGGCCTTTGAAAACAAGTTCGCCCATGATCAGGAGCTGCGCTTCAAGGCTGAAGCGCGTCGCAACAAGCTCGTTGGTCTCTGGGCCGCCGGTCTGCTCGGCAAGGCCGATCCGGACGCCTATGCGAAGGAAGTCGTTGCTGCCGATTTCGAAGAGGCCGGTGACGAGGACGTGATCCGCAAGGTGATGGGTGATCTGACGGCGGGTGGCGTATCGATCACCGACGAAGAACTGCGCACCAAGATGGTCGAGTTCCT
This sequence comes from Allorhizobium sp., assembly GCA_965283865.1. Classification (GTDB taxonomy): domain Bacteria; phylum Pseudomonadota; class Alphaproteobacteria; order Rhizobiales; family Rhizobiaceae; genus Allorhizobium. The sequence goes on from CBDIQA010000001.1 coordinate 2,513,713, forward strand.
CGGTCAGGCCATCGAGCAGATCCAGAACACCTGATCCAAGGGTCTGCAATCATCGACATATATCCGTCCCGGCTCACGCCTGGGCGGATTTTTTGTGTTTTCTGAGGAGCTCGGTCGCATCTGCGACACTGGCAGGCCAGGCCAGTCCGTATCCCTGAAGCACATCGCAACCGAGGCGGCTGAGGATGCGGGCGTGTTCTTCCGTCTCCACGCCTTCCGCCGTCACCTTGATGCCGAGCGAGCGGGCGATCTGGATGATCGACTTCACCAGGATCCTCTGTTCCTGGCTGTCGGGCACGTGTTCGATCAATTGCCGGTCGATCTTGAGTGTCGTCGGCTTGAGGTTGAGCAGGCCGACGATCGACGCATGTCCGGTCCCGAAGTCGTCAATCTCGATATCGATTGCCAGCCGGCGCAACATGTCGAGATTGCTCATCACGGCGGCGTCCTGCCGATCCAGGAAGACGCTCTCCAGCAATTCGAAGGAAACTGTTCCCGGCTTGATGTCGAGGTCGGACAGTCCTCGGGCGAGATCAGGATCCGTCAGGCGCCGGGCCGAAACGTTTACCGATATCTTCGGAGGCGCAATTCCTTCTGAGCGCCAGCCTTCCAGATCGGTCAGTGCCTTTTCCAGAATGAGGCCATCGATCTGGGCGAGCACGCCGTATTCTTCCGCGATCGGCAGGAACTTGTCCGGGCCAAGGATGCCGCGGGTCGGGTGGCGCCAACGGGCGAGACACTCCGCGCCAACCACGGCCCGCGTGCGAGCGTCGAACTGCAGCTGGTAGTGCGGGAATATCTCGTCGTTTTCCAGAGCTCGCAGGAGTTCACTGGAGAGGCGGTTGGTGTCGGCAAGCAGTGTGCGGCTCGCCTGTGCGTAAAACTCGAACCGGTTGCGACCGAGATTTTTGGCCTTGTAGAGGGCGATATCAGCGTTTTGCAGCAATTGCTTGGGATCTGCGTCGCGCGTCAGGCTGTGAGAAATCCCGATGCTGGCACCGAAGCGGCATTCATGGCCGTTATACCAGGCGGGTTGTCGCATATGGGCAATGATGCGGCTTGCAATGGCGGCGATTGCCGGCGTCGCGCCGTCGTGATCGATGAGAACGACGAATTCGTCTCCGCCGATTCGGGCGGCGAAGTCTGTCGCACGGATGTTCTCGCGCAGGATCTTCGCCGCCAGCGTCAACATGGCGTCGCCTGCGCCATGCCCCAGTGTGTCATTGATCTGCTTGAAACGGTCGAGGTCGATATGCAGGACGGCGATGCCCGAGCCGAGCGTTCCCCTGCCAGCGCGCCATTCTTCGAGCTTCTCCTCCAGGTAACGCCGGTTGGGGAGGCCAGTCAGGTGATCGTGCAACGCCGAGTGCTCGGCCTCCAGGCGGGTCCGCTCCAGTTCCGCGTTGCGCGCTTCGGCAAGGGTCTTCTGCTGCTCCAGTTCCTGCCTGAGGCGCTGGTCCTCGGTCACGTCCCAGTTCACGCCGATCATCTTCAACCGCCCATCATGATCCATGAAAGGCAGACTATTCGAGCGGATGTAGCGGGTGCTGCCATCCCTGGCGATGATGCGGTAATTGTCTGTGAACGGCTTCAGTTCAGCAATCTTCGCCGCAACATTGGCCAAGGTACGGCTGCGATCCTCCGGGTGCAGTTTGCTTTCCCAGAAGCCGCCGATCTGGACGTCGCAATCATTGTCGACCTCGAAGATGCGGCGCATACCTTCGTCCCATTCACTGCTCCCGGCATCGAAATCGGTCTCGAAGATGCCGATGCCGGAGATGTCGATGGCGAGCTTCAGGCGGCGAGACAGTCCGTCAAGCCATTCTTCCTGGTGCTTGCGCGCGGTAATGTCGGTGTCCGTGCCGACGATGCGGGCCGGTTTTCCGTCTGCGTCCCGCTCGACACAGGCGCCCCGGCATTCGATCCACACATAGTGACCATCCCGGTGCAGCTCGCGATACTGGAAGACGGTGTATTCCGGGTCGCCGGCATTCTGTCGTTCGATGCAGTGGACGACGCGCTCGCGATCCTGCGGGTGCACCAGTTGCAGCCAGTCCTCCGTGGTCGGCGGGAATGTGTCGCCGGGCCTCATGCCACGGATCTGTCGCCAGATCTCGGAATAGTAGAGTTCACCCGAGCTGCGCTGGTCCCATACGCCGGAGAGCGAGCCAACAAGCGCGTGGTTCCATCGGCTCTCGCGCTCCTTGACCTCGTAAAGTTCCCGGTGGAGGTTCGTGATATCAGTCAGCTGAAGGAGTGTGGGCGTGGGTCCTGATCGATGGGCGCTCGGGCCGGCAAGGGTTGCGATGAAGTGCCGGCGGTCTCCATTTGTCTTGGCGATCTCGAGGGCGGAGGGGATGCCATCCATCATCCGGCTAAGGGCGAGGACCATCTTCGGCGCATCGGCGCCATTCAGCCAATCGACGACGTTCTTTCCAGCGATATGTTGCTCGCTAAAGGCCGCGCACATCGCCTCGTTTGCACTCCGGATGATGCCATCCGGTTCCAGCCATGCCGCAGGCCAGGGGAGTTGCAAGATGTCCGCTTCACCCGCACCAGGAGTGGCGGTGTTGGCTGCTTTTGGGTGCAAAATCATGCTCCTGGCCTCGAATGGTTGCAGGAAGTCTATGAGTGTCAACTTAAGAAGGATTTAAACTCGGTCGTTTCAGGCGAACATTAAGGCAAAGTTTGCAATTGGTCGCGGGCGGCGCCGCCTGATGCCGTGATCTTACAATCGCCCGAGAAACTGGGCGAAAACCATGGTTCCCTCGGGCCAGGGACCGTGCCCGGATTCAGCGTTGATGTGGCCGGATTCTCCGGCATCGATCAGGAAGGAACCCCAGGAATTGGCGATTTCCTCGGCATGCGCATACTCGCCGAAAGGATCGTTACGGCTGGCGATCATGATCGACGGAAAGGGGAGCGGAAGACGCGGATAGGGCCCGAAAGTCATCAGGTGCTTGGGGCGAATGTCCGGGTTGGCGACATCAGGGGGAGCCACCAGAAAGGCACCCGCGACACGCTGTTTCATCTCCGGGATCGCATGCACGATGGCGGGCACGCCGAGGGAATGACCAACGAGCACGACGGGTTTCGTGGATGCGTTCACCTCTTCGGCAACCCGGGCAATCCAATCCTCGCGAACCGGCTTTGACCATTCGGCCTGTTCCACGCGCCTTGCCGTCGAGAGCTTCTGCTGCCAGCGGGTCTGCCAGTGTTCGGGGCCGGAATTGGTGTAGCCGGGGACGATCAGGATTTCTGCTTCAGAGACTTTCATGGCCCCTATCTGCTGTCGCGCAACGGCGACGTCAAGATTTCGTCGGCGCATTCGATCGAAATATCCAGGCGGAAGCGGTGATCGATTGCGGGAAGGGTGCCCTCGGCGGCTTTGGTGGGCTGCTCGGGCAAATCGGGCTTGCTCCGAAAAGGCTTACTGGCGAGTGGGAGCGGGTGTCACGCCTTCGTGCGGTTCCAGGACGCGACAGGAAGGATATTAGCTGATACACTAATTCCTTAATCAGCATCTCTGGTGCGTCGATCGGATGACGATGCGCCAGAAAATACAGACGGCGCGTTGTCGCGACCCTCTCGGCCCGACGCCGCCCCGCATTTCACTTTGCAGCTTGACGATCCAGTTTGCTCGAGGAGGAAGTGAGAATGTCGACTTTCCATGTGATGACCAATGCTACCGGTAACATCGAACGGCCCGCGGTGCGCCAGATCGCGGTGTCGGATGTCTTTGCGGCACTGCGTGAAGGCTATGAGGATTTTCGCGAAAAGCCTTCCCACTATGCCTTTGTTGCTCTCATCTATCCTATCGCCGGGGCTCTGATGATCGGCTGGAGTGCCGGTGTCGAACTCTTGCCAATGGTCTACCCGCTTTTGACCGGCTTTGCCCTGCTTGGGCCACTCATGGCGCTCGGGCTCATGGAAATCAGTCGGCGCCGCGAACTCGGCCAACCGGCCGACTGGTCGAACGTGCTCGACCTCTTCAAATCGCCATCGCTGCCGTCGCTATTGATGATGAGCGCCTATCTGGTGACCTTGTTCATGGTCTGGCTGGTCGTGTCGCGCGGGCTCTACCTCTCCATGGTGGGTGACTATCCCGCGCCGGGTGTGTTTGCCTTCGCCACCGGTATCTTCGACCACCCGAACGCCTGGGCCTTCCTGTTCTGGAGCAATGGCTTCGGCTTCCTTCTGGCACTCGTGGCCCTGACAATCAGCATCGTGGCTTTCCCGATGTTGCTCGACCGCGACTGCGGAGCAGCGGCGGCTGTCGGTACATCGGTTAGGGCAAGCCTTGCCAATCCGGTGCCGGTTGCCGTGTGGGGCCTGATGGTCGCGGTCTTGCTTGCGATCGGAATGGCGACGCTGATGGTCGGCCTAGTGGTCATCGTCCCGGTGCTCGGACACGCGACCTGGCACTTCTATCGCCGGCTGGTGGTCTAGGCTTCCGGCGGGGCAATCACGCCCGGCTCAGAGCATGGCGAACCGCCATGAAGGACAGGACGAGAGGCACAATGCGTTTGCCTCTCGTTTTGCTAATGCCGCGAGAGCCGCCATTGCGCTCAGGGCTGCGAGTAGCAGCAGGGTCGCGACGAGGTTCCGGCTGCCTTCGGTCTTGATGGAGCTTGCGGCAAAGGTCGGATCGACCTCAGCCATCCAGTCATACTTGCTGCCGCCAAGGAGCAGGATGCCCAAAACCGCGATTACATAGATCGCCAGGGTGGCTAAGCGAACCAGACGCTGCATGACATGTCCTTCGATCGAAACGAAACGGGCGCGGATTTTTCCGCGCCCGCCAGTTCATCATGTTGCGTTGCCGCGTCCGGTCAACCGAAGACGCGGGCAAAAATCGTGTCGACGTGCTTGGTGTGATAGCCGAGGTCGAACTTCTCGCGGATGTCTTCCTCCGAAAGGGCGGCGCGAACCTCTTCATCGCCGAGCAGCTCTTCCAGGAAGTCGGCGCCTTTTCCCAGACCTTCATCGCATTGCGCTGGACGAGGCGGTAGCTGTCCTCACGCGAGACGCCGGCCTGAGTCAGCGCCAGAAGCACGCGCTGGCTCATGACCAGGCCCTTGAACTTGTTCATGTTCTTCAACATGTTCTCGGGGTAGATGACGAGCTTTTCGATGACGCCGGCCAGACGGTTCAGCGCGAAATCAAGGGTGATGGTGGTGTCGGGGCCGATCGCGCGCTCGACGCTCGAATGGCTGATGTCGCGCTCGTGCCAGAGGGCTACGTTTTCCATGGCGGGAACGACCGACATGCGGACCAAGCGGGCGAGGCCGGTGAGGTTCTCCGTCAGAACAGGGTTGCGCTTGTGCGGCATGGCCGACGAGCCCTTCTGGCCCGGCGAGAAGAATTCTTCCGCTTCCAGCACTTCCGTGCGCTGCATGTGGCGGATTTCGATCGCGACGTTTTCGATCGACGAGGCGATGACGCCGAGCGTGGCGAAGAACATCGCATGGCGGTCGCGCGGGATGACCTGGGTCGAGATTGGCTCCGGCACGAGGCCGAGCTTTGCGCAGACATGCTCTTCGACGCGCGGGTCGATATTGGCAAAGGTGCCGACGGCACCCGAAATCGCACCGGTCGCGACTTCGGCGCGGGCATTGACCAGACGATCGCGGTTGCGGGCCATCTCGGCATAGAAGCGGGCGAAGGTCAGGCCCATGGTCGTCGGTTCGGCATGAATGCCGTGGCTACGGCCGATCCGGACCGTGTCCTTGTGTTCGAAGGCGCGCGCCTTGAGGGCTGCCAGCACGCGGTCCATGTCGGCGATCAGGATGTCGGCGGCGCGGACCAGCTGGATGTTGAGCGTCGTGTCGAGCACATCTGACGATGTCATGCCCTGGTGGACGAAGCGGCTATCCGGGCCGATAAATTCGGCGAGATGCGTCAGGAAGGCAATGACGTCGTGCTTGGTGACGGCCTCGATCTCGTCGATGCGTGCGACGTCGAATTCGGCCGGGCCACCCTTTTCCCAGATGGTGCGGGCGGATTCCTTCGGGATCACGCCGAGATCGGCGAGCGCGTCGCAGGCATGGGCCTCGATCTCGAACCAGATGCGGAACTTGGTTTCGGGGGACCAGATGGCGACCATTTCCGGCCGGGAGTAACGCGGGATCATCGGGCTCGTCTTTCGTTGGACTTGGAAAATGCTGGCCCCCCTTAGCAAAGTGGGGCGGCAAGCTCAACGGCTGCGGCGGGCCATCACCACGCTCAAGGCGATAAGCATGGCAAAACCGGCCGGCAGCAGATGCCGAACACCCAGCACCGCGAACTGATAGAGGGCCACGGCGGTCGTGTAGAACATCTGGTAGCCCCAGATGCGTGAGGCAAAGGGCGCGTGCCAATGGGCATAGAAATGGCGGTATTGCAGCGCGTAGAGGCCAGCCGTTGCGCCGATGGTGACAACACCCAGGAGCAGCACCCATCCAGCCAGGACCACGGATGGCCGGCGCCTCTGGGTTACGAGGTGGATCAGCGGCAGCGCGACCAGCCAGCCCAGGAGGCCACCGCCTGCGTAAATCGCCGTGAGGCCGAGATCATGGCTTCCGGTGGCGCGACCGAAGACATGGACCGAGAGCAGGAAGCTTGCCGCCATGGCAAAGCCCCAGGCGATCGAACCGAAGATCCACAACGCAGGCGTTGGAAACCATCGCCAGCGCCGACGAGGCCGCAGGCGGCGAGCCAGCGCAGATTGTTGCCCTCGAATCCCAGGGAGACGACCTGGATCATGACCATGTGCGGCGCGGGCGAGCCATAGGCGGGTGTCACCACGCCACCGATCGCATAAGCGCTCGGGCAATTGCGGCTCTTCGGGACGGACTTGTCGCGATAGACCTCGCGCCGCGCGTCAGGATTCTTGTCATCGGCGAGCGATAACGCAAAGCCCTGAACATCGACGTTCATGTTGCGGCAGAGTTCCGCGCCTTCGACGCCGAATTCTTCCAGAGACAGGCGATGGATGCCATCGGAGACGTAGAAACTCGGGAAGGCCTGATAGCGCAGCTCGCGAACCTGTTCCGACAATTCCCCAATTGGCGACAGGGCGACCAGAAAGCCCGGGTCGTCACCGATCTTTCTGATGTCGAGGATTGCCTTTGCCTGAGCGAGGCTCTCACCCCGCGCTTCGCCGACCGATGCTTCTTCGCGACGGATCAGGACCGAAACCGGCGTGCCGGGCACATAGGTATCAGTCTGCGTATCGATCACCTGGATTTCCGCATAGGCAAAGCCGGAGCCGTCCTGTTGACCGAATTGCTCGAAGGCGAAGAACCTGCCGTCCGGAGAGAAGCCGATCGGTCGCATCTCCGCCACGTCACCGGCGCTCGCGGCAGAGGCCGTCAGGAGAACGAGTGCAATGGCGGAAAGCTTTATCCTCAACCGCGACCTCCCTCGGCTGCCATGCGCAGAGTGTCGACCGTCTTGCGGTAGTCGTCAACGCCCTTGCCCTTGAAGATCGCGGAACCCGCGACGAGGGCATTGGCGCCGGCCTTGGCGATTTCCGCGGCATTATCAGCCGTCACGCCACCATCGACTTCGAGATCGATCGGGCGATTACCAATCAGCGCATTCGCCTTGGCGATCTTGTCGGTCATTGCGGGGATATACTTCTGGCCGCCGAAGCCCGGGTTGACGCTCATGATAAGGATCAGATCGAGATCATCCATCACGTGCTCTAGGATCGAAAGCGGGGTCGCCGGGTTGAGCGAAACGCCGGCCTTCTTGCCGAGTGCCCGGATGGTCTGCAGCGAGCGGTGCAGATGCGGGCCTGCTTCCGCATGGACGGTGATGATGTCACAGCCGGCATCGGCAAAGGCCGCGAGATAGGGATCCGCAGGCGCGATCATCAGGTGGCAGTCGAAGACCGCCTTGGTGTGCGGGCGCAGCGCCTTGATCACCGCCGGGCCGAAGGAGATGTTCGGCACGAAATGGCCGTCCATGACGTCGAGATGCACCCATTCCGCGCCGGCATCGACGACGTCGCGGACTTCTTCGCCGAGGCGGGAGAAGTCGGCTGCGAGAATGGAGGGCGAGATCAGGAGAGGGCGGGTCATCTTGTTATCCTCGACGGGCAGGACGGTTGCGCGCCGTCTGGGCGTTGCTTGCCTTGGCAGACGGGGCGATGGCTCGGCGTCCGCATAGCATCGGCGACCCCGGGCGGCAACCATGCCTTGGGATGAGAACGCCCCATCGCGATGCCTGCCCTTGACGATCGCCGCCTGGCCCTTCATCCCTCGGACACATCAAAGCAGTCTGGGAGGACGACATGGCCAAGTTCGCAATCATCACCGGCGGCAGTTCCGGCATCGGTCGACACCTTGTGTCCGCCTTCGTGTGCGAGGGTTATGACGTCGCCTTCACCCATCTTGGTCAGAGTGATGCTGCTGCCGAAGTCGAGGCAGAGGCCGCGGCGCTCGGCGGACGCGCCGTGGGCCGAGAATGCGAGGTGGCCAACAGTTCAGCGATCGAAGCCTTCCTCGACGAGGTGATTGACTGGGCGGGCCAGACACCCGATGTGCTGGTCAACAACGCCGGCATCCAGACCTGGGCCTCGATGCTCGAGCTTTCCGAAGAGCGCTGGGATGCCGTCATCAGCACCAACCTCAAGGGCACGTTCCTCAATACCCAGCGTGTCGCCCGACGCATGGTGGATGCGGGCAAGGGGGGCTCGATCATCAATCTCGGCTCCGGCTGCAACAAACACGCCTTCCCCAAGCTCGTGGACTATACTGCGTCGAAGGGTGGCATCGAGCAACTGACCAAGGTCTCTGCCGTCGAGCTCGGGCCGCGTCAGATCCGCGTCAATTGCGTGGCGCCGGGGGCGATCGAGACGGCTCGCACACAGGCCGAGGCGCCCGATTATGCCAAGACCTGGGGGGATGTGACGCCGCTCCGCCGCGTCGGCACGCCGGAGGATATCGCAGGTCCGATCCTTTTCCTCGCCGGTCCGCAATCGGCTTTCGTCACCGGCCAGACGATCTGGGTCGATGGAGGGGTCTTCAGCCAGGCCTTTTGGCCCTATCGCGATTGAGGGCCTCTACTGCGTCTTTTCCGGCACGGGCACGAACCGGTCGCCCTGCCATTGCAGCAGGCGATAGGGGTTGTCGGTCAGCTCGTGATCCTCGCCGAAGGTGACCGGACCAAGCGCCGTCTCGAAGGTCGTGCCGATGAGGGCATCCGCAACGGGCGTGCCCATGGCTGAGGAAATGCCCCAGGCATCGGCAAGGATGGTCACGGCGGAATGGGCGGGTACGACATAGCCTTCCGGCGTGATCTTCGCCTCTGTGAGTTCAGCCACAAGCGCTGCTGCGGCAGGCTCCTGGGGTGTCTCGATCAGGCCGACTGCGAGCACGCCATCTTCCAGGGCCACAGGCTCGTCGGCCGCGCGCATGGCCTCGCCGCCGAGCAGGGTCAGCGACAGGCCTTCCGACTTCGCGTCTCGCGCGATGACCGCCACGTCGCCGCGGTCGCCTCCGATAAAGGCGTGGGTGATGCCGGCAGCTTTCACGCGCCGGACAAGCGTCAGCTGCTGCTCCTGGCCCGGGCGGAAAGTATCGACAAAGGCCGGCTTCAGGCCACGTTCTTCAAGGCTCGTCCGGATTGCTTCCGTCAGTTCGCGCCCACGAATGGTGCCGTCTTCCAGAAGTGCAACGGCTGAACCCGCCCAGTCGCGCAGGATCACGTCGGAAAGCTTGGCGGCCTCCTGGTCAGCATTCGGCGCTAGACGAAAGAGCGGCGAGCCTTCCTTGATCGCATCTTCCATCAATCCCTTCCAGCGAACCGACAGGGTGAGGGCCGGCACATTGGCTTGGCTCAGCGTGGGAAGGGCGTCCTTTAAACTCTCGCTGCAAAGAAATCCGATGGCGGCCGTTGCGCCCGCTGCCGAAATGGCGTCGGCAATTGCCTTGCCGCTGCCTTCGCTGCAGGTTTCGTCGATTTCAACGAGCGTGATCGATAGCTTGCCCGCAGCGAGTGATGCACCCTGGCGAACCTGGTCTCCGAGCACCGCGAATGGGCCATTCTGGGGTGCGACGACGGCAAGCTTGAACACGGCGGCCGAGGGCGCGCCGAGGCTGGCGCCCAGGAGCAACGAGGTTGCGAGAGCAAGTTTCAACAGGGGCTTCTGCATCATGGCGCAATCCTAGCCGAAAGCACAGCCAATTGGAAATGCTGGCTTTCCGGCCTTCCTCGGGTGGTTGGAACGAAATCGTGCTCCTGTTGTGGAAAAGGTAAGGGCCGCGGCCCATATTGCGGTTTGTACGGGGAATGCCTTCAAGGGGAGACGTGAATTTGAGCATGCATGGTCTGGATCCGGTCGCCTATCGCGAAGCCATGAGCCGCTATGCGGGGCATGTGCAGATCGTGACGACGGAGCATGAGGGTGTCAGGCGTGGCGTGACGATCACGGCGGCCTGCTCTGTCTCCGACAGTCCACCGACCGTGCTCGCCTGCCTCAACAACAGCAATCCGAGCAATGCCGTGCTCTTCAAGAGCGGACATTTCGCGCTGAATACGCTGGGCGCCCATCATCAGGATCTCGCCAATGCCTTTGCCGGCTTCGGTAAGCTGACGTCCGAAGAGCGATTCGCGCTTGCGGAATGGCAGGTCATGGAGACGGGCTCGCCTGTGCTCTCCGATGCCATCGTCGCCTTCGACTGCGTGGTCACCGACCGTAAGGTCACCAACACGCATACGGTGCTCTTCGGCGAAGTGAAGGCCGTGCATTTCGGCGCGCGTGAGCCGTCGCTCATCTATCTGGACCGGGGCTACCGCACGCTATAAGCTTCCGCTCAAACATGGGAGGAGACATGGCGGAAAGCTCGGGAAAGGTCCTGCCGGAGAAGATCGATGGCATCATCGATCTTCTGTCGGAGGAGGATTATCTGGCGGCAAGGCCGCTTGCGACCGTGCTGTTCCTGGCCCTCAGGATGAAGCGCCCACTGTTTCTGGAAGGCGAGGCGGGCGTCGGCAAGACCGAAGTCGCCAAGGTGCTCGCCAAGGCCCTCGACCGCCCGCTGATCCGGCTGCAGTGCTATGAAGGTCTCGACGTCGCCTCCGCCGTCTATGAGTGGAATTATCCGGCCCAGATGCTGGAAATCCGCATGGCCGAGGCCTCAGGCGTCTCGGACCGTTCGCGGCTCGAAAGCGACATCTTTTCCGAACGCTATCTCATCCGCCGCCCTGTCCTCCAGGCGCTGTCCGCGCCGGATGGCCGGGCGCCGGTGCTGCCTGATCGACGAGGTCGACCGCGCCGACGAGGAGTTCGAGGCCTTCCTGCTGGAGCTGCTGTCGGATTTCCAGGTGACGATCCCGGAACTCGGCACGATCACGGCCGGCGAGCCGCCGATCGTCATCGTGACGTCCAACCGCACCCGCGAAGTGCACGACGCCTTGAAGCGCCGCTGCCTCTATCACTGGGTCGATTATCCGGCCGCTGCCGACGAACTCGCCATCATCAGGCGGAAGGTGAAGGGCTGCAACGAGCAGCTCTCCCGACAGATCGTTGCCTATGTGCAGAAGCTGAGGACCGTCGATCTCTTCAAGAACCCCGGCATCGCGGAGACCATCGATTGGGCGACGGCGCTTACCGAACTCGATCGCCTCGCACTTGATCCGGAGACGATTGCGGATACGCTGGGCACGCTCCTGAAATATCAGGAGGACATTGCCCGCATCCAGGGGAGTGAAGGCGAAAAGCTGCTCTCCGAGGTCAAGGCCGAGTTGCTGGCGAAGGCTGGCTGAGATGGAAACCTTCGGGCCGCACCAGGGCAGTGGAGGCGACGGCATCGTCGTGCCGCCACCGGCTCAAGGGGACGGACGGCTTGCCGACAATATCGTGCATTTTGCCCGCGTCTTGAGAAAAGCTGGTCTGAAGCCCGGGCCTGGCGCCGTCATCGATGCCATCGCGGCGATCGATGCGATCGGCATCGGCTCGCACGTAGAGTTTCATGCGGCCCTATCGGCCATCTTCGTCAAACGCCACGAGGATCAGCCCGTCTTCGACGAGGCCTTTTCGATCTTCTGGCGGTCGCGCGATCTCGTCGGCAAGATGATCCAGCTGATGTCGCCGGTGGCTGCGATCGGGGAGCGGCATAAGCCGAAGGCAGGTGGTGCGCGCGTCAGCGATGCGCTGTTTGCCGACCGCAAACGCGAGCCCAAACCACGCGACGAGCCGGATGTCGAGGTTGATGCCCGTCTCACGGTTTCAGGCCAGGAGGTGTTTCGTCGGCTCGATTTCGGGCAGATGACCGCCAGCGAGCTTAAGGATGCTCGCCGCGCCATCGAACGGCTCGCCATGCCGCTCGATCTGGTCCAGACCCGGCGCTATCGGCTGTCGCTGCGAGGACGCACCGTGGATCCGCGGGCGACGATGCGTCAGTCGCTGCGCACCGGCGGCGACCTGATGTTGCCGAAATTCCGCGAGCGCCGGCAACAGCCGCCGCCGCTCGTCATCCTCGCCGACATCTCCGGCTCGATGAGCCAGTACACCCGCATCTTCCTGCATTTTCTGCATGTGCTGACCGAGCGCCGGCGTCGGGTGCACACCTTCCTGTTCGGCACCCGGCTCACCAATGTCACCCGCCAGCTTCGCCACCGTGACCCGGACGAGGCGATCGCCCAGTGCACCGATGCCGTGGCTGATTGGTCGGGCGGCACGCGTATCGGCGAGACGCTTAAGCTCTTCAACCGGCATTGGGCGCGGCGCGTGCTGGGGCAGGGCGCTGCCGTGTTGCTCATCACCGACGGGCTGGAGCGTGACGAGGTGGAGCTTCTGTCGCGTGAAACCGATCGCCTGCACCGCTCCTGCCGCCGCCTCGTCTGGCTCAATCCGCTTCTGCGTTTTGCCGGTTTCGAGGCACGCGCCCGTGGAGTTCGCGCCATGCTGCCGCATGTCGATGAGTTGCGCTCGGTGCACAATCTGGAAGCCCTGTCGGATCTGGTGCAATCTTTGTCCGGTGCGCCGGATCGAGATTGCGACCCGAAGCGTTATCTCGGTTCTGAAGGGAGCCCGTCATGACCACAGAAATCATTCTGCGCGACCCACTCGCGATTGCCGAGACTTGGCACTCCGAGGGCCGGTCCGTCGCCATCGCCACCGTCATCGAAACCTGGGGCTCGGCGCCGCGCCCGGTCGGTAGCCATCTTGTCATCGACGGCGAGGGAAATTTCGAAGGCTCGGTCTCCGGCGGTTGCGTCGAAGGGGCGGTGATTACCGAGGCGCTCGATGTGATCGAGAGCGGGGCAGCAAAGATGCTCGAATTCGGCGTTGCCGACGAAACCGCCTGGCGCGTCGGGCTCTCCTGTGGCGGGCGTATCCGCGTGCATGTCGAGAGGCTCGGCTGATGGATGTTTCGACGCTTACGGCCTTGAATGCTGCCAAGCGGGACCGTCGCGGCGCCGTGCTGGTGAGCGATCTCGCCGCGAGCACGTCCCGGCTGATCACGGAAGATCAGGTGCCGACGGGTGACCTCGGACAGGAAATCGAGGCGCGGCTGCGGTCCGGAAAGTCGGGCATGGTCGAGATCGACGGTCGGAGCCTCTTCCTCAACGTGCAACTCCCGCCGCCGAGGATCGTGGTGATCGGTGCCGTGCATATCAGCCAGGCGCTGGCCCCGATGGCGGCGCTTGCAGGCTTCGCGGTGACCATCATCGATCCGCGTACGGCCTTCGCAACACCGGAGCGTTTCGCCGGCATCGACCTGCGCGCCGACTGGCCTAACGACGTGTTTGCGAGCATGCCGCTTGATCGCTACAGCGCGATAGTCGCCGTCACCCATGATCCGAAGATCGACGATCCCGGTCTTATCGCAGGCCTTAACGCCGGCTGTTTCTATGTCGGTGCGCTGGGTTCGCGCAAAACCCATGCAAAGCGGATCGAGCGATTGACGGCGGCCGACCTTGATGGCGAGGCCATTGCCGGCATCCGCGCCCCGATCGGTCTCGATATCGGTGCTGCCACGCCGGCGGAGATCGCGGTCGCCATCCTCGCTGAGATCATCCAGTCGCTGCGAAGGCGCAGCCTCGTCTCCGCCTCGATCCCGCAAGAAGCCTCCGCATGAAGTTCGGGCCAATCCCGACCGTCGAGGCCGAAGGTTCGATCCTCGCGCATTCCCAGCCACTCTCCTCCGGCAAGCTTTCAAAGGGCCACCTCCTGCAGGCCGGTGATATCGCGCGCCTGACCGCCGAGGGCATCTCAACCGTGATCGCCTGTCGCCTCGAGCCGGGTGACCTGACGGAAGATGAGGCTGCCGAGAGACTGAGCGCCGCCATCAAGCCCAAGGGGCTCAGCCGCAGTCCCGCCTCGACGGGGCGGGTGAATTTCTACGCCAGCGAGAACGGACTCTTCCTCGGCGACAGGTCTGTCGTCGATCGCTTCAATGCGGTGGACCCTGATATCACGCTCGCCTGTCTCAGCGATCGTCGCGAAGTCCGGGCTGGCGATCTCGTGGCGACGATCAAGATCATTCCGCTGGCGGTCGCGGGTGCGAGCGTGGAGCGCGCGACGACGATCCTTGAGCAAACTCGCGCCTTCGAAGTGGCCCCCTACCGCGCGCATCGCGTCCATCTCATTGCGACGCAATTGCCGTCGCTCAAACCGTCCGTCATGGAGAAGACGGCGCGCGTGCTCGAAGCGCGGCTTATGCCCTCGGGCAGCCGGTTGGTTTCGGAACGGCGCGTGGCCCATCGGGCCGAGGCTGTGGCACAGGCACTGCGTGCGGCTCTTGAGGAAACACTGCCTGAACGAGATGCTCCTCCACTGATCGTGGTCTTCGGCGCCTCAGCGGTCGCCGATCAAGAGGATGTCATTCCCTCGGCCATCCGGCTTGCAGGTGGCGATGTCACCCAGGTCGGCCTGCCGGTGGATCCGGGCAATCTGCTCGTGCTCGGCCACGTCGATGGTGTGCCGGTTATCGGTGCGCCCGGCTGCGCCCGATCGCCGAAGGAGAACGGCTTCGACTGGGTGCTGAACAGGATCCTCGCCGGTCATCCACCCGATCGGGCCGAGATGACAGGCTGGGGTGTAGGAGGCCTCTTGATGGAGATCCCGAGCCGCCCGCTGCCGCGCGAAGCGACGCGCGCAAGCCTGTCCGAGCGTGATCTGGGGGCCGTCCTGCTGGCGGCCGGGCGTGCCAGCCGCATGGGCGATGCGGGCCACAAACTGCTCGCCGAATTTGAGGGCGTTCCGCTGGTGCGCCGTATTGCCGAGCGGGCGCTCGATGCGCTGCCGGGACCGCTGGTGGCCGTGACGGGACATCGGGCTGCGGAGGTGTCTGAGGCACTGGCGCACCTACCACTGACCCTCGTCGACAATCCCGACTTTGCGACTGGCATGGCGAGTTCGCTGAAGGCGGGTTTGTCTGCGCCTGAGTTGGCGGAAGTCGCGGGCGTCATGGTGCTGCTCGCCGATATGCCCGGCTTGCAGGCTGATGACCTCCAGCGGCTGAATTTTGCCTTCCTGGAGGCGGAGGGGCGTGCCATCGTGCGTGCCGTCGCTAACGGCAAGCGCGGCAATCCGGTCATCCTGCCGCGTGCGACCTTTGCCGACCTGATGCTGCTGGAGGGGGACGTGGGTGCCAGGCAAGTGATCGAGACCTGCGGCCTGCCGATCATCGATGTGGAGCTTGGTGCGGCCGCGTATGTGGATGTCGATACGCCCGAGGCGGTGCAGGCCGCCGGGGGCATCCTGAGGGACTGAACATGGACAATGCGGCAATCGAGGAGATGTTCGAGGCGGTCGGCCCTGTGACGATCCGACGGATGTTCGGCGGCAAGGGCATCTATGCGCGCGGCATCATCTTCGCACTCGAACTGCGCGGCGAGTTGATGCTGAAGGGCGATGACGAGAGTGCGGCGCTGCTGGAAGAAGCTGGCGCCAAGCGCTGGCGCTATGAGGGCCGCAATGGCAAGCCCGTGGCCATGCCCTACTGGACGGTCCCGGACGAGGCGCTCGACGATCCCGACATGATGGCGAAGTGGGCGCGGATCGCGCTTGATGCCGCGATCCGGATCACCGAGCGGGAAGCCGCTCAGCGCAGATAAGTGAGAACCGTCTGGGTGAAGACCGAAAGCGGCTGCGGCAGATCGTCGAGATCAAACCAGCCGATCTCCGAGAGCTTGTCTGGTTCGGTGAGCTGCGGCTCGCCGGTCGTGTCATCGGTGACATAGAGCAGGGAAATCCAGTGCTGGCGGTCCGCCTCGATCCGCTGCTCGGTCAGGCCGAGATAGCGGATTGCACCGATTACCAGTGCCGTCTCTTCCTCAGCTTCGCGGCGCGCGGCAAGTTCTGCCGGCTCCATATGGTCAACCTTGCCGCCCACGATGTTCCAGTGGCCGGCTTCCGGTGCCTTCATGCGCTTGCACAAAAGCAGTTTGCCATCCCGAAGGATGGCAAGACCAACCCCGAGACCGGGGAAATCGATACCGGGCTGACCCACAGGGATCAGGCCTTAGCGGCAGCAACGATCAGCATGAAGGCGGGGATGTCATCGCCGAAGCCGACCGGCGTCGGGCCGTCGTCATGGTCGTGGTGACGGTTGCGACGACGATCGCGGTTGTCGTCATTGGCCGGCGACGGATTGTTGCGGTTGTTGCGCGGGTTCTGGTCGCGACGCTTGTCCGTGCGGCGTTCTGCGGAAACCGGTTCCACTTTATTCACAACCGGCTCCACCTTGATCGCCTCCACCTTCACCGCTTCTACCACCTGTTGTTCCTCTACCGGTTTGACATACTCGCTGCGCGTATCGGATTTATGACCCCCGCGCCGCTCGCGACCCTTGTCGCGTCCGCGTTTTCCACGGTTTTCGTCATGGCTTTCCGCCGGCGCGGGAAGCGCCGACAGGTCTCCATCAAGCCATTCGATCTTCTTGTCGATCAGCTTTTCGATGGCATCAAGGAACTTGGTATCGCTGCGCGTCACCAGGGTGAAGGCGGCGCCGGAGCGTCCCGCGCGACCGGTTCGGCCAATGCGGTGGACATAATCTTCGGCGTGGATCGGAACGTCGAAATTAAAGACGTGGCTGACATCGGGGATGTCGAGGCCGCGGGCGGCGACGTCGGAGGCGACGAGCAGCGTGATCGCGTTGGCCTTGAAATTCGCCAGCATGGTCGTGCGCGAACGCTGGTCCATGTCGCCATGCAGGGCGCCGACGGAGAAGCCGTGGCGGTCGAGCGACCGGAAGAGGTCGGCGACGTCCTTCTTGCGGTTGCAGAAGATGATCGCATTCTTGAGATCATCCTGGGCGCGGATCAGGTCGCGCAGCTTGGAACGCTTCTCGTAGTCTTTGTTGTGGCAGGCGACGAGGCGCTGGGTCACCGTCTTCGCCGTCGAGGACGGCGGGGCGACTTCGATGCGCTCGGGGTTCTGCAGGAACTGGTCGGCCAGCTTCTGGATCTCCGGCGGCATGGTTGCCGAGAAGAACAGCGTCTGGCGCGTAAAGGGGATCATCTTGGCGATACGTTCGATATCGGGGATGAAGCCCATGTCGAGCATGCGGTCGGCTTCGTCGATGACGAAGACTTCGACACCGGTCATCAGCAGCTTGCCACGTTCGCAATGGTCGAGCAGGCGGCCAGGGGTGCAGATCAGGACGTCCGCGCCGCGTTCAAGCTTGCGGTCCTGCTCGTCGAAGGACACGCCGCCGATCAGGAGCGCCACGTTCAGCTTGTGATTCTTGCCGTATTTCTCGAAATTCTCGGCAACTTGGGCTGCCAGTTCGCGCGTCGGCTCGAGGATCAGGGTGCGGGGCATGCGGGCGCGGGCGCGGCCCTTTTCGAGCAGCGTCAACATCGGAAGAACGAAGGAGGCCGTCTTGCCGGTGCCTGTCTGTGCGATGCCGAGAATGTCCCGCCGCTGCAGCGCCGGCGGGATTGCGCCAGCCTGAATAGGTGTGGGTATCGTGTAGCCGGCATCGGTGACGGCAGAAAGGACTTTTTGGCTCAGGCCAAGGTCAGCAAAAGTGGTCAAAGGGAAGTAGTTTCCGTTCCTGTTCTCGCGAACATCGCTCTATAGCCCTTGAGATTGGGCTCCAATGGTTGCGGCGAATAGTGGGAAACTGCCGGAAAGTCAAGGAAACAGCCGGATTTAACCCTACAAAGGCTTAATGATCACGATTAATTGGAGCGGGTTGTCCAAACGATCTGCAAACCGGCAAGGCCGAGTGCCGAGCCCGCGATCCGATTCGTCCGGCGGATGACCGCTGGTGACCGCATCAGGGCGCGTGTGCGTTCCGCGATGTAGACATGTCCCCCGACAACGACGATCTCCACTAGGATGATGATGCCAGCCAAGGTCGCATATTCGTTCCAGCCGAAACTTGAGCCAACGAATCCAGGCAACAGGGCGAGGTAGAAGAGTGGCATCTTCGGATTGCCAAGATTAAGGGCGATCGCCGTCGCAAAGACCTTTACGAGGTCCTTCCTGCTCTCGTGGCCGGTGACATCCGGTACGATAGGCTCGTCGGTCCAGAGCCGATATGCCATATAAATGAGATAGATGGCGCCCGCATAGCGGATAACCATCATTACAGTACCCATCTCTTGCGCGATGATCGAAAGACCGAAGGCCGCGAGGCCGAGATAGGTCAGGATACCGCAGAGCGTGCCCAGCCCATAGACGATGCCCGAGGCCGCGCCGTGCGATACTGTACGCGCAATGATCGTCATGTTGTCCGGTCCAGGGCTGGCCGCGAAGACGAAAAAGGCAATGGCGAAGGCAATGAGGGCTGATGCGTCCATCCAAACAGTCTCCGATCTATACTCATCATGAAGCAAGTGGAGCCGGCGTCAATTGATCAGCGGGGTCAGTTTCATGCCGGCATTCAGGAAGCGCATGGGATCGATGGGCTCGCCATTTCTGCGGACTTCATAATGCAGGTGTGGACCGGTCGAGCGGCCCGTCGATCCCGAAAGGCCGATGAGTTGTCCGGGCTCGACTGTGTCGCCCTCGCTGACGAGAACGCGCGACATGTGGCCGAAACGGGTGGAGAGGCCAAGCCCGTGGTCGACCTCGACCATGTTGCCATAGCCGCCGGAAAAGCCAGCAGTCACGACCTTGCCGCTGCCCGTCGAGCGGATTTCGGTGCCTGTCGGCGCCCTGAAATCGATCCCCGCATGCATGGCTAGGCCGCCGAAGAAGGGGTCGGGACGGTTGCCGAATCGGCTGGTGATTTCCTGGCCCGGCGCCGGATTTGCAAAGGGCAGGCGTTTCGCGGTTCCGCGAACGGTTTCAAGACGGTTGAGGGCAGCATCGAGCGCGTTGATCGAGGCATTGAAGTCGCGGTCCGACTGCGGCGCCAGGTAAGGACCGCCGACGGCGTCCGCGACCGGCAGAGCTGCAACCTCTTCAATCGGCACCCCCTGTCGCTTGAGGATGGCGGCAATCTCGTCCGCCGTCTGGGACGCGCCGCTTGCCAGCTGATCGATGCGCTGCAGCTGCTCCGCTTCGATCTCTTTCAGGGACAAGGTCATGTGGGAGAAGAGGCGGTCGGCACGATCGGCGACATTCTCGCCGGTCATCGGAACATAGCCGAGCGCGAGCGGCGGCTTCTCGGTTGTCGCTGATGGACGTGATGCGCTTTCGCCCCCTAGAAGGGCAGCGAAAGCTTCGGTGCCGTTGGAGAGAGCCGCCTGATCCTTGCCGTCGACGAGAGGCTTCTCGGCCGGGACTGGTCCGTCGGCGGGCAGGGGATCAGAGGGGGGGCCCTCGAGAAGGGCGCCGATCCGGCCATGCCGCGATGTCAGGGCCATCTGTTGTTCGAGGAGCTTTTCCACCTTCTCCTCGACGACCTGCTGGTCGAGCAACTGCCGGGAGGTGACGCGGTCGACCTGGGCGCGCAGCGCTGCGATTCGGTCTTCGTATTCGTGTTGCATACGCGCTTGCCGCGCCATGGTGGCGCCGATCAGATTGTCGCGCAGAACGAGATAGGTCGTGGCGCCGAGATAGCCGATGGCCATGGTGCCAAGGAAGCAGACGCTGAGGGCAATCATCCAAGGGCGGATCGTCATGTGGCGTATCCGGTCGCCGCTCGCCAGGATGACGACGTGCTGCACCTTGCGCTTTCCGAAGACCTGGTTGTTTGAAGTCGTCGCCACGCTGACCCCCAATTCCTGCTCGATCAATCGCTGCCGCGCGAGTGTCCGAGGGCGGTGAGTCGCCTGTCTGCTCCCGCCTTTAGGAGTTACGCATAATTAGGGTTAATGAAGCGTTAGGCGATTGGAATTGCGGTTCAAACCGAGGAATTGTTCTTGGATGAAAGCGACCGGTAGAAGGATGGCGTGAGGCCGGCTTCGGCGCGGGCCACGTCGTTGAACGGCGCCTTGAGCTGGCCGCGAAAATTGGCACGCACCAGATCCTGGAAGGCGCGCGCCGGGTCACGCTTTTCGCGGGCGCAGAGAAAGCGGAACCACTTCGCGCCGACGGCCACGTGGCCCTTCTCGTCCTCGTAGATGACTTTCAGAACGTCGGCACTCTCGATGTCTCCGGTCTCGCGCATCTTCTCCTGGAGTGCTGGCGTGACATCGAGGCCGCGCGCTTCGAGGATGAGGGGCACCACCGCGAGCCTCGCCGTCAGGTCGTTCTTGGTCGAGTGGGCTGCCTGCCAGAGGCCATCATGGGCCGGCATGTCGCCATAGTCGGCGCCGAGTGTTCGCAGGCGATCGCGCACCAGGTTGAAATGCTTGGCTTCCTCAAAGGCCACCTTCATCCAGCCGTCGAAGAAGGAATGCGGGACGGGCTCGGTTGCAAAGCGGGCCACGATGTCGAGCGCGAGATCGACGGCATTGAGCTCGATATGGGCGAGCGCATGCAGCAACGCCACGCGTCCGGGCAGCGTGTGCAGCGAGCGCTTGCCGACCGCCTTTGGCGGAACCAGTTCCGGCTTTTTCGGGCGGCCTGGTCGATCGGGCAGCGGCGGATCGAGCGGCGAGCGCAGGGATAGGCGACGTTCCTGCCAGCGGATCGCCGCCGTTTGTGCGAGCGCCGTCTTCTCGTCGAGGTCGGCGCTCAGGATTGCAAGTGTGGCAGCGCCGCGAAGGGAGTGATAAGCCGTCTCGGGCTGCGTCATCTCGGGCATGTCAGAGTGCCTGCGCCGCCTTCAGCACGGCCTCGGCATGGCCCGGGACCTTCACCTTGCGCCAGACTTCGGCCACTTTGCCCGATCCGTCGATCAGGAAGGTCGAGCGTTCGACACCCATATAGGTCTTGCCGTACATGCTCTTTTCCTTCCAGACGCCATAGGTTTCCAGTGCCGTGTGGTCTTCGTCTGCGGCAAGCACCACAGACAGGCTGTGCTTGGCTGCAAACTTGTCATGGCTCTTCACCGAATCGGGTGATACGCCGATCACGGTCGCGCCGAGCTTTTCGAACTCTGCGCTGAGGCCCGAGAAGTCGATGGCTTCGGTCGTGCAGCCGCTCGTGTCGTCCTTGGGATAGAAGTAGAGAACCACCGGTTTTCCGGCGAAATCGGAGAGCGAAACGGTGCCGCCGCCGTTGCGGGGCAGGGAGAAATCGGGGGCCTTTTCCCCGGCAGTCAAATCCGTCATGGGATAACCTTTCTTTTGCCCGTTTTATGAGTGAATCTGGGCATCATCGATATATAGTTCGCTCCGAAGTCGTCCAGAGCGACTTGTTAGCGGCATCGGTCGACGGAGACAATCACCAGCACATGTCTGAGATCCGGGGCGAAAAGCTACGGTTTCGCAAGCGGGACATCGTGCCGCTGCATGCCCTTCCGTCTGCTCAGGCCGAAGATCCCATTATCGTGCATTGCCCGCCGCCGAAGCGGTCGGTATTTCGTCGCTTTCTCAGGGTGCTGGCCGGCTTTGCCGGGCTTTGGCTCGTGGTGTTCTTTGCCGTCTACGTGGTGGTCGAAAGCGGTACGCTTGATGCAGCCCTTGCCCAGCGCGCCCAGGCGGTGCTGAACAGGGCGCTGGGCGCTCAGTTCACTGCCAAGATCGGCGGTACCGAAGTCCGATTCTCTGACGGCATGGAGCTGACCGTCGAGGCGCGGGACGTTACCCTGCACGAGCAGGCCGGCGGCCAGCAGGTGGCCCTGACCCAATCCGTCCGCTTCATCGTCGAACCACTTGCTCTGCTCGGCGGCCGTTTCGTGATCCGTGAAGTGGTGAGTGAGGGTATCAATCTTGACGCCACGGTGCTGCCCAAGGGCAAGCCGATCGATTCGAGCGGTCTCCGGATCGACCAGGTTCCGGCCCGGCTGGCGGGCGCTTTCGAAGAATTAGACAGACTGCAGGGCATCATCGCACGCGGCGGCCTCGACCGCATGCGTCTTGCCGGTCTGGAGATCGAGTCGACCAGTGCGAGCGGGCGACCGCTGACCATTGCGATCGATGATGTCGCGCTGGAGCGGGGCGAAGACGATTCGCTGTCGATCTTCGGCGCAGTCTCGGTCAACGGCCAGCAGACGGAACTCACCGCGCTTACCACCAATGTCGACGGTCGCGCCGGATCGCTTACGATGCGCATTGCCGATGTCCGGGTCACGCCATTCCTGCTCCGGCGCTCCAGCACCGGGGAGGCACGTCAGGGCATCGACGGATCTGCCGAGCTGCTTCTGACGGCACGGCGCGCCGATGGCGGGCAGGCGCCGGCTATGTCGCTCGGCATCAACATGCGCAATGGCGGCTTCTATTCGGATGGCCAGCGCCAGGAACTGACAGACGCTGCGCTCAAGCTTTCCTATGATTTCTCCAAGGACACGATCGAACTTACCGATTCCGTCGCGCGCTTTGGTGAGACCGTGTTTCCGCTCTCGGGTGGTATCATCGATCTCGATCGGCTTCCGGAGGGACCGAGTTTCGGCAAGGGGTTCGGCATTGATCTGGTGGTGACGGACGGGCGCGCAAATGTGCCGACGGCCGGCGAGACGCCGTTCCCCTTCTTCCTGAAAGGCTATGGTCGCTATCTGGTCGGCGAGAACATGCTGCAGCTCGACACGCTGGATGCCTCGACGCCTGGCGGCAACATGCGCGGCAAGATGCAGGTGCGCTTCGGCGGTACGGGTCCCGAGATCCGCTTCAACGCCGAAGTGCAGAATATGCGCACAACGGTCGTCAAACAGCTCTGGCCCTACTGGATCGCCTCCAAGCCCCGGCAATGGGTGCTCGAGAATCTCTATGGCGGTACCATTCCGCGCGGCACGATCGACGTGTTCATTCCGCAGAACCGCCTGTCGATCGATCCGAAGCCGGTCCACCTCAATGCCGACGAGCTGAAGATCGGCTTCGATCTCGAGGATGCTCGGCTGAACCTCACCGGTGAGCTTCCACCGCTTCGCGATGTCTATGGGCGCTTCGACATGCTGGGAGAGCGGGTGGATGTCGACATCCGCTCGGCCGGTTCCTTCTTCCCGTCAGGACGCATGGTGAACCTCGATCGCGGAAAGCTCATTCTGCAGGACGCCTATGAAAAGCCGCTGATGGCGGATCTCGAACTGGATGTCAGTGGTGCGGCGGATGCTGTTGCGGAACTTGTGTCGTTCAAGCCGATCGAGGCCTTGCGCACCGTCGATTTCAAGGCCGATGATTTTACCGGAAAGGTGCGGGGCAAGGCGAAGATCCGCCTCGGTCTCGTCCCGGACCAGCGTCCGCCGAACCCGATCTGGACGGCTGAGGTCGATCTGGACGATGTCGATGTGGCGAAACCCTTCGACGGCCGGCGTATCAGCGATGTGACTGGCAAGCTGCTGGTGGATGTCGACAAGGCCAAGCTGGACGCCGAGGCGCTCATCGATGATGTGCCGATGGAGGTCGAGCTGACTGAACCGGTTCGGAAGGGCGAGGGTGAAGTCGCCCGCGAACGGGTCGTCACAGCTACACTCGACAACGCAACGCGCGAAAAGCTGGTGCCCGGGCTCGGCGAGATCGTCAATGGTCCGATGAAACTCGAACTGCGCCGCCTTGATGAAACCCGTCAGGCCGTGTCCGTCGATCTGCGCTCCGCGACGCTGACCATCCCCTGGGTGGGGTGGTCGAAGGGGCAGGGGATTGGCGCGAAGGCGACGTTCGAACTGTCCAAGAATGGCGAGCAATCGCTGATCGAGAAGTTTGAGCTGGATGGCGATGGTTTCGGGGCGATCGGCGATCTCTCGGCCGACGACCGGGGCCTTGTGGCAGCCAATCTGTCGCGGGTCAGGCTCTCGCCTGAGGACGACGTCGCGCTTACCGTGCGGCTCACCAAGGGGGTCTATTCGGTCGTTGCCAATGGGCGCGCCTTTGATGCTCGCTCCCTGCTCTCCACCCTGCAAAACCCATCCGGTGACGGTGAGACGGCGAAGTCCAGCACCTCACTCAGGATCGAGGGGCGGTTCGAGCGCGTGCTCGGCTTCGGTGGCGAACAGCTGTCGGGTGTCTCGATCATCTATGGTGCGGGCAAGGGGCGCGTGAATGCCGTGGATTTCTCCGGCGTGACGGGCAGCGGCCAGGCGCTGGTGGCCAAACTGCGCCAGCCGGAAGGGCTTCGGGAGCTGTCGGTGACGACGAGCGACGCTGGAGCTGTGCTGCGCTTC
This sequence comes from Allorhizobium sp., assembly GCA_965283865.1. Taxonomy (GTDB): domain Bacteria; phylum Pseudomonadota; class Alphaproteobacteria; order Rhizobiales; family Rhizobiaceae; genus Allorhizobium. The sequence continues at coordinate 2,538,249 of CBDIQA010000001.1, forward strand.
CTCGATACCTACAAGCGGCTCGGAGGCGGGCTTGCCAATCTGCGGCTCACCGAAACCCGCGACGGCGCCTGGAGCGGCAATCTGGATCTGCGCAATTTTCAGGTCGAGAACGAAGAGCGCCTGCAGACCATTGTCTCGACACCGACCGGTGCCGACGGGCGCAGCCTCAACAACGCTGTTCGCAGCGACATCGACGTCAGCTCTGCCCGGTTCCAGCGTGCATTTGCGCGTCTGGCCATGGTCAACGGCACGCTCAGCGTCGAAAACGGCATCGTGCGCGGGGAACAGATCGGCGCGACCTTCCAGGGCATCGTCCGCGACCAGGCCGGCAGGATCGACCTGACCGGCACCTTCATGCCCGCCTATGGTCTCAACCGTCTGTTTGGCGAACTCCCCGTCATCGGCGCCATCCTCGGCAATGGGCGCGACCGTGGCCTGCTCGGGATCACCTTCAAGCTGACTGGTGCAACGTCCAAGCCGAACCTCGTGATCAACCCGCTGTCGATCATCGCGCCCGGCGTCTTCCGCCAGATCTTCGAATTCCGCTGAAGCCGATCACGGTCAGTCGCGCTCGATCATGATCACGGGCAGCGCCAGCCGTCGTGCCGCGATGATCTTGGCGTAACCCGCGGGTCCCCCAGAGTTGCGGCAAACGAGATGTGTGATGCCGTGCGCGGTAAAGAGGTCTGCCTCCCGGTCCGGATCCGATGCCGGCTTGCCGAGGACGAGCATGTGATCGGAAAAACCGAGTGGCGTCTCCGGTGGATCGACCATGCGGATGACAAAGCGGCAGTCGTCGCGTCCGATAAAGGCATCCAGATACTGTCTGCCAAGAGCGAGAAAGACTGTTGCGCCTTGCGGTAACACCTCCGCTGCCGCCTTAAGCGTCGCCACGGATTTCCAGCGGTCCCCGGGCTGCTTCTGCCAGCGGGGCCGTAGCCGCTGTTCGAGCGGGATCCCCGATATTGCCGAGGCCTTGATGGCGTTCTCGCTGATCCGCCTGGCGAAGGGATGCGTCGCGTCGATCATCCGGTCGAACTGCTCATCCCGCAAATAGGCCGCGAGACCTTCTGCGCCGCCAAAGCCGCCGATGCGAACCTCGCCATCCGGCAGGACCGGATCGACCGTCCGCCCCGCGAGCGAGGTCGTCACGCTGTGGCCTTCATCGATCAGGTGTGCGGCCAGAAGTCGTGCCTCTGCCGTTCCGCCGAGGATCAGGATCTTCTGTCGGGATGGGGGCAGGCTACCTGGCATGGGCGATGACCGTGCCCTTGCGGTCGGTGACGAGGATGTCCACGGTGACGCCGCTGTCGCACAGCACGCCTTCGGCTGTCAGCTTCGCCGCCTCGGCCACCGACTGGGCGATCTCGACCTTCGCCTTCGTCATGATCTCCAGCACTTCCATGGCCGTGTTCGCTTCCTGCACGGCTCGCCGCTCGGTTTCATCCAGCGACAGTGTGCAAGGCATGGAGAGATAAAACGCGTTGTCGACCTGGCTGCGGGACGAATGCAGGTCGAGTGCCCCCTGAGCGAGCTTGGACATCTTGGCGAACCCACCGGCGATCGTCAGGCGCGGCACCGGATGGGCGCGCAGATATTTCAGAAGACCGCCGGCAAAGTCGCCCATGTCGATCAGCGCCCCGTCGGGCAGATCATGAAAGACCTGCGCTGCCTTTTCCGAGGTCGATCCTGTCGCGCCGAGCAGATGCGTCAGGCCCTCGGCGCGCGCCACGTCGATGCCGCGATGGATGGAATGGATCCAGGCAGCACAGGAGAAGGGATGGACGATGCCCGTGGTGCCGAGGATGGAGATGCCGCCGAGAATGCCGAGCCTCGGATTCCAGGTCTTTTCGGCGATCACGGCGCCACCCGGCACCGAAATCCTGATCTCCACATCCGGCGACACCTGATGCTCTTTCGCAAGCGCCTCGATCTCGGCTGTCATCATCGCGCGCGGCACCGGATTGATCGCGGCCTCGCCGACTGCGATCGGCAGTCCCGCCTTGGTCACCGTGCCGACGCCGTCGCCCGCCACAAAGCGGATGCCGCTTCCGGGAGATAGGCGGGTCACCGTCGCGATTACGGTAGCACCATGGGTTACATCCGGATCATCGCCCGCATCCTTGACGATGCCAGCATAGGCGCTCTCGCGCTCGAAGCCTTCGCAGACAAGCGCGAAGGCAGGCGTCTCGCCCTTCGGCAGCGTGATCGAAACGGGATCCGGGAAGGCGCGGGTCAGCAAGGCCGTAAAAGCAGCCTTGGTGGCCGCCGTGGCGCAGGCGCCGGTCGTCCAGCCGTTGCGCAGTGGCGCGCCTTCCGGCTTGTCCAGCCGGTGGCCTTCTGCTGCGTCTTTCGCGTCTGGTCGATTGGCATCGCTCATGGCTCGCTTATAGGCGAGGCAGCCTCCGGGCGAAAGTCGGGTGACCGCAGGTTCCGTGCGGAAAGCAGCGGGGCGGAATTGCAATTTTTTCCGACGGGGCCTAGACCATGAGCATGACTGATATGACGCGTCTAGTCCTGCCAACAAGCCTGCCGGCCATCGAGCCGGGCCATGTGTGGCTGGCCGGCGCCGGGCCGGGAGACCCGGGCCTGCTGACCCTGCTCGCGGCCAAGGGGCTGTCGGAGGCTGACGTCATCGTGCACGACGCTCTCGTCAACGAAGACTGCCTGAAACTGGCCCGCACCGGCGCCATTCTCGAATTTGCCGGCAAGCGCGGCGGCAAGCCGTCCGCCAAGCAGCGCGACATTTCCCTTCGTCTCGTCGAGCTCGCCAGGGCCGGCCATCGCGTGCTGCGTCTCAAGGGTGGCGATCCCTTCGTCTTCGGGCGGGGTGGCGAAGAGGCCCTGACGCTCATCGAACTTGGCGTGCCCTTCCGCATCGTTCCCGGCATCACCGCGGGGATCGGCGGGCTTGCCTATGCCGGCATCCCGGTCACCCATCGCGAGGTCAATCATGCAGTGACCTTCCTCACGGGGCATGATTCGTCCGGCGTGGTGCCCGACCGGATCGACTGGGACGCGATCGGTCGAGGATCGCCTGTCATCGTCATGTATATGGCAATGAAACACATGGGGCAGATTGCCGCCAATCTGATTGCCGCCGGCCGTTCGCGTGACGAGGCCGTCGCGTTTGTCTGCAATGCCGCGACCCCGGAGCAGACCGTGCTCGAAACCACGCTCGGACGCGCCGAAGCCGACATGCTTGCCGCCGGCATCGAGCCGCCGGCAATCGTCGTCATCGGCGAGGTCGTCCGGCTTCGGCCATCGCTCGACTGGCTGGGTGCGCTTTCCGGTCGGAAGCTTCTGCCTGATCCCTTTGCTGTGGAACAGAAAGACACGGCATGAGCGGACTGCTGATCGCCGCGCCGGCTTCCGGTTCGGGCAAGACAGTGGTGACGCTTGGCCTGATGCGGGCGCTGCGCCGGCGCGGGATGTCCATTGCCCCGGGCAAGGCAGGCCCCGACTATATCGATCCCGCCTTCCATGCCGCCGCGAGTGGCGCCTCCTGTTTCAACTTCGATCCCTGGGCCATGCGTCCCGAGTACCTCGAGGCGCAGGCCGCTCAATGTGCGGAACGCGGCACTCTGTTCGTCGAGGCGATGATGGGGCTCTTCGATGGCGCTGCCGATGGGACGGGAAGCGCCGGCGAGTTGGCGGCCCTTCTGTCGCTGCCGGTGGTGCTCGTCGTCGATTGCGGCCGCACTTCGCAATCGGTCGCAGCCCTTGTCACGGGCTTTTCCAGGTTTCGGTCCGATGTGCGGGTCGCGGGTGTCATCCTCAACCGGGTCGGCAGTGACCGTCACGACGGCATGCTGCGCGAAGCCATGGCCAAGACAGAGGTTCCGGTTCTCGGCAGCCTCAGAAGCGATAAAGCGCTTTCGCTGCCCGAACGGCATCTCGGTCTCGTGCAGGCGGGTGAACATGGCGCGCTCGAAACCTTCATCGAATCCGCGGCCGATGCCATCGAGGCCGGTGTCGACCTCGATCGCCTGATGCTGTTGGCCGCCAAGACAACAGCAGGCTCTGGCGCCGCACCCGTCACGAGCCTTCCGCCGCTCGGCCAGCGGATCGCAATCGCCCGCGACATCGCCTTTGCCTTTTCCTATCCGCATCTGCTCGAAGGCTGGCGCGCCCAGGGCGCGGAATTGTCCTTCTTTTCGCCGCTTGCAGACGAAGCGCCGTCAGCGGATGTCGATGCGATCTATCTGCCGGGCGGTTATCCGGAACTGCATGCTAGCAAACTTAGCTCGGCGCAGCACTTCCGGTCCGGCATGGTGTCCGCTGCCGAAAGGGGCGCCACGATCTACGGCGAGTGTGGGGGGTACATGGTGCTCGGCGAGGGACTGGTCGATTCTGACGGAGAACGTCACGGCATGCTCGGTCTCTTACCCCTCGTGACCAGCTATTCGACGCGCAAGCGGCATCTGGGCTATCGGCGGCTGCGCTCGATTGCGCCAGACCTGTTTGCCGGTGAATTCACCGCCCATGAATTCCACTATTCCATCGTCGTCTCCGAGGGCGCTGCAGACCGGCTCTTCGAGGCCGAGGATGCCTTGGGTGAGCAACTCGGTTCCGTTGGCCTGCGTCGCGGCTCGGTGGCGGGATCCTATATGCATCTGATCGATATCGCGGGAGAGGGCGCATGAGCGGAGCCATCCAGCATGGCGGTGGGCTTGCGGCTGCCGCTTCGCTTTACGGAGGGCGGATCGAGGACTGGCTGGACCTGTCCACCGGCATCAATCCTTGCCCACCGGAACTGCCTGAGATCCCGATGCGTGCCTGGCATCGTCTTCCCGACCAGGAGCGCGAAATGGCAGCGCGCGAGGCGGCTCGCGGCTACTATCGCTCCGGCGCGCGCTTGCCTCTGCCGGTGCCGGGCACACAGTCCGTCATCCAGCTCCTCCCGCGCCTCGTTTCGCCGGGCAGTCGTGTGGCCGTGCTGACGCCTACCTATGGCGAATATGTTCGAGCCTTCACCCTGGCGGGTCTCGCGGTTGACGCAATCAGCAACCTGGAACAGATCACCAGTGATCACCGTCTGGTCGTCGTGGTGAACCCCAACAATCCCGATGGCCGGCTTTACGGGCGCGAGCGGCTGCAGGCGCTGGCGGCAGAGCTTGCGCATCAAAATGGGCTGCTCGTTGTCGACGAGGCCTTCGGGGATACGGTTCGAGACCACAGCCTCGCAGGTGATCCCAGCCCGAACCTCATCGTCTTTCGCTCTTTCGGCAAGTTCTTCGGGCTTGCCGGGATCCGCCTTGGTTTCGTCATTGCCGAGGAGAGCCTGGCGGCGCAATTTGCAGAATGGCTCGGTCCCTGGGCGGTATCCGGACCCGCCTTGGTTCTGGCCGAACATCTGATGACGTCGGACACAGGGCTTATCACCGACAAGATCCGTCAACGTTCCCGTGCGCTCTCCGAAGTCTTGTCGAATGCAGGCCTCACTGTGCGGGGAGGAACGGATCTGTTCCAGCTGGTCGAGGACGTGGACGCTGCCGACTTGCACAGCCATCTCTGCAGCCATCACATCCTGACCCGCAAGTTTGACTACCGGCCAGACTGGCTGCGCTTCGGCCTTTCCCCTGATGAGGCCGGCGATGCGCGCCTTCTGGCGGCGCTCAACTCCTTTCGGAAACCACAGACATGAGCCATCTCCTCATCCTGCTCGCGGCGATCGGTCTTGATCGTGTCGTCGGTGATCCACCCTGGCTCTGGCAGCGTGTACCCCATCCTGTGGTCCTGTTCGGCAAGGCCATCGATCTCTTTGAAAAGCCTCTGAACCGCACGACGTTTACCGCGGAAGGCAGACGGCTGAACGGTGTTATCACCATTGTCCTGCTGCTCATTGCCTCTGCCGTCGTCGGGCTGGTCCTCTCGTCGATCTTCGAATTTCTAGGCGTGGTCGGCCTTTTCCTCGAAATCGGCGTTGTCGGCGTGTTCCTCGCGCAGAAAAGCCTTGGCGATCATGTGCAGGCCGTCGCCGATGGACTGCTTGGGCAAGGGCTCGACGGCGGGCGCCGCGCGGTGGCGATGATCGTCGGGCGCGATCCGAAGACGCTTGATGAAGCGGGTGTCTCGCGTGCCGCGATCGAAAGCCTGTCGGAGAATTTCGCCGATGGCGTGGTGGCACCGGTGTTCTGGTATGCGGTCGCGGGCCTTCCCGGGATCCTCGCCTACAAGATGCTCAACACCGCCGATTCGATGATAGGGCACAAGAACGAGCGCTTCCTCGATTTCGGCTGGGCGTCTGCGCGGCTCGATGACCTTGCCAACTGGCTAGCCGCACGGCTTTCGACCGTCTTCATCGCGGTTGCGGCATGGCTGACGCTCGGGGCAGGGGCTGGGCGTCGCTCCTTCTCGGCTGCCCTTCGCGACAGTGGTCTGCATCGGTCACCGAATTCCGGCTGGCCGGAGGCCGCGATGGCCGGCGCGCTTGACCTGCAATTGGCAGGCCCGCGCGTCTATGGCGGCGTGATGGTGAGCGAGCCGATGATGCATGCGGCAGGCCGCAGTGATGCCGGCCCCACGGATATCCTGATCGGTATCAGGGTTTTCTACTTGGCCTGTACGGTGATGGCGGCTTTTGTCGCGGTCGCCTGGCTGATCGTGCGGTTGTCCTAGGCCTGAGCAGGCTCTTCATCGCTTCTAAAAAGAATCGGGTGCGGGCTCTGCGCTGAGCGTCAGTCGATACCGGCTGCGTCGCGCAGGCGGTCGAGTTTCGGCACGATGACGTGGCGGTTGTTCTCGATGACGATGATCCCGTCCTTGCGCAGCTTGGTCATCTGGCGGCTGACAGTCTCGATCGTCAGACCCAGGAAATCTGCGATGTCGGCGCGCGAGAGCGGCAGATCGAAGGTCTGGATGCCCTCGCTTTCCGGATCGATATGGGTAGCGATCAGGTAGAGGAAGCTTGCGACCTTTTCCTGGGCTGTCTTGCGACCCAGCGTCAGCATCCAGTCACGCGCTTCATCGAGTTCCTTCAGCGACTGGGCATGCAGCTTACGCTCCATGTCCGGGACTTCGCCGACCATGCGGTCGACAATGTTGCGCGGGAAGGTGCAGATGTCGGTGTCGGTCGCGGCTTCCGCCGTGATGGAGCTTTCGCCGAGGAAGGGGCGGCCCAGAAAATCGGGCGCAAACTGCAGGCCGACGATCTGCTGGCGGCCATCCGCCATCATCTTCGACAGCTTGATCACGCCCTTCAGGATATTGCTGTAGCTGCCGACCTGCTCGCCCTGGCCGATGACCTCGTTGCCGGCGTCGACCCGACGGCGAATCGAGTGGCGGTTGAGTTCGACCAGCTGGGCCGCCGTGAGCACCGAGCAGAGGCCGCCATGGCGGGCTTCGCAGGAACGGCAGACCGCTGGAGCCTCGCATTCCGGGAAGTGTTTTCTGTAGGTGTCCATGGTGAAGCCATCCCGTCAGACCGCTCGGCGCCATTCAGGCTGCGTCCGGTCGAGTGCCCTCCTCGGGCCGCTGAGTTTCAATAAACTCTACGTGAGAAATGTATCAGCAAATTGATCGAAGTCAAAGGCCGCGGAGTCTGACGGCGCTATCTTTGGTCGTAGCTCGACACCTCTGAAGGCAGTCCCAAATCATGCAAAACTCCCTCTTGTCCAAGTATTCTGGTGCTGTCCCACGCTACACGAGCTATCCTACGGCGCCGCATTTTCATGAAGATATCGACTGCGGCAAATATGCGCAGTGGCTGCAGGCGATCACTGGTAAAGAGCGCATCTCGCTCTACATCCACGTGCCCTATTGCGACCGGCTCTGCTGGTTCTGTGCCTGTCACACCAAACACACACTGAAATACGAGCCTATCGCGATCTATCTGGAATCGTTGAAGAAGGAGATCGCAGCCGTTGGCGCGCTGGTCAGCCGCGATGCGGCCGTGACAGCCGTGCATTTTGGCGGCGGCTCGCCGACCATGGTGCGGCCAGATGATCTCGTCGATCTGATGGCCGCTCTTCGGTCGGCCTTTCGTTTTGCCGATGACGTCGAAATCAGCGTCGAGATGGACCCGAACGATCTCGACGAGCCACGCTATGATGCGCTCGCCGCCATCGGCATGACGCGTGCGAGCCTCGGAGTTCAGGACTTCCACCCTGAGGTGCAGAAGGCGATCAACCGCATCCAGACTTTCGAGCAGACCCGCGGCGTGGTGGAGGCCGCACGGGCGCGAAACGTGCGCTCGGTCAATTGCGACATTCTCTATGGCCTGCCACACCAGACCGAGACGACCGTGGCGGAGACGGTCAAGGACATCCTGTCGCTCGCGCCGGACCGTATCGCGCTCTTCGGCTATGCCCATGTGCCGTGGATGAAGAAGCATCAGACGATGATCAAGGAAGGGGTGCTGCCCGGCCTTGAGGAGCGCTTCGCGCAGATGAGCCTTGCCGCCTCGATGCTTGTCTCTGCCGGTTACGAGCCTGTCGGCATCGACCATTTCGCGCTGCCGTCCGACCGGATGGCGATAGCGGCGCGGGAAGGGCGCCTGCGCCGCAACTTCCAGGGCTATACGGATGATGCAGCCGAAGCCCTGATCGGGCTTGGCGCCTCCTCAATCGGGCAATTGCCGCAGGGCTATGTTCAGAACATGCCTGCTACGGGCGAATACCAGCGCATGGCCGATGCCGGCGGTCTCACAGCCGTTCGCGGCATCGCTGTGAGCGATGACGACAGGTTGCGCCGCCGCGTGATCGAGGAGATCATGTGCCGTTTCACGGTTTCCTTCCCGGAGCTCCGGTCCGAATTCGGCAATGCCGTCGATGACATCGTGGCGGAAGCGCGAGCCTTTGCGCATTCCAATCAGGACCGCATCTGTCTGATCGAAGACGATCGGTTTGTCATCACCGAGGCCGGCCGGCCCTTCGCGCGGACCATTGCCGCCGTCTTCGACAGCTACCTCTCCAATGGCAAAGGGCGCCATTCGATTGCTGTTTAGGCAACACTTCGGCTGCAAATTTCGCTGCAATACAAAACCACCATTGGCATTTCACGCTGCTTTCCTTATGTGGAACCCAGAATTTGAGACATATGAGGTACTAGCGTGACCGCTACATTCGACAAAGTTGCCGACATCATCGCAGACACCAGCGAAATCGATCGCGAGACGATTACGCCGGAAAGCCACACGATCGATGACCTCGGCATCGACAGCCTCGACTTCCTCGACATCGTCTTTGCGATCGACAAGGAATTCGGCATCAAGATCCCGCTCGAGCAGTGGACGCAGGAAGTCAACGAAGGCAAGGTTTCGACCGAAGAGTACTTCGTTCTGAAGAACCTGTGCACCAAGATCGACGAGTTGCGGGCCGCCAAGGGCTGATCCGCCACGCGGCGGAGACATGTCATGCTGCTTGAATACTTCCAGATGATTGACAAGGTCGAGAGCGTGGATCTCGGCCTTGGTCGTTTGAAGGCCACCTCGACCGTGCCGATGGAAAGCCCCGTTTTCGAAGGGCATTTCCCCGGCATGCCGCTCGTGCCTGGCGTTCTCCTGATCGAGACAATGGCGCAGGCCTCCGGCATGCTGCTGCTCGCGGTCAAGGATTTTGAGGCCATGCCCTTCTTGATGTCGGTCGATGGCGCCAAGATGCGCACCTTCGTCGAACCGGGCGCCGTCCTCGACGTCGAGGCCGAGCTTGAGCATGACGGGTCGGGTTATGCCGTGACCAAGGCGAAGATCACGTCCTCGGGCAAGAAAGTCTGCGATGCGCAATTGAAGCTGCGCACCATGCCTTTCTCCGAAGTGCCACTCGCCCCGATCGTGCGCAAGCGCGCCGAGGAAGTCGGTCTGATGGCCGCGATGGCCGCCCAGGCGTAAGGCGCATTCGGCCGCAAGGGCGCAATTCCTATTGACCTTGGGGCCTTATTCGGGAAAACCCGCATTTTACGCTGGCCAGCCTGCCGGCGAGAGGATTGCATATGGTCAAACAACCGAATGATGTGGTGATCACCGGCGTCGGGATTGTCACCTGCCACGGCACCGGCAAGGATGCGCATCTCGCACTGCTATCTGCGAAGACGGCTGCGGAACCGGTTCTCGAGGCCGATAAGTTCAAGCCCTATGTCGTGCACAAGCTGCCCGAGATCGACTGGTCGGAGCAGATCGGGCGCAAGGACCAGCGCCAGATGGAAAACTGGCAGCGACTCGGCGTCTTTGCAGCAGGCCTCGCGCTCGATGATGCCGGCATGAAGGACGATGTCGACGCCTGTGGCTCGATGGACCTGATCGTGGCCGCTGGTGGCGGCGAGCGTGATATCGCCGTCGATAGCCTGATCGTCGACGAGGCGTTGAAGCGCAACGACCGCGAAAAATTCCTAATCGAGAAGCTCAAAACCGAGCTTCGTCCTACCCTCTTCCTGGCGCAGCTTTCCAACCTGCTCGCCGGCAATATCTCGATCGTTCACAAGGTCACCGGTTCCTCGCGCACCTTCATGGGCGAAGAGGCGGCCGGCATCTCGGCGATCGCAACTGCCTTCGCCCGCATCAAGGCCGGCCAGTCGACGCATACGCTCGTCGGCGGCGCCTTCGTGGCCGAACGCCCCGACATCCTGCTGCTTGTCGAAGGCATCCGCGCCCATCAGACGGGGCCGTGGCAGCCGCTCTGGTCGCGTGACGGTTCGTCGGGCGGCGGCATGATCCTCGGCACGGTCGGCGCTTTCCTGGTGCTGGAATCGCGTGAACATGCCGAAGCTCGCGGTGCACATATCTATGCCGTGCTGGACGCTGTCGAAGGTGATCGTGGCAATCGCGACGAAGGCAAGCTTGAAGCCCGCCTCGGCCGCATGGTGCCGGAAGCCGCTTCCTTGTCTGCCGCCGATACCATCGTCTTCTCAGGCGCCTCTGGTCTCGCCGAGCTGACGCAACGTGAGAAGGCTCACCTAACGGAACGTTTTGCCGGCATGCCGGTGCGTGGCTATGCCGGTTCGATCGGTCATTCGGTCGAAGCGCAGTTCCCGGCGGGTCTGGCACTTGCAGCGCTTGCCATCGATGCCGGTGCCTCAGTGCCCGCTTTCGATCCGGCCAGCGAAGCTGCTCAGGCCGGTCCGGCCAAACATGCCATCATCTCCACCGTCGGCTATGTGCGGGGCGAAGGCCTCGCTGTGCTCTCGGCGAATGCGTGAGAAGGATAGATCCATGACAGACAGCCGCTTCAAGGATCATCTCGGCCGCCCGATCATCGCCGTTACCGGCATGGGCGTCATCACCTCGCTCGGCCAGGGCCTCTCCGACAACTGGTCGAAGCTGACGTCGGGACAATCGGGCATCCACTACATCAAGCGCTTCGACACCGAGGGCATGTCGACCCGCATCGGTGGCACGGTCGATTTCATTGCCGTGCCCGCCAACAATGCTGTCGAACGCTCCTATGCGCTTGCCCGCGAAACGACCATCGAGGCGCTCGCCCAGGCTGGCATCAATGGCGATTTCAACGGCCCGCTCTTCCTGGCGGCCCCACCGGTCGAGCCGGAATGGCATGACCGCTTTGCGCTGGCCGAGCGCGCACCGGCCTCGACCCAGCCGGGCGATTCCTATGACCGTTTCCTCGCCGCGATGCGCGAACAGCCCGACCCGGTCTTCCTCGAAGCCGTCCAGTTCGGCTCGATTTCCGAGCGCCTCTCCGACAAGTTCGGCACGCGCGGCCTGCCGGTTACGCTGTCGACGGCTTGCGCTTCGGGTGCGACCGCCATCCAGCTCGGCGTCGAGGCGATCCGCCAGGGTCGCACGGAGCGGGCGCTGACGGTCGGCGCCGAGGCCAGCGTGGTCCCGGTCGGCATCGCCGGCTTCATCGCCTGCCGCGCCATGGCCACCGCCTTCAACGACACGCCCGAGAAGGGCAGCCGGCCCTACGACAAGGACCGCGACGGCTTCGTCATGGGCGAGGGCGCGGCCGTCCTGGTCCTCGAAGAGCTGGAGCACGCCAAGGCCCGTGGCGCCAAGGTGCTCGGGATCATCAAGGGCTGCGGCGAAAAGGCCGACCATTTCCACCGCACGCGTTCCTCGCCGGACGGCGGTCCTGCGATCGCGACGATCAAGGCAGCGCTTGTCGATGCCGGCCTGTCCGAGGATGCGATCGACTACATCAATGCCCATGGCACATCGACGCCTGAAAACGACAAGATGGAATATGGCGCCATGCTCTCGGTCTTCGGTGACCGCTTGAAGGACGCCATTCCGGCCTCGTCGAACAAGTCGATGATCGGCCATACGCTGACGGCTGCCGGTGCGGTTGAAGCGGTGTTTTCGATCCAGACCATGCTGACCGGCACGGTGCCGCCAACCATCAACTACACGAACCCCGATCCGTCGATCGTGCTGGATGTGGTGCCGAACGTGAAGCGAGAGGCCTCGGTTTCGGCTGTGCTCTCCAACTCCTTCGGTTTTGGCGGTCAGAACGCCAGCCTTGTCATGACGCGGGAACCGGTCTAAGGCCTGCGCCAACAATTCGGGACGTCATCCTCGGCTTTCAGCCGGGGATCCACGCACCTCGCAAGAACAACGAAGGTCGGCAGATGCCGGGGGCAGCCCTGGTTTGACGATGAGAGCGTGACGACGCGTCATCTGCATCTGCCCCATAGGCCCTGAAGGAAACATGTCATGCGCGCATTACAACTCGTCGAAGACCGCAAGCTTGAAATCGTCGACCTGCCGGAGCCGGATGCGCCGGGTCCGGGCGAAGTCACGCTGCGCGTCAAGGCCGTCGCGCTGAACCATATCGACGTCTGGGGCTGGCGCGGCATGGCGTTTGCCAAGCGCAAGATGCCGCTTGTCATCGGGGCAGAAGCCTCCGGTGTCGTCGAGGCGATCGGTCCCGGCGTCGGCAACATCCTGCCGGGCCAGCTGGCTGCCGTTTACGGTGCACGCACCTGCGGCCTCTGCAAGCCCTGCCGCGAAGGCCGCGACAATCTTTGCGAAAACGTTTCGGGCGTGCATGGCTTCCATCTCGACGGCTTTGCCCAGGAAAAGATCAACCTGCCGGCCCGCCTTCTCGTGCCTGCCCCTCCGGGCGTTGATGCGGTTGCTGCGGCTCTCGCTCCGGTCACCTTCGGCACCGTCGAGCACATGTTGTTCGACAATGCCAAGCTCCAGCCGGGTGAAACCATCCTCATCCATGCCGGCGGCTCCGGCATCGGCACGGCTGCCATTCAGCTTGCCAAGAAGATCGGCTGCACTGTTATCACCACCGTCGGCTCCGACGACAAGATCGAGCCGGCCAAGGCACTCGGCGCCGATCACGTCATCAACTACCGTACCGATCGCTTCGAAGGCATGGTCCGCAAGATCACCAAGAAGAAGGGCGTCGACGTCGTCTTCGAACATGTCGGCAAGGACACGTTCGCAGCATCGATGTTCTGCCTGAAGCGCGGTGGCCGTCTCGTGACCTGCGGTTCGACCTCGGGTGTGTCGACCGAAGTGAACCTGATGATGCTCTTCCAGCAGCAGCTGAAGCTTTTCGGCTCTTTCGGCTGCCGGATGGAAAACATGGCGGACGCCATGCAGAAGATGGCGCGCGGCCTCGTGCATCCCGTCATCGACACGCAGGTCTCGTTTGACGATATCGACAAGGCGCTTGCCCGCATGGAAGGCCGCCAGGTCTTCGGCAAGATCATCCTGCGATGGATTGATCGCGTGCGGATGCTCGTCACCCGCATCGTTCTGGCGCTGCGCAAGTTTTATCACTGGTCCGTGGCCCAGATCGCCTTTGGCTTTCTGACTGCGCTCAAGATCTTTCCGGCTGACTCGGCGATTAACTTCGCGGATCGGCTGATGCGTTGGGTGGGGCCGAAGACCAAGCGTCATCGCCTGATGCAGGTGAATTTGCGCCGCGCCTTTCCGGAGAAGTCGGAAGAGGAGCGCGAGGTCATCGCGCTGGCGAGCTGGGGTCACATGGGCCGACTGGCTGCCGAATATGTCTTCCTCGACTGTCTCTTCGACTTCGATCCGGAAAAGCCCGGCGATGGCAGGGTGGAAGTGTCGGGCGTCGAGCAGTTCCTCGACCTGCGGGACAATCCTCGCCCCTTCATCGTCTTTACCGGTCACACCGCCAATTTCGAGCTGTTGCCGGTTGCGGGTGCCGCCTTCGGGCTGTTCGTCACGGTTCTCTTCCGGCCGCCGAACAATCCCTATATCGCCGACAAGGTCTTCGAATTCCGCCGCAAACGCATGGGTAACCTCGTGCCGTCCCATGCGGGATCGTCGTTTGCGCTGGCGCGCCAGCTGGAACAGGGCGGTGGCGTCGGCGTACTCGTCGACCAGAAGTTCTGGAAGGGCGTGGAAACGCAGTTCTTCGGCAATCCGGTTCGCACCAACCCGCTGCTTGCCAAGCTTGCGCGTCAGTTCGACTGCGAGGTCTATCCAGCCCGCTGCATCCGCCTGCCGGGGAACCGGTTCCGGCTGGAGATCGAGCCTCAGGTTGTGCTGCCGCGCAACGAAAAGGGCCAGATCGACGTCACGGCCACGGCACAACTCTTGAACGACAAGGTCGAATCCTGGGTTCGTGAATATCCCGAGCAGTGGCTCTGGTATCATGATCGCTGGGACATCAAACGGTCGATCTAGAGCCCAGGCTTTGCTGGCTGAAGAGTGCGCTGATTCGCCGCCACGCGAATTATCTCGGGATCGGGCCGGTAAGTCTAAATTTTCATCATTCATTTCACAAAGGTGGGCCGATATTTTTTGGGCTGCGCTGCGACCCGGTGCCCGTGCCGATTGAAGGTGACGCAACCTCATGTTACGGACGCGCAATTGTCTGTGACGTGTCGGGTTCTTTCGTCACATCTGAGGGATGAGGTTGCGAATGTCTTTTGACGAATTCCGTGATTCGAATCTGCGCGCAATGTTCGAAGCGGTTTCGTTGAAGAACCTTCAGTTGCAGCAGGCTGTTCGCAGCGGTGACGACCAGCTTGTCCGCGTGCTCGATCGCGAGATCGATCCGCTGATTTCGGCTCTCATCAGTTATCGCGCGACGGATTTCGACGACATCTACCTGCAGATGCGTCTTTTGACCAAGCTCCTGCGTGAAGATGCCGATGACCGGACCTGCGTGCTTCGCCATGCCTCCATGCTGACGCTACTTGTCGAACGCTATTTCGGCCCGAGGCGGAGCCAGGAGATCCCGGCGCCGATGCGCTCAGCGACCCGTCCTCTCCAGGGTGGCGACGACATTCAGCTGAACGAAGCCATCCTCAACAATCTGCCAGAACGTGTGGCTGTCGTCACGCGGGACTATCGCTATCTGTTTGCCAATACGGCGATGGCCGGCATGCTGGGCATGCGACAGATGGAGATCATCGGGCGCAGTGTGTTCGATCTCTGTCTTGCTGAAGGCAATGACGACTGGCTGCAGGATGCGCTGGACGCCGCCTTTGCAGGCCGTTCCGGCTCCTTCGTTGCCAGGATCTCGACTGGGATGGCCAAGAGCGATATGCGTGGCCGATACGCGCCCTTGCGTGCAACCGATGGCAGCGTCAGCGGTGCCATCCTGACGCTCGGCGAATCGGAACCCGTCTTCGGCGACGTCGCGGCCTAAGCTTCTGGCTCGCCTGGTAGTCGGGCGGGGGCCTTCAGCCTCCGATAACCTGCAATTCCTCTGATGTCATACCCTGCAACAGGTGTTCTCGCTCAAAGGCTATGTGGCGGCGGATGCCTTCGAAGAAACCGCGCAGCATATAGCCGACGGCCTCCATGTTCACGCGGTCGCCTGAGCCGAGCTTGAGCAGCGCATCCGTCAGTTCCTCTGCAAAGCACTCGTCCTCGCAATGCTCGAACTTCAGCCTTTCCAGCGTCGGCCCGAGAGAATCGGTCGCATCGGGGCTTGCCTCAAGCTGAGGGAAGAGGACCGTCTCTTCGTAGTGATGGATCCCCTTGATCAAGGGTCCCAAGGCCTTTGCCGCATAGATGCACTTCTGCCGGTTGATGCTCGCCGGCAGTGAGTCGGCGATTTCTTCCAGTTCCTGGCAGAGTGCGAGTTGTTCGGTATGGGCGCGATATAGCCAGGCAAGATCACGCTTGCCCGCATCGAGCAGACGGTTCCCCGTCCTCGTATTGCTATTGTCGGCCTTGCCAGTCTGCATGTTCGTCAGCATGTCCGTTCTCTCCAACGGGGTTCTCCGCCGCACGGCTCCCCAGTGCTCCAAGACACGCGCATCGGATCCTTGCATTTTGCGATCGATAGCCTTGGTGCCTGAGGGATCGCGAACCCGATTGCATCTCCAAACCTCGCCAATTTTAGAGAGACCCGCATTGACTTGGATCAAGGTAGCTTGAGCCACCCAATGCGATTGGTGCATCCGACGCGGGAGGTCCGGCCCATTGGGCACAAGCCCCCGCGATGAGATCAGCAAGCGTTGGGGGATTCCAACAATGAACTATACGTTAGAGACACTGGTGATGGCGGTTCTCGCCTTCGCCGCGCTGCTCGGGGTGGCTTTCACCCAGGACAGCCTCTTCGCAGCCCATATGTGGGTTGCGTTCTTCGTGCTCACTGCGGGCACGATCGTCATGCTGCGTCGGATGCAGTTTGCTCCGTCCGTGGCATCCTCCTCCGCCTCCAAGCCCAAGGCGCCGCAATCGGAATATTTCGACGAGGTCGTCCGCTATGGTGTCATCGCCACCGTCTTCTGGGGTGTCGTCGGCTTCCTGGTCGGCGTGGTCGTCGCCTTGCAGCTCGCCTATCCCGATCTCAACATCGAGCCCTGGCTGAACTTCGGGCGCCTGCGTCCGCTGCACACCTCGGCCGTCATCTTCGCCTTCGGCGGTAATGCGCTCATCGCGACGTCCTTCTATGTGGTTCAGCGCACCTCGCGCCAGCGTCTCTTCGGTGGCAATCTCGGCTGGTTCGTCTTCTGGGGCTACCAGTTCTTCATCATCATGGCGGCCACCGGCTATCTGCTGGGTATTACCCAGGGCAAGGAATATGCTGAGCCGGAATGGTATGTTGACCTCTGGCTGACTGTCGTCTGGGTCGCCTATCTCATCACCTTCATGGGCACGGTGATGACCCGCAAGGAGAGCCACATCTATGTGGCCAACTGGTTCTACCTGTCCTTCATCATCACGATCGCGATGCTCCACATCGTCAACAATCTCGCGATCCCGGTCTCGTTCCTCGGCGTCAAGAGCTACTCGGCCTTTGCCGGTGTCCAGGATGCGCTGACCCAGTGGTGGTACGGCCACAACGCCGTCGGCTTCTTCCTGACCGCAGGCTTCCTTGGCATGATGTACTATTTCGTGCCCAAGCAGGCTGGTCGTCCGGTCTATTCCTACCGCCTGTCGATCATCCACTTCTGGGCCCTGATCTTCATGTATATCTGGGCCGGCCCGCACCACCTGCATTATACGGCTCTGCCCGACTGGGCACAGACGCTCGGCATGGTGTTCTCGGTCATGCTCTGGATGCCCTCCTGGGGTGGCATGATCAACGGTCTGATGACGCTGTCTGGCGCCTGGGACAAGATCCGTACCGACCCGATCATCCGCATGATGGTCATTGCCATCGCCTTCTACGGCATGTCGACCTTCGAAGGCCCGATGATGTCGATCAAGGCCGTCAACTCGCTCAGCCACTATACCGAATGGACCATCGGTCACGTTCACTCGGGCGCCCTCGGCTGGGTCGGCATGATCTCCTTCGGCGCGATCTACTACCTGACGCCCAAGCTGTGGAACCGCAACCGCCTCTACTCGCTGCGTCTGGTCAACTGGCACTTCTGGCTCGCCACGCTCGGCATCGTGGTCTATGCCGCCGTGCTCTGGGTTGCCGGTATCCAGCAGGGTCTGATGTGGCGCGAATATGATGCCCAGGGCTTCCTGGTCTACTCGTTCGCCGAGTCCGTCGCTGCCATGTTCCCCTACTATGTCCTGCGTGCCGTCGGTGGTGCCATGTACCTCCTGGGCAGCGTGATCATGGCCTACAACATCCTGATGACCATCCTCGGCTATGAGCGCCAGGAAGCCCCGATCCCCGGATCGGTCGCTCCCGCCGCCCTGCAGCCGGCTGAATGAGGAGGGCTCCCATGTCCATTCTTGATAAACACGCAATCCTCGAGAAGAACACGAGCCTTCTCTTCCTCGGTTCGCTTCTGGTGGTCACCATCGGCGGCATCGTCGAGATCGCCCCGCTCTTCTACCTTGAGAACACCATCGAAAAGGTGGAGGGCATGCGTCCCTACTCACCGCTCGAACTGGCCGGTCGCAACATCTACATCCGTGAAGGCTGCTATGTCTGTCACAGCCAGATGATCCGGCCGTTCAAGGACGAGGTCGAGCGCTACGGACACTACTCACTGGCAGCGGAGTCGATGTACGACCATCCGTTCCAGTGGGGTTCGAAGCGCACCGGGCCGGATCTCGCTCGTGTCGGCGACCGCTATTCGAATGAATGGCACGTCCAGCATCTGACCGAGCCGCGCGACGTCGTGCCGGAATCGATCATGCCGAGCTACTCGTATCTGAAGACGACGCCGCTCAAGGTCGCCAATGTCACGATGGACCTGAAGGCCAACAGCCTCGTCGGTGTGCCCTACACCGAAGAGATGATTGCACAGGCGGAAGCCGATCTCGCCGCCCAGGCCGATCCGAATGCCGATACGTCAGGTCTTCTGGAGCGCTATCCGAAGGCCAAGGTCGCCGATTTCGACGGCAATCCCGCGCAGGTTTCGGAGATGGACGCTCTCGTCGCCTATCTGCAGATGCTCGGCACGCTGGTCGACTTCTCCACCTATGACGACGCAAGCGGTTACCGCTGAGGAGAGCACCATGGAAACCTACACCGCCATGCGCCACTTCGCCGACAGCTGGGCTCTGCTCGCCATGACCCTGTTTTTCATCGGAGTCGTGCTCTTCACATTCCGCCCGGGCGGCAAGAAGCCTGCCGACGACGCGGCCAGCATCCCTCTCAAGGAGGATTGAACAATGGCAGACAAGAAACACATCGACGAGATCAGCGGCGTCGAGACCACCGGCCATGAGTGGGACGGCATTCGCGAGCTGAACAATCCGATGCCGCGCTGGTGGGTCTATACCTTCTACGCGACCATCGTCTGGGCGATCGGCTACACCGTCATGTATCCGGCCTGGCCGCTTCTGACCGACAACACCAAGGGCCTGCTCGGCTATTCCAGCCGCGCGGAAGTTGCCGAGGAGCTGACGGCGGCGAAGTCTGCGCAATCGGTCTATCTTGAGAAGATCGCCGCTCTGCCGCTCGACCAGATCGTCGCCGACAAGGACCTGACCCAGTTCGCGGTCGCCGGTGGCGCTGCCGCCTTCAAGGTCAACTGCTCGCCTTGCCATGGTTCGGGTGCCGCCGGCGGTGCCGGCTATCCGAACCTCAACGACGACGACTGGCTGTGGGGCGGTGACCTAGAAGCGATTCACACGACGATCGCGCATGGCATCCGTTACGATCAGGATCCGGATACGCGCGTATCGGAAATGCCGGCCTTCGCCGACATCATCGAGCCCGAGCAGATCAAGCAGGTTGCAGCCTATGTCGTCAGCCTGACCGGGACGCCGAATGATGCGGCCATGGTCGAACCCGGCAAGCAGGTTTATGCCGACAATTGTGCCTCCTGCCATGGGGAAGACGCCAAGGGCTATCGCGTTGAAGGTGCGCCGAACCTCGCCGATGCCATCTGGCTGAAGGGCAGAGCCACGGCCCAGATTGCCGCCCAGATCCGCCAGCCGCGCCACGGTGCGATGCCTGGCTGGGCCGCGCGCCTGGGGGATACCACCGTCAAGCAGCTGACCGTCTATGTCCACCAGCTGGGCGGCGGCGAATAAGCTCACCCCTTGTTCCCAATCTCAGGGCCGCGTCGTGGACGCGGCCCTTTTTCGTACAATAGGGAAAACTCTATGTGTTGCGACGCTTCGCCGCTGCTTGACTTAAGTCAAGGCGGGCTGGCCTTCGAGATGGGACAAGGCGAGCATCAGAAGAAGGTTCTCGTCCCATGAACATACACGCCGATCAAACCCGCGCCGCCGACGCGCCTGAGGTGGAGAGATTGGACGCCGAGGCGGTGATGTCGGCCAAGAGCCGAGGTCCGCTCTATGAGGCTCGCAAGAAGATCTTCCCGAAGCGTGCGGAGGGGGCCTTCCGTCGCTTCAAGTGGATCATCATGGCGATCACGCTCGGCATCTACTACCTCACACCATGGCTGCGCTGGGATCGCGGCGAGTTCGCGCCCGATCAGGCCGTGCTGATCGACCTTGCGCACCGGCGTTTCTACTTCTTCTTTATCGAGATCTGGCCGCAGGAGTTCTTCTTCGTCGCAGGCCTGCTCGTGATGGCCGGTTTCGGCCTCTTCCTCCTCACCTCCGCCGTCGGCCGCGCCTGGTGCGGTTATACCTGTCCGCAGACGGTCTGGGTCGATCTCTTCCTCGTCGTCGAGCGCTTCATCGAGGGCGACCGCAACGCCCGCATGAAGCTTGAAGCGGCACCCTGGAGCTTCGACAAGATCTGGAAGAGGGTCAGCAAACACGCCACCTGGATCCTGATCGGTGTTCTCACGGGTGGTGCCTGGATCTTCTATTTCGCCGACGCGCCGTCGCTTGCCATGGATTTCCTCACCGGCAATGCCGCACCGGTCGCCTATATGACCGTCGCCATCCTGACCGCCACGACATACGTCTTCGGTGGCCTGATGCGCGAACAGGTCTGCATCTACATGTGCCCCTGGCCGCGCATTCAGGCCGCCATGCTGGATGAGAACTCGCTCGTCGTCACTTATAACGACTGGCGCGGCGAGCCGCGCACCCGCCATGCCAAGAAGGCGGTCGCTGCTGGCGAATCGGTCGGCGACTGCGTCGACTGCAATGCCTGCGTCGCGGTCTGTCCCATGGGCATCGACATCCGCGACGGCCAGCAACTGGAATGCATCACCTGTGCACTCTGCATCGACGCCTGCGACGGCGTGATGGACAAGGTTGGCAAGCCGCGGGGCCTCATCGCCTATGCGACGCTCGACGAATACCAGTCGAATATGGCGCTCGCCACCGGTGGCGGGAGCTGCAGCATTGACCCGAAGAAGGTGCGCAACGAAGACGGCAGCTTCTCCGACAAGATCCGCCACTTCGACTGGCGCGTGATCTTCCGCGCCCGCACGCTGCTCTACATGGGCGTCTGGACCGCCGTGGGTGTCGCGATGCTCGTTGCTCTGCTCGGTCGCGACCGGCTGGAGGTCAACGTCTTGCATGATCGCAATCCGCAATTCGTGCTCGAATCCGATGGCTCGATCCGCAACGGATACACGGTGCGCATCCTCAACATGATCGCTGCCCCGCGCGAGATCGAGGTGTCGCTCGAAGGCCTGCCGGATGCCAATATGAAGATCAACGGGATCAACCAGCCTGCGGCCCGCACTTTCACCGTCTTGGTCGAGCCTGATGAGGCCACGACGCTAAAGGTCTTTGTCACACTCGCCGGTGACAAGGTCACCGATGACAACCAGGATTTCCAGTTCGTCGCCCAGGATACCGGCAGCGATGAGCGCGACGTCTATGATGCAGTCTTTATGGGTCCGGGAGCAAAGAAATGACCGCTGAAACACGGAAAGCCTTCACCTTTACCGGTTGGCACATGCTGGCCATCATGCTCGCCTTCTTCGGGACTATCATCACCGTGAACTTCACCATGGCCTATTTCGCGACTTCTACCTGGAGCGGCCTGGTGGTGAAGAACACCTATGTCGCCAGCCAGGAGTTCAACGGCAAGACGGCAGCAATCAAGGAGATGCTGGCGACGGGCATTGCCGGTGACCTCTCGGTGGATGCCAAGGGCATGCGCTACCGGCTCACACTGCCGAACAATGTGCCTGTCGTTGCCGACAGCGTGCTTGCCCATTTCAAGCGCCCGGTGGGCGAGCATCAGGATTTCGAGCTGGTCATGACGCCTGCCGGTGATGGCCTTTACCTTGCTGATACGGCTGTTCTACCCGGAAGCTGGATCGTCGAGATCAAGGCGACAAAGGACGGCAAGTTGATCATGCATGAGGCGAAGCGGATTACCGTTTCAGGAGAATGACAATGAGTTGCTGCGCGGCAGGCACCGAAGGCGCATTGGACATGGAGCGGGCAGGGGTCTCCCTGCCGTCGGCGGAAGAACTAAAACTCTCCAGCCGTGCGGTCGGCCCCGGCCTCTGGCAGGTCGACATGAGCGTGCCCGCTGTCCACTGCGGCACCTGCATCACGACCGTCGAGGGTGTGCTGAAGGCGCTTCCCGAAGTCGAGCGGGCGCGCGTGAACCTCTCGACCAAGCGTGTCTCCGTCGTTTGGAAAGAGGCCGTCGACGGTGTCGACACCGACCCGGTCAATCTTGCCCGGGCCATCGCCTCGACCGGCTACACCGCCCATCTGTTCACATCAGCGGAAGAAGCTTCCGACGCGCTGCGCAACAAGCTGATCCGGGCGGTTGCCGTCTCAGGCTTTGCCGCGACCAACATCATGCTCTTGTCGGTCTCCGTTTGGTCGGGTGCGGATGCCTCGACGCGTGATCTCTTCCACTGGATCTCGGCGATGATCGCCGCACCGGCCCTCATCTATGCCGGTCGCTTCTTCTACGAATCGGCCTGGAACGCGCTCCGCCACGGGCGCACCAACATGGATGTGCCGATCGCGATCGGCATCACGCTCTCCTATTTCGCGTCATTGTGGGAAACCATCCACCACGGCGAACACGCCTATTTCGACGCGACGGCGTCATGCTCTTCTTCCTTCCTGATTGGCCGTACGCTCGACCACATCATGCGCGATAGGGCACGCTCCGCAATCAGCGGCCTTGCCCGCCTCAATCCGCGCGGTGCGATGGTGCTCGCCGACGACGGCTCGCGCGAATACCGCGCCGTGGATGAGATCCGTGTCGGCGATCAGGTCGCGATATCAGTTGGCGACCGCATTCCTGTCGATGGTCTCGTCGTCTCCGGCGAAAGCGATCTCGACATGTCGATCGTCAATGGCGAAAGCGCGCCGGTCTCTGTCCGTCCGGGCTCCGAAATTCAGGCAGGTACGCTGAGCCTCACCGGCTCGCTCACCGTCCGCGCCACGGCAACCGCCCAGAACTCTTTCCTCTCCGAAATCATCCATTTGATGGAAGCTGCCGAAGGGGGCAGGGCGCGCTACCGCCGCATCGCCGACCGCGCCGCGCAATACTATTCGCCCGCCGTCCACCTGCTGGCGATCACCTCCTTCGTGGCCTGGGGTCTTTACGACGGCGACTGGCAGCAGGCGCTGATCATCGCCATCACCGTTCTCATCATCACCTGCCCCTGTGCGCTCGGTCTTGCCGTGCCAGTGGTCCAGGTTGTCGCCGCCGGTCGCCTGTTCAAGGCGGGCGTCATGGTCAAGGACGGTTCCGCCATGGAGCGTCTTGCCGAAATCGAGGCCGTCGCCTTCGACAAGACCGGCACGCTGACGCTTGGCCGTCCGCGCCTCGTTGATGCCACCAAGATCGAGCCGATCGGCTTTGCTGTCGCCGCTGGTCTCGCGGCCCATTCCCGCCACCCTCTGTCTCGGGCGCTTTGGTCTGCCTATGGCGGCCAGCCACGGGGTTTCGACACGGTTCGCGAAGTGCCGGGATCCGGCGTCGAGGCCGAAACATCGGAGGGCGTCTGGCGTCTCGGCAACCGTCGCTTTGCCTGCGTCTCTGATGTCGTTGATACGACCGACAAGCCTTACTCCGAGGTGGTTCTCTCGCTCGACGGCATCGAACGTGCGACCTTCCTGTTCGAGGATATGTTGCGGCCACGGGCCCAGTCCTCGATCGCGGCTCTGAAGCAGGCCGGTCTCGACCTTGGTATCCTCTCGGGCGACCGTGCCCCCGTCGTCGCCAAGCTCGCCGCCGATCTCGGCATTGAAAACTGGCGTGCCGGTCTTTCCCCGCGCGACAAGGCCGAAGCCTGCGCCGAGGCATCGGCCCGCGGTCGCCGCGTGCTGATGGTCGGCGACGGCATCAATGATGCTCCAGCGCTATCCTCCGCGCATGTCTCGATGGCTCCCGCCACGGCCGCCGATGTCGGTCGCCAGGCAGCTGATTTCGTCTTCATGCGTGACGGGCTCGAAGCCGTGCCTTTTGCCATCGAAGCCTCGCGTCGTGCAGGTCGCCTGATCCGCGAGAATTTCGCGCTCGCGATCGGCTACAATGTCATCGCCGTTCCGATTGCGCTGCTCGGTTACGCCACGCCGCTGATTGCCGCGGTTGCCATGTCCACCTCGTCGATCATCGTGGTCGCCAACGCGCTGCGTCTCAACCGGTTGAGCCTGGATGAAAACGCGCTCGCATCAGGCCTTGCCGCGAACGCATCGACACGGCCTGCCGATGGTGCGAGGATCGCCGCATGAACATGTTGATCTTTCTCATCCCGATTGCGCTCTTCCTTGGCGGTCTTGGCCTCTTCGCCTTCCTTTGGTCGCTCAAAAGCGGGCAGTATGAGGACCTCGATGGCGCCGCCTGGCGGGTCATTTCGGAGAGTGACGACAAGCCCGACGCTTGATACAGCGTTTACCGAACGGTCAACATTCGCTCTTGCCGCATGCCTTTGCGGATGCGAGAAAGCCGCATCCATGAATTTGCATGCGGAGGCTTCATCGTGCAGCAAGCGGAAATCGGACTGATCGGTCTTGGAGTTATGGGCTCCAATCTGGCGCTCAACATTGCCGAGAAAGGCAATCGGATCGCAGTCTTCAATCGGACGCCGGCGCGCACGGACGAGTTTCTCGCAGAAGCCGGCGATCTGGCTGGCCAGATTGTCGGTTGCCACACGATCGAAGAATTCGTCGCTGCCATCCGCCCGCCACGTCCGATCATCATCATGATCAAGGCCGGTGAGGCCGTTGACCAGCAGATGGCCGCACTGATGCCGTATCTGTCGAAGAACGACATCATGATCGATGCCGGCAATGCCAATTTCCGCGACACCGATGCGCGCGCTTCGAAGAAGCTGTGCCGGCACCGACCTGACCTTCATCGGCATGGGCGTATCCGGCGGCGAAGAAGGCGCCCGTCACGGTCCCGTCGATCATGGTCGGCGGCACCGAGGAGAGCTGGAAGCGCGTCGAGCCGGTTTTGACCTCGATCGCGGCCAAGTTCAACGACGACCCTTGCGTCGCCTGGCTCGGCACCGATGGCGCCGGTCACTTCGTCAAGACGATCCACAACGGCATCGAATATGCCGACATGCAGATGATCGCCGAGATCTACGGCATCCTGCGTGATGGCCTGAAGCATGTCGGCCGCCGAAGATCGGCGACGATCTTCGGTCAGTGGAACAAGGGCCGCCTCAACTCCTACCTGATCGAGATCACCGAAAAGGTGCTGAAGGCAGACCGACCCGGAAACCGGCAAGCCGATGGTCGATATCATCGTCGACGCTGCCGGCCAGAAGGGCACCGGCAAGTGGTCTGCCATCGAAGCGCAAAACCTTGCGGTTACTGCTTCTGGCATCGAAGCCGCCGTTGCCGGCGCGCGTGCTGTCGTCGCTGCGTGAAGAACGACATGGCTGCTGAAATGCTCTTCGGCCTGCCGGCGCTTGCCGAGGCACCTGCTGATAAGGCGGCCTTCATCGCCGATCTCGAAAACGCCCTGCTTGCCGCCAAGATTGCCGCTTACGCTCAGGGCTTTGCTGTGATGTCTGCCGCATCCGCCGGAGTTCAACTGGTCGCTGCCTATGCCGACCATCGCCCGCATCTGGCGCGCCGGCTGCATCATTCGCTCGCAGTTCCTCGACGAGATCACCTCGGCCTTCACCAAGCGATCCGAACGTGCCGAACCTCGTGGTGACGCCGGCCTTTGCCCAGATGGTAAAAGAGACCGACGGGGCGCTCCGCCGCGTCGTCGCCCATGCCGCGCTGTCGGGTCTGCCGGTTCCGGCGCATCGCCTCGGCGCTATGCTTACTTCGACACCTATCGTCGCGGTCGCGGCACGGCAAACCTCATCCAGGCGCAGCGCGACTTCTTTGGCGCGCATGGCTTTGATCGTCTCGACGGCAAGGACCTGCATCACGGTCCCTGGGCCGGCCAGTTTTGATCGAACAACTGCATGAACCGAAGGGACCCGATATGAACAATGTCGGGTCCTTTTCTTTTTGGAACCCCTGTCATCGCCAGCCCTTTCATTGCCTTGTGAATGAAAGGTCGTGCAGGTCGATTTCGTTAAAATGATAGCCGCTTCTTTACCTTTGGCTTAACGCCTCTCGCCTAGCGTGTGCTGGCGGTTAAGTAAACCGCTCGAAATGCAGGCGAATCATGATGGTGTCCGTTAATCTTTCCACAGTCTCTGTTGGTGCTTTCGCACTCCTGGCTGTCTTCGCGCTCTTATACTGGCGGCAGTGGCGGCAGGACTCAACGCGCATCGAGTTCGCCCTGCTTTCGGTAGCGACAGCCGCCGGATCTGCCGGTGCATTCCTCAGCATCTTCTCCAGCGGAGACTTCGGACTGTTCACCGTCGGGCTCGCCCAGACCCTGATGCTGCTTTCAGCAACCGTGGCGTGGCAGGCGCTCCGCGCTTTCGACCACCGGAGCCTTAACCTCAAGCATGCGGTTGCCGGCCCCCTGTTCTTCTTCCTTTTGATCGCGTCGGCTCCGTTCCTGCAGGTCGATGTGAATGCCCGCTTCCAACTCGGCATGCTGGTCGGTGCTATCTATACAGCGCTTGCCGCCCGCGAATTGATGGTGTCCGAGATTGAAGAGCGCCTGAGCAACCGGCCCTTCACTTATAAATGGTTCGGCCTCATGTCGGCACTGCTCGTCCTTTCGGGCATCGCGGCCTTTGTCTGGCCGCTTGGCACGTCTGACGTCGCCGCCGGGTCGCAGCCTCTGTGGTTTTCGGGGATCGTGCTGGCAATGTTCCTGCATGCGGTCATCGCGCCGGTCTCCATGTTCCTGCTCATTCGTGACCGGCTGCTCGTCGAGCACAATTGGGCGGCCGCCACCGATATGCTGACTGGTCTTGCGAACCGCGGCACCTTCCTCGACCTCCTGCAGACGCTGTCGATGAAAATTCGCGGGGAGGGCGCCTTCCTCTATGTCGACGTCGACCATGTGAAGCGGATCAACGACCGTTTCGGTCATTCCGGCGGCGATCATGTGCTGAAGACCTGCGCCGAGCTCATTCAGCGCGAACTGCCCGAGCATGCGCTTCTCGGCCGGCTCGCGGGCGCCGAATTCGCCGCCTATGTACCGTTCTGCAAGGTGGAGGAGGCCGAGACGCTCGGCAACATCATCCGCGACAGCGTCGCACAGCAGATGTTCTTTCTTGGCGATGAAATGGTCGAGGTCACCGTGAGTGTCGGCGTGGCGCATGGTGCGGTTCAGGTGACGCCGGACGAGCTCCTGAAGCGCGCCGACGCGGCCCTCCATACAGCAAAAGTCCGTGGCCGCAATTCCGTTGTTGTCTGGCACGAAGGCGAAAGCCCGTCCTTCGCCTGACACCGGGCATGTACCAAGCGCGGGGAGCGTCTTTGGGTATCCGGCCGGCTATTCCCAGCGCGGCTTGCTGACGCTCTGCAGCAGTTCCGCATCGACGCCGTCGATGCGGGCAATCACGGCCTTGGCAAGCTCGCGTCCCGACTGGCGCACATCCTCATAGACCGCGATGATCTCGGGGCGGATCCAGTTGAGGATCGGCGTGCCTTGCTTGGCGACTAGGTCGATCTCCACGCCCACCCGCTTGCCGGCCGCCTCGATCCCGGCATTGGCCGCGATCGCGCTGCTGCCTGAGGACGAGATCAGCCCGTCTGGCGCGTCCGGCCCGCGCATTAGTGCCTCGACCGACGACCTGATTTGGCTGAGCGATGCGTCGATATTGATGTGCAGTGGCACTTCCTCGGCGCCGAAGGCCTTCAGGCCGCGC
Source organism: Allorhizobium sp. (assembly GCA_965283865.1). Lineage (GTDB taxonomy): Bacteria > Pseudomonadota > Alphaproteobacteria > Rhizobiales > Rhizobiaceae > Allorhizobium. The sequence continues at coordinate 2,566,098 of CBDIQA010000001.1, forward strand.
ATGAAGCCATCGAAGGTGTGCTGGTAATAGGTGAGCTTGCTCGGCGGCGGCAGGAGTGCCAGACGCTTGCGCCCACGCTTCACCAGCCGTTCGACGGCACTGTAGGCGAAAGCCTCGTTGTCGAAGTCATGATAGGGGTGCTCGATGCCCATGGCGGTCCGGCCATGGGTGACGAAAGGCATGTTCTGCTCGGTGAGCAGCCGCACGCGGTCGTCATCGGGCTCGGTGCGCGAAATGATCACGCCATCGGCCGAGCCGGTCTCGAGAATGTAGCGGACCGGCAGCATCGGGTCCTTGGTATGGGCATGCGGCGTCACCACGATATGGTAGGGCGTGCCCGATAGAACCTCCGAGATGCCAACCACCATCTGGTTGGAAAAGCCGAGAATTTCCTCGTCGATCCCCAGCACCAGCGCAATGACGTTGGTCTTGCCCGTGCGCAGGCGAACACCCGCCCGGTTCGGCTGATAGCCCAGTTGGCGCGCCACCATGCGCACCCGTTCCTTGGTCTCGGCGCCGATATCGGGCGCATCCTTGAGGGCCCGCGAAACCGTGGTCACGCCCAGGCCGGTCATGAAGGCGATCGTCTTGAGTGTTGGCCGTTCTCCCGGTGAAAGCGCCCCGTCAGACCGCCCCCTGCTGATCTGTCATGTCGTCCCCGCCACTCGCACAAGCCACGCTTATAATTGGCTTTTCCTCGCCTGCAAACCTGGAGACCGGCACCTCCTCCCGGTGCGGTGAAGGGAAAATCTGAAACGATACAGTGGATTTGTCGAGCGGTTTCTTGTGCTGCGCTGCGAAGGCGTGCAACTTTTACGATTGTGCGCTGCGAAATGACGGGCCTTCACGCCGCTAAGTCTCGGCGAAAGAGACGATGTATCGGGAAAAACCATAAAGCGTTGTAAGTGTTTGATTAAATGTATTGGTTGGTTAGCCCTTGTGATGGTCTCAATCCGAATCAAAGCGTTTTGAAGGGTGGTGTGCAGGTGCACCCTGACGATGAATGCAGAGGCGGGAGCATTTTTTCCGATCCGGCTGGTTGCGTCTGCGATTTCTTTGGCATAAGTTTTTCCGGCAACGTTTCAGTGAGGGAGGAGACTCATGAATTTTCGTAGCTTTGCGGCAGCTTTGGCCGCTACTGTTGTCATGCCGTTTGCGGCAGCACAGGCCACCGATCTCGAAGTAACCCATTGGTGGACGTCCGGCGGTGAAGCCGCGGCCGTCGCCGAGCTTGCCAAGGCCTTCGATGCCACCGGCAACAAATGGGTCGATGGCGCGATTGCAGGTGCCGGCGGCACGGCGCGCCCGATCATGGTCAGCCGCATCACCGGCGGCGATCCGATGGGCGCCACCCAGTTCAACCACGGCCGCCAGGCCGAGGAACTGGCTGAAGCCGGTCTGATGAAAGACCTGACGGCGGTTGCCGAAAAGGAAGGCTGGAAGGACATCATCAAGCCGGCAAGCCTGCTCGAGAGCTGCACGATCGACGGCAAGATCTATTGCGCCCCGGTCAACATCCACTCCTGGCAGTGGCTGTGGCTCTCGAACGCCGCCTTCGAATCGGCTGGCGTTGCCGTGCCGAAGAACTGGGACGAGTTCGTCGCAGCAGCACCGGCGCTTGAAGCCAAGGGCATCATTCCGCTCGCCGTTGGTGGTCAGCCGTGGCAGTCCGCCGGTGCGTTCGACGTGCTGATGGTCGCCATTGCCGGCAAGGAGACCTTCGAGAAGGTCTTCAAGGAAAAGGATGAGGCCGTCGCAGCCGGTCCTGAGATCGCCAAGGTCTTCAAGGCCGCCGACGATGCTCGCCGGATGTCCAAGGGCACCAATGTGCAGGACTGGAACCAGGCCACCAATCTTGTGATCACCGGCAAGGCCGGCGGTCAGATCATGGGTGACTGGGCACAGGGCGAATTCGCTCTCGCCAATCAGGTTGCCGGCAAGGATTACACCTGCCTTCCGGGCCTCGGTGTGAACGAGATCATCTCGACCGGTGGTGACGCCTTCTACTTCCCCGTCATCGATGACGCGGAAAAGTCGGCAGCACAGGACGTTCTCGCATCGACCCTGGTTGCCCCTGCAACGCAGGTCGCCTTCAACCTGAAGAAGGGCTCGCTGCCCGTTCGTGGTGACGTCGATCTGGCTGCTGCCAACGACTGCATGAAGAAGGGCCTCGACATTCTCGCCAAGGGCAATGTCATCCAGGGCACCGACCAGCTGCTTTCGGCTGACAGCCAGAAGCAGAAGGAAGACCTCTTCTCGGAGTTCTTCGCCAATCCGTCCATGACTGTCGAAGATGCGCAGAAGCGCTTCGCCGACATCATTGCTTCCGCCGAGTAATCGCGGGTGACCTGTCCGGCCAGGGATTTCCCTGGCCGGACTTCAACCGCTATCGACCGGGTAGGGCATGAACGCCCGTCTGCCGGCCGTGTGCGGGAAGCGTGTGCGTTTCAGCGTGACGGTCTTGGCTGGCCACCCGTGTCCAGGACGAGGAGGACTGACCCATGGCAAGCCCGTCGCATGCCGGTCGACCCAACAAGCTGTTTCGCAATCTGAACGCCAAGATCGCCTCCATTCCCATGGTGCTGACCGCAATGGTCATCTTCCTCGGCGGCACGATCTGGACGGTCGTCTATTCCTTCACCAATTCGAAGCTGCTGCCGCGGGCGAAGCTTCGTCGGCTTTGACCAGTACGAGCGCCTGTGGGATGCGCCGCGCTGGATCGATGCTCGATCCAGAATCTCGCGATCTACGGCGCGCTGACACTGGTCTTCAGCCTCGTCATGGGGTTCGTGCTGGCGGCGCTGATGGACCAGAAGATCCGCTTCGAAAACACGTTTCGCACGATCTTCCTCTTTCCCTTCGCGCTGTCCTTCATCGTTACCGGTATCGCCTGGCAGTGGATGCTCGATCCGCTGTTCGGCCTGCAGAAAGTGGTGCAGGGCTGGGGCTTCGTGAATTTCAAGTTCAACCTCCTGAACAATCGCAGCACTGTCATGTACGGGGTCATTCTGGCCGGGCTCTGGCAGGGCACGGGATTGACGATGGTGCTGATGCTCGCTGGCCTGCGCACGGTGGACGACGAGATCTGGAAGGCCGCGCGCGTCGACGGCATCCCGATGTGGAAGACCTATCTCTTCATCGTCATCCCGATGATGCGCCCGGTCTTTATCACCACGCTCGTCATCATCACGTCGGGTATTGTCCGCCTCTATGACCTCGTGGTCGCCCAGACCAGCGGTGGCCCCGGCATCGCCTCCGAAGTTCCGGCAAAGTACGTCTACGACTACATGTTCCAGGCACAGAACCTCGGACAGGGCTTCGCCGCCTCCACCATGATGCTGCTGACGGTTGCCATCGTCATCATCCCCTGGGCCTATCTCGAATTCGGAGGAAAGAAGCGTGGCTAATCCCGGTTCTCTGAACACCACCGCCGCCGGTTTCGATGCCGTCTCCGATCGTCTCGGAGCCGGGCCCCGCGGCGCAAAGCCGAAGCGCACCTTCTCACCGCGCAACATCATGCTCTACGGATCGCTGATCTTCTTCGCGATCTACTATCTGATCCCGCTCTACGTGATGATCGTCACGTCGCTCAAGGGCATGCCGGAGATCCGTCTCGGCAACATCTTCTCGCCGCCGGTCGAGATCACCTTCGAGCCCTGGGTCAAGGCCTGGGCCACCGCCTGCACCGGCCTAAATTGTGATGGCCTGTCGCGCGGCTTCTGGAATTCGGTGCGCATCACGGTGCCGTCGACGCTGATCTCGATCCTGATTGCCTCGGTCAACGGCTATGCGCTCGCCAACTGGCGCTTCAAGGGTGCGGAACTGTTCTTCACGATCCTGATCATCGGAGCCTTCATTCCCTACCAGGTGATGATCTATCCGATCGTCATCGTGCTGCGCGAACTTGGCATCTACGGCACGCTGACCGGCCTCGTGATCGTGCACACCATCTTCGGCATGCCGATCCTGACACTGCTCTTCCGCAACTACTTCACCTCGCTGCCGGAAGAACTGTTCAAGGCTGCGCGCATCGACGGGGCAGGGTTCTGGCAGATCTATCTCAGGATCATGCTGCCGATGTCGCTGCCGATCTTCGTCGTCGCGATGATCCTGCAGATCACCGGCATCTGGAACGACTTCCTGTTCGGCGTGGTCTTCACCCGACCGGAATATTACCCGATGACCGTTCAGCTGAACAACATCGTCAATTCGGTCCAGGGCGTGAAGGAATACAACGTCAACATGGCCGCAACGCTTCTGACCGGCGCCGTGCCGCTCATCGTCTACTTCATTTCCGGACGCCTTTTCGTCCGGGGCATCGCCGCCGGCGCAGTCAAGGGTTAAGCTCATGTCGCACAGTGTATCGATCAAGGACCTCTCGTTGAGCTTCGGCGCCGTCAAGGTGCTGGAAAACCTCAATCTCGACATCGTCGACGGTGAGTTCATCGTTCTCCTCGGCTCATCCGGCTGCGGCAAGTCCACGCTGCTCAACTGCATCGCTGGCCTGCTCGAGCCGACCGACGGTCAGATCTTCATCAAGGGCAAGAATGTCACCTGGGAAGAGCCGAAGGACCGCGGCATCGGCATGGTGTTCCAGTCCTATGCGCTCTATCCGCAGATGTCGGTGAAGAAGAACCTCTCCTTCGGCCTGCAGGTCGCCAAGATGCCGAAGGAGGAGATCGAAAAGCGCGTCCAGCGCGCTGCCGACATCCTGCAGATCGGGCCGCTGCTCGATCGCAAGCCATCGGCCCTCTCGGGCGGCCAACGGCAGCGCGTGGCGATCGGCCGTGCCCTGGTGCGCGACGTCGATGTCTTCTTGTTCGACGAGCCGCTCTCCAACCTCGATGCCAAGCTGCGTTCGGAGCTCCGCGTCGAGATCAAGCGTCTGCATCACAGCCTCAAGAACACGATGATCTACGTCACCCATGATCAGATCGAGGCGCTGACGCTGGCTGACCGCATCGCGATCATGAAGAGCGGCGTCATCCAGCAGCTTGCCGACCCGAACACGATCTACAATCAGCCGAAGAACCTCTTCGTCGCCGGTTTCATCGGGTCGCCCTCGATGAACTTCCTGCATGGTGATCTGATCAACGAAGGCGGAGAGGTGTTTTTCCGCACCCATGATGTGCTGTTTTCAATGAAGGGTTACCGTTCGCATGAAACCCTGACTGCCGGCCGCAAGGTCGTGCTCGGGGTTCGCCCGGAGCATATCAAGGTCGATGAAGAGACCGGAATTGGCGAACTCCATGAGGCCGTGGTCGATATCGAGGAGCCGATGGGCGCCGACAACCTGCTCTGGCTCAAGCATGCCGGTCATACGTTATCGGTGCGCATTGGCGGCACCCGCCGGTATGCGCCGGGCGCCAAGGTTCGCCTCGGTTTCGATATGGAAGTCGCCTCCCTCTTCGATGCGCAGACTGAAGAGCGCATCTGACACGTTCCCCCCTGCGTCCCGGACTGTGACCGGGGCGCCTTTTTCTTCTGCAGGACTGATGTCATGAACCAGAATGTGGCCGGCGGCGTCATCGATCTTCACGGCGAATGGCGCCTTGCTTCCGTCGACGGAGAGCATCAGACGTCCATAGGTGTGCCCGGCGACGTGCATTCTGCGCTGCATGCCGCCGGTCTTATTCCGGACCCGTATTTCGGTCGCAACGAAGACGTGGTGCAGTGGGTCGCCGAACGCGACTGGGTTATCGAGCGCCGCGTTGTCGTTCCCGATATCTCCGGCAGCTGGTATCTCGATATCGACTATCTCGACACGGTGGCCGTCGTCTTCGTCAACGATATCCCCGTACTGTCCGCCGACAACTGCTTCCGTCGCTATCGCCCCGATGTGAGCCACGCGCTGCAGCCGGGCGAGAACACCATCCGCATCGTCTTTCATTCAAGCCTGACTGCTGGCGGAGAGCGTCAGGCGCGCCAGCCCTTCTATGTGCCTTACCACAAGGGCAATTCGCCGCTTCCGCACGGCAACATGCTTCGAAAGCCGCAATGCCATTTCGGCTGGGACTGGAATATCGCGATCGCGCCGCTCGGGATCTATGGCACGCTGTCGCTGAAGAAGCTCGACCCGGCGCGCATCGAGCATGTCGAGACCGAGCAGGTTCACCTCGCCGATGGTCGCGTGGATCTCAAGGTTACCGCTAGCATCTATGCCGCGGAGCCGGCGGTGGTGCCCGTCCATTTTGCTCTCAAGGGTGAACGCGTGCGCCTCGATGTCGGGATCGCTGCTGGCGAAACCAAGATCGTGCATGTCTTCGAGATCGAAAACCCGCGTCTCTGGTGGCCGGCGGGCTCCGGCGAGCAGGCGCTCTATACGCTCTCCGTCGACCTGCCGACCGAGACCGTCACCCGCCAGATCGGTCTGCGTACCGTCGAGCTGATCACCGATCCGGACGCATCCGGCAGCCGCTTTGCGCTTCGAGGTCAATGGCCGCGAGATCTTCTGCAGAGGGCGCCAACTGGATCCCGGCGGATGCGCTGTTCTCACGCTCGTCGGAAGACAAGACCACCGATCTTCTGAATTCCGCGGTCGCCGCGCACATGAACATGATCCGCGTCTGGGGCGGCGGCTTCTACGAACCGGACTGGTTCTACGATCTTTGCGACCGGCTCGGACTGATGGTCTGGCAGGATTTCATGTTCTCCTGCAACCTCTACCCTTGCACCGAGGATTTTCTCGACAACGTTTCCCACGAGGTCGACTATCAGGTTCGTCGGCTGTCGAGCCACGCCTCGATCGTGCTGTGGTGCGGCGACAATGAACTGGTCGGCGCTCTCACCTGGTTCCCGGAATCGATCGCCAATCGCGACCGCTATCTCGTCGCCTATGACCGCCTCAACCGCACCATCGAGCAGGGCGTTAGACGCGCTTATCCCCAGGGGATCTGGTGGCCGTCGAGCCCGGCCTCCGGCTATCTCGACTATGGCGATGCCTGGCATGCCGATGGCTCCGGCGACATGCATTACTGGTCCGTGTGGCACGAGAACAAGAGTTTCGATAATTACCGAACTGTCAAGCCGCGCTTCTGCTCGGAATTCGGCTTCCAGTCCTACACCTCGCTGCCGGTCATCGAGAGTTTCGCCGACAAGGCCGACATGAACATTGCCTCGCCTGTCATCGAGCTGCATCAGAAGAATGCCGGCGGCAACGAGCGGATCGCGGGCACGATGTTCCGCTATTTCCGCTTCCCCAAGGATTTCGCCAATTTCGTCTATCTGAGCCAGATCCAGCAGGGCCTCGCCATCAAGACCGCTGTCGAATACTGGCGCTCGCTCAAGCCCCATTGCATGGGCACGATCTACTGGCAGCTCAACGACACCTGGCCCGTCGCCTCCTGGTCCAGCCTCGACTATGGCGGCAGCTGGAAGGCCATGCACTATTTGGTCCGGCGGTTCTTCCAGCCCGTGGCCGTTGCTGCCATTCCGTCGGAAGACGGCACGCGCATTTCGCTTTCCATGGTGAACGACACGCTCGACACCGTCACCATCGACGCCAACCTCTTTGTGCTGACGCTGTCAGGCGAACGGATTCCGCTGAAAAGCGTGCAGGGGGATTGCGGACCTGATGCCGCCGATGTGCTGGTCACGCTCGACGCCAGCGAGATCCCGGCCGATGGCCTGCTCGCCTGGAGCTTCACGGTTTCGAACGGCATGACTGGGGAGGGGCATTTCATCAACGGCACCTACAAGGCGCTCGACCTGGAACCCTCGCGTCTCGAAACCACTGTTACCCCGACTGCGGACGGTAGCTTCGAGGTAGCCGTCACGTCCCAAGGCCTGGCGCTCTTCGTCATGTTCGAAAGCGCAACCCCCGGCCGCTATTCCGACAACGCCTTTGACCTTTCGGCCGGCGAGAGCCGCCGCATCATCTTCAAACCGGACACTCCGCTTGCCGCCGGTACCGTGCCGGAGTTCCGGATCTACGATCTTTACAGCTGCCAGTCGGCGGACTGACAGCCATCATATCTAAGGCTCTGGGCGCCCGATCCAGGACCAAACGAGGAGGAGACTACCCCATGACCAAACTCGGCTTTCAGCTTTACAGCGCCCGCAATTTCCAGCCCTTCAGCGGCATCTACCCGAAGCTTCAGGCCGCCGGCTACAGTGAGGTCGAAGGCTACGGCGCCCTCTATGCCTCGCTCGCCGATGGCGAACTCGACGCCTTCCGTGGGGAACTCGACCAGAACCACCTCACCATGCCGACTGCCCATTTCGGCCTCGACATGATCGAGAACGATCCTGATCGTGTCATCAAGATCGCCAGGACGCTCGGCATTGAAGCCGTCTACTGCCCCTATCTGATGCCCGACCAGCGCCCGACGGATGCGAGCGGCTGGTTCGCTTTCGGCCAGCGCCTGCAGGCGGCCGGCAAGCCGCTGCGCGATGCCGGTCTCGTCTTCGGCTGGCACAATCACGACTTCGAATTTGCTGCTCTGCCGGATGGATCGACCCCGCAGGAACAGATCTTTGCCGGCGGCCCCGAACTTGACTGGGAAGCCGACATCGCCTGGGTCATCCGCGGCAAGGCCGATCCCTTCGCCTGGATCGAAAGCTACGGCAAGCGCATCAGCGCAGTCCACGTGAAGGACATCGCGCCGGCAGGCGAGAATGCCGATGAGGACGGCTGGGCGGATGTCGGCCATGGCACCGTCGACTGGAGGAGCCTGATCGCGGCGCTGAAATCAACGCGCGTCAAGCATTTCGTCGTCGAGCACGACAATCCAAAGGATATCGATCGGCTGATCACCCGTTCGATCGCTTCCTTCAAGACCTACTGAACCACTCGCAGCAAGCAGGACATTTCCATGGCACGCGAACTCGGCGTCGGCATCATCGGATGCGGCAATATCTCCACCACCTACTTCTCGCTTGGGCCGCTGTTTCGCGGCCTGAAGGTCGTCGCCTGCGCGGATCTTAATCCGGCAGCCGCAGAAGCCCGGGCCGCCGAGTATGGCGTCAAGGCCCAGACCATTGATGAACTCCTCGCCAATCCCGAGGTCGACATCGTCGTCAACCTGACGATCCCGGACGCGCATTACCCGGTCTCCAAGCGCATCCTCGAAGCCGGCAAACATGTCTATTCGGAAAAGCCGCTGGTTCTGTCGCTCGAACAGGGCGAAGACCTGCGCGCCATTGCCAAGGCCAAGGGCCTGTCGGTCGGCTGCGCGCCGGACACCTTCCTTGGCGGTGCGCATCAGCTGGCCCGCGCCTATATCGACAAGGGCGGCATCGGTCGCGTCACGTCGGGCACCTGCCATGTCATGAGCCCCGGCATGGAGATGTGGCATCCGAACCCCGACTTTTTCTTCCTGCCCGGCGGCGGCCCGGTCCTCGACCTCGGCCCCTATTATATCGCCAACCTGATCAACCTGATCGGACCGGTGAAGCGGGTGGCTGCCCTGACGTCGATGGCGAACGAGACCCGGACCATCACCAGCCAGCCGCGCAATGGCGAGACGATCCCGGTCAAGACGCCCACCAATATCCATGCGCTGCTGGAATTCCAGAATGGTGCGACGATCACCCTGTCCGCCAGCTGGGATGTCTGGAGCCACCGCCACGCCAATATGGAGCTCTACGGCACCGAGGGTTCGCTCTACGTACCGGATCCGAATTTCTTCGGCGGCGTCGTGGAGGCCTCCGGTCGCGACAAGAATATCCAGCCGCTCGAAGCCTGGGATCATCCCTTCGGTCGCAACAACCAGGAAAGCCCGCAAGGCCCGCGCGCCAACTACCGCACGGCCGGCCTTGCCGACATGGCGGTTGCGATCCTCGAAGGTCGCGATGCCCGTTGCTCACTGGACCGCACGCTGCACGGCGTTGATGTCATGGTGTCGATCCTGAAGTCGGGCGAGACAGGTGAATTCGTAACCCTGTCGACAACCTGCACCCAACCGGCTGCTCTGGGTATCGACGAAGCTCAGGCTCTGCTTAGATAAGGATGGTGATGTTGTCTGCCCCTCATCCCCCTGCCGGGACCTTCTCCCCGCAGGCGGGGAGAAGGGGTACGCCGCCGCCGCATCGGCCTTCTCCCCGTTTGCGGGGAGAAGGTGGCGGCAGCCGGATGAGGGGCAGCATCGCTCAACAGACCTTCTGGGAGAGAACCATCCATGACCTATACCCCCGCCGAAAACCGCTATGAGCGGATGACCTATAATCGCTGCGGCAAGAGTGGGCTGAAGCTGCCGGCGATCTCGCTCGGCCTGTGGCACAATTTCGGTCAGGACACGCCGCATGCCACCAAGCGGGCAATCTGCCAGAAGGCCTTTGACCTCGGCATCACCCATTTCGACCTCGCCAACAATTACGGCCCGCCGGCCGGCACAGCAGAAGAAGCCTTCGGCGAAATCCTCAAGACCGATTTCCGCGGTTACCGCGACGAGCTGATCATCTCCTCCAAGGCCGGCTACAATATGTGGCCCGGCCCTTACGGCGAATGGGGCAGCCGCAAGTACCTGATCGCCTCCTGCGACCAGAGCCTTAAGCGCATGGGCCTCGACTATGTCGACATCTTCTATTCGCACCGCTTCGATCCGGATACGCCGCTCGAGGAAACCTGCGGCGCGCTCGATCACATTGTGCGGTCGGGCAGGGCGCAGTATGTCGGCATCTCCTCCTACAATTCGAAGCGCACCCGCGAAGCCCATGCCATCCTGAAGAGCCTGGGCACGCCGCTTCTCATCCACCAGCCCAGCTATTCGATGATCAATCGCTGGATCGAGGAAGACGGGCTGATCGACACGCTGCAAGAACTCGGCGTCGGCTCGATTGTTTTCTCGCCGCTCGCGCAGGGCATGCTGACGTCTAAATACCTCAACGGCATTCCGGAAGGCACCCGCGCGACCCAGGACAAGTCGCTCGATCCGGGCTTCCTCAACGAGCGCAATCTCGAAAACATCCGGGGCTTGAACAAGATTGCCGAAAAGCGCGGCCAGACGCTGGCGCAGATGGCGCTGGCCTGGGTGCTGCGTGGTGGCCACATCACCACGGCCCTTATTGGCGCGTCGAAGCCCTCCCAGGTCGAGGACTGCGTCAAGGCGATCGAGACGCCCGATTTCACGGCGGAAGAACTCGCCGAAATCGACGTCTTTGCCAAGGACGCCGACATCAACATTTGGGCCGCCTCTGCCGAGCGCAAGGGCCCGCCGCGGAAGAAGAAGTAACATCGAAGTTGCCCCTCATCCGGCTGCCGCCACCTTCTCCCCGTGAACGGAGAGAAGGGCTCTGCGGCCGCCGTCTCCGGCTTCTCCCCGCTTGCGGGGAGAAGGTCCCGGCAGGGGGATGAGGGGCCATCAATTTGCAATAAGCCGTCAGGCAGGAGGAACCACACACCATGATCATCAACCCCATCCTGCCCGGCTTCAATCCGGATCCGTCGATCTGCCGCGTGGGCGACGACTATTACATCGCCACCTCCACCTTCGAATGGTTTCCGGGCGTGCAGATCCACCACTCGCGCGACCTCGCCAACTGGGAGCTTGTCACCCGTCCGCTGAACCGAGCGAGCCAGCTCGACATGCGCGGCAATCCGGATAGCGGCGGTGTCTGGGCACCGTGCCTGTCCTATGCCGACGGCCTGTTCTGGCTTGTCTATACCGACGTGAAGCGCTTCGAGGGATCGTTCAAGGACGCGCATAACTACATCGTGACGGCGCCTGCGATCGACGGCCCGTGGTCAGATCCCGTTTACGTCAATTCCTCCGGCTTCGACCCCTCGCTCTTTCATGACGACGACGGGCGCAAGTGGTTCACCAACATGCAGTGGAACCACCGCCCGGAAGCCCGCAACACCATCGGGCATGCCAAGTTCGACGGCATCCTGCTGCAGGAATGGGACCCGAAGACGCAAAAGCTCACCGGCCCGATCAGGAACATCTTCGAGGGCAGCAGGCAGGGGCTTGTCGAAGGCCCGCATCTCTTCAAGCGCAACGGCTGGTATTACCTGACCACCGCCGAGGGCGGTACCGGCTACGACCATGTCGTGACCATGGCGCGCTCCCGCTCGATCGACGGCCCCTACGAGATGCATCCGAACACGCATCTAATCACCTCGAAGGACAACCCGGAAGCCGTGCTGCAACGCGCCGGCCACGGGCAATATGTCGAGACGCCGGATGGTCAGGTCTACCACACCCATCTCTGCGGTCGCCCCATGCCGCCCAAACGCCGCTGCACGCTCGGCCGCGAAACGGGCCTGCAGAAATGCGTCTGGAAGGACGACGGCTGGCTCTATCTCGAACAAGGCGGGGTCGTACCAGCCGTCGAGGTGCCGGCGCCCAGTGGTGCGGTCAAGCGCGAGGAACCCGTCGAGATCGTCAGGACGTTCGATAGCCCCGACTTACCATCCGAATTCCAGTGGCTGCGCACACCGCAGCCCGAGCGCCTGTTCAGTCTGACCGAACGGGCAGGGCGCTTGCGCCTTTTCGGCCGCGAAAGCATCGGCTCCTGGTTCGAACAGTCGCTGGTCGCCCGTCGCCAGGAGCATCATCGCTTCCGTGCCGAGACGCGGCTGGAATTCTCGCCCGAAACCTATCAGCAGGTCGCGGGTCTGACCCACTACTACAACCGCTACAAGTTCCACGCGCTCGGGGTCTCCACGGACGAGCAGCTCGGCCGCTCGCTGATCATCCTGTCCTGCCCGGGCGACTACCCCTCCGGCAATCTGACCTTCCCTGTTGGCATGGGCCAGTCGATCCCCGATGGCGCGATTGATCTTGCGATGGAGATCACCAACAACGACCTGCAATTCTCCTGGCGGGTGGCAGGCGAGGGCAATTGGCTCGCCATCGGCCCGATGCTCGACGCTGGCGTCGTCTCCGACGAAGGCGGCTTCGGCGAACACGGCTCCTTCACCGGCGCCTTCGCCGGCATGTTCTGCTTCGACATCACCGGGCAGGGCCGACCGGCGGATTTCGAGCGGTTCGTCTATCGGCGGGGGTGAGGGTCGTACGGCGGTTCGCCTTGTCGTCATCCTCGGCCTGCGTGCCGAGGATCCACCGATGTATCAATCAATTCAGCGCCAGAGGATGCTCGGGACAGGCCCGAGCATGACGACGCGCGGCGGCCATATCATGCCAATGCGTCAGTGCATTCGTGCCGTGACCGATCGCGGCGGAGTGAATCGGGCTGTACCGTTTCGACATTCTCGCTAAACTCGGCGCATGGACCATCCCCACTCCCATCTCTGGCCCGGCGTTCCGCTCGCCCTCGGCTCGGCCATCCTCTTCGGTGCCTCGGCGCCGCTGTCGAAATGGCTGCTTGGCAGCGTGGATCCTTGGCTTCTGGCGGGCATCCTCTATCTCGGTGCCGGGATTGGCTTGGCGCTCGTTCATTGGGGGCGGCCGCTGATCGGGCTCGAGCGGCTGGAAACCCCGCTCTCGCGCCCGGACCTCCCCTGGCTTGCCGCCGTCGTGCTGTTCGGCGGCATCATGGCGCCGCTCTTCCTGATGCTCGGCCTGTCGCTGACGACCGCCTCCTCGGCCTCGCTGCTCCTCAATATCGAGGGCCTGGCCACCATGCTGATCGCCTGGCTGGTGTTTCGCGAGAATGTCGATAGCCGGCTGCTGATGGGCGCGCTTGCCATTCTTCTTGGGGCGGCAATCCTGTCCTTCGACGGTGGCACTTTCCGGCTTGATCCGGGTGGGGCGTGGATTGCGGCGGCCTGCCTCTGCTGGGGCATCGACAACAATCTGACCCGCAAGCTTTCATCTGCCGACCCGGTGCAGATCGCGATGATCAAGGGGCTGGCCGCCGGGTCTACCAATGTCATCCTGGCCTTTACGCTTGGCGCCGCCATCCCCGACATGACGGTTACCGCTGCGGGCGCCGTGGTCGGCTTCCTGGGCATCGGTGTGAGCCTTGTGATGTTCATGCTGGGCTTGCGCCATCTCGGCACCGCGCGCACCGGTGCCTATTTCTCGCTCGCGCCCTTCATCGGCGCCCTGATTGCCGTTGTTGTTTTCCGCGAGGCGCCATCCGTCTCGCTCCTTGTCGCGGCGTTCCTGATGGGGATCGGCTTGTGGCTGCATCTGTCGGAACGCCACGAACATGATCATGTGCACGATCCCCTGGAGCATGATCATCTTCACAGCCATGACGATCACCACAGCCATGTCCATGACGGCCCGGTTACCGAACCGCATGCGCATTGGCACCGCCACACGCCGCTCAGCCACAAACACCCGCATTATCCGGACCTGCATCATCGCCATGGGCATGGGTGATTCCGGTTCGGGTGGAGTGTGGTGAAGTCTAAGCGGCAAACGCCGTCATCCTCGGGCCTGTCCCGAGGATCTACTGATGTCTCACCCAATTCAACGGTAGCGGATGCTCGGGACATGCCCGAGCATGACGTCCTGATAGGATGGCCTCACCCCAGCCGCTCTGCATGCCACTTCAGATGATCCTCCATGAAGGTCGAGATGAAGTAGTAGGAGTGGTCGTAGCGCTCGTGTATGCGAAGCGTCAGGCCGATATCCGTGCCCTTGACTGCCTCCTCGAACTTCCACGGCGCGAGACCCGTTTCCAGGAAGCTGTCCGCCTTGCCCTGATCAACAAGGAATTCCGGGAAGCGGGCTCCGTCCTCGACCAGCGCGCAGGCATCGTATTCGCGCCACTTCGCGCGATCGGCGCCGAGATATTTTTCAAACGCGTCCTGCGTCCAGTCGGCGGTCAACGGATTGACGATGGGCGCGAAGGCCGAGCAGCTCTTGAAGCGGTCGGGGTTCTTAAGTGCGATCGTCATTGCGCCATGGCCACCCATCGAATGGCCGAAAATGCCCTGGCGGGTCATATCCGCCCTGAACTGCTCGGCGATCAGCGCCGGCAGCTCTTCCGTGATATAGGAATACATCTGGTAATGCTCGGCCCAGGGCGTTTCGGTGGCGTTGAGATACATGCCCGCGCCCTTGCCCATCTTCCAGTTGGTGAGTTCGTCCGCCACGTCATTGCCGCGCGGGCTGGTATCCGGGCAAACCACGATCAGGCCGAGTTCGGCGGCCATGCGGCGGTATTCGCCCTTTTCCATGACGTTCGCGTGGGTGCAGGTCAGGCCTGAGAGATACCAGAGCACAGGCCGCTTCTCGGCAATCGCCTGGGGCGGCACGAAGACGGCGAAGGTCATCTCGGTGCCGGTCACATCCGACTGGTGCGAAAAGACGCCCTGCATGCCGCCGAAGGCGGTGTTCTGGGAGAGAATGTTCATCGGGAATCTTCCTTGTCCTGGGAATGGTCAGCCGGCGAGCGACACGGCCGCGTTGACAGCGGCGGCCACCAGCACGGTGTTGAAGAAGTAGGAGATCGTGGCATGCACGAGGTTCAACTTGCGCATCGCGGTCGAGGTGATCACCACGTCTGATGTCTGGGCCGTCATGCCGATGACCAGCGAGAAATAGAGGAAATCGTGGCCGCAAGGGTCCGGCGTGCCGGGGAAGTCGAGCCCGCCGCGCCGCCCGTTCTCATGGGCCCGCGATGGGCGCCAGTAGACATGGGCGTAGTGCATCGCCGCCATGGTGTGGATCGTCAGCCAGCCCAGCACGACGGCGGCGACGGCGAGCGCCAGTTCACCCAGCCCCGCCTGCTGTTCGCGGTTCAGCGCCAGAAACAGCGAGCCGATGGCGGCGGCGATCGCGAGCACCGTAACGCCGAGAATGACGAAGGCTGGGGCATCGGCGACATCGGCACGTTGTTTGAGATAGGACGGCGTTAGCCGCCGCAGTCGCAAAAAAGCGAGCGTGAGATAGACAGTGAAAAACAGGATGGCCGGCAGCTCGATGGTGACATCGGGTTCCCAGGTCGCGACAAAGGGCAAAGCCATAAGCGCGATCACGCCCGCGACCATGAAGGCGCGGTAGCGATGATCCAGCACTGAATTCATCATATTTTTCAAAGCGTCGCGCCGCCGTTATGGCCGTTGAATGAGGGCCTACTTCTTGATCCGGCGGCAGAGCCTGTCAAGCGTTTCGAGGAAAGCCGAGCGGTCACGCGGCGAAAAGGCAGCGTTGTAGCCCTTGCTCTCGCCGGTCTCGCGCAAATGGGCTCCGAGATCGCGCATGGCGGTCGCCATGCCAATATTGGCCGTGTCGAAGATCCGCCCCGTCGGCCCGGTCACCAGTGCACCGGCCGCCACGCAACGACCGGCCAGCGGCACATCGGCGGTGACCACGATGTCACCTTCGCCGCAACGCTCGGCGATCCAGTCATCGGCCGCATCGAAGGCGCCGGAGACGATGACGTTCTTCACCATCGGATCGCGCGACGGCCGCAGGCCCGAATTCGCCACAAAGGTCACCGGCAGATCATGCCGCTCGGCGACTTTCAGGATCTCCGGCTTCACCGGACAGGCATCGGCATCGACATAGATTTCGCGCATTTGATCAGTCGTCAAAAAATCTGCGATAGTCTCGCGCCGCATGCAGGAGACGGATGAGCTCGATCCCGTCCCCGGTGTCGAGTGGCTGGTAGATAATCAGGTATCGCCGGAAGGGGAATAGCCGCATCGCCGGATATCTGGGAAATCGTTGGACGCCTAGATGCGGACGTTCCGCCAATATCCGGTATCGCTCTTCCAACTCTGCGACGAAGCTATCGGCTGCGGCCTCGTTGTCCGCCCCGATGAAGGACCAAATGCCGTAAAGATCCTCGACGAAGAGTGGTCTTCGCAGGATCCGCGGCATGGGTCACCGCCGTTTCCGAAATGCTGAGACCAGGTCGTCAGCAGATTCCATCATAACCGGAGGGCCACTTTCCAATCCGAGGGCCGCTTCGCGCTCCAGATCAGTTAGAAACCGCGCAGCCTCCGCCTCGCGTTGCTCTAGCAGATCAAGGCTGTAGCCGATGACGTCTGTCGTTGAACTGAACCGACCCGATGCCACTAGCCGCTCGACCAAAGCTGCTTGTCTGTCATCCAACATAATGCGGTCATGCTTCATCACGTCAACTCCGCGAGACTACGTCAGTCTATCATGATTTCGTATAACCAGCCATCTAGCGAAACGATCGTGAAAACCTACCCCCGCCGCAGCATATCGACATGTGGAATATCATCCTCCAGATATTCCTCCGATATCACCTCGAAGCCCAGCGACCCATAGAACTTCTGCAGATGGCTCTGCGCCGAAATCTCGATCGGTTCGCCGGGATGGCGCTTTTCCACCTCGGCAATCGCCTCGCGCATCAGCGCCTCGCCCAGCCGTTTGCCGCGATGGTTGGGCGACACCGCGACGCGTCCGATGCGCGGATGATGCTCCGGCGTCGGGCGCCAGAGCCGTGCGCAGGCGAGCAGGTCATCGCCATCCAGCAGCCGCAGATGCAGGCAATCGATATCGTTGCCATCCAGCTCCTGATAGGGGCAGTGCTGCTCGACGACGAAAACATCGACGCGCAGTTTCAGCATGGCGTAGAGGTCGACGGCGGAGAACTCATCGAGCCTCCGCACATCGACCGTGTAGGCAGGCCCCGTGATCAATAGACCACGACGCCCCGGATGCTTTCGCCCTTATGCATCATGTCGAAACCCTTGTTGATGTCTTCGAGCGGCATGGTGTGGGTGATCATCGGGTCAATCTGGATCTTGCCCTCCATGTACCAGTCGACGATCTTCGGCACGTCGGTGCGGCCGCGCGCACCACCGAAGGCCGTGCCCATCCAGTTGCGGCCGGTGACCAGCTGGAAGGGACGCGTCGAGATCTCCTGGCCGGCACCGGCGACGCCGATGATGACCGACTTGCCCCAGCCGCGATGCGCAGGCTTCGAGAGCCTGGCGCATGACCTTGGTGTTGCCGGTGCAGTCGAAGGTGTAGTCCGCGCCGCCGATCAGGTCGCCATTGCGCTTGGTCATGTTGACCAGGTACGGCACGATGTCGCCCTCGACTTCCTTCGGATTGACGAAATGAGTCATGCCGAATTTCTCGCCCCAGGCCTTGCGATCCGGGTTGATGTCGACGCCGATGATCATGTCGGCGCCGGCAAGGCGCAGGCCCTGCAGCACGTTCAGACCAATGCCGCCGAGGCCGAAGACAATCGCGGTCGCGCCGATTTCGACCTTGGCGGTGTTGATGACGGCGCCGATCCCGGTCGTCACGCCGCAGCCGATGTAGCAGATTTTGTCGAAGGGCGCGTCCGGGTTGACCTTGGCGACCGCGATCTCCGGCAGAACGGTGAAGTTCGAGAAGGTCGAGCAGCCCATGTAATGGTGGATCTTGTCCTTGCCGATCGAGAAGCGCGAGGTGCCATCCGGCATCACGACCCTGGCCCTGGGTGGAGCGGATCGCGGTGCAGAGGTTGGTCTTGCGGGACATGCAGGAATAGCATTCGCGGCATTCCGGCGTGTAGAGCGGAATGACATGGTCGCCCTTCTTCACCGAGGTGACGCCCGGGCCGACATCGACGACGATGCCAGCACCCTCATGGCCGAGAATCGCTGGGAAAAGGCCTTCAGGATCAGCGCCCGAAAGGGTGAAGTCGTCGGTGTGACAGATCCCGGTGGCCTTGACCTCGATCAGCACTTCGCCCGCGCGCGGGCCTTCCAGCTGAACGGTCATGACCTCGAGCGGCTTTCCAGCCTGAACGGCGACGGCGGCGCGAACATCCATGGTTTTTCTCCCTGACAAATCGTTGGGCCGGACTTTCGCACGGCATTGCCATCCGGCTCAAGGGGCGAGCCGGATTTTATCAATAGTCTGATTTTTCTTGGCTATTCAGACTTCAGGATCGGGAAATGCTGAGCTGCATCGGCGCGTAGTTTCCCGGTCTGACGCGGGTCTTCGAAGATCTCGACCATGCGCTTATAGGGCGTGAAGCCCGAGCGCTGGTAGAAGGCGAGGGCGGCCGGGTGGTCGAGATGGCAGGTGTGCACCCAGAATCGCGAGATGGGTTTCTCCCAGGCCTTTTCGATCGCGACATTCATCAGGATGCGCCCGGCGCCAGCGCCGATCAGGCTCTGGTCTAGCCCGAAGAAGGACAGTTCACATTGCCCTGAATCGCGGAAGTCGAGTTCCAGCAGGCCCAACCGCTCGCCATCTCGCATCATGGCATAGATCTCGACTGCGGGGTCCCCGATGATCGCCAGCAGAGCATCGTCGGCCATGACTGCGCGCGAGACCCAGAGCCAGTCTTCGCCAACCCGGCGATAGAGCGCGCGGTAGTCGTCGAGCGACGGTGAATGCCAGCGTTCAACCGTCAATCCATCCGTCGGCGGATTGGCGCGCGGCGCGGGTCTTGCCGTCATTTCAAGGCAGGTAACGATGGTCGCCAGCATGTTGGGCGCAACATCGTGATAGCCGGTTGAGAGGGGAGTGTTCTCGGTTTCCATGCGCTTCTTGGAACCTGAGCGCCCGGCGATGTCAAGCTTTCGCGGTGATGGCGCGCCTCAATCAAACAACCTGTCGCAGGCATAGATGACGGCATAGGCATGGATGGCGAGCGCTGCGTAATAGCCGAACCCGGTCATCAACCTTTCGGCCGCATTCATCGGCACCAGCGCCTCGCGCGGCTTGATCGATTTCGTCCTGATCAGGCTGAGCAGGATAAATATCATCAGACCACCGATCAGCATCGGCGCCCCCAGGCCGATCCGCCAGCCGGTCCAGAGGATCACGCCTGTCACGACGAAACTGGTGATGGCAAGCGCCCTTTGCCCTTCGAAGATCTGGCGCAGAACCTGTCCGCCATCGAAGCGATAGATCGGCAGCAGGTTCAACAGGTTGAAGGCGCCGAGAATGACGAGGAAGACAAGCGTCGGACCGTCCATGGCCGCCGGATGCGGAATGCCTTGCACCGACTGGTGGGCCGCGACCAGGATCGGCACCAGAAGCGCAGAAAAGCCGGCTCCCATCAGGGCGCAGGTCGCCACTTCGAAATGGCTGTTATAAGGCCGCCCGCCGATCGCGATCCCGCCCAGAAGCGGCACGAAGATCATCCGGACGCTCGGATGGCCAAAGGCGCGGTAGGCAACCATGTGTCCGAGTTCGTGCAGCAGGATGACCAGCGTCAGGAAGACCGACATCATCAGCCCTGTCGCCGTCAGGCTGAAGAACGGCCAGAGCAGAAGCGTCGAGACGATGACCAGCACCGTCTGCCAGGCCGGATGCTCGAAATGCAGGAAGCCGGAGCTGTGGCGTTCCTCGACATGGTCTTTCAGCGCGGCCAGTTCGCGGGACAGCGCCATTCTGCGGAAGAGATAGAAGGCAAGGCCGCGATAATTGTCCGTCTGCTCGAATGTGACCCGGCTGCCCAGCGGCGCGCGCTCGACCTTCCGGCTCTCCCGATAGCCTTCCCAGAAGGTTTGATCGAGCGTGCTGTCGCCGACCACCCTGAGGTCGCAGGAAAAGCAGGTGCCAGCGGTCATGGCGGTGCGATCGACGATCATGGTGCGCCGGCTCGGACGGCCGTGGCGGTCCGGATTCCGATAGGCGAACTCGATCAGATCCGGCTTGCCGTCGACAGGCTCCACGGAGATCACGTTCGGGTGCCAGGCCGTCAGGTCTCCGGCGGGCCGGGTGATGTTCCAGAGTTCTTCCGGGCGCTCGCGGATGATCCGGCTCACACGGATCGTCCGGCGCCCCAGCAGGGCTGCCATCAGGAGCCACAGCAGGGCGAGGTTGAACGCGGCCAGAAAGACTGCGGCCTGATGTGTCGCCAAGAAGGCTCTCCCAATGGTGAGGATTGATTGGCCCAACCTAAGCGAGAAGCCTTACGATTCCATCGCTGGAATCGCTCAAATGCAACATATCCTGCCGCTTGGCTCAGCCCGCTTCCGGCACCGTTTGCGCTGGCGTTGCCCGCTTCTGCTCCCGCCAGAGAATGAAGAGACCCGAACCCACGATGATCAGGATGCCCAGCCATTTCGATGGCGTTGGAAACTCGTCGAACAGGAGGTAGCCGAGCGCAACGGCCGCAATGATTTCGAAATACTGGAACGGCGCGAGCACCGAGAGGGTCGCCATGCGGAAAGCACGGACGACGAGCAGGTGAATGTAGCCGGAAATCGCGCCCAGGATGATCAGCAATCCGAGCCCAAGGGCGGAAGTCGGGAGTGCAATCTCGAAATCTGCATCTCCTGCTGCAGTTCCGAGCAGCAGCGCCGCCCCCATGAACAGCGTTCCGCCGATTCCTGCCATGGTCTGCATGGTCATCGGTGAATCAGCCTCGCCGATCGCGCGGTTGAGGAACATGTAGAGCGCATAGAGGAAGGCGCAGGCGACCGGAAGCAGCGCCGTCAGCCCGAACACTTCGTAACTCGGCTGAATG
The DNA here is from genome assembly GCA_965283865.1 of Allorhizobium sp. GTDB lineage: Bacteria > Pseudomonadota > Alphaproteobacteria > Rhizobiales > Rhizobiaceae > Allorhizobium. The sequence goes on from CBDIQA010000001.1 coordinate 2,587,353, forward strand.
ACGATCATGGCACCACCAAAGCCGACCGCGATCGCCAGCCATCGGCGCCAGCCGACCTTTTCCTTGAGGAAAACCGCCGACATGGCCGTCAGGATGAAGGGCTCGACGAAATAGATCGCAAAGACATCGGCCAGCGGCATGTATTTGACGGCCATGAAGAACATCAGGCTTGCCGCGCCGTGGATGGCGCCGCGCAACAGGTTGAGCCAGGGGCGTTTGGCCGAAAAAGCGCCCGGGCCGTTGATCGCAATCAGCACCGGGAGCACCGAAGCCAGCTGGAAGAAGAAGCGATAGAACGTGATCTGGCCCGGTGACATGCCCTCCACCGTCGCCATGTATTTGGCGATCGCGTCCATCACCGGCAGGACGAGCATGCAGCCCGCCATCAGGACCATGCCGCGAAAGGGAGTGGAAGACGAGCTGAGCATGGAAGAGACTCGGAAAAAGAGGAGCGTGCTGCGTTCGCTGAACAAGCATGGCCGCCCTTTGTGATCAAGTGAAAGAAACTCCGGAACAAAGGAACGACCTCCGCATTTATCAGGCGTTTGTACGCATCTTCAGGCTGAGGTCATGTGGCGGGTTTGCACTCGTGGGTGGCGCGCGGGGAAAGATGCGGGGTCTATGCATCCGCTAATGTAGCGGGGTGAGATCGGAACTTTGTCATCCGTCGGCACCTGGCTCGACGGAACCGAACGATCAGGAGGTCGCGAATGCCCGCACGCGAGCGTTTTTCCCGTATGACGGATTCGAGTGACGACACGCTTGGAGGGCGCCTTTCCGCAGCGCGTGACGCCTCCGGCCTATCGCTTGCCGACGTCGCAAATCGCATTGGCGTGAAACGCGACAACCTGCTCGCCTGGGAAGCCGACCGCGCGGAGCCACGTCCGTCGAGCCTCATTGATCTCGCCGGCATTCTCGGTGTTTCGCCGATGTGGCTGATGACGGGGGTTGGATCGGGTCCGATCCAGGAATCCGGAGATTTGCCGCTGGAGGCGCTGAAGCTGGAACTGCAGCGCTTGACCGATGCCCATCGCGAATGCGGGCGCCTCATCGAAAAGATCGCCCGGCAGATCGAAACCTATGAAGAACGAGACGAGCGCCGGCGGGATGCCGGTGATCTCGACGGGCCCGTCATGGGACGGGCGTAATCTCTCAGCTTTCGTTCGTTGTCGGGCCGAAGACGTCTTCGAATGCCTCGCGCAAACGGATGTCTACATCGGCCATCATTACTGGCAGGCCAAGATCAACAAGGCTGGTCACGCCATAGGCGGAGATCCCACAGGGCACGATGCCGCTGAAATGAGAGAGGTCCGGGTCGACATTGATCGACAGCCCGTGAAAGCTCACCCAGCGCCGCAAGCGGATGCCGAGTGCTGCAATCTTGTCCTCGCACATCGTCCCGTCGGGAAGAGCGGGCTTTTCCGGACGGCGCACCCAGACACCCACACGGTCTTCGCGGCGCTCGCCCTTGACGTTCATGGCTGTCGAGCGTGCGGATGACGACTTCTTCGAGTGCAGCCACATAGGCGCGCACATCCTGGAGGCGGCGTTTCAGGTCTAGCATCACATAGGCAACACGCTGGCCGGGGCCGTGATAGGTGTATTCGCCGCCGCGGCCGGCTGGTAAAGACCGGGAAGCGATCCGGCTCGATCAGGTCCTTGGAATCGGCACTCGTGCCGGCGGTATAGAGGGCAGGGTGCTCCACCAGCCAGACCAGTTCGTCGGCCTTGCCATCGGCGATATCGGCCACCTGCCGCTCCATCTCTGCGACGGCGTCCTCATATCCGACAAGTCCGTCGGCGACTCGCCAGCGCACCGGGGCGGAGCCTTCTTGGGCGTGCATGGAGAGGTCGAGATCAGTGCGGAGCATGAAATTTGCCTTCGGCTGTGGATAGGCGCAAAGCCTTGTTGTTCCTTTATTTGGCAAGAAAAGCCCCGGACTTCAAGGGCTCCAGCCACCCCAATCCTGAGGGCTTTTCCACCGCCCATGACGAATTTTCAAAAATCTGTCACGGCGGGCTTGTGGACCCCAGAGGCTTTTGCTACATGCAGCCCCGCCGGAGCAATTCGGCGCCTACCACGATGCGGTCGTGGCGGAATTGGTAGACGCGCAGCGTTGAGGTCGCTGTGGGGCAACCCGTGGAAGTTCGAGTCTTCTCGACCGCACCAAAAGAACCCGGCCTTTGAGCCGGGTTTTTTGTTGCCGATTTTTCAAGGACTTCTCAGTCCCCATCATTTGGAATGTGGCTATCGACGCCGAGTGTCGTGACGAAGTTCTTCACTTCGCGGACCCCGTTCACGGAAAGCACCTTGAGTTCGATCGCCCGGCGCTCCTCGGCCGTGTCTACGGCGCCGCGCAGCGTTACAACATGGCCGTCGACGTGGATGTCGAGGCCGGTCAGCACCGTGTCGTCGAAGCCTTCGAGCGCTGTTGAAATGTCCGATTCGAGCTGGTCATCATCCTCGCGGCCTTCGGTCGTCGGGGTGTCAGGCGTCGCGAGAGCCGGCTCGAAGCCTTCGTCGGTGACGGACTCGACCCGGAAGCCTTCATTGCGCTCGCGGTCGAAATTCGCGCCCGTCTCGCCGTAGCCGCGATTGTCGACCGGGGATGCTGTCGCACCCGGGCCATCGGCATAGGGCCAGCCTTCGCCGATATTGCGCTGATCATAGTCGCGGTATTCGTCTTCGCGGGAGAATTCGGTCTTGCGGTCGTCCTTGGCCATCGGGGGCTCCTTCGTCACTCTGGTGACGGGATAACGCCGGGCCTTCCGCTTTGTTCGGCCGCGGCCGTCAGCGGGCCGTCTTTTCCCATTTCTTCAGGAGACGCTCCCGCTTCAGGCGGGACAGTTTCTGGATCCAGAAGATGCCGTCGAGCTGGTCTACCTCGTGCTGCATACAGATGGCGGAGAAGCCCTCGAGGTCTTCCTCGACCACCGCGCCGTCGAGTGTCTGGTAGCGGACGCGCACTGCCTTTGGTCGCGTGACCTCGTCCGTCATGCCGGGCATCGAGACGCTGCCCTCCGTGTGGGTCATGACGTCGTTCGAGAACCACAGGATCTCCGGATTGACGTAGTCCTGCCGTCCGCCCAGTTCCGGCAGGTCGATGACGGTCAGCCTCTTGAGGATGCCGCAATGGGGTGCGGTAATGCCCACGCCGGGAGCGGCTTTCATGGTCTCGTAGAGATCATCGGCAAGCGTCGCGAGTTCGGGGCCGAAGTCGGAGACGGGTTCGGCCGCCGCTTTCAGGGCCGGATCGGGATAGCGTCTTATGGTCAGGCGGGTCACGGTAAGCTCACTTCTGGCGGTGGGTCCGGGCAATCGGCTGTGGCCTGTCGGTCACGCTAGCAGGAAGCGCGGCGCTTTGCACAGCCATGCGCGTTTTTCCGCTATCTGCTTGTTGACTTGAGGGTTTTTGCGGCCATTCTCCGGGTCGTCGAGGCATGGTGCCGCAAAGCGTGAGGTTGGGATGACAGAGAACGACGACGAGATTCTCGACCGCCCGGCGGCCGAAGACAGGCAGGACGACATCTATGACGAGGAAGGCTCGGTTCGCCACGACTTCCTGACCATGGTCGGCGCAGCGATCGCCGATCGCGACGTGATCTTCCTGCGCCAATACGTCGCCAAGCTGCACGAATCGGAACTTGGTGACCTCATCGAGGCGATCCAGCCGAGCAGCGCCGCCAGCTCGTCTCCCTGCTCGGCGACGATTTCGACCTTGCGGCGCTGACCGAGGTCGACGAGGCGATCCGTCATCGACATCGTCGAGCACATGCCGAACGCGCAGATCGCCGCCGCACTCGGCGAGATGGATTCCGACGACGCCGTCTACATTCTCGAAGACCTCGACGACGAGGACCGCGAGGAGATCCTCGCCCAGCTGCCGTTCACCGAGCGGGTGCGCCTGCGCCGCGCGCTCGATTATCCGGAAAGCTCGGCCGGTCGACGCATGCAGACGGAATTCGTCGCCGTGCCGCCCTTCTGGACGGTCGGTCAAACGATCGACTACATGCGCGACGAGGAAGACCTGCCTGAGAGCTTTACCCAGATCTTCGTCATCGACCCGACCTTCAAGCTGCTCGGCGCGGTCAATCTCGATGCGATCCTGCGCACCAAGCGTCAGGTGAAGATCGAAACCATCATGCATGCGACCAACCACCCGATCCCGGCCGAGATGGACCAGGAAGAGGCGGCGCAGGTCTTCGAGCAATACGACCTTCTGTCGGCCGCCGTCGTCGACGAGAACGAGCGGCTCGTCGGCGTGCTCACCATCGATGACGTGGTCGACGTGATCCAGGAAGAGGCGGAGGAGGACTTGCTGCGCCTCGGCGGCGTCGGCGACGAAGAACTCTCCGACAGCATCGGCGAAACCTCCCGCTCGCGCGTGCCATGGCTTGCGGTCAATCTGGTCACCGCCTTCATGGCGGCCTCGGTGATCTCGCTGTTCGAAGCGACGATCCAGCAGATCGTGGCGCTCGCCGTGCTGATGCCGATCGTGGCGGGCATGGGCGGCAATGCCGGCTCACAGACCATGACCGTGACGGTCCGCGCGCTCGCCACCCGCAATCTCGACATCCACAACGCCTTCCGCGTCGTGCGACGCGAGGCAGGCGTCGGCCTTCTCAACGGGGTGATCTTCGGTCTTCTGATCGGGGCCGTCGCCGGCTTTTGGTTTCAGGATGCCAATATCGGCGGCATCATCGCGACCGCGATGCTGATCAACATGATGGCCGCGGCCATTGCCGGCATCCTTATTCCGCTCGCGCTCGACCGATTCGGTGCAGACCCTGCGGTGGCCTCTGCAGTCTTCGTCACCACAGTCACCGACATCACCGGCTTCTTTGCCTTTCTCGGCCTTGCCACCTGGTGGTTCATGTGACGCAGGGCACAGCCAGCGCGGCCTCGACGGCTGCGTTTTAGGGGAATGAAGGGGCAAAAAATTGACTTGTACGTAAAAGTCAATATCATGGTCTCCAGTACAGGATCGGATGACCGTGAAGAAATACTATAGCATAACAGAGCTCACGCGTGAATTCGGTGTTTCGACGCGCACCCTGCGGTTTTACGAGGACGAGGGCCTGCTGCATCCGGAACGTCGCGGCCGCACGCGCCTCTACCGTGCCGCTGATCGTCGGTTTCTGCAGGAAATCCTGCGCGGTCGCCGCATCGGCTTCACCATCGCCGAAATCCGCGAAATCGTTCACGTCTACAAGGAGCCGCCGGGCGAAATCGGCCAGCTCAAGCTGATGATGAAGAAGATCGACGAGAAGCGCGACGAGCTTCGCCAGAAGCGCCGCGACATCGACGAAACTTTGTCCGAACTCGACCAGGCCGAAGAAGCCTGTCTCACGCGCCTCGTGGAAATCGGCGTCGGCACCTGACGCCGCCTGACCTCGCGCCACGCACCTGATCAGAACCAACGCCGCGTCCGCTTGCGATAGTGCTCGTAATCGAAGCCGAATCGCGCTTCGAGGTGCCGCTCTTCGCTTGGGATGGCGATCAGCCGTGTGGCTGCGAGCGACACCAGCGCTGCCATGAAAAACCAGCTGTTGCCGGACATCAGCCCAAGCGCCACCGTGAACAGCGTATAGCCGAGATAGATCGGGTTGCGGCTGTAGCGGAAGGGGCCGCAAGTGACGAGATAACGGGCGCAGCCGCTGTCGAGCACGGGTGTCTGCCGTTCCATCAGGGTGCGCACCGCCCAGATATCGAGCGTGACGGCGACAAGCGCAATCGCGAAACCGATCGACGGCAAGAGCAGCGGATGGGGCGAGGGGATCGGTGCCAGCGCCGCATTGCGACCCGCCAGAATGGCGGTCATGATGCTCGTCAGATAGAGCATCGGCGGCCAGGGATATTTCAGAGGCTTCGCACGGTAGGCATTCATTGAAGAACTCCCCGTTACGGCGCTGACTGACTCCTCAACGTGCAATCGTCGGCCAGCGTCTGTATGCGCTGATCCTGCTCCGGCAAGATTGCGCCAGACTGGAGGGGAGAGAAGAGGTTCTCCGCCTGCAGCCGTTCCAGCGTACAGGCGCAGAAGCGCTGGCAGAGCCCCGCTTCATTGCCCTGTTCGAGGCAGCTCGCTTCGCAGCTCCCGATATATTGGGCTACAGGATCGATGGCGGGCGGCGGGATGACGAAGCTTGCGAGATAAAGCCCTGCTATGAGCACCGGCTGGTGCAGCAGATAGACGGTCAGCGAATGGCGTCCGCCCCAGCGCAGCCAACGCGGGCCAGCCGGCAGCCGGTCGATCCAGCCGAGCCTGTCCCCATCTACCAGGAAGCGAGCGACCGCAATGCCCGTCAGCAAGGCGCCGATCCAGGGCAGGAGCGGCACATAGTCGTTCGAACGAGGCAGGGTTTCGGAGAGACCAAGGAACCAGAACCACGGTGCATCGAAGGTCGTCGACCGAAGGTATGCGGGCAGGGCAAAGGCTATCCCGGCTGCAAGCAGCGTGACGAGCGGCGGGAGCTTCAGAAACAGAAGACCGATCAGGCTGGCCGCGGCAATGGCATGCAGGATGCCGAAGAAGATGAAGCTGCGCGGCATCGCGAAATAGGTCGCGACCGAAATGGCGGCGGCGGCTATCACGATCATGCCAAGCCGACGCATGAAGGGCTGCAGCCGTAGCTTCGGATACTGGGCCAGCACGAGGCTGAAGCCGGCCAGGAACAGGAAGCTCGAGGCGATCATCCGGGCATAGATCCGCAGGAAGCCCTGCGTGGATGTGCCCGGCGCCAGATAGCCGAAGAATTCCAGGTCCCAGCTAAAATGATAGCTCGCCATGGCGATCAGGGCGAGCCCGCGCGCGGCATCGAGAGCCAGCAGGCGCGGCCGGGCGGAACCGGATCGGGGCTCAGTCGTGTCTGCCACGCAGTCTTCCTTCACGTCTCGTTCGTCAGCCGCGCTGCCCACGGGTTGGCTCAGCCTGCGGGGTCGGTGCCAAACACGGCAAAATCAAGGCTTTGCAGGCTTCCTCCCGCCTTCAGGTATCGCGCTCGGTCAGCAGAGCAAGGCGCGCCTCTGAGAAAAACTGCCGGCGCAGCAGGACGATAAAGACGAGCACGGTCGCCACCATGAAGACCCAGGGGCTGACGAACCAGCCGAGATAGCCGATCGAGTAGAAGATCGCGCGCAGGCCCATGTTGAAGTGGCTGGCAGCGATGATGTTCATCCGGATGGTGCGTTCGGCCGCGTCCATCGCCCGCTTCGGATCCTTGGCCGCTTCTTCGGTCATCGGGATCGCGCCGAACAGGATGGTGCAGTAGTTGAACAGGCGATAGGACCAGCCGAACTTGAAGAAGGAATAGGCAAAGAGGCCAATCAGCCCGCAGACCTTGAGCTCGAACGTCGCCCGGCCGCCCTGAACAATAAAGGGTATGTCGCGGAGAATGGCGTCGACCTGTTCGGTCGCGCCGAGCAGTGCAAAGCAGCCGCCGATGGCGAAGATCGTCGTCGAGGCGAAGAATGCCGTTCCGTTCTGCAATCCGCCCATGATCTGTGTGTCGATCATCTTCAGGTCGCGGTTCATCGAGTTCAGGATCCATTCGCGCCGCCGCTCGGCCATGGCCTTGGTCAGGCTCGTGCGCGACAGTATCTGCTGGTTGCCGGTGATCCGCGCATAGGCGAGCCAGAGCAGGACAAAGAGCGCCATGGCGCAGTAGTCGACGATGGTCATTGCGGCGAATCCTCAAGGCTGATCGCAGGCGCCATTATCCCGTCGACTGGCTTGTCCACAATGGGAATTAACCACGCGAAAGATATTGGTCCAAATTGAGGCAGGGTGAATAAGGCGATCGTTAATGCTTCCACCGACTAACTCATTGTTATTTCATAAATCCATGCAAGGGGCGCATGCCTGATACGCAAAATGCGCCTCCCTTTTGCCATTTTTGCAGTTGCGAAGCCTGCCCGATTTTAATAGATCAAGCATCAGAAAGCGGTCGGGGGACGGCTTTCCTTGTGATGTGACCTCGTTTGGAGTTTCCATGGAAGGCAGTTTCCAGAAGTCGTGCTGGGGTGTCACCTTCCGTGCTTTGATGGGTTTTGCCGGCGTTATGTGCCTGGCCTACCTTTTCGGCACGATCTGACATCCGCCACAGGCGATTGAACAAACAGCGCGGTCGTTTCGACCGCGCTGTTTGCGTTTCAGGGGTAAAACACCATCTCTGCCATGTCGCGGCCATGAAAGCCGATGTCGATTGCAAGGCGCATTCGTGCTAGGCGATGCTCTAGGGTCGAATCCTAATCAGGATAGTGGTTATGCAAGCTCACTCTTGTGACTGAGCAGGAGGAAAGGTGTAGGAAATGCCGATCATTTTCAAACCTTTCCGACGCCCGCAGGCACAAGAGTGAACTTGTCCGAAGGATTGGCAATGATGAGCCGACTGATCGCAATCAATGCTCGACAAGACCTATGGGTCTTGCCTTGCGCTTGTTTGCTTCCATTCAATCCCATCATCGCCAACAGAACCGCTATCCTGATTGGGTTTCGACCCTAGCCTTTGCGCTTTCAGTCCCGCATGCGAGGAGCCCCATGTTTCTTTCGGTTTTCGACGTGTTCAAGATCGGCGTCGGCCCCTCGAGTTCCCACACCATGGGTCCGATGACGGCGGCCAACCGGTTTCTCGATCTCATTCTCTCCGACCAGTGGCCGCGCCCGGCAGGCGCCCATGTCGCAGCGCTGAAGGTGAGCCTGCATGGTTCGCTCGCCTATACCGGCATCGGCCATGGCACCGGCAATGCCGTTATCATCGGTTTGATGGGTGAAGCGCCCGACAGCATCGATCCTGATCGGATGGAGGGCATCATCGCCGAGGTGGAACGGACAGGTCGCGTCACGCCATCAGGCCATCCGGCCTATCATTTCCAGCCGAAGGACGATCTCGTCTACGACAAGAAGACCCCATTGTCCGGCCATGCCAACGGCATGCGGCTCTCGGCGTTGGACAAGGACGGGCGCGTCCTGCTGACCCAGATCTATTACTCGATCGGTGGCGGCTTCGTCGTGACCGACACTGAGCTGCTCGCCATGCAGAAGCAGAAGAAGCAGGCCTCGGCGCAAAAGGTGCCGTATCCCTTTGCCTCAGCCAAGGAGATGCTCGCCATGGCCGCCGCCTCCGGCATGACGATTGCGCAGATGAAGCGTGCCAATGAAGAAGTCGTCCGTTCCCGCGAGGATCTGGATGCCGGTCTCGACAGGCTTTGGGACGCGATGTCGAGCTGTATCGACCGTGGCCTGCGCCAAGACGGCCAGCTTCCGGGTGGATTGAAGGTTCGCCGCCGGGCGAAATCGATCCATGACCAGCTGCAGGAGGAATGGCGCTCGAACCGTCTAAACCCTGTTCTCGCCAATGACTGGCTCTCGGTCTATGCCATGGCGGTCAACGAGGAGAATGCGGCCGGCGGCCGCGTCGTCACATCCCCGACCAATGGTGCTGCTGGCGTCGTGCCCGCGACCATCCGCTACTACCTGCACTTCCATCCCGATGCTGACCAGCAGGGTATTCGCGATTACCTGCTGACGGCCGCCGCCATCGGCGGGATCATCAAGCACAATGCCTCGATTTCGGGTGCGGAAGTCGGCTGTCAGGGCGAAGTCGGCTCGGCCTCTGCCATGGCGGCCGCCGGTCTTGCCGCCGTCATGGGCGGCACGCCGGAGCAGATCGAAAATGCCGCGGAAATCGCGCTCGAACACCATCTCGGCATGACCTGTGACCCGGTCGCCGGCCTTGTCCAGGTCCCCTGCATCGAGCGCAACGCGCTGGGCGCCGTGAAAGCCGTGACGGCTGCCTCGCTCGCACTCAAGGGTGATGGCCAGCATTTCGTGCCGCTCGACGCCTGTATCGAGACGATGCGTCAGACCGGCAACGACATGAACGAGAAATACAAGGAAACCTCGCTCGGCGGCTTGGCTGTCAACGTTGTCGAATGTTGATGGGCGAATGCGCATTTTATTCGGGATGCAGTAATGCACGCAATATTTGTCTTAATCAGCAAAATTAATGATTTCATTGATAAGAGAGTTTTCAAAGACTGCGTGAATTGCAGGGTGGCTTTGGATTATGCTTTGGTGGTTTTTGGCATAGTCGTGTTGTACTATGAGGTTGCATCCGTTTGGGAGGCCAAATAAACGAAGCGGCAATGCTCCAATCCGGCGTTGCGTAAAGGAACTGGAGATCGGTCCGAGGAGCAATCGAGATCGTACTCCAGATCCAAATCCGTGCTGGTTTCCAGGGCTTCATTCTCAACAGCATGTGAGACATTCTCCCCGCGGCCCTCACTCCACCGAAACTGTTGAGCACATCACCCCTGCGACACCCCAGCCCTTGACCCGCAGCCGGGACCGGCTATCTCGGGTGTCATGGCACTGCATCTCCTCAAGCTCTGCGTCGGAGCCGACTCCATCGACGATCTGCGCGACTGGGTCGCCGAACGCTGTCTCGTGGCCGTGGCGGCGGGTCTTGAGCCGCATAGCTCGCATGTGACCCGCATGGTGCCAAAGCGCATGGAAGAGCTGCTCGATGGTGGTTCGCTTTTCTGGATCATTAAGGGCCAGTTGTCTGCCCGCCAGAAGCTGCTCGACATCAAGACCTTCACCGGCGGCGACGGCATTACGCGCTGCGAGCTGATCTTGGGCCCAGAAGTGATCGAGGTCGCGCCTGCACCGCGCCGCCCCTTCCAGGGCTGGCGCTATCTCGATGCCGACGCCGCGCCGCGCGACCTGTCCGCGTCAGGTGCCAATATCGAGGATATGCCCGACGACCTGAAGCGGGAACTGGCTGAGCTCGGGCTGCTCTGACGCCTGATCTCGCGGGCGTCACGGCTTGTGGCTCCGCATATCTGAGGATACCTTCATCTCCGGGTGGATGGTAGTCCCGGGGGAATCATGCCGTCATTGAAATCGCGTTATTTCGCCTTGGCGCTGGGCCTCGGTGCATTTCAGCCTGTTGCCGCACAAGAGCCGGCGATCGACCTGAAGCTGTTCGGCAAACATGAGATTGAGGGCGGCCTCAGCACCTGCCATCTCGCCTTGTGGCAGAGCAACAAGGATCCCGAGACGGACAAATATGCCTATCTGATCTATATGCCCTACGATAAGGACGGCGCGCAGATGCAGGCGGTCGTCGAGATCGGCAAGGAGAAGATCGCGCTGAACGAAAGTGCACGGGGCGATTTCGATCCGCCGCCGCGGCTCGGCTACCGGCTTTATTCCAGCGCCGATCATGCGACGCATGTGCTGGTGCGGATTCAAGAGGCGGTCGTCACCGGATCGCTGCAGACGGTCAGCAAGGCGACAGTCACCGTGGTCCGCGAAGATCTTCCGCCTTTCATTGCGGGTGCCAAGGGCGTCATCGGCTGTCCCGGCTCCCCTGCGCCCGAGACCGCTCAAGCCGCGCCAGAGCCTGTCTCTGACGAGGGCGCCGCGGCTGGTGGACCTTCACCCTATACCGGTCCGGTCGGGCTGCCGCTCACCCCGCCTGTCACGCTCACGGCTACCAGCGAGCTGCCGGCCGCCGTTCGCAGCGAGATCGCGACCTATGCGCCCGACGAGTGCAGCGAGCCGGATGCGCTCGCCTATCCCGGCCAGCGTTATGCGGTGAATGACAATTTCCTTCTCTGGGAAGTCCCCTGTTTCCTCGGCGCCTATCAGGGAACCAGCATCTTCGCGATCACACAAAATCCGCCCGCCGACTGGGCAACCATGCTGAGCCTGCCCAATCCGCCGGCGCTGGAGGGCGAGAACAATGCCCAGATGATGAACCCGGAGGTCTTTGCCGAAAAGGGTGTCTTCATCTCGACCTCTCTGGGGCGTGGCCAGGGCGATTGCGGCACCTACCAGGTCTTCCGCCTGATGGATGCGCCGGGCGAGACCTTTGAGTTCCAGCTGATGGAATATCGCGAGAAGGTCAATTGCGACGGTGTGCAATCCGAACCGTCCGAATGGCCGCTCCAGTTTCAGGCCGGTGAGTGAGGGCAAGGCTCGGCAGCTTGCGTGGACTTTTTTGGTTCTGCGCCTGCGGGTCTGAGCTTTGCCATCGAAACATCTGAATCGGGGACCATGAGCCGCAGGGTCAGGCCGATCGTTCGGGCCGGGACCGGGGGAAATTGCAATGTCGAGTGTCGAGGATAACAATGGGAGCGCGGAGCGCAGGGCGCGGTCGGTGGGTGGCTGGCGGAGGATTGTCCTGCGAGCTGGCCTCACCCTTGCCGGGCTTGCCGCGCTGTTCGGTGCCTATGTCGGCATTCTGATCCTGTCGGGCAATTTCCATGAAGTCCTGCCAGGCCAGCTCTACCGCTCGGCGCAGCTCTCTGGCGCGCGGCTGGGTGAGGAGATCGATCGTTACGGCATCAAGACGGTCATCAACCTGCGTGGCGAGAATGTCGGCAAAGGCTGGTATGACGATGAGGTCGCAGCCACCGCGGCGCATGGCGCGACGCATGTGAATTTCGGCATCTCGGCGCGCAAGGACCTGACGCCCGAAAAGACGCAGCAATTGCTGACCCTGCTCAAGACCGCGGAACAGCCGATCCTGGTGCATTGCATGTCGGGGGCCGACCGTACGGGGCTGGCCTCGGTGATCTTCCTGCAGCAGGTCGCCGGCATCGATGAGGAGGAGGCCGAATGGCAGCTCTCGCCGATCTACGGCCATATCAATCTGCCCTTCCTCGCCGCCTACGCCATGGACGATACCTGGGAGCGGCTTGAAAAGGTGATCGGGCTGGACAGCTGAGCGGGAGCCAGCCGGCATGGTGTCTTTTGCGGGGAAACATGCTAAGGGCGCGGCCATGACGACAGAAACCGATTTCCTCGCCCGCGACATACCCGGTCCCAGGCCCTATGGCCGGGCGGTGTTTGCGGTTGCCCCGATGATCGACTGGACGGATCGGCATTGCCGGTTCTTCCATCGGCAGCTCTCGGGCCACGCGCTGCTCTACACCGAGATGGTGGTGGCGGACGCGATCATTTATGGGCCGCGGGAGAAGCTGCTGTCGTTCAACGGTGAAGAACATCCGGTGGCGCTGCAGCTCGGTGGGTCGGATCCGGCAAAGCTGGTCGAGGCGATCCGGATTGCTTCGGATTCGGCTATGACGAGATCAACCTCAATGTCGGCTGTCCCTCGGACCGGGTGCAGTCGGGGACGTTCGGGGCCTGTCTCATGCAGGCGCCCGAGGTGGTCGAGGCTTGCGTTGCTGCGATGAAGAAGGTGGCGGCGGTGCCGGTCACCGTCAAGTGCCGGATCGGGGTGGATGAGCAGGAACCGGAGGCTGTGCTTCCGGATTTTCTCGCCCGCATGGTCGGGGCAGGGGCGGACGCGATCTGGATCCATGCGCGGAAAGCCTGGCTGAAGGGGCTCAGCCCGAAGGAGAACCGGGAGATCCCGCCGCTGGATTACGCGCTGGTCTATCGGATGAAGCGGGAGAACCCTGACGTTTTCCTCGGTATCAATGGCGGGATCGGCGATCTCGACCAGGCGGTCGAGCATCTCGCCGTCATGGATGGGGTCATGCTGGGGCGGGCGAGCTATCACAATGCGACGCTTCTGACCGAGGTCGATCAGCGGATCTATGGAGAAGCGGCGAAGCCGGTCGACTGGGATGCGGTGCGCGATGTCATGATCGGCTATGCGGAGCGGGTGGTGGCGTCGGGCGGGCGGCTCAACCATGTCACGCGGCATATGGTCGGGCTGTTCCAGGGCTATGCCGGGGCGCGGCGCTATCGGCAGATCCTGTCGTCGGAGGCGACCAAGCCGGGGGTGTCGCCTGACCTGATTGCCGAGGCCTTTGCGGCGGTCGACATTTCAGGCGGGCCGAAGACACAGGGCGCTTCGAGCAGCTCTGCCGCTGCGGAATGATTCTTAGTCGCGGCTCTCGGGCAAATCTTTGGTTTTGCGCAATTCCGGACGCAAAACCGGTTTCCACTTTTGCGCAACATGCTCGGAATGCAAAAATGGCGTCCCGGGGGACGCCATTTGAAATCTGTAATCAGGCAGCCTGGATGTTGACGGCCTTGGGGCCCTTGCCCATGCGGTCCGGTTCGGTGTCGAAGGTGACCTGCTGGCCGTCCTGGAGGGTCTGGAGACCCGAAGCCTGGAGCGCGGAGATGTGGACGAATACGTCCTTCGCGCCGCCTTCCGGGGTGATGAAGCCGAAGCCCTTGTCCTGGTTGAAGAATTTAACGGTGCCCTTGGTGGCCATGGGAGAGTCCCTTGTTCCCGAATTTCTTGTCGTCTGCGCCGCGGCCGGCGGACCGGAAGCGGCTGGTTGAAGTTCCGCCGAAACGGAACCGTCGAGTGGTCGCGATAACGGGGAAAGAACGTCTACCGGCGGGAGAAGGCCCCCATGACCGCAGGCGCGGTCCATACAAGTCAGTCCAGTCTCCGGGATCTTTGGTGCCCGAACGGAGAAAGAGGTAGGGGCATTTTCGGACCTTGGCAAGTATGAAAAGTCACACTGTGCGGCGCAGCAGCGTGGCAACGGGCTGAAATCCTTGAGTTTTGAGGGGTGGCAGGCTGCCCCGACCGCCCGTCTTGCCACCCCCTCGACCCTGCCGGCCACCGAATTTTCGGTCGGGGACAGAGCGGTGTTCCGTCTTGAAGCAGCCGCCATCCGGGTTTAGGGGAGGGGTGGCTGGGCGCGGGAGTGGATGAGTATGGCGAAGACGGGTGCCGCAGTGATCGACCCTTACGAGCTCCTGGGCGTGGCCCGCGATGCCGACGAGGCCGCCATCAAGGCCGCCTATCGCAAGGTGGCGAAGACCGCCCATCCGGATGCCGGCGGCGATACGGAAGCCTTCGCCAAGATCTCCGCCTGCTACGACTTGCTGAAGGATCCCGTGCGCCGCCGCGTCTTCGACGACACCGGCTATGATCCGCAGCTCGCCGAACCCACCGACCTCAAGGGGCTGATGGTGCTGGAGACCCTGATCAACGACATGATCCTCGACGAGCGCGAGCCGGGCTCCTTCGATCCGGTGGCGGGGCTGCGCCGCAAGCTCACCGACGACATCCTCAAATGCCGCTTCCACATTCTCGAGCTGGAGCGCCACCGGGCCCGCGTGCGCAAGCATCTCGACCGGCTCGGCCGCCGGCCCGACACCGACGTGCTCGGATCGATGCTGCGGGCCCGGGCGCAATCGATCACCGATGCGATCAAGGCCTCGGAAGTGCAGATCGGCGCGATCGAGCGGGCCTATTCGATGCTCGAGGGCTATTCCTATGAGATGGAGCCGCTGCCTGTTGAGGTGGAGGCCGAGGATCTGCCGAAGGCGGCGGAGTAGGGCTGCTTCCCGCCCTCGCGCGGCGTCGCGCTCAGGCCTCCGTTCGCTGAAATCGATCCACCGGATCGATTTCCGGTCCATGACCGCCGCTCCGAAGTCTCCCCGGCGGGGAGACGTGCCTGATATAGCGAGGCGATGAGGGGGCGGCTTGACCGCAGCTTTTGCAGTCCAATCTTGAAAGTTAATGGCTGCCGAAGCGTTCTTTGTCGGTGAGCTTCGCTCCCCCTCATCCCCGGTGCAACGCGTTGCACCTGAGCCTGCGGGCCACCTTCTCCCCGCTGGGGAGAAGAGAGGACGCGCCCTCATGCCGCGGTGCCCGGGCTGGCGGCGTTGGGCTTTTCCGGTTTGCTGTGGTGCCAGGCGAGGCGGTAGAGGGCGGTGGTGTGCGGGTCGGGGTCGATGGCCTGCCAGGCGGCAATCGCTGTCCGCTCGTGTTCGGGATGCGGGCCGGGGCGGGTGTGGATGCGGTGGAGTATCGCCAGCGCCAGGCGAAGCTGGGCGGCGGCCTTGGTGTCTTCGGGCCATTGGCGGGGCTCGGTGCTGGGGCCGACATGCGGCTCGATATCGCCAAGCATCGTCTGAAGCAACGGGTGCGCCTCGGGTTTGGCCTTGGCCGCGCAGGGCGGCAGGCCTGCGCCCGAGGCCAGCGGCTGAGCCTCGCGCTGCGCCTCCCCGCAGCAGTGCCGCTTGCGCCGGCACTGGCGCCGCCGGCAGGTGAGGGGGACTGCGTGTTCGTCGAGGACATCGCGCAGCAGGCGCAGGTCCAGTGGTTCGGTCTTGGGGTCGTCGGCGGTTTTCGGTTCTGGCATGTCGGGCTCCTTGTGGTGAGGTGCTTCGGGAATTGGCGAAATAGGGAAATTCGAAGGGGCTATCTCCCCCCTTGCGGGGGAGAACGGAAATCGAAGGCTTAGGCGAGCGTAAGCCGCCTAAACTTCAGATTTTCCAAGAGAGGGGCAGCGTTCCGTTGGCGCTCAGCTTACCGAGCCCCCCTCTTGCGAAATCTGAGGTTTGGCCCTGACCGGGCCAATTCCTCGATTTCGCTTTCTCCCCCGCATGGGGGGAGATAGGCCGCCGCATGCTTCGCCGCCGGTCGGGATTGCTCCCTCCGGGTGGGCTGAAATTTGTGTCGGACGAGGCGCCAGAAGCAACCTGTCTAAGTAGTTTTATGTGGCTCCTTCCGGCGCCTCGTTCGGCGTCTATTCCCGCTGCATGCGTCTCTCTGGCAAGGCGGCGACGGGCGCTGAGACGTGTGTCCCAACGTCGACCGGGCGCGGGTCCGGCTGCGGCAGAGTCCTCCCGAAGAAGTGTCTGCCAGAGCCTGGCCGGTGGCCCGGGAGGTTCCCGCCGGATGGTGCACCATTCCGACCGGGACCCTCGCCCGGGGGATGCGGCCTTCGGTCATTTTCGACCTCGGCCCTCATCCCCGCCGTTTTTGTCACCCCGCCGTCTGGTGATGTTCGCGACGGCGTGGGCGCCTTGTCTGTGTGCCTCTAAGGCACGTCCTTCCGATCGGGGTATCCGGTGACGAGAGCATCCGACCCCGTCACCTTCGTTACCAGCCCCTCGTCCGGAGGGAGACCGTTGCAGCGGGCCGGGATCTTGGATCTGCGACAACCCTCCATCCCGGCGCCGGCCCCGCCTCGCCTGACATCGCATCGTCAGGTGTATCCGAGGGCGGGACGGGGACTAGAGTAAAGGGGTGGAAATGGGCGGGGATGAAAAAATGTGTCGGGGTTTGATTTTGTTGGGGAATGCCTCAAAATCATCCCCCTTTTTTGCCGCTGCCGCCGCGTTTGTGGCCTTTGCCCCTCACCCTACCCTCTCCCCGCAAGCGGGGAGAGGGGGTGCGCAAGCGGTAGGCCGTGCTTCACGCCGTCACCTGCAGCAGGTGAGAGGTGTCGAAGCGGCGATGACGGGGTCCGATCTCCCCCCTTGCGGGGGAGAAAGCGAAATCGAGGAATTGGCCCGATCAGGGCCAAACCTCAGATTTCGCAAGAGAGGGGCTCGGTGAGGTGAGTACCAGCGGAACCGGGCTCCTCTCCGGGAAGATCTGAAGTCTAGGCGGCTTGCGCCCGCCTAAGCCTTCGATATTCCGTCTTCCCCCGCATGGGGAGGAATGAAAGTCATCGCGACATACTGCCAATCGGTATCCCGAATGTCCTCAACTGCTTAACCAAGATACGCGCCCTGAACGCGGTCGACATGGAACGCTGAATGTTGGTTGCAGAGCGGAGGTGAACAAGCTTAGATTGGTTGGGAGGCGCGTGGGGTTTAGTATGGCGAATATCTGGCATCTGTCTTGGCTGAAGGAAGGAGTTACGCATTGGAACAAGCGTAGGAAAATCGTTTCATTCTATCCAGACCTTTCGGGGACGCGCCTGTTTGAATGCTTGCCAGACGATTTTAGAGATGCGCCAAAAACATCCAGATTTTTTGAGCGCATAGATTTATCCGGTGCAGATCTTAGCGGATCAGACCTGTCGAACTTAAACTTTAGTGGAGCTAAATTTCGCGGGGCCAATTTGCGCAACGCTGACATGTCAATGTCAAACTTCAGTCGGGCTGACTTCACCGGGGCAGATGTATCGGGAGCCAAATTCGAAAATTCTTACTTCGATGAAGCAATATTCGATCGCGCAATTGTAACGGACGTTGATTTCACGGACTTGGATTTTCAGAATACTGTATTTCGTCGCACCGCATTAAACGCCTTACAGGCTCAACAAGTATATACACTACCATCGCTAAATCCCGCCACAGACCTCAGATCTGAGGTTTTAGATGTGTCTAATCGATCATCATATGTAACGCATTCATCAATTCCGCAGATCGCCACGCCAAAAAATAATCTTATCAGCTATCCTGTATATTTTTGCACAAGCCGTACCCCAATATATACTAGAGGATATATTTCCACTTTCTCTTCGCAAGTGGCAGCTGATGTTACTCTGGGAGTATGCGAGGTCGTCATTCCCAAAGAGCGCCGGATCGGGACACTCGGCTCGTCTCTTTTCAGGCGCTTATTGAGAAAAAAGGACGATCGGATCAAGCTCGAGCACATTGTCAGTTTGAACGACGATTTGTTTTGGAAATTCATAAACGATGGCATCGCAATGATGCGAAAAAAAGAAGTGCCTACGCTATTCGTACATGGCTTCAGGAACACGTTTGAAGACGCCGTGATCAGATCGGCCCAACTTGGCTACGATATTGGGCTAGGACAGGGAATAGGATTATTCAGCTGGCCATCGAAAGGCACGTTGACAGGCTATGCCTCTGATGAGGCAACTTCAGAATCAAGTAAATATGTACTGGCCGATTTCATTGAAGCTTTCGTTAAAAACACTTCTGCAGCGTCTATAAATGTAATAGCTCATAGTATGGGGTGCAGGTGCCTCCTTGGTGCCATTGAGGTATTGTCAAATGGTCGAGTTTCTACACTGAAAAAACTCAATCAGTTAATTTTTGCTGCGGCTGATGTAGATTCAACAATCATGCCAAAGCTGTCTAGGAGCGCCATAAAATATTCCAAGAGGGTGACTTCTTACGTTTCAGATAAAGATTCTGCATTAAAAATCTCCGGATGGCTCCATAGTTATCCAAGAGTAGGGGTTTGCCCACCCACATTTGTTACAAGTGGCATGGATACAGTTCTGGTCAACGATCTTGATCTTGGAGACTTTAAGCACAATTACTTTGCCTCTAGCCGAACGATGCTGAGCGATATATTCGAAGTTCTCAAAAGAAATTCTGCGCCACACGAGCGGCATTCAATTGAAGTTGTGGTCGCAGATGGATTGAAATATTGGCGCATCCGAAACTGAGTGTGACGCGAGTTTCATTTGGCGCCGGTACAGCTATCGCTGCTTCGCAGATGAACCATGCCGTTCTCCCCCGCAAGGGGGAGATAACGTCACCGCCCCGGTCGCCCCGTCTTGCCCTTCGTGCGGCCCTTGCGCTTCTGATCCATCGGGTCCTCGTAGGAGCCGGCGCCGGAGCGGGCGCGGATGGTGGGGCGGGGGTCGCCCGGGGTGGTTGACCCCCTCACCATGTTCGCCTTGCCAATCGGCTTCGCCTCTTGGGGCTCCCTATCCTCTCCCACCAAGGGGGAGGAGGGTTTCGGCTTCTCCGGGATCTTGCCGGTCACCGGTTTTTCGGTGCGGCCGACGGTCATCTCGTCGAGGGTGTTCTTGCGGAAGTAGGAGCCTTCCGCGCCCGATTTCGGCAGGGGGACGGCGGTGTCGGTGCCGGGGCCCATGTCGTCGATATGGGGTTTTGAGAAATAGCTGCCCTTGCCCTCGGGCGTGCCGGATTTGTTGCGGCCCGACGTGGAGATGCGGGGTGCGCTTGAGGTTGGGGTACCCCCTCTGTCCTGCCGGACATCTCCCCCTCAAGGGGGAGATCGATGCGGGGCCGGCGTTGCGGCCCTTGCCACCTTCGACATCCTTCGCCTCCTGCTTGGCGATCGGGTCGTCCATGGCGGCGAGTTCGACGGCCTTGAGGCGCTTGATTTCGTCGCGCAGGCGCGCGGCCTTTTCGAAGTCGAGGTCGGCGGCGGCGTTGCGCATGTCTTTTTCGAGCGCGTTGAGATGGGCCTGAAGGTTGTTGCCGACGAGGTGGCCGCCATCGGCGAAGCCCTTGCCGGAGACGCCGGAGATGTCGGCGCGGACGTGGTCGCGTTCGTAGACGCTATCGAGGATGTCGGAGATGCGGGCCTTGACGGACTCAGGCGTGATGCCGTGTTCGGTGTTGTAGGCCATCTGCTTTTCGCGGCGGCGGGAGGTCTCGTCCATGGCGCGCTGCATCGAGCCGGTGATCTGGTCGGCATAGAGGATGACCTTGCCGTCGACGTTTCGCGCGGCGCGGCCTATGGTCTGGACCAGCGAGGTTTCCGAGCGGAGGAAACCTTCCTTGTCGGCATCGAGGATGGCGACGAAGCCGCATTCGGGGATGTCGAGGCCCTCGCGCAGGAGGTTGATGCCGACCAGCACGTCGAAGGCGCCAAGGCGGAGGTCGCGGATGATCTCGATGCGCTCCAGCGTGTCGATGTCACTGTGCATGTAGCGGACGCGCACGCCCTGTTCATGCAGGTATTCGGTAAGGTCTTCGGCCATGCGCTTGGTGAGCACGGTGACGAGGGTGCGGTAGCCCTTCTGGGCGGTTTCGCGGATTTCGCCGAGCACGTCGTCGACCTGGGACTTGGCCGGGCGGATTTCGACCGGCGGGTCGATGAGGCCTGTGGGTCGGATGACCTGTTCGGCGAAGACGCCGCCGGCTTCTTCCATTTCCCAGCTACCGGGCGTGGCGGAGACGGCGACGGTCTGGGGGCGCATGGCGTCCCATTCCTCGAATCGCAGCGGGCGGTTGTCCATGCAGGAGGGCAGGCGGAAGCCGTATTCGGCCAGCGTCGCCTTGCGGCGGAAGTCGCCTCTGTACATGCCGCCGATCTGGGAGACGGAGACGTGGCTCTCGTCGATGAAGAGCAGGGCGTTGTCGGGGATGTATTCGAACAGGGTCGGCGGCGGCTCGCCGGGCTTGCGGCCGGTGAGGTAACGCGAATAGTTCTCGATGCCGGCGCAGGAGCCGGTCGCTTCGAGCATTTCGATGTCATAGCGGGTGCGCTGTTCCAGCCGCTGGGCTTCGAGCAGGCGGCCGCCTTTTTCGAGCTCGGCGAGGCGGATCTTCAGCTCATCCTTGATCGCCTTGATCGCGCCGTTGAGGGCGGGGCGGGGCGTGACATAGTGGCTGTTGGCGTAGATCTTCACCGACTTCATGTCACCGGTCTTCTTGCCGGTGAGCGGGTCGAATTCGGTGATGCTCTCGATCTCGTCGCCGAAGAGGGTGATGCGCCAGGCGGCATCCTCCAGGTGGGCGGGGAAGAGTTCGATCGTGTCGCCGCGGACGCGGAAGGAGCCGCGGACGAAATTGATGTCCTGGCGCTTGTATTGCTGGGCGACGAGGTCGGCCAAGAGCTGGCGCTGGTCGATGCGGTCGCCGACCGACATCTGGAAGGTCATGGCGGTGTAGGTTTCGACCGAGCCGATACCATAGATGCAGGAGACGGAGGCGACGATGATGCAGTCGTCACGCTCGAGGATGGCGCGGGTGGCGGCGTGGCGCATGCGGTCGATCTGTTCGTTGATCGACGATTCCTTCTCGATGAAGGTATCCGAGCGCGGCACATAGGCTTCCGGCTGGTAGTAGTCATAATAGGAGACGAAATATTCGACCGCGTTGTCGGGGAAGAAGTTCTTGAACTCGGAATAGAGCTGGGCGGCGAGCGTCTTGTTGGGCGCGAGGATCACGGCCGGGCGCTGGGTCGCCTCGATCACCTTGGCCATGGTGAAGGTTTTGCCCGAGCCGGTGACGCCGAGCAGGACCTGGGTGCGGTCGTTGTTGGAGAGGCCCTCGACGAGGTCCTTGATGGCGCTCGGCTGGTCGCCGGCGGGTTCGAAATCGGAGGCCATGCGGATCTTGACGCCGCCTTCGGATTTCGCCGGGCGGGCCGGGCGGTGCGGCGTCCAGAGCTTGCCGTCCTTGAACAGCGGGTTGCCGCTTTCGATCAGGGCGGTGAGGGCTTCGACGGTGGCGGTGACGGCGCCGGGGGCGAGCGATTCGGCCTCTTCCAGCGAGACGTCCATGCCGGCGATCGGATTGAGGCCGGCGGCGGCGCGGGTCTTCGGATCCGAGGAAGCGCCGATCGACACGCCGCGGGAGGTTTTGGTCGAGGTCGTGTTTTTCGCCGTGGGTTTGGTGGTCGCCTTTTCGAGCGCTACCTTTTCCGCATGGCGGCGGGCCTCGATCTCGATCTTCTTCCGATGTTTGCCGGCTTTCGAGGCCAATTCGCGCTGGCTCTCGACCGTGGACGCCTCGGCTTCCGCCTCGAGCTGCTTCACCCAGTCCGACACCGATCCGGACAGGGGCGCGCCTTCGAATGCGGTCTGCGGGGCTTCCTCGAAACCGGTCGAGGGGGCGGAGGATTTGGGAGACTTGGCCATGCTCGGAATATGGAGAAGGGCGGCGGCAAAGGGAAGGGGCGGGGTGGGATAATCAGAACGAAAACGCAACGGGGGCCACGGGTTATGGCCAGCGTGGTGGCAGGAGGGGGGTGTTAGATCGGGACAGGGATGTGTTGCGAAGACTGGCGGGGTTGCGCATAGTGGTGCTGCAACCGATGGGAGACGCCGTATCCATACCGCTCATTCGCCCGCACAGCAGTCGATGTCGACGGAGCCGGACTGGTCCGCCGTCAACGCGGTCGTTCTTGCCCAGAGCACGCGGCGTGAGAGCCTGCTGCGCCAAGAGCGAATGATCAAGATTTGCGGTCTGGGCGTCATTGCGTCGGCCTGCGGCGCCGAGCTCTGGCTCAGCCATCTCCGGTCCGATCCGGAAATCGTCTTCACGACGCTTTTTCTGGCATTGCTCGCGCTGGTCCCGCTCTTCACGATGATCGCGGCCAAGCAGCGTCGGTTCCAGACGGATTTCTACATCGCGATCCTGCCCCTGCTTCTGCCTGGCCTCGACCAGTGGTCTGTTGTCACCAGGAAGCCGGCGCGACAGATCGAGCGCATGCCGGGTCATTATTTCGTTCCGCGTGATGAGATCGACTGCGATTTTCATATCGAAGGCTCTCTGCACGGCATCCCGTTCTCGGTGACGCAGGCGGTTCTGCGGCATTCCCCGGCTGAAAACCCCGAGACAACCTTTCAAGGCCTCATTGTCTGGGCACGGGTTTCCAATGCCTTTCCAGGCGACTTCTCTGCCTTACGCCGTCCGCCCCAAGAACGTTCGCTCTGGCGGGGTACAGTCTTGCCGGACAGGCTGAGGCCAATTCCAAACGCAACTCATCTGGGGCGTTGGGCCTATGACTTTGTCTCAACGGATCCCGAGTCAGGCGATGTACGGTTGAACGGTATGGTCGGTGCGATCGGCACTCTGCTGACGCTGAAGCTGGACGACCTGTCGCAAGTGGCAATCAGAGGCGTGGACGCATTCGCGCTGCTTCCGCTGCCACGCTTTGGCTGGGATGGCGACACGCCAGCGCACACTCTCGATGTCGAGCGGGACGTCCGACCTTTTGCGGCCAGGCTGCTGAGTGTGTTGCAGGCCATGGATGCGGTGCGGAAGATCTAGACCCGCTGCCTGGGCTGCCGGTTGAGCGTTTAACTCACGCCACCGACAGATGCTTGGCTTTTGCCTTGCGCTTCAGGTCGGCGCTCGGCTGGTGCTCGGCGATCCATGTGTCCAAGGCGCTTGGGGGCATGGGGCGGGCGAAGAGGTAGCCCTGGGCTGTGCCGCAGCCGAGGCGGGCGAGGATGGCGGCGTCTTCGGGGGTCTCGACGCCTTCGACGACGATTTCCAGCGACAGGGACTGGCCGAGGCTGACCATGGCGGAGATGAGCTTCTGGTTGGTCTCGCTGCGGGCGACGTCCTTGACGAAGCTCCGGTCGATTTTCAGGCGGTCGACCTTGAGGCCGATGAGATAGGCGAGCGATGAGTGGCCCATGCCGAAGTCGTCGACGGCGAGCTTGTAGCCGGCCTGTTCCAGCTGCTTCAGCTGTTCGTCGGCGAGCGCCGGATCAAGGATCGCCTCTTCGGTTATTTCGACTTCCAGGGCCGAGGGGTCGACGTCGTGTGCTGCAGTCACGCGGTGCAGCATCGAGGCGACGGAATAAAGCGCGAATTCGCGCGGTGAGACGTTGAGCGCGACGGTGACGTCCTTGAGGCCGAGTGCCGGCAGGCGGCGGGCGAGCAGGCAGGCGTCGCCCGCAATGCGGGCCGTCAGTTGTTCGGACAGATGCACCGTGCGGGCGGCATTGACGATCTCCGGCGGTGAGACGAAGCCGAGCTGCGGATGCTGCCAGCGGACCAGAGCCTCGAAACCGGTGATGCGCCGGCTCATCAGATCCACCTGCGGCTGGAACCAGGCGCCGAGGCTGCCGGTGTCGATCGCCCGCTCAAGATCCTGCTCGATGATGCGTTTGCGCTCGGCATTGCGGCGCAGGTCGGGATCAAATTCACGCAGCTGGCGACGGTCGCCGCGCTTGGCGTCATAGAGGGCCATGTCGGCGCAGGCGAGCAGCTCCTCGGCATCGTCTGCATGATCAGGATAGGCGGCAAGGCCGACGCTGAGGCCGACCACGGCCTGGCGCTGGTGCCAGTGGATTGGACGGCGGCTTGCCTCCAGCACGGAAGCGGCATGGGCGCGGGCGCGCTCCAGGGCTTCCGGGCCGCTGACCACCACGGCGAATTCGTCGCCGCCGAGACGGGCGATCAGGCTGCCATCCTCGACGATTGAGGAGAGGCGGGCTGCGATTTCGCGGAGCAGGGCGTCGCCGGCGCTGTGGCCGAGTGTGTCGTTGATCGACTGGAAGCGCTCGACGTCGAAGATCAGCAGTGCGACCTGCTCCTTCACGACCGTGGCGCGCGCGATGTCGCCGGCCAGTCGCCCGTGAAAGAACATGCGGTTGGCGAGACCGGTCAGCGTATCCCGGTTGGCAAGGGCCTCGAGGCGGGAATTCTGGCGGAGGATATCGCTGTTGGCGCGGGTCAGGCTGTCGGCGAGGGCTGTCGCCTCATGACGCGCCACCTGGCTGCTGACGAACATGTTTTCCGCCCAGATGCTGCGGCGGATGAAGACGAAGATCATCAGGCAGAGGCAAAGGCCGACCAGGACCTCGTTCAGCCGCCATATGCCGATGAGATTGATCATCAGCGAGAGAAGGATCGGGATCGAGTAGTTCAGCGCCAGTGGCGTATAGCCGATCTGCTTGATGACCGAGCCTGCCGCCATGCCGCCCATCATCAGGAAGAGCGGTGCGTGTCGTCCGAGCGGCTCGAATCCGGTCACGGTCCAGGGAAGGGCCGCCCAGAGAAGGCCGAGGGCCAGGGCGCCGATCGACAGAATAGTGAGGCTTGCCTTTGGCGCTGACATCAGGGCGCCGCGCCGGGTGAGCGCCTGCATCGCATAGGCGCGCGCCGCGATCACGATGATTGCGCTACCGAACCAGGTGAGCGTCGCCCAGGTCGTTTCGTCATGAAGGTGGAGGATATAGATGCAGACGCAGAGCGTGATAATGTTCAGAACGAGGGTCGAACGATAGCCGTCAGCGATGTCCGCCACCTGGGCTTGCAGCACTGCCGGCATTGTCTTGCCGCTTCGGCTCTCACTCAACCACATAAAACAAAGCCCATACCGATCGCAATAAATACTCAATAACAAGAGCGACTTAACGGGATGTTACGGCAACTTTGCGCAATTTAACGAGAAATCATCGGCAACTTTTTGGCGACCTGACGACCGGGCTTACCTCGCGCTTAGCGGGCAGCCGAGCGTCTGTGGCTGTGGCTCAAGTCTCCGCAGGTTGTAAAACATGCTGCGGCCTTGTCTGGCGGCTACACCATCCTCGTTCCATATTCTTATGACCAGATAGACAGCGCGACTCGGGGTCGCGCCATCATCCTCCCACGCACGAGTTTTCCATGCTGAGCTTTTCTCCCGCCGCTCTCTGGCCCATCCTGCTTCTGTCCCTCTCCAATGTTTTCATGACCTTCGCCTGGTATGGGCATCTGAAATACAAGACGTCCGTACTCTGGATCGCCATCGTTGCGAGCTGGGGGATCGCCTTCTTCGAATACTGCCTGGCGGTGCCGGCCAACCGGATCGGCGCCGAGGTCTATTCCGCCGCGCAGCTGAAGACGATCCAGGAAGTCATCACACTGATCGTCTTTTCCGGCTTCTCCGTGTTCTTCCTCAAGGAGAGCCTGACGATCAATCACGCCATCGGTTTTGCACTGATTGCCGCGGGCGCTGCCTTCGTCTTCCGCGGGTAAGGAGAAGGCGCGGCTTTGCCAGCCGCGCCCTTCCATCTGACAGTCTAGGCTTTCCTCAACGGTGTGCAGCCACCGGTCCTGTCTCTAGCCGCCAGGCGGGCAGGACAATGGCCAGCATCAGCACCGTGTTGAGCAAGACGTTGACCGTGGCGCCGGCGACGAAGGAGCCTGTGCTGTCGACGAGGAACCAGGCGAGTGTCGCTTCGATCAGCAAGAGGCGCGCGAGCCTGGGATCGACCGGGAGCAGCCGGTCGACCACGAGCCACATCATCACGCCCCAGCCGACCATGACGCCTCCGCCGATGGCAGCAAGCGCACGGGCGGCCTGATTGTCGAGCGTCTGTTGGCCATCAAATGGCCAGAAGACGATATCGGCGAGCCAGGTCGCGGGCAGGGCTGTGGCCGGATGGGCGCCCAAGGCCACGAGCAGGCCGAGGAGCACGACGAAGAGGCTGTTCAGTTTCAGCCAGGTGGATGTGAATTCGGGGGACATCTGCGGTCTTCCTTCTTGGTTGCGATGGACCAACCATGCGGAGCAGAAGAGACTGCCGCAATTACCGCCGAGGTAAGTGACGGTATTGGCTGCGCGTGGCAGATAGTCTGCAGTCCCAGCTTCGAAAGAGGAATGTCATGGCATTGGAATTCGGTGGTCAGCTCCGGACCTGGCGCGGCAAGCGGCGCATGAGCCAGTTGCAGCTGGCGCTGGCTGCGGAGGTCTCTGCCCGCCACATCGCCTTTCTGGAAACCGGGCGGGCGAAGCCGAGCCGACGCATGGTGCTGCTGCTCGGAGACGCGCTGGAGGTGCCGAGGGCCGACCGGAACCTGATGCTGGATGCGGCAGGGTTCCGTGCCGCCTATGCCAGCCGTCCGCTGGATAGTGCTGCGATGGAGCCGATCCGCAAGGCGATAACCCATATGATCGAGGGGCATTCGCCCTATCCCGCCTTTGTCTTCGACCGACACTGGCGGGTGCTGGATGCCAATGCCAGCGGTCGCGCCATGCTGGCCGGGTTCGGGCTCGATGCCGGCGACAGCTTCATCGATTTTCTGCTTACGCCCGGGCGAGGTCCTGACCTGGTCGAGAACTGGGCTGAGGTGGCGCATCATCTGGCGGCACGGTTTCGGCTGGAGAGCGCACATCTCGGCGGCGATCCGCTGCTGGAGTGGGCGGCAGCCGGGCTCGCCCTCGGGCCGGAGCCGCAACATGGCGAGCCGATCAAGGGCGGTGATTTGCCGGCGGTCCTCACCGTGCGCTTCCGGCTCGGCGGGCAGGTCTATCCGATGTTTTCGACGATGACGCAGTTTGGCACCGCCGAAGACATTGCGCTGGCCGATATCAAGATCGAGATGTTCTTTCCGACGGATGCAGCCTGCGAGGCGCTGTTCCGGCAGATGGCGGCCGGGTGAACCTTTTCAGTCGGCGGGCACGGGTGTCGGCTTGCCGTCGGCATCCAGCGCCACCATGACGAAGGTGGCTTCGGTGACCTTTTCCATGATGTGGGTGAGATAACGCTGGGCCCAGGTTTCGACCTTCAGCGTCATCGATGTTCGCCCGACGCGGGATATCTCGGTATAGACGCAGAGGGTGTCGCCGATCTTGACCGGCATGGCAAAGGCCATTTCCTGGACGGCGGCGGTGACAACGCGGCCGCGGGCGCGTTCAGCCGCCCGGATGCCGCAGGCGAGGTCCATCTGGGCCATGACCCAGCCGCCGAAAATATCGCCGGCGGCATTGGCATCGGCCGGCATGGCGAGCGTCCGCAGTGTCAGTTCGCCCATGGGTTTCGCAGTCGCTTCGATCATGTCTTTTCGATTCTCTTTTTCTGCTCTGCTCCAAGAAAGCGGGGCCTGCGGTGGTGGCGCCACTACTAATTCTTAGGGGTGATAAAGTGCCCCTCACTTTTTGTAGTCACGCATTTACGGAAATTAGAACTGATAAATATCAAACTTTAGACATTATGAAATCTTCAGGGGGTGGAAGAATGAAAATCATGTCTCTATCGGTGCGCCTTTATGCACTGGTTGCGCTGGCTCTGGCGGTCCTCGTCGGCGCGCTGACATACAGCCTGTTTCAATCCTACGATCTGCTGGTGCACGAGCGGCGCATGGGGCTTGCGCAGATCAATGACAACGCTGTCGCGATCTTGAACAAGTATCACAAGATGGAACAAGAGGGCACGCTGACGCGCGAGGAGGCGCAGGAGCGGGCCAAGGACGTGATTGGCGCGATGCGCTATCAGCCCGACGGCTACATGTGGATCAACGACATGAAGCCTACCATGGTCATGCATCCGATCAAGCCGGAGTTGAACGGCAAGGATCTGAGCCAGAACAAGGATCCGAACGGCAAGTTCCTGTTCGTGGAATTCGTCAACACGGTGAAGGCCGGCAAGGAAGGTTTCGTCGATTACTACTGGCCGAAGCCGGGCTTCGAGGAGCCGGTCGAGAAGCTCTCGCATGTCATCGGCTTTGACGCTTGGGGCTGGGTTGTCGGCACCGGCGTCTATTCGGACGACCTGGCGGTGCTGTTCCGCGGTACGGCGATCCGCTATGGCGTTCTGATCGGCCTTGCCGCGATCGGCATGGTCTTCTTCGCCTATCTCGTGGTTCGCAGCGTCGTGAACCCGCTCAGTCGCCTCACCGGTGCCGTCGATGCCGTCGCCGAGGAGCAGCACCGATGTCGAGGTCAGCGATACCGAGCGCAAGGACGAGATCGGCGGCCTGGCGAAGACGCTGGAGGTGCTGCGCAACAGCGTTCGCGAGCGCATCGAGCTGCGCGACCGCGAAGTGCAGCAGCAGACCAGCCTCAACGGCGAGCGTGAGCGCAACGAGATCAACCTGCGCACGGCATCCGAACGGCAGAACCACGCGATCAACGCGCTCGGTTCGGCGCTGGAGCGGCTGGCCGAGGGTGACCTCACCGTGCAGATCGGCGTGATCGGCTCGGAATATGAAAAGCTGCGCGACGACTTCAACCGTGCGGTGGAATCGCTGGGCGGCGTCATTGCCGCGATCAACCACACGAGCGAGATCGTGACGTCTTCTGCCGGCAATATCAGCGAGGCGACCAACAACCTGTCGAAGCGCACCGAGCAGCAGGCGGCAGCCCTGGAAGAAACCGCAGCGGCGCTCGATGAGATCACCGCGACCGTTCGCACGGCGGCCGAGCGCGCCAACGAGGCACGCCAGATGGTGGCCGAGACGAAGACCAGTGCCAATCGTTCTGGTCAGATCGTGCGCAATGCTGTCGATGCCATGGGCCGGATCGAAGGGTCTTCGCAGAAGATCAGCCAGATCATCTCCGTGATCGACGAGATCGCCTTCCAGACCAATCTTCTGGCGCTGAATGCCGGCGTCGAGGCGGCGCGTGCAGGCGAAGCGGGTCGCGGCTTTGCGGTCGTGGCGCAGGAAGTGCGTGAACTGGCACAGCGCTCGGCCAATGCGGCGAAGGAGATCAAGGTGCTGATCAGCGCATCGGCTGCCGAAGTCGACACGGGCGTGGGCCTGGTGCGTTCGACCGGCGAGGCGCTTGTCGAGATCGAGGCGCTGGTCAACCGCGTCAACGAGAGCGTCAACACGATTGCGACCGCGGCCAAGGAACAGGCGACGGGGCTGGCCGAGATCAACACCTCGGTCAACCACATGGACCAGATGACCCAGCAGAATGCTGCGATGGTCGAGGAAACCTCGGCGGCCGGCCAGTCGCTGGCGGAGGAAAGCTACAATCTGCGCCAGCTGCTCTCGCGCCTCAAGGTCAATGCCCAGCAGGCCATGGGCCATCGCCGGGCGGCCTAATCGTCGGCAAGCATCATCGGCACAGACGAACGAAAGGGCCGGTGGAGTAATCCACCGGCCCTTATTTCTTGCGGCGAATTCCTGGCGAATTCCGTTCATGGCGCATTAAGCCGGGAGACCTTAAGCTGCTGGAAGTTGTCCCATATGGGGCCATCGAGGGTGAAATGAGTTTTGTGTTTTCGTCCCTTGGCAGCCGGCTCACGGTTGCTGTTTTCGCAAGCTTTCTCGTTGCCGGCTGCTCCGGCAGCGACCGTGTGCCCTTTGCCGATATCGGCGGGCCGAAGGCGGGCGACCCGTTGATCGGCAAGGTGGATCGGGCCCGCGACGGACGCGTCATCGTGGGGCGGGTCGGCGATCCCCGGGCGGAGGCAGCGGCCTATGCGCCGGCGGCGGGCGCGCAGAATGGCGGGAGCCAGGGGCTCGATTATCTCGATACACCCAACATGGCCGAGAGCGACGGGGTACAGGCGGCGCCCATGATGGCGGCGGCGGAGCCTGAGATGGTGGATGGTGCCCAGGGCCAGGCGATGAGCGCGATGGTCATTCCGGATGGCGGCGTGAACATCGATGGCGAGCTCGGGATCGGTGCGGCCCCTCAGGTTGCGGATCTCGGCTCGACGGAGGTGGCAAGCCCTGTTGGGGTGCAGCCGCATATGGTGACCGAGGGCGGGGCGATGGCGATTGCCGAGGGCAATACCAGTCAGCCCGTGGTGGACGGGATCGGCTTCGACGAGCCGACGCAGATCGTGACCGGGCCGAGCGGGGCCCCGATGGCGGAGACGCAGGTTGCCGAGCAGATGCCGGAGGAGGGCCGGATCCTGCCGCTTTCGGTCGACAGCGGCAATTCCGGCATGGAGGATCCGGTTCTGGTCGAAACCCGGCGAGCAGCGCCGGCCGCAGCGGCCGGCAAGGATTGTTCGCTCTATCTCGACAAGCGCAACTGCCGCTGAGGCTGGCTTTTAATTGCTGCGCTAATTCGGGAATTTCCTAAATTCTGACAGTGCTTCTGGCGCGCGTTGGCGGTTGCGTGGAGGGATCCGGTGGCGAGCAGCGTACCGGGATGGGTAAGGCTGGGCTTGCGGGCGGGGTGGCGGAGGCCTAGAGGCAGGGTAGGTTCTTGTACAGCGGCTTGATGGCCGGTGTTCCCACTCTTGCCTCACGTTTGCCCTTCATGATCGTCCGGCCGGGCGGTCGATCTTTTCCGGAGTGCCCCATGCCGCCGATTGCCGATATTCTCCTGTTTGCCGCGATGCTGGCTGCTGCGGGCGCCGTGGCGGGACTGCTGGCCGGCGTGTTCGGGATCGGCGGGGGTGCGGTGCTGGTGCCGGTCTTCTACCAGGTCTTCGGTTATGCCGGGATCCCCGAGGAAGTGATCATGCATCTGGCCGTCGGCACCTCGACGGCGCTGATCGTGCCGACCTCGATCCGGTCGTTTCAGGCACATCGGAAGCGCGGGGCCGTCGACATGGAGCTCCTGAAAGGCTGGATGATCGCGGTGCCGGCGGGTGCGCTGCTCGCCACCGTCGTTGCCGCCTATGTCTCGAGCGAAGGTTTGCGGCTGTTCTTCGCGGTCATGGGGCTGGTGCTGGCGGCGCGCATGCTGTTTCTCTCCAACCGGATGCATCTCGGCACCGAACTGCCGGGCCAGCCAGCGAGGTTTCTGGTAGGCTCTGCGATCGGGCTGTTTTCAGGCCTGATGGGGGTCGGCGGCGGGGTGTTCAACAACACCTTCATGACGCTTTACGGACGGCCGATCCACCAGGCGGTGGCGACCTCCTCGGGCGTCGGCGTGCTGATCTCGATCCCGGCCTTTTTCGGCTTTATCTATGCCGGCTGGGGCGAACCCGGCCTGCCGCCGTTTTCGACCGGCTTCGTCAACTGGATCGCCTTTGCGGTGATCTTCCCGATCGCCATGCTGGTCACGCCCTATGGCGCGCAGCTGGCGCATCGGCTGAACAAGCGGCAGCTGGAGATGGGGTTTGCGGTGTTTCTGCTGTTTGTGTCGGGACGGTTTTTCTGGAGTTTGTACGGCTAGGAATTGGCCCCCAGAGCCCTGAACCGTTTCTGTACAGGCAGTTTATGCTTTGTGGATCCGAAATTAAATCCTCGAAAACTTCGAAGAGCCTAATCGGAGCTTGGGGAGGCTAATCCATTTTAGGGAGAAGGTTCAATTTGCATGGAATGGCGATTGACGATTGCATTAATCGTGCACCACAATCTCTCGATACGTTGCTGGTTAAATCCATGGGGGGCACGTGGAATCTGTACGTATTGGAATTATCTGCGTCCATGGAATTGGCGAGCAGCCGCGATGCAAGCACTCGGATGCTGTTGCGAGGGATTTGGTAAAAATACTAAGCTCCCACTATGGTTCAGACGCGGTTTCGGTGCAAACATCGCCCGGGGTGAACCGCGGAACCGTGAGAGCTGATACCACCATATTTCTAAAACGCCGCTCGATTTTGTATGAGATCGACTTGATCGAGTGTTGGTGGCGGGATCTCGGTGAAAGGCATGGCTTCAAGCGAATAATTCGATTTTGGAGTTGGGCCATCACTCTGTGGTCGTCGCGGCGACTCTCAGAAGAAGCTTCACTCGGTAGGGTTAATCCTGACGCATGCAAAGGAAAAGGAAAACTTGTAAGAATTTTCTACACGCGATTGATTATTTATCTTTATTCAGTCCTTTTCTTTGTGCTGATATTGCCGGCGCATTTCTTTCTAAACATCGCATCTGCGCTACCATTTCTTTCTCGAATAAATATATTTGCAACCGCATATTCATATTTGAGTTCAGTTAAACTTTATGTGGAATCCAAAAATGATACTGTCGATGATGTAGTCGATTTACTTGTGCCAAAGCGCGTTCGCATACAATCACGGTTGAACGCATTGATCACGAAGGTGGGGTCTGCTGATTATAACAGTTGGATATTGCTTGCACACAGCCTGGGAAGCGTTATCGCTCTGAAATCAATAATGGAAGACGGCGCCGCATACGCAAACAGTCTAACGGCCGACGAATTTAACAACATTGATCCGAGATTTTTGAGAAAACGCAGCAATAGCGATGTTGACTATATAGATAAAACTCCATCAAAAAACTGGGTACCTGAGGACGTCTCCTTAAATCTAGATCTTCTATACGATACATTCGGTGGATTAATTACATATGGTAGCCCACTGCATATGTTCTCAAAGATGTGGCCATCAATTATTGAGATAAATAACAAAAGAGAATTCGGTTCGTTTTCGTGGGTTAACATTTCAAACACACTGGATCCGATTGCTGGCGATATAGATTTTTTAGATCCGGAACGTGACAAAATAGATCTTCACAACTTTTCGTTTGATTCTGGATTCTCTATCCATAAAAGTCATAATAATTACTTTAAGAGGTCAAATAAGAGTGAAGATCAGCTAATTTTTCAGTTGATGAAGAATGTTATTGAACGGGGTAGGATTTTTGAGGAGATCGTCGATACCGAAAAGAGGCACAAGAAGCACTTTGCTATCACATTTCAGTCGCTGGTTGCGTTCGTGACCGGATTTTGTATTTTGCCTGCTGCGTTGGCATCTTTTTGGCATTTGCTAACGTCTTTATTTGAATTTATTCAGACGGTGTCGGGAGTGCGTTATGTGAATATTGAATCACCGTGGAGGAGCCCGTATAGCTTAGTCTCGCTTTCGCTCACGGCTTCTGTTGTGTTTGGCGGGGTGTTTTTGTTAGGTTTTCTCCGGTGGCTAAATAGGGCGTTGCGTGGAAATAAAGCAACGATGCGCCGTTAGCGCGCCGCAAAAAATTCATAGATATGCCAGATGGGACGTTCTTTTGTGCAGATCGTACTCGATACTGAGCGGCTTCAGATTCCGCCGTTCACGCGCGTCGCGTGATGTGCCCTCAGCTGTGCGAAAACAGTCTCGGCCGTGATGAGTCGGTCAGGGGTTTCCTTCATGGCGTCATAGACGGGGGCGACGTCTTCGCGGAGCCAGCGTTCGACGGCTTCGTCCTGGTCCTGGAGGGCGTTAAGGCCGGCGCGGATCACGTCGTGTGCCGAGGCATAGGTGCCTGACTTGACGAGGTGATCGATATAGTCCGACTGCTCGGGTGGCAGGTCGAAGGCGCGTTTTTCGGTGGGGGCCATGGCCGGTCTCCATGCGGTTTTGGGCTTAGTGTAGCATGGTGCGGCGGGAATTGCAGTCTGTTGCGGGGTGTCTTGTGGCTGACACCCTCCCCTTGACGGGGAGGGTCGGAGCGTAGCTCCGGGGTGTGGTGAGCGTTGGCGGGTGCGCGAGGTCACCCCAGCCGCGCGTTCCGCGCGACCTCGCCGCCCAAGGGGAGGTTGGGGCGCCGTCCTGCCGTGTGATACCCCCCTCTGGCCTGCCGGCCATCTCCCCCACAAGGAGGGAGAGCGGACCCCGCGAGGGGGTCGGGTGTCGCCGGTGGCTTACACCACCACACCCGTCCGATTGCTCGACATGGTCAGCTTCCGTTCCGCGCGCTCCTGCTGGGGGGAGCGGTTGTAGAGTTCGCGGTAACACTTGGAGAAGTGTGAGGCGGAGACGAAGCCGCAGGCGACGGCGACTTCGACGACGGGCATGGAGGACTGGACCAGCAGGTGGCGGGCGCGGTCGAGGCGGATTTCGAGATAGTAGCGGGCGGGCGAGCGGCCCATTTCCTGTCTGAACAGGCGCTCGATCTGGCGGCGCGAAAGGCCGGCGTCGTCGGCGATTTCGAGCAGCGACAGCGGTTCTGCGAGATTGGCTTCCATCAGCTCGATGATCTGCAGGACCTTGGAATTCTGCACGCCGAGGCGAGCCCTGAGTGGAAGCCGCTGGCGGTCGTTGGCGGAGCGGACGCGGTCGGTCAGGTGCTGTTCGCAGACGCGGTTGACCAGGCCTTCGCCGAAATCCTGGCCGATCAGGTTCAGCATCATGTCGAGCGAGGCAGTACCCCCGGCGCAGGTGTAGAGATTGCCGTCGACTTCGTAGAGGTCGGCATAGACTTCCGCCTGGGGGAAGGTTTCGGAGAAGCCGGGCAGGTTTTCCCAGTGGATGGCGCAGCGCTTGCCATTCAACAGGCCGGCCTGGGCCAGCACATGTGCGCCCGTACAGAGCGAGCCGACCGCGACATTGCGGTTATAGGCTTCGCGAAGCCAGGCATTGACCGACTTGTTGTTGAACTCCTCGACATAGATGCCCGAACAGACGATTGCCATGTTCGGGCGGTTTTCGCCGCCGAGGAAACGGCGCTCGTCGGCGAGCGAGGAATTCACCTCGATGCCGATGCCGGAGGAGGAATAGACCTTCTGGCCATCGACCGAGGCGAGGCGCCACTCATAGGCGGCGTAACCCAGCATGCGGTTTGCAATGCGCAGCGTCTCGATGGCGCCGGCAAAGGGCAAAAGCGTGAAATGGGGGACGAGGAAGAAGACGATCGAACGCTTCTTGGTCTGTGGCTGCTGCTTGCTCATGATGGTGCCCCGTTGTCCTTTGCCGTTCCCTTGTTTTGTCGGCATGCTCCGCCTGAATTGATCGGCGCGATGGTCGCTTTGCGACATTGTCATGAAATCGCGCGCCGTGAAAGTATTCGGGATCGCTAACGAGCGACATTTTTCCGCGTTTTTCAGGCTGCGACGTCATGGATCGGGCGTGGGCGGCGGGTCTGGTCGCAGGTGGTTGAAAAGCTTTGGCTTCGCGGAATGGGAGGCGCTTTGCTTCCGGCGGGCTGTTTCGCCGGTTTGCGACGCGGAGGGGCATCCGCGTCGCTGAGGGAGAAGGCTCTCGCCGGGTTCAGCGGCGCGTGTCGCCTGCAGGCCAGCCGAGATCCTTGCGCAGATCGAAGGGCAGGGCCTCAAGGGCTGCCTGCTCGAGACGATGGCGGCGGTGCTCGGCGACCGCCCGGGCGAGACGGTTCAGTTTCGCCGCGAGGTGGCCGGCCATGGCCTTTGCCGTTGCACCCAGCATGGAGGCCGGGGAGGCGGTTCTGATCTCGGGGGTGATACTGCAAACCATGGTCATGGTCGTTTTCCTTCGTGGCTCGGTGGCCCTCTCTTCATCCGTTGTCTGGGGCCGGTTTCTGGTATCGCGCAGTCTCAATCATCAATCAAACGAATGTTTCAGATGTCTATCATTCTGAAAACTGATCAATTGGCGATGGCGGGTCAGGCCGAGATCATCGCGCAGGGCGGGGCCAAGTGGCGCGAGCATGCGGCGGGTGGCTTCGCGCGTGGCGTTTTGGCGGGAGTTCGCCAGAAGGGTCGCGAGGGTCTCGCGCAGGGTGCGTGAATGGGCTGGTGGGCGGGCTTCTGGCATGGTGGCAGTCCTCCTTTCGCACTGTGTGGGAAGGAGGATGCGCCCCGATTGACATTCAATCAAACGCAATAGTATCGTCTTCAAGTTCAATTTTGTTGAAGGTCAATCCGCATGACTCTCATGTTGCGCCAGCCGCTTCCGCTTCTCGACAATGATGTTCTCCGCACTTTCGTGGCGATCGCCGAGACCGGCAGCTTCACCACCGCCGCCGACCGGGTGTACCGGACGCCGTCGGCCGTCTCGATGCAGATCAAGAAGCTCGAGGAGCAGCTGAATGTGACGCTTTTCTTACGCGATGCGCGCTCGGTGAC
Source organism: Allorhizobium sp. (assembly GCA_965283865.1). Classification (GTDB taxonomy): domain Bacteria; phylum Pseudomonadota; class Alphaproteobacteria; order Rhizobiales; family Rhizobiaceae; genus Allorhizobium. The sequence goes on from CBDIQA010000001.1 coordinate 2,623,890, forward strand.
GCTGACGGAAAGCGGCGAGGTGCTGTTGCCCTATGCAAGGCGCATGCTGGCGCTGTCGAACGAGGCGGTCGGGCGGTTTCGCATGCCGGAGATGAAGGGGGTCGTCAGGCTCGGCGCGCCCGATGATATCGGCGAGCGCTTCATGCCGACGATTCTGAGGCGCTTTGCCGAACTCTATCCGCTGATCATGGTGGATCTGACGGTCGATACATCGGGTGCGCTTCGCCGGCGGCTCGCCGAACAGCGGCTGGATCTGACGCTGGTCAATTGCGCGCCGGGGCAGGTGGTGCATGAGGGCGAGGTTATCCACCAGGAGCAACTGGTCTGGGCGGGTGCCAAATGCGGCACGGCGCATTTGCGCGATCCGCTGCCCGTGTCGATCTGGGAGGATGGCTGCTGCTGGCGGGCGGATGCGCTGGCGCGGCTCGACAAGGACAAGCGACCCTACCGCATCGCCTATCTTTCGGCGCATACGATGGCGCAGCGCGCGGCGGTGATTGCCGATCTCGCGGTGGCGCCGCTTCCGCGCAGCTACCTCACCGACGACATGACGGCGCTGGGGTCCAAGCACGGGCTGCCGGAGCTCGGCTCCTTCGAGGTGCGGTTGCTAACCGGCAAGGAAACGAGCGAGACGATCCAGGCGGTGGCCGACAGTGTGCGTTATGCGTTTTCCGAGATGATCGGGATGGCGGCGTAAGCGGGCCCGATCGGTAAGCGATTGGCGATTTCTGGAATTAGGGAAATGCCGAATTGTGTTTCGGCGCGTAGGCGCTAGGCAGTAGGCGGTAGGCAGTAGGATTTTAGTGCGGATGAATGATGAGACGAAGGGGCTGCGGCTTCAGGATTTTGCGGGCCAGGCTTACGACAAGCTGCGGTACGGCGACACGGACCGGCAGGGGCATGTCAACAATGCGGTCTTTGCCACCTTCATGGAAACCGGGCGTGTGGAGCTGATCTACAATCCCGCCGATCCGCTGCTGGAGGACGGCTTTTCCTTTGTGCTCGCCAAGCTCGACATTGACTATATCGCGGAAGTGCTGTGGCCCGGCACGGTCGAGATCGGCACGCGCGTCACGCGTGTCGGGCGGTCGTCTGTGACCATGAGCCAAGCGGTGTTCCAGAACGGCAAGCTGTGTGCGTCGGCGGAGACGGTGGTGGTGCATTTCGACCAGAGGAAGCGCAAGTCGCATGCGTTTTCGGAAGCCCAACGGGCGAAGCTTGAGGGGTGGATTTCGGCGGAGTAGTGGATCAGGTGCTGGCGCTGCGCCGAGAGGCCGCGCCAACACCGATGACGGACGCCCTACGGATTGACCGAAAGCGCTTCGGCCAGGAATCCGGTCACGAGAAACGCGATTTCCCGGTGGATCTCCTCACGGCTACGGCTTCCGCCATCCTTGCAGACGATGCCGTCGCCGGGCGTTTCCTCCTCGATCAGCGCCACCGCATTCGGCTTGCAGAGTTGCATGAAGCTGAAATGCATGGCGTCGGGCATGGTCACAGAGGTGGTGGAGGCCTTGGGCATATGCTGCGCGAGGTAACCGCTTTCCAGCGCGGCGGGCATGTCGCCGATATCGGTGCCGGCGCCTATGACCAGGGCTTGAACCTTGATCTCCGCCAGACTTTGCGGCGAGAAACCTCTCGCGAGGCCCAGATCGAGTGAGACGAAGGCCTTGATCCGCGGATCGGCCATGTTGTGTTCCAATTGCGGGTCGGCAAGGCCGAGTTCGGCGGAGAGCGCGCAGGCGCGCGGGCTGCTCTTGGCCTCGCACTCCCTTGCAAGACGCGCCGTCTCGAACCGGGCGCCCGCCAGGGCTGCCACGGTCCAACCGCCCAGCGAATGTCCGATGGCGGCGATGCGGCCGGTGTCAACTTCGCCTGCGAGTTCCGTTTGCGTCGTCAGGGTATCGATGACGCGGCTGAGATCATGCGGGCGCTCCCACAGCATCGCGGCCCTGGTGGGATCTCTGTCGAAGGTGGTCGTGCCGGGATGGTCGGGAGCGGCGACGACATAGCCCTGGCGCGCGAGGGCGTGGCCAAGCCAGCCGAGATTGCGCCAGCTGCCACCATAACCATGCGAGAGGACAACAAGAGGGTGTTCGCCCGGCGCCGGTACGGCATCGCGCTTGGCCTCTGTGCCGAAGAAGACCTTGTTTTCGCCGATCGTTTCGACCGGGCCTTGATCCCGAGTGGGATACCAGACGACGACATGCAACGGACGGGTGCCGTCCTGGCCGATCTGGACGTCGCGGAATCCGACTTGGTCTGCGGCCTTGGCAAAGGTGGCGATCGACAGAAAGACCAGGCCTGTCGACAGGAAAGATTTGAGCATCACGATCTCCTTGGGTGGATATGCTGAAGATCGACATGCAGCGGGATCAGATTTCGCGAGACCTGAAACGCGATCGAGGACGCAAGAATGGGCAGATGGGGCGCAAAACGGCGCCTAGATGCCGGCGAGATGATCCGTTTCTCCCAGCGTGACGACGGCGCGGCTCTTCCAGAAAGCGTTTTCCGCCAAATGTGTGATGCTGCCCGATTTGACGGGGAAATTGACCCGTCCGAGGCTTTCGATCGGCATGCCGATCCACCACGCGATGACGAAGGTCAGCGCAAAGCCGTGGGTGACGATGATCTGGCAATCGGCGGGATCGGCGAGGATTTCGTCCATGGCACGATAGATGCGGGTTGCCACCATGCGACGGCTTTCAGCGCCTTTGATGCCGCCAGTATCGTCTAGGCCGCCCTCTTCGGGCACGGGCAGGCGACGGGCGGCGAGCCAGGCTTGTGGCTGGCCTTCGGCGACACCGCAGCTCATTTCGCGCAGATCGGGCGTCAGGCGGGGCGTAAGCGAGAGATGACAGCCGATGATCCCGGCGGTCTCATGGCAGCGCAGCAGGTCGGAGGAGGTGAGGCTCGGGGCCTGGCCGGCTGTTAGGTCGGCAAGGCGGCTCGCAATTGCCTCGGCCTGGCGGCGACCGAGATCGGTGAGCGGTGTATCGTACCAACCGCCAACGCGGCCTTCGACATGATGGACCGATTGTGGATGCGTGACGACGTAAAGGGTTTGCATGCGGGGCCTCGCTGCTCTCAGCGGCCCCGCAATCGGAGGCCTTGATCAGGCCTGCTTTTCATAGAGCGCCTGGCTTTCCGTCAAGACCTCGTCCAGCCGGCGGCCTTCCTGAAAATGGGCAAGGTGATCGGGGAAGGCAACGCCATCCGGGACCTTGGCGCAGATTTCGGGGGCGCGGAGACGCGTTTCGACCGGGATCACGCCGGCCCAGACGCGGGCGTCCACGTCGGCTGGGTCGTCGGAGACGCCGCCGGAACGGACCTTGGCCGAGGCCTCTTCGATGCGCATGCCGATGACCATGGTGCCCTTGGCTTCCTGGGCGTCGTTGTCGCGCAAGACATCCGTGCGGCCTGGATAGAAGCGGTCGACGACGGCCTTCAAGGCTTCCGCCTTTTCCTCCGGGTCGTCGATGATATGGGCGGTGCCGAAGCACATGGCGGAGCGGTAGTTGGCGGAGTGGTGGAAGCCGGAGCGGGCGAGCACCAGGCCGTCGAGATGGGCGACGGTGAGGCAGACGGGGATACCGGCCTTCTGGCTCTTCAGCATTCGGCTCGCCGACGAGCCGTGCCAGAACAGCCAGTCGCCGTCGCGCCAGTGGATGGTCGGCGTGCAATAGGGCTGGCCGTCGATGACATAGGCGACGTGACAGAGGAGAGCCGCATCGAGCACGGCATAGACGGCGTCGCGGTCGTAGGCTGCGCGTTCATGCAGGCGCTTTGCCCGGTTGCGTGGGGTGACGGGGAAGGATTGCGGATCGGGTCTGTCGTTCATGCTTGCCTCCTGACGGCTGATGCGGCAGGGATAATCGGATCAATTGGTCCAAAGAAGATCCACCATGACGCAAAAACTGCGAACCAATTCCGACTGGTCTGCGAGCACGCCGATGCTGCCGGCCAAGGGCCCGCGGCGGCTGGCGCTTTATCGTTCGCTGCGCGGGCTGATCGAGAGCGGGCAGATGAAGCCGGGCGACAAGCTGCCAACGACGCGGGATATCGCCAAGCGGTTTGGCGTGTCGCGCGGGGCTGCCGTTGCGGCTTACGAGATGCTTGTGGCGGATGGCTTTGCCGAGGCACGCGTGGGGGCGGGGACCCAGGCCGAGGCCGTGCCGCTGTTCGAAGCCGCCATGAAGCTCCAGCCGTCGCGGAGGCGGAAGTGCAGGCGCCGCTGCCCGGCACGCTCGGGTGTTCGACGGCGGACGAGACGACGCTTCGCATCTTCCGGATGCTGATGAACCGGCATCTGACGCAGCCTTCGGCCCGGCATTTTCACTACAATGATCCGGCGGGGAGTTATGCGCTTCGGGTGGAGGTCGCGGCTTATCTGAAGGCGGCGCGCGGGGTGGTGTGCGAGCCGGACCAGGTGATCATGACGGCGGGGACGCAGCAGGGGCTGGATTTGGCGGTGCGGACACTCTTGAAGCCCGGCGATCCCGTCTGGGTCGAGGATCCGTGTTATGCAGCGGCGCGCGAGTTGTTCGAAGGGACGGGGCTTTCGGTGACGCCGGTGCCCGTCGATGGCGAGGGGATCGATGTGGCCGCAGGGATTGCGGCGCGGCCGGAAGCGAAGGCGGTCTATGTCACGCCGTCGCACCAATATCCGCTGGGTGTGACGCTTTCCATGGGCAGGCGGCTCTCGCTGATCGACTGGGCGCGGCAAGCAGGCGCCTATATCATCGAGGATGATTACGACAGCGAGTTCCGCTTTGCCGGGCCACCCCTGAGCGCGCTGCAGGGCATCGATGGCTCGGGCCATGTGATCTATGTCGGCACGTTTTCGAAGACGCTGCTGCCAGGCTTTCGCATCGGTTATCTCGTCGTGCCCCGCCATTTGCGTGAGCGGGTGCTGACCATTCGCCGGCTAACTGATCGGTTTCCCTCGACGCTATCAGAGGATGCGCTCACCGAATTTCTGCGCGACGGGCATTTTTCGGCGCATATCAAGCGGGCGCGCAAGCGGGTCAAAGCGGCGCGGGATGCGTTGGTGGAGGCGCTGCTGGAGGGGCCTTTTCAGGTCTCAGCACCCGAGCAGGGCCTGCATCTGGTGGCGGAGCTTGCGCCCGGGGCGGACGATGTTTTGCTTGCGAGACAAGCGAGAGAGGTGGGCTTCGGGACCAAGGCGCTGTCGCCACTCTATCAGGGACAGTCCGAACGGCGCGGCCTTGTCATCGGCTTTTCCGGATTTCCGCCGGAGGTTTTAGGGGCTGCTGCCCGGCGGTTCTGCGCGTCGCTCGGCTGACGTCGCGGCACGTCGCTGTCGTCAGGCGGTCGAGCCGGGCGATGGTGCGGTATTGGTGGCGCCTGAAATCCAGATGTCGAGAAACTGGCCGAGCATGGTTTCGGCGGTTTGCGGCGGCGTGAGCCAGCCGGAGATTTCATAGACGATGACTTCGTGGAACAGCGCCTGCACGCCGCGGGCGAGAAGCTGCGCGCGTTCGGGCGAGGTGCCGGCCGCAGAGCGGGCGCTGAAGAGGGTGGCAACCTGGCCTTCCAGCACGCGGCAAAGATCGAGGAAGGCGTCCGTATGCGGCCCACCGGTGACGGCGGATTGGCTGAGATAGAGGCCGGCAAAGGCGTGTTCGCGGCAGAAATAGGCAAGCCAGGGCGAGAGCAGGGCGCGCAACCGGTCGGCCAGCGGGCGGTCATCCATGCGGTCGACTTCCGCCTTGCCGGCTTCGGCGAGCTTCTCGATTTCGGTGAGGCCGAGGGCTGCCAGGAGATTGGCCTTGTCGCCGAAATGGGCAAAGACGCTTGATTTCGCCACCTTCGCGGCGGTCGCGACCTGGTCGATGCTGGTCGGTTCATAGCCTTGGCGAGAGAACAGGTCGCGCGCGGCGGCCAGGATCTGCTCGCGGGTCTGGCGGCTGCGGGACTGGCGAAGCTTCATGCACGATTCCTTTTGGAAGAGCCTACGCCAAAAATATCTTGACCGAGGTCATTTTAATCATGATATACTGACCATGGTCAAAAACAAGAGGATCCCTCATGTCTTTCCTGTCGCGTGATGCCCAGCCGTCCCGGGTTCTGGTGCTGAATGGCAATCCCGCACGGGATACCCTGTGTGGCGCCATGGCGGAAAAGATCGCCGACGAGGCGCGCAGGCGGGGCCAGACGGTGCGGCTGGTGCATCTCGAGGATCTCGATTTCGACACCAATCTGCGCCAGGGCTATCGCGCCCGGATGGACTGGGAACCGGACCTGCAGGCGCTCGCCGAAAGCCTCACCTGGTGCGACCGCCTCGTCCTCGTGCATCCGCTCTGGTGGGGCTCGGCACCGGCCAAGCTGAAAGGCCTGTTCGACCGCCTGCTGATGCCGGGTTTCGGCTTTCAGTATATCGAGGGCAAGGCGCTGCCGAAGCCGCTGCTTTCAGGTCGCAAGGCGCGCGTGGTGATCACCTCGGATACGCCGACATTCTTCCTCAAATGGATCTATGGCAATGGCTGGGTGAAGGTGCTGCGGCGGCAGATTTTGGCGTTTTGCGGCTTCAAGGACTTGAAGGTCAAGTATTTCAGCCCGGTGCGCGGGGCAAAGCCGGAAGCGCTGGCGAAGATGGTGGAGGATGCGGCGGGAATTTTGGGGTGAGGGGGAAAGCTTTGGGGCCGGGAGCGGACCATCCTGTCCCGGAAGTCGGGGATGATATAGCTGACATTGTAGCGCGCGACCTCCATGACCGCTTCCGACTGCATTGAGGTCATAAAAATGTCCTCAGCGCGCGTTGGAAAGCCGACGCCAACAAAGAAGTTTTCGCGCCTGTTACGGCGCATCGACGGTCGAGATGCCGCCATCGATCGGCAATTCGATACCCGTCGTGAACGTCGCATCGAAGCCCAGGAACAGAGCGGCGGCGGCGATCTCCTCGACGGTGCCGTGGCGCTTCATCGGAGTGGCGAGATCACCGATTTCTGCGAGTTCGCGACGGTCTTCGGGCGATAGACCGGCGACGCCGAGAGTGGGGGTATCGATGAAGCCGGGCGCGAGGCAGTTGACCCTTACGCGGCGCCCGAGCAATTCGGCGGCGAGAACCTGGCTAAAGGCGCGGACCGCTCCCTTGGTCGCCATATAGACGCTCATCAACGGCGTGGCCGTCGCGGGCGTAACGGTGACGGCGGTGATCGAGCCACCATCCCTGATGAGCGGCGCAAGCCGCTGCATAGCAAAGAACGCGCCTCTCGTGTTGATAGCGAACTGCCGGTCGAAGCTATCCTCTGTGACTTGATCGAACGGCGCGAACTCTGCCACGGCCGCGAATATGAACAGCGCGTCGAGCAACTGGAAACGCTCCGCCACCGTTGCGGCGAGCACCTCCCTGTCTTGTGCGCGGGAAATGTCCGACCCCATGGCATTCGCGCGTCCTTCAAGCTCCAGATGAGCTCTATGGACATTCGAGGGGTTAGCTCCGGTAACGAGCACCTGCGCGCCATCGGCCACAAGGGCCTTTGCAGTCGCCAGACCCATTCCATGCGTCCCCCCAATGATAAGGGCATTCTTCTCCGTCAATCGACCCATGTGGCCACTCCTAGACAAGCTTCATCTGGCCTCTCGTATATTTCCGTGTACGATGATTGGAAAAGTGGCAAGACGGGGATGCTTCGTCCGCATTTGTGAACGGTGAACATGTTTAGTCTGGATGACGCCTATCTTTTCGCCCAGGTTGTCGAGCACGGTGGATTCACCGCTGCTTCCCGCGCGACCGGCATTGCAAAATCCACGTTGAGCAAGCGAGTCGGGATGCTCGAAGAACAGCTCGGTGTGCGCCTTCTGCACCGCAATTCGCGCACGCTCTCAATGTCCGAAGCTGGAGACGAATTTTTTCGCCATGTTTCCGCGATGCTTATCGAGGCCGAGGCGGCGGAAGCACGCATCAAGAACCGCCTTGCCGCGCCTCGGGGAAATGTGCGCGTAACAGCTTCGGTCATTACGGCGCGGCATCACCTCGCGCCGATCCTGCCTGCAGTCGCCGACAAACACCGTGACGTGCAGATCATGCTGCACGCGACGGATCGCATGGTCGATATTGTGCAGGAATCCTTCGATATTGCCCTGCGAGATCATCATGACCCGCTTCCTTCTTCAGAGCTGTTGCAGCAGCGCATCGGCTTTGAGCCGGACCTCCTCGTCGCCGCGCCGAGCTATGTCGAACGTGCGGGCACCCCGGCCAATCCTGAGTCCCTGCAAGCCCATGAGGGCTTGCTGAATGGTTCAATCACCAAGCCGCCATCGTGGTGCCTTCAGGATGTGAAAGGCGTCAGCCAGAACGTTACGGCGAGAATGCGAGCTTTTTCCGATGATCCGGAAACCCTTGTGAGCATGGCGCTAGCAGGGCTAGGTATCGCCGCGCTGCCGCGCTGCATATGCGAGCCGCATCTGGTTCGTGGCACGTTTGTCCGCATTTTGCCGGACTGGATCGCCGGGGGCGCAACCACGACATTGCTGATTCCACATCGACGCGGCCAGTTGCCTGCCGTCAGGGCGATAGCCGACGCACTGGTCGGGACGCTGCGAAGCAGACTGCAGGGCCAATCGGCTCGTAATCCACCGCTTCCAGTGCTTTGAAGTCAAAACTGTCCACCACCTATCCACACCGTTCAAGGCGGCAGCCGGCGAACAGTCGAGTGACGGCTATCGACCCCATGCTGGACATTCAGCCCACAGAAGCCGAGCGGCAGCTTTTGGAAAATCTTGCCGACCACGTGAACGACCAGAAGGACGGCGCAAAGCGGCCTATCAGAGCAGACTCGATCACCTACTCCCTCGACCGCCTACGCCGCCGTCCGCCGCCGTCTCCATCCCCTTCTGCCAGCACCTTCCGCTCCGGCAGCGTCACGACGCTCGCCAGTTTCGGAAACGGATCAACCTTGTTCGGCAGCGCCATGGCGTCGATGAAGAGTTGCTGGAAATGTGGCTCCAGGGCCGTTTCGATCTTTTCGATGCGGGTGACGGTTTCCTCGATCTCGCGGCGGTAGTCGCGGTTGAGGAGGGCCATCAGGGCGCCGGTGCCGGCGGCGTTGCCGACGGCTTTGACTTCCGAGAGTTCGCAATCCGGGATCAGGCCCAAGACCATCGCGTATTTCGGATCGATGAAGGAGCCGAAGGCGCCGGCGAAGCGGATGGTGTCGACAGTTTCGACCTCCAGCTTTTCCATCAGCAGCTTGATGCCGGCATAAAGGGCGGCCTTGGCGAGCTGGATGGCGCGCACGTCGTTTTGCGTCACCGTGATCCTCTGGGCGCCGTCATGCAACAGGTAGGAGAAGGTGCGGCCGTTTTCGAGGATGCGGTGGCTTTTCGCGGCCATTGCACCATCGACGACGCCGTCGGTGGAGATGACGCCGGAGAGATACATTTCGGCGACGACTTCGATGATCGCCGAGCCGCAGATGCCGGTGATGCCGGTCTTTTCGGCAGCCTCGGCGAAACCTTCCTCATCCGACCACTGCTCGACGCCGATCACCTTGAAGCGGGGTTCGAGGGTTTCGGGATCGATGCGGACGCGTTCGATGGCGCCGGGGGCGGCGCGCTGGCCGCAGGAGATTTCGGCGCCTTCGAAGGCAGGACCCGTCGGGGACGAGGCGGCAACCGTGCGTTCGCGGTTACCAAGCACGATCTCGGCATTGGTGCCGACATCGACGAGCAGCATCATCTTGTCCTGGCGGTGCGGGCCTTCCGACAGCGTCGCGCCGGCGGCATCCGCTCCGACATGGCCGGCAATGCAGGGCAGGCAGTAGATGCGTGCGCCATGATTGATGGCGAGATCGATCTCGCGCGACCAGGTGTGGATTGCGCCGGACACGGCAAGCGCAAAGGGCGCCTGTCCCAGCTCGGTCGGGTCGATGCCGAGGAAGAGGTGGTGCATGATCGGATTGGCGACGAAGACGGCATCGAGAATGTCGTTCGGATCGACGCCCGCCTCGGCGCAGACCTTGACCGTCAGCTCGTTGATCGCCTGGCGGACGGCCTTGGTCATGGCCTCGCGTCCGTCCGGGTTCATCATCACATAGGAGACGCGGCTCATCAGATCCTCGCCGAAGCGGATCTGCGGGTTCGACAGGCCGGAGGAGGCGATGACGCGGCCCGAGAGCAGCGAGACGAGATGCATGGCGATCGTCGTCGAGCCGATGTCGCAGGCGATGCCATAGGCCTCGTTGTGCAGGCCCGGCCAGAGCGCGATCATGTTCGGGCGCGAGGTTTCGAGATCGCGGTGGATGGCGGCGGTGACGCCCCAATTGCCCTTGCGCAGCGTCTTCTGGACCTCGGGCAGGAGATGCTGGGCAACCAGGATGTTCTTCAGGCCCCAGTCCTTTTCCAGCATCACGTTCAGGCGATCGAGATCGCCCAAGGGCTTGTGCATGTCGGGTTCGTCGACCTCGACGTAGCACAGCTGGATGGCGGGATTGCGCGGGAAGGTGCGGTCGGTCGCGGCCTTGCGGATGACCTGGGCGTTGACCACGGTATCCGGCGGCACGTCTACCACGAGATCGCCGAGGATCTGGGCCGAGCAGGAGAGACGGCGGCCTTCCGGGATGGTGCGGACCTCGGCGTAACGCTTTTCCTTCGGCCCGACGGGCGAGATGTGGTCGTTGGACGAGGTGATGCCGTGTTTGGCGAACTGGCCTTCTTGGACCTCGATCTGGCAACGCCCGCAGGTGGCGCGTCCGCGCGCCGCGCTTTCGACATAAACGCCAAGCGTGCGCGCGGCTTCCAGCACGGAGGTGCCGACGGGGAAACGGCCACGCTTGCCGGAGGGCATGAAGAGGACGAGGGGATCAGCGGCGTCTGTCATTCTGGTCTTTCGGTTTCGAGGGACGTCTCCCTCATTTGTGGTGTCGGGGGTCGAATACCCCCTCATCCGGCGCTAAGCGCCACCTTCTCCCCGCTGGGGAGAAGAGAGGCTTCAGCCGGCCTTCCAGTTATTCCGACGCAGCACCGCCACCGACACGCGCAGCACGGCCGCCGCGGCGGCCGCCGCCTCGTTGAGGCAGAGGCGGGAGAGGCGGCCGGGGCTGCGTGGGCGCCGCCTTCGGCGGGTTTGTAGTCGCGGTAGGTCTTGATCCAGTTGTAGCAGTTCTCGTCGGTGCCATTGAGGACATTGGCGGCGCGGACGGCTTCCATTTCCTGCGGGCGGCAGGGGTTCATGATGGCGGAGGTCATGCCCGCACCAATGACCATCGGGATGAAGCCGGCATTGATGCCGTGGCGATGCGGCAGGCCGAAGGAGATGTTGGAGAGGCCGCAGGTGGTGTTGACCTTCAGCTCCTCGCGCAGACGCCGGATGAGGGCAAAGACCTGCAGGCCGGCCGAACCAATGGCGCCGATCGGCATGACGAGCGGGTCGACGACGATGTCATGCGGCTTGATGCCGTAATCCATGGCGCGCTCGACGATCTTCTTGGCGACGGCGAAGCGGACGTCCGGATCCTGGGAAATGCCGGTTTCGTCGTTGGAGATGGCGACGACCGGGACGTTATACTTGGCGCAGAGCGGCAGGATGGCTTCGAGCTTTTCTTCCTCGCCGGTGACGGAATTGACGAGCGGGCGGCCCTTGGCGACCTTGAGGGCTGCCTCGATGGCGGCGGTGACGGAGCTATCGATCGCGAGCGGCACGTCGACGAGGCCCTGGACGATTTCCATGGTCTGGACGAGCAGGCCTGGCTCGGTTTCGTTCGGATTAACCGAGGTCACGCCGGCATTGACGTCGAGCATGGTGGCGCCGGCGGCGACCTGTTCCAGCGCATCCTTGATGACGGTCTCGAAATTGCCGGCCTGCATTTCGGCGGCGAGCTTCTTGCGACCCGTCGGGTTGATGCGCTCGCCGATGACGCAGAAGGGCTGGTCGAAACCGATGATGATTTCCTTGGTGGCGGATGCGACGATGGTGCGGGTCATTTCAGTCCTCCGGTCGATGCCGGCTCTCGCACGGCGGGAATGGGATGTGCCGGCAATTGCCGGGAAAAAGCAATGCGGTCAGTGGGTCTGCGAGTGGGCCGCGCGGCCGGCCATTTCCTGCTGATCCTGGACGGGATCTGCACCAATTTCACGCATACGCTGGGCGGCGATGTCATCGGCGCGGGCATGTTCGCGCTTCCAGGGCTGGCGACCCTTGAGGATGCCCGACTCATGGACGATCTCGGCGACATATTCCTCCTGGCGATAGGCCATGACATGCACGCCGGAGACGCCCTCGATCTCCTTCACCTCGTTGATGATGTCGATGCAGAGCTGCTTGCCTTCCTTCTTCTGATCCTGTGCGCCCTCGAGGCGGGCGATCACATGGTCCGGAATGTGGATGCCCGGCACGTTGGAGCGGATCCACTTCGCCGTCTTGGCCGAGGCGAGCGGCCCGACACCGACGAGGATGTAGCATTTCTCGTGGAAGCCGAGGTCGCGGACTTTCGCCATGTAATCGCGGAACATCGGCACGTCGAAGCAGTACTGGCTCTGGACGAACTGGGCGCCGGCCTCGATCTTCTTGCCCAGACGATAGGGGCGGAAGTCGTAAGGGGGGGCGAAGGGGTTGATGGCGGCGCCGAGGAAAACCTTGGGCGGTGTGGTCAGCTTGCGGCCGGAGAGGAATTTCGACTCATCGCGCATCGTGCGGACAGTTTCCAAAAGCGACATGCAGTCGAGATCGAAGACCGGCTTGGCGCCCGGTTGGTCGCCGGCCTGTACGCCGTCGCCGGTCAGGCACATGATGTTGGCCACGCCCATGGCGGCCGCCCCCAGCACGTCGCCCTGGATGGCGATGCGGTTCTTGTCGCGGCAGGCGATCTGCATGATCGGGGCGTAACCCATGCGGGTCAGAAGGGCGCAAATGCCGACCGAGGACATGTGGCAATTGGCGCCGGAGGCGTCGACCGCATTGATGCCGTCGACCCAGCCATCGAAGACCTTGGCGCGCTCATACACGTCTTCCGGATCGGCGCTGTCCGGCGGGTTGAGTTCAGCGGTGACGGCAAATTCGCCGCGGCGCAGAACGCGCTCCAGGCGGCCGAGGGAGGAGTGGCCGGGCAGGGGATCGAGCGGCAGGTGGACGCCAAGCGGATTTTCGTCGATCTGGGCCATGCTCTCAGACTTCCTTTGCCGTCTGTTTTTCCCGCTCGGCGGCGGCTTCTGCCGTGACGCGCAGCCAGGAGGATGTTTCGCGCAGCGACTGGTTGACCGGCTTCTGCACTTTCAGGATCGCGTCGCCTGACACCATGTTGCGCGAGCCGTTCCAGGCCTGGACCCAGACGCAGGGCAAGTCAGGCTCGACCTCGCAATTGCCATTGGCGCGCACGCCACCGCAGGGGCCGTTGCGCAACTGCTTGGGACAGTTCATCGGGCAGGACATGCCGGTCGAGGACAGAGCGCACTGGCCGCACATGCGACAGTCGAAGAGAAGACCCTTCACATTGCGTTCGACGAAGGTGACCGGGGTTTCGACGCGGTTATATCCGAGCTTCTTCCAGACCGGATGGAGGAAGAGGAAGGCATTGGCGAAATTGCGGTAGAGCCATTCGAGGAAGCGCGAATTGCGCACGGCCCAAAGGCGGATGGTATAGGACCGGCGGGCGCGGCGGTTGGGCGAAACGCCTGCCGGTGTGAAGGCGCCGGTCTTTGCCTTGGCAGCCGGGGCGGCATTGCCTTTTTTCGGCGGGCCGGGATCGACGAGCACGGGTTCAGCCATTGTCGCGGCCTCCGGCATGGACGAGGGCGACGAGGCGGGCCTTGTCGTAGGCGGCTTCGATTTCGGCGGCAGCGGTTTCGGCCTCGGCTTCGAGGTCGTCACCGACGGGGACCGGATCGGCTTTGCGCCAGTCGGCGAGATAGGCGTCGGTTTCGGCAGCGCCCGAGCGCATGGCGGCCATGTCGATCGCCTCGGTAAAGCGCAGCGAGAGCTCGCGCTTGGCCGATTTGCGACCCTGCTTGACGATGACCTGCGCGGGAATATCCCGCCAGAAAACGACGATCTTGTCTGCCATGCCACTCTCTCCCTTTGACGGCAGAATGCACGGGGGGCATTCGCCGGACTGCGCTTTTCACGACGTCGCTTGTCGCCAAAAACGACGCTGCTGCGAGTCCCGGTGTTTTTACCAGATTCGCCGCGTGACGCCGCACCAGATCCAGGACCAGAGCGTCGGCGGGAAGCGGAGCGCCGAGGGGCCTTCCGGCGTCTTTGGAGCTAGGCGGCCGGCAAGCGCGTCTTCGAGGGATCGTCTGGTGATGTCGAGGGAAGCGATGGTCAGCAGCAGCGGGTAGGTGGAGATGAAATCGGCTGACGCAGGCCGGGTGCGAACCTCGTAGAGCGTGCCGCCGGTGTCGGTGCCGGCATCAACGAGGTGGAGCGTGGCGCCGAAATTCTCAGCGTCGTTTTCCCGAAGCGACCAGTAGCCGCCCATCTGGCCGCGATAGTTGGGATTGATGCCGGCATGCAGGTTGATGACCGGGCAGGGCATGGCCGCGAGTTGCTTTGCCGACATAAGGCGGGTCGAGACGAGCAGGATGGCACCGGGACCAATCTGCTCGATCAGGTCCTTCGTCTCCGCTGCATTGATCGAGGTGACGGGGTGGATCGGGATGGTGTCCGGAAGGACGCGGTCAAACCCATGAAGGCTCAGCAGTTCAGCGACGCGGCGGTCGGCGAGGCGGCGCAGAAGGCGGGCGGCGACCATGGTGCCGAGCTGGCCAAGTGCGGCGACCCAGCCCAGCTTCCTGGCCCGGCGGCGTGTGATCTCGCCCTTGCCCTCGGCATTTTCCAGAATGACGTGAACATCCATGCCGGATTTCACGAGATGCTGGACGACGATGGTCGGATTGAGGCCGCCGGCGGTCATGACGACCACCGGGCGGCGGGAAGTTTCCATAACGGGCTGAGACATCAGACGACGAGCGAGACGACAGCGACTGCGGTGTAGACGACGAAGCCCGCGATCATCAGCGACAGGATGCCGATGACGCAGCCGGCGAGCACGCCGAGGCCATCACGCTGGGAATGCGCAAAGCCGAGGACGGCAAGCGCAAAGGCCGGCGGCCAGTTGCCGAGCGGGATTGGCAGGAAGACGACGATCGCAAGGATCAGGGCCAATACGCCGATGACCCGTTCGGCGAAGCGGCTTTCGAATAGCCAGAAGCGGGGGATGACCAGCTTTTCGGCCCAACGCATCCAGGGAACGAGACGCTTGACGATCGCCTCGAAGGTCTGCGGCTCGACGCCGTAATCGCTGACGACGCGGGGAAAGAAGACCCGACCGCCGGGCGACATGGCCATCTGCCATGCGACGAAGA
Organism: Allorhizobium sp.; assembly: GCA_965283865.1. Classification (GTDB taxonomy): domain Bacteria; phylum Pseudomonadota; class Alphaproteobacteria; order Rhizobiales; family Rhizobiaceae; genus Allorhizobium. Next base: position 2,639,214 of record CBDIQA010000001.1, read on the forward strand.
CGAGCGGCAGGCCGAGGATGAAGGTGCTGCCGGGTGGCAGGGGCACGAGATTGGGGAGCGCAAAGACCAGGAGGAAGGCGCCAAAGGAGCGGTCCTGCAGGGCGATCGCGATGTCGCGGATCGTCACCTTGCGGTCCGTTGTGCGAGCCAGACGGACCAGAAGGTCCGAAAGGTTTTCGGGATGATTGTGTTCACGCGCGGTGACGAGACCCGCCACCCAAGTTTCCGCCCTGTCGGTCATTCCTGATTCTCTTGGTTTTTGTTGACCTAGCCCCAAGTTTGCACGGGGATATTACAGGGGGATTAAAAGCCCTCCGGGCAGCAGTTCACGCTTTCGGGAATGGTGAAGGGAGGGTGAATCGCATGCGCATGATGCTCGCCAGGTGAGTCCTTGACAGCGCTTGACACGCAGTGGCTACCAGTGATTGCTTTTCACTTCCGGGGGGCGCTCTCAGAGATGAAACAAGACAGTCGCGAAATCACGAAGCAGCCTGCCGCCGACCAGCCCAATCCGTGGAGCGAGATGTCGACGTTCGAACAGGTATTTCTGTGCCTCGTTCTCGGCGCTCTGGTCCTTTTCGTGATCCTGGTCTCGGTCTTCTGGTCGTGGAAAGCGGTTGGCCTTTTCCTTGTGGCGGTCCTGCTGTCGCGCATTCCGTTTTTGATGCTGCTGCAACTTGCTGTCGTTGCGTTGCTGATCCTGCTGTTCGGCATGATGATGTTCTCGATCCTCTGAGCCGGTGAGCATCGCCGCATCGTACTATGAGGTTGCCTTGATTTTTCCGTGATGCCTTGTCAGCTAAATCGCTCGACACAATCGGACGGGGAATCATCATGACTGTCGCTGCTTATCGGATCGCAACAACCATTGCCATGCTTCTGGCGCTGGCGCTCGGCCTCTCCTCCTGCGGCAACACGATCCGCGGGATCGGCAATGATCTCGGCAATGCCGTCGATGCCACGCAGGATGCAGGGCGCAGCGTCGCAAATTCGGTGCGTTAAGGCGGCTCGCTTTCCGAATGCGAGAGATCAGGCGGCCGGTACAGGCGCGCGTGCGGCAGCAACGAGTTCCGGTGCCAGGTCGCCGTAGCCGGTGAAGCGGTATTCGTAATCCAGCTTCAGATAGTCCGCCGCCCATTTTGCCTTGGCCTGTAGTTCGGCATCCTCGGTCTGGGCGAGATAGACGATCTTCGTGTAATTGCCGAAGACCATGTCGCGCAATTCGGGATGGCGATCGAGCTTCAGCGGTTCGATGACGAAGGCCTCGAACTGGCGGGTGATCAGATCCGTCAGGTAGAAGGCGGTGAATTCCGTTTCGCATTCGGCGAGGAACTTTTCCGTGCCCGTGAAGAAGGCGTAACAATGCGGGCCTGAGAGCCGTTCGATGCCTTCCTCGCGACAGATCTTGTCGACTTCACCCTGGGTGCCGCATTCCGCATAGCCGATGAAGATGTTTTCGTGGCCGGCAGCGCGGGCTTCCACGATCTTCTCGCGAAGCGCTGGTGCGATGCGCTCTGGCCAGACATGCCAGATGGCGGGCAGGCATTCGAGCGTCAGATGGTCCAGTCCGTTGAGGGCCTTTACGGCCAGAATCTCGCGCGCAATCGCGCCGCACGCAATCACGTGAACCTTTTCCGATTTCGCGCGTTGTTCCATCGCAATCCACTCGTTACCAGACAGAAGGTACATTCACATGATGGCGAAAAAACTGACAGTCGGCGCAGCCCTCGTTCTCACCGTCTTCGCACTGTCGTCCTGCGGCAATACGATCCGCGGCGTTGGCCAGGATGCCGCGAATACCGTTGACGCGACGCAGAACGCTGCGAACAACGTCGACGCCGCCGCCTCCCGCTAAGCGCATCCGCGCGGGGGACACCGCTATGAGCGCAGCTAAATCAGGAGAGGGAGCATGACGCTCACGACCATCGCAAAGGCCAGTGCCATCTATATGCTGGCGGCCATCCTGTATGCCGGCGGGCATGTTGCCTGGCAAACCATGGCAACGTCCCCTCAGGGCGAGTATTACGCAGAAGCCGGCCTTTAAAAGGGCCGGCTTCGCCGTTTTCAGACTTCAGGCGCGGGCGCCCATGCTGTTGTGCTTGCGGCTGATGAATTCCTTGGCCGTTTCGACGGCTACTGCTGCATCGCGGCAATAGGCATCGGCGCCGACGGCCTTGCCGAATTCCTCGTTGAGCGGCGCGCCGCCAACCAAGACGACGTAATCGTCGCGAATGCCCTTTTCCTTCATCGTGTCGATGACCACCTTCATGTAAGGCATGGTGGTGGTGAGCAGCGCCGACATGCCGAGAATATCCGGCTTTTCGCGCTCCAGAGCTTCCAGGTAGTTTTCGACCGGATTGTTGATGCCGAGGTCGATGACGTCGAAGCCAGCGCCTTCCATCATCATGCCGACCAGGTTCTTGCCGATGTCGTGGATGTCGCCCTTGACGGTGCCGATGACCATCTTGCCCTGCTTCGGGGCGCCGGTTGCGGCGAGAAGCGGGCGCAGAATGGTCATGCCGGCCTTCATCGCATTGGCCGAGAGCAGAACTTCCGGCACGAAGAGAATGCCGTCGCGGAAGTCGATACCTACGATGCGCATGCCTTCGACGAGCGCCTGGGTGAGGATGTCATAGGGCGCCCAGCCGCGTTCGAGCAGGATGTTCGTCGCTTCTTCAATCTCTTCCTTGAGGCCGTCATAGAGGTCATCATGCATCTGCTGCACGAGCTCTTCGTCGGAGAGTTCGGAAAGAATGATGTCGTCTTCGGCCATGGTGGTGCTTCCCGCTTCTTTTTCAACGCGATTCCGGTCGCGCCGGGCATGAGACTGCCCGATCGAAAGTTAAACCTCAAGTTCGTGAAAAACTCTTTTCGATTACGACGCGGCGGCAGTGAAAAGCGACGGTGGCAGACAAGTGATGGAAAAGCCGATGTCTGCATGACGCAAGTCGTTGGCGCATAAAGGATGGTTTCACAAGCGGATTGGATTAGCATAATGGAGGAGAGAAGCAGCGCGGACGAGCGCTCGAGCGAGGAAGCAGACATGGACGACATCACGGCAGAACCGGGCGCAGGCCGCCGCCAGCGCGGCGAAGGACGAGGGGCTGCGGCCCGAAGGGCATCGCGCAGCGGCGGCGGTGCCGGTCCGTCCATGCCTTACATCACCCGCAAGATTCAGCCGTATAACGTGCTGGACGAAGAAGGCCTTCAGCTGATCGAGCGCAATGCCGACATCGTGCTGGAGGAAATCGGCATCGAGTTCCGTGAGGACGCCGAGGCGCTGGAGCTGTGGAGACAGGCTGGCGCCGACGTCAAAGGCGAGCGGGTGCATTTCCCGAAGGGTCTCTGCCGCGAACTTTTGAAGACTGCCCCGTCGGAATTCACCTGGCATGCCCGCAACCCCGAGCGCAGTGTGCGGATCGGCGGCAATGCCACGGTGTTTGCGCCGGTCTATGGCTCGCCGTTTGTCCGCGATCTCGAAGGCGTTCGTCGTTACGCGACACTCGAGGATTTCCGCAACTTCGTGAAGCTCGCCTACATGGCGCCGTCGATGCATTCGTCGGGCGGCACGGTCTGTGAGCCCGTCGACATTCCGGTGAACAAGCGTCACCTCGACATGGTCTACAGCCACATCAAATATTCCGACAAGCCGTTCATGGGCTCGGTCACGGCACCGGAGCGTGCGGAAGATTCGGTCGCGATGGCGAAGCTCGTCTTCGGTGACGATTTCGTCGAAAACAACTGCGTCATGCTGAACCTGATCAACGCCAACTCGCCGATGGTCTTCGACGAGACCATGCTGGGTGCGGCGAAGGTCTATGCTCGCCATAACCAGGCTTCGGTCATCTCGCCGTTCATTCTGTCGGGCGCCATGAGCCCGGTGACCGTCGCCGGCACGCTGACGCAAATCCTGGCCGAAGTTCTGGCGGGTGCCTCGTTCACGCAGCTGATCCGGCCGGGCGCGCCGGTTCTCTTCGGCACCTTTGCCGCTTCGATCTCGATGCAGTCGGGTGCGCCGACCTTCGGCACGCCGGAGCCGGCACTCGTCTCCTATGGAGCCGCTCAGCTGGCTCGGCGCATGGGTCTGCCTTTCCGTACCGGCGGCTCGCTCTGTGCGTCCAAGGTTCCGGATGCGCAGGCCGCCCATGAGAGCGCCAATACGCTCAACATGACGCTGCTTGCTGGTGCAAACTTCGTTCTGCATGCGGCCGGCTGGCTCGAGGGTGGTCTTGCCGCCTGCTACGAGAAGTTCATGATCGACCAGGATCAGCTCGGCATGATGCAGAAGATGGCGCAGGGCGTTGATCTGACCGAAGACGGCCAGGCGATGGATGCAATCCGGGAGGTGGGTCCGGGTGCGCATTATCTCGGCTGCGCCCATACGCAGGCGAATTTCCAGACGGCTTTCTATCGCTCGGCGCTTGCCGACAACAACTCCTTCGAACAGTGGGAGATCGAGGGTCGCAAGCGCATCGAGGACCGGGCCAACGTGCTCTGCCGTTCTTGGCTCGACAGTTATGAGGCCCCGACGCTCGATCCTGCCATCGACGAGGCGCTGCTTGCCTATATTGCAAGCCGCAAGAACTCGATGCCCGACGCCTTTACCTGAAAGGGTCCCGTTGCCAGGGAGCAAGGCGGAGCCAACCAGGTTGCCGACATGATCCAGAAGGAGGTCTGGCGCCCCCATTACAAGATCGAGGGGCCGCGATGAGCGGCCCTTCGTGCGTTTTGGGCGGGCTCGATGCGGCACTGGCGGCATTCGGTCTGTCGTGTCGTGGGGTGGTGCTTTTTGGCGCGCAAGAGCAGGGGCCGTCTTTGGCTGACGGCCGGCCGGCAGCGGCTGTCGTGCTGATCGGTGTTGTCGGCGGTGCAATGTGGCCGGTGTTCGACGCCTGGCGCGCGACGCAGGTGGACAGGGGCGGATCTGATCCGCTCGATCGCTGGTCGAAGGTCGTCATCGACGGTGTGGCCGAGGATCTCGGGGCGTTTGCCTGTTATCCGTCAGATGCGCCTTACCAACCGTTTCAGGCATGGGCGATGAAGGCGGAAGGGCTGAAAGCCTCGCCGCTCGGGATCCTCATCCATTCGCGCTTCGGGCTGTGGCACAGCTATCGCGGCGCGCTGTTGTTTGGAGAGTGGGACGCGGAGGCCGAAACGCCTGTCGCGTTCACTCATCCTTGCGATCGCTGTCTGGAGAAACCTTGCCTGTCCTCCTGTCCCGTCGATGCCATCAGGCCAAGCGGCTTTGATGTCGCCGGCTGTCGCCAGCATCTGGCGGGTCCTGTGGGGCAAAGGGGCTGCATGATCTCCGGGTGCCTGGCGCGCAATGCCTGTCCGGTTGGCGCCGAATACCGCTATCCGCCAGAACAGCTTGGTTTCCATATGCAGGCGCTGAAACTGCCCACGTAAGGGACACAGGTGATTTCGGGGATATCGGGTTTGCGGCCTTCACAATGTCCGGAATCATCGCCAAGAACGGGTTCACTCAAGGACCCGTGGAATTCCCTGCATGCGCAAGAGCCTTTCTCTCATCGGTTTTCTGACTGGTCTGCTTCTGCCCTCGCTTGCATCTGCGGCTTGCGAGCAGATGCGCGAGGGGGCTGCGACCTATCTTGCCTGTCGGTTTGATCCTTCGCGGGAGGATGTGCGTCTGCATCTCGCGGGACCCGATGGTGTGGCTTATGGCGGGTTTGTCGGGCTCAGGCGACAGCTCTGGGCGGAGCGGCGGGTGCTTACCTTTGCGATGAATGCCGGCATGTATCACGACGATCTTTCGCCGGTCGGCTACTTCGCCGAATACGGCAAGGTGCTGAAACCGGCGGTGACCGGCGGCGGATGGGGGAATTTTCACCTGCTGCCGAACGGGGTTTTCCTGATCAAGGACGGCAAGGCTTCCGTGATGGAGACCAAAGCCTTTGTCGCCAGTGGCCTGGTGCCGGATTTCGGCACGCAGTCCGGGCCGATGCTGGTTATCGACGGCAAGCTGCATCCGAAGTTTCTGGCCGATAGTGACAGCTTCAAGATCCGCAACGGCGTCGGTGTCGACGACCGCGGGCAGGTCCACATGGTCGTCTCACGGGTGCCGGTGCGCTTCTATGACTTTGCGGTGTTCTTCCGCGACAGCCTTGATGTCTCCAACGCGCTTTATCTCGACGGGACGATTTCGAGCGTGTTCATCGCCGAGGAGAAGCGGATGGACCGGCTGTTTCCCATGGGGCCGATCCTCTCCGTCAGCCTGCCCATCCCGCAGTAAGACTGGGCGTCAAACGGCGGCCTTCGGATAGGCACGCTCGAGACCACCGGAGCGGTTGAGACCGGTGCGGAACGAGGCGAAAGCCGGATGCTGGCTGGAGCGGGCGGCTTCCATCAGGCGGATCTGGAGGCGGGCCGGGGCATTGTCGCCGATCCATTGGCCTGCGCGCTCAAGCTTCAGCGAATTGAGAAAGCGGGCTTCCGAGGCAATCTCCAGATAGACATAGAGGCCCTCAAGCAGGGCATCGTCCTGGGCCGGGTTCTCGAAGATCAGCTTCAGGAAGGCCTGATCCGGCTCCTGCAGGGAGGCGATCTTGGCAGCGACTGTGTCGCGATCCGGAAAAGCGGACATGGGTTTACTCCCTCACATGGTCAAGGCTACCGGACAGGGGCAGGCCCCGATCCATTAGGATGAGCTACACCACAACAAGTTTGCCCGAGGCTTGCTGCGATGATGTGAGGGCGTGGCGTCACTCGTGGCGGAGCGCGTCGATCGGGTTCATCTGGGCGGCGCGGCGGGCGGGGAAATAGCCGAAGACCATGCCGATCGCCGCTGAAAACGCGAAGGCCAGCAGGATGATCGAGGGGCTGGCGACGAAGGGGACGGACATCAGGGTGACGGCCGTATAGGCGATGCCAAGGCCAAGCGCGATGCCGACCACGCCGCCAAAGACGGAGAGCGTCACGGCTTCGACGAGGAACTGCATCAGCACCTGACGCTCGACCGCGCCGATCGCCAGCCGGATGCCGATCTCGCGGGTGCGCTCGGCGACCGAGACCAGCATGATGTTCATGATGCCGATGCCGCCGACGAGCAGCGAGACGGCGGCAACTGCGCCAAGCAGGCCGGTCATCAGCGTCGTGGTGCCGGTGAGGGTGGCTGCCATCTGGGTCATGTCGTTGACGGAAAAGTCGTCGTCTCGGCCGGCGACAATCTTGCGGCGCTCGCGCAGCAGCCGCTCGACATCGGCCTGGACCTTGGATGTCGAGACGCCGTCTTCTGCCGACAGCATGATGCTGGAGACATCCGTCGAGCCGCCGATGCGGCGCTGGAAGACCTTGAGCGGCATCATCACGACATCGTCCTGGTCGCTGCCCATGCCGCTCTGGCCCTTCTTGGCAAGAATGCCGATCACCTGGCAGGCGACATTGCCGACGCGGATCGTCTGTTCGATGGCGGGGGTGGACCCGAAGAGCTTGGAGCGGACGGTTTCGCCGACGAGGCAAACGGCCTGACCGCCGCGCTCTTCAGACGCCAGGAAGGTGCGGCCCGACGCCAGTTCCCAGTTTTGCGCGATCAAATAATCGTCTCCAGAGCCGATGATCGAGGTCTGGCGGCTCTGGCCGCTGAAGATGACGGTCTGGCTGGACTGGTTGATGGCGGCCACGGCGCGCAGGCCGGGGATCTGTTCGCGGATTGCCTCGATGTCGCGGATGGTGAATTTTTTCGCATCTGTGGCCGCGCGGCCCGGACCGAACTGGCCGGGACGGACGAAGAGCAGGTTGGTGCCGAGCTTGGAGATTTCGCTCGTGACCTGGGCGGTCGTGCCGTTGCCGATCGTCACCATGGCGATGACGGCGGCAACGCCGATCACGACGCCGAGCACTGTGAGGAAGGAACGCAGAAGATTGCGGCGGATGGCGCGCAGCGCCAGTTTCAGGGTTTCACCGAACATGGGCGCGTGCCTCCTCGATCCCGCTGTCGGACTGGATATGGCCATCGACGAAACGCAGGGTTCGCTTCGCATAGGCGGCGATATCGTCTTCGTGGGTGACCATGATCACTGTGATGCCGTGGTCGCGGTTGAGGCCGGTGATGAGTTCCATGATCTCGCGGCTGGTCTTGGTGTCGAGATTGCCGGTCGGTTCATCGGCAAGCAGAACGGCGGGGCTGGTGACGATCGCGCGGGCAATCGCCACGCGCTGCTGCTGGCCGCCGGAGAGCTCCTGCGTCGTGTGGTTTTCGCGGCCGGCGAGGCCGACCTGCGACAGGGCCTTCAGCGCCCGGGCGCGCCGTTCGCGCCCGTCCATGCCGCGATAGACCAGCGGCAGTTCGACATTTTCGACGGCGGAAGTGCGGGCGAGCAGGTTGAAGCCCTGGAAGACGAAGCCCAGCATGTGGCGGCGCAGCAGCGTGTATTGCGCGCGGTCGAAGCCTGATGTGTCTATGCCTTGAAAGAAATACTGGCCTGATGTTGGCACATCGAGGCAACCGAGGATGTTCATGGCGGTCGATTTGCCGGAGCCGGACGGGCCCATGATCGCGACGAATTCGTTGCGTTCGATCGACAGATCTACCCGGTCGAGGGCACGGATGGTTGCCTCGCCGCGTCCATAGATGCGGGAGATCTGGCGAAATTCGAGGAGCGGGGAGGAGGCCATGGCGCGCCTTAGCCGTTGCGGACGGCCTGGTCGGTGATGACCTGGTCGCCCTCCTTGACGTCGCCCTTGACGACGACAGTGTTCTGGCCGTCGGAAGCGCCGATCTCGATGTTGACGGCGACGGGTACGCCGTTGCGCAGCAGCCAGATGGTGCGCTCGCTGCCCTCGGGTTCGGGCGCGCTTTGCGGCGCTTCGCGAGGCGGGCGGAAGAGGCTGAAGACGCCGCTGCCGCCGCCGGTGGTCTCCGTCGCAGTGGTTGCCGGCGGGGAATAGCGGAGCGCGGCATTGGGGATCAGCAGGCCGTTCTTCACCGACTGGACGACGATGTCGGCGGTCGCGGTCATGCCCTGGCGCAGCAGAAGATCGTCATTGGAGACAGAGAGAATGCCCTTGTAGGTGACGACGTCGCTCACGGTTTCGGCAGCGTAGCGGATCGAGGTGATCTCGGCAGGGAAGCGCTGGTCGGGGAAGGCATCGACCGTGAAGGTGGCGGCCTGGCCGACGGCGACCTGACCGACATCGGCCTCGTCGATCGAGACCTGCAACTCCATCTGGCGCAGATCACCGGCCAGGGTGAAGAGGGTCGGGGCTTCGAGCGAGGCTGCGACCGTGGCGCCGGTGTCGACATTGCGCGCGAGAACGATGCCATCGATCGGCGAGACGATGGTTGCCTTGGAGACGGACAGTTTCGCCTGTTCGAGGGCGGCTTCCGCGGAGATGACATCGGCTTCGGCGCTCTGGCGCGCGGCGGACGCTGCCTGGTACGTATACTCGGCGGTGTCGAGATCCTGCTGGGTGGAGACGCGGCTGGAGACGAGCGTGGTCTGGCGGTCGAGCTTGGACTTGGCGGATTGTTCGTCGGCGCGGGCCTTGGAGACCGAGGCGCGGGCGGACGCCAGAGCCGCCTCCTTGGCCTTCAGGTCGGCGTTCAGCTTGTCGGTGTCGAGGCGTGCCAGTACGTCGCCCTTCTTCACCTCGCTGTTGAAATCGGCAAGGACCTCACGGACCGTGCCCGACTGTTCCGAGGAAACGTCGACCTGAACGGTCGGCTCCACGGAGCCGGTTGCCGTGACGACCACGGTCAGATCGCCGGGCTTCAACTCGGCGGTGGTATAGCTGACGGTCGTTCCGCCTGCCGACCAGAGATAGGCACCGTAGCCGAGGCCGAGGATCGCGAGCAGACCGATGAAACGCAGGCCCCAGCGAGCCTTTGGCCGCGCAGCACTGGCGAGGATCGCCTTCAGCTCTTCCGTCTCGGGCGAGGTCTTGGGGTTCAGTTTGTCGCTCACGTCTGCTCCGTCTCAATCATTCTGCTTTCCCGGACCTTGGACCAGGCCGGCGCCCAGCCCCTTGATCGGTATCAAGGGCATCGGGTTCCATGGCTATGCAGATAGACTTTCGGCGGAGAAAGGACAGTGAAAGATTGGTAAGGTTGGGAGGAGGGGGCTGCCGGACGCAGCGGCAGAGGCTTGTGGCGGAAGAGGGTGGGATTCGAACCCACGGTACGGTCTCCCGCACGCCGGTTTTCAAGACCGGTTCCTTAAACCACTCGGACACTCTTCCGGACGGGTGCGTTATGCGCAAAGCCGTCGAACTTGGCAAGAGTGATTGTCGCTTGAAAAGTGGGTTCAGCTGGGGAGCGCGTGACCTCGCTGAGGTCCAATTCGGCAATCGGATCCGGCCCTCATCTTATTAACCATGCGCTAACCATGATTGAAGCTTTCGGGCGTCCGGGATCGTTCAAATTGTGACTTTTCCCATTTTGGCCATTTTTGCACAGGCTTCATTGCGCGCAAGTGAGCGGGGCATGGGGGCCTCGCAGATGGGGCGCGATGTCAGCATGCCCCGCTGATCTGAAGTGGGACAGATGCAGTTTTCGATGCGTGGCCTGATGGCCAATTCGGGGAAGTGGTTCGGACTGGTGCTGCTCTGCGCCTTCACCGCCTCCTGTTCGACCACTAAGACGGCCGAGAAGCCGAAGCGGTCGAAGGAATATTTCGCCGAATCGATCTATGGCGTGAAGGCAAGCCCGCGTCTCGTTGCGAGCGGTCCGGTCCCCAAGGGCGGCGGGCGCTACATGGTCGGCAAGCCCTATGTGGTGAAGGGCAAGACCTTCGTGCCGAAGGAAAATCCCGGCTATGACAAGGTCGGCGTTGCCTCCTGGTATGGCGATGCCTTTCATGGGCGGATGACGGCGAATGGCGAGCTCTATGACAAGGAGCATCTGTCTGCGGCCCATCCGACGCTGCCGCTACCGAGTTATGCGCGGGTTACCAATCTGAATACCGGCAGCTCCGTCATCGTGCGCATCAATGACCGCGGCCCGTTCCACAAGGGCCGGATCATCGACCTGTCACGCAAGACCGCCGACATGCTGGACATGAAGCACAGCGGCACGGGCGAAGTGCGGGTGCAGTATATCGGCCCGGCCCGCATGGACGGGCATGACATGCCCTATCTCATGGCCTCCTATACGCGTAAGGGCGATCGTGGCCCAGTCGTGGATCCGGGTGGCCAGATCGCATCGGGCGTGATGGTCGCGTCGAACGATACAACCGCACCACAATACCAGCCGCCTGTCGCCACGACCTATCAGACAGCACTGTCCGGCTCGACCCCGAGCGGCGGGGCAGCCAGCCAGACGCTCGACGCGCAGCTTCTGCTGCAGGGCGGGCAGGGCGTTGCCGCCGACGGCGTGGTTTTGGGCGAGAGCTTTGCTGCCCTTCCCGATTTCGGGCCTCTGCCCATGCCACGGCCGCATCATATCGATGGTTACGACGGTTCGGGTTATGCGGCGGCCTATGTCGAGGCCGAGCCGCAGGCAGGCGCGCTTGCCTTCGACGCCATTCTCGTGCGCAATGACGGCCTCACCGAGCACTCGATTCTCTCCTCGGTCGCCAAGGGTGGCATCAAGCTCTCGAGGGGGCGCTGACCGCCCTCCGGCGGTGGCACAGGAGAGGCCGTGTGCCCCGCAGCTGAAGTGTGATCATGCGTCGTCCTTTTCCCGTCCTGCTGCTCGTCTCGATCCTTGGCTTTGCGGGATTTGCCGGATTTGCCGCTAGGGCGCAGGCTCCGGCCACTTCTGCTCCACAGCTGATCGAGACCAAGGCTGCGCAAGTCTATCTCGTCGAGGCGTCGACGGGCACAGTGCTGCTTTCCAAGGGCGAACGGCAGAGTTTTGCGCCGGCGTCGCTCGCCAAGCTGATGACGCTGGAAGTGGTGTTCGACGCTCTGAAGAAGGGCGAGATCCGGCCCGATACCATCTATCCGGTTTCCGAATATGCCTGGCGGACGGGCGGTGCGCCGTCGCGGACCTCAACCATGTTTGCGGCGGTGAAGAGCCAGGTGCCGGTTGCCGATCTGGTCAAAGGCATTGCGGTGCAGACGGCCAATGACGGCTGTTTGATCATCGCCGAGGGCATGGAAGGCTCCGAAGCGAAGTTCGTTGAGCGGATGAATGCGCGCGCCGCCGAGCTTGGGCTTGCCGACAGCCGCTTCGGCAATGCCACGGGTCTGCCGCATCCCGACAACCGCTCGACGCTCTACGATCTGGTGAAGCTGTCGCGGCATCTCGCCTCGACCTATCCGGATCTCTATCTCACGTTCAGCCTGCCGGAATTCGAGTGGAACAAGATCCTGCAGCGCAACCGCAATCCGCTTCTGGGCTTCGGGGCGGATGGGCTGGGGACCGGCTTTGCCGAGGGCAGTGGTTTTGCCATGGTCGCCTCGATGGAACGGGGCGGGCGCCGGCTGTTCCTCGGGGTGAGCGGGATCGCGACTGACAAGGAACGGACAGATGAGGCGTTGCGGCTGCTCAACTGGGGTTTCGACAGTTTCGAGATGCGCACGCTGTTCAAGGCCGGCGAGGTGATCGGCGAGGCGAGCGTCTATGGCGGGGCGCAGTCGACGGTGCCGCTGGTGGCGGCCGCGCCGGTCGAGGTCTATGTGCCCGTCAACAATCCCGAGCGGTTGCAGGCGCGCATCGTCTATCGCTGGCCGCTCAATCCACCGGTCGCGGCGGACCGCGAGATCGCAACGCTCAATATCCTGTCAGGCGACCGTCCGCTGGTCAGCGTGCCGCTGAAGAGCGCAGAGGCCGTCGAGGTCGGGACGCTGCGTCAGCGGGCCTGGGATGCTTTGATCGAGCTCCTGTTCTTCTGGATCTGACGAAAATCTGCAGCACCCGGGTCCTTCACGGTTTCGCTTGAGGTCATCTTGGGTTAGAGCCGTAGGCAAGCCCGCAAGGGCGCAATCTGGAACGCCGCTGGCGGGAAGAAGGCAAGCATTGACGACGGCGCGCGGATTGTTCGTGACTTTCGAGGGAGGCGAGGGGGCCGGGAAATCGACCCAGATTCGCCTGCTCGCGGAAGCCCTGCGCGCGCGCGGCCACACCGTGGTGACAACGCGTGAGCCGGGTGGCTCGCCGGGGGCAGAGGCCTTGCGCCATGTGCTGCTCTCCGGTGCGGCCGAGCCTTTCGGCGTCCGCATGGAAGCGCTGCTGTTTGCCGCCGCCCGGGCCGATCATCTTGATTGCGTGATCCGTCCGGCTCTGTCGCGTGGCGAGATCGTGCTGTGCGACCGTTTCGTTGATTCCTCGCGTGTCTATCAGGGGGTGACCGGCAATCTCGAGCCGCCGCTGATGGCTGCACTCGAGCGCGTCTCGATCGGGGCGACCATGCCGGATGTGACGCTGGTGCTCGATCTGCCGGCCGATGTCGGGCTGCAAAGGGCGCGGCGGAGGGCCGGGGCTTCGACCGCGGCGGCGACGCCTGACAGGTTCGAGAAGGAAAAGCTCGAGATCCACGAGAAGCGACGCCAGGGTTTTCTCGATATTGCCGCTCGCGAGCCCGAGCGTTGCCGGGTGCTCGATGCTTCCTTCGACGTCGACCACATCGCGCGGGACATCCTCTCCGAGGTGACGCTGGTGATCGCGAGACAGGCGGGTGGCGACCGCGACGGCCAGGCGGCACGGTCATGAGCGAGGAGAGGGCAGGGCTGCTCGACGGGGCGATCGCGCCGGTCAGCAACACGAAACTGTTTGGCCACGAGGCGGCGCAAGAGTTTCTGGCGCGCAGCTATCGTTCGGGAAAGGGTCACCATGCCGTGCTGATCGAGGGGCCGGAGGGCATTGGCAAGGCGACCCTCGCCTTCCGCTTTGCCAACCATATCCTGCGCAATCCGGATCCGGCGACGGCACCCGAGGCGATTTCCGATCCGGATCCCGAACATCCGGTGACCCGGCAGCTTGCCTCCGGCGCCAGCCATAATCTGCTGCATCTGTCGCGGCCGGTGGATGAAAAGACCGGGCGTGTCAGGACCGCAATTACGGTGGACGAAGTTCGCAAGGCCGGACACTTTTTCAGCCAGACATCGGGCACGGGCAATTGGCGCATCGTGATCATCGATCCGGCCGATGATCTGAACCGCAATGCGGCCAACGCCATCCTGAAGATCCTCGAGGAGCCGCCGAAGCGGGCGATGTTCCTGGTGCTCTCCCATGCGCCGGGCAAGCTCTTGCCGACCATCCGGTCGCGCTGCCTGCCGCTGAAGCTGCACGAATTGTCTCCGCCGGCCATGGATCAGGCGCTGGGGCAGCTCGGCCTCACCATTCCCGCTGGAAAGCGCGATGCTGTCTTGACGCTTGCCAAGGGCAGCGTCGCACGGGCGCTAAAGCTGGTGAATTATGGTGGCGCCGACATCCTCGAAGCCTTCGAGCAGATGCTGGCCACTTCGGGTCCGACCCAGCGCAGGATGATGTTCAAGATCGCCGATGCGCTGTCGGGCAAAGACAGCGAAGTCGCCTTCGGCTTCTTCACCGAACATCTGGGTGATCACCTAGCGGAGACGGCGCGGTCGCTTGCGATGACAGGCGATCTCGGCGGGGCCGAGCATTACGCGCGCCTCTCCTCCGTCATCAACCAGCAACTCGGCGTGGCGGCGGCCTATAACCTCGATCGCAAGCAGACGATCCTCGATGTGCTGGCGGCGATCGTGCGCTGATGCGCCCTGGCGCGCTTCGTCGTGGCGCTGCAGCAAAACGGATGTTCCTAAAGGCCGAGGAATGCTTTAAGAGCGTTCGACCCCATTTGTCGTCGCCGCAACATGGCTGGCCCTTTGCGCCGCCATTGTCCGGCCCGTGACATCGCAACCGACGAAAAGACACTAGGTAGACATGAGCGATCCCTTCTACATCACCACTGCCATCTCCTATCCGAACGGCAAGCCGCATATCGGCCATGCCTATGAGCTGATCGCGACCGACGCCATGGCGCGGTTCCAGCGGCTCGACGGCCGGGATGTGTTCTTCCTGACGGGCACGGACGAGCATGGGCAGAAGATGCAGCAGACGGCGCGTGCAGAAGGCATCACGCCGGAGGCACTGGCCGAGCGCAATTCCAATGCCTTCCGCGAGATGGGCCAGCTCTTGAACTCGTCCAACGACGACTTCATCCGCACGACCGAGAAGCGCCATCACGAGACGGTGCAGGAAGTCTGGCGCCGGATGGAGAAGAACGGCGACATCTACAAGGGCGGCTATGCCGGCTGGTATTCGGTTCGTGACGAGGCTTACTTCCAGGAAGAGGAAACCGAACTGCGCGCCGATGGCGTGCGCTACGGTCCTCAGGGTGCGCCGGTCGAATGGGTGGAAGAGGAAAGCTACTTCTTCAAGCTCTCGGCCTATGAAGACAAGCTCCTGAAACTCTACGAGGATCAGCCTGATTTCATCGGCCCGAACGAGCGCCGCAACGAGGTGATCTCCTTCGTCAAGTCGGGTCTGAAGGACCTGTCGATCTCGCGGACGACCTTCGACTGGGGCATCAAGGTGCCCGGCGACGACAAGCATGTGATGTATGTCTGGGTCGATGCGCTGACCAACTACATTACCGCGACCGGTTATGTCGAAGACGAGAACGGTCCGCGCGCCAAGTACTGGCCGGCCGACGTGCACATCATCGGCAAGGACATCATCCGCTTCCACGCCGTCTACTGGCCGGCCTTCCTGATGTCGGCTGGCCTGCCGCTGCCGAAGCGCGTCTATGCCCATGGCTTCCTGCTCAACAAGGGCGAGAAGATGTCGAAGTCGGTCGGCAATGTCGTCGATCCCGTTGATCTGGTTGCGCATTTCGGCCTCGATCAGGTGCGCTACTTCTTCCTGCGCGAAGTCTCCTTCGGCCAGGACGGCAGCTATTCGGAAGAGGGGATCGCGACCCGCATCAATGCCGATCTCGCCAATGGTATCGGCAACCTCGCCTCGCGTTCGCTGTCGATGATCAACAAGAACTGCGAGGGCAGGGTGCCGACACCCGGCCCGCTGACGGCTGAAGACGAGGCGATCCTCAAGGTTGCTGACGACGCCATCGCGATCTGCCGCGAGGAAATGGGCCGCCAGCAGATCCACAAGGCGGTGGCCGCCATCATCAACATCGTCAACGAAGCCGACCGCTATTTCGCGGCGCAGGCGCCGTGGGTGCTGAAGAAGACGGACGAGGCGCGCATGGGCACTGTGCTCTATGTGACGGGAGAAGTGGTGCGCCAGATCGCCATCCTCTTCCAGCCGATCATGCCGGCCTCTTCGGCGAAGATCCTCGATCTGGTGGCTGTGGCGGAAGACGACCGCGTGTTTGCCAAGCTGGGTGCAGCCGGCCGTCTGACGCCCGGCACGGAACTGCCGGCACCGTCGCCGGTCTATCCGCGTTACGTCGCCCCGGACGCGGGCAAGGCGTGAGACGATGCTGATCGATACCCATTGCCATCTGGACTTCGCCGATTTCGACAGCGAGCGTGACGAGCTTGTCACGCGTGCGCATCAGGCGGGCGTCAAACAGATGGTGACGATCTCGACGCGGGTCCGCAAGCTTCCGACGCTTCTGGCGCTGACCGAACGTTACCCGACCGTGTTCTGCTCTGTTGGTACGCATCCGAACAATGCCGGCGAGGAGCTGGATGTGACGGCGGACGAGCTGGTGCGACTGGCAGAGAGCCACGAGAAGATCGTGGCGATCGGCGAGGCCGGGCTCGACTATTTTTACGATACGCAGACGCCCGAGGATCAGAAAACGGGCCTGATCCGTCATATAGAGGCGGCGCGGCGCACCAAGCTTCCGCTTGTGATCCATAGCCGTAGTGCCGATGAGGATATGGCTGCGATCCTGACGGAAGAGACGGGGAAGGGTGCCTTCCCCTTCATCCTGCACTGCTTCTCGTCCGGCCAGGCGCTTGCCGATACCGGTGTGGCACTGGGCGGTTATGTGTCCTTCTCGGGGATCGTGACCTTTCCCAAATCGGAAGAGCTGCGGGAGATCGCAAAAAGCGTGCCGATGGATCGGCTGCTGGTCGAGACCGACGCGCCGTATCTCGCGCCGAAGCGCTGGCGTGGAAAACGCAATGAGCCGTCCTATGTGGTGAACACGGCGGAGGTTCTGGCCGAGGTGAAGGGCGTGAGCTACGCGGAGATGGCCGAGATCACCACGGACAATGCCTTCCGCTGTTTCTCGAAAATGCCAAGGCTGTCGTGAGGGAGTTTGGATGAAGGTCACGCGCCGGTTCACGCTCTTGGGTTGTTCGTCGTCTCCAGGCGTGCCCCGGATCAATGGCGACTGGGGCAATTGCGACCCCAACAATCCGCGCAACCGGCGAACCCGCGCATCCTTCCTGATCGAACAGATTGGAGCCGATGGCGGCAAGACAACTGTCGTTGTCGATACCGGCCCTGACTTCCGTGAGCAGATGATCCGTTCAAGGGTCGAGCGTCTCGATGCCGTCGTCTACAGCCATGCGCATGCCGACCACCTGCATGGGATCGATGATATCAGAGGCTATTTCATCACCCAGAAGAACCGGATCCCGATCTATGCGGAACCGTATACGATGGCCCGGATCGAGGAAGGCTTCGGCTATTGCCTGAAGACACCTCTCGGCAGCAGCTATCCGCCGATCGTGGCACCGCATATCATCCAGGACATGGATCAGCCGATCGTCGTCGAAGGAGCGGGCGGTGCGATCACGATGATGCCGCTCATGCAGGAGCATGGTGATATCGTCTCGATTGGTCTTCGGATCGGCGATGTCGCCTATTGTTGTGATGTCTCCGACTTTCCGGAAGAGACAGTTGCCAAGCTGGCTGGGCTCGACCTGCTTTACATCGACGCGCTGCAGTACAGGCCGCATCCGAGCCACCTGTCGCTGGAACAGGCGCTCGGATGGATCGAGCGGATTGCGCCTGTTCATGCGGTGCTAACGCATATGCATACGCCGCTCGACTATGAGACCGTGATGGGCGAGACGCCGCCGCATGTCGAGCCTGGCTACGACCAATTTATTATGGAATTTGAAGTAGATATTTGATTTAGTTCATATTATGATTGCGGCGGAGTAGGGCGCTTGTCATCGGTTTTCCGGCGCGAAATCCAGACGCATGTGGATCTCGTCGTGGAAGTGGTCACCGACCAGGAGAGCCTGTTTTTCAACGGCCCATGCCCTGAATCCGAGGGCTTCGTAAAGGTCGATTGCCGCTCTGTTGTTGGCCTCGACACAAATGCGCAGCGACCGCAGATCGGACATCCAAGGCTGCGGGTGCATTTGCCTTGCGTCTGAGATCACGGACTCGAGCAAACGCCTTGCCACGCCCGAGCGTCGCCAGGATGGACGGACGTAGAGACCCCAGATCAGGCCGATATGCCTGGTCTTTTCGGCCCGGGAGCATGCGAGGCCAACGACGCCGGCAATCGCATCATCCGCGACAGCGGCCATGACATGTCCGTTCTCAAGTCTGTCTGCGACGCGCTCGAGAGGCTGGGACTGTTCCTCGGCGAAGGATGCGCCAAAAGCATCAGGATGAAGACGGAGACCTTCGGACCGGATTTCTCTGAAGGCGGAGGCATCGGATGCGCGAAGGCGGCGCAGGTTGAGGGCTTGCAATGTCTGGTTCCCATCAGAAATGTTGAAGGACGATCTCGTGCTCAAAACAGGTCGATGGTTGTCCGGCGCTTCGTTTAATGCAAGAGGCTTCGTAGGTCGTGCGGACCGTTGGTCAACACCGGAAACGGCGCTGATCTATATCTTTGGGTATGTGCTTTAGTTCCATAATCTATCTTATGCGATTTTTGTGTATGGGCTTGTGAGAGTGAGGTAGGCCTTCCCTTCGGTCCTTAGAGGTCCGCGACTTGAAGGATGGTCTTGGCGGAGATCTCTGTCTCCGAGGGATAGCCGAAAGCGTTGTTGATGTACGTGACGCCGTCGATCACCTTGTTGCGGTTCAGATGGCTGTGGCCGTAAAAGTGCTTCGAGGATCCCAGGCGACGGATCTGGGCTTCCAGTCGATCCGTGCCAAGGACGGGAAAGAGTGCCTTGTGCTTTTCCGGATAGCGCGCCGGCATGAGGTCAATGCGCGGCACGAAATGCGAAACGCTGTAGACGGCGTCGTAGCCTGATGTGTCCGGAATCACATTCATGGCGTCGAAGCGCGCCGCGACGTCGGCCGGCGTGAGACCTTCCCAATTGCATTTGTAGAAATCCATCCAGCCGCGTCGGATCGTCGGACCGGGTTCGCCAAAGGAATAATCATACCAGGCGAGCAAGGGAACGATCAGCGACTTGCCGATGGCAAGCGGTCCGGTCTCGATGCCGTAGCCGTGGCAGAGCGTGTTCAGCGTCTCGAATTTCTCGAAGGAAGGTCCCTTCCCGCTTCTTGCCGTCCAGAGATCGTGATTGCCGGGGAGGAAGAGGAGCTTGGCGTAACGTGGCGCGAGTTCGTCGAAACAGGCTTTCACGAGATCGAGTTCATCGGAGAGATCGCCAGCGATGATCAGGACGTCATCGGTGAAATCGGCACGCGAGAGAGCGCGCAGCCAATCCAGATTCTGCCGGTAATCGACGTGGAAGTCGGATCCGAGAAAGAGGCGCATACTCAAGGGATCCGCTGCGGTTTCGAAGACATCAGGACCTTCTAACGGATTCTGCGGTATGGGCAAGCGTACCGGCGGGCGGAGGTCTGGGCCGACCTCCGCCTTGGCCGCTCAGTCGACCACGGCTGGCAAAGGCGGGGCGGAGACCTCTTCCCGCCATTCCTTCGAAAGCTTGAGCGGCAGCGTCGCGCGGATGTCTTCTGCGTTCGCAGCAATGGTCAGTTCATAGTCGCCGGCCTCGGCAATCCAGGCGCGGGCATCCGGGTCGAAATAAGCGAGGTCGCGGATGCTGATCGAGAGCCCGACGGTCTGCGTGCCACCTGCTGGGATTGCAAGTTTGGCGAAGGATTTCAGTTCCTTGATCGGGCGCGGCAGGCGCGAGGCGTTGGGAGCCACATAGAGTTGGACAAGTTCTGCCCCTGCCCGGTCGCCGATGTTCGTGACCTCGACCTCGACGGTGACGCCATCGAGGCCCATGTCTTTGCCTGAGGCGCGGGGGTCGGACCATTCGAAGCGCGTGTAGGACAGGCCGTAGCCGAAGGGGAAGAGCGGCGTTGCGCCATCCGCATCGTGGTAGCGGTAGCCGACGGCAAGCCCCTCCGTATAGACCACGTGGCCGTTTTCGCCCGGATAGGTCTTAGGATCGCCGGTTATCGCGGAGTTGTCGGAGAGGTGCTTTGGGAAAGTCTGCGGCAGGCGGCCGCCGGGTTCAGCGTCGCCGAAGAGCACGTCGGCGATGGCATTGCCGGCTTCCTGGCCCGGATACCAGGCCTGAATGACGGCGGAGACCTTGTCGAGCCAGGGCATTTCGACCGGGCCGCCGGTCTGCAGTACCACGACGGTGCGCGGATTGACCGCAGCGACCTTCTCGATCAACTCCTCCTGGCGCCCGGGCAGGCGCATATTGGGCAGGTCGAGGCCTTCGGTGTCCCACTCCCCTTCCCGGCCGACGACAAGGACGGCGACGTCGCAGGCCTTGGCCTGTTCCACGGCTTCTGCGATGGCCGCATCGCTGGTTGGCAGTTCGGCGCCGAAGCGGACGGCGCGGATTTCGATGCCTTCGTAGCCCTCCGGCATTGCGCGGTAGTCGACACGGATCTCGTAGGTTCTGCCGGCTTCGAGGAGCTTTTCCACCCGGACTTCCGTGTTGCCGAGACCGAAGAAATTGTCGCCGCGGGCCCAGCCGGTTTCGCCATCGACCAGGAGTTCGCCATCGACATAGAGTTTCGCGAAGCCGGCATTGGTCAGGCCGAAGACATGCACGCCGCTTTCCTCCGGACGGAAGCGTGTGATGATGCGGGCGGAGAAATCACGCGGGTTGAGCGTGGCGTCCGGCATGTCGAGCCAGAAGAACTGGCTTTCTTCGGCGGTGGAGCAATGCACTGACGGTCCGGACCAGTCGCGGCCGTGGAAGAAGTCGACCGAAACATCCCCCCGGATCATCTGGGTCAGGCGGTTGTTGCGGCAGGCCTTGAGGTGGATGACGCGGTTGGTGCCCGACAGTGCGCTCTTGATGCCCTCCAGCGGGCTCACCTTGTAATGGGCGTTGATCTGGGCGCTGCCGCCGCCCATGACGCGGGGTTCAGCCGCGTTCGGGCCAAGGACGGCGATGCGGTCGAGGGCTGCCTTGCCCAACGGCAGGATGCCGTCGTTCTTCAGAAGCACCATGCCATCTGCGCCAAGCTTGCGGATGAGCGCGCGGTGCTCGGGGCGATCGACGGCCTTCTCGTCTTCCATCGTCGCATCCGCGAAGGCGCCGACGCGTTCGAGGAGGAGCAGCATGCGGCGGGCGGCGGCCTTGACGGTTTCCGCAGGCACCCTGCCCTCGCGGACAGCGGCGACGAGCTTCTCGCCACGGTCGCGAGTGGGACCTGGCATTTCGAGATCGAGGCCGCCCGTCACCGAGGCTTCCGTGGTGTGCGAGCCGAACCAGTCGGACATGACGATGCCGTCATAGCCCCATTCCTCGCGGAGCAGTTCGGTCAGCAGCCAGTGGTTTTCGCTGGTCCAGATACCGTTCAGGCGGTTGTAGGAGGACATGATCGCCCAGACGCCGGCCTGTTTTACCGCGGCCTCGAAGGGTGGCAGGTAGATTTCGCGCAGCGTACGTTCATCGATATCCGACGACATCGTCTGGCGTTCGATTTCAGACTCGTTGCCGACGAAATGCTTGATCGTGGCGGCGATGCCTTGCGACTGGACGCCTTCGATATAGGCGACGGCGAGGGCCGAAGTGAGCATCGGGTCTTCGGAGTAGCATTCAAAATTGCGGCCGTTGAGGCCGGAGCGGTGAATGTTGACCGTGGGGGCAAGCAGGACGCGGGCGCTCTTCGTCTTGGTTTCCTCGGCAAGAGCCACGCCCATCTTACGGACCAGTTCGGGGTTCCAGCTCGCGCCGATGCCAATCGCGGCAGGGAAACATGCCGATTTCACGCCGCCGACGAGCGAGCCACCACCGCGGGCGCCGTTCGGACCGTCGGTCACCTTGATCTTGGGTATGCCGAGACGCTCAACCGCGACCGTCGTCCAGAAATCTGCGCCGGCCAGCAGGGCGACCTGCTCCTCGAGTGTCATCTGGTTGAGCAGGTCATCGATCATGGCAGCACTCCTCATCAGGCCATTACATCTGCGCGATTCACGGCAACGTTGCAGCCGCGTATATCAACTCTGCTTTAAAGCGTTTTTGATCGGGTCTTGTCCAGAGCGGCTGATGTCCAGGGAGGTGCCTACGCTCACGATATCGCGATGAGCTACATCAAACCGTCACAGGACCTTTCCAAGAGGGCGAATCGTCCTATCCTTTTATTTCGGACTTCCTGAAACAAGGGGATGATGATGCGCATGCGGATTGGAATTGCCCTCTTTCTAACTGCCGGGCTCCTCGCTGCCCCGGTGTTTGCCCAGCAGGATACGAAAACCGAGGCTGCCGGCCATGCCAAGGATGTGATCGAGCAGCAGATCACGGCGTTCCTCAACAATGACGCGACGACCGCCTATTCCTTTGCCTCGCCGGAGATCAAGTCGGTCTTTCCCAATGCCGAACGCTTTTTCGAAATGGTGAAGAAGAGCTATGCGCCGGTCTATCGGCCCGGCAATTATGCCTTCGGCCGCAACCAGGTTTCGCCCGATGGCACGGTTGCCTATCAGGAGGTACTGATCTCAGCGCCTGACGGAAAGGACTGGGCGGTCTATTACGAGCTGAAACGCCAGCGCGACGGGCAGTTCGCCATCAATGGCGTTCGGATGATGCGCGAGACGAACAGCCAGGGAATCTGAGGTCCGGGCAGGACACATTCGGCGCCCTGCCCTCTTCGAAGTCTTGATCAGACCGGGTCGATGTCGCCGCGGTTCCACATTTCAATGGTTTCAGCCTTGAAGTCCTCGAACCGGTCTTCGGCGATCGCCTGACGAATGCCCTGCATCAGCTCCTGATAGTAGCTGAGGTTGTTCCACGACAAGAGCATGCCGCCCAAAGCCTCGTTGGAGCGCACGAGGTGATGCAGATAGGCGCGCGAGTAATCGCGGGTCGCCGGGCAGGACGACTGTTCGTCCAGCGGGCGCATGTCTTCCGCGTGGCGGGCGTTGCGGATATTGACCTTGCCACGTCGGGTGAAGGCGAGCCCGTGGCGACCGGAACGGGTCGGCATGACGCAGTCGAACATGTCGATGCCTTCGGCGACTGATTTCAGCATGTCGTCAGGCGTGCCGACACCCATCAGGTAGCGTGGCTTCTCCGTCGGCAGCACCGGCAACGTGATGCGCAGCATGTCGAGCATGACGGCCTGCGGTTCGCCGACCGCGAGACCGCCGATCGAATACCCCTTGAGGTCGAGTTGCTTCAGGCCTTCTGCCGAGCGGATGCGAAGCGCCGGCTGGTCGCCGCCCTGGACAATACCGAACATTGCCTTGCCCGGTTGGTTGCCGAAGGCGACGCGGCAACGTTCGGCCCAACGGAGCGAGAGTTCCATGGCCCGCTCAATCTCGCGCGGCTCGTTTGGCAGCGCCACGCATTCGTCGAGCTGCATCTGGATGTCACTGTCGAGCAGGCCCTGGATCTCGATCGAGCGTTCCGGCGACATGTGATGGAGAGAACCGTCGACATGGCTCTTGAAGGTAACGCCCTGCTCGTCGAGCTTGCGCAGGCCCGACAGCGACATGACCTGGAAGCCGCCTGAGTCTGTCAGGATCGGGCCGGGCCAGCGGATCAGCTCATGCAGGCCGCCGAGGCGGGCGACGCGTTCCGGGCCGGGGCGCAGCATCAGGTGGTAGGTATTGCCGAGGATGATGTCGGCGCCACCTTCCTTGACCTGGTCGAGATACATGGCCTTGACCGTGCCGACGGTGCCAACGGGCATGAAGGCCGGGGTTCGGATTGTACCGCGCGGCATGGTGATTTCACCAAGGCGGGCCTTGCCGCTGGTGGCCTTCAGATTGAACGTGAAATTCTCGGACATCGGTCAGTCGTCTTTCCGGAAGAGCAGGCTGGAATCGCCGTAGGAATAGAAGCGGTAGCCGGTCTTGATCGCGTGGGCGTAGGCGCCCCGCATCGTGTCGAGGCCGGCGAAGGCGGAAACCAGCATGAAGAGCGTGGATTTGGGCAGGTGGAAATTGGTCATCAGCATGTCCACCGCCTTGAAGCGGTAGCCGGGCGTGATGAAGATGCCGGTGGCACCCGACCAAGCGGGGATGTTGCCATTGTCTTCGGCAGCACTTTCAAGCAGGCGCAGCGAGGTGGTGCCGACGGCGATGATGCGGTTGCCACGGGCGCGCACGGCATTGAGCGCGGCGGCCGTCGAGGGTGAGATATAGCCGATCTCTTCGTGCATCTTGTGCTCGGCGGTATCGTCCGCCTTGACCGGAAGGAACGTGCCGGCGCCGACATGCAGCGTGACGAAATGGCGCTCCACTCCAGCGGCATCGAGTTTCTCGAAGAGATCAGGTGTGAAATGCAGGCCGGCGGTAGGCGCTGCGACGGCACCTTCTTCCCGGGCGTAGATCGTTTGATAGTCCGTGCGATCCTGTCCGTCTTCCGGCCGCTTGGCAGCGATATAGGGCGGAAGCGGGATATGGCCGACGGTAGCGATCGCCTGATCGAGATCGGGGCCCGAGAGATCGAAGGCGAGATCGATTTCGCCGGCTTCGCCTTTCTCGGCGACGGTCGCAACCAGCGAACCCATGAGGCAGGCAGAGCTGTCTCCCAGCCCCACACCGAAGTCGATGCGATCACCCTGCTTGATGCGCTTGCCGGGCTTGGCAAAGGCTTTCCATCTGGACGCACCGACGCGCATATGCAGCGTACAGGAAACGGCGATTTCCTCGGCGCCCTCACGATGGCGGATCCCTTCGAGCTGTGCGGGAATAACCTTCGTGTCGTTGAAGACCAATGCGTCGCCGGGCTTCAGGAACGACGGGAGGTCGTAGACATGGTGGTCTTCGAGCACCGGTGTCTGGTCCGGACGGACGACCAGGAAACGGGCGTGATCGCGCGGGCTTGCGGGCCTCAGCGCAATGTTGTCGTCCGGAAGATCGAAGTCGAAAAGGTCTACACGCATCGCTGTCTGTCAGGGTGTGGGTGGAAGATCTAAACGCGAAAACCCGCCCGGGTGCCAGGCACCGAGGCGGGCTTCGTGTGGCTTTAAGCCGATCAGGCGTCGGCGGCAACCTTCATCGAGACGATCGAATCCGGGTCGCTGACGGGCTCGCCCTTTTTGATCTGGTCGATGACGTCCATGCCTTCGATGACCTGGCCCCAGACGGAGTACTGCTTGTTCAGCCACGGTGCATCCGTGAAGCAGACGAAGAACTGCGAGTTGGCCGAGTTCGGGCTCTGCGAGCGGGCCATCGAGCAGGTGCCGCGCACGTGCGGGGTGGCCGAGAATTCGGCCTTCAGGTCCGGCTTGTCGGAGCCGCCCATGCCAGCACGGCCGGGGTTGAAGTCTGCGCCACCCTTCTTGCCGAACTTCACGTCGCCGGTCTGGGCCATGAAGTCGGGGATGACGCGGTGGAAGACGACGCCGTCATAGGCGCCTTCGCGCGACAGTTCCTTGATGCGGGCGACATGGCCGGGGGCCAGATCCGGGAAGAGCGCGATGACGACCTTGCCCTTGGTGGTTTCCATCAGGATGGTGTTTTCCGGATCCTTGATCTCGGCCATGGTGTTTCTCCTTGGTTGGGGCTTTTCGCCCGGTAGATATTAGTTGCGGCCGACGGTGACCTTGATCATGCGATCCGGGTCGGTGACTTCGCCGTTGCCGCCTTCGCCACGCTTGATCTTGTCGACATATTCCATGCCGGCGACGACCTTGCCGACAACCGTGTACTGGCCGTTCAGGAAGCCGCCCTCGGCGAACATGATGAAGAACTGCGAGTTGGCGGAGTTCGGGTCCTGGCTGCGGGCCATGCCGACCGTGCCGCGCTCGAAGGGTACGCTCGAGAATTCAGCCTCGATGTCTGGCAGGCTGGAGCCGCCGGTGCCAGCGCGACCAGGCTCGAAGCCGTTTTCCATGTCGCCGAACTGGACGTCGCCGGTCTGGGCCATGAAGCCCTCGATGACGCGGTGGAAGGCGACGTTGTCATATTCGCCCTTGGCGGCGAGATCCTTGATCTGCGCGACATGCTTCGGGGCAACTTCCGGCATCAGCTGGATCACGACCGGGCCGTCCTTCAGCTGGATGGTCAGGAAGTCTTCGTTGGACTGGGCCTGGGCGGAGCCGAAACCGGCGACGGCCAGGAGGAATGCGGTTGCGAGTTGGACGAGCTTCATGATCACTCCCGTTCTGAAAAATTGCGGCTCAGCGGCCGTATCTGGAATTGAGGGCAGCCAGCACCGGGGCCGGCACGAAGGCGCCGACATCTCCACCCATGGCGGCGATCTGGCGAACCAATGTGGCCGTTATGGGCCGTGAGGCGGTCGCAGCCGGCAGAAAGATGGTCTGGATGTCCGGTGCCATGGTGGCGTTCATGCCGGCCAGCTGCATCTCGTAGTCGAGATCCGTGCCGTCGCGCAGGCCACGCAGCATGATGCTGGCGCCATGACGTCGGGCGGCATGAATAGTGAGATCGGAGAAGGACACGACTTCAAGGTCCCCTGCCCGCGCCGGCAGAACTGCGGCCAGCGAAGCGCGGATCAACTCGGCGCGCTCTTCGAAGCTGAAGAGCGGCGTCTTTCCCGGATGCGTCCCGATCGCCACGACCAGACGTTCCACGAGCTTCATCGCCTGCACGAGTACATCAAGATGACCATTGGTCATCGGATCGAAGGAGCCAGGATAAAAAGCGGTCGCCATGAGAGCCCGTTCTTTGGTTTCGCCCGCCTTTTGTCATGGAAGGCCTGAGTTCGCAAGCGTGCAAGCGGAGGCTTAAGGTCACGTTTCGGCTCGCTCCCCGCCATTTTCCAGCGCTGAACGACAGATGAACGGCCCATTCAAGGTCGTTTCAGGCGGGGCGCCCTAGAACAGCAGTGTTGCACCAACCCGCCAAGCCACAAGGTCGTTCCCATGCTGGTCCTTCTCATCGCCGCCGCAATCGCCGCATCCCTGCTCGTCGAACTCGGCCTGATGGTCGTTCGAGATCAGATCGAGGCGTCGCAATTCGATTGCAAAGATGAACGCCAGATGAACGGCGTGTTCAAGGGGACTTCAGGCGGCGGTTGGTAAACATCTTCCTACACTGTGCGGGAACTATTTCCGTGCGCAAACATTTTACGGCTGCGAATGCCGGTACGCAAAGGACTAAAGCAATGCATGACAAAGTTACCCTGATCAACCTCGTATGGATGATGATGATGACTGCCATGGTTGCCACCTCCGCAACCTTTTACATCAAAGACAGCGGCGACGCTGCTTTCTACGGCCCGCCGATGACCGCCCGCTACCACAGCTTCGGGCATTAATCGGAAATCAAATCTTCGCCGCTAGAAAAGCAACAACCCCGCTGAGAAAGAAAGGAAAGCCCATGTTTATCACCCTGTCGGTACTGGCTGCCCTGATCAGCGGCATGTTTGTTGCCTCCGTTGTTTCGGCGATTGCCGCACTCAAGCGCGAAGACGATGACTTCCGGGCCATGATGGAACGCCGCAAGGCATTCTGAGACCGATCCCAAGCGGTCACAGTCGGTGGATCCACACGCCGGCCCAATGAAGACCGCATCGAACTTGATGCAGACCTCCAGCAAAAAGCCCGCTCGGATCACAAGTCCGGCGGGCTTTTCGTTATTCATTCGTTTGTTTGAAGCCGGCCCCGGAGGGCCGGCTCTTGGTCATTCCGTCGGCGTTTCGCTGCCGGCATCTGCGATCGGGGCAGCAATGCCCTCGCTCGACAGCATGGCGGGCAGCTTCAACGACGTCCTCAACGCGCTCCGGCTCGCTGATACGCTCGACCGATACGACCTTCTCGTCCTTGGCGGTCGAGAAGATGGTCACACCCTTGGTCGCGCGGCTCGCGATACGGATGCCGTTCACCGGCACGCGGATCAGCTGGCCACCGTCGGAGACGAGCATCAACTGGTCTTTTTCCTCGACCGGGAAGGCCGCAACCAGCTCGCCGATTTCCGCCAGTCTTCGACGTAGGTCGAGTGGCGCGGATGCCCTTGCCGCCACGACCGGCGCTGCGGAAGTCGTAAGACGACGAGCGCTTGCCGAAGCCCTTGACCGAGACTGTGAGCACGAACTGCTCGCGTGCCTTCAGTTCCTGGTAGCGGTCTTCCTGCAGTTCGCCCTCTTCGGCGACTTCTTCACCGACCAATGCGATATCGTCCTCTTCGACGCCGCTTGCGCGACGCTCGACAGCAGAGCGCTTGAGATAGGCCGCGCGTTCCCATGGCTCGGCATCGACATGGCCGAGGATGGTCATCGAGATCAGACGGTCGCCATCTGCCAAGGTCAGACCCCGCACGCCGATCGAGTTGCGGCCGGCAAAGACGCGGACTTCATCGACGGGGAAGCGGATCGCCTGGCCGAGTGCGGTCGTCAGCAGCACGTCGTCGTGCTCCGTGCAGGTTTCGACGCCGAGGATCTCGTCGCCCTCTTCCTCGAGCTTCATCGCGATCTTGCCGTTGCGGTTGACCTGGATGAAGTCGGAAAGCTTGTTGCGGCGAACTGTGCCGCGGGTCGTCGAGAACATGACGTCGAGGTTGCCCCAGCTCGTTTCGTCCTCGGGCAGTGGCATGATCGAGGTGATGCGCTCGCCGGGCTCCAGCGGGAACATGTTGATCATGGCCTTGCCACGCGAGGTCGGGGTGCCGATCGGCAGACGCCAGACCTTTTCCTTGTAGACGATGCCGCGCGAGGAGAAGAACAGCACCGGCGTATGCGTATTGGCGACGAACAGACGGGTGGCGAAATCCTCGTCCTTCATGGCCATGCCGGAGCGGCCCTTGCCGCCGCGACGCTGGGCACGGTAGGTCGTCAGCGGAACGCGCTTGATATAGCCGGCATGGGACACGGTGACGACCATGTCTTCGCGGGCGATCAGGTCCTCGTCGTCCATGTCAGGACCGCCGTCGACGATCTGGGTCCGGCGCGGGGTGCCGAATTCATCACGGATTGCGCTGAACTCGTCCTTGACGATCTGCTGGATCCGGACGCGCGAGCGACAGGATGTCGAGATAGTCAGAGATCTCGGCGCCGATCTTGTTCAGTTCCTCATCGATTTCGTCGCGACCCAGAGCCGTCAGGCGGGCGAGACGCAGTTCGAGGATGGCGCGGGCCTGCTCTTCCGAGAGGTTGTAGGTCAGGTCTTCGTTGATGCGGTGGCGCGGATCGTCGATCAGGCGGATCAGCGATTCCACGTCATGGGCCGGCCAGCGGCGGGTCATCAACTGTTCGCGGGCGGTCGCCGGATCCGGCGCCTTGCGGATGAGCGCGATGACTTCGTCGATATTGGCAACCGCAATCGCGAGACCGACCAAGACATGGGCGCGTTCGCGGGCCTTGCGCAGCAGATATTTGGTGCGGCGGCTGACCACTTCCTCGCGGAAGGAGACGAAGGCGCGCAGCATGTCGAGCAGAGTGAGCTGCTCCGGCTTGCCGCCATTCAGCGCCACCATGTTGCAGCCGAAGGATGTCTGCAGCGGGGTATAGCGATAGAGCTGGTTCAGGATGACATCGGCATTCGCGTCGCGCTTCAACTCGATGACGACGCGGTAACCTTCGCGGTCGGATTCGTCGCGCAGGTCCGAGATGCCCTCGATGCGCTTTTCGCGCACGAGTTCGGCCATCTTCTCGATCATCGTCGCCTTGTTCACCTGATAGGGGATCTCGGTGATGATGATCTGTTCGCGGTCGCCGCGCATCGGCTCGACGCGGGCAACACCGCGCATGACGACGGAGCCACGGCCTGTCTCGTAAGCCGACTTGATGCCCGAGCGGCCAAGGATCATGGCGCCGGTCGGGAAGTCAGGCCCCGGGATGATCTGCATCAGTTCCGGCAGCTCGATGGCCGGATTTTCGATCAGCGCCGTGCAGCCGTCGAGCACTTCGACGAGATTGTGCGGCGGGATGTTGGTCGCCATACCAACGGCGATACCGCCGGCACCGTTGACCAGAAGGTTTGGGAACTTGGCGGGAACGACGACCGGCTCCGACATGGTGCCGTCGTAGTTGTCGCGGAAGTCGACCGTTTCCTTGTCGAGGTCGTCGAGCAGCGCGTGCGAGACCTTCTCTAGGCGGCATTCCGTGTAACGCTGGGCGGCCGGTGGGTCGCCGTCAACGGAACCGAAATTGCCCTGACCGTCGATCAGCGGCATGCGCAGCGACCATGGCTGCGCCATACGGGCCAGCGCGTCGTAGATCGCGGAGTCGCCATGCGGGTGATACTTACCCATGACGTCACCGGTGACGCGGGCGCTCTTGACGTATTTCTTGTTCCAGTCGAGCCCGAGTTCATTCATGCCGTACAGGATACGGCGGTGGACGGGCTTGAGCCCGTCACGCACGTCGGGAAGTGCGCGGCTCACGATAACGCTCATCGCGTAATCGAGATAGGACCGCTGCATTTCCTCCATGATGGAAATAGGCTCGATGCCTTGCGGGAACTTGCCGCCGCCGGGAGTGCTTTGATCAGTCAAATCAGGTCACGATCTTTGTTCGGAATCACTGGGAAATTTATAGCGGAACACGCGCGCGCGCGCCAATTTCGAGGCTGGTTATAAACAGGCTTTTGCGGCTGCGGAAAGGCATTTCTCTCAATATCTTGGGCCTCAGCCTTGCAAGCCCACCAAGGCTTCGGCTTTATGGGCCTTCGCACAGGAGAATTCGACACCATGGCCATGACCGACACGATGATCAGCGCCTTTACCACCCTGCTGGTCACCGTCGACCCGCCGGGGCTCGCGCCGCTGTTTCTCGGCCTGACCCAGGGCATGACCCGGGCGCAGCGCCAGCAGGTCGCGATACGCGGCTCGGTCATGGGCTTTGCGATCCTCACCGTGTTTGCGCTGTTCGGCGCCACCATTCTCGGCGCGCTCGGCATCTCCATGGGCGCCTTCCGCATCGCCGGCGGCTTGATGCTGTTTGGGATCGCCTTCGAGATGATCTTCGAGAAACGCAACGAGCGTAAGGAAAAGACCACGGATGACGCGATCACCAAGGATCACATTCATAACCTCGCCGTCTTCCCGCTTGCCATCCCGCTGATCGCAGGTCCGGGCGCGATTTCCGCCACGGTGCTGATCTCGGGCACGATGGACGGATGGATCGGCAAGCTGCAGCTGGTCGCCGTCATCGGCGTGGTGCTGGGCCTCGTCTTTGTCTCGCTTTACCTTGCCGAGCGCCTCAACCGCTTCCTGGGCGTGACCGGCCGTGCGCTGCTGACGCGTCTGCTCGGTGTGCTTCTTGCGGCACTTTCTGTTCAGTTCGTCGTTGACGGGGTGAAATCTGCCTTTATCGGCTGAGGAAACAAGCAAAGCGATAGCCATTTCGGCAATCACCTAATTCCCTCATCGCCCATCATCACCCAGTGCCGCCTGTATACGAAAATGGGGGCCGAAGCCCCCATGAATTCGTTCTGCCGAAACGGCTCTCAGAACGGGATGTCGTCGTCGAGATCGCGCGAGAAGCCGCCGGAAGGGGCGCTGCCGCCGCGGCTTGCGCCACCGGAAGAGCCACCACGCGACGGTGCAGGCGAGCCGTAGCCGCCGTCGTAACCACCACCGCCGCCGCCGTAATCTGCGCCGCCGAAGTCGTTGCCGCCGCGTGCGCCGCCAGCACCATCACCGCGACCGCCAAGCATGGTGAGGTTGCCGTTGAAGCCCTGCAGGACGACTTCCGTCGAGTAACGGTCGGCGCCGGTCTGGTCCTGCCACTTGCGGGTCTGGAGCTGGCCTTCGACGTAAACGGTCGAGCCCTTCTTCAGATACTGCTCGGCGACCTTGCAGAGGCCTTCGTTGAAGATGACGACCGAATGCCATTCGGTCTTTTCCTTGCGCTCGCCGCTGTTGCTTGTCGCGCCAGCTTTCAGACGTCGCGATGCGCAGGTTGGCGATCGGCCGTCCGTCCTGGGTCCGGCGGATTTCGGGATCGGCTCCGAGATTGCCGATCAGAATGACCTTGTTGACGCTACCAGCCATGACACTCACCTTACTGCCGCGCCGCCGCGGCGTTCAAAATCCAATCAAATGCCACCTTATCCCATCCGCTTCGGCGATTGGGCGGTTACGGTCTTAAATCCACAGCGAAAATGTTCTTTATTTGTTCTAGTATTTCTCTATGATCCTGTCAACAGAATCGAAATTCCGCCGTGGTGGCGCCTTGCGCCTCGACTCGGGAGCTTCGTTGACTACATAAGGACAGTTCTCCCAAGGACAGTCCCCTTCCCTTTGCCGATCAGAGCCTGACATGAGCGAACTCAAGACCATTTCCATCCGTGGCGCGCGCGAGCACAATCTCAAGGGCATCGACCTCGATCTGCCGCGCAACAGCCTGATCGTGATGACGGGGCTTTCCGGCTCCGGCAAGTCGTCGCTCGCCTTCGACACGATCTATGCCGAGGGCCAGCGGCGCTACGTCGAGAGCCTGTCGGCCTATGCGCGGCAGTTCCTGGAGATGATGCAGAAGCCCGACGTGGACCAGATCGACGGTCTGTCGCCGGCGATCTCGATCGAGCAGAAGACGACCTCGCGCAATCCGCGCTCGACGGTCGGCACGGTCACCGAGATCTACGACTACATGCGTCTGTTGTTTGCGCGCGTCGGCGTTCCCTATTCGCCGGCGACGGGCCTGCCGATCGAGAGCCAGACGGTCAGCCAGATGGTCGACCGCGATCCTGGCGCTGGCGGAAGGCACACGTCTCTATATCCTTGCGCCGATGGTGCGCGGGCGCAAGGGCGAGTATCAAAAGGAACTCGCCGAGCTGATGAAGAAGGGCTTCCAGCGCGTCAAGATCGACGGGCAGTTCTACGAGATCGCCGAGGCCCCGACGCTCGACAAGAAATACAAGCACGACATCGACGTGGTCGTAGACCGCGTGGTGGTGCAGCCCTGACATTGCAAGCCGCCTGGCCGACAGTCTGGAGACCTGCCTGCGGCTCGCCGACGGTCTGGCGGTTGCCGAATATGCCGACAAGCCGCTGCCGCCGGAGGAAACCGCGGCTGGCGGCTCGGCCAACAAGTCCTTGAACGAGACGCATGAACGCGTGTTGTTCTCGGAAAAGTTCGCCTGCCCGGTTTCCGGCTTCACCATTCCGGAAATCGAGCCGCGGCTCTTCTCCTTCAACAATCCCTTCGGCGCCTGCCCGACCTGTGACGGTCTCGGCAGTCAGCAGAAGATCGACGACCGGCGCTGATCGTTCCGGAAGTGCATCGCAAGCTGAATGACGGGGCCATCGCGCCCTGGGCCAAGTCCAGCTCGCCCTATTACAACCAGACACTTGAAGCGCTGGGCAAGGCCTTCGGGTTCAAGCTGACGCAACAAGTGGTCGGAGCTGTCAGGATGCTGCACAGAAGGCAATCCTGCACGGCACCGACGGAGAAGATCGACTTCCATTATGCCGATGGGGCGCGCTCCTACACGACGACCAAGACCTTCGAAGGCATCGTGCCGAACCTCGAGCGGCGCTGGAAGGAGACCGACAGTGCCTGGGCGCGCGAGGAGATCGAGCGCTTCATGTCGGCCGCCCCCGTGCCCGGCCTGCAACGGCTTCCGCCTGAAGCCCGAGGCGCTCGCGGTCAAGATCAACGGGCTGCATATCGGCCAGGTGACGAACATGGCGATCCGCAATGCGGGCTCCTGGTTCGAAGACCTGCCGGCGAAGCTGACCGACAAGCAGAACGAGATCGCCGTCCGTGTCCTCAAGGAAATCCGCGAGCGCCTGCGCTTCCTCAACGATGTCGGCCTCGACTACCTCTCGATGTCGCGCAATTCCGGCACGCTGTCGGGCGGCGAGAGCCAGCGCATCCGGCTGGCATCGCAGATCGGTTCGGGTCTGACGG
The DNA here is from genome assembly GCA_965283865.1 of Allorhizobium sp. Taxonomy (GTDB): domain Bacteria; phylum Pseudomonadota; class Alphaproteobacteria; order Rhizobiales; family Rhizobiaceae; genus Allorhizobium. Next base: position 2,673,177 of record CBDIQA010000001.1, read on the forward strand.
GCGTGCTCTACGTGCTGGACGAGCCGTCGATCGGCCTGCACCAGCGCGACAATGACGCGGCTGCTCGATACGCTGAAGCATCTGCGCGACATCGGCAATACCGTGATCGTCGTCGAGCATGACGAGGATGCGATCCTGACGGCCGACTACGTCGTCGACATCGGTCCGGCGGCCGGCATCCATGGCGGCCAGGTCATCGCGCAAGGCTCGCCGCAGGACATTATGGCACATCCGAAATCGCTCACCGGCAAATACCTGTCGGGCGAAATGGGCGTCGGTGTTCCCGCGCAGCGGCGCAAGCCGAAAAAGGGCCAGCAGATCAAGGTGGTTGGCGCCAAGGGCAACAACCTCAAGAACGTCACGGCGGCCATTCCGCTCGGCGTGTTCACCTGCAGTCACGGGTGTATCGGGTGGCGGCAAGTCGACCTTCCTGATCGAGACGCTCTACAAGGCGGCTGCCCGCACGCTGTGATGGGTGCGCGTGAGAATCCGGCCGAACACGAACGCATCGACGGTTTCGAGCATCATCGACAAGGTCATCGACATCGACCAGTCGCCGATCGGGCGCACGCCGCGCTCCAACCCGGCGACCTATACCGGCGCTTTTACGCCGATCCGCGACTGGTTCGCCGGTCTGCCGGAAGCCAAGGCGCGCGGCTACGAGCCGGGTCGCTTCTCGTTCAACGTCAAGGGCGGCCGCTGCGAGGCCTGCCAGGGCGATGGCGTCATCAAGATCGAGATGCACTTCCTGCCGGATGTCTATGTCACCTGCGACGTCTGCAAGGGCAAGCGCTACAACCGCGAGACGCTGGACGTCACCTTCAAGGGCAAGTCGATCGCCGACGTGCTCGACATGACGGTCGAGGAAGGCGTCGAGTTCTTCAAGGCAGTGCCGGCGGTGCGCGACAAGCTGCAGGCGCTGGCGCGATGTCGGCCTTGGCTATATCAAGGTCGGCCAGCAGGCGAACACCCTGTCAGGCGGCGAGGCGCAGCGCGTCAAGCTCGCCAAGGAACTGTCAGAAGCGCGTCGACCGGCCGCACGCTCTACATCCTGGATGAGCCGACCACCGGCCTGCATTTCCACGATGTGGCCAAGCTCCTGGAAGTGCTGCACGAACTGGTCGAACCAGGGCAATACGCGTCGTGGTCATCGAACACAATCTCGAGGTCATCAAGACGGCTGACTACATCCTCGATTTCGGCCCTGAAGGTGGCGATGGCGGCGGCCAGATCGTGGCGCAGGGCACGCCGGAAGAGGTGGTGAAGGTCGAGGCCTCCTATACGGGGCAGTTCCTCAAGGAGTTGTTGCAGCGGCGGCCGGTGAAGAAGGTGCAGGCGGCGGAGTGATCGGATGAGCGAAACACTGCAGCGGATCGTCCGGCTCGTTGGGGACGGGAATCTGCGGGTGTCCGCTCATGCGTTACAGAAGTTGGTGAATGAAGATATTTTCATCGAGCCTCTGATCGATGGAATAGCTGGCGCTTTGCTGGTCGAAGATTACCCCGACTACTTCAAAGGACCGGCGGTCCTTGTGTTGCAGTTCGATGAAAATCAATCGCCCATCCATTTGGTATGGGGCTTGCCGGCAGGCGCTCAGGAACCGGCAGTTCTGGTCACGGCCTATCGTCCTGATCCCGATCGCTGGAAGGACGGATATTCGCGGAGGAATGAAACATGACGACCACGGTGCAAATGGTTCGGGAGGGAGATCTTGCCGTCGAGGTTTCGATCTCCCTGGATGAGGCCGCAGGGTCGTGGGGGCTGTCCGCCAAGCTCGACGAGGTCCGAAAGCTTGATCGAGCACGGGAGGCGCTTCGCCGGGGCGATCTGGTCGCAGCAGCCCGTGAAGGACGGGTTTATCGATTGATCCTTCAAGATGTCGGCCAGACCGCTGGGTTTGCCGAAACTGAACAGGAAGACTTCAAGCCATGACCAAATCCGGCACGATCCGCACCGGTATCGGAGGATGGACCTTCGACCCCTGGGACGACAGTTTTTATCCCTCAGATCTGCCGAAGAAGCGCCAGCTGGACTATGCCAGCCGGCAGCTGACCGCGATCGAGGTGAACGGCACCTATTACTCCAGCCAGAAGCCGGCGACCTTTGCCAAATGGGCGGCGGAGGTGCCAGAGGATTTCGTCTTTTCGCTCAAGGCCAGCCGGTTCTGCACGAACCGCAAGATACTGGCCGAGGCCGGGCCGTCGGTGGAGAAGTTCCTGCATCAGGGCATCGAGGAGCTTGGGGGTCATCTCGGGCCGATCCTCTGGCAGTTCATGGGCACGAAGAAATTCGACGCTGACGATTTCGAGGCCTTCCTCGACCTGTTGCCGAAGACACTGAACGGCCAGCCGCTTCGTCATGTGGTCGAGCCTCGGCATGAGAGCTTTCTGGTGCCGGAGTTCATCGACATGCTGCGCCGGCATGGGGTGGCGGCCGTGTGTGCCGACCATCACGATTATCCGATGTTTGCAGATCCCACGGCGGACTTTGTCTATGCCCGGCTGCAGAAGGGGACCGACGAGACACCGACCTGCTATCCGCCTGGGGAAATCGACGCCTGGGGCGAGCGGTTCAAGACCTATGCTGCTGGCAACGTACCCGGCGACCTGAACCTGATCGCGAAGGACAAGCCGGCGACGAACGAGCCGCGCGATGTCTTTGCCTTCTTCATATCGGGCGGCAAGGTGAATGCGCCGAAGGGCGCGATCGAGCTCAAGAAGCGGATCGACTGACCTCCCCGGCCTCTTGGATGTCATCAATTTGTGACATTGGCGAAACTGGACTAGGCTCGGTCGCAGAGTCGCGGTCATTTCTGCGCGCTGGGCCGGCATGCTTCCCTCTTTGGACGTGCGTGTCCAGAATATGAGAGTTCGGGGCACTTCCATGTCGGGCATCGCCGTCTTCATCCATCTCGCCGGCGCAGTCGCGCTGCTTCTCTGGGCGACCCGCATGGTCCGCACCGGGATCGAACGCGCCTATGGCGGCGTCTTGAAGGACAAGCTTCGGCATGCGGTTGGCAACCGGTTCTCGGCGGCCTTTGCCGGCTTCCTGTTTGCCGTGGCCCTGCAGAGCGCGACGGCGGTGGCGCTGATTGTCGCCTCCTTCTCGGCGGCCGGCTATGTCGTGCCGGCGATTGGAGTTGCGACGCTGCTCGGCGCCGATTTCGGCTCTGCCTTCGTCGTGCGCATCCTGCGTTATGACCTGTCGCTGCTTGTGCCGGTGCTGCTTCTGGCCGGCACCATCGCGTTTCGGACATCGGAAGCGCGGGGATGGCGACAGATCGGCCGCATCCTGTTTGGTCTCGGCCTGCTTCTCCTGTCGCTGCGGCTGATTGGTGAAGCGTCGGAACCGCTGCGCGAAAGCAGCATCCTGCCGATCCTGTTCAACTATCTCGCCAGCGACTGGGTCAGCGCCTTCGTGCTTGCGGCTCTGCTCGCCTGGTCATTCCATTCGAGCGTGGCTGCGGTACTTCTTGTCGCATCGCTGGCCGACAAGCACTTGTTGCCGGATGCGCTGATCATCCCGCTGGTGCTTGGCATCAATTTTGGGGCCGCGATCATCGCTGCGCTGCTCACCAAGAATGCCGAGCCGAATGCCAGGATCGTACCCCTGGGCAATGTTGTGATCCGGGGCATGATGACGCTCGTGGCGCTTGGCGGTCAGTTCGCCTTTGCTGTCAGCCCGACCGTCTTCTCGGCCCAGCCCGGCGATGCCGTCGTTCTTGTTCATCTGGCGATGAACGGCGCCGTGCTGGTGCTTGGTCTGCCCTTTGCCGGCCTCGTTGCCGGCATGTTTGAGCGTATCCTGGCGCGGTCGGAGGATCGTGCCGCCAATGATGACCGGCTCTCGGCGCTCAATGTCGTTGATCTTTCCAACCCGCAGCAGGCGATCTCCAACGCCACACGAGAGGTTCTTGCGGTCTGCGACAAGACGGAGGTCATGCTGAACGGTATCTTCGATCTGTTCGAGCGTTGGGACGCGAAGAAGATGGAGCGGATCGCGACGCTCGACGACCAGATCGATACGATCCATCGCGACATCAAATTCTACCTCGCCCGCATCTCGGAGACGGCGCTCGATCAGACCTCGGCCGCCCAGTGCCAGAACCTTTTGGGCGCAACGATCAAGATCGAACAGGCGGCCGATATCATCTCGCAGAACATGCTGACGCGGGCGCGCAAGAAGAGCGAGCGCAATGTTGCCTTTTCGGCGGAAGGTTGGGCCGAGCTCTGCGCCATGCATAACGAGGTAGTGCAGAATGCGCATCTCGCCTTCAACCTGCTGGTCACCCGCGATCTCGAACATGCGCGCCAGCTCGTCGCCCGGAAGGAGGCCATCCGCGGCTTGGTGAAGACCAGTGAGGAAAGCCATCTGCAGCGCCTGCGTCAGGGCAATGCCGCAAGCTTCGAATCGAGCTCGCTGCATATCGACACGATGCGGGACCTGAAGGAGATCAACTCGCTCTTCGTGTCGATCGCCTATCCGCTTCTGGAAGGGGAAGGCCTGCTGCGACGCAGCCGTCTGGTGCAGCCGGCAGAACTTTAGGCCTCTGACGGGCCGTCAGTCCGGCCGGACATGCGCCACGAGATCCTCTGCCGTCTTGCCCTGCCCTGCCCTCAAGGCCGCCTGGCCGTGCTGATGCACGCCGGCGCAGGCTGCTTCGAAGGCCGGCATACCATTGACCAGTCTGGCGCCGATGATCCCGGCAAGCACATCGCCTGAGCCGGCTGTGGCCAGAGTTGCTGGGGCCTTCTCCTCGATCGCAGCGCGGCCGTCGGGCGCCGCGATGACGCTATCCGCACCCTTATAAACAACGATGCCGCCCAGCGCCTTTGCGGCGGCCAAGGCCTTTTCCACCTTGCCCAGCGTAGTATCCGACGCGATGTCTGGGAAGAGCCGAGCGAACTCCCCTTCATGCGGGGTCACCACCAGTCGCGGCTCGCCACCCTGGAATGCTGATGACAGCTGATCGGCGGCGTCCTTGAAGGCGGAGATGCCGTCGGCGTCCAGAACGAGGCTGCGACCGGCTTCCCCTACCATTACGGCAAAGCGGCGCGCCCGGTCGAGGTCGCCGAAACCAGGGCCGAGTACGAAGGTCGATCGCCGGGTATCGGCAAGCCAGGCCGAGAGGTCGGCGACGGTATCGAGGCGCGACAGCATGACGGCCGTCAGATGTCCGGCATTGGTGGCAAGGGCTGACGCTGGTGACGCCAGCGTGACCAGACCGGCCCCGGCGGACAATCCCGCCTTGGCCGAAAGCCTTGCCGCGCCGGTTGCCGTTTCCGGTCCGGAAAAGACCGTCAGGTGGCCGCGGCGATACTTGTGATCCTGGACCGAGACTGCCTTGTCCTGTCCGGCCCAGATATGGGGACCGTTGACCCAGAGCTTGCCCGCCTCGGCCTCGACGAACCGTCGGGGAATACCGATATCGAAGACTTCGAGGTCACCGCAATGCAGTCGCCCGGGAAGAAGAAGGTGGCCGGGTTTGCGCGTCATGAAGGTGACGGTATGGGCCGCCTTGAACGCAGCACCGCGAATGCCGCCTGTTGCGCCATCAATGCCCGAGGGAAGATCGATCGCCAGAACCGGAAGACCGACTGCCTCAATGGCCGCGATGGTCTGCATCACGATCTGCGGGACATCTCGGGTCAGGCCGGCGCCGAAGAGCCCGTCAATGATGACGTCCCCCGCAAGCGGCTGGAAGACGTCGAGGGCTGCGACCGGGAGGCCGCAGGCTATCTGAGCCATGGCTGCATCGCCCTTGAGGACGCCCACATCCGCGAGGCTGTAGACGACGACGTCCGATCCTGCCCGCGCGAGCGCCGAGGCCGTGACATATCCGTCTCCGCCATTGTTTCCCGGTCCGCAGAGGATGACGAAACGCAGCGCCTCTGGGTAGAGGCGGAGCGCTGCTGCGGCCACAGCCTCGCCAGCCCGCATCATCAGTGCGAAGCTGTCTATGCCCGACCGGGCTGCGGCGAGATCGACGCGCGCCATGGTAGATGGGGAAAGCAGGATTTCCGGAGTGCGGTGGTTCATGCGCAGAGGTTAGAGCATATTCCAAGCCTTGCGCAATGATGCACGATTTTGGGCAGAGCCAATTGCTTACTTTATATGCATTTGCACTTTTTATGCCCTTATCCATTCGGGATAACGCAAAGACCGCAAGGGGTTATGCCGCGGCCCCGCTATTAAAAAAGATTGGCCAAAATCGTTATTTTGATCGAAACGGGCTGGCTTTTCCGGCCAATTTGCTGGAGATTTGCCCGGTCGGATGGAGGAGGCGCCGGTTTTCGCGTAATTTTCGCGAAAGACTGGCACATTCCATGCATCCAGCCCGGCGGGCGGGGCTCATCCTGCTTTACTGAGGAAGCGGAGAGAAATTTTCTCATGAAAAAGATCGAAGCGATCATCAAGCCCTTCAAGCTCGACGAAGTGAAGGAAGCCCTTCAGGAAGTCGGCCTGCAGGGTATCACCGTGACGGAAGCCAAGGGCTTCGGTCGCCAGAAGGGCCATACAGAGCTCTATCGCGGCGCCGAATATGTCGTGGACTTCCTGCCCAAGGTGAAGGTCGAAGTGGTACTGGCCGACGAGAACGTGGAGGCCGTCATCGACGCCATCCGCAATGCAGCCCAGACGGGCCGCATCGGCGACGGAAAAATCTTCGTGTCGAATGTCGAAGAAGTCGTCCGTATCCGGACCGGCGAAACCGGCATCGACGCCATCTAACTCGGACCCGACACTTAGGGAGGTCGGGTTTAAATCGTCTGCTCACGCGAGGAACATAAAAATATGACGACCGCAAACGATATCCTGAAACAGATCAAGGACAACGACATCAAGTTCGTCGACCTGCGCTTTACCGATCCCAAGGGCAAGCTGCAGCATGTGACGATGGACATTGCCTGTGTCGACGAAGACATGTTCGCCGATGGCGTCATGTTCGACGGCTCCTCGATCGCTGGCTGGAAGGCCATCAACGAGTCCGACATGGTCCTGATGCCGGATCCGGCAACCGTGCACATGGACCCCTTCTTCGCCCAGTCGACGATGGTCATCCTCTGCGACATCCTCGATCCGGTTTCCGGCGAAGCCTATAACCGCGATCCGCGCGGCACCGCCAAGAAGGCCGAAGCCTACCTTAAGGCGTCTGGCATCGGCGATACGGTCTTCGTCGGCCCGGAAGCCGAATTCTTCGTCTTCGACGACGTGAAGTACAAGGCCGATCCGTACAACACGGGCTTCAAGCTCGACTCGACCGAACTGCCGTCGAACGACGATACCGATTACGAGACCGGCAACCTCGGCCACCGTCCGCGCGTCAAGGGCGGCTACTTCCCGGTTCCGCCTATCGACAGCCTGCAGGACATGCGCTCCGAAATGCTGACGGTTCTCGGCGAAATGGGCGTGATCGTCGAAAAGCATCACCACGAAGTGGCGGCTGCCCAGCACGAGCTTGGCATCAAGTTCGACGCGCTGGTGCGCAACGCCGACAAGATGCAGATCTACAAGTATGTCGTGCATCAGGTTGCGCAATGCCTATGGCAAGACCGCGACCTTCATGCCGAAGCCGATCTTCGGCGATAACGGCTCGGGCATGCACGTGCACATGTCGATCTGGAAGGACGGCAAGCCGACCTTCGCCGGCGACGAATATGCCGGTCTGTCGGAAAGCTGCCTGTTCTTTATCGGTGGCATCATCAAGCATGCCAAGTCGATCAACGCTTTCTCCAACCCGTCGACTAACTCCTACAAGCGTCTGGTCCCGGGTTATGAAGCGCCGGTTCTGCTCGCCTACTCGGCCCGCAACCGTTCAGCTTCGTGCCGCATTCCCTTCGGCTCCAATCCGAAGGCCAAGCGCGTGGAAGTCCGCTTCCCGGATCCGACCGCGAACCCCTACCTCGCTTTCGCCGCCATGCTGATGGCCGGTCTCGACGGCATCAAGAACAAGATCCATCCGGGCAAGGCCATGGACAAGGACCTGTACGATCTGCCGCCGAAGGAACTGAAGAAGATCCCGACCGTCTGCGGTTCGCTGCGTGAAGCGCTCGAAAGCCTGGACAAGGATCGCAAGTACCTGACCGCCGGCGGCGTGTTCGACGATGACCAGATCGATTCGTTCATCGAACTGAAGATGCAGGAAGTCATGCGCTTCGAAATGACCCCGCATCCGGTCGAATTCGACATGTACTATTCGGCCTGATCTATCAGGTGACAGAGATCGGCGCCGGCGGAGAGATCCGCCGGCGTTTTTCGTTTCGGATCGTACCATTTGACAGAAAAGGCGCTTTCGCCATGCGCTGCAGCGCGCTAGCTCTTGTTCTCATTTCCCTTGCGCCGTCAGCGATCCCATGCCCGTTTCATCCAAGCCGACCGATCCGCGCCTTTATGACTGGCTGCTCTTTCTGCTGGCGCCAGTCTTCTTCTCGTCCAATCTGATTTTCGGGCGTGGCATCACGGGCGAGGTTGGACCATTTACCACCGCGCTGCTCCGGTGGCTTGGTGCGGCCCTGCTGATGTCACCCTTCATCTGGCGCCAGCGGCAAGCCTGCCTTGCCTTCGTGCGGCAGCATACGGCGCTCTGGTTGACGCTCGGCATTCTCGGCATGGGGATTTGCGGTGGGGTTGTGTACTGGGCGCTGACACTGACCACCGCCTCGAACGCGACGCTGATCTACACGACGTCGTCCTTGTTCATTATCCTGTTCCAGTGGCTGTTCCAGAAGCGGGCCATCACGCAGCGGGAGCTGTTCGGCATGATCATCGCCTTTGCCGGCGTGATCGCCATCGTCTTGAAAGGGCATCCTGAGGCACTGCTGAGCCTCACGTTCAACATCGGTGATCTGGCAATCCTTGTCGCGTCCGTCGCGTTCGCCGCCTATTCGCTGCTGCTGCGCCGGTCGTCCGTGCGGCAAATGCCACCCCTGCCGCTGTTTGCGCTTCTGGCATGGTCTGGCTGCATCGTGCTCATCCCACCGGGATTGATCGAGATCGCGTCGGGTGCGCCGCTGCCCGATACGGCCGTTGAGTTTGCCAAGCTCGGTGGAATCATCCTGTTTGCCTCGCTGGCCGCCTTCTACTGTTTCCAGCATGCGGTGCAGGTCTTTGGCCCCGGTATTGCCGGCATGACGCTTTATCTGATGCCGCCGATGTCGATCCTGATGGCGGTGGTCTTTCTGGGAGAGCGCTTCGAGGCCTATCATGCGGTCGGCATCGTCCTGGTCACGGGAGGGCTCGTGCTCGCCACGGCTCCGGCCCGAAAGACGGCCTAGGTGTGGCAGGCTGGCGCGCAGTCACACACCATCCCTTGATTTCACCGGTCTTTCTTCCCAAATATGACAGGGAAAGGAAGTCAAACCATGAAACAACGAAGCGCTAAATTTGGTATCGGGGACGTCGTACGGCACAAGTTCTTTCCGTTCCGCGGCGTGATTTTCGATGTTGATCCGGAGTTTGCCAATTCCGAGGAATGGTGGAATGCAATCCCGGCCGAAGTCCGGCCGCACAAGGACCAGCCCTTCTATCACCTTCTCGCGGAAAACTCCGAAACGGAATATGTGGCTTACGTGTCCGAGCAGAACCTTGAGCGCGACCAGAGCCAGGAGCCGCTGCGCAATCCGCAGATCCAGCAGATTTTCGAGCCGCAGCAGAGCGGCCACTACAAGCCGAAGATGAACTTCGCGCACTGACATCCCGCTGATACCACAAAGCAAAGAAGCCCGCGTCTTACGACGCGGGCTTCTTGTTATTCATTGCCGTAAAGCGGATCAGTTGCCCTGCTTGGCAGCGTTCTGGGCGTCGGTGATCGCCTTGTTTCGCTCTTCCTGCTTCTTCTGCATGGCTTCCTGCAGGAGACGCTGGCGCTCTTCGGCCTGCGACTGCGACATGGCTTCGCCATCGAAGGCGCCGGTGAAGCCGGTCAGCGGGATCTTGATCGGGTTCGGCGCGCGGCGGAAGTTGATCGAGGTGAAAACGACCTCGCCACCCTTCTTCAGGCTGTCGATGATTGCATCCGTCAGCGGGATTTCAGCCGTGCAACGGTCGGGCAGGCAGACGGCGTAGTCGAGCTTCGTGCCCTTGGCGCCGTCGATCTGCATCATCACGCCCGGCGGGATGAGGCGCGCCGAGGGTACCGTGACCTGAAGCAGCTTGCGGTTGACCTTGCCTTCGACCGTGATCAGGCCAACGGCGGTGATCAGCTGGCCATTGGCGGCCACGAGCTGGTTCTGGACGACGCAGACGTCGGATTCTTCCTGCTTGGCGCAGGTCTTGAACCACTTCGCCTCGGAGGGAACTGCGGCGGCTTCCTGGGCCTGCGCGACAACCGGCATGGCGGCAGCGGCGAAGGACAATGCGAGTGCAGACACAGCCGTCCGCGTTGCGTTGCTTAGTTTGAACATCATACGTATTCCGTCTCCTGAAAACCCCTGTCGCGCGGACTTCAATGCCGCGTCATTCGCCGGTCTTGTCTGCCCTCACCTGTCGTTCAAATGAGGCAAATACATGACCCTGAGGATTCATGTCACCTGTTACATTGTGGCGGCCGGAATATCCAGCGTTTCTTTGACGCCGGATCGACTCACCGCGTCTAAATCCCACCCGCTTGTGTTGGTTTTATGGTGATTGTGCTAGCGTCTGCGCAGTTTGCAGATTCCATACCCCCGGGAGGACCGAGATCTTGCGCCGTCTCTTGTTTAGCCTTTGCCTGCTGCCCTTTGCCACCGTCGCCCAGGCGGAGCCCGTTCACGGTATCGCAATGCATGGTGAACCGGCACTCTCCGCCGACTACAAACATTTCCCTTATGTGAAGCCGGATGTGAAAAAGGGCGGCAAGGTCAATTACGGTGTGGTCGGCACCTATGATGCGCTCAACCCCTTCGTGCTCAAGGGCATGCGGACCACAGCGCGCGGCGTCTGGGATCCGGAATTCGGCAATCTGCTCTATGAGACGCTGATGACCCGCGCTGCCGACGAGCCCTTCTCGCTCTATGGCCTGCTCGCAGAAAGCGTCGAGTGGGATGCGGACCGCACCTATGTGCAGTTCAACATCAACCCGAAGGCCAGGTGGCATGACGGAAAGCCTGTCACGCCGGAGGATGTGATCTTCACCTTCGAACTGCTGCGCGACAAGGGCCGTCCGCCCTTTAACGGTCGTCTGAATGCCGTTGCCAAGATGGAGAAGGTTGGCGAGCACGGGGTGAAGTTCACCTTCAACGAGAAGGCGAATCGCGAGACGCCGCTGATCTTTGCATCCGCCACGCCGATCCTGCCCAAGCATGCGATCGATCCTGCCACCTTCGACCAGGGCGGGCTCGCCATTCCGGTTGGATCCGGTCCCTACAAGATCAAGGAGTTGCGGCCCGGCGAAAAAGTGACTTGGGCGCGCGACACCGAATACTGGGGCAAGGACCTGCCTTCGAAGATCGGCTTCGACAATTACGACGAGATCACGGTCACCTATTTCCTGCAGGAAGCGACGCTGTTCGAGGCCTTCAAGAAGGGCGAGATCGACATCTATCCGGACGGTGATTCCAATCATTGGCAGCGGGCCTATGATTTCCCGGCAGCGCAGAATGGCGACGTCGTGAAGGAAGCTTTCAAGCCGGGCCTGCCGGCGGGCATGCTGGGCTTCGTCTTCAACACCCGCCGTCCGATCTTCGCAGACGTGAAGGTGCGCGAAGCGATCAACACGGCCTTCGATTTCGAGTGGCTGAACAAGACGCTCTACGGCAATGCGTTTACCCGCACCCAGAGCTACTGGCAGAACTCGGCGCTCGGTGCCTTCGGCAATGCCGCTGACGAAAAGGAGCTCGCTCTCTTGGGTGCGGCGAAGGACAAGCTGTCCCCCGAAATCCTGGCAGGCACCTATACGCAGTCCGCGACGGACGGCTCTGGCGGCGATCGCAAGGCGCTGGCCAAGGCGGTGAAGCTGTTCGGCGAGGCCGGCTACAAGATCCAGGGCGGCAAGATGCTGGATGCTTCCGGCAAACCGCTTGCGTTCGAGGTGATGACGCAGAACGAAGGCCAGGAGAAGATGGCCCTCGCCTTCCAGCGCGCACTCAAGCTCATCGGTATCGACATGGCGATCCGCACTGTCGATGACGCGCAGTACCAGGCGCGCTCCAACAGCTTCGACTACGACATGATCATCAAGTCCTATACCTCGTCGCTGTCGCCGGGTGCCGAGCAGGTCAACCGTTGGGGATCGGAATCCAGGGATGCCCAGGGAGCTTCAATTATGCGGGTGTTGCCGATCCGGACATCGACCGGATGATGGAGGCGCTTCTGCAAGCGCGCGAGCCGGCCGATTTCCAGGCGGCCGTGCGGGCCTATGACCGGCTGCTCGTTGCCGGGCACTATGTCGTGCCGCTCTACCATATCGGCGAACAGTGGGTGGCGCGCTGGAAGCATATCGGACGGCCGGAAACGGCGCCGCTCTACGGCTATCAGCGCCCGACCTGGTTCGACGCGCGCGTCCAGTAAGCTCCAAGCGTTTGACGCTGTGTTTTCGGGCCGGAGCTTGTCTCCGGCCCGCTTTGCTTTAAGTGACAGGCATATTTCTGCCAGGAAAGGACACCCTCATGGACCGCATCACCATCGACCTCGTATCCGACGTGGTCTGCCCCTGGTGTTATCTCGGCAAGGCCCGGCTGGAGCTCGCGATTGCCGAGGTGCAGGACGAGGTCAGTGTGGACATCAACTGGCGCCCGTATCAGCTCAATCCCGATTATCCGCCTGAAGGCGTCGACCATCAGGTCGAACTGGCCAAGAAGCTCGGCGGCAAGGACAAGATGGACCAGGCGCATGCGCATCTGAAGTCACTCGGCGCCGAGGTCGGCATCGCTTTTGACTTCGAAGCGATCAAGGTCGGCCCGAACACGCTCGATGCGCACCGGCTGATCCATTGGGCAGGCCAGGAAAGTCGCGAAACTCAGACCCGCGTCGTCGACCTGCTTTTCAAGGCGAATTTCGAACAGGGCCGCAATATCGGTGACGCGGCGGTGCTGCTCGACATTGCGACCGAGGCCGGACTGTCGCGTCCCGTCATCGAATCGCTGCTGGCAGGCGATGCCGACGTCAACCACGTGCTGTCCGAGGTCGAAGCCGCCAAGCAGATGGGCGTCAACGGCGTGCCGTTCTTCATCTTCGACCAGCAATATGCCGTAAGCGGTGCCCAGCCGCCGGCGGAACTTGCCAATGCCTTGCGCGAAATCGCCAAGGCGAAGGCCGAGGCGCTGCGCAATCTGAATTGACGGTTGTAACGAACACTCGTATCCCGGTGAGGTAACTCCTCCCCGGGATCATCACCTTGTCAGCCGACACCACCCTTAAAGGCGTTTTCTTCGCCTTCATCTGCTTTGCCGCCTATTCCTTCAGTGATGCCGCCGTGAAGATGGTGGAAGGCCGCGTGCCTGCCTTCGAGGCCGGCTTTATCGGCAGCCTCTTCGGCTTCGTCGCCATCCCCTTTTTGATGAAGCGCGGCGACCGCTATACGGATCTGGTGCGCAGCACCAACTGGCCGCTCTGGGGACTTCGCTTCGTCTGTTCGGCCGTCGGCACGGTCGGCAGTATCATTGCCTTTACCCAGCTCTCCATGGCCGAGGCCTTCTGTCTGATCTTCCTGCTGCCGAGCTTTGCGACGATCATGTCGGTGATCTTCCTCAAGGAAGAGGTGGGCATGAAGCGCTGGGCCGCCGTGCTGATCGGCTTTCTCGGCGTGCTGATGGTCTTGAGGCCGGGCTTTCGCGAGTTGGAAGTCGGCCATCTGGCAGCGCTGATCTCGGGGTTTGCCGGCGCCGTCACGATCATCATCTTCCGCGCCATGGGGCCGCAGGAGAAGAATATCTCGCTCTATGGCGCCGGCCTGCTTGGTAGCGTCATCATCTGCGCGGCCTTCTCCCTGCCGGACTTCCAGGCGCCTGGCGGTTATGACCTGATGCTGCTTGCCGCCTTCGGCCTGCTCGCCGCCGTCGGCAACATCTTCATGATGCTGGCGTCGTTTTATGCCCCAGCCCCGATCGTCGGACCGATCCAGTACAGCCAGATGCTCTGGGCCATCCTGCTGGGCTACCTCGTCTTCGGCGACAAGGTCGACTGGCCGATGGGCATCGGCATCGTGCTGATCGTCGGGTCAGGGCTCCTGACGCTGATCCGCGAGCGCAAGCGCGACACGCCGCTTCCGCCGCCGGTGGCCGGCAAGGGCGATGCGGCTCTGGCGATCAAGCCGGAACAGGGCGACTGAGGAAAACCGATGGAGCATCAGCCAGCCGATGAGACCAAGCTTGTCGTCCGATTGGCGGAGCGCGGTGACCTCGCTGGCCTCCTGCAGATCTACCGAGATCTTATATCAGAAGATCCCGAACTCTCCGTCGAGGCTGCTGGGATACATTTCGATGCCCTGGTCCGCATCCCTGGCAGCGCCGTCCATATCGGCGTTCTCAACGACACCATCGTCAGCACCTGCACGCTGATCGTCATCCCCAACCTCACGCGTGGCGGCCAACCTTATGCGCTGGTCGAGAATGTGGTCACCGTTGCAGAGTATCGGGGACGCGGTTACGGCCGCGAGACGCTGCAGCACGCCGTATCATGCGCCTGGGATCAGGGTTGCTACAAGGTGATGCTGCTGACCGGATCAACGAAACCCGAAACGCTGGGCTTTTACCAATCCGCAGGCTTCGAGCAGAACAAGACCGGGTTCCAGATCCGCCGCCTTGCACCACGCGCCGAGTGAGGCGCGCTCAACCTTTCGCCAGTTCCGCCAGTTGCGTCATCACCACCGCAGCACCTGACAGCCGCTTTTCCGGTGTCGGCAGGTCGCGGGTGAGGAACACCGAGTGGTCGGGGCGGATCTTCGCCATCGCGCCCTGCTTGGCGATATAGCCGACGAGCGCTGCCGGGTTTGGGAACTGCTTGCCGCGGAACTGGACGACGACGCCCTTGGGGCCGGCTTCCAGCTTTTCGACATTGGCCTTTCGGCAGAGCGCCTTGATGTAGACAACCTTCAGCAGGTGCTGGACCTCGACGGGCATGGGGCCGAAGCGGTCGATCATCTCGGCGCCAAAGGCATCGATCTCGCCCAGTTCGTTGATTTCGCCCAGGCGGCGATAGAGGCCAAGGCGCAGGTGCAGATCTGGCACATAGTCGTCTGGGATCATCACTGAAGTGCCGACCTGGATCTGCGGCGACCAGCCGGTGTCGTGGATCTCATCGACGCCCTTCACTTCGGCAACCGCCTCTTCCAGCATCTGCTGGTAGAGTTCGAAGCCAACTTCCTTGATATGGCCGGACTGTTCCTCGCCGAGCAGATTGCCGGCGCCGCGGAATGTCGAGGTCGTGGCTGGCGAGCTGGAAACCGGCACCCAGCGTGTCGAGTGACTGCAGAACCTTCAGGCGGCGTTCGGCGCCTGTGGTCAGCACTTTGTTGACCGGGAGCGTCAGGAGCGCAAAGGCGCGAACCTTAGAGCGACCAACGCGGCCGCGGATCTGGTAAAGCTGGGCCAGGCCGAACATGTCGGCGCGGTGCACGATCAGCGTGTTGGCTGTGGGTACATCCAGGCCGGATTCGACGATGGTGGTCGAGAGCAGCACATCGTAGCGGCCTTCGTAGAAGGCATTCATGATGTCTTCGAGCTCGCCCGCTGCCATCTGCCCATGGGCGACCGCAACCTTCAGCTCCGGGACATTCTCGTCGAGGAAGCTTTTCACATCCGCGAGATCGGCGAGACGCGGGCAGACGTAAAAACTCTGGCCGCCACGATAATGCTCGCGCATCAGGGTCTCTCGGATGACGAGCGGGTCAAAGGGCGAGATGAAGGTACGGACCGCCATGCGGTCGACCGGCGGTGTTGTGATCAGCGAGAGTTCGCGCACGCCGGTCATGGCAAGCTGCAGGGTGCGCGGGATGGGCGTTGCCGAGAGCGTCAGCACGTGGACGTCCGACTTCAACTCCTTCAGCCGTTCCTTGTGCTTCACACCGAAATGCTGCTCCTCGTCGATGATCAGCAGGCCGAGATTCTTGAACGAGATCGCGGAGCCGAGCAGCGCATGGGTGCCGACGACGATGTCGGTCTTGCCCTCTGCGACCTCCTTCTTGACGAGGTTCAGCTCCTTGGTACCGACGAGGCGCGAGGCCTGCTGGACACGGATCGGAAGACCCCGGAAGCGTTCGGAAAAGGTCTTGAAATGCTGGCGGGCCAGCAGCGTGGTCGGCACGACGACGGCGACCTGGATGCCGTTCATTGCGGCGATGAAGGCGGCGCGCAGAGCCACTTCCGTCTTGCCGAAGCCGACATCGCCGCAGACGAGGCGGTCCATGGGGCGGCCGGCGCCGAGGTCCGAGCGGACAGATTCGATCGCAGTTTCCTGGTCTTCCGTCTCGTCATAGGGGAAACGGGCTGCGAACTCGTCGTAGAGGCCTTCTTGGGTGGTGAGCACGGGTGCAGACCGGGTCATGCGTTCGGCAGCGATGCGGATCAGGGCGCCAGCCATATCGAGCAGGCGCTTCTTGAGTTTGGCCTTGCGCATCTGCCAGGCGCCGCCGCCCAGCTTATCCAGCTGTACTTCCGTCGCCTCGCCGCCGTAGCGCGAGAGGAGGTCGATGTTTTCGACCGGCAGGAAGAGCTTGGCATCGTCGGCATAACGCAGTTCAAGGCAGGCATGCGGGGCACCGGCCGCCTCGATGGTGCGCAGGCCTACAAAGCGGCCGATACCGTGTTCGGCATGCACCACGATCGAGCCTTCGTCGATGCCGGCGACTTCCGAGATGAAGTCGGCAGCGCGCTTGCGGCGCTTGGAGCGGCGGACCATGCGGTCGCCGAGGATGTCCTGTTCGCCGATGATGACGAGACCGTCTGTCTCTAAGCCGCCTTCGAGGCTGAGGACGGCGGTACCCGCCTCCCCCTTCTTCAGCTTGTCGACGTCTTTCAGGGCGGCGACTGGAACGAGTTTTTCCAGGCCATGTTCGTTCAGTACCTGCAGCAAGCGATCGAGCGAGCCTTCCGACCAACCGGAGACGATGACCTTGACGCCGGCTGCGCGCTTGTCGGCGATATAGCTGACGGCCTGGCCGAAGACGTTGGCGCGATTGCCTTCTTCGCTGGCCTCGTTGGCAGACTTTGCCCAGCGGGGTGTCGGGCGGGCATTGACCTCGATCACCAACCGGCTTTCTCCACCGGCTTCTGCAAAGGGGGTGATGCGGATGGGGTCGAAGGCATCGAGCGACTTGCCGAACTCCCCCGCACTGAGATACAGCCGCTCCGGCGGGACTGGCTTGTAGGGCGTGCCCTGCGCGAGATGGCCCTTGCCAGGGGTGGCGGAGTTGAGGCGCGCCTCGTAGTAATCGCGGATCAGCTTGGCGCGCTCGTCTGCTGCCTCACGTACAGTATGATCCGTGACAATACGGAAGCCGCGCAGATAATCGAACGTGGTTTCCAGCTTGTCGTAGAACATGGGCAGCCAATGCTCCATGCCGGCGTAGCGCCGGCCCTCGGAGACAGCGGCATAGAGGGCGTCGTCACGGGTCGCAGCACCGAAAAGCGACAAGTAGTTCTTGCGAAAGCGGCTGATGCTCTCGGGCGTCAGCGTCACCTCGCTCATGGGGTTCAGATCAAGCGAGCGGATCTGGCCAATGGTGCGCTGGCTCGCCGGATCGAAAGAGCGGATCGATTCCAGCGTATCGCCGAAGAAATCCAGTCGCACAGGCTCTTCTGCGCCGGGCACGAAAACATCAAGGATGCCGCCGCGGACCGCAAATTCGCCGACTTCTCGCACGGTTGCGACACGATCAAATCCGTTGCGCTCAAGACGGGCGGCAATGTCATCCATGCGCACCTGGTTGCCGGGCTTGGCCGAGAAACCAAGGCTATCGATCACATCCGCCGGTGCCACCTTTTGGAGCATGGCGTTGACCGTGACGAGAACGATCGCCGGATGCGGATTGAGATAAAGCGCAATCAGGGCTGACAGCGCCGAAAGGCGGCGGGCGGAGACGTCTGCGGATGGAGAGACGCGGTCGTAAGGCAGGCAGTCCCAAGCCGGCAGGCTCAAGACCGGGATGTCTGGCGCGGTAAAGCTCAACGTCTGTTCGAGGTTCTGCAGCCGCTGGCCGTCGGAGACGATGTAGGCCACAGGGCGGCCCTGACGCGCGAGTTCGGCGAGGATGAAGGCATCCATGCCGTCGGGCACATGAGAGAGCGTCAGGGCGGATTGTGCGCCGACAATCCGCTTTACATCGATCAGGGACATCATCAGTTACTTTGCAGCGGTTTCATCGCCCGTGACCGGGGAGAAATCCGGCCGGAGAGCGGCTATGCGTTCGAAGAGCGGTGTCTGGAGATGGACGGGCACCGGATCGGCACCCGTGATGTAGCGGACGAGGTCGTTGTCTTCCTCGGCCATGATGCGCTCGAGCTCGTCGAGTTCGGCCTCGCTCAGACCCTCAATCTCGGCTTCGCAGAACTGGCCTAGCATCAGGTCCATTTCGCGGATGCCGCGATGCCAGCAGCGGAACAGGATGCGCCGACGGCGCGGATCGAGGTCGGCACTGCTTTTCACCAGTCCAGTCATCTTGGCATCCTTCCAATTCTTGGCGCCTCTATAGAGCAGCGACCGGCAAATGTCAGCTTGCCAAACCGGCATTTTGCGAGGCATTTTGCCCCCATCATGCGTCCCCATCTTCTCGATCCCCTCTTTGCCTCCGTGGCTTCGCTCAGCGGAGTCGGTCCCAAGGTCGCTCAGCTTCTCGCCACACTGCTCGGGCGCGAGGATGCCGAGGATGCGCGGGTCGTCGATCTGCTGTTCCTCGCACCACACCGGCTGATCGACCGGCGCCACCAGCCGGGCATTGCCTATGCGCAGCAGGGTTCGCTGGTGACCATCACCGGACGCGTCGACCGCCACATGCCGCCCCCGCCGGGCAAGAACACCATGCCCTACCGCATCTTCCTGCATGACGAGACGGGGGAACTGGCGCTCACCTTCTTCCGGGTTAAGGGGAACTGGCTGGAAAAGGCGCTGCCCGTCGATGAGATCGTCATGGTCTCAGGGAAAGTCGACTGGTTCAACGGTCGGCCATCCATGGTTCATCCCGACCTGATGGTGAAGGCGAGCGAGGCGGAGAACCTGCCGCTGGTCGAGCCGGTCTATCCGCTGACGGCGGGGCTTGGACCGAAAGTGTTGCGCAAGGCGGTTGAATCCGCCGTCGAGAAGATGCCGGAACTTACCGAATGGGCGGATGCGGCGCTCGCGACCAAACAGGGATTTGCCAGCGTGCGCGACTGTCTGGTCGCGCTCCACAATCCGCGCGACGAGAAGGATATCGACCCGCAGGCACCAGCAAGGCGCAGGCTCGCCTATGACGAGTTTCTCGCCGGCCAGGTATCGCTCGCCTTGGTGCGGCAGAAGCTGAGACGTGTGCCGGGCACACCGATCAAACCGACGGGCGAACTCAGCGGCAGGATCCGCGCCGCCCTGCCCTTTACGCCGACCAACAGCCAGGTGGCGGCGATCGACGATATCCTGAAGGATATGGCGACGGATCAGCGCATGTTGCGGCTCGTGCAAGGTGACGTGGGCGCGGGCAAGACGCTGGTGGCGCTGTTTGCCATGGCAGCCGCTGTCGAGGCGGGTGGGCAAGCTGTCCTGATGGCGCCGACGGAAATCCTGGCGCGGCAGCATCACGCGACGCTTGCCAAGCTCGGTGCGGCGGCTGGCCTGAAGATCGAGGTCCTGACCGGGCGCACCAAAGGCAAGGAGCGCGAAGCGATCCTGGAGCGGATCGCCTCCGGCGAAGCGCAGATCGTCATCGGCACACATGCGCTTTTCCAGGATGCCGTTGTCTACCGGAACCTCACACTCGCCGTAGTCGACGAGCAGCATCGCTTCGGCGTGCACCAGCGCCTGCGGCTGACGTCCAAGGGCATCTCGCCGCATATGCTGGTCATGACCGCGACGCCTATCCCGCGCACGCTGGTGCTCGCCGCCTTCGGCGACATGGACGTCTCCAAGCTCACCGAGAAGCCGGCGGGCCGCAAGCCGATCCAGACGGTGACTGTGCCAACCGAGCGCGTGCCAGACGTCATCGAGCGGCTGCGTTCCGCCATTGCCGAGGGCAAGAAGGCCTACTGGATCTGCCCACTGGTCGAGGAAACCGAGGAAAGCGAGTTGATGTCGGCCGAGGAGCGGCAAGCGGTGCTGGCACAGTTCATCAAGGCGCCGATTGGTTTGGTGCATGGACGCATGGCGGGGCCGGAGAAGGACGCTGCCATGCTTGCCTTCAAGAACGGCGAGACGCGGCTGCTGGTGGCCACCACCGTGGTCGAGGTCGGCGTCGATGTCCCGGATGCCACGATCATGGTGATCGAACATGCCGAACGCTTCGGTCTTGCCCAGCTGCATCAGTTGCGCGGCCGCGTGGGGCGTGGCGACGAGGCGTCGAGCTGCATCCTGCTCTACAAGGGACCGCTCGGCGAAACGGGAAAGGCGCGGCTATCGATCCTGCGCGATTCGGAGGATGGCTTCCTGATCGCCGAGGAGGATCTGAAGCTCAGAGGCGAAGGCGAGCTTTTGGGAACGCGGCAGTCCGGCACGCCTGGCTTCAAGATCGCCAGCCTGGAGCATCACGGCGATCTGCTGGAGATTGCCCGCAAGGATGCGGCCTATCTGCTGGAGCGGGATCCGGAATTGACCAGCGAGCGTGGAGAGGCGGTCAGGACGCTGCTCTATCTGCATCGGCGCGATGAGGCGATCCGCTTCCTGCATGCAGGTTAGCCGTAGTTCGCCCTAAAACAAGATTGCGGTTCACGTGTAATTCAACCAAGATGCGTGGAGGACATAGAGGGGGACGAAAATTGGTAGTAAAATTAAACATATCGCAAATGCCAACGGTGGAAGTAGTAAAAAAGGACCTCATAATTGACGTCGAAATAGACGACGATAAGCTTGGCGAGTTCAGGCTTAGCAGGGGTTCGGTGGATTTTTATCAAAAGGGAGCCAAGAAAAAACACCACAGAGTAACGTGGAAGGAACTGGCTGATTTATTGATAGAGCATGGCAAAGAGAAGAATTAGACGATTGCCAAGTCTACGGATACGACACCATCCGCGATCTGAATCCAGACAAGCAATTGTGACAATTGGAGACTTTATAGCTGTCTTTTCAAGGGAAGATCGTCGATCTCATTGATCGCGGCCAAAACGTCTGAGGGCGTCGCCGGCGTATAGTCCGGCGTAACCAGACCTGCCGAGATCAGGAGTTTCACGCCCTCTTCCGGGCTCATGTCGAGCAGCATCAGCTTGCTGCGCGGAACAAACATCAGGAAACCGGCGGTCGGGACAGGCGTCGGCGCCAGGAAAACGGCGACCATTTCCTCGCCGTCCTGATTGAGCCTGGCTGCGATTTCGCCCTTGGCATCCGTCGAGACGAAGACCAGCGCCCAGGTTCCTGCGCGGGGGAATTCGATCAGCCCCACCTTCTTGAAGGAATTGCCCTGCTCCTTCAGCACCGTCTCGAAGATCTGCTTGGTGCTTTTGTAGACGGTGCGCACCAGCGGCATCCGGTTGAGGATGTTTTCGCTGTAGGAGACGATCGAGCGGCCGATCAGGTTTCGGCCGAGAAAGCCCACAAGCGTGATGAAGAGGATCGCGATGAGAAGCCCGGTGCCGGGAACGGCGAACTTGAGATAGGCTTCCGGATTGTAACGATCCGGCAGATAGGGTTTCACCCAGCTGTCTGCCCAGCGGATGAAGGTCCAGGTCAGGTAGATGGTGATCGCCATCGGCGCGCAAATGATCAAGCCGGTCAGGAAGTTGTTCCTGAGCCTCGTTGCCATCGAAATCCTGTCAGAACCTTCGGTCATGCCCACCGTCATTGTGCAGTGCCGTAACGCTGCGGACAATGCCGGAGTGACACCCATGGCGCAAGAGCAAGAATTGGGGCAGCGGCCTGCCCCGATCCGGGATCACTCAACCGTGACGGACTTGGCCAGATTGCGCGGCTGGTCGACGTCGGTACCCATGAAGACGGCCGTGTGATAGGCGAGCAGCTGGATCGGGATCGAATAGATCATCGGCGAGACAATCTCGGCGACCACGGGCAGAACGATCGTCGCCATGGTAGGGAGTTTGGAGGCGGCTGCCCCCTTCTCGTCGGTGATGAAGATGATCTTGCCGCCGCGGGCTGCCACTTCCTGCATGTTCGACACGGTCTTTTCGAAGAATCGGTCGAAGGGTGCAATGACGATGACGGGCATGTTTTCGTCGATCAGCGCGATCGGGCCGTGCTTCAGCTCCCCGGCGGCATAACCTTCGGCGTGGATATAGGAGATTTCCTTGAGCTTCAGCGCGCCTTCGAGCGCCAGCGGATAGCTGGTGCCACGACCGAGATAGAGCACGTCCTTGAACTTGGAGAGATCGCGCGACAGGGCCTCGATCTGCGGCTGCACCGCGTTCAGCACCTGGCTCATGATGCGCGGCATTTCGGCCAGGCTCTTCACGAGCTGCTTTTCTTCCGTCGCCGTCAGCGTGCCACGGGCACGGCCGGCGGCGAGCGCGAGCGAAGCGAGCACAGCGAGCTGGCAGGTGAAGGCCTTGGTGGAGGCGACGCCGATTTCCGGGCCGGCGAGGATCGGGAAGACGGCGTCCGATTCGCGGGCGATCGTCGATTCCTTGACGTTGACGACAGCGCCGATCTTCAGGCCGTTGTCGCGGCAGTAGCGCAGCGATGCGAGCGTATCGGCGGTCTCACCTGATTGAGAGATGAAGAGGGCCGCCTGGTCCTTCGACAGCGGCATTTCGCGGTAGCGGAATTCCGAGGCGACATCGATCTCGACCGGCAGGCGGGCATAGCGCTCGAACCAGTATTTGCCGACGAGGCCAGCCAGATAGGCCGTTCCGCATGCGGAGATGGCGAGGCCGCGCAGGTTGGCGAAGTCGACCTCGTTTGCTGCGTCCCGAACCGTGTGATTGGCAAAGTCGACATAATGCGACAGGGCGTGGGAGATCACCTCCGGCTGTTCGTAGATCTCCTTTTCCATGAAGTGGCGATGATTGCCCTTATCGATCATATAGGCGCTTGCGGAGGAGATCTGCACCGGGCGATCAACCGGATTGCCATCGATATCAAAGATGTGGGCGCCCTGCTTGCCGATCACGGCCCAGTCGCCGTCGTGCAGATAGGCGATGCGATTGGTGAAAGGAGAAAGCGCAATCGCGTCAGAGCCGAGGAACATCTCGCCGTCGCCGAAGCCGATCGCGAGCGGCGGGCCGGAGCGGGCAGCCATGATCGTCGAGGGATCATCTTGGAAGATGACGGCGAGCGCATAGGCACCCGTCACGTGGCGCAGCATCTCATGCATGGCTTCGCGGCGGCCAAGGCCCTGGCGGCGATACTTGGCCAAGAGCTGGGCGACGACTTCGGTGTCCGTCTGCGTAGTGAAGACGGCGCCTTCGGCCGCGAGCTCTTCCTTGATCTCGGAGAAATTCTCGATGATGCCGTTGTGGACGACGGCGACGCCATCGACGAAATGCGGATGGGCGTTCGTTTCGTTCGGCACACCGTGAGTGGCCCAGCGGGTGTGCGCGATCCCGATATTGCCTGGAAGCGGTTCGCCGGCGAGCTTCGTCTCGAGATTGAAGAGCTTACCTTCGGCGCGACGGCGATCGAGCTTGCCGTCGTTGATGGTGGCGACGCCGGCGGAATCATAGCCGCGATATTCGAGCCGCTTCAAGGCGTCGACGAGACGCTCCGCTACGGGCTTGTTACCGACGATGCCGACGATGCCGCACATGCAATTCTCCGTTTCATATCCATCACGCGGACTGTTCCTAGCGGTTCCGCCGCAATAGGCAATCGCACATGAGGTCAAATTGCGTTTCGTCTCGTAATGCAACGCAGCATTACAAGCGGTGAAGTTGGTATTGGGCTGTTACTTGCCGGACTTCTTGGCGGCCTTGAGGCTAAGATTGCGCTCGCGGATGACGGCCGCGCGGCCTGGCTTCATCTCCTGGCGGGCACGACCGAAGGCGAGCGTGTCGGCTGGCACATCCTCGGTGATCACGCTGCCCGAGGCGATGAGAGCGCCATCGCCAATCGAGACGGGGGCAACGAGAGATGAATTGGAGCCGATGAAGGCCCCTGCCCCGATCCGAGTCTCGTGCTTGTTCACGCCGTCATAATTGCAGGTGATCGTGCCCGCGCCGATATTGGTTTCGGCGCCCACCACGGCGTCGCCGATATAGGTCAGGTGGTTGACCTTGGCGCCCTTGCCAATTTCCGCCTTTTTCACTTCGCAGAAATTGCCGACCTTCGAGCCTTCGGCGAGGTTGGCGCCGGGACGCAGGCGGGCGAAAGGTCCAACGGTCGCACCGGCGGACACATGGGCACCTTCCAAATGCGAGAAGGCATGGATCACGGCGCCGCCCTCGACGGTGACACCGGGGCCGAAGACGACATTCGGCTCGACGAGGGCATCCTGACCGATGACCGTGTCGTGGCTGAGGAAGACGGTTTCCGGTGCGATCATCGTCACGCCCGAGACCATCAGCTCGTGGCGGCGGCGTTCCTGCCAGAGGCGCTCGATCACGGCGAGTTCGGCGCGATTGTTGCAGCCGGTCAGTTCGCTTTCCGGCGCATCGACGGCGACCGCCTTGCCGCCCAGGGAACGGGAGATCTCGACGAGATCGGTCAGGTAGTATTCGCCCTTGGCATTGCTGTTGCCGATCCGGCTCAGGAGCTCAAGGGCTTTCTGCCCGTTGATGGCCATGAGGCCGCTGTTGCACCAGGTGACGGCACGCTCGGCCTCGGTCGCATCCTTTTCCTCACGGATCGCAACCAATTCGCCGTTTTCCACCAGCAACCGGCCGTACCCCGTGGGGTTTTTCGTGTGGAAGCCGATAACCGCGACGTCAGCACCGCCGGCCAACGCTTCACGGGCAGCCTTGAGTGGGGCAGCAGTGATCAGAGGAACGTCGCCATAGGCAACCAGGATTTCATCATAACCGCGGGCAATTGCCTCGCGGGCCATGAGTACGGCATGGCCAGTGCCGAGGCGTTCGGTCTGCAGGACGCTTTCAACAGCGAGTTCGCCGATCTTGGCCGCGGCCTCGACCTTTTCCGCATCACGTCCGAGAACAAGAGCCACATCCGAGACACCGGAGGCTGCAATCGACGCCATGACATGGGCAATCATCGGACGTCCACCGACCGGGTGCAGCACCTTGGACATCGAGGACTTCATCCGGGTGCTGTCGCCGGCAGCAAGGACGATGGCAAGGCATGTGCGGGTCATGGATGGCTCCGGGCATGAGAAACGCGATTCTCACTAACGCCCGAGACGCAGGGCTGCAAGACCGGCGTTGACGTCAGCCCCGTTTGGCGGCCGCGTCGGCGGCCTTCAGGGCCGTGATGCGGCCGAGCTGGACGACTTTTTCCGTTGCAGCGCGGGCGGCATCCGCATCCGTCTTCTCGATCGCATCGACGATTGCCAGATGCGTCTCGATGATCGACTCGCCCCGCCCGGCCAGTTTCGGGTCGAAGGCCAGCGTGAAGGCGCCGTCGAGGGCGGCCTTCAGGAAGCCGATCATGCTTTCGAGAAAGGGATTGGCGCCGATGAGGGTGAGCAGCACATGGAAACGCAGGTCCGCCTCCACCTGGCTCTGCCAGTCGAGATCTTCAGAACCGAGCAGGTTCGCATAGCGCCGCAATTCGGCGCAGTCCTCGGGCGTCGCGCGCAAGGCGGCATAGGCAGCCGAAGCAGGCTCAAAGACCAGGCGGACGTCATAGAGATGGTCGATGAATTCACGGGTGACGCCCGCCTTGAAATGCCAGCGAAGAACGTCTTCGTCGATGAGGTTCCAATGGCAGCGATCGGTCACCCTAGTGCCGACGCGTGACTTTGCGACGACCAGGCCCTTGGCGGTCAGCGTTTTCATCGCTTCTCGCAGGACGGACCGCGACACGTCGAACTGCGATTCCAGCTCAGTGTCGCCGGGCAAGGGTTCACCGATCTCGAACTGCCCGCCGACGATTGCCAGGCCAAGCTGATCGACCACCCGGGCATGGCTGGTGCGGAGATTCGTGACGATCTTCAGATCCCGAACTTCATCCTTGCGCATCCGTCACCAGTCCCCACTGTACCTTGGGACGGCTTGTTATATGAAACAGCAAAGATCGTGAAGTGAGTACTCAAGAATTTTCCTATTCACGGGAAAGCTAAAAAGAAAGGGCGCCAAAGGCGCCCTTTCAGCAAGTCTGAACCGCAAAACTTACTGCGGAAGCTTGTCGTCTACACCTTCGATGTAGAAGTTCATGCCGAGGATGGTGCCGTCATCTGCCGACTCACCTTCCTTCAGCCAAGCCGAACCATCCTGCTTGTTGATCGGGCCGGAGAAGGGCTTCAGTTCGCCGGACTTGATCTTGGCTTCGGTGTCCATTGCCATCGCCTTCACGTCGTCAGGCATGTTGGTGTAGGGCGCCATGGACATGATGCCGTCCTTCAGGCCGTCGAAGGTCTGAGCGGAGGACCAGGTGCCGTCGATCACGGCCTGGGTCCGCTTGATGTAGTAGGGTGCCCAGGTGTCGACGATGGCGCTGAGCTGCGCCTTCGGGCCGGCGGCGATCATGTCGGATGCCTGACCGAAGGCCTTGATACCGCGCTCTTCGGCAACCTGCATCGGCGCGGTCGTGTCGGTGTCGGCGTCAGTACGTCAACGCCCTGGTCGAAGAGAGCCTTGGCGGCATCGGCTTCCTTGCCCGGGTCGAACCAGGTGTTGACCCAGATGACCTTCAGCTTGAATTCCGGATTGACGGTGCGGGCGCCGTGCAGGAAGGCGTTGATGCCGGCAACGACTTCCGGGATCGGGAAGGAGGCGATGTAGCCGGCGACGCCGGTCTTCGACATCTTGCCGGCGATCTGGCCGTTGATGAATCGGCCTTCATAGAAGCGCGAGTTGTAGGTGGCGACGTTGGCAGCGGTCTTGTAGCCGGTCGCGTGTTCGAACTTCACGTCCGGAAACTTCTCGGCGACCTTCAAGGTCGCGTCCATGAAGCCGAAGGAGGTGGTGAAGATGATGGCGCAGCCAGAACGGGCCATGCGCTCGATGGCGCGCTCGGCATCCGGGCCTTCCGGAACGTTTTCGAGGTAAGGAGTTTCGATCTTGTCGCCGAAATGAGCCTGCAGCTGCTGGCGGCCGATGTCATGGGCCTGGGTCCAGCCGCCGTCGGTCTTCGAGCCGACATGGACGAAGCACGCCTTCGTCTTGTCCTGAGCGGCAGCGGGAGCCGCGACGCTCACGATGGCGGCTGCCGAAGCGGCAAGCGCAAGGAGGATGTTCTTCATAGTGTACCCCTGTCTGGTTAGGTTGAAGCTTTTGTTTTGATTATCTATCCGGCACGAACGGCTTGCCGAGGCAGGCCGGTGTGTTGATCAGTGTCGTGCGGCGATTATGGGAGATTATGATCAGCACGACAATGGTTGCCGCATAGGGCAATGCGGACAGAAATTGCGAGGGCAGACCGATGCCCAGTGCCTGGGCATGGAGCTGACCGATGGTGACCGCGCCGAAGAGATAGCCGCCGGCGAGAACCCGCCAGGGCCGCCACGCCGCGAAGACGACGAGTGCGAGCGCGATCCAGCCTCGACCGGCCGACATGTTCTCCACCCATTGCGGCGTGTAGACCAGCGACAGCTGCGCGCCGGCGAGACCGGCACAGGCGCCGCCGAACATCACGGCGAGATAGCGGGTGCGAATGACTGGCAGCCCGAGCGTATGTGCCGAGCCATGGCTGTCACCGATGGCGCGCAGCTTCAGGCCAGAGCGGCTCTTGAACAGGTACCAGTTCACGCCAGCCACCAGGAGGATGGAGAGGTAGAAGAACAGGTCCTGGGCAAAGAGGATCGGGCCGATGACCGGGATATCGGAAAGGAGCGGGATGACGATCGGCTGCATCTTGACGCCCGGCACACCGACCACGCTTTCGCCGACCATGCCGGAGACGCCGAGGCCAAGGATGGTCAGCGCGAGACCAGTCGCGACCTGGTTCGCGACCAGGGTCAGCGTCAGGAAACCGAAGAGCAGCGAGAAGGCAGCACCCGTGGCAATGCCGGCGAGAACGCCGAGATAGGGCGAACCCGTCATGTTGGTGGCGATGAAGGCGCAGACGGCGCCGATGATCATCATGCCTTCGACGCCGAGGTTGAGCACGCCGGAGCGCTCGGCAACGAGCTCACCCATGGCCGCGATGACCAAAGGTGTGGATGCCGTGATGATGGTCAGAAGGATGGCTTCAAACATCGTCACGCACCCTTTGTCGAGGCATTGCGG
The DNA here is from genome assembly GCA_965283865.1 of Allorhizobium sp. GTDB lineage: Bacteria > Pseudomonadota > Alphaproteobacteria > Rhizobiales > Rhizobiaceae > Allorhizobium. The sequence continues at coordinate 2,701,496 of CBDIQA010000001.1, forward strand.
GCACGGTCGAAGACGAGGCGTACCTTGTAGAGGATGAGTGTGTCACAGGAGAGCACGAAGAACAGCAGCATGCCCTGGAAGACGCGGGTCACCTTGTCGGACACGCCAATGCGACAGCTGCGCGCCCTCCCCGCCGATGATAGGTCAGCGCCAGCACGAAGCCGGAGGCGATGATACCGAGCGGATTGAGGCGACCGAGGAATGCGACGATGATGGCGGTGAAGCCGTACCCAGGTGAAATGGTCGGCTGCAGGTGACCGATCGAGCCGGAGACTTCCGAAATGCCGGCAAGTCCTGCCAGCGCGCCGGAGAACATCATCGAGAACCAGACCATCTTGCGGGACGAGAAGCCGGCAAAGCGCCCTGCCCGCTCCGACTGGCCAAGAACGACGACCTGGAAACCCTTCAGCGTGTAGCGCATCATGAACCAGACTGCGACGGCCGCGATCAGGGCGAAGACGATGCCCAGATGGGCGCGGCCCGACGACAGGATCTCCGGCAGCACGGCCTCTGACACGAAAGAGCGCGACTGCGGAAAGTTGTAGCCGGCCGGATCCTTCCAGATGCCGCGGGTCAGCCAATCGAGGAGCAACTGCGCAATATAGACCAGCATCAGGCTGGTCAGGATTTCATTGGTGTTGAAGCGGGTCTTCAACAGGGCCGGGATGGCGGCATAAGCGGTGCCACCGATTGCGCCCATCACCAGCATCAGAGGCAGAAGCAGCGGCGAGGTCCACTCATAGAAGGTGATCGGCAGGATGGAACCGACGATCGCACCAGCGATGAACTGGCCTTCGGCGCCAATATTCCAATTGTTCGAGCGATAACAGACAGATAGGCCAACGCCGATCAGGATCAGGGGTGCAGCCTTCACCGCCAGCTCATGCAGCGACCAGACCTCGAGCAGCGGCTCGATGAAGAAGCTGAAAAGGGCGGAGACCGGGTCCTTGCCGAGCAGCGCGAACATGATGCCGCCGAAGAAGACGGTCAGAGCCAGCGCCAGAAGCGGCGAGACGATGGCAAAGAGGTTCGACTGGCGGGAACGGCGTTCAAGTTCAATGCGCATGGGCCGCCTCCGGGGCAGTCTGGATACCGTGGACGCCGCCCATCAGGATGCCGATGCGCTCGCGGGTCATGGTCGAGGCGGGATAGGCGTCGGACAGCTTGCCTTCGGAGATCGCGGCAATCGAGGTTGCGACCTCGAAAATCTCGTCGAGGTCCTGGCTGATGACGACAACTGCCGAGCCCGACTTGGCCAGATCGACCAGGGCCTGGCGGATGCGGCTTGCAGCACCTGCATCCACGCCCCAGGTCGGCTGATTGACGATCAAGCACGGAGGGCTGGCGCATCGAGTTCGCGGCCGACGATGAATTTCTGCAGGTTGCCGCCCGACAGCGAGCCGGCTGCCGGATCATCACCGCTTTTGCGCACGTCCATCATCTCGGAGATACGACGGGCCGCCTGCTGGACGAGACCATGGCGGATGAGGCCGATCTTGCCGCCCGAGAGATAGGCGCTCCGGTCAGACGCGTTGCGCGACAGGAAAAGATTTTCGGACAGGCTCATGGCGGGAATGGCCGCATGGCCGTGGCGCTCCTCAGGCACGAAGCCGCCGCCGAGAAGGCGGCGCTCGTTAATCCCCAGACGGCCGACCGACTTGCCACGCAACCGGATCGCATCGGGGCTCTGGACCGGGTATTCGCCGGAGAGTGCGTCGAACAGCTCGCTCTGACCATTGCCGGCAACACCGGCGATCGCCAGGATCTCGCCCGCTTTCACCGTCATCGAGACATTCTTGAGCGGCATGGCAAAGGGCGTGCGCGGGCTGACCGAGAGATCGGTGACCTGCAACTGGATGGCACCATCTGCGGGCGGCTCGACCTTTTCGACACCTGCGACATCGGCACCGACCATCATGCGGGCGAGCGAGGCCGGGGTTTCCTGGCGCGGATCGCAAGCGCCGGTCACCTTGCCGTGACGAAGCACGGTCGCGCGGTCGCAAATGCGCTGCACTTCCTCGAGACGGTGGCTGATATAAAGGACAGAGCGCCCCTCGGCCTTCAGCTTGAACAGCGTGTCGAAAAGCTTGTCGGCTTCCTGCGGCGTCAGCACCGAGGTCGGCTCGTCGAGGATGATGAGTTTGGGGTTCTGCAAGAGTGCGCGGACGATCTCGATGCGCTGGCGCTCGCCGACGGAGAGATCGGCGACATGGGCGCCCGGATCGAGTGGCAGGCCGTAGGCGACCGAAAGTTCGGCAGCCTTCTTCGAAAGTTCGGAGATGGAGATCTTTTCATCGAGGGACAGCGCGATGTTTTCCGCGACCGTCAGCGCTTCGAACAGGGAAAAGTGCTGAAAAACCATGCCGATGCCGAGACGGCGGGCGGCGGCTGGATTGGGGATGAGCCGCTCCTGGCCTTCCCACCCGACGGTGCCGGCAGACGGTGCGAGAATGCCAAAGAGCATCTTCACCAGGGTCGACTTGCCGGCGCCATTTTCGCCGAGAAGCGCATGGATCTCGCCATGGCCGATGTCGAGATCGATGCCGTCGCAGGCCTTGAAACTGCCGAACAGCTTCGTGAGGCCCCGCACGGTCAGCAGCGGCTTGTCGCCCTCGGGCGGTTGATGCGGCACAGGTCCCCCTTGCACTCTCATGCGCGTCGGCCGGGTCTTTCGCCCGGTCCACCGCTCAATTCATAACCTGTTTGCGGCAGCGCACAATATATAGGCAAAAGTTTTTTTTGGTTTTGCCCAGCCATCACCGGGCAGCGTTAGTCCCGACGCCCCAGGGCCGGGAAAATCTGCAGCACGCCGCCGATCGCATAGAGATAAAGGCCGGTCAGGATCGTGCCCCAGACGACCCAGGGCGGCGACTGGAAATGCAGGAGGAGCGCATAGCCGCCGAAGGCGCACCAAAGCATGAAGACCGCCATATTGACCGTCCGCAGGCGCTTGACCCGCACGGGGTGAAGGAAATGGATCGGAAGGAATGTCAGGAATACGGAGGCGAGAACCGCGATCAGGGCTGTCGTTGCGCTGGCATCGATGACGAAGAGCGTAAAGATCAGCATGTTCCAGACGACCGGGAAGCCGGAGAAGAAATATTCGTCCGTCTTCATGCCCATGTCGGCATAGTAGATCGCGCTCGACACGACGATCAGGCCGGCGGCGACGAAGGACCAGGGCTCGCCGATCATGCCGCTCTGATAGAGCGCGAAGGCCGGCAGCAGAACATAGGTGACGTAGTCGATGATGTTGTCGAGCGTATCGCCGGACCAGTTGGGAAGTACTTCCTTCACACGCACCTTGCGGGCGATCGGGCCGTCAATGCCATCAACGACAAGCGCCAGCCCCAGCCACCAGAACATGTCTACAAAACGCCGTTCGGCTGCTGCGACAACGCCGAGAAAGGCAAGAAAGGATCCGGAAGCGGTCAGAATATGGACCGAGAACGCGCGGATCTCGGCATAAGGCACCCGCTTGTAGTTGAAGATCTTCATCCTTGCTCCAGTCGGCGGCATTTCGGAGGAAACGGTATCGGACGAAACGACGCAGTTTGCAACACAAGTGGCGGTCTATGCCCGCTTTTCGCGGGCAGGTGTTTCATGCGACTGCGCCATTTGGGCCCATGGATTTTGTCGTGACCGGGATCTAGATAACATGACAGAGAAGACAATCGGGATCCTGACCATGACCTACGAATTCGACATCGCCGTCATCGGCGCCGGGCCGGCCGGTCAGATCGCGGCGATCGCCATGGCCCGTGGAGGGAGACGCGTCGTACTCGTCGGTCCTGAGCCTGACGGTTCCGACCGTCGGACGACCGCGCTGATGGACCAGTCGCTGGCGATGATGGAACGACTTGGCCTCTGGCAGGAGCTCCATGCCCGGACCGCTCCGCTCCAGGTGATGCAGATCATCGATGGGACGAAACGGCTGCTGCGCGCGCCCACTGTTGCCTTCCGGAGCGCCGAGATCGGACTTGATGCCTTTGGTTACAACACCCCGAATTCGGCTCTGCTGGAAACATTGTCGAAAGCCGTAGCGGCGGAGCCCTTGATCACGCGCAAACCTGCCGCTGCCGAGACGATCCATGTTGGCGCCGATGCCGTGACGATCGGCATTCAAGGCGAAGAGCCGCTTACGGCGGGTTTCGTGATCGGGGCTGATGGCCGCAAGTCCAGGACCCGCGAAAGTGCCGGGGTCGGCGTGAAGACCTGGTCTTATCCGCAGACCGCCGTGGTGATGAATTTCAGCCACACGCTGCCGCACCAGAATACCTCGACGGAATTCCACACCGAATCGGGACCGTTCACGCAGGTCCCCCTTCCCGGGTTGCGTTCCAGCCTTGTCTGGGTGGTGACGCCGCAGGAGGCGGAGAGATTGACATCGCTCTCGCCTGAACGACTCTCCGCAGAAGTTGAAAGCCGCATGCAGTCCATGCTTGGCAAGGTCTCGGTGGAAGCCGGCGCGCAGGCCTGGCCGCTGTCGGGCATGACGGCTCGCCAGTATGGCAAGGGTCGCGCTGCCTTTATCGGCGAAGCAGGCCATGCCTTCCCGCCGATCGGCGCCCAGGGCCTCAACTTGAGCCTGCGCGACATCGCAGCTCTCGAGGAGATCCTGATCGATCACAGCGCGGCACCGATTGCAGCCGGCTGTGGCGACCGGTTCGACCGCAAACGCCGGATTGATATCGCCAGCCGGACGGCGAGCGTGGACCTGCTCAACCGCTCGCTGCTGTCGGGGCTGCTGCCCGTGCAGATGCTCCGGGCTGCCGGTCTTCAGGTACTGGCCAGTATTGCGCCTTTGCGCAACCTCGTGATGCAGGAAGGGGTGGCACCCGGGCGGGGGCTCAAGAACTTGCCTTCGATGCTACGGGAAAAGGTCCGCAGGTAAGTAACCCTGGGTGATGGCGAACAGAAGCGCCGAGACGGAAAAGACCGAAATCACCGTGGTGATCAGGATCGTGGCGGACGCCCGCTCCTGCCAGACGCCATATTGCTGGCCGATGACGAAGACGTTTGTCGCCGTCGGCAGCGAGGCGAGCAGGATCGCCGTATAGACCCAGAGCGGGTCGAAATTGCCGACGAAACTCAAGACGACATAGACGAGCACGGGGTGCAGCACGAGCTTGATCGGCACGATGTAGCCGATTTCGGCCGGGATGCGCTTCAACGGGCGCAGCGCCAGCGTCACGCCCATTGCAAACAGGGCGCATGGGGCGGCAGCCTGGGCGAGGTAGTCGATCAGGCGCTGCAGGGCGAGCGGCGGTTCGAATGCAAGCGCCGCGGCGAGGAAGCCGATGAGAGTTGCGATGATGAAGGGATGCGTGAGGATCTTCTTGACGACATCGAAGGCGAGTTGTGCGGGCGGGCGCTTGTCGCCACCGGCAAAGGCCATCATCGCCGGCGCGACCATGAAGTGGACAGCGTTTTCGAAGCAGAAGACCAGCGCCACCGGGACGGCTGCCTTTTCACCGAAGGCGAGCAGCGAGAGGCCGGGGCCCATGTAGCCAATATTGCCATAGGCACCGGCCAGCGCCTGCACCGCCGATTCGGCGATGTTGTTACCGCGAACATAGCGGCCGATGACGAAGACCAGCACAAAGATGGAATAGGTGGCAGCAAGACAGGCGGCAATGAAATCGATGCGCGTCAATTCTTCGATCGGCGTGCGCGACACGAGCTTGAAGAAGAGCGCCGGCAGCGAGACGTAAATGACGAAGAAATTCAGCCAGCCGAGTGCCTGGGCAGAATGGTCGCCGAGCTTACCCGATACATAGCCAATCAGGATCAGGCCGAAGAACGGCAGGACCAGCGCGACGATATCCGCCATGGGCTTTCTCCCTCGGAGCGCGAAACTGCGCCCTGTCGCGACTTAGCCGATTTGCGAGAGGATTGGAAAGGTCTGCTGGAACCAGATTGCCAGGTCCGTGATGTAGCCGAACATGAAGGCGAGGCCTGTGAGGACCAGGAGCGCGCCCATCGCCTTCTCCACCAGGCCCAGATGGCGGCGGAAACGGGTGAGGAAGCGCATGAAGGCGCCGGAGAAGCCGGCTGCGATCCAGAAGGGCACGGCAAGACCGAGCGAATAGACGGCAAGCAGGAGCGCGCCGTCGCCGACGGTCTCCTTGGAGGCGGCTACGCCGAGGATCGCGCCAAGGACAGGCCCGATGCAGGGCGTCCAGCCGAATGCGAAGGCCAGCCCCATGACATAGGCGCCCGACAACGTCGCCGGCTTTCCACCGCCTGCGAATCGATATTCCGAGGACAGCAGGCCAAGCCGGAAGACGCCGAGGAAATTGAGGCCCATCACGATGATGATTGCGCCACCAATCTTCGACAGGAGATCCATGTGCTGGCGCAAGAGGCCGCCGATCGTAGACGCCCCTGCCCCCAGCGAGACGAAGACGGTTGCGAAGCCAAGGGTGAAGACTAGTGAGGTCAGGAGCACCGTTCGGCGGGCGGCGGCATTCTGAGCCTGCTCGCCATCGCGGAACTGGTCGACCGAGATGCCTGCCATATAGCAGAGGTAAGGCGGCACGAGCGGCAGCACGCAGGGCGACAGGAAGGACAAGGCTCCGGCCAGAAGCGCGCTGAAAAAGGAAATATCGGCAATCGACACGATCAACTCCGGAACCCGAACCGGGCCCTTCCTAATCCCGCAACCCCATGCTTGCCAATCACCAATGCGTAAGCTGCGACAACGGGGCTGAATTTTGCTTGGCAAACTGCATTTTTGCGGTTGACCGGTCGAAGTCACCTGCCTATGTTCCGCGCACTTCCAGGGGCCCGCTTTGCGGTTCTCCCCGCCAAGGGAGAGCGTAGCTCAGCCGGTAGAGCAACTGACTTTTAATCAGTAGGTCCAGGGTTCGAATCCCTGCGCGCTCACCACTCTTTAGAATTTTCGACAGATCATTCAGATTGTAACGATCCGCTTAGCCGATCACCAATCGCCTTGTTCTATTCTGAGCCATGTTCTGGCTAGGGGTAGCCCATGCGCGTGATGGTATTCTTGATGATCGCGGCAGTGTTCAGCATTCTGGCGATCAAACACTCGGACAATTCGCTGGGGACCCGGCGGTTGACGGCGTCACCGACCGAAGTCGCGACGGGCTGAATCCCAATTTGTTGCGGATCAGCAACAAGTGCTGAGCTTCGGTCGTTGCTTGAGCGCAAAAGGCTGTCGAGCGGAACTGCTTTTGCCGCAATCTCGTTCAAGAGCTTCAGGCAGGAGCAAAAAAAATGCGTTACATCTTCATCCTGCTGGTCGCCTCGGTGCTCAGCATTCTCGCTTTCAAATACTCGAACAATTCGTTGGGCGGCGGCGAGCTGATGGCATCGCCGATGGATGTGACTGAGGCGCATTGAAATGACGTCTTCGTCATCCGCGTCCGGACGGCCAACTTTATCATCTGTCATTTCGGAGTGGGGTCTTGTCCTGCGGCCTTCAGCAACCGGGCAGCAACAAGGTGAATGGGCTGCCTGCCCCTTCCAAGAATCAATGGAATCAGCCCAGTAGCTGCGTCAGCCAATCGCATGACAAGCGGGTTTCCAGCTCTGTCGCCAGTTCGTCGAGTGCTTCGTCGACCATGGCACGATAGCTCTTACCGCCGCCTTCGATCCCGAAGCTTTCCAACAGCTTGCGGCGATAAGGATCGCTTGAGAACAATCCGTGGAGATAGGTACCGATCACCCGACCGTCGGCGGACGATGCACCATCGGGGCGTCCGTCGATCTCGATGGGGGCCCGCACCGTGTCAGGCCCTTCGGTCACACCCAGATGGATCTCGTAGCCCGACAGCGGAACGTCATGTTCAAGCGAGTGGGCCTTGCTGTTGCGCACCGTCTTTTCAGCGGCCATAACCGTCTCCACGTCGACCAGGCCGAGCCCTTCCACGGTGCGGGGTGCGCCTTCAAGGCCGAGGGGGTCTGCAACGCTTCGGCCGAGCATCTGGTAACCGCCGCAGATGCCGATGACCCGGCCGCCGCGACGCAGATGCATCTGGAGATCACGGTCCCAGCCATTGGCGCGGAACTCTTCCAGATCAGCAATTGTCGACTTGGAGCCTGGCAGAACGACAAGGCCCGCATCGGGGGGCAGTCGATCACCGGCCCTGATGTAGACGAGGTCGACTTCCGGCTCGGTTGCGAGCGGATCGAGATCGTCGAAATTGGCGATGCGCGACAGAACGGGAACCGCGACTTTCAGCGCTCCGCCATTGCCCTTGGCCAGCCGTTCCAGCACGACAGAATCCTCTGCGGGTAACCGGCCTGCAGCTTTCAGCCAGGGGATCACGCCGAAACAGGGCCAGCCGGTGAAGTCACCGATCGCGGAAATCCCGTCGTCGAACAGGCTGACATCGCCGCGGAACTTGTTGATGATGTAGCCGACGATCTGGGCACGGTCCTCGTCGGGCAGAATAGTATGCGTGCCGACCAGCGAGGCGATCACCCCTCCCCGGTCGATGTCGCCGACGAGCACGACCGGAACCTTGGCACGGGTGGCAAAGCCCATATTGGCAATGTCGCCGGCACGCAGGTTGATCTCGGCCGGCGATCCCGCGCCTTCGACGATCACGAGGTCGCGGCCCTCGCTGACGGTTGCGAAACTTTCGAGGACCGCTCCGAGAAGCTGCCGCTTCAAGCGTTGGTAGTCCCGGCCCTTGGCCTGGCCGAAAACCTTGCCCTGGACGATGATCTGGCTGCCGGTTTCACTCTGCGGCTTCAACAGCACTGGGTTCATGTGGATCGAGGACGGCGTCCGGGCCGCGAGCGCCTGAAGCCATTGGGCCCTGCCGATCTCGCCACCGTCATCGGAGACAGCCGCGTTGTTGGACATGTTTTGCGGCTTGAAAGGGGCGACCTTCAGACCACGATTCGACGCCAGCCGGCAGAGCCCTGCGACGAGTATCGTCTTTCCGACATCAGACCCTGTCCCCTGCAACATGATCGTCCGTGTCATCGCATCCTGTCCTGTTTCCGCCTTGGCGCAGATCGCCTGTCTTTCATGGTTTTGCCGCGACCTTGCCATCAAGCTTACCGCAAATGCGACACTGCGGCAGCCTGTCGCGGGCCTTTCATGCGCAGTTTGTCATTTGCGACGCGTCATGACGGTTTGCGCTCTGGCGCAGCGTCTCCGAAGTGATTATCTGCGGCTCGAAAACAGCGTCCCAAAGAGGCGCAGCACCCTAGGAAACACCCATGCTCTACATCCTGCAGAACCGCAATAGCCTCGCCATCGCCTGGAACGGTCGCGCACCGCAGCGCCAGCCTGTCGCCCGTTGGGAAGTTCGCAATCCGATCAAGGCCGCCAAGGGCTGATCGACACTTCGGCACCTGGAATGCGGCGGTCCATCAGACCTCCGATTGCCGAGCAGGTGCGCCAAAATAACAAAACGCCCCGGTACGCGATACTCGATCCGGGGCGCAACCGACAGTAACGCGCCGGCCCCTCCATCTATCGTTACAGACGTTACCGGATCGTTATCGATCGGGGCCTACCCGCATTTTTTCAAATTTTTTTGTGCGTGCCTCCGAGCATGCAAACGCCCGTCATATTGACGCAGTTGAGACACGTTAAGTCTCACGTGAGAGGGCGACCCTCCCCAGCTTCTGATCCGCCGGATACAACTGCCCGTCCATTGGGCGACCAAGGCTCGCGCAAGGGCCGAAATGCGGCAAAATCAGTCGCACCAATGGCTTGGGGCGGCGACCACCGGACCCGATGGCTGCGGCGAGAGGTTGATTTTCAGAACCAAAGACGTAGGCTGATGGTCGTGACACGCGGTCGACAGGGCACTCAGCCCCTCATGACAAGGCCCGGTCACATGAATGGCGAGCCGGCGAGACGCGCCCCGGTCACCATTCGCAGTGAAGAGCAAATTGGCAGAGCGGTGCGCAGTAGCCGTCCCTGCCCTTCCCGATGAACGCTGCAAGATAAGACTGGGAGGTCTTAACTCCATGAAGAAGCTCCTTGCTTCCACACTTCTCGCCGCGGGCCTTTACGCAGTTGCCGGGTCCGCCCAGGCTGCCGAATGCGGCGATGTCTCCATCGCAGAAATGAACTGGGCCTCGGCTGGCGTCGCTGCCTATGTCGACAAGATCATCCTGGAAAGCGGTTATGGCTGCACCGTGACCGTCGTTACAGGCGACACCATGCCGACCTTCGCCTCGATGAACGAAAAGGGTCAGCCGGACATGGCGCCCGAGTTCTGGGTCAACGCCGTGCGCACCGCACTCGACCAGGCAATTGCCGAAGGTCGTCTGATCCAGGCCGCTCCGCTGCTCTCCGACGGCGGCGTTGAAGGCTGGTGGATTCCGAAGTTCATCGCCGATGCCAATCCCGATATCAAGACGGTGCAGGATGCACTGGCCCGTCCGGAACTTTTCCCGGCACCGGAAGATGCATCCAAGGCTGCTGTGACCAACTGCCCGTCGGGCTGGAACTGCCAGGTCTCGACCGCCAACCTCTACAAGGCTCTGGGCGCCAAGGACAAGGGCTTTGAACTGGTCGACACGGGCTCGGCTGCCGGCCTCGACGGCTCGATTGCCAATGCCTTCGAAAACAAGAAGGGCTGGCTCGGCTACTACTGGGCTCCGACCGCCATCCTTGGCAAATACGAAATGGTCAAGCTCTCCTTCGGCGTCGAGCACGACAAGGCCAGCTGGGATGCCTGCACGGCCGTTCCGGATTGCGCCGATCCGAAGGTGAATGCCTATCCGGTGTCCGACGTCTACACGGTCGTCACCAAGGGCTTTGCTGAAAAGGCCGGCGTTGCCATGGACTACGTGAAGACCCGCAAGTGGGACAACGCGACCGTCGGCAAGGTTCTCGCCTGGATGGAAGAAAACCAGGGCACCAACGAAGATGGCGCCAAGCACTTCCTCGAAACCTATCCGGACATGTGGACGACCTGGGTTGCCCCTGAGGTCGCCGAAAAGATCAAGGCTTCTCTCTAAGCCTGAACTGGTTGCAAACATGCGGCGGGCTTCGGCCCGCCGCGCTTTCTGCGAAGCGGCATGCCGCATCACGCCATTCAAACGACTCCCGACGTCGCAGACGGCATGAATTCCCTTCCGGAACTCGATTAGCCTCTCACTCGGGAATATGGCATCGCCGTCAGGGCCCATCGCAGCGTTTCAAACGTCATAAAGTGCGAGGGTCGACAAGGGGAACGAGATGGCTTCGACTTTATGTAACTACCTGCCCGAAGTGCTGTGCAGGTTTCCGGAAATCGACGATACGGTCATGCGCGTCGCGCGCAAAAGTATCGACGAAAGTTTCAAGGGCTTCGTCCGTGCCTATGGCAACGTAATCGACGCCGTGACGCATCCACTGCAGCTTTTCCTGAACTGGCTCGAGGCGCTGTTCGTCAACACGCCCTGGTTCATCTTCCTGGCTGTGATGGTGCTGATCGTCTATCTGACCAGCCGCAACATGCGGATCGTCGCTATCACCGTCATCGGCATGCTGTTCATCGGTTTCGTCGGACTTTGGGAAGACACGATGATCACGCTCGCGATCGTCACGGTCTCGACGCTGCTCGCGATCGTCATCGGTATTCCGATCGGCATCATGATGGCGCGTTCTGATCGTGCCCAGTCTCTGGTCAATCCGATCCTGGACGTGATGCAGACGCTGCCGAGTTTCGTCTATCTCATTCCCGTCGTCATGGTCTTTGGCATCGGCAAGGTGCCTGGCGTGATCGCGGTCGTGATCTATGCCGTGCCGCCGATGATCCGCCTGACCAATCTCGGCATCCGGCTCGTTGATCGCGAAGTGCTGGAAGCAGCCGATGCCTTCGGTTCCTCGCCGAGCCAGAAGCTGATGAATGTGCAGATCCCGCTCGCGCTGCCGACCGTCATGGCCGGCATCAACCAGACCATCATGATGTCGCTGGCCATGGTTGTGGTGGCCTCGATGATCGGTGTTGGTGGCCTCGGCAAGAACGTTCTGCAGGCGATCTCCAACCAGTTCCTGACGATCGGCTTCCTCAACGGCTTCGCGCTTGTCGCCATCGCCATCATCTTCGACCGCGCCAGCCAGGCCTATGGCAAGCGTCTTCAGCGCCATACGGAGGTGGTCCATGGCTAGTCACGACATCGAGATCCGCAATCTCTACAAGATCTTCGGGCCGAACGGCGGGGCTTTCATCGATCAGGTGAAAGCGGGTATGTCGAAGGCGGGCCATTCGTGGCGGCCGTCCCGAGGTGCTCGGCCTCAAGGACATCATCGAGATGCCGGGTGGCGGCATCACCGTCGTCATGGGTCTTTCCGGCTCCGGCAAGTCGACGCTGATCCGCCACATCAATCGGCTGATCGAACCGACGTCGGGCGAAGTGCTGTATGACGGTGTCGATGTCTGTCGGATGAACCCTCTGGAGCTCCGGGAGTTCCGCCGCCACAAGACGGCGATGGTCTTCCAGAAGTTCGCGTTGCTGCCGCATCGCACCGTGCTGGAAAACACTATCTACGGCTTGGATATCCAAGGCATTCCACGTTCGAAGAGCGAGGATATCGGTCGCCGCTGGATCGATCGCGTCGGTCTCTCCGGCTTCGAAAGCCACTATCCGAACCAGCTTTCCGGCGGCATGCAGCAGCGTGTAGGTCTTGCTCGCGCGCTTTCGAACGACGCCGACATCCTGTTGATGGACGAAGCCTATTCGGCGCTCGATCCGCTGATCCGCGTCGACATGCAGACGGTGCTTCTCGACCTGCAGCAGGAGTTGAAGAAGACGGTTGTCTTCATCACCCACGATCTGGACGAAGCGCTGCGCCTCGGTGACCAGATCGCAATCCTGCGCGACGGCGAAGTCATCCAGCAGGGCACCGGCCAGGAAATCGTCCTGCAACCGGCCGACGACTACATCTCCGCCTTCGTCAAGGAAGTGAACCGCGGCCGCGTGATCCGTCTCGATACGATCATGGGTCCTGTCTCCGGCCCGAGCGAAGGGCTTGCCCTGCCCGGCGGCACGGTTCTGGAAGCGGCAGCCCGGATCATGACGGATGCCCGCCAGTCGAGCACCATCGTCACCGATGACGCCGGCACGCCGATCGGTCGGGCGGACCTTCAGCAGATCATCTCCGCCATGGTTACGCCGAAGAGCCACGAAGACAAACAGCTCGCGGCGGAGTAGCGCTTTTCTCTCCCTCAAGGGAGATGCGGCTCAACGGCCCCGCGCAGTGCGGGGCCGTTGTCGTTTTGGAGATTGAAACCATATAAAGACTTCTTTATATGATCAGCATGACAAAGAGAGGAACCGCCATGGCAACCCCGTCCAATCCGCTTTCCGAACTGCTGGCCGAAAAGGGCGTGCTGCTCGCCGATGGAGCCACCGGCACCAATCTTTTCGCGCAGGGTCTCGAGGCCGGCGAAGCACCCGAACTCTGGAACGAGGCGCAGCCGGAAAAGATCGTCAAGCTGCATCAGGATTTTGTCGATGCGGGTGCCGACATCATCCTCACCAATTCCTTTGGTGGCACGCGCCATCGCCTGAAGCTGCACCACGCCCAGGACCGCGTCCATGAGCTGAACAAGAAGGCCGCTGAAATCGCCCGCTCGGTTGCCGACAAGGCTCCCCGCAAGGTGATCGTCGCGGGTTCCGTCGGTCCGACCGGCGAGTTGCTGATCCCCCTCGGTGCGATGTCCTACGAGGATGCGGTCGCAGCCTTCGTCGAGCAGATGGAGGGCCTCAAGGCCGGCGGTGCGGATGTCGCCTGGATCGAGACCATGTCGTCAGCGGATGAAATCCGCGCTGCGGCAGAAGCAGCCGTCAAGGTCGGCATGCCCTACACGTTCACCGGCTCGTTTGACACCGCCGGCAAGACGATGATGGGCCTGCACCCGAAGGACATCCACGGTGTTGCACCAGACATCGGCGCCGGTCCGCTGGCGGTTGGCGCCAATTGCGGCGTGGGTGCCTCCGACATCCTGCAGAGCCTGCTCGACATGACCGGTGCGAACCCGGAAGCAACCGTGATCGTCAAGGGCAATTGCGGCATTCCTGAATTCCGGGGCGCGGAGATCTTCTATTCGGGTACGCCGCCGCTGATGGCGGACTATGCACGCCTTGCCCGCGATGCTGGCGCCAAGATCATCGGCGGCTGCTGCGGGACGTCCTGTGACCACCTTGCCGCCATGCGCAAGGCGCTCGACAATTATACGCCCGGCCCCCGCCCGACGCTGGAGGTGATCGTCGATCGCATCGGGCCGCTGCGCAACAAGACTGCGGACGAGAGCGGCGCGCAGGAAAGCAGCCGACGCCCGCGTCGCCGCGGCAACTGATCTCCACGAGAGAACAATAACGAAAAAGGGCGCCTCCGGGGCGCCCTTTCTGATTCCGGATTGATAAGCGATCAGCCGACGAAGGCGCGTTCGATGACGAATTCGGCCGGCTTGTTGTTGGCGCCTTCGGTGAGGCCAGCCTTTTCCAAGAGTTCCTTGGTGTCCTTCAGCATCGCGGTCGATCCGCAGATCATGCCGCGATCGATCGGCGGGGTCGAGCGGCGGAACACCGAGATCGGTGAACATTTTGCCGTTTGCGATCAAGTCCGTGATGCGGCCCTGGAAGGGATAGTCTTCACGGGTGACCGTCGCATAGTGCTTGAGCTTGTCGCCGACGAGTTCGGCGAGGAATTCGTGGTTCTTGATCTCCTCCACGAGGTCAAAGCCGTATTTCAGCTCGGCGACGTCGCGGCAGGTATGGGTGAGGATAACTTCCTCGAACTTCTCATAGGTCTCGGGATCGCGGATCAGGCTCGCGAAAGGCGCGATGCCGGTGCCGGTCGAGAACATGTAGAGGCGCTTGCCGGGGGTGAGCGCGTCGAGCACCAGCGTGCCGGTCGGCTTCTTGCGCATCAGGACCTTGTCACCCGGCTGGATGCGCTGCAGGTGCTGGGTGAGCGGACCGTTCGGCACCTTGATCGAGAAGAATTCGAGTTCTTCATCCCAGGACGGGCTTGCGATCGAGTAGGCGCGGTAGATCGGCTTTCCCTCGACCATCAGGCCGATCATGGCGAATTCGCCCGAACGGAAACGGAAGCCGGCCGGTCGCGTCATGCGGAAGCGGAAGAGATGGTCAGTGTAATGCGTGACGCTCAGCACCGTCTCGGCGAATACGCCTTCGGGTACGATCAGTTCGGCATTGTCGGTCTTCACAGGAGCATTCATAGGCTGTCGGTCCTATCGTTCTGTCGATTGGGAAGAGCCTATAATCGAGACCGTCCCATTCCACAATTCAGCCGGCATGCAGATTTCGCAGCCGAGATATCCATTAAAGCGAAGGCGGCATCCTTGACCGAGGTCAATTCGCCGCCCTTACATAGCGATTTCTATAAGTCTCAGGCGCCGGTGGTGCCAAGACGACGCCAGCTGAAACCACCCGCTGCCTCGGAATCCCGAGCGGTCGGCTGGTAGCGCTGGGCAACGCCCGTGAGACAGTTTTCGGCAAGCCTGCGCTGGGCAACCGGGTTGGTGACGGCGAAGCTGTCGAAGCCGGTGCGCAGCATCAGCGGCACCTGGTCGATCAGCACGTCGCCGACAGCGCGGAGCTCGCCGGTGTAACACAGGCGGTCGCGGAGCAGCGTTGCATGGCTGAAGCCACGGCCGTCGTTGAAGGCCGGGAAGGCCACGGCGATCAGCGCGATGCGATCGAGATGCGGCTCCAGCTTCTTCACATCATCGGCCGGCGCGATGAAAACGCCGAGGCCGACGTCATTGGTTTCAGCAACCGCTTCAAGGAAGGCTTCGAGCGGCAGAAGGGGTTTTTCGCCCTCGCCTGCCTTGCGCTCTTCCGTCTCGGTCACCCAGATGTCGCCTTCGACGAAACCGGTTTCTTTCCAGATCTTTGTCATGTGTTTTCCAGTCTCAGGCGGCTTCGACGGCGGCGTTGCCGTAGAGCGCATCCTTGAAGGGCTTCGAGCCGACGCGGCGATAGGCCTCGAGGAAGGTTTCCTTGGGTTCGAGGCGCAGGCCGAGATAGGTATTGACGATCGTCTCGACGGCGTCTGTCACCTTTTCCGGCTCGAAGCCACGACCAATGATTTCGCCGATCGAGGAGTTCTCGTCGCCGGAACCGCCCAGCGTAATCTGGTAGAGCTCGGCACCC
Source organism: Allorhizobium sp. (assembly GCA_965283865.1). Taxonomy (GTDB): domain Bacteria; phylum Pseudomonadota; class Alphaproteobacteria; order Rhizobiales; family Rhizobiaceae; genus Allorhizobium. The sequence goes on from CBDIQA010000001.1 coordinate 2,717,603, forward strand.
TTCTTCTCAACACCGAGCAGACCGATATGGCCGACATGGTGGTGGCCACAGGCATTGATGCAGCCGGAGATCTTGATCTTCAGTTCGCCGATCTCGGCCTGACGCGGCCTGGGAGCCGAAGCGCTCGGAGATCGCCTGGGCGACCGGAATGGAGCGCGCATTGGCGAGCGCGCAGTAGTCCAAGCCGGGACAGGCGATCATGTCGGTGATCAGGTTGGAATTGGCAGTCGCCAGTCCTGCCTTCTCCAGCGCCTGATAGAGCGGATAGAGATCACCCTTGGCGACATGCGGCAGGATCAGGTTCTGCTCGTGGCTGACGCGGATCTCGTCGAAGGCGTAGCGCTCGGCGAGATCGGCCACCAGATCCATCTGTGCATCCGAAGCGTCGCCCGGCGTGCCGCCGATCGGCTTCAGCGAGATCGTGACCATCGCGTGGTCGGGGTGGCGGTGTTCCTGAACGTTGTGGCGGACCCAGGAACCGAAAGCGGGATCTGCCTTCTGGGCACGGGCAAGCGCTTCCCAGCCGTCGGGACGAGCGGCGAGTGCCGGTGGGGCGAAGTAGGTCTCGATGGCGCGGATATCGCCTTCCGGCAACTTCAGTTCGCTGTCCTGGATTTCTGCAAACTCAGCGTCCACCTGACGTGTCAGTTCTTCGACACCGGTCTCGTGGACGAGGATCTTGATGCGCGCCTTGTACTTGTTGTCGCGGCGGCCATGCAGGTTGTATACGCGCACGATCGCGGTGATGTAGGTCAGCAGGTCTTCCTCGGGGAGGAAATCACGGATCTTCTTGGCGATCAGCGGCGTGCGGCCCTGACCACCGCCGACATAGACGGCAAAGCCGAGTTCGCCTGATGCGTTCTTCTTCAGCTGCAGGCCGATGTCATGCACCTGGATCGCTGCACGATCCTTTTCGGCACCAGTGACGGCGATCTTGAACTTCCGCGGCAGGAAGGAGAATTCCGGATGCACGGAGGACCACTGGCGCAGGATCTCGGCATAAGGGCGCGGATCGGCGACTTCATCGGCGGCAGCGCCAGCGAAATGATCGGCGGTCACGTTGCGGATGCAATTGCCCGAGGTCTGGATGGCGTGCATCTCGACGCTTGCGAGATCTTCCAGGATAGCCGGGGTGTCCGAGAGCTTCGGCCAGTTGTACTGGATGTTCTGGCGGGTGGTGAAGTGACCATAACCACGGTCATACTTCCGCGCGATATGGGCCAGCATGCGCATCTGCTTGGAATTCAACGTGCCATAGGGAATGGCGACGCGCAGCATGTAGGCATGAAGCTGAAGATAGACGCCGTTCATGAGGCGCAGCGGCTTGAAAGCATCTTCCGCAAGTTCACCCGACAGGCGGCGGGCCACCTGGTCGCGGAACTGTTCTACGCGCGCCGACACAAAAGCGTGGTCGAATTCGTCATAACGATACATGTCTTACCTCAGGCCTCAAGCCGCGATGAATGCAGGGTCGGCATAACCATGCCCTTCCGCATATGCAATGGTCGGACCTTCTGCCCGGATACGCTCGCGAAGGCGCAGCGGACGCAGCTTGCCATCCTTTTCCTCGATCTCGATGACGTTGACATCGACCACGAGATTGCTGGCAAAGGCCTGCTTGCCGGCGGCTTCGAGGGCATCGACCGCCTCGGTATGGCGCGCGACAAAGGCTTCCTGCAGACGCTCGGTCCACTGGCCATTGGCGTCCAGCCAGACGGCGATGCCGTCGGTCAGGCGGTTTGCTGTGAGAACCTTGTCTACCATCCTCAAATCCTTGCAAGTTGCGGTTCGGCCGAGACAAGCGCGCCAAGCGGCTCGGAACGGCTGAAATCGGCGCCGGCGACAGCGTCGCCGATGATGACCATGACCGGACCTGATAGCTCGGTGCGAGCCTCCAGACCTGGCAATTCCTTCAATGTGCCATGTAGCAGGCGGCTGTCACGGCGACCGGCATTCTCGACCACGGCAACCGTCGTATCCTCAGCAAGCCCGCCTGCCATCAAACGTTCGGCGACGGAGGCGGCAACCGTGCGGCCCATATAGACGGCGACGGTGGCGCCCGACAGCGCGAGACGCGCCCAATCCGGCAGTACATTACCCTGAAGATCGTGGCCGGTCGTGAAGACCAGCGACGAGGAGACGCCACGCAGCGTCAGTGGCAGCTCGACCTCGGCGGCGGCGGCCAGCGCGGAGGTCACGCCCGGCACGATTTCATAGGCGATGCCTGCATCACGAAGGGCAGCCATTTCCTCACCGGCACGGCCGAAGACCAGCGGATCGCCGGACTTCAGGCGAACAACGCGCTTGCCCGCATGGCCAAGTTCGACGAGGAGCGCGTTGATCTCACTCTGCGACTTCGAATGACAGCCCTTGCGCTTGCCGACGGGAATGCGTTCGGCGTCACGGCGGCCCATGTCGACCACTTCGCGCGGGACCAGTGCATCGTAGACGATGACGTCGCATTCCATCATCAGGCGATGGGCGCGCAGCGTCAGCAGGTCCTCGGCGCCTGGGCCGGCACCGACAAGAAACACGCGGCCTTCAACGCGGTCAGCAGCGACACCCTTCAGAATGCGGGTCGCTTCGCGCCGGGCGAGGCTGAACTCGTCGGATTCGACATGGTCTGCGACCTTGCCCTTGAAGAAGTCGCGCCAGAACAGCCGGCGCGGCGCTCCACGGGGCACGAGGCGGTCGACGGCGCGGCGATAGGAATTGGCGAGACGGCCGAGCTTGCCGAGCGAACGTGGTAGGAGACGGTCGATGTCGGCGCGGATCATCTGCGCGAGCACAGGGCCGACACCCTCCGTGCCGATCGCAACGGCAATCGGGGCGCGGTTGACGAGGGCTGGCGTGTAGAAATCGCAATAGTCGGGCTGGTCGACGGCATTGGCGGGGATGCGGGCAGCGCGGGCGGCGGCCACGATCTCGCGGTCGAGAGCGCCCTCGCCCGTTGCAGCAAATACCAGACGCGCGCCATCCACCTGATTGGGCTCGAAGGGCAAAGCCACCTGTTCGATGCCGTGCTGGGCGAGGAAAGCAGCGTAGTCAGCTTCCGGGGCATCGGTATAGGCGACGATGCGGGCTTCGGTGTTCTTCAGCAGGCGCGCCTTCGCATAGGCCTCGTCGCCGTTTCCGAAAACGGCGGTGACCTCATTCTCGACTTTGAAGAAAGCCGGAAAGACCGAAAGCTGTTTGTCCTGCTGTGCCATGAATCATCCGCTGCCAGAGTGCTGCACTATCGCGTTTTGTCTTTAACAATTGAAGAAACAGAAATTCCTTCGCTCAGCACCTTGCGTATTTCTGTCCTAGTGCCTCCGCCGTTGCGAGCAAAATGCACCGAGTTTCGTCCAGACGGATCGCTCGCCCGGGCTTGAGCCTTTAAGCGTGCCAAAAAGTTGGAGACAGAGCATCATTTCCCTTTCGGCGGCTCCTCTGCAAGCGCTAGGATCGCATTGCACAAGACTGCGGAGCGCGCCACCTTGACCACACCAGAACTTACCCGTCGACTTCTCGACGTGATCGAACACGACATTCTTCCCCTGACCGCCCGTGGCGTTACCGCCGGCAACAAGGTGTTCGGCGCGGCGATCTTGCGCAAGTCCGACCTGTCGCTGGTGCTGGCGGAGACCAATAACGAACTCGAAAACCCGCTCTGGCATGGCGAAGTGCATACGCTCAAGCGTTTCTACGAAAAGGGCGAGCGGCCAAACACCAAGGATCTGATTTTCCTGTCGACGCATGAACCCTGCACGATGTGCATGTCGGCGATCACCTGGGCGGGTTTCGACAATTTCTACTATTTCTTCAGCCATGAAGACAGCCGCGACGCTTTTGCGATCCCCCATGATCTGAAGATCCTTAAGGAGGTCTTCGGCCTGGAGCCCGGTGGTTACCGGCGACAGAACGCCTTCTGGCTGAGCCATGCGATGATCGAGATGGTGGCCTCTGCCCGCGACGCCGATCGGCCTGCCCTTTTTGAACAGGTCAGCCGGATCAAGGCGCAGTATGACCTGTTGTCGGAGAACTATCAGTCGTCCAAAGGCGACAACGACATTCCCCTCAACTGAGCCACGATTGCGGGACCATCATGGAAGCCTCCACCGATATCAACCGCCTGCTCGAGATCATGGCAGCGCTGCGCCAGCCCGAGACGGGTTGCCCCTGGGACATTGTCCAGACCTTCGAGACGATCAAGCCCTATACGATCGAGGAGGCCTATGAGGTCGCTGATGCGATCGAGCGCAAGGATCCGGATGATCTCTGTGAGGAACTGGGCGATCTGTTGCTGCAGGTGGTCTTTCATGCCCGAATCGCCGAAGAGGCCGGGCAGTTCAATTTCGGCGACGTCGTCGAAGCCATCACGCGCAAGATGATCCGGCGCCATCCGCATGTGTTTGCGCGATCCGATGCCGATACGCCGGAGGCGGTCAAGGCACAGTGGGACACGATCAAGCAGCAGGAAAAGGCGGAACGTCTGGCCCGACGCGCCGCCCGCGGCTCGGCTGAGGATCCGGACACCGGCTATCTCGGCTCAGTACAACGGTCATTCCCGGCACTCACTGAAGCATTGAAGCTGCAGGAGCGTGCGGCCAAGGTCGGCTTCGACTGGTCGGAGGCTGCCCCCATCCTCGACAAGATCGAGGAGGAGATCGGCGAATTGCGCGAGGCGCTTTCCGAGAACAGGCCGGACAAGGTTAAGGACGAACTCGGCGACCTCATTTTTGCACTGGTCAATATTGGCCGGCATGTGGGGGCGGAGCCGGAGCAGGCCTTGCGCGGAACGAACACGAAGTTCCGAAATCGATTCAGTTATATTGAGACGTCTCTTGAAGTATCAGGTGAAACACTGCAGGGTGCTTCGCTGGAGCGGATGGAAGAGCTTTGGCAGGCGGCGAAGGGCAAATGAAAGTCGCCCGCGCCAACCTCGCCCGGAACAGTTACCGCTCCCAGTCTTCCTTTTCGGCTGGCTTCTTGCCGCCGAGCTTGTGCTCAAGCTCCTGAGCCTGGCGATCGGTCAGGCGCACGTCGAGGCTGACGGAGCCGTCCTCGTGATCCTCGCGGCCATCGACGACCGCGTTCTCGTAGAGCCAGGAGATGACGGCATGTTTGTCGGCGGGAATGGTGATCGTCGCTTCGGTCAATACGCCAGACAGGCGCTGCGAAATGATGTCGAGCAGTGTGTCGACGCCCTCGCCCGTTATGGCGGAGACCGGCAGGACGTTTGCGCGACCGGCTGCCTTCTGCAGAATGCCGTCGTGGTTCTCCGGGTCGAGGCGATCGATCTTGTTCCAGATCTCGATGATCCGTTCCGAGCGCTCCTTCTCGTCAATGCCGAGGTCGTCGAGGATGCGCAGGACATCGGCCGACTGTGCGCCGTTGTCCGGATCCGACATGTCGCGGACATGGAGGATGAGATCAGCTTCCAGCACTTCTTCCAGCGTCGCGCGGAAGGCAGCGACGAGGTGCGTCGGCAGGTCGGAGATGAACCCGACGGTGTCAGACATAATGACGGTGCGGCCATGCGGCAACTTCATGCGGCGGAGCGTCGGATCGAGCGTCGCAAACAGCATGTCTTCAGCCAGAACACCCGCACCGGTGATGCGGTTGAAGAGCGTCGATTTGCCGGCATTGGTATAGCCAACCAGGGCGACGATCGGATGCGGTACCTTGCGGCGCTTGGCACGGTGGAGCTGGCGGGTGCGGCGCACCTGCTCGAGTTCGCGCTCGAGCTTGATGATCTTGTCCTGCAGCATGCGCCGGTCGGCCTCGATCTGGGTTTCGCCCGGACCGCCCATGAAGCCCGCGCCGCCGCGCTGACGCTCAAGGTGGGTCCAGGAACGGACCAGCCGGCCCTTCTGGTAGTTCAGATGCGCGAGGTCGACCTGCAGCGTGCCTTCCTTGGTGGAGGCGCGGCGGCCGAAGATTTCGAGGATGAGGCCGGTGCGGTCGATGACCTTGGCGCCCCATTCCTTTTCGAGATTGCGCTGCTGAACAGGGGTGAGCGGATGATCGACGATGACGAGGCCCGCGTCGAACTCGTCGAGCAGCGCTTTCACTTCGGCGATCTTGCCGGATCCCATCAGTGTTGCCGGTCGAGGCTGGCTTACCGTGACAATCAAGCCCTGAACGATGGTGAGATCGATGGCGCGAGCAAGGCCGATCGCCTCTTCGAGACGCGCTTCATTCGAGCGGCTCGGGGCTGGCGGCGCGCCTTCGGGAAGAGGCTGCGCCTTTACCTGTTTCAGGACAGGAACGAGCACGAGTGCCCGCATGTCATCCCGGCGCTTTTCGTCCTCCGGGATGATCGATTCGTTCTTTGTATCGCGGCTGGTGATGATCTCAGTCCTGTCCGGAAGAGGCTTCGTCGTTCTCGAACATGGTCATCGGCTGGCCGGGCATGATGGTCGAGATGGCGTGCTTGTAGACCAGCTGGGAATGGCCGTCGCGACGCAGGAGAACACAGAAATTGTCGAAGGATGTCACGACACCGGTGAGCTTCACGCCGTTGATCAGGAAGATCGTCAGCGAAATCTTCTGCTTTCGTACGGTGTTGAGGAAAAGATCCTGCAGATTCTGAGAACGTTCCGCCATGGCGCCGCTTCTTTCTTTTTTGCCGGTGCTTTGTCGACCGGTGTGATTATTGTTTGACAGCTGGTCCGCTTGGGGAATTGGCCCCTCGCCCCTCCGCCGAAAAAACGTGGTATCAAATCACCGTCTTTTCCGCAACGTCGAAAAAGGCGGACCGGATCCGTTCGGCCATGGCGCCAGGGTGGCCATTGGCGATCGGCTGGCCATCGATCTCGACGATCGGGAAGCAGATGCTGGTTGCAGCGGTGATAAAGACTTCGCGGGCCGAGAGCATCTCTTCACGGGAGAACTCACGTTCCTGCACGTTGATGCCAAGCTTTGCCGTCACATCCATCAACCCGGTGCGGGTGATGCCGCGCAGGATGCCCTGTTCAGCAGGACGTGTGACAAGGACCCCGTCCTTGTCGACGATCCAGACATTGGTTGCCGCGCCTTCGGTGACCATGCCGCGCGCGTCGACGTAAATGGCTTCCTGCGCGCCCTTTTCCTTCGCCGCCTGACGGGCCATGGCGTTGGGCAGAAGTCCGACCGTCTTGATGTCGACGCGGTCCCAGCGATTGTCGGGAAGCGTGATTGCCTTCAGGCCTTTTTCGTTCTTCGCCGCAATCACCGCCGGATCTGTGATCTTGGCTGTGATCACGAGACTCGGCGGGGTATCCGGCGACGGATAGACGTGGTCGCGGCGGGCGACGCCGCGCGTCACCTGGAGATAAAACAGGCCGTTCTTCACCCGGTTGCGGCGGGCGACCTCGCGGATGACCTGGGTGAGTGCGGCGCGGCTCATCGGGCGCCTCATGGCAAGCTCCGACAGAGAGCGATCCAGGCGGTCCAAATGCCGTGTCAGATCGACGATGACACCGTGGCGGATTTCACAGACCTCGTAGACACCGTCGGCGAACTGGTAGCCGCGATCCTCGATATGCACACCCGCCTCGGAATGCGGCAGATAGCGACCGTTGACATAGGCAATGCGCGGCATGGGGATGTGAACCTTCAGAAATACTGGATCGAAACGCGGAAGAGCTGCTCGACATGGCGAACGGCCTCTGCAGCGGCGAAGAGAACCACGCGGTCCTTGGCCTTGATCTTGGTGTCACCATCGGGGCGGATCACGGTCTTGTCGCGCAGGATGGCACCGATGCGCAGGCCTGGTGGCAATTCAAGCTCCCGGAAGGGCTTGCCAACGAGCGGCGAGGTTTCCAGCGCCTCCGCCTCGATTACTTCGGCCTTGCCCTTCTGGACGGCATAGACGGCGCGAATGCGGCCCTTGCGGACATGCTGCAAGACGCGGGAAATGGTGACGGCGCGCGGGTTGATGTGGGCATCGATCCCGATCGACATCGCCAGTTCGTGGAAAGACGGGCTGTTGATCAGCGCCATGCCGGACTTGCAGCCGAGGCGCTTGGCCATTGCGGCACTCAGGATATTGGTCTGGTCGTTGTTGGTCAGCGTCACCATCAGGTCGGCATCCTGGATGTCGGCCTGCTGGAGGATGTTCTGGTCGAGGGCCGATCCGTGCAGGACGATACCGTCCTTCAGCTGATCAGATACTGCAAGCGCGCGCTCACGGTCGTTTTCAATGATCTTCAGCCGGGTCTTCGGCTGCATTTCCTCAATGGCGCGGGCGACGTAGTAGCCGATATTGCCACCACCGGCGATGACGATGCGACCGGCTTCCTGCTCTTCATGGCCAAAAAGACCGAGCGTGCGGCGGGCGTGATCGCGCTGGCAGATGACATAAGCGAGGTCGCCGACCTGCAGGTGATCTTGCGAGCGCACGACATTCAGGCGGCCATTGCGATAGATGGCGCAGACCGTCGCCATGAGGTCGGGAAAGAGTTCGCTCAGCTGATTGAGCGGAGTGTCGACGACAGGGCAATCTTCCATGCATTCGATGGCGAGCATGGCAATATGGTCGTCGGCGAAGCGCACGATGTCGGTGGCGCCGGGGAAGGAAATGCGGCGCAGAACCATCTTGCCGACCTCGATCTCCGGCGAAATGGTCACGTCGATCGGCAGGTTGTCACGGCTGAAGAGATCAGAATATTCCGGCCGCAGATAGTTCTGCGAACGAATACGGGCGATCTTGGTCGGGACGTTGAACAGCGAATGGGCGACCTGACAGGCGGTCATGTTGATTTCGTCGTAGAGCGTGACGGCAATCAGCATTTCGGCCTGATCGGCGCCGGCCCTCGCCAGCACATCCGGATGGGCGCCGTGGCCGACATAGCCGCTGACATCGAGCGTCTCGGTGATATGGGAGACGAGCGAGGCGGAGGTGTCGATGACCGAGACGTCATTGCCTTCCTGGGAGAGCCGCTCGGCAATGCCGTAACCGACCTGGCCCGCGCCGCAGATGATGACTTTCATTCTATGCTTCCTGCCCCAGGATCGGTTCTACCGGACTCGGTTCGACCGCTTATACGCCAAGCGACTTCAGTTTGCGATGGAGGGCCGACCGTTCCATGCCGACGAACTCCGCCGTGCGTGAAATGTTGCCACCGAAACGGTTGATCTGGGCGATCAGGTAGTCTCGTTCGAACATTTCGCGCGCCTCGCGCAGGGGCAGCGTCATGATATGCGTGTCGTTGCGTGCCGAAACCTTTGGCAGCATGTCGGAGAGATCCTGCGGCAACATCTCGGCCGTGATCGGCGCCTCGGGGCTGTCGCCCTGAGCAAGGATCATCAGGCGTTCGATGTTGTTGCGGAGCTGACGGATATTGCCCGGCCAGTCATTCGCCTGGAGGACCGCCATGGCGTCCTCGCCGATCTTGCGCTGGCGGATGCCGGCCTGCTCGGAGACCTGGCGCATGAACATGTCAACGAGGAAGGGAATATCCTCGCGGCGCTCGGCAAGCGCCGGCACTTTCACCGGCACGACGGCCAGGCGATGGAACAGGTCCTCCCGGAAGCGGCCCTCGGCGATCAGGCTTTCGAGATTGTAGGCGCTCGACGAGATGATGCGCACATCCACCTTGACGCGCTTGGAACCGCCGATGCGTTCGAACTGCTGTTCAACGAGCACGCGCAGGATCTTGTTCTGCGTTTCGCGCGGCATTTCTCCGATTTCGTCGAGATAGAGAATACCGCGATGGGCTTCTTCCAGCGCACCGATGCGGCGGGGCTGACCGGGCGTGCCTTCGGTGCCGAACAGCGCCATCTCCATGCGGTCCGGCGTGATCGCGGCCGCATTCAGCGAGACGAACGGCCCGACAGAGCGGGTCGAACGCTTGTGGATCAGCGGGCGACCAGTTCCTTGCCGGAGCCGGAGGGGCCGAAGATCATGATGCGGCTGTTGGTCGGCGCGACCTTCTCGATGGTCTGGCGCAGCTGCGAGACGGCGACCGAGGTGCCGATCAGCTCAACCGGGTCGCCGGAGCGCTTCTTCAGCTCCGAGACCTCGCGCTTGAGCTTGGAATTCTCCAGTGCGCGCTCGGCGATCAGGATCAGGCGATCGGCCTTGAAGGGCTTTTCGATGAAGTCATAGGCGCCGCGCTTGATGGCCGAGACGGCCGTCTCGATGTTGCCGTGGCCGGAGATCATCACAACCGGCAGGTCCGGATGGCGGTGCCTGATTTCGTCGAGCAGCGAAAGGCCATCAAGCCGGCTGCCCTGCATCCAGATGTCGAGGAAGACCAGACGCGGGACACGGTCGGAGATGGCGGCAAGCGCGCTGTCGGCATCATGGGCGGTGCGGGTCTCATGTCCCTCGTCGCTCAGAATACCGGAGACGATCTCGCGAATGTCCTCTTCGTCGTCGACTACCAGAATATCAGAGGCCATAGACCTTTTCCTTATCGCTTTCAGTGACCATGGCGGGGGCGTCTGCGCGCGGCAGGATGATGCGGATCATCGCACCCCTGCCCCGGTCGAAATCCACCGGTGCGTCGTGCAGCTCGAGCTGCCCGCCATGCTCTTCAATGATCTTCTTCACGATCGCGAGGCCAAGGCCGGTGCCTTTCTCGCGCATCGTCATGTAGGGTTCGAGAATGCGGTGCCGGTTCTCTGTCGGCAGGCCGCGGCCGTTGTCGATGACGTCGACCGTGAACCGGTCGAGTTCGGAATCGAAGGTGGAGCGGACCAGGATCTTGCCGTGGTCGCCCAGCTCTTCCTTCGGCACCGCCTCGATCGATTCGACGGCGTTCTTGACGATGTTGCCGACGGCCTGGGCCAGCATGCGGGCGTCGAAGCTGCCCTCCAGTGGCTCATCGCCGAAGCTGCGCTGGAATTCGATGTCGGCGCTGCCGATCTCGCGCAGGAAGACGGCGTCGGTCAGGATCTCGCGAAGGTCTGAACGCTGCTTCGTCGGCTTCGGCATGCGGGCGAAGGCGGAGAATTCGTCGACCATGCGGCCGATATCCTCGACCTGGCGCACGATCGTGTCTGTGCACTGGTTGAAGACGGCCTTGTCGTCTTCGGCGATCTGCTTGCCATAGCGGCGCTTCAACCGCTCCGCCGAGAGCTGGATCGGAGTGAGCGGGTTCTTGATTTCGTGGGCGATGCGACGCGCCACATCGGCCCAGGCGGTTGAGCGCTGGGCGACGACCAGATCGGTGATGTCGTCGAGGGTGATAACGTAGGAATCGACCGAGCCTCGCGTCTCTTCCCGTGTCACCTGGACGTTCAGGGTGCGTTCCTTGCCGCCCCGGATCATATTGATCTGTTCTCGATATTCGCCGCGATGGCGCACAGCCGCCTCAGCCAGCACACGGTCGACCTCAGGGGCGACGAGCGCCAGCTTCTGGCCCATCAGTTGTTCGCCGGGCAATGCCAGGAAGTATTCGGCAGAGGGATTGACGATCGTGATGATGCCATCGTCCTCGACGCCGATGACGGCGGCCGTGACGCCCGAGAGAACCGCTTCGATAAAGCGGCGGCGGTCATCGACCTCGTCCTTCGCCTCCAGGATTTCGTCGCGCTGCGAGCGGATCTGCGATACCATCTTGTTGAAGGTCCGCGACAGGCTGCCGACATCGCCGTCTGCCGCGCGGACCGGCACCAGGACGTTGAGATTGCCGGACGCGATGCTGTCGGCGGCCCCGATCAACAGGCGGATCGGCCGCACGATCCGGTCCGCGACGGCGATTGCGGTCCAGATGGCGGCGAGCAGCACGATCAGTGCGAAACCCAGATAGAGAATGGCAAACGCGATCTGCAGCGTTGTCCGGCCATCCTCCATCGACTGGTATTCGGCGGTGTTTTCTTCCATCTGGCGCATCGCCTGCATGACCTTCGGGTCAACGGCTCTGATCGTGTAGAGGAAGGTTCCCGACAGGCTATCGAGCTTGATGATGGCCCCGACGAGATTGGTGATACCAGGCGGGATCAAGGTCGGCTGACCGGCGGAGGCGCTCGCAAGCGCATCCCGTGGAATGGCCGGCAGAGGCTTTTCCGTATCGATGTCGGCTTGGGTGATCGCCGAACCATCTTCCCGCACCAGGAATGCGCCGAGCATGCCGCGACCGCGCGCCTGGCGGGTCATCAGCTCCACAAAACCGGTGCGATCGAGGTAAAAGAGCGCGCGGTTGCGCTCCAGATCGTTCGCCATGGAGATCGTCTGGCCCTGGAGGTAGCTGGCATTCTCCATCATGTAGGCCTGGGCGATGTTCATCGACGATGAAACGATCGACTGCGTTCTGATCGAGAACCAGCGATCGAGCCCGACGTTCAGCGTGATCGAGGCAAAAATGGCGACAAGGATCGCCGGCGTGATCGCGATGACGGAGAAAAGCGCGACGATGCGCACATGCAGGCGCGCAGCGGCACGCCCACGGTTGCGCGCCTTGAACAGGCGCATCACTTCGCGGCCGATCAGGAAGACCAGACCGACGATGAAGAGCGAATTGATGACCGCCGACGCGACCAGCACGCGGGAGGTCGGCTCGATCGGGGTCAGGCCGAGCAGGATCGGCAGGGTCAGCGACGCGCAGAGCAGCGCACCGCCAGCGGTCAGCAGACCAGGCAGCGCAAAAGATGCGCGGCGGTCGTGTGCCAGCGTGTCAACATCTGCTGCGGCGGCGTTCCTCACGCGTGCCATCATTCCCCCCGGATCCGCTCGATCGGATCTTATTGACGCGGTCGCCTGGCGGTTCCCGTCGACTTTATTTCTGCAAGGCTCGTCACATCGGTCGCCATGAACGGCTACGTTCCATCACGATGAGACGTGACTTTTGAGCAACGCAATGTGGCGAAATTGCAACGGCGGTCCCGCAATTGTCAAGCTGAGCGGGAGCTTCGATAGACCGAGACGCCCAGCTCCCGGATCTTCTTGCGCAGCGTGTTGCGATTGAGGCCGAGCAGATCGGCTGCCTTGATCTGATTGCCGCGGGTGGCGGTCAAGGCAGCGAGAATCAACGGGTATTCCATTTCCGTCAGAACACGGTCGTAGAGGCCCGACGGCGGGAGCGCATCGCCGAACGATGCGAAGTAGGTCCGCATATTCTCCTCAACGGCCTGCGAGATCGTCATCGTGCCCGAGGGCATGCCGACCTTAGCGATTGGGCTGTCAGAGACGTCGGCACGCAGTTCCTGCTCGACGATTTCGCGTGCGATCACATCCTGTGGATAAAGCGCCATGAGGCGGCGGACCACATTCTCAAGCTCACGGACATTACCCGGCCAAGCATAGGACTTCATCACCTCAAGCGCTTCATGGTCGAAACGCTTCGAATCGAGACCTTCCTTTTCGCCCTGCTGGATGAAATGGCGGACGAGATCCGGAATGTCCTCGGCGCGGTCGCGCAGCGGCGGCAGGCGCAACGGCACGACGTTCAGGCGATAATAGAGATCTTCGCGGAAGAGGCCCTGGTTGATCGACTGCTTCAGGTCCTTGTTGGTCGCAGCCACGATGCGCACGTCGGTACGGATCGGGGTCCGGCCACCGACGGTGGTATACTCGCCCTGCTGCAGGACACGGAGCAGCCGCGTCTGCGCATCCATCGGCATGTCGCCGATTTCGTCGAGGAAGAGCGTGCCGCCTTCGGCCTGCTCGAAGCGGCCGGTGGAGCGGGTCTGGGCGCCGGTAAAGGCGCCCTTCTCATGGCCGAAGAGTTCGGATTCGATCAGATCGCGTGGGATGGCGGCCATGTTGATGGCGACGAAGGGACCGTTCCGGCGCTTGCCGTAATCGTGCAGCGCCTTGGCGACCAATTCCTTACCAGTGCCCGATTCGCCGGTGATCATCAGCGTCAGGTCCGTCTGCATCAGGCGGGCGAGTACGCGGTAGATTTCCTGCATGGCGGCCGAGCGGCCGACCAGTGGCATGCCGTCCTGCATGTCGTCGTCGAGACGCGCCGGGCGCTTCTTCGGCTCCGACAGCGCGCGGCCGATGATGGCGATCAGCTCGGTGAGGTCGAAGGGCTTGGGCAGGTAGTCGTAGGCGCCCTTCTCGGAGGCCTTGATGGCGGTCATGAAAGTGTTCTGGGCACTCATGACGAGAACCGGCAGATCCGGCCGCGCCTTCTTGATGCGCGGCAGAAGGTCGAAGGCGTTTTCATCCGGCATGACCACGTCGGTGACGACCAGATCGCCCTCGCCTGCCGAGATCCAGCGCCAGAGCGTGGCAGCGTTCGAGGTGATCCTGACGTCGTAACCTGCACGGCTCAGTGCCTGGTTCAGCACCGTGCGGATCGCAGCGTCGTCATCTGCAACAAGGATCGTGGCCGTCATCAGTTCGTTCCCGTGGATTTGGCAAGAGGCGCATCGTCGAGCGCCGTCTCTTTCGACATGGGCATGAGGACCCGGAAGGTGGTGCGGTTCGCCTGGCTGTCGCATTCGACAATACCGCCGTGGCCGCCGATGATCTTGGCAACCAGGGCCAGCCCCAGACCGGAGCCGTTCGTCTTCGTTGTGATGAAGGGATCGAAGAGATGCGGCAGCAGATCGGATGGCACGCCTGGCCCATTGTCATGGACACAGAATTCGAGTGGCAGCGAGATCTTCTCGCGCGAGCCCGCGACCGAGAGGCGGATGCCCGGGCGATAGGCGGTCGTCAGCTGAATCTCGCCATCGGAGCGTTCGCCGATCGCTTCGGCTGCGTTCTTCACGAGGTTGAGGAAGACCTGGACGAGCTGGTCCCTGTTGGCGAAGACAGGCGGCAGAGAGGGGTCGTAATTCTCGGTGATGCGGATGTTGCGGGCAAAGCCTGCCTTGGCGACCGCCTTCACCTGATCGAGGACCGAGTGGATGTTGATCGACTGGCGGTCGACCGGCCGCTCGTCGGAGAACACCTCCATGCGGTCGACCAGCGACACGATCCGGTCGGTCTCGTCGCAGATCAGTCGGGTCAGCGCCCTATCTTCGTCGGTTACCGCTGTCTCGAGCAATTGGGCCGCGCCACGGATGCCGGAAAGCGGGTTCTTGATCTCGTGCGCGAGCATGGAGGCAAGGCCGGTGACGGAGCGGGCCGCGGCTCGATGGGTGAGCTGGCGGTCGATCTTGTCGGCCATGGAGCGTTCCTGGAAGACCACGACGACATTGCCGGGCTGGCTCAAGACAGGCGCCACATAAAGGTCGACCAGCTTCTCCTGCCCAAGGCGCGGCGAGCTCAGGTCGACGCGGTATTCATTCACAGGCGCGCGGCGTTCGCGCACCTGCTCAATCAGCGACAGCAGCGGACTGCCAAAGGGAATGAAGGTCGAGATGCGGTAGCGCGCCAAATGGGAAGCACTCGCGCCGAAGAAGGCTTCAGCCTCCCAATTGGCGAATGCGATATGGCCGTTTGCGTCGACCATCACCACCGGGTTCTGGATGGCGTTCAGCACGGCCATGGCGAGGCCATTGGTACCCGCGTTGTCGTTCGCCGTCATGCGGCCTCCTGTCTGGCGCTGGCGTCGGCACTGCTCGAGAGCGCAAGCTCCAGAGCCTCGGCGACAAAACCGGCGTCCTTCGATGTCATGATTGCGGCCTTGGCTTCGCCCGCGAGATCGGGTGCGTGGCGGTCGAGATACCAGCCGAGATGCTTGCGGGCATGGCGGACACCGACCTCCGCGCCATAATGCTCCAGCATCATTCTATAGTGCTGGACGACAAGGCCGGGGATCTCGGAGGCCTGAGGACCGACATGACCAGCGAGGACACCGGCATGCCAGGGCCTGCCCTGACACGAACGTCCGACCATCACCGCATCGGCGCCGGAGCGGCGCAGGATCTCGTGAGCATCCTCGACGGTCTCGACGTCACCATTGGCGATCAGTGGAATGTGGATCGCATCGCGAACAGCCGCGATGGCGTCCCAATCGGCGCGACCTTCGTAAAACTGCATGCGCGTGCGGCCATGGACCGTAATCAGCTGCACACCGGCAGCTTCCGCACGGGCCGCAATGTCAGGCGCGTTGATCGAGTTTTCGTCCCAGCCGAGCCGCATCTTGACGGTGACCGGGATCTTCACTGCGCTCACCGTCGCTTCGATCAGCGAAAGTGCGTGATCCGGTTCGCGCATGAGGGCAGAACCGGCATAACCACCGATGACCTTCTTGGCCGGGCAGCCCATGTTGATATCGATGATGTCGGCGCCATTCGCCTCTGCGATGACGGCAGCCTCAGCCAGCCATTTTGCCTCGCGGCCGGCAAGCTGGACCATATGAGGCGTGAGCCCCGCCCCCTTGAGGCGCGACCAGCTTTCTGCTGCATTGAAGACGAGTTCGCGGCTTGCAACCATTTCGGTCACGACAAGCCCGGCACCAAAGCGAAAGGCCAGCTGCCGGAATGGCAGATCGGTCACTCCGGACATCGGCGCAAGCACAAGCCGGTTCCGGACGGGAACCTTGCCGATGCTGAAGGGCGTGTCCAACGCGACGCAAATCAAATGATTATCTTTCAGGCAAAGAACGCATTTGCATTATTTTTAGACAGTCAGCTCTGGCTTGCCAAGAGGCAAAGCTCACGCATCGACAAAAAATCGTGCAAATGCTGGAAAAGCTGATGCCGAGCCGATAGAGCACGGTTGCGAAGAAAATGTGTCATGGACCAGGCAGGGCGATGGAGCAAGGGCGTAGCGGAACAATCGGGGTCGTGGTGGTTGCCGCAGGACGCGGCGAACGCGCCGGCGCCTCGGTCGAAGGACCCAAACAATATCGGCGGATCGGCGGCAAGCCGGTCATCTGGCACACGCTCAAGATTTTCCTCGACTGGCCCAGAAGTGGCCCGATCACCGTGGTGATCCACCCCGACGATCGGACGCTGCTCGAGGCGGCCGTCGCCGATTTGCCCCAACGAGAGGATCTGATCATCGTGGCGGGTGGCGCCACGCGACAGGCGTCGGTGCTGAACGGCTTGCGTGTCCTGCAGGATCGCGGCATCGAGCATGTGATGATCCAGGACGGCGTGCGCCCCTTCGTCGATGCCGCACTTCTGGAGCGGATCGCCCGTGAACTTGCAGCCGGCAAGAAGGCAGTGCTGCCGGCCCTGCCCGTTTCGGACACGATCAAGCGCGCCGACACCTCCGGTGTTGTTGGAGCAACCGTTCCGCGCAAGGACCTTTTCGCCGCGCAGACACCACAGAGCTTTCACTATACGACCATCCTTGCTGCCCACGAACGGGCAGCCGAGGAGCAGGCCGTCGATTTCACCGACGATGCCTCCATCGCGGAATGGGCGGGTCTACCGGTTCATCTCGTCGAGGGCTTGATCGACAATGTCAAACTGACCGTGCAAAGGGATATCGCCATGGCTGATGAGAAATTGCTGGGCTCCGTCCTGCCCGATGTTCGCACCGGAAACGGCTATGACGTGCACCAGCTCGAAGCCGGTAAAGGCGTCACTCTTTGCGGCATTTTCATTCCGCACGACCAGAAGCTCAAGGGACATTCGGATGCCGATGTCGCGCTGCATGCGCTGACGGACGCGCTGCTTGCGACCTGTGGTGCCGGCGATATCGGCGATCACTTTCCGCCTTCGGACATGCAGTGGAAGGGTGCGCCCTCGCGCATCTTCCTGGAGCATGCTGCCAGGATTGTGCGTGAGGCCGGTGGCACGATCATGAATGCAGATATTTCGCTTATTGCCGAAGCGCCTAAGATCGGACCCCATCGCCAGGCCATGCGCGAAAAGCTCTCGGAAATCCTCGGCATCTCTCTTGATCGCTGCTCGGTGAAGGCGACGACCAACGAGACGATCGGCTTTGTCGGCCGGCGCGAGGGGATCGCGGCAATTGCCACGGCGACCGTCGTCTTCCGCGGTGCAGAGTGATGGGGCTCTATCCGACCGACATCGAGGCACAGGCCTCAGCGATCATCGCGGACTACCGCGACCGGGGCTGGATGATCGCGACGGCCGAGTCCTGCACCGGTGGGTTGATTGCCGGTGCCCTGACCGAGATCGCCGGTTCGTCCGCCGTCGTCGACCGTGGTTTCGTGACTTATACCAACCAAGCCAAGATGGATCTGATCGGCGTTTCAGCGGCAACGCTGGAGACCTTCGGAGCCATCTCGAAGGAGACGGCGCTGCAGATGGCGCACGGGGCGCTGATGCGTTCGGGTGCAGAGGTCGCTGTGGCGGTAACCGGCATCGCCGGACCGGGCGGCGGCTCGGCGGAGAAGCCGGTTGGCCTCGTGCATCTCGCCCTGAAGACCCGCTCGGGCCTCATCGATCACCGGGAGATGCGCTATGGCGAGATCGGTCGAGATCAGGTGCGGCTTGGGACCGTCAGAACTGCGCTTGAAATGTTCGCAGCCGCGGCTCAGACCCCGGCATAGATCTTGTCGGCACGCGCCTCGAAAGCTTCCGAGAACATGCGGAAGGCACGGTCGAACATCGAACCCATGAGCGCGCCGAGGATGCGGTTCTTGAACTCGTAGTCGATGTAGAAATGCACGGTGCAGCCGCCATCCGCCGTTTCTTCGAAGCGCCAGCGATTGTCCAGATACTTGAACGGCCCCTCGATATATTTGACATCAATGGTGCGCTCGGTCGGCGTCAGCAGGACCTGCGTCGTGAAGGTCTCGCGGATCGCCTTGTAGCCCACCGTCATGTCAGCCAGCAGCAATTCCTTGCCATCGCGTTCGCGGCGCGAGCGAATGGTCAGCGCTTCGCAGAGCGGCAGAAATTCCGGATAACGCTCGATGTCGGCGACGAGAGCATACATGCGGTCGGGCGAGTGCTTGACGGGGCGGCGGGTTTCGAATTGTGGCATGAAGCGGGACTTAATGAGGAAGTCCCGCGAGATCAAGCAGGTGCGCCATTTCGCCGTGGGATTTGAGGGTTATCACGGGCACGGACGGGCCGTGACGATCGATTTCCTGGATGATGCGTGGGGCGAAGCGGCGCTCGAAGTTCCAGATGTAGGAGAGGAATTCGCGGTCGGGTAAGGGTTCGGGGCAGCCTTCCGCCATATCCGGCCGCACCGTCCCCCTGAAACGATAGACCCTCTTTGCAATGCCGAGCAGACATTTCCATCGGGGAAGCCGCAACCAGATGATGAGATCCGTGCGCGGCAGCCTGATGTCGAATGACGACGAGCCACTGCCATCAATCACCCAAGCCTCCCCGGCAACGAAGGCGCTCAATCGCGCACGTTGCTCCTCCCTGCCCCGCTCCTGCCACCCGGGCAACCAGCGCACATCCCTGTCGATGGACACGTACTGGAGACCGAGACCGCTTGCGAGTTTCTGCGACAGAGTGCTTTTTCCGCCGCCGGAGGATCCGATGACGCAAATGCGCCGCGCCTTGCGCAGGTGGTTCGCGGCTTCTTCGGATATCGGAAGGTCACGCACTCGATTCGCCTCGCTCTCGTTCAGTGTGCTGAGCTTTGACTTTTTATTCTGACGCGAGCAACATCTGGTCACAGGAGACAGATCTATGGCCAAGCTCAGCATTCGGCTGCCAGACAAGATGAAGCAATTCGTCGACGACCAGACTCAAGAGGGTCAGTTCGCCGACGAGGCGGCCTATATCCAAGACCTGATCAACCAGGACCAAGTACGCCAAAAAGAAGTTGCCCGTATCCAGGCAATTGTCGATTCGGGGATCGCCAGTGGCGAGAGCGACGAGAGCATGCGGGATATTCTCCACTCCCTGAAGGATCTGCGGAGCAAATCTGCTTGAGCTACCGGCTCACCCGTCGAGCAGCGCAGGATATCCGCAAGATCTATCGGCACGGCGCGGAAACTTTTGGCGAGACGTAGGCTGAGGCCTACCATACTCATCTCGAACACGTTTTCGCTCTGATTGCCGAAAACCCTCGCATGGCGAGAGAGCGCATGGAGATCACGCCGCCTGTGCGCGTCCATCCCACAGGACCACATCTCGTCATCTACAGCATTAAGCCAAGCGGAGACGTCCTGAATATAGCGGTCCCGAACGCGCGTGAGGATTGGCAGGACACGCTCGGGTAACTCGTCAGGCCTTGGCGACAAGCTTCTCCCGCGCCGCCTTCAACCGTGCGAAGTCATCGCCGGCATGATGCGAAGACCGGGTCAGCGGGCTCGAGGAGACCATCAGGAAGCCCTTGGTATAGGCGATATCCTCGTAGGACTTGAACTCTTCCGGCGTGACGAAGCGCTCGACCTTGTGGTGCTTACGGGTCGGCTGGAGATACTGGCCGATGGTCAGGAAGTCGACGTCTGCCGTGCGCAGGTCGTCCATCAGCTGCAGGACTTCGTTCCGCTCTTCGCCAAGGCCAACCATGATGCCCGACTTGGTGAACATGGTCGGGTCAAGTTCCTTGACCCGCTGCAGCAGCCGCACGGAGTGGAAGTAGCGGGCGCCGGGACGGACAGTCAGGTAGTTGCCCGGCACGGTTTCCATATTGTGGTTGAAGACGTCGGGCTTGGCGGCGACAACGCGCTCCAAAGCACCGGGCTTCTTCAGGAAGTCCGGGGTGAGGATCTCGATCGTCGTTTGCGGCGACGCGGCACGAATGGCCCAGATCACCTTTTCGAAATGTTCGGCGCCACCATCGGCCAGATCGTCGCGATCGACGGAGGTGATGACGACGTGCTGCAGACCCATCTGGCGGACGGCCTTGGCGACGTTTTCAGGTTCGTCCAGGTCGAGTGCATTGGGCTTGCCAGTCGCGACATTGCAGAACGCGCAGGCGCGGGTACAGATCTCGCCCATGATCATGAAGGTCGCGTGCTTCTTGTCCCAGCACTCGCCGATATTCGGGCAGCCGGCCTCTTCGCAGACCGTCACCAGCTTGTGGGAACGGACGAGTTCGCGGGTCTCGTGATAGCCCTTCGAGGTCGGCGCCTTGACGCGGATCCATTCCGGCTTGCGCAGCACTTCGGTGTCGGGCTTGTGGGCCTTTTCCGGGTGGCGCACACGCTTTTCGTCCGCGGGCACCAGGGGTGCTGCGTTCGAAAGATTGGTCCTGTCGAGAATGGTGACCATGGTCAAAACCCTGTCCCGCCGCTGGTGCGGCTGATCGAGATTACCGCCGGACAAGCCGGGCGATGAAGAGAAGGATGCTGGCACCGACGAAGCTGGTGAGCAGATAGCCGAGCCAGTCACCTTCGACAAAAATGCCGAGGCGACGGAAGATCGCGGCTGCGATCGCCGCACCGACGATGCCGATCACGATGTTCATGAAGACGCCGAAGCGCATGTCCATCAGCTTGCCGGCAAGCCAGCCAGCGAGGCCGCCGAAGAAGATCGTCGCGATAATGCCGACTTCAAACCCTGCCACGTCGAACTCCCTTCGGATCGTCAATTTGGAACCTGCCGCCCATATAGGCGGCGAGGTTCCGTTTCACAACCGGGCTTTAGGCGTTGAGCACCCGGCCATAGGCGTCCAGCACGCTTTCCTTCATCATTTCCGACAGCGTCGGATGCGGGAAGATCGTGTGCATCAGCTCTTCTTCCGTCGTCTCAAGGTTCATCGCGACGACAAAGCCCTGGATGAGTTCGGTCACTTCCGCGCCGACCATGTGGGCACCGATGAGTTCGCCGGTCTTCTTGTCGAAGATCGTCTTGATCATGCCCTGGTCTTCGCCGAGCGCGATGGCCTTGCCGTTGGCGGCAAAGGAATAGCGGCCGACGCGGATATCGCGGCCCTCAGCCTTCGCCTTGGCTTCCGTCAGGCCGACAGAGGCGACCTGCGGGTTGCAATAGGTGCAGCCCGGGATCTTGGCCTTGTCCATCGGATGCACGCCCGGAACGCCGGCGATTTTCTCGATGCAGATGACACCCTCGTGCTCGGCCTTGTGGGCGAGCATCGGCGGGCCGGCGACGTCGCCAATCGCGTAGAGGCCCGGCACGTTCGTCTTGCCATAGCCATCGATGACGATGCAGCCGCGATCGGTCTTCACGCCGAGCGCTTCGAGGCCGAGGTTCTCGATATTGCCCTGGACGCCGACGGCGGAGATCAGGCGGTCAGCGGTGATCGTCTGGACCTTGCCATCCTTGGTCTCGACATGGGCAGTGATGGAGTTTGCGCCCTTCTCGACCTTCGAGACCTTGGCTTCGGTGATGATCTTCAGGCCGCGCTTTTCCAGCTGCTTGCGGGCGAAGGTGGAGATCTCAACGTCTTCGACCGGCATGATGTTCGGCATCAGTTCGACGACGGTGACATCCACGCCCATGGAGCGGTAGAAGGAGGCGAATTCGATGCCGATGGCGCCCGAGCCCATGACAACCAGCGACTTCGGCATGAAGTCCGGCTTCATCGCTTCGAAATAGGTCCAGATCAGCTTGCCATCCGGCTCGATGCCGGGAAGCGCACGCGGACGCGCACCAGTCGCGACAATGATGTGCTTTGCGGTATAGGTGCCCTCGCCCAACACGCCCTTCGGGATCGGGTTCTGCGGCTCGACGACGGGCTTGGTCATCTTGCCGACCACGACTTCGCCGGGCTTGGTGAGCTTGGCTTCGCCCCAGATGACGTCGATCTTGTTCTTCTTCATCAGGAAGGCGACGCCGCCGTTCAGGCGGGCGGAGACGCCCCGCGAGCGGGCGACCACCTCCTTGACGTCGGCGGTCATCGTGCCATTCAGGGTCAGACCGTAGGATTTTGCGTGATTGGCGTGATCGAGGATCTCGGCCGAGCGCAGGAGCGCCTTGGTCGGGATGCAGCCCCAGTTGAGGCAGATGCCGCCCAAATGCTCGCGCTCGATGATCGCCGTCTTCAGGCCGAGCTGGGCTGCACGAATAGCGGTGACGTAGCCGCCGGGGCCGGAGCCGATGATGATGACGTCGTAAGCATTCGACATGGGCGCTTCCACTCCTCGGTTTCCTGCGAGCCTCCGCTAAAACGGAGGCCCGTTTGGGGACTGGAAGCGAGACCCTCAGACTGCGGGTGTCTCGGCTTCCGGTTCGTGATGAACCAGCATCCCGTAGATTTCATCCTTGAGCTGCATCCGCTTCTTGCGCATTTCCACGATGTGGAAGTCGTCTGCAGGCTCGACATCGGTTTCGGCGCGGTGGATGGCCCGGTTCACCTCATGATAGGTTTCGAACAATCTCGCAAAGTGACCATCCGTTTCCTTCAGATGGCGCATCAGCGCGACGTGTTCCGGGAATTCCACTGCCAGTTCGTGCGGTGTGTTCGACATGATCCCATCTCCTCTTGTCGGGGTTGATGGGCTCAGGTTAGACGCAGCGCACAAGACCTCCTTGATTTTGATCAACGCGCCCTGACGGAGAGTTCAGGACGCCGTGTTTTCTTTAAAGCCCGAGCATCATGCGGACGATCGGCTCAAGGCCGCGTCCGATGGCACGGGTGTTCTCGGCGTCCAGATGGATGCCGTCGAGCGGCGTGGTTTCTGCGACCGATCCGGCATCGAAAAAGGCGCATCCGGCCTCGTCCGCTGCGTCGCGATACATGCTGGCCAGCATGGCGCCTTCTTCCACCGAGTGGTTGAACATGGCGCCGAACACCGAATTGGCCGTCTCGCGGATCGCCGGCGGCGCAACGATCAGGATTTCGGGCTCTTCGAACTCGAACCCCCAGTCGTGCTTCTGCACCTGCTTGACCAGCCGCTTGACGCCGCTGGTCGCGCCGATGGCCGTTCCCTGGATGCCACGCTTAAGGTCATTGGTCCCGAGCATGATGATCACGAGATCGATCGGCTTGTGCGTTGCAAGAAGCGTCGGAAGCAGCTTGGTTCCGTTGCGCTCGCAATCGCCCAGATGGTCGTCATAGGCGGTGGTGCGGCCGTTCAGGCCTTCGGCGATCACCCGGACCCCATGACCGAGCGCCTTTTGCAAGACGCTCGTCCAGCGGTCCTCGTGGGCATGGCGACCCAGGTTCACCGGGTCGTATCCCCATGTCAGGCTGTCGCCATAGGCAAGAACGGTCTTCATCGCACCGTCCCCCGGATCAGACCAGCATGCCCATCGGATTTTCGATGTAGCGCTTGAAGGCACCGAGCAGTTCGGCACCGAGCGCGCCATCGACGCAGCGATGGTCAGTCGAGAGCGTCACGGTCATGACGTTCGCCACCTTCATCTCGCCCTTCTTGACCACAACCCGCTCTTCGCCAGCGCCGACCGCGAGGATCGTTGCATGCGGCGGGTTGACCACGGCCGAGAAGCTCTTCACGCCCATCATGCCCATGTTGGACACGGCAGTCGTGCCGCCCTGATATTCCTCGGGCTTCAGCTTGCGGTCCTTGGCGCGCTTGCCGAGGTCCTTCATCTCGTTGGAGATGGTGGACAGGCTCTTTTCCTCGGCCTTGCGGATGATCGGGGTGATCAGGCCGCCGGGGATCGAGACCGCCACGCCGACATCGGCATGCTTGTGCTTGACCATGTTGGTGTCGGTCCAGGAGACGTTTGCATCCGGCACGTCGCGCAGTGCGAGGGCCAGGGCCTTGATCACCATGTCGTTGACCGAGAGCTTGTAGGCCGGCTTGCCGTCCTTTTCGGGGGCAGCGGCATTCAGCTGGGCACGAAGCGCCATCAGGGCATCCAGTTCGCAATCCACGGAAACGTAGAAGTGCGGGATGGTCTGCTTGGATTCCTGCAGGCGCTTGGCGATCGTCTTGCGCATGCCGTCATGCGGCACGAGTTCGTAGGAGCCTTCGGCGAAGTTCTTGAGAACGGCTTCCTCCGACGCGCCCTTTGCCAGAACCGGTGCAGGAGCTGCGCTCGACGCAGCTGCGGCCGGAGCCGGTGCAGCCTTTGCACCACCGGTGCTCACAGCCTTTTCGACGTCGCTCTTGACGACGCGGCCCTTCGGACCGGAGCCCGAGACAGCCTTCAAGTCGAGACCGGCTTCCTTGGCGAGGCGGCGCGCGAGTGGCGAGGCAAAGACCCGCTCCCCGTTCGACGCTGCCGAGCAGCAGACGCAGCTGCAGGAGCCGGCGCTGCAGCGGGTGCCGCGGCAGGCGCAGGTGCTGCTTCCGCCTTAGGCGCTGGTGCAGCCTCTGCCTTCGGTGCGGCAGATCCGCCACCAGCAGCGGCGGCTGCCACGTCCTCGCCTTCTTCGGCGAGGATAGCGATCAGCGCGTTGACCTTCACGGCTTCTGTGCCGGCGGGAACGACGATCTTTGCGACGATGCCTTCATCGACGGCTTCCACTTCCATGGTCGCCTTGTCGGTCTCGATCTCGGCAATCACGTCGCCGGACTTGACCTTGTCGCCTTCCTTAACCAGCCACTTGGCCAGATTGCCCTCTTCCATCGTCGGAGACAGGGCCGGCATGGTGATATTGATCGGCATGACCTTGCCCCCTTACTTGTAGCAGACGGTTTTGACGGCCTCGAACGACTTCGGCAACGCTCGGCAGAGCCAGCTTTTCGAGATTGGCGGCGTAAGGCATCGGAACATCCTTGCCGGCGATGCGTCAGGATCGGCGCGTCGAGATAGTCGAAGGCCTGCTGCATGATCGCGGGTCGCAATTTCGGTGCCGACGGAGGACTGCGGATAGCCTTCCTCGACGGTGACCAGGCGGCCGGTCTTCTTGACGGATTCGATGACGGTCGGCAGGTCCATCGGACGGATGGTTGCTGAGGTCGATCAGTTCGGCGTCGATGCCCTCCTTCGCCAGCTCCGTCGACGGCCTTGACCGCATAGGTCATGCCAATGACCGAAACGAAACGATGGTGACGTCCTTGCCGGCGCTTGATGGATGCGCGCCTTGCCGATCGGCAGGACGAAGTCATCCATCTTCGGCACGTCGAAGGACTGGCCGTAGAGGATCTCGTTCTCGAGGAAGATGACCGGGTTCGGATCGCGGATCGCGGCCTTCAGCAGGCCCTTGGCGTCGGCTGCCGTATAGGGCATGACGACCTTGCAGGCCCGGGATCTGGCTGTACCAGGCCGCATAGTCCTGGCTGTGCTGGGCGCCGACGCGGGCAGCTGCGCCGTTCGGACCGCGGAAGACGATCGGCGCCCCCATCTGGCCGCCGGACATGTAGAGCGTCTTGGCCGCCGAGTTGATGATGTGGTCGATCGCCTGCATGGCGAAGTTGAAGGTCATGAACTCGACGATCGGCTTCAGGCCGGCCATCGCCGCACCGACGCCGAGACCGGCAAAGCCATGCTCGGTGATCGGGGTGTCGATCGACGCGCTTGGCGCCGAATTCCTGCAGCAGACCCTGCGTGATCTTGTAGGCGCCCTGATATTCGGCGACTTCCTCGCCCATGACGAAGACGTCGCGGTCGCGGCGCATTTCCTCGGCCATGGCGTCGCGCAGGGCTTCGCGCACCGTCATCGTGCACCATTTCGGTGCCAGCCGGGATCGTCCGGATCGGCAGCGACTGCAGCGCTGTCGGAGCGCGCCGGCAATCGGCTGGGCTGCAGCAGGTGCCTCGGCAGCCGGCGCGGATGCCGCGCTCGGCGGCAGCAGGTGCCGCCTTCGGCAGCGGCGTGCCGCATCGGCGCTCTCGCCGTCCGCAGCAGAACGGCGATCGGCGTGTTGACCTTGACGCCCTCGGTGCCGGCCGCGATCAGGAGCTTGCCGAGCGACGCCTTCATCGACGGCTTCGACTTCCATGGTCGCCTTGTCGGTCTCGATCTCGGCGATCACGTCGACCCGACTTGACCGTGTCGCCTTCCTTGCTTGATGCCACTTGGCCAGCGTGCCCTCTTCCATCGTCGGCGAAAGGGCGGGCATCAGAATTTCGGATCGGCATGGGTATCACGCTCCCCGATTACAGAAGAACGTCGGTCTACGAGCTCGGACACAGTCCGGCTCCGGATCGTGCCTGGGCGAACTCGGCAGCAGTCCGTCGACGATGTCGCGCATCATCCTTGTCGATCGCCTTGAGCTCGGTCTTCGTGCGGCCCATCATTCATCGAGGAGACGGGCCTTGCACCTGCTCGATCGGATCGTGCTCCGATCGCGCATCTTCTGCACTTCTTCCTTGGAGCGGTACTTCGCCGGGTCGGACATCGAGTGGCCGCGATAGCGATAGGTCTGCATTTCGAGAATGTATCGGCCCTTTGCCGGAACGCGCAATGCTCGACGCGCCTTCGTCGCCGGCGGCCTTGACGGCGCGCACATCCATGCCGTCGACCTGCTCGCCGGGAATGCCGAAGCGAGACGCCGCGCTGGCGAGAAGCTCGGTCTGCGGCCGAGGCGCGGTCGACCGAGGTGCCCATGGCGTAGCGGTTGTTCTCGACGATGTAGATCACCGGCAGCTTCCACAGCGGCGGCCATGTTGAAGCTCTCGTAGACCTGGCCCTGGTTGGCAGCGCCGTCGCCGAAATAGGTCAGACAGAAACGTTGTCGTTGCCGCGATATTTGTTGGCGAAGGCAAGCCCGGTGCCGAGCGACACCTGCGCGCCGACGATGCCGTGGCCGCCATAGAAGTGCTTCTCGTCGGCAGAACATGTGCATCGAGCCGCCCTTGCCCTTGCGAATAGTCCGCTGCGGCGCCCGGTCAGCTCGGCCATCACGCCGCTTGGCGCTCCATGCCAGCGGCCAGCATATGGCCGTGGTCGCGATAGGCGGTGATGACCTGCATCGCCCGGCTTGATGGCCATCTGCATGCCGACGACGACGGCTTCCTGGCCGATGTAGAGGTGGCAGAAGCCGCCGATCAGGCCCATGCCGTAGAGCTGGCCGGCCTTCTCCTCGAAGCGGCGGATCAGAAGCATTTCACGATAGGCGTGAAGCTCTTCGTCTGCTCCAAATTCAGGTGAGTTCTTCCCGGTGAATTCTTTGCCGGCCGATTTGGCGGAAGACTTCCGACCGTTCGCAGCTGCTGGCTTGCGAGGCGCCATGCATCCCTCCCATGGGTTATTATGGTCCAAAGTTGGACACAGAATAGGGAAGAAAGACGACGGCGGCAATGCCATAAATGCATGGCTCACATTCGCCGCAAGCAACTGTAATGACTAAAAAATTTACGATTAACTGAATTCAGGTTAATCAGAAATAGGTGTTGAAGATGACGATTTCATCCGGGCGGGACATGTTGAGCTGATAACGCGCCTTTTCGTCGATGATATCCTCATCCAGCGAGCCATCGCTCAACAGGCTGACTTCCTTTTCAAGCACCGTCCGTTGCGCCACCAGTTTGTCGAGTTCGGCTACACGCTCCTTGCGAACGCGCTCGAATTCCTGACCGGCCCTGAGGCCATAGTCACCATGAATGGAATGATAGCCGAAATAGGACAGGAAAGCGATTGTGACGGCTGGGAGAACGAGACGACCGTATTTCTTCTTTTTGTGATGTCTGGTCCACATGCCGACAAATGCCCTGAAACGCGAAACTGAAATTCCCGCTCAGATTAGCGGGCATGTCTTAACCGATCGTTGACCCTGTTCCGCACCTAAAAGAAAAAGCCCGCGCCGGGGAACCAACACGGGCTTTCTCAATGGATGCTAAGGCGATCAGCCGCGCAGGATGGAAGACCCTGCGTAACGCGCCTGCGGGCCAAGCTCTTCCTCGACGCGGATCAGCTGGTTGTACTTGGCGATGCGGTCGGAGCGCGGCAAGCGAGCCGGTCTTGATCTGACCGCAGTTGGTGGCGACCGCGAGATCGGCGATCGTCGAATCCTCGGTCTCGCCCGAACGGTGCGACATCACGGCTGCGTATAGCCAGCGCTGGTGCGCCGGTCGAAACGGCATCGAGCGTCTCGCGTCAGCGAGCCGATCTGGTTGACCTTGACGAGGATGGAGTTGGCGACGCCCATCTTGATGCCGTCGCGCAGGCGGGCTCGAGTTGGTGACGAAGAGATCGTCGCCGACGAGCTGGACTTGTCTGCCGATCTTGTCGGTCAGAGCCTTCCAGCCGTCCCAGTCGTCTTCGGCCATGCCGTCTTCGATCGAGAAGATCGGATACGTGCGCCGACCAGCTCGGCGAGGTATTCGGCCATGGCTTCCGGCTCGAGCGTGCGGCCTTCGCCTTCGAGAACGTACTTGCCGTCCTTGAAGAACTCGGTCGAGGCGCAGTCGAGCGCGATGTGCATGTCTTCGCCCGGACGTGTAGCCGGCCTTTTCGATCGACTTCATGATGAAGTCGAGCGCGGCAGGCGCGGATGCGAGACCGGGCGCAAAGCCGCCTTCGTCACCGACATTGGTGTTGTGGCCGTCAGCCGCGAGCTGCTTCTTCAGCGTATGGAAGACTTCCGAGCCCATGCGAACGGCGTCGCGGATGGTATCGGCTCCAACCGGCACGATCATGAATTCCTGGAAGTCGATCGGGTTGTCGGCATGGGCGCCGCCGTTGATGATGTTCATCATCGGCACCGGCAGGACGTGGGCGTTCGGGCCGCCGACGTAGCGATAGAGCGGCAGGCCGGACGACTGGCGCGGCAGCCTTGGCGACGGCGAGCGAGACGCCGAGGATGGCGTTCGCACCGAGACGAGCCTTGTTCGGCGTGCCGTCGAGCTCGATCATCAGCGTTGTCGATTTGCGATCTGGTCTTCGGCATCGATGGCCGGCCGATCGCATCGTAGATCTCGCCGTTGACGGCTTCGACTGCCTTTATCAACGCCCTTGCCGAGGTAGCGCTCTTGCCGCCGTCGCGCAGCTCGACAGCTTCATGCGCACCGGTCGAGGCGCCCGACGGAACGGCCGCACGGCCCATGCTGCCGTCTTCGAGGTAGCACGTCGACTTCGACGGTCGGGTTGCCGCGGCTGTCGAGAATTTCGCGGCCGATGATGTCGGTGATGGCGGTCATGTTCGCTCCCTGTAGACGGAAATTGGACAAGGCTCCGAAGGCCGATCACCGGGCAAGAAGCCACCGGACCCGCCTGTGAGTCATCCTCTCTTATCCGATGATCGGGAAAATACAATGACGGATAGGAAGCGGAATGAACGAAAATCTAATCGATTTAAACCAGCGCTCCCGACGCTTTATCGGCTTTAACCGATTGAAGCGCCGGAAATGCGGATCAAACAGCCTTGGCGATGTCGTCGAAGGCGATCAGTTTTTCGAGCAGACGTGGCATCTGATCAAGAAAGACCATGTTCGGACCATCGCAGGGGGCATTGTCCGGATCCTGGTGGGTTTCGATGAAGACCCCGGCAACACCGACCGCGATTGCTGCGCGAGCAAGCGTTTCAACGAATTCGCGCTGACCACCTGATGACTCGCCTTGCCCGCCCGGCTGCTGAACCGAATGGGTCGCGTCGAAGATGATCGGAGCCCCCGTTGCTGCCATGATCGGTAGCGAGCGCATGTCAGAGACGAGCGTGTTGTAACCGAAGGACGCACCTCGCTCGCAGAGCAACACGTTGGGATTACCGCTGTCGTTGATTTTCTTGAGGACACTTTTCATGTCCCAAGGGGCCAGGAACTGACCTTTCTTGACATTGATCACCCGTCCCGTTTTTGCCGCCGCGACCAGCAAATCCGTTTGCCGGCTCAGGAATGCCGGGATCTGCAGAACATCCACCACGGTCGCAACCCTGGCCGCCTGCTCCTCATTGTGGATGTCTGTTAGAACCGGAAACCCGAACTCCTTTTTGAGGTCGGCGAATATCTCCAGCCCCTTATCAATGCCAATTCCACGAGCAGCCGACAGCGACGTCCGGTTTGCCTTGTCGAAGGACGTTTTGAAAACCAAGCCAATACCAAGCTTTGCGCAAAGCTCCTTGAGAACGCCAGCCACCATAAAGGCATGGTCGCGGCTTTCCATCTGGCACGGGCCGGCGATCAGGGCAAAACGGCCCTTCTGCGAGAAAACAACCTTGCCTTCGCCCTCGCCGACAACGACTTCCGAATTGGTCACAGTGCTCATTTCAACTCCTCGAAGGCGAAGGCGACGCCCTGGCCCTTGTCCGGCGCGACCACGAGGCGCGCACCTGTTTTGTGATAGCGCACGCCATTAGCAGCGAGGCAAGCTTCTGTCACGCCAAGATCAACGGTGGAGATGACCACCGCTGCACCCAGGAGACCACGCTCGGAGAGGGCAAGATGATCCTGGCCGTAATGGGCGAAAAAGCCTTCGGGCGTCAGAACATCGACGGCCGCATTGGCGGTTTCGATCGAGAGGCCGAAGGAGTGGGCGGTGACGTCGCGCTGCTCAAGCACCATTTCCAGCAGATACTGGAAGTCGCTCGGGTTTTCCTCGATCAGCACGATCCGCTTTAGACCCGCCGCTCCGTTTTGATGGACAGTCAGGGCGCCGCGATCGGCGGGAATCGGATTTACCCGCTCACAGGCAAAGGCGAAGAAATCCGGCGCCCTCAGATCCGCTGCGAAGGCCAGTCGGAAGGAGCCTTCCGCCGTTCGACCATCGGGGAAACGAAACTGGCGCGCGAATTCGAGCAAGGGACCGGCGCTCTGCCCCTCGGCGCGATACCGCGCATCGTCGGCTGCCGCATCAGCGGTCTTTACGACGAAGGCAGAGAGCCCCTCGCCTCGACGAAAGCGGAAGGCTTGGTCGCGCGCCACAAAGACATTGTTGTTGCGCTGCGCCTCCAGGCAATCCTCGCGACTTCCGACGGCGAGCGGCTCAAGATAGGTATCGTCGGCGAAGAAGACGCGGGCGTTCTCGGTTCCGAAGGGATGGCGCGCGTTGGCGGCGACCGTGAAGCCGAGCTGGCTCAGGCGGCTGCGGCCTGTCTCAAGGTCAACCACGGGCAGCACGAGGTGATCGATGGCGCGCGGCGCAGACGTGGGATGGGACATGACGTGTCTTTGTTTCAGAAGCTAGATTTAGGAATTGATCGGTCGGCTTGAAAGGGCCTCGACTGCCTGGCGCAGGGCATCGATCTGCTCACGGGTCTCGCGCAGTTCCTTCAACACCTGCTCATCGATCTTGTGGTGCAGCGCCAAGACCTCGATCTCGGCCTTCAAGTTGATCTCATAATCCTTGGCCGCCATGAAACGATCGCGCTCCGTTTGACGGTTCTGGCTCATCATGATGATCGGCGCCTGGATGGCGGCCACCATGGACAGAATGAGGTTCAAAAAGATGAAGGGATAGGGATCGAGCGCCCGCGTCGCCAGAAGGACCGTGTTGAGGAATACCCAGGCGACGAGGAAGAGCATGAACCCGATGATGAAGGCCCAGGATCCGCCGATCCTCGCAATCGCATCCGCGAGACGCTGACCGAAGGTGGCGCCGGCCAGAAAGTCCTCGCCGGCATTAGTCGAGACCGTCCGGCGTTCGCGCGCCTTGCTCAGCACCTTCTTCTCAGCCGAGGTCAGGTCGGAGGTCTGCTTGCCCAATACGATCTTCTCGATGTCTTTCAGCATATCCCACTTCCCGAAAGGGTCTCACGTCACGCGAGACGTCTTTATGGCAGCGCCGCGCGCCGATCCGGTCTTGTTGCCAAGTTTCATCCCGGGCTATCGCATTTTATCACCGGCTCTTCACGGAAATTTATCCACTTGCGGAACACAACTGGAACATATAGTGTCTGTTCTGGATTTGTTTCACCCTAAGGGGCACCACATATGCTGACGCGCAAGCAACAGGAACTGCTTCTCTTCATCCACGAACGGATGAAGGAATCGGGTGTCCCGCCGTCCTTCGACGAGATGAAGGATGCGCTGGACCTCGCATCGAAATCCGGCATTCATCGACTGATCACGGCTCTCGAAGAACGCGGCTTCATCCGCCGCCTGCCGAACCGGGCCCGTGCGCTCGAGGTGATCAAACTGCCGGAAGCCTATACGCCGAGCCTGCAGCCGCGTCGCGGCTTTGCGCCGAGCGTGATCGAAGGCAGCCTTGGCAAGACGCCGCCACCAAGTCTCACCAAGCCGCCGGCAGAAGAGAGCAGTTCTTCTGTCTCCGTCCCGGTCATGGGGCGAATCGCAGCCGGCGTGCCAATCTCGGCCATCCAGAACAATACGCATGACATCACGGTGCCTGCCGAAATGATCGGCGCTGGGGATCACTACGCCCTTGAGGTCAAAGGTGATTCGATGATCGAAGCCGGCATTCTCGACGGCGATACGGTCATCATTCGCAATGCCTCGAATGCCAATCCGGGTGACATCATCGTAGCCCTCGTCGACGACGAAGAAGCCACCTTGAAGCGCTTCCGCCGCCGCGGTGCCTCGATCGCACTCGAGGCCGCGAACCCGGCCTATGAAACACGCATCTTTCCACCGGATCGCGTCAAGATCCAGGGCAAGCTGGTCGGGCTCATTCGCCGCTATCATTGATGTCGGGCATCGGGTCCGTGGGCGGCTGTTTCGTACCGCGACCGAATGGATCGGGCGCCATGTGTTCTGCGGCGGCTGCTCCAGTTCGCCAGTCATAAAGACGGTGCGCGGTCCAGGGTCGCGCCGCGCCCTCGAAAGAGGCTCTGATCGCCAGGCCTCGCGGCATGCTCGCGATGTCTGAGATCTCGATGGCGCCAGTGGCTCTGAGGCTGGTCTGCGAGAAGAGAGCCGCACCGGATCGGCAATAGGTCTGCCGGGTTCTTGCGGCTAGGACGACGAGATCGGCGCGGTCACAGGCTGCCCCGAGAAGTTCGGAGCGATCTACCGTCACAATTGTTTTTCCGGATATCAGCTTCAACGCGCAAGCCTGACTTATGCAGACGAAGCGGCTGTGCTCGGCCGAGGCAACCAAGCGGTCAAAGATCACGCCTGCTGCCTTTTGCTTGGCATCCGTCCACGTTTCGCCCAAGCGCCAATCGGGTGCCTGCGGCAATGGCCCGAACTCAAGCATCAGCGGCGGCACGGGCTTGTCGTTACCGAGGACGGGCTGCCATTGATCGAAGAGGAAGGTCGACGGCCTCGTTCGATTGGTGGCGAGGCTGGGACCTCGGTCCTCCCTGTCCAGACGGCCACGAGGCGTGCGTCTTCGCTGATCAGCACGTCGCTTTGCCTCTCCTGCGGTGCCCACCATGTCGCAGCCATTGTGATCGCTATTAACGCCGTGCCGACATGGCGCAGGCGCGTGCGCAGGAGCGTCAATAGCAGCATCCCGGCGACCGTCCCGATCAGAAACGAGGCCGGCAATCTCGGGAAAACGTAACCTCCACCCCATCCGGCCACGGTGTGTGCGACCAGCAGCACCAGTTCCAGTCCTTGCCCCATCACCCAGAAGAATGGTGCATCGAGACCAAGCGGCATCATCAGCATGGCGATGAAGCCGGCGGGCATGACGACGATTGAGATCAGGGGCATTGCAGCGAGATTGGCTTCGAGGCCGTGAGTCGAGAGCCGGTGAAAATGGGTGATGGCGAAGATCGCCGTTGCCATCCCGCCGATGAGGGAGGTCGCAAGCGTACCACCGACAAATGTGGCGCTGGCCGCTACGATCCGCATCCCGACAGACCGCGCCGGCGGAAGGATCGCGCGCGGCCTTGCCCGCCACCCGGCATAGCCCGCAATCAAACCCGCCGTCGCCGCAAACGACATCTGGAAGCTCGGCCCCATGACGGTTGACGGTTGGACGCAGAGGATGGCAATCGCCGCCAACGCGAGATTGCGCAGGCTGACGGCGGGCCGGTCGAAAAGCACGGCTGTCAGCATGATCGCCGTCATCAGATAGGCCCGGAGCGCCGAGACCTGATAGCCCGAGATCAGGACATAGCCGGTCGTCGCGATGGAGCGCACCCACCGCCGCGATCTTCTTGATCGGATAGCGCTGGGCCAGAACAGGCACGAGGCTGAGCAGGCCACGCAGGCCGACGAAAAAGATGCCGGCCGCGAGTGCCATGTTGAGACCGGAGATCGCGGTGATATGCGCGAGGCCCGAGACGCGGAGCGCCTCTGTCGCGTCCTCCGACATGGAGCGGCGCTCGCCGGTGATGATCGAGGCGGCGAAGGCGCCGGGGTCTCCGGGCAGGACCGAGCGAATGCGATTCGAGATGCGGTCTCGGAGCGAAAACAAGGCCGCATCGAAGCGTGCAGCGAGGCCCATAGCGTCCCCCTGCCCTCCCGGCTCCAGCTTCGGTGGGCCGAGAAAGAAACCAACAGCACCGATTCCGGCAAAATAGCTCTGGAAGGCAAAGTCGTTGAGACCCGGCAGGGCCGGACCGGAGGGGGGGGAGAGCCGCGCGCGGCCAGTAAGGCGCTCCCCGATCGCGGCCGGCACATGCTTGCTGCGGGCAAGAAGGTTCACACGTTCGGGCGGGCGTCGCACCGTCGGCTCGACCGTCTGCAGGATCCGCACAGTGTAGCGCCATTCACCGGCTGCTCCCTGCTCCCTTCGCTCGACGATCCCGCTCACGGTTGTGACGAGCGGTTGGTCAAGGATCACAGTCGACAGCCGGCGGGTCTCCCACTCGGCCAGCAGCATGCCGATGACGGTCAGACATGCGCCCCATAGGATGATGTGCGTGGCAGTATGCCTGAGCGACCGCACGAGTGGGATTAAAAGCACGGCGAGGGTAGACAAAAGGACCGAGGCCGAAGGCGGGCTCTTCACGGCAAACCAGATTGCAGCGCCTATGCCCAGGCAGACCGGCACGAAGAGGAAGAGATGTCCATGCTGGACCTCCTCCGTCATGGCTTGCCTGATGTGTCGCGGAATTCGCCCCAGTCGGTTACGGCTGCGGACCACGGCTCCCGATGCCGTCGGTCGATGCGCGGGCGATTGATCGATTGCACGCGGCAGCTCTCTGCGGGCCAGCGTTTCGCCGGGCCCTGCATACCCTACCCCCTGCCTTTCTGCCGCGTCGACCATTCGGCTCGCCCAACCGAAACCACCCCATACGGCCACAGGATAGGTGAAAACCGGGGGCAATCATAGCGTGCGCAGAGTGGTGCTTCTGCCGCCTATCCGGGCTTCAAACGATTAGAACCGATCGGTTCGATTGTTGCCGTTTTCGCGACGCACAATTTGCCCTTTGGATAGCTTGGCATTAACTTCGGTATCATATAGCTACATCGATACGCTTAACCGATGGCGGCTTTTTTGAGACGCCTTCCCGCCAATACCGGAGGATCAGCATGACGGACAAAAGCGCTTCTTTGAAACTCGGGGACAAGACGGTCGACCTGAGCGTCAAGGCCGGCACGATCGGCCCAGACGTTATCGACATCGCGGCCCTGTACAAGCACACGGGCACGTTCACCTACGATCCGGGCTTTACGTCCACGGCCTCCTGTGAATCCAAGATTACCTATATCGATGGCGACGAAGGCACGCTGCTGCATCGCGGTTATCCGATCGAACAGCTGGCGGAAAAGGGCGACTTCCTGGAAGTCTGCTACCTGCTTCTTTACGGCGAACTGCCGACGGCAGCCCAGAAAAAGGACTTCGATTATCGCGTGACGCACCACACCATGGTGCACGAGCAGATGAGCAAGTTCTTCTCCGGCTATCGCCGTGACGCCCATCCGATGGCGGTCATGGTCGGCACGGTCGGCGCGCTCTCCGCCTTCTACCACGACTCGACCGACATCACCGATCCGCATCAGCGCATGGTCGCTTCGCTGCGCATGATCGCGAAGATGCCGACGATCGCTGCGATGGCCTACAAGTATCATATCGGCCAGCCCTTCGTTTATCCGAAGAACGATCTGGATTACGCCTCGAACTTCCTGCGCATGTGCTTTGCCGTGCCTTGCGAAGAATACCAGGTCAATCCGGTTCTGGCGCGCGCCATGGACCGCATCTTCATCCTGCATGCCGATCACGAGCAGAATGCGTCGACCTCGACCGTGCGTCTCGCCGGTTCGTCGGGCGCCAATCCGTTCGCCTGCATCGCGGCCGGCATCGCCTGCCTCTGGGGCCCCGCTCATGGTGGCGCCAACGAAGCAGCCCTCAACATGCTGATGGAAATCGGTTCGGTTGACCGTATTCCGGAATATATCGCCAAGGCCAAGGACAAGAACGACCCGTTCCGTCTCATGGGCTTCGGTCACCGCGTGTACAAGAACTATGACCCGCGCGCGAAGATCATGCAGAAGACCATGTACGAGGTCCTCGAAGCAACCGGTCACGGCGACGACCCGCTGATGAAGGTGGCTCTCGAGCTCGAGAAGATCGCGCTCAACGATCCCTATTTCATCGAGAAGAAGCTCTACCCGAACGTTGACTTCTACTCCGGCATCACACTGCGTGCGCTCGGCTTCCCGACGACCATGTTCACCGTTCTCTTCGCGCTCGCCCGCACCGTCGGCTGGATCGCACAGTGGAACGAGATGATCGAGGATCCGCAGCAGCGCATCGGTCGTCCGCGCCAGCTCTACACCGGCGCCCCGCAGCGCGACTACAAGCCGCTTTCGGAACGCTGAGACGCTTACATCGCAATCTTTGAAGAAGGCCGGCTCAGTCCGGCCTTCCTTCGTTTCAGCTGACGCCTTTGCGCTCAGGACAGTCGGATGCGATCAAACTCATTGTGATGGCTGCGCATTTCGCCGCTAAATGCCTTCATTTCCCGACAGCTTTGTTCTAAGGAAGTCAACCTGCTTCGTCCCGGACGAAGGTTTACAATGAGGTTCATGCGTCCCGATGCTCGTCATTCTGCGAAAAGCTTCCCAAACCATCTTTGCCAAGATCTTGCTTCTATTGCTCGTCGTCTCCTTCGGCGTGTGGGGCGTTTCGGCATCCCTGTTCAGCAACACGTCGGACACCGTTGTTGCCGTGGGTGATCAGACTGTGTCGTCCAGTGACTTTGCTTTCGCCTATCAGCGGCAGGTCTCGGATATGAGCAGCCGGTTTGGAATGCAGCTCACCACCGAGCAGGCCCGTGCCTTCGGGATCGAGTCCCAGGTGTTTTCGCAGCTTGCAGCGGGTGCTGCCCTCGACCAGCTTGCCTCGGACATGAATCTCGGTCTGTCGCAGGACCGTCTTGCCCAGCTCATCGCTGAGGATCCGGCGTTCAAGAATGCAGCCGGAAGCTTCGACCGCGCACTCTTCTCCTCGCGTCTGCGCAATGCGGGGCTCAGAGAAGACGACTATATCCAGGAGCGCTCGCGTGTCGCGATCCGCAGCCAGATCGTCGATGCCACCGCAGACGGCTTCGTTGCGCCGAAGGTGCTGGTCGATGCGCTGAAGGCCTATCGCTACGAAAACCGTGACATCAACTACCTGCTGCTGACCAATGCCAATATCGAACCGGTCAAGGCGCCCGACGATGCAACGCTTGTCGCCTGGTTCGAGACGACCAAGTCGGGCTACCGCGCGCCGGAATATCGCAGCTTCGCGCCTTGAAGCTGGAGCCGGCCGACATCGCCGACACGGCATCGATCACAGACGAGCAGATCCGCGAAGACTATGAGCGCCGCAAGGCGACCTACGAGATCGCCGGCACGCGCACGATCGAACAGCTTTCGTTCGAGAACCGCGAGATGGCAGAGGCCGCCCTGCAGGAACTGCAGAACGGCACCAGCTTCGACCAGCTTGTCACCGACCAGGGCAAGACCGCCGGCGACGTACTGCTCGGCGACTTCACCCGTGATCGCCTTCCCGACCCGGCGCTCGCCGACGCAGCCTTCGCCGTCACGGCCGAAGGCGGCACCACCGCAGTGGTCGACGGAGCGCTTGGTCCGGTCATCCTGCGCATTACCAATATCAAGGAAGGCCGCACCCAGAGCCTCAACGAGGTCCGGGAAGAAATCCGTGCGGCGCTCGCCGAATCTGCCGCGATCGCGGACATCACCACCGTGCATGACCAGTTCGAAGACCTGCGCGCCGGCGGCTCGACGCTCAAGGAAGCCGCGGAGCAGCTTAAGCTCCAGTCCTCGTCCGTCACCGATATCGATCGCCGTGGCCTTGATAGCCGCGAGACGGAAGTTGCCGGCATTCCGGAACGTGACAAGCTGCTGACCGAAGTATTCCGCACCGATGTCGGCGTCGAGGCACTGCCGGTCAACCTGGGCAGCAACGGCTTCATCTGGTTCGAAGTCACCGACATCAAGGCCGAGCGTGATCGCGAGTTGGCCGAAGTCCGCGAAAAGGCCGTGACCGACTGGACGGCGGAGCAGCAGCGGATTGCGCTCGGCGCCAAGGCCGAGAGCCTGCGCAAGCGTATCGCGGATGGCGGCAAGCTGGAAGACATCGCCAGCGAACTTGGTCTTGCGGTTGAAAGCAAGGCTGGTATCACCCGCCGCAGCGATGACGCCGTTCTCGGCACGACAGCGATCACGTCCGCGTTCTCCGGCCCCCAGGGTACGGTCGCAACGGCTTCGGGTGCAGACCCGTCCACGCAGATCCTACTGACGGTCACTGCCGTTCGGGATCAGCCGACCGGCGGCGTGCCGCTCAACGAAGACGAGCAGATCGCTCAGGTTGCCAATGCGGCCGGTGACGACATCCTCGATCAGATGGTCGGCCAGTTGCAGTCGGAATATGGCGTGACGATCAATCAGGCGCTGGCCCAGCAGGCCATCGTCCGGTAAGCGCCAGCCAGCGGGGGAGCTTCACAATGTCCGGGTTGAAACCCTTCATCGCCAAGATCGCCACGCGCCAGCCGCTTACGCGGCAGGAAGCGAGCGACGCCTTCGAGATCCTGATGTCGGGCGAAGCCAGCATGGCGCAGGTCGGCGGCTTCCTCATGGCCTTGCGCGTGCGCGGAGAGACTGTCGACGAGATCGCGGGCGCGGTTTCAATCATGCGGCAAAAGATGGTGCCGGTGGATGCGCCTGCCGATGCAATCGACATCGTCGGAACCGGCGGCGACGGCACTAATACCTATAACATCTCGACGCTCGCCGCGATCATCGTGGCGGGTGCCGGCGTTCCCGTCGCCAAACACGGCAATCGCGCGCTGAGCTCGAAATCGGGCACCGCCGATGCGCTCTCGCAACTCGGCGTAAAGCTCGACATCGAGCCAGACCTCATCGGCCGTTGCATCCGCGAGGCCGGGATCGGCTTCATGTTTGCGCAGCTGCATCATCCGGCGATGCGCCATGTCGGCCCTGCCCGCGTCGAGCTGGGTGCCCGCACGATCTTCAACATCGTCGGACCGCTATCGAGCCCTGCCCGGGTCAAGAAGCAGCTGTTCGGTGTCTATTCGCCGGAGTGGCTGGTGCCGGGAGCGGAAGCTCTGCGCGACCTCGG
Organism: Allorhizobium sp.; assembly: GCA_965283865.1. Classification (GTDB taxonomy): domain Bacteria; phylum Pseudomonadota; class Alphaproteobacteria; order Rhizobiales; family Rhizobiaceae; genus Allorhizobium. Next base: position 2,757,444 of record CBDIQA010000001.1, read on the forward strand.
CCTGACCAGCGCCTGGGTTGTCCATGGCAGCGGTCTCGACGAGATCACGACGACCGGTCCGTCTTTGGTTGCCGCGCTGAAGGACGGCGAAATCACCACCTTCGAGCTCACGCCTTCCGATTTCGGCGTGGAAACCGTCACGCTTGACGCCATCCGTGGCGGTGACGGCGCGGTGAATGCGGCAGCGCTGCGCGATGTGCTCGGCGGCGCGAAGACGCCTTATCGCGACGTCGCGCTCTGCAATGCAGCTGCCTCGCTGATCGTCGCCGGCAAGGCGAAGGATGTGACCGAGGGCATGCATCTCGCCAGCCAGTCGCTGGACGGCGGTGGCGCTGCACGGGCGCTCGAAACGCTGATTGCCATTTCCAATTCCGCCACTCAGGGCTAAGCTTGCGACCATGACCGATATCCTGAAGCGTATAGAGACCTACAAGCGGGAAGAAATCGCGGCAGCGAAAGCCGCAGTTTCGCTTTCGGAGCTCAAGGACCGGATTGCCTGTGAGGAAGCGCCACGCGGTTTCCACCGCGCGCTGGTACGCGCCCGCGACGAGGGCCGCTTCGGCCTGATCGCCGAGATCAAGAAGGCAAGCCCTTCGAAGGGCCTTATCCGGCCGGATTTTGATCCGCCGTCGCTGGCGGCTGCTTACGAGGCTGGCGGCGCTGCCTGCCTCTCTGTGCTGACCGACACGCCGAGCTTCCAGGGCGCACCGGAATTCCTGACCGCGGCCCGCAAGGCTTGCGCCTTGCCGGCACTGCGCAAGGACTTCATGTTCGACGCCTATCAGGTTTACGAAGCCCGTGCCTGGGGTGGCGATTGCATCCTGCTGATCATGGCGTCGCTTTCGGACGACGAAGCGGCTGAACTCGAAGCTGTCGCCTTTGAGCTGGGAATGGACGTGCTCGTCGAGGTGCATGATGCCGAAGAGATGGAACGGGCGTTGAAGCTTAGGTCACCGCTGGTCGGGATCAACAACCGCAATCTGCGCACCTTCGACGTCAGCCTCACCGTCAGCGAAGAACTCGCTTCCATGGTGCCGGCCGATCGGCTGCTGGTCGGTGAAAGCGGCATCTTCACCTACGAAGATTGTCAGCGGCTGGAGAAATCCGGCATCTCGACCTTCCTCGTCGGCGAGAGCCTGATGCGCAAGGACGACGTCGCTTCTGCCACCCGCACGCTTCTGACCGGCAAGACCGGCGCTCTGGCGGCCGAATGACAGCCGGGTCCGGCGGACTGACGCATATCGGCGCTTCCGGCGAGGCCCATATGGTGGATGTCTCGGCCAAAGATGACACGGTCCGTATCGCAGTTGCCGAAGGCTTTGTGCGGATGAACCCAGCCACTCTTGCGACTGTTATCGCTGGGAATGCCAAGAAGGGCGACGTGATCGGCACGGCACGGATCGCCGGCATCATGGCCGCCAAGCAGACCAGCAGTCTCATTCCGCTTTGCCATCCGCTGATGCTGTCGAAGGTCACCGTCGAAATCACGGACGATATCGATCTCCCGGGTCTTCGGGTCGAAGCGACCGTGAAGTTGACCGGCAAGACCGGCGTCGAGATGGAAGCACTGACGGCCGTTTCCGTGACCTGCCTGACGATCTACGACATGGCGAAGGCCGTCGACAAGACGATGGAAATCGGCGGCATTCGCGTGATGGAAAAGAGTGGCGGCAAGTCGGGCGATTTCCGCCATCCGGAGCGCGGCTGATGTCGCTGCTGCCGGTCGAGGACGCGCTGGCGCGGCTTCTGGCTGCTGCCCGCCCGATTGGCGACACAGAAGAGCTATCCCTTCATGAGGCCAATGGGCGCGTGCTTGCGGCCGACCTGACCGCGCGCCTCACCCAGCCGCCCTTCAATGCGTCGGCCATGGACGGCTATGCGCTGCGGGCTGATGATGCGGCCGAGATTGGATCGGTGCTTACCGTCATCGGCGAATCGGCAGCCGGCCATGGATTTTCGGGGACGGTCTGGACAGGTCAGGCTGTGCGCATTTTTACCGGAGCGCCGGTGCCCGATGGCGCCGACAGCATCCTCCTGCAGGAAGATGCCGAGAAACTCGATGACGGGCGCATCCGCACACAGTTTGTCGTCACCCATGGCCGGCACATTCGCCCGCGGGGCCAGGATTTTGCCGAGGGCGATGTGGCCCTTTCTGCCGGGCTCAGCCTCGACTTTACCCATCTGACGCTGGCGGCAGCCATGAACCACGCGACAGTGCCCGTTTATCGCCGCCCCAGGATCGCGATCCTCGCCACCGGTGACGAGTTGGTGACACCCGGAGGCAAGCCGGGCCCGAGCCAGATCATCGGCTCGAATACCTTTGGGATCGCCGCACTTGCCCGTGGCAATGGCGCCGACGTGATCGATCTCGGCATCGTGCCTGACAATCGCGAGCAATTGCGGGAAGCGGTGGAGCGGGCTCGAGCCCTCGGCGTTGACGTGCTCGTCACCCTCGGTGGCGCCTCCGTTGGCGACCACGATCTGGTTCAGTCGACGCTTGTCGCGGCTGGCATGGAGCTCGATTTCTGGCGGATCGCCATGCGTCCAGGCAAACCCCTGATGGTTGGCCGGCTTGGCGACATGCAGGTGCTTGGTCTTCCCGGCAATCCGGTTTCAAGCCTGGTCTGCGGGCTTCTGTTCCTCGAACCGCTTCTTTGCCACCTTGGACTGCGAAAGATGCCGCGACGCATGGCTACGGCGAGGCTGCATGCCGCCCTGCCCGCCAATGACAAACGTCAGGACTATGTTCGTGCGCGGCTTATTGAAACGAGCGATGACATGCCTGTGGTCGAAAGCTTCGGCAAGCAGGACTCCTCGATGATGCGGATCTTTTCGCAATCAGACTGCCTGATCATGCGTCCGCCCAATGCGCCCGCAGTTGAGGCGGGTGACACCGTGCCAGTCCTCTTGCTGCGTCCATAACGACGAGTCCGACCTACTCCGTGCAATATCCCAGAATCAGAAGACCCGGCACATGGCCGGGTCTCTGTAGGTCAGTCTGCAGTTCGCCCTCAGACGAGGCGGCTCTGTTCCAATGCCGCGCCGATGAAGCTCGCGAACAGCGGATGCGGGTCGAGCGGACGTGACTTCAGTTCCGGATGGTACTGAACGCCGATGAACCACGGATGGTCAGGATATTCGACGGTCTCGGGAAGCAGGCCATCCGGCGACATGCCGGAGAAGACGAGACCGCAGGCTTCGAGACGGTCCTTGTAGTCGACATTGACCTCATAGCGGTGGCGGTGGCGCTCAGAGATGTCGGTCGAGCCATAGATCTCGGAGATCTTGGTGCCTTTCTTGAGCGAAGCCTTGATAGGCGCCGAGGCGCATGGTGCCGCCGAGATCGCCGACAGCCGAACGCTTCTCGAGCTCGTTGCCCTTCATCCACTCGGTCATCAGGCCGACGACTGGTTCATCGGTCTTGCCGAATTCGGTCGACGAGGCGCCCTCGATGCCGGCGAGGTTACGTGCGGCTTCAACGACCGCCATCTGCATGCCGAAGCAGATGCCGAAATATGGCACCTTGCGCTCACGGGCGAACTGGGCGGCCAGGATCTTGCCTTCCGAACCACGCTCGCCGAAGCCACCGGGCACGAGGATGCCATTGACCTTTTCAAGCCACGGCGACGGATCTTCCTTTTCGAAGATTTCCGACTCGATCCATTCGAGCTTCACCTTGACACGGTTGGCAATCCCGCCGTGATACAGGGCTTCGATCAGAGACTTGTAGGCGTCCTTGAGGCCCGTGTACTTGCCGACGATCGCGATTGTGACTTCGCCTTCCGGGGTGCGGATGCGATTGCAGACCTCTTCCCAGGCATCCAGACGCGGCTTGGGTGCGGGCTCGATGCCGAAGGCGGCCAGAACCTCGTTGTCGAGGCCTTCCTTGTGGTAGGCCATGGGGACGTCGTAGATGTTGGCGACGTCGAGAGCCTGGATCACGGCGCTTTCACGCACGTTGCAGAACAGCGAGAGCTTGCGGCGCTCGGCCTGCGGGATCTCGCGGTCGGCGCGAACGAGCAGGATGTCGGGATGAATACCCAGCGCCTGCAGTTCCTTGACGGAATGCTGGGTCGGCTTGGTCTTCAGCTCGCCGGCTGCCGGGATATAGGGCATCAGGGTCAGGTGCACATAGACGGCTGTGCCGCGCGGCAGGTCGTTGCCGAGCTGGCGGATCGCTTCCATGAAGGGCATGGCTTCGATGTCGCCGACGGTGCCGCCGATCTCGCAGATGCACGAAATCGTAGTCGTCATTGCCGTCGATGACGAAATCCTTGATCTCGTTGGTGACGTGCGGAATGACCTGGACGGTCGCGCCGAGATAATCGCCGCGGCGTTCCTTGTCGATGATGTTCTTGTAGATGCGGCCGGTGGTGATGTTGTCGGTCTTGGTTGGCCGAGCGCCCGGTAAAGCGCTCGTAATGGCCAAGGTCGAGGTCGGTCTCGGCACCGTCATCGGTGACGAAGACCTCGCCGTGCTGAGTCGGGCGTCATCGTGCCCGGGATCAACGTTGAGATAGGGGTCGAGCTTGCTGCATGCGCACGCGATAACCCCGCGCCTGCAACAGATGCTCCGAGTGCCGCGGCCGCAATTCCTTTACCGAGAGAGGAAACCACGCCGCCAGTGATGAATACATATCGCGCCATGGGCTTCACCGGATACCGTTTCAGATTCGATTCCGCCAGCCCCAATTGGGCTTCTCCCACATTTTTCGTGTGGAGTGGCGGAATTCAGACAAAAGAAAACCGGCGGACCCTTGAGCCCGCCGGAGTGATGGATGTCGTTCCGATCAGTTGTTCGGAACGGCGTTGGGGTCTGCTGCCGGGGCCGGCGTTGCCGGAGCCGCAGGCGTAGACGCTGCAGGCGCCGTCGTCGACGGCTGGGACGGAGCTGCGCCCGGAAGCTGGTCGAGAACGCTGCCGCCGCCCTGGGTCGTGCCGTTGCCGGCCGGGATACGATCCAGAATGTCAGTCGGGCGGGATTCGTAACGGGCGAGAATGCCAAGCGCCAGGGAGATGACGAAGAAGAGCGTCGCCAGGATCGCCGTCGTGCGGGTCAGGGCATTGGCCGTGCCACGCGCAGACATGAAGCCCGATCCGCCGCCGATGCCCAGACCGCCGCCTTCCGACTTCTGGATGAGAACGACGCCGATCAGTGCGACGACGACCATGAGGTAAATTACGAGCAATACGGTCTGCATGGAATGTCCATCCTGCCCAACAGGGGCAAAATCAATGAGGTTGGCGGCTCTTTACATGAGAGGAACGGGCAATGAAACCCCCTCTCCCGCATTTCAGGGCTTTGCCCTTCAGGCGGTGAGTTCCTCGTAGACCCGGTATATGGCGAGGAAATCCGCAGCCTTCAAGCTCGCACCACCGATCAGGGCACCGTCGACGTTTTCGACGGCCATGAGTTCCCGGGCGTTGGAGGGCTTGACCGATCCGCCATAGAGAATGCGCATCTTCTTGCCTTCGGCGCCAAAGCGCTTGACGAGTTCGGACCGCAGGAAGGCATGGGCTTCAGCAACATCCGCCGTGGTCGGGGTCAAGCCGGTGCCGATCGCCCAGACGGGTTCGTAGGCAATGACCGTGCGGTCGGACTTCGCACCATCCGGCACGGAGCCGGCGAGCTGACGCTTGAGAATATCGAGGGTCTGGCCAGACTTGCGCTCATCTGCGGTCTCACCGATGCAGATGACGGCGGTCAAGTCGGCGGCATAGGCAGCTTCTGCCTTGGCACGCACCAGATGGTCGGTCTCGGCGTGATCGGTGCGGCGCTCGGAATGGCCGACGATCACATGCGTGCCGAAGCAATCGGCGATCATCTCGGCAGACAGGTCGCCGGTATGGGCGCCAGACGCGTTCTGGTGGCAATCCTGGGCACCGATCTCGAGAGCGCTGTCAGTGCATAGCGCGGTTGCGACATAGAGGAGGGTCGCCGGCGGGCAGATCAGACTATCCACCTTTTCCGCCAGCGGTCCCTGCACATCTTCAGCGATGGCCTTGATCTGATCGAGCGAAGCTCGTGTGCCGTTCATTTTCCAATTGCCCGCAACGAGCGGACGAACTTCCGGTGTCATGTCGCCTAAACCCCTATTTCGCTTCTGCGAAGTAGCAAATCTGAGCCCGGAAGGAAAGATTGCGGAGCGTGATTGGCTCGTTAATCGGGCGACATGGTGAAAATCTGGCCGGATGGAGCCTCTAAAGACAGCAAAGCAGGAAGACCTTAGCGGATCAGCCAGTTGAGCATGGCCCGCCAGTCGGACATGCGCACCGGCGTTCCGTGGGAGCCGGTTTCGAACAGAGTAAACCTAGCGGGCTGCCTCCCGGCTCTGAGTTTCTGATAGATGACCAACTGGTCGTTGGCCGCATAGACGCTGTCGCGGCTGCCATGGGTGAACCAGATCGGAAGCCTGGCTTTGGCGGCGGCACTTTTCGGCAAGGCGGGATCCGGTGCTCCGCCGAGGATCGCCATGCCCGATAGTTTGGCCACCGTCTGCGCGTCGCGCGAGATGCCCGAGCAGATGAAGCTTCCCATGGACGCACACGCAAGGACCACGGGCTTGCCGCCGGATTGCGCCGAGGCGTAGTCGATCAAAGCGGCGATGTCTGCAACGCCCTTTTCATCGAAACTTCTGACCGATGGGGCGTAATAGGTACCGCCATTTTCGGCTACCAGGTTCTTCAGGCGATTGAAATTGCCGCCGAAGCTGATGTCGTTCAGCCCGAGGCGACGGTCACCCCCACGACCGTGGATGAAAATAACCGTGAAGGCCTGCGCCTGATCGAGACCGACCCTGCCGACTTCCAACGGTCCGGTGGATAGTGGCAGCGTCTGGTTTTCCTGAACGCGGCGCACCTTGAGGGAGACGTAGCGATCCTTCACCCGCCGCTCCGGAATGCTGTCGCGGCCATTGATGTCGCGCATCTCGTCATAGTCGACGATCGTGAAGTCACCGCCATCCCTGGTTTCAAGCACGTTCTGCGCCGAAAACAGGTCATCCTTGAAGGGACCGACAGCCTGCGCATGGGCACTGGTCAGAAACAGAAACGGAAAGAGAACGCAGGAAATCGCCGCAGTGCGGAAATGAGCTGTGGACATCTGCATGGAAGATGGGTTTCCTCTCGGCTCACGCTTGCCTTCGCGAAATGCGCCACGCAAAGCTGGCCCGAATTCAACATGCGCCGGCTCTATGGCCCTTCGCCCCTGCCTTGCCTTTCTGGCACAATCCGACCGATTCGCAGATGCGACTGGCCTGGTGCGGCGGCTTTCTGAAGGTGCCGCAGACCCGGCATCGAACAGCAACAGAGTATCGAACGACGCCATGGACGACAACGATCTCTTTTCCGGCATGCCGCTCGCCCAGAAGGTCGAGGCGGAAACCGTGACAGCGCCGACCCCTGCCCCCGCACCCGTTGCGCGGCCGGCTGCCCCTGCTTCGACTGCGGGTGCCGAGGAATATGGCGCGTCCTCCATCCGGGTTCTCGAAGGCCTCGAACCGGTACGCATGCGTCCGGGCATGTATATCGGCGGCACGGACGAAAAGGCGCTGCATCACCTGTTTGCCGAAGTCATCGACAATTCGATGGACGAAGCGGTGGCCGGCCACGCCAACTTCATCGATGTGCATCTCGACACCCAGGGCTTCCTGACGGTCAGCGACAACGGTCGCGGCATTCCGGTCGAACTGCATCCGCAGGTGCCGGGCAAGTCGACGCTCGAAGTCATCATGACCAAGCTGCATGCCGGCGGTAAGTTCGACGGCAAGGCCTATGAGACCTCAGGCGGTCTGCACGGCGTCGGCGTTTCCGTCGTCAACGCGCTCTCCGATCTCCTCGAAGTCGAAGTCGCCCGCAATCGCAAGCTCTATCGCCAGACCTTCTCGCGCGGTGTGCCGCAGGGCGGGCTCGAAGAACTGGGCGAAGTGCATAATCGCCGTGGAACACGCGTACGCTTCCATCCTGATCCGCAGATCTTCGGCGACCACGCGAAATTCGATCCCGGTCGGATTTTCCGCATGGCACGGTCCAAGGCCTATCTCTTCGGCGGCGTCGAGATCCGCTGGTCCTGCGATCCGGGCATGGTCCCTGAAGGCGGCGACATCCCAGAAAAGGCCGTCTTCCACTTCCCCGGTGGCCTGAAGGACTATCTCGCCGCCACGCTCGGCAAGGAATTTACGGTCACCCGCGAGATCTTTGCGGGCAAGACCGAAAAGACCGGCGGCCATGGCGCGATGGAATGGGCTGTCACCTGGTATGGTGGCGACCCGGCTCTGCACTCCTACTGCAATACCATCCCGACGCCTGAAGGCGGCACTCACGAGGCTGGACTGCGCATTGCGCTCACCAAGGGGCTGAAGAACTACGCGGAGCTCACGCAGAACAAGCGCGCCAAGGCCATCACCACCGACGACGTGATGATCTCGGCCGTCGGCATGCTTTCGGTCTTCATCCGCGAACCGGAATTCGTCGGCCAGACCAAGGACAAGCTCGCAACAGTCGAGGCCCAGCGCATCGTCGAAAACGCGCTGCGTGACCCCTTCGACCATTACCTCGCGGACAACCCGAACGAGGCGGCAAAGCTGCTCGATTGGGTGATCGAGCGTGCGGAAGAGCGCCTGCGTCGCCGCAAGGAGAAGGAAGTCAATCGCAAGACGGCCGTGCGCAAGCTGCGCCTGCCGGGCAAGCTTGCCGACTGCTCGCAAAATACCGCTGAAGGTGCGGAACTCTTCATTGTCGAAGGCGACTCGGCCGGTGGCTCGGCCAAGCAGGCGCGCAACCGTGCCAATCAGGCCATCCTGCCTCTGCGCGGCAAGATCCTGAACGTCGGTTCGGCCAGCCGTGAAAAGCTGATGGCCAACCAGCAGATCGCCGATCTCATCCAGGCGCTCGGCTGCGGTACGCGGACGAAATATCGTGACGAAGATCTCCGCTATGAGCGCGTGATCGTCATGACCGATGCCGACGTCGACGGTGCTCATATCGCATCGCTGCTGATCACCTTCTTCTACCAGGAAATGCCCGAACTCATCCGCGGCAACCACCTCTATCTCGCCGTGCCGCCGCTCTACGTCATTCGTCAGGGTGCAAAGACTGTCTATGCCCGCGACGACGCCCATCGCGCGGAACTGATGGAGACGGTGTTCAAGGGCAAGAAGGTCGAAATCGGACGCTTCAAAGGCCTCGGCGAAATGATGCCGGCGCAGCTCAAGGAAACGACCATGGATCCGGCAAAGCGCACGCTTCTGCGGGTCGGAATCGACGATGTAGACTTTGAAGGCACGCGCGATGCGGTGGATGCGCTGATGGGCACCAAGCCCGAGGCGCGTTTCCGGTTTATCCAGGAGCGGGCAGCATTTGCGGAAAATCTCGATATCTGAAGCGGGGTGCCCGCTCCCCACTGCGGCCCCGCTTGTTTCCCGAATGAGAATGCTCCATATGCAGGGCAGCTTTAACGGGACATGCGCATTGTGAGCCAGGCCGATCTTCAGACCTCGTCAAAAGGACCGCGATGGCTGGGCCAGGCGACTGCCAACCGCATCGCCTTGATCACTCCGATCTCCGTCGCACGCTGGCTGCTGGTGCTGATCGGCATTGCGGCCATCTACTTCTTTCATGGCTTCCTGGTCCCGGTGCTGGCTGCACTGGTGGTCGCGTTCGCCAGCTGGCCGCTCTACCGGCGACTGCTTGACCGGATCGGCGGCAATACGACCTTGGGCGCCGCACTCGCCCTCTTGTTCATCCTGACCTTCCTGATCGTGCCGATCGGCGTTGCGATCTCCTATGCCGTCGAGGAGATCCGCCAATGGATCACCTGGGCCGTCGAGGCGAACACCACGGGTGCGCCGCCTCCGGCTTGGATCTCGGCACTGCCGCGTGTTGGCGAGTGGCTAGCGGCGAAGTGGACTGAACATATCGGCCAGCCTGGCGCGATCGGAGAACTCATCCAGATCGTTAGCGGCGCCAATATCGGCAATATCTACCGCGCCGTCATTGCGGCCGGTGATGGTATCTTCCATCTGTTGCTGACACTGCTCTTCATGCTGATCGCACTTTTCTTCGTCTATCGCGACGGAGCGAATTTTGCACGCCAGCTAGACCTGCTCGGCGAGCGTATTCTGCCGAACCGTTGGGAGCGGATCTCACGCGTGGTGCCGGCCACCATCAGCTCCACCGTGACCGGCATGACCCTAATTGCCATCGGCGAGGGCATCATTCTCGGAATTGCCTATTGGCTGGCTGGCGTTCCCTCGCCTGTGACGCTTGGCGTCATCACGGGCGTGATGGCGCTCATTCCGGGCGGTGCGCCGCTGTCCTTCACGTTGGTCTCGATCTACCTCGTCGCGAGTGGCGCGATGATCGAAGGCGTTGCTCTGTTCATCTGGGGCTCGGTCGAGCTTTTCATCGTCGACAAGACGGTGCGACCACGTCTCGTCGGCGGTCCGATCAAGCTGCCGTTCCTGCCGACCTTCTTCGGTCTTGTCGGTGGCGTGAAGACCATGGGCTTCCTCGGTCTGTTCATTGGTCCGGTGCTGATGGCACTGCTCGTGTCGATCTGGCGCGAATGGATCCGTGAAGTCGAGCTTGCCGACGATGTTGTGCCGGACGAAGCGCAAGGGGAGCTCGATTTCGTCGCGGAGCCCGCCGTGGAAAACCGGATGGTTTCCACAGGCTAGTGCCTCATCGGAGATTGTCGGCCTCAAGAAAGCGCTGCGCTCACTCTTCAAGAGTGCAGTCGTTGACGCCTTGCTTTGGCTCCAATCCTCTGTTTCGTCTAGCGTACCAAACGTCCTGCCGGGAGCCCCGCGATGAAGACTGCTCTGATCATGATGACGATCCTTGGCTGCGACGACAGCGTCAGCCAATGCGAATTCGTCGAGACTCCGTCAGAGCGCTTCGTCTCCATCGAACTCTGCAATGCAGCATCGGAAGAGGTCCTGGGGCGGTACACCAATATCGGCTATCCGACGGCTGTGGCCGTCTGCCAAATGCCACCACCGGAAATTACGGAAGCGCTTGCAGCACAGGCCCCATTGCAGCCGGGTGATAGCGCTGCATCTCCGGCCGCCCAACCGACCGAAGAGCAAGAGAAGACATTGAAGGACCGGGCGATCGATGCCGTGCGCGAGGTTCTGCCCGGCAAGGCGGCGATCAAGATGATCTTCGAAAAGCCGATCCACGTCGTGTCTGAGAGCTATTCCTGGGTCGCGAAAAAGATCACGCCTTGATCTGATCAGGCCGCAGCCAGAGCAAAGCCACTGGCATAATCACGCGCCAATCTCCGCTCCTCTGCGATCGCGATCCGCTCGATCATGTCGATCAGCGCGCGAGCCGATTCGCTGAGGTCACGGGCGTCTCGATAGCGAGCGACGAGCCGGTGCGCGATATGGTCGAGATCGAAACCATCTGCCGACTGGATGAGCGTGCGCCAGAGCATCACAGCCTCGACGAAAAGCGGGCTGACATCCCGTGAAAGACCCGAGGCTTCCAGCAAAGCGCGCACGGCATGAAAGCGGCCAGTCGCCAGAATGGAACGCACGCGCCGTTCATCCAGACCGGAGATCGCAACGATCGCCGACGAGAAGAAGTCGGTGCGGCCGGCGCAGAGGGCATGCATCAGAAATGCAGGAGTCAGGCGGCCGGCGCCGCGCAGCTGGTCTGTGAGGCGCGACAGTTCTTCACCATGCACGTCCGCCAGCAGCGCGATCGTTGCGCAGTCTCCGGCTTCCCGTGCAATGCGCTCGATCCGCCGGGTGCCTATGGCGCCGATCACCAGGCCAGAACCCGCAAGCGCATCGGCGACGAACTGCACCAGGAGCTGGCGAACGCCGCTCGTCAGATCGTCACGCTCGAGCAGGAGAGCCCGGATGCGCTCGCTGCGGCCATGGCGCTCTGCAATGCGGCGGAGCGTGAAGGCGGTGAGGCGGGCACGGGGATTTTCAAGCAGGACTTCGAGTTCTGCAGCATCGCCGATCTCGGCAAGCGCTGCAGCCACGCCGATACTGACGTCGTTTCGGGCTGCGATCAACGCGCGGGTCTCGACGGTACCGCGGCCCGCGATATCCACGAGATCGGCATCGGAGAGAACCGGAGAATGGAGAATGACGGAAGAGGCGATCTCCGGCTGGTCTTCGGCAAGCGACACCATCAGGGCGCGCGGCGCCCTTGCCTCTTGTGCGAGTACGTCGGCCAGCGCGAGGCGCACCTGCGGGGCGGGATCATCCAGAAGATAGGTCATGGCCATCTGGGCTGCATGACGTTCTTCCGGGGCCATCTCGGACTTCAGGTAGGCCCGAGCCAGAGCGTTCGCCGCACGAGCCCGCTCCTGCGATTTCGCCGTCTCGACCCATTTGAGAAAAGCTGCAACGATCAAAGTCGAACCCACTCGCCACCTGTGCACACCCGAAACATTCGGTATCTCGGACACTAGGTTCAAAGTGTTTAAGAAACGTTCACCACGTTCATTAACCTCCTCCCGAGACCCCTGATATCTACGGGTCTGAGAGGAGGCACAGCACGCGCTAGCTTCGCTGGCCGGGGCGCTTTAGCTCGAAGACCGGGCCCATACCGGCATAGTCCATATAGCCCAGCCTCATGATCGGATCGGCGAAGGCAAGATCGAATCGCCCGTCACGGATCACGCCATCAGCGATATGGATACCAACCACCTGGCCGAAGACGGCGTGACTGTCGGTCTCGTTGCCATCCATGTCCGGCAGGGTCAGGACCTTGGTCACCCGGCATTCGAGTGCGGCAACGGCTTCCCCGACATAGGGCGCGTCAATCAGCCGGCCCGGCGCTGCGGCCAGACCGGCGAGCGCAAACTCGTCCGTCTCATAGGGAACGGCGGCCGAGGATGCGTTCATCTTATCGATGAGCGTCCGGCTGACAAAACTCGCGGTGAAGACCCGCGTCTCCTCGACATTGCGCAGACTGTCTTTGCGACCGCTCGACGAAAACATCACCATTTTCGGGCGATCACCGACGGCATTGAAGAAGGAATAGGGCGACAGATTGCGCGAACCGTCATTGCCTTTGGTGCCGATCCAGCCGATCGGGCGCGGCGAGACGATGGCCTTGAACGGATCGTGGCGCATGCCATGGTCATTCGATTCTGTCATCGTAGAACATCGATCCTCACCACCCTGCCAGGAGACGACATCCTCCAGGGCCGGACGCGGGCGCTCGACGATCGAGAATTCCGTCGAGCCGATATGGATGAAGCCCGCAACCTTCTCGCCGGGCTTTACGCCGAGGAGCGGATAAGCGCGCTCATCAAAGGCAAACCATTCGGAGAGCCAGTTGGACACGTAACCATGGGCATTGGCGGCCATCAGCAGGTTGAGGCAAACGGCCCCGGCCGACATGACCTGTTCCCATTCCGGGATCTTCGCATGCGGGGCGGCCGTCGAGATGACGCCGATGACCACGGGCGCGCGGGTGAACCGGGTGCGTTCGACCTTTATCATCTCCTCGGAAAGCGCCGGGTTTTTCTCCAGCGCCATTGCCAGAAGCTCCTCGCCGATGCGCACACGCTCTTCGCCGCGATAGACGATGAAGCGCCAGGGAGCGATCTTGCCGTGATCGGGAACGCGCACCGCGAGCGACAGAATCGACTCGATTTCACTCTTGTCCGGGCCGGGCTCGCACATCTGAAATGCGGGCACGGAACGACGAACTGCGAGATAATCGAGCAGTTTGATATCTTTTTTCATTATCTTGATGCCTTCATAGTCCTTGGGCGCGTCGGCAGGTCTTGAAATTGCCATGCGGTTCGGTTTGAAGTTGCCGGCATTGGGAAGGAAGTCAACACACAGTGCATCGCATGTCCCACCAACCTGTTGTCATCCGGCTGCTGCTCGGGCTTCTCGCGGCCTCTGCCGCGACCGCGCCGGCTTTTGCACAGGACGCCTTCGAAACCTTCAAGCAGCTCAACGGCTCTACCAAGATGCCGAAGCTGAAGGCTTTCTCGGCCCCCGGTGTCGGTGCGATTGCGAATGTGACCCAGGGGCGCAGCGTAAAGCTCGACGCCAAGCTGACGAATGAGGGCGAGCCCATGCAGCATGGCCTGTCATGGCGTGTCTTCAGCCCGATTCCCGGTGCCGACGGCAAGCTGCCACTGCTGGCCAGCGCCGAAGGTGGTTCCGCAGCCTTTCAGCTTGCGCCCGGCGACTACTTCGTCAACGTGTCCTTCGGTCGTGCAGGCGCCACCAAGAAGCTCAGCGTCCCTGTCGAAGGCGATATTGCCGACCAGGTTCTGGTGCTGGATGCCGGCGGTATGTCGCTCAATGCGATCTCGGGCACGGATACACACATCCCGGACAAACAGCTCAGCTTCGACATCTACTCCTCGGAAGTCCGCGAGGATGGCGAGCGCGGTTTGGTGCTCTCTGACGTCAAGCCCAACACCATCGTGCGCTTGAATGCCGGGACCTATCATGTTGTCTCGGAATATGGTGCGATCAACGCCGTGGTTCGTGCCGATATCACCGTGGAAGCGGGCGAACTGACCGAGGCTACGATACAACACCGCGCGTCTCAGGTCGGACTGAAACTCGTGTCCGAAGAGGGCGGCGAAGCGATTGCCGATACTGCGTGGTCGGTGCTCACTTCTGGCGGCGATATTGTCGCGGAAAGTGTCAGCGCTTTCCCGGTGATGGTTCTTGCCGAAGGCCAGTATACGGCCGTGGCGCGCAACAAGGACCAAATCTTCCAGAGGGACTTCGAGGTGAAGGCCGGCACCAACATGGATGTCGAACTGATGCTCGACCAGTCCTGACGGTTCAGGCTGCCCGACGGAACTTCCGGCGCTCTACCGGCGCCATGCTGAACACTGCACCGAAGAGACGCGCAAGCAGATCCTTGCGGTCGGCATGGGTGCTCAGCTCTTCCCAGGGAATCATCACACCAACACGTGCCCGGATGGTCGAGCCGGACAGGCGACGGAACTCACGGATCAGCAGCGAGACACGAAGCGTCAGCGAGATCTTGCTCGCGAGATGAAAGAGACGGCCGTTCTGTCCTTCGAAGAAGACAGGCACGACATTGGCCTTCGCGGCCTGAATGAGCTTGGCGGGGAACATCTTCCAGGGAAGATCTTCTGCACGGCCAAAACCCTTCTTCGCTGTCGCCACGCCACCTGCCGGGAAAATCACGACGGTTACGCCCTCCTTCAACAGCCGCAGCGCCTCGTGGCGGGTCTGCATGTTGAGAGCGAGCGCTTCCTTGGTCTCCTCGAAGGAGACCGGCAGCGCATAGGGCTGCATTTCCGGCACCTTCAGGAGTTCGTTGTTGATGAGGACCCGGAACGGTCGGCCTAGCTGCTCGGCAAGCGCCAGCACTGCAATGCCGTCGCCGATGCCGAAGGGGTGGTTGGCGACGATCACAATCGGACCATCCGGGATGTTTTCCGGCGGCCATGTGCCCTCGACCTTCAGATCGACGTGGATGAGGTCCAACATCTTGCCGAAGACCCGGTCGGTCTTGCCGACGATGTCGTTGCGCCAGATCTCGTAGAGCCTGGTGAAACGATCACGACCGGAGAGCCCCTCGATCGAGCGGATGAACCACCGCTTCAGCTTCGGGTCGCGTTCGTTGGCATAAGACAGTTCTTTGAATTTCACGCTGGAACTCCAGGTGGACGGAAGATCATCGTTCCGTCATATGCCAATTCGATGACAGGCGTCTGACAGGGCGGTGACGCCCTGCCAGACTTTTCGCTCAGACCTTGCGGTTCGCCAGCTTGCGCTTCACATCAGGCGGGGTCGCTTCACCGGCCAGTACCGCCACGGCTTCAACGAGCGGCATGGACACCTGCTCCTGCGAACCCAGGCGACGGATGTTGACGGTCTTTTCTTCCGCTTCACGCTTGCCGCAGACGATGATCACCGGAACCTTGGTCACGGAATGCTCACGGACCTTGTAGTTGATCTTCTCGTTGCGGAAGTCCGTCTCAACCTGAAGGCCGGCGTCACGCAGCTGTTCGGCGACTTCGCGACCATAGTCGTCGGCATCGGACGTGATCGTGGCGACGACGACCTGCAGCGGCGCGAACCAGAGCGGCATGTGGCCGGCGAAGTTCTCGATCAGGATGCCGAGGAAGCGCTCCATGGAGCCGCAGATGGCGCGGTGGATCATGACCGGCTGCTTCTTCTCCGACTTGTCGTCGATGTAGAAGGCGCCGAATCGTTCCGGCAGGTTGAAGTCGACCTGCGTCGTGCCACACTGCCATTCACGGCCGATGGCATCGCGCAGGGTGTATTCGAACTTCGGACCGTAGAAGGCGCCCTCGCCCGGCAGAATGCCGGTCTTGATGCGGCCGCCGGACTGTTCCTCGATCTGCTTCAAGACCTCCATCATCACGCTTTCGGCGCGATCCCAGAGATCATCGGAACCAACGCGCTTTTCCGGACGAGTGGAGAGCTTGACGACGATTTCGCCGAAGCCGAAGTCCTCGTAGACCGACAGGATCAGGTCGTTGATGCGCAGGCATTCCGCCGCCATCTGCTCTTCCGTGCAGAAGACGTGAGCGTCGTCCTGGGTGAAGCCGCGAACGCGCATCAGGCCGTGCAAGGCGCCGGAGGCTTCGTAGCGGTGAACATTGCCGAACTCGGCAAGGCGGACCGGCAGCTCGCGATAGGACTTCAGGCCGTGCTTGAAGATCTGCACGTGGCCCGGGCAGTTCATCGGCTTCAGCGCGAAGATCTTCTGGTCGGCTTCCTCGTCATCCGGATGCGTGAAGGCGTGCGCGGATTTCACCGCGAACATGTTCTCCTGGTACCAGCCCCAGTGACCGGAGGTCTCCCACAGCGACTTGTCGAGCACCTGCGGCGCGTTGACTTCCTGATAGGTGCCGTCGAGGCGGCGGCGCATGTAGGAGGTCAGCGTCTGGAACATGCGCCAGCCCTTGCCATGCCAGAAGACGACGCCCGGGCCTTCTTCCTGGAAATGGAAGAGATCCATTTCGCGGCCAAGCTTGCGGTGGTCGCGCTTTTCGGCTTCGGCGAGGATGTGCAGGTAACGGTCCAGGTCTTCCTGTTCGGCAAAGGCAGTGCCGTAGATGCGGCTCAACATGGCGTTATTGCTGTCGCCGCGCCAGTAGGCGCCGGCCACCTTCATCAGCTTGAAGGCCATGCCGATCTGACCCGTGGAGGCCATATGCGGCCCACGGCAGAGGTCGAACCAATCGCCCTGATAGTAGATCTTCAGATCCTGGTCTGCCGGGATCGCATCAACGAGCTCGACCTTGTACTTCTCACCCTTGGAGGCAAAAACTTCCTTGGCCTTGTCGCGCGACCAGATCTCCTTGGTGAAGGGCTTATTGCGCTGGATGATCTCCTTCATTCGCTTTTCGATCTTCGGCAGATCGTCCGGCGTGAAGGGCTCGTCCGCGCACGAAGTCGTAATAGAAGCCGTTCTCGATCACTGGACCGATGGTCACCTGGGTGCCGGGCCAGAGTTCCTGCACAGCCTCGGCCATCACGTGGGCGGCGTCATGACGAATGAGTTCGAGCGCACGCGGATCGGTGCGGGTGACGATCTCGATCTTGCCGTCGGCGATGGGGTCTGAGAGGTCGCGCACCGTTCCATCGAGCGCAATCGCGACGGCCTTCTTTGCGAGCGACTTGGAAATCGATTCAGCGACTTGCGCGCCAGTCGTGCCGGCAGCGTATTCGCGGATGGAACCATCGGGGAAAGTGAGAGATACGGAAGCGGACATGCTATGTCTCCTGATCCAGTCCCGCCAACGAATGCGGGTGGTGAAAGGGGCGGGTTGGATCCCGCGATTTACCGGCGCTCCTTAGGACGAAAGCGCTGCTGAGTAAAGGATCTTGCTATCCCTGCCCCATGAACCAAAAGTGCCGAGCCTCGGGCGGCAGTTGGCTGAGGACCCTTTCGAAGGCAGCCTGATCCACATGTCGGCGAAGGACGACAGTCACATCCTCCAAAGCCGTTTCCGTCGAGAGATTGTGGTCATGGCGGAAGGCTCGCACCTCCTTCATCAGCGCATCGCGGTCGACGAAGGGCTTTACCGGCGCCTCGACATCCCAATCGCTCACGAAGATGGCGCGCAAGACGGGCGGCAGGACATTGGCGAAGGCTATCGCCTGCCCGACCGTCAGCCGGTGCCGAAAGACCTGCAGCACTGCCTGCAACATGGTGTAGGCCTGGTGCGAGGTCTGGATCATCGACGTTGCGACAAGGTCCTTCATGAAGGCGTCGAAGTCGGCGGAAGCCTGGCGATATGCGAGTGGCATCGGCATGCGTCGTCTCCGCAATGATTCGTGCAGCCGATCTTAAAGCGAGGCCTGAGATTGGTTGAACCCTTATCAACCGAGCTTCTTGCGGCCGAAGGTCCAGAGACGCCAGGGCGCATACCACGCAAAGCGCTGCTCCAAGATCTCGGGAACCGGATCCGGTCCCCAAGTGCCGCCGGGCCCGCAGCGGACGACGCGAAACAGCGTCAACCAGCCACCCGACCACAGACCATGCCGAGCGACGGCTTCGTAGCCATATTCCGAACAGGTCGGCATGTGCCGGCAGGATCTACCGACGAGGCTGGAGAAGGTAAGCTGGTAGAAACGGATGAACCCCATGCCAAGCAGGCGACCCGGCGTCTTGCGGAAGGGGCCAGACCAGTTTCGGCCACGCGGGCGAAGATCGTCCGGACCATGCCCGCAGTTGGGGGCATTGCACATGATCAGCTCGCCTCGGCAGCCACGGCCTGGTGCTCGATCTGGTCAAGACAGTCGGTCACGGCGTCAAAGGTCAGCATGGTGGACGCATGGCGGGCCTTGTAGTCACGCACGGGTTTGAGGAAACGCATGTCCTCGAAACGACCGGATGGCCCCTCGCCGTTCTCCTTCAGCATGGCAAGCATCTCCAGCCTTGCCTGGCGCAGCTCAGTTGCAGTCGCTCCCACCACATGGCGGGCCATGATCCCGGAAGAGGCCTGACCGAGTGCACAGGCCTTCACCTCATGGGCGAAGTCGGTGACGACGCCGCCTTCGACATTGAGGTAGACTTTCACGCGGGAGCCGCAGAGCTTCGAATGTTTTTCGGATACTGCCTGCGCATCGGGAAGCGTGCCGATGCGGCTGATATTGCCAGCAAACTCGAGGATCTTGGTGTTGTAGATGTCGTCCATGGTCAATCCACTCTGGCGCTTCTCCCGTATATAGGGATTGGCTGCTACATTGTCGCCGCCATCATGTCGCAGCCTTGGCCTTTATATCGTTTTCGTCGCCCACTATATCCAAGGGACTGGCACAGGACAAACGCAAGCCGACCCTCAAGGTTCGATCTTCTCACCGCAAAATAGCGACAACGGACTTGCATTATGAGCCGCATTACGCATTTACAATCCGGCAAAGCCAAACCAGCGGCCCGTCTCGAACGGGACCGGGAGACCAAGGCCATGGACGCCATCGTCACGAAACTGACCACAGAAGCGCCGCGCCCGACGCGCGAAGAGGCCGAACAGGCCGTTCGGACGCTTCTGCTATGGGCCGGAGACGATCCGGAGCGCGAGGGCTTGCTCGACACCCCGGCTCGCGTCGCCAAGGCCTATGGCGAACTGTTCTCGGGCTATTCGGCCGATATCGAGGATGTGCTTGGGCGCACCTTCGAGGAAGTCGGCGGCTATGACGACATGGTTCTGGTGCGCGACATCCCGTTCTTCTCGCATTGCGAACACCACTATGCTGCCGTTCATCGGCAAGGCCCATGTCGCCTATCTGCCGAAGGGCCGCGTGCTTGGCCTATCCAAGATCGCGCGGGTGGTCGATGTCTTCGCCAAGCGCCTGCAGACGCAGGAGAACATGACGGCCCAGATCGCGCACGCGATCGACGAGACGCTGCAAGCCGCGCGGCGTCGCCGTCCTCGATCGAGGCCGAGCACATGTGCATGGCCATGCGCGGCGTGCAGAAGCAGGGCGTCTCGACCATCACCACCACCTTCACCGGCGCTGTTCAAGGACCGACCCGTCCGAGCAGGCCCGCTTCATGACCATGGTTCGCAGCCGCTAAGCACGCGAGTACCCCATGTCCGGTTTCGTTTTCGACGCACCCTCCGCGGACAAGAAGATCCTCGAAGAGGGCCTCTCCTTCACGCCCAAATTCGACGACCACGGCCTTGTCACGGCGGTGGTTACGGATGCGCGCGACGGCGAACTGCTCATGGTGGCGCATATGAACGCCGAAGCGATCGCCTTGACCCTGGAGACCGGGATCGGCCACTATTTCAGCCGCTCGCGCGGCAAGATCTGGAAGAAGGGCGAAAGCTCGGGCAACCTCCAGACCGTCAAGGAAATGCGCGTCGATTGCGACCAGGATGCCATCTGGCTCAAGGTGGAAGTCGCCGGGCATGACGCGACCTGCCATACGGGTCGTCGCTCCTGCTTCTACCGCTCCGCCCAGTCCGTCGATGGCAAGCCGTCACTGACCATTGCCGACGATCATCGCCATTTCGATCCGGATCATGTCTACGGCCACTGAGCGCCGCCCCGCATAACGAAATCGTAAGCAGACGGTGTCCTAATATAGTTCAGATTGTTCAGCTAATGGGGTAGCGGAGATGCTGAACTGGAGCATGATTTCAAATGGCGGCGCGGGCGGCGCGCAGCCGTCCAAGGACGGTGGAACTTCGCCGCCCGGGCCAATCGTTCCTGAAAAGCGCGCCAAGGCAAAAGTCGCCTTGGCTCTCGGTGGCGGGGCCGCGCGCGGCTGGGCCCATATCGGCGTCCTGAGAGCACTCGACGAGGAAGGCATCGAAGTCGGCATGATCGCCGGCACATCGATCGGCGCCCTGGTTGGTGGATGCTATCTTGCCGGAAAGCTTGACGAATTGGAGGCTTTCGCGCGCTCGCTCACCATGCGCCGCATTGCCTCGCTGCTCGATCTCACGATCGGTGGTGGCGGCCTTCTGGGCGGCATGCGGCTTACCAAACGGATGCAGGAACATCTCGAAGGGCTGACCGTCGAGGAACTGCCGAAGCCTTTCGTCGCGGTGGCTTCAGAGCTGAACAGCGGACATGAGGTGTGGATCGATGGCGGAAGCCTGATCACGGCACTGAGGGCATCCTACGCCCTGCCTGGCATCTTCGAGCCCATTCACTGCAACAACAGAACCCTGATCGACGGCGCGCTCGTCAACCCGGTGCCGGTCTCTGTCTGCCGCGCCTATGAGCAGCCGCTCGTGATGGCCGTCAATCTGCATTACGATGTCTTTGGTCGCTCGGCCGTGGTCAAGCACAAGGCCTCGATGCCCTCGCAGGCACACACTGAAACGGCGCGCGCACCCAATAAGGTCGGCCTGACCGGTGTGATGGTGCAGGCATTCAACATCATCCAGGACCGCATTTCGCGCGCACGCCTCGCCGGCGATCCGCCTGATCTGGCACTTCATCCGCGTCTCAACGATATCGGACTATCGGAATTCCACAGGGCCGGAGAAGCGATCGAACGCGGTTACGAGGAAACGAAGATCCGGGTCACGGAGATCCGCCGGATGCAGGAAGCCGTCTTGCGCTAGAGGCGGCGTCGCCGCCGCCTCGTCACTCGGCTCTGTTCTCTCGCCGTATCAACCGGCGATATAGGCCTTGATGTGTTCGGCCTCTTGCTCGATCTCGCGGATGCGAGACTTCACCACGTCGCCGATCGAGATGATGCCGGAAAGCTTGCCATTGTCCTCAACGGGCACATGGCGGAAACGACGGGTCGACATCATTTCCATCAGTTCGTTGACGCTGGTCTCTTCGCGGCAGCGATAGACATTGGCCGTCATGAAGGCCGACACCGGTTGATCAAAGGCATTCTTGCCTTCCGACCCGATCGCACGCACGACGTCACGCTCGGTGAAAATGCCGACGATCCGGTTTTCCATGCCGACCACGACGGCGGCACCGATCTTGTGTTCTTCCAGGACATGGGCGGCTTCGCCCAAGGTCACTGTCGGGCTGATCGTGATAACGTTGCGGCCCTTTTGGTCGAGTATGCTTCTGGCTGATGCAGGCATGCGTTCCTCCTCGCATAGAACACTCGGTCGGCAGCCCAACCCTCCTCAGACTGCCGGACCAAAATCGTGCCCTTTATTCAAGCGGAATGCAATAAGCGCTGAATCACGCCCCTGTGCGCCGGCGGCTATGGGGATCGAAAAGAGCAAAGCAGAAGAAGCCCAGGAGAAAGCCACCGATATGGGCATCCCAGGCGATCGCGGCCGAATCGCTGCCGAGCATCGGCAGGCCGAGCGCGATGGCGACATTGCCGAGGAACCAGACAATGATGAAAACCCGCACGGTTTTATCGGCAAGAGCCTGCCCCACCGAAAGCAACGGCGGCTCCGCACCGGTGAGCCGGGCGAAATTCCGCTGACGCTCGCCGAAGGCGAAACGGCAAGCAGCACCCATTAACGCGGATATGACGCCCGAGGCCCCCACCATCAAGGAGGGCACGCCCCAATTGACGGCTGCGTGAAGGGCGGCGGCCGCCACGGAGGAGACGATCCAGAACAAGACAAACCTGGTCTCTCCGATTCGCCGGCAGACCGGCGTACCAAAGGCGGCAAGCCACAGGCTGTTGAACGCGAGATGCTCGAAACTGCCATGCAGCAGCGAATAGGTGACCGGCGACCAGAGCCAGGCCAGGGATTGCTCCGATAACGGATAGAGATAGCGAATGGGGGAGAACCCGAACTCGACGGCGACCCACTGATTGAGCGGAGCCGAGAAGACGAATTCCTGCAGGGCGTAAATGCCACAGATCGCGCCGAGTGCTGCTAGAACGCCTGTCGGCAGATTGAAGATCGGTGGCTCAGGCGAGGAAATCGGCTCTCGGTCCGAGGCATAGGGCTCTCCTGTCGGAAGCGCTTCGCCTCGAGTTCCTGTCTCATCCTGCATCTGCGCTTCCTCTTCTTCAGCTCAACTCAGGTAATGCAGGCGGCGGATAAAAAAAAGGCCACCCGGAAACCGAGTGGCCGGTTGGCGCTCGACGAAACGTCGCGCCGACTGGAGTTGGTGCCGAAGGCTGCCCTTCGCGTCTGATGAAGACGAGATGCCATCTCGATACGAAAAGGGCAATCTCAACCTTCGCTTAACCTTAATTGCCACGTAAATAACGTTCCGTCTCGAAAAAGCGCGCCCAAAAGCAAACACTATATTAACGGCTCGCCGCCTACTGTTAAGCGACAGAGGAACAGACAGATTCTCCATGATGTACTCTACGCAGGCAAGCCAGAGCAACACGATCGCATCGCCGGGACAGCAACGTGCCTTTCAGCGCGTCGCCGTCAGCCTGCAGGGTCGACTCATGCTTGCCACTTACGAAGAGTATGTCTGCAAGGTGATCGACATGTCCCCGGGCGACGTTCGCTTCGCTTGCGCGGGCATGCCACGCCCGGGTGAACGCGTGATCGCTTATATCGACCACCTCGGCCGGATCGAGGGGACGGTGGTCAAGCTGACCGAGGACGGCTTCGTCATTTCCATCAATGCGACGGTGCGCAAGCGCGAGAAACTCGCAGCCCAGCTCACCTGGATTGCCAACAAGCATGAGCTCGGACTGCCGGAAGACCGCCGCCACGACCGACTGACGCCGCGCCAGACCCGGACAGAGCTCACGCTCGAAGATGGCAAGACCTATCCCTGCCGCCTCATGGACCTTTCGCTTTCGGGCGCAGCCGTCGACATCGACATCCGTCCGCCGATCGGCTCGGCCGTCCGCCTCGGCAACATGCGTGGTCGCGTCGTGCGCCATTTCATGGAAGGCGTCGCTGTCGAATTCCTGACGCTGCAGTCGAAGGAAGCCCTCACCGAGTTCCTCTGATCCTCCACGACATCCAATGAAAAAGGCGCCTGCGGACCCCGCAAGGCGCCTTTTTCTATGCCGGAAGAGAATTCGTGCCAGAGCGGCACAACATTTTTCAAAAATTTCAACCGCAAAACTGGCCAGATACGCCCCGACGAGTGAGCCAAGCGGCCACTGGGGCCGTCGCGAATTGCCTGTATGTACGGTTCGAGCACACACCTCCCGATCGTATTAGCATTAGCCCTCGCGACCGCACCGATCACAAGCCTATGTTTTAGTTTGATAAATTGGCACTTGCCGCCGCCCGGACACGGGCGATCGATAAAATACCAGTCAAATTTTCTGTAAATTTTCTTCAATACATAATCAAATAAAGCGCAAATACATGTAAATATAGAATCTGATTTTCAGATACTTCGTCGTTTATCTTACCGCTATTCTTCGCGGTCGATCAAAATATCCATGTCATTGCTATCTCCATTACCGGGAGACAACCAATGACAACAAAGAAAAATCTGGGTATTGGAACTCTGGCCGCCGCTATCGCTGGCGTCCTTGCTTTTCAGGTGTCGGCCATGCCGGCCAACATGCAGGTGGTCGGAAAGGCCAACCCGCCGATCGGTCACTACGAATTCTGTCAGACCTATTCCGGCGAATGCGCCGGTAGCCAGGCGGATAGCGGGCCGATGGTTCTGACCGAGGAACTCTGGAAGGCAATCCTCGACGTCAACTACACCGTCAACAGCTCGATCACGCCGCTCACCGACATGGAAATCTATGGCGTTGAAGAGCGCTGGACCTATCCGCGCAGCGTCGGCGATTGCGAAGACTTCGCCTTGCTGAAGCGCAAGATGCTTGTCGACCGCGGCGTCGACCCGGCCGACCTGCTGATGACCGTCGTCCTGCAAGCCGGATGGCGAAGGCCATGCCGTGCTCACGGTGCGCACGGACCACGGCGACTTCATTCTCGACAACATGCGCAACAAGGTGCTGCTGTGGTCGGAAACCGAATACACCTACCTGAAGCGTCAATCTTCGAGCAATCCGGGTCGCTGGGTGAAGCTCCAGGACGGACGCGCAGGCATCGTCGGCAGCGTGTCTCAGTAAACCACACGCCACCTCCGCTTCTGGCCCGGTCTGTCCCCGCCTACCCGTCCCCCGACCGGAGCCAATGAGCCGGTCCCGTCCAACCGGGACCGGCTCTCTTTTTGTTCAGCGCTCCGCCACCGGCCTCGGAAATTTCACCGAAAATTAACCACGTTCATCGAAGTCTCATGTCGGGATCAGCCACGCTATCGCGGTTGCGCCGAGGGGATGGACAAACGATGCGAGGCGACATCAGCAGACCGGAGGCGGACGAAAACGAGACCCCCCTGATCTCTACGCGCTTCCTTGTCATTGCGATGCTCGCGATCCTTCTCCTTGCCGCCGCTTCGTTCGCCATCAGCTGGTATGGCCGCGCCTATGGCGAGCGCCTGTCGCTGGCGGGGCACACCGAGAGCACCGAGACCGTCAACATCGTCATCGGGCGGGATGAACTCGCTTTGCCGGCAAACGTGATCCGTTTCGAGCCACAACGTCTGGGCGGGCCCGCTGAACGGGTGGATCTCTATCTGCTCTGGCCGGAGCTTACCGGATATGCGAGCGCGGAGCGCCGGCGCTTCGACGACCTGACGCTGGCAAACTCCCTGATCTTTCTGCAGATTTCACAGAGCACCATGTCGAGAGACATGTCCGGGCGTATCGAGCCCATCTACCAACATCTGCTTGATGGCCCGCCCGCGCCCGGGCCCGCCGGCCTGACCGTGCAAACCTTCAAGAGCGCCACCGGCTACGAAAGCGAACAGCTGCTCACAGGCACGCTGCCAGATGGCACCACCTATGCCATCCGATGCCTGATGCCAAAGACGCCCGAGGACGCAACCGCCAGCGACTGCCAGCGCGACATCCATGTCGGCGAAGATCTCACCGTCCTCTACCGCTTTTCAAGCCAGATGCTTCCGGATTGGGCCAAGATCGATCAGGCCGTGCGCCAATACGTGGCCGATCGCGCCCACGCGGCCCCAACTGCCGTGACGCCTAAAAATCAACTCAAAGCGTCAACCGACCGTTCATCATAAACCTCTTGGTAAGGCTAATTCCGTAGGGTCCCAAGAGATGGTCGCGATTGGGGGAGAGCGCCCTGTCGTCAATTGTTCGATTAAAAGAGTATCGTGGTGCATAAAGTTTTGGGTAGCTTCAACGTCGCAGCCGTTCTTCACCGGCTTGTCCTCACGCTGTTTGCGGTCCTCGTGGCGAGTGTCGCTGCCGTCAGCGTCGCACAGGCCAACCCGAAATATGCAGGCGTCGTGATCGATGCCAAGACGGGCAAGGTTCTCTATAGCGAGAATGCCGACAGCCTGCGATATCCAGCCTCGCTTACCAAGATGATGACCCTTTACATGGTCTTCGAAGCGCTGGAAGCGGGCAAGATTTCGCTCAACAGCAAGGTCCCCTTTTCGGCCAATGCCGCCAAGGAGCCGCCGTCCAAGCTGGGCGTTGGAACCGGGCGCAGCATCACCGTCGAGCAAGGCATCATGGCCCTGGTCACCCGCTCTGCAAACGATGTGGCGACCGCTCTTGCCGAATATATCGGCGGCTCGGAGCAGCGTTTCGCGCAGATGATGACGTCCAAGGCCCGCAGCCTCGGGATGACCAAGACGACCTATCGCAATGCGCATGGCCTGCCGAATACGGCACAGATGACCACGGCACGTGACCAGGCTCGCCTCAGCATCGCCCTTCGCCAGCATTTCCCGCAATATTACGGCTATTTCTCCACCCGCAGCTTCCGCTTCGGCAAACAGACGATCGGCAATCACAATCGCCTGCTCGGCCAGGTCCGCGGCGTTGACGGCATCAAGACGGGGTACACCCGTGCTGCCGGCTATAACCTCGCGACCTCCGCGCAGGCCGATGGTCGTTCGATCGTCGCCGTCGTGCTCGGCGCAACATCCGGTGCGCGCCGCAATGCGCAGATGACCAATCTCGTGCAGCGCTATCTGCCGGCTGCATCTTCAAGCCGCGGTGGTGGCAACCTGATCGTCAAGAACGACACCTCGGTCGCGCCTGCCCAGGCAACGGCATCGCTTGGCGGCGGCAATGTTCCGAACCTGCCGCAGACAGGTCCCCTGCCGACCGTTCGTTACAGCGGTGTGGCACAGGCCTATGCCGCATCACCGGCAAGCAATGCTGCGAGTGCCGCTCTCGAGACAATGCGTCCCGTTGCCCCCAGCGCCACGCCGGCGGTGCCTGTTCCGCAGCCGGCGCCTGCCTACATGCCGGATTCCGGTGCTGCTATCGCTCCAGCCGCGCCCACTCAGTCGGTCGCTGCAGCTTCCACAATGCCGCCGGATGTCGATGCGGTCACGACTGCCTCAACCACGCCAAGCTCGGGCTGGGTCGTGCAGATCGGCACGTCGCCCGACAAGGACCTGGCCATGGATCTCTTGCGCAACGCGCAGGAAAAAGGCGGAAAGGTATTGCGTTCCGCCACCCCCTTCACTGTCGCCTATGGCGATGGTGCCCAGCAGATCTACCGCGCCCGTTTTGGCGGCTTCGACGAACAGAAGGACGCGGTGAATGCATGTAACGCCCTGAAGAAGAAGGGAATCGGTTGCTGGGCTGCTGCCCAGTAACACGGTCACCCGAAACCTCGATTTGTACTGTTTACGAGGAATACGGAATGGCAACGAAAGACTTCCGACATCAACCGGTGGATGGTCAGGACAATAGCTGCCTGTCGCCTTCGAACGGTGTGCTGCATCCCTTGCACGAGGCTGCCTACCGCCTCGCCGATCTGGGGCTTCGCGAAAAGCGCTCCAAGACCAAGGACCTGATCGGGCTTCTGCTCTCTCACGGCGCCCGGGCCTGGCGTTATTCCCAACCCGAGGCCAGCATCCATCTTCACGTGACGTCTCAGACCGGGCGTTTCCCGGTCATCATGCGCCTCCGCTGAACAGACGGATCCGTCGATGCCGCTCTATCGCCTGGGAGACAGGGTGCCGAAACTGCCGGGCGCCGGACGTTACTGGATCGCGCCGGATGCCCAGGTCATCGGCGACGTCCAAATCGGCGAAGATGTCGGCATCTGGTTCGGCGCGGTTCTTCGTGGCGACAACGATCCGATCGTGATCGGTGCCGGCACCAATATCCAGGACGGCGTGATGGTGCATACCGATCCCGGTAAAGGCGTCACGATCGGCGAGGGCTGCACCATTGGTCACCACGCAATCATTCATGGCTGCACGATCGGCAACAACTCGCTGATCGGCATGGGCGCGACTGTGCTGAACGGCGCCCGGATCGGCGATAACTGCCTCGTCGGGGCCAATGCGCTGATTACGGAAGGCAAGAGCTTCCCGGACAATTCCCTGATCGTCGGCTCTCCCGCCCGTGTCGTCCGTACCCTCGGCGAGGTGGCCGTTGCGGGGCTCAGGCTGTCGGCGGAAAATTATGTGCGCAACTGGCGCCGCTTTGCGGCGGACCTGCAGCCACTGTGAGCACTGCTGCCGTCAGGCAGCAATCTCCGCGCAGGTCGCACAAAATCCCCTGATCTCGATCGTCGTCTTTTCCGGCTTGAAGCTGCGGCCACGGGTGATGGTTTCCAGCCGGTGGTCGACGTCGTGGTCGTGGAATTCCGTCACGTGGCCGCACTTGTTGCAGATCATGAAGGCAACCGTGCCATGTCCCGAGCAGCCGTCATGCGGATGCGCACAAGCGACGAAGGCGTTGAGGCTTTCGAGCCGATGGACCATCCCGAATTCGACCAGCTTGTCGAGCGCCCGGTAGACCTGCAGCGGTGCGCGGAAGCCGTGCTCCCGCAAGCGGTCGAGCAGGGTATAGGCCGAGAGCGGTCCGTCACTGCCGACGAGTGCGTCGAAGACGAGGGACTGATTGCGCGTGAGATCGGTCTTGGTCATGGGTTCAGCCCCTCGGTCGAAGGTCGGTTGCCCTGGTGCCCGGTCGGGGCAGCAGGCTGATGATGAAGAGCAGGAGCGCGGCAACCACGATCGACGGTCCGGACGGCGTGTCGTAGGTCAAGGAGCCGAACAGGCCCATGACAACGGCCACGGCGCCGATCGCCGAGGCAAGCACTGCCATGACTTCCGGCGTCGTCGCAAAGCGTCGGGCGGCCGCAGCGGGGATGATCAGCAAAGACGTGATCAGCATGATGCCGACGATCTTCATCGCGATCGCAATGACCAGGGCCATCAGGAGCATGAAGATCAGCCGCGCGCGTTCGGGCTGCATGCCCTCGGCCTCAGCGAGTTCGACATTCACGGTCCCGGCCAGCAGGGGCCGCCAGAGCCAGGCAATGATCGCCACCACGACGAGGCCACCGATCCAGACGATGGCCACATCCGTCGGTGTCACGGCCAGAATGTCACCGAAGAGGAAGGCAATGAGGTCGAAACGGACCCAGGTCATGAAGGCGACCATGACAAGCCCGATCGCCAATGTGGCGTGGCTGAGGATGCCGAGCAGCGCATCGGCAGAGAGACCCTGGCGCTTCTGGAGAACGATCAGGATCAGCGAGACGAGGGCTGCGACGACGAAGACGCTGACCATGAGGTTCAGCGAGAAGAAGAGCGAAAGCGCAACGCCCAGCAGGGCTGAATGGGCCATGGTGTCGCCGAAGTAGGCCATGCGCCGCCAGATGACGAAACAGCCGAGCGGACCGGTCGTGAGAGCAAGGCCGATGCCGGCGAGCACGGCGCGGACGAAGAAGTCATCCAGCATGATCGTGCTCCCGGTTCTTGTGGTGAGCATGATCATGGCCATCATGGTGATCGTGGCCCTGGTGTTCGTGGTGTTCGTGATGGTGGTGCCCGTCTTCGGGATGGCAGTGATCGGTCACGCTGCCATCGGCGTGCTGGACACGCCCATCGGGCAGATGCGTGTGATCGTGGTCGTGACTGTAGACCGCGAGCGTCTGTGCCGCCTTGGCGCCAAAGAGCCGCATGTATTCCGGGCTCTGGCTGACCGCCGCCGGGGTTCCCCGGCAGCAGACATGGCCGTTGAGACAGATGACCGTATCGGTTTCCGCCATGACCACATGCAGGTCGTGCGAGATCAGAAGAATGCCGCAGCCGGTCGAGTTGCGGATGGAGGTGATGAGGTCGTAGAGCGCGATCTCACCGGAGAAATCAACGCCCTGGACGGGTTCATCGAGGACCAGAATGTCGGGCTTGCGGGCCATGGCACGGGCGAGCAGGGCCCGCTGGAATTCCCCGCCCGACAGGTGCTGGACCTCTGCACCGGCGAGATGGGCGATGCCGACGGCTTCGAGTGCCGTGTTGACCTCCTCAGCGGACAAAGGTGCCGTCAGGGTCATAAGGCGGCGAACCGTCAGCGGCATGGTCCAGTCGACCGAGAGGCGCTGTGGCACGTAACCGACGCGCAGGCCGGGCTTGCGCTCCACCCTGCCCTCGTCCGCCTTGGTCACACCGATCGCCATCTTGGCGCTCGTCGACTTGCCGGATCCGTTGGGGCCGATCAGCGTGACGATCTCACCGGGGCGAACGGAGAAATCGACCCCGCGCACCAGCCAGCGGCCGTTTCGGTAGACACCAGCGCCGGTGAGTGACACCAGCGGTGCGGCCTCCCGTGATTTCATGGCATTCATAGGTTTCTCAAGATTTTGATGTTGCCACCTCCTATGCCACACGTTATAGCATAACGCAACTTGGGTAATAGTATTACATAACCATCCTCAGGAGCATTGCATGACCCGCTATCGCCTCGGACTGGCTGCCTCCACGGCGCTGCTTTTCCTGTCGCACTCTTTCGCCATGGCGGCTCCTGACGTCGTGGTCTCGATCAAGCCCATCCATTCCCTCGTCGCTTCGATCATGAAGGGTGTCGGCGAACCGTCGCTGATCGTCGAGGGTGCAGCCTCCCCGCACACCTATACTCTGAAGCCGTCCAACGCCCGGGCCCTCGAAAATGCCGACGTCGTCTTCTGGGTGGGCCCTGGTCTCGAAGCCTTCCTGGACAAGCCTCTCGAGGCTTTGCCGAAGAACGCCAAGGTGGTGGAGCTCGAAGACGCGCCGGGCCTGACCAAGCTGCCGTTCCGCGAAGGCGGTGCCTTTGAGGGCCATGACCACGGCGAGCATGCCGAGGCCGGCGAAGGCGCTCATGACCATGCGCACGATCACGGCGCCGATGAGGCCGGCCATGACGATCATGCCAAGGCCGAGCACGCGGATGATCACGGGCACGACCACGGGCACGGCCACGGGGCGGAAGACGCCGCTGCCGCCGATGACGGCCACGGACATGAGGGTCATGGTCACGATGAACACGAGCATGGCGGCATCGACATGCATCTCTGGCTCGACCCCAGCAATGCCAAGGCCATGGGGGCTGAAATCGCCAAGAGCCTTGGTGACGCCGATCCGACGAACAAGGCGGCTTACGAAGCCAATCTGGCGACCCTGAATACCGAGATCGATGCGCTCGACACGGAGATCGCCGCGCAGCTGAAGCCGGTGCTGGAGAAGCCCTTCATCGTCTTCCACGACGCCTACCAGTATTTCGAAAAGCGCTATGGCGTGCGGGTGGCCGGTTCTGTGACCGTCAGCCCGGAAACCATGCCGGGCGCCGAGCGGCTGTCGACCATTCACGCAAAGATTGGGGAACTCGGAGCGGCTTGCGTCTTCGCCGAGCCGCAGTTCGAGCCGAAGCTGATCAGCGTCGTTACCGAAGGCACGCAGGCGAAGTCTGGCGTGCTTGACCCGGAGGGTGGCGCGCTTGAGGCTGGACCAGGTCTCTATGGCCAGTTGATGCGCAATCTCTCGACATCGATGAGCACCTGCCTCTCGCAGTAATCTGATCCCTCCCCCGGGTGAAAAGGCGGGACTTCGGTTCCGCCTTTTTCAGATCACCTGTTGTTATGTTATTACATTAAATGGAGTCTTTCATGAAGAAGCTTCCCGTGACCGTCCTGTCCGGATTTCTGGGTGCCGGCAAGACGACCTTGCTCAACCATGTTCTCGCCAATCGCGACGGCTTGCGTGTCGCTGTCATCGTCAATGACATGAGTGAAGTGAATATCGATGCGGCGCTGGTGCGTGGCGGGGATGCCGCGCTGTCGCGCACGCAGGAGCAATTGGTGGAGATGAGTAATGGCTGCATCTGTTGCACGCTGCGCGACGACCTCTTGAACGAGGTGCGCGGACTCGCCGAACAGGGACGCTTCGATTACCTGCTGATCGAAGCGACCGGCATTGCCGAACCCTTGCCGATTGCCACCACCTTCGACTTTCGCGATGAGCAGGGTCGCAGCCTGTCAGACATCGCGCAGCTGGATACCATGGTGACCGTGGTGGATGCCGCCAACCTTATCGGCGACTACTCATCGAGTGACTTTCTCGCGGACCGCGGGGAGACTGCCGGCGAAAACGACAATCGGACTCTGGTCGATCTCCTGGTTGAGCAGATCGAATTCGCCGATGTGATCATCCTCAACAAGGTCGGCACGGCCACCCCGGATCAGCTCGATGCCGCGCGCAAGATCATTGCCGGTCTGAATGCAGATGCCCGGATCATCGAGACCGACTTTGCCCATGTGGCCGCAAAAGACATCCTCGGGACCGGGCTCTTCGATTTTGCCAAGGCCGAGACGCATCCGCTGTGGTTCCAGGAACTGCACGGCTTCAGGGATCATGTTCCGGAAACCGAGGAATACGGGATCCGCTCCTTCGTCTACCGGGCCCGCGCACCGTTCGACCCCACCCGCTTCCGGGCCTTTCTCGATCGCTCCTGGCCCGGCGTCATCCGGGCCAAGGGCTTCTTCTGGCTCGCCACACGTCCGCATCATGTCGGAGAACTCAGCCAGGCCGGCCCACTCGTCAGGACGACCAAGATGGGTCTGTGGTGGGCATCGGTGCCGAAATCTCGCTGGCCCGACGATCCGGGCTTCCTCAACGCGATGACGCCCTATCTCGACAAGGAGTGGGGAGACCGGCGGCAGGAGATCGTCTTCATCGGTGCCGATCCCATGGATCAGCGGCAGATTACGGCCGAGCTGGACGATTGCCTCGTTGCCGCAGAAACTTTCACGCCGACGGCCTGGGAGGGCCTTGCCGATCCCTTCGCCCGTTGGGCCTGAGGATCAGATCTTTCCGCGCTTTTGCAGAACCGAGAGAACCACGGCCGCGCCGGCTTCACCGGCCGGCCGTTCCGTTTGCAGCTTGTTCCAGACGTCGTCATATCCGCTGAGCATCGCTGCCCGTTGCGGCGTGTCGAGCGACAGGCGTTCGGCCCACCGCACGAGGCTCGCAGGCCGAAGCACGTCGTTGAAGTATTCCGGGACGACGGCATAGTCCGCAATCAGGTTCGGGAGGGCACCGGTCCAGATCTTGATGCGATTGGCGAGCAGCCGGATGATCCAGTCGCCCTTGTAGGTCGACACGACCGGCACGTGAGCAAGCGCCAATTCCAGGATGACGGTGCCGGAAGCTGCGATCGCGGCATCCGCTTCCTCGAAAGCGCGCCACTTGGCCTCTTCCCCGACCAGGATGTCGGGCCTCAGGGTCCAGTCTCGTGTGATGTCGCGCACTCGCGCTTCCTGGCGTGCCACCGTGGGCAGCACAAAGCGCGTCTCGCCATTGCGGGCGACGAATTCCTTCATCGCTTCCCCAAACACCGGCAGCAGCTGGGTGATCTCGCTGCCACGCGATCCTGGCAACAGGAGAATGGTCTTGGGCTCACTTTCGCCTTTGACCGCCCTCGCCTTACGGGCTTCGCGGATGCGCCGGATATCCGGATGGCTCGACAGTCTATGGCCGACGAAATGGGTTTCCGGCCCACCGAGCCGCTGCATCACGGCCGGCTCGAACGGCAAGACCGCCAGCACGGCATCGACATAGTCGAGCATAGCCTTGGCGCGGTATTCCTTCCAGGCCCAGACGCTGGGGCAGACATAGTTGACCACGGGCAGATCCGGCAACTTGCGCCGCACCTTCTTTGCCACGCGATGGGTGAAATCCGGGCTATCGACAATCAACAGGAGATCAGGCTTTGCCTCGACGATCGCATCCGACGTCAACGAAATCAGTTTGATGAGGCGCGGGAGCTTCGACAGTACCTGGGTGATGCCCATGATCGAGAGCTCGGAAAAATCGAAGAGTGACCTCAGCCCCTGCGCCTCAAGCGCATCCCCACCGACGCCGACGAGTTCGACTTGCCCCGGATGCATCGCCTTCAATTGCGCAATGAGATCGGCCCCGAGCAAGTCTCCGGAGACCTCGCCGGCAATCACGGCGATCTTCAGCGGCTTGTCGCTCATGATCCAAGCTCCTTGTTCGACCGGTCTATGCCGACGACAAAGATCCCGGCGGCATCTGCAGCTGAGATCATCGCCTCACGCTCGACCACGAGGGCCCGCCCGGCTTCAACGGCAATGCCCGCCAGCCCTGCGGCCTTGGCGTTTGCGACTGTCGAGACACCGATTGTCGGCAGGTCAGCGCGAAGGTCCTGCTGCGGCTTGCAGAGTTTAACCAGAACGCCCTTGCGACGTTGGGAAATCCGTCCCTCCGAGCGCAGCCCCTGAACACGGGCAAGCATGGCGTCGGTGCCTTCTACGCCTTCCAGAGCGACGATGCGGCCACCCACCGCAACCGCCCCCTGCCCGACGTCGAGCCGGCCCAGCGTCTCGGCGGCATCTGCAGCCCTGTCGATATCCTTCAACGCATCCGCGTCCGGGGAAATCGTCCCGAGCGGCCCGACCGTTGCCAGAAGACCCGGCAGGATTTCATGCGCGCCGAGCACTTCGCAGCCTTGCGCCTCGATCAGCGAGATCACCATGCGCAAGACAGCATCGTCTCCCCCGGCGAGCAGCGTCTTCAATGCACTGGGGAGCTTGAGAAGAGACTTCCAATTGACCCGGATCTCGCCGAAAGCCGGGCGTCGCTTGACGGCACCCGACATCACGACCCGACGTATATCATGCTGCCGGAAAAGCGCTGACAGGCCCTGCCATGTCGCCAACCCCGATGACAGCGGTGTCGAAGCCTTGCCAGAGATCGTCGGCTTCGTTCTTCAGCCTAAGGACTATGGGATCCTCGCCTGCGTCGCGAGCAGCTTCGGCCAGGAAGAGCGGAAGTTTTCCGCTGCCAGCGATGATCGCGAGGCGACCGGTCCGCGGCACGCCGTCACGGTGCGCGGCCGCCGTCATCAATCAGTTCTTGCCGCGATGGGGCGACGACAGCGCCCGGTCGCTTTCGGTCGCGATGAAATCGAGGATCTCGATCACAGGCGCGCAATCGAGATACTCGTCGCGGATGGCGGCGGCATTGGCGCGGGCGGAGCCTTCGCTCTCGAAGATCTGCTTGAAGGCGCGGCGGACCTGGTGGATTACCGAACGCTCGATACCCGCGCGGGTCATGCCGACGACGTTGAGGCCGCCCAGAATGCCCGGATTGCCGTTCAGCATGCGCATAGGGAATGACGTCATAGGCCACGGCGGACAGACCGCCGATGAAGGCCTGACGACCGATACGGGTGAACTGGTGCACGGCGCAGCCGCCGCTGAGGATGGCCTTGTCACCGACGTGAACATGGCCAGCCAGCATGACATTGTTGGACAGGATGATGTCATTGCCGAGAATGCAGTCATGGGCGACATGCGAATTGGCCAGGAACAGGCAGTTGTCGCCGACGCGGGTGATCCCGCCACCGCCGACCGTGCCGCAGTTCATCGTCACGCCTTCGCGTATGGTGCCATTCTGACCAACGATCAGTGTGGAATCTTCACCCGCCTCGTGAAGGCTCTGCGAGACACCGCCGATCACGGCCATCGGGTGGATCTTGGTGCCGGCGCCGATTTCGGTCAGACCGGTCACGACAGCGTTCGAAATGAGCTCGACGCCGTCTTTCAGCGTCACGCGCGAGCCAACCCGGCAGAAGGGACCGATACGGACATTCTCGCCGATCACCGCTCCGTCTTCGATCACGGCCATCGGATGGATGACGGCGCTTGCGGCGATCTGGCTCATTTCTGATCCTTGCGCATGATCATAGCACCGATGTCAGCCTCGGCGACCAGTGCGCCGTCGACCTTGGCGTCGCAATGGAACTTCCAGATGTTGCCGCGCTGCTTCTGCTTCACGACATGGAATTCAACGCGATCACCCGGCACAACGGGCTTGCGGAAACGAGCATTATCGATCGTCATGAAGTAGACGAGATTTCCGCCCTCGCCCTGAAGCCGTGCACAGATGGCACCGGCGGTCTGGGCCATGCCCTCGATCAGCAGGACGCCCGGCATGATCGGGCT
Organism: Allorhizobium sp.; assembly: GCA_965283865.1. Lineage (GTDB taxonomy): Bacteria > Pseudomonadota > Alphaproteobacteria > Rhizobiales > Rhizobiaceae > Allorhizobium. Next base: position 2,793,568 of record CBDIQA010000001.1, read on the forward strand.
TTCCGGGAAGTGACCCGTGAAATGCGGCTCGTTGGCCGTTACGTTCTTGATGCCGATGGCAGAATTGTCACCGTCGATCTCGATGATCTTGTCCACCAGCAGGAAGGGATAGCGGTGGGGCAGAAGCTTCATGATCTCGAGGATATCAGCCGATCCCAATTCGCTCTTTGCGAGTTCAGTCATTGCTGGCTCCTTTGTCTTTGGCGCGGCCGTCATAGCGGCTCAAGGTGTCCGCCACCTCGCGCAGATAATCCTTCAATGGTCGGGCCGGGACGCCGCCGTATTTTTCACCCGGGGGCACGTCTGCAAGAACGCCGCTCATTGCGGCAATCTGTGCGCCGTCGCCAATCTTGATGTGACCATTGACGCCAGCCGCACCGCCGATCATGACGCCATCGCCGATCACCGTGCTGCCGGCAATGCCGACCTGGCTGACGATGCCACAATGACGCCCGATGCGAACGTTGTGACCAACCTGGACCAAGTTATCGATCTTGGTGCCCTCGCCGATCACGGTATCGTCCATGGTGCCACGATCGATGGTGGTGTTGGCACCGATCTCGACATGATCCTGGATGATGACACGGCCGACCTGAACGATCTTGAGCATGCCACGGGGGCCCGGCGCATAGCCGAAGCCATCCTGGCCGATGCGGGCGCCGTTGTGAATGATGACATTGTTGCCGACGAGGGCAACCTGAACGGTCGCGCCGGCGGCAATCACGCAGTCACGACCGATCCGGACACCCGGTCCAATCACGGCACCTGGGCCAACGCGCGTGCCACTGCCGATTTCAACGTCGGCGCCAATGACGGCCATAGGCTCGATCTCGACACCGTCTTCAAGGCGTGCCGTCGCATCGACAAACGCTGCCGGAGAGATTTTTGCCGTCTCGGACGTCATGCGAACAGGCAAAAGCCCCTGCTGATGCAGAAGACCGCCCGCCAGAGCAAATGCCGTATGGGCACTCTTGGCGACGAGAACGGGAATATGGGAAGGGATCAAGGAAAGCAGCGGCTTCTCGCAGAAGATCGCCGTGGCTTGGCAAGTCGTGAGTTCTTCACGGTTGCGGCGAGAGAGGATGTAGCAAACATCCCCATCCCTCGCCCGCGCTACCGGCGAAACGGATCGAACGATCCGTTTCCCGTGGCTCTCATCCTGCAATTCCGCCCCCGTGTGGGCTGCAAGCGCAGCCAAGGTCACCCCGGTATGGGGCGGAAAGAAATGATTATGCTCCATCAGCAAACGCTCCAGAACGTCAACCTGCCAGCAGTTCTGGACCGCCAGTCTTAGAACTGGTTCGCCATGCTGAAGCGGAATTCCTGGGTCTCGTCGAAGTCTTCCTTGGCGACCGGAACCGCGTAGTCGACGCGAAGAGCACCGAAGGGCGAATTCCACACCAGGCCGGCGCCGACCGAGGCACGGAGCGACATTCCGGTGCCCTGCGCACCGGCGTCACTCGCCAGCTCGCTTCCGTACAGCGTACCGGCATCAGCGAAGACTGCACCGCGGAAGCCGAGATCCTGCGGAACCATCGGAAGCGGGAACGTGGCTTCAGCCGAGGCCGTGAAGTATGTCGTACCGCCGATTGCATCGTCACCGATACGCGGGCCGATACCGCTGTTATCAAAGCCGCGGATTTCCTTGCCGCCGATCTTGAACTGGTCGAAGACGTTCAGGTTGTCGCCGAGGGCGACGACGTGACCGGCCGAACCAGCCAGCGAGCCTACGATGTCGAACTCGTCCGACAGGGTGTAGAACATGCGGGCGCGGATGAAGGCCTTGTAGTATTCGGAGTCGCCACCGAGACCGGCATATTCATGCGTAAAGCTCGCATAGATGCCTTCGTGTGGGTTCTGGCGATCGTCGACCGTGTTGTAAACGATCGAGTGACCGAGGATCGACTGCTTCCAGGTGCTGCCCGAGATTGCATCGATGTAAGGCGCGGCAATCGTATCGTCGCCACCGCCGGCAACACCGTCTGCACCGAACGCACCATCGTTGATGTAGTCAATGGTCTTGTAGGTGTAGCGCAGCGTCGTTGCGAGATCTTCGGTGATCGGCGCTGTGACGCGGATCGTACCGCCCTGCTCTTCGTAATCATATTCCGAGTTGCTGCTGGTCGAGCTCTTGAAGAGATCGAAGCCGGCGGCCAGACGATAACCGAGGAAATAGGGCTCGGTGAAGGAGAAGTTGTAGGTCTGCGTGTCGTCGAAGCCACCACCGGCAGCGAGACGAATGAACTGACCACGACCGAGGAAGTTCTTTTCTTCGACAGACGCTTCGAGAACCAGGCCACCATCGCCGACGGAGTAACCAGCACCGATGCCGAACGAACCAGTCGGCTGATCCTGAACATCAACAATCACGACCACGCGGTCCGGCGAGCTGCCAGCCTGGGTCGAGATGTTGACCGCGGAGAAGAAGCCGAGAGCTTCCAGACGGCGCTTGGCGCGCGAGATGGTCTCCTGGTTGAAGGCGTCGCCTTCGGAGATATCGAATTCGCGGCGGATGACGTAGTCGCGGGTACGAGTGTTGCCACGCACTTCGATGCGCTCAACATAGGCGCGCTCACCCTGGTCGACGAGATAGGTCACGCCGATGGTGTTGGTTTCGAAGTTGCGGTCACCACGCGGCACAACGCGGGCAAAGGGATAGCCGGCCGAAGACACACGACGGGAGATGGCTTCCATCGACTTCTGAACGTCGCCGGGCGCTGTAGGTGTCGCCTTCACGCGTTTCCAGAAGACCCTGAAGCTCGGAACCGTCGATGCCATCAACAGTCGATTCAACCGAGACTGCACCAAAGCGATAGCGCTGGCCTTCGTCGACAGTGATGTTGATGGTGTATTCGTTACCGGCTTCGTTCAGCACAGCCTCGGACGAGATCACGCGGAAGTCGGCATAGCCGTGGTTGTAATAGAACTGGCGCAGCACTTCTTCATCGGCGCGCAGCTTGTCTTCGTTGTAGACGTCCTTGCGGGTCAGGAAGGACAGGATGCCCGATTCCTTGGTCTGCAGGACGGCGGCCAGACGACCGTCGGAATAGGCGCTGTTGCCAACGAAATTGATCGAGCTGATCTTGGTACGCTCGCCTTCGTTGATCACGAAAGCCAGGTTCACCCGACCTTCTGCGACCGGCACAACCTGCGTCGTGACTTCGACGTCGCTACGGCCAATGGCGCCATAGGCTTCGCGAATGCGCTGGATGTCGGCGCTGATGAGGCTATCGCTGTAAGGGCCCTGAGCCTGGGTCTGGACGATGCCCTGAAGCTTGTCGTCCTTGATCTTGCGGTTGCCGTTGAACACGACCTGATTGATCAGCTGGTTTTCAGCAACGGTGACGACGAGCGTACCGCCGGATACCGAGATCTGAACATCAGAGAAGAAACCGGTCGCGTAGAGACGCTTGACCGATTCATCGATGTCGGCATTGGAAAAAGTCCGACCCGGCTGGATCGAAAGGTTGGAGCGCACAGCCTCAGGCCCAACACGCTGAGCGCCGCGTACGTCGATACGCTGAACCACTGCAGCTTCAGCCGCAACGGCCGATGCGAGGACGGCAATACCTGCTCCCGAAGACACAACACCAGCAGACAGCGCGACCGCCGATACTGCGTTCAAAAACTTTGAACCAGCCTTCATGTGTATACTTTACCTTCTTCCATTGCCCCGCAGTCGTTACCCGACTCCGGCCCGTGTGTGGTTTTAGCGGGTTTTACCCTACAAGCAAGTGTGCGCGTTAATTTCTGTTTACTTCATTTCAACGCGTGGCCCAATCGCCACTATCAATTTGAAACATCGTAAACAAACCCTTTCGCAGCTTGCAAGCTCCCCCGCTAGCCAATCAACCGGCTGATATCGTTCCAGGTGGCAAAAACCATCAGAGACAGGATCATGGCCATACCGATGCGGAAGGCGATTTCCTGTGCGCCCTGACCCATTGGCCTCCCTCGCACTGCTTCAATCGCGTAGAGAACGAGATGGCCCCCGTCAAGGACCGGAACTGGGAACAAGTTCAAAAGCCCCAGAGAAACGGAAAGAACCGCGGCCAGATTTAACAGAGCAATAACGCCGAGTGTCGCCATCTCCCCGGATGCCTGGACGACACGCACCGGTCCGCCCAGCTGGTCCGCGTTCATGCGGCCCGCAATCATGTTGCCGATATAATCGAACGTGCCGGTCACGATATGGCCGGTCTGGCGTACGCCTTCCCACAGGGCCTGGGGTGGCGACAGCTCCACGATTCGGAAATTACCGGCCTGCTGGTCGGTGATGATGCCGATCTGGCCGACTTCCATCTCGTTGCCGAAGCGATCGGTGGTGACAGCCCGTTGCGGAACCAGATCGAAATCGACTTCCTGACCATCGCGGCGGACCGTCACTTCGACCGGGACTTCCGGCCGCATTGTAATGTAGCGCACAACATCGTCGAAGGTCTCGATGGTGCGACCATCCAGGGCAACCAGAACGTCGCCACGCGCAATGCCGGCGACCTCCGCTGCGCTGCCCGGCTTGATATCGGCCACTACAGGGTCGGAGACCGGCTTGCCCATGGTTGCGAACATGCCGGCGAAGATCACGATGGCGAGCAGGAAGTTGGCAAGCGGGCCTGCAGCGACGGTCACGGCGCGCTTCCACAGCTTTGCGCCGTTCAGTGTCTGAGCGCGTTCCTGCTCGGTCAGCTCTTCGGCCATCGAGCCATCAGGGCGGCTGGCAGCATCTGCGTCACCGAAGAAGCGTACATAACCGCCAAGGGGGATTGCCGAGATCTTCCAGCGGGTTCCGTGGCTGTCCGTATAACCGATCAGCTCGGGGCCGAAGCCCACGGAAAAAGCCAGGATCCGGATTCCGGACCAGCGCCCCGCCAGATAATGGCCCATTTCATGGATGAAAACGAGCAGTGACAGGATCAGGATGTACGGCAGGATATAGCCGCCGAGGAAACTGAAGATTGCGCTGATGTGATCCATCTATCCGTATCCTGATCTCGCCCTTGGCGAAGGTTGACGCCGTCGACTGCCGGATTGAACCGATCCTCAAAGACCGAAGAGGAAGGCTCCCATGGACACGACGGCATTGGCACTTCCGGCGGAACTGCCGATGGCCAAGAAAAACGCAGCAAAACAGGCAAATACAAGGCCGTCAACGCGGTCCATCACACCACCATGGCCGGGAATGAGCTTGCTCGAATCCTTCACGCCAAACCGCCGCTTGATAAAGGATTCAAAGAGGTCACCGATCTGGCTTGCGATCGAAAGAGCGAGTGCAACCAGAACCACCCATATGCCGACGTCCTGGAAATGGGCCATTGCCACCAAAAGTCCACCGGCCACACCGGACACGGTCCCGCCAATGGCGCCGGACCACGTCTTGCCGGGCGAGATGCGCGGGGCAAGCTTTGGGCCTCCAATGGCCCGGCCCACGAAGTAAGCCAGGATGTCGGTTGCCCAGACCACCACGAAGACGAAGAGCATGGCGATGAAGCCGAGCGAATCCTCGCCCCGGATGGCGGACAGCGAAATGGCGCTCAGACCGGCATAGAATAGCCCGCCAGGCTGCCACCAGCTGACACGGCGCAGCAAAGAGGGAATGGCAGCCGTGATCACAAGACCGGCAAAGAGCGGCACGGTCAGTTCGGCCTGTCCGAACAGCATGTTGAGGCTGATCAGCGCCATCGACAACCAGCCGAAGGCGTTCGCCCTCAGGCTGCCTTCCGCGAGCCGCGTAATCGTGGACCATTCGTAATAGATCAATAGACCGATCGCTGCCGCCACAGCCTTGAAGGCCAGACCGCCGAACCAGGTCGCCGAAAGGACCAAGACGATCATCACGATGGCAGAGACGATCCTGAGCTGCAGCTCGCGCGACATGGTCAAGGTCATGAGCCGACCGCCACGGCTTTCGCCGAAAGACCGCCGAACCGGCGGTCGCGGGCGGCGTATCGTTCCAGGACGGAATGAAAGAGCGCCGGCGTGAAGTCGGGCCAGAAATCCGGCACGAACATCAATTCCGCATAGGCCGCCTGCCAGAGCAGGAAATTCGACAACCGCTCCTCGCCGCTCGTGCGGATGACGAGATCGGGATCAGGGATACCCGCCGTATCCAGGCAGTCGTTGAGCTTCTGTGCGTCAATTTGGGACGGATCGAGCCGACCGGCCTGGACTTCTGATGCCAGGCGGGCGGCGGCCCGTGCGATTTCGTCACGGGAGCCATAGTTGAACGCGATGACCAGGGTCATGGCCGTATTGCCGACCGTGGTCTCTTCGGCCTCGAGCAGCAGCGAGCGAATATCGTCGCGCAGGTTCTGTCGCTCTCCGATCACACGGATCCGGACACCCTCGCGATGGAGGTCGGCAAGGTCGCGGCGGATGAAGGCTTTCAGCAGACCGAAAAGCTCGTTCACTTCGGCTTCAGGGCGCCGCCAGTTCTCGGAGGAGAAGGCAAACAGCGTCAGAAAAGCCACGCCCGCCTCGCCGGCCGCCTTCACGGTTTCGCGGACAGCCTCCACCCCCTTGCGGTGGCCGAAGGTGCGCGGCAAACCGCGCGCATTCGCCCAGCGCCCATTGCCATCCATGATGATCGCAACATGCTGCGGGACGATGCGATGTTGAACTGTCGACATTGGCGAGGATCCAAGCGGCTCAGAGAGGACGATATACAACGACTCTCGCTTAAACCTGCATGATTTCCTTTTCCTTCTCGACGAGCAAGCGGTCGATGTCGACAATCGTCTCGTCGGTCATCTTCTGCACCTTGTCAGAGAGGGAGCGGCTGTCGTCCTGGCTGATCGAGCCATCCTTTTCGGCCTTCTTCAGACCGTCCATGCCGTCACGACGAACGTGGCGAATGGCGACCTTGGCCTTTTCGGCATAGTCGTGGGCGACTTTGACGAGCGACTTGCGGCGCTCTTCGTTGAGCTCAGGCAACGGAATGCGCAGGTTCTGCCCGTCGACGATCGGGTTGAGGCCGAGATTGGCTTCGCGGATGGCGCGGTCGACGGCGTTCACCATCGACTTGTCCCAGATCGAAACGCCGAGCATGCGGGGCTCCGGCACGGTGACGTTCGCCACCTGGTTCAGCGGCACGCGCGAACCATAGGCATCGACTGTAACGGGATCGAGAATGTTGGCCGAAGCACGCCCCGTGCGCAGCGATGCGATGTCGTTCTTGAATGCATTGATCGCTCCGTCCATGCGGCGCTTAATGTCGTTGAGATCAACCCCTGCGGTCATCATGGTTCTCCCATTGCTCTTTCAGTCGGCGACATCCAACGATGCCGCCCTTGGCTGTGATCAGTTGTCGGTGACGATGGTCATGCGACCGGCGCCAGACAGGATTTCGCCGAAGCCACCCTTCTCATGGATCGAGAAGACGATGATCGGAATGTGATTTTCGCGTGCAAGGGCAACTGCCGCGACGTCCATGACGGCCAGGCCCTTCTGCAGGACCTCGTCATGCGTCAGGCTGTCGAAGCGCGTCGCGGTCGGGTCCTTCTTCGGATCGGCGGAGTAGATCCCGTCGACCTGGGTTCCCTTGAAGATCGCCTGAGCGCCGATCTCGGCGGCGCGCAGCGCGGCGGCGGAATCGGTGGTGAAGAACGGGTTGCCCGTGCCGCCGGCAAAGATCACCACCCTGCCCTGCGCCAGATGGTGCAAGGCGGCGCGCTGCGAGAAGCTTTCGCAGATTTCCGGCATGGCGATTGCGGACAGAACAACCGTGTCGATGTCGAGTTTGCGCAGTGAGGTCGCAAGTGCCAGCGCGTTGATGACGGTCGCCAGCATGCCCATGTGGTCGCCGGTGACGCGATCGCCGCCCTTGGATGCCACTGCAGGCCGCGGAAGATGTTGCCACCGCCGACGACGACGCCGACTTCGACGCCCATGCGGCGGGCTTCAGCGATATCGCCAGCAATCCGATCGGCCACTGCGACATCGATCCCGAATCCCTGACTGCCCATGAGGGCTTCACCGGAAGCCTTGAGGAGGACGCGTTTGAACAATGGCTTGGCTGACATGAAAGCTCCCGAGAACAATTCTGTGCCGGATACACGAAGGGCATCGCGTTGTCACGCGATGCCCCAATGTTTTCCCTTGAAGAAGGGGAAGAGCGCTATCAGCCCTTGGCGACAGCTGCGACTTCGGCAGCGAAGTCGGACTCTTCCTTTTCGATGCCTTCGCCGAGCAGCAGGCGAGCCATGCCGGTCACTTCGATCGGGGCGCCAGCGTCCTTCTCGGCAGCCTTGATGGCGTCGCCGACGGTCAGGTCCGGGTTGATGACGAAAGCCTGCGAGAGAAGAGCGACTTCTTCGAAGAACTTGCGCATGCGGCCTTCAACCATCTTTTCGATGATGGCTTCCGGCTTGCCCGAGGCGCGCGACTGTTCGATGAAGACGTTGCGCTCGCGCTCGGCGACAGCAGCATCGACTTCTTCCGAACGGATGGCGAGCGGGTTGGTTGCAGCGATGTGCATGGCGACCTGGCGGCCGATGGCAGCCAGTACGTCCTTGTTGCCGGTCGACTTCAGCGCGACGAGAACGCCGAGCTTGCCGAGGCCTTCAGAAGCAGCGTTGTGGACGTAGGTTGCAACAACACCGTCTTCGACCGAGAGCTTGACGGCGCGACGCAGCGTCATGTTCTCGCCGATATGAGCGATTGCATCCTTGATGGTGTCGGTGACGGACTTGCCGGTTGCCGGATAGGTGGCAGCGCCGATTGCGTCGACCGAACCGTCGGTGCCGATGGCAACAGATGCCACGCCGCGGACGAGTTCCTGGAAGGCATCGTTACGGGCAACGAAGTCGGTTTCGGAGTTGATTTCGACGACAACGGCCGAGGTGCCAGCGCCGTTGATGCCGATCAGGCCTTCAGCCGCCGTGCGGCCCGACTTCTTGTCAGCCTTGGCGATACCCTTGGCGCGCAGCCAGTCGATGGCGGCTTCAACGTCACCGTCGTTCTCGATGAGAGCCTTCTTGCAATCCATCATGCCTGCGCCGGACTTTTCGCGCAGTTCTTTTACCAGTGCTGCAGTGATTTCAGCCATTGTGTGCCTCTTGTCTGTTCAGGCGGTCGACCCGTGGCCGCGAGGGGAACGGTGAACCGCTAGGTTGGGGACGAAATGTACCCGGATGTATGACAACGTGATGAAGCGGGTCACCACGGAAACAATCGGCCGTCTTCGACACCTTCTCGCGTGACGCGAATGGCATCTTGAAGAACGGAGGCCGCCCGCTGCTCAGGCGAGCTTGCAGGCGGCCATTCCCTTGACGGGAAAAAGCGGCGGTTACCCGCCGCGTAAAGCGATTAAGCTTCTGCTTCGGTCTCGAGAGCCGGCTCGATCGGAGCTTCGGCAGACGCGCCGATGTCACGACCAGAAGCGCCCTGCTGGCGAGCGATGCCGTCGATGGCAGCGCGCGAGATCAGGTCGCAATAGAGCGAGATGGCGCGCGAGGCGTCGTCGTTGCCCGGGATCGGATAGTCGATGAGGTCCGGATCGCAGTTCGAGTCGATGACAGCAACAACCGGGATGCCCAGGCGCTTGGCTTCGTCGATCGCGATCTTTTCCTTGTTGGTGTCGATGATGAACATCAGGTCCGGGGTGCCGCCCATATCGCGGATACCGCCGAGAGCCTTTTCCAGCTTCTCGCGTTCGCGCTCGAGGTTCAGGCGCTCCTTCTTGGAGTAGCCAGACGCTTCCGAAGCCAGGATCTCGTCGAGCTTACGCAGACGGGCGATCGAGTTCGAAATGGTCTTCCAGTTGGTCATCATGCCGCCGAGCCAGCGGGAGTTGACGTAGTACTGGGCCGAACGCTTGGCGGAATCAGCGATGATTTCCGAAGCCTGGCGCTTGGTACCAACGAACAGAACGCGGCCGCCACGAGCAACGGTGTCGGACACGACCTGAAGGGCGCGCGACAGCATCGGAACGGTCTGAGCCAGGTCGATGATGTGGATGTTGTTACGATCGCCGAAGATGTACGGCTTCATCTTCGGGTTCCAGCGATGTGTCTGGTGACCGAAGTGAACGCCAGCTTCCAGAAGCTGACGCATGCTAAAATCAGGCAATGCCATGCCTTTTTCTCCTTTTCCGGTTTAACCCCCGCGAGACAAACAGCAGACCTTTCGGTCAGCCACCGGGCGGAAACGACAGGATTTCTCCCTGACGATCCCAAGTCTCGCGTGTGGAATGACGCCGGCCATACAGGGGCGTCGGTCAAAAATCAATAGCGGACGCGCCGAATTCCGGCAATCGAGCCGGTTTACTGGCAATCGCCGTCGGGCTTGCCGAGCACTTCGAGCTTGGTCAGCTTGCCGGCCAGGACAAAGTCGCCGTAGTCGAGTGTCAGGTCACGGGTCACGCCGTTTTCGTAGAGCTTGAAGGACTGGCTGTAGATCGGCTCCTGGTCGCCCCTCGTCTTCTCGTCGAAATAGGCGATCGAGACCGGCCAGTAGTCCTGCGTTCCGAGGGTTGCCAGAGCCTTGGCTTCCGGATCGGTCTTCGCAGACTTCTGCGGACCACCAACGATTGTGGTCGTGAGGAAGGTCTGGTCGCCGTCTTCGGAACCGTCGAAGATCCGCGATTCGAAGACGCGCTCGCCCTTGCGGGCGCGGGCAATCACTTCAAGCATGTGCTCGGCCGGAAAGCGGCTGTCGGCGAGCTCGATATCGCGCCTGTCGGGTCCGGTCAACTCGATCTTGACCTTGCCGCCGGCTTCCGCCGCAGCACCGCTGACGTCCTTATCCAACTGGTCATCGGTGAAGGACTTGTTCTCGAATCGGAACTTGCCGGCAGGCACGTCTTCGAAGGTGGTCGAACGCTGGTCGGTGACGCGCACGCCCTCGCCCACGTCGATGCGGGTTACGAAGCGGAACTGGGTGTTGAAGCCCTTGCAGGCCGAGCCACTGAATTCATAGACCATGCGGCCGCGCACGGATTCGATCCCGGAGCGGTCGGATGCTTCTTTCAGCACGATCTCGTAAACGGCGCGATGCGGCACAAGGCCGACGGTCGCCGCATAGGCCGCCTGCCCTGCAGTGCCAAAGGCAGCAAGGGAAAGCGTCGCACGGACCGCCATTCGCAAAGGAAACATCGACACCCTCCTGTTGGACTCGTCATCGATGTTATAAGAACACATCCGGCAAAAGCGAGACATGCTTTTCGTCGCCACAACTTTCTCAACTTTTATCAACAGACCGGGCATGGACGATGTCCGATGCAATCGACGGCCTGGGCATCCCGCAGCTCCTGGGCATCGGCCGTGCCTGAAGCTGCTGCCCCTGCCGCCAATTACGTGCCCTATGTGATCAGCGGAAACCTGCTGTTCCTCTCCGGCCAGTTGCCGATTGAAGGCGGAAAAGTGGCGGTGACGAGGTCTTGTCGGCGGCGATGTCGTGCTCACCGACGCCCAGCGGGCAGCCGAACTCTGCGCCATCAACATCCTGGCCCAGGCGAAAGCCGCACTGTCCGGCGACCTGTCGCGGATCAGCCGTGTCGTGAAGCTGAATGGTTTCGTCGCATCCGCTCCGGGCTTTATCGAGCAGCACCTCGTCATCAACGGCGCCTCGAACCTAATCGCAAACGTGCTGGGTGACGCCGGCAAACATGCACGCGCTGCCGTAGGCGTTGCGCAACTGCCGCTGAATGCCGCCGTCGAAATCGACGCCATCCTGGAGATTGCGCTGTGAGTTCGGTTGACTGGATCAAGGACCTGCCGGTCGCCCATCGCGGCTATCACGACATGAACAGCCAAATCTGGGAAAACACACTCTCAGCTTTCAAACGGGCCATTGAGGCAGGCTTCGCCATCGAATGTGACATCCAGCTCTCGTCCGACAGCGTGCCCATGGTGTTCCACGACCACGACCTGCAGCGGCTCTGCAACATGAATGGTGAAGTGCGCGAGCGCACCGCCGGCGAATTGCGCATGCTGTCGATCGGCGGAACCGGCGATAAGATCCCGACGCTTCGTCAGATGCTGGACCTTGTGAAGGGCCGGGTACCGCTGGTGATCGAGCTCAAGGGCATCGACGCCGAGCAGGATGACGGCTTCGTCGAGGCTGTACTCGAGGTGCTGGAGGGTTATGAGGGCAAGGTCGCGCTCATGAGCTTCGACTATCACCTCCTGCGCGCGCTGAAAGTGGCGGAATGCCCCTGGCCGGTCGGCCTCACGGCGGAAGGCGTCAAGCCGGAGAACCTCAGCGCCCACAAGGAAGCCATGGATCTTGGACTGGACTTCACCTCCTATTGCGTGGCGCATCTGCCGAATGATTTCGTCACCGGACTGCGTGAAAAGGGCACACCCGTGATTACCTGGACCGTTAGGGATGAAATCATGCGGGCACAGACCTATAACTATGCTGATCAGATGACATTCGAAGGCTTCGACCCGCGCCAGTCGCCGGCGATTGCCTGACGGGAGATCCATGGCAGACGAGGTGACGATCCGCGTAGTGCGCTCCTTCCAGGAGATCCCATCCAGCGAATGGGGTCTCCTCTCCGGGGCCTCCCGTTCGGAGCCGGGCTACAATCCCTTCACCTCGCATGCCTTCCTTTCAGCGCTCGAAGAATCCGGCTCGGCGACCGCCGAGACCGGCTGGATGGGCCATCATCTGTTGCTGGAAGAGGAAGGACGCCTTCTCGGCGCCATTCCCTGCTATCTCAAGAGCCACAGCCAGGGCGAATATGTCTTCGACCATGGATGGGCGGATGCCTTCCACCGGGCCGGCGGGCGGTATTATCCGAAGCTCCAGGCATCCATTCCGTTCACCCCGGCAACAGGGCCGCGGCTGCTCGTGAGGCAGGGTGAGGATGTCACGCGGATCCAAGGGCTGCTGGCGCATGGACTGCAGCAGGTGGCCGGTGAACTCGGCACCGTCATCGGCACATGTGACATTCCTTCCGCAAGGTGAGTTATCTTCCCTTACGGAAGCCCAATTTCTGCATCGGACGGATCAGCAGTTCCACTTCATCAATCGCGGCTATGCGAACCACGAGGCGTTTCTGGCGGAACTCTCGTCGTCGAAGCGTAAGAACCTCCGAAAGGAGCGCCGGGCAGCCCTCGAAAACGACATCAGCATCGACTGGCTGACGGGTGCTGACCTCACGGAGGACGTCTGGGACCAGTTCTTCCGCTTTTACATCGACACAGGCAGCCGCAAGTGGGGCAGGCCTTATCTGACCCGCCTCTTCTATTCGCTGGTCGGTGAGCGCATGCCCGACGACATCCTGCTGGTGATGGCGAAGCGCAATGGGCGATATGTCGCCGGCGCCATCAACTTCATCGGTGCGGAAGCCCTTTATGGCCGCCATTGGGGCTGCGTCGAGGACCATCCCTTCCTGCATTTTGAAGTCTGCTATCATCAGGCGATCGACTTCGCCCTGGAGAAAGGTCTCGATCGGGTCGAAGCGGGCGCCCAGGGCGAGCATAAGCTCGCGCGCGGCTATGAACCCGTCCTCACCCATTCCGCCCACTTCATCACTCATCCGGGTTTGCGTCGGGCGGTCGCTGACTATCTCGCGCATGAGCGCCGTGAGGTTGCCCAGGCTGGCGAATATCTCGGCGAACACACGCCCTTCCGCAAGGGGGAACGCGTACCGCGCGACGGCGAGGAATTCGACGGTTGAGAGCGCCGCCGCGCTCTTGAAGCAGGCGCAGGCTTGCCGTTAAGTGGCCCCGACAATCGAGGAGACAGCCATGACCGCTTATGATCCCAACAACATCTTCGCCAAGATCCTCGCCGGCGACATTCCATCGGTGAAGCTCTACGAGGACGAGGATACACTCGCCTTCATGGACGTCATGCCACAGGCGCCCGGCCACCTTCTCGTGATCCCGAAGCAGGGTTCGCGCAATCTGCTCGATGCCGATCCGGCAGTGCTCTCAAAGCTGATGCCGGTCGTGCAGAAACTGGCCAATGCTGCCAAGGAAGCTTTCGAGGCCGACGGCATCTACATCGCGCAGTTCAATGAGCCGTCGGCCGGCCAGACCGTCTTCCACCTGCATTTCCATGTGATCCCGCGCCACGAGGGCGTGCCACTCAAGCCGCATGCCGGCGGAATGGCAGATCTCGAGATGCTGAAAGCCCAGGCCGAAAAGATCAAGGCGGCGCTCTGAGACGAACGCCGCTTGGCCGGTCCTAGCCGGGTCAGGCGACCAACCCGCCGACGACAACGACGGCGGCAATGCCTACCGAGGACAAGGACCATGATGGGAAAGGAGCCGGTCGAGCTCCAGCTATCAAGCCTTGATGACCGCTTGCGCAGATCATCCGGCAGAACCTTGAAGCGGGGCGGATCCCCATGTTTCAGCTTTCGGAAGCGTACTACCTTTGACATTTCGCTTTCCTCCTGTTGATCGAAAATCCGATTTGGGGAGCCAAATGTGGCAATACCAGCCTGCTCGCGTGTCTGTGAACGCCTATGATCTCAGAGCCAGATCAGACCCGCCCCAAGGATCGCCAGGGGCACGACGACACCGACGATGACGCGCTGGCCGGACAGAAGGAAGGCTGCAAAGCCGATTCCGGCTGCCGCCAGGCGCAACCACAAGGGTGAGGCTTCCAGCGCACCCGTCGGAAAGACCACGAGCTTTGCCGTGACCGCCATGACCAGAGCTGTTGCAACCGCCCTCACCCAGTTCAGCGCCTCGGAGCCCTCCTGCAGCCGGTTGCCGGCCAGCACGCCCATCCAGCGCCAGAAATCCGTTGCCAGCCAGCCAGCGACGATGATCACCACATAAGGCCAGTAGTCTTCGATCATACCACCTCCTCGGTCGAGACTGCGGCATCCGGCTCGTCGGATCTCGCCTGAGCCTTGTCACCACGGATCACGTAGCGATCGAAGAGATAGGCAAGCGTTCCACCACCAAGACCCGCGATCAGGATATCAAATCCAGGCACCAGAACGGCGAGCACAGGGCCGGAGACCACGCCGACGATGAAGGCGACCTTGACCACGGACTGTCGCCCCGTGGCCCAGATGGACGCGGTGAAATAGACGGGCGTGAGGAAGAACAGGAGGGCTGCGACGACAGGCGGAAACTGGGAAACCAGCCCGTAGCAGACGCCGACAAGAACCGTATTGACCGTCACGAGGGTGATGCCGAAGCCGGCGAAATAGGCGACGCGTCCCTCTCTGGGGACGTTCTTGAAGCTTCCCATCGCGAAGACCCAGGCCGTGATTGCGACGAAATGCGACAGGAAGAGCAGCAACCAGGTCGGGGTCTTCTCCGTGCGCATCTCCGGCACCAGGGACGCGACCATCGGCATCATGCGGATCGAGGACAGTGAGACGGCGAGGAAGATGGCGAGCAGGTTAGCGCCGCTGGTCATGGTGCCGATCAGGATCATCTTGGCCGGGAGGGCCCATACGGTCGCCGTCATGACCATGGCTTCCGTGCGGCTCACGCCGGATTGAAGCGCAAAGGCGGAGAAGCCGACGAAGGAGATCATGAGAATGATGGCGGGCAGACTGAACAGTCCGCGCATGCCGGTGAAAAACCACCGTGTTTGTGAAATATCGGAAGTGGCCGAAGACATCTGAAATTCCGGTTCGGCAAAAAAAGTGCCGGGCGCTAAGCCCGGCACGGGTCTCTCATCTGATGGTGCTTACTTCTTCTTCGGCACCTTCGGCACAGCCGAACGCTTGGGCTGCTTGGGTGCTTCGTCGATCACCGCCACATCGCCCTCATCCTCGATCACCGAGGCCTTGGTAACCGGCTTGCGCTTGGCCTTGGCAGGCTTTGCGGAGGCCACTTCGGCTTCGGGCTTAGGCTTGACGGGCGCCACTTCGGAAATGGCTTCCAGATCGAGCACCTCGGCGCCGGTCTCGTCGGTCTTTGTTCCGACCTTGACGACGCCGCCCTTCTTCAGCTTGCCAAACAGGATCTCGTTGGCGAGCGGCTTCTTAATGTGCTCCTGGATGACACGACCCAGCGGACGGGCACCCATCTTCTCGTCGTAACCGCTCTCTCGGCCAGCCAAGCGATGGCAGCATTCGGAGAGATCGAAGGTCACGTTGCGCTCGGACAGCTGGGCTTCTAGCTGCATGACGAACTTCTGCACGACCTGATGGATGACTTCCGTCGGCAGCGGCGCAAACGGGATCGTCGCGTCGAGGCGGTTGCGGAATTCCGGCGTGAACAGGCGGTTGAGCGCCTCCGTCGTCTTCGCCGGTCGCGCTTCGAAGAGCCGAAGCCGATTGCCGGCTTCGCCATTTCCGACGCGCCCGCATTCGTGGTCATGATCAGGATGACGTTGCGGAAGTCGACCTTCTTGCCGTTGTGATCCGTCAACTGGCCGTGGTCCATGACCTGCAGCAGGATGTTGTAGATATCCGGATGCGCCTTCTCGATTTCATCGAGCAGCACGACGCGAATGCGGATGCTGGTCGACGCCGTCGGTCAGAAGGCCGCCCTGATCGAAGCCGACATAGCCGGGAGGCGCGCCGAGCAGGCGCGAGACCGTGTGCCGCTCCATGTATTCCGACATGTCGAAGCGCAGCAGTTCCACGCCAAGCGAGGCGGCGAGCTGCTTGGCGACTTCCGTCTTGCCGACGCCGGTCGGGCCGGAGAAGACGTAAGAGCCGATCGGCTTGTTCGGTTCGCGAAGACCGGCACGGGCGAGCTTGATCGATGTCGAGAGAGCGCTCGATGGCCTTGTCCTGGCCGTAGACGACCGACGCTTCAGTTCCGTTTCGAGGTTGCGCGAGAACCATCTGCGTCGTCCTTGGATGACGGTCTTGGGCGGGATGCGCGCCATGGTGGCGATCGTCGCCTCGATCTCCTTCTCGGTGATCAGTCTTGCTGGCGCTTGCCCACGGGCAGCAGCATCTGCGCCGCACCCGTCTCGTCGATCACGTCGATCGCCTTGTCGGGCAGCTTGCGGTCGTGAGATGTAGCGGGCCGACAGTTCGACCGCCGCCTTGATCGCCTCGTTGGTGTAGCGGAGCTGTGATGGTAGTCCTCGAAATAGGGCTTCAGGCCCTTCATGATCTCGATCGGCGTCATCGATCGACGGCTCGTTGCACGTCGATCTTCTGGAAGCGGCGGACCAGTGCGCGGTCCTTCTCGAAGTACTGGCGGTATTCCTTGTAGGTGGTCGAGCCGATGCAGCGGATCGCGCCCGACTGCGAGCGCCGGCTTCAACAGGTTAGACGCATCCATCGCGCCGCCCGAGGTGGCACCGGCACCGATGACGGTGTGGATCTCGTCGATGAACAGAGCACCGCGCCCGGATAGTCTTCGAGTTCCTTGACGCACCTGCCTTCAGGCGCTCCTCGAAGTCGCCGCGATAGCGCGTGCCGGCGAGCAGCGTGCCCATGTCGAGCGAGAAGATCGTCGGCGTCGGCCAGCACCTCCGGCACCTCGCCCTCGACGATGCGCTTGCGCGCCAGGCCTTCGGCGATCGCCGTCTTGCCGACGCCCGGGTCGCCCACATAAAGCGGGTTGTTCTTGGAACGACGGCACAGCACCTGGATCGTGCGGCTCACCTCGTGCGTCGCGTCCGATCAGCGGATCGATGCGACCGGTCTTGCGCCTTTTCGTTGAGGTTGACGCAGTAGGCCTTAAGCGCCTCCTGCTTGCCCTTGGCCGAACCTTCCTCCGGCTCACGACCCTGCTTGGCCTCGGGCTCGCCCTCATCCGGGCCACGGCGGGCTGCGGACCTGCGATGCGCCGGGGCGCTTACCGATGCCATGCGAGATGTAGTTGACGGCGTCGTAGCGCGTCATTTCCTGCTCCTGCAGGAAATAGGCAGCATTGCTTTCGCGCTCGGCGAAGATGGCGACGAGCACGTTTGCGCCGGTGACTTCTTCGCGACCGGACGACTGAACATGGATTACGGCGCGCTGGATGACACGCTGGAAGCTGGATGTCGGCTTTGAATCCTCGTCGTAACCTGTGATCAGGTTGGCGAGATCATTGTCGACGAAGTCGGTCACGGTCTTGCGCAATGCGTCGAGATTGACGTTGCAGGCCCCCATTACGGCGGCGGCATCAGCGTCGTCGATCAGAGCGAGCAGCAGGTGCTCCAGCGTCGCATATTCATGGTGACGCTCGTTGGCGTAGGTCAGGGCCTGATGCAGCGCTTTTTCGAGGCTGGGTGAAAATGTTGGCACGTCTGATCCTCACTTCTTTTCCATGACGCATTGAAGCGGATGTTCATGTTGCCTGGCGAAATCCATCACCTGTGAGACTTTTGTTTCGGCGACTTCGTAGGTGAAGACACCACATTCGCCGACTCCATGATTATGCACATGCAGCATGATGCGGGTGGCAGCTTCCCTGTCCTTTTGGAAGAAGCGCTCCAGGATATGGATCACAAACTCCATCGGGGTGTAGTCGTCGTTCAGAAGCAGGACGCGATACAGATCTGGCTTCTTCGTCTTCGGCTTGGTGCGGGTGATCACCGAGGTGCCGCGATTGGCGTTTTCCCCGTCACCCTGGCTTTGCATGAAGACCGGCTTGGCAGTCATTTCAGTTCATTCTCCGTTGTCCGGCCGGTTTGCCGTTACACATCGGTGCGGACGAACACTCAGCACAGTAAGGTAGTTCATTATGCGGTGATTTTAAGCCCCCCGGGCTGCCATGACGACAATTTGTCACGAAGCCCGGAAAAGCGAGAAAAGTGAACGATCAGGTTATACCAGCAGGCACAAATGACAAGACCGGCCGCGCAGGGCGCGGCCGGTCTCGCATGTTACACGCAAGCTTCGATCAGGCGGCTGCCGACATCGGCGCCATGGCCTTGCCGACCACGCCCTCGTAGGGCTTGTAGGCAATCTTGGCGAGTTCGGCATACATCTCGCCCATCTTCGTCGCTTCGGCGACAAAGCTCTCGTACGAGGACTTCATGAAGGAGGTCTGGAGCTCGAAAGCCGCCTCGACGCTCTTCACCGATGTCAGTGCTTCCATATAGGAAGCCATGTCCTGAAACGACTTCTTGGAATAGTCTGTTGCTTCGGTGGCGATCGCCTGGAAGCCCTTCGTGACCTCAGAATAATTCTTCAGCATGGCATCCATGGCTTCTTTGCCCTTCGTGTTGGCGTCAGAGATATTGAACATGTGAACCTCCTCCTTCTGTTCGGCATATCAGATGCCTCGAACATAGCAGTCGCACAAAGAGGGTCAAGTGAATTTGTGCATCGCACAACAATCGTCAATTGTAAGCCGGATAAGAAAAAGGGGCCTGTACGCCTCGGTACAGCCCCCCCTGCTTTACGCTCATTCCAGAAAATCTCGCCGCCGATTGCGGCGAAAAAGACGCGTTACGTCAGATCGACGTCGAGGATCGCCATCGAGAAATTGTAGGAGAGATCGCCGTCTTCGTCGTCCTTGAAGACAACGCCGAGAAACTCGTCACCGACATAGACTTCAGCGGAATCGTCCTTGCGCGGACGAGCCTTCACGCTCATCGTGGGATTGAAGGTGCGCTTGAAATAAGCGTCGAGCTTCTTCAGTTCTTCCGGCTTCACACTGTGTCTCCATGGACTGTTTTCGGGGAGTGTTTCGATTTGCGCGCTTGTCGCACGGCCTTTCCGCCGATGTAAAGACGCAAAGAAAAGTTTGCCCCGGCAAGCCGGGTCGTTCTTCGCCCGGCTGATCGCGAAACCGCTTCAGTCCTCCGAAGCGATCATCTGATCCATCGAGCGCGCAGGCTCGGCGCAACCCGCCTCCCCAACCACGCGCGCCGGAACGCCCGCAACCGTCGTGCATCTCGGCACAGGCTTCAGGACCACCGAGCCGGCCGCGATGCGCGAGCAGCTGCCGACTTCGATGTTACCGAGCACCTTGGCCCCTGCCCCGATCAGAACGCCGTCGCCGATCTTCGGATGGCGATCGGCGCCCTCCTTGCCGGTGCCGCCGAGGGTTACCCCATGCAGGATCGAAACATTGTCACCGATGCGGGCGGTCTCGCCGACGACAAGCCCGGTGGCGTGGTCGAGGAAGATGCCCTTGCCGATGTGGGCTGCCGGATTGATGTCCGTCTGGAAGATGTTGGACGAGCGGCTCTGCAGGTAAAGTGCAAAATCACGGCGCCCGTTGTTCCACAGCCAATGCGCCAGACGGTGCGTCTGGATCGCGTGGAAGCCCTTGAAATAGAGGACCGGCTCCATGAAGCGCGTGCAGGCGGGATCGCGGTCGTAGACGGCCTGGATATCGACCCGGAGGATCGAGCTCCATTCCGGCCAGTCGGCCATCATCGCTTCGAAAGCCTGACGCAGCACGATCGCCGGCACGTCGGAATGGTCGAGGCGCTCGCAGATACGGTAGATCACACACTCCTCCAGCGAGCGGTGGCTGAGCACCGTCGAATGGAAGAAGGCCGCCAGCATCGGGTCACGATCGGCCGCCACGCGGGCTTCGTGCCGCAGGCTGTCCCAGATCGGGTCCATGGACTTGACGGTTTCGGTCTTGAGGACGTCGTTGTGTGCGACCATTGCCGGTCTCCTCGTTCGTCTTGGAATGGCATTATATAGTCGAAGACAGATCGAACTCAAATGGGGCCCGCATGAAACAGTCGAACACCCTTGCCAATGGCTTTATCAAGGCTTTCGTCGATGGCGCGAAAGGGCTCCTGGTGATCGACAATCCGGAGCGGAAGAACGCGATCACGGCTGCGATGTGGCGAGCGATTCCGGACGCGATCCACTGGCTGCATGCCGAGGCTGGCGCCCGCGTCATCTTGCTGGCCGGTGGCGGACAGGGCGATTTCAGCGCGGGAGCAGATATTTCGGAATTTACCGAATTAAGGAAAGATGCGGCGACCGCCCGGATCTACGAAGCGTCGAACAGCCGTGCCTTCGCCGCCATCCGTGAGGCCCCAATTCCTGTCATCGCGGCTGTGAGGGGCATTTGCTATGGCGGCGGTTTCGGCCTTGCGGCGGCCGCCGATCTGCGGCTCGCCTCCACCGAAGCCGTGTTTGCCGTCCCCGCCGCCAAACTCGGCCTCGCCTACCCGGCCGATGCGGTGCAGGATTTCGTCCGGGGACTGGGCAGCCAGCTGGCGCGCAAGGCGCTTTTTACCGGCGCGCCGCTGAAGTCGGCCGAGCTGATGGCGGCCGGCTTCCTGTGTGAGGTCACGGCGACCGCCGACCTCGAAACACGGACCGACATCCTCGCCGAGGCGATTGCGGCCAACGCACCGCTGTCACTGCGGGCCTCGAAGCTTGCCTTGCGGGCCGTAGAGCTTGTTGACGACGACCTACTGCGCGAGGCGGAAATCATCGGAGCTTCGACCTTCGAGAGCGCGGATTATCGCGAGGGGCGCGCGGCCTTTGCCGAGCGCAGACGACCCGTCTTCACCGGTCGCTGACGCTCAACGGTCCGCGAGCGTGTCGTAAAAATCCAGCGCCGCCTTCTTGAGCACGCGATCGCCGACGGCGAGCATGTGGTCACGGTTGGGGATGTCGAGCGCGACCGCGCGTGGCATCAACTCCGCCAGTTCATGCGGCGAGCCGGCAATATCGTCCTTCGTACCGACACCGATCAGGCAGGGAATATCGACTTTGGCGATATCCTCACGGCGCACCAAATCCCGCGACGTCCGGATGCAGGCTGCCAGCGCCAGCCGATCCGACTTGGTCTGGTCTGCAAAGGCACGGAACATGCGGCCGCGCTCATGCGAGACGTCGTCCAATGACGGAGCAAGCAAGGCGTCGGCGATCGGATCCCAGTCACCGACACCATCACACATGCCGATGCCGAGGCCGCCGAAGACGAGCGAGCGCACGCGGTCTGGATGTTCAATTGCGAGGAAGGCGGAGATGCGCGCGCCCATCGAATAGCCCATGACATGGGCCTCGGCGATGCCGAGATGGGTCAAGAGTGCCGCAGCATCCCCCGCCATGGATGTCGGATGGTAGGCCTGCGGATCATGCGGCTTGGCGCTTGCGCCGTGGCCGCGATTGTCGATCGCGATCACCCGGTAGCCCGCGTCCCCCAAAGTTCTCAGCCAACCCGGATAGACCCAGTTCACGCTTGCCGAAGAAGCGAATCCGTGAATGAGCAAGATCGGATCGCCTGCCGGATCGCCATCGTCGAAATAGGCAAGCTCGAGCCCGTCATTGTGAAAGCTGGAAAACGGCGGGGCGTCGAGGTTCATGAATGGGTCCTTATGGCCTTGAGGCCGCAACCATAGCCAAGAGCATCCTGACATCAATTGCCGCAGACCGATTTTCTGTGACTTTTGCCCGCTGCCGGCTCTACACTTTTCGGAAGGACGGCGCTAATGTCCGCGCAAACTCGCAAAGCACTCTCGGAGCAAGACATGGCCGGCCACAGCATTCCCCATTTTCAGAACGACGGCGGTCATCGCGTGATCGAAGTCGGCGTGAAGGAATTCATGTGCACCGGCGCTTCCGTGCCCTTCGACCACCCGCACATCTTCATCGACATGGGACATGACAATGAGAAGGTCTGTTCCTACTGCTCGACGCTCTATCGCTACAATCCGAGCCTGAAGGCCGAACAGACGAACCCTGCGGGCTGCGTCTTCCACGTCAAGGCAGCGTGACCCCAGCGTCACGATCGGCATAGTTCCCATGTCCATAAAACACGCCGCCATCGTCGGAGCCGGGATGGCGGGGTTGACCGCTGCCCTGGCGCTCGCACGTAAGGGTATTTCCTCAGACATCATTGAACAGGCGCCACAGCTCGGCGAAGTCGGCGCGGGTCTGCAGCTCTCGCCGAATGCCACACGGGTGCTGGCGTCTCTCGGCGTGCTCTCCGATCTGGAACAGCACTGGCTTGAGCCAAATGCCATCAGCCTCGTTTCGGGAACGGACTTGCGCCATCTGGCTTCGGTGCCGGCCGGCAATTTCGCCCGCAAGCGCTGGGGCTATCCCTATGGCGTCCTGCACCGCTCGACCCTGCAGCAGGCGCTGTTGCGCGCCGTGCTCAATCAACCGCTCTGCCGCTTGCATCTTGGCCAGCGTGTGCAGGGGATCGGCTCAGAAGCCCTGGGGTCGATCACCGGTCGCAAGCCGGATTTCGTGATCGGCGCCGATGGCGCCTGGTCGGTCGCAAGGGATGCCATTCCAGGCAGCCCCGCGGTCAGCTTCTCCGGCAATATTGCCTGGCGCTTCACCATCTCCCAGAGCGGCGCTCCCTCGTTCCTGTCTCGCAATGGCGTGACAGCCTATCTCGGAGCGAAGGCGCATCTGGTCAGCTATCCGCTGAAAGAGATCGACGGCTTCAATCTCGTGGCGATCGCTGCAGGCACGAAGAGCGACGAGAGCTGGGCGATCGATGCAGATGCGGCACGGCGGGCCATGCTGCTCGAACAGTTTTCCGGCTGGCATCGCGACATCAGGACAACTCTTGCCGGCACCGAGCAGCCGACCTTCTGGCCGCTTTACGAGGCATCCGACGGCAACTGGCACAATGGTCGCGACACGGTGCTGATCGGCGATGCGGCGCATGCGATGATGCCGTTCTCGGCCCAGGGTGCGGCCATGGCCATCGAGGACGCGTTCTCGCTTGCAGCCCATGTCGCCCGGGCACCCGTCCCCTTGGCGCTGGCCACTTTCTCGACTGAGCGAAAGGCCCGGGCTGCACGGGTCAAGGCACGCGGCGACTTCAATCGCTTCGCCTATCACGCCCGTGGCCCATTTCGAATCGGGCGCGATATCGTTCTTTCGCTTCGGCCGGCCGAAAAGCTCGCCGCCGATCTCGACTGGCTCTACGGCCATCGGATCGGCGACTGAGGTCAAGAACCGTTGCTCAGACGGCAGCCGCTGCGGCAAAGCCGCGTTCGAGGTCAGCGGTAATGTCCTCGACATTCTCAAGACCAATCTGCAGACGGATCACGGCGCCATCGGTTGGGCCCTTGCGGATCTTTCGGTCATCCAGATTGACGTGCACCGCCAGGCTCTCATAGCCACCCCAGGACCAGCCAAGCCCGAAGAGCTGTAGCGCATCCAGGAAAGCATGCGCCTTCGGCTTGATCTTCTCCCGCGACGGAGCCGGCAGCACGAAAGAGAAGACGCCACTCGCACCCTTGAAGTCGCGCTTCCAGAGCGCGTGACCCGGGAAGCTCTCCAAGGCCGGATGCAACACACGTGCCACGTCATTGCGGGCTTCGAGCCAGCGGGCAACGGAGAGCGCGCTCTTATAATGGTGATCGAGCCGCAGCGCCATGGTGCGCAGGCCGCGCAGGATCTTGGTAGCTGTCCTCAGGAGCGCCGCAAATGCCAAGCGTTATGTTGGCCTCACTCAGCGTCGGCCAGTGCTTTGCATTGGCCGAGACCGTGCCCATCAGAATGTCCGAATGGCCCGAGGGATATTTGGTCGCGGCGTGAATGGTCACGTCGGCACCGAAGTCGAGCGCCTTGAAATAGAGCGGCGTGGCCCAGGTGTTGTCGATGGTCACAACGCAATCATGCTTGTGGGCCGCGTCGGAAATCGCTCGGATATCCTGCATTTCCATGGTGTTGGAGCCGGGCGCCTCGGTATGCACCAGTTTGGTGTTGGGCCGGATCAGCCGCTCGATATCGGCGCCGATCTCCGGGTCGTAATATTCGACTTCGACCCCGAGACGGGTCAGCATCGTGTCGCAGAAATGGCGACACGGCGAATAGACGGAATCAACGATCAGCGCGTGGTCGCCCGCAGACAAGAAGGCCAAGAACGGAACGGTGATGGCGGCGAGCCCCGACGGGACGAGGATCGTGCCGGCCGAGCCCTCCAGCGCATCGATTGCGCGGCAGAGAGCATCGGTCGTTGGGGTTCCGCGCGTGCCATACGTATAGGGCTGCGAACGCGTTTCCATGGCCCGCGCATTGGGGAACAGGACCGTCGAGGCATGCACCACCGGCGGATTGACGAACCCGTGGTAGTCTTCAGGATCATAGCCGACATGGCACAGTTTCGTATCGGTGCCGGCGGCGGCCAGCCAGTCTTTGGATTTGCTCATGGATTCAAGATTCCTCACGGTCGGATAGCGTGGTTTTCGCGCCTCCGGGAGGGCCGGTCAAGTTGCACAATTCCGTGATCCGGAGCGCAAGTCTTGCTGCTTACGCATATCAGCACAGTCAAAAAGGCGTCATTTTCATCACTTTGGGCCAAAAACCACACATTTTTGCCTATTTGGAGGGCGATTTTGGTAAATTCGCGCTTTTGTGGCCAATTCGCGGCATAAAGACTTGACCCTGTCCGCATTTGCGACTGAGATATGAAGGCTCGCACCGGGAGGCCGTGAGCCGACGTGCGCTGCTGGTTTCAGCAGCAGGCCGTCGCTGGCATACAACAAGAGAAAAAAGGTTGGGAAAAATGAACAACAAGTTCCTGTCAGCCGCCATCGGCGCTGCGGTCCTGGGTTTTGGCGCGTCTGCTGCATCCGCCGCAACGCTCGATGACGTGAAGGCCAAGGGTTTCGTCCAGTGCGGCGTGAACACGGGTCTGGCCGGCTTTGCATCGCCGGACGCAGCCGGCAACTGGACCGGTTTCGACGTCGACTACTGCAAGGCTGTCGCTGCCGCCGTATTCGGCGATGCCACGAAGGTAAAGTACACACCGACCACCGCACAGAGCCGCTTCACCGCGCTGCAGTCCGGCGAAGTCGACATGCTTGCCCGTAACACCACCTGGACCATCAGCCGCGACACCGCGCTCGGCTTCAACTTCCGCACCGTCAACTACTATGACGGTCAGGGCTTCATGGTCACCAAGGCGCTGAACGTCAAGTCGGCCCTCGAACTCTCGGGCGCTGCCGTCTGCGTACAGTCGGGCACCACGACCGAACTGAACCTTGCCGACTACTTCAAGGCCAACAACCTTGAATACAAGCCGGTCGTTTTCGAAAAGCTGGAAGAAGTCAACGCTGCCTACCAGGCTGGCCGTTGCGACGTTTACACGACCGACCAGTCGGGCCTGTATTCGCTGCGTCTGACGCTGACCAACCCGGACGAACACGTCATTCTGCCGGAAATCATCTCCAAGGAGCCGCTTGGCCCGGCCGTTCGCCAGGGCGACGACCAGTGGTTCGACGTCGTCATCGTGGACGCATTACGCTCTGGTGACCGCCGAAGAATTCGGCATCACCCAGGCAAACGTCGACGAAATCAAGTCGACCACCACCAACCCTGACATCAAGCGCTTCCTCGGCGCTGAAGCCGACACCAAGATCGGTACCGACCTCGGCCTCACCAATGAGTGGGCCTACAACATCATCAAGGGCGTTGGTAACTACGGCGAAATCTTCGAGCGCAACATCGGCGTCAACACCAGCCAGCTCAAGTTCGCCCGCGGCGTCAATGCGCTGTGGACCAAGGGCGGCCTGCAGTACGCACCGCCGATCCGCTAAGATCCGGCTGACACTTGCGAGCCGGCGAAAGCAGCCTCGCGCTTATCGGGACGACGGGTTCAGACCGGCACGGACGCTGCGGTCAGCAGCGCGATTTAAGAATGCCGGCTGTTTTCAAGAACAAGAACAGTTGCAGGGCTCAAACAAGCCCCGGGGATTTGGCACAGCATGACAGATCACGCCACCAGTATACCTGCCGGTGGGCAGAGCGTGGGCTCGCTGATCTACGATCCGAAAGCAAGATCGATCTTCTTTCAGGTCGCTACGATCGCCATCATGACGTTTATCGTCTGGTACCATCGTCGAACAACACCATCGAAAACCTCGCCCGGAGCAACACCGCAACGGGCTACGACTTCCTGAATGGCCGCGCCGGCTTCGACATCGGCCAGACGCCTGATCGCCTATACGGCGGATTCGACCTATGGCCGCGCCATTCTCGTCGGCCTGCTGAACACGATCCTCGTCGCCGTAATCGGGTATCATCACCGCAACGATCATCGGCTTCCTCGATCGGCATTGGTCGCCTGTCGAGAAACTGGCTGATTGCCAAGCTTTGCACGGTCTACGTCGAAGCCTTCCGCAATCTCCCGCCGCTGCTCGTCATCTTCTTCTGGTACTCGGGCGTCCTGTCGACGCTGCCGCAGCCGCGCGATTCCCTCGAGCTGCCCTTCTCGACCTTCCTCAACAACCGTGGTCTGGCCTTCCCCAAGCCCATCTGGGGAGATGGCGCTGGCATCATCCCGATCGCGCTCCTGATCGGCATTGTCGCGACCATCGTCGTTGCACGCTGGGCCAAGGCCCGCCAGATGCGCACCGGCCAGATCTTCCCGACCGGATGGGTTGGCCTTGGACTGATCGTCGCTCTGCCGCTGATCGCATTCTTTGCTGCCGGCTCGCCGCTTACCTTTGACTACCCGGTTGCCAGCCGCTTCAACATGTCCGGCGGCGCGGTCATCGCGCCTGAGTTCGTTGCCCTCTACCTCGGCACTGCTCCTTCTATACCGCCGCCTTCATCGCCGAGATCATCCGCGCCGGCATCAAGGGCGTTTCGAAGGGACAGACCGAGGCGGCATCCGCCGCTTGGCCTGCAGCCCTCGACCACGACGCGGTCTCGTGATCGTGCCTCAGGCGATGCGCATCATCATTCCGCCGCTCACAAGCCAGTATCTCAACCTGACGAAGAACTCGTCGCTCGGTGTGGCCGTCGGCTATCCCCGAACTGGTTGTCGACCGGCGGTACGACGTTCAACCAGACCGGCCAGGCCATCGAGATCGTGCTCGATCATGGCTCGGTGATCTATCTCTCCATCAGCATTGTGACCTCGCTGTTCATGAACTGGTTCAACGCAAAAATGGCACTGGTGGAGCGCTGATCATGGCACAGAACATTTGCCTACGTCGCGCCAGGACATGCTGGCACCCCTTCCCGCCCCGACTTCCGATGGCAGCATCGGCGGCTGGATCCGCAAGAACCTGCTCGCGACGCCGAAAGATGTGGTGCTCACGATCATCGGCCTTGCGGTTCTCGCACTCATCCTGCCGGGTGCGATCAACTTCCTGTTTCTTGATGCAGCCTGGTTCGGCGCCGACCGTGCCGTCTGCGCCACGATTGCCCAGGGCGGCGTTCAGCCTGACGGCTGGAAGGGCGCCTGCTGGGCTTTCGTCGAGAGCCGCTTCGTCGCAGTTCATCTTCGGGCGTTATCCGCTTGAGGAACGCTGGCGGGCGATCCTGGTGGGCGTGATGTTCATCGCGCCTGCTCGTGCCGATGCTCATCCCGAAGGCACCGCGCAAGGGGCTGAACGCACTTCTGCTCTTCGTGATCTTCCCGGTCGTCGCCTTCTTCCTGCTGCATGGGCGGCGTTCGGTCTCCCGGAACGTGGAAACCCCGCTCTGGGGCGGCCTGCTGGTGACACTGATCCTGTCTTTCGTCGGCGATCGCGGTGTCGCTGCCGCTGGGCATCCTGCTGGCGCTCGGGCCGGCGCTCGAACATGCCGGTCATCAAGATGATCTGTGCGTCGTCTTCATCGAAGCTGGTGCGCGGCGTGCCGCTGATCACGCGTTCTGTTCATGGCCAGCGGTCATGCTGCCGCTGTTCCTGCCGACAGGCTGTGACCTTCGACAAGTTCCTGCGCGCGCTCGGTCGGCGTCATCGCTGTTCGCGGCCGCCTATATGGCCGAAGTGGTGCGCGGCGGCCTGCAGGCGATGCCCGAAGGGCCAGTATCGAAGGCGCGCGATTCGCTCGGCCTCGCCTACTGGCAGAAGACGCGCCTGATCATCCTGCCGCAGGCGCTGCAAGCTGGTCATCCCGGGCATCGTCAACACCTTCATCGGCCTGTTCAAGGACACCTCGCTGGTGCTCGATCATCGGCATGTTCGACCTCCTCGGCATCGTCCACATCAGACTTCACCGATGCCAGCTGGGCGACGCCTGGACACCGGTCACAGGTCTGATCTTCGCCGCCTTCGTACTTCTGGATCTTCTGCTTCGGCATGTCGCGCTACTCCGCCTTCATGGAGCGGCGACCTCGACACTGGCCACAAGCGTTAAGCAACCAAGGGGATAAAACCATGGCTGAAGCCAATTCCGCTAAGAAGACCGTCAGTCGGGCACCGACGTGGCGGTCGAACCTGATCAACATGAACAAGTGGTACGGCGAGTTCCACGTGCTGCGCGACATCAACCTCAAGGTCATGAAGCGGCGAGCGCATCGTCGTCTGCCGGACCGTCCGGTTCGGGCAAGTCGACCATGATCCGCTGCATCAACCGCCTGGAGGAGCACCAGACCGGGCAACATTCATGGTGCGACGGCATGCGAACTAACCAACGACCTGAAGAAGATCGATGAGGTTCGCCGCGAAGTCGGCATGGTGTTCCAGCACTTCAACCTCTTCCCGCACCTCACCATCCTTGAAAACTGCACGCTGGCCCCGATCTGGGTGCGCAAGATGCCGAAGAAGGATGCCGAGGAAATCGCGATGCACTTCCTCAAGCGCGTCAAGATCCCGGAGCAGGCCAACAAATATCCAGGCCAGCTCTCCGGCGGCCAGCAGCAGCGCGTGGCGATTGCCCGTGCGCTCTGCATGAAGCCGAAGATCATGCTGTTCGACGAGCCGACCTCGGCGCTCGATCCGGAAATGGTCAAGGAAGTGCTCGACACCATGGTGGGCCTTGCCGAAGAAGGCATGACCATGCTCGTGCGTGACCCACGAAATGGGCTTTGCCCGTCAGGTCGCCGACCGCGTGATCTTCATGGACCAGGGCCAGATCGTCGAGCAGAACTCGCCCGCCGAATTCTTCGACAACCCGCAGCACGAGCGCACCAAGCTGTTCCTCAGCCAGATCCTGCATTAAGCGGGCGTCCGAATTCGGAAACAAAGAGCCCGCCGCGATCACCGCGGCGGGCTTTTTCGTTTGTGAAGACGACCGCTGTCTTGCGGTTAAGGGCACCAGCTCTGCTGGCGCGCCATGCGCGGCTTGGCGAGGCCTTCGGACACCAGGATTGAACCCAGCGAGCGGCCATCGCGGGTTGCCACGCGTAGCACCCCTGAGGCACCGCTTGGACCAGCGGTCTTCAGTGTCTCAAGATCGAATCGTCCGGAGCTCAACAGATCCTTCAGCCGCACCTTGGCGGCAAAGCCGCGGTCGCGCTCTTGCTGGCAGGCGGCGCCATCTGTTCTCGGCGCTGCGATATCGGCCAGCACGACCTTGGTCTTCTTGTACCAGAAGGTGTCACCGCTCATGACGCAGTTGTCGAGGCCCGACGTGCCGCAGAAATAGAACTTGCCGGCGAAGTTCTCCCCCGTCAGTGGTCCGCCAGCGTTGGTCGTGACTGCAGGGCGAGACGCAGGGACCGCAGCCTTTACGACACCAACCTCGGCCGGCGGTACCGGCGTTTTCGAGCTGTTCGATGCAGTCCGCGCATTCGCGGTCTTCTCCCGCTCACGGCGGGGCTCGGCCTTGGCTTCGGTGCGGGATGCGGCAGGTTTTCTGTCTGATAAAAGGGGCGACAATTCCCTGAGCACAGCGACCCTGTTGTCGTAGAGGGCGATCCCGCCCGCGACAATGCCGAGCATGACCAGCCAGGTTGTCATGCCCTGGCTGCCGGAAGAGCGGGTCGACTTGCGCCGTTTGGCGGGCCCGCGGCGGGAAGATGCGGTGCGACTGGACATGGTTAACCTCTCGTGAGCGGCATCATGACGCTCAAGGGTTTCCGAAAGGTTGGCAGCGGAGGGGAAAAGGTGACTATATCGCCCGATCCTGCACAAAGCGCCGGTTATACAATGAGGAGGATAAACCCGCCACTCGTCACAACAACAAATCGAGGAATGGCGATCCCTGTAGGGCTCGAACCTACGACCTAGTGCTTAGAAGGCACTTGCTCTATCCAGCTGAGCTAAGGGACCGTCTCGGGGCCGCGCGAAGCGGCAGATATGTCAGTGCGTCCAGGGCTGAAGACGGTTGTAGCGGAAGTTGTCCGTGTAGGACACGACCTGGCGCTTGGCTTCCTTGGGCAGGATGACGCGGTATTCGATACCTTCGCGCTTGGCATAGGCTTCGGCCTGTTCCAGCGTCTCGAAGGTCAGCTTGACCTGCTGGCGGGTGTCGCCAGAGGTGGTGTAGCCCATCATCGGATCGATCTTGCGCGGTGCAGACTGGTCGAATTCCAGAACCCAAAGATGGGTCTTCGCCTTGCCGGACTGCATGGCGGTTTTCGCGGGGCGGTAGATCTTCGCAGACATGGCCTTATCCATCTCCAAGATTTTGCGGCAAGTTGCCTTGCCGCCGGACACCCGGCCCGCCGCATGCGGAAGGCCTTCCAATTCTGGTCGGCGCGGCGAGATTCTAGGACCCCATATCCATTGAAAAACAATGGCATTTATCCGCTGTTCGTAGATTGCTCGCGCACGACGAGACCGACTTTCTTCGAGGTTCCGTATATCCTCGTTGGCGCGCCTTCGCAACAGCATGATGGATGAATTGCAGAGCGGATGTCCACACCCACCAGACGCCGTGACAGTCCTCGAGAGGCCACCCTCTCTGCGGGCCATGCAAAGCAAATCAGCAGTGCCCTCACCTTGCGTTTCGCGCTGCCTAGTTTGTCTTCTTCGGTATTTGCGCCGTCGAGGTTCCCGCCCAGGCCAGTTGGTTGACGAAAGCGTTGCAAGCCTCGATCGGGCCTACGAGCATCACGGCGCTCATCAGATTGCTGTTCATCCGCTCGCGCGCTTTTTGAACATCCATCTCCGTCGCGCCGAGGGCGCGGGCACGGGCGAGATTTTGATCGGCATCCGACCGCATGGATGTCACGGCACCATAGCCGCCATAGGCCGGGCAATTCCGCGCAATTGCCTCCGCCGCAGCATGCCGGTTGAGATAGGCCTCCATCGGAGATGCGGCCGGCTTCATCGTCTGGCAGCCGCCCACCATGAGCGCCACGACGGCAATCGTATAGATATGTCTCATTGTGATCGTCCCCACCCCTGGATACAACCATAAGGAATAAAGGGCGCGCAATACGGCAGCAAGGGAAAATTGTGGCGGCGCCACGAATGCACGCAAGCCCCTCACGCATGCCGCAAAAAGCTCGCGATTCGCCTACCGCTTGGAGACAAAAGCCGGGGCGGCGCAAATGCCTTGTCAGTATCGAGTTGGGAAGTTTTATTTGCCGGAGGTCTGTCTGTTCGTCATTTCGTAACAGCAGACTTTTGGGACCCACGAACTCAGGATGTTCCTTATGGTCCGGCTCATTGCTTGGTCGGAGTGGAGAGATTCGAACTCCCGACCCTCTGGTCCCAAACCAGATGCGCTACCAGGCTGCGCTACACTCCGTTCAAGCAATGAAGCGGGAATACACGGTTCACCCCTCAGCCGCAACAGCAAAAAGCGGTTTGTTCGCGATTGAATCTCAGGCGAAAACAGAGGCCGCTGCCCCGTCACTTGGGCAGGTCAAGCGGCAGCACAAGGCGGGCGGTCGGCTTGAGGCCGAGTTCGGCTGCGTGTCCGCCGCGGATTTCCAGCGCATAGCGCACCGGCTTGTCCGAGGAGACGATCGCCTCGGAATAGGGTGTCGTGCGCTCGGCGATCCGGGCGATCTTGCCCGTTTCGTCGATGAAGATCATGTCGAGGGATTCGGGCGTATTGGCCATCCACATGGTGACCATGCGCGTTTCGCCGAAATCAAAGAGCATGCCTGTGCGGTCGGGAAGTGCCGGCCGCTCCATCAGGCCCCTCGCCCGCTGCTCGGCGGTCAGGGCCCATTCCACGTCCAGCGTGATGCGCTCTCCCGCTTCCGTCTCGAAGCTGAGTTGACCGCGCTCAAACACGACTTCACTCAGCGCCACACCGGCCAGACAGAAAAACGCAAGAAGCGCCACGAAGGCGCTTCTGGTGATGGTCATCAGCTTGGTCATCGGCTCAGTGCGCACGCACAGCCGGGCCGACGACTGTCAGGGTGGATTTCAGCGGCCATCAGGCCCTTGTCGCCAGGTCCGAAGCGCACCAGCACCGTCTGGCCCGGGCGAAGCTCGGTCAGACCGAATCGACGAAGCGTTTCCATATGCACGAAGATGTCCTCAGTGCCCTCGCCGCGCGTCAGGAAGCCGAAGCCCTTGGTGCGGTTGAACCACTTGACCAGCGCGCGCTCCAGACCGCTCGTCGGCGTCACCTGCACATGGGTGCGAACCGGCGGCATCTGCGAGGGATGAACGGCGGTCGACTGGTCCATGGAGAGGATGCGGAAGGCCTGGTAGCCGCGGTCGCGCTTCTGGATGAGAGCGACGATGCGGGTGCCTTCGAGGATCGTCTGGTAGCCGTCACGGCGCAGACACGTCACGTGCAGCAACACGTCCTGCATGCCATCGTCGGGTACGATGAAGCCGAAGCCCTTGGCGACGTCGAACCACTTGACGACGCCGGTGATCTCCAGCAGGTCTACGGCTTCTCCGGACAGCTCTTCGTACTCGCCGAGCCCCTTTGATGAAATCCTGTCCGCCATTTCCCCAAGCCCCTCGAAAACGCGTCACATTGCTTAGTTAACTGATTCTTGAGATTCAGATTAACATTTTGTCAACGGATCTGCGCAAGCCCTAGTTTTACATTTCACCAGTTGCTTTTGCAGCCACAGCCTTGCTCAAGCTGACGGCAGCCCCATATCGACCGCGTCAAAGGAGAACACCCATGCGTTACCTGCACACCATGGTCCGAGTGAAGGACCTCGAGGCCTCTCTGCACTTCTTTTGCAACCTTTTCGGCCTCACCGAGATCCGCCGCTACGAGAACGAGAAGGGCCGCTTCACGCTGGTCTTTCTGACCGCCGAGAAGGATCTGGACAAGGCGAAGGTGGACATGGCCCCCTGCCTCGAGCTCACCTACAACTGGGATCCCGAGGTCTATTCCGGCGGCCGCAACTTCGGCCATCTGGCCTATGAGGTCGACGATATCTATGCCATCTGCCAGAAACTGATGGACAATGGCGTCACCATCAATCGCCCGCCCCGCGATGGCCACATGGCGTTTGTCCGCTCGCCCGATGGCATTTCGATCGAGATTCTGCAGAAGGGCGAAAACCTTGCCCCGGCGGAGCCCTGGGCCTCCATGGCGAACACCGGCGCCTGGTAAGCACCACCGCCTCGCGCAAGTTTGCGTGCCTAACCTCCAGTCTACACGAGGGCCGCCCCGGCGGCCCTTTTCCTTCCGCGCGAAGGTGACGACGGAGATCGACATGACTTGCTCATCCCAGCCTGAGAAACCCGCATTTGCGCTGATCGCCGTGTTCGCCAGCGCGCTGCTTGCGTCGTGCCAGACGAGCGCTGACGAGGTGCTGTCGATCGGCGACGCGACACCGTCGGAAGAGGTTTCCGCAGCGGCACCCGGCGGCAAGTCGTTTCGCGATCCCTATGTGGTTGCCGTTTCGGGACAACCGGCAGCCGCCGCCATGCCCGCCGCGTCTCAGAACGAAACAGATCCCCCGCGCCTGAAACGCAAACCCGTTCCAATGGCCGCGGCCTTTACCGACATCGCTGAACCGCCACCGGAAGTGCTTGCCCTTCAGCAACAGGCTGCTCAGGGACAGGCGCAAACTGCCGGTCAGCCACAAGCACAGGCTCAGGCGGACCTTGGTGACATCACCATGCAGCCGACGGCCGTGAATGCCGGCAACAACAGCCTGTTCTCTGCCGGGCGGGCCAACCAGCCAAGCGCTGCGCCTGCCGGTGACACGGGAACGGCGCAGGTTGCAGCAGCTGGGTCTGCGGCAAGCCCGAGCCTGGTGCCGGGCGACATGCCGACCCTCGGCGTCAATGCCATGCGCAAGAGCCTGTTCAGCCCCTCTGCCGAACAGCAGGCATTGATGCAGCAACAAGCGCTTCAGGCGCAGACCTCGCAGCCCACAGCTGAAGGCCTGCCGCTCACCGAATCTGCTGTCGCGCCCGCCGAGGAGCAGCCTGTCCTCAAGAAGCTCTCCGATCCACGTCCCAAGCGGAAGATACTGGCCCTTCGCGAACCGACATCCGATGTTCCGGAACGCGTCCAACTCACGCCCGATCAATTGCAGGCCATGGGTGCGGTTCAGGAATTCGATCCGGCAGAGCCGCTGCCGGCCGACGAACAGGTGGTGACCGAGGCTGATGCGGGTCCGAAGAAAAAGGCATGGCTGCCCTCGCTCTCCGATCTCCTCAAAGGCGGAAAGAAAGCGGACAAGGCTGCTGCGGCACCCTGATCCCGATTCTTTCGAGAGCGGCTCAAGTCCTTCCAATCAAAGCGTTTGTCGGTCACGCAACGACTGCATTTGATCGCTGTCACATTTTTTCTATGAAACAGACAAAAGCCGCTTGCGGTCCGGGAACAGCCTGATTATAAGGGCGCCACGAAGCAGACGCGCCCTTCGTCTATCGGTTAGGACACC
Source organism: Allorhizobium sp. (assembly GCA_965283865.1). Lineage (GTDB taxonomy): Bacteria > Pseudomonadota > Alphaproteobacteria > Rhizobiales > Rhizobiaceae > Allorhizobium. Next base: position 2,828,778 of record CBDIQA010000001.1, read on the forward strand.
AGATTTTCATTCTGGGAAGAGGGGTTCGACTCCCCTAGGGCGTGCCACTTCGTATCAGTCTCCCCAGCCGTTTAGTCGTCTACAGAGCCCTGTCGGGTACTGGCGTATGCTGCCGAGTTTCGCCCACTTTCCGCGCCTGATTTTTTCTGTCGAACTTCGCCAAGTTTCCGCTTGCGGTCATCCGGAGGCCTGACTATAAGGGCGCCACCGAAGCGCACGCGCCCTTCGTCTATCGGTTAGGACACCAGATTTTCATTCTGGGAAGAGGGGTTCGACTCCCCTAGGGCGTGCCACTTCGATCTTCGCCGACAATTCGCAACCTGTGGACAGCTTACGCGCAAGTGTTTGTTTGTGCTTGAGATACTGCCTCCGCGCATGCCTGTGGAAAAAATCGTCCCATGGCGTTTAAAGCCTCTTGCGCTTGCCGGGAGGCCTGACTATAAGGGCGCCACCGAAGCGCACGCGCCCTTCGTCTATCGGTTAGGACACCAGATTTTCATTCTGGGAAGAGGGGTTCGACTCCCCTAGGGCGTGCCACTTCGATCTCCGCAACATCAGATCAGATCGTCCGCCTTACGGCGCTTTTGCGGCGTCCATGACGCGGAACTGCACGCGTCTGTTGCCCTGCCAGTGATCGGCGCTCAGCGTGCCTGCGACATGCACCTGGTTGCCACGGTTGTTCATCAGGAAATGTCCGAGATCGGTTTCGGCTGCCCTGAAGGCTATCCCCTCCAGACGCTTTCCATCCATGCCTTCCAGTGTGATCTTGATGTGGGTGGTCCCCACGGGGCGAGCGTCTTTCAGCCGGTGCAGCGGCACGGCGAAGATGGGTTGCGGATGACCCGAGCCATAGGGGCCTGCGGCCTCCAGCTGGTCGACGAGCGCAAGCGTCGCGCCCGAGGCACCGATGGCACCGTCGATCTTTAGCGTCTGGTTGGCGGCGAGCGCCGACACCTGAGACGTGGCCTGTTCGTCGAAGAAACTGCGCAGGCGTCCTAGATTCGACCGCTCGACCGTCAGGCCCGCCGCCATGGCATGCCCGCCGCCTTTGACCAGCAGACCCTCATCGACCGCGGCCCGGACCATCCGGCCCATGTCGAAACCGTTGATCGAGCGGCCGGAACCGGTGCCCTTGCCCAGGGGATCGAAGGCAATGGCGAAGGCCGTCGCATCACGCTCTCCTTCAGCCTCGAGGCGAGCAGGCCGACGATGCCGGGATGCCAGCCTTCGCTGGCGGTGACGATGACCGCTGCCCGCTCGCCCGTGCCGTATTCGGCCATCGCCTCGGCTTCTGCCTCGGCCAGCATGATGGCTTCCATCGCCTGGCGCTCACGGTTCAGTTCGTCGAGCTTTGCGGCGATCTCGTCGGCTTCTGCAGCGTCATCCAGCGTCAGCAGCCGGCTGCCGAGAGCCGCATCGCCGATGCGACCACCGGCATTAATTCTGGGCCCGAGCAGAAAGCCGAAATGGTAGGGCGTCACGGGCCCGCCGATCCCCGCCACCCTCAAGAGAGCCGCCATACCGGCATTGTTCTGATGACGGGCGGCGATCAGGCCCTTGGTCACATAGGCGCGGTTCAGGCCCTTCAGCGGCACCACATCACAGACGGTGGCGAGCGCCACGAGATCAAGCCAGGCGAGCAGGTCGAGCGAGCGCGCATGGGGATGACCAGCTTCTCGAAGGACACGAAGCGTTGCCACCAGCACCATGAAGACCACACCGGCAGCACAGAGATGGCCCTGCCCAGACAGGTCGTCCTCGCGATTCGGGTTCACCAGCGCATGACAGACCGGCATTTCGTGGCCCATCTGGTGGTGGTCGATAACGACGACGTCCACACCGCGCCGTTCGGCGGCCCCCAGCGCTTCGATGCTGGTCGATCCGCAGTCGACGGTAATCAGGAGGTTCGCGCCGCGCTCGATGAGCTGGTCTATGGCTGCAGCATTCGGGCCATAGCCTTCGAAAATGCGGTCCGGGATGTAGATCTCGGCCTCGATGCCGAAATGATGGAGAAAGCGGACCATGAGGGCCGAGGACGCGGCGCCGTCGACGTCATAGTCGCCGAAGATGGCGACTCGTTCCTTTCGGTCGATCGCCTCCACGATGCGCTGCGCTGCCGCGTCGCAATCGGTGAGCTTGGACGGGTCCGGCATGAGATTGCGAATGGTCGGATCGAGAAAGGCCGGCGCCTCGTCGACACCGACGCCCCTTCCCGCCAGCACGCGGGCGACGAGTTCGGGAATGCCATGCAGCTGGCTGATCGCAAGCGCACGGTTCTGGCCGGCCTGGTCGGTGCGGGACATCCAGCGCTGGCCGCTGGCGGAGTGTTCAACGCCGAGGAAGGCGCGGATGACGGGATCTACCGGTTCAGTCGACATTACTGCTCTTTGCGGGTGCGCAGGCGCTTGCAAGCCTGCACGACAGGGCCATGGGCGGCGGCACCGCCCTCACCCGTTCTATACCGATCGGAGAAAATCACCAGAGGCCGAAGCCCGAGAGCCACAAGGCTGAGCTGCAACCTCAGGACATCAACCACGCGACCAGCGCAAAGGCCACGGCCATGAATGCGGCAAGGACAAACAGAAGAACCCAATCGGCGCGTGTTTCGACGGAAGCCGCGGATTTTAAGCGCTCGCCTTCGCGAGACCGTGACGATTGATCGTCACTGTCCAGAACGCCGTCGGATAGCTCAATCCACGGCGCTCTGCCTTTTACCAATCCCATCGACGAACTCCTCCCCAGGACCCGATAGAGCTTGGAGACTACGCTGGCATTAGACTTTTGGCGAGAGCCCAGGCAGGCAACCGCCAGGAATCATCTGATTAATGACGATTCTGGCATGGTCTGCCCGTTTTACGGCAGGCCGGAGGGCGCCACCGAGTGTCGTTCGGTTCAGGTTTTGGGGCGTTCGATGCGAATCACCTGCGGCTCGCCGATCAGGTAACCTTCGCCCTTGATGGCGCCGACGGCCTTGCGGACGGCACTTTCCATCGTCGCATGGGTGACGAGGATGATCGTCTGCGGGCGATCCGGCGTCACCGGCTGCTTGGAATGCTGGACGATCGATTCGAGCGAAATGGCGTTCTCCGCCATCTTCGTTGCAATGCTGGCGAAGACGCCGGTGCGGTCCTGCACGGTCAGGCGGATGAAGTAGCCACCTTCGTGGCTCTGCATCTCGGCCTGGCGATAGGGCTCAAGCAGATGGGCTGGACGGCCGAGGACGGGCACTTCCTGGGCACCCGGACGGCTCTTGGCGATATCGGTGATGTCGCCGAGTACGGCAGAAGCCGTGGCATTGCCGCCGGCCCCCGGGCCGACCATCAACAGCTCGCCGAGGATGTCGGATTCAAGCGCCACCGCGTTGGTCACGCCGTCGACCTGGGCAATCACGCTGTCGAGCGGCACCATGGTCGGATGCACGCGCTGTTCGATGCCGCTTTCGGTCTTCTGGGCAACGCCGAGGAGCTTGATGCGGTAACCGAGATCGGCTGCGGCATGGATGTCCTCGATCGAGATGTTGGTGATGCCTTCGAGATAGATCTTGTCCGCCGAGATTTCGCAGCCAAAGGCCAGCGTCGTCAGGATCGACAGCTTGTGGGCCGTGTCATTTCCTTCAATGTCGAAGCTCGGATCGGCTTCGGCGTAACCCAGGCGCTGGGCTTCCTTGAGGCAATCGGCAAAAGACAGGCCCTCACGTTCCATCCGGGTCAGGATGTAATTGCAGGTGCCGTTCATGATCCCGTAGATGCGAGAGAAATTGTTGCCGGTGAGCGACTCGCGCAGCGTCTTGATGACGGGAATGCCGCCAGCGACCGCCGCTTCGTAGTTCAGCAGCCGACCTTTTTCCTCGGCAAGCTTGGCGAGTTCAACGCCATGACGCGATAGAAGCGCCTTGTTGGCCGTCACCACATGAAGACCGCGTCCAAGCGCTGCACGGACCGAGTCTTCGGCTGCCCCTTCAGAGCCACCGACGAGTTCGACGAAGACGTCGATGTCGGCGTCCCTCGCCATCTCGACCGGATCCGCATACCAGGTGATGCCGTCCATCAGGATGCCGCGATCCTTGGAGGCGTCGCGAGCCGAGACGGCCGTGACCGCAATTGGGCGACCGCAGGCGACGGTCAGCGCATTGGCGCGGGTCTGGAGGATACGGACAAGCGAGGCACCGACGGTACCCAGACCCGCCACGCCGATTTTAAGGGCATTTGCCATGAGGCATTCCTGACGTCATCGAAAAGGAAGTGAGGCGGTCCTGACGGGACCGCCTGGGGCGCAACGTGGGCTCAACGGTGGGCGTTGAGCGAAATCACGTTGTGCATGGTCTCGTCGGCCGTCGACAGGAACTTCTTGATGTTGCGAGCGGCCTGGCGGATGCGGTGTTCGTTCTCGACGAGGGCGAGACGGACATATTCGTCGCCCATTTCACCGAAGCCGATGCCCGGGGCAACAGCAACGTCGGCCTTCTCGACGAGCAGCTTGGAGAATTCGAGGCTGCCGAGATGGCGGAACTTTTCCGGGATCTTCGCCCATGCAAACATCGTCGCTGCCGGCGGCGGCACTTCAAAGCCGGCCTTGCCGAAGCTCTCGACCATCACGTCGCGGCGGCGCTTGTAGACGCTGCGCACTTCCGCGATGTCAGAGCCGTCGCCGTTCAGGGCGTGGGTGGCAGCCACCTGGATCGGCGTGAAGGCGCCGTAGTCGAGGTAGGACTTCACGCGGGTCAGCGCAGAGATCAGGCGTTCGTTGCCGACGGCGAAGCCCATGCGCCAGCCGGGCATGGAGAAGGTCTTGGACATCGAGGTGAATTCGACGGTGCAGTCCATGGCACCCGGAACTTCGAGCACGGACGGCGGCGGATCGCCATCGAAGTAGATTTCCGAATAGGCAAGGTCAGAGAGCACGATGATGTCGTGCTTCTTGGCGAAAGCGATGACGTCCTTGTAGAAGTCGAGGCTTGCGACGCGCGCCGTCGGGTTCGACGGGTAGTTGATGATCAGCGCCAGAGGCTTCGGGATCGAGTGCTTCACGGCGCGCTCGAGCGGCGGGAAGAAGGTCTCGTCCGGCTCGATCGAGATCGAGCGGATCACGCCGCCGGTCATCAGGAAGCCGAAGGCATGGATCGGATAGGTCGGGTTCGGGCAGAGGATGACGTCACCCGGCGCGGTGATCGCCTGCGCCATGTTGGCGAAGCCTTCCTTCGAGCCGAGGGTGGCCACGACCTGCGTATCGGGATTGAGCTTCACGTTGAAGCGGCGGGCGTAATAGGCCGCCTGGGCGCGGCGCAGGCCCGGAATGCCCTTGGATGAGGAATAGCGATGGGTGCGCGGGTCCTGAACCACTTCGCAGAGCTTGTCGACAATCGCCTGCGGGGTCGGAAGATCGGGATTGCCCATGCCGAGGTCGATGATGTCGGCCCCACCGGCTCGCGCGCTGGCCTTCAAACGGTTGACCTGTTCGAAAACGTAGGGCGGCAGCCGCCGGACTTTGTGAAACTCTTCCATCTTCAACCCCTGAAACCGCGCGGAGCATATACCGCGCCGGGCGCGCTCGTTTTCCCAGTGACCACTCGCTCCGCAACGAACCGCAAAACCGGATGCGCGTGATGATATCTCAATCAGAGCGCTCGCAGGAAAATTTGTCGCAAATCCGGCTGTAGGCCCTGAATCGCCGACGAAATTTTATGTCAAAGACGCTCTGGTTGCTTTGCGAAAAAATCGCCGCCAGTGCAAGCCTTAATTGGCGATCTGGGCCTGGGTTTCCGCGCCGTGCTGGGCCGCGAGCTTGCGCAGTTCCGAAAGCTTCGCCTGATACTCGGCTTCAGAGATCGCCCCCGACTTGCGGGCAGCACCAAGCGAGGTCAGCTGAGCCTGCAATGCGGTTGCTTCCTCGTTGCTCATCTGGACGCTTGCAGCGTTCAGCGAGCCGGCGAAGTTCGGATAGCCGTCGGCATAAGCAGGACGCACGGCCGGCGCTTCCGGATTATCAGGATCCTCAACATTTACCTGGAGTGCCGCAGGGGCCGCAGCAACCGTCGGCGTGGCCGGCGGGGTCGACTGGCAGCCGGCGCCCGCCATCGTCGCCAGAAATGCGGCGATCAACGCCCGGCCCGAGAAACTCGAAAAATTGAACTTGCTGTGCACCATGGCCCCGACCGCCCGCGTTCGCGCGCAAAACTGACATTTCTCAAGGGCGCAACCGTCGATCATCATCGAAAGACTATGCGCCAATCGCTGGAACTTGTAGTCGTTTTCATGCAGGATAGGCAAACACAAAAGACACCAGAACAATCCTGGGGAGGATGGCATGGACAGGACGCGGGAAGAGGCCGAGGCGGGTGCCGCGTTCGATCCGAAGCTGATCGAGCCCTATATCATCAAAGATCCGCAGGCCTTCGCCGTCAACGCCGCCAAGGCGCTTGAGAACCTCGGCAAGGCCGCATCCGTGTGGCTGAAACCCCGTGAAACCGGCGAGATCGTCGATCCCGTTTCCGAGCCGGTGGCCGAACTCGTGAAGATCATGGGCAAGGTGGCGGAATACTGGATGTCCGACCCGAAACGGACGCTCGAAGCGCAGACCCACCTGCTCAACGCGGTCTTCGTCGTCTGGAGCCGGTCGCTGGCGCGATCTGCAACGCCGGAACAGCCGCTCTCCGATCCATTCCCCCCGGACAAACGCTTCTCCGACGAGGACTGGGGGCGCAATCCCTTCTTCGACTTCCTCCGCCAGACCTATCTCGTTTTGTCGCAATGGGCAGAGAAGATGGTCAATGATGCCGGTGGTCTCGACGAACACACGCGCCACAAGGCGAACTTCTACATGCGGCAGATCACGGCAGCGCTTTCGCCCGCCAACTTCGTCGCCACCAACCCGCAGCTCTATCGCGAGACCGTGCAGAGCAGCGGAGCGAACCTCGCCAAGGGCATGCAGATGCTGGCCGAGGACATTGCCGCCGGCGGTGGGGACCTGCGCATCCGCCAGACCGATACCAGCAAGTTTGCGGTCGGTGAGAACATGGCGATCACGCCGGGCAAGGTGATCGCCCAGAGCGACATATGCGAGGTCATCCAGTACGAGCCGACGACAGAGACGGTGCTGAAGCGCCCTCTCCTCATTTGCCCACCCTGGATCAACAAGTTCTACATCCTCGATCTCAATCCGCAGAAGAGCTTCATCAAGTGGTGCGTCGACCAGGGGCATACGGTCTTCGTCATCTCCTGGGTCAATCCGGACGAGCGGCACGCAGCTAAAGACTGGGAAGCCTATATCCGCGAGGGCGTCGATTTCGCGCTCGACACGGTGGAGAAGGCGACCGGCGAAAAACAAGTGAATGCGATCGGCTATTGTGTCGGCGGAACTCTGCTTGCGGCGGCTCTTGCCCTGCATGCGCAGGAGAAGAACAAGCGCATCGCCAGCGCCACGCTGTTCACCACGCAGGTGGATTTCACCTTTGCCGGCGACCTCAAGGTCTTCGTCGACGAGGAGCAGTTGTCGGCACCTCGAAGAGCGGATGAAGGCGACGGGCTATCTCGACGGCTCGAAGATGGCGAGCGGCCTTCAACATGCTGCGCGCCAACGACCTGATCTGGCCCTATTTCGTCAACAACTACCTGAAGGGCCAGGATCCGATGCCCTTCGACCTGCTCTACTGGAACTCCGATTCGACCCGGATGGCGGCAGCGAACCACTCCTTCTATCTGCGCAATTGCTATCTCAACAACACGCTGAGCCAGGGAAAGATGCAGCTGGCCGGCAAGACGCTGTCGCTGAAGGACGTGAAGATCCCGATCTACAATCTCGCGACCAAGGAAGACCACATTGCGCCGGCGAAGTCGGTCTTCGTCGGCAGCAGCCTGTTCGGTGGTCCTGTCGATTTCGTCGTTTCCGGCTCAGGCCATATCGCCGGCGTCGTCAATCCGCCCGACAAGCAGAAGTATCAGTTCTGGACCAATGGGAAGGTTGCCGGCACCTACGAGGACTGGATGGCGAATGCCAAGGAGACATCGGGGTCCTGGTGGCCGCATTGGCAGGTCTGGATTGAGAAGCTTGCCGACGAACGGGTGCCTGCCCGCAAACCGGGCGGCGATGCACTGAACGCGATCGCGGATGCGCCCGGCCGTTATGTGCTTGCCCGCGTCTGAGCTTAGCGCCCACACCGGATGATCTTCTCCCCGCCCCTTGTCCCCGCGCGGCTCGTGCGCCGCTACAAGCGGTTCCTGTTCGACGCCATCCTCGAAGACGGCAGCGAGATCACCGGCTTCTGTCCGAACACAGGCTCGATGCGGGGTCTGACCGAACCGGGATCGCGGATCTGGCTGTCGCGGCATGACGCCGCGAGCCGGAAATACGCCCATGCGCTGGAACTGGTCGAGGCCGACGGCACCGTGGTCGGGCACGGAGTTCGCCAATCGCCTTGCCGAGGAGGCAATCGTCGCCGGGCTTGTGCCGCCGCTCGCTGGCTTTCAGACGCTCAAGCGCGAACAGCGCTACGGCCGCAATTCGCGCATCGACATCCTGCTCGAAGACGAAGGCAAGGGCAGTGTGCATGTCGAGGTAAAGAATGTGCACTTCATCCGCGCGCCGGGCCAGACCAGCACGGCAGCGTCACCAGCACAAGCTGCCAAGCATCTCGACGAGATGGGCAACCTGGTCGAGACGGGACGGAGGGCGGCCATGCTCTTCGTTATCCAGCGCGCCGACTGTGAACGGCTGAAGATCTGCTCCGATCTCGACCCAGCCTATGGCCGCGCCTTCGCCCGAGCGATTGCGCGTGGCGTGGAGGCCTATGCCATCCGATGTGCGCTCGATCGCTTCAAAATCGTACCCGAATGCCTCATCCCGATAGACGAAGACGGTCTGCGTGCTCTATGAACGGCCAAGACCCTAGATTAGACGTTTCGAAAGCCACCCCATGGTCACCTATATCGATGCGGCGACGGCACCGCTGAAGAACACCGGCGCGATCCGTCTCTACGGCGCAGATGATTTCGAAGGCATGCGCCGCGCCTGCCAGTTGACCGCGCGCTGCCTTGATGCGCTGGCGCCGATGGTCAAGCCGGGCGTTACGACAGCCGCGATCGACCGCTTCGTCTTCGAATTCGGCGCCGACCACGGCGCCCTGCCCGCGACCTTGAACTATCGCGGCTACAAGTATTCGGTATGCACCTCGATCAACCACGTCGTCTGTCACGGCATGCCCGATGACAAGCCGCTGCGCGATGGCGACATCGTCAACATCGACGTGACATACCTGCTGGACGGCTGGCATGGCGATTCCAGCCGCATGTATCCCGTCGGCCAGGTCAAGCGGGCGGCCGAACGGCTGATGGAAGTCACCTATGAGTGCCTGATGCGCGGGATCGCTGCTGTGCGTCCCGGCGCGCGCACGGGTGCGATCGGCGAGGCGATCCAGACTTATGCTGAGGCCGAGCGTTGTTCGGTCGTGCGCGACTTCTGCGGCCACGGCGCTCGGACGCCTCTTTCATGACAGCCCGAACATCCTGCACTACGGCAAGTCGAACGAAGGCCCGGAACTGCGCGAAGGCATGATCTTCACCATCGAGCCGATGATCAATCTCGGCAAACCGCACGTGAAGGTGCTGTCCGACGGCTGGACTGCGGTCACCCGCGACCGTTCACTGACGGCGCAGTACGAGCACACGGTCGGCGTCACGGCCAATGGCTGTGAGATCTTCACCCTGTCGCCGGCAGGGCTCGACCGGCCCGGTCTTGCCTGAGGCCATAGCGTCGGCACAGCTTACCGCAACTTGAACTTGCGCACGGCGGCAGTCGTGTCACTATATCCGTGCGGCTTCTCAGCCGATCGACCATGAGGGTCAGGATTGGGGTGGCATGACGAGCAAGCTTCCGTTTTCAGACGAACCCTTGCGCCACGAGGGCGCGGCAGCACAACCGGCCGGTGATCTCTTTGCCACTGGCCGTGCGCAGACGATGGACGGCGCAGACGAGCGCAGCTTCTTCGCCGAACAGCCGGCGCGTGAGAGCAATCTGGCGAAGGCCGCCTCCACACGCGCCACGCTGCAGCCAGAGGCGCATTACCTTGGCCATCGGGAACGCCTGCGCAGTCGGTTCCGCGAAGGCGGCGAGACAGCGCTCGCCGATTACGAGATCCTCGAACTCCTGCTTTTCCGTCTCATCCCCCGACGCGACACCAAACCGATCGCCAAGGCCTTGCTGGCGCGTTTCCAGACGCTTGCCGGCGTGCTCGGCGCCCCTCCGGGCTTGCTGCAGGAGGTCAAGGGAGTCGGTGAAACGGTGGCGCTCGACCTCAAGCTGATCGCCAATGTTGCGCAGCGCATGCTGAAGAGTGAGCTTCGGGAAAAGCAGGTTCTAACTTCCTGGTCGTCGGTGATCGACTACTGCCATGCCGCGATGGCCTACGAGACGACGGAGCAGTTTCGCATTCTCTTCCTCGACAAGCGCAACGTGCTGATTGCCGACGAGATCCAGGGGCGCGGCACCGTCGATCACACGCCGGTCTATCCGCGCGAGGTGGTCAAACGGGCGCTCGAACTGTCTGCGACCGCCATTATCTTGGTCCACAACCATCCCAGTGGCGACCCGACACCGTCGCGGGCGGACATCGACATGACCCGGACCATCGTAGAAACCGCCAAGCCTCTCGGTATCACCGTGCATGACCACATCATCATCGGCAAGGATGGTCATGCGAGCCTCAAGGGCCTCAGGCTGATCTGACGGCCAGGCGCCTTTGGGCACCCCCAGATCGTGGGTGCCCCAACCCTGTCGCCCCTCAAGCATGATAACGAAACGGTGACGTTGCCCTGTCATACTGCTGTTTGATAATGTGCGCTGCAGCATGGCGGCAGGCGAATCAGAGGCACCTCATGAACCAGTATGACTTCGTCGTGATCGGTAGCGGACCGGCCGGACGCCGTGCGGCGATCCAGGCTGCCAAGCTGGAAAAGAAGGTTCTCGTCATCGAAAAAGGCACGCGCGTCGGCGGCGTCTCGGTGCATACCGGCACCATTCCGTCGAAGACCCTGCGCGAGACGGCCCTGAACCTCACCGGCTGGCGCGAGCGCGGCTTTTATGGCCGTAGCTACCGTGTGAAGCAGGAAATCAACGCCGACGACCTGCGCCGCCGTTTGCTCATCACGCTCGACCACGAGGTCGAGGTGCTTGAGCATCAGTTCTCCCGCAACCGCGTGCAGCAGATGCGCGGCACGGCGCGCTTCATCGATGCGCAGACGATCGAGGTCACAAAGGAAGATGGCGAGGTGCTGCAGGTGCAGGCCAAGTCCGTTCTTCTCGCCGTCGGCACCCGGCCCTTCAAGCCCTCGCATATTCCCTTCGACGGTTCGAGCATCATCGACAGCGACGAAATTCTCGAGATCAAGGAGCTGCCACGCTCGATGATCGTTATCGGCGCCGGTGTCATCGGCATCGAATATGCGACGATCTTCTCGGCGCTGGATACCGCAGTCACTGTGGTCGAACCACGCGACACCATGCTCGACTTCATCGACAAGGAAATCGTCGAGGATTTCACCTACCAGCTGCGTGATCGCAACATGAAGCTGATCTTCGGCCAGACGGTCGAGGGGGTGGAGAAGGTCGACGGCAAGTGCCGCGTCACACTCAAGAACGGTCGTGTTCTGACCGCCGAAATGGTCCTGTTCGCTGCCGGTCGCGTCGGGGCTGTCGATTCGTTGAACCTGGAAGCCGCAGGGCTCGAAGCCGACAATCGTGGTCGGTTGAAGGTCAACCCCGAGACATTCCAGACTGCCGTCCCCAGTATTTATGCGGCCGGTGACGTAGTGGGCTTCCCGTCGCTCGCCTCGACTTCGATGGAACAGGGCCGGATTGCTGCTCGTCATGCCGTCGGCGCACCGGCGCATGAACCACCGCAATTCTTCCCCTATGGCATCTATGCCGTTCCCGAGATCTCAACCTGCGGGATGACGGAAGAAGAGGTCATTCAGCGCAGCATTCCCTATGAAACGGGCATTGCGCATTTCCGCGAGACCTCGCGCGGCCACATCATGGGCCTCGACAGCGGCATGCTGAAGATGATCTTCTCGCTCAAGACCCGGCGTCTTCTCGGCGTGCATATCGTCGGCGAAGGCGCCACCGAACTGGTGCATATCGGTCAGGCGGTGCTCAATCTCAAAGGCACGGTCGAATATTTCGTCGAGAACACCTTCAACTATCCGACGCTCGCCGAAGCCTACAAGATCGCCGGCCTCGACGCCTGGAACCGGATGGGCGAGCTGAAGACGGAAAAGGTCGAGCGGCGGGCTGCCGAATAGAACCAAGCCAGCGATCAGCAGCCAATTGCGGACAGCGGGCTGCCGGCTTGCGTCAGATCGGCTGACGTCAGGGCGCGACTCATGTCAGGATGGTTTTCTTTAAACCTTCCGGCTCCCCGCCGATTTTTCGCTGCATCGGCAGCAGAGATCCTCTGATGTTTTCATCCATCGGCCAGATTGCCGGCCGTCCGCAATTGCTCGTCTTGTCCTTGATGATTTTCGCCCAGGGCTCGGCCTTCGGGGCGACGATCCCCTATCTTTCCGTGACCGCCATCGGCACGCTGGGGATGAGCGATCAGGCTTTCTCGCTACTGGTCCTCATCTCCTCGGTTTCCGCCGTCGTCATCAGCGTTTCGCTCGGCATTCTGTCGGATCTACTGGGTGACAGGCGCCATATGCTGATGGCGATGTCGGCGCTGGGTGTCATCGGTTACGGCGCCATCTACCTCTTTCCCTCGGTCCCGGTCTTTCTCGGCGCGACCTCGATGGTCGTGCCCTTCTTCTACGCCACCAGCTCCCTGCTCTTTGCCTGCGCGCGACTGGAAACGGGCGACATCGAGCCAACGGATGCCGCGTCGATCAACGGCACCTTGCGCGCCATCGTCTCTGCCGCCTGGGTGATAACGCCGGCGGGCCTCGGGCTGGCGCTCGGAGCGTCCGGCAATATGCTCGGCGCCTGGGGGATCGCCGCGCTGTTTTGCCTGTTCATCCTCATCTGCGCGACATTTGTCCTGAAGGCCCCACCCAGCCGGCCGGCCCGCGACACCTCGGCACCCGGCTTCCTCGCGGCGCTCAAGGAACTCGCCGCTCGCGACGTGCTGGTCCGCATGGTTTCAATCGCGGCGATCACCTCGACCTTGCGGCTTAGCGGCACGGTCTGGCCTCTCATCCTCACGCTTCAGCTCGGCGGCAAGACTGCCGATGTCGGGCTGATCGCCGGCATGACGGCACTTGTCGAGATCCCCTTCATGCTGATGTGGGCGCATTTGCTCAAGCGCCACAGCATTGTCGGCATGATCGTGACCGCGGCACTCGGCTATGGCGGCTATATGGCAGCCCTCAGCTTCGCTTCGGCGCCCTGGCATATCTACGCGCTGGCATTGCCGGGTGCCGCCTTTGCCGCAGCGCTTCTGGCGCTGCCGCTCAGCTATTTCCAGGATCTGTTCCCCGGACGCCCGGGCCTCGGCACGGCGTTCCTGCCGATCAATTCCTTCCTCGGCAATGGAATCAACGCGGCCGCCTTCGCGGTCGGCTCGCATTACCTTGGCTATTCCGGATCGGCATGGCTCGGCCTGGTGCTGGCCGTGCTCGGCGTGATCGGTCTCTTTTCGGTAGAAAGGCGCGTGGCGCGTGCTGGTTCTGAGAACGGCTCCGCCTAAAAGCTCAGGATCTCGCCGTCTTCGGGCACCAGCAATCGGCTCTGATCAATAGAGGCCTGTGCAGCCATGCGCCTGAGATCGGCGCGCGAGACCGTAGCATGGTCGACCGCGTCGAGGTGGGTGACGACAACGGTGGCATTGCCGGACAGCCTGACGGTATCGAGCACCATCGGACCATCCATCACCAGTGGCCCCTTGCCCTTCCAAAGTGCACCGCAGCCATGGACGACAACGATGTCGGGCCTTTCGTCCGCAAACACGGCCTCCACCTCAGGGCAGAGGATCGTGTCGCCCGCCCAGTAGAGTGTCGGCTCACCGGCAGCGCTGATCAGAAAGCCGGAAACCTCCCCCATATCGTCCAGCACTTCCGGCGGTCCATGGCGGCCATCCGTTGTGCTGATGGTGACGCCCCCGACCGCCGTCCCGTCGCCGATGGCCTGCACATCGGAAAAACCCATCGCGGCGATCTGATCCCGATCACGGGCGTGGCAGAGGATCGGCATGGACTTCGGCAGCACGCGTTGCGCCACCTCGTCGAAATGATCGGAATGGAGATGGGAGACGAGCACTGCATCGATGCCATGTAGCAGCTCCTCAAGCGAGCAAGGCAGATCGACGAGCGGCGACGGGCCACGGCCGGAATAGCTTTTCCCCTCGCCCTTGCTTGCCAGCCAGGGATCGATCAGCAGCCGGACATCGGCCATCTGGACGACCAGTGTCGCACTACGAATGAGCCTGATCTGCATCGTCACTCTCCCATCTGCAAAAACGAAAAAGCCGCCCCGAGGGACGGCTTTCTCTTGATATCAATCAAGCACGAAGATTACTCGGCGTCGCCTTCGGCGGCCTTTTTCTTCGGAGCGGCCTTCTTCTTCGGTGCAGCTTCTTCGCCTTCAGCAGCGTCGTCAGCCTTGGCAGCAGCCTTCTTCTTCGGAGCTGCCTTCTTGGCCGAGGTTTCACTTTCTTCGGCGTCATCTGCCAGAAGCTCTTCCTTGCTCACCTTCTTGTCGGTGACGGAGACTTCAGCGAGCAGCTTGTCGATGACCTTCTCTTCGAAGATCGGCGCGCGCAGGGAAGCGGCAGCGCCCGGCGTGTTGCGGAAGAAGTCGAGGATCTGCTTTTCCTGGCCCGGGAACTGCTGCAGCTGAGCGAAGAGCGAACGCTGCATTTCTTCTTCGGTCACTTCGATGCCGGCCTTTTCGCCGATTTCGGAGAGAACGAGGCCGAGGCGGACGCGACGCTCAGCCAGCGCGCGGTATTCTTCGCGAGCTGCTTCTTCGGTCGTGTCTTCGTCAGCGAAGGTCTTGCCGGACTGAGCAAGATCGGTGTTGATCTGGCGCCAGATGTTCTCGAACTCGGCATCGACGAGCTTCGAGGGCGACTCGAACTTGTAGAGAGCGTCCAGCTGGTCGAGGATCTGACGCTTGACCTTCTGGCGGGTGACGTTGCCGTACTGGCTCTCGATCTGGCCGCGAACGATTTCCTTCAGCTTCTCGACCGATTCGACGCCGAGCTTGGTGGCCAGCTCGTCGTTGATTTCGGAGGCGGCAGGAGCAGCGACTTCCTTGACGGTGATGTCGAAGGTGGCTTCCTTGCCAGCGAGGTTGGCAGCCGGGTAGTCGGCCGGGAAGTTCACGGTGATGACCTTCTCGTCGCCAGCCCTGACGCCAACGAGCTGATCTTCAAAGCCTGGGATGAAGCGATTGGAGCCGATGACGAGTTCCGCGTCTTCGTCCTTGCCGCCGTCGAAGGCTTCGCCGTCGACCTTGCCGAGGTAGTCCATGGTGACGCGGTCGCCTTCAGCGGCCTTGCCCTTCTTGGTCTCAAACGTGCGGGCGCTTTCGGCGATCTTCAGGATCTGCTCGTTGATCTCGTCTTCCGAGACTTCAACGACTTCACGGGTCACCTTGATGCCGTCAACCGACTTCAGTTCGATCGCCGGGATGATTTCGTAGGAGAGCGTGAATTCCAGATCGGCCTGAGCCGACAGGATCTTTTCCGCTTCCTTCTCGTCTTCGGTCATGACGATTTCCGGCTGGGTCGCCGACTTTTCGCCGCGCTCCGACAGGATCGCCGACGGCTTGTCGCGGATGATCTCGTTGACGAGTTCAGCCATGATCGACTTGCCGTACATCTTCTTGACATGGGAGGTCGGCACCTTGCCCGGGCGGAAGCCGTTGATGCGGACCTTGTCCTTCACATCGGCCAGGCGCTCGTTCATGCGCTGTTCCATGTCCTTGGCCGGGATCACGACCTTGATTTCGCGCTTCAGCCCTTCAGCGAGCGTTTCGATAACCTGCATGTTCTTACCTTCATGTCGTGGCGGCCGTGCTCGGACAGCCGGTGGTTTTCCCTGAGCACGACGCCGGAATTGATTTTCCCGGACGTGGCTGCGTCGCAATTCGTCAACAATCTGCCAAGCAAAACGGCGCCGGACTGACGGGAGTCACACCTCGGTGTTCTCTCATCGATCCCGCGCGGCTTAGCTGGTGCGGGTAGAGAGACTTGAACTCCCACGCCTTGCGGCACCAGAACCTAAATCTGGCGTGTCTACCAATTTCACCATACCCGCGTCCAAAAGCGCATGTCGCATTCGCGCATGGCCCCTCCGGAGCGCGCGTCTCTATAACACCCGTTTTCCCCCACGCAAAGGAAAAATGACAGTGTTGCAGGGGCCGCCGAACAGGCTTCACAGGCTTTGCAGCGGGCGAATGGCGCGCTTTAGTAGAGCGGCTCCTCGTAGAGCGGTTGGCCGTCGAGCATCAGGGCGCGAATCTGCGCCTGACCTTCTTCGGAGACGCGGGCCGCGACCGAGACGCGCCCCTCGTTGCGACCATCCTCAATGGGTTTGCCCTCGCCCTCCGGGACATAGAAGCGCTCGATTCCATAGGACACGGCGAGATTCCCGGCGTTTTCCCATTCCCAGCCATACATCGTGATCGGCTCGGAGAGCAGCACGACGCTGCCGTCTTCCGCTGCCAGTGGATCGAAGGACGCCTGGGAGACGATCCAGAAGCCATCTGCCCCGGGCTTCAGACGCACACTCAGCCTCGCCACCTCGCCTTCCTTCGGTCGGGCGCCTGAAATCGAGGTCGTTGAAATGTTCGAGATGTCATAGGTCAAGATGACGTAATCGCCGCGCAAAAGATCACGCGGGTCGACGGGGGCCGTCTTCAGCAGGACTTCCGTCCCGGATCTCAGGATGGAGGCCCTGCCTTCGATCATGTAGCCGAGGATTGATGTCTGGACGAGAGCGACGACCAGGGCGACGGCGGCAAAGGGTTTCGTGGCGATCATGACTTCACCTCTGCAGCGGCGCGCGAAAAGCGCTTCTCAAGACGGATGACGACAAAGGCCAGCACAGCGACAACCAGGCCGGACAGCAGGAAAAAGGCGGATGTGCCAAGGATGCTGTCGATCGTCTCATAGGACAGGTAGAGGATCTCTGCGGCAAAGGCGCCGTAAGCCAGGAATCGGACCGCGCCATTATCCCGGCCGTCGAGCGCGATCGCAGCGATCGAGAGCGCCAGGACCATCACGCCGAGAGCAGCTGTGGTGAGCGCTTCAAGCGCACTTCCCTGGAAATAGGCGAAGCCGCTCAAGGCCATCACCAGGGCATAGAAACTGCCGGAGGCGCCAAGCCGCCGATGCAGTGCCGCCAAGGGAGAGCCCGGCAGCGTCAGAGCCAGGAAAACCACGGTGCCGGCCACGGCGACAGCGAATGCATAGACCTCGCTACGATCGATGATCGTCATCCACCAGATCCAGACCATAAGCAAAATGTAGCCGAAGTGCTTCGCACGGTCAGCGCCCGTCCAATAGGCAAGCCCGAAGATCGCTGCGGCACCTGCCGGCGGCCACCAGGCCCAGAGGTCGTGGCTGGTGACGTCCCAGCCGAAACTTTCCAAGCTGCCGGCAAAGGTCGCCAGCGACAGTGCACCCGTCATGACCACCAGCGCACCCGAGCGGAAGAGTGCGGCCGAAATGGCCGTCATGACGAACCAGAGCAACATCGCGGAAAAAGTATCGCCCGAGAGGTGGTAAGCCTGCCCGATCAGTGCGATTGCACCTCCGAAGGCCGCCGCCCCCAGCACCAGCGATCCAGCCGCCAAACGGTTGGCATCCTGCGAGCGCGCAATCAGCGCCGCGATATGGAAGATCCAGATCAAGGCAATGATGCCGACGACCTTGACCAGGCGCGGTATCAGTTCCCAGTTGGCCGCAATCAGCATCAGCAGGGAGGCCGCGATCAATACGACCGCGAACATCGACAGGACACTGCCGATGCTGAAGCGTGCGCCTCGCCGATCGACATCGGCGAGCAACCGTTCGGCTGTCGCCACATCGATCATTCCGCGTCCGACCCAGTCGTCCAGGTCGCGTTTCAACCTGCCCCGATACATTTCGCTATCCCCGTTATTCCCACCGCAATCTGAAACGACCGGACTGGAAAGACAAGCGCAAGCCGGAACCTTGGCAGGGGGCATTATCGGCCCATGCAAGAACCGCATGCCTTCCATGCTCTTTTTGCACTGCACAAAGCCGTATGTGTCGCCTATATTCATCCTCACCAGAGCGGCGGAACTACTGGCGCTCAGATCTTCGACCAGCGTTACCTCCTCCCAATGCTGGATCGATTGGCCAACGACACTCCTCCTCCCAGTCGTTGGTCTGCAAAAATGACGCTCACCGGACCTCCTCCCCCGGTGAGCGTTATTTTTTGCCCTCAGTTTCCCAAACCCGAAAGACTTGCCAACCGCATGCAGAGGTATGCCCATTTGCAGGGCGACGTCTGCCAAGATGCAAACGCTCAAAAAATCACCATTTAACAAAGCATTAAATCGATTGATATGCGCTGAACGCATGGGTGCCGTGCCGCATTATGTCTTCAATCGTTTCGCGATGCAGCATATATTCCAGTCATCGAATTCAGAGACGCGGCCCACGGCGGGGCCCAACCCAGAGGTAGACCCACATGAACATCGCTCGCTCGCTCAACAACTGGCGCAAGTACCGTCAGACCATCACCGAACTCGGTCGCATGTCGGACCGCGAACTGCGTGACCTCGGTATCGGCCGCGAAGACATCCGTCGCGTTGCCCGTCACGCCGTCAACGGCTGATTGGCCCCGACTTAGGTCGGACCAAATATAAAAAAACCCCGGATCTCCTCCCAGATCCGGGGTTTTTCTTTGTCTGCTCGGGGGCGCTGCTCAGTCCTCCCGGACCGCAACGATCACGTCGTGGATCAGCTTGAGCACCGCAGGTGCATCAATTTCCGTGCAGATCTTCTGGCTCGGCAGGTCGCCGTCCCAGTCGGAGGGACCGAAGCCACGGCCATCCGGCTTCTGGATCGTCTGGCCATCGGCGATGCCGCCGCAAACCACGCGGATCACACCGCTGCGGGTCTTGAAGAGTTCCGGCGCCACGACGTAGACGCAAGCGCAGCTGTCATGCACGACCATGCCGTCATCGACCAGGCCCTCGTAGAAATCGATGTAGAACTGCGAGAGGTCGAAGAGCAGGCGTGCGCGGCTGGTGCCGGCGGCGTCCCGGATGTCTGCGAGCTGCGAACGCGTCATCACCGTCTGCATGGTAACGTCGAGGCCGACGACCACGACAGGCCATTTTGCGGTCATCACCACGTCTGCCGCTTCCGGGTCGCCATGGATATTGGCTTCGGCGGCCGGTGTCACATTGCCGTTGACGTCGAAGGCGCCGCCCATGATGACGATCTCCTTCACGAGATTGACGATCTCGGGATCTTCCTTCAGCGCATTGGCGAGATTGGTCATGCGGCCGACGGCGACGATGGTCACCTCGCTCGGATTGGCACGCACCGTCTCGACGATGAAGCGGTGGGCCGGGCGTGGGTCGGCGTGAACATCCGTCACCTCGGGCACGCCGATATTGCCGAGCCCGTCATCGCCATGGATGAATTTCGGCGGCTCATGGCTGACCCGATGCGGGAGGAAGGTCTCGCCGGCGCCGCGTGAAACGGGGGCATCGATCTTCCATTCGCGCTTCAGATACAGCGCGTTGCGGGTCGTGATGTCGATCTCGGCATTCCCGAACACGGTCGTGATGCCGAGGAGGTCGATCTCCGGATGATGGTGCAGGAAGAGGAGCGCCATGGCGTCGTCGACGCCCGGATCCGTATCGAAGATGACCTTGTGCATGGGAGAAGTCCTTTTCTTGTTGTTGGCCAGCTGGCGCTGAGTGGGCGCGACGATAGACCCGATGCATGACGACGGGAAGACTGGCGCTCAGGCGCCCGCCTTCTTCTTTTTTCCGACATTGCGCAGCACATGGCTGAAGTCGGAATTGTAGAGATCGCTGTCGCGGAATTCGACATGGCCGAAGACCTTGCCGACCAGCACCAGCGCGGTCCGCGTGATCTTCGCCTTGCGTACCTCTTCCGCCATGTCCTTCAGGGTCGTACGGATGAAGAGCTCGTCCGGCCAGGTGGAGCGATAGGCGATCACGACAGGGCAATCCTCGCCGTAATAGGGCGTCAGTGTATCCCGGATATGGGCGAGGTTGCGGATCGACAGGTGGATAGCAAGCGTCGCCCGCGAACGCCCAAGGATCTCCAGCGTCTCGAATTCCGGCATCGAGGATGCCTTCATCTCGGTGCGCGTGACGATGACGGTCTGGGCGATCTCGGGAAGCGTCAGTTCGGTCTTCAGCCGTGCGGCGGTCGCGGCAAAAGCCGGGACGCCCGGAACGACATCATAGGGAATGCCTGCCGCATCGAGCCGGCGCATCTGTTCGGCAATGGCACCGTAGATCGAGGGATCGCCGGAATGCACGCGCGCGACGTCCTGGCCGCGTTCGTGGGCTGCCACCATATCCGCGACGATCTCGTCGAGATGCATCGGGGCGGTGTCCTTGACGATCGCACCCTCCGGTGCAGCCGCGACGATCTCTTCCGGCACCAGCGAGCCTGCATAGAGGCAGACCGGGCAGGCGCCGATGAGCCGCAGGCCGCGCACGGTGATAAGATCGGGCGCGCCGGGGCCTGCGCCGATGAAATAGACGGTCATGCTTCACTTCCCTTCATGCCACTGTCTGCCTTGCCCGAGTAACCGCGCGGCGTGTAGACCCAGGTCTTGCCGTCGCCGGTCGTCACCGTCCGGCTCTCGGACGAGCCGACCACGACGACGGTCAGCATGTCGACGTCGTCGACGTTCAGTTCTCCGAGCGGCACGGTACGCACGGTTTCACCTTCGCGCCCCAGATTGGTGGCGAGAATGACGGGTGTGGATGCCGGGCGGTACTTCAACAATTCGTCGCGGGCATAGGCGAGCTGCGTGCGGCGCTTCATCGAGACGGGATTGTAGAAGGCGATGACGAAATCGCCCTCGCCTGCGGCCTTCACCCGGCGCTGGATATGCTCCCAGGGGGTCAGAAGGTCTGACAGCGAGATGGTGCAGAAGTCATGGCCGAGCGGCGCACCGATGCGGGCAGCGGCGGCCTGCAGCGCGGAAATGCCCGGCGAAACCTGGACCTCGATGCGGCTCGCGCCGTCCGTGATGCCGCCCTTGTCGAAAAGCTCGAACACAAGTGTCGCCATGGCATAGATGCCGGCATCGCCAGAGCAGACCAGCGCCACCGTCTTGCCCTCACCCGCCAGTTCCATGGCATGCACGACACGGGCCTCTTCCTTGCCGAGATCGAAATCGTGACGGGTCTTGCCGTCGGCGAGCGGGCCGAGCAGGTCGAGATAGAGCGAGTAGCCGACAAGATCCGTGGAGGACTGGACCATGCGCGAGACCTCTGGCGACCGCCAGCCCTCCGAACCCGGGCCGATGCCGACGACGAAGAGGTACCGCGGGCACGGCCTGTCGTCTTCGGGTCTATGATCTCAGCGGCCCTCGCAATCGCGGCTGTGGCCCCCTTGGACTTGATCTTCTCGACAACGAGTTCGCCGGACGCGCCGACAGTCGCAAGCGCTGCCCCTTCGGCCACCCCATGGCAGCCGACTTCGGCAAACACCACTTCGGACGGGTTCTTCAGGCGCTGCGCTTCCGCTTCGAGCGTGGCTGCGGTGAAGAAGCGGGCCGGCACGCCAAAATGGGCGGCCACTGCATGGATCGCCGTTTCGTCTGCCTTGAGGTCGATCGAGCAGACGGCAGCGAGGCTTGCCCTGGCGAAACCACCTTTGGCAAGCGCTTCCTCGGCCAAAGCAATCGCCTCTTCCGGCTTTGCATGCCGCTCGCAGCCCATTCCGAGCACAAGCGTCTTCGGATGATAAACGAGTTCCAGCTCGCCTGATGTCTTCTGTTGGTCAGTCACGGTCAGCGTCACGCGGGCCTCTTGTTCAAATGGAAGTCTTGATTGGGTGAGCCAGTTGGCGATAGTCGGAACAGCCCCCCCCTCTGTCACTTCGTGACATCTTCCCCGCAAGGGGGGAGAGTGGGCGTTCGTTTTGCTGCCGGCCTCACCGGCCACGTTGGCGGGATTCCGTTCTCCCCCCTTGTGGGGGAGATGGCCGGCAGGCCAGAGGGGGGTACCCGCAACGCTATCAACGACGAGCCGGACGCCCGCCCCCGCGACAAGCTCCGCCATGACGGCCTTAGCCCTTTCGGGATTGACCAGCACATAGCCTTCCGGCGGCTGGTCTAGCGCCAAACCAAATTTCAGGTCGCCAGCCGTCGTGATCGCGGCATGGGCACCGAGGGCGGAGGCAATCTGTCGTGCGAGGTCATTGGCGCCATGGTGACCGCCGAGCAGCGGCACGACGGAGGAGCCGTCCTCAGCGACGGCGAGCACCGGTGGTTCCGAGTGTTTGTCGGAGAGAATCGGCGCGAGGAGGCGGATCACAGCGCCGGAGGCCATCACGGCAATAATCGGTCGGCCGGCGGCAAACAGCGCCTGGACATGATCCTTGGCAGATGCAAAGCGCAGATCTGCCTCCTCGACCCGGGCGGCAGCACCATGCAGTTCGCCGCCGATGTCCGTCGCAATGCGGCGACCCAGCGAAGCGGCGGCCTCACTCAGAATAACGACGGCCGGTTTGGCCGGGGATGCAGAGCTGACCGTCATCACACCGCGCTTCCCAGCGTCTTGGCGAGTGCCGGATGCCAGCGTTCGTTGCCCTTGTAGATCAGGATCATCGAGAAATAGGGCGCAGTGTCCTCGGCCACCTCGGCAAGCGGCGTCAGCTTTTGTTCGGCAAGGCTCACGCGCTCGGCATAACCCGCCTGGGCGGTCAGTCCGAGGCTCTCGATCAGCGCGCGGATACGCGCGAAATGCCGGCCGAGCTTGATGATGGCGACGGCACCGGAGGCCTCAATGCGGGCGGCAAGTTCCTCATCCGACAGAGGACCGGGGAGCACCGTCAGCACATCGTTGCGGGCCGCGAGCGGCCGGCCAAGACCCGCGGCGGCCGCCATCATCGAGGAGACACCGGGCACGACCTCGATCGGATATCGATCCGCCAGGCGCTCGAACAGATACATGAAGGAGCCGTAGAAGAAGGGATCGCCTTCGCAGAGGACGGCGACATCGGAGCCTGCGTCCAGATGATGCGACAGCGTCTCGGCAGCCTTCGTGTAGATATCCTGCGCCGGAAAGCGCTCGACACGCATTGGCACGATAATCGGCACTTCCAGCTGCGCGGCGGTCAGATAGGGGGCTGCGATCTGGCGGGCGAAGCTCGGGCCGGTATCGGGCGCCGGATAGGCAACTACAGGGGACTGCGTCAGGATGCGATGCGCCTTCAGGGTCAGCAGTTCCGGATCGCCCGGGCCGAGGCCGAGGCCGTAAAGTTTACCGGTCATCTGCGCTGCTCCTGAATTCCAAAGTGCCCCTCATCCGCCCTTCGGGCACCTTCTCCCCGCAAGCGGGGAGAAGGCCGGTGCGGCCAGCGTCCGGCCACCTTCTCCCCGTTCAGGGGGAGAAGGTCCCGGCAGGGGGATGAGGGGCAAAAATGCAATCTCATGCGCCCTCTCCCTTCACAACCGTCCACATCGTGACCGGCATCAGCGACTTCCAGCCGCAAAAGCGCCCGACAGGGGCCGCTCGCGAAACCTGGATACGCACGAGTTCACCGCCGTGCTGGCCACGCAGTTCCGCCAGTCGCGCTTCACCCTCGATCGTCACGGCATTGGCAACCAGAAGGCCACCTACTCCCAGAGCTGACCAGCAGGTGTCGAACAGCCCCTCCCCGGTAATGCCGCCACCGATGAAGATGACATCCGGGCGCTTGAGACCGGTCAGTGCTTCCGGCGCATGGCCCTCGACAATCTCCAGATCCGGCACGCCCAGAGTCTCGGCATTGACGCGGATCATCGCCACCCGCTCTGGCTTCGGCTCGATGGCAATCGCCTTCGTGCCCATGCCCGCACGCATCCATTCGATGGCGATCGAGCCGCAGCCGGCGCCGACGTCCCAGAGCAGCGCGTTCGGAAAGGGTGCCAGTTGCGCCAGCGTCGCGGCGCGGATCTCGCGCTTGGTCAGTTGCCCGTCGTGACGGAAAGCGTCGTCGGGCAGGCCGGGTACCGGTGCCAGAAGCGGTCCGTCTTCAGCGCAATCGATGGCCAGCGTATTGAAGTCCGACATGGCCGGGCAGGTCTCGGCCATTTCTAGTGCGGTCATGCGCAGAATGCGCTCGCGATGGCTGCCCATATGCTCCAGCACATGCAGCACCGAGGCGCCGAAGCCGCGCTCGGCGAGCAGCACGGCGGCAGCCTGCACGGTGGAGCCATCCGAGGTGAGCGCCAGAATGCGGGCCCGCGGCATGACGTGGCGATTAAGGAAGGCGAGCGGTCGGCCATGCAGGGAGATCTGCGTGACCGACTGCAGCGGCCAGCCGAGCCGGGCAGCAGCCAGAGAGAAGGCGGACGGGCTCGGGAGCACCATCATCTCCTCAGCCGCCACATAGCGACGGAGCGTGGCACCAATGCCGAAATGCATGGGATCACCGGTGGCGAGAACCGTGACCGGCGTGCCGCGCAGTTTCAGGATCTGCGCCAGCGTCTCGCGGAAACCTGCACCCCAGGTGAGTATACGTTTCAACCCGGGCAGGCTGGCGCCATCGATGACTGCATCCAGCCGCTCTCCGATGACGAGCGTCTCCGCCTGCCAGACGACCGCCTGCGCCTCGGGCGTCAGGCTTTCCAGACCGTTGTCGCCGATGCCGATGATGGTGAGCCAGGGGCCGTGCGCGTGCTCAGACATTGGTGCCGAGCCCTCCCGCCAAGGCATTCACCGCTGCCGAGGCCATGGCCGAGCCGCCGCGACGACCACGGACTGCGATATAGGGGATGCCTCTGGAATTGGCGATCAGTTCGTCCTTGCTTTCGGCGGCACCCACGAAGCCGACGGGAAAGCCGAGGATGATCGCCGGCTTCGGCGCACCAGCGTCAATGCGCTCGAGCAGGCGGAACAGCGCCGTCGGCGCATTGCCGATGGCGACGACGTCGAAACGGGCGGTGTTCGTCCCAGAGGTCGACCTGGGCGGCCGAGCGGGTATTGCCAATCTCGGCTGCCTTCGGGCGCACACGCTCGTCGTTGAGCAGGCAGAGGATCTCGTTATCGACCGGAAGCAGGCGGCGGATCACGCCGTGACGGACCATTTCGACATCGACGAGGACTGGCGCCCCTTTTTCAAGCGCCGAGGCACCGGCCTCGAAGGCCCCGTGCGACCACCTGACGTCATCGGCGAGGTCGACCATGCCGCAGGCATGGATGAGGCGGATGACGAGCGGCTGGAGGACGGACGGAAAACGCTCGAGATCGGCTTCATCGCGGATGGTGGCGAAGGACTGGCGATAGATTTCGGCGGGGTCGCGGATGTAGTCGAGGGACGATGTCATGCTGCCATCTCCCGCGGAAGTTCGAGGTGCCCGATGCCGAGCACCCAGCCTTCTTCCGCAATCGAAACGGCGACCTCGTCATCCGTCAGCACCGCCGGACGATCAAGCAGGATGCCAAGCCGGCCATCCACATCGAACCGCGCAAAGGTCTCAGCAACGGTCCGCACCTGAAGAGCATCCTTCACCTCATCGCCCCCTGGCAGCGCAAAGAGCGACGGGTAGATTTCGGCGAAGACCACAGGTTTTTCGAAGGAGCCGGCAAATCCCGTCTCGAACGGCCAGACGGCGACGTTTTCACCGTGACCGCTCTCGTCGAGGAAACGGGACAGGCGCGCGATGCCAAGCAGGGTCTGGCTGCCAACGGACCCATTATAGGTGAGCTGCCAGACGGACTTCGCCCCCTTGGCGAACTGCTCCGAGCGGCGGAATGCGAGCGGCGCGTTTGTCGGCGCGGGCGGTTTTTTGTCTGAGAGATCGGCATAGACATGCTGATGCGGCCTTCCCCAGAAGCGCGGCTCGCCGGCAAAATGGGTGGCATTCCAGCGCGATGCGAGATCGAAGCGGTTGTTGCGGTTGTCAGGCGCATCCTCGATCTCGTCAGCAATCTTGCGCCAGAGGGCCCGCCAGTCCGCCCTGCCCGTCAGTCGCTCGGCGGTGCCCGCCGGATAGCCGAAGGCAAAGTCGAAGCCGCAAAGCAGTCGTTGGCCTTCGGCAATCGCAGCGCCGACCACGACATCAAGTCGCTGCATGAAGGCATGACGGGTCGGAAAATTCTCGTTCCACTCGATCACAGCCCGATCGCCCTCGCGCCGGGCGAGGCACGCCCAGAGCGAGTTCTTGCCCGTCACCGGTTGTCCGGCACCGGACCAGTCGACGATCAGGATGCGATCGAAGAGCGGCATTACTTTTTCTTCTGCATCGACTTCGGCCCCAGCGGATGGTCGGCATGGGGGTAAGGTGCGTGATGATGGTCGTGACTGTGACCATGGGAATGACCGTGGGCATGTCCATGGGTGATCATGCGCATGGTGATCATGATCATCATGGTCGTGGTGATGATGGTGCCCGCCATGACCATGGCCATGACCGTGATGGCCATGGTGGTGATGCGCGTGATCGGTGCCCGCAGCAGCCAGGCGCTGACAAGGTTCACGGCAAGGTCTTGTCCTTCAGGCCGGCATACTTGCCACCGAGCTTGAAGGACGGCGCGTAGTCGAAGCTCGGCTCGACGGGCACTGGCTTCAGAGATGCGGGTTCCGCATGGCTGTGCAGCGGCGTCCACGGCAGGCCATGCTCGCGACAGAAATCGGGATCGCGGCAGGAGGCGTCGCAATCGCCCTTGCAGGGACAGTTTTCCAAACCACCACCAATGCCCTCGACGTGGTGGTGATGGCTTTCCTGGGGCTGGCCCACATCAGCCTCGAAGCCGAGCACCTGTTCGCGATACTTGCACATCTGGCAGTTCATCACCGCCGCACCCTCGAGGATCTCCTTGACCCGATCCTGGAAGGCATCGAGGACCAGCGGGTGGTCGTTGAGATAGCTCGCCTTGACGAACTGGATCTCCGGGTAACGCGCGGCCACCTCGTCGGTGTAGCTGTAAATGCGCTTCACCAGTACGCCGGTGAACAGGAAATACGGGAAGACGACGATGCGCTTGTAGCCGAGCTTGGCGGCATGGGTCAGGCCCGGCTCGACAAGCGGGAAGGTGACACCCGAATAACAGGTCTCGCCCCAGCCGAAGCCCATGCCTTCCCAAAGCATGCGCATGACCTTGGTGGCGTTGGAATTGGCATCCGGATCCGACGAGCCGCGGCCGACAACCATCAGCAGCGTGTCATGCTTCTCGACGAAGCCGAGCGTCTCGTTCGCCTCGTTGACGGCCGCCTGAATACGATCACCAGCGGCGCGGATCATCTTCAGGTCGATGCCAAGCTCACGGCCGTAATTGACCACCATGCCCGGGTTCTGTGCCTGATAGGTGTTGAGCACCGAGGGAATATCGTTCTTGGCGTGGCCGGCGGCAAACAGCATGCCAGGAACGGCCAGCACGCGGGTCACGCCCTGTTCGCGCAGGCTGTCCAGACCGGCCGAAATCACCGGATTGCAGAATTCGAGATAGCCGTATTCGACCGGCATGTCGGGGTTGCGGGCGCGCAGCGCCTCCGCGATCACAGCGAATTCCTTCGCCGCGTTCTGATTGCGGCTGCCGTGGCCGCAGACCATGATTCCGAGTTTTTCCGCCATAGGTTAAGGCCTCCCTGCTTCGTTTTGTCTGCCTGTACGAAGCGCCGAACCGCCCACCTCTTCAGGCGTGGTCCATGGCCTTTGGGACAGCTCCGGAATTGGCCCCCTGATTGGGTCGGCCGCACCGGACTATTTCCAGCCTGTCGAACAGGCGCCGTCGCACATTACCCTGAGCT
This sequence comes from Allorhizobium sp., assembly GCA_965283865.1. Taxonomy (GTDB): domain Bacteria; phylum Pseudomonadota; class Alphaproteobacteria; order Rhizobiales; family Rhizobiaceae; genus Allorhizobium. The sequence continues at coordinate 2,856,691 of CBDIQA010000001.1, forward strand.
TTATCGAAGCCTAACCCAGCGGTCAAACCGGATTGCGGCGCTTTGTGTGACGGAAGCGGCAGTTCACAGAATGTCCCCTCTGCGACCCGCACGACACGGCCTTGCAAGGTTGCGCAGCCGAGGCGTTTGGTCCACAACGACGGCACCTTCCCTCGCCCTTCACGAGTCTCCCCGTGGCCGATCTCGCCTTCCAAGCCCTGCTGCTTTTGTTCGTCGCTGCCTTCATCGCCGGCTTCATCGATTCGATCGCCGGTGGCGGCGGATTGATCACCATTCCCGCCATGCTGATCGCGGGAATTCCGCCGCTGGAAACGCTGGGAACCAACAAGCTCCAGTCGATGTTCGGCGCGGGGTCGGCAACGCTTGCCTATGCGCGCAAAGGTCATGTGGATCTGAAAAAGCAGCTGCCGATGGCTGTCATGGCCGTGATCGGTGGCGCCATCGGCGCCCTGATCGCAACGGTGGTGCCTGGAGACGTGCTGCGGGTGCTCATGCCCTTCCTGCTCGTTGCCATCGCGCTCTATTTTGCGCTGAAGCCGAACATCTCCGACGAAGACCGCCATCAGCGCATGACGCCCTTCGTCTTCGGCGTGACGCTGGTACCGCTGATCGGCCTTTACGACGGTGTCTTCGGCCCCGGCACCGGTTCCTTCTTCATGCTCGCCTTCGTCTCGCTTGCCGGCTTCGGCATGTTGAAGGCGACGGCGCATACGAAGCTTCTGAACCTAGGCTCCAATGTCGGCGCCTTCCTGATCTTCGTTGCGAGCGGCGTGGTGCTCTGGAAAGTCGGCCTCCTGATGGGCGTCGGCCAGTTCCTCGGCGCCCAGACCGGCTCCCGCTTCGCCATGCGCCAGGGCGCCCGGATCATCAAACCGCTTTTGGTCGTCACCTGCGTGGCCCTCGCCATCCGCCTGCTCGCTGACCCGACCAACCCGATCCGGGTGTGGATTGGGGTCTGAAGAGTCCGTTCTTTGCAGAGCGAGAGCGCAGCGCTATATTCACTCTCGGCAATTCAGGGCCCGCAGAGAGGAACCATGGCAAAGACAGCTCTCGATCTTGGAGCTCATTGGCTCAACTTCATCGATGAGAAGGTCAAGAGCGGTCGCTATGCGTCTGCGGACGAGGTCGTGCGCGATGCGCTGAAAGGCCTGGAGGATCAGGACCGCAAGCTAGCAGACGTTCTTCTACAAATCGACGAAGGCCTGCAACAGGCGAAGGCGGGAGTGTTTGTCGCCGACGATTTTCTCGACCGTCTGATCGAGACGGATGTCGAGGTTGATCACCGTTGATCGGCCGCTATCGCCTTACGCCGAAAGCGGCTGATGATCTCAAGGCGATCAATCACTATACCGCTCGGCAATGGGGCAATGAGCAGCGTCGCAAATACCTCGGCGAACTCAGGCACCGTTTCAGATGGCTTGCCGAGCAACCCCTCCTCGGTCGGGCGCGCCCCGAACTGCGTGATAACTGCTATTCCTATCCGCAGGGCGAGCACCTGATCTTCTACGCCATCCGGTCTCCCGACATCGAAATTCTGTCAGTGATCCACAATAGATCGCTCCCAGATTTTCTTCGGCGCTGAGTACTCAGCCATTTGCCGTTCGCCCGCTAGTACTCGACCCCGATCTGAGCCTTGATGCCCGAGCGGAAGGGGTGCTTCACCAGTTCCATCTCCGTCACGAGATCGGCAAGTTCGATCAGCTCGTCCTTGGCGTTGCGGCCGGTCAGGACGACATGCGTCATCGGAGGCTTCTCGGTCGCGAGGAACTCCAGCACGTCTGCGAGATCGATGTAGTCGTAGCGGATGGCGATATTCACCTCATCGAGCAGCACCATGGAATTCAAGGGATTGCGGATCAATTCCTTGGCCTTCGCCCAGGCGGCCTGCGCCATCTCGATATCGCGCGCCTTGTCCTGGGTTTCCCAGGTGAAGCCTTCACCCATAGTGTGGAAGTCGCACAGGTCCGAGAAATGCTTGAGGATCATGTCCCGTTCGCCAGTCGACATGGCGCCCTTGATGAACTGGACCACGGCGCATTTCTTGCCGTGTGCGATGTGGCGGAAGATCATGCCGAAGGCGGCGGACGACTTGCCCTTACCCTTACCGGTGTGAACGATGATCAGGCCCTTCTCGCCGGTCTTCGTCGCCATGATCTTGTCGCGCGCGGCCTTCTTCTTGGCCATTTTTTCCGCGTGGCGAGCGAGATCGGCCTCGCCGGTCGAAGGGATTTCCTCGGTCATGTCGTACTCCCGGTATCGTTGAATTCTTTTGCAAACCAGATCCGCTGCGGGGCATCTCCCACCTTCGGCAAGCGACCGATCTCGCGGTAGCCCTCGCGGAGGTAGAAGCGCGGCGCCTGGAATTCGAAGGTGTCGAGATAGATCCCGACGAGGCCATCCTCGCGCGCCATGGCTTCGGCTCGTGCGAGCAATTGCGCACCGATGCCGCCGCCGCGCGCCTCGGGCGAAACAGCCAGAAGCTTGACGAAGAACCAGCGCTGCAGATGGGCACCAATCAGCCCGCCCAATATCTTGCCGTCAGCGTCCACGGCCCGCAGCTGAACCTTTCGGCCCTCGAACGGGTGTCCCTGCGCTTTGGCTGCCTCATCGAGAATGGCATCGACGGCTCCGGTCAGGAGAGCGTCATCACCCTCCACCAGTTCGATATGCACCGACTTCGTCACACGCCGCCCTCGCTCTTCGGCAGGTCGTCGGCGACATGCAACCAGTCGACGCGTTCGTCCCAGTGCCAGTGCTCGCGGATCGGAACGGACAGGCCTTCATCAAGGCTCGCCACATACAGATCGATATCGTCAGGTCGGCGCTCCGTCTCGAAGGACATCGGCGATCCGCAACTGCCGCAAAAGCCGCGGCGCACGCCTGGCGAAGACGCGTAGTAGCGGAGGCTTTCACCCGCGAGTTCCGCTCCCTTTCGCGGAACGGTGAAGAAGGTGGTGACCGGCGACGAGGCCGCGCGGCGGCAGCTTTCGCAATGGCAATGACCGGCGCTGCGGATAGGACCGGGCGTGCGAAAGCGCACCCCGCCGCACAGGCAATGGCCGCTCAAGGCCATCGCTTTTCCGACCTCAACCTCAGACATGCTCTCCTCCCTGCGCCATCTCGACGAGGGTGAACTTGGCCGAATTGCTCTTCGGCGTCCACAGGCCCCGGTCAATGGCCTCGATCAGGCGCTCGGCCAGTTCCTTTTGCGCCGGGGCATTCTTCTCGGCCATGAAGTCGCGCACGCGCTCGTCCAGAATGAAGGCCTGGTAGACCGCTTCGAAATGGTGGTCGCGGACTGCCCCCGTCGTTGCGGCGAAGGCGAACATGTAGTCAACCGTCGCCGTGATTTCGAATGCGCCCTTGTAGCCGTGGCGCATGACGCCTTCGATCCACTTCGGATTGACCACCCGGGCACGCACGACGCGGCCAATCTCTTCTTCCAGGCTGCGGATGCACAGGCCTTTCGGGTCGCGAATGGTCGTTGTGATAGACCTTGGGCCTGACGCCCGCGACGTGTTCGATCGCCGCCGTCATGCCGCCTTCGAACTGGTAGTAGTCGTCACTGTCGAGAAGATCGTGCTCGCGATTGTCCTGGTTCTGCACCACGGCCTGAACGGTGCGCAGGCGTTCCTCGAACAGGCCGCGCTCCGCCTTGCCCTCCTCACCCGCACCATAGGCATAACCGCCCCAGACGAGATAACTCTCGGCGAGATCGGCGCGGTCGCTCCAACCCTTCTCGTCGATGAGTGCTTGCAGGCCGGTACCATAGGCGCCCGGTTTGGAGCCGAACACCCGGTAGCCGGCGCGGCGGGCGGCCTGCTTTTCGTCCAGCCCCTCGCCTTTCAGCTTATCGGTTTCGGCCCGCACGCGCGCAGCAATCGGATTTTCACCCTCGTCCTCGTCAAGGGCCGCGACAGCCCGCACCGCCTTGTCGAAGAGCGCGATCTGCTCGGGGAAAGCATCGCGGAAGAAGCCGGAGATGCGCAGCGTCACGTCGACTCGCGGGCGTCCGAGGATCGCCATCGGGATCACCTCGAAGCCGGTGACGCGGCGCGAGGCCATGTCCCAGAGCGGCTTGACGCCGATGAGCGCCAGGGCCTGGGCGATATCATCGCCGCCGGTGCGCATGTTCGACGTGCCCCAGGCGGTGATGCCGAAGGAGGTCGGCCAATCGCCATGGTCCTGCACATAACGCTGGATCAACAGCTCGGCGGATTTCTTGCCGAGTTCGTAGGCCGCCGGCGTGGGGACTGCGCGGCTGTCGACGGAGTAGAAGTTTCGCCCCGTTGGCAGAACGTCCGGGCGTCCGCGCGTCGGCGCGCCTGAGGGACCCGGGGGCACGAATTGGCCGGCGAGCCCCTTCAGCAGGCCCTCGATTTCGGCGGGGCCGGAGGAGACGACGGCAGGCTTCAGGCGGGTTTCGATTTCGGCGAGGACGGCTTGGGTGCTGGGCCAGTTGTCCGGGCAGGCGATCTCGCCGGCGACGAATTTGGCGGCGAGTAGCTCGATGCGCTCCACCGTGTCGCCATGGGTGCGCCAGGGGGTATCGATGAGATCGGCGAGGATCGCGGGCTTTGGGCCGATCCACGGATCTGACATGACGCAGTCGAGAGGGTCGAACATATGCCCCTCATCCGCCCTCCGGGCCCCTTCTCCATGGCTGCGGGGAGAAGGGGGCACGCCATCGGCTGCTGTGCCGATCTCCCCACTTGAGGGGGAGATGGCCGGCAGGCCAGAGGGGGGCAACTCATCCCTCAGCACTTGCGGTTTACCCCCCTCTGTCAGCGTCGCTGACATCTCCCCCACAAGGGGGAGAGCAGACGGAGATCACCAGCAATCGCCCGCTGCAAACTCGCATCCCCGCCCTCGCCCTGACCGCGTGGCACCCGGGCAAGCGCGACGACGAGATCCGTCAACAGCCGTCCCTCGGGCGCGAGCCCGAAGATGTGCAAGCCGTCGCGGATCTGCATTTCCTTGAGGTCGCAGAGATAGGCGTCGAGCTTCTCCAGCGCCTGATCTTCCGCCTCGTCCTTGCCGATGCCGGCATCCTGGTCGAGGCCGATGTCTTCGATGAGCTCGAGGATCTGCTTCTTCAGCAAGACTAGCCGGCGCGGATCGCCGCCCGAGGCCTCGTAATATTCGTCGACCAGCGCTTCGAGATCCTTCAGCGGACCATAGCTTTCGGCCCGCGTCAGAGGCGGTGTCAGGTGGTCGATGATCACGGCCGACGTCCGGCGCTTGGCCTGGGTGCCCTCACCGGGATCGTTGACGATAAAGGGATAGAGATGGGGGAGCGGGCCGAATACCGCCTCTGGAAAACATTTTTCCGACAGGGCGAGTGCCTTGCCCGGCAGCCATTCGAGATTGCCGTGTTTTCCCATATGGATGACCGCCTGCGCTCCGAATTCCCGCCTCAGGAAGGCGTAGAAGGCGAGATAGCCATGCGGCGGCACGAGATCCGGGGAATGATACGTTTCCTTGGGATCGATGTTGTAGCCACGCGCCGGCTGGATGCCGATCATGAGCTTGCCGAAGCGCATCAGCGGCAGCGCGAAGGCACCGTCGAGATGGAAGGGATCGCTCTCCGGCGCGCCCCAGCGCGCGGTCACGCATTTCTGAACCTCTTTGGGAATATCCTCAAAGAACTTTCTGTAATCCCTGACGGAAAGGCGTTCGCGAATAACGCGGTCGTCATTCGCCGCATTGGTCGGCCCGGCCATCAAGGCCTGCATCAACGCGTCGCCGTCGACCGGCAGATCGGCGACGTCGTAACCGGCGTCGGCATGGCGCGCATGACTTCGATCGTGCCTGCCGGCGTATCGAGACCGACGCCATTGCCAAGTCGTCCGTCACGGTTCGGGTAGTTGGCCATGACCAATGCCACGCGTCGCTCTGCCGGCTCGGTCGCGCGAAGTGTCGCCCAGTTGGCAGCGAGTTCGGCGACGAAGCGCATGCGGTCTGCATCCGGCTCGTGGCTCACAAGATTGGCCTCGACCCGCTCGTCAAAGCGCGCCTTCGACTTGAAGGAAACGGCGCGCGTCAATACGCGGCCATCGACTTCTGGCAAGGCCACGCTCATCGCCAGATCGCGGGCGCTTAAGCCCTGGCTCGAATTCTCCCAGGTGGTACGCGGCGAAGATGAGAAGATCGCCTGCAGCACGACGGCGCCCGTCTCGTCGAGCACGGTCGACGGTTTTTCCGCGCCCGGGGTCGAGACGGCGAAGCCTGTGGTGTTGATGACCACCGATGGCGGGAAGCGGCCGAAGATAGCGCGTAGCGTATCGACCGAAACTTGATCCTTGAGGCTCGAGACGAAGACCGGCAGGGGGATCAGTCCCTCGGCCTTCAAGGCCTCGACCATGGCTTCGACGGGTGCCGTCTCGCCACTCTGGACCAAAGCGCGGTAGAAGCAGAGGGGGGCGATGGGGTGAAGCCCCTCCCCCTTGTGGGGAGGGGTTGGGGAGGAGCGTACCCCCTCTGGCCTGCCGGCCATCTCCCCCACAAGGGGGAGAGACCGCGTGGTACCGTGTGCCCCTCATCCGCCCTGTGGCACCTTCTCCCCGTGAACGGGGAGAAGGCAGAACCAACGCCTGCGTGTTGCCGCTCTCCCCCCTTGTGGGGGAGATGGCCGGCAGGCCAGAGGGGGTGCCGCAAACGCCAGCCTCTCCCACTCCTCAACCCCGATCACGCCCCTGCCCGGCCACCAGATGCCGGCTTTCAGCAAGGGCCGCGCCGGCTCCGGCCTGTCGGCGCCGGACAGAATAGCCTCGGCATAGGACACGAAAGCCGAGGCATTCCCCGCCCCGCCTTCGGTCAGATAGGTCCATAGAGCCTGGCGATCCTCGTGAGGGAATGCCTGGAATGGTGAAAGCCCCTCGTCCGGCTTGTCGTCGCCGGGCAGCACGACGATGGCCGCGCCGCTGCGTCGGGCGCATGCATGCAGAGCCTCCAGCGCGTAGTGGAAGTAGCTTGCCCCTCCCAGCGCCCTAACGACGATCAGCCGCGCATGGCGTGCCGTGCGTTCGATGTAGGTATCGACCGACATCGGATGCTTGAGCGTCATCAGGCTGGCAAGCCGCCAGCGAACCGCCTGCTCGCCCCGCGCCTCCACGGCGGCCGCGATCGCAGCCAGCTCCGTGTCAGCCGCCGAGAGAAACAACACGTCCCCCGGCGTCTGGCCGAGATCGATCGCCTCGTCGCCGTCGCTGATCGATCCCTTCTGGGCAAGCAGGAGATGCATGGATCAGCCGGCCGCTGCCTGGACGTCTTCAACGACAGCGCCGAAATCCCATTCATGCAGGCCGATGACAACGATCCGCGTCTCGCGCTTTTCGCTGGATGTCCAGGGACGGTCGAAATAGGTGTCGATGCGGGTGCCGACGGCCTGGATGACAAGGCGCATCGGCTTGCCGGGCACGTCGATGAAGCCTTTGAGGCGCAGGATGTCGTGCTTCTCGATAACCGGCTTCAGTCGCTCGATGAAATCGGAAGCGTCCTTGATGGCGCCGAGCTTCAGCACGAAGCTTTCGAACTCGTCGTGATCGTGATGATGGTCGTGGTCTTCGCCCGAAGCATGCAGCGCCTCATGCTCCAGTTCGTGATGCGACTTGCGATTGTCGATGTCGTCTTCGGTGCTGGCACCGATGCCGAGCAGGACAAGCGACGGCACCTCCCCATTCTTTGCCTCGATCATCGACGGCTTACGGCTGGTGCGGCCGGTGACTTCCGCGCGCACCGCGGCAATGCCGGTAGCGTCGAGCAGATCAGTCTTGTTGAGGACGATCAGGTCGGCGCAGGTCAGCTGGTCCTCGAAGAGTTCCTCGATCGGGCTCTCGTGGTCGAGGCTGTCGTCTTCGGCGCGCTGGGCGGCGACGGCATCATGGTCGTCGGCAAAACGACCGGCGGCAACGGCCGCGCTGTCGACCACGGTGACGACACCATCGACAGTGACGCGGGTGCGGATGTCCGGCCAGTTGAAGGCAGCGACCAGCGGCTGCGGCAGCGCCAGGCCCGAGGTTTCGATGACGATGTGATCGGGCTTCACGTCACGGTCGAGCAGCTTCAGCATGGTCGGCACGAAGTCGTCGGCGACCGTGCAGCAGATGCAGCCATTGGTGAGCTCGATGATGTCATCCTCGGTGCAATTGTCGGCGCCGCAGCCCTTCAGCACGTCGCCATCGACGCCGAGATCGCCGAATTCATTGATGATCAGCGCAATCTTCTTGCCGCCGGCATTCATCAGCATGTTGCGGATGATGGTGGTCTTGCCGGCCCCCAGAAAGCCGGTGATGACGGTGGCGGGGATCTTCTGCTGCAACATGGTTCAACCCTTCATTTTCAACGGCAAACCTGCCGCGATAAAATAGACTTCAGGCACGAGGGCGGCGACGGCTTGGTGGAGACGGCCGGCATGGTCGCGGAAGGCGCGGGCCATCTTGTTTTCGGGCACGATGCCGAGGCCGACTTCATTGGAGACGAAGATCACGGTGGCCTGGAGTTGCCCAAGGGTGGCAGCGAGTGCAGCGCCGTCTGCGTCGACATCACGGCCGTCTTCCATCATCAGATTGGTGACCCAGAGGGTCAGGCAGTCAACGAGAATGACCCTGTCCGGCTTGTCGAGCGCCTTCAGGGACCCGACGAGATCCAGCGGCTCCTCATGCGTCGTCCAGCCGTCATTGGCACGGTCGGCCTTGTGAGTCTCGATGCGGGCGCCCATCTCGTCGTCCCAGGCGCGGCCCGTGGCCAGATAAACGCGATCCAGGCCGGTGCTGCGCGCCGTTGTTTCGGCAAAACGCGACTTCCCCGAGCGGGCACCGCCGAGAACGAGGATGGATCGGGATTGGGATGCGGTCATGGCGTGCCAAGGCCCCAGACCGCACGCAGCTGACCTGCGGCGCATGTTCCAGACACGCGCGAAGAATCAATCGATGCACGATCCGCATATACGGACCGGCATCGGCGGGGCCTCACGGACCCGCGGATGCAAGACGTCGCCACGACAACCTCCGTGCTGGCAACGGGGAAACCTCCCCAGTGTGGGCACCATGCCCGTGGATGGCAGGTCTCCTGGCTCGCAGGTCGTGGTCTTTAAAGGACCGTCGGGTTCTCCTCGCCTTCCCAGGGTTTGTCGGCAACACGAAAGAGCGGACGATTCGTAGAGAAAGAGGCGTCCTGCCCCGGCTGATCGTGTTGCCACCCCAGTGGCTTTTCCGTTCTGCCGTTCTTGAGAGGCCGGCCGCACACCGCGACCCGTCACCACCTGAAACGGCAGAGCGGATGGAGAACCCTCGCTGCAATACAGTCGCGGGGTCGGCTGCGTTCGGCATGCCCGGTTGGGGTCCACGCCTTCGCATTCCCTTTTGCTCTCCGGACAACATCTCTGTCGTCCGGAAACCATCCGTCATGAGGATTAGGCCGAGGTCAGGTTCAAGTCAATCACGGCTGCGCCTTGCAGCTGCGTCATCGCGACCCAAGGGCCGATCATGGGTTCGCGGCGCAATCCGGTGTGACGGACGGATCACAATCGGCGCGCAGGCGGATCGTGCCGCTTGCTCCCTGCTCCACAGGTGTGCCGGACCCGACGTCAGCCGCACGACGCGCCGGCTGTGCGGGAGCCGCGGCACGCACGGCGGGGGCCTCGACAACCGGAGGGGCCGCCATCTCCTGGGGTGCTGGTTGTGCGGGGGCGGCCGGCGCCGTCACCGCCACAGGCTTTTGCGGCTCGACCTTGGGCATGGCCGCCGCTGCGCGCGGCACAGAGGCTGGTGCGTTCGGCACGATGACCGGCGCGGGGTCGGAGACAAGGCGGGTGGATATGGTCCTTGGCGGCTGCGACTTTCGGATACGCGGCGTCGTCAGCGAGAAGGCGAAACGGATGCGCGCTGCGATCTCCTCGGCCAGCGCCTGGCGCGTCCAACGGGGATCGTCGGTCGGGCTGTTGACCGTGAAGAAGCCTTGCGCCACCGGCTCACCCGTCTCGACGGAGGTCGCCGTCACCGTGAACTTCGCCTGGGCGAGCCTGCGGCGGGCGCCCTCGCCAAAGCCGAGATGGTCGATCTTAACCAGCAGCACGACGCGCTCCGCACCCGCGGGCGCCCGGGTCGCAGCAATTGCCGAAGAGACGCGGCGATCAACGCTTTCGATCAGGTCGAGCGGGATGCGGGCGTCGGCCATAACAGTGACATTGCGGACGTAGTAGACCAGCGGCCGGTCGATGCTTCGGCCATGCAGCAGCGTACAGGATGCCAACACCATGAGGAGCCCGACGGCTGCGGCGATGCGGAGACTGCGAGCGAACATGACGACCCCGGACAGGTGATTCTGAACCTGCCCGAGAATTCGCCATTTATGGTTAGTGGACGGTTAACTTGCGGACTGAAGGGCCGCGAAGAGTGAGGCTGCCGACGCGAATTCGCCATACCGCGCCTCACGACGTGCTTCGGCCTCGGCATCCGAGCCCCAATGCTCGATTGTCCAGTCCTCGTCGAGATGTGCCAGCGACCAGACTTCGTCGAGGTCGAAAGCACCCTCGGCGAAAGCAAGGGTCAGAACAGCCGAGCCCGTCAGCGTCGTTACGACGCTGAGGCAGGAGATCTGGAAGGGATCGCGGTAGCGTTCAAGAGCACGCGCGTAAGCCGCCACAGCCTCGGCCGGCTGCTCCTGATGCATCACGCCCTCGACAAGAAAGAAACGGGCGCCATGGGCAGTCGCGACCCAGGACAGCACGGCATCCCAGCGTGCGGCCTGGCGGTCGATCAATTCCGTCGGGCCATCGGCACGGTAACAAAGGAGATCCGTGCCGGCGAAACGGACGATCTCGTCGAAGACCTCAGAAAGGCTGTTCGAAACGGCGTCGATGGCGGTATTGGCAAGCTTGGTGACCGGCATGGTCGCCGGGTCGATAAACTCGCCCTGCCCGGACCATTCGGCCACCACCAGTTCAGCCGCCTCACGAGTCGGCAGCGTCAGCAGGTTCTTGGCCGGCGTCTTCACCGACTTGCCGTCGAGGGTGATCGAGAAGCCGTCGTCACGCTCCTCCATGCCGACGCTCTCGTAAAAGCGCTTCGGCAGCGGCCGCTTCATCTGGATCTGCGCCCGGCGCACCGGATCCTCATGGCTCGGTTCCGGAATGAAGGTCCCGAAAATGTCCTGGCTGAGTTCGTCGCGCATCAAGGGCTCCTAGTGGATATAGGCCAGAAGGTCGGCGGGGCGTTCGACCACGGCATCGGCTCCGGCCTTCCAGAGCTCGTCCGGATTGGCGTAACCCCAGGCAACGCCGATCGCTGTCGCGCCTGCGGCCTTTGCCATCTGCATGTCGTAGATCGCGTCGCCGATGACGATCGTTTCACGCGGCGCCATGCCTGCCTCGTCGCAGCATTCGGTGACCATGGCTGGGTGCGGCTTGGAGGGGCATTCGTCCGCCGTGCGGCAGAACAGGAAATGGGGCTTCAGTCCATGGCCTTCAAGGATCATTTCCAGACCGCGGCGCGACTTGCCGGTCACGGCGCCGAGCCAGATGTCGTCGCGCGCGATCAGGGCATCCAGTACCTCACGGATGCCGTCGAACATGGTCTCGCCAAAACCGGAGTCCCGGCGGACATCGGCGAAAATCTTCTTGTAGTGGGCCGCCATGGCGACTGCCTCGTCGTCGGCATGCGGCTTGCCGTCCATACGGGCGATCGCAATGTCGAGCGTCAGCCCGATGATCGACTTGGTCGTCTCAAGCGCCGGCTCGGGCTTGCCGAAGGCGATGAAGGTGTGGCGCATGACCTCATGGATCAGGCCGGCGCTGTCGACCAGCGTGCCGTCGCAATCGAATAGGACCAGCTTCATTCGGCGTCCCTATCGCCATCCGCCTGGTCGAAGCCAAGCAGGTTCCAGGTCTGGACCATGTGCGGCGGCAGCGGTGCGGTCACCTTCAGGCGACCACCATTGGGATGCGGCAGGTCGATATAGCGTGCATGCAGATGCAGGCGCTTCTGTATGCCGCCGGGGAAGTCCCAGTTATGGTCGTCGATGAAGTATTTGGGGTCACCGATGATCGGATGTCCGATATGGAGCGCGTGAACGCGCAGCTGGTGGGTACGGCCCGTATAGGGCTCCATTTCCAGCCAGGCGAGGTTCTGGGCCGCCGTATCGATCACGCGGTAATAGGTGATGGCGTGGTCTGCCCCGTCCTCGCCGTGCTTGCAGACGCGCATCCGGTCGCCCTCATCGGTCTGGTCCTTGGTGAGCCAGGTCGAGATCTTGTCCTCGTGCTTGCGCGGAACGCCCTTCACCAGCGACCAGTAGATCTTCTTGGTGTCGCGCTCGCGGAAGGCGGCCGTCAGCTTCTGGGCCGCGCCACGCGTACGGGCAACGACGAGCACGCCAGAGGTGTCGCGGTCGAGGCGGTGAACGAGGCGCGGCTTTTCGCCCTTCCTGCTGGTCCAGGCTTCCAGCATCTTGTCGATGTGGCGATTGAGACCGGAGCCGCCCTGAACGGCAAGGCCGGCGGGCTTGTTCAGCACGAAGACCTTTTCGTCTTCATGCAGCAGCATGCGCGACAGGAGTTCATGGTCGTCGCCATGCTTCAGGTCGTGGCTTGCAATCGGGCCGGTCTTCTTGGCGTCGACATCCATGGGCGGCACACGGACGACCTGGCCGGGCTGGACGCGGGCATCGGTCTTGACGCGACCGCCGTCGACACGGACCTGGCCCGAGCGCAGCAGCTTCTGAAGCGCGCCGAAGCCGAGACCCGGATAGTGGATCTTGAACCAACGGTCGAGCCGCATGCCCGCCTCATCGGCTTCCACGGTGATATGTTCGATGCCTGCCATCAGGGAAATCTTTCGTGCTCGGGTTCTCCACCCACTTGTCCCGTGCCTTTAGTAGATTTCGGCCGGAAAGGGAAAGCGGAAATGCAGGCAGGCTGCTCAGAACAGGCTGCGCCCAAGGGCAAGGCCGCCGAAAGCGGCCGCGAGCGACAGGGCAACACTTGCCGCAACATAGCCGAAAGCGGTCAGCACAGCGCCCCGCTCAACGAGCGCCATGGTGTCGAGGGAGAAGGATGAGAATGTCGTGAAGCCGCCGAGGAAACCGACCACGAGCAGCAGCCGCATCTCCATGGGTGCTGCAAGCTTGCGAGCGACAAGCTCCGTCAGCAGGCCGATCGCGAAGGATCCGACGATGTTGACGGTGATCGTGCCCCACGGAAAGCCGGGACCCAAGAGACGCGTCATCGCGAGGCCGGTCAGATAGCGGGCCACCGATCCTGTCGCGCCACCGATCGCGACCAGCAGGATATGAAACATTGATGCCTCCGCTTGAACGGCTGTTGTCTCCAGCCGTTCAAGCCCGTCGAGGCTAGCGCGTCAAGCCTTTGCCAGCGTCAGAACGTCGTCGACAAAGGCTTTCAGGGCCACCCAGTCGGTGAATTCATGGTCGCGGCTGACATCGGTCGGGGCATTCTCATGCTCGGCCATGCGCCTGATAATCCAGCGCTTGAAGAAGTCATATTCGGTGTAGCGCAGTGCGCCGGCCGCGTGGTGAACACGGGCGGGCTTCCAGCCGGTCTCGGCGAGCAGTCCGTCCGGGAAGTGCGTCGCCTCTTCCTGCTCCTCTTCGAACTCACTGCGGATCAGCATCGAAACCGACACGAAAGCCGAGGGCACGCCGTTCAGCCAGGACGCTTCCTGGCGCACAAAGCTTGCAAAGGCGTGGGGATAGCGGGCCGCATGGACGGGTGCACACAGGATCGCCGCCTCGGGATGGCCGAGCGCGTATTCCGCGCCCGAGGTGATGTCGAACAACAGAGCTCTATCGCCCGCCGCTTCGATGTTCGCAGCAATGGCTTCCGCAATCTTGCGCGTCTGTCCCTCGATGGTCGCATAACCGACAAGAATGATCATGTCTCGGCTCCTCGTGTCGTGATGAGCCACTATCCCGTTATGGGGAAAATCCGCCTTGATCTGGCGCAATGAGGGCACGAGTTCGGGCGCGATGACAGCGATTTGCAACCATTAGAATTTTATTCAAATATCATCATTCGACTTAAAGATGCATAGATAACCGTGGTTTATGCTAATATCGTTATGTAATCTGGAAAACGCCCATGACACAGGTTGTCACAGTCTCAGCACAAACCGCCGCCTATGCGATGGAACCGGTGAAACCGCCACAGCGCGTCTCCCGTGCCACGTATGTGGAAGAGCATACCCGTGTGCTGGCACAGCAGGCAGCACAGAGCGAAGATTTGAGACTGCGGGCTTTGGTGAATGTCGTGCAGCCGCCGGCACTCGCCCTCTATTTCCTGACGTCCACGCAGGCTCGCTACGAACAGGCGACGCTTGCCGAAACGATCGAAGCCTACAAGAACTCTGTAGCCTAACCTCTCCCTCCCAAGCCCACGAAAAAGCCGCGACCGTTTGACGGTCGCGGCTTCTTTTATGCGAGACTTGAGTGGATCAGTTGCTTCTGGCCGGGCCAACCGGCAGGATGACGTCCACGGCACCGGCCTTTTCGAAGGTGAGCGTGACGTTGACGGTCGCACCTTCCTTGAAGGCCTCGGCCACCTTGAAGAACATCAGATGCAGACCACCCGGCTTCAACTCGACCGTCTGGCCGGCCGGGATTGCGATACCGTCGTTCAGCTGACGCATCTTCATCACCTCGCCTTCCATGGCCATCTCGTGCAGCTGCACTTCGCCGGCCTGGGCGGAGGTCGCAGACACCAGCTTGTCGTCTTCGCCGCCCTTGTTGGTGATGGTGATGAAACCGCCGCCGACAGGCTGGCCGGGGAGCATGGCCTTGGTGAAACCGGCCGTCAGCTCGAGGTCTCCTGCAGTGACCGCTTCGAACCCACCGGGATCGGCAGCCGCCATGTGATCGCCATGACCGGCGTGATCGCCATGCGCACCATGAGCGCCATGACCGTCTGCTGCGGCCTGCTCGGCAGGAGCGGCATGACCACCATGGGCGCCGTGTGCCCCGTGTCCGCCATGCGCGTCGCCTTCGGCTGCCACGAGCTGTAGAACAGGTGCCGGACCATCGAGGTCATGGGGATCCTGGCCCGGTGCCGCGATCTGGTCCCAGGCAACCTTGCCATCCGTGCCGCAGAGCTGGATCGTCGGGAAGGCCAGGCCCGTCGCCGGATCGCCGGCGGCGATCTTTCCGTAGACGGTGAAGGTGTCATAGAAATTGTCCGGCAGGTCGCCGTTCTTGAAGCGGATTTCGACCGGACCGGATTTCACGGCCTTGCCGTGGTTGTCGTAGCTGTTCTGGTAGTCGCCAGTGATGACTTCCACGTCCCAGCCGGCCTTCGGCATCGGCTTGGCGGAGATGAATCCTTCCGGCAGCTTGATCTGGACTTCGTTCGTTGCCTTGCCGTCGCAGCCATGCGGCACCTGAAGCGTGGCGGCGACATAAGAGCCGACCTTGGCAGGCTGGTTGGCGAAGGTCGCATGCGCGAACACGGACGTAGTCGTGGCGAGCGTTGCGATCGTGGTTGCGATGATCAGTTGGGTCTTCATGGGTGTCTCTCCGTGCCGCGGTCCGTCTTGGCCGTCGGCGGTCGTCCGTCATTGTCTGATGGTGAAAATGATCAGACGGTGGGCGGCGGCCCGCGCAGGCGGGGACGGTCGAGGACATACCGAGAGCGATCTGTCGATACGAAGGGCCTGACCAACCCAAGGCTGGAAAACGCACTGACAAGCCAGGACTGATCCGAGGGTGAAGGCAGGATGACGGCGCCTGCAAGGCGGCAGGCTTCGCAATCGCCGGCAGGCTTGGCGTGTTTCTGGCCCTGGTCTGCAATGCACAGGTCGGCAAAGCTGCCGTCAGGAAGGCTGTAGGCGAGCGACTGAACATCAGCCGCGATGGCAGCAGGTGTCCGATGACCAAAACCAACCGACAGGAAGACAATGGCGCAGAAGATGCGCAGGATGATCGTCACTGTCTTGACCTTCGGTTTCATTGTCGTCCCCGTTCGGACCATTGCATTATCGCGATGTGCCCGTCCTGCCAAGTGGCGAGATGCCGCGCCTGCGGTCTGCCCCGCCTCATGCCCGGCTGACGCAAACATGATGTCCGAGCGACAAAAATCTGCTTGCGAGCGACGCAGCCTCTTGCCAAGTCGCCACACTGCCAGATAATGCCTTCATGACCTTGTTGGGAGATACCGGTTTGATCCGGAGCCGAAGGAGCAACCGCCCCGGAAACTCTCAGGCAAAAGGACCAGCAAGGCGTCGACTGCACTCTGGAGAGAGGCCCGTTTCCAAAGCGGGCCGCGCCGAAGGGATAACAATCTCAGGCACAAGGACAGAGGGGGCTCATGAAGCGGCACAACCGTGCCCAGACTTGAGCAAGCGCGCGAGCGCTCAAACCCGGAGGCGACGTCTTGGACGATCAGACCCAACTCAAACGCACCCCTCTTTACGACTTTCACGTATCGCTTGGCGCCAAGATGGTGCCCTTCGCCGGCTACGACATGCCGGTGCAGTATCCCGCTGGCGTGCTGAAAGAACACCTGCACACCCGTTCGGCCGCTGGCCTCTTCGACGTTTCCCACATGGGCCAGGTCGAACTGGTCGCCGCCTCCGGCACCTATGATGATGCGGCGAAAGCACTGGAAACGCTCGTTCCCGTCGACATCCTCGGCCTGAAGGACGGCCGCCAGCGCTACGGCTTCTTCACCGACGACAATGGCGGCATCCTCGACGACCTGATGATTTCACGCCTCGGCGAACGCCTGCTGGTCGTGGTCAATGCCGGCTGCAAGGATGCCGACATTGCCCATATGCGGGCAAAGCTTGCTGATGGTGTTCAGGTTCTCGTGCATGACGACCGGGCGCTTCTCGCCCTCCAAGGGCCGAAGGCGGAAGCCGTGCTTGCGGCGCTCAATTCCGATGTTGCAGCCATGAAGTTCATGGATGTGCGGGAGCTTGCCCTCGGCGACATCCCTGCCCTCGCCTCCCGCACCGGCTATTCCGGCGAGGACGGTTTCGAAATCTCCGTGCCATCAGACCGCGCCACCGATCTCGCCAAGGCGCTGCTCGACCAGCCGGACTGTCAGCCGATTGGCCTCGGCGCCCGCGATTCGCTGCGCCTTGAAGCCGGCCTCTGCCTCTATGGCAACGACATCGACACGACGACGTCGCCAGTCGAAGCGTCGATCGAATGGGCGATCCAGAAGGTGCGCCGGAACGGTGGCGCCCGTGCGGGCGGCTTTCCCGGTGCAGCACGCATCCTCGGCGAACTTGAGAATGGCGTTTCTCGCCGCCGCGTCGGTCTGAAGCCTGAGGGCAAGGCGCCGGTGCGTCCGCCGGCGAAGCTGTTCGCCGATGCCGAAGGCCAGACCGAGATCGGTCACGTCTCATCCGGCGGTTTCGGTCCGAGCGCCGAGGGACCGATCGCCATGGGTTATGTACCGACCGCGATGGCCGCCCCCGGCACCCAGGTCTTTGCGGAGGTGCGCGGCAAGCTGTTGCCCCTCACCGTCGCCGCCCTTCCTTTCGTTACCCCCACCTACAAACGCTGAAGAAAAATCTCCGGAGAGAACCCATGTTGAAATTCACCGCTGAACACGAATGGCTGAAGATCGAAGGCGATGTCGCAACCGTCGGCATCACCACCCATGCCGCCGGCCAGCTTGGCGATCTCGTTTTTGTCGAACTGCCGGACGAAGGGTCCAGCTTCAAGAAGGATGGCACCGCCGCGACCGTCGAGAGCGTCAAGGCAGCCTCCGACGTCTACTGCCCGCTCGATGGAGAAGTGGTCGAGATCAACCAGGCGATCGTCGACGATCCGTCGCTGGTCAATTCCGATCCGGAAGGTGCCGCCTGGTTCTTCAAGCTGAAGCTCGCCAACCCTTCTGACGCCGACGCCCTGCTCGACGAAGCCGCCTACAAGGAGCTGATCGCGTAATGACGACGGAATTCCAGTTCACGGATTACGATCCCTACGACTTCGCCAACCGGCGCCATATCGGTCCTTCGCCCGCCGAAATGACCGAGATGCTGAAGGTGATCGGCTATCATTCGCTCGACGAGATGATCGACGCGACCGTCCCCGGCTCGATCCGCCAGAAGGTGCCGCTCACCTGGGGTGCGGCGATGACCGAGCGCGAAGCGCTCGACAAGCTGCGCGAGACGGCGAACAAGAACAAGGTCCTGACCTCGCTCCTCGGCCAGGGCTATTACGGCACGATCACGCCGCCGGTGATCCAGCGCAATATCCTGGAAAACCCGGCCTGGTACACGGCCTACACGCCCTACCAGCCGGAAATCAGCCAGGGTCGCCTCGAGGCGCTCCTCAACTACCAGACCATGGTCACGGATCTCACGGGTCTCGACGTCGCGAATGCGTCGCTGCTGGACGAGGCAACGGCTGCCGCCGAAGCCATGGCGCTCTGCCAGCGCAGCGCGAAGACCAAGGCAACCGGCTTCTTCGTCGACAAGGACTGCCATCCGCAAACCATCGCCGTCATCCAGACCCGCGCCGAGCCGCTCGGCTGGACGGTCACCGTCGGCGATCCCTTCACTGATCTCGACCCGACAGAAGTGTTTGGTGCGATCTTCCAATATCCCGGCACCCATGGCCATGTGCATGACTTCTCCGGCCTGATCGCCCGTCTGCACCAGACCGGCGCGCTCGCCGCCGTCGCTGCCGACATCATGGCGCTGCTGCTGTTGAAGTCGCCCGGCGAAATGGGTGCTGATATCGCCATCGGTTCGACCCAGCGCTTCGGCGTTCCCATGGGTTACGGTGGTCCGCATGCGGCCTATATGGCGGTCAAGGATGCGATCAAGCGCTCGATGCCAGGCCGTCTCGTCGGTGTCTCTGTCGATGCCCGCGGTAACCGCGCCTATCGACTGTCGCTGCAGACCCGCGAGCAGCATATCCGCCGCGAAAAGGCGACATCAAACATCTGCACAGCCCAGGTGCTGCTCGCCGTCATGGCCTCGATGTATGCGGTCTTCCATGGCCCGCAGGGCCTGAAGGCAATCGCGCAGCAGGTGCACCGCAAGACGGTTCTGCTGGCCAAGGGCTTGGAAAAGCTCGGCTATACGATCGAGCCGGAGACCTTCTTCGACACGATCACCGTCGAGGTCGGCCATATGCAGGGTCTCGTGATGCGGGCTGCCGTCGCCGAAGGCGTCAACCTGCGCAAGGTCGGCGAGAGCAAGGTCGGCATTGCGCTCGACGAGCGCACCCGTCCGGCGACGCTCGAGGCCGTCTGGCGCGCCTTCGGCGGCGATTTCGCAGGTGGCGGAGTTCGAGCCGGACTACCGTCTGCCGGAAGACCTGCTGCGCACCAGCGAATATCTGACGCATCCGATCTTCCACATGAACCGCGCGGAAAGCGAGATGGTGCGCTATATCCGCCGTCTGTCGGACCGCGACCTGGCGCTCGACCGGGCGATGATCCCGCTCGGCTCCTGCACCATGAAGCTGAACGCGACGGCCGAGATGCTGCCGATCACCTGGCCGGAGTTTTCCGACATCCATCCCTTCGTGCCAGCCGATCAGGCGCTGGGCTACAAGGAGATGATCGATGACCTCTCGGAAAAGCTCTGCGCGGTTACCGGTTACGACGCGATCTCGATGCAGCCGAATTCGGGTGCTCAGGGCGAGTATGCCGGACTTCTGACAATCCGCGCCTATCACCTGTCGCGGGGCGATACTCATCGCACCGTCTGCCTGATCCCGACCTCGGCCCATGGCACCAACCCGGCGTCTGCCCAGATGGTCGGCATGACGGTCGTGCCGGTCAAGTCGAAGGAAAACGGCGACGTCGATCTCGATGACTTCCGCGCCAAGGCGGAAGAGCATGCGGCCAATCTCTCCTGCTGCATGATCACCTATCCCTCGACACATGGCGTGTTCGAGGAGACGGTGCGCGAGATCTGCGAGATCACCCATCAGCATGGCGGCCAGGTCTATCTCGACGGGGCCAACATGAACGCCATGGTCGGCGTCGCCCGTCCCGGCGATATCGGCTCGGACGTCTCCCACCTCAACCTGCACAAGACCTTCTGCATCCCGCATGGCGGCGGCGGGTCCGGGCATGGGTCCGATCGGTGTCAAGGCGCATCTGGCGCCCTATCTGCCGGGCCATGTCGTCACCGACGGTCGTCCGGGTGCGGTCTCGGCCGGTCCCTATGGCTCGCCGTCGATCCTGCCGATCAGCTGGTCCTACTGCCTGATGATGGGTGGCGAAGGCCTGACGCAGGCGACGAAGGTCGCGATCCTCAACGCCAACTACATCGCCGGACGACTGAAGGGCGCCTATGACGTGCTCTACACGTCGGCCTCGGGTCGCGTTGCACATGAATGCATCATCGACACGCGTCCGCTGCAGGCGTCAGCCGGCGTCACCGTTGACGATGTCGCCAAGCGCCTGATCGACTGCGGCTTCCATGCCCCGACCATGAGCTGGCCGGTGGCGGGAACGCTGATGATCGAGCCGACCGAGTCCGAAACGAAGGCCGAGATCGATCGCTTCTGCGATGCGATGCTGGCGATCCGAGAGGAAGCCCGCGACATTGAGGAAGGCCGGATGGACAAGGCCAACAATCCGCTGAAGAACGCGCCGCATACGGTGGAAGACCTGGTTGGCCAGTGGGATCGCCCCTATAGCCGCGAGCAGGCCTGCTACCCGCCGGGCGCCTTCCGGGTGGACAAGTACTGGTCCTCGGTCAACCGCGTCGACAATGTCTATGGCGACCGTAACCTGGTGTGCACCTGCCCGCCGATGGAAGCCTACGCGGAAGCGGCAGAGTGACAGCCTGAAATTCGCCGTGAGAACGCCGCCCTTGAGGCGGCGTTCTTCATTTGTAGTGACATTCCGACAAACCCTGTGATGGAACGGAATGGCCCTGTGCCCGTTCTTCAAGCTGTCCAACACAGGAGAACAGACATGCGCAATACTCTTATCCTCGCTGGTGCAGCGGCACTCATGACGCTCTCGGCGTCGGCCAATGCGCAGGAAACTGTCATCATCCAGCAGGCTCCGGTCGCCACCCAGTCGACGATCGTGGTGCCGGCACCGGTCGAAACCTATGTCATGGAGCGCGAAGTCCGCTCGGTTCCTTATGAAGGCGACGTGCTGATCGGCCGCGTGATCGAGGATCCGGTCGAGCTCTATCCGGTCGATGGTTACGAGGATTATTCCTACACTGTCGTCAACGAGCGCCGTGTGATCGTCGATCCGCAGACGCGTCAGATCATCCGGATCATCGAATAAGCCCGACGATCCCATCCAAAGACCTGAAACCCGGTGCGACGCGCCGGGTTTTTTCTTTGCGGATTGGATCGCCAATTCAGCATGGAAGCGGCAAGCCTCCTGTCTGTCTGTATCGGAACAGATCATGTCTTCGGCGCAGCGTTGTTAAAGGGAAACCATCACCGTTCGCATTATGCTAACCGGCACAGTTTATTCTGATGTTCTGAATTTCGGTATGAACGCAGGATACAGCCATGAGCATTTCAGCCGTCATGGGCATTTCCCTTTCCGGGATGCAGGCGCAGCAGACACGGCTTGCCGTCTCGGCGAACAATATCGCCAATGCGATGACACCCAAATACGACCGGCTGGAAACACGGTTTTCCAGCACGGCACCGGGCGGCGTCACCGCATCTGTCGCACCATCGGGTGAAGACACCCTTGCCGATGCTTCGAATGTGGATCTCGCGTCGGAAATGATGTCGCTCGTTCAGAGTGAACTGGGCTTCAAGGCCAATGCTGCCGTCTGGGAAACAGGCGCCGAGATCTGGGACGTTTTGAACAGCATCAACAGACGCTGATTCGCTGCCCATACGGTTGTTCGAGCCCGGCGCCTCCTCGGAGACCTCCGAATTGATAATTGGCAAGAATACGCAGCCCCTCACAACGCCACCGTGGGGACGAGTATTTTTGGGCTATGTCACGGCTTTGCGAGCAAAAGCGCACCGGCTGGATCATTCGGCGATTGCAAATATCACCACTTCCGGACACAGTCTTGAGTTGCAGCAGGTTGCATAGAGGAATCCATGTATAACGACGCGCTAAACTGCCTGAAGACCGACATTCTGTCAGCGCAACATATCGATGGGGCCCGGCTCAGAACGTTCTTCGACCAGCACCTTGAGCGAATCCTGAAAATTGTTGTGCCCACCGATTACGTCGAGGATTGCCTCTTTCAGATTGATGAGGCCCTCAAGAAGCTGTGTACCAACCCGCAGGAGAGCCGCTCGATTCAGGTTTACCTACTGGGCGCGATCGAGGCTCTTCGCGACGAACTCCATCTTTGCGAGATCGACGTGGATCTCCGGCAGGCCGCCGTCGGCTTCTGACGACTGCCGCTTGCGTCCAGTGCGGCGATCCAAGCCATCTGCGGCCGCCAGAGACACCATCTGTAGAAGATGATCGAGAAAAAGAGCGTCTTCGCTCAGCGGCGCCTTCTGCGACACGCCCTTGATGATCTCTCTCAGGCTACGGACCTGCTCTTCAACGATCGAGCGAACGTAGATATCGGAGGATGGGAATTGGCCATCCGTCATGTCATTCTCCTGCCATTCTTGCATATTCGATACTTCCATGGGGCAGCTCGGCCAGGGGAACACGCCTCAGCGCCGATGCTGAAAAAGGGTTACCCGGAGCGAATTCGAGGTCGAGGACACTGCCCGTAATGCCGTAGAGCTCGTGGTGCCGGAGAAGACCTGCCATGGATGGCTTGGCCGTAATCGGCACAATCAGAGCACCTTCCAGAACGCTGGGTGCCGCAAGTGGCATCACGTCCCAGCCGGTAGTCACCAGAAGGTTGACCAGCTTCGGATGGGTCTCGACAACGAGCGTCTGGATGCCTGCGACAAGGCAATACTCCATCACCCCGGTCATCAGGATGTTGGAGATCGGCACGCCAGCGATTGCCTTGTCGGAAACCTCGGCGATGCAGCGCGTCCATTCGAAGATGCGCTCGCCGCGCGGCCAGTTGGCCCCATCCATCAGATGGGGGTAAACGTCTGACAGCAGGTGCGGCTTGAGTGTCGGGAGGAGCCGGCTATATCCGACAACCTCACCATCGACGAGCAGCGGCAGATGGATTGCTTCTTCACCGTCGAACTCATCGATCTCGCGATCGTCCGCACGGCGGCACGCTTCCCAGCCCAGTCTTTCGACAAACTGGCGATGTCGGAAGCGCCAGACCTGCTCCATGATGTCCGCATAGTCACGCGTGTCTGCGCCCAGGATCGTCGCAAGCATCCGCACCCCCAAAATCACCCGGGTGTACAGTGCGGCATAGGGGAAAAATCCAATATAGGCAGTTCTGCCTATTTATCTGATTAAACCAAGCCTGATCGATTCGGCGATCAATTGAGCCCGGTTCACCGAGTTCAACTTGCGGCTGGCGGACGCGATTTCATGCTGGACAGTTTTCTCAGAAATTCCAAGAATTTGGCCAATTTCCCAATTGGTCTTTCCGGCCGAGCACCACAATATGACCTCACGCTCACGCGGGGTCACTTTTCCGGCAGCGGCAGCGCTGCGCTCGTTGTTATCGGACAGGAAGGCACGCAACCGGTTGTGCGCATAGATTGAAACGATGTGCAGCGCGCCCCGCTGCTCACTCGACAGATCGACCTTCTTCGCGCCGAATGTCACGATCGCCTGAAAGCCGCCCACCGAGTGCAGCGGAACGCTGTAGCCGTCCAACATCCCGAACTCGGTTGCCTCGTTCATCACCCGCTTCGCCGTCCGACTGAGCGGCTGGTCAGCCAGAGCTTCGGACCAGACGAAGGCCTCGTTCGACATCTTGGTCCGGTAGATCACGGGATCGACATGCACGTAGTTCTGCTGAACGTAGCGTTCGAACCAGCCATCCGGCCAGGCATTCAGCATGAAGTAGGGATCGATGCGCTCGTTGGGCAGCGGAATGCCTGAAATCGCGTAGCAGTCCATGCCAAAGGCCCTGGCAGCCTTGTCCAGGCTGGCCAGCACCGCATCGTTGTTGCGGGCCTGCGATGATTCCGTGATGAAATCGAACATCGCATTGGCCGTCGCCTGCCTGTGTGACATTGGCACCCCCAAGGCAGAAAAGCTGCCTGCTCCGCTGTGATCTGTAGCACAATCGAATGGAAATCCGAGCGGTTCAACATTGGATTTCCAAGGGAATTCTTGGTCGTGGCCTGAATTGACACTGGCCTAACAAACTCGTGATAGCTTCGGCTGGCAGGATGATCAGAGCAACGCCATCAAGGCGTGCAGGAGAGCCACGACACCAAAGGCGACAAGGACGAATGCCGAGATGCGGGCGACGAGAAGCGCGAATCCCTCCGGCAAGCGCGAGCGCAACAGGCTCACGACACCACTCAGGAAGAACCACCAGGCAAGCGAGCCCAGAAAGACGCCGGCGACCAGAAGAAAGCCGGCTGCGTCGCCCTCGCCGGCGTTCTGACCGGCGGCAAGCCCGAGCCCTGCGAAAATCGCCGCGAAGGTGAGGATCGTTGCCGGATTGGCGATGGTGAGCAGAAAAGTCGCCGCTGTGGTTGTCAGCAAGCCGCGTGCTGCAACAGGTGCGGCGGAGACGTTGACGCGCGGCTTGAGGCTGCTCAGGCCGAGATAGAGGAGAAAGAGGCCACCGACGACCTGTAGGGGCAATTGGATGAAGCCGAGAGAAGAGCCGAGCGCCGTAAAACCTGCCGCTGCCAGTGCCGCATAGACACCGTCGGCAAGTGCCGTGCCCAGACCGCCTGCGACGCCCGCCCAGAAGCCACGCTCCAGCGTCCGGTTGATACAGAGCGCGCCGATCGGCCCCAGCGGCGCGGCGATCGCAATGCCGAGCACCAGTCCCTTGCCGAAGACGAGCGCATCCATCTCAATCGGTGCCGATGACGTAGCTGCGCTCGCTCGCTGTCGAAAGCGCGATCATCGTCTCGCTGCGGGCAATCAGTCGCTCACCTTTAAGATCCGCCAGGAAGGTTTCGATGCCGGTGAGATCGGCTGTGCGGATCTTCAGCATGTAGGACCAGCCGCCCGTGACATGGTGACATTCCAGCACGGCGGGATGCGCCTCGGCATAGTCCCGGAAGGCCGCCTGCTCCGTATCCTGGGGCAGCGTCACCAGCATGAAGGCGGTGATCGGCAGGCCAAGGGCCACCGGATCCACCTCCAGCGTGAAGCGCCTGATGGCACCTGCCGCGACGAGACGGCGGATGCGCTCATTGACGGCAGAGGGTGAAAGTCCTACCACATCGCCAATGCTGGCGAGCGAGCGGCGGGCGTCTTCGGCGAGAAGATCGATGATTTTGCGGTCGCTTGTATCCATGCCCGCAGTTTATTTAGCAAAAGCAACGCTTCGCAAGATATTTTTTCGCATTTCGGCAAAAAGAATGATTCGATGCATTCATCCATGCATCGCACCTCTTCCAACCTGCAGGATAACGGCTCTGGGCCGGCCCGTCAGGCCGGTGTGGCCTGACGCTGCCTTGCAAGTTCCGTCAAGTCGGCAGCCTGGAGCTCGACCAGACTCGCCGCAGCCGCAGGCCGAGGTCTGATTGGGGTTGTTGAACGTGAAACCAGAGCGCAGCGTGGTGGTCTCGAAGCCCATTTCGGTGCCGAGCAGATAAAGAACCGCTGCCGGGTCGATCCAGACCGACGCTGCCATCCTTTTCGATCCGGTCATCTTTTGCACTGGGCCTCGCGCGCGACCTCGAAGGTGTATTCCATCCCGGCGCAGCCACCCTTCTTGATGCCCACGCGGATGCCCTTTGCATCCGGACCGGAATTCTCGACGATCGCCCTGACGCGTGCGGCAGCCGCATCGCTCATGGTCATTACCTGAAAGCCCATCGGCACAGTCTCCAACAACAACCGGATTCAAGGTCCGGCGTTTCCAGCTGCAATGTAATGGACACGCCTCGCCCGTTCAATAGCTTAGGCGGCTCGGCACGCGCGTCGGCAGGAATTTCAGACCGGCAACGATCTGACGATGATCAATCCGTGGGCAGCAGCAGCACACTCTAAAACTTGATGTTTGTCAGAAGCTTGGGAGCCGCTGACTTCGGCCAGCGCGATCGCCCGCGATCAATTTTCACGCAGCACATCCGACATTCGGATGCAAAGACGAGCAAATCGAGCCAGATCGCCCTCAAATTTTGACCATTCGGTAAAAATATTTCAGCCCTCCAAACCAAGCCACTGTTTCTGAATAGCTTTTTAGACTGGCACGGCGATTGCTTCGTTTCTGGCGAAACAAAAACGGCGCCCAGCGCGCCTCCAGAAGCGGAGAACAGGAATGGAAATCGGCGTCTTCATCCCGATCGGCAACAACGGCTGGCTGATCTCGGACCAATTCGCCGCAATACAAGCCGACCTTCGAGCTCAACAAGGCAGATCGTGCTGCAAGGCCGAAGCACTACGGCTTCGACTTCGCACTTTCGATGATCAAGCTGCGCGGCTTCGGCGGCAAGACGCGAGTTCTGGGACCACAACCTCGAGAGCCTTCACGCTGATGGCCGGCCTTGCCGCCGTCACGTCAAGAGCATCCAGCTCTATCGCCTCGGTCGCGGTGCTCACCATGCCGCCGGCGATCGTGGCGCGCATGGCATCGACCATCGATTCGATCTCGAGCGGCCGCTTCGGCGTCAACATCGATCACCGGCTGGGCAGCGGCCGGAATACGAGCCAGATGGGCCTGTGGCCGGGCGACGAGCTACTTCAACAAGCGGTACGACTATCAGCACCGAATACGTCGACCATCCTGCAGCGAGCTGCTGGGACGACCGGGCACGCTCGGACCTCAAGGGCAAGTACTTCCAGATGGAGGACTGCACGCATGCAGCCCAAGCCCGCAAGGCCGATGTGAAGATCGATCTGCGCCGGGCAGAGCCAACGCGCGGCATGGATGTCTCGGCGCAAGCTACGGCTGATTACAACTTCTGCTTGCGGCGACGGGCGTCAACACGCCGACGGCCCATCGCGCCCACCAATGAACGCCATGGCTTGCGGCCACGGACAAGACCGGCCGCGACGTGCGGCAACTATCGTGCTGATCATGGTGATCGCCGACGAGACCGACGGAGGCGGCCTTGGCCAAGTGGGAGCACTACAACGGCGGGTGCCGACGTGGACGCGATGGCCAGTGGCTGGCCGGCAGGCCAACGCCGATACCAAGTCGCCGCCGACGACCAGCACGTCCAGTCACATGGCCGCACCCGGTGTCAGCCGTCAACTTCAACATGGGCACGCTGGTCGGCTCCTACGCCCGGAAGTCGCGGCCATGCTCGACGAGATGCGCCACAGTCGCCGGCACCGGTGGCGTCGATGCTGACCTTCGACGACTTCCTCGATCGGCATGGAGCAGTTCGGCCAGCGCATCCAGCCGCTGATGAAGAGCCGCGCTCATGTGAACCAGATACTGGAGGCCGCCGAATGAGCGCAGGCCGTTGTTGCTGGCTATCAGCCGCGTCCGGAACTGACGAAGAGCGTCACGCTTCCCGCACGTCCCGAGCCGATCACGCTCAAGCCGTCGGAAACGGCGGTCGTCGTCGTCGACATGCAGAATGCCTATTCGACGGAAGGCGGTTACGTCGATCTCGCCGGCTTCGACATCTCGGGTGCCAAGGGCACGATCTCCAACATCAAGAAGACGCTCGATGCGGCCCGCGAAGCGGGCGTTCTGGTCGTCTATTTCCAGAACGGCTGGGATCGCTGACTATGTCGAGGCAGGCGGGCCCGGCTCGCCCAACTGGCACAAGTCGAACGCGCTGAAAACCATGCGCAAACGGCCGGAACTGCAGGGTCAGCTGCTCGCCAAGGGCACCTGGGACTATGCCATCATCGACGAATTGCAACCCAAACCGGGCGACATCCTGGTGCCGAAGAGCCGCTATTCCGGCTTCTTCAACACCAACATGGACTCGGTGCTGCAGAGCCCGCGGCATCCGCAATCTCGTCTTCGCCGGCATCGCCACCAATGTCTGCGTCGAATGCTCGCTGCGCGATGCCTTCCATCTCGAATATTTCGGCGTCGATGCTGCGAGGACGCGACCCATCATGCCTGGGCCGGACTTCATCCAGCAGGCGACGCGCTCTACAACATCGAAACCTTCTTCGGCTGGGTGTCGACCGTCGCCGATTTCTGCGGCGCGATCGGACAGGCAGCGCCTGCCGACGCGGCCGAATGATCATCCCCATACGAACCAAGCCCCGTCAAACCAGAGAGAGTGTCGAGCATGCCCAAGACCATCATCATTCCGCCCGGCACGCAGCAAGCCGATCGCGCCCTATTCGCCCGGCGCCGCTTGCCGACGGCGTCGTCTATGTTTCGGGCACGCTGCCCTTCGACAAGGACAACAACGTCGTGCATGTCGGCGACGCGGCGGCCCAGACACGTCATGTGCTGGAAACCATCAAGTCCGTCATCGAGACCGCCGGCGGCAGCGATGGAGCGACGTCGACCATGAACCACGATCTTCGTCACCGACTGGGCCAACTATCAGCCGCCGTCAACGCGGTCTATGCCGAATATTTCCCGGGCGACAAGCCGGCGCGCTACTGCGTGCAATGCGGGTTGGTGAAGCCGGATGCGCTGGTCGAGATCGCGACGGTCGCGCATATCGGGAAGAAGTGATCGGGCTTTAAGCCGCCCCTCATCCCCGGCGCAACAAGTTGCGCCTGACTTGCCGGGACCTTCTCCCCGCGAGCGGGGAGAAGAAACCTTCACGCAATCGCCTGCACCTGGGCTTCGCTGCACAAAGGGCGGCCATCCCCTCTCCCCGCCTGCGGGGAGAGGGTCAGGGTGAGGGGCAAAGCCAGAGCAAAAAAACGCATGCATTACGACATCCACGGCCTCACCTCCCCCGATGCGCCGACCATCCTGCTCTCGTCAGGGCTCGGCGGCTCCGGCGGCTATTGGGCACCGCAGATCCCTGCCCTCTCGGAGCGTTTCCGCGTCATCACCTACGATCATCGCGGCTGCGGCAAAACCGGCGGCTCAGTTCCTGAAGTCGGCGGCATCGCAGCCATGGCGGACGACGTGCTGGAGATCGTCGAGGTGCTGAAGCTCACAAGTTTCCATTTCATGGGCCATGCGCTGGGTGGCCTGATCGGGCTGGATCTGGCGCTGCGCCGTCCGGAGCTGATCGAAAGCCTCGTGCTGATCAATGCCTGGAGCAAGGCCGATCCGCATTCCGGTCGCTGTTTCGACGTGCGCATCGCGCTTCTCGAAAGCGCCGGTGTCGAGGCCTTCGTCAAGGCGCAGCCGCTGTTTCTTTATCCGGCTATCTACATGGCGGACAATCCGGAGAAGATGGCAGCCGAAGAGGCGCATGCGCTCGCCCATTTCCAGGGGCGCGACAATATCCTGCGGCGGATCGCGGCACTGCGCGCCTTTGATGTCGATGAGCGCCTCGGCGAGATCCAGACGCCGACGCTTGTCATTGCCACCCGCGACGACCTGCTCGTCCCCTATTCGCGGTCACTGCGCCTCGCAGATGGCCTACCCAACGCAAATCTCGTGCTCACCGTCGCCGGCGGACACGCCGTCAACGTCACCTATCCGCAAACATTGAACAGCGCGGTCCTCGACTTCCTGTCGGGCCTCGAACGCGCGTGAAAGGACCTGCCATGCTGGCCACGAAGACCATCGCACCCGCCGCCCCCGCAACGGACATCACAGCGCCGGAAAAGAGTGCGACCTATCGCAACGGCATGGCTCGGCTTGCCGCAGCCGTGACCATCGTCACCACCGACGGCCCCGGCGGTCGCGCCGGCTTTGCAGCGACTGCCGTCACCAGCGTTTCGGACAATCCGCCAACGCTGCTTGTCTGCCTCAACAAGGGATCTTCCGCCTACCCTGCCGTCAGCGCCAACGGGTTTGTCACGGTCAACGCTCTCTCGGCAGAACACGAGCCTGTCAGCCGGCTCTTCGGTGGGAAGACGCCGGTCGACGAGCGGTTCGCCGCCGCCAGCTGGGAGACGACAGCTTCCGGCACGCCGCGCCTCGCAGACGCCCTAGTTTCTTTCGAATGCCGGATTTCCGAGGTGCATGACGGAAAGACGCATGACGTCTTGTTCTGCGAAGTGCTCGACGTCACCACCCGCGAAGACGGCCAGGCGCTCGTCTATTTCGACAGGGCCTATCGCACCGTCTGAACAGCTGTGTCAAAACGCAAAACGGCCCGCGCGATGCGGGCCGTTTTGTTAATTGCCTAATTCTCTCAGTACCAGCCAACGGCGACCTGCGCCTCTTCGGACATGCGGTCCGGCGTCCACGGCGGATCAAAGCTCATCTCCACTTCGACGCCCGACACGCCTTCGACGGAACCCACGGCATTTTCGACCCAGCCCGGCATTTCGCCGGCAACCGGGCAACCGGGTGCCGTCAGCGTCATCACGATCTTGACCGTGCGGTCGTCCTCGATGTCAATCTTGTAGATCAGGCCGAGTTCGAAGATGTCGGAGGGAATTTCCGGATCGTAGACCGTCTTCAGCGCGGCGATGATATCGTCCGACAGGCGGGCGACTTCGTCCGCCGGGATCGCCGTGTGGATGATGCCTTCGCGGACGTCAGGCTTGGTATCGGTGTCACTCATGGTGTTCATTCCTCAGGCGAAGAAGCTGCGGGCGTAATCCAGCGCGTCCGCCAGCGCATCGACTTCTTCCCTTGTGTTATAGAGACCGAACGACGCCCGGCAAGTGGAGGTCACGCCGAAACGGGCGAGCAGCGGCTGGGCACAATGGGTTCCGGCGCGAACGGCCACGCCGCGACGGTCGATCATGGTGGAGACGTCATGGGCATGAATGCCGGCGAGCTCGAAGGAGAAGATCGCCCCCTTACCCGGCGCATTGCCAATGATGCGCAGCGAATTGATCGCCGAGAGACGCTCATGCGCATAGGCGCGCAGGCTTTCCTCATGGGCTGCAATCGCCGGGCGCCCGAGGCTTTCCATGTAATCGAGCGCATAGCCGAGACCAATCGCCTGAACGATCGGCGGCGTGCCGGCTTCAAAGCGATGCGGCGGCTCGTTATAGGTCACTCGATCCTCGGCGACCTCGATGATCATCTCACCGCCGCCCATGAAGGGGTCCATGTCGCGCAGGCGGTCCATCTTGCCCCAGAGCACGCCGATGCCCGAGGGTCCGTAGAGCTTGTGGCCGGTTACGGCATACCAGTCGCAGCCGAGATCCTGGACGTCGACGGGCATGTGCACAGCGCCTTGGCTGCCATCGACCATGACGGCGATCCCGCGCTCATGCGCGATGCGGCAGACTTCCTTGATCGGCACGACCGTGCCAAGGGCGTTCGACATATGGGTGATGGCGATCAGCTTGGTACGCTCGGTCAGGCAGCCGACAAAGGCTTCCATGTCGAAGGCGCCATCATCGGTCACCGGCGCCCAAACGAGCTTGGCCCCCTTGCGTTCCCGCAGGAAATGCCAGGGCACGATGTTGGAATGGTGCTCCATGATCGAGAGCACGATCTCATCGCCCTCGCCGATATGTTTCATGCCCCAGCCATAGGCGACCGTGTTGATCGCTTCGGTCGAGGACTTGGTGAAGATCACCTCGTCGATCGAGGGGGCATTGAGAAAACGGCGCACCTTTTCGCGCGCCGCTTCATAGGCGTCGGTCGCGGCATTGGACAGGAAATGCAGCCCGCGATGCACGTTGGCATAGTCATCGCGAATCAGGCCGCGACATCGCCTCGATCACGACCTCCGGCTTCTGGGCGGACGCCGCGTTGTCGAGATAGACCAGCGGCTTGCCATAGACTTCGCGCGACAGGATCGGGAAATCCCGCCTGACGGCTTCGACGTCGTATCCTGTCTTTACCGCGATCGTGTCAGCCATGATGCTCCAGCCAGTCGGTGATGATCTCTTCCAGGGCCTCGACGAGCGGCTCGTTTTCGAGCTCCTCGACGATTTCGGCAACGAAGCCGTTGATCAGCAGCGCGCGGGCCTTCTTTTCCGGAATGCCACGCGACATCAGGTAGTAGAGGTGGCTCTTGTGGATGTCGGCAACCGTCGCGCCATGGGCGCACTGGACGTCGTCGGCGAAGATTTCGAGTTCGGGCTTCACCGAGAACTCGGCATCGTCGGACATCAGCAACGTGTTGCAGGCCATGCGGGCATCGGTCTTCTGGGCATCCGGGGCAACCCGGATCATGCCCTGGAACACACCCTTGGCGCGATCGAACAACACGTTGCGGATGATTTCCGTCGAGGTGGTGTTCGGGACATCATGGCCGAGCGTCATAGTGACGTCGGTATGGGTGTCACCGCCGAGCAGGTTGACGGCGCGGAGCGTGAAGTCGGAGCCTTCGCCAGCCGTCTTCACATGCACTTCCTGGCGCACCAGCTTGCCGCCGGCATTGATGATGAACAGACGGAACTTGGCATCCGTGCCAAGCTCGGCGCGGATCTGGCCGAGGTGGGTATCGGCATCGCCTTCGCCCTGCAGGATGATCCAGGTGATCTCTGCGCCTTCGCCCAGCTTCAGGTCGGCAACGACCGAAGCGAGTGCTGCCGAACCGCTCTGGCCGACATGGCGCTCGATTACGGTGGCCTTGGAACCCTTGCCGAAGCTGGCCGGGAAACGCAGATGCAACTGGCCGGCGGCATGCACCGACTGCAGCTCGATCGGCGCTTCGATCTCGGCCTCGTCGGCCACGTCGAGCGTGAAGCCGTCACGCACAAAGGCGCCGTTGAGGCGGCCGATCGTGTCGTCGGCGTTGAAGGCGGTCAGGCCCTCTGCTGCTGCACCATCGGAAAGCGCGTCGCGATAGAGCGAAATGCTCACTCCGTCCGGCAGCGCTGCCGGCCTCTGGGCAACACCCTGCAACACGTTCAGCACATGGGCGCCGGCCACGAGCGGGTTGATCGCCTGGGCAACCGCCTGCGGCTCTTCGGCCGGGAGTGCGCGCAGAAGCGCCTTGAGGTCCGTGTAGTGGAAGGTCTCGACGCGGCGCGTCGGCAGACCCTGGCGCTTCAGCGCGTCGAACAGGCCGTCGCGCTTCAGAAGCACGGCGCCATCGCCCGGAAGGCTGCCGATCTGGTTGGTATAAGCGTCGATGAGCTGGGTCTCGGCTACGGTGAGCCGGTTGGCCGCTTGCATTGTCATCGTTGCAACTCCTTTAAAACTTGAGAGCCCTTAGGCGGCCTGACCGGTGATGTCGGCATAGCCGTTGGCTTCGAGTTCCAGCGCCAGGCTCTTGTCACCCGACTTGATGATCTGGCCCTTGTAGAGGACGTGCACGCTGTCCGGCACGATGTAGTCGAGCAGGCGCTGGTAGTGGGTGATGACGACGGTTGCACGGTCCGGACGCTTCAGGGCATTCACGCCGTCAGCGACGATCTTCAGCGCATCGATGTCGAGGCCGGAATCGGTCTCGTCGAGAATGCAGAGCTTCGGCTCAAGCAGCGCCATCTGCAGGATCTCCGCGCGCTTCTTCTCACCGCCGGAGAAGCCGACGTTCAGCGGACGCTTCAGCATGTCCGGATTGATCTTCAGTTCGGCCGAGGCTTCCTTGACGCGGCGGATGAAATCCGGCGTCGTCAGTTCGGCTTCGCCACGCGCCTTGCGCTGCGAGTTCATCGCAACCTTGAGGAACTGCATGGTGGCCACGCCCGGGATTTCGACCGGATACTGGAAGGCGAGGAAAATGCCCTTGGCAGCACGCTCGGCCGGGTCGAGTTCCAGAATGCTCTCGCCGTTATAGAGAATATCGCCTTCGGTGACTTCATAGTCTTCGCGGCCCGAAAGGATGTAAGACAGCGTCGACTTACCCGAACCGTTCGGACCCATGATGGCAGCGACTTCGCCGGCCTTCACGGTCAGGTTCAGGCCCTTGATGATTTCGGTGCCGTCTTCGGCGATGCGGGCATGGAGATTTCTGATTTCGAGCATGTCTGTGTTCCTGTCCATCGGGCGGTTCAAGGGCCGCCTGTCGTTTCCTGTTGCGCCCTAGGGGCAAATTTTTTCCTGTTCGTCATCCTCGGGCTTGTCCCGAGGATCTAATGCCGTATCAGTTATAGTCCGACCATTGCGGTGAACTCGGGTGCGGCGAGTAGACGTTTTCGATCTCGTAGATCCGATCATAGAGATCGAGCCATGTCGGGTTAAACCCTTCGATCAGCTTGACCTTCCAGTCCCGCAGATAGCGCTTCAGAGACTTCTCTCGTCGGATCGCCAGGACGATGTTCGGATGCAACTCAAACCACACCAAAAGCTTTGCATTGTATCTGGACGTAAAACCTTCCCTCACTTCATTCCGGTGCTCCCATATGCGCCCGTCAAGGTCGCTGGTCACACCGGTGTAAATCACGCCACGTGGCTTGTCCGACATCATGTAAACGAAGCCGGACATCGCGGATCAGCCTTGCCGGCAGTAGATCCTCGGGACAAGCCCGAGGATGACGACCGACGTGGCTGATAGCGCCGCTTCATCAGCCGACCGAACCCTCCAACGAGATGTTGATCAGCTTCTGCGCCTCAACCGCAAACTCCATCGGCAGCTGCTGGATGACGTCGCGGACGAAGCCGTTGACGATGAGGGCGATTGCCTCTTCTTCCGGGATGCCGCGCTGCATGGCGTAGAACTTCTGGTCCTCGGAGATCTTCGAGGTCGTTGCCTCGTGTTCGACCTTCGCCGTCGAGTTCTTCACCTCGATGTAAGGCACCGTATGCGCGCCGCAGGTGTCACCGATCAGGAGGCGAATCGCAATTGGTGAAGTTGCGGGCGTTTTCCGCCTTGCGGTGCATCGAGACCTGGCCGCGATAGGTGTTCTGCGACACGCCGGCCGAGATGCCCTTGGAGATGATCCGGCTCTTGGTGTTCTTGCCGAGATGGATCATCTTGGTGCCGCTGTCGACCTGCTGATGGCCGTTGGAGACGGCGATCGAGTAGAACTCGCCCTGGCTGTCGTCGCCGCGCAGGATGCAGGACGGGTATTTCCAGGTGATCGCCGAGCCGGTTTCGACCTGGGTCCAGGAGATCTTCGAGCGCGCACCACGGCAATCGCCGCGCTTGGTGACGAAGTTGTAGATGCCGCCCTTGCCGTCCTTGTCGCCCGGATACCAGTTCTGAACGGTCGAATACTTGATTTCGGCGTCATCCATGGCGACGAGTTCGACCACGGCTGCGTGCAGCTGGTTTTCGTCGCGCTGGGGTGCCGTGCAGCCTTCGAGATAGGAGACGTAGGCGCCTTCTTCGGCGACGATCAGCGTGCGCTCGAACTGGCCGGTGTTCTTCTCATTGATGCGGAAATAGGTCGACAGCTCCATCGGGCAGCGAACGCCCTTCGGGATGTAGACAAAGGACCCGTCGGTGAAGACAGCGCAGTTCAGCGTCGCATAATAGTTGTCTGTGACCGGAACGACCGAGCCGAGATACTTTTTCACCAGCTCGGGATGCTCGCGGATGGCTTCAGAGATCGACATGAAGATCACGCCGGCCTTCTTCAGCTCTTCCTTGAAGGTCGTGACAACGGAGACCGAATCGAAGACCGCGTCGACGGCGATCTTGGAGGACTGGACGCCGGCCAGCATTTCCTGCTCTTTCAGCGGAATGCCAAGCTTCTCATAGACCTTCAGCAGCTCGGGATCGACTTCATCCAGCGACTTCGGACCGGCAGCCGTCTTCGGTGCTGCATAGTAATATATGTCGTTGAAGTCGATCTTCGGATAGTCGACGCGGGCCCAGGTGGGCTCTTCCATCGTCAGCCAGCGCCTGTAGGCGTCGAGGCGCCATTCGAGCATCCAGTCCGGCTCGTTCTTCTTTGCCGAAATGAAGCGGACGATGTCTTCCGACAGGCCCTTCGGGGCCTTGTCGACTTCGATCGTGGTTTCAAAACCGTACTTGTACTGGTCGACGTCGATCTGGCGGACCTGATCGATCGTTTCCTGCACGGCAGCCATGGTCGTTCTCCAATCTTGCCGGGCCAAATTCCGGCAGCTTGTTAACGTTGGGCGGTGACCCGCCATACTTAAGGTTCCCGGGCCATCATTTCACCCCTCTTGGCAAGGGAAAAACGACGTGCGGCCCGGTTTTTCGCCGCCTCAGGCGGCCTGCCCCGCCGGTTTGCGGCGGGCAGCAATCTTTGCAAAGGCGCCCAGAAAGCGATCGA
Source organism: Allorhizobium sp. (assembly GCA_965283865.1). Lineage (GTDB taxonomy): Bacteria > Pseudomonadota > Alphaproteobacteria > Rhizobiales > Rhizobiaceae > Allorhizobium. Next base: position 2,892,779 of record CBDIQA010000001.1, read on the forward strand.
TGTCGCTTTCCGTCGTATCAGGGCCGATCGACAGGCGAAGCGCCCCGGTTGCGGCATCCTCGCCCATGGCGGTCAGCACGTGGCTTGCACCCACCTTGCCCGAGGAGCAGGCGGCACCGGCCGACAAAGCCACGCCTTCGAGATCGAAGGCGATCTGCCCGGTTTCTGCCTTGAGCCCCGGCAGATGGAAGAAACTCGTATTGCCGACCCGCGCCTGGCCGCGACCGTAAATCACGGTCTCTGGCGCAGCTGAGAGCATCCCCGCCTCCGCCCGGTCGCGCAGTGCGGCAATCCCGGCGTTCCTGCTCACCAGATCCGCCGACATCCGCTGTGCCGCCGCACCAAAGCCCGCGATCGCCGCTAGGTTTTCGGTACCGGCCCGATGCCCCTTTTCCTGGCCGCCACCGCGCACCAGCGGTTCCGGCATGAAAGTCTCTCCCTGCGACACCAGCGCACCGACACCCTTCGGCCCGCCGAGCTTATGGGCCGACAGGATCAGGAAGTCGGCGCCGAGTTCGGAGATCGACAACGGAATGCGGCCTGCCGCCTGCACGGCATCAACCACCAGCAATCCGCCGAACTTCTTTACGATGGCGGCGACCTCGCGGATTGGCTGGATGACGCCCGTTTCATTGTTGACCAGCATCACGGCGACCAGCGGCAGCCCTTCGGACGCATCATGGCCTGCCAGTGTGCTTGTAAGCGCATCAAGATCGATCAGCCCCGCAGGCGTCACGGCCAGTTCCGTCACGAGTTCGCTGGGGAATCGCCCGCCGGCCCGCACGGCCGGATGCTCGATTGCCGAAACATAGAGGCGTCCAAGGCTCACACGCGACTTGCCCATGCGGTAGACCGGCGACAGAACCTGATTGGCGGCTTCCGTCGCGCTTGCGGTAAAGGTCACATGCGCGGCTTCCGCTCCAACGAGAGCCGCGACTGCACGGCGGGCCTTTTCGATTACGGCACGCGCCGCACGCCCTTCGGCATGCACAGAAGACGGATTGCCGGGCATGGCGAGCGCATCGAGCATGGCATCGCGCGCCGCGCCCATCAGGGGTGCGGTGGCGTTCCAGTCGAGATAGATGCGCTCAGCGGCCAACTTGGTTCGGACTCCCATGCGTGAGGCGGTGCATTTTCCTTGAAATTTCCGCCGGGCTTGCCTTATGACACCTTCACCCCGGATGCTATGCCATCCAGTTTCGAACGGTTCTAAACTTCGTTCTAGAAAAGCTGACTGACGTCGTCAAGTCAGCTTTCTAATTTGGTGTTGACGAACCGCAAAAATGTCAGGGACCGGAACCTTATGCCCGAAGTGATTTTCAACGGCCCCGCCGGCCGTCTCGAAGGCCGTTATCAGCCCTCCAAGGAAAAGAGCGCACCGATCGCGATCATCCTTCATCCGCATCCGCAATTCGGCGGGACGATGAACAACCAGATCGTCTACCAGCTATTCTACATGTTCCAGAAGCGCGGCTTCACCACGCTTCGCTTCAACTTCCGCGGCATCGGCCGCAGCCAGGGCGAATTCGACCATGGCGCCGGCGAGTTGTCGGATGCAGCATCTGCCCTCGACTGGGTGCAGAGCCTGCATCCGGATTCGAAGAGCTGCTGGGTTGCCGGCTACTCCTTCGGCTCCTGGATCGGCATGCAGCTCCTGATGCGTCGCCCCGAGATCGAAGGCTTCATGTCGATCGCGCCGCAGCCGAACATCTACGACTTCTCCTTCCTCGCCCCCTGCCCGTCATCCGGCCTGATCATCAACGGCGACAGCGACAAGGTGGCGCCTGAAAAGGACGTCATCGGCCTCGTCGACAAGCTGAAGACGCAGAAGGGCATCCTGATCACCCACAAGACGGTGCCGGGCGCCAACCACTTCTTCAACGGTCAGGTGGAGACACTGATGGCCGAGTGCGAAGACTACCTCGACCGCCGTCTTGCCGGCGAACTGACCCCGGAACCGGCCGCCAAGCGCATTCGCTGACCGGCGGAGAGAGACAAAGTGTGCTGGTCAGCGCTTGTATCGGCCGCGGCCCAGCCTCGAAGGTTATCGAGGCGTGTTTAATTGGCCAACTGACGCCAATGCTCAGTCTGGCACTCTATCTCGAATATGAAGACGTCTTGAACCGAACTGCGCCGTTTCTCCGGGCACGGCTCAACATGTTTGAACGCAACGAGATGCTCGATGCGATGCTCTCTAGATCAACGCTGGCGGCCCAATTTGCGCGACGAGGCGGACAACCATCTGATGGATCTGGCGGTTGCAGCCAATGCCCGCTATCTTGTGACAAGCAATGTCAGAGACTTTGTCGGAGGCGAACTGAGGTTCGATCAGGTAAAGATCATAGAGCCCGCCAAATTGATTGAGGAGCTCAAGCTATGAGAGCAGTCACGATCAACCTGCCCGAGCCGCTCGACGCGCAGATCGAGCAGTTGGCACACGAGAATGGCCTGACACTGAGTGATTTTCTCGTCGAAGTGAGCAAGGACCTTATTCGGCAGGACGAAGCTCGAAAGCGATTCAGTGAGCGAGCGGAACGCGGCAAAGACAAAGTCGAGACCGTGCTCGCCATGCTGCAACGTGACTAAACTCCATTGTCTTTTTTTCCAGACTGCGATTTTGAATGATCTCACATCCGACCTTTGACGCCGTCGGCTTTGCTGGCGGCGGTAACCGTTGCTACTGGCAGAGCGGTTTTCTCAAGTCCTATAGCGAGCATCAACCGCTCAATCCGCGCTTTTATGTCGCCGTTTCGGCCAGCGCCTATCACGGCGCGATGCATCTTGCCGGCGTCGGCGATCGTGTACGGGCCTCGGCCTTCGCTTTTGCCGAAAAGGGCCATCGTGGCGTGGACTGGCGTGCGCTCACGCGGCGGGAATCGCCCCTCGTGGTCGGCAGGCTCTTCCGTCAGCTGCTCGCCGACGCGTTCGGCGAACAAGAACTCGCCACCCTTAAGAAGGCGCCGCCGATGCTGATCCAGCTCTCCGGCTTGCCCGACTGGATGCCGGGCGCACTCGGCGCGCTCGGCTCGATCGGCGCCTATCAGATCGAGAAGCTTCTGACGGATGGCACCCATTCCAAGGCTGGTCTGCGGATGAAATTGCGCCCCACCTGGATCTCGACGCATAATTGCGACTATCCCGGCGAACTGGTCGATGCGCTGATGGCGACGTCCTCCGTGCCGCCCTTCATGCCGGTCGGACGCGTCAGGGGACGCGCCTATCTCGATGGCGGGCTCGTCGACAATCCGCCGCTGATGAAGCTCACGGAAGTCGAAGCGAAAGGCTGGCGGACATTGCTTCTGACCACCCGTTTTGGCCGAAAGCCGCCCTCAGCCCCCAATCGCGTGGTGGTTGGCCCGAGCGAAGACCTCCCGGTCGGCAAGTTCTCCGTCGGCGACGCGGCAGGCATCCGCCATGCCTATGAAGTGGGATTGCGGGACGGGCTTGCTTTTGCGAGATCCGCATAATCGGCTCGGGTCATCTCACAGAAGCGGCAGGGCTCCCCTCGGACGGAGCGTATACCAATGTCCCGGAAGCCTGTCTTTTTGAGGATGTGTAACGAGGCCGCATTGTCGACATGCGCCATGGCCTCCAGCCGTTCCCCGATTCCAGTCTCGAAGAACCACCCCACCAGAGCGCTGGCGATCTCGCTCGCGTAGCCCTTACCCCATACGGACTGGACGATCGAATAGGCAAGTTGATGGACTTGGGCGTCTTCGTACCAACTGATTCCGGCGCGCCCGACGAACTCAGAGCCATCGACCGTCAACAGCTTCAAGGTGGAGAAGCCATGTTTCCGAAAACCTGCACGCCAACCGGCCAGTCGCTGGCGCGCGTAGTCCCGCTCCCAGGGCTGGCCGTGCCCGACATGTATGCTGGTCTCCGGCGCGCCATGCAAATGGACGAGTTGCTCTTCGTCACCATCCTGCCACCTGGTCAGCATCAGGCGCTCCGTCCGCAACAACGCCGACAGCGCAAGTACGCCGCCGGTCACCGGCTGCCGGACACCCGTCGTACCTGGAAAGGTCAGCGCAAGCCCCCTCGCCGAGCGGACCGCAAGATAGGCCCAGGCCTCCGCCTCCATGGCATCACCATCGAAGCCCGCCTGCTCGGCAGTGAGCACCGTTGCCCCCTTCTCACCTGCGAGGCTTACAAGATCTGCCATGATCGTCCTGTTGAGGCGTCCCCCGCCGCAGATCACATAGGTCTTCGGAGAACTTGGCAGATGGCCGGCCGACTTCAGGATAGCGGCTGCCGAGATATAGGCGAGTGTGCGGGCACCGTCGGAGAGCTCGGCCTCGTGGCCTTCGGGCGGCCGAAAATCGTTGCGGTCCAGCGAGCGGCGCTTGCTTGCGGTAAAAAAGGGATTGTCCAGATAGCGCTCGGCAAGCGCCATAATGACACCACCTTCGGAGGCAATGCGCCCGCCGTCGTCATAGGGAATGCCGGCATGGGCCTCGACCCATTGATCGATCAGCGTGTTGCCCGGTCCGCTGTCGAAGCCGATGATCGTGCCGTCGCGGTCGAGAAAGGTCAGGTTCGAGATACCGCCGATATTGATAAAACAGACCGGCCATTGCTCCCCCGGGATCTGATGCGCCAGCGCGTGGTGATAGACCGGCACCAGCGGCGCACCCTGCCCGCCATGAACCATGTCATTGGCGCGCATGTCGTAGACGACGTCGATGCCGGTTTCTGCCGCCAGCAGCGGCCCGTCGCCGAGTTGCACGGTGAGCGCTTCATCCGGCCTGTGCAACACCGTCTGGCCGTGAAAGCCGATGAGGTCGATGTCCTCACGCCTGAGCTTCTCTTGCTGCAGGAAAAGGCCGACCGCTTCTGCATGACGCTGAGTCAGGTCCCTCTCCATACGGGAGAGTTCTCCCGGCCGCTCGGCGCGTTGCTTGATGCCTTTCGCGTCTTCCAGCGCCTGCTTCAGCCGGTCGCGGAAAGCCGGCTCGTAGGGAACGGATAGAAAACCGCCGCGCTCAACGATTGCCTCGCCATCGGTGCGAACCAGCGCCACATCGATGCCATCCATCGACGTGCCGCTCATCAGGCCGATCGCCGTCTTCATTTCCGCCATATTCCACCCGATTCGAACGCCTGTGTTGCCGGACATTCATGACCGAGACGGGTGCACAATTCAAAAAACAATGCTAAAGCCCGCGCGGATTTTAAAGTGTGCCACCGAAAGACCAGAGAAACCGAAAGCAACAGCGTCATGACGAAGTTCAAGTCAGATTTCCTCCGCATCCTCTCCGAGCGCGGCTTCATTCATCAGATGTCCGATGAAACCGGGCTCGACGACCTGCTCGCCAAGGAAAGCGTGACGGCCTATATCGGCTATGACCCGACCGGCATCCAGCTTGCATGTCGGCCATCTGATGCAGATCATGATGCTGCGCTGGTTCCAGCAGACGGGCCACCAGCCGATCTCGCTGATGGGCGGCGGTACCGGCATGGTCGGTGACCCCTCCTTCAAGGAGGAAGCCCGCAAGTTGATGACCATCGATACGATCGAGGAGAATATCGCCTCGATCAAGCGCTGCTTCTCGCACTACCTCGACTACAACCAGGGTCCGAAGGGCGGCGCCCTGATGATCAACAATGCCGAATGGCTTCGCCCCTTGAACTACCTTGAGTTCCTGCGCGATGTCGGCCGGCATTTCTCGGTCAACCGCATGCTCTCCTTCGACAGCGTCAAGACGCAGCCTCGACCGCGAGCAATCACTGTCCTTCCTGGAATTCAACTACATGATCCTCCAGGCCTATGACTTCGTCGAGCTCAACCAGCGCTACGGCTGCCGGCTGCAGATGGGCGGCTCCGACCAGTGGGGCAATATCATCAACGGCATCGATCTCGGCCACCGCATGGGCACGCCGCAGCTTTATGCGCTGACGGCACCGCTGCTCACCACCTCCTCCGGCGCCAAGATGGGCAAGTCGGCCTCGGGTGCTGTCTGGCTCAATGCCGATCTGCTGCCGGTCTATGACTTCTGGCAGTACTGGCGCAACACCGAGGATGCAGATGTCGTGCGCTTCCTCAAGCTCTTCACCATCCTGCCGATGGACGAGATCGCGCGTCTCGCAGCACTTGGTGGCTCGGAAATCAACGAAGCCAAGAAGATCCTCGCCACCGAAGATGACAACGCTCGCTGCATGGTCGCGACGCCGCTGAACCAGGCCGCCGAGACGCGCGCGCAAGACCTTCGAGGAAGGGGCGCTCGCCGATACGCTGCCGACCGTCGAAGTCGCGGCCAGCGAGCTGGAAGCGGGCATCGGCCTGCTCGGACTGATCGTCAAGGCGGGGCTCGCTGCCTCGAACGGCGAAGCCCGTCGTCATGTCCAGGGCGGCGCCGTCAAGATCAACGATGCCGGCGTCTCCGATGAGCGCATGTCTGTCGGCACTGCAGAGGTCACCGCCGATGGCGTGATCAAGCTTTCGCTGGGCAAGAAGAAGCACATTCTCATCAAGCCTGTCTGACTGCCAAAAAAACACAGACTGAAGACACCCGAAAAGCCCGCGATTGCGGGCTTTTCTGCGTTCGTAAACACCCGTTAACTCATGGCGCGTTTTTCACCAGCCTATCGGGACTGCTGCTTATGGCGGCAACCCCATGCACAAACGCATAGCAGTCGCATATTATTTGCACTGCACAATCTTGTTTTACGGGCGTATAAGAACGTCAATCGCTGATGCGAGAACGACCGCAAGATCAGCCACCAAGCTTCACCGAGGAAACGACCATGAACCCGATCCGCATTGCCAAGAACTGGATGAGCTACCGTCGCACGATGGCCGAACTGGGCAACCTTTCCAGCCAGACCCTGAACGACATTGGCATCACCCGCTACGAAATCCGCAACATCGCTTCGCGCTCCTTCCGTTAATCGGATCCTGCGCCAAGCAGCCTGTCAAACGGCACCGCCTGGTGCCGTTTTTGATTCCAGCCTCTCGAATGTGAACGACGGGCATCGTCGGAAGCCTGGCACCCGATGGACCTCGCGCCGCGAGGCGTGATATGGAGCCGCCCATGACAAACAGCTCCTTCTCCCCCATTCACATCATCGGCGGCGGCCTAGCTGGCTCGGAGGCCGCATGGCAGGCAGCAGAGGCCGGTGTCCCGGTCATCTTGCACGAAATGCGCGGCGTGCGCGGCACGGATGCGCACAAGACCGATGGCCTTGCCGAACTGGTCTGCTCCAACTCCTTCCGCTCTGACGATGCGACATCGAATGCCGTCGGCGTCATCCATGCCGAGATGCGGCTTGCCGGTTCGCTGATCATGGCCTGCGCCGATAAGCATCAAGTGCCTGCCGGTGGCGCGCTCGCCGTCGACCGTGACGGCTTTTCAGAAGCCGTGACCGCCGCCCTGCATCAGCATCCGCTGATATCAGTGGTCCGCGAGGAAGTGACCGGCCTGCCACCTGAGGATTGGGATCTCGCGATCATCGCGACGGGTCCCCTCACCTCGCCAGCCCTCGCTGAGGCTATCCGCGAGCGGACCGGCAAGGATGCACTTGCTTTCTTCGACGCGATTGCGCCGATCGTGCATACCGACAGTATCAACATGGATATCTGCTGGTACCAGTCGCGCTACGACAAGGTCGGCCCCGGCGGCACGGGCAAGGACTATATCAACTGCCCCCTCGACGAGACCCAGTACAATGCCTTCATCGACGCGCTGATCGAAGGCGATGCCGTCGGCTTCAAGGAATGGGAAGGCACGCCTTATTTCGATGGCTGCCTACCGATCGAGGTCATGGCCGAGCGCGGTCGCGAGACGCTGCGCCACGGGCCGATGAAGCCGATGGGCCTCACCAATGCCCATAACCCGACCGTCAAGGCCTACGCCGTCGTGCAGCTGCGCCAGGACAATGCGCTCGGCACGCTCTACAACATGGTCGGTTTCCAGACGAAGCTGAAATACGGCGCCCAGGCCGAGATCTTCCGGATGATCCCGGGGCTGGAAAATGCCGAGTTCGCACGCCTCGGCGGCTTGCACCGCAACACCTATATCCACTCACCGACCCTGCTCGACCAGAGCCTGCAGTTGAAGGCCCGACCCGGCCTGCGCTTTGCCGGCCAGATCACCGGTTGCGAAGGCTATGTCGAAAGCGCCGCCGTCGGCCTGCTGGCGGGGCTCTGGCGGTCGGCACCGAGCAGCGGCATCATGATCAGCGTGCCGCCGGCAACAACGGCACTCGGCGCCCTGCTCAACCACATCACAGGCGGCCATATCGTCTCCGACGAGGAGCCGGGCAAGCGGTCCTTCCAGCCGATGAACATCAATTTCGGGCTATTCCCGGAGCTGGAACCCGGCTCGATTGTCAAGCCGGAGGGCGTCAAGCGCTTCCGTGGCAAGGACAAAACGATCATGAAGCGTCAGCTGATTGCGGCGCGCGCGCTCGAACACTGCAAGACCTGGCTGGGCGCTGCCTGACGGCAGCCTCAGCCGGTCGTGCCGGATGCGGCATCCGGCTGCCGGTCTGCGTGACCCACATAATTGCCGAGCAGCCAAAGTGAGACCTCCGCCACGACGGCGGCGTTCGCAAACGTGAACTCGCCATTGTGGAAGGGCGCATCGAGAAACTCGACGGCGATGCCCTTGCCATTCGGCAGGGGCCGCACACGCACCGTGCCCGGTTCGATCAGATGGCAGGCGAAGTGGTTACGCATGCTGCGCATGAAGCCCGCCTTGTTGTCATGCAGGCGAACAAAGACGGCCTTGCCGTCTGCCGTGGCGTGAAGACTGCGGATTGCCTCCTGGGGAAAGGCGCGACCAAACTCCATGATCGCAAGGCCCGCATCCTGGAAGCCCTCGTCCTCCTGGCGCACCATGCGCGAGGAGAAATAGGCGAGCGCCAGGATGAGCGCAAAGACGATACCCCAAGTCACCATGATCCGCTCTCGCCTCCTTCGTCCCGCATTCTATCGCAATGCCTGCTAGCAGGCGAGCCTTGCGCGAACGTGGCGTTCAGCAACCCCGCCCACGATGATGGATAGGCGTCAGAGACGCCCGGTCAGCAGCAGACACATCATGGCGAGCTGGCGGCGCCACTGCGGCGGCCGGATATCTGACGACAGGCAACCAGCGCCCATGCTGATTGCCCGCTTCAGAACGGGCTCGGCGAGCGTCACAGGCAAAAATGCCGACAGCAGGCTCTTGGGAATGCGACCGGCGGTACGGGCCTTGCGCAGATGGTCGAGGCCGAAGCCGGCGAACGCCTGGATGGCTGCCCCCATCCGGTCATCACCTGCTGCAGCGAGAAACGTCTCCCGATCCAGACCGACGGAGGCGAGGATCTGCGTCGGCAGATAGACCTGCCCCCGTGCCCGGTGGATCGGCATCAGGAGGATCGCACCTGCGACCGCAAGGGCAACGCCTGCATGTCCTGCGATCTCTGCCACACCTTCGGCAGCCTCAGTGTCGAGCACCAGGGCTGCAAGCTGAATGAGGGCTGCCGCCGTCTCTCCGGCATAGCCTTCGAACATGGCGGTCGTTTCCATCGGATCGTCATAGAGATCAAAAATGCGCGCATCGGCCATCGCAACAAGCGGAGCGACGGGAAGCCGCCAGGCTTGAACGGCGCGCAGCAGTTCAGCCGCGACAGGATTGGCTCCCGTCTCGCCATGGGCGGAGCCCTCAAGCAGGTCGCGCCAGTATTGCAGGCGAACCTCGCCGGGCAGAGGCTCGCGCACCACATCACGAACGCGGGCGAGTTCGGCATTGTAGGCATAGAGGGCGACGATAGCGGCCCGCCGATCGGCCGGCGTCAGAAGGCTCGCGAGATAGCGGTCGCGATCCGTCTCTTGCAGGGCCTGCAGGCAGAGAGCCTCATTGGCCGACGGGGTCTCGCTCACGATGCACCTTTCGAGGGATGGTTCAGACTGCGACCAACGCGGCCGCGACCGGACGCTGCTCGGCCAGCATGATGTTATACGTGCGGATGGCAGCACCGGTTCCCATCGGGTCGGTGGCGATACCCTTCGCCTTCAGTGCCGCCCGAAGATTGGGATCGACAAGGCGCAGTTGACGTCCTGTTCCGAGGATTAGGAACTCGATCCCCGTTTCGGCAAAGACGCGCTCCAGCGAGGCTTCAGTCAGGGGATCGTCTTCCGTCTGCTCCCAGCCATAGACGCCGGACGGCAGCAGCAGCAGCGAACCGCGATGCGACATGTCGGCAAAGCGGAAACCGCCATTGCCATAGGAATCGATACCGGGCCGACCGGGAAAATGGGCATCACGGATGGTGATGCCCTTGTCTCCGAAGCCGAAGACCATCGGCTCAGGCCCCTGCCTTTGCCGGCACCTTTTCACCTTCGGACTCGTCCCGCTGGAAGTTTTCCGGACGCAGCTTGAAGGCAATCAGGATCGGGCCGGCAATGTAGATCGACGAGAATGTACCGATCAGAACGCCCGCCAGCATGGCGAAGGTGAAGAGCGAGAGACTTCGCCGCCAAAGAGATACAGCGCGCCCAGAGCGAGGATCGTACTACCGGCGGTCAGAACCGTACGCGAAAGCGTCTGGTTGATCGATTCGTCGATCAGCACCTCAAGCGGCATCTTCTTGTAGCGCCTCAAGTTCTCTCGCATTCGGTCATAGACGACGACGGTGTCGTTGAGTGAGTAACCGATGATCGTCAGGATGGCCGCGATACTGGTCAGGTTGAACTCGATGCCGGTCACCACGAAGAGGCCGAGCGTGAAGATCACGTCGTGCAGCGTCGCGATGATGGCGCCGAGGGCGAACTGCCACTCGAAGCGGAACCAGATGTAGATCAGGATGCCGAGCAGGGCCGCGGCGACACCGATCGTTGCGGAATAGGTGAGGTCGCTGGAGACCGACGGACCAACCACTTCGACGCGGCGGAAGTCGTACTCGGCTTCCAGCTCGCCACGAACCTTGGTCAGCGCCGACTGTTCGGCATTCTCGCCGCCATCCTGCGCCTGCAGACGGATCAAGGCACTGGACTCATCCCCGAAGCCCTGCGCCTGGACTTCGCCGAGGTTCAACTGGCTGAGGCGGTCGCGGATGTCGGACAGATCGGCCGTTCCATCGCGGGCCTGCACCTCGATGATCGAGCCGCCCTTGAAGTCGATGCCGAGGTTCATGCCAACGGTCGCAAAGCCGATCAGCGAGGCGACAGAAATCACCATGGCGAGGCCGAAGTTGAACTTGCGCGCCGCCATGAAGCGGATGTTGCGGTTGTCGAAGAAGCCGGTGCGCACGCTCTTCGGCATGTGCTTCGGACGCTTCCAGCGATACCAGAAGGCCATCAGCCAGAAGGTCAGCGTGAAGGCGGTGAAGACGGTGGTGACGATACCGATCGACAGCGTCACGGCAAAGCCGCGGACCGGGCCGGATCCGAGGAAGAACAGAACAACGGCTGCGATCAAGGTCGTCAGGTTGGCGTCGACGATGGTCGCGAAGGCCTTCTTGAAGCCGATGTCGATCGACTGAATGAGAGACCTGCCGTTTCGCGCCTCCTCTCGGATACGCTCATAGATCAGAACGTTGGAGTCGACCGCCATACCCATGGTGAGCACGATACCTGCGATACCGGGCAAGGTGAGCGTGGAGCCGATCAGCGAGAGTGCGGCAAGGATCAGGGCGATGTTGGCTGCAAGCGCAATGTTCGCCATCACGCCGAAGGTGCCGTAAAGCGCGACCATGAAGACGACAACGGCTACGCCGCCGATGATGCTGGCGGTAACGCCGGCATTGATCGAATCCTGGCCAAGGCCCGGACCGACGGTGCGCTCTTCGACCACGGTCAGGGTTGCCGGCAAGGCACCCGCACGCAAGAGAACGGCGAGGTCGTTTGCGCCTTCAACGGAGAAGTTGCCGGAAATCTGGCCGGAACCGCCGAGGATCGGTTCGCGGATGACCGGCGCCGAGATGACCTGCTGGTCGAGCACGATGGCGAACGGCTTGCCGACATTCTCCTGCGTCGCCTGCGCAAAGCGCTGGGCGCCGCGACTGTCGAAGCGGAAGCTGACAACCGGCTCATTGCTACGTTGATCGAAAGAGGCCTGCGCATCGACGAGATTTTCACCCGAGATCAGTGCACGGCGTTCGATCAGATAGGGAACGGCCGGGTCGTCGGTCGAATAGAGAACTTCAGACTGCGCGGGCGGGCGATTGTTGATCGCCTCGGTCACCGGCATGGTCGTGTCGACCATGTGGAAGGACAGTTTCGCCGTCTGGTTCAGCAGGGCCTTGAGGCGCTGCGGGTCCGTCAGACCCGGAACCTGCACGATGATGCGGTCGTCGCCCTGGCGCTGGATGAGCGGCTCGGTGGTGCCGAGCTCGTCGACGCGTCGGCGAACGACTTCCATGGACTGGGTGAGCGCCGAGGTGACGCGATAATCGATGCCTTCATCGGTCAAAGCGAGGCGCAGCAAGCCATCATCACCCTGCTCGATCGTGACTTCATTCACGGTACCACCGGTCAGGCCGCCGACGCTGACCGGATCGGTCAATGTGCGTAGCGCTTCGATGGCAGCCGGGATCTTGTCGGCATCGGTGATGCGCACCTGGATCTGCTGGCCGACACCGGAAAGGCCCGTATAGCGGACACCGGCTTCACGCAGCTGCGTGCGCACATCGCCAACGATCGTCTCGAGACGCTCCTTGACGATGTCCTGGCGCTCCAGCTTCAGCATGATGTGCGAGCCGCCCTGGAGGTCGAGGCCCAGCGTTATCTTGTGGGTGGGGAACCACGAGGGAAATGCTTCCAGTTCCTCGTCCGTGAAGGCATTGGGCAACGCGACAAGGACGCCGAGCGCGACGGTCAACCAGATGAACAATGTCTTCCAGCGGGAAATGTAAAGCATGGAACTCTCGGATTAAGGCATCGGAAAATGGCAAAGGCCGGCTCGAGGCCGGCCCAGCGGGATCAGGCGGCGGTTTCGGTCTTGACCGGTTCACCCTTGACGCGGACTTCCGCCACATACTGGCGCATCGCACGAACCTTCACGCCATCGGCGATTTCAAGTTCGAGTTCCTTGTCGTCGATCACCTTGGTCACCTTGGCAACGATGCCGCCGCCCATGATCACCTGGTCGCCACGACGGATGGAGGAGAGCGTTTCCTCACGCTTCTTCATCTGCGTGCGCTGCGGACGGATCAGGAAGAAGTACCAGACCACCATCAGCGGTGCGAAGAGCAGCAGCATCTCCAGTCCGGACCCCATAGCGCTCGAAGCGGCGGCGCCGTCCTGGGCAAAGGCCTGCGTGATAAACATGAAAGACTCCTCTTGATGCGTTCTGTCAGAGCCGCGCGGCCCCTCGTCAGGTCGCCGGAATATAGTGAGAGAGCCCGTGATTGCAACAGAAACAGCAAGCAAGCGTACCATTTTCGAGACCCCTACCCTTTATGCCCGCAATTCTGCGTGATACCGCCCGGCATCAGGCTTTCGAAGCCGAAGCAGATGACGAGGAGGATGACGATGGCCGATCAGACCGTGGCAGCACTTCTGGCTGAAGTAAAACGGCTTGCCGATGCCGTGGAGCGGCTTGCAGGTCCGCCGCCCGCCATCAATGACTGGCAGGCAGCCGACTGTTTCGTCTGGTCTCCCGCCCGTCTGCATCTGCAGCCAGTCAAGCGTCCCAACCGTGTGGAACTCGGGCTCATCCGCGGCGTCGATCACGTGCGCGACATCCTGCATGAAAACACGCTGCGCTTTGCCGAGGGTTTCCCGGCGAACAACGTGCTGCTCTGGGGCGCGCGCGGCATGGGCAAGTCCTCGCTGGTCAAGGCCGTGCATGCCGACATCGTCAAGACCGATGGCATCACGCTCAAATTGGTCGAGGTGCACCGCGAAGACATCGCCAGCCTGCCGCAGCTGATGGCCATGATGCGAGGACGCCGCCGCACCGGTTCGTCGTCTTCTGCGACGACCTGTCCTTCGACCACGACGACACCTCCTACAAGTCGCTGAAGGCGGCGCTTGATGGCGGCATCGAGGGCCGGCCGGACAATGTCCTCTTCTATGCAACCTCCAACCGACGCCATCTCCTGCCGCGCGACATGATGGAGAACGAACAGTCGACCGCGATCAATCCGTCGGAGGCTGTGGAGGAGAAGGTCTCGCTGTCCGATCGCTTCGGCCTCTGGCTCGGCTTCCACAAATGCAGCCAGGATGACTACCTGACGATGATCGACGGTTATGCCGCGCATTTCGAATTGCCGCTGCCGCGCAAACAGTTGCACCACGAGGCGCTGGAATGGGCAACGACCCGCGGCGGCCGGTCCGGGCGTGTCGCCTGGCAATATATCCAGGACCTCGCCGGACGGCTGCGGATTTCCACCGACCGCGCCTGAGAGCACCACAGAACAGAATAGAGAAAGGCCCGGAACGCGAGTCCCGGGCCTTTTCACTTACCTGGTACGCACTACTCTATTCCAGGAAAGTGATGGGGTTGACCGGTGCTGCGTCCTTGCGGACTTCGAAGTGCAGCATGGGTCGCTTGACGTTGCCGGTCATGCCGGAGGTGGCGATCGTCTGGCCGCGCTGGACCTTCTGGCCACGCTGGACGGACAGGCTGTCGGCATGGCCGTAGACGGTGACCTTGCCGTCGTCGTGGCGGACAAGAACCGTATTGCCGAGTTCCTTGAGGCCGTTGCCGGCATAGATGACGACACCGTTTTCAGCAGCCTTGATCGGCGTGCCCTGCGGGACCGAAATCGCGATGCCATCGCTGCGCTTGCCGTCGATATTGGCGCCGAAGTTGGCGATGACGGCACCGCGTGCCGGCCAGCGATACTTGCCGATGCCCGTCATTTCGGGTGCAGCCGATTCTGGCTTGGCGGCGGCGACTTCCGTTACCGACTTGTTGGCGGCAGGCGCCTTGTATTCAGCCGGCTGGCCGGCGGCCGGAACCGATGCGGTCTGTACCGGGTCAGCGGCCGCAGCAGGCGCCTTGGCAACCGTTGCAGCCGATGTGCCCTTTGCGGGAACAGCGAGTGCCTGGCCAATGCGGATATTGCCGGTGGTCAGGCCGTTCGCCTTCTTCAGATCGTCGACGGAGACACCGTTTGCCTTGGCAATACGAGCGAGCGAATCGCCGGGCTTCACAACGTAGGAACCAGCGCCTTCGCCAGCACCTGCGGTGGACTTGCCGGTGGCGGCCGAAGCGGCGACCTGCTGCTTTTCACGGGAATTCGGTGCGCTCGGCAGAACCGCAACGTTCTGCTGCTGATCACCCGGCAGGACCGGCTTGCGGCCGTCGGTCGGCAGACCGGAGGCGTTTGCAGCGGCACGGGCGGAATTCGGACCGCCGAAGGTCGGGATGATGACGAGCTGGCCGGGCGCCGCATCCGATGCATGGGTCAGGCCATTGGCCTTGAGCAGCTCCTTCTGCGGAACGCCGTAGCGATCGGCGAGCGTCGCAATGCTTTCGCCAGGACGCAGCGTCACGCGGGCAGCACCGGTCGTCGACCAGCCGCCCTGCTTCGGCGTGGAGCCTGTCGTGGCCGGCTCGGCAAGAACCTGGCCGGGATTGGGGGATGCCATCTGCTCGCCCTGCTGGGGTGCAGACGGGAAGGGCTGCGACAGCGCTGCGGCGCGCTCGGAATTGTTGTTGGAGACCGGAGCCTGGGCCATGCCCGAGGGCGCAGCGAGTTCCGAGCGCTGAACGGACGCCGGCGTGCTTGCAGCACGCGCCGAGACCGGCTGTTCATAAGCTGGCGCTGCCGGCATCGGCTGGGCCATCGCCTGGTTCTGACCATACATGCCACCCCCATTGCCGATATTCTCTGCGGGAACGGGCGGCTGACCACGCATGGCGGACTGTCGGGGAATGGACGCAGTCGTCAGACTGTCCGTAGAGAAGACCGAGCTGAACCGCGAGGCATCCGAACTGCAACCGGCTGCAGTACCGGCCAGGAGCAGCGCACCGCACAAACGAGCGACGGGCAATCCAGCTTTCGGCGATACACTTTTACGCATGACTCGACCCACATATGACTCAACTTGATGTGGGATCATTAAAGCGCGTTAGTATTACCGGTCAGTTAACCCCGTGGATTCATTGTGAACAAATTCGACCATGCTCATATAAATGATGCAGCAAACCGGCTTGTCCGCAGGCCCTGCGGTCACACGGGACAGCCTTTAAGCACCGACCTTACAGGTGTTGGGCGATCTTCGGCTGCAGAGGCAGGAAGGGCACTTCGAACAGGTCTTCGCGCTCGAAACGGCTGCCCGTCTTGGTCAGACGGACCATGATGCAGCGTTCTTCCTCCACCATCAGTGGCACGAGCAACATGCCACCGGAGACGAGCTGCTCGGCGTAGAAGCGCGGCATGACGGGGTAGGCTGCGGTCGAGACGATGCGGTCGAAGGTGCCCTCGCCCGGCAGTCCATTCAGACCATCCAGCTGGCGCAGGATCACATTGCGGATCGAGAGCTGCTCCAGGCGGCGCTGGGCACTGGCGATCAGCGTCTTGTAGCGCTCGATGGAGATCACCCGCTCCGCAAGGCGTCCGAGGATTGCCGTGACGAAGCCGCTGCCCGTGCCGACCTCGAGGACGCGGTGACCGGGCTTCACCTGCAGCTGGGCCAAAAGCCGGACCGCGAGATCAGCCCCTTCCATGAATTGGCCGCAGTCGATCGGGATCGAGCGGCTCGAATAGGCGCTCTGGGCGAATTCCGGCGGGACGAAAACCGAGCGAGGCGTCTGTTCAACAGCCGTCAACAGGTCGAGATTGGTGATGCCTTCCGCCCGCAGCCTGAGAACGAGTGCAGCAAAACCTTCGCGCTCGACAAGAGCTGATCTCACGCCTCGTCTCCCGCAGCGAGCGCCTGGGCAACCAGATCCTGCACCGCGTAATCCGTCATGTCGAGCTTCAGCGGCGTCACCGAAATCTTCTTCTCGCGCAGCGCATGGATGTCTGTGCCGGCGCGGAAATTGCCCTTGCGGTCGCCGAAGCGGAGCCAGAAATAGGGAAGTCCGCGGCCGTCCCGGCGCTCCTCGACCGACAGGCCGAAGTCCAGCTTGCCTTGCGACGTGACGTCGATGCCCTGAACCTCTTCCGGTTCACAATTCGGGAAGTTCAGGTTGAGGAACGTGCCAGGTGGCAGGTCCACGGTCGACAGCTTCTTCAGGAGATCGGGCGCCAGCGCTTCGGCAACATGCCACGGGATCGGCGCACCGGCCTCGTAGCTATAGGCCTGGCTCAGCGCAAAGGAGCGGATGCCGTGAACCGTGCCTTCGATCGCACCGGCAACCGTTCCGGAATAGGTGACGTCGTCGGCGAGGTTCGCGCCGGCATTGACGCCCGACAGGACCAGATCCGGCTTGCGGTCGAGCACCTTGCGGATCGCCATGATGACGCAATCGGTCGGCGTGCCGCGCAGGGCGAACTTCTGGTCGCCGAGTTCGCGCAGCCGCAAGGGTTCCGAGAGCGTCAACGAATGAGCCAGCCCGCTCTGGTCGGTCTCGGGCGCCACGATCCAGACATCATCGGAGAGGCTGCGGGCGATCCGCTCCAGGGCGCCGAGGCCCGGAGCGTGGATACCGTCGTCATTCGTCAGCAGGATGCGCATGGTCACTCCGGTCGCGGCGTGATCAGGCCGCCTTCTCGATTCTCTTGATGCCGCCCATGTAGGGCAGAAGCACGTCCGGCACGGTGATCGAACCGTCCTCGTTCAGGTAGTTTTCCATGACCGCGATCAGGCAGCGGCCGACAGCCGTGCCCGAGCCGTTCAGCGTGTGCACGAAAGTCGTGCCCTTGCCGTCCTTGTTGCGGTAGCGGGCATTCATGCGACGGCCCTGGAAATCGCCACAGACCGAGCAGGACGAGATTTCGCGATAGGTGTTCTGACCCGGCAACCAGACTTCCAGGTCATAGGTCTTGCGGGCGCCAAAGCCCATGTCACCCGTGCAGAGCGTCATGGTGCGGAAATGCAGGCCAAGGCGCTTCAACACCTCTTCCGCACAGGCCGTCATGCGCTCGTGCTCGGCAATCGAGCTTTCGGCGTCGGTGATCGAGACAAGTTCGCACTTCCAGAATTGGTGCTGGCGCAGCATGCCGCGCGTGTCGCGACCGGCGGACCCGGCTTCCGAACGGAAGGACGGGGTGAGCGCGGTGAAGCGGAGCGGCAGCCTTTCCTGGTCGAGGATTTCGCCCGCGACCAGGTTGGTCAGCGGCACTTCCGCCGTCGGGATCAGCCAGCGGCCATCGGTGGTCCGGAACAGGTCCTCGGCGAATTTCGGCAGCTGGCCGGTGCCGAACATGGCATCGTCGCGCACCATCAGCGGCGAGGACACTTCGGTATAGCCGTGCTCGCTGGTGTGCAGATCGAGCATGAACTGACCGAGCGCGCGCTCAAGCCGAGCGAGCTGGCTCGTCAGGACCGTGAAGCGGGCGCCCGAGAGTTTCGCGGCGCGCTCGAAATCCATGTAGCCGAGGTTCTCACCAATCTCGTAGTGCTCGAGCGGCTTGTGGTTCCAGGTCGGCTTTTCACCGACGACGCGGGCGACGACGTTGTCGTGCTCGTCCTTGCCCACCGGCACGTCGTCATGCGGAATGTTCGGGATGCGCGACAGGGCGTCGTTGAGCTCAGCTGTGAGCTGGCGCTCCTCCTCTTCGGCCGCCGGCAGCGTGTCCTTGAGCGAGGCAACCTCGGCCTTCAGCTTCTCGGCCAGTTCCATGTTCTTCTGCGCCATGGCGGCGCCGATTTCCTTGGAGGCCGAGTTACGGCGCGACTGCATGTCCTGCATCGCCTGGGCGACGGAGCGGCGCTTCTGGTCGAGCGCGATCAGCGCGGCAGACAGCGGCTCGGCACCGCGCTTGGCAAGCGCTGCATCCAGGGCTTCGGGGTTTTCACGGATCCACTTGATATCGAGCATCGTCGTTCCAGGTCTTCAGCTTCGACCGGGAGCGGAGTGGCCGGCGGCCATGTCCGGCCCCATGTCTCAATGGGTTGGCTGCGGCGGGACTGCCCGGATCGTCTCAGGTTTGCTCCGCAGAGCCGGCCTCGGCGAGTTCCGTGGCAGCGCGCTTCTTCTCGATGAGTCGCGCCGCATAGATCGCAACCTCGTAGAGAAGGATCGTCGGCAGTGCAAGACCGATCTGGGACAGTGGATCCGGCGGCGTCACGACGGCTGCGATGACGAAGGCAACGACGATGAAATATTTGCGCTTGTCGGCCAGCCACTGGCTTTCCAGAATGCCGACACGCACCAGCAGGCTGGTCACGACCGGGAGCTGGAAGACAAGGCCGAAGGAAAAGATCAGGGTCATGATCAACCCCAGATATTCCGAAACGCGCGGCAGAAGCGAGATCGCGACGCCGCCCTCTTCAGGCGCCTGCTGCATGGCGAGGAAGAACCACATCACCATCGGCGTGAAGACGAAATAGACCAGCGAAGCGCCGAGCAGGAAGAGGATCGGGGACGCCACCAGGAACGGCAGGAAAGCTGCGCGCTCGTTCTTGTAAAGACCGGGGGCGACGAACTTGTAGACCTGCGAGGCGATCACCGGAAAGGCGATGACCATGGCGCAGAAGGCAGCGACCTTCACCTGGGTGAAGAAGAATTCCTGCGGCGCCGTGTAGATCAGCTCGGTCTTTGCGACGTCGAGACCAGCCCAGGCGACCGCCCACTTGTAGGGTACGACCAGCAGATTGAAGAGCTGCTTGGCGAAATAGAAGCAGACCAGGAAGGCGACGAAGAAGGCGCCGAGCGCCCAGATCAGGCGCGAACGCAGTTCGATCAGATGCTCGATCAACGGCTGGGGCTTGTCGTCCGTATCGCCGCTCATGCGCGATCCTCACTCTTGGTCTTGCGTGCCTTGGGCGCCGGTTTGGCAACGACCGTCTCGGCCGGGGCGGGCTTGGCGGCTGCCGTCTTCGCCACAGCAGGCTTCGATTTTTTCGGTGCGGCCACGACCGGTGCAGCGGCAGCCACAGGCGCGGGCTTCGCTGATTTCGCAGACGCCTTCACCGGGGTGTCGGGCTTGGCAGCGGCGTTGACCGCAGTCTTGCGCTTCACAGGTTTCGTCTCGACCGCAAGTGGCGTGATCGCAGCCGGGGCGGAGGTGGCAGGCGCGGTTGGCATTACGGATGCGGCGACTGGAGCAGCCGCCGGTGTGGTCGCGGCCGGAGCTGTCGCTGCCGGCGCGACTGGCTGCTGTGCCAAAGGCTTCAATTCTTCCGGTGGCTCACCGAGGCCAAGCGGCACATCGGGGAGAATCGAATTTTCCTCATAGCCATCGTCAAGCGGCGCCGGCTTGCCGTTGGGGCGCGTGGAGCGCTCCAGATCCGACTTGATCTCCTGCCCCATCTGGCGGAGCGGATTGAGCGTTTCGCGAATTGTATTGGCCGGATTGAGCGAACGGATATCGTTGACCGAGTTCTTCAGGTCGTCGAGTTCGGCCTCGCGCAGCGCCTCATCGAACTGGGCGCGGAACTCGCCCGCCGTCTGGCGAAGACGTTTCGTCATCTTGCCGAAGGCCCGGATCATCGGCGGCAGATCCTTGGGTCCCACCACGACGATCAGGATGACCGCAATCACCAACAGCTCGGTCCAGCCTATATCCAGCATGCAAACGGGCTCCTGATGCCACGCCATGGCGCCTCAAAACAGGCGCCGGTCTTCCAAGATTTCAACGAAGAACGGGCAGCCCGAAGAGCCGCCCGTCCAATCGGCGAAAGCCGATCACTTTACCTCGTCGGCCTTGTGGTCGACCGTCTTCGTCACGGTGGGCTGTGCGTTGGAGGCGGTCTGCTTTTCGCTCTCGTCCTCTTCGCTGATGCCCTTCTTGAAGCTCTTGATGCCCTTGGCAACGTCACCCATCAGTTCCGGGATCTTGCCGCGACCGAAGAGAAGCAGGACAATCGCCAGAACGATGATCCAGTGCCAAATGCTAAACGAACCCATGCCTGCCACTCCTTAGATTTGCGTTTCCCCGATGTAGGGGCTTTGCGGTGTCTTTTCAAACACCAAAATGTCTTTGGGCTCAACCGCAATCGTGACGTCACGCACACCCGGCGACAAGATATCGGCCCTGATGCGGGCGCGAACGGGGCGCTCCGTGCCGGGGACGGCCAGATCGAGCAATTCGACCACGCCGAGGAAACGGCGGGCAATGATGCGGGCGGGAATGTTGCCACCGCTTTCGCGCACCGAGACGCCGGAGAGGCGCACGGCCACCTCGACCTCCGCCCCTTCGGCGATCCCGCCGGAATCGGCTGCTCCCAGTGGCGTCTCGACCCGTCCGCCACCAACGCGGCCTGAGAATTCATTGATTTCGGAGAAGAAAGCGGCAGCGAAGATATCCTTGGGGCGACGGTAGAGATCGTCCGAGGTTCCGACCTGCACCAGGCGCCCATTTCGCAGGAGCGCGATGCGGTCGGCCATGCGCATGGCCTCTTCGGCATCGTGGGTGACGACCACGGCGGTCGCGCGCGTTTCACGAAGAATTGCGAGCGTGTCAGCGCGCACCGTGTCCTTGAGACGCGAATCGAGGCCGGAAAACGGCTCGTCCATCAAGAGCACGCTGGGGCGCGGTGCAAGCGCCCGCGCGAGTGCCACGCGCTGCTGCTCGCCGCCCGACAGGGCATGCGGGAATTTGTCCGCGTAATGCGCGAGACCGACGCGCTCCAGGGCTGCCATCGCCTCTGCCACCGCATCCTTGCGGGGAAGCGCCGTCAGGCCGAAGCGCACATTGTCGAGCACGCACATATGGGGAAACAGCGCGAAGTCCTGAAACATCAGGCCGATGCCGCGCTTCTCCGGTGGCAGGAAGGTCTGGGGTCCAGCGACTTCGCGATCGTTGATCACGACACGCCCGGACGCCTGGGCCTCAATACCTGCTGCGATCCTGAGCAGCGTCGTCTTGCCGGAGCCGGAGGGCCCGAGAAGGCAGAGCACCTCGCCCGGCTCCGCCGTCAGCGACAGGCCGCGGATCGTATCCTTGCCGTGATAGCGGTGGTGGATGTCCTCAAACGTCAGACGCGCGGCAAAGGTCACGCCCGCCGTGCGCTGGCCGTCTCCATGCTGGGTCTTCGCTGGGTTCATTCTGCCGTCCGCGCGGCTCAGGCCGGATCGTCGCGGTCATCTGCACCGCAAACGAGCCCGGCATCACCGGTCACCGTTGAAAAAGCTGACCCTATTCCTCTGCTTCACCGCCCGGAGTCAAGAGGCCGAGCTCTTCGAGATCGAGCTGGGTGATCGGATCTTCCTCGTCGGTCAGATCGTCATGGCCCATGGGAAGAGGAATGTTGAAGTTTGCCGGGATCCGGCCAGAGAGCAGCCCTGCCCCTTTCAACTCTTCGAGACCGGGAAGATCACGCAATTCCTCCAGACCGAAATGATCGAGGAAATCGCGGGTCGTGCCTAATGTCACCGGGCGACCCGGCGAGCGCCGGCGCCCGCGAAAGCGAACCCAGCCCGCTTCCATCAGCACATCGAGCGTGCCCTTGGAGGTCTGCACGCCTCTGATGTCCTCGATCTCGGCGCGCGTGACCGGTTGGTGGTAGGCAATGATCGCGAGCACTTCGAGGGCAGCGCGCGACAGCTTCTTGACCTCGGCCTCATCATTGCGGATCGCAAACGAAAGGTCAGCCGCCGTGCGGAAGGCCCAATGGTCGTCGACCTGCACGAGGTTTACACCGCGCCCGGCATACTCCTCCTTCAACTGGTGCAGGATCTCCGTGGCGACAATGCCGCGCGGCAGGCGCTCTTCGATGAAGGCTGTCGAGACCGGTTGGGCCGAGGCAAAGACCAGGGCTTCGGCAATCCGCAGCGCCTCGCGCCGGTCGAGTTCGGCACGCAGGGATGCGGAGTGACCGCCCTCCTCCGCGTCAACGCCATCGTCCGGCTCAAGATCATCGACATCGACCATATCAGCCTCACTCCACCGATTTCAAAGCTTCGGCCTTGGGGCCGCTGCGCATGTAGATCGGCTGGAAAGCGCCGTCCTGGCGGATTTCGAGGCGCCCTTCGCGGACCAGTTCGAGGGAGGCCGCAAAGGAACTCGCAATCGCCGTCACCCGATCCTCGGGGCTCGGCAAATAGCGCAGCAGGAAATGGTCGAGCGCGGTCCAGTCAGAGATCTCGCCGATCATCCGGGTCAGGATGCCGCGCGCATCCGACAGCGACCAGACCCTTCGCCGCTCTATCGTCACCTGCATGACCGCCTGGCGCTGGCGAATTAGCGCATATGCCGTCAGCAGGTCATAAAGCGATGCCTCATAGGCGCTGGTGGCACGCGACGGCACGTGCTCCGGCATGCCACGGGGATGAACGTCGCGGCCGAGCCGGTTGCGATTGATGAGCCGGGTCGCCGCTTCGCGCATGGCTTCCAGCCGCTTCAGGCGGAAAGCGAGCGTCTGCGCCATCTCCTCACCGGAGGGACCATCGTCCTTGGCCTGCTGCGGGATCAGCAGGCGCGACTTCAGATAGGCGAGCCAGGCGGCCATGACGAGATAATCGGCCGCGAGTTCTATGCGGATCCGCCGGGCGCTGTCGATGAAGAGCAGATATTGTTCGGCGAGCGCCAGAACGGAAATGCGGGCGAGATCGACCTTCTGGTTGCGCGCGAGAAAGAGCAGCAGATCGAGCGGCCCTTCGAAGCCGGCGACGTCGATCAACAGTGCCGGATCACTCGCCGCCCTGTCTTCGGCCGTGTCCTGCCACAGGCTGTCCATCGGCGTCGGCGCCGGCGTTTCCCCTTGCGAGGGCCGGTTGACGATCGTCGGCTGGACGGGGCCACGCACCATCAGGCCACCGCCAACAGGTTGGCGAATTCGTCGCGAAGTGCCTGCTCGTCGGAAGCATCCGAGCCGACAAATGCCGCCTCAACCGCATCGGCCCGCTCACGGGCGCGACCGGAGAGTTGGGAAACTGCAGCAGCGACGGCCTTCATCTCGTCCATATGGCCATGGCAATGCAGGACGACGTCGAGTGTCGCGGCAATCCGAACCGCACGTTCGCCGATCGTGCCTTCCAGCGCATTCATCGAGATATCGTCGGACATCAGCAGGCCCTCGAAGCCGATCGCCTTGCGCACGATCTCCTCGGTGACGATGCGCGAGGTCGAGGCCGGATGATCTGGGTCGATGTCGGTATACACGACATGGCAGCTCATGCCCATCAGCTCCTGCGCCAGCGCCTTGAAGGGCACGAAGTCATGGGCCTCAAGTTCAGCGCGCGGGACGGTCACAACGGGCAATTCGTGGTGGCTGTCGGCCATACCACGACCATGGCCCGGCATGTGCTTCATGACCGGCAGCACACCGCCAGCCTTCAGACCATCCGCTGCCGCCTGCCCCATCTTCGCGACCACATACGGATCGTTGGAATAGGCACGGTTGCCGATCACGTTCGACGCCCCTTCGATCGGCACGTCGAGCACCGGCAGGCAGTCAACATTGATGCCGAGGCGATAGAGATCGAAGGCGTGCAGGCGTGACATCAGCCAGGCGGCGCGCAGTCCCTTCTCCGCGTCACGGTCATAGAGTGCGCCGAGATCAGCGCCCGAGGGATAACGCGGTGCGATCGGCTCGCGTATGCGCTGCACGCGCCCACCTTCCTGGTCAATCAGGACCGGAACTTCGGCGCCGCCGCCCACCGTCTCGCGCATCTCCGCGACCAGATCCTTGACCTGTTCGGCATCACCGATATTGCGGCCAAAGAGGATGAAACCCCAGGGCTGTTCATCGCGATAGAATGCCTTCTCGTCAGCGCTCAAGCGCTGGCCGAGGCAACCGAGGATCATGGCTTTGGCGGGACGAGATTGTGCTGTCATGGGGAGACCATATCGGTGGGGATGAAAAAGCCGAAGGGACCGGGAGCGAGCGCCGAGCCCTCATACACAAGAAAAGAGGCGGAACACGCGGTTCCGCCTCTCGAAACATCAGCAATCAAGCCATATCAGCGCGAGACGAGGCAGCTGCCGCCTGCAGAGCGATACTGTTCGCAGAGTGCCACGGCTGCATCCTTGGAGCCTGCAACGACGCGCACGCGGTAGAACGTGCCCTTGCCGGGAATATCCGCCTGGCGAATTTCCCAGGGCTTGCCGCCCAGCACGTTGCCGAACTTCGAAGACAGGTTGCGATAACTCTTCTGCGCGTCGGCTTCAGACGGCAGCGAGGCAATCTGGATCCCGTAGCTTCCTGCAGGTGCAGCCGTTGCCGGTGCAGCAGCAGCGGGCGAAGCGGCAGCCACTTCAGCCGGTGCCTGAGCCTGCTCAGCAGGTGCGGCCGCTGCCGGCTGGGCCGGGCGCAGATTGCCCTGATCGGTTACGGTGCCCACGACATTGACCGGCTGATCCGCAGGACGGGTCGTCGGGATCGGGGCGCGGGGAGCGGTCGGATCGGCGGCAGCCGGCGTTGCGATCACCTCGGCCACAGTCTGAGCTTCGGTGGCTGCCGGCGTTGCCGCAGCCACTTCGGTCGCAGCGGTTGCCGTTGCGGCAGGTGCAGCAACAGCCGTTGTCGCCTCTGCCGGGCCAACCGGGGTGACGACGCGGGTATCGACGGTCCGGACGGTGTCGCCAGTGGCTGATGGGACGCTCGGCGGGGCCAGAACCGGTGTTCCGGCGACCGTCTGTGCTGGCTGCGCGGCTGCCGGCTCTGCCGGTACTTCCTGGGCGACGAGGGTGCCGTCCGGACGAACGATCATCGTGCGGACCTTGCGCGGCGTAATGGTCGCCGGATCCTCGGCAGCTGCCTGCTGCGGCTGGCCGTCGGGGAGAAGGCGCGGATCCTCGGTCTCACCGACCGGGGTCGCCAACTGATCGTTTTCGCCTTCCATCGGCAAGTTTTCCGGGATCAGCGTGCGCTGAACCACGTCAACAGGCTCTTCTTCCGACGAGATCAGGCTCGGCTGCTTGGGGTCTTCGACGCCATTACCGGCCACCCGGTCATAGACCGCCTTGTCCTGGTTCGGAACGGATTTGCCGCCCGGATCTTCCGGCACGATCTTCACCGGCGACTTGTCAGCCGCAATCACCTGCGGCTCGCCGCTGGTCAGCGTGCCGACAGCGCCCGTGCCCAGCCAGGCGTAAAGGCCACCGGCACCTGCGAGCAGGAGCACGGCGGCAGTGCCCGCCATCAGGTAAGGCTTGAGACGGCGGAAGCGGAAACCCTGACCTTCACCCGCAATGGTGATGTGGCCGCGGCTTTCCGGCTCCAGCGCGTTTTGCGACGTCATGCTGCTGCGGAAATCTTCTTCCAGCGCCTTTTCGAAGGCGTCGAAATCGTCGAGCGGTGCAGCTTGCGTGCGGGGCGCAGACGCCACAGGTACCGCCATCGGCGCGGCAACGCGGCTGGTCGCAATCGGTGTTGCCTGCGGCGGTGAGACAGGCTCCTCAAACAACGTCGCCAGTTCGGCATCGATATCGATGTCGTAGTCCGGCTGTGCAGGCTGGGCGGGACGGACGTCGGCAACCGGAACCTCGGGCACATCCATGCCGCTCAGGGTTTCAAGAAGATCGTCCTGCTCGGAAATCTCGGAAGGATCGAAGCCGAAGCTGTCTTCGACAGGCGCTACAGGCCGCATAGGCGCGTTGCTCTGGACCGGTGCAGGCGCCGATACATAGACATCCGAGGTCGGGCGCGTGACCGCTGCGGAATATGCAGAGGCAGGAACCGAAGGCGTTGGTGCAAACGCTGGCGTGGAGGATCCGGCAAATGCCGATATCGACGGGGCCGCAGTTTCGGCACGGACCGGGGTCGCGAATGCGGTAGCAGCGGCAAAAACCGGCGCTGCGGCAACTGCGGGTGCAGTCGTCTGCGATTGGGGCTTCTGAGGTGCTACATCAAGCTCAGACAGATCGAGCTCGATATCATCGAGCTGCAGGTCGAATTCCTGGTCCTGAAAGGGATCGAACTCTTCATCGGCGACAACAGCCGGTGCGGCGCGCTGAATCACAGGCTCTGGAGCCTTCGGCGCGATCTCGACCTCTTCGTCGATGGCAAGCTCGTTGAGGAAGTCGAAGTTGAAGTCGGGCTCTTCGCGTTCCGAAGGGCTTGAAGCCTGCACGGTCGCTGCAACTGTGGGCGCAAAGCGCGGCTCTGCTTCGACGGAAAACGCGGAATCGTCCACAACGGGCGCAGAGGCCACAGCAGGCGCGGCGATTTCAGCCGTCGGCTGCGAGGCCGGAATGGGCTCCACAGGACCTGCGGCCCAGTCAAAGGTCGCCTTGCCGAAGTCAAGAGCGACAGGCGACTGCGCAACCGAAACGGAGGATGCGGCAGGCGCATCGAGATCCGAAAGATCGAATGCCGGGGCCGCGCGCGGCGGCTCGACAGCAATCTCCGGCTCGGCACGGCGAACCGGCTGGGCAGAGAAATTGGCGAGCGGCAAACGCAGACGCGGCGGCTCGGGCTGAATGGCGCGCACAGGAGCCACCGGAACTTCGGGGCGGACATCCGCATCGGCGACGGCAAATTCGAGTTCGTCGGCGAGATCGAACGTCACCTCGGGCTCAACCACAGGCGCGAACGACAGCCCTTCGGTGCGAACCTGCAGATCCTGATCGACTTCAGGCAAAGCCACATCCGCGACATAGGCGTCCTCATAGGACACTTCAGGCGCTGAATATTCAACAGGCTCAGGCTCGTAGATAGGCTCGGGCGGAGCATAGGCCGCGGGCTCCGGCTCAAAACGAGGCTCTTCGCGATACTGCGGCGGCTGATAAGCCTCAACAGGCGCAGCACGCGACACGACCGACTCAGGCACGGAGAGCGGAGGCGCATAGGACGACAGCGCAGGCGCAGCCTCATAGCCCTCGAACTCGCGCATCAATTCGTCTTCGAGATTGAAATCGGCCGAACCCATGTCCGGCGCCTGCGGCAGCGTCACCACGGGTTCGCGCTTCAGGGGCTGATCGAACCCGACAATGCGGGCGAGCTCCGCCAACGGATCATCATCCGCGAAACCATCGCCCTGCGATCGCATGTTTGCAGCCTGCTTCTGTACCATACCCTGTTCCACTCACTCACGCGACTCAACGCCTGCCAGCGCAATGTGGGGAATTGGTGACGATACTATCGCATTTCGACCGGAGCTTCGGTGCCAGTTATGGCCAGTCCCGACTTCAACACGGAGGCGACAGCATGCACCAGCCCAAGCCTGGCGATGGTTAATTCTCTATGTTTATCGTTAACAAAGCGTAATTCGGGCGAATCCTTGCCCTTATTCCAGTGAGCATGAAGCGAGCTTGCCAGATCATGCAGGTAAAATGCAAGACGATGCGGCTCCTGCGACAGTGCTGCCGCCTCGATAATCCGCGGATATTCGGCAAGCTTGGCCACCAGCGACAGTTCCGTCGGGTCTTCGATCTGTCCCATTACGGCACTGGCAAGGTCGAGCTTCTCGATTTCGAGATCCGGGAACGCTTCCTTCGCCTGGCGCATGATCGACATGCAGCGGGCATGCGCATACTGCACGTAGAAGACCGGATTGTCCTTCGACTGCTCGGTGACCTTGGCAAAGTCGAAGTCGAGCGGCTCGGAATTCTTCCGGTAGAGCATCATGAAGCGCACCGAATCGCGACCGACTTCCTCGACCACTTCACGCAGCGTCACGAAGTCGCCGGAGCGCTTAGACATCTTCACAGGTTCGCCATTACGGTAGAGCTTGACTAGCTGGCAGAGAAGCACGGTGAGCTTAGACTTGCCTTCCGAGACCGCCCTGTTGACGGCTTCCAGCCGCTTCACATAGCCGCCGTGGTCAGCACCGAGAACATAGATCATCTCGGAGAAGCCACGGTCGAACTTGTCCTTGAAGTAGGCAACGTCGGCGGCGAAATAGGTATAGGAGCCATCCGACTTCATCAGCGGACGGTCGATGTCGTCACCGACTTCGGTCGAGCGGAACAGCGTCTGCTCGCGGTCTTCCCAGTCTTCCGGAAGCTGACCCTTCGGCGGCGGCAGCGTGCCGCGATAGACAT
Source organism: Allorhizobium sp. (assembly GCA_965283865.1). GTDB lineage: Bacteria > Pseudomonadota > Alphaproteobacteria > Rhizobiales > Rhizobiaceae > Allorhizobium. Next base: position 2,921,693 of record CBDIQA010000001.1, read on the forward strand.
GGCCCTTGAAGGTCAGGTCGTTGATCGCGGTGCGGATCTTCGCCGCATTGTTGGCATGCAGCGTGCGCTCGGAGAAGAAGATGTCGTGATGGACATTAAGGGTGGCCAGATCGTCGCGGATCATGGCCATCATTGCTTCGATGGCCTTTTCTTTGACGATGACCAGCATCTCCTCTTCCGGCATGCCGTAGAGCTTGGTGCCGTATTCGTCCGCAAGCGCCTTGCCGACCGGAACGAGGTAGTCGCCCGGATAAAGACCCGCCGGGATCTCGCCGATGTCCTCGCCCAGCGCTTCGCGATAGCGCAGGAAGGCAGAGCGGGCGAGCACCTCGATCTGTGCGCCTGCGTCGTTGATGTAATATTCCTTGGTCACCTCATAGCCGGCAAAGCCGAGCAGATTGGCAAGCGTGTCGCCAACGACGGCGCCACGGCAATGACCGACATGCATCGGGCCCGTCGGGTTGGCCGAGACATATTCGACATTGACCTTGTGGCCGGCGCCGACCGTGGAGCGACCGAAATCGGTGCCCTGACGGATCATGACGGCCAGCAGGCGCTGCCAATAAGCGACCGAGAGGCGAATGTTGATGAAGCCAGGACCGGCCACGCCCACTTCGGCGACGTCAGGGTCCTGCTTCAGCTTCTCGCCGATCAGATCTGCCAGCGCGCGCGGGTTCATGCCCATGCCCTTGGCCAGAACCATGGCGGCATTGGTCGCGGCATCGCCATGGCTCGCATCGCGCGGCGGCTCGACCACGATACGGCTAAAATCGAGGCTGTCGCGCTTCTCGCGCACCGCCTCGATCTCGTCGAGCGCTGCTTTGATCCGGATTTCGAAATCGGCGAAAAGGTTCATGGCGTATCCCTGCGCGCCGGAGCTCAGCCCCGGCGTTCTCTAAAGAATTTCGTCGGGTGCCTATCGCAATTCGGGAGTCCGGTCAAACAGCTCGCGATGCGTTCGCACCGCATAGGTGTCGGTCATGCCGGCCAGATAGTCCCCGACATGGCGGGCCTTCTGGCCGTCATTCAGGCCGGAAATATGGTTGACCCAGAAGTGGCTCTTCATCAGCTTCGGGTCGTTCATATAGGCGTTGAAGAGGTCGGTGACGATCTCGGCGGCGGCGGCACGGATGCGCATGATGTCAGGGTGGCGATAGATCCGGCTGAACAAGAGCTTCTTGATCGCCTTGTCCGTCTCGGCCATCTGGTCAGAGAAGGTGGCGATCGTTATCGAGGCCGCCCTGATGTCCTCGACACTCTGCGGCTCGACCTGCTTCAGCCGGTCCTGCGCGACGCCAATCACATCTTCCACCATGCGGGTGATCTGCCGACGCATGATCTCGTGGGTGAAACGGTCAGGATCGAGATGCGGATAACGGTCGCGCACCTCCTTCATCAGCCCGGCGAGGAATGGCACATCCTCCAGCATCTCGAAGGTGAGATAACCGGAGCGCAGACCGTCATCGATGTCGTGGGTATTGTAGGCGATGTCGTCGGCAATCGCTGCGACCTGGGCTTCAAGACCTGCAAAGCTTGCCAGTTCCAGATCATGGATCTCGCAGTAATCGAGGATCGGCTGCGGAACGGGACCGCGCGTCCCCTGCCCGTCCTTGGTTTGCAGCGGACCATTGTGCTTGACGAGGCCCTCGAGCGCTTCCCAGGTAAGGTTCAGCCCGTCGAAATCGGCATAGCGCCGCTCCAACTTGGTGACGATGCGCAGAGACTGAGCATTGTGGTCGAAGCCACCATAGGGCTCCAGCACCTCGTGGAGCGCATCTTCGCCGGTATGCCCAAACGGCGTGTGGCCGAAGTCGTGAACGAGGGCCACACCTTCCGCGAGATCCTCATCGAGCTTTAGGGCACGCGCCAGAGCCCGGGCAATCTGCGCCACCTCGATCGTGTGCGTCAAACGCGTGCGATAATGATCGCCATCGGGGCCGATGAAGACCTGGGTCTTGTGCTTGAGGCGGCGAAAGGCGGTCGTATGGACGATACGGTCACGGTCGCGCTGGAAATCGGAGCGCGTCAGGCTGCCGCCTTCGGCGAACAGGCGCCCCCGGCTCTTCCAGGGATTGGTCGCATAAACCGCCCGCTCTCCGGTCCCGAAACCCAGTGCTGATTGATCAATCGTCATGCCTGTGCCGCTTGCTCCCCATTGACGCAACTCTTGTGCCTTCATACCTATAGCGGACAAAGCCGCAAGGCGATGCGGGTTCCGAAGCCGTTTCGGACCACGCTGCCTTATCAAAAATCGCGCAATTGCGTGACAATGCGGTGATTTGCTGAGACTAAGACCGTTTTCACCGGGCCTTGAACCCGGCAGGAGGCCGAATGAGCACCGAAACCGTTACCCTTTCCGAAGCCGCTGCGAAGCGAATCGCAGCGATCGTCGCCGCAGATGCCGAGAAGCAGGCGCTGCGCGTCTCCGTCGAAGGCGGCGGCTGTTCCGGCTTCTCCTACAAATTCGACCTCGACGGGCAGCCTGCCGGCGACGACATCGTGATCAGCCGTGACGGCGCAACTGTGCTCATCGACCCGATGTCGCTGATCTATATGGCGGGCTCCGAGATCGACTTCGTCGACAACCTGCTCGGCCAGTCCTTCCAGATCAAGAATCCCAATGCGGTGGCGAGCTGCGGCTGCGGCACCAGCTTCTCCGTGTGAGTGATGATGAAAATAGCCACCTGGAACATCAATGGCGTGAAGGCACGCATCGAGAACCTGTGCCAGTGGCTTAAGGATAGCGATCCCGATATCGCCTGTCTGCAGGAGATCAAATCGGTCGACGAAGGCTTTCCGCGCGGGGAGATCGAGGCGCTCGGCTATCACGTCGAGACGCACGGCCAGAAGGGCTTCAACGGCGTCGCACTCCTGTCGAAGATCAAGCCCGACGAAGTGAACCGCGGCCTGCCCGGTGACGATACCGACGAACAGGCCCGTTTCATCGAGGGCGTGTTTTCCGTCGAAGGCGGCGTGGTACGCGTCTGCTCGCTCTATCTGCCGAACGGCAATCCTTCCGACGATCCGGTCAAATACCCTTACAAGCTCGCCTGGATGGCAAGGCTCGAAGCCTTCGCCCGTGATCGCATGGCGCTTGAGGAGCCGCTGATCCTGGCGGGAGACTACAATGTCATCCCGGAACCGCATGATGCCAAGGATGCGAGCCAGTGGGTCACCGACGCTCTCTTCCTGCCGCAGACGCGGGCTGCCTTCCGTCGGCTGGAAAACCTCGGCTTCGTCGACGCCGTGCGCGCCACCAATGACGAGACACCGCTCTTTTCTTTCTGGGACTATCAGGCGGGCGCCTGGCAAAAGAACAACGGCATCCGCATCGACCACCTGATGCTCTCGCCCGAGGCCTCGGACAGGCTGCACTCGACCGCGATCGAAAAACATGTCCGCGCCTGGGAAAAGCCGTCCGACCACGTACCGGTCGTCGGGCATTTCGCGTTCTGAGCTTCAAGACCTTGGCTTGCAGACATGAAAATGGGCGCTGATGCGCCCATTTGCATATCCATACCCCTGCTGACGCCGACCTGGCGGATCAGTCGCCCTGCTCGACGACCTGCGGCGCCAAGGCCACCGCCACGCGGCGGTCGTCTTCGGTGGCGAGTGAGAAAGCCCGCTCCTGCAGATCCTGCATCCAGGGACAATCCTTCGGATTGCACCGTTCGAGCGCTGCCGTCAGGAAAGCGAGCCCGCGGACGGTCTGGCCTTCTTCGAAGAGCACATTGCCGAAGATCGACATGGCGCCGGCATGGCCACCCTTGCGCGCCATGTTCAGCCACTTCTTAGCCTGCTGGACATTCACGCGGCCGCCCTCGCCGGCGAGGATCATGCGCGCCAGTTGAAACTGCGCTTCGGGCACGCCAAAGGTGGACGCGACCTGGAAGTAGATCTGGCGGGCCTGAGCGAGATCCGCCTTGACGGGGCTGTCGGGAATGCCCTGACGATAGTAGCGAGCGAGCGACAGAAGCGCGTTGACGAAGAAGCCGGTATCCTCCGACCCGGGCTCGACACCCTGGTTGGCAATCTCGGCATAGATCTTGAAGGCTTCGAAGTCGTTTTCGACCACGCCGTCGCCGGCGGCATACATATTGGCAAGCGCCCAGCGGGAACCGGTATGGCCCTTCTCGGCGGCATAGCGATAGGCCTCGACGGCCTCTTCCTTCTGGCCCTTCTTGTAGGCATTGAAGCCGAACTTGAAGAGGTCGAAGGGGCCGGATTCCTTGCTGACGCCGGCATTCATGTCGAAAGCACGCGCCGATGGGCTCGAGGACAGCAAAAGAGCCGCCGTCAAAAGCACCGCCGAAGACTTCCAGTCACCTAGACGCATGGGTCCGCACAATTTCCAAGTCATGATAGACATCAGATTCCCCGCCCCGCATGTGCGGCGAGTTCAGCTGCGCCCGTATCCAAGAATACACTCAACCGATGAATAGACGGTTCATGACCGGACTTGCGGTCGGAGCAGCCGTCATGGCTCCCTGTTGTTCTTGTCTGCATGATCGAGAGACTAGTCTGGATTTCCGGCAAGACCGGGGCGACCGAACATTCGCCTCCGATTTTCTCCGCCAGACCCGCCGACCGCCCCCCAAAAGCGACCGAAGTCATTGCTATCAGCACCCTATTCTTGCCCCAGAGGCTCATATGAAACTCGTTACACCACCCGACGGAAACAGCGCCTGCCGTCTCTTGCAACACCGGTGCTCTCCGTTTGTGGCGGGAAATGGACAAATTCGACACAGGCCCGCCCCGCCAAGAAGGATAGGTGCGATGTTGCAGAATCATCACATTCCGGAAAGCTGAAAGACGGGTGGGAGGAGCGGAAACGAAAGAAGCCCGGACGAGCCGGGCTTCTGATTTATCAGGTGGGCAAGGCTCAGAAGCGGACCTTGAGGGACGTCGAAACGGCGGCTGCAATGTCGTTGTCGTAGGAGTAAGACACATCACTGCCGTATGTTGTGCCGTTGGAAACAACAGCACCAGAGCTACCAGAGGTGAGAATGCTGACTGCACCGGCAACGCGCAGTTCGACATTCTTGCTAGGAGTGTAAGACACGCCCGTACCGAAGGTCCAGACGTCACTCTGCGCACCAAAGCCCTGAGAGGTGCCGCGATCCCAGGTGACCGAACCTGCAACGCTCCACTGGTCGCTCAACTTATGGCCGATACCACCGCTGATAGTCCAACCGTCACGATAGACGAGATCGAGAGACGTTGCCTGATTTGCACTCGTGCAAGAGGTCGTGCCGACAGCGCAGAAGGGTATCGACTCAAGCTGGCTCCAATCGGTCCACTTGACAGAGCCGAAGGCGAGCCAATCCGGCGCAATACCGGACTGAAGCTTCATCTCGATCGACTCAGGCATGGCGGTCGAGCCGTAAACAGCGGTGTTCTGACCGGCAAGCGAGTTGCCACCGAAGTTTGCGGGAAGGCCGCGCAGATCGAGCGAACCTGTGATGTCGTCAAGCTTGACTTCACTGTTGTAGACGAGGCTCGCGCGCAGCGCATACTCAGTGATTTCGTAGGCCGCACCGATGCGCCAGCCGTAGCCGTCGCCCTCGAGATCCAAGCGACCGAGACCCGAAAGGCCACCCAGCAAGGCGGGGTTGAAAACGATGCGCTCCTTGAAGCCACCAACCTGCTGATAGAAACCACCGCCGATAAAGCGAAGCTGGCCAGGACCGACGTCGAACTTGTAGGAGCAAGTCAGACCATAGTTATCGCTGTTTACCTTGGTTTCGACATTCTGGTTTGCGCCGGCCCAGTTGGTACCAGGCTTGGTGTGTGCGCCCCAGGGCTGCGAGTAGTCAGCAAGGCACTCGACGCCTTCGGTCAGGGTCGCCTTGAAGCCGACCTTCGGCACGAAGTAGTTTTCAGAATCATCGGCTTCCGTGGACCGAGAGTTGAGGTTGCCGCCACCGACTGCCGTATTGGCCGTGTTGGTATCCACTACGTTGTTGAGCTTACGCTGTGGCGCGACGTAAACCACGCCGCTCTCGAACGTGTACTGACCCGGATCGAACAGAAGGTCGATGTTGTAACCGGCCCTTTCAAGACCGCCAGCCTGCGCGCCTCCCACGAATGCGCATGCTGCGATCAGCCCAAGGGCGGTGGTCTTCATCAAGTGGTTCGCCATGTCTCTCCCCAATTCAGGCAAAACTGTGATTTTGCATAGTAATCATGTGCGACAGGATGGCAATCGGGTGATGTGCGTCACAGCCATGTTCCATCGGAGAAATTTTTACGTAATGATTTTGACATGCATGGCAAACGCGCCGCCACCTGGATGATTTTTGCGCCAGGAAAGCCTCTTGAACAGACTACTGGCAAATCATTCCAACACCAGGCAACGCCGTTGCAAGTTCGCAACAGATCAGCCAGTGATCATGGAGAACGAAATTTGGGCACTTGCACAGCGCCTGATCGTCTCCATGCCGTTGTCTCGACATATATCGGTCAGAATCGTTATGCAGCGCAACAAATTCCGCCTCGCATGGCTCCCTGCAGCGGCAAAGCAAAAGGCCGGATCTGAGACCCGGCCTTTAGAATTTCATTCCCGAACAGGAAGGGCTCAGCCGGCCTCGAGAACCCGCTTCAACGCCGTCTCCAGGCTCGCCTTCTGCACTTCCAGTTCGGCGTAGCGCTCGCGTTCGGCGGCGACGACTTCCGGATTGGCGTTCGCAACGAATTTCTCGTTGTTCAGCTTGCCGGCAATGCGGGCCATCTCCTGGTCGACCTTGGCGATCGCCTTTTCGATGCGGGCCTTTTCGGCGGAGAGATCGATCAGGCTACCCAGCGGCAGGCAGGCTGTCGCCTCGCCGACCACGATCTGGGCGGCGCCCTTCGGCGCAACATCAGCCACGCTGATCGCCTCGACGCGGGCGAGCCGCTTGATCGCCGCATCGTGACGGATCAGCCGTTCCTGCGTCACGCCATTGGCACCGACGACGACCAGCGGCGCTGTCGCACCCGGCGGCACGTTCATTTCGGACCGGGCCGAGCGGATGCCGGTGACGAGGTCGATCAGCCAGTTGATGTCGGCCGCCGAATTCTCGTCGGAGAATTCTGGCTTTGGCCAGTCGGCATGGCAGAGCAGGGTGTCGCGGGACACGCCCTCGCCTGCCGTATGCGTCCAGAGCTCTTCCGTCATAAACGGCATGAAAGGATGCAACAGCTTGTAGGTCTCTTCGAGCACATAGGCCGCACAGGCCTGAGCTTCCTTCTTCGCCGCTTCATCCTCGCCCATGAAGACAGGCTTCAGGAGCTCCAGATACCAGTCGCAGAACTGGTTCCAGACGAAGCGGTAGAGGCTGCTGGCCGCATCATTGAAACGGTAGCTCTCGATCGCTTCCGTCACTTCGCGTTCGGTGCGCGCAAGTTCCGTCAGGATCCAGCGGTTGATCGCAAGCGACGTCGTCTCGGGCAAGAAGCTCGGATCCGCCTTCACGCCGTTCATCTCGGCGAAACGCGTCGCGTTCCAGAGCTTGGTGCCGAAGTTGCGGTAACCGGCGATGCGGGCAGGATCCAACTTCACGTCGCGGCCCTGGGCCGCCATGATGGCGAGCGTAAAGCGCAAGGCGTCCGCGCCATACTCGTCGATCAGTTCCAGCGGATCGATGACGTTGCCTTTCGACTTCGACATCTTCTGGCCGGCCTTGTCGCGCACCAGCGCATGCACATAGACCGTGTGGAAGGGTTCGACCGGATTGCCGTCCTCGTCCTTCATGAAATGCAGGCCCATCATCATCATGCGGGCGACCCAGAAGAAGATGATGTCGAAGCCGGTCACCAGCACGTCGGTCTGGTAGTATTTCGCCAGTTCCGGTGTGTTGTCCGGCCAGCCGAGCGTCGAGAAAGGCCAAAGCGCCGACGAGAACCAGGTGTCGAGCACGTCCTCGTCGCGGGTCAGGATCTCGCCGGGCTTGAAGTTCTCGAGCTTCTCCTCGACCCAGGCCTTCCACGGGCCTTCATGGGCGATGTAGTGCTGGATCGCCGAATGCAGCGCCTCTTCCTCGGTCTTCTCAACGAAGACCTGGCCGTCAGGACCATACCAGGCGGGGATCTGGTGACCCCACCATAGCTGACGCGAAATGCACCAGGGCTCGATGTTCTCCATCCACTCGAAGTAAGTCTTGTCCCAGTTCTTCGGAACGAAGTTGGTACGACCCTCGCGAACGGAAGCAATCGCCGGCTCGGCCAAGGTCTTCGCGTCGGCGAACCACTGGTCGGTCAGCATCGGCTCGATGACGACGCCGGAGCGATCGCCGAAGGGCTGCATGATCTTCTTGTTCTCGACGAAGGGAATGTCATTGCCCTCGTCGTCCTTGGTGGTGACGGCGAGACCCTCCGCATTGATCGCATCGACGATGCGCTTGCGGGCCTCATAGCGGTCGAGACCGCGATATTCTTCCGGCACCAGATTGATGTCGTCGACCTCAGCCTCGTTCGGCAGATGGCCGGACTTGGCGATCTCAAGCGCCCGTGCGGCGTAGACGGCATAGTCCTCGCCGTCGTCGCGCATCTTTGCCTGGGTATCCATCAGGCGATAGAGCGGGATCTTGTTGCGGCGGGCGACCTGGTAGTCGTTGAAGTCATGGGCGCCGGTGATCTTGACGGCGCCTGAGCCGAACTTCGGATCCGGATATTCGTCGGTGATGATCGGGATCAGGCGGCGATGCTCTTTTGGCCCGACCGGGATCTCGCAGAGCTTGCCGACGATCGCCGCATAGCGCTCGTCCGAGGGATGAACGGCAACCGCCCCGTCACCGAGCATGGTCTCAGGCCGCGTGGTCGCGATCGAGATGTAGTTGCGCTCCTCCTGGAAGGTGACGTTGCCGTCTTCATCCTTCTCGACATAGGTATAGGTCGCACCACCGGCGAGCGGATATTTGAAGTGCCACATATGGCCTTCAACTTCCTTGTTCTCGACTTCGAGGTCGGAAATCGCGGTCTCGAACTTCGGATCCCAGTTGACCAGCCGCTTGCCGCGATAGATCAGGCCTTCCTTGTAGAGCGTGACGAAGACTTCAAGAACGGCAGCCGACAGGCCCTCATCCATGGTGAAGCGTTCGCGCGACCAGTCGCAGGAGGCGCCCAGGCGCTTCAACTGGTTGAAGATCAGGCCGCCCGATTCTTCCTTCCACTCCCAGACCTTCTCGATAAAGGCTTCGCGGCCCATGTCGCGGCGCGAAAGGTTCTGGCCGTTTTCGGCGAGCTTGCGCTCGACCACCATCTGGGTTGCGATGCCGGCGTGGTCCATGCCCGGCTGCCACAGCACGTCCTTGCCGCGCATGCGCTCGAAGCGGACCATGATGTCCTGCAGCGTGTTGTTCAGCGCATGGCCCATGTGCAGCGAGCCGGTCACGTTCGGCGGCGGGATCACGATGGTGAAGGTATCTTCGCCAGGCTTGGCGTTGGCACCGGCCCGGAAGGCATCGGCCTCTTCCCAGGCTTTCGCGATCTTCGGTTCGACGGCGGCTGAATCATAGGTCTTTTCGAGCATTTTCCGACCGGATTTTCGAGTTCTGGATGTGGGTTGGTAAATAGGACTGGCAAAACCAAGTCAATAAAAAAGGCCGCTCTTGCGAGCGGCCCATGATCCCGGAGGATGCTTCAATCAGCGTCGCGGACCGCGGGCGACGCGCTCGATTTCCTCCCGCACGAGGCGTTCCACCAGCGTCGGCAGGTTGTCGTCCAGCCAGTCCTTCAGCATCGGGCGCAGCATTTCCTCGGCCATTTCATCGAGCGAGCGACGCTCGGTGCCGTCGAAGGCGGCGGCGAGTTCCGAGAAGGACCGCGAGACCTGCTCGACGGTCGCTGCAGAAACGAGTGCCGTCAGGTCGCGGCCTTCGCCTTCCCGCTCCGTGCGGGTGTCGAATTCCGGCGCCTCCACGGACACCTCCTCAATCACTTCCGGTGTGGGCTCCGCAACGACAGGTGCGGTACGCTCGACGCGCACCTCGACCGAGGCGATGCGGGCCATAGGGGCCTCCGGTGCAGCAAAGGTCGCATGCTGCTCGTCGGACTGGGCGTGTAGCGAAGCAGACATCACAGGCTCGGCCGGCAGCGATGCGCGCAGATCCGGGTGACGGATCTCGGCAAGCCGCGCCGTCATCGAGGGCACATCGTCGGAACGCACTTCGCGCGTTTCCGCGACCGGCTCGCGACGCAGGGCTTCCGGCATGCTTGGCATGTCCGGACGGCTTGTCGCCTGAACGGGTCGCTCCATGCGCTCGGAGGCCGAACGCACGCGGGCCGCGAGGTCGGCAAGCGAGACGCTTTTCGGCATATCCTCCGCCTGAGACTGTGGCGCTTCGCGACGTGGCTCGGCTTCGATGCGCGGAACCTCGCGCTCGAACATCGGGAACGAAGGGCCGGCATCGTTGGCTGCGATGAAATCGCCGCCATCATAACCCGGATCGGCCTCGCCGGCGCCGTCCTCGTCTGCGAAATGCGACGGGTCCTGCGACAGGCCCCCGCCATTCACCGGATCGTTGCTTTCGATGATCCGGCGGATGGATGCCAGGATCTCTTCCATGGACGGTTCACGCGCTACGCTTGGCTGAGCCATACTAATCCCCGTTGTCCTCAGAAACTTCGGCCGCGTCGGTTTTCGCCGGGCCGATTCGCGCTCACCCTAGGATACGCGCTTGCCGAAAAAAATCACGCCCTCACAGGGAATTGCCGTGATGCACAACTTTGTTGCGTCGACGCAAAAAGGCCCGCACGCGGCGGGCCCTGTAGCACTCGTGTGAAAGACTGAGATCAGAAGACGAATTCAGCCGCCTTGCGGAAGCCCGGCAGCGGCTTGATCGCCGCGTTGAAATATTCGGTGTAGGAGGTGATGCCGCCATTCTTGACGTAGAGGCGCGCACGCGCCGCATTGCCATAGCCGACGACAGCCACAAGCCGGCCGCCTTCGCGGAGCTGCGACAGAAGCGATTCCGGCATTTCCTCGATCGCACCATTGACGAAGATCACGTCGTAGGGCGCCTCGGCCGCATAGCCGCCTTCGAGCTTTGCCGAAACCACGGCGACATTGTCGTAGCCCAGTTCGGAGAGCTTTTCGGTCGCCTTAGTCACCAGCGCCTCGTCGCTTTCGGTCGCCACAACCGAGCCCGAGAGCAGTGAGAGCAGCGCAGCCGCATAACCTGCGCCACAGCCGATCTCCAGGACGACGTCATCCTTGGTGATGGCGGCGAGCTGCAGGAGCTTGGCGAGCGGCGACGGCTCCATGATGTAGCGCGGCGGGTTGCCGTTCTGGGCGGGACAGACCAGCATGTCCTCGTCGATATAGGCGAGCGGCTTCAATTCGGCCGCGACGAAGGCCTCGCGCGGCACCGAAAGGAAAGCGTTCAGCACGGAATGGGACGTGACGTCCGTGGTCCTGATCTGGTTGTCCACCATCTTGGTGCGTGCTGCTGCGTAATCCATCATCTTATTCGCGCCCCGTATCGACCGGCCATAGCGGCAATTAACCCCCGTGTCTTTAATTGCAGGCAGAGGCGCTTTCAAGCCGGTCGACGCATCGCACACCATAATATCGCGGCTGCGCGCTATCGCAGCCGCGAGTAAGCCGGATCAGTCGGCGAGCGTATAGCTGTCGTTCTCGCAGAAATCGACTTCATCGCGCACATCATAGAAGCTGTCATTCTCGAAGACGGCGCGGATCTTGTAGACGCAGGCGTCGCTGCCATCGGCGATGGTGAGCTTCCGCGCCTGGCCGCCAAAGAGCCCCTTTTTCTTCAGGAGCTCCGAGCGCGTCCCGCCATCGGTCGGCGTCGCATAAAATTGCACGATCATGTTCGGGGTCTGGTTGTCGAGTGTGAAGGACAGATTGTCGGCAAGCGCCGGAGAGGCGGCGAGACCAAGAAGTGTTGAAGCAAGAAGAGAAGAGGTGTTGCGCATGAGAGACGCTCCGATTGCAGGGAACCAGCTCATGAAAGAGCCTCTCTGCCGGCGCAATCGGGTGGATCGGCCAAGATCGGGCGCACCTGCGCCTGCAGCGGGATCGGCTCAAGTTTGGCCGATCTGAGGCACAAAGCGATGCGGCCAACAGCGATGTCGACCACTCAAGACTTCAGGTTTTCAGTAAGGTTCGGATGGAGGCCTCGCCCGGAATTGAACCGGGGTACAAGGATTTGCAGTCCTCTGCGTCACCACTCCGCCACGAGGCCATCCGAGTAGAAAAGTGCGTGTGGTGGGCGGCATTTAGAACGGATCGAGAGTGAGCGCAAGGGGAAATTCATCAAATCTCGCGGGGTCGCTGTGGATGCCGGAAAGCGCCCCGTCCGGCGGGTATTAGGCGTCCGCGCGCCAGCGGCGGCGGTCGAGCAGGCGGGTCGCTGCCATGGCGCTTGCGGCTTCTGCGAGCCGCGCGGGATCCGTCACACCGGAAGTATAAAGCCGGATCACGGCCTTGCCCACGGCCTCGCGGTGGCCGTCATCGGGATGTTTCACTTCGCTGCGCTCGGCGGCGCGCATGGCGATATCGATGATGTGAAAATCGTTCGGCGTCAGAATCATCGAACTCTCCGCCTGAATGCAATTGTTCATGTGGTGCTGCCTTTCAGGGAACGAAACAACGAATGCCGTGTTCTGTATCCCGATCGAATCCTTCCACCTTAATGAACCCCTACCAGCTGGTCATTTCACTATGACATGTGCCTCCCCTTATCCGGGAGGTCGGTTTCCGCGCCCTGTCCCGGATCCATTCTTCCGCCGGCTCCACCAGACGGTCAACCGACGGCGGCGGCGGCGGACGGCGGGAATATCATGCGACAGCACGATCAGGCCGAGGGGCACCATCCAGAAGCCGAGGATCGGGAGAAAGCCGAGAAATCCGCCGCCGACCAGCGCAGTCCCGGTGACGATTCGACCGGCGCGCGAGCGCGGCACCGGAATTTCGAGCCCGCCCAAGACGAGACGCCCGCGCGCATGATCAAGGCGGTAGCGGCGTTCGGGCATGCTAAAAACTCCTCGATTTCAGGGGATTTCCGCCCCCTTTCAGCGCCTCAGCAGATGGTGTGTCCCCATATAAAAACAAGAGGATGACATTTTTTTTGAAAAACCGCTTGGCAAACGGGGCGAGCATCAGTATTACCCCGCTCACACCGCGGCAAGCGGCTGTTCCCTGGTAGCTCAGCGGTAGAGCATTCGACTGTTAATCGACAGGTCGCCGGTTCGAATCCGGCCCGGGGAGCCATCTTATTCCAAGGCCCGCGCCTCAACAGGCAGCGGGCCTTTTTAATTCGCCCACAGTATCGCAGCATGTGCGGGGCCGTCTGCCACTGGTTTTAAGCCGCAAAACGATCTATCGTTTTGAAAACGTGTGCTGTGGAACTCATGAAAACGGACAGGCTGCGTAACTTATTGGCAGAATTGGATACGCGGCTGCGACGTTTCGAGGGATCGAGTTCAAAGCCAGCGGATAACCGACCACAGGCGCAACTAACGCTGACGCTCATCTCAAGACTGAGAAGTGATATCAGGCGGCAAGTTACCCAAATTGACACTCTCGATAGAGAGAGGGTTGTCGCGTTCGAGCGGCAAATAAATGAAATTCGCGACGCAGCTAGTTTGGCTGATTACGATCGAAGTTCACCCCAGTTCAAGTTGTTCGAGTCGCTCATTACAGACAAGATCGGCCTTCTAAATCTTACTGCGGGCTTAAAAATTGGACTGAATCAGCTGGAGCCAGAAGATGTTCTGGAACTAGTGCCAGGTCAAAAGACAGCCGCGTTCCAGTTTGAGTTCAAAGACGACTACCTCGTCACTGTGGACCAGTTGCCCAGCACGACTGCGCGTGAAGCTCTCATTGCCGAAGCAGCATTGGACGCCGCAATCGAGCATGCCATTGAAGTGGCTGCGGACCTAGACCGCTCCAACTGCTCGCCACGCTTGAAGGATGCGTTCGCTCGCCTTCGCCAAACGTTGGAAACACATAAGAATATCGTCCAAGTTGGCCAATTCGCTCATCTATGCAACAGGCTAGTTCAATCAGAGATAGAGGAACTCTCCGCCACACAGTTTGCTCTCCTGACCGGACATGTGGAAATGGTTTACTCAGCACTTGCGCAGTTCGAGGATTGGCGAGTCTTCTCTGACAATGCCGTCACAGTTCCAATCGACCAATCGTTCATCTCAAATTTGACCGAAGGCGCGAGGTTGACCATTCGGCATCTAAAGCAAAGCGCAAACGTCGACACCTCTGTCACCGAGGCTCTGGAAACAGCGACGGGTTGGGTAGAGGAATCTGGAGCTGTTGAGAAAAGAGATGTGCTGTCGCTTGCACGCACGTTGGAAAATATCTGGTCCGCAGTCTCGAAAGTCCTGTTGTCTGTAGGCAAGGAAACAATCTCTGAAGGGAGAAAAGCGATTGCCCGCAGCATCGTAGTTTTTGCTTTGTTGAGCGGAACCGCAATCTTTGTACCGGCATTGGAAGTGATCCTGGCGCGGGTTGGGTGAAAACCGTCTACTCATATCTGACTATTGGAAAGGGGGCTGGCGCTCCACCAACCTAGCGCCGCCTCCCGAGGGACTTTTGCGCATCCCACCTAACTTTACACCTCCCCCTCGAAACCCCCTCTTCACCTTTCGCTGTTATCTCCACCTGTAACGAAAAGGCATGCAAGGAGGACGGCCGATGTGGCTCGAGCTTCACGACGGGGACGGCTTTCCCTTCTACGTCAACATGGACAATGTGGTGGATTTCCGCTGGTACGAGCGGGAAGGTTATACCTGCCTGCTGACGACCGCCCCGGTCGCTGAAAAGCTGCATCGCCTCTATGTGCGCGAGAACGCCCAGCAGATCATGTCCATGATCCGCGCCGAGCAGGCCCGCCGCGCGGCTCCCGGCCGCTCCGCCGCCTGACGGGCCTATTTGGGGCACACAACCGGCAACGCAGAATCGTGATCGCGGCGTGATCCCCTGACCGTCGCGTTTCGTATGGCTAGAAAAGCCAACGAAGAAGATATTGCATGCCCCATACCTCCCCCAAGACCCTCATCCTCTGGTTCCGCAAGGATCTCCGGCTCGGCGACAATGCCGCGCTCGCGACCGCAGCCGCCGAGGGTTTTCGCATTCTGCCTCTTTATATCCGCGAGCCCGAGGACGCCGGCACCGGGCCGCTCGGGGCCGCTCAGGCATGGTGGCTGCATCATTCGCTCACGACATTGGCCAAAAGCCTTGAGGATCACGACTCACGGCTGACTTTCCGCAGCGGCTCGGCCGAAACGGTGCTTGCCGAGTTGATCAAGGAGACCGGCGCTTCTGCCGTCTTCTGGAACCGCCGCTAAGGCCGCCGGCATCGCCATCGACAAGGCCCTGAAGGCAAAGCTGATCGCCGACGGGATCGACGTGCGCACCTTTGCAGGACAGATCCTCCACGAACCGACCAAGCTCAAGACCGGTGCTGGCGGTCATTTCCGCGTCTATACGCCCTTCTGGAAGGCGCTTGACGGCTCCGGCGAGCCGCACGAGCCGATCCCGGCGCCGAAGGCCCTGCCCGCACCCGACCACTGGCCTAAGAGCGAGGCGCTCGACAGCTGGGACCTTCTGCCGACAAAGCCCAATTGGGCCGAAAGCTTCGAAGGATATTGGCAGCCCGGCGAAGCGGGGGCCCAGACGCGGCTCGCCGACTTTGTCGAAAAGGGCCTCAAGAACTACCGCAACGGACGCGACCTGCCGGCCAGCGAGCATGTCTCGCGGCTTTCGCCGCACCTGGCGCTCGGCGAAATTTCGCCAGCGACGCTCTGGCATGCGACGCGCGGGTTACCCGACAGCTATCCGCTCGACGATGTCATCCATTTCCGCAAGGAAGTCGTCTGGCGCGATTTCTCCTATCACCTGCTCTTCCACTTCCCGGATCTCGCAACCAAAAACTGGAACGCCAAGTTCGACGCCTTCCCCTGGCGCGATGCGCCGGACCTGCTTCAAAAATGGCAGAAGGGCCAGACCGGCTATCCGATCGTCGATGCGGGCATGCGCCAGCTCTGGCAGACCGGCTGGATGCACAACCGCGTGCGCATGATCGTCGCTTCCTTCCTGATCAAGGACCTGCTCATCGACTGGCGCGAAGGCGAGCGCTGGTTCCGCGATACGCTTGTCGACGCCGACCCGGCATCCAATACCGCCAGCTGGCAATGGGTCGCCGGCTCCGGCGCCGACGCCGCCCCCTTCTTCCGCATCTTCAACCCGACCAGCCAGGGGGAGAAATTCGATCCCGAGGGGGCTTACATCCGCCGCTTCGTGCCGGAACTGAAGGACATGCCGAACAAATTCATCCACAAACCATCGGAGGCGCCCTTCGCGGTCTTGAAGGACGCAGGCGTCAGCCTGGGCAAGACCTATCCGCTGCCGATCGTCGATCATGGCAAGGCACGGGATGCGGCGATGGCGGCGTTTCAGGGGTTGAAGGCGGAGTGAGGGCGGCTCTATCCAGAGGCTCGGCCGCAAAGAGTGGCCAGAGAGCACCTGTAAGGTATTCGTCAATCACGCCGAAAGTCGGCTCTGTCGAGCGCTAAGAGGCCATTTCCACTTTTCAACTGAACTGGGTTCCGGCCACTCCCTAAAGCAAGTAACCTTTCACGGGACCAAGATAGCCAGCCCAGCACCTTCTCCACCTGACCCTCGGTCACCGGCTCATCAGTGATCGATAGGGTGACGGCATTGAGTCGATAGCCATGGCCGAATGTTGCCATAAGATTGCCGGGATCGACGCGGCGGACGCTGGCCGGTTCGTTGATGTCGTCGAAGGTGACCAGCAGCGGATAGTGCTTGGGTGCAAGCGTCCGGCTGTCACGGATCGACTCCATGCGATCCAGCACGGCAATGTAATCCTGACGCATACCAGGCCTGAAGTCAGGTCCCGCAATCGTGTAGACCGCGGTCATCGCCGAATAGTCCTGCAGGGCGAACAGGTATTTTTTCGGCTCAAGTTCCAGAACGACCGCTTCTCCTCGAAGACTGCCAAGGCCAGGCCCGCCGCCGCTGTCGCCGATCTTGAACCATGTCGGAGCCATGCTCCAGCTCCCTTCGGCGACCGAACTTGCGGTCTTCAACCCCTCCGGTGTCATCACGGACACCGTCAGCTTCTGGCGCCATTCCCAATCGTGGAAACCGAACAGATCGCAGCCTGACAGCGGCAGACACAGGGCCAAAGCCACGACAAACCTCAACGTCACCCCTCCCCGCACAACCTTGAGCCGCATCAGCAGCAGACTTCCCGGTCAGACATGAAGATCCGGTGAAGAGAATGCTTCAATTTGTAACGATCGGCAGACAATCCGGCCCTCAAACTCTCGCTTTCCCGATCCTCCGCCACGCATTAAATTGACCACTCATAGTCATTTTCGGAGGCGAGCATGTCGAGCATGTCGAGCATGAGTGTTGCCGATGCCAAGGCCCGATTCGCCCAGTCTGGTGGACGACGCCGCCAACGGCCAATTCGTCACGATCACCCGTCACGGCAAGCCGGCCACCATGCTGGTCAGCGTCGAAGCCGGAGAGGCGGCGATGCGGGCGATGGCAAAGCCGAGGCCGAACTTTGGTGAGTTCCTGATGTCCTATCCCGGGCCCGCCGATATCGGGATCCAAAGCGTTTCACGGGGAGCGCCCCGAACCTAACTCCTCCGAACGCATTTTCCCTCCCCCTGCCTCGCCGCGAAAAGCCATTCCTTGCCATTCCCGGCCCTGAAGCCGAAAAGACGGGTTAAATCCCGCGCCAGCCGCTCCGCCCGCATAATCTTGTCCAGAAGGACAAAATTGCAGCGTTCCCCGGTTTTCTTCCCCGCGCATTTGGTTCTAGTGTCCGCGTCAGACAAAAAAGGCAGGCATCATGGCATTCCACCCCTCCGTGCTCGAGGCGATCGGCAATACGCCCCTTATCCGGCTGAAGGGCGCCTCGCAGGCGACCGGCTGCACCATTCTCGGCAAGGCCGAATTCCTCAATCCCGGCCAGTCGGTGAAGGATCGCGCCGCCCTCTTCATCATCCGTGATGCCGAGCGGCGCGGGCTGCTGCGCCCCGGCGGCGTGATCGTCGAGGGCACGGCCGGCAATACCGGCATCGGGCTGACGCTGGTTGCCAAGGCGCTTGGCTATCGCACCGTGATCGTCATCCCGGAGACCCAGAGCCAGGAGAAGAAGGACGCGCTGAAACTGCTCGGCGCCGAACTCGTCGAAGTGCCGGCTGTCCCTTACAAGAACCCGAACAACTATGTGAAGATTTCCGGCCGCCTTGCCGCCGAGCTTGCCAAAAGCGAACCGAACGGCGCGATCTGGGCCAACCAGTTCGACAATACCGTCAACCGCGACGCCCATATCGAGACGACGGCGCCAGGAAATCTTCGAGCAGACCGGCGGCGCCGTCGATGGCTTCATCTGCGCGGTCGGCACGGGCGGCCGCACTCGCCGGCACCGGCATCGGCCTTCGCAACATGAAGCCCTCCGTCAAGATCGGCATCGCCGATCCGGAAGGGGCTGCCCTCTTCGAATACTACAAGAACGGCGAACTGAAATCCTCGGGCTCCTCGATCACCGAAGGCATCGGCCAGGGCCGCATCACGGCCAACCTCGAAGGCTTCACGCCCGACTACGCCTACCAGATCCCCGATTCCGAAGCGCTCGATATCGTCTTCGACATCGTCGAGAACGAGGGCATCTGCCTCGGCGGCTCCTCGGGCATCAATATTGCCGGCGCCATGCGTCTGGCCAAGGATCTCGGCCCGGGCCACACGATCGTGACGATCCTCTGCGACTACGGCAATCGGTATCAGTCGAAGCTCTATAACCCGGATTTCCTGCGCTCGAAGGGTCTGCCGATCCCGGCCTGGCTCGAAAAGCGCCCGGCCTTCGACCTGCCCTTCGAGACCGTCTGACATTTTTTGAAAGCACTGCCATGACCACCATCGCCCTCTACCGCGACGATTTTTATCTCTCGACGGCGGAGGCGGTGGTGACTTCGGTGCATGAGGACGGCGCGGTCGAACTCGACCAGACCTGCTTTTATGCAGCGTCTGGCGGCCAGCCTGGCGATACCGGCTTCTTCGAGCGCGAAGACGGCAGCCGCGTCCAGCTTGGCGAGACGCGCCACGGCGCCACCAAGGATATCATCCTGCACCGCCCTCTCGACGGTGAGCCGCTGCCCTCCGTCGGCGAAAAGCTCGTGCTGCATGTCGATTGGCAGCGCCGCTACAAGCTGATGCGCATGCACACCGCCTGCCACCTGCTCTCGGTCGTCTGCTCCTATCCGATCACCGGTGCCGCCGTCGGGGAGGATGAAAGCCGGGTGGATTTCGACATGGGCGAGACCATCGACAAGGATCAGGTGACGGCTGACCTCATGAAACTCGTCGGTGAAAACCACCCGATCACGCTGCAATGGATCACCGACGAGGAGCTTGCGGCCAATCCTGGCATCGTCAAGTCGAAGAATGTGCGACCGCCCGTTGGGCTTGGTCGCGTGTCCTTGGTCTGTATCGGCGAGAACTCCGCCGTTGACAGCCAGCCCTGCGGGGGCACACATGTTTCGGAGACCCAGGAGGTCGGCGCGATTCATATCGCCAAGATTGAAAAGAAGGGCAAGGAGAACCGCAGGTTCCGCATTCGCTTTGGAGCCCCGGACGCCTCTGCCTGAAGAACGTTACGGGAGAAGTGCATGTCCGGTGAAAGAAGCCGTTTCGTCGTTTCGGCGGATTGGGTCGAAAAGAACCTCGGGTCTCCCGGCTTCAAGCTCGTCGATGCGTCCTGGTATCTGCCGGCGCACAATCGCAACGGTGCCGTCGAATATGCCTCCGGCCATATCCCGGGCGCCGTCTTCTTCGATCAGGATGTTATTGCCGACACAACGACCGGCCTTCCCCATTCCCTGCCCTCGCCATCCTTCTTTGCGCAGGCCGTCGGTCAGCTGGGCATTTCTGCCGAGGATACGATCGTCGTCTATGACGGCCCCGGCATCTTCTCCGCCCCGCGCGTCTGGTGGATGTTCCGCGCCTTCGGCCACCACGCCGTCTACGTGCTCGAGGGAGGAATCGATGGCTGGAAGGCGGAAGGCCGCCGCCTCGAAACGGACCTGCCGGAACCCGCGCCCGTCACCTTCGAGGCGCAGTTCGACCGGGCGAAACTCACCTCTTTCGACCAGATGTCGGCGATTGCCGATGATGCCAACAAGCAGATCGCCGATGCCCGCCCCGCCGGCCGTTTCACCGGCGAGGAGCCGGAACCGCGGGCCGGCATGCGCTCCGGCCATATGCCAGGTGCCCGCAGCGTGCCGGCCGCGTCGCTGTCGGAAAACGGCCGCCTCAAGGATCTCGCCACGCTGCGCTCGATCTTCACCGATGCCGGCATCGATCTCAACAATCCCGTGGTCACCTCCTGCGGCTCTGGTGTCACGGCAGCGGTCGTGACGCTCGCGCTCGAAAGCCTGGGGCATACCGACAATTCGCTCTATGACGGCTCCTGGTCGGAATGGGGCTCGAAGTCGGACACGCCAGTGGTCACCGGCAAGGCAGAACCGTTGGGATCGAAGACATCAGGCCCGCTCACGGCCCATGTCACGCGGCTCGAAATGACGGCACCGCCGAAATCCAGCCTGCCGGTGCCGGTCAACATCCAGACAGCGATCATGCGCACGCATGAGATCCCGCTGCCCTTCTACCGTTTCCTGCATCGGCAGGTCGGAGCGCGCTGGCATTGGTATGAGCGCCTGCGTTTGCCCGACGACCAGCTGAAGGCAATCATCCACCATCAGAAAGTGTCGATCTCGGTTCTCTATGTGAACGGAGCTCCTGCCGGCTTCTACGAGCTGTCCCAGGAAAGCGACGATCTCGTCGAGCTCTCCTATTTCGGCCTCTTCGAACATGCGCTCGGCCTTGGCATCGGCAAGTGGTTCCTGCTGCAGTGTCTTTACGCCGCCTGGACCAGCAATCCCAAGACGGTGACGGTCACCACCAATTCGCTTGACCATCCCCGCGCGCTGCAGCTCTACCAGCATGTTCGGCTTCTCGCCGGTCGGGACCTATGAAACGCTGGTCGATCCGATGACCGACCAGGAGCTTCTGGCGCTGATCAAGCGCGACGGCTGAGAGCCGTCGCTCAGTCCTTCTTCTTCAGCTTGACGCTTGTGGCTTCGGTTTCTTCTTCGGAGGTCTCGTCAGCCACCTCTTCGCCGCTGGCATCCTCTCCGCCAGCGGTCTGGTTCTCGAACCAGTTGGCGATGAGACCGGCGTGGAAGGCCGCCATCTCGTAGCAATAGGTGATCTCTCGGTTTTCGGCGTACCAGAAGGCGTTTTCCGTGCCGCAGGTCTTGCCGGTGATCTTGATGCCGTCCTTCAGACCATAGCCTTCGCCGAATACGGTCGCGATCGTCTCCAGCGCGCCCGCACTCTTCAAGAGATCGGCAAAGCCCTGCAGGTCCTCGTTGCCGGCCGGCTCGTAAGTCACCTCGAACTTGGTCTTGGCGCCTTCCTTCATATTGGCGGCGAGCAAGCTCATCCAGCTGTCGCGCGCCTTCTGGTATTCGAAGGCACATTCCTGGCGCCGCTCTTCGGGAAAGTCCAGCGAATCGGCAAAGACCTTGAAGAATTCGGCATTCGCCCCGGTCATCGATACAAACGACTGCGGCACAGGCGCGCTGGCGGTCGAGGCCATGCGTGCCCATGAAGTCGTCATCCTGGGGGCCGTCTTCCTTGGCCTCGTCGAGCAGGAACCAGCCGTCGGCGGCGTCCTGGATCGTGGTGTTCAGGTCTTCGTCCTGCGCGCCGAGCAGCAGCACGGAGGAAAGCGCGTCGACGGCATCCTCCTCGCGGCCGAGCACCGGCAGGTTGAATTCCGATACCAGCATGTGGCCGGCCTCGTGGAAGAGAATGAAGATCGCGTTGTTGACGACGAAGCGCTGGCCTTCTTCCACCTGTTCCGCGGTCAGCTCGGCCGCCCAGACAGGCGTGGATGGCTGGAAAAGACATGCAGCGGACAAAGCCAGCACGGCCGCGGCTGCGGACTTGATAGACGTCATGGGAGCCCCTCACCCGATGTTTGATCGCCGCATTATCTACCGCAGAGGTTAAGCGAGAGAAAAACGCCATTTTTGACAACATCTCCCCGCGCAGGAATCGGGTGGCGGCTTTGGTGCGGCTGAGAGGACAATGCGACATCCAACCTCAGGAGAGATGTCCATGACAGCCGTCCACTTCATCCCCATGCCGTCCGCAGATGCTGCTGCCTACCGGGAGGGCGCTCCCGATGCCTATGGCCTTCCCCCGGAGCAGCGCATCTCGCCCGGCGGCTATCCCTGCCGCCATTGCCTCAGGCCCATCGCGTCGGGAGAGCCTTATCTTACCCTCGCCTACCGCCCCTTCCCGGCGCTCCAGCCCTATGCGGAGACGGGTCCGATCTTCCTGCATGCGGAAGCCTGCCCGCGCTACGAGGCGGCTGAGGTGCTGCCCCCGATGCTTGAAAGCCCCGACTACATCGTGCGTGGATACGGCCACGACGACCGCATCGTCTATGGCAGCGGCGGCGTGGTTGAGACGGAAGCGATCACCGAGCGCGCCGGAGAGCTCTTCTCAAATCCTGAGATCGCCTATCTGCATGTCCGCTCGGCGCGCAACAATTGCTATCAATGCCGGATCGATCGACCCTGATCGCCTCTGCCTTGGATTGACTGGCGCCACCGCCGGGCCGCCCTCCGGTGGTCCGGCAGGAACCTGCCGTGCCCGCCTGCGTTCCCGTTTGCGGAACAACACGGACGGAGACCTCGATGCAGCCCAATCCACCGATCCCCTATCGCGCCGACCTCGAAACGATCGATCCCGACGAACAGACGGCCATCGCTGATATCACCGAGAGCATGCTCTATATCATCGGCAAGACGCATGAGGATCTCGGCCATGCGCAGCGCAGCGTGCATGCCAAGAGCCACGCCCTGCTGGAAGCCAGCGTCACCGTCCATCCCGATCTGCCGGCCGAACTGCGGCAGGGAATCTTCTCCCGGCCCGGCCACAGCTATCCGGCCGTTATTCGCATCTCGACCATCCCCGGCGATCCGCTGCGCGACAGTGTCTCCCTGCCGAGAGGGCTTGCGATCAAGCTCTTCGAGGTGGAAGGCGAGCGCTTGCCGGACAGCCTCGACGACACCACACAGGACTTCCTCTTTGCAACGGCGCCCGCCTTTGCCGCACCGGATGCTGCAGGTTTTGCCAAGAACCTGAAGCTGATCTCTCGTACCACCGACCGTGTGGAGTGGGCAAAGTCTGCCCTGAGCTGGATCCTCCGACCGATCGTCAGAGGGCTTGAGGCCATGGGTGCCGATGCCGGCGCACTGAAAGCCATGGGTGGCTATCCCGAGACCCATCCTCTCGGCGAGCACTACTACACGCAGGTTCCGTCCCGCTTCGGCGACTATGTCGCCAAGCTCGACATCGTGCCGCGCTCGGCCAATTTCCGCGGGCTCACGGATCTGCGGCTCGACCTCTCCGAAGGTCCGGACGTGCTTCGCCATGCCGTGGCTGATGTCATGGAGCGCGAGGGCGGCGAATGGACCCTGCGCGCGCAGCTTTGCCGCAACCTCGAGACCATGCCGATCGAAGATGCCTCGGTCGTCTGGCCGGAGGAAGAGAGCCCCTATCTGGAGATCGCGACCATCCGGGTTGCACCCCAGACCTCGTGGTCGATGGATCGCTCCCGAGCGGTGGATGACGGGCTGACATTCCGCCCCTGGCGCGGTGTCGAAGACCATCGACCGCTCGGCAATGTGATGCGGGCCCGGCGACACGTCTATCCCATCGCTGCCGACCGACGGTCGCAGCTGACCGGTTGTCCGATGCATGAGCCGAAAACGCGCCCGATGCTGCCTTGAATGACGAAGGGCTCCGGCATGTGCCGGAGCCCTTCTGACGTTACGGGAGGAAACTTCCCTTAGGCGACGTTGAGAACCGCTTCGGGTGCATGGGCCGGATAGCCCAATGCGTCCGCCACCGGCTTGTTGGTGATGCGGCCCTTGTGGACGTTGAGGCCATTGCGCAGGTGACGGTCTTCTGCAATTGCCCGCAGGCCGCGATCGGCCAGCGCCAGACCGTGGACCAGCGTCGCATTGTTGAGCGCATGTGCCGAGGTTATCGGAACCGCACCCGGCATGTTAGCCACGCAGTAATGCACGATGCCGTCGACGACATAGGTCGGGTCGGAATGGGTCGTGGCATGCGAGGTCTCGAAGCAGCCACCCTGGTCGATGGCGACATCGACGATGACGGCACCCTTCTTCATGCCGGACAGCATTTCGCGGGTGACGAGCTTAGGAGCCGCAGCACCGGGGATGAGGACCGCGCCGATGACGAGATCGGCCGAGAAGCTTTCCTGCTCAAGCGCATCGATGGTGGAGTAGACGGTATGGACGCGACCGCCGAAGATGTCGTCGAGCTGGCGCAGGCGCGGCAGCGAGCGGTCGAGGATGGTGACATCGGCGCCGAGGCCGACGGCCATCTTCGCCGCATGCAGACCGACGACGCCGCCACCGATGACGGTCACCTTGGCCGGCAAAACGCCCGGTACGCCGCCGAGCAGGATGCCACGGCCGCCATGAGCCTTCTGCAGAGCCGTTGCACCTGCCTGGATCGACAGGCGTCCCGCGACTTCCGACATCGGCGCCAGCAGCGGCAGGCCGCCGCGATCGTCGGTCACGGTCTCGTAGGCGATCGCGGTCACGCCAGGATTCGAGCAGGCCCTTGGTCTGCTCCGGATCTGGTGCCAGATGGAGATAGGTATAGAGGATCTGGCCTTCGCGCAGCTGCACCCATTCGGAAGGCTGCGGTTCCTTGACCTTGACGATCATGTCGGACTTTTCGAACACGTCCTTGGCTGTGGCTGCGATCTTCGCGCCAGCGGCGATATAGGCGTGGTCATCGGCACCGATCCCGGCGCCCGCACCCGTCTCAATCAGGACATCATGGCCATGCGCCACATATTCTCTGACGGCACCGGGGGTCAGACCGACACGGTATTCATGGTTTTTGATTTCCTTCGGGCAACCGACACGCATGAAGCGTTCCTCTCTCTTATTCGCAGCCGAAGCTGCTTTGTTTCAGATACGGAAATTCAAACATTCTCCGCGCAAAATGTCCTTGCAAAGTGAAGGCCACGACATCAGACAATTCGCAGCTTCTTGCGTCGGGAAGCCAAGAAACGGAGAAAGCTACGAATGGCGGAACTGGATGCCATTGATCGTGCCATTCTGAAGGCGCTTCAGGAGAATGGCCGGATGACCAATGCCGAGCTCGCCGAAACGGTGGGCCTGTCGCCATCCGCCTGCTCGCGGCGCCACGACATGCTGGAAAAATCGGGCGTGATCAGCGGCTATCACGCGCGCTTGTCGCACAAGGCGATCGACTACAAGATGATGGTCATCGTCCACATCTCGCTGTCGGGTCAGTTCGCCAAGACGCTGACCGAGTTCGAGGCGGCCGTGAAGCGCTGTCCGAACGTGCTCGTCTGTTATCTCATGTCCGGTGAATACGACTACATCCTGCGCGTCGCTGCCAAAGACCTCGAAGACTATGAGCGCATCCATCGCGACTGGCTCTCGGCTTTGCCGCATGTGGTGAAGATCAATTCCAGTTTTGCGCTGCGCGAAGTCATCGAACGCCCCAATGTGGGGCTTTGAAGACAATCCCGAAAATCCTAATGATTTGATTTAGACCGTTCTTACGGATGAGGCGTAGGTTGCCATCATTGTATTCACCAGGACGGCATCATGAGCAATAATCTCGGAATGGATGTTCGCAAATCTCCGCGCAGCCGCTGCCGGCTCGACAGCAAGATCCACTATTTCCAACAGCAGGCGGATGCGCGCGTGATCAACATATCACGCACAGGCCTTGCCCTTGAACTCAGCACCAAACTGACTGCCGCTGCGGGCAGCCAGGTCACCATCGAGAATGACGATATCGGCCATCTCGAAGGCGTCGTCCGCTGGAATTATGGCGGCCGAATCGGCATCATGTTCCGCCCCAACAGCAATTCGATCGCCAAGATCGCCGCGTATTTCCGCCACTTCCATCAGGAAGTCCGGCCGGTGTTGACGCGCTGAAACCCTGCCGAATTAACGGTAAATCGCGGGGATAAGCCGCCAAATACCTCAAATCTCCTAGGGAGTTTGCTTGCATTCTAATGAACTTGGCCAGATGCCGTTAAGGCGCCTGGCCGAGGCTTCCTGCGTTTCATTCAGTCATTTTGACGGAGCGCATAGGAATGCTTGCAGCCAAACTCAGCCCCGACGGGCGCCGGACCCAGCGCATTCGCTGCCATATCAGGGGTACTCTCGAATTCATGGGGCAGAAGCTGGATATCCGCATTCTCGACATTTCCAGAACCGGCATGGCCTTGAAGCTCGAAGGCTGGATCGAGGCCAAGCGCGGGGCAACTGTCGCGGTGCGCTGCGCCGAACTCCGGGCATATCGAGGGATCGGTGCGCTGGTACCGGGCCGGCAAGATGGGCGTCGAGTTCGAGCAGACCAGCAATTCGGTTGCCCAGATTACCGCTTATTTCCGCAACTTCCACCGCGACCCGCGCAACCTCGTGCCGGCCTGATCAGCGAAAAGGGCAACGTCTCACCCCTGTCATTTTACAGGTGCAAGCATCTTGAAAGCGACTTAACCTCTGTCGCTTTCAGAACCAGTTTGTGAGGCCCCCATGCCGTCCCTGCTCGATTTCTATCCGCTGTCCCGCCGCTCCTTCCTGGGCGGCATCGCCGCCTCTGCCGCGCTCGTCACGCTGCATCCCTTCGCCGCCCGCGCCAATGGCAATCAGGCGCATCTCCGGCTGATGGAGACCACCGACATCCACGTCAACGTGATGCCCTACGACTATTATGCCGACAAGCCGAACGACACGATGGGGCTCGCGCGCACCGCAAGTCTGATCGACAGCATCCGGGCAGAGGCGGGCAACTCGATGCTGATCGACAATGGCGACTTCCTGCAGGGCAATCCGATGGGCGATTACATGGCCTATCAGAAGGGCATGAAGCCGGGCGACGTGCATCCCGTGATCAAGGCCATGAACGCGCTCGGCTATGATTGTGGCACGCTCGGCAATCACGAGTTCAATTACGGCCTGAGCTTCATGTTCAACACGCTGGCCGGCGCGCAGTTTCCCTTCGTCTGCGCCAATCTGACCAAGGGTCAGCTCGCCTCCGACCCGAAGCAGGATGCGCTCTATTTCAAGCCCTACCACATCATCGAAAAGCAGATCCGCGACGGCTCCGGCGCGACAAGCCCCATCAAGGTCGGCTTTATCGGCTTCGTGCCGCCGCAGATCATGCTCTGGGATGCAAAGAACCTCGAAGGCAAGGCGCAGACCCGCGATATCCTGCAGGCAGCGCGCGCCTGGGTGCCGCAGATGAAGGAGGAAGGCGCCGATATCGTGATTGCTCTTTCCCATTCCGGCATCGACGGGCACGGCGAGACGGAAGGCATGGAAAACGCCTCGCTCTATCTCGCCGGCGTCGAAGGCATCGACGCGATCTTCACCGGCCACCAGCATCTCGTCTTCCCCGGCCCGAAGGATTTCGACAACGTGCCGGGCGCTGACGCCGTGAAGGGCACCCTGCTCGGCAAGCCCGCCGTCATGGCCGGCTTCTGGGGCTCACATATGGGCCTCATCGACCTTCTGCTGGAAAAGGACGGATCCGCCTGGAAGATCGTCGACTTCACCTGCGAGGCGCGGCCGATCTATCACCGCGACGACAACCGCAAGGTCGTCGCTGATACCACCGACAAGCCCGAGATCGTCGCCTCCGTCGCCGCAGAGCACCAGGCGACGCTCGATTATGTGCGCACGCCTGTCGGCAAGACCGCGGCGCCGCTCTATTCCTATTTCGCGCTGGTGGCCGACGATCCCTCGATCCAGATCGTCTCGATCGCGCAGTCCTGGTACATCAAGGACATGTTGAAAGACGGTCCGCACAAGGATCTTCCCGTGCTGTCGGCGGCGGCCCCGTTCAAGGCCGGCGGCCGCGGCGGTGCGGACTATTTCACCGACGTGCCCGCCGGCGATATCGCGATCAAGAACGTCGCCGATCTCTATCTCTATCCCAACACGATCCAGGCGGTGGCGATCACCGGCGAGCAGGTGAAGAACTGGCTGGAAATGTCGGCCGGCATCTTCAACCAGATCGAAAAGGGCGCAAAAGACGCTGCCCTCATCAATTCGGACTTCCCGTCCTACAATTACGACGTGATCGACGGCGTCACCTACCAGATCGACCTCACCAAACCTGCCCGCTACGACAAGGACGGCGTCGTCGTTCATCCGGAATCAAGCCGCATCGTCAACCTGCAATTCGACGGCAAGCCGATCGATCCCGGCCAGACCTTCGCGGTAGCGACCAACAACTACCGGGCCGGTGGCGGCGGCAAGTTTCCGGAAATCGCCTCGGACAAGGTCATCTTCGTCGGACCGGACACCAATCGCGACATCATCGTCCGCTACATCGTCGACCAGGGCACGATCAATCCGTCCGCCGACAGCAACTGGTCGTTTGCCCCGATCGGCGACACTACCGTTGTCTTCGAGACGGGGCCGAAGGCCCGCGAGCATCTCGCGGGTTTCAACAGTGCCAAGATCGAGGATGCCGGTGAAGGTGCAGACGGCTTTGCGAAGTTCCGGCTGACGCTCTGACGGGAGCGACGTTGCTCGCCTCCCGATCCAAACTACGGAATCGATTCAAGATCTTGAATCGATTCCTTAAACTGCTTTAGCAAGCGGAGCGGGTGCGAAATCCATGGGGCAATTCGACAGCTGCTCCTCGAAGGCGCGGATCAGCCAGGTGCCGGCTGGCCCTGGCGGATTGTCGGTCCTGCGGATGGCATAGAGATTGTAGGATCCCTGCTCATAGGCCGGCAGATCGAGATGCACGATCCGCCCCTTGGCCAGGTCTTCGCGAATGACCGAAGCCGGCAGTCCGCCCCAGCCGAGCCCACCGCGGATCAGCTGGTGCTTCGTCGCCATGTCGCTCACCCGCCATGTCTTGAAGGACAGCACGTTGAAATCGCGACCGGAGGTGAGGTCCGAGGCGTCGCTGACCACGATCTGGGTTTCCTCGCGTACGTCCTGCAGCGAAAGCGTCCCCTTGCGTGACGCGAGGGGATGATCGACGGCTGCAGCCGGTAGCAGGAAGTTGTGGCCAATGCGGGTGACGATCAGCGTGTCGTCCTGCCGGGTCGGAGAGCCGCCGATGCCGATGGTCGCCCGGCCGCTCATCACAAGCTCCACCAGACGCCCAAGCTCGCCCACCTCGAGGCGCAGCGAGACGGTGGGGAACTGCCGCTGGAACTCGCGCAGCACCGCCAGCATCGCACCCGTCGGCACGAGAACGCTGATGGCAACCGACAGCTCCGCTTCCAGCCCCTGATGCATGCTGCGGACCTTGGCGCGCATCACCTGCAGGTCACCAACGATCCGGCGGGCGTCGGTCAGCATGGCCCTGCCCTCGTCCGTCAGCCGCGGCTGGCGCGTACCGGTCCGCTCGAACAGTGTCACGCCGAGCTGGCTTTCCAGGTTGCCGATCGTGTAGCTCACCACGGACTGGGCGCGGTTGAGCTGCCGGGCGGCGGCCGAAAAGCTGCCGGTATCGGCCACAGTGAGAAAGACCTGCAGCTGGTCGAGGGTCGGGTTGGCATCCATGGCGATCGGGCATCCATCCAGTTATTCGATATGACCAATCTAGATTATCACAGTTTCATTGATGCGTGCTCGGACATAGATGCATGGCAGGCCTGCTCCCAAGGGCCAGTCATCTTTCGAGGAATTGCACATGTCATCCATCCTTCTCGTCACCTCCAGCCCGCGCGGCTCGGAATCCCTCTCGAACGCGATAGCCACCGAGCTCGCCGAGAAGTTTGCCGGTACGGCAGGCACGCTGGTTCGCCGTGATCTCGTCGAGACCCAGCTCGACCACGTCGACGGCACCTTCACCGCCGCCATCCGCAAGCCGGCCGATGCACGCAGCGCTGAAGAGGCTGCTTCGGTTGCCATCTCCGACGAGCTGGTCGCAGAACTCATGGCTGCCGATACCATCGTCATCGGCACCGGCCTCATCAACTTCAACATCTATTCATCGCTGAAGAGCTGGATCGACCATATCGCCCGCGCCGGCCTCACCTTCAGCTACACCGAGAACGGCCCGGTCGGTCTCGCCACGGGCAAGAAGGCCTATCTCGTGCTCGCCGCTGGCGGCATCTATTCGTCCGGCCCGGGCGCGCCGATGAACCATGCCGTACCCTATCTGAAGACGGTTCTCGGCTTCCTCGGCATCGAGCTGGTCGAGACGGTCTATGTCGAGGGCGTAGCATACGGTCCGGAAGCCGCCGAACAGGCAATCGCTTCGGCCAAGGCCAAGGTCGAGGAACTGGCGCGCGCTGCCTGACCTTAGATACTCAACGTCACGGAAGCGCGGCCCTTGCAGTCGCGCTTCCTGCAAGATCCGCCTGCAAGACTTCAGGCGCCGGCGGCCCTCACGCCCGGCAGATCCTGGTCAACGCGGGCAGACCGCTTGTCGAGACGGATGGCAAGCCTGGCGATCTTCTTCAATTCCGTCACGACCGTGTCGACCACCGCATTCGCCACCTCGCCCACCGGCAGTGGCCTACCCAGCAGGTAGCCCTGCAATTCGTCACAGCCCGCCGCACTCAGATAGCGGGCCTGCTCGACCGTCTCCACGCCCTCTGCCACGACCCGCATGCCGAGCCCGCTGCCAAGATCGATGATCGTACGGACGATGGCGTCGGCTGTGTCCTCCGTGCCGAGCGCCGACACGAAGCTGCGGTCGATCTTGATCACATCGAACGGGTAGCGGCTGAGATAGCTCAGCGACGAATAGCCTGTTCCGAAATCGTCGAGCGCAATCCTGAGACCAAGCATCTTCAGATGGCCGAGAATGAGGCGCGCCCGTTGATCGTCATCGATCAGCACGCTCTCGGTGATCTCAAGCTCGAGCTGATGCGGCGAAACGCCGGAGGCGGCGAGATTGGCCTCGACCCTCTCGAGGAATTGCGGGTGGCGGAACTGGACCGGCGAAACGTTGACGCTGATATGCAGGTGTTCGGGAAAACCCACCGCCATGCGGCAGGCCTCGGCGAGCACCCATTCGCCGAGATCGATGATCTTGCCTGACACCTCCGCCACCGGAATGAAATCGCCCGGCTGGACCATGCCGCGTTCCGGATGCTTCCAGCGGACCAGCGCCTCATAGCCGACGATCGCGCCATCGCGGGCGGCGACCCGCGGCTGGAGATAGAGCTCGAACTCGCCGCGCTCCAGCCCACGCTCGATATCGGCCTCCAGCGCACGCCGCTTCTCGATCAACTCGTCCATGCCCCGGCGATAGGCGCGGAACGTGTTCCGGCCCGACTTCTTGGCATGATAGAGCGCGACGTCGGCTCGGCCGATCAGTTCGTCGAGCTGGCCTGCATGCTCCGGGCAGAGCGCACCGCCGATGCTCACGCCGCATTTGATGCGCTCGCCCTGGCCGGTGTCGAAAGGCTGCCGGAAGGATTCGATCAGGCGGCGGCTGACGTCTTCGAGCTGCGCCTCGAAATGGCAATTCCCGAGAATCACCGCAAATTCGTCGCCACCCAGTCGCGCCGCCATGTCCGAGGGCCCGAGGATCTCCGTCAATCGCCGCCCGGTTTCGCGGATAACCTCGTCGCCCGCCGGATGGCCGTAGAGGTCGTTCACATCCTTGAAGTGGTCGAGATCGACGAGCAGAACCCCGCAGCCCCAGCCGTCATTGGCCTGAGCCACATGGGCGGCCAGCGTCTCGGTGAAGAGCGCGCGGTTGGCAATCCCGGTCAGCGGATCATGCTGGGCGAGATGGCGCATGCGCCCCTCGACGGCCTTGCGCTCGCGCAGATCCACCAAGCAGCTGATGCGGATGTGGCGTCCGCGATATTCGATGTTGCGACCGCGCGCCTCAATCGGGATCGTCCTGCCGTCCATGCGGACGATCTGGAACTCCCGCGACACGTCGGGCGCCGGGTTCGGTTCATCGCTCAACACACGGCGACTGGCGTCGTCAACCAGATCGAGGATCGAGGTGCCAATGAGATCCTTCATGGCCCGGCCGGTCAGCACTTCGAACTGCTCGTTGCCGTCAATAATCATGCCTCCTTCATGCATCACGATCGCTTCGAACGTGGCATTGGCGAGCGCCGTTACCCGATCTGCTTCCTCCTGGTCGCGGACCTGCGCCTCAAGCTCGCTGCGGCTGCGCTCCTGCTGCTGGATATTGTCCATCAGACTGTTGAAGAGCCGGGTGAGCTTCTCGGCCTCATCGCCGGGGTCGACCGTCAGGCGATCGCCGAGATCGGCCCGACCGGAGCGAGCTTGGACAGAGCATCCTCGACATGGCCGACGCCGAGCCGCGTTCCGTGCTCGGCGACGTTGAGACCTATGTCTTCGGCCTCGACGGAGACACGAATGGGCACGAGCTTGTCGAGCGTCCAGAAGAAGGCATAGCCGAGCGCTGAAGGACCAGATAGAAATTGCACGCAGTGAGCCGACAGATCTGGATGTACGAGCTGATCGAAACAGCGCGCCGGCCGGCAGGCTGTCGGCAGGTGCCAGGACGGCCAGCAGCCATCGTTGCCTGCAACGCCTGCCAAAGGCATGCACGCCAACGGCACCGACCGCGTCGTCGATCTTCAGCTTCTCCTCAATATACTGGTTGCCGAAAAGCGCAACGATGGAACCGAGAGCGCCCATCAAAAGCGCGCCGCCGGGCTCCAGCAGGTGGCAGCCGGCCGTTACCGCTACCAAAGCGCCCAGCATGCCGGAGAGCGCCTTTTCCGGCAGAACGACACCATCCTGCTTGGCACCGATCACATAACCAACGCAGGTGCCCATCCCGCCGGCCAGCACCGTGTTGAGGATGATGGGTGCAACATCAGCATTGGCAGCGAGTGTTGAGCCACCGTTGAAGCCGATCCAGCCGAAAAACAGAATGAGACCGCCCGTGGTCGAGAGCACCGGATTGTTGCCGGCAATGCGGATCGGCCGTCCGTCGGCATCGAAACGCCCGCGCCTTGAGCCGATCACGAGGCACGCGGCTAGCGCCACCCAGCCGCCGGTGGCGTGCACAACGGTCGAACCGGCGAAATCGACGAAGCCCAGATTGGCAAGAAAGGCGCCAGAGTTCGGGCCGATGGCCGTGCCCCAGACCCAGTGAACGAAAATCGGATAAATGAGCGTCGACAGAACGATCGAGCCGAGCACATAGGCAGAGAGCGACATGCGCTCGGCGACCGCGCCCGAGACGATGGTCGCCGCCGTGCCGCAGAACATCACCTGAAAGACAAAGAAACCGGCCAGCCAGCTGTCGAGGCCCTTCAGCAGGAAATAGTCAGCATCGATGCCGAACGGAAGCACACCGGAGCTGCCGAAGGCGAGCATGAAACCGATGGCGGCAAAGCCGACGACCCCGAAGACGAAATCGAGCAGGTTCTTCTGGGCGACATTGATGGAGTTCTTCGATCGGACCATGCCGGCTTCGAGGAGCAGGAAACCCACCTGCATCATCATCACCATGCCGGCGGCGGCCATCAGCCAGGCGAGATCCGCCGAGGCCTTGGCGGCCTGGATCGTCACGGCCTCTTGTGCGGCTACAGAGGGTGTCGCCGCCAGAAGGGCAGCTCCCGTTGCAAGAAAACCGAAACGAGGGAAAAGTCCGGAGCAAAACGCAATAATCACTTGAAAAACCCGAGCAATATCTCGGGCGTCAGTGTTGCGCTGCATCATTAACATTCGGTGACCGCAAAGAAACATTTCTTCACGATACTACGGTAAGCCTCAGACGATGCGCGTCTGCTCACCGTCACCGAAGAGAGCCGGGCCGTTCTGGTCGATGATCTGCTGCGCCTTGCGGAAGGTGCAGTCGAGCGCATCGTCGAGCGAGGTGAAGACGTCGGCGCGGATGAACTTCCGCTCCAGTGTCTGGCCATCCACCTCCCGCTCGATACGGCCGGCTAATCTGAACTGGCTGCCTTCCCGGATCGGTTCGGCGTGGATGACGCAGTCCTTGTAGGTCTGCGGCTCGGCCATGGGCTTGGCAGAGGCCTCTGACGAGGCGCCACCGGTGAAAATGGAGAGGATGCTGGACAGGATCGACATGTTTTTCCCCTAGCACAGCGAGGGGCAACGCGGAAGAGTGAGCGGCGCGGCTTTCCGTCGCCAAAGGTCATGCTAAGCTCGGTACCGGGCGGCTGAGCCCCGGGGTTGAGGGAATGCGGAGCATCATGGGCCTATCGCTTGTTGTCATCGCCATCGCGATCGTGGCGCTTGTCGTGCTCTATCGCTGGCCGCCGACGCTTGCCTTGGAGCGAGAGTCGACGATTCCCGCCGCAACATCGCTGGAGGCTCTCGAAGCCCTGATTGCCGAACAAGAAAAAACCGTTGGCGCCTTGCGGGAAGCGCTTACCAAGCAGATCGTCTGGGCCGATCCTGCCCGTCGACAGAAGACGCCGATCTCGGTTGTCTATGTACACGGCTTCTCCGCCTCGCCCGCCGAGGTGCGCCCCCTGCCCGATCTCGTGGCCAGGGCACTTGGGGCCAATCTCTTCTTCACGCGGCTCGCCGGTCACGGTCTCGAAGATCCGGATGCCCTGGGCCTCGCGACGATCGGGGACTGGGCACATGATATCGGTGAGGCTCTGGCAATCGGGCGCTTGCTGGGAGATCAGGTGGTGGTGATCTCGACATCCACAGGCGCCTCACTCGTCACCTGGGCGCTTGCCCGCCCCGTGCTTGCCGACCAGGTCGCAGCCTCCGTTTTCCTGTCACCGAATTACGGCGTTCAGGCCTCCGGCAGCTTCCTGCTCACCGGTCCGTTCGGCGCGCAGCTCGCAAGGCTGATCATCGGGAACCGCACCGGTTTCGAGCCGATCAGCCCGCTGAACGCACATAACTGGACGACCGATTATCCGGTGACGGCGCTCATTCCCATGGCGCAATCCGTGCGGCTCGCGACCCATACGCCAGTCGAAGAGATCCGCATTCCCGCCCTCTTCCTCCAGTCGGCCGCAGACAAGGTTGTACGGCCCGACCGGACCGCAGCCATCGCCGCCCGCTGGGGCGGTCCGCATCGGCTCGTCGATCCCGGTCCGACCGGCGACGCCAACAATCACGTCATTGCCGGGGACACCTATTCGCCTCAGACCACCGAACCGATCGCGGAAACGATCCTCGACTGGCTGGGCGAACAGGGAATCAGATGATCAGGTTGGCGAGGATCTCGTTTTCGGTGATGTCCTCGAAACCGAGCCCCGCCTGATCGAAACGATCGAAGAGTTCGGCAAAGTTTTCGCGCTTGCCGGTTTCGATGCCGATCAGGATGGAACCGAAGTTGCGGGCCGATTTCTTCAAATACTCGAAGCGGGCGATATCGTCCTCGGGGCCGAGCAGATTGAGGAAGTCGCGGAGCGCGCCGGGGCGCTGCGGCAGGCGCAGGATGAAGTATTTCTTCAGCCCCGCATAGCGCATGGCGCGTTCCTTGACGTCCGGCAGACGCTCGAAATCGAAATTGCCACCGGAGACCACGGCAACAATCGTGCGCCCGCTCAAGGCGACACGCGGCAGGAGGTCGAGGGCCGCCAGGGCCAGCGCACCCGCCGGTTCCAGGACCACACCCTCGACATTCAGCATGTCAGTCATCGTCACGCAAATTGCGTTCTCCGGCACGATCAACACCTGATCCGGGCGGAAGCTCTTCAGAGCCTCGAAATTGTAGTCGCCGATCCGGGCAACGGCCGCACCATCAACGAAATTGTCGACCTTGGGCAGCGTCAGCACCTTGCCGGCTTCCAGGCTCTTCTTCAGGCTCGGCGCACCTGACGGTTCGCAAAAGATCATCGCCTCGGGCGACACCCGGTCGGCCATATATCCGGTCATGCCGGACTACGAGCCCGCCGCCACCGACCGGCCCCACCACGAGATCGGGCGTCACACCTTCCGGCAGCTGCTGCATGACTTCGGCCGCCACCGTCGCCTGGCCTTCGATGATATCGGGATGGTCGAAAGGCGGCACCATATAGCCGTCGATCGCCTCGACATGCTCGCGCGCTGCTGCATAGCATTGGTCAAAGATGTCACCGACCAGCCGGATCGTGATGAATTCGCCGCCGAAGATGCGGGTCTTGTCGATCTTCTGCTGCGGCGTGGTCACCGGCATGAAAACCACGCCCTGTACGCCGAAATGGCGGCAGACATAGGCAAACCCCTGGGCGTGATTGCCAGCAGAGGCGCAGACGAAGGTGGTGCCGGAGGGGCTGTCGCCGACGATCTTGCGGAAGAAATTGAAGGCGCCGCGAATCTTGTAGGAGCGAACCGGCGTCAGATCCTCACGCTTCAGATAGACATTGGCGCCATATCGCGCGCTCAAATGTTCATTGAGCTGCAGAGGCGTCTCGGGAAAGAGGCCGCGCATCGCCTCCAGCGCTTCGTCGACTTGACTGGGGCTCACGTCGCCCTCCGTTGAATTTTGGACCAAGCCCCGCTATGGCATACACATCGGGCAGATACAAAGCCTCTTTGCGCTGCAACAGACGGAAGTCATTCCTTGAATACCAATCTGCTCCGCTCCGTCGTCTACATCGCCGCTCTCTGCGGGCTTTATCTGTCCACCGCGATGCTCATCCCGGCGATGGTCAGCCTCTATTATGGCGACGAGGCCTGGTCGGCCTTCACGATTTCGGCTGCGATGATTGGTGGCCTGTCGCTCACGGCCGCGATGGCGACGCGCGGCGCACCGCCCGCCTTCACCAAGCGCATGGGCTTCCTTTTGGTCAACGTGCTCTGGGCCGTCTTTTCGGTGGTGGGGGCGATCCCGCTCTATCTTTCCGATCTCGGGCTGACCTTTGCCCAGTCGCTGTTCGAGGCCATTTCCGGCATCACCACGACAGGCTCGACGGTCATCTCCAACCTGCATCAGGTGTCGCCTGGCATTCTGATGTGGCGCGCTTTGCTCGCCTGGCTCGGCGGTATCGGGATCGTCGCGCTCGGCCTCTTCGTGCTGCCGTTCCTGCGTGTCGGCGGCGTCTCCTTCTTCAAGATGGAATCGTCTGACATCGCTGACAAGCGCGATGGGCCGGATCGCCACCTTCACCCGCGGCAACCGCGCCGGCCAGCCGGTCATCGACGGCATTCCCATGCTGGTCGTCTGGGACGTGGCGGCCATGGGCCATTTCGATGCGATCGTGCACGCCTTCACCACCGTTGCGACCGCCGGTTTCGGCAACTACGACAATTCCTTCGCCGCCTTTGACAGCCTGCCGCTGCTCTGGGTTTCCACCTTCTTCATGACGCTGTGCAGCCTGCCCTTCTCGATCCTGATCGTGCTTCTGGTACGCGGCCGCCTGGATGCCCTCAGGGATCCGCAGATCTTCATCTTCCTCGGCTATCTCATCGCCTTCGCGATTGCCGGCGGGCTCTACAATCATCTGCGCAACGGCGTGGACCTGCCCATCGCGCTCACCCATTCCTTCTTCAACTTCGCCTCGATCCTGTCGACGACGGGTTATGCGAGCGAGGACTACACACTGTGGGGACCGTTTGCGGTCGCAGCCGCCTTCTTCGCCACCTTCATGGGCGGCTGCTCCGGCTCGACCGCCGGTGGCATCAAGGCCTATCGATTCGTCATCCTCTTCAACATCATCGTGACCGGCCTGAAGAAGCTCATCTATCCCAACGCCGTCTATTCCGTGCGCTATGGCAGTCAGACGGTCGATGCCGATGCGCAGCGCGCCGTCTTCCTGTTCTTCAGCGCCTATGTCTTCATCTGGGCGATCGGTTCGATGGCGATGGGGCTCGCCGGCTATGAATTCGCGACAGCGACCTCCTCGGTGATCACCGCTCTTTCCAATGTCGGCCCCGGCATTGGCCCGCTGATCGGACCGGTCGGCAATTTCGCCATGATGAATGACCCGGAACTCTACATCCTGTCGCTCGCCATGCTGCTTGGACGTCTCGAGGTCCTGACCGTAATCGTACTCCTGGTGCCGATGTTCTGGCGGTCCTAACCCTCCGCCCTTCGTGATGCAGGTTTCCCGCGGCGCCGCTTGACGCGCCCTGTCGCTTCTTCCCACACTCCTGTCATCAAACACGGGAGAATCACGTGACGCTGAAAAACACCGGACCGTCCCGTCACTTCGCCGCTGCCCTGCTCGGATCCCTGCTGATTGCGGCACCGGCCATGTCAGGGCCGCTTCTCGATGCGGCGATCGAGGCGGAAAAGCTGGCCGCACAGAACGACGCGCGCGGGGCGTTCGAGGCGATCCGTTCGGGGCTTGCCGCCTTCTCCCAGTCGCTGCCGCTCACGGTCCCCCGGGCGATCTTCGTCACCGAGGTGCCCAAGGCCTACCGCGCCTACACTCCGAAGGCAGAACCCGTCTTCCTCTCCGGCGAGAAGCTGATCACCTATGTCGAAGTCACCGGCCTCAAATGGCAACCGGCCCACGGCAGCCAGCGCCAGTCGCATTTCACTGTCGATCTGGAACTCACCGATGACGAGGGCAAGACGCTGGCGCTGCAGAAGGAATTCGGCAATTTCAGCTTCACCGCCCATTCCGATGCGGTCGAGGTCTATACGCATCTGACGCTCGACGTCGCCGGCGCCAAGCCCGGCGGCTATGTGCTGCGCTACACGGTCAACGACGTGATCGCCGAGCGCTCGACACCGTTCGAGCTGCCCTTCACGCTGAAGGAGAAGAGCTGAACGCCGCCGTCGGGCGTTCAGCCGGCCTGGTCAGTTGGCCATGGTCGAGCGATGCGCCCATCCGGTCATGCGCTTCTCGATCCAGGCCATCAGCGCATACATCGCGATACCCTCGATCGCGAGCATCATCAGGCCTGCAAAGACCAACGGCACGTTGAACTGGCTCTGGGCCGAGCTCATCATGTTGCCGAGGCCATAATTCGACGCCACCGTCTCCGAGACCACCGAGCCGACAAAGGCGAGCGTGATCGCGATTTTCAGCGAACCGAAGAAATACGGCATCGAGCGGGGGATGCCGACCTTCAGCATGATATCCATCTTGCGGGCACCCAGCGCGCGCAGCACATCCTCGGTCTCCGGCTCGATCGTGGCCAGACCCGTCGCGACATTCACGACAATGGGGAAGAAGGAAATCAGGAAGGCCGTCAGCACCGCCGGCACCGTGCCGATGCCGAACCAGATGACGAGAATCGGCACGAGCGCCACCTTGGGGATGGCATTGAAGCCGATCATCAGGGGGTAAAGCCCGGCATAGATGGTCTTCGACCAGCCGATGAAGAGACCCAGTCCCAGCCCCGCCACGACTGCGATCAGAAAGCCTAGTGTCGTCGTGTAGAGCGTCTGCAGCGAATTCTTCCAGATCGGCGACCAGTATTGCACGATCGCCTCGAACACCCTTGTCGGCGCCGGCAGCAGCGTCTGCGGCAGGGCAAAGACGATGACCGCGAGTTCCCAGATGACGAAAAGGCCGAGCGTGTAGAGAAAGGGAGCCGCCCGGACCCAGTTGATCCGCTGCGAAAGCGACTTGGTCGCGGGCTTCGTGACCGTGGTTCCCATCGTCATGGTCATGCCACCACCCTCGCCTTTGCGATCTCGCCATGCAGGACATGCACCATGTCGTTGAAGGCATTGTCATAGGTCAGTTCGATGTCGCGCGGCCGCGCAAAGGGCACCGTGTGCTCCTTCACGACCTTGCCGGGCCTTGCGCTCATCACGAAAATCCGGTCGGCGAGGATAGACCGCCTCGCGCAGGTCGTGCGTCACAAGCACGATCGTCACGCCTTGTGCCGCGTGCAGGTCGCGGATCACGCACCACAGTTCCTCGCGGGTGAAGGCGTCGAGCGCGCCGAAGGGCTCGTCGAGCATCAGAAGTTCCGGCTCGTGGATGAGCGCCCGGCAGAGATTGGCGCGCTGCTGCATGCCGCCCGAAAGCTGCGCAGGGGCGTCGCCGAAGTCCGTCAGGCCGACCGATCTCCAGCAGGTTCATCGGCCTTCTCGACATATTCCTTCTTGATTGGGCCGCGGAACGATGGCGCGTGTGCGGCTCGACGATCTCGATGCGGCAGGAGAATGTTTTCGATGCGTGGTGCGCCAGGGCAGCATGGTCGGAGTTCTGGAAGGCCATGCCGACGATCGAGATCGGGCTTGGTCACCTGCTGGCCGGCGACGATCACGACGCCCGACTGCGGGATATGCAGCCCCGTCACCAGCTTCATCAGGGTCGACTTGCCGCAACCCGACGGCCCGACCACGGCTGATAAACTCGCCCTTGTCGACGCGCATGGTGAGGCCGGACACGGCCAACGTACCGTCAGCGCCGCCATAGCGCATGTCGACATTGTCGATGGAAACGAGGTGGGACATGGGGGCTCCTTTAAGCTTCCTCTTCTCCCCCGCGGGGAGAAGTGCCGAGCGCATGTGAGGCGATGAGGGGGCGACACGGTACAAGGCTTGCAAGCGTCGTTGCTTCGCCCCCTCATCCGGCGCCACGCGCCACCTTCTCCCCGCTGGGGAGAAGGAGAAATTACGGCAACATCCGCTCTTCCTTGGCCGGCAGGAAGCTTGCGTCGAAGACCTGCTCGGCCTTGACATTGCCCTTCAGCCCCATCGACACCTTCAGCGTCTCGATCGAGGCTGATAGACGCGCCATGTCGACGGTGCCCATGCCGTTTTCGACCACGTAAGGCGTCTTGATGTTCATGGCATTGGCCATATCAAGGCGCTCCTTCTCGATCTCGGGATTGAGCGTCTCGTTGCGCTTCAAGACGGCGGCGACACCCTCTTCCGGATTGGCGACAGCGTCGGCAAAGCCCTTGGCGAGTGCCTTGAGGAAGCCCTTGACGGCCTCGGGGTTTTCGGCGGCAAAGTCTGAGTTCACCAGCACGCTGTTGCCGTAGAGGTTCAAGCCATTGTCAGCCATCAGGATGGTCGAGATATCGTCGGCGGCAATACCTTGCGCCTTAAGGTTCAGGATCACCGAGAAGGCGAAGCCGAAGACCGCATCGACGTCGCCCTTGGCGAGCATCGGCTCGCGCACAGGAAAGCCGATCGATTCGATGGTGATCTTGCTGTCATCGATGCCGGCGGCCTGCTTGAAGGCCGGCCACTGGGCAAAGGCGCCATCCGGCGGCGGCGCGCCGAGCTTCTTGCCTTCCAGCGACTTCGGATCTTCCGTCACGCCGAGCGACTTGCGGCCGACGATCGAGAAGGTCGGCTTTTCATAGACCATCATCACGGCCTTGACCTTCTGGGTCGGATCCTCGTCGAGGAACTTGATGACGGAGTTGATGTCGCCGAAGCCCATCTGATAGGCGCCGGTCGCCACCCGCGGGATCGCCTCGACCGAGCCATTGCCGCTGTCGATCGTCACATCCAGGCCTTCCGCCTTGAAATACCCCTTGTCGAGCGCGAGCAGGAAGCCGGCGGCCGGACCTTCGAACTTCCAGTCGAGCGTAAACTTGATGGCGGTCTCGGCATGCGCCTGGGTCACCGGCAGCGTGACGCCGGCCATCAGGCCGGCGGCGAGAACGGCCGCCGAAAAGAGACGTCTAGTGATCATGGATTTAGCTCCCCTTGTTTTTGATGGAGGCCATCAAAGCAGGAATCGAGGAGGCCGCAAAGCGGAAAATGCTCAAACTTTCGTCAATTATGGGCCTGCACAAATTTGGCGCATCTCAGCAAGATCTGAAGCGGCGAGCAATGGTCGCCCGAGCCGGAGATGCTCCGGTTTTTCCTCCTCCTGTGCACGAGGCATGCAATGTCCGAGACGAGCGCCATTTGCGTCTTGTAATTGTATCCGTTTTCGAGATGCTGTCCGCCGATGCCATCTGTTCAGTTTTGAAAGTCTTTTATGTTTGGCTATTTGACCGGTCTGCCCGCCTTTCTTTCTTACTTCGTCAGCGGCCTCGGATGTTATGCAGCATTTGCCGTGATTTACACGCGCATGACACCGCAGAAGGAATATCAACTGATCAGAGAGGGCAATCTTGCCGCCGTCGTGGCCTTCCTGGGCGCGCTGCTTGGCTTCAGCTTTCCCCTTGCGTCCGCCGCCGCCCATTCGGTGAGCCTTGTCGATTTCCTGATCTGGGCCGTGATCGGCATCGCGATCCAGGTCCTGGCATTCTACATCGCGAATTTCACGATGAAGGATCTGCACGGCAAAATCTCCGAAGGCAACGTCGCGGCTGGTCTGTGGGGTGGCGGGATCGCCGTCGCGATCGGCATGCTGAACGCTGCCTGCATGACCTATTGAGGCTCGGTTATGCCCAGACGTCTGATCGGGGATCACCCTTACCTCGCCTTCGGCACCATCGCGGCCACTGCCTTTCTGCTCCACACCTGCAGCAAGGATCAGGCTCTCGTTTTTACCTCTGCCGACCAATGCCTGACCTCCGACATGGATCCGAGAGTGTGCAGGGCAGCGGCCGAGGATGCCGAGCAGGACCGCCTCCTAGCCGCGCCACGTTATCGGAACATGG
This sequence comes from Allorhizobium sp., assembly GCA_965283865.1. GTDB lineage: Bacteria > Pseudomonadota > Alphaproteobacteria > Rhizobiales > Rhizobiaceae > Allorhizobium. The sequence goes on from CBDIQA010000001.1 coordinate 2,964,212, forward strand.
CGGCATGCGAGATGAATTACGGTCCGCGCAATTGCCTGGAGCATGCCGGAAACACGGTGCCGTACAATCCGGATGGCAAGCCGGTGTTCATCCCGAAAATGGCAGGCTTTGTCCTCTCGTCCGGGATCAGGAACCTCGACGACTACCACGCGTTCCGGCGGCAAAAGGAGGAGGAGGAAGGCTCGTCCTCCAGCGGATCGACGGTTTACCAGAACACACGGGGACAGACAGTGACACCCGTTGCAGATAAGCGTGGGGGCGAAAAGGGGACCGCCGCTCAGGGAGCAAACGACCCGAAGCAATTCAATGTAAAGACGCAAGCGGCAAGCAGAGGCGGTTTTGGCGTCCGCCTCTTCTCGGGCGGGTGAGATGCAGCGCTTGTCCATGCCCGCGCGCCCGGATTGGCGTGAGAAAGCCAATGCCGTCGGGTTTGGTTTTCATGAGATGTATGGCGAGCCCTATTGGGTCGACGATGCCGTCTATTGCTTCGAACTCGCAGAAATCGAGAACCAGATCGAAGGGCCTAGCCAGGAACTGCACGCGATGTGCCTCGATCTGGTCGCAGAGGTCGTCAGAAGCGAGCAAGCCCTCGATCGACTGGCCATTCCCCGCGCATTTCACGATGTTGTCCGCAGATCCTGGGAGCGGGCGGACCGCCATCTCTATGGCCGCTTTGACCTTGCCTATGACGGGAATGGTCCGGCGAAGCTGCTGGAATACAATGCCGACACACCGACTTCCGTGTTCGAGACGGCCTATTTTCAGTTCAACTGGCTAACGGACCAGATTTCCGCGGGCAATCTTGCGCCGGACACGGACCAATTCAATTCCGTGCAGGAGTGTCTGATCGAGGCCTTCGGCCAGTTCTCGCGCGACAGAATCTTCCATTTCGCCGCGATAACGGACAGTTCCGAAGATCAGGGCACAGCCGCCTATCTGATGGATTGCGCCATTCAGGCCGGCCACCGCGCCCAGTTTCTCGATATTCGCGACATCGGTGTCGACGACCAGGGACGCTATACGGACCTCCAAAATCGGGTGATTGACCGCTGCTTCAAGCTCTATCCGTGGGAGTTCATGTTTCGGGAAAGCTACGCAGCTCAACTCACCGATCATAGTGGCGTCTTCGTCGAGCCGGCATGGAAGAGCGTGTTGTCGAACAAGGGGCTGCTGCCACTGCTCTGGCAGCGCTATCCCGGCCACCCCAATCTGCTGCCGAGCTTCTTTGCCGACGATCCTGCGGCAGCCGATCTCCATGACTATGTCGTGAAGCCCCTGTTGTCGCGCGAGGGCGAAAATGTCCGGCTGGTTCGCGCCGACCAGGAGATTTTGTCGACACCAGGGGACTATGGCGCTGAGGGTTCTGTGGTACAGGCCTATGCACCGCTGTTCCACAGCGATGCCGGCCATGCCGTTCTGGGGAGCTGGATCATCGGGGATAGGGCGTGCGGGCTTGGCATCCGGGAAGACAGGTCGAAGATTACGGGAAATCTCTCGCGTTACGTTCCGCATATCATCCGGGGATGACGGGTCACAGACTGCTCGAAACCTCTCCTCGGAAACACTGAACAGACATCGACATTCCAACCGACCGAACAGATTGGGAACTTATGGCAACCGGACTTCTTGCACTCCTCGACGACGTTATAGCCATCGCCAAGCTGGCCGCCACCTCACTGGATGATGTTGCCGCGCAAACCGCGAAAGCAGGAACGAAGGCCGCCGGCGTGGTGATCGACGATGCGGCCGTCACGCCGACCTATGTGGTTGGCCTCGCCCCGGCGCGCGAACTGCCCATCATCGGCAAGATCGCGCTTGGATCACTGCGCAACAAGCTCCTGTTCCTGCTCCCCGCGGCATTGATTCTGGGCTATTTCGCGCCGTGGTCCATCACACCGCTGCTCATGCTGGGTGGTCTGTATCTTTGCTACGAAGGGGCGGAAAAGCTCTACGAAGTGGTGATGCCGCATGGCGCCCATGACCATGAGGCGGCCGTTTCTGGCACTCTGGACCCCGTCGCCCTGGAAGACCAGAAAGTGTCCGGTGCGATCCGGACAGACTTCATCCTCTCGGCCGAGATCATGGCGCTGACGCTTGCCAGCGTCGCCTTGTCCAACATCTACACGCAGGCTGCAGTCCTTGCTTCCGTCGGCATCCTCATCACCATCCTGGTCTACGGTGTTGTCGCCTTGATCGTGAAGGCGGATGATGCAGGCTTGGCACTGGCCGGATCTTCGCACGGCATCCTTAAACCCATCGGTCGTGGTCTCGTGGTTGGTGTTCCTTACCTGCTCAAGATTCTGGCGATGGTCGGAACCGCGGCCATGCTCTGGGTTGGAGGAAGCATCCTCGTCCACGGGATCGCCGAGTTCGGCCTGCACGGCCCCGAACACCTGATCGACGCCCTGGCAACTCGCGTCGCGGCCGCCTCCAGCGCTCTCTCGGGCATTTTGCATTGGCTCGCAACATCCGCCGCACAGGCAGTCCTCGGCATCCTCGCCGGAGCCGTCATGATCCTGGTGGTCCAGATCGCCGCCCCGCTGATCCGCAGCCTGCGCGGAAAGGGTTGATGGTCACGCCCTGCGAAAACTGGCTCTTGCCTGATATCGTCGGCGCGATGCGAAATCGCCGGGCTCGGGCTGACGCATCTTTCGGCCAAGTTCCCAGCCGAGATCGCGGTTTACGCTAGGATCATGGTGCGGACGGCGGGGATCGAACCCGCATGACCTAAGGCCGAGAGATTTTAAGTCTCTTGCGTCTACCAGTTTCGCCACGTCCGCGCGGGCCTTGTTTCGATCAGTTCGGCGGACGCGTCAAGGGCGGGGACCGCGTCTGGCGGCCTGCCACGTGTCATCGATCACTCAACTGGCGAGCGCATCGAGGAATTCCACGCCGATCTCCCGGGGGCTGCGCCATTTGACCACGCAGTCGTGGGTCGTGCCGTCTTCGAAGCGGAGGCGGAACTGGGCAGGAATGTCGACGGTCGATTCGAACATCACTTTGGCGCCTACGGGTGAAAGATTGCGAATCATGCAGTCGAAGGTGGAGTGGCCGCCGGGCAGAATGGCGCGGCCGGCCTTCAAGGCCCGGAGACGGGGCTGGCGACGGCGTTCTTCCTGGGTCATGGCTGGCTGGGTCACGGCTGGCTGGTTCATGGCATGCATCCGGTTATGCTTTACAACCAACAGAATGCATCACAACGCTGAAGAGACTGTTTTGCAAACCGGTCGCCTTTTAACGATCACCCCGCGACAGAAGCGCGCGCAAGAAAAAAGGCGGAGCCTGAGGCCCCGCCTTCCTGAATTGTCGTCTGTGCCGAACTCAGGCGAGCTTGGCAGCCAGCTTTGCGACATGGGCGCCCTGGTAGCGGGCACCTTCGAGTTCGATCTCGGAGGGCTGGCGCGAACCGTCGCCGGCCGTGATCGTCGAGGCGCCGTAGGGCGAGTTGCCCATGACTTCGCTCACACCCATCTGACCCTGGAAGGCGTAAGGCAGGCCGGCATAGAGCATGCCGTGGTGCAGGAAGGTCGGGATGAAGCCCATGATCGTGGTTTCCTGGCCGCCATGCTGGGTTGCGGTCGAGGTGAACATCGAGCCGAGCTTGCCGGTCAGCTTGCCCTGCGCCCAGAGGCCACCGGTCTGGTCCCAGAAATTGCGCATCTGCGAGGCGACCGTGCCGTAACGGGTGCCGGCGCCGACGATTATGGCGTCATACTGGTCGAGCTCGGACGGGTCGGCGATCGGGGCCTGCTGGTCCATCTTGTAGTAGGAAGCCTTGGCGACATCATCCGGCACCAGTTCAGGAACGCGCTTGACGGTGACGTCGGCACCAGCCGACTTTGCGCCTTCGGCAACGGCGTAAGCCATCGTCTCGATGTGACCGTAAGCGGAATAGTAGAGAACCAGTACCTTGGCCATGTCGTATCTCCCTTTGAACATGCGGACCTGCCGCGCTGAATGGATGAGCCAGATGTAGCGCATTCCACGGTTGCGACCAGTCACGCCCTCGGGAACGCAGTGTTCAATCATATGCCGCCTTTACTTCTCTTCCCGGACACAAAACGGTAACCTCTAAGCCTTCAACCGCCTGCCCCATCCCATAGGACCTCATCCATGACCTCCACGATCAAGACGCCGCCATGCTCGCCATCGGCGACGAACTGCTCTCCGGGCGCACCAAGGACAAGAATATCGGCCAGCTCGCCGACATCTCCTGACTGTTGCCGGCATCGATCTGAAGGAGGTGCGCATCGTCGCGGATGAGGAGGACGCGATCGTCGAGGCGCTGAATGCGCTTCGCGCCAAATACACTTATGTCTTCACCTCGGGCGGCATCGGCCCGACGCATGACGACATCACGGCGGATGCCGTGTCCAAGGCGTTTGGCGTTCCCTGCCTGCATGATCCCGATGCCATGAAGCTGCTAGGCGACATGTATGCCGGACGCGGGCTGGAATTCACCGAGGCGCGCCAGCGCATGGCGCGCATGCCGGAAGGTAGCCGCCACATCCCGAACCCGGTTTCGACGGCGCCGGGCTTCATCATCGGCAATGTGCATGTCATGGCGGGCGTGCCGCAGGTCTTCCAGGCGATGATGGCGCATGTGATCGACACATTGCCGGCCGGCCAGCGGGTGCTCTCCCGCTCCATCCCCTGCCCCTTCGGCGAAGGCGATATCGGAACCGCGCTCGGCGCCATCCAGAAGGCGCATCCGGAGACCTCGATCGGCTCCTATCCGCATTTCGACGGCATTCGCTTTTCCACCGAGCTGATCGTCAGGGCGCGCGACCAGGCAGTCGTCGATGCGGCAGCGGCCGATGTCGAGGCGATGATTGCAGCCCTGCGTTCGGAAAAGGATGCGGCCGCCAAGCGCGATCTCGGCACCGGCGAGGTCGCCTAAGCTGTCAGGCCCCTCCCGACTTGACCGAGGTCAAGGCGGAACAACGTAACGGAACCCATAGTTATCTCATGCGGACGATGGATAAGGGCCGCGAGAGGAGACGACCATGGGTTACCGGACACTTCTTTCCATATTGGACACCCCCAAGACCACGCGGCAGGTGACGGATTTCACCGTCGCCATCGCCAACCAGTTCCAGTCGCATGTGATCGGTGCACATGCCGAGGCCGTCGCCATGGTGCCGCTCGTCGCACCGATGGAGATCCGGACCCTGCGACCGTGCAGGCACTGCAGGATATGGCGCACCAGGAAACCGAAAGCGTCGAGAAGATCTTTCGCGAGATCGGCACCCGCGAGGGGCTCTCGCACGAGTGGCGCAGCTTCGTCACGTCATCGGGTTTCAACTCGGCCTCGCTGATCGACAGCGCCCGCAGCGTCGATCTCGTCATCGCCGCCCAGGGCGAAACCGGCATGCTGTCGGAGACCCGTTCCGAACTCGAGAGCTTCCTGTTCGAAAGCGGACGGCCGGTGCTGCTGATCCCGCATATCCTCAAAGAACCGAAGCCGATCCGCCGGGTGCTCGTCGCCTGGAACGGCTCGCGGGAGGCGGCCCGCGCCACCTTCGATGCACTTCCATTCCTGAAGGCCGCCGAGGTGGTCGAGATCTTCACGGTCGATGCCTCTGATACCGCCACCCAGACCGGCTCGATGGCCGGCGCCGAGATCGCTGCGTCGCTTGCCCGCCACGGCATCAATGTGACGCTCACCGCGTCGGAAAAGACAGGCCTTGCACCAGCCCTGGCGATCGAGAACCGCCTGTCGGACAGCTCCATCGACCTCCTGGTCATGGGTGCCTATGGCAACAAGCGCTGGTGGGAAATGCTGTTTGGCGGCGTCACCCGCACCGTGCTCGATTCGATGACGGCGCTGACGCTTCTATCGCGCTGATCCAGAGCGAGAGCGGGATGGAACACGGGCCTTGCCAGAGGCTTCGGATTCCCGCTAATAGCAACGGCCAAAGACTGGAGCCCCTCGGGGACGAGCTTCGCGCGGTACATGCCGCGCGAAACGCGTTTCAGGACCGCGCATTTGGCGGCCCGCCCAAGGATCCGGTCCATGGCGCCGCAATCCGGCGCGGACGATATCATCCAGCCAGCGGAGCCCTCTTTCCATGTCTCTTCCCGATAAAGCCTTCCCCGTCTCCTGGGACCAGTTCCACCGCGATGCCCGTGCCCTTGCCTGGCGCCTTGCCGGCCTCAACCAGGAGTTTCGCGCCATCGTCTGCATCACCCGTGGCGGTCTTGTGCCGGCGGCGATCATCTCGCGCGAACTCAACATCCGCCTGATCGAGACCGTCTGCGTCGCCTCCTACCACGACTATGTCAACCAGGGCGAAATGAACCTCCTGAAGGGCATTACCGCAGAGCTGATGGTCAATGGCGGCGAAGGCGTGCTCGTGGTCGATGACCTCACCGATACCGGCAAGACCGCACTTGAAGTGCGCCAGATGATGCCGAAGGCGCATTTCGCCTGCGTTTACGCCAAGCCGAAGGGCGTCCCGACCATCGACACCTTCGTCACCGAAGTCTCCCGGGACACCTGGATCTACTTCCCCTGGGACATGGGCTTCACCTATCAGGAGCCGATCGCCAAGGGCTCGAAGGGCTGACAGCCCTCCTCCTTTATCATCCAATAAGCCCGCGCATCGCCGCGGGCTTTTTTGTACCTGTCTTTCTCTCGGGTGTGACGCCACGGCAGAAAGACGGAACAAAACCGGCGCTCGGTCGTCTGGCTTAGGTATCCCATCCCTCCAGATCGAGATCGCCATGGCCATCCATTCTCCGCCCGCAGCCGGAAACGCCTATCCGTTTTCCGCACTTTTCGCCCCCTTCCCCTTCGTCTGCTTCACCCTGACGCTGATCACCGACATCCTCTATTGGCGGACGTCGCATCTGATGTGGAGCAACTTCTCCGACTGGCTGCTGTTCTTCGGCTTGATCTTTGGTGCACTCGCCGTGCTTGCCGGGCTCATCGATCTGGCCCGTCCGGCCACCCGTGCGCTTCGTCCGCGCTGGCCGGCCTCGCTTGCCTTCATCGGCATTCTGGTGCTCGCCATCCTCAACAGCTTCATCCATGCCGGTGACGGCTGGACCGCCATCGTGCCCTACGGCCTCATCGCCTCGACCGTCACCGTGATTGCCATGATCGCTTGCGTCTACCTCACGGCAGACCAGCGCGCGGCCGATGCCTGGAGAACACCATGAACCGCCTTACCCTGCGCCATGCAGCGCTCGCGTCCACAGCCGTCCTCATTATCGCTCTGACAGGCTGCAGCGACGACAACGACAATTTCGACATCACCAGCCAGATCGGCCCCGATCCGGTCCTCCCGGAGCCGAGCCAGTCGCTGGTGCCGGACCTTAAGGTCGCGCCGGTCGTCGGCTGGGGTGACAACGAGACGCCCGATGTCATCGAGGGCTTCACGATCACGGCCTATGCCAAGGACCTCGTCAATCCGCGCACCGTGCACACCCTGCCGAATGGCGACGTGCTGGTCGTGCAGAGCAAGGCACCGCCCGGCAAGCCGGTCGAGCGGCCGAAGGATGTCATCCGCGGCTTCATCATGTCGATCGCCTCGGGCGGCGGTGGCGGCGACAAGCCGACCAATCTCATTACCCTCCTGCGCGACACGGGCGGCGACGGCACGGTCGACGAGCCGTGCCTGCCGGCGCCCTACGGCGGGTACGCGGCGGTCGCGTCGACGACACGCTCTATGTCGCTGCCGCCGACGCGGTGCTCGCCTATGATTACCAGTTCGGCCAGAACGAGATCACCACCCCGCCGCAGGTGCTCACACCGCTGCCCGGTGGACCGATCAACCACCACTGGACCAAGGATCTGGCACTCAGCCCGGATGGCCGTTTCCTCTATGCCTCGGTCGGCTCCAACTCCAATGCCGGCGAACGCGGGCTGGAGGCCGAAAAGGGCCGCGCTGCCATCTGGCAGATCGACCGCGAAACCGGCGCCTCACGCGTCTATGCGTCGGGCCTGCGCAATCCGAACGGCCTTGCCTTCAACCCGGAAAGCGGTGCGCTCTGGACCGTCGTCAACGAGCGCGACGAACTGGGCCCGAACCTCGTTCCCGACTATATGACCTCGGTCCAGGATCGCGGCTTCTACGGTTGGCCCTGGAGCTACTACGGCCAGCATGTCGATCCGCGCCTGCATCCGCCTCGCCCCGATATGGTCGAGCAGGCGATCAAGCCTGACTATGCGCTGTCGAGCCATGTCGCGGCTCTGGGCCTTGCCTTCTCCATGGGCACAGCCATGCCTCAGGACTTCGCCAATGGTGCATTCGTCGGCAATCGCGGCAGCTGGAACCGCGATCAGTTCAACGGCTACAAGGTGCTTTACGTGCCCTTCGAAAACGGGCGACCGACCGGTGAACCGCGCGACGTGGTCACGGGCTTCCTGAACGCCGAAGAAGAGGCCCGCGGTCGCCCTGTCGGCGTCGGCTTTGATGGCACGGGCGCGCTTCTGATCGCCGATGACGCCGGCAATACGGTCTGGCGTGTGGCTGCCGAAGGGGCAACCGCCCTCGCCGCACCGCTTGGCACCGACCAGATGCCGGCCGGTTCACCGGTGGCCGCAGAACAGGCCGCAGCCGGCGCTGCCGTGGAAGGAACTCCGCCTGCCACGGGTGCGACCCCGCCTGCCCCAGCGCCGTCTACCACAGCGCCTGCGGAAGATCCGGCTGTCGCGCCGACACCGGACGCACCCGCCAACACCGGTGACGGAACCCTCGCTCCGCCCACGCCACCACAGACGGATGTCCCGGCAACTGCCCCGGAAGGTGCGGTTCAGGATGCCGCCCCGCCAGCACCGACACAGCCCTAATCGGTTGATCGACAACTGTTGAAACGGCAAGGCCCTCCGCGATCACTCCGGAGGGCCTTGCTTTTGCACTGTATGGATCTGGACGCTGCAGCCTCAGGCCGGCAGGCGTCGATCATAGTCGTCCTTCAAGGCCAGCCAGCCATCCCAGAAGGGCTCTGCCTTCGTGCTGTTCAGCTTGGCGGTGAGGATGTCGAGATGCATGTGCCAGCCGGCACCGACCATCAGCAGATTGGTGCGATCCGAAATCCGCCTGTGCGTCACGGTCAGCAACACCTCGTCGCCTTCAGCCTTGAGATCGAAGGCCACCTCGCCGCTCTCGCCCCAGGTGAAGACGAGACGCTTTTCCTTCTGCACTTCGAGAACGCGGCTCTTCATCCGCATTTCCTCACTGAACCCGTCCGGCCTGTGACCGGGCGGATCGGTGAGTTCGTCGTTGCGCCAGACCAGTTCGAAGGCCGTGCCCGCCTTTTCCTCCATGGCGCCGGCCGCCAGCCATTTGCGGCGCATCTCGCCATCTGTGAGATAGCGCCAGATCCGCGAGGCGGGGCCGGGCAAGAGGCGCTCGATCACCAGCGTCGCCGGCTCGCTCAGCCGGCCATAGGGGTTGATGCCAAGTCTTTCCGTCATCGTCATTCTCCATCGGTTTGTTCTCGGGTGAATGCGGCATCCTCCGCACGGAGGAGCCGTTCGAGGACATCCAGCCGGCCGGCCCAGAAGTGCTCGTAGTCGCTCAGCCACTGGTGGGCGCCGGCAAGCGGCCCCGGTTCCAGACGGCAGAGATGGGTACGCCCCTTAACCTCACGGCGGATCAGGCCGGCCGTCTCCAGCACCTTGATGTGCTTGGAGGCCGCTGCCAGCGACATGGCGAAAGGTTCAGCCAGTTCGCCGACGCTGAGCTCGCCCTTGGACAGGGCCGCCAGCATGCGGCGACGGGTCTGGTCGCCCAGCGCGTGAAAGATCGTATCGAGGGGGTGTTCTGATAATTCAACCATGTGGTTGAACATGCGCCTGCCATGGACCATTGTCAACCATATGGTTGAGCAATTCCAAGCCTCGCGGATATCGCTCTCAGATGAGGATCAGACCGCCCAGGACCAGCACCAGAAACAGGCCGCCTATGACAAGCGACCAGGCTGAGAGCACGAAACCGGGTTTGGCCCCGCTGTCGGATCGGGATGCATAATCGGTGTCATCGTGTGGCTCCCCGCCATTCTGTCCTGGTTCCAGTGCCATCGGATGCTCCCCCGTTGATTGCCTTTGCGGCTAACACCTGGCTTGAGCTGTCGGTTCCGCTGAGCGCGCAAAGAAGGCGCGGTCCGGCGGGATCAATGCAGGGGAAACGGAACCCCACCCTTTCTTCTCCGTTCTCTCCGGACATCAAGGAGAGGGTTTCCATGAACACGCGGTCGAAATTTCACTTGCTGGCACGGGCGGGCTACAGCGCACGCGGCATCGTCTTCCTGCTGATTGCGGCACTGGCCCTGTTTTCCAGCTTTGCCGGCGGCAGGCCGGATACGCAGTCGGCGCTATCAGTGATCCTGCAGCAGCCTTTCGGACGGATCTGGATTGGCCTGATCGGGCTCGGGCTTGCCGGCTTCGTCGTCTGGCGGCTCGCCCAGTCGCTCGCCAATGCCGATGGCCAGGATGATGACCTCAAGGGCTATGCGATCCGCGCGGCGCTGTTCGGCAGCGCCATCACCTATGCGGGTCTTGCCGTCAGCAGCCTGATGATGGCCCTGCAGATGTCGGGTGGTGGCGGCTCCGGCGGCGAAGAGGGTCTGGCGGCCTGGGTCATGGCCCAGCCCTTCGGCCGCTATCTCGCCGGTATCATCGGCATCGGCTTCGTCATCGGCGGCGCAATCACCGCGATGAAGGGGCTCAAGCGCCGGTTCGGTCGCTACCTGGACCTCGACGCCGACAAGAATTCGCCGGCGGTACTCATCTCCATCTACGGCCTTGTTGCTCGCGGTGCGGTCTTTGCCATTGTCGGCGTCTTCTTCCTCTATGCCGGCTTCACCGTCGACCCGGAACAGGCCGGCGGCATGGCCGATGCCTTGGCTTGGGTGCAGAGCCTTCCGTTCGGCAGCGTCATCTATGCCGTGGTCGCAGTGGGTCTCGCCGCCTTCGGCATCTATAACTTCGTCGAGGCGCGCTACCGGCGCATCGAGGCGCCTGATGTTGGTGGTATCCGCCGTCAGCTACCGCTCGGCCGCTTCAATTAACGACTGCCGAGGACCGTCGATGCCGTCCCTCGCTGTTACACCAGCTTCTCGGACGGCACGATGGTCACGCCCGGTGCCGCCGCACTGGCGGCATCGAGCATGGCGCGGGCGATGGCCACCGGCCGGTTCGCCTGCATGGATAGAGGCAAGACCGGCTTCAAGACCGAAAGCACTTTGCCCGCCCACTGCTCCATGGGCCGTGGTTCAGGACGCGGCCCGTCGATCAGGCCGGGACGGACCAGCACGGTGCGCTCGAAACCAAGCGCCAGGATATCCCGCTCCGTCTCGCCTTTCACCCGGCTATAGAAGAAGAGCGACTTGATGTCGGCCCCCTGGGCCGAGTTGAGGACAAAGCACCTTGCCCCATGGGCTTTGGCCAGCTTGGCGATCTCGACCGGATAGTCATGGTCGACGCGGTGGAAGCGCTCGCGCGATCCGGCGGACTTGAGCGTGGTGCCGAGCGCGCAGATCACGGCATCCGCGGTCCATATCGACGGATCCTGCGGAAGCTTGTCGAAGTCCAGTATGGGTGCAGACAATCCCGGTCGGGACGGCAGAGGTTTGCGGGCCGGAGCGGTCACCGCGGTCACCCGCGGGTCGGCGAGCGCCAGTTCCAGAACATGACTGCCGACAAGCCCGGTGGCGCCCAACAACAAGAGATGCATGATCCCGTCTTCCTTCATGTAAACAGCCGGCTCAGATCGGCCGGCCCCTGCCCGCGCGTGGGTCATAACCTCAATGTCCGGTCACACTGCCTGTTCCATCACACAAACGCAAAAGGCGCCGCATCGCTGCGGCGCCCTGTGTTTTAACCGGTTACCCGGAGCCTTGGCTCAGGCTGCCGTGCGGTAGCTTGTCGAGCCGGACGATGCGCCGCCTTCGAGCTTGAAGCGGGCGAGCTGTGCCTGCAGCTGGCGGGCTTCGCCGGCGAGGACCTGGCTGGCAGCGGTGGTCTCTTCGACCATGGCGGCGTTCTGCTGCGTCATCTGGTCCATGTGATTGACCGAGGTATTGATCTCGCCGAGGGCGGCCGACTGTTCTTCGGCTGCACGGGCAATCGTCACGACGTGGTCGTTGACACGGTTGACCAGAGATTCGATCTCCTTCAGCGCCTCGCCGGTCGAAAGCACGAGCGACACGCCGCCCTTCACTTCCTCGGCAGAGGTGTTGATCAGGGTCTTGATCTCCTTCGCAGCATTGGCCGAGCGCTGGGCCAGTTCACGCACTTCCTGGGCGACGACGGCAAAACCGCGACCGGCTTCACCGGCACGCGCGGCTTCGACACCGGCGTTGAGCGCAAGCAGGTTGGTCTGGAAGGCGATTTCGTCAATCACCGAGATGATCTGGCTGATCTTCTGCGAGGACTGCTCGATGCGGCCCATGGCGTCGATGGCGTTGCGGACGATGTCACCCGACTTGCCGGCGCTCGACTTGGTCTCGTCGACCATATGCGAGGCTTCCTTGGCGCGCAGGGTGGAGGTCTTGACCGTGGTGGTGATCTCCTCGAGGGCGGCTGCGGTCTCTTCCAGCGAAGCGGCCTGCTGTTCGGTGCGGCGGGCCAGCTGGTTGGCGGCCGAGGACAGTTCGCCGGAGTTGCCGGTGATGGTGCCTGCGGCATGGAGGATGTTCTGCATGGTCTGGCGCAAAACCGCCATGGTCTGGTTGACGTTGCCTTGCAGTTCGGCAAAGGCGCCCTGGAACTGGCCTTCCATATCATGCGTCAGGTCGGCGTCGGCGAGCGCTGCGATCACGCGGCGCACTTCGTTGACGCCACGGTCGACGCTTTCGACGAGTTCGTTGACCGAAGCCGCAAAGCGCTGAAGGTCAGCATCGTCATAAGCCTTGGAGATGCGCTTGGAGAAATCGCCGGCAGCAGCAGCTGCTACGATGCCGCTGATCGAGCTCTGGAGGTCCTTGCTCTGGGCGGTGAGCGCCGCTTCCTGGGCTTCCATGGCACGCATATGCTCTTCATTGGCGCGGAAGACCTCAAGTGCACGGGCCATTTCGCCGATTTCGTCCTTGCGGTCGGTGCCGGGGATGGCGCTGCCGAGCTTGCCGGATGCCATTTCGGACATGATCGAGGTCAGGCTGCGGATCGGGTTGACGATGCCGCGGCGGGCGAGCAGGAAGCTGATGGCCACACCGGCGAGAATGCAGACGGCAGCCGTGACGATCTGGACCAGCATGGTCAGGCCGGAGGCGGCCAGCGCGTTTTCACGCGCACCCTTGAGGCTCTCGGCAGACGAGGTCGAATATTCCTTGACCACAGAAGTCACAATCTTCTGGGCTTCGAGCGCCTTTGCGAGCTCAGCCTTCATGACCGCGAGATCCTGGCCGGCGGGCGTTGCGGCAACGGCGACCATTGCCCGGATCTGGTTGAAATAGGCATCCAGCGCCGTCTTGGTGCGATCGAGGATCTGTGCTTCCGCCGGGCTGGCTGTCGTTGCGATCTTCGGCAGGCGGGCAAGCATCTCGCCAGCGCGCTTGTCGGTTTCAGCGGCGAAGTCGGCGGCCTTTTCCGGCGCCAGTGCCAGCTGGTAGGTCATGCGCGAGATCGCGATGATGTCGACGCGCAGGTCCATTGCCTCGCGGGCAACCTCTTCACGCGCGCCGGTGTCCTTGAGGGCAGATCCCAGCGATGACAGACCGCTTGCCCCGACAGCTGCAATTGCCGCAGCCGCCACGCCCATCAGCACGACGACAAGGCTGACCTTTTTCAGAATGGAAAGATTGGCAATACTCATGAAACTTACTCCGTGCGACCCGCCATCCTGGCAGGCGGCCTTGTGCGGCCGTGCATGGAGCTCATTCCATACTGATCACCTTCCTCACTACACGGCACATGTTTCCATTTCGTTGATGCGAAATAGAGGAATTACGCATAGGAAATAGAAGGTATGGCCGGCGCACGGGAGACGTGCCAGCGCCTGTCAAGCCCGTGAATTGTGCAGTGTGTCATCCCCAGCTTTTTCGCTGCCCGATTCGAAGTAGCCGAAAGAGTGCCGAAATAGTGGCTCGGCCCTGCAAATCGGCTCGTTTCGATACGAAATTATGACTGTGACAAATGATTGCTGCCACAACATCTGCTGACCCTTGCGTCACACCGCACGAGAAAGCCGTGTCATTCCCGTGACTTCGCTCTTTTGCCCGTTATCCACAATCTAGCACCACAACATATAGCGTTAACATTTCCTTCACAGACCACCCCTTGACGGAATCAGTCGGGACGATGTTAATGGATCCTGTTGCGGCGGCGACTGGACCGGGCATAACGAGGCCGGGTTTCATCAAACATTGTGGCGGCTTTCTTTGAGGTGGAACGACGTTCTGACGACGTCGTCCGCGACAGGAAATTTGTGCGATTTTTGACCGCCCGGCAGGGGGTCTGGGTCTGGCGGCAATAATCTGTTAGTACTATATTTAGTGTTTGCAGCCACCATCACCACAATATACAGAGTGCCATCATCTCCGGATGAATCACCTGAGGGACGACCAAGTCAACGGCTGCGCGACTTTACCGTGCGACCGAAGCAATATTTACGCGCCGGTTTTCGGCGCCCTAGATCGAGGGACATAGGCAGATGCGCATTGAACGTCGCTTCACCAAACCGGGACAGTCCGCCTACGCGGAGATCGAGTTCCGCAAGGCCATCAGCGAGATCAAGAACCCCGACGGCTCAATCGTATTTCGTCTTGCCGACATCGATGTCCCGGCTCAGTTCAGCCAGGTGGCGGCGGACATTCTCGCCCAGAAATATTTCCGCAAGGCCGGCGTGCCGAAGATCCTGAAGAAGGTTGAGGAGAACGACGTTCCCTCCTTCCTCTGGCGCTCGGTTGCCGATGAAAAGGCCCTCGCCTCTCTCCCCGAAAACGAACGCTACGGCTCGGAAACCGATGCCCGCCAGGTCTTCGATCGCCTGGCCGGCACCTGGACCTATTGGGGCTGGAAGGGCAAGCTACTTCTCCTCGGAAGAAGACGCGCCGCCTTCAAGGACGAGCTCGCCTACATGCTCGCCACGCAGCGCGTCGCCCCGAACTCGCCGCAGTGGTTCAACACCGGCCTGCACTGGGCCTATGGCATCGACGGCCCCGGCCAGGGCCATTTCTACGTCGACCCCTTCACCGGCAAGCTCGTCAAGTCCAAGTCGGCCTATGAGCACCCGCAGCCGCATGCCTGCTTCATCCAGTCCGTCGAAGACGACCTGGTCAACGAAGGCGGCATCATGGACCTGTGGGTCCGCGAAGCCCGCCTGTTCAAGTACGGCTCGGGCACCGGCTCCAACTTCTCCTATCTGCGCGGCGAAGGCGAAAAGCTGTCCGGCGGCGGCCGCTCGTCCGGCCTCATGTCCTTCCTGAAGATCGGCGACCGGGCTGCCGGCGCGATCAAGTCTGGTGGCACCACCCGTCGCGCGGCCAAGATGGTCGTGGTCGACATCGACCATCCAGATATCGAAGCCTATATCGACTGGAAGGTGAAGGAAGAGCAGAAGGTTGCCGCTCTCGTCACCGGCTCCAAGATCGTCGCCAAGCATCTGAAGGCGATCATGAAGGCCTGCGTGAACTGCGAGGCCGACAACAATGCCTGCTTCGACCCGGCGGAAAACCCGGCCCTCAAGCGCGAAATCCGCGCTGCCAAGAAGAGCCAGGTTCCGGAAAACTACATCAAGCGCGTCATCCAGTTCGCCCAGCAGGGCTACAAGGATCTCGAGTTCAAGACCTATGACACCGACTGGGATTCGGAAGCCTATCTCACCGTCTCCGGCCAGAACTCGAACAACTCCGTCTCGCTGAAGGACGACTTCCTGCGCGCCGTGGAGAATGATGGCGACTGGAACCTCACCGCCCGCAAGGACGGCAAGGTCATGAAGACGCTGAAGGCCCGCGACCTCTGGGAGCAGATCTCCTACGCCGCCTGGGCATCGGCCGATCCGGGCCTGCACTTCAACACGACGATGAACGACTGGCACACCTCGCCGGCCGCCGGCCCGATCCGCGCGTCGAACCCGTGCTCGGAATACATGTTCCTCGACGACACGGCCTGCAACCTGGCTTCGCTGAACCTGCTCCAGCTTCAAGGATCAGACGACCAAGAACATCGACATTGCCGACTACGAACACGCCGTTCGTCTGTGGACGGTCGTGCTCGAAGATCTCCGTCATGATGGCGCAGTTCCCGTCGCGCCAGATTGCCGAACGCTCCTATGAATACCGCACGCTCGGCCTCGGCTACGCCAACATCGGCGGCCTGCTTGATGTCCTCGGGCATCCCCTATGACTCGGCCGAAGGCCGTGCCATCGCCGGTGCACTCACCGCCATCATGACCGGCGTCTCCTATGCGACGTCGGCCGAAATCGCCTGCGGAACTCGGCCCCTTCCCGGGCTTTGCGCCGAACCGCGACAACATGCTGCGCGTCATCCGCAACCATCGCCGCGCCGCCCAGGGTCTGTCGGACGGCTATGAAGGCCTCTCGGTCAACCCGGTTCCGCTGGTTCATGCCGACTGCACCGATCCGGCCCTGATCGCCCATGCGACGGCCGCCTGGGACAAGGCACTCGAGCTCGGCGAAAAGCATGGCTACCGCAATGCCCAGGTCTCGGTCATCGCGCCGACCGGCACCATCGGTCTCGTCATGGACTGCGACACGACCGGCATCGAGCCCGACTTCGCGCTGGTGAAGTTCAAGAAGCTCGCCGGTGGCGGCTACTTCAAGATCATCAACGCTGCCGTTCCGGAAGCCCTGCGCACCCTTGGCTACTCTGAAAGCCAGATCGCCGAGATCGACGCCTATGCCGTCGGCCATGGTAACCTGAACCAGGCGCCGGGCATCAACCCCTCGACGCTTCGTGCCAAGGGCTTCACCGACGAGAAGATCGAAGCCGTCAACGGCGCGCTGAAGGCTGCCTTCGACATCAAGTTCGTCTTCAACCAGTGGACACTCGGCGCCGACTTCCTCAAGGAGACCCTGAAGGTCTCCGACGAGCAGCTCGCCGACATGAGCTTCAACCTGCTCGACCACATGGGCTTCTCGAAGAAGGACATCGAAGCCGCCAACATTCACGTCTGCGGTGCGATGACGCTCGAAGGCGCGCCCTTCCTCAGACAAGAGCACCTGCCCGTCTTCGATTGCGCCAATCCGTGCGGCAAGATCGGCAAGCGTTATCTCTCGGTCGAATCCCACATCCGCATGATGGCAGCGGCCCAGCCGTTCATCTCGGGTGCGATCTCCAAGACGATCAACATGCCGAACGAAGCCACCGTCGAAGATTGCGGCTCCGCCTACATGCTGTCCTGGAAGCTGGCACTGAAGGCCAACGCGCTCTACCGCGACGGCTCCAAGCTGTCCCAGCCGCTCAACGCCTCGCTGATCGAGGACGAGGATGACGAGGACGGCGTCGACGAACTGCTGCAGCAGCCGATGGCGGCCCAGGCCGTCACCATCACGGAACGCATCGTCGAGCGCATCGTCGATCGTGTCGTGCGCGAACAGGAAAAGCTGCCGACCCGCCGCAAGGGTTACACCCAGAAGGCCAAGATCGGTGGTCACACCATCTTCCTGCGCACCGGCGAATATGACGACGGCCGTCTCGGCGAAATCTTCCTCGACATGAACAAGGAAGGCTCGGCGCTCCGCGCCTTCATCAACAACTTCGCCATCTCCGTCTCGCTCGGCCTGCAGTACGGCGTGCCGCTCGAGGAATATGTCGACGCCTTCACCTTCACCAAGTTCGAGCCGGCCGGCATGGTCACCGGCAACGACGCGATCAAGAATGCGACGTCGATCCTCGACTACGTCTTCCGGGAACTCGCGATCTCCTATCTCGGTCGCCACGACCTCGCGCATGTCGACACCTCGGACTTCACCACCACGGCGCTTGGCCGCGGCATGAAGGAAGGCAAGGCCGACGTCGTCTCCAAGGGTCTGACCCGCGGTTACAAGCCGACGCTCGTCTCCAGCCACATGCCGGCAGCCGCCGGCTCCGACCCGAAGGGTGCCGCCACCGCGATCCCGGCCAAGGCATCCGCCACGGTCACCGCCTTCTCTTCTTCCGGCGCAACGGCCCGCAAGCTGGAAGTGACGACCGCGATCGCCACCTCTGAAGTCGTGTCCTTCAAGCGCGACTACGAGGAACGGGCTGCCGAACTCGCGGAAGAGATCGCCGAAGAAAGCGTCTTCACCGACGCCGCAGCCGACGAGGCAGCCGCCGCCAAGGCCGACGCCAAGAAGCTCGAAGCCACGCGCCGCATGCGCTCGATCGCGCAGGGCTATACGGGCAACATGTGCTCGGAATGCCAGAACTTCACGATGGTGCGCAACGGCACTTGCGAGAAGTGCGACACGTGTGGCGCCACGAGTGGGTGCAGCTGATTAGCTGAGATTTGAACGAGATTTCGGCCCGGGGGAAACCTCGGGCCTTCTGATATCTAACAGAGGTGCATAGTGGCAGAATTTAACTGGACATGTCCTTACTGTTCTCAGCATCAGACCGTCAGCGGAGCAAAGTGCGATGTCACCACAATCAAACTAGAAGTTGGCGAAACCTGCGATGGCAAACTGACCGGCGTGGAAATCGAAGCAATTGGATGCTCGAACCCACAATGTAAAAATGTCACTTTAAGCTTAAGCTACGGCACTCTGCTACAGAGAGGCGGATACTGGCGTGTAGATGAGAAGATATTGCAGTCTCCTATTAAACCAGACAGCCGGGCTCGCCCCTTACCTTCTGTAATCCCTGCACCAATCGGGAATGACTATCTAGAGGCTTGTAGAATTGCCCATCTAAGCCCCAAAGCGTCGGCCACCCTGGCAAGACGATGCATTCAGGGAATGATACGAGACTTCTGCAATATAACGAAACCTACGCTCAATCAGGAAATCAATGAGCTGAAAAGACAGTTTGATGAAGGACACGCGCCTCGAGGCGTATCCGAAGAAAGCTTTGACGCCATCGAAGCAATCCGCAAAATCGGAAATATTGGCGCACATATGGAGAAAGATATCAACGTGATCGTTGATGTCGAGCCGGATGAGGCTGAATTGCTGCTCAGTCTCGTGGAGAACTTATTCGACGATTGGTACATCGCCCGCCAGAAGCGACAAGACAGATTGGCGCGGGTAACCGCTAGTGTTGAAGAGAAAGAAGCAATCCGTAAGGGTCTTTCGGCATAGTGCTTGATCGGTTCACACCTCCCCCCAAGCGGGGGAGGACGGAAAATCGAAGGCTTGAGGTCAGCGCAAGCCGCCTAAACTTCAGATTTTCCTGGAGAGAGGCACAGTTTCGTTGGCGAACACCTTACCCAGCCCCTCTCTTGCGATTTCTGATGTTTAGCCGTGGCTTCCGCCACGACTAATTCATCGAAATCGCTTTCTCCCCGCAAGGGGGGGGGAGATGGCCGCCTCACTCGCCGCAGTTTCTCAACTCCCCGAGAATGAAACTGCAGACACCATCGAGATTGTCCTCGATCTCGCCGTTCCAGATCCTCAGCACCCGAAAACCTTGATCACGAAACCAGGCGTCCCGCCGCACATCGTGCTCGCTGTCGGCATGCTGATGGCCATCCACCTCGACGATCAGCCGGGACTCGAAGCAGACCAAGTCAAGGATGTAACCGTCAAGCGGCACCTGCCGCCGGAACTTGAAGCCGCCGAGCTGTTTGGCGCGCAGCACCTGCCAGAGCCGGCTCTCGGCCCAAGTGGCATCCGCCCGCATGGTCCGGGCAAAACGGCGGTGATGCTGCGGCACTTCTCTATGCGTCATCCGAGCCCCCTCGAAACCACCAGAGATTGCACCCGGTTCGTGGCGAAGGAAAGAGGCATCCGCTAGGCATCAAGGCTGCTTTCGGAGGGAGGACACTATGGAAAGCTGCAAGGACCGGAATGGCGATACCTGGGAGATCTATAAAAGCGATGGGTGGCGTTGGCAGCGCAAGGCGGCAGGCAACAACAAGATTGTTGGCGCCTCGACGGAAGCCTACGTCAACAAAAGCGACTGCATAGCCAATGCCCAGCGCAATGGAATGACCTGTACACCTAAATGAGGCACCCACCTCCCCCATGCGGGGGAGGACGGAAAATCGAAGGCTTAGGCGAGCGCAAGCCGCCTAAACTTCAGATTTTCCTGGAGAGGGGCACGGTTCCGTTGGCGAAAACCTCACCAAGCCCCTCTCTTGCGAAATCTGAGGTTTGGCCCTGATCGGGCCAATTCCTCGATTTCGCTTTCTCCCCCGCAAGGGGGGAGATGCGGCCACCCCGCGCAAGCCGCTCAAACACCCCAATTTCCGCAGTCGAAGGGGGACGAGTTTGAGAAAATCCCGAACAAAATCAAACCCCGACATGTTTTTTCATCCCCCACCATTTCCACCGCTTTACCCTATTCCCCGTCCCGCCCTCGGATACACCTGACGATGCGATGTCAGGCGAGGCGGGGCCGGCGCCGGGGTGGCGTGCTCTCGCAGGCACAAGTCCCCGGCCCGCTGCAACGGTCTCCCTCCGGACGAAGGGGTGGAAGTGATGGCGGCCGGTCGGATGCCCGACGCCTGAAACCCCTGATCGGAAGGACGTGCCTCAGAGGCACACAGACAAGGCGCCAGCGCTGTCGCGAACATCCAGACAGCGGGGCGAAACAAACGGCGGGGATGAGCGCCGGGCCGCAAATGGCCATGGCATCATCCCCCGGGCGAGGGTCCCGGTCGGATTGGTGCACCATCCGGCGGGAACCTCCCGGGCCACCGGCCAGGCTGAAGCGTCATCATGTGACGCCGCAGCCGGACCCGCGCCCGGTCAATCTTCGGTCCTCGGGTCAAGCCCGAGGATGACGAGGACCGTCGCCGCCTTGCCAGAGAGACGCATGCAGCGGGAAAAAACGCCGAACGAGGCGCCGGAAGGAGCCACATAAACTACTTAGACAGGTTGCTTCTGGCGCCTCGTCCGATCCTCGGGTTTAACCCGAGGGCAAGCATAACCCGACCCGGAGGGAGAGATCCCGACCGGCGGCGAAGCTTGGGGTTTTTGACAATTGGTTTTCCCCTCTCCCCCATGTGGGAGAGGCTTCGGAGCGGTGGCCGAAGGCCAGAAATCGATCCAGTGAATCGATTTCAGCGAACGGAGGCCTGACCGCGACGCCGCGCGAAGGCGATGAGAGGGCTTAGCCCGATCAGGGCTAAACCTCAGATTTTGTTGGTGAGGGGATCGGTGCTGCGGGCACGAAGAACAGACCCCCTCACTTGCGATTTTAGATGTTTAGGCGGCTTGCGCTCGCCTAATTCATCGAAATCGCTTTCTCCCCCACCAAGGGGGAGATGGGCCTGGCACACGCAGGTCCCTCTTTCATTCCGCTAAACGCGGCGTCCCAAAAAAAAGTCCGCCCTGCCCGGCCCTTCGGCACCCTGCGGCCAACGCTTCCTTAACGGCCTTGCGGTACATTACGATAGATTAAAAGACAGGACGGAGACCCGAGCGAAATGTCCAAACCGACCTTCCGCTTCACCCATTACGACCTGAAGGAACAGCGCGCCGGCACCATTATCGAGGTGACGCTGTCGGCCGTGAACAATGTGCGGCTGATGACGCCGACGAATTTCCAGCGCTTCAAGGAAACGCTCGATTACAAGTTTCTCGGCGGCGTGGCGAAGAAGTCGCCGCTGAAGATCGTCATTCCGGAAAGCGGCCACTGGCACATGATCGTCGACATGGAAGGCCATCACGGACTGGCCGAATCCAAGGTCAAGATGATCGCGGCCCCTGCAGTGCAGCCGAAGCAGAAGGCCTCTTGAGGCCTTTACCCCTCCGCTTGCCCATGGCCCTCGCCCCCGCGTAACCGGCCCAAAGCCGATCAGCCCTTGCGGTCTGCAAGGATCGTCCGGGCCGCCCATTCCCCGCTCAGCATCGCGCCATGCACCGTGCCGAAGTAGTCGGCGCTCACATGTTCGCCTGCCAGAAGAAGGCGCGGGCCGGCAGGTTTGGACAGCGTGTCGTGATCGGCAGGTTCTGCGCCCATAGCGGGGAAGGAATAGGCGCCGAGCGCATGGGGATCGGTCGACCAGGCATGGCGGGCGATCGCTTTCGGCTCTGCCACACTCTCCCCGAACATATCGCGCAGCACCGCCGTGATATCGGCAACAAGTGCCGCCTCATCCATGGCGTCGACATGGGCTGCGTAATCGCCGCTTGCGATGAGCGTCAGCACCGGCGCCTCCTGGATCGGCATCAGGTTCAGCATGTCGGCGAACCGGCCACGGTCATTCCCGGCATAGCCGAGGAAATGCTGGTCCTTCGGCCAGAAGGCCGCGTCGAAGGCAACCGAGACCTTGGCCAGCTGGCCGAAACCGATGGCGGCAATCGCCTTCTGCTGCGGCTCCGGCAGCGGCGGATCAAAGGCGATGCGCCCCGCCTTCAGCACGCCGAGCGGCACGGTGACGATGCAATGATCCGCCTCGAAGCGGCCATTGTCCGTTTCGACGATGACGCCATCCTGCGTGTGGCGGATGCGATAGACCGGATGGCGGAGGCGGATATCGAGCCCCTTGCCCAGGAATGTCGGTAACAGGTCATACCCTTCGCGGAGCACGGCGTCGGGGCCGTCGAACATCTCGCCGGCATCGACATGCAGGGCCGAGATCTGCGACAGGGATGCTGCAAACTCGCCCTCATAGGTATCGGTGAGCGCGAAGTTGCCGATCGGCTCCTGAAGCAGCGCCGGGTCGAGAAGCTCGATGACATCGAGCAGCGACAGGGGCCATCGCCATCGGCCTCCTCGGCGGCTTTCTCGGCGATCTGTTCGAGATCGTCGAAGACATCGTCGATCTCGAAGTCCTCGGGCTCGACGCCACCGAGCTGGAAAAGCTGCCAGCGCTCCTGGTCGATGAAGAAGGGCGTGGCGCCGGCCTCGAGCGCGAGCTCAGCTGCCGGATTGCCGTTGAAACCGTGGATGAAGTTGGCGCCGTGTTCGACAGGCACGCCAAGGCTGCGGTCGGTGAAGACGCGACCGCCGATCCGGTCCCGGGCTTCCAGCACGATCACCTCGGCACCGGATTCGGCAAGGTTGGCGGCAGCGGAAAGACCCGCCATTCCGGCGCCGACCACGACGACCTTCAGCCCCTTGCCGGCACCGGAGCTTGTCGCAGCCGCATCGCTTGGGGCTGGCGGTGATGCTTGGGCCAGGGCACGGCGAACTGAAGACGCGGTCGACAGGCCCGCGGTAGCGGCGAGCAGAAGGAGCAGCCTGCGACGGATCAGATCAGGCCGCATCGACCGCCGGCTCCTCCTCTTCCGGGGGCAGATCCTCGGCGAAAAACGCACGACCGCGGCCACCTTGCTTGGAGGCGTAAAGCGCCCGGTCGGCAATCGCCATGATCGGGCGGGCGGCTGCACCGTTTTCAGGCGCAATCGCAATGCCAAGGCTGATGCCGACATCCACCACCGCGCCGCTTGAGAGCATGATCGGCTGGGATATCGACGTGATGATGTGCTGGGCGAGCATCGCGAGGCGTGGACGGTCGCGGAAGGCATTGATCAGCACGACGAATTCGTCACCGCCGACGCGCCCGACCAGCCCGTATTCGCCGACGGCGTCGCGCAGCCGATCGGCCACCACGCGGATGACCTCGTCGCCGGCGCCGTGGCCGTGGAGATCGTTGACGGCCTTGAAACGGTCGAGATCGCTCGCGATCACCGCAAAGGGCGCATGGGCGAGCCGGTCGGACGCCTCGTTCAGCGCCTTGTCGAAGCAGAGGCGGTTGGCAAGCCCGGACAGGGCGTCGCGATGGGCCAGTTCGCGGTTGCGCCGCTCGCTCTCCTCGAGCCGCTCCGAGAGGCGGCCGATATAGCGGCCGAGCACGAAGCTGGCGGTCAGCAGCAGGCCACAGAGCAGAATGACGGCGGGAACAACAATATTCCAGATGTCGGCGCCCGGCTTGTAAAGCGCAAAGTCGAAACTGCCGAGCAACTGACCGTCGACACTTCGGATCGGAACCCGTCCATCGCCATTGCGGTTGAATCGCAGGTCGTCATATTCGAGCTGGCTGTTGATGTCGATGACGAGCTCCGCGTCGATTGGACGGGCGGAAACCAGAATTACGGGATCGCCTTCCGGCAGGGCCACCTCGCCATCATCAGGCACCACCGCCATGGCCGTGGCGAGCATGACTTCGCCTTGGATCTCGACGAAGCCGAAAGCAGCTATGAGGTGGATCTGCGAAGACGGCACCGGCGTCTGGCCGTAACCGCCGTTGATCGTGGTGCGGTGGGCATGATGCCGGGTAAGCGCCAATTCTGCGATCGCCCTCAAATCCTCGCCGGGCTTGAGATCACGGGCGGTCAGATCCACCTCGTCCTGAATGGCCGACATCAACAGACGCCCACCGGGGCCGATCAGGAAGCTGCGCTCGTGTCCGAAATCGTACCAGAGCGAGGAGACGAATTCCTCGACCACGTAAGAAGCGCGGAATTTCAGGGTGGTGTATTTGACCGAGCGATCCCAGCGCGCCAGACCCAATTGGTCGCGGGCAAGCAGGCTGTGGCGGTCGCGCAGGACGTTCTCAAGCAGCAGGATCTGCTTCTCGGCCGCGATATCGTCGGCCTTGCGCGAGGCGATGTAGCCGATGAAGAGCAGCGACAACGCCGAGAGCGTGATCAGCACCAGGGAGAAGAGCTTGACCAGCGTCGGCAAGCCAATGCGCGGCGGCTCCTTGCCTCCGGCGTGCAGATAGTTCAGTTCGGTCTTCTTCGGCATGTGCAATCCCTAGGTTCGGACAAGAACACTAGAGCATAGCGCTTAAAAGCAGCTTAAGCTTAAATGACGATAGACAAGCGGCTTAACCGCCTCCCCTCTCCCGACGCAGTTTCGCCCACCAGTCGAGACGCTTCTTGATCTCCCGCTCGAAGCCGCGCTCCGGCGGATCGTAGAAGGTCTGGCGGCCCATCTTTTCCGGGAAATAGTCCTGGCCGGAAAAGGCGTCCGGCTCGTCGTGATCGTAACGATAGCCCTCGTTGTAGCCTTCCGCCTTCATCAGCTTGGTCGGGGCGTTCAGAATATGCTTGGGCGGCAGAAGCGAGCCGTGCTCCTTGGCCGCGCGCATGGCAGCCTTGTAGGCGACATAGACGCCGTTAGACTTCGGGGCGGTCGCCAGATAGACGCAGGCCTGGGCCAGTGCCAACTCACCCTCGGGAGAGCCGAGGTAATCATAGGCATCCTTGGCGGCGTTGCAGACGACCAACGCCTGCGGGTCGGCAAGCCCGATATCCTCGACGGCCATGCGCACCAGCCGGCGGCCGAGATAAAGCGGATCCTCGCCGGCATCGAACATGCGGCAGAGATAATAGAGCGCGGCATCCGGATCGGACCCCCGCACGGCCTTGTGCAGCGCCGAGATCAGATTGTAGTGGCCATCCTGGCCCTTGTCGTAGACCGGCGCGCGGCGCTGGACGATTTTGCCGAGGCCCTCGGTATCGAAGACTTCGCCCGGACGCGCGGCGCGCCAGACTTCTTCGGCCAGCGTCAGCGAGGCGCGGCCATCACCATCGGCCATGCGGATCAGGGCCTGGCGGGCATCGGCATCCAGCGGCAGCGGCTTGGCTTCGGTTTCCTCGGCGCGTTTGAGCAGTGTTTCGATGCTCTCGGCATCATGGCTCTTGAAGGTGAGCACCCGCGCCCGCGACAGGAGAGCGGCGTTCAATTCGAAGCTCGGGTTTTCGGTCGTCGCACCAACCAGGATGACGGTGCCATCTTCCATGACGGGCAGGAAACTGTCCTGCTGGGCGCGGTTGAAACGGTGGATCTCGTCGACGAAGAGCAGCGTCTGGCGGCCCTCCATGCGACGGAGACGCGCGCTTTCAAAGACCTTCTTCAGGTCGGCAACACCCGAAAAGATCGCCGAGATCTGCTCGAAGGCGAGCCCCGCCTCGCCCGACAGAAGCCGGGCGACGGTGGTTTTGCCGGTGCCGGGCGGGCCCCAGAAGATCATCGATCCCAGCGAGCCTGCCGCAATCATGCGGGCCAGCACGCCATCCTCGCCGGTCAGATGCTCCTGGCCGGTAACTTCGGCGAGGTTCTTCGGCCGCAGCCGATCGGCGAGCGGGCGACGCTCGGCCATTTCCTTCGACATCTGCGGCGCGAAGAGGTCACTCATCGGAAGATCTGCCGGATGCGCTGGCCGTCCCGTTCGATCTCGACCCGCCAGAAGCCGGGATCGCTCTCGGCGATCTTCTGCAGATCCTCGACAGAGGCGATGTCCTCGCCGTTGACGGCCACGACAATGTCGCGCGGCTGGAAGCCGAGGCGGGCCGCGGGCGAACCGCGGACGATATCGGTGACCACGACGCCGGTCACTTCCGAGGCCATCTTCAGCTCATAGGCCAGACGCGGCGAGAGGTTGCCGGCGCGGAGGCCGGCAAAGGGGCTGCGGCCCTCAATCAGCTGGATATCGCGCGGGCGGGTTTCTGGAGCTGCGGCCAGCGTCAGCGCGATCGTCTCTTCGCGACCGTCTTCCTGAACCGTCAACTCGGCTTTCTCGCCCAGTCCTGCCGTGGTCAGGCGATAGCCGAGGGCATCGGGATGCTCGACGGGGATGCCGTTGACGGCGGTGACCACCTGGCCGGGCTTCAGACCCGCCTTGGCCGCCGGGCCATCATCGGCGACGCGCACCACGAGCGCGCCGCGTACGGTTTTCAGGCCAAGGGCTTCGGCAACATCCGAGGTGACCGGCTCGAAACTCGCCCCGACATAGGGCCGCTCGAAGCTTGCCTCGCCCCGATCGGCGGCATCAAGGAAGACACGGACGAGATTGCCGGGGATCGCGAAGCCGACACCGTTCGAGCCGCCACCGCGCGAGAAGATCGCCGTGTTGATGCCGATCAGTTCACCGTTCATGTTGACCAGCGCACCGCCGGAATTGCCGGGATTGATCGCGGCATCGGTCTGGATGAAGAAGCCGAAGTCGCCTTCCGTCACCTGGTTGCGGGCAAGCGCCGAGACGATGCCGGAGGTCACTGTCTGGCCGACGCCGAAGGGGTTACCGATGGCGAGCACGAGATCACCGACTTCGGTCCCGTCGGAATTGCCGATCGGGAGCGTGGGCATGACCTCGTTGGTTTCGAATTTCAGGACCGCGAGATCGAGGCGATCGTCCTTCAGCACGACCTTGACCGGGAATTCACGGCCGTCGGCCAGGGCCACCTTGATGTCGTCGGCACCATCGATGACGTGGTTGTTGGTGACGACAAAGCCGTCGGCCTCGACGATCACGCCGGAGCCGAGAGAGGACTGCTTTTCGGTTCGGTTCGGCATGCGCTGGCCGAAGAATTGCTCGAGGAAGGGATCGCCGGCAAACAGGCTGGAGCGACGCTGGACGAGGCGCTCGGCATAGACGTTGACCACGGCGCCGCGCGCCTGCTTGACCAAGGGCGCAAAAGAGAGTTGCATCTCGAGCTGGCTCTGCGGCACAGCCTTGTCCTGCGCAAGG
The DNA here is from genome assembly GCA_965283865.1 of Allorhizobium sp. Classification (GTDB taxonomy): domain Bacteria; phylum Pseudomonadota; class Alphaproteobacteria; order Rhizobiales; family Rhizobiaceae; genus Allorhizobium. The sequence continues at coordinate 2,991,688 of CBDIQA010000001.1, forward strand.
GCTGGAGCGGAGAGCGGCACCATCAGGGCGGCAATCACGGCAATCGGTTTGAGACGGTCGAAGCGCGGCATGCAAAGATCCTTCATGCGATCATGGACGTTCTAGACCCGGTTCCTGCTCCGGCAAATAGGCAGAAGCAAGGACGACCAATCGCAGATGGGGATAACGTTTGCCCGGCTCAAGCCCCGACCGTTTCGATGATGCGCGTCATCAGGCCATGGAGCTCGTCGCGGTAACCAGTGCGGGCGGAAGGGGCTGCCTCGTTCGATGTCATGGCCACAGTCAGACCGAGGCTTGGGGTGATGTAGAGCATCTGGCCGCCATAACCCCAGGCATAATTCACCTGCTGTCCCGCCATCTCCTTCAGGAACCAGGCATAGCCGTAGCCATCGCCGTTGAACACGGAGTTGGTGCGGCGGATCCAGCTTTCGCGGATCCAGGCCTCCGAGATGACCCGCGTGCCGTCTTCGGTCACGCCGCCCCGGCGATAGAGTTCGCCGAAGGCATGCAGCGAGCGCGGCGTCATGGCCATCTGGTTGCCGCCGAGATAGAAGCCCTGGGGATCGCGATCCCAGGATCCGATGCGAAACCCTTCCACCGGCTCCAGCCATTCGCGGGCAAGCGCCAGCGTCGGCTTGCCCGAAACCTTGGTGAGAATGACCGACAGAAGATGGGTCGACGCGGTCGAATAGAGCATGCCGCCCCCCGGCTCGTCGACGAAATCGGCGGCGAGCGCAAAACGCGTCCAGTTGCGGCTCGCGACCCAGCGGCCGTAATTCGGGCCGGACATGCGGTCGAGACCTGAGCGCATCGACAAGAGATGGCCGATGGTGATCTGCGACAGGCGTGGATCGGGATTGGCGGGGAACTCCGAGCGCAGCACGGTTTCGATGCGTTGGTCGACGCCTTCGAGCAGGCCCTTGTCGATGGCGATGCCGACGAGTGCGGAGACGACGCATTTCGAGGCCGACTTGATGTTGGTGGATCCATCAAGCGAATTGTCACCATAGGCGCGCTCGCCAAGCGTTTCACCGTTGCGGGTTACGATGACGGTCTCCAGCGTATCCAGCCTGCGGGCTTCTTCGAGCAGCGTCGCGATGCGGGGGCGGAGTACATCGAGATCCGCGGGGGGCGATGCTTCGGCGGCGGGCACCGTCACGGCCGGCTCTGCCGACTGGGCAAAGGCGCGAGATACGGAAAGAATCGGCACGGTGGCTGCGGCGGCGAGGAGGGTTCTTCTGTTCATGGTGATGAAGGTAGGGATTGTGGCTGGCAATGACAGGACCTTTTGCGGATTTTCACCGGATAGTGAGAGGCTGGCATGCGCGGATTGCATGGAACGATGGGCCGGCTGCGGGCGTTGCTTAGGCAAGTTAAAACCGAGCGAGGTGACCATGTCCGATACAACCGCAGCCGCGCGCGCCATCCTGTTTGCACTTCTGGCCGGCCCCGTTCTGGCAGGTGCGCTTCCGGCCCACGCGGCAAGCTTCGACTGCGAGAAGCCCGACCTTGCCGAGGACGAGACGGCCATCTGTGAGACGCTGTCGCTGAACGACATGGACGTGAAGATGGCCACCACCTTCGAGCTTCTTTCCGGCCTGCTGGCCATGGGCGCTCGGGGCGAATTGCAGGACCAGCAGATCGAATGGCTGACCAAGCGCGGCGAATGCAAGGGCGACGTCGCCTGCCTGACGGCCGCCTATACGGCGCGGATGGCGCAGCTGGCTGTGGTGTATGAGGGTGTTCAGCGGCCGAAGTGACGGGTGGCTGTATCCTCATTAGAAATATAGGTATTCACCTATTTTCCTATTTGCCTAAGCTTTAGGACGTCGAATTCACAAATCCTTGAAGGCTTTTGTATCGGCCTCGCCTCCCCATTCCGAAAACGTTGCGAATGCATCGTCAGAAGCCGCCTGCCGCTGCTCATGCTCCGCCGAAGAACTCTCCGTCCCCTCTCCTAACCAGGCCACGAAAGCCTTGACCGCCGGGCGCTTTGCCGCCGCCGGCGCCACGGTGGCGAAATAGGCGGTGCCGAGGTCAAGCGCGCCCTCGGGCCAGGGTTTCAGGCTGCCGTCGGCGACGAGGGTATCGGTGATGGAGCGCCAGCCGAGCATCAGGCCGCGGCCGTCGAGGGCTGCCTGGACGGCCTGGACGTAGTTGTCGAATATGTGGGAGGGGCCGCGCGGTTTGGGCAGGTCGCGGCGGGCGACATAATCGGTCCAGCCTTCCCAGTGGCGCGCTTCCACTGTGCGGACATGGATGAGCGGGGCGGCATCCAGCCCCTCGCCTTTGGACAGCAGGTTTTCGACCAGAGCCGGGCGACCGACGGGGCAGACGGTCTCATCGAAGAGGCGGAGCGTCTCACCGTCGGTCCAGGTGCCGCGACCGTAGCGCAGGACGAGGTCGGTGCCGGGCCACATCTGCGGCAGGTCGGTGGGCGGGACCTGGACGTTGACGAAGAAGCCGGGATGGCGGGCGTAGAAATCGCTGAGGCGCGGCATCAGCCAGTGGGTGGCGAGGCCCATGGTGCAGGCGACGGTGAGACGCTGATCTTCGAGGCCGGTGCTGGTGCGGATATCCTCGATCGTGTCGGCGATCAGGTCGAGGCCATCGCGAGTGGCGCGGGCGAGTTCAAGGCCGGTTTCAGTGAGCCGTGCCGGCCGGGTCGTGCGGTCGATCAGGACGGCGCCGACATGGTCTTCCAGCGCCTTCAGCGCCTGCGTTACGGCGGGCTGGGTGACGTTCAAGGCGGTTGCCGCCTCACGCATCGAGCCGAGCCGGGCGACGGCTTCGAAGGTGGTCAGAAGACGCAGGGGTGGCAGACGGCTCAACTTAACCTCCAGCTTAATTCAGCATAAGCATAATCGGTCTGGTCTCGCCTGCAAAGTCGGATGATGATCGTCAAATCCGATCTTCTCTTCCGCTACCCAGACTTAAGGAAACGAGCGATGAACATGCATGTTGCGACCGGGGCCGTCACGCTGGCTGACAAGGGGCTTCATCTGCCGCTTTCAGAGGGTGGGCAAGCCTATTTCAACTATTACTGGCTGCGCGACAATTGCCCCAGCTCGTTCGACAGCACGACGCGGGAGCGCAGCTTCGACATCTTCCATCTTTCGGCTGCACCGCGCGCCGACAGCGCCGAGATCGAGGACGGGAGCCTGGTGATCCGCTGGGCGGGCGAGAACCATGTGTCACGCTATCCGCTGTCGCTGCTGGCGCTCTATACCGAGGGCAAACATCGGCCCGATCCCGCCGATCTGCCGCGCAAGGCGTGGTTCAGCGACCACTATCCCGATATTCCGCGCTTCTCGCAGCCTGAACTGATGCGTGATCCGAAGAAGGTGGCGGAATGGCTCGAAGCGATGATCGTCGAGGGGCTGACGATCGTGACCGACATGCCCGACAGCAATGAAGGGCTGACCGAAACGGTCAAGCTGATGGGTCATGTGCGGCCGACCTTCTTCGGCGAATATTTCGACGTGAAGACGCATATCAACCCGACCAACACGGCCTATACGGCGAAGGCGCTGGAGCTTCACACCGATACGCCGGCGGAAGAACATGCGCCGGGCATCCAGTTTCTGCATTGCCGGGCGAACACCGTCGAAGGCGGCATGAGCATCTATTCGGATGGGGTGGCTGTCGCGAATGCCTTCCGGGAGATCGATCCTGATGGATTCAAGCTCTTGTCGGAGATCGACATTCCCTTCTTCTGCGAGCACGACACCTATGACATGCGCTCGCGGCAGCGGGTGATCGAGCTCGACAAACATGGCGAGGTCTCGGGGCTGACGATCAGCCAGCACATGGCGGATCTCTTCGACCTGCCGCAGACCGTGCTCGACGATTATTATCCGGCCTTCTGCCGGTTCGGGAAGATGCTGCAGGACGACAAGTTTATGATGCGCTTCCTGATGAAGGCCGGCGAATGCATGGTGTTCGACAACCACCGCATCGTGCATGGGCGCATGGCCTATTCGGCAACCAGCGGCGACCGCTACCTGCGCGGCTGCTATGCCGACCGCGAGGAAATGCGTTCGACCTACCGGGCGCTGACGACGGAAGGACGGTTCAAGGCATGAATATTTCCCCTGCTGTCAACGACATGCTTGATGAGGTTGCACTGACCACTCTGCGTCAGGATCTGGCCGCTGCCTTCAGGCTTTGTCATCGCTTCGGCTGGAGCGAGTCGGTCGGCAATCATTTCAGCGCGGCGGTCTCTGCCAATGGGCGAAAGTTCCTGCTCAATCCGCGCTGGCAGCATTTTGCCACGGTCAAGGCGAGCGATCTTTTGCTGCTGGATGCCGATGATCCTGACGTGATGAATGGTGAGAGATGCCCCCGATCCTTCGGCCTGGACCGTGCATGGCACGCTGCACCGGATGCTGCCGGAGGCGCGGGTGATCCTGCATTGCCACTCTCCTTACGCAGTGGCGCTCTCCTGCCTGAAGGACCCGACGCTTCTGCCGCTCGACAACAACACGGCGCGTTTCTTCGGGCGGATCGGCTATGACCTCTCGTTTGGTGGCATCGCGGATGCGGCGGAGGAAGGCGAGCGGCTGGCGGAGATGATACGGGGCAAGGCGGTGCTGGTGATGGGCAATCACGGCGTGTCGGTTGCAGGCGAAACGGTGGCCGACGCCTTCGAGGACCTCTACTTCTTCGAGAAGGCGGCGCAGACGATGGTGCTGGCGCTCTCAACTGGCAAGCCGCTCGCGGTGCTTTCGGACGAGATCGCACAAGGCACGTCGGATGGCTGGATTCCGTATCGGGGCATGGCGGAGAAGCACTTTGCCTATCTGAAGTCGTGCCTGGACAAGGAAGATCCGAGTTACCGGGACTGAGGCAGCTATCCTGGCGCGAAACGAAAAGACCCGCCGGTTCGCGCCAGCGGGTCTTTTTTTTGTGTCAATGGTTGAAACCCAGCGCCATTTACTCCGGCAGCGTGGCGCACGGCGCCCTTGTCAGCGCCGACGAGGCGAAGGCGGCGTAGGCCTTGCAGCGCGGTCGTGACGTTGCGCTTGCGCTTCTCGGCCGGCTGCCAGCCCTTGGCATCCTGTTGCGGCGCGGCGGCGCTCAAGCTCCTCGCCGGGTCGACGACGAGGTTGATCGTGCGGTTCGGGATATCGATGTCGATCAGTGTCGCCTTCGCTGAACAAGGCCGATTGCGCCGCCCTGGGCCGCTTCCGGCGAGGCGTGACCGATCGAGAGGCCCGAGGTGCCGCCGGAGAAGCGGCCGTCGGTGACCAGCGCGCAGGCTTTGCCGAGGCCCTTCGACTTCAGGTAGCTCGTCGGATAGAGCATTTCCTGCATGCCGGGGCCGCCGCTGCGGGCCCTCGTAGCGGATGACGACGACGTCGCCGGCGTTGATCTCGTTCGACAGGATCGCCTTGACGGCTGCGTCCTGGCTTTCGAAGACGCGGGCCGGGCCGTTGAACTTCAGGATCGATTCATCGACGCCGGCCGTCTTCACGATGCAGCCGTCGAGCGCGATGTTGCCCTTCAGGACGGCGAGGCCACCGTCCTTGGAGAAGGGATGTTCGACCGAGCGGATGACGCCCTTTTCACCGTCGGTGTCGAGTTCGTCCCAGCGCGAGTCCTGGCTGAGAAGCGACCTGCGTGGTGCGTACACCGCCCGGAGCGGCCTTGAAGAATTCGCGGACGGTCTCGGACTGTTGTGCGGGTGATGTCCCAGCGGTCGATGGCGTGGCCGATGGTTTCGGCATGCACAGTCGGGCAATCGCGGTTGATCAGGCCGCCGCGGTCGAGCTCGCCGAGGATGCGCATGATGCCGCCGGCGCGGTGGACGTCTTCCATGTGCACGTCCTGCTTGGCGGGGGCGACCTTGGACAGGCAGGGCACCTTGCGCGACAGGCGGTCGATATCGTCCATGGTGAAGTCGATACCGCCTTCATGGGCAGCGGCCAGGATGTGCAGCACCGTGTTGGTCGAGCCTCCCATGGCAATGTCGAGCGCCATGGCGTTTTCGAAGGCGGCCTTGGAGGCGATGTTGCGCGGAAGCAACGCTCTCGTCGTCCTGCTCGTAGTAGCGGCGGGTGATGTCGACGATGAGGTGGCCGGCCTCGACGAAGAGGCGCTTGCGGTCGGCATGGGTGGCGAGCGTCGAGCCGTTGCCGGGCAGAGACAGGCCAAGTGCCTCGGTCAGGCAGTTCATCGAGTTGGCGGTGAACATGCCCGAGCAGGAGCCGCAGGTCGGGCAGGCGGCGCTTCTCGATCTCATCGACATCGGCGTCGGAAATCTTGTCGTCGGCGGCGGCGACCATGGCGTCGACGAGGTCGAGCGCGACCTTGCGACCCTGGAGCAGCGCCTTGCCGGCTTCCATCGGGCCACCGGAGACGAAGACCGCCGGGATGTTGAGGCGCATGGCGGCCGATCAGCATGCCGGGCGTGATCTTGTCGCAATTGGAGATGCAGACCATGGCGTCGGCGCAGTGGGCGTTGACCATGTATTCGACGGAGTCGGCGATGATCTCGCGCGAGGGCAGCGAATAGAGCATGCCGTCATGGCCCATGGCGATGCCGTCATCGACGGCGATGGTGTTGAATTCCTTGGCCACGCCGCCGGCCGCCTCGATCTCGCGGGCAACGAGCTGGCCGAGATCCTTCAGGTGGACGTGGCCGGGCACGAACTGGGTGAAGGAATTGACGACCGCGATGATCGGCTTGCCGAAATCGCCGTCCTTCATGCCGGTCGCGCGCCAGAGGCCGCGGGCGCCGGCCATGTTGCGGCCGTGGGTGGTGGTTCTCGAACGATAGGCGGGCATGGGTGTCACCTCGATGGCTTGTTCGCCGCCATGCCTGCACCCCGGGCGCCAAGGCAAGGCAGCCATTTTGGAACTGATCTAAGCCATGCGCCCTCACCTGTCACTAGCATCGAAGGGCAAATCGGTACGCCTGGCGGTCACGGAGCATGCGACTTCGTTCGCATTTGAGTGATCGGCTTAAGGCTGCGGCAAGATGTGTTTATTAGAGTTTACCGCGGAAGGAGGCGTCATGATGACCCGGAAACCCGCCCGCGTGATCCTGTTGAAAGATGCCCGCCAGAAGCTCAATCCCGAGCCTGCGCCGCGCTGGAGCCCGTTCAAGGCGCTCTACCAACTGCGCCGCGTCTTTCTCTATGCTGGCCTCGCCGCACTCGCCGTCATTCATTTCGATAAACTTCCCTATTCCTACCTTGTTGTGCCAGCAGGCAACAAATTGATCGATTACAGCATCACCGGCGCCGTGGAGCCGCATCCCGAGCCGATCGAGGGACGCTTCATCACCTGCTCGGGCGCGCAGCGGGTCAATTGCGTCGTCGATGGCGACACCTTCTGGTACCGGGCAGTGAAATATCGGATCTCTGATATCAACACGCCGGAGATCGGGCGCCCGGAATGCGAGCGGGAACGCACGCTCGGGCTTGAGGCTCAGGTGGCACTGCTCGACAGCCTGAATGCCGGGGGCCTCACCATGGAGCGCCGGGAGCGGCGGGACGTGGACCAGTATGGCCGCAAGCTGCGCGTGGTGCTGCAGGACGGACGCTCGGTGGGCGACGCGTTGATCGCGCGCGGACTGGCGCATCGCTGGGAAGGCCACAAAGAGACCTGGTGCGGCTGACCGCCGTCGGCGGACAGAGCGGATTCTTACAGCTTGCCGAGACGACAGACCTACACGAAATTGTTCCTGCCTTGCTTCTTTTCGCGGCGGTGAAACTCTGGTCTCTATGCTTGCGTCTTCTATCTAGAGAGACAGAGAGAGCCTCAAGAGGTCTGCCATGCCGATTTACCATCCGCCGAAGATTGCCAGTTCTGAGATCACCCCGAAGTCGCTCTATCTGAGGCGGCGGCAGTTCATGGGCGTCGCGGCCGGTGGGGTTGCGGCGGTCGGCCTGGGCGCACCGGCAATCGCCGCTCCGCTGGCGGCCAAGCCGAGCATCTACAAGCTCGACGAGAAGCTGACCGCCAAGGAAGATGTGACGACCTACAACAATTTCTACGAGTTCGGCACCAGCAAGGAAGATCCGGCACGCAATGCGGGGTCGCTGACCACTCGGCCCTGGACGATCGAAGTCGGCGGGCTGGTTGCCAAGCCGCAGGTGATCGACATCGAGACGATCATGAAGGAAATCCCGATGGAAGAGCGCGTCTACCGGATGCGCTGCGTGGAAGCCTGGTCGATGGTGATCCCGTGGATCGGCTTCCCGATCTCGGCCCTGCTCGATCGGGTGGAGCCGCTGGGGTCTGCGAAGTATGTCGCCTTCGAAACGCTTGTCCGTCCTGAAGAGATGCAGGGACAGGCCGGGATCTTCCAGGCGCTGGAATGGCCCTATGTCGAGGGCTTGCGGCTGGACGAAGCGCGTCATCCGCTGGCGATCCTCGCAACCGGGCTTTATGGCGAGACGCTGCCGAACCAGAACGGCGCGCCGATCCGCCTAGTCGTACCGTGGAAATACGGCTTCAAGGGCATCAAGTCGATCGTCAAGATCACGCTCACCGAGCAGGAGCCGCCATCGACCTGGAACAAGCTCCAGCCGTCGGAATACGGCTTCTATGCCAACGTCAATCCGGCCGTCGATCACCCGCGCTGGAGCCAGGCGACCGAGCGACGCATCGGCGAGGCCGACGGTCTGTTCGGCGGAGCGCGCATCGATACGCTGCCGTTCAACGGCTATGCCGACGAGGTCGCAAGCCTCTACGACGGCATGGATCTGACGAAGTTCTTCTGATGGTTTCGCTCGCAATGCCCGCCCTGCCCGCCCGCTACAAACCCGCCTCCGTTTGGGCGCTTTATGCGGTCGGGCTGTTGCCGGGGCTTTATGCCTTCTATCTCGGGATCTTTGGTGGGCTGGGTGCCGATCCGGTGCGCGCGTTTGAGCATCTTCTGGGGCTCTGGGCGCTCAGGTTTCTGTGCCTTGGCCTTGCCGTGACACCGCTGCGCGATCTGTTCGGCATTAATCTAATTAGCTATCGGCGCGCACTCGGGCTTCTCGCCTTCTATTATGTGCTGGCGCATTTTGCGGTTTACCTGACGCTCGACCGCGGCATGATCCTGTCGTCGATCGCCGGCGACAACTGGCGCCAGGGTTCATGCTCGGCATGGCCGGGCTGCGCAGTTGTCCCGCTCGCGCTGACCTCGAACCAGTGGTCGATCCGCAGGCTTGGGCCACGGTGGAACAAGCTCCACAAGCTCACCTACCCGATCCTGCTCGTGGCGATCCTGCACTATGCGCTGTCGCTGAAGGTGATCGATCCGGAAGCGGCCTTCTACATCGTCGTGACGATCGTGTTGCTCGGCTACCGGCTGGTCCGGCCGAAGATCATGGAGCGTCGGCGGGCAAAGCGCATGGCGGGTGCGACCCGCTAGTCTGACGGCTGGGCGGAGCGCGTGAGACGACGCGCTTCGAATAGGGCTGCCAACGCGATGCCGAGGCCATAGGCAACGATATTCCACCAGGAAAAGATGCGTCCGAGCAGAAGCGCGCCTGCCAGCGTCAGGCGGAATTCGTCGAGCCAGGGCGTGTGGTAGAGGCGGCTGAACTCCGTGAGTGCTGCAATGACGATGGCGAGGATCGCCAGTGCGCACGAGCGGTTGTCTCGGCAGGAGCATGGCGATGAGGAAGAAGACCATCGCGCCCCAGAGGGTCGAGCCGCCGTATTTCACCAGAAAATACGGCAGGCCGATCTCGTAGCCGCCGAGTCTCAAGCCCATACCACACGCGATGATGGCAAGCGCTATCCCTAGACGGCGTATGCGAAGTGACGTCGATGCCTTGATTTCGTCCATGGCCGCTTAGTAGTGAGGTTGCAAGGGAATGCAACAGCGAAGGCGGTCGGCGATGACACTGGTGGTGGATGGACGAGGCGGCCTCCTGAGCGCGCTCGACCGCAGGCTGATCGATCAGACGCCGTATCCGGAACTCACCGGCATCAGCCGCTTCGTCGTCGAATTTCTGATGTTCGGGATCAAGGAGGCGCGGGCCTGCCTGTTTGCCGGACTGTTCTTTGTGTCGATCTTCGTCGTGCCGCGCACAGGTGTTTTCGGCATTCCGCGTTATGACGTGCTGCTGATCATCGCGCTTGCCATCCAGATCTGGATGGTCTGGACGAAGCTCGAGACCATGGACGAGCTGAAGGCGATCTGCCTTTTCCATGTCGTCGGCTTCGCGCTTGAGGTGTTCAAGACGTCGGGCGCGATCCAGTCGTGGTCCTATCCCGATTTCGCCTATACCAAGGTGCTCGGCGTGCCCCTGTTTTCCGGCTTCATGTATGCGGCTGTGGGCAGCTACATCATCCAGGCCTGGCGGCTCTTGGATGTCCGGATCCGCCATCACCCGCCCTACTGGATGGCCATCGGGGTTGCGCTCGCCATCTATCTCAACTTCTTCACCCACCACTATATCGGCGACTATCGCTGGTATCTGGCGGCGCTGGCAATCGGGCTCTATGCCCGGACAACCGTCACCTTCCGGCCCTTTGATCGGGATCGGCAGATGCCGATGCTACTCGCCTTCATCCTGATCGGCTTCTTCATCTGGGTGGCCGAGAACATCTCCACCTTCTTTGCCATCTGGCACTATCCGAACCAGTTGGGGGCCTGGTCGACGGTGCATCTGGGCAAGTGGAGCTCGTGGACGCTGCTGGTAATGATGACCTTCACCATCGTCGCCTCGCTTAAGCATATCCGGGCGACGATCCACATTCCGAAGTGATCGCTGCGATTTCCGTACGATTTTTTTCGCATGCCGTGTCGAAATCGGTTTAGCTCGTTCGTTGGGGAAGCAGGATCGCAAAAGCGGTCCAGAGAACGAGAGGAGTGAAGACATGCGTGTCATGGTGATGGTGAAGGCGACGGAAGACAGCGAGGAAGGCATCATGCCGCCGCCGAAGCTTTTCGAAGACATGGGCAAGTTCAACGAGGAACTGGTGCAGGCCGGCATCATGCTCTCCGGAGACGGGTTGAAACCATCGAAGATGGGCAAGCGGATCGCGTTTGACGGACCGGACCGCCGCGTGATTGACGGCCCCTTCGCAGAAACCCGAGAGCTGGTTGCCGGCTACTGGATCTGGGAAGTGAAGGACATGGACGAAGCGGTCGCCTGGGTGAAGCGTTGCCCCAACCCGATGTTGGGACCGAGCGAGATCGAGATCCGGCCCTTTTACGAGATGGAAGATTTTGCCGAGATCGCCACGCCCGAGGGACAGGCGAGCCACGACCGGGCGGCGGAAGGGCTGGCAGCGCAGCAGAAGACCAAGGGTTGAGACGCCATGAGCAAGATGATCTTCATCAACTTGCCGGTCACCGATCTCGATGCCTCGACGCGCTTCTACGAGGCGCTGGGGGCCACTCGGAACCCGCAGTTTTCCAACGAGAATGCGGCCTGCATGATGCTGTGCGACACGATCGGCGTGATGATCCTGACGCACGACTATTACGGCACCTTTACGAAACGGCCCATCGCAGACGCTAAAGCCACCAGCCAAGTGTTGCTGGCGCTGACAGTCGAGGCGCATGCGGATGTCGACCGGGTGCTGAGTGCCGCCACAGCCGCAGGGGGCCGTCCGGATCCGAACCCGCCGCAGGATCATGGCTTCATGTGGAGCCGGTCGGTGGAGGATCCGGACGGGCATGTCTGGGAGATCTTCTGGATGGACCCGGCCGCCGCTGCCGGCGACACGACCGGTGTCGACGCCTGAGGCGATCGCCCCGGTTGACCGGGCGGCAGGGGTGTCCATACTCCGGCTCATGACACGGGACGGACAAGTGGTCACTTCCTCGGCGAACCGGCACTCTGTCGACGCCGAGGCAGCAGCTCGGGATATCGAGGCTGTATATCGCATGGAGCGGGTCCGGCTGATCGCCGGGCTCGCAAAACATGTTGGTGACCTCAGCCTTGCCGAGGAGCTGGCGCAGGAGGCCCTGGTTGCGGCGCTCGCGACATGGCCTGCATCCGGCACGCCGCCCAATCCCGGCGGCTGGCTGATGACGACGGCGAAGCGGCGGGCTGTCGATCTCTGGCGGCGTCGCCGGATGATGGCGCGGCATGAGGCGTCGATTGCCCATGATATCGAAACCGACCGACCGGACGATTATGCGACCGTCGACGCTACGCTGGACGACGCGATCGGTGACGAGCGGTTGGCGCTGATCTTCACCGCCTGCCACCCCTTGCTCTCGCGGGACCAGCGTGCGGCGCTGACACTGAAGATCATCGGCGGACTGACGACGGAGGAGATCGCCCGGGCTTTTCTCACCCAGGAGACGACGGTGGCGCAACGGATCGTCCGGGCGAAGAAGATCCTGCGGGAGGCCGATGTCGCGTTCGCTGTGCCGATGGGACAAGAGCGCGACGCCCGCCTCGCCTCGGTGCTGGAGGTCATCTACCTGATCTTTAACGAGGGCTATGCCGCAAGCCGTGGCGAGGATCTGATCCGGGTGCAGCTTTGTGAGGAGGCGATGCGGCTGGGGCGCATCCTGGTGGGGCTCGCGCCGCAGGAACCGGAGGCGCATGGGCTGCTGGCACTGATGGAGCTGCAGGCATCACGCTTCAAGGCGCGGGTGGCAGCCGATGGCAGCGCGCTGACGCTTGAGACTCAGAACCGGAGGCTTTGGGACCGGCTGTTGATCCAGCGCGGGCTGGCGGGGCTTGGGACGGCGGGAAAGCTCGGCGGTGCGGATGGCGTCTACGCGCTGCAGGCGGCCCTTGCGGCCGTGCATGCGCGGGCGGCGCGGTTCGAGGATACGGACTGGCGCGAAAGTGCCGACCTGTATGACCGCCTCATCGAACGAGTCCCCTCGCCCGTGGTCGCGCTGAACCGGGCGGTGGCCCATGCGATGGCGTTCGGGCCTGAGGCAGGGCTGACGCTGCTGGCGGAGATCGAGGATGAGCCGTCCCTCGCCGGCTTCGCGCCGCTCTATGCCGCCAACGCGGACTTTCTGATGCGGCTCGGGCGGATGGCCGAGGCGCAAGCTGCGTTCGAGCGGGCGGCCGGTTTCAGCGACAATGCGGTGGAGCGGGCGTTTCTGCTGGGGAGGGTCGCGGAATGCCGTGAGCCTTCGCATCAAATACAGGAGGCATCCGGCGATCTCCCGCCGGATGCCTGAAGAGTTGTCGGCTTCCGATCAGAACTGCTTCTTGAACAGCAGCCGATCGAGCGAGAGATAACCGCCGCCGAAGGCTGCGAAGAGGAAGGCGCCGCCGGTCCAGAAGAGCGATGCGAGTTCGGCCTTCGACTGGACCTGATGCAGGAAGGTGTGGCCGCCATCGGCGAGACGCGCCATGGCTTGCGGAGTGAAGAACTCGCTGCCCGCCTTCAGCGCGTCGATGCCGGCCTGGGTGAGGAAAGCATCGCCATACGGATTGGCCATGTGGAAGTAGAGTGTGATGGCCAGCATGACGCCGTTGGCAAGCGCTGCCGGGCGGGTGAAGAGACCAAATGCGATCAGGAGGCCGCCGAGGACCTGCAGGACGGCGAGTGTCGGTGACCAGAGCCAGCCCGGATAGAAGCCAAGCTTCTCAACAAAGCCGACCTGGGCGAAGGGGTGCCATGATCTTCGGCCATCCCTCGATCACCAGCATGCCGCCGACAGCGAGGCGGAAGATCGTCCAGGCCATGGGCTGGGCGATGCGGTCATAGAAGGTCGAGAGAGGCGGAATGATGAGATGGTTCTTGTCGTTGCTGAAAATGGATGCGTCAACCATGGGGAAACCTCACTTACATCGATAATTCGATGGATTGAGGTTAGCGCTGTCTTGGCGATCTCCCTTGACGCAGATCAATTGTTTCCGTGTACATCGACTTATTTGCAATCTCTGCTTCAGGCGGTAGTTGTCACCAGTGACACATGGACGGGGAATGTCCGATGGCCTTCTCGTCCCTGCCCCTATCCAAGCTCTGCCGCCTCCTTGTGGTAACGCGATCATCTATGGCCTTGGATTGTCCGTGCTGATCTCGACGAATGCCGATTGCGTGACCGTGATTTCCACGCCACAAATTCCGGATCCGCGACTATGCCCCCAGGAGCAAGCGATGAAGCATGTACTGTCGACACTGATGCTCACCGCTGCCTATCTCATGGTCGCCCCTCAGGTCTGGTCGCAAGACAAGATCATGATGGCTACACCTGTTTTCGGACAGATCGTCGTCTATCCATTGCCGCCGGGGTTTGCACCGAGCTTCGAGGAACTGAAGGGCACGTTCTACATCCAGGAATCGGTCCTGAGTGGTGAGAGTGTCGACGACTGGTCGCAGATGTTCACGATGACGGGTCTCAAACTGGCCAAGCAGACCGTGACCCTCGACCGGGCCGCGCAGAACATGGCGGGACCGTTTCAACAAGCGTGTAGCAAGGCCTTCTCAGCCATCTCCTATGGGCCGACCCAAATCGATGGCAGACCGGCGATGGTCATCCTTTTGAGTTGCGGTGCGATGCCGCGTGTGAATGGAGGCAGTGAGGCGCAAAGCGAGACCGCTTTAATCGCGCTGGTTCAGGCCCCTTCGGCCTGATCACCATACAATGGGCGGAACGTGGGGATGCGTTCGATACACCGGCCAGCGATGAGGCCGACCGCTGGATGACGCGGATGGCCCCCATGCTGGCCATGCGCTTCTGCGATGCGGTCCCTGGTGAACAACCACCCTACCCGAGCTGCGTCTCGCGACCATAAACTGTCTCAAGGCTACGACCGCCCGGCGCGCGCCCAAGTCACAACACGCAAAAAGCCGGGTGATCGCTCACCCGGCTTTTTTCATCCTTCCCTTACGGGAGGAAACTTACGCTGCTTCAGCTTCGGCTTCAGCGGCGACGCGGGCCTTGTCGGCTGCGCCCTTGGCGTCAACGTCTCGCTCGACGAATTCGATAACAGCCATGGCGGCGTTGTCGCCCAGGCGGAAACCGGCCTTCATGATGCGCAGGTAGCCGCCGTTGCGGGTGGCGTAACGCGTTGCGATGGCGTCGAAGAGCTTCTTGACGGCATCGACGTCCTTGATCTGCGAGATCGCCTGACGACGAGCGTGCAGGTCGCCGCGCTTCCCGAGGGTCACCAGCTTCTCGACGATCGGGCGAATTTCCTTCGCCTTCGGGAGCGTCGTGACGATCTGCTCATGGGTGATGAGCGAAGCAGCCATGTTGGCGAACATCGCCTTACGGTGGCTGGCGGTACGGTTCAGCTTGCGGCCGGCTTTCTGGTGGCGCATTGCTATTCTCCTTTAAGTGCAGGCTCTGTCTCAGAGGCTGCCGTTTCCTGACACATACGGGCATTCGCCCGCAGTTTGACGGGGAAAGGCAGGCTTAGAGGCTGCCTTCACTGTTATCAATATTGGTCTTCGTAACGCTTCGCGAGATCTTCGATGTTCTCGGGCGGCCATGCCGGTACTTCCATACCGAGGTGGAGGCCCATCGGAAGCGAGAACTTCCTTGATTTCGTTCAGCGACTTGCGGCCGAAGTTCGGCGTGCGGAGCATTTCGGCCTCGGTCTTCTGGATCAGGTCGCCGATGTAGACGATGTTGTCGTTCTTCAGGCAGTTCGCCGAGCGGACCGACAAGCTCGAGTTCGTCGACCTTCTTGAGCAGCGCCGGGTTGAAGGGCGAGCTCCGGTGACGGCTTCCTCGGACGGCTTTCCTTCTGCGGCTCTTCGAAGTTGACGAAGACGTCGAGCTGGTCCTGAAGGATGCGGGCGGCATAGCGCCAGCGCATCTTCCGGCTCACGGACGCCGTCGGTCTCGATGGTCATGGTCAGCTTGTCATAGTCGAGAACCTGGCCTTCACGGGTGTTTTCCACCTTGTAGGACACTTTCTTGACCGGCGAATAAAGGCTGTCGACCGGGATGAGGCCGATCGGCGCGTCTTCGGAACGGTTGCGGTCGGCCGGGACATAACCCTTGCCGTTGTTGACCGTGAACTCCATGCGGATTTCCGCGCCCTCGTCGAGGGTGCAGATGACATGGTTCGGGTTCAGGATCTCGATGTCGCCGACCGTCTGGATGTCACCGGCCGTTACGACGCCCGGACCCTGCTTGCGGACAACCATGCGCTTTGGCATCGTCGCCGTCCATCTTGATGGCGATTTCCTTGATGTTCAGGACGATGTCGGTGACATCTTCGCGAACGCCCGGGATAGACGAGAACTCGTGCAGAACGCCGTCGATCTGGACAGCCGTAACAGCTGCACCACGAAGCGACGACAGGAGAACGCGACGCAGAGCGTTGCCGAGCGTCAGGCCGAAGCCGCGCTCGAGCGGCTCGGCGACAAGCGGTCGACCTTCGGTGTCGGCCGGACGGAGGAAAATTCCACCTTGTTCGGCTTGATCAGTTCCTGCCAATTCTTCTGAATCATGATTTTACCTTCCGTTCGCCATCACCATTCAATCGTGACGGCCGAATATGAGAAGCACCGGGAAGGCGAATCGCCTGCCCGGCAAGACGAAGAATGATTAGACGCGACGGCTTCTTGCGCGGACGGCAGCCATTGTGCGGGATCGGGGTCACGTCACGGATCGACGTGATCGATGAAGCCGGCAGCCTGGAGGGCGCGCAGAGCGGACTCACGACCCGAACCCGGACCGCAGACTTCCACTTCGAGAGACTTCATGCCGTGTTCCTGAGCCTTCTTGGCGCAGTCTTCAGCAGCGATCTGGGCAGCAAACGGGGTCGACTTACGCGAACCCTTGAAGCCCTTCGCACCAGCAGACGACCAGGCAATAGCATTGCCCTGTGCGTCGGTGATGGTGATCATCGTGTTGTTGAAGGTCGAGTTTACGTGGGCAACGCCCGACGAGATATTCTTGCGTTCGCGACGGCGGACGCGTGTGGCTTCCTTGGCCATGGTCTTCCTTTCAGTTGATCTAAACACCGCCGTAATGCCAGCGGCTACACCAATCGAGGCAACAGGATGAAGGCAGTGGGCACCAGGTCACCCTGCTGCCCACTGCCTTTTCCCAATGCCGCGAAAAATTACTTCTTCTTACCAGCGATCGCCTTCGCCGGACCCTTGCGGGTGCGGGCGTTGGTGTGCGTGCGCTGACCGCGAACCGGCAGACCACGACGATGGCGCAGGCCACGGTAGCAGCCGAGGTCCATCAGACGCTTGATGTTCATCGCGGTATCACGACGCAGGTCGCCTTCGACCTGGTAATCGCGGTCGATGGTTTCGCGGATCTGCAGGACTTCTGCGTCGGTCAGCTGGTGAACGCGCTTTTCAGCCGGAAGACCGACCTTCTCCATGATTTCCGATGCGAACTTCGGTCCAATCCCGTGAATATAGGTGCAGCGCGATAACAACGCGCTTCGTCAGTCGGGATGTTGACGCCAGCGATACGTGCCACGCCTATTCTCCTTGCTTCCAGTTGCCATCCGGCAAGTGGTGTCTCGTTACACGGCCCAGATGGACCGCAATTACAAATCGGGTTCTCAACAAACCAAAACGACCGAACCCGGTCTTCCAACGTTTTGGAAGAACGCGCCGATCGCAGTCATGTCGCGAGTTGGCGCGGTCTTTAACGGAATCGGTCGACAAAAGCAACCGGCCCCGCGAAGATTCTTAGAACTGACAGGCTTCAGAGCCCGGCCAGGATGGCCTCGATCTCGCCGGTGACGGCATCGATCTCACCCATGCCGTCGACCGAATGCAGCTTACCCTTGGCGTGGTAATAGCCGATCAGCGGCGAGGTTTCCTTGTAGTAGGCCTGCAGACGCGTGCGGACCGTATCCTTGATTATCGTCGGGACGGCGCTTGAACTCGGTCGAGCCACACTTGTCGCAGACACCATCGACCTTCGGCTTCAGGTTCTCGTAGTATTTGCCGGCGCCGCAGTTGGCGCACGTCGACCGGCCGGCGATCGGTCAGCCAGGATCTCGTCATCGACGCGGATCTCGATCACCGCGGAGAGGTCGAGGTCCTTGCTGCTCAGCATCGCCTCGAGTAGCATCCGCCTGGACGAGCGTCCGCGGGAAGCCATCGAGAATGAAGCCATTGGCACAGTCGGGCGCATCAATGCGCTCGGAGACGATGGCGATGACGATGTCGTCGGAGACGAGCTTGTCCGGCGTCCATGACAGCCTTGGCGCGTTCTTGCCAATCGGCGTGCCAGCCGCATACGGCGGCACGAAGCATGTCGCCGGTGGAGAGCTGCGGGATGCCGTGCTTCTCCACGAGCCGCTGTGGCCTGGGTCCCCTTGCCCGCGCCCGGCGGTCCTAACAGAATCAGTCTCATCGTCCCCTCTTTCCTCCACGCAACTTCGACTTCTTGATCAGACCTTCATATTGCTGGGCGATCAGATGTCCCTGGACCTGGGCTACAGTATCAAGGGTCACGCTGACAACAATCAAAAGCGAAGTACCACCAAGGGCTAATGGGATGCCCGTGCGTGCGATGAGGATTTCCGGCAGGACGACAGACGAAGACGAGGTAAGCGGCGCCGATCACGGTGATGCGCGTCAGTACGTAGTCGATGTATTCGGCCGTGCGGTCACCGGGGCGGATGCCCGGGATGAAGCCGCCATGCTTCTTCAGATTGTCGGCCGTATCCTTCGGATTGAAGACGATGGCCGTGTAGAAGAAGGCGAAGAAGGCAATCAGCGCAGCGTAGAGCAGCATGTAGATCGGCTGGCCATGCTGCAGGGATGCGATGATGGTCGTCGCCCAACCGGGCAGCGCCTGCGTTGCCGGAGAAGCCGGCAGACCGTTGCAGGCAGCAGCAGCAGCGACGACGCGAAGATTGCCGGGATAACGCCTGCGGTGTTGAGCTTCAGCGGCAGGTGCGAGGTATCGCCCTGGAACATGCGGTTGCCGACCTGTCGCTTCGGATACTGGATCAGAAGCCGACGCTGGGCGCGCTCGACGAAGACGATGAAGGGCGATGACGCCGATCGACGATCGACGATGACGGTGAGAATCAGGCAGCGTCGACAGAGCGCCGGTGCGGCCGAGTTCCAGCGTGTGGGCGACAGCGCGTCGGAAGACCTGCAACGATGCCGGCGAAGATGATCAGCGAGATGCCGTTGCCGATGCCGCGCGAGGTGATCTGCTCACCGAGCCACATCAGGAACATGGTGCCGCCGAGAAGCGTCAGCACGGTCGAAATGCGGAAGAACCAGCCCGGATCGGCTACAATGCCCTGCCCCGACTTCGAGGCCGACGGCGATACCGTAGGCCTGGAAGCGTGCCGAGCAGCACGGTGCCATAGCGGGTGTACTGGTTGATGATCTTGCGGCCCTGCTCGCCCTCTTTCTTGAGCTGCTCGAGGCGCCGGCACGACCGACGTCATCAGCTGCACGATGATCGACGCGGAGATGTAGGGCATGATGCCCAGCGCGAAGATCGCCATGCGCTCAACGGCGCCACCAGCAGAACATGTTGAAAAGACCGAGGATACCGACCCGACTGCCCCTGGAAGGCGGCGGCATAGGCCTCCGGATTGAGGCCAGGCAGCGGAATATGCGTGCCGAGGCGATAGACCAGCAATGCGCGCCAGAGTGAACCACATGACGCTTCTTCAGATCTTCCGCCTTGGCGAAAGTCGAGAAGTTCAGGTTCGAGGCCAGTTGTTCCGCTGCAGAAGCCATAGAATTCTCCGCCAACCTAGACCGGCGACGGGAACCCGTCCGAACCGGAGGCTATTCGTTCAAACTGTTTTTCAGAAAACAGGGCGCGGGGAGAAGTTGCCGAGCAACCGCATGCCTCACACCCTTGTTTTCCAGATGACCCGGAAGACGAAACGACGTCCATTCCGTCCTGGGATCGTGAGGCTCACATATGGGAGCAAAATCGCCCGGTGTGAAGCACACCGGGCGATAATTTTGTCGAATTATTCGGCAGCTTCCGCAGCGGCCGAGAGCAGCTTGATCGAGCCGCCAGCCTTTTCGATCTTCTCGATCGCCGGCTTGGAGGCGCCGGCAACTTCGATCGTCACCTTTGCCTTCAGTTCGCCACCGGACAGAACGCGGACACCGTCCTTGGCACGACGGATCACACCGGCTGCCTTGAGAGCAGCGGCGTCAACCGTTGCCTTGGCGTCGAGCTTGCCAGCATCGATTGCGTTCTGGATGCGGCTCCAGGGATACGATGACGAAGTCGGATGCGAAGATGTTGTTGAAGCCGCGCTTCGGCAGGCGACGATAGATCGGCATCTGGCCGCCTTCGAAGCCGTTGATGGCAACGCCGGAACGAGCCTTCTGACCCTTTACACCGCGACCACCGGTCTTGCCCTTGCCGGAACCGATACCGCGACCTACGCGGATACGTTCCTTGGAAGCGCCTTCGTTGTCTTTGATTTCATTCAGTTTCATGATGACTTCCCCCGTCTCACTTCTCGTCGACGACGCGAACGAGATGCTGGACAGCACGGATCATGCCACGAACGGAAGGGGTATCTTCCAGGGTGCGGACCCGGTGCATCTTGTTGAGGCCCAAGACCGACCAGCGTTGCGCGCTGGACTGCCGGACGGCGGATGGGCGAACCGATCTGCTCGACCGTGATCGTCTTTGCTTCAGTCTTCTTCGTAGCCTTGAGCCATGGCTCAGACTCCTCGATTCTTCAGCAGCGTCGCCGGCGCAGCGCGACGGGCCTGGAGGGTGGCATACTTCAGGCCGCGCTGAGCAGCGACGTCCTTCGGATGCATCTGGCTGCTTCAGGGCGTCGAACGTAGCGCGAACCATGTTGTACGGGTTCGACGAACCCATCGACTTGGCGACGACGTCGTGCATGCCGAGCGTTTCGAAAACGGCGCGCATCGGGCCACCGGCGATGATGCCGGTACCGGCCGGTGGCGGCGCGCAGCAGAACCTTGCCGGCGCCATGACGGCCGTTGACGTCGTGATGCAGCGTGCGGCCGTCGCGCAGCGGAACGACGAATCATGTCGCGCTTGGCAGCTTCCGTTGCCTTGCGGATGGCTTCCGGCACTTCACGCGCCTTGCCATGGCCGAAGCCAACGCGACCCTTCTGGTCGCCGACGACGACGAGGGCTGCGAAGCCGAAACGACGGCCGCCCTTGACGACCTTAGCGACGCGGTTGATGTGCGACAAGCTTGTCGACGAACTCGCTGTCGCGCTCTTCACGGTTCTGGCGATCATCGCGCGAACCGCGCTTTCTTGTGCCATTGTCCTTTTCCTCTTTTCCGGGTGCAATCGGCAGATTACGCAAAGTTCCACCCTCCCCTGTCGGGTCAAGGTGGAATCCGGTGTGACCGGCTTAAAGCCGGAAATCCACCCGAACGCAAGTCCGGGTGGAAATTCTATCTTAGAAGGTCAGACCACCTTCACGAGCCGCTTCGGCGAGAGCCTTGATGCGGCCGTGATAGATGAAGGCGCCACGATCGAAGACGACTTCATTCACGCCAGCCTTGACGGCGCGCTCAGCAACCAGCTTGCCAACGGCAGCAGCTGCTGCGATGTCGGCGCCGGTCTTGAGCTCGGCCTTCAGGCCGCCATCGAGGGTCGAAGCAGCCGCGAGGGTCTTGCCAGCGACGTCGTCGATGATCTGAGCGTAGATGTTCTTCGAAGAGCGATGTACCGACAGACGCGGACGGCCATTGGCCACCGCCTTGATCTGACGCCGTACGCGGTTCGCACGGCGAACAAGTGCTTCTTTTCTGCTTGCCATTTCGCGCGATCCTTACTTCTTCTTGCCTTCTTTGCGGACGATCCGCTCTTCGGCATACTTGACGCCCTTGCCCTTGTAGGGCTCCGGACCGCGATATTCGCGGATCTCGGCGGCAACCTGGCCGACCTGCTGCTTGTCGATGCCGGACACGATGATTTCGGTCGGCTTCGGAACAGCGACTGGAGATGCCAACCGGCGGCTCGGATAGACGACGTCGTGGCTGAAGCCGAGTGCCAGCTGCAGGTTCTTGCCCTGAAGCGACGCGCGGTAACCAACGCCGTTGATTTCGAGCTTGCGCTCGTAACCGTCCTTAACACCCTGTCAGGATGTTTTCGATCATCGTGCGGGACATGCCCCACTTCGAACGAGCATCCTTGGAGTCGTTGATCGGCTGTACGACAACAGCGTTGTCTTCGAGCTTCACCGAGATTTCGTCATTTGCGACGAAGAAAAGTTCACCCTTCGGGCCCTTGACGGAGACCTTCTGGCCTTCGACAGAGGCGGTCACGCCAGCCGGAACCGGAACGGGCTTTTTACCGATACGAGACATAGTTTTTCCTGTCTGTTCGCTATGGAGATCCCCTGCCCGTCTTAGAAGACGGAGCAGAGTACCTCACCACCAACGTTCTGTCTCGCGAGCCTGGTGATCGGCCATCACACCCTTCGGAGTCGAAAGGATCGGTGATGCCGAGGCCGTTCGCGACCTGCGGGATGGACTTAACCGAGACATAAACTCGGCGGCCCGGCTTGGATACGCGGCCGATTTCGCGAATGACCGAAGAACCTTCGTAGTACTTCAGTTCGATCGTGAGCTCAGACTTGCCATTGCCGTAATCGACCTGGCTGTAGCCACGGATGTAACCTTCGGCCTGCAGAACGTCGAGAACGCGGGCACGGAGATTGGAGGCCGGAGTCGAGACGGAGCTCTTGCGGCGAGCTGCGCCATTCCGGATGCGGGTGAGCATATCGCCCAACGGATCAGTCATCGTCATATTGGCGTCTCCTTACCAGCTCGACTTCACAACGCCCGGCACCTTGCCGGTGTTGCCAAGCTCGCGAAGCGCGATACGCGACATTCCAAGCTTGCGATAGAATGCACGCGGACGACCGGTGACTTCGCAACGGTTGCGAATACGGGTCTTGGAGCCGAGTCGCGCGGCAGTTCTGCCAGCTTCAGGGTGGCCTTGAACCGCTCTTCAATCGAAAGAGACTGGTTCATGATGATTGCCTTCAAGCCGGCACGCTTTGCGGCCTGGCTCGCGGCAATCTTGCGGCGGCGCTTGTTCTTTTCAACTGCGCTTGTCTTCGCCATATCGAAGTTCCTCTTCTACGCTCGTCGTTACGGTTACTGACGGAACGGGAAGTTGAACTCTTTCAGAAGAGCCCGAGCTTCGTCGTCGTTGGTCGCCGTCGTGCAAACGATGATGTCCATGCCCCACATCTGATCGACCTTGTCGTAGTTGATCTCCGGGAACACGATGTGCTCCTTGATGCCCATGGCGAAGTTGCCACGGCCGTCAAAGGACTTCGGGTTCAGGCCGCGGAAGTCGCGAACGCGCGGAAGCGCGATGTTGACCAGGCGGTCCAGGAACTCATACATGCGGGCGCCGCGCAGGGTGACCTTTGCGCCGATCGGCATGTTTTCGCGGACCTTGAAGCCAGCGATCGAATTGCGGGCCTTGGTGATAACCGGCTTCTGGCCGGCGATCGCTGCAAGGTCAGCCGCAGCAACAGTGGGCTTCTTGGAGTCGGCAGTTGCCTCGCCCACGCCCATGTTGATCACGATCTTGTCGAGCTTCGGGATCTGCATTTCGTTGGCGAAGGAGAACTGCTCCTGCATCGCCTTGCGAATGCGATTTACGTATTCAACCTTGAGCCGCGGCTCATACTTTGCCTCAGCCATCGATCACTTCTCCCGAACGCTTGGCCACACGAACCTTCTTGCCGTCAACGACCTTGAAACCGACGCGGGTCGGCTTGCCGTCCTTGGGTCGGCGATCGCGATGTTCGACAGATGGATCGAGGCTTCCTTGCTGATGATGCCGGCTTCCGTGGTCTGCGTCTGGCGCTGGTGGCGCTTGACAACATTGATGCCACGGACGACCGCACGATCTTCCTTCGGCATGACCTGGAGGACTTCGCCCGAACGGCCCTTGTCCTTGCCAGCGAGTACGACGACCTTGTCGCCCTTGCGGATCTTATTCATCGCTTCCCGCTCCCTTACAGTACTTCTGGAGCCAGCGAGATGATCTTCATGTGGTTCTTGGCGCGAAGTTCGCGCGGAACCGGTCCGAAGATACGGGTGCCGATCGGCTCTTTCTTGTTGTCGATAAGAACAGCTGCGTTGTTATCGAATCGAATGACGCTGCCGTCGGCGCGACGGATGTCCTTGGCGGTGCGAACGACAACCGCCTTCATCACGTCACCCTTCTTCACGCGGCCGCGCGGGATAGCTTCCTTGATCGAAACGACGATGATGTCGCCGATGGAAGCGTACTTGCGCTTAGAACCGCCCAGCACCTTGATGCACATGACACGACGTGCGCCGGAATTATCCGCGACGTCGAGGTTAGTCTGCATCTGAATCATGTCAGGTCGCCTTCTTGTTGTAACCCGAACGGTTGGGCCGAGGCCCCCTATTCGGGCTTATGATAAATTTCTGGTGTGCGCGGGAAGATAAATACAGGGTGGTTTCCCATAGGGACCTTCCGTGCGCTCAAAGCAAAAGAACGCCCGATTCCGAGCGTTCTCTGCCAGTGGCCTGCTTCATACAGATTTCTGCGCAAGGTGCAAGCCCTTGCGCAGGAAGTCCGTAAATTAAGCCTGGGCGGCAATCACCGTCCAGCACTTGTCCTTAGAGATCGGGGCGCATTCCTGGATGGAAACGACGTCGCCGACCTTGTACTGGTTGGTTTCGTCATGCGCCTTGTACTTCTTGGACCGGCGAACGGTCTTCTGAAGCAGCGGATGGGCGAATCGACGCTCAACGCGAACGACAATGGTCTTGTCGTTCTTATCGCTGACAACTACGCCCTGCAGAATGCGTTTCGGCATATTTCTCGGTCCTTAGGCCTTGGCTTCTGCCGCCTTCTGGCGGGCAATGGTCTTGACGCGTGCGATATCACGACGGACTTCGCTGAATACGGGAAGACTTCTCGAGCTGGCCGGTGGCCTTCTGGAAGCGCAGGTTGAACTGCTCCTTCTTCAGCTTTGCAAGCTCGTCGTTCAGCTGGTCAGCGCTCATGGCGCGTACATCTACGGCTTTCATCGACTTGATCCTCACTCTGCAATGCGCTGTACGAAGCGCGTCGTGACAGAGAGCTTGGCGGAACCGAGGCGGAGAGCCTCGCGCGCGATCTCTTCCGATACGCCGTCGATCTCGAACATGATACGACCAGGCTTGACCTTGGCATGCCCAGTATTCGACCGAACCCTTACCCTTACCCATACGAACTTCGGTCGGCTTTGCCGTGACCGGAACGTCAGGGAATACGCGGATCCACACGCGACCAGCACGCTTCATATAGCGGGTGATCGCACGACGGGCTGCTTCAATTTCGCGAGCGTTCACGCGGTTCGGTTCCAGAGCCTTGAGGCCGAATTCGCCGAAGGCCAGATCAAAGCCGCCCTTGGCGACGCCCTTGATGCGGCCCTTGAATTGCTTGCGGTACTTTGTACGCTTTGGCTGCAACATTTTCTTACTTCTCCGAGCTTATCTTTCGCCAGCGTTCAATCAAGCGTTCTCGCGGCGACGGTCGCCACGATCACCGCGTTCACGGCTTGCGGGACCCTGGGCATCGCCCTCCATCGCACGACGTTCCGATGCCATCGGATCGTGCTCGAGGATTTCGCCCTTGAAGATCCAGACCTTTACGCCGCAGATGCCGTATGCGGTGTTCGGCTGTCAGCCGTACCGTAATCGATGTCTGCACGCAGGGTGTGGAGCGGAACGCGACCTTCGCGGTACCATTCGGTACGAGCGATTTCGGCACCACCGAGACGGCCGGCGCAGGTGATCTTGATGCCTTCGGCACCGAGACGCATGGCCGACTGAACGGCGCGCTTCATGGCGCGACGGAACGCGATACGACGCTCGAGCTGCTGGGTGATCGACTGAGCAACGAGCGTTGCGTCGACTTCCGGCTTGCGCACTTCAACGATGTTGAGGTGCGTTTCCGAGTTCGTCATCGTCGAGATCTTCTTACGAAGCTTCTCGATGTCTGCACCCTTCTTGCCGATGATCAGACCCGGACGAGCCGAGTGGATCGTGACGCGGCACTTCTTGTGCGGACGCTCGATGACGACCTTGGCGATGCCGGCCTGCTTGAGCTCTTCCATGAGGTAGGCGCGGATCTTCAGGTCTTCATGCAGAAGCTTGCCGTATTCGGCGTTGTCTGCAAACCAGCGGCTATCCCAGGTGCGATTGATCCCGAGACGGAAGCCAATCGGATTGATTTTCTGACCCATTATGCGGCCTCCCCTTTGGCTTCGACTTCACGCACCACGATGGTGAGGTGCGAGAACGGCTTTTCGATGCGCGA
This sequence comes from Allorhizobium sp., assembly GCA_965283865.1. Taxonomy (GTDB): domain Bacteria; phylum Pseudomonadota; class Alphaproteobacteria; order Rhizobiales; family Rhizobiaceae; genus Allorhizobium. The sequence goes on from CBDIQA010000001.1 coordinate 3,017,836, forward strand.
AGCGCGGCCGCGGCCACGAGCGTGGAAACGCTTCATGGTGATCGACTTGCCAACATAGGCCTCGGCGACGATCAGCTGATCGACGTCGAGATCATGGTTGTTCTCAGCGTTGGCGATCGCGGACTCAAGGGTCTTGCGGACCGTGCCTGCGATGCGCTTACGGGAGAATTCCAGGTCAGCGAGAGCGCGCTCGACCTTCTTGCCGCGGATGAGCGCAGCAACCAGGTTGAGCTTCTGGGGGCTGACGCGGATCGTGCGGGCGACTGCCTGCGCTTCGTTGTCTTTCAGCCGGCGTTCGGCTTTTGCCTTGCCCATCGTTACTTCCTCTTCGCCTTCTTGTCCGCACCGTGACCGTAGATAGGTCCGGGTGGGAGCGAATTCACCGAACTTGTGGCCGACCATGTCTTCGTTGACAGAGACGGGCACATGCTTGCTGCCGTTGTAGACGCCGAAGGTGAGACCTACGAACTGCGGCAGGATGGTGGAGCGACGGCTCCAGATCTTGATCACTTCATTACGACCTGATCTCGCGAACCTTCTCAGCCTTCTTGAGAAGATAGCCGTCGACGAACGGGCCTTTCCAGACTGAACGAGCCATTTCTGACTACCTCTCTTACTTCTTCTTCAGGTGGCGCGAGCGCATGATGAACTTGTCGGTCGACTTGTTCGAGCGAGTCCGCTTGCCCTTGGTCGGCTTACCCCACGGGGTAACCGGGTGACGACCACCGGAGGTGCGGCCTTCACCACCACCGTGCGGGTGGTCGACCGGGTTCATGACGACACCGCGGTTATGCGGGCGTCTTGCCGCGCCAGCGGGTGCGACCGGCCTTGCCGTCGTTGGTGTTGCCGTGGTCCGGGTTGGAAACGGCGCCGATGGTGGCCAGGCAGGAGCCCGGAACCAGACGCTGCTCACCCGAGTTCAGGCGCAGGATCGCCATGCCGGCATCGCGGCCGACGAGCTGGACATAGGTGCCAGCCGAACGTGCGATCTGACCGCCCTTGCCGGGCTTCATCTCGACGTTGTGCACGATCGTACCAACCGGGATGTACTGCAGCGGCATGGTGTTGCCGGGCTTCACGTCGACGGCCTTCTCGGACGCGATGACCTTGTCGCCGGCAGCGATGCGCTGCGGTGCCAGGATGTAAGCTCTGTTCGCCGTCCGTGTAGGCTCGACGAGAGCGATGAAGGCCGATACGGTTCGGGATCGTATTCCAGGCGCTCGACAGTGCCTTCGACGTCGAACTTGCGACGCTTGAAGTCAACCAGACGATAGGTGCGCTTGTGACCACCACCGATGAAGCGAGCGGTGATGCGACCGTAGTTGTTACGGCCACCGCTCTTGGAGAGACCTTCCGTCAGCGCCTTGACCGGCTTGCCCTTCCAGAGGCCAGAGCGGTCGACGATGACCAGCTGACGCTGGCTCGGGGTCGTCGGATTGTAGCTTTTCAATGCCATTGTTCTTGTTCCCTACCTCAGACGCCCGTCGACACGTCGATGGACTGACCTTCGGCGAGCGTCACGACGGCCTTCTTGACGTCCTTCTGCTTGCCGGCGAAGCCGCGGAAACGCTTAGTCTTGCCCTTGCGGACGAGCGTGTTGACGGCCGTGACCTTGACGCCGAACAGAGCTTCGACGGCAGCCTTGATTTCCGGCTTGGTAGCATCGCTTGGCAACGTTGAAGACGACCTGGTTGTTTTCGGAGACCAGCGTCGACTTTTCGGTGATCGACGGGGGATACGGATCACGTCGTAGTGGCGAAGATCCGTCATTTGAACCGCTCCTCCAGGGCTTCCACAGCAGCCTTCGACAGGACGAGCTTGCCGCGGCGCAGGATGTCGTAAACGTTGATGCCCTGAACCGGCAGAACATCGATGTTCGGGATGTTCGAAGCGGCGAGCTTGAAGTTGCTGTCGATTTCGGCACCGCCGATAACGAGAGCGTTGGTGAGGCCGAGCGAGGCGAAGGTACCGACGAGCAGCTTGGTCTTGGCTTCAGCCGCAACCAGGTTGTCGACGATGATCACGTCTTCCGACTTCATCTTTGCAGAGAGGGCGTGGCGCAGAGCGAGCGCACGAACCTTCTTCGGCAGATCATGGGCGTGGCTGCGAACAACCGGACCATGAGCCTTACCACCGCCGCGGAACTGCGGAGCGCGGGCCGAATGGTGACGAGCGCGACCGGTGCCCTTCTGCTTGTACATCTTCGAGCCGGTGCGGGAGACTTCCGAACGGCCCTTGGTCTTGTGCGTACCCTGCGCGCTTCTTGGCCAGCTGGTAGCGGATCATGCGCGCGATCAGATCTTCGCGGGGATCCAGACCGAAGATTTCGTCCGACAGAGAAACCTTGCCGGCGTCCTTGCCCTCGAGGGTCTTGACGTTGAATTCCATGTGCTTGGCTCCCTTACTTCGCCGACTTGACGGCGCTCGGACAGCGACGATGCATCGCGACGGACAGGCCCTTGGAACCGGGAACAGCGCCCTTCACAAGGATGAGACCACGATCTTCATCGGTCGAAACGACTTCGAGGTTCTGGGTGGTGACGCGGGTCTGGCCCATGTGACCAGCCATGCTGCTTGCCCTTCCAGACCTTGCCCGGATCCTGGTTCGAACCGGTCGAACCATGCGAGCGGTGCGAAACGGAAACACCGTGGGTCGCGCGAAGACCACCGAAGTTGTGGCGCTTCATGGCACCGGCAAAACCCTTACCGATCGTCGTGCCCGTGACGTCGACCAGCTGGCCGGCTTCAAAATGGCTCGCGGTCAGCTCGTGCGCCGACATCGATGAGGTTTTCTTCGGAAACGCGGAATTCGACGAGCTTGGCCTTGGGCTCAACGCTCGGCAGCGGCGAAGTGACCACGCGAGGCCCTTCGACGTGTTCTTGACCTTCGACGTACCGGCACCGAGCTGAAGCGCTACGTAGCCGTTCTTGTCGGCCGTGCGCTGAGCTACGACCTGTACGTTATCCAGACTGCAGAACTGTTACCGGGATATGTTCGCCGGCGTCGTTATAGACGCGGGTCATTCCCACTTTCTGTGCAATCACACCTGAACGCATTGGTTCATTCCTCTTGAGAGTCGCGGCCGGGAAAAGTGATCCAGGCCTTTCCTCTTTGTTTAAGGATTCCACTCAGGCCCTTCCGAACCATCGGGTTTCCCGTTTCGAGAAGTCGTTGGCAGGTCTTGCCACGTACCTTCCTTGTTATTACGGCTCTCGCCGGAATCTCTTCTTAGAGCTTGATCTCGACGTCTACGCCGGCAGCCAGGTCGAGCTTCATCAGCGCGTCCACGGTCTGCGGGGTCGGGTCTACGATGTCGAGAAGGCGCTTGTGCGTGCGCATCTCGAACTGTTCGCGGCTCTTCTTGTCGACGTGAGGCGAACGGTTGACGGTAAATTTTTCAATGCGTGTCGGGAGCGGTACCGGGCCGCGAACGCTTGCACCGGTGCGCTTGGCGGTCGAGACGATCTCCCGCGTAGAGGCATCGAGAACCCGGTGATCAAACGCCTTGAGGCGGATGCGGATATTCTGGCCGTTCATTCGACTTGTCCTTGTTTCTTTTCTTGCGTCCCGCATACGCAGACAGTGAATTACCATGACTGGCCGGCCCCAAATTTTCAAAAATCACAGCGGACACGCCTAGCGCCGCTGTCACTCTTTGTCGTCATGAGAGCCCTGCCGAACTCGACCCGTCACCAGGCCTTGAAAACTGCAGCGCTTAGAACTGCGGTGCAAATCACCGCGCGATTCTGATCGTGGCCGGCGACATACACCGCAATCGGCCGCTCGTCAATCCGCCTAGCCAGACGAATTGGCGACATGCGCATTGTCTGCATGACTGGCTTGCACCAACATTCAGACGGAAACGAAAAGCGGCCTCGGACACAGCCCGAGGCCGCTCTCTAGGCTTACTCGATGATCGAGGCGACGATGCCAGCGCCGACGGTACGGCCGCCTTCGCGGATAGCGAAGCGCAGCTTTTCTTCCATCGCGATCGGAACGATCAGCTCAACGGCAACCGTGACGTTGTCGCCCGGCATAACCATTTCCGTGCCTTCCGGAAGCGACACGATACCGGTCACGTCCGTGGTGCGGAAGTAGAACTGCGGACGGTAGTTCGTGAAGAACGGCGTATGACGGCCGCCTTCTTCCTTCGTCAGGATGTAGGCTTCGGCCATGAACTTCGTGTGCGGCTTGACCGAGCCCGGCTTGCACAGAACCTGACCGCGCTCAACGTCTTCACGCTCAACGCCACGAACCAGCGCGCCGATGTTGTCGCCGGCCTGGCCCTGGTCGAGCAGCTTGCGGAACATTTCAACGCCGGTAACCGTCGTCTTCTTGGTGTCGCGGATGCCGACGAATTCGACTTCTTCGCCAACCTTGACGATACCACGCTCAACGCGGCCCGTGACAACCGTACCACGGCCAGAGATCGAGAACACGTCTTCGATCGGCATCAGGAAGGGCTGGTCAACCGGACGCTCAGGCGTCGGGATGTAGTCGTCAACAGCGGCCATCAGCGCGCGGACTGCGTCTTCGCCGATTTCCTTGTTGCTGTCGTTCAGAGCGGCCAGAGCCGAGCCCTTGACGAACGGGATGTCGTCGCCGGGGAAGTCGTAGGACGACAGGAGTTCGCGAACTTCGAGTTCGACGAGTTCCAGAAGTTCTGCGTCGTCGACCTGGTCAACCTTGTTGAGGAAGACAACGATCGCGGGAACGCCGACCTGACGGGCGAGCAGGATGTGCTCGCGGGTCTGCGGCATCGGGCCGTCAGCTGCCGAGCACAACCAGGATCGCGCCGTCCATCTGGGCAGCACCGGTGATCATGTTCTTGACGTAGTCGGCGTGGCCGGGGCAGTCGACGTGCGCGTAGTGACGGTTGGCCGTCTCATACTCGACGTGGGCCGTCGAGATGGTGATGCCGCGTGCCTTTTCTTCCGGAGCTGCGTCGATCTGGTCGTAGGCCTTGAACTCACCGAAGTACTTGGTGATCGCTGCCGTCAGAGACGTCTTGCCGTGGTCGACGTGGCCGATCGTGCCGATGTTGACGTGCGGCTTGTTGCGCTCAAACTTACTCTTTGCCATTTTCGGCTCTCCATTTCTTGGTCCCCATCAGGGGAAATTCAGTATTCAATTGGATGGGCGGGGTATCCCGGTCACTTCTGACCGGAATACTTTGCCTGGATTTCAGCAGCAACGTTCGACGGGACCGGTGCGTAGTGATCGAAGGTCATCGAGTACTGGGCGCGGCCCTGCGACATGGAGCGCAGGTTGTCGACGTACTTGAACATGTTGGCGAGCGGAACGTGAGCATTGATCACGATCGCGATGCCGCGCTGTTCCTGGCCCTGGATCTGGCCACGACGGGAGTTCAGGTCACCGATTACGTCACCAACGTAGTCTTCCGGCGTCACGACTTCCACCTTCATCATCGGCTCCAGCAACTGGGCGCCGGCCTTCTTGGCTGCTTCACGGAAGCAGGCACGCGAGGCGATTTCGAAGGCGAGAACCGAGGAGTCGACGTCGTGGAAGGCACCGTCGATGAGGGTAGCCTTGACGCCGAGCATCGGGAAGCCTGCGAGCGGACCCGAAGACAGAACGCTTTCGATGCCCTTCTGGACGCCCGGGATGTATTCCTTCGGAACAGCACCGCCGACGATCTTGGACTCGAACTTGAAGTCTTCGCCATCCGGGTTCGGTTCGAAAACGAGCTTGACGCGCGCGAACTGACCGGTACCACCGGACTGCTTCTTGTGCGTGTAGTCTTCTTCGTGCTGACGCGTGATCGTCTCACGGTAAGCAACCTGCGGCGCACCGACGTTGGCTTCAACCTTGAACTCGCGACGCATGCGGTCGACGATGATGTCGAGGTGAAGTTCGCCCATGCCAGCGATGATCGTCTGGCCGGATTCCTGGTCGGTCTTGACACGGAAAGACGGGTCTTCGGCAGCCAGACGATTGAGCGCGAGGCCCATCTTTTCCTGGTCGCCCTTGGACTTCGGCTCGATCGCGATCTGGATGACCGGCTCGGGGAATTCCATGCGCTCGAGGATAACCGGCTTCAGGGGATCGCAGAGCGTGTCACCCGTCGTGGTTTCCTTGAGGCCAGCGAGAGCAACGATGTCGCCTGCGAAGGCTTCTTCGATGTCTTCACGGCTGTTCGAGTGCATCTGCAGCATGCGGCCGACGCGCTCGCGCTTGTCCTTGACCGTGTTCATCACAGACGAGCCCTTTTCGAGCTTGCCGGAATAGATGCGGGCGAAGGTGAGCGAACCGACAAAGGGGTCGTTCATGATCTTGAAGGCCAGCATCGAAAGCGGCTCTGCATCATCTGCATGACGCTCGATTTCAGCTTCGGTCTTGAAGTCGATGCCCTTGATCGCCGGGATGTCGAGCGGCGACGGCAGGTATTCGACGACGGCGTCGAGCAGCGGCTGAACGCCCTTGTTCTTGAAGGCGGTGCCGCAGAACATCGGGTGGAACTTGACGTCGATGGTGCCGCGACGAACGAGTTCGCGGATCTTGTCGTTGTCCGGCATTTCGCCGTTGAGGTAAGCTTCCATCGCTTCTTCGTCGATCTCGACCACGGTCTCGATCAGCTGTTCGCGATATTCGGCAGCCTTTTCCTTCAGGTCTTCCGGGATCTCGACAACGTCCCAGGCAGCGCCGAGGGACTCGTCACGCCATACGAGCGCGTTCATCTCGATGAGGTCGACAACGCCCTTGAACTCGGTTTCTGCACCGATCGGGAGCTGCATCACAACAGCGGTGGCGCCGAGACGGGTCTTGATCATCTCTACCGAGCGGTAGAAGTCAGCACCGGTCTTGTCCATCTTGTTGCAGAAGATCATCCGCGGGACGTTGTACTTTTCAGCCTGACGCCAGACGGTTTCGGTCTGCGGCTCAACGCCAGCATTGGCGTCGAGAAGAGCAATCGCACCGTCGAGAACGCGCAGCGAACGCTCGACTTCGATGGTGAAGTCGACGTGGCCGGGGGTGTCGATGATGTTGAAGCGGCGCATCTTGCCGTCGCGACCCTTCCAGAAGGTCGTGGTGGCAGCAGAGGTGATCGTGATGCCACGCTCCTGCTCCTGCTCCATCCAGTCCATGGTGGCTGCGCCGTCATGAACTTCGCCGATCTTGTGAGACTTACCGGTGTAGTAGAGGATACGCTCGGTGGTCGTGGTCTTGCCGGCGTCGATGTGCGCCATGATACCGAAGTTGCGGTAGTCTTCGATTTTATATTCGCGAGCCATAACGGACTGCCTTTCAATATTTAATCGGTGGATTACCAGCGGTAATGCGAGAAGGCGCGGTTTGCATCGGCCATCTTGTGGGTGTCTTCGCGCTTCTTGACGGCGCTACCGCGGTTGTTCGCTGCGTCGAGCAGCTCGCCGGAGAGGCGGTCAACCATAGTCGTCTCGTTGCGCTTGCGGGCAGCCGTGATGAGCCAGCGGATCGCGAGAGCCTGACGGCGCTCCGGACGAACGTCGACCGGGACCTGATAGGTTGCACCGCCGACGCGGCGCGAACGAACTTCAACATGCGGCGCGACGTTGTCGAGCGCGCTGATGGAAGATCGCGATCGGTTCCTGCTTGGACTTGTTCTGAACGACGTCGAAGGCACCATAGACGATGCTTTCAGCGACGGACTTCTTGCCGTGAAGCATGATGGCGTTCATGAACTTGGTGACAACGAGATCGCCGAACTTCGGGTCCGGATTGATTTCGCGCTTTTCTGCACTGTGGCGACGGGACATACTATTTGTCTCTCAACGGTTAGGACGCTTTAGAACGCGGAGGACCTCGCGCAGCGCCGGTATCTGATTAGAAGAAGAGCCGAAGCTTACTTCGGACGCTTCGCACCGTACTTCGAACGGCGCTGCTTGCGGTTCTTGACGCCCTGGGTGTCGAGTACGCCGCGGATGATGTGGTAACGAACGCCCGGCAAGTCCTTTACGCGGCCGCCGCGGATCATGACGACGCGAGTGTTCCTGCAGGTTGTGGCCTTCACCCGGAATGTAGCCGATGACTTCGAAGCCATTGGTCAGACGGATCTTGGCAACCTTACGGAGAGCCGAGTTCGGCTTCTTCGGGGTCGTTGTGTAGACGCGGGTGCAAACGCCGCGCTTCTGCGGGTTTTCCTGCAGAGCAGGAACCTTATTGCGCTTTACCTGTGCCTGACGCGGCTTGCGGATCAGCTGGTTTACGGTAGGCATATACCCATCCCTTGCAAAATCTAGTCTCAAGCCCTTTCAGGCCCTTGTGGTTTGCCGTTTCCGGCGGCGGCCGCACAGTTTTCTTCATGCGCAAAATGTGGCCCGATCCGTTTTCGCGGATGGACCACAAAGAACAGAGGACGCACTACGAGAGTGCGTCGTGCGAGCAGCATTTCTGTCGTCAACGTGCGTTTGGAGACCTGTTTGAGACGAACTTCAGGACGCGTCGTCCCGAAAAACCCGGTCTCACATGGGCTCCGATGGCCGGGGTACTACTGTTTTCCCCCTTCAACGTCAAGTCACATCTGAGAATTAATGGCCAAAGCGCCCTGCCCCGCCGGGAGTCTCAGCCTTTCCGCGGGGGAAAATGACGGCGTCGAGACGATTTGGCTTGGCTTGCGGTTGGAAACTTCTAGATAGGTACAGGCAGAGGGTCAATCACCCTGCCCGGCTGATCGAATCGGCCAAAGTCCTAGAATCGATCGCCACAACAGGAAGACCAGGCGCCATGATCACCAGTCCCGACAATGACAACAACCGCGACGAGCCGATGGTGTTCATCGTAATTGCCAAGGCCTATGAGACCGAAGGCGGCCAGCCGGTCGACCTGCACGTGATGCTGACGGCCCCCGATGACGATTCCGCCGTGCGGCTGACGCTGAACGCGCTGTCCGAGGAAGGCTTCATCGAGGCTGATCTCGACCAGATCGGCATGATCACCGGCGCACCGGATGAAGAGCCGCATGCTTTCCGCCTATCCAGGGCGCGCTCGAAGGCGAAGTCGCGATCATCCGCTTCACCTGAGCTTGCCTGCACAGCACTGTTTTGCCAGAGGCCGGTCCGTCGACCGGCCTTTTTGTTTGTCCGCTCCAGGGCCTGTTCTCGTTCCCTGTGATGCGTTCTCAAGGCCCCTCACCGCTGATCGCCACAGATGCCAAGCCACAACGGAAAAGGCCGCCCGGATTGCTCCGGGCGGCCTTTGATCTTTGAACCCTTGTCGCCGATTACTCGGCAGCCGGAGCGCTTTCGCCGGCGAGGTTCTGCAGCATCGGGGTCGCAACGTCTGCGCCGGTCGCCCTTCTTGCGTTCCTCGAGGATGAGGTCGTCGCGCGAAGAGGCGATGCGGCGGATCTGCGTCATGGTGCCGCCGGTACCAGCCGGGATGAGGCGGCCGACGATGACGTTTTCCTTGAGACCCTGCAGCGTGTCGGTCTTGCCGGCGATCGCAGCTTCCGTGAGAACGCTTGGTGGTTTCCTGGAAGGATGCGGCCGAGATGAACGACGGCGTCTGCAGCGATGCCTTGGTGATGCCGAGAAGGACCGGATCGCCGTATGCGGGCTTCTTGCCTTCTTCGACCAGGCGGTCGTTGTTGTCATCGAGCTCGATGCGGTCGACGTTGTCACCCACGATGTAGTGGCTGTCGCCCGCGTCAGTGATCTCAACCTTCTGCAGCATCTGGCGAACGATCACCTCGATGTGCTTGTCGTTGATCACAACGCCCTGCAGTCGGTAGACTTCCTGGATTTCGTTGACCAGGTACGAGGCGAGTGCCTCGACGCCCTTGATCGCCAGGATGTCGTGCGGAGCCGGGTTACCGTCGAGGATGTAATCACCCTTTTCGATGTAGTCGCCTTCCTGAAGGTGGAAGGGCTTCCCCTTCGGGATCAGGTATTCGACAGGCTCGACACCGTCTTCTGCCGGCTCGATGATGACGCGACGCTTGTTCTTGTAGTCGCGGCCGAGGCGGATCGTACCATCGATCTCAGCGATGATGGCGTGGTCCTTCGGACGACGGGCTTCGAACAGTTCGGCAACGCGCGGCAGACCACCGGTGATGTCCTTGGTCTTGGCGCTTTCCAGCGGCGAACGTGCAAGCACGTCACCCTGGGAAACCTTCTGACCAGGCTCGACCGACAGGATCGCTTCGACGGACAGGTGGAAGCGGGCTTCGCCACCACGTGCAACCTTCAGAACGTTTCCGCTCGCATCCTTGATGACGATCGCCGGCTTCAGAGTCGGCACCGCGTGGCGTCGAACGCCAATCGATGACCTGACGCTTGGTGATACCGGTGGATTCGTCGGTGGCTTCGAGCACGGAGAGACCGTCGACGACGTCCTCGAAATGCACGATACCCTCGACTTCCGTCATCATCGGACGGGTGTAAGGATCCCACTCGGCGAGACGCTGGCCACGCTTCACCTTGTCGCCGTCGTCGACGAAGACCTTCGAACCGTAGGCGACACGCTGCGAGGAGCGCTCGACACCACGCTCGTCGAGGATCATCACGGCCATGCTGCGGCCCATGGCGATCAGGGTGCCATCGGAGTTGCGCAGCATGTTGCGGTTCTTGATCTGAACCGTACCTTCGTACGAGGCTTCCAGGAACGACTGGTCGACCACGGTCGCGGTACCGCCCAAGTGGAAGGTACGCATGGTCAGCTGGGTACCCGGCTCACCGATGGACTGTGCAGCGATAACGCCGACTGCCTCACCCATGTTGACAGGCGTACCACGAGCCAAGTCGCGGCCGTAGCAGATCGAGCACACGCCGGTCTGAACTTCGCAGGTCAGAGCAGAGCGGATGCGGATCGACTGGATGCCAGCCTTCTCGATATCCACGACATGCGGCTCAAGGATCATCTGGCCGGCATCAACGATGCGCTCACCCGTGACCGGATGATCGATGTCGTCGAGAGCCGTACGACCGAGGACGCGGGCGCCGATGGAGGCAACGACCTGACCGGCATCGACGATCGCCGTCATGGTGAGGCCCTTGTCGGTGCCGCAATCCACGAGGTTGACGATGCAATCCTGCGCCACGTCGACGAGACGACGGGTCAGGTAACCGGAGTTCGCGGTCTTCAGCGCCGTGTCGGCCAGACCCTTACGGGCACCGTGGGTCGAGTTGAAGTACTCGAGAACGGTCAGACCTTCCTTGAAGTTCGAGATGATCGGCGTCTCGATGATCTCGCCCGACGGCTTGGCCATCAGGCCGCGCATGCCGCCCAGCTGGCGCATCTGGGTCGGGGAACCACGGGCGCCCGAGTGGGACATCATGTAGATCGAGTTCATCGGCTTCTGGCGACCGGTTTCCGGGTCGAACTCGACGGCCTTGATTCGGGCCATCATGTCCTCGGCAACCTTTTCGGTGGCCTTGCCCCAGGCATCGACGACCTTGTTGTACTTTTCGCCCTGGGTGATCAGGCCGTCATTGTACTGCTGCTCGTATTCCTTGACGAGGTTTTCGGTATCACCGACGATCTTCGCCTTGGTTTCCGGAATGATCATGTCGTCCTTGCCGAACGAAATGCCGGCGCGGCAGGCATGGGCAGAAGCCGAGCTGCATGATGCGGTCGCAGAAGATGACCGTGTCCTTCTGGCCGCAATGACGGTAGACCGTGTCGATCATCTTGGAGATGTTCTTCTTGGTCATTTCCTGGTTGCAGATGTCGAAGGGCACATTGACGTTCTTCGGCAGAAGCTCGCCGATGATCATACGACCGGGCGTGGTTTCATAGATCTTCGAAACCGGGTTGCCCTCGGCGTCGACGGTCTTGAAGCGGCCACTTGATCTTGGCGTGCAGCGTGACGACCTTGTTTTCCAGAGCATGGTGCAGTTCGCCCATGTCGGAGAAGGCCATGCCTTCGCCCGGCTCGTTCTGGTTCATGGATCGCCAGATAGTAGAGGCCGAGAACCATGTCCTGCGACGGAACGATGATCGGTGCGCCGTTGGCCGGGTGCAGGATGTTGTTCGTCGACATCATCAGAACGCGGGCTTCGAGCTGAGCTTCGAGCGACAGCGGCACGTGAACGGCCATCTGGTCACCGTCGAAGTCGGCGTTGAAGGCCGTGCAGACGAGCGGGTGCAGCTGGATGGCCTTGCCTTCGACCAGGGTGGGTTCGAAGGCCTGGATGCCCAGGCGGTGCAGCGTCGGTGCGCGGTTCAGGAGAACCGGATGCTCGCGGATGACCTCGTCGAGGATATCCCAGACTTCCGGCTTTTCCTTTTCAACCAGCTTCTTGGCCTGCTTGACGGTCGAGGAGTAACCCTTGGCGTCGAGGCGGGCGTAGATGAACGGCTTGAACAGTTCGAGCGCCATCTTCTTCGGCAGGCCGCACTGGTGCAGCTTCAGTTCCGGACCGGTCACGATGACCGAACGGCCGGAATAGTCGACGCGCTTGCCGAGAAGGTTCTGGCGGAAGCGGCCCTGCTTGCCCTTGAGCATGTCGGACAGCGACTTCAGCGGACGCTTGTTAGCACCGGTGATGACGCGGCCACGGCGGCCGTTGTCGAAGAGCGCGTCTACAGATTCCTGCAGCATGCGCTTTTCGTTGCGGATGATGATGCCCGGAGCGCGCAGTTCGATCAGGCGCTTCAGACGGTTGTTACGGTTGATGACGCGGCGATAGAGATCGTTCAGGTCAGACGTCGCGAAACGGCCGCCGTCCAGCGGAACCAGCGGACGCAGGTCCGGCGGGATGACCGGAACGACTTTCATGATCATCCATTCCGGGCGGTTGCCGGATTCCATGAAGTTCTCGACGATCTTCAGGCGCTTCATCAGCTTCTTCTGCTTGAGATCCGAGGTGGTCTCGGCAAGCTCAGAACGCAGGTCGCCAGCGATCTTCTCGAGGTTCATCGAGGCCAGCATCTCATAGATGGCTTCAGCGCCGATCATGGCGGTGAACTGGTCCTCGCCGAACTCGTCGACGGCGATCATGTATTCTTCTTCGGAAAGAAGCTGGTTTTCCTTGAGCGAGGTCAGGCCCGGCTCAGTGACGATGTAGTTCTCGAAGTACAGAACGCGCTCGACATCCTTCAGCGTCATGTCCAGCAGCGTGGAGATGCGCGACGGCAGCGACTTCAGGAACCAGATGTGGGCAACGGGTGCAGCGAGCTCGATATGGCCCATGCGCTCGCGGCGAACGCGCGACAGCGTGACTTCAACGCCGCACTTTTCGCAGATGATGCCCTTGTACTTCATGCGCTTGTACTTGCCGCACAGGCACTCATAGTCCTTGATCGGTCCGAAGATACGCGCGCAGAAGAGACCGTCACGCTCAGGCTTGAACGTACGGTAGTTGATGGTTTCCGGCTTCTTGATCTCGCCGTAGGACCACGACAGGATCTTTTCCGGGCTCGCGATCGAAATCCGGATGCTGTCGAAGTGCTGAGCCGGCACCGACGGGTTGAAAAGGTTCATGACCTCTTGGTTCATGCCTGTCTCCTTTTGGGGCTAGAAGCCCTCTTTCGGGTCTCGGTGGCGGCGGATTCCCGGGATGCCGCACCAGACCCTCAAATGACAATAACCGCTGATTGCGGCGAAACTCCCCTTCCCGTCCCGTATTTGGCCGCGGGTCAGTCAGGGATGGCGTGCGCGGCTTGAACCACGCACGCCTTTGTCAAAGCGTTATTCGGCTGCGTCCGGCAGCTGACCGTCTTCCGGCAGGAGCTTGGAGTTCTCGAGTTCCACGGAAAGGCCGAGAGAGCGCATTTCCTTGACGAGAACGTTGAAGCTTTCCGGAATACCGGCCTCGAAGGTGTCGTCACCGCGGACGATCGCTTCATAGACCTTGGTACGGCCGGCCACGTCGTCCGACTTCACCGTCAGCATTTCCTGCAGGGTGTAGGCGGCGCCGTAAGCTTCCAGAGCCCAGACTTCCATTTCCCCGAAGCGCTGACCGCCGAACTGCGCCTTACCACCGAGCGGCTGCTGGGTGACGAGCGAATACGGGCCGATCGAACGAGCGTGGATCTTGTCGTCAACCAGGTGGTTCAGCTTAATCATGTACATGTAGCCGACGGTGACCTGACGGTCGAAGGCTTCGCCGGTACGGCCATCGTACAGAGTGGACTGACCCGAGGGGTTAAGACCCGCACGCTTGAGCATCGCGGAGACGTCGCTTTCATGCGCGCCGTCGAAGACCGGCGTGGCGATTGATACGCCGCGCTTGGCTTCTTCAGCGAGCTTGACGAGTGCGTCGTCGTCGAAGTGCTTCACTTCGTCATGGGCTTCCGACTCGTAGATCTCCGTCAGTTCATTGCGCAGATCGGTGATGTCGAGATGCTTGCGATAATCCTCGAGCATCTGGCCGATCTTCTTGCCCATGCCGGCGCAAGCCCAGGCCAGGTGGGTTTCAAGGATCTGACCAACGTTCATGCGCGAGGGAACGCCGAGCGGGTTCAAGCACGATGTCGACATGCGTGCCGTCTTCGAGGAAAGGCATGTCCTCGACCGGTACGATGCGCGAGACAACACCCTTGTTGCCGTGACGGCCAGCCATCTTGTCGCCTGGCTGGATCTTGCGCTTCACAGCGACGAAGACCTTGACCATCTTCATGACGCCCGGGGGCATTTCGTCGCCGCGCTGGACCTTTTCGACCTTGTCCATGAAGCGCTGTTCAAGGCGCGACTTGGATTCGTCATACTGGCCACGGAGCGCTTCGAGTTCGCCCTGCACCTTTTCGTCTTCGACTGCAAACATCCACCACTGCGAGCGGGGATATTCGGAGACGACGGCGTTGGTGAGTTCGACGCCCTTCTTGAAGCCCTTAGGACCGGCAATCGAGATCTGGCCACGCAGCATGTCGCTCAGACGGCCGTAGACGTTACGATCGAGGATCGCCTGCTCGTCGTCACGGTCCTTGGCGAGGCGTTCGATTTCCTCGCGCTCGATGGCCATCGCGCGCTCGTCCTTCTCAACGCCGTGGCGATTGAAGACGCGAACTTCGACGATGGTGCCGAAGGTGCCCGGGGGCATGCGCATGGACGTATCACGGACGTCGGACGCCTTCTCACCGAAGATGGCGCGCAGGAGCTTTTCTTCCGGCGTCATCGGGCTTTCGCCCTTCGGGGTGATCTTGCCGACCAGGATGTCGCCAGGATGCGACTTCCGCACCGATGTAGACAATACCGGCTTCGTCGAGGTTCTTCAGCGCTTCTTCCGAAACATTCGGAATGTCGCGCGTGATTTCTTCCGGACCAAGCTTGGTGTCGCGTGCCATGACTTCGAACTCCTCGATATGGATCGAGGTGAAGACGTCTTCGGCGACGATGCGCTCGGACATCAGGATCGAGTCTTCGTAGTTGTAGCCGTTCCACGGCATGAACGCGACGAGCGCGTTGCGGCCGAGAGCCAGGTCGCCGAGGTCGGTCGACGGACCGTCCGCGATGATGTCACCCTTGTTCAGGATGTCACCGACGGTGACCAGCGGACGCTGGTTGACGCAGGTGTTCTGGTTGGAGCGCTGGAACTTCTGCAGGCGGTAGATATCGACGCCCGACTTCGACGGATCGAGATCTTCCGTGGCGCGGATAACGATACGCGTCGCATCGACCTGGTCGACCACGCCGCCGCGACGGGCACCGATGGCGGCGCCAGAGTCACGGGCAACGATCGGCTCCATGCCGGTTCCAACGAAGGGGGCTTCGGCGCGCAGAAGCGGCACGGCCTGACGCTGCATGTTCGAGCCCATGAGAGCGCGGTTGGCGTCGTCGTTTTCGAGGAACGGAATGAGAGCGGCCGCAACCGACACCAGCTGCTTCGGCGAAACGTCCATCAGGTTGATGGTGTCGCGCGGGGACAGCATAACTTCGCCGGCGTGACGGCAGACGACGAACTCTTCGACGAACTGGCCATCGGCCGTCAGTTCCGAGTTGGCCTGGGCCACGTAATACTTGGCTTCTTCCATTGCCGACAGATAGACCACATCGGTCGTCACCTTCCCGTCGACGATCTTACGGTAAGGGCTTTCGATGAAGCCGTACTTGTTGACCCGGGCAAAGGTTGCGAGCGAGTTGATCAGACCGATGTTCGGGCCTTCCGGCGTCTCGATCGGGCAGATACGGCCGTAATGGGTCGGGTGAACGTCGCGGACTTCGAAGCCGGCGCGCTCGCGGGTCAGACCACCCGGGCCAAGGGCCGAGAGACGGCGCTTGTGGGTGATTTCCGACAGCGGGTTCACCTGGTCCATGAACTGCGACAGCTGCGAGGAGCCGAAGAATTCGCGAACGGCAGCAGCAGCCGGCTTGGCGTTGATCAGGTCCTGCGGCATGACGGTGTCGATTTCGATCGACGACATGCGTTCCTTGATCGCGCGCTCCATGCGGAGCAGGCCGAGACGGTACTGGTTTTCCATGAGCTCGCCGACGGAGCGAACACGACGGTTGCCGAGGTTGTCGATATCGTCAATCTCGCCCTTGCCGTCACGCAGTTCGACCAGCATCTTGACGACGGCCAGGATGTCGTCCTTGCGCAGAACGCGGACAGTATCCGGGCAATCGAGGTCGAGACGCATGTTCATCTTGACGCGACCAACGGCCGACAGGTCGTAGCGCTCGCTGTCGAAGAACAGCGACTGGAACATGGCTTCGGCCGAGTCCATGGTCGGCGGTTCACCCGGACGCATGACGCGGTAGATGTCGAACAGAGCGTCCTGACGGTTCTCGTTCTTGTCGGCCGACAGCGTGTTGCGGATGTAGGCGCCGACATTGATGTGGTCGATGCCGAGGATCGGGATTTCCTCGAAGCCGGACTCGAGGATCTGCGGAAGCGACTTCTCGTCGATTTCCGCACCGGCTTCCATGTAGATTTCACCGGTCGACATGTTGACCAGGTCTTCGGCAAGGTAGTTGCCGAACAGGTCTTCGTCGGAGGCCTTCAGGAACTTGACGCCCTTGTCGGTCAGCTGACGCAGAAGACGTGGGGTGAGCTTCTTGCCACCTTCGACGACGACTTCGCCGCTATCGGCGTCGACGAGATCGGAAATGGCCTTCGCACCCTTAAGCGTCTCCGGGTTGAACGGGAAACGCCAGCCCTTGCCATCACGCTCGTAGACGGACTTCGAGTAGAAGGTCGACAGGATTTCTTCGCCGTCCATGCCGAGCGCCATCAGCAGCGACGACACCGGGATCTTGCGGCGACGGTCGATACGGGCATGGACGATGTCCTTGGCGTCGAATTCGATGTCGAGCCAGGAACCGCGATAGGGAATGACGCGGGCAGCAAACAGAAGCTTGCCCGAGGAGTGGGACTTGCCCTTGTCGTGGTCGAAGAACACGCCCGGCGAACGGTGCATCTGCGAGACGATAACGCGCTCGGTGCCGTTGACGATGAAGGTACCGTTGTTCGTCATGAGCGGCATATCGCCCATGTAGACGGACTGTTCCTTGATGTCCTTGATCGAGCGTGCGCCCGTATCCTCGTCAATATCGAACACGATGAGGCGCAGCGTGACCTTCAGCGGTGCAGCGTAGGTCAGATCGCGCTGGCGGCATTCATCGACGTCGAACTTCGGCGGCTCGAATTCGTAGGATACGAATTCCAGCATGGACGCGCCGGAGAAATCGGTGATCGGGAATACAGATTTGAAAACGGATTGAAGCCCCTCTTCGGGACGGCCGCCCTGCGGCTCGTCGACCATGAGGAACTGGTCATAAGATGCCTTCTGAACCTCAATGAGGTTCGGCATTTCTGCGACTTCTGGAATTTTTCCGAAAAACTTGCGTACGCGCCTGCGACCGTTAAAGGTAAGGGTCTGAGCCATCGTCGCTCCTTGTCAGTTTGCACCCGGGCCTGCAACAGACGGTGACCGCTGGCCAGGCGGCTCCGTCAAAAAATGGATCGCTCAATCTCGTCTCGAGATCCGGGCGGCCGGCCGGTTTGCCGGGCACGCGGGTCAAGACCATCCTCTTGAGAACCCATTACCCAGGAACCGTTTTCATACGGTTCCTGGGTAATATGTTCGGAGGAAACAGGCGGGAGAAGGAAACCTTCCCCCGCCGCATTCCGATATTACTTAACGTCGACCTTAGCGCCGGCGTCTTCGAGCTTCTTCTTGAGGTCAGCAGCTTCAGCCTTGGAAACGGCTTCCTTGACAGCCTTCGGAGCGCCTTCGACGAGGTCCTTGGCTTCCTTGAGGCCGAGGCCGGTGATGCGCACGAACTTCCTTGATGACGTTGATCTTGTTGGCGCCAGCGTCAACGAGGATAACGTCGAATTCGGTCTTTTCTTCTTCAGCAGCAGCCGGAGCAGCGCCACCGCCAGCAGCGGCAACAGCTACGGGAGCAGCAGCCGAAACGCCCCACTTTTCTTCGAGCATCTTGGAAAGCTCAGCAGCTTCCAGAACGGTCAGCGAGGAGAGGTCTTCTACGATCTTAGCGAGATCAGCCATTTTACTAGTCCTTTGATAGTTCGGTTCGAACTGGTTTGATTATTGAACAGCGAAAAACCGCCTTAAGCGGCTTCGTCCTTCTTTGCGTAGGCCGCAAAAACGCGCGCCAGCTGCGAAGCCGGAGCCTGTACAACGCCTGCGATACGGGTTGCCGGGGTCTGAATCATACCCAGCAGCTTTGCGCGCAGTTCGTCGAGCGAAGGCAGGGTCGCAAGCGACTTGACTGCTTCAGCGTTCAGCGTGGTCGTGCCCATTGCGCCGCCGAGAACAACGATCTTATCGTTGGTCTTGGCGAAATCGACGACGACCTTGGGAGCCGTGATCGGGTCGGTGCTGTATGCAATCAGCGTCTGACCCTTGAAGAGATCTGTCATCCCTTCGGCTTCCGTGCCCTGAAGAGCGATCTTGGCCAGACGGTTCTTCGCGACTTTGACGGTGCCGCCAGCAGCGCGCATCTTCGAACGGAAGTCGTTCATCTGCGCAACCGTGACACCAGCATAGTGGGCCACAACAACCGAACCGGAAGCCTTGAAGACTTCGTTCAGTTCTGTGACGAATTCGCGTTTTTCCGCTCTTTCCACTGTCTGTCTCCAGTTGATGGGACCGCAATCCTGCAGGCCCCACCGGGTTTGCCTTTGCCTCAAGGGATCCAACATGTCGGACCCCGAGCGACGCTTGAGGATCCTGTCCCCTCTGCTTGGAGCGCGCTCCAGGCACAAGGCGAATAAGGCTCGAACCGAACTTCAAGACGTCATCAGACGTTTAAATACGGATCTTACCCGTCTCATGCAGGCATGTATTAAGGCCCTTCGGCCGCCCACAATCTCGGACAGGAGTGCCTAGTTTTGACACCAGGCATTTCCGGCCCCGAAAGGCCGGAAACTTGGACAGGCCGGAATTTGCACTCCGGCCGAATTCATGATCAGGCGACCGTAACGGTAGCCGGGTCGATCTTTACGCCCGGGCCCATGGTCGAAGAGATGGCTACGCGCTTGACGTAGTTGCCCTTGGCGCCAGCCGGCTTGGCCTTGACGACGGCGTCAGCGAAAGCCTTGATGTTTTCTTCGAGCGCCTTGGCGTCGAAGGAAGCCTTGCCGATGCCGGCGTGGATGATACCAGCCTTCTCGACGCGGAACTCGACGGCACCGCCCTTGGAAGCCTTGACGGCGCCAGCGACGTCCATGGTAACCGTACCGACCTTCGGGTTCGGCATCATGCCACGCGGGCCAAGAACCTTACCGAGGCGACCGACGAGCGGCATCATGTCCGGGGTGGCGATGCAGCGATCGAAATCGATCTTGCCGCCCTGGACGATTTCCAGCAGGTCTTCGGCGCCGACGATGTCTGCACCAGCAGCCTTGGCTTCATCAGCCTTGGCGCCACGTGCGAAGACGGCGACGCGAACGTCACGGCCGGTACCGTTCGGCAGGTTGACCACGCCGCGGACCATCTGGTCTGCGTGACGCGGGTCGACGCCGAGGTTCATGGCGATTTCGATCGTTTCGTCGAACTTGGCGACGGCACGTTCCTTGACCATCGAGATGGCGTCGGACAGGGCGACCAGCTTGGTCGGGTCCACGCCTTCGCGGATCTTCTGAATACGCTTTGCTACCTTGGCCATGGTCTTAACCTACCACTTCCAGGCCCATGGAGCGGGCAGAGCCCTCGACCATCAGCATTGCGCCTTCGATGTCGGCGGCGTTCAGATCCTTCATCTTGCCTTCGGCAATTGCGCGGACCTGCGCCTTGGTGATCGTACCGACCTTCGCACCCTTGCCCGGAGTCTTCGAGCCAGAGGTGATCTTTGCTTCCTTCTTCAGCCAGTAGGTGACCGGCGGCTGCTTCATTGCGAAGGTGAAGGACTTGTCCTGGTAATAGGTGATGACGACCGGGATCGGCATACCCTTTTCCATTTCCTGCGTGGCGGCGTTGAACGCCTTGCAGAATTCCATGATGTTAATGCCACGCTGACCAAGTGCCGGGCCGATCGGCGGGGACGGGTTCGCCGATCCTGCCTTGACCTGGAGCTTGAGCTGGCCTGCAACTTTCTTAGCCATTACTCTCTGCCTTTCATTTCAGACCGGTTGCCCGATCCCATATGCCAGCATGCGCTGGCGGCTGCGGTTGCGTGGTACGTCTGGACGGTCCGGCTTAGAGACCGCCATCCTCCCACGCGGGTCGGGGAGTTGCCTCCCCTTCTCCGATCAGACCTTTTCGACCTGACCGTATTCGAGTTCGACAGGGGTCGCGCGACCGAAGATCGAGACCTCGACCTTGAGGCGCGAGCGCTCTTCGTCCACGTCCTGGACGATCCCGTTGAAGGAGGCGAAGGGACCGTCGGAGACGCGAACCTGTTCGCCGATTTCGAAGGATACGGAGGACTTCGGACGCTCGACGCCTTCCTGGACCTGGCCCAGGATGCGCTCAGCCTCGAAATCCGGGATCGGAACCGGCTTGTTGTCGGAACCGAGGAAACCCGTAACCTTCGGGGTATTCTTGATCAGGTGGTAGGCTTCGTCGGTCAGGTTTGCCCGCACCATGACGTAGCCTGGGAAGAACTTGCGTTCGCTATCCACCTTGCGGCCGCGGCGGACTTCGACGACCTTTTCGGTCGGGACAAGGATCTTTTCGAAGAGGTGATCGAGCCCCTTCTGCTTGGCCTTGTGCTCGATATCCTCGGCGACCTTCTTTTCAAAATTCGAATATGCGTGGACGATGTACCAACGTGCAGCCATGATCTTTTTCCGCCCGATTAATTGCCGACGCTCAGCACGAGGCTGAGCAGCCAGCTGATGAGCTGGTCCGCGCCGAAGAAGAACAGCGCAGCGAAAAACACCATCGCCAGGACCATGAGCGTCGAAATCATGGTCTCGCGGCGCGAGGGCCACGTCACCTTGGACGTCTCGGAGCGAACCTGCTGCAGAAACGCGAATGGATTACCCTTGGATGCCATTTAATGCCCACGCATTTACGGCGCGTAAAGCCGACCTTGATCAGCCCCACGCACCGCGTGTCTGTTTGAACCCTACATAGAGACCGTTTCCCCTTTTCACAAGAGGAAATGTTCTCCAGCACTTTTTAGGCTTTGCCAGATCTTTACGCTCGTCGCGGCCCTAAAGCGCGCCGTGCGACTTGGCAGGGGCAGCCGGGCTTGAACCGACGACCTGCGGTTTTGGAGACCGCCGCTCTACCAACTGAGCTATACCCCTAAGCCTTACATCGGACAGAAACGCTCCCGTCCGAGGCATGACGCACCCTTTAAGGCGGGCGCGCCGGATTGGCAAGTGTCTTTTTTCGGCTTTTCACCACTGCCGTCAGTGACATCGCCTACCATTGACGCTCGAAGCGCGCATTGAGCCGGGCGTTGGGCTTGTGGGCCAGATCAGACAGGGTCGCATTGAGCCGGATACCCGGGCGAAGGTTCTTTTCCAGGCCCATCTCAGCGCGAAACGGCGCCTTGTTGTCCATGAGGATGCCACCGGTCACGATGGTGTCGATATCACTGAATGCCAGGCGCAGATCCTGCGTGGCGAGGAAGGCTGATTCTCCGTTGCTGCGGCGTCCGGCTTCGAATGTCCGGTTGAGGGACACGACCGCCGGGCCGTTGGCGGTGATGGTCCGAGACTGCCGCAGCGCCGCACGGGCGGCACCAGTCACCAGATCAAGACGAATACCGACCGACGCCGGCGCCACGTCGCTCTTTCTGACGTCTACCTCGCCCCACAGACGCAGTGGCGGATGGACGGTCCCAGATTGGCTTCCTGTTGATAGGCGCAGATTTGATTCGGACCCGAATCGCGGACGCCCGGGCAAGTCGAGCGCAAGGCCAGTGCGAATGCCGAGATCCTCCGGCGAGCCGGTGGCGCTCCAGACAAAGGGGCTCTCCTCTGCCTTGGCCACAGCCGAAGAAAGGACGAACGGCACGAGCAGGGAGATGCAGACAGCGGCGACAGGTGATTTCAGGGCCATGTTTTGCGGGTCCACAGAATGGAGCGCGGACATGGCCACGCTCGCGAATCACGATCATTTCAGTCGTAACCGTATCTGCTACGGACCAGAAGGACCGCGCCTGCATGGGAGCCATGCGGCGGCTCCGTCAGGAATTTCCCGACACGGTGCCATTGAAAAAATGGTCAGAGAGCCGCCGCTTGCCAGACTCTCCGCTTTGACTGATACTCATCTGCGGCGCCCCGCGGAGGACAGACATGATCCGTATCAGCAATGCCGCCCTGCCCGGCTCGGAATTCGACGACAGTGACCTGACTGAAGCGCGCTTCACCGATGTCTCGCTGAAGGAGGCAGTGTTCAGCAATGTCGATCTCGGGCGCTGCCTGATCACCGATGCCAATGCCGACCAGATGGTCGTGCGCAACGTCGCCATGAACGCCGTGGTGATGGAGAATGTGGTGATGCATACCGCAAGCGTCACCCATGTGGACCTCAATGGCAGTACGATCCGCTTTGCGAGCCTTGCCGATACCTCGATCGCCGAATGCGATCTGACCGGCATGACGATCAATGGTTATCTGGTGACAGATCTGTTGCGGCTCGCGGAAGAGCAGCTCCTCGAACGGGCGTGAGCTCCCCTCACCCCTCAGACGAGACGGCTCACATCATAACCGCGCTCTCGGTAGCGGTCCCTCATTTTTGCAAACATGGGGTAAAGCAGAGCGCCACTCCTGAACCATGAAAGATAGGATTCGGGATCGGCCAACCACCATCCAGGTTTCAACTGTCTGGACGCCTCTGCACGATCCCAGAAAACTTGATCAGGCACGCCTGTATAGGACACACCAGCCAGCCACGGGGTGATCAAGGGGTTATGTGCGGCAGTGAATTTCTGTCTGTATCTCAATGAGACATCGTCGCCCGTCGAGCAAACCGCGACATCTCGCCCCTCGCCGAACTGGTCGGCTGTGCCGTCTAAAATGACACCGTCATCAAGCATATTCCAGGAGTGGTAGAAGATCGGGCGGCCATCCGGCAATGCGTACACCCCATCAACCCGCCGCCAACCGAATTGATGCTCAATGAAGCAGGCCACCTCGTAACAGGCGCCCCAGCACCCGGCGCCCCTCATTTCGTGGCGAAAGCTCTGGATCGAATTGGTTTGCGCGGCGCTGATCTGCATCTTGATCCCCAACGAAAAAGGCCCCGCTGTTTCCAGCGGGGCCCTCATAATCCCTTGCGGGACACTATTACTCGATGATCGAGGCGACGATGCCGGCGCCGACGGTACGGCCGCCTTCGCGGATAGCAAAGCGCAGCTTTTCTTCCATCGCGATCGGAACGATCAGCTCAACGGCAACCGTGACGTTGTCGCCCGGCATAACCATTTCCGTGCCTTCCGGAAGCGACACGATACCGGTCACGTCCGTGGTGCGGAAGTAGAACTGCGGACGGTAGTTCGTGAAGAACGGCGTATGACGGCCGCCTTCTTCCTTCGTCAGGATGTAGGCTTCTGCCATGAACTTCTTGTGCGGCTTGACCGAACCCGGCTTGCACAGAACCTGACCACGCTCGACGTCGTCACGCTGGATACCACGAACCAGTGCGCCGATGTTGTCGCCGGCCTGGCCCTGGTCGAGCAGCTTGCGGAACATTTCAACGCCGGTAACCGTCGTCTTCTTGGTGTCGCGGATGCCGACGAATTCGACTTCTTCGCCAACCTTGACGATACCACGCTCAACGCGGCCCGTGACAACCGTACCACGGCCAGAGATCGAGAACACGTCTTCGATCGGCATCAGGAAGGGCTGGTCAACCGGACGCTCAGGCGTCGGGATGTAGTCGTCAACAGCGGCCATCAGCGCGCGGACTGCGTCTTCGCCGATTTCCTTGTTGCTGTCGTTCAGAGCGGCCAGAGCCGAGCCCTTGACGAACGGGATGTCGTCGCCGGGGAAGTCGTAGGACGACAGGAGTTCGCGAACTTCGAGTTCGACGAGTTCCAGAAGTTCTGCGTCGTCGACCTGGTCAACCTTGTTGAGGAAGACAACGATCGCGGGAACGCCAACCTGACGGGCGAGCAGGATGTGCTCGCGGGTCTGCGGCATCGGGCCGTCAGCTGCCGAGCAAACCAGGATCGCGCCGTCCATCTGGGCAGCACCGGTGATCATGTTCTTGACGTAGTCGGCGTGGCCGGGGCAGTCGACGTGGGCGTAGTGACGGTTGGCCGTCTCATACTCGACGTGGGCCGTCGAGATGGTGATGCCGCGTGCCTTTTCTTCCGGAGCTGCGTCGATCTGGTCGTAGGCCTTGAACTCACCAAAGTACTTGGTGATCGCTGCCGTCAGAGACGTCTTGCCGTGGTCGACGTGGCCGATCGTGCCGATGTTGACGTGCGGCTTGTTGCGCTCAAACTTACTCTTTGCCATTTGAATGCTTCCTGTGAACGAAACGGGGTTGCCCCGGCGAACCGGTTTGGTCCCGCCGTTTAAGGCTTTCATGCGCAATGCGCAAGCGTTAAATGACAAGCCTTCCGGAGGCCGAAATGCAGGGTTTCCACAGCCGAATCCTGCCGCGGCGCAAAGCACTTCACGCAAGGAGAGGTAACGGTAGAAAACCGTTTGAAATTCAGATGTTAGGTCTGGAATGCGACTGGAGCGGGTAACGGGAATCGAACCCGTGTATTCAGCTTGGAAGGCTGCTGCTCTACCATTGAGCTATACCCGCATATTCAGATCCGAGGACGAATGGTGGAGAGAGTTGGATTTGAACCAACGTAGGCTGAGCCAACGGATTTACAGTCCGTCCCCTTTAACCACTCGGGCATCTCTCCATTCTTTCGTCCGGATCTGGCGACCAAGCTTTGTAGTCCAGACCAGAGTGCGTCGCCCCCTGATCTGCGGCGGGTATATGACGGCCCAACCGGCTCATGTCAACACGAAGTTTGACGAAAAATTCCGAAAAGTTTCATAGGCCCGACACACACGGGATTTTCCTCAGAGGTCTATGCCCGCCCCTTACCCATGGTTATAAGAGCGCATGGCCAAAGATCCGAAAATCGACAAAACCGCCCGTGACACCCATTATGCGACGCTGCGCCGACAGGTGCGCGATGCCAAGCGTGAGCGGGGCGAAATCCCCACGCCCGGGCCGCAGAAGCCACGCAAGAGCAATGCAGACTGGACGCCGCCGAAGCTCGCGCCGGAGCAGGTTTTGCTCTATGGCCTGCATACCGTGCGCGCCGCTCTCGACAATCCCGAACGCAAGCTGATCAAGCTTTCGGCGACACAAAATGCATTGGTGCGGCTCGAGATTCCATCTGTGGAAAACCTCAGCATTCCCTTCGAGACGGTGACACCACAGGATCTCGACAAGATCCTTGGACCGGAAGCGATCCATCAGGGCGTCATGCTCGAGACGCGCCCCCTGCCCCCGCGCCGGCTCGAGGCACTGAAGGACAGCCCGCTGATCCTCGTGCTCGACCAGGTGACAGACCCGCACAATGTCGGCGCGATCATGCGCTCGGCTGTCGCCTTCGATGCCGGCGCCGTGATCACCACGCAACGGCACAGCCCGACGGAATCGGGTGTGCTGGCGAAATCTGCCTCGGGCGCGCTGGAACTGATCCCCTATATCCAGGTGACCAATCTCGCGGATGCGCTGAATGAGCTGCACAAGCTCGGCTTTTTCTCGGTCGGCCTCGATTCGGAAGGGCCCGCACCAATGGAAGGCACGCTCACCGGCGACCGCATTGCGCTGGTGCTGGGATCCGAGGGCAAGGGGCTACGTCAGAAGACGCGGGAAACCGTGTCTGCCCTCGCCCGCCTCGACATGCCCGGCGCGATCAAGTCGCTGAACGTTTCGAACGCCGCGGCCATCGCGCTCTATGCGTCGCGCCAGCATCTGGCGACCAAGGGCTGATGAGGCTCGTCTTCACCGACCTCGACGGAACGCTGCTCGACCATGACAGCTATTCCTTCGAGGCGGCGCGGCCGGCGCTCGACCTTTTGGAAGCACGGGGCATTCCCGTGATCCTGGCGAGCAGCAAGACAGAAGCCGAGATGCGTCCGATCGCAGAAGCGATCGGGATTTCCTATCCGATGATCGTGGAAAACGGCGCTGGCGTTGTCGGCTTTGGCAAAGACGCTACGCCTCCCGATCGGCATTCGTCGAGTCCTTACAAGCACCTGAAGTCGTTTCTTAGGGAATTACCTAAGGAGCTTGACGCCTGCTTCGAGGGCTTTGGCGACTGGGACGTTGCGCGGGTTTCCGAGGCGCCGGACTGCGCGCGCGCAGCTGGACTTGCCGACCGCCAGTCCGGCACCTTTCGAGCCGGGGCGCTTTACCGGCACCGAAGCGCAGAAGCAGGCTTTCGCACTGCTCGATGCCAGGGTTCACCGCAGTGCAGGGCGGACGCTGTCGTTCGGGATCGTGATGCGCGAAGACCTCGAAGGCCGAGCGCATGGCGGAGGTGGTCGCGCATTACCAGCGCCGAGTGGCAGAACCTGTCCGAACCGTCGCGCTCGGCGATGCGCCCAATGATCTTGCGATGCTGGAAGCTGCCGATCGCGGCATCATCATCGCCAATCCTGCGCACCAGGTGACCGATCCGCAGAACGTGGGGGCGATCCTGCGCTCGGAACAATCCGGCCCTCAGGGCTGGAACATCATGATCCATCAACTCGTTGCCACGGGGTTTCTCTGAGCCGGCCGCAACCGGCGTCATCACGAAAGGACTAGAACATGGCGGATTTTCACCAGAATGGCGTGGTTGCCACCCTGCACAATCTCAGGGAGCGCTCGCTGGAACGGATGGAGAAGGAGCTCTCGGTCTTTTCGGCATCGCGGCCGATCACGCTGATTCTCCCGTCGCTCTATTCCGAGCTCGAGGCCCCGGCCCTCGAAAACATCGTTTCCGAACTTTCCCAGGCGCCCTACATCGCGGAAATCGTCATCGGCCTCGATCAGGCGGATGAGGACGAGTTTCGGCGCGCCAAACAGTATTTCTCACGCCTGCCGCAGAAGCATACGATCCTCTGGCATGATGGGCCGCGACTTCGCGCCGTCGACGAGAAGCTGAAGGCGGAGGATCTGTCGCCCGATCAGCCGGGCAAGGGGCGCAATGTCTGGTTCTGCATGGGCTATGTGCTGGCTTCCCGCCAGGTGGGTGTCGTTGCCCTGCATGACTGTGACATCACCACCTATTCGCGTGACATGCTGGCACGGCTTGTCTACCCCGTTGCCAATCCACGCTTTCCTTACGTCTTTTCCAAGGGCTATTATCCGCGCATTGCCGATCGCTCGCTGAATGGCCGTGTGACCCGCCTGCTGGTGACGCCGCTCCTGCTCAGCCTTGAAAAGGTTGTCGGCCACCATCCCTATATCGATTATCTCAAGGCCTTCCGCTATCCGCTCGCCGGCGAATTCGCCATGCAGACGCAGATCCTCTCCGATATCCGCATCCCCTCGGACTGGGGGCTGGAGATCGGCGTATTGTCGGAGCTGTGGCGCAATTATTCCAACCATGCGATCTGCCAGGTGGATATTGCCGACGCCTATGACCACAAGCACCAGCCGCTGTCGCCGGAAGATGCGGCCAAGGGCCTGTCGCGCATGTCTGTCGACATCACCAAGGCGCTGTATCGCAAGCTTGCGACCGATGGCGTGGTGTTCAGCCAGGATTCGTTCCGCACGCTGAAGGCCACGTACTACCGGACGGCACTGGATCTGGTGGAAACCTATTACCACGACGCGCGGATGAACGGGCTGACGACCGATCGCCACCGGGAAGAACAGGCGGTCGAACTTTTCGCCGCCAATCTGATCGAGGCGGGCCAGGTCTATCTCGACAAACCGAACGCCACACCCTTCATGCCAAGCTGGAACCGCGTGCAGAGCGCCCTGCCCGACCTGTTACGCGACATCCAGGAGGCCGCGCGGCTCGACGCTGAGGATTGATTCTCAAGCCTTCCTGTCGCCCTGTCACATGGACGGGCGGCAGGTGAGTTCGCCGTCGATGGCGACAAGCGATGTACCGGTGGTCGAAAGCTTGCGCTCGACGGGATAGTCGATGACGCTCGGCCAGGCCTCGATGTCCTTGGCTGCGTTCGGATCCGCGTCGATAGCCGGCTGGTAGGCGGCGCGGCAATCCGGCATGGCGCGATCCGGCTTGAGGCCAAGCTCCTTGCGAATGGTTGCCGCGCAAGTGTCCGCCGCAGCGATGAGCGAGCAGGAGGCCGCGTAGGTGCGCCTGTAACGCAGGGTCAGCTCCTCGCCAACCAGGGTCAGTCCGGCAAATTCGCCAGCCACCACGTCATCCATCAGGCGCGTCCCGGTGCGGGCATCATAGATCACGAACGACAAGCCACCATTCCAGCCATCGGCACCGCGGAAGAACGCGTAAGGACCGACGGCGCCCCAGATATAGCCAGCTGTATCATCCTCGATCTTGCGATCAAGCGTGGGGTTGAGCTGGCATGGACCTTCCGAGGAGGCGATATAGAGACCGGCAGCTCCCTTTTCGCCGAGATCGAGTTGCTTGAGAGCGAAATTCGGGTAGCGCAGGCAGGTGAGCTTGCCCTTCATGTCGAAGCCGGTGTCCTTTTCGGCCAGCTCGACCTCGGCGCGTGTGGCACGATCGAACTGTCCGGTGGCTTCTCCCGCATCGCGACAGGTTACGGGCGCCATACGGCCGACGGCGAACTGCAGTTCCTCGCCCTTGCCGCGCAATTCATAGCGACCGTCCGAATACCAGAAGCCGCTGGCGGCGGCCTGCTGCGGAAGCGAGAGTTTCATGCCATCGGGAAGCGTGACGTCTGCCGCCTTTTCGCTGAAGGTCACGGTCAGGGAGGTGCCGTCCTCACAGCTGTACTTGATATTTGCCGCCCGGCTTTCCACCGGAAGGATCAAAACGGCTGTCGCGGCCAGAGCCAGGCCGGCCAAAATCGGTACGCGCATCGGGTCTCCCTCGGCTGTTGGCCGACCATGCCAAAGAATTGCCCGCAAGGACAATGGCAAATGCGATCAATTCTGATGAGAAGTGGTGCCCCCGGCAGGGTTCGAACCCGCGACCCCCTGATTACAAATCAGGTGCTCTACCAACTGAGCTACAAGGGCAGTGGCCGCTGTTTAGGCGGAAATCGATTTGCGGTAAAGCAAAAAATCAGCGCAAGGTTAGCGCAAATGGTGAATTTCCACGCCTCTCCCAGGCTGATCACGCCACCGGGAGCCGAACCGTTTTGAGGGCGAAACGGCTTGTGGTTACAGGTAGATGTCATGTACCACTTGGCGACATTTCATCAGGGCTCGCCATGTCTCGCACGTTCCGGTCGCTCGCCTTCATCGCTTCCAACACGGACGAAGCCCAGGCTTCGTGCCAGGAACTGATTCGCCTCTACGGCCACACCGAGCCGGCCGAGGCCGATGTGATCGTGGCGCTGGGTGGGGACGGCTTCATGCTGCAGACGCTGCACGACACCATGAACAGCGGCAAGCTGATCTACGGCATGAACCGGGGCTCGGTCGGCTTTCTGATGAACGAGTATTCGACGGACAATCTCACCGAGCGAATCGCGGTCGCCGTCGAGAATGATTTTCACCCGCTGAAGATGACCACCAGCAATGCCGATGGTTCGAGTTCGTTTGCGCTTGCGATCAACGAGGTCTCGGTGCTTCGTCAATCCTATCAGGCGGCAAAGCTGCGGGTGGTGATCGATGGCAAGGTGCGGCTCGAGGAGCTGATCTGTGACGGACTGATGGTGGCAACGCCTGTCGGTTCAACCGCCTATAATCTCTCCGCCCATGGGCCGATCCTGCCGCTGGAAGCGCCGCTTCTGGCGCTCACGCCCGTCAGCGCCTTTCGTCCGCGCCGTTGGCGTGG
The DNA here is from genome assembly GCA_965283865.1 of Allorhizobium sp. Classification (GTDB taxonomy): domain Bacteria; phylum Pseudomonadota; class Alphaproteobacteria; order Rhizobiales; family Rhizobiaceae; genus Allorhizobium. The sequence continues at coordinate 3,048,054 of CBDIQA010000001.1, forward strand.
TGCGCTGCTGCCGAACAAGGTGACGGTGGTGTTAGAAGTGCTGGAGCCGGAAAAGCGTCCGGTGAACGCGGTGGCGGATCATACGGAGGTCAAATCGGTTCTGAGGGTGGAGATTTCGCAGTCGGAGGAAACTACGGCACGCATCCTATCCGACCCTGATCGATCCTGGTCCGACCGGATCATCGCCGAACAGTTTTCCGATTGAGGATCCGATGAAGGTATTCAGCTCAGCCGCATTGCTGCTTTCGCTTCTTCTGACGTCTCCGGTCATCGCAGACGAGATCGACCAATTGCCGCTGACGGCGACTTTCGTGATCAGCGGCGGCTATTGGGAATCGGGGCCCGAGGGCGTGCCCGGTGTCGAGACTGCGGTCGCTGCCGGCGAGCGCGGCTATTACAAGCTCGTCGCCATCCGCCAGCCGGACAGGACCGCGCGCATCCATCTGCAGATGGTCGCCTCTGCTGAAACCGGCTTGCGGCTTGTCGAGAGCGTGGAGCTCGAAGAATTCTCCGCGCTCAAGCCCTACGTCACCGGCATTCGACCGGAAAGCATGACCGGGGTCTCCGGCACGCCCGGCTTTTTTGCCACCGTTTATCTCAAGACCACTCCGGACACCGACCGCGTCGAGGAATGGACCGTCTTGATCGACGAGTTGGGGGACATCAGGGTGGAACGGGCGAGCAACTGAACGGCAGCCCCTTTCGACGGATACAAAAAAATAGGCGGAGCGCCGGGCGCCCCGCCTTTTGTCATTCATGAGTTGATGACAGACATCAATCGATGTCCGAAACCTCGGAGGCCTTGCCGCTGATGCGGTGCGCAAGCGCTGCTTCCATGAACTCGTTGATTTCGCCGTTCAGGACGCTATCCAGGGAGCGGTGCTTTCGACGCCGGTGCGCAGGTCCTTGACCAGCTGGTAGGGCTGGAGGACGTAGGAGCGGATCTGGTGGCCCCAGCCGATATCCGTCTTGGAGGCGGCTTCGGCATTGGCGGCTTCTTCGCGCTTCTTCAGTTCAACTTCGTAGAGTCGGGCACGCAGCATGTCCCAGGCCTTGGCACGGTTCTTGTGCTGCGAGCGTTCCTGCTGGCAGGCAACTGCGATGCCGGTCGGGATATGGGTGATGCGCACAGCCGAGTCGGTCGTGTTGACGTGCTGACCGCCGGCGCCCGACGAACGATAGGTATCGATGCGGCAGTCGCTTTCGTTGATCTCGATGTTGATGGAGTCATCGACCACCGGATAGACCCAGATCGACGAGAAGGACGTGTGGCGCCGCGCGTTCGCTGTCATAGGGCGAGATGCGCACCAGACGGTGAACGCCGGATTCCGTCTTCATCCAGCCATAGGCATTGTGGCCCTTGACCAGAATGGTCGCAGACTTGATGCCGGCTTCTTCGCCGTCATGCACTTCCAGCACTTCCACCTTGAAGCCCGAGCGTTCGGCCCAGCGGGTATACATGCGCAGAAGCATGTTCGCCCAGTCCTGGCTCTCGGTGCCGCCGGCGCCAGAGTGGACTTCGATATAGGTGTCGTTGCTGTCGGCTTCGCCGGACAGCATGGCTTCGACCTGGCGGCGGGCCGCTTCGGTCTTCAGCGCCTTGAGCTGGTCTTCGGCGTCCTTGACGACGCTTTCGTCGCCCTCTTCCTCACCCATCTCGATCAGCTCGATGTTGTCGTTCATCGCCTGTTCGAGACGCTTCACGCCAGCAATGCTGTCATCCAGCTGCTGGCGCTCGCGCATCAGCTTCTGGGCTTCCTGGGCATCATTCCAGAGGTTCGGGTCCTCTGCCTTGTTGTTCAACCAGTCCAGTCGTCTTATCGCCTGGTCCCAGTCAAAGATGCCTCCTCAGCAGGCTTATGGCCTGCTTGATTTCGTCGACGACATTCTCGATTTCATTGCGCATGCGTTGCGTTCTCAACCTCTGAAACTGGTGAAAATCTGGCCCCTCGCATAGTTGCGCCCGGCTCTGATGTAAAGAGCCAGGCAGCGACTGATGGCAAGGATGGGGTTAGAACAGGCCGCCGGAACCCGAGGTCACGGCCTGATTGGCCTGCGGCGAGTCGCGCAGGATTTCTTCCGGTGGTGCATAGCCGTCCATCCCGATGATCGAGAGCGTATCGGCCGGACCTGTGCCAGGCTTGAAGGCTTCGATGATCGTGTCCTGCTCGCCCTCAAGAGCAAACATGCCGGTAGTGCGATTGACGGGGATGAAGCTCATGCCTTCCGGAACGAAGAACTTGCCCGGCGGCGTATTGGCGGTCGCCATCTGCATGAAGTCGTTGAAGACGGGCGCTGCGAGCGAGCCACCGGTCGAGCCACGGCCGAGAGGCGCCGGAGTGTCGAAGCCGATATAGACCCCGGCCACGAGATCCGGCGTATAACCGACGAACCAGGCGTCCTTCTCGTCGTTCGAGGTTCCGGTCTTGCCGGCGACCGGACGGTCGAGCTTGATCTTACCGGCGGCCGTGCCGCGCGTGACAACACCTTCCATCATCGAGGTGATCTGGTAGGCGGTCATGGGATCGAGAACCTGATCGCGGTTGTCGACGACGAGAGGCTCTTCCTGACCATTGAAGGTTTCGGCGTTGCAGGCCTCGCAGATCCGGTCTTCGTGGCGGAAGATGGTCTTGCCGTGACGGTCCTGAATACGGTCGATCAGCGTCGGCTTGATCTGCTTGCCGCCATTGGCGAACACGGCATAGGCCGAAACCATGCGCAGCACGGTGGTTTCACCGGAGCCGAGCGACATGGCAAGCACCGGGTTCATCTTGTCGTAGATGCCGAAGCGTTCGGCATATTCTGCCACCAGGTTCATGCCCATGTCGTTGGCGAGGCGCACCGTCATCAGGTTTCGCGACTTCTCGATGCCGAGACGCAGCGTCTGGGGACCGGCCGAGCCGCCACCGTAGTTCTGCGGGCGCCAGACCTGGCCGCCCGAGATCGACGTCGGTAGGTGCGTCGATGAATAACCGAAGCCGGGGTGTAGCCGTTGTCGAGCGCGGCGGCGTAGACGAAGGGCTTGAACGAGGAGCCCGGCTGGCGCATGGCCTGCGGTGGCGCGGTTGAACTCGGACTGGGAATAGGAGAAGCCACCGGCGAGCGCGAGCACGCGGCCGGTATGCGGATCCATGGCGACGAGGCCGCCCTGTACCTTCGGCAGCTGGCGCAGACGATAGGCGCTCGCGCCTTCTTCCAGGGCTTCGACATAGACGACGTCACCCGGTGAGAGGACGCCTTCCGGCGACTTCGCAGATTGCGGTCACCGGTTGCCGAGCGATAGGCCCATTCCATGTTGTCGGGGGCAATGCGACCGCGGGCGCGTTCGGCAACAACCTTGCCGCCAGCTTCCTTGGCGGGCTGCAGGCCGATATCGACGCCATCTGCGGCCACGTCGAGGACGACAGCGACCTGCCACTCCGGCACATCGGCAAGTGCCGGGATTTCGGCGAGCGGAACGCCCCAGTCCCCTTCGACCGGGATCTGCTTGATCGGGCCACGGAAGCCACGACGCTGGTCATAGGTCAGCAGTGCCGACTGCAAAGCCTTGCGGGCCGAGATCTGCATCTGCGGGTCGAGCGAGGTGCGGACCGACAGGCCGCCTTCGTAAAGCGACTTGTCGCCATACTTCTCGATGATCTGGCGACGGACCTCTTCCGCAAAATAATCGGAGGCGAAGAGCGACGAGCCGGAGCGGCGCAGGTTGACGCCGAGCGGCTGCTTCTTGGCATCCTCGGCTTCTTCGCGGGCGACGAAGCCGTTCTCGACCATGCGGTCGATGACCCAGTTGCGGCGCTCAAGCGCTGCTTCGGTGCGGCGGAAGGGATGATAGTTGTTCGGTCCCTTGGGCAGGGCCGCGAGATAAGCCGTCTCGGCAATCGTCAGTTCGGTGACCGATTTGTCGAAATAGGTGAGTGCCGCGCCGGCGATGCCGTAAGCGTTCAGGCCGAAGAATATCTCGTTGAGATAGAGTTCGAGGATCTTGTCCTTCGAATAGGCCTGCTCGATGCGGAAGGACAGGATCGCTTCCTTGATCTTGCGGTCCATTGATCTGGTCCGACGAGAGAAGGAAGTTCTTCGCCACCTGCTGGGTGATCGTCGAAGCACCGACCGGACGGCGGCCGGAACCGAGGTTCTGGACGTTGACCAGGATGGCGCGACCGAGGCCGTAGATATCGACGCCCGGGTGGTTGTAGAAGTTCTTGTCTTCGGCCGAGAGGAAGGCAGCCTTTACACGGTCCGGGATCGCCTGGATCGGCAGGAAGAGGCGGCGCTCGCGGGCGTATTCCGCTACCAGCGCGCCGTTGCCGGCATGGATGCGCGTCGTCACCGGCGGCGAGTAGCTGGCCAGAACCTCATAATTCGGCAGGTCCTTGGTCACCCCGTTCAGATAGACGGCGACGACGGCCGCGACGCCGAGCGCCAGCACGGACGCCAATCCGAAGAGATATCCAATCAGTCTGATCATGTTTCCGCTACCGGCTCTGCTTCAGGTTTCGCGCGCCGCGACGAGCTTCGCACACCCTGTGGCGTTTTGCACGTCATGCCATGGTTGGCAAGTCATGCAGATTTCCTGCACAGGCAGGACGATTCGACAATGCCCGACCCATGCGATCTTCCTGAATAACGGGCACAATGTGAGGAAAATAGGGCCGCCTGCCACCGAAGCGCGGCTCGCTCACAGGTTCATTCCGGGGTGTGGCCTAACCGCCATTGGCGAGATCAGGCTGCCGATAGCGCTTGATCGCGTCGACCAGCAAACCTGCTACCTTTTCCCGCCAGACAGGATCGAGCAGCAGCTTCTCGTCGTCCTTGTTGGAGAGGAAACCGAGCTCGAGCAGCACCGAGGGCACATCGGGCGCCTGGAGCACGCGGAAACCGGCATGGCGGTGGGGATTGTTGATCAGCGAAATCTGGCCGTCGAAGGAGCCGACCACGGCCTGGGCCATGGCGATCGAGAAGGCCTGGGTCTCGCGCCGGGTCAGGTCGAGCAGGATGTCGCCGACCTCGGCTTCCGTTTCGGTCGGAAGCTCGACGCCACCGATCGTATCGGAGAAGTTTTCACGCTCGGCGAGCTGCGCGGCCATGTGGTCGGACGCCTTGTCAGAGATCGTGTAGACGGTAGCACCACGGATGTCCGCCTGGCGCAGCGTGTCGGCATGCAGCGAGATCAGGAGATCCGCGCCCTTCTGCCTTGCAATCAGGACACGCTCGGACAGCGACAGGAACTTGTCGGTGTCGCGCGTCATGACGGCGCGGATGCCGGGCAGGCCTTTGAGCTTTTCGTTGAGGATCTTGGCGAAGGCGAGCGTGATGTCTTTTTCCGACGCCTTGGTCGACGCCCCCGTGGCGCCGGCATCAATGCCGCCATGGCCCGCATCGATCGCGATGACGAACTCGTCTGCCGCTGCTGCAGCGACGGGCACCGCGTCGGTCACGGCCGCGTCGGACGACTGACCCGTCCAGGCCTGGCCGGACACGAGCGCTGCGAAATCCTGCTCCGGAACCAACTCAGCATCCAGCACCAGTCGGTAGCCGTCACCATTCTCGTTGGGCTTGACGTCTGCTGTCACAAGGCGTGCGGGACGGGCAGCCGTCAGAACGAGCCTTGCGGAGGCTGCATCCATCGAGCCGTAGCGAATGTCGCTGAACAGGCCGGTGGCCTTAAGGTCAGCCTCCGCAAAGGCAAAGGCGGTGGCCGGCAGATCGACGACGATGCGGTCGGGATTGGCGATGTAGCGGGTCTCGATGGTCGGGGGCCGGTCGAAATCCAGAACGATGCGCGTGCGGGCTTCGTCACCGGCAATCCGCGCGCCAAAGGCGACCAGCCGGTCGGATGGCGCGGCCGCCGTGACGGCCCGGGCGAGATCGGGCACGACCGACAGGGGCGCCACGACAAACAGGCTCGTCGCCAGAACGATTCGGCTCCAGAGCGCGAGTTTTCGTCCCGCCGACCGCGCCAAAACTCTTCTCAAATCCTGCCCCCGTCATGGTCGCAACAAAACTGTGACATGAATCACAAGTCGCACAATGCGCCATTTTCCCAGATTGTCCGCCGCATGCTTCGTTGTGCCTGCCCGATGGCTGTCAAAATTGCGGTTAACAACCGCTTTTTCACTCGGAATCACACAGAGTGAAGCAATTCCCCTAATTCACTGCCATTATGGCATAAATCCGTTTGCTCTTGCTATTGTGACGTAGAAAACATACAAGGCACACGAGGGATAAAGTGCAAACGGGATAGAGTTTCCGCCTACGGCTGCCAACCTCAGACAATGGAATTGGCGCCTGTTCAACCGGACATTCATCTGCCGTATCCGCATTTTTCCTGAAACTGGTTCAACACGCCGGCAGGGTCGGCACAGCATCGGTGGCTCTCCACCAAAAGCTCCTTACAGAGCATTCATCGGATCCCGAGGGGTCCATATCATTGTCGTTGACGTACGGTTTTTGATGTCTTTGCAGCAGGTTGCCATGACCAGGAACGGATCGGGATCAGAAATTGTCCCGTTGTCCGTCCGTATGCTGCAAACCCGGTCCTCCGTGCGTCTACATCTATATCCGGCGCACAGTCCGCTAGGTTCCAGCCGCTTTAAAGTTCAGCGCGCGGGTGGACCACCGACCGAGGGCGCCGAGGAGCACAGCTTAAATGGCAGACAAAATGCTAATCGACGCGTCTCACGAAGAAGAGACGCGCGTTGTCGTCGTTCGCGGTAACCGTATTGAAGAATTCGACTTCGAATCCCAACACAAGAAGCAGATACGCGGCAACATCTATCTGGCGAAAGTAACGAGGGTCGAGCCCTCGCTGCAGGCCGCTTTCGTTGACTACGGCGGCAACCGCCACGGCTTCCTGGCCTTCGCCGAAATTCACCCCGACTACTACCAGATCCCGCTTGCCGACCGTCAGGCGCTGCTTCGTGCGGAAGCCGAAGAGCATCGCAAGGAAAACGACGTCGAAGGCGACGAGATCCTGAGCAGCGACCCTGCCCTGCAGGATCAGCCTGACATCGGCATCAACACCACCAATTCCGTTGCCTCGGCAATCGTGGACGATGTGGCGGCCGAACTTGCAGCCGAAGCCGACGCAGATGTCGCCGCTGCAGCCGGTGTGGAAGACGAACCTGCCGCAGAAGAACCCGCTGCAAAGGCCAAGCCGAAGCGCGTTCGCAAGTCGCGCGCCAAGAAGGCAGCCGCTGAGGAGACCGCTTCCGAAGAGGGCGCGAAGGTTCCGACGACGCTGAAGGCGGCACGATCGCTGCCATGGTCGACATGGACGAAATTTCCGAGGAAGCCGGTGGACGCCGTGGCGGCCGTCGCGACGATGACGACGGCGACGATGATGACGACGACGGTCACATCGAGGAGAAAGAAGAAATCGAATCCGTCGGCGCCGAAGACGCCATGGAAGAGGTTCCGGATCGCGTGTCGCGCAAGCCGCGCAAGCAGTATCGCATCCAGGAAGTGATCAAGCGCCGGCAGATCCTGCTGGTGCAGGTTGCCAAGGAAGAACGCGGCAACAAGGGTGCAGCGCTCACCACCTATCTGTCGCTTGCCGGCCGTTACTCGGTGCTGATGCCGAACACTGCGCGTGGCGGCGGCATTTCCCGCAAGATCACCCAGCCGACCGACCGCAAGCGGCTCAAGGAAATCGCTCGCGGCCACGAAGTTGCGGCCGCACGTGGGCGTGCGTCATCCGCACAGCGGGCTGCCGAACGCACCAAGCCCGAGATCAAGCGCGACTTCGACTATCTGATGCGCCTGTGGGAGAACGTCCGCACGCTGACGCTCGCTTCGACTGCGCCGTGCCTGGTCTATGAAGAGGGATCGCTGATCAAGCGCTCGATCCGCGACCTCTACAACAAGGACATTTCCGAGATCATCGTCTCGGGCGAAGAAGGCTATCGTGAAGCGAAAGACTTCATGAAGATGCTGATGCCGAGCCATGCTAAGGTGGTTCAGCCGTATCGCGACCTGCATCCGATCTTCGCGCGCTCGGGCATCGAAGCCCAGCTCGACAAGCATGCTGCAGCCGCAGGTGACGCTGAAGTCCGGTGGCTACATCATCATCAACCAGACGGAAGCGCTGGTTTCGATCGACGTCAACTCCGGTCGCTCGACCCGCGAATATTCGATCGAAGACACCGCTCTCCAGACGAACCTGGAAGCCGCTGAAGAAGTGGCTCGTCAGCTTCGTCTGCGCGACTTGGCCGGCCTCATCGTCATCGACTTCATCGACATGGAAGAAAAGCGCAACAACCGCGCTGTCGAGAAGAAGCTGAAGGATTGCCTGAAGAACGACCGCGCCCGCATCCAGGTCGGCCGCATCTCGCATTTCGGCCTGCTCGAAATGTCGCGCCAGCGCATTCGCGCCTCGGTTCTGGAATCGACCACGCAGGTCTGCCCGCATTGCGCAGGCACAGGCCTCATCCGCTCGCAGTCTTCCGTTGCCCTGCATGTCCTGCGCGGCATCGAGGAATTCCTGCTGAAGGCGACGACACACGACATCATCGTGCACACGACGCCTGAGACGGCACTCTACCTGCTCAACCAGAAGCGTGACACGATCGTCGATTACGAAGGCCGCACCGGGGCTTCGATCGTGATCGACGGCGGCATGCACGGCCCAGCATGAGCGGCTCGCGCGCCTTCACCATCGAACAACGGCGAAGCCATCCGAGAACCCGGTGAAGATCGAAAGCCTGATGTCGCTCACTGCCCGAGATCGAGGAAGAAGACGACTACGTTCGGAGCCGGAGGAGGAAGACGAGGAAGAAGTCGTCGTCGCCGCCGCCAAGGCCGACGAGTGCGCCGCAGCCGGCTCGCGCCGACAGCGAAGAAGGCAATCGCAAGCGCAAGCGTCGTCGTCGTCGTCGCGGCAAGAATGGCCAGAACGGCAATGGCACCCATGCCGATGCCCAGAATGGTGACAACGGCGCCGACCTCGATGACGAGGATGGCGACGAAGGCGAGGATGATGCCGGCGAAAGCAATGGTGAGATCCGGGCTGTCGAGGCCGAAGGTGATGGCAATGGCGACGAAGCCCAGAAGCGCAAGCGTCGCCGTCGCGGCAAGCGCGGTGGCCGTCGCAACCGTCCGGGCGAAGATGGCTCGCTGGAAGCTTCCGACGAGAACGACGACAATGGTGACGGCGGCGATGCCGAAGACCAGTTGGACGACGCCGTAGCCGCAGAAGCCGTCGAGGCAGTTGCCGCCGATATCGTCGTGGAGGCTCCGGAAGCTGACAAGCCGAAGCCGCGCCGCACACGCAAGGCAAAGTCTACCGCAGAGCCCGAAGCTGTGGCCGAGGTGGCACCTGCCGCTGTCGTCGCTGCGCCGGTGGCACCTGTTGCCGAGACCGTCGTTGAAGCAGCACCGGTTGCCGTACCGGCTCCGATCGCCGCTCCGGCGCCTGCCCCGGCTGCCGAAGAGGCAAAGCCGGCCCGCGCCAACCGCGAATCGAACGTCGCTTCGTCCGAACCGGTCGTGACTTCGGTCAAGGCCACGGAAGACAGTGCCGATGCGAAGCCCAAGAAGGGCGGCTGGTGGCAGAAGCGCGGTGGTTTCTTCTGAGACCCGCGCAGTCATGATTGAATGCAAAAAGGGCCCTTGCGGGGCCCTTATACATTGAAGGCCGGAGCATCGGTTATGATGCTCCGGCCTCGTTTGTCATTGGGGTGATCGCAACACCGCAATGGCGCAGTGCGAAGCGGTTGGGCTTGCGGGCCCTGAACTCTCGTTCGTAAAAAAGCAAAACCCTTCGTACTGCTTGAGGCATCGTCGCACCGTTGAGAGAGCTTCGCGCTCGCGTATAAGGGAGACCAGCCTCATGTCTTATACTAGCCGTTTCGTCGGCATCGACATATCGAAATCCTCCTTCGACATCTGCATTCTGCCGGATAACCGCTCGGCCAGTTTTCCCAACACGGCCGCTGGAATTGCCAAGTTCATCAGCGTTGTCGCCTCACTGGACAGGCTCGAGCGATGTCTGCTGGAGCCCACCGGTGGCTATGAGCATCGTGTGCTCGAAGCGCTTCTTACTGCTGGCATCCCGGTGGCGCGGGTCAATGCCAGACAGGTCCGGCAATTCGCGGGCGCTTGCGGCCAGCTCTCCAAAACCGACAGGATCGATGCCTACATCCTGGCTGACTATGGCCGACGCATGGAAACCAAGCTCTTATCGCCTGCTTCTGAGGCACAAGCGACCCTTGTCGAACTCGTCGCACGTTACCGGCAACTCTCGCATATGATCGTCCAGGAGAAGAACCGTCGGGAAAAGCTGGGCAACAAGGCCGCCGGTCGAACGCAGGAATGGATCGAGGAAAGCCTGAAATTCCTCGAAAGCCAGCGTCAAGTCGTCGTCGGTGAGATGGCCCGCTGCCTGGAAGAAGACGCAACGCTTTCGCAGAAGGCTGCGGTCGTGATGCAGATCAAAGGGATTGGCTTGCGCACTGCCTGCTTCCTCCTAGCTGGGCTTCCCGAATTGGGAAGCATGGACAAGGGCCAGATCGCAAAATTGGTCGGGGTCGCGCCACTCAATCGAGACAGTGGCCAGATGCGGGGAAAGCGCATGATCTCAGGCGGAAGAAAGACGGTGCGAGATGCCCTCTACATTGCAGCACTTCCAGCCATACGCTTCGAGCCGGATATCAAAACCTTCTACACCAAGCTCAGAGCAAATGGAAAGCCAGGCAAAGTCGCTCTCGTCGCCGTCATGCGTAAAATGATCATCATTCTAAACGCCAGAATGCGCAGTCATGCGGCAACGGTGCTTGACCCGTAACACCGTTGCTTTTTTTGTCTTCCGGATCCGGCCGATCAGGCGCGGAGACGTGCGCGTTTCATCACCGATGTCGGACCACCGGCGAAGGTGGTGTCATAGGCGTGGGCATAGCCGCATTTCTCTGCCACGCGGATCGATGCAGCGTGTTCCGGCGCGAGGATACAGAGCGTGTGGTCATGAGGATTGTGTGCGTCCATCCAGGCATGGGCGGCCAGCATGACTTCGGTCGCAAGCCCGCGCCCATGGACGGATGACACCAGCGCCCAGCCGGCCTCAGGTTCCGGCCCGAGCGGCGGATCCATGTCGCGACGGAAATCGGCGAAGCCTGCTTCCCCGATGTAGTGGCCATTCACCCGGTCCTCGATCACCCAATAGCCGAAGCCGAGCGCGTGCCAATGGCCGATATAGCGGAGAAGTCGCGACCAGGTTTCGCTCGCAGTCGAGGGGCGGCCAGTGATGTGGCGGTAGATGGCTTCGTCCTGCCACATGGAGACCATCGGCTCGAAATCGTCGACGCGGTGCGCCCGCAGGCGCGTGCGTTCGGTCAGAATGTCAGGAGCCGCAGCGAGCGAAGTGATCCGCTTGATTGTCATGTCCGGCTCCCCTCTTTGTTCAGGCCACAAACTTCAGAGACTGAATCCGCTGGCTCTCACTCTGATTCAGGAACTCGCGCGAAGTCGTTGTTCGTGAATCCATTTCGCTCAATGCCTAAGCGCTTTTCGGGAGCCAATTTTCCAGCCGATCGGTCGCCGCGACCATCTCTGCCATGGTGCCGGCATAAGACAGCCGCATCGCCAGATGGCCCTCCACCGGGTCGAAGTCGCGGCCAGGTGTGACCGCCACATCCGTTTCGGCGAGGATGCGCCTGGCGAAACCCATGCTGTCGTTCGTGAACCGCGTCGCATCGACATAGGCGTAGAAGGCGCCATCCATCGGCGAGAGCAGCGGCAGGCCGAGTTCGGGCAGACGCGTCACGAGGAAATCGCGGTTGGCCTGACAGGCAGCCTTATAGTGTTCCAGCTCGTCGGTCGCGCTCAAGGCCGCGAGCGCTGCGATCTGCGACAGTTCCGGAGCGGAGATATAGAGGCTCTGGGCGACGCATTCGACCGGGCGCACCAGTTCTTGCGGCAGCACCATCCAGCCAATGCGCCAGCCGGTCATGCAGTAGTATTTGGAGAAGGAGTTGATGATGACGGCATCGTCGCCGATCTCCAGCGCCGTCGACTCGTCCGAGCCATAGGTCAGGCCGTGATAGATCTCGTCGGAGATCAGCGTGATCCCCTGCCCCTGGCAATAGTCATAGACGGCCTTAAGCTGGGCTTTCGTGGTCACGGTGCCGGTCGGATTGGCGGGGCTTGCGAGCAGCACGCCCTTGAGGCGAACGCCCGCCTCGGCTTGCGCCTTCTCCAGGCTCTCAGGCGTGAGCGTGAAACCAGTGTCTGGACCGACGGCGACTTCGATCACCTTCAACCCGAGGGCTGCCAGGATGCTGCGATAGGCGGGATAGCCGGGCCTTGCGATCGCCACGGCATCGCCAACGTCGAAGAGCGACAGGAAAGCGAGGTTGAAGCCGGCAGACGAGCCGGTGGTGACGACAATGCGGTTCCAGTCGACAGAGACATTGTGGCGACGGCGGTATTCCTCGGCGAGCGCCTGGCGAAGGCCGGTCATCCCCAGTGCATCGGTATAGCCGATGCGTCCGCCTTCCAGTGCCTTGCGGGCGGCTTCAAGCGCTGCCTGTGGTGCCGGATGGCCCGGCTGGCCAACGGCCATGGAGATGACCGGGCGCCCTTCTGCCTTGCGGCGGGTGGCCTCAGCCAGAATATCCATGGCGTGGAAGGGTTCAACAGCACTGCCGCTTGGAAATGGAAATCAACGGAAGGCTCCTCGGTCACATGCCAGACATTTGCCGCAAAGCGCGTGGCATCACAATGGAGAGGCTGGACAAGGCGGTGCAAAAAAGCCATTCCGCAGGAAAGCATCAGGCTTTAGGCTGGGCGAAAGCCGGCCTGCGGGATGAAACGCCTGTGGTCGAAGACGACAGACGGCAGCAAGGACGAGGAACGACATGGCCCTGAAATTCAAGATGATCGCCAGCGCGGGTATCGCGCTTCTCCCGGCCCTGATGCCGCTTCCGGCCAGCGCGCTTGACGAGGCGCAGAAGAAGGAATTCGGCGAGTTCATTCGCGAATACCTGATCGAAAACCCGGAGATCATGCTCGAGGTACAGGACGCCCTGCAGAAAAAGCAGGACGAGATCCGCTCGCAGCGCTCGGCCGAGGCTCTCTCGACCAATCAGGATGCGATCTTCAACTCGGCCTATGATCTCGCCATCGGCAATCCGAAGGGTGACGTCACCGTCGTCGAGTTCTTCGACTACAATTGCGGTTATTGCCGCCGTGCGCATGCCGACATGGAAGCCGTGATCGAAGAGGACAAGAATGTCCGTTACGTCCTGAAGGAATTCCCGATCCTCGGCCCCGACAGTGAAGCGGCCCACAAGGTGTCGGATGCCGTGCGCAAGCTGTCGCCCGACAATTACGGCGCCTTCTTCCGTGCCATGATGACCCAGGATGGCCGCGCCTCGGAAGAAAGCGCGATCGCGATCGCCGGCGAACTTGGCATTGCCGAAGAGGCGATCCGCGCCAAGATGGAAGAGAGCCCGAACACCGATCAGGTGCAGGAAGCCTATAAGCTGGCGACCAGCCTTGGGATCACCGGTACGCCGTCTTACGTGATCGGCAACGAGACCGTTCCGGGCGCTGTCGGAAAAGAGGCGATCGAAACCAAGGTCGCCAATATTCGCGCCTGCGGCAAGGCGAGTTGCTGAGACAGATACCGCCCACCTCCACTCCCCGATTTTAACCCTTTCCCCGTTTTCCGGGGACGGTTTGGCGCGATCACGGCAAAGGGCTTTCCCTGCAGGGGCTCTCGGTCTATAGGAGGCGGTTGAAAGTCGACGGAAGCGTAGATGAGCAAAACCATTTTCGTGCTGAACGGCCCCAATCTCAACATGCTGGGAAAGCGGGAACCCGGGATCTATGGCGGCAAGACGCTCGCCGACATCGAGGCGGAGTGCATCGCCGCCGGTGCCGAGCTCGGCCTCACCATCGACTTCCGCCAGTCCAATCACGAGGGCACCCTTGTGGACTGGCTGCATGAGGCTGCCGACAAGGCGGCCGGCGTCGCCTTCAATGCTGGCGCCTATACGCATACCTCGGTCGCGCTGCATGACGCGATCCGTGCCATCTCGCCGATCCCGGTGATCGAGGTGCATATTTCCAACGTGCATGCACGCGAGGAATTCCGCCACAAATCGATGATAGCGCCCGCGGTAAAGGGCGTCATCTGCGGTTTCGGACCTCATAGCTACATCCTGGCGCTTCAGGCGCTGAAAACAATCACGCAATTACAAGAATACAGGACATCCACCCATGGCTGAAAAGAAGTCGGGCATCGATCAGAAGCTGATCCGCGATCTCGCAAACATCCTCAACGACACGGATCTCACCGAGATCGAAGTGGAGCAGGACGACCTGCGCATCCGCGTCTCACGCAACGGCACGCCCGTGATGATGCCGCAGCAGATGCAGGGCTATGCCGTCCAGGCGCCGGCCGCACAGGCTGCTGCTCCGGCCGCCGTCGCTGCACCCGCTGCCCCTGCCGCCCGCGACCTCTCCAACGCTGTCACCGCACCGATGGTCGGCACCGTTTACCTGTCGCCGGCTCCCGGCGCCCGGCCTTCGTCGAGGTCGGCCCGATGGTCAAGGAAGGCCAGACGCTGCTGATCATCGAAGCGATGAAGACCATGAACCAGATCCCGGCCCCACGTGCCGGCCGCATAACCGCGATCCTCGTCGCGGATGCAAGCCCGGTCGAATACGGCGAGCCTCTCGTGATCATCGAGTGATCCGATGAGCGGTATCTCGAAGATCCTCATCGCCAACCGAGGCGAAATCGCGCTGCGCGTGCTTCGCGCCTGCAAGGAGCTCGGCATTGCGACCGTGGCGGTTCATTCGACCGCCGACGCCAATGCCATGCATGTGCGCCTTGCCGACGAAAGCGTGTGCATTGGCCCGCCGCCGTCGCGCGACAGCTATCTTAACATCCACCAGATCGTCGCGGCCTGCGAAATCACCGGCGCTGACGCAGTCCACCCGGGCTACGGCTTCCTATCGGAAAACGCCAAGTTCGCCGACATCCTCGACGCCCATGGCATTACCTTCATCGGACCGACGGCGGAACATATCCGCCTGATGGGCGACAAGATCACGGCGAAGAAGACCGCCGTCGAACTCGGCATCCCCGTCGTTCCGGGCTCTGATGGC
Source organism: Allorhizobium sp. (assembly GCA_965283865.1). Taxonomy (GTDB): domain Bacteria; phylum Pseudomonadota; class Alphaproteobacteria; order Rhizobiales; family Rhizobiaceae; genus Allorhizobium. The sequence goes on from CBDIQA010000001.1 coordinate 3,063,165, forward strand.
GAGGTGAAGCCAGAAAATGCGCTGGAGATCGCCCGTAAGATCGGCTTCCCCGTCCTGATCAAGGCAACCGCCGGCGGCGGCGGCCGCGGCATGAAGGTGGCCAAGACCGAGGAAGAGCTCGAGGAAGCCGTTTCGACAGCGCGCTCCGAAGCGCTCGCCGCCTTCGGCAACGACGCCGTCTACATGGAAAAATATCTCGGCAAGCCGCGCCATATCGAAGTGCAGGTTGTCGGCGACGGTGCGGGCAACGCCATCCATCTCGGCGAACGCGACTGCTCGCTGCAGCGCCGCCACCAGAAGGTCTGGGAAGAAGCCAACTCCCCTGCCCTCAACGTCGAGCAGCGGATGAAGATCGGTTCGATCTGCGCCGAAGCGATGAAGAAGATGAAGTACCGGGGCGCCGGCACGATCGAATTCCTCTACGAAAACGGCGAGTTCTATTTCATCGAAATGAACACCCGCCTGCAGGTGGAGCATCCGATCACCGAAGCCATCACCGGCATCGACCTCGTGCATGAGCAGATCCGCGTTGCCTCCGGCGCCGGCCTCTCGGTCACGCAGGACGAGATCGTCTTTTCCGGTCACGCCATCGAATGCCGCATCAATGCCGAGGATCCGCGCACCTTCGTGCCCTCGCCCGGCACGATCACGCATTTCCATGCACCGGGCGGCCTTGGCGTTCGCGTCGATTCCGGCGCCTATGCCGGCTACAAGATCCCGCCTTACTATGACAGCCTGATCGGCAAGCTGATCGTGCATGGACGCACCCGCGTCGAATGCATGATGCGTCTGCGCCGCGTGCTCGACGAGTTCGTCGTCGACGGCATCAAGACGACGCTGCCGCTCTTCCAGGATCTCGTGTCCAACCAGGACATCGCCAATGGCGACTACGACATCCACTGGCTGGAAAAGTACCTGGCCGAAACCTCGGCCAAGTAACTGATATGGCTGGGCGACGCAGCAGGGACCGAAGCATTACGCCGGAACTCCTGCTGCGCGCCTATTCCATCGGGATGTTCCCGATGTCGGACGCCGCCGACGACCCTGAGCTGTTCTGGGTCGAGCCGGAGATCCGGGGGATCATCCCGCTCGATGGCTTCCACGTCTCGAAAAGCCTGCAAAAGGCCATCCGCAAAGCCCCCTTCGACATCCGCTTCGACACCGCCTTCGACCGGGTCGTGGAAAAATGCGCGGAAGCGGCCGAAGACCGGCCGAGCACCTGGATCAACCAGACCATCCGCGAGCTCTACGGCGCACTCCACCGCCTCGGCCACGCCCACAGCGTGGAAGCGTGGGAGGGCGACGAACTGGTCGGCGGTCTCTACGGGGTATCGCTGGGCTCGGCGTTTTTCGGCGAGAGCATGTTTTCACGGCGCACGAATGCGTCGAAGATCTGTCTCGTCTATCTGGTGGAGCGGTTGCGGGAGCGCGGGTTTACGCTGCTCGATACGCAGTTCACCACCGAGCATTTGAAGACCTTTGGGGCGGTGGATATTCCGAAAGAGGCGTATGGGCTGTTGCTGGATAAGGCGATGGAGACTGAGACGGTTAGGTTTTAAAGCCGGAGAAACGTAACACACATCCCGTGAAAATATTCAGCCTGTTAATACTTAAATGCGTTTCGTCATTTACTTTGATCTGAGCATTCCTATAGATACTAAAATTATGGCACCTTTTGCAGGACACTAGTTGCAGACCATACGTGAAATAGGCACATGGAGGCCTAACGATGAGCTCTGAGAATCGCTTCCCTAAAGAAGACGACAATCGCTTGATTGCTTGGGGCCTTGCCGGATCGGCGATATTTATCACACTTTTTCTGTTGGTTGCTGCTTTCAAGGGGTTCTGGTCTCTCGCTCTCAACGAAATGGGGGACGCCCTTGCTGGCTTTTTTTCCTGTCTCGCATTTCTTTGGCTTGTGCTCACTATCCAGCTTCAGAAGCGAGAGCTTCGCCTTCAGCGGATCGAGCTTGCAACCGCTACAGATGTATATCGGCAACAGACAGCTGAGTTGGCGGGCACCAAGGAAGTAAGTGAGCAACAATTGAATCTTCTTCGCGTCAATCAGCAGATGCTTTTCAAAGACTATGTACTTAGAGGAGAGGACGAATCAGTCAGATCCGTACTAAGTCATATATTGTACGATATAGTCCCAGCACTGGAATCTATAGATTCCATCGTTGCAGCTGTCGAACAGTGGTCTACTCGTTTTGAGCAAGCTCGACTTCTTTTTTCTGGTGAAAGGATCTCTGAGTCTCTCATTTTAACCAGCAGTATTTTTCTTGAGGCAAATGTAAATTTGGACAACAAAAAATCTGCACTGACTGAGCTGGCAAGCATCAGAGGCTTCCGCGAACGTCTTGACGTGCTTGAGGCTCTGCTTTTTGCCTACTATTCACGAAAATACAGGGCAGGCAATGACGCACGCATTCATTATTATTTTGGAGTTCGCCGCGTTGAGAGCGAGCTGAAATGGCTGCTCGATCACCGCGCCCATTTTCCTTCTGCTGACAAAGTATTCACGGAACATCTGAATGAAATGCGGCGGAGCTTTGAAAATTCGACTGAGGCTTAGTTTTTAAGAAACTTGGCTCTCTCGACACCCCTGCTCCTACCCGCCCGCCTTCCGCCGCCTTGGCCGCTTCAGTCTCCCCCTAAACAGGCCACGCTTCTCGATTGGCTCGAAGACCGCTTCAGACCCTTCCGGATCCAGGATCTCGTTGTCAGCGAGCCAGCGTTCGATGTCGGACATGTCGGGGGTCTCATACGGCTTCAGTGTCTCGACATACGATCCTGCATTCTGCGACCGCGGCATCTCGATTGCGGCAATCAGCGAGCCGCATTGACGGATCGCCTGATCGATGGCGTCGGGCGTGGTGCCCAGATGCTCGGCCAGCAGATCATTCCAGGAAGCTCGCGATCCTCATGGAAAGCTGCTCTGAGGCGCCGGCCTCCAGGGCGACGTCACATTCCTGGTCGAAGCGCATCGATCGGTTGTTGATGTTGGACGAGCCGACGCGAAGATATTGGTCGTCTGTGATCATCAGCTTGGCGTGCACGTAGATCGGCTGGCCCTTCGCCGTGATCGGGTGATAGATCCTGAAGCGTCCGAACTTGTCGTGGCGGCGCAGGGATTCGACGAGGCGCGCGCGGGCGGTGTCCATGGCGATCTGGCCCAGCCAGTTGTCCGAGGTGGTCGGATTGATCAGGACGAATTCCGGCCCCTCCGGCTCGGCGAGCCTTCGTGCGATCACTTGCGCCACGGCACGCGAGGCGAAGTACTGGCTCTCGGCATAAACCACGCGTTGGGCCGCGTTGATCATGCCGATCGTGAGATGCTCGATCTCCGTGACGGCGGTCTCGTCCTGATAGGCCGGACTTGTGCGGGCAATGGCGAGATCGACCTCTCCGAAGGAGAAGTGCGGGGCGCTGTCCTCCGGTGTCGGGACCGTTTGCACCAGTGGCACGTCCTCTCCGCCTGCGCGGGTCCATCTGTGGCGGCAGAGTTCGCCGAGCGCATGGGCGGCCGGCCCCGTGAACCGGCTGGATATGTCATGCCAGGGACCATAGGGCTTGCCGTTAGGGCGGCGACGGTCAGGGTTGTCGTCCAGATGCTCCCGGGTGTCCCACCGATCAAGCGTCACGTCGATGCCGCCGCAATAGGCAACGGCATCGTCGATCACCAGCATCTTCTGGTGATGGGAGCCGCCTAGCGGGTGCTTGCCATCCAGGCGAACGGAGATCTGCCGGTTCCATTTCCAGCGCAGAAGATAGGGAAGGTTGGACGGCCTTGCCCAGCTGGCGAGCGGTGCCGGGCTCCACAGCAAGATCCTGATTTCGAGACCCGGGGTGCGACGCGCAAGCCAGAGGAGGAAGTCTCCCACCCCGCGCGGGGCTCCATCATCGACCTTGGGGTGACCAAGCGTGATGGACGCATCGAAGTCCCAGCCGACAAAAAAGATCGACCGCTTGGCCGCCATCATCGACGCGCGGACTGACGCAAAATAGTCATTGGCATCGATGAGGATCGAAAACTCGTCGGCTTTCTCGATGCGCCAGCAGTTCTGGGAAGGCGAGAAGATCGTGGGAAGCGCCATCGGATACTCCAGACACGGGGTCGCCACACTCGGCTAGCGCAATGGGGGCGATACGTCCAGTGTTTAGGGTGGTGGCTACGAGTAGTTGATCGCGCAGTTCACTGCCCAGCACTCACCATATCAGTCGGTTTTTCGTCAGGCATCAGCGGGGTCTCGCTCCCTCAGCGCAACCAAACTCTCCCCAGTCGTTCCCCCTTCGAAGCACCAGACGCGAAGGGAACAGACGATGGCAATAGATGATGCGACGGTGACCTATGATGGGCCGGCCGGTGGGTGGGGGTCGCTTCGCGGGATCGCCCGTATCGTCCGTGAAGAAGGCATCAGCCCTGGCGCCATCGCCACCCTTCTGGAGCAGAACAAGCCGGGTGGCTTTGCCTGCGTCTCCTGCGCCTGGACGAAATCGGCCGATCACAAACCCGTCGAGTTTTGCGAGAATGGCGCCAAGGCGACGCTTTGGGAACTGACGGGGCGGAAGGCTGGGCCAGAGGTCTTTGCCCGGCATAGCGTGACTGAACTCAAGTCCTTCAGCGATTACGATCTCGAGCAGCTCGGGCGGCTGACGCATCCGATGCGCTACGATCGGGCGAGCGATCACTATGTGCCCTGTTCCTGGGATGAGGCCTTTGCCGCGATCGGGCAGGAGCTTCGCGGAATGGATCCGAAGAAAACGGTGTTTTACACCTCCGGGCGGGCGAGCCTGGAGACGTCCTATTGCTGGGCGCTGTTTGCCCGGGCCTATGGCCACAACAATCTGCCCGACAGCTCCAACATGTGCCACGAGACGACATCGGTGACCCTGAAGAAGGTGATCGGCTCGCCGGTCGGCACCGTGGTGCTTGATGATTTTAAGCATTGTGACGCGATCTTCTTCTTCGGACAGAATACCGGATCGAACAGCCCACGCTTCCTGCATGACCTGCAAGCGGCGGTGAAGCGCGGCTGTCGGATCGTGACGTTCAACCCCGTGCGCGAGCGCGGGCTGGAGCGCATGATCAGTCCACAGGATCCAGTGGCGATGGTGAGCGGTCACGCGACACAGCTTTCCTGCCAGTATCACCAGGTGAAGCCGGGCGGCGATATCGCCGTGCTGCTTGGGCTCTGCAAGCATGTGCTGGCCGCCGATGAAGCAGCACAGGCCGACAATCGTCAGGTTATCGACCGCGCCTTCATCGCCGAACATACGGTCGGCTTCGAGGCGTTCGAGGCGCGCGTGCGGCAGGTCGAGTGGGCCGAGATCGAGGCGGTGTCGGGCCTTACCCGGGCGGCGATCGAGGCGGCGGGTGCCGTCTATGTCGAGGCGGACAGTACCATCGGCATCTATGGCATGGGGCTCACCCAGCATGTGCACGGCTTTGAGAATATCGCGACCTATATGAACCTGCTGCTGATCAAGGGGAATATCGGGCGCAAGGGGGCCGGCATGTCGCCGGTGCGCGGGCATTCGAACGTGCAGGGGCAGCGCGACGGTCGGCATTGCCGAGAAGCCGGAATTGTGCCGCTCCACCGGCTGGCTGAGCTCTTCGATTTCGAGCCGCCACGCGAGAAGGGCATGAACACGGTCGAAGCCTGCGAGGGCATCCTCAAGGGCGAGGTGAGCGCCTTCATCGGGCTTGGCGGCAACTTCCTGCGGGCGATCCCGGAACAACGGGCGATGGAGGAGGCCTGGCCGCGTTTGCGGCTGACGGTTCAGATCGCCACCAAGCTCAACCGCGGTCATCTGATCAATGGCGAGGTCGCCTATCTCCTGCCCTGCCTTGGGCGGAGCGAAATGGATCTGCTGACGGGCAAGCCGCAGGTCGTGTCGGTGGAAGACAGCCTGAGCTCAGTTCACGGCTCGGTCGGCAAACGCAAGCCGGCGAGCGATCAGCTGAAGTCCGAGATCGAGATCGTCAGCCGGATCGCCCAGGCGACACTGCCGGAAAACCCGAAGATGATGTGGAGCCGCTGGGCGCGGGATACGGCCCTGGTGCGGGACCTGATCGAGCGGACCTATCCGGACGAGTTCAAGGACTTCAACGCCCGGATCTTCACGCCCGGTGGTTTCTACCGGGGCAATTCCGCCCGCGAGCGGCAGTGGAAGACAGAGAGCGGCAAGGCGGAGTTTGTCACGCCCGAGATGCTCTCGGCCACAGGTTTTGATGCGGCACCGGGTCGGATGAGCCTGATCACCATGCGCAGCAACGACCAGTTCAACACGACCATCTATGGCTATAGCGACCGGCTGCGCGGGATCGAGGGGACGCGCGACGTGCTGCTCATCAGCCCGCGCGAGATCGAGCGCAATGGATTGACGGTCGGGGAAAGAGTGACGCTGGTCACCGATGCCGGAGACGGTATCGATCGCCGGGTCGGCGGGCTGGAAGTGCTGCCGTTCGATCTGCCGGATGGCTGCGTCGGCGGCTATTACCCGGAGCTCAATCCGTTGGTGCCTCTCTCCCACCATGACCTCGCTTCGAAGACGCCGGCCTACAAGTCGGTGCCTGTCCGGATCGAACGCGCGGGCTGATCCACCCCAGCGAACCGGCGAAATCCGGACCAGACATCAAAAGATGGAACAATGTCGCTCCGTGCGTGTTGCGCCGAAAGGTCGCAAGCGCCTCGGGGGGACAGTGTGCTCGGGGCAAACGACGAATTCTACGCCGGACTGGGGTGGCAAGCATGAACCTGGATATCTATTGCGGCCCCGCGCCGTCGCCTGAGACACTGTGGAGCACCTGGAATTTCGATCCGCCGCTGCTCGCCGCAATCGGCGCCGTGTTTGCGCTGCTGGTCATTTCTGCCGACAACGGGCGTCAGCGGCTGGCGGCCATCACCGCTCTCATCGTCATGCTGATCGCCTTCGTGTCACCGCTCTGCGCGCTGGCATCCGCGCTGTTTTCGGCACGGGTGCTGCACCACATCCTGCTCGTCACATTCCTTGCGCCGCTCGTCGTGCTGTCGATCCCGCCACGGTCGAGGGAACGCCAGCTTCTGCCGGCACAGCTCTCGTTTATCGTGCACACAATCCTGATGTGGGTCTGGCATGCGCCGGGTCCCTATCTCTTCGCCCTCTCCTCGCCAGCCGCCTACTGGTTGATGGAGCTGACGCTGATCGGCTCGGCTCTCTGGCTCTGGGCGGATATCTTGTCGCCACGTCGCTCGGCGGGGGTAGCGCTTGCGCTTCTGCTCGGCACCACGATCCAGATGGGCATGCTCGGGGCACTTCTCACGTTTTCGCGCGAGCCCCTCTTTGCCGCGCATATGGACACGACGCATCCCTTCGGGCTTTCGCCCCTTGCCGACCAGCAGTTGGCCGGACTTCTGATGTGGGTGCCGGCCGCCCTTCCCTATCTGCTGGCCGCCTTGCTCAGACTGCGCAGCGTCTTTGCCGGGCGAAGCTTCGACAGCGAGGCGCCTCGCTGATGATTGCGCTCTTGAAGTTCGTGCATATCGCGGCGATCGCCATCTGGACGGCCGGGCTGATCAGCCTTCCGAGCCTCTATGTGCAGCGGGCGCATGTGACAAGCGATGATGCGCTCTATCGCATGCAGCGCATGACGCGCTTTGCCTTCGTGGTGCTGATCTCGCCGGCGGCCTTCATCGCGGTCGCAAGCGGTATCGGTCTCAGCTTCCTGAGGGATGTCTTTTCCCCATGGTTTTCCTGGAAGCTCGCCTTTGTCGGCCTGTTGTCGATATTCCACGTCTTTTCGGGGCTGGTGGTCATCCGGCTGTTCAAGGACGGCGAGGTCTATCCGGCCTGGCGCTTTGTGCTGGCGACCGCAAGCTGCTGCGCCGTCGTGCTGGCCATCCTGGTGCTTGTGCTTGCCAAGGAGGCGCCTCAGATCTCCCTCCCGGCCGTGATGTACGAGCCGGGTGGGCTGAAGCGCCTACTCGATCCCATCAATCCTTGGGCGACACCATGAGGCCGATACCGTGATCGAAGATCAGCTTGCCGCCATGCCAGCCGGCAATCCCCGTCAGAATGGCTGCCAGAACCGAGAGCAACATGCCATGCGGCAGAACGACGTTTGGATCGATGAGGCGCAGGCCCCAGTTTGCACCGGCAACGGAGATCAGGGTGATGGCCGCAATCGCATGGGCCCAGCTTGCAGCGCGGGCGCGGATACCGGGCACGAGGAGAAGTTCAGCCGTTCCGACGAGACCTGCGGCGACACCCGCCCCAAAGGCCGTACCGGAGGACCAGAGGCCGACACGCAGCCAGAAGGGGTCCGCCGTGAACCAGTAGAAGACATCGACGGCGAGCGTGCCGAAGACGAGGGCAATCGGGAAATGCACGCTCATCGCATGCAAGGGGTGACCGGCAACCGCGACCGCGGAGGTCTTGTCCTTTTCTTCCAGCTGTTCAATCACGGGATTGGCAGCGTCGGTCTGAGATGTTTCGGCCATGGGGGTTCTCCGTTTGCGGGGAAAAGGTCGGTGACCGGTGGAATGTTCCATCGCCTTGCACCGCTCTCTCTCGGGGCGCTGTTTCTTACCTCCTGTTCCGGCGATCTCTCGACGCTTGATCCGGCGGGGCCTTATGCAGGAGCGATCGCCAATCTCTGGTGGATCATGCTTTTCGGCGCCGGATTGATCCTGTCGCTGGTGCTTGTTCTCTTCTGCCTCGTCTTCTTCAAACCCGGCTTCGGTCGCAGCTTGTCGCCCAAGGGCTGGATGATTGCCGGCGGCATGTTCCTGCCCGTTCCCGTGCTCATCGCGCTCATGACATACGGCATGGCGCAAGGGGAATATCTGATCGGCGCCTGGCAGAACGAGCCTGTTGTCGCCCGCGTCGAGGCGCGCGGCGCGATGTGGCGCTGGGAGTTTGGTTATCCTGACATCGGCGCCGACATCGCAACCGACGGGACGCTGCACATCCCGGCGGGTGGCGTGGTCGAAGTTCGGGTCACCAGCGCCGATGTCGTGCACAGCTTCTGGATCCCCAGGCTTGCCGGAAAGATCGATGCCGTGCCCGGACATGAGACCGTTCTGCGCATCCGGGCCGATGTGCCGGGGCGCTATGGCGGCATCTGCGCCGAATATTGCGGCGTCGGCCATACCGGCATGCGCTTTGCCGTCGAGGCCCATCCGCCCGAAGTCTACCGCCAACGCCTGACCGCGCTTTCCGCAGGAGTGCCCACACCATGACCGACGCCAGACCCGAGACCGGGTATCAGACACCAGGGTCGGCGATCCGGCTGCACCATCAGCTGGATGCGATCTGGGGATCGGGGCGCGGATGGCAACGGTTTTCGGCCGTGAACCACAATGTGGTCGGCATGCGATTCATGGTGACGGCGCTTGTGTTCTTCGCCATCGGCGGCGTGCTTGCCATGCTGATCCGGGCGCAGCTTGCCTCGACCAACAGCGCCTTCCTCGATGCCGCCCAATATGCCCAGGTCTTCACGATGCATGGCGTCATCATGATGTTCCTGTTTGCCATCCCCTTCTTCGAGGGACTGGCCATCTATCTGCTACCGAAGATGCTGGGCGCACGCGATCTCGCCTTCCCGCGCATGTCCGCCTATGGCTACTGGTGTTACCTGTTCGGTGGGTCCTTCCTGGTCGCGGCACTGATCTTCGGCATCGCGCCCGATGGCGGCTGGTTCATGTATACGCCGCTCTCGTCGCGGCCCTATTCGCCCGGCATCAATGCCGATGTCTGGCTGCTCGGCATTACCTTTGTCGAGATTTCGGCGCTGTCTGCGGCGATCGAGATCATGGTGACCATCCTGAAGGTACGGTCACCGGGCATGTCGCTCACCCGCATGCCGATCTTTGCCTGGTACATGCTCGTGGCGGCAGCGATGATGCTGATCGGCTTTCCGCCGCTGATCCTGGGCTCGATCCTGCTCGAGGTGCAGCGCGCGTTCGACTGGGCGTTCTTCGATCCGGCGCGCGGCGGCGATCCCATCCTGTGGCAGCACCTGTTCTGGCTGTTCGGCCATCCCGAGGTGTACATCATCTTCCTGCCCGCGGCCGGGGCGCTCTCGACCATCATCCCGGTTCTGTCGCGCACGCGGCTCGAAGGCTACGGCCTGATCGTCGCGGCAATCGTCGCCATGGCGTTCCTATCCTTCGGGCTGTGGGTCCACCACATGTATACGGTGGGCATTCCGCATGTGGCGCTCTCCTTCTTCTCGGCGGCAAGCGCGCTTGTCGCCATTCCGACGGGGATCCAGATCTTTGCCTGGCTTGCCACCATGGCGCATGGCAAATCGCATTATTCGATCCCGATGCTGCATGTGTTCGGGTTCTTCTTCGTCTTCGTAGCGGGAGGCCTGACCGGCGTCATGCTCGCCATGGTGCCCTTCGACTGGCAGGCGCACGACACGCTATTTCGTCGTGGCACATCTGCATTACGTGCTGGTCGGCGGCTTCGTCTTTCCGATGATGGCAGCGGCCTATTACTGGCTGCCGCATATCACCGGACGCCAACCCGTGCAGCATCTGTCGAAGCCTGCCTTCTGGCTTATTTTCATCGGCTTCAACGCCACCTTCTTCATCATGCACCTGACGGGCCTTCGCGGCATGCCGCGACGGGTGTTCGAATATCCGCAGGCGACCGGTTGGGAGGTGTTGAACTTCATCTCCTCCGTCGGCGGCTTCGTCATGACCATCGGCTTCGCGCTTGTGGCGCTCGACCTGATCATGCTCATTCGTCACGGCCGACCATTTCGGCGTGATCCCTGGGAGGCTGGCACGCTGGAATGGGCAACCCCCACGCCGGCGCCCTCCTATAATTTCGGCTCCCTCCCCCATATCGACCGTCGCGCCGATTCCCTTGAGCCACGGAGCCTCGGCCCCGAGCTTGCTGCTGGGCGTGGCTATCTCGGCTTCGTGCGCAATGACTGGATGGAAACGCTCACCGTCGACATGGTGACCGGGCGGCTCGACCATGTCGTCGTGCTTCCCCGGCCGACCTATCTGCCGCTCTGGACGGCGATGGCAACGGCCGTCTTCTTCGCGAGCCTGCTGACCAAGCTCTACTGGCTGACACCTGTTGCCCTCGTCGCGGTCATCATCTTCTTCTTCCTCTGGACGCCAGATACAGGGCTGAAAGAGGAGATCGGCCCACTGGAGGTCGGCCTTGGCCAACGGGCGCTGCATCACCAGGAGGTGGCGCAACCGCCATCGTGGTGGGCTGTCGTCTTTGCGCTTGCTGCGGATGCGACGGCCTATACGTCGCTCATCTTCGGCGCATTCTTCCTCTGGCTTTCCGCCCCGAACTGGCCGCCACCTGATCTCGACTTCACCTTCGTAGCGCCCTCGGTAGTCGGGGGACTGGCGCTGATCGCCGCCGCCGTTGCCGGCCGGCTTGCCGACGGGAAACCCGGCCGGACGGTCGTGAGCCTCTCGCTTGCGCTCGTAGCCCATCTCACAAGCGTTGCAGCGGTTGCCGTGATCCTGATGTCGATCCCGGCACCGACGGGGCATGCCGCCTCAGCCGCTGCCTTTGCGGTTGCCGCATATGTGGTGCTGCATGCAGGCATCGGGGCCGTGCTGGCACTCTATGCGCTGTGGCGTTGGCGAGCCGGGTTTATCGGGCCGGCACGGGTGCTAGACCTCAGGATCGGTCAGCTCTGGCACGACTATACGGCGGTCGCTGGCCTCATCGGGCTTGCCTTCCCCTTCGTGCTGCAAAGCCTGACCGGGATCGGAGGGCCATGAGATGAAGGCTCCCGCTTTTGTACTTCTGCTGACAGGCTTCGTGATCTGGGCCGGCGCCTTCCTGCTGCTCTATGCCGCCCAGGCGACCGGCTGCCACCTCGGCTGGCACCGTATCGAATTCGGACCAATCTCCGGGCTGCGGCTGTTGCTGGCAGCCATGCTCGTTCAGGTACTGGTGCTGATCGGCGGGCTTCACTGGTATGGGAAGCGAGCGCTCGGTGAACCGCAGACGGATGAGGCGAAACTGCTGATGAAGGTTGCGGGCATGCTGCAGGCGGCAGCGCTTGCGTCGACGCTGATCACCTATGGCGGGGTGTTGTGGCTGACCTTGTGTTGAGTCGGGCAATTACCCTCGCCTCGCGGCATCGATCTTCGCCACATCGATCTTGCCCATGTCCATCATCGCTTCGAAGGCGCGCTTCGCCTCCGCGCCGCCGGCGGCCATGGCTCTCTGGCGCAGTCTAAGAGCGGCGGCTGTTACTTTAGGCTCGCCGTGATCCCGCTTACTGCGGGATCGGTGCCCTCATCGTGCAGACGAGGCCGGTCGGGTGGTATTCCACGCTGACCTGGCCGTCGAAATCGGCGGCGAAGATCCGCGAAATGAGCTTCGAGCCGAACCCTTCCGACTTCGGCAGATGAACATGCGGTCCGCCGCTTTCCTGCCAGACGAACTGGAAGGCTTCGTCGGGATTGTCCGCCTTGCGATCGACCTGCCAACGAATGTCAATCTTGCCATTGCCATCGGAAAGCGCGCCGTATTTCGTCGCGTTCGTGGCAAGCTCGTGGATGGTCAGCGCCACCGTCAGAGCGTGTTTGGCGGTCAGGTCGAGGTCGTGACCGGAGATCGAGAAACGCTGCTCACTCTGCACATGCGGGCGCAGCGCGTTTTCGACCACCGCACGGATCGGCGCATCCTGCAGGGCCTTCGTCGAAATCATGTCATTGGCCTCGGCGAGTGCCTGCAAGCGGCCGGTAAAGGCATCGCGACGATCGCGGATATCGTCGCCTTTCAGCGTCTGACGAGCGATAGCGCTAACCACGGCGAGCGTGTTTTTGATGCGGTGTTGCAGTTCACCGTTCAATAGCTCGAGCCGCTGCCGCGCGTCGGTGACGTCGGAGATGTCCTTGGATATCGACAGGATGTGGGAAGGACTGCCATCGGCGTTGAAGATCGGCGCCACCTGAACATCCCAGAAGCGGCTATTGCCCTTCACGGTGTTCGCCTCACCCACAAAGCGGGAGGGCTTTCCGGCAATCGCCGCTTCCACGGCCTGCCGAGCGGCGGTATTGCCATCGCCACTCCAGAAATCCGGCCAGGGGCAGCCCTTGAGCGGTGTGAAGTCGTCGACTTCCATGACCCGCTTGCCGCCTTCGCTCATGAACTGCAGGCGGCCCTGGAGGTCCAGCACCTTGATGCAGTCCCCGCAGCCACTCAGGACCGCTGCAAGAAGCGCGTCATTGCGGACCAACAGCGGATCAGCGGCCGTCAGTTCGCCTACCATGCTGTCAACGGCACCAGCCGCCGTCGCGGACTGCATCACAGGGTCAGTCATCTCTCATATCAGCCCAATTGAGACAGAAAATCTCTGCCGGAATCCTTGCTATCAAAAACGACAAGTAGCAACCCAGAAACGGCACTCCGGGGCACGTGAAGTGCTCCGTCAGTTCACGGTCAGGTCTGCCGTTTCGCCGAAGGCAATGATCAGCTTGGGACTGGTCATGTCGCCGCTCTCCTCGTCTACCTGAATGGAATAGGCGGCAACGCCAAGGTGGCGGGCGGACATGGCGGTGGCAATCTTCTCCGCCGAGGCGGCGCTAGAGGCTTGCCGCATCTCGCCGGGCACGATGTTGCCGCGGTTCTTCTTGAACGGCAGGACGATAAATTTTTCGGAGAGAGACATGGGAGAACTCCTGTTCGTTCGCCTCTTGTTCTCCCTATTGGGGAGGAAGTCAACCGCGAAGCGTCTTGCAGTTGGGGCGCCGGCAGGGAGCCCATATCGTTTCGCGGAGAACGTTTCTTCCACGGCCACAGACCAGTCGAAGGACGGATTGCGGGAAATACAGGTGCTGCGCCCGGCGGTCCGGAATCGCAGCAATCGCGCCTAGCTTGACCGACCGGGATGGCCTCAGAAGAGGCCAACGCCCGGAGGCGGGGTTACGGGGGTCGTCGGCGGCGGAAGGGGCTGGCCTTCAGGGACCAGATCGTCCTGCTGCAGGATGTCAGCCTCCGGCAGCGGACCGCCGATGACCTCGTTGGGGACTTCCACAGGCGCATCAAGCGGCGGCAGAGCCGTCTGGTTGGGATCTCCGCCCGGTACGGTCGCGAGAGACGGGTCCGTGGCAGGCTGTGTCGGATCCGTGGTCGGTACCGGCGCTGTAGCGGACGCCGGCTTGGCGGGCTCAGGAGCCGGCTTTGCCACGGCCTCGACGCCCGGCGGCGGCGGAACCTCCGACGTCGTCTTGCAGCCGGTTAGCCAGACGTCATAGATCGGATGTTCGACGGCGTTGAGCGCCGGGCTGTCGGCAAACATCCAGCCGGAGAAGATGCGGCGGATCTTGCGGTCGAGCGTGATTTCATCGACCTCAATGAAGGCGTCGATCTTCTGGGCTTCGCTTTCGTCCCGCGAATAGCAGATCTTCGGCGTCACCTGGAGGGCGCCGAACTGGACCGTCTCGTTGACATAAACGTCGAAGGTGGTGATGCGGCCGGTGATCTTGTCGATGCCGGCGAATTCGGCGACGGGATTCTCGAGGCGGGCGGCATCGGCCTTGCCGGCCAAGCCGACGGATGCTGCGGCGGCAAGTCCGATAACCGGAACGGCCCATGCCCATGCACTCAATTTCATCGTCACGCTCGCTTTCGTGGATCCACTGGCCCAAATCGACCGGAAGCCAGATACAAGAAGGGCCTCGTTCAAGAGGCCCTAATGCCGGATTATGGCCAAATCGGGTATCAGCCGCCCGGCGTCCATGCGTCGTAGTCGCCGGTGACGCGCGGACGCTCGCCGGTGGCGGAGATGGAACCCTGCGGACGGTAAGCGGCAGCCGTGCCCGTCGGGTTCGGGCGATGCGCCTTTTCCCATTCGCGCGGCTTGTAGTCTTCCTTCGACGGCGGGGTGTCGGTGCGGTAATGCATCCAGCCGTGCCAGCCAGAGGCAATCTTCGAGGCTTCGGCATAACCGTTGTAAATGACCCAGCGCTTCGGCTGGCCCCAGCTCGTCATCGGGCCTTCGTAATAGACATTGCCGAACTCGTCTTCGCCGACGCGCTTGCCGTGACGCCAGGTGAAGAAGCGGGTCCCCATGGTCTGACCGTTCCACCAGGTGAAGATCTGCAAGAGAAGCTGCTTCATCGTGTATCCTTGGGCAATTACCGCAGGCCGCAGGACGGCCTTGTCGATCCTGTCTCGCTTATGCCGCCTCACTCTCGGCTTGTCCAGTGATTCCCCGCCGCACCCCCTTCATTTCAACTTCAACTTGAAGCCGATATGGGAGGGCGTGAAGCCGAGCCGCTCATAGAAGCGGTGAGCGTCGGTGCGCACCGCATTGGAGGTGAGCTGTACCAGACGCATGCCGTCGGCGCGGGCCTTGTCGATGGCGAAATTGATCATGACCGCCCCAATGCCCCTGCCCCGCATGTCGGCCCGTGTCTGCACGCCCTCGACGATCAGGGAGGATGCGCCCCGCGCCGTCATGGTGGTGGTGACCATGGTCTGGAAGGTGCCGACGACTTCGCCGCCAAGCTCTGCGACATAGAGCGATTCATTCGGGGACGTCGCGATCTTGCGGAAGGCGGCGCTGTAGTCGGGCAGCGCCTGTGGATCGGTGGTGTCGCCATGGCCGCCGAGCGGGTCGTCGGCGAAGAGGGCGATGATCGGCTCCAGATCATTCTCGGTGGCTTCCCGGATCGTCGCTGTTTGCACTTGCATGCCTACCCTGTCCTTGCGCTAGTTAGGCTTTCCATAGCGATCCCGGGGGACTTCTTGATGACAGGCATGCGACGACTGGTGACAATTCTGTGCGTAACCCTTTCTGCCATGGCGGCCCAAGCTCAGGAGGGCGGACGCAAGGCGATTGCCTATGTGCAGGCGCCGGAAATGAGCTCGGGGCTCTGCGCGGAAAAGGATGCGGCCAGCGCCATCGACTGCGCCGTCAAGCAATGCATCGAGGGCGGCGGAACGGTCGAGGCCTGCGAAGTGAATGCGGTCTGCTCTCCTGGCAACTGGAGCGTTGATATCTTCATGATGGCCGATGGCGGGCCACACTGGCACCAGTTCTCTTGCGGCTGGCAGACGAAAGACCTCGCCATCAAGGCGGCTGACCTCGCCTGCAGCAATGCCAAGGAAGACGGTCTCATCGAATGCACGGCCGTGCAGTTGATCGACGAAGACGGCAAGGTGACGGAACCGCCCTTCAACTGAGCGAAAGGCAGACAAGAAAAAAGCCGCTCACTTGAGCGGCTTTTCCATGATCACAGCCTCGATCCCGCTGTCGGGACCGCCGCAATTCTTGGTCCGGTCGACCTCGACGAAATCATGCGCCTCGTAGAAGGCGATCGCGCCGGCATTCTGGGGCTCGACTTCCAGCCGCAGGATCTCGGCATCGGGAAAGCAGGTCTCGATCTCGGCGAAGAGATCGCGGCCGATGCCCTGGCGCTGATGGTCCGGGTGGACATAAAGCTGGTGCAGGATCGCGGTCTTGGTCAGCTTTTCCGACACCGCCGCGAAGGCCATGCCGCCGATCCGCTTGCCGTCGTCGGCGACGAGGTATTCGCCGCCTTTGACGTGAATGCGCCGCTTGATCTCGGCCGGCGAATGCCAGGCCGCGATCAGCTCGGCGACCTTGGCCGGTCCGTAGAACCGGTCATAGGTCGCATGGAAACTCTGCGTCAGCAGGGCGCGGAGCGGTTCGACATCCCGGTCGTTGGCCGTGCGGACGAAGAACACCGATCTTACTCCTCGACGATGCCGAGCTTGGCTTTGACGAGTGCCTGGACGGCCTGCGGATTGGCCTTGCCGCCAGTCGACTTCATCACCTGGCCGACGAACCAGCCGAACGAGCGTCGGCTTGGCCTTGTAGGCCTTGGTGACCTGGTCCTGGATTGGCCGTCGATCACCGCCTTGATCGGCGGCCTTTTCGATGGCGCCGGTATCGGTGACCTGCTTGAGGCCGCGGCTCCTCGACCAGCGTCGGCCGGATCACTTGCCTGTCTCCTCCATGGCGATCTCGAACAGGTCCTTGGCGATGCTGGCCCGAGATCGTGCCGTCGGCCATGATCAGGTCGATGATGCCGCCGAGCTGGGCGGGCGCAACCGGCGTCTCGCCGATGCCGATGCCGCGGCGTGTTCAAGGCATGCCGAAGCAAGTCGCCGGTCACCCAGTTGGCCGCCGTGCTTGGCGTCGCGGCCCTTGGCGACGGTCTCGAAGTAACTCGGCCGTCTCCTTCTCGGCGATCGAGCACGCCCGGCATCGTAGGCGCGAGAGCCCGTAGCTCGCCGACGTAGCGATGTCTTCCGTGCGTCGGGCAGCTCGGGCAGGCTCGCTTCTTGAGTCTTCTCGACATACTCCTTGGTCAGGATTCGAGCGGCAGCAGGTCGGGATCGGGGAAGTAGCGGTAGTCGTGTGCATCTTCCTTGGAGCGTTGCGGGCGCGTCTCCCCCTTGTTGGGATCGAACCCCCGCGTCTCCTGCACCGACGGTGCCGCCGCCCTCAATCAGCTCGACCTGGCGCCGCGCCTCGTATTCGATCGCCTGGCTTCGACGAAGCGGATCGAGTTCACGTTCTTGATCTCGCAACGCGTGCCGAGCGGCCCGTTGGGCTTGCGCACCGAGACGTTGACGTCGGCAGCGCATGGAGCCTTCGTCCATGTTGCCGTCGCAGGTGCCGAGATAGCGCACGATCGAGCGCAGCTTGGTCGAGATAGGCCGCCGCCTCGTCGGCCGAGCGCAGGTCGGGCTTTGCTCACGATTTCCATCAGCGCCACGCCCGACCGGTTCAGGTCGATGTAGGACATCGGTCGGATGCTGGTCCTGCATCGACTCGCCGGCATCCTGCTCGAGATGCAGGCGCTCGATGCCGATCTCGATGTCGTCTTGCCGTGCGGGCAGGTCGAGCGATGACGATCTCGCCCTCGCCCACGATCGGGTCCTTGAACTGCGAGATCTGGTAGCCCTGCGGCAGGTCCGGCATAGAAGTAGTTCTTGCGGTCGAACACCGAGCGCAGGTTGATCTGCGCCTTGAGGCCGAGCCCGGTACGCACCGCCTGCTCGACGCAGTCGCTCGTTGATCACCGGCAGCATGCCGGGCATGGCGGCATCGACGAGCGAGACGTTGGAATTGGGCGGCACTGCCGAAGTCGGTCGAGGCGCCGGAGAACAGCTTGGACTTGCGACAGCACCTGGGCATGGACTTCCATGCCGATGATGACTTCCCAGTCACCGGTGGCACCGGGGATGAAGCGTTTCGGATCGGGCGTGCGGGTGTCTACCAGGGTCATCGGATGCTCGTGTCATGCGTGGACGTGTTGTCTCGTGAGGTAGAGCAATTGGGCCGAAGGTGCAAGGCTGGAGAGGCCGCAACAGCCTGCGTTTCAGGACTGGGCCAAGTGAAGCCGAACTTTAAGTCTTCACGCGCTAGGAAGGATCATGTCTGTCACCATGCTCCCCTTGCCGGCCTTGCTGGGCATCCTCTTCATTGTCTGGAACTTGGGCGTGCTCTGCCTCTTTGGTCTCGACAAGCGCGCGGCGATCCGTGGGCTCTGGCGGGTGCCCGAGCGACGGCTTGTGATCGCGATCATTCTGTTCGGGGCGCTCGGCGCCTTCCTCGGTCAGCGATTGTTTCGTCACAAAACGCGCAAGGCACCGTTCAACTGGCTGGTCCCGGCGATGCTTACGATCCAGATCGTCGCGCTGGCAGCGCTCGGCCTCATGCGCTTCTCTCAGAATTCCTGGCCGTAGCCGGTGCCGCCTTCGTCCGACAGCAACTTGGAAAGACCGACCGATTGCACATCCCGGTCGAGCTTCGGATTGTAGCTGACCGTCAGCCAGTTCACCGAATAGCCGCGCTTTTCGAAGAATTTCAGGGCATCGCCGTTCATGGCGTGCGTCTGGAGGCGGGCGACGGAAAAGCCTTGCGCCTTCATGCCCTCCTCCACCGCATCCAGGAGAGCCGTGCCGAGACCGCGACCCTCAAAATCCGGATCGATCCAGAAGTCGGTGATTGTCTCGTCCATGTCCTCGCGGGCGGCCCAGCCCGCGGGGATGCCTGATGCCTCGACGATTGTGATGGTTATCCAGCCTTCTTCAGCAAAGCGCGCAAAGGCTTGGCGGGCGTTGGCGGCCATCTCGGCAGCCTCGCCGACCGAGGCCATCGCCTTGCGCCAGGCGCGCATGCCGATCTCCGTCAGGAGCCCTGCATCACCCTCTCGAGCCTTGCGGATCGTGACCATCCTCACCTCTTCGTTGTGATCAGTAAAACACCGGTGATGATTCTTGACCAGAGTGTGTGTCCTCAACGCAATGGACGCGAAAGTCGGCGCTGTGCTATCTGCATTCCGTCTACAGGAGTTTTGATGTTCGGTTTGTCCGAGTCCCGGTAAAGGCCCTGCCCCGCTCCTTTAGGGAGCGAACGGCCAGGGCCAGAAAACGAAGCCCCGACGCCCTGCGGCGCCGGACACGTTTTCATGCGCGCTTTTCAGCGTGCTTCTCCGGACATCACACCATGGACATTTCACGCACGGATCAGCGTATCCTTCATCTCATGGCTCAGGGCGGATGGATCGAACTCCACCGCGATGACAGACGCAAGATCGAGAAGGCCTTGTGCTTCTCCCGCGACGGCTGGCTCTATCCCGGCTTCGACGTCGAACTCTTCCGGCGGCTGAAACGCCTGAAGGCGATCAGCTCGAAACAGGGCAAGCCTTATCGGATCACCGAACGGGGCTTGAGGCTTGTCAGGGCTGAGCTGGACAACAGGTGAGCGCCGCCCACAGGGTACTTGCCTGACACTACACGCGTAGTTACATTATAGCATGAGCTACGTATGGGACGCCGGGAAGAATGTCGCCAATCAGATCAAGCACGGGATATCCTTCGAGGAAGCCTGCCTGATCTTCGACGGAGACGTTCTGACCGGTGTCGACAGCCGCCGAGATTACGGCGAAACCCGCCGTATCAGCATTGGCGCGATTGAGGGGCTTATCGTGATCGCGGTCGTTCATACGGATCGAGATGGTACCATCAGGATCATCTCAGCGCGACTGGCGAACCGGAAAGAAAGGCAGAAATATCATGACCATCTCCGCCGCGCGTCTTAAAGAACTGCAGGCGCGGACCGATAAGGATATCGACTACAGCGACATCCCGGAGCTCGATGATGCGTTCTTCGAGACCGCAGAGCTCGTTACGCCGTCGGCCAAGACGCAGATTACGGTTCGCGTCGACAGCGATGTGCTGGAGTGGTTCCGCCAGCAGGGCAAAGGCTATCAGACGCACATGAACGCCGTGCTGAAGGCTTACATGGAGAGCCAGCGCCGCCGCTCCCGCTAGAACACCTGCTGCATCTTCACCTTGTCCACCATCATGCCCATGGATGGGGAATGCTGCATGCCGCGCCAGACGATGGAAAACCCTAAGTCCTTGTAGAGCCGAATGGCGCTTTCGTTTGCGGCGTGGGTATCGATCCTCGCCCGTTTCAGACCTTCGGAGCGCATCTCGCGCAGCGTCGCCGAGACAAGTGCCGAACCGATGCCCAGCCCCTGATGGGCGGGGCTGACCCAGAGATCGGAGATGTAGTCCCGCGCGCCTTCGCGGGCGGTCCAGCCGGCGATTTCGCCGCCGAGTTCGCCGATGGTGATCAGGCTGGAATGCTCCTGGGCGAAGCGGCGGAAGCTCAAGCGAATGCGAACCATCATGTCGACGCCATAGGCGTTCAGCACAGGATTGGCCGCCCATGCCTCGAAACCGACACGGCCGACGCTGTCTGCATCGGCCGCGGTCATGTCCCTGATGACGAAGTCCTTTACCACCACTTGGCCGGCGTGAACTTGCCGGCTGCCTGTTCGATGACATGGGCGGTCTTGAAGAGGGTTTCCTCCTCGAAGGGCTTGCCGATGACCTGAAGGCCGAGCGGCAGGCCCTTGCTGTCGAGGCCGGCGGGAACGGAGATCCCCGGCAGGCCCGCCATGTTCAGCGTGATGCTGAAAACGTCCTGCTGATACATCTTGACCGGATCGGCCGCGAGCTCCTTATCGCCGATGGCGAAGGCAGACGACGGCGTGATCGGCGTCAGGATCGCGTCGATACCCGCCTCGAAGGCGAGTTCGAAGTCGCGCTTGATCAGCGTGCGGACCTTCTGGGCCTTCAGGTAGTAGGCGTCGTAATAACCGGCCGAGAGCACATAGGTGCCGATCATGATGCGGCGCTGAACTTCCTTGCCGAAGCCGGCAGCCCGGGTCTTCTCGTACATGTCGGCAATGTCCTTGCCATCGACGCGCAGGCCGTAGCGGACGCCATCGTAACGGGCGAGGTTCGACGAGGCTTCGGCAGGTGCCACGATGTAATAGGCCGGAAGCGCGTATTTGGTGTGCGGCAGGGAGATGTCGACAATCTCGGCACCGGCTTCCTTCAGCCAGGCGATACCCTGTTGCCAGAGCGCCAGGATCTCTTCCGACATGCCGT
The DNA here is from genome assembly GCA_965283865.1 of Allorhizobium sp. Lineage (GTDB taxonomy): Bacteria > Pseudomonadota > Alphaproteobacteria > Rhizobiales > Rhizobiaceae > Allorhizobium. The sequence goes on from CBDIQA010000001.1 coordinate 3,084,588, forward strand.
CGATGCGGTATTCGCGCGGGATGCCGATTTTCATGCCCTTCACGGAGCCGCCGATGGCCTTTTCATAGTCCGGCACGGGCAGGTCGACGGAGGTCGTGTCCTTCGCATCGGTGCTCGCCATGGACTTCAGCAGGATCGCGGCATCGCGCACGTCACGGGCGATCGGACCGGCCTGGTCGAGCGACGAGGCGAAGGCGACGACACCCCAGCGCGAGCAGCGGCCATAGGTCGGCTTGATGCCGACGGTGCCGGTGAAAGCGGCCGGCTGACGGATAGAGCCGCCGGTATCGGTTGCGGTCGCACCTGCGCAGAGATGGGCGGCGACGGCAGCGGCCGAACCACCGGACGAGCCGCCCGGAACCAGCTTGTCGTCGGAGCCGGTCGCTTTCCACGGGTTCACGGCCGGGCCGTAATAGGAGCTCTCGTTGGACGAGCCCATGGCGAATTCGTCCATGTTGAGCTTGCCGAGCATGACGGCGCCGGCGTCCCACAGATTGGTGGTGACGGTCGATTCATATTCCGGCTTGAAGCCGTCGAGGATGTGGCTGCAGGCTTGGGTGTGCACGCCCTTGGTGGCGAAGAGGTCCTTGATCCCGAGCGGAATGCCTTCCAGCACTCCAGCCTTGCCGTCGGCGATACGCGCGTCGGACGCCTTTGCCATGTCGCGGGCGATGTCGGGCGTCACAGCGACATAAGCGTTCAGCGCGCCATTCGCTGCCTCGATCGCGGAAATATAAGCATCCGTCAGTTCGACGGCCTTGATCTCCTTTGCGGCGAGTTTCGCGCGGGCTTCGGCGATGGTGAGGCTGGTCAGTTCGCTCATGGTCGTTTCACTTCAGACTGTCTTCGCCCTTAGGGGCGGGAAATTCGGGAGGCTGGCTCTGGGGGCTGAGGTTGGTCTTATTCGACGACCTTCGGCACCTGGAAGAAATTGCGGTCGGTGGCAGGCGCATTGGCGACAATGGCATCGGCCTTGTTGCCATCGGTGACCACGTCTGCGCGCTTCTTCATCGCCATGGGCGTAACCGATGTCATCGGCTCGACGCCCGTGACGTCCACTTCGTCCAGCTGCTCGACGAAGCCCAGAATGCCGTTCAGCTCTCCGGTCATGCGCGCGGCATCCTCCTCACTTACAGCGAGGCGGGCAAGGCGGGCGACGCGCTTGACGGTGGCGAGGTCAACAGACATGGCATTCTCCGGATAAGCTGTTTTCTTCGCTATAATGGCCGTCAAGCGCTGAGGCAACGGGGTTTGTCAGACCTCGACGGCTGAGCCTGCCTGCGGGGCGACGACGCGGGTGCGGGTTCCGTCCATGCCAGCCACGAATTTCTCCGGCGTCTGGTCGATGATCGGGAAGGATCCGTAGTGGCAGGGGATCGCCGTCTTGAAGTCGAAGAAGCGCTGGCAGGCCAGTGCCGCGACCGCACCACCCATGGTGAAGCGGTCACCGATCGGAACGAGACCGACATCCGGCTGATGCAGTTCGTTGATCAGTTTCATGTCCGAGAATATGTCGGTGTCGCCCATGTGCAGGACCGAGGCTTCGTCCTCGAAATGCATCATCAGGCCGTTTGCATTGCCGAGCGCGTGGGAGACGCCATCTTCGGTCACTTGTGCGGAAGAATGCAGCGCGTTGGTGAAGGTGACCGTGAAGCCTTCGAAATGGATCGTTCCGCCGGTATTGCCCATTTCGAGCTTGTCGACACCCTTGGTGCCAAGCCAGGCGGCAAGATCGGCATTGGCCAGAACCGTGGCGCCCGTTTCCTTGGCGAGCTGGACCGTGTCGCCGACATGGTCGCCATGACCGTGGGTCAGCAGGATATGGGTGATGCCCTTGGTCATGTCCTTGCGGTCGAGACCGGCAAAGCCCGGATTGTGGGTCAGGAAGGGGTCGATGAGGATCGAGGCCTTAGCCGAGTCGAGGCGGAAGGCGGCATGGCCGAGCCAGGTGATTTTCATGATGTCAGTCTCCGGTCTTGAAATGTCGGTCGGAATATATGGCAAGCCGGGCCTTCGGCAACGGGGCGTCGAGTTGCCTCGCCGGTCCGGACGGTTTAAGCGACGAGCATGACAGCCGTAGCGCTGAGTGCAAGAAAGGAACGACCATGGCCGATGACGACTACGTGTATGATGAGGCGACCGGCGAATGGCGTCCCGCATCCGAACTTGCAGCAGCGGCTGCGGCCAAGCCCACCGCCCGCGACGCGTCCGGGACTGAGCTTACCGATGGCGATTCGGTGGTTCTGATCAAGGACCTCAAGGTCAAAGGTGCCGGCCAGACGCTGAAGCAAGGCACAGTCATCCGCTCGATCCGGCTGACGGATGATCCCGAGGAAGTCGACTGCCGCTTCGACGGGATCAAGGGCCTCGTGCTCAGAACCGAATTCGTGCGCAAGCGCTAAAGAACAGGACGGGCGGGCATGGCAACGCTGACGATCGAGGAACTGGCAGCACAGTTGAAACCCGGCGAGGCAATTGCCGGGCTCGACCTCGGCACGAAAACGATCGGGCTGTCAGCCTCCGATCTTGGTCGGCGCTTCGCCACCCCTCGCCCCGTGATCAAGCGTGTGAAGTTCACGCAGGATGCCGAGGTGCTTCTCGCCTTTGCAGCCAAAGAAAAGATCGTCGCCTTCGTGATCGGGCTTCCGGTCAACATGGACGGCTCGTCTGGGCCGCGTGTGCAGGCGACGCGGGCCTTCGTGCGCTCGATGTCGGAGAAGACCGATATCCCCTTCGTCTATTGGGACGAGCGGCTTTCGACGGTGGCTGCCGAGCGGGCGCTGCTGGAAATGGACGTATCACGCGCCAAACGCAGCGAACGGATTGATTCCGCCGCTGCGAGCTTCATTCTTCAGGGCGCGCTGGACAGGCTTTCGGGGCTTGCCCGCACTTCGGACAGTGCTGCCGACTTTTCCTGACGGGCAATCCACCAGGCCTTGAACTGCTTGCGGCGGCGGAAGCCGATGATCGCAAACAGGATCAGGCTGTCGACGATAATCGCGCGCAGGACCAGCGGCGGGATTGTTTCGGGCGCGATGCCGAGGACGTTTCCATAGATCTGGAAGACGAGATCATGGGCGTCGCGCGTCAGCATGAAGATGCCGAAGCTCATGTCGTAGTAGGACAGACCGTACCAGGCGCCCAAGATCGTGATGGGCAAAGCCCACAAGAGCAGAAGTGTCTTCATGCCGTTTCCGCCTTTTGATCGAACGACAAATCATTTGCCGCCGGCCAGCTTTCCACCAGCCATTTCAGTGACGCCATCGCCGTCAGCACGGTCGCAGGGACGGCGATATCGAGCGCCAACCCCGAGAAAAACACCATCATCATGATGGTCGCCACCGGCCGTGCACAAACAGCGTCCGTCACCACTGTACCCTTTAACGTCTGTCCCGCCCAAAAGGTGGCCCGTTCGGCGCCGCTGCGCAACGTAAACCCTTTGTTAAGGTTAACAGCGCCTGTGGATGAGCAGTTTCAGCCACTTGGCTGAAAATGTCGCCAGGACACGAATTTCGATTGAATGCAGGGTTTTCCGGGTCTACGCCTCCCCTGCCCGCCATCCTGGACACGCCATGCTGATCATCTTCGAAAGCATCCTGCCGATCTTCCTGCTCGTGATTCTCGGCGTGGTGCTGAAGCGCACGTCACTGATCAATGAGAGCTTTTGGGGCGGGCTGGAGCAGTTCGGCTATTTCGTCCTCTTCCCGGCGCTTCTGTTCCAGACGCTGTCATCAGCTGACTTCTCGGCCTTGGACAGCGGTAGCGTGGGTTTTGTCTCCCTGCTCGCCGTTGGCGTGATGACGGGTCTCGTGCTGGCACTCTGGCCGCTTCTCAAGCGGAGCGGCATGGGCGGGCCTGCCTATACATCCGTCTTCCAGACCTCGACGCGCTGGAACGGGTTCATGGCGCTCGCCATCGCGGAAAAGCTCACCGGTGCGACAGGTCTGACGGTGATCGCGGTGATCATGGCCTCCATCATCGTGCCGCTGAATTTGATCAATGTCGGCATCATGGTCGGGTTTTCCGGCGAAAGCCGCAATCTCAAGACCTTCGTCGTGCGAATCGTCACCAACCCGATCATCATCGGTGCGGCACTCGGGGTTGCGGTGAACCTTGCTGGGCTGACTGTCTATGCGCCGCTGATGACGGCTGTTGACCTGGTCGCCAGCGCCTCGCTGGACTTGGGTCTTGTGACCGTCGGTGCCGGGCTCAGGATCGCCGACGCGCTGAAGCCGCAGCCGAGCGTGTTGCTCACGCTGCTGCTCAAGCTGATCGTGTTTCCGGTTGTCGCACTGGCGCTTGCCCTTGCCTTCGGGCTCTCAGGCGAGATCGTCGTGATGATCGCGCTGGGTGCAGCCGTCCCCACCGCGATGAACGGCTATGTTCTGGCCAAGCAGATGGGCGGGGATGCCGATCTCTATGCGGCAGCGGCCACCGTTCAGACGGTCGCTGCCTTCTTCACGATCCCTGTCATCCTCTATCTCGCCGCTCAGGTGGCGGGCGGATAGAGCAGATCCAGCACGTAGCGGGAATCGAAGCGCGCATCGAGCACGCCGTAGGTATGGCGCCAGCCACCGGCCAGGCGTGATTCGAGGAAGGCATCAGCGATCTTGCCGGCACCCAGTCGATAAAGCTCTGCGGCACCGGCTGCGAGTGCCAGTTGCTCGATCAGCAGACGTCCGGCGGCCTCGTCGCGTTCGGCAAGCGCCGTTGCGGCACGCAGCACCTCCACTGTCTTCTTGCCGGAGGGACCGAGATCCCGCTCAAGACCCGCGAACAGCGTTTCGAAGAGATCCTTGCCGCGACTCAGGACACGCAGGACATCCAACGCCATGACATTGCCGGAGCCCTCCCAGATCGCATTGACCGGCGCTTCGCGATAGTGGCGGGCAATCGGGCGTTCCTCGACGTAACCACTGCCGCCGATGCATTCCATGGCTTCGTAGATCAGACCGGGTGCGATCTTGCAGATCCAGTATTTGGCAACCGGCGTCATGACGCGGGCGTAGGCTGCATCGACGGGGTTTTCACGTGCCTTGTCGAAGCTGTCGGCGAGGCGGAAGGCAAGTGCGGTGGCCGCTGCAACGTCGAGTGCCATATCGGCCAGGACACGTGTCATCATCGGCTGGTCGATCAGGTTCTTGCCGAAGACAGCGCGACCGCGCACGTGATGCACGGCTTCGGCCATCGACGCGCGCATCATGCCGGCAGAGGAGAGCGCACAATCGAGGCGGGTCAGCGTCACCATGTCGAGGATGGTGCGCACGCCATCACCCGGCGTGCCGAGGAGGAAGCCGAAGGTCTCGGAGAACTCGACTTCGGAAGAGGCATTCGAGCGGTTGCCGAGCTTGTCCTTCAGGCGCTGGAATTCGAGCCCGTTGGCGGAGCCATCCTCAAGGAGGCGCGGCACGAGGAAGCAACCCATGCCGTCCTTGGTCTGGGCAAGCATGACGAAGGCGTCGCTCATCGGGGCGGACATGAACCACTTGTGGCCAGCGAGGCGGTAGATCCCCTCGCCGACCCGTTCGCCGGTCGTGGTGTTGGCGCGCACATCCGTGCCGCCCTGCTTCTCGGTCATGCCCATGCCGATGGTGACGGCACTCTTCTGCATGGCGGCTTGTTGCTGCTGTCGTACTTGCGCGAGAGTATGCGCGGCGTCCATTCCTTCTGGACGGCCGGAGATGCCACGAGGGCGGCGACCGAGGCACTGGTCATGGTGAGCGGGCAGAGATGACCCGATTCGAGTTGGGCCGTCAGGAAGAAGCGGACGGCACGGGCCTTGTGCTCATGGCCACGGGCTTCCGGTGCATTTTCCCAGACAGAGGAATGCAGGCCCGAGGCCATCGAGCGGCGCATCAAGGCATGCCACGCTGGATGGAATTCGACGACGTCGAGGCGTTCGCCGCGCACGCCATGGGTTCTGAGCTGCGGCGGGCTGGCATTTGCCATGCGCGCCAGTTCCTGCGCTTCCGGCGAGGTTACATATTTGCCGATGACGTCGTATTCCTCGCGCAGCGGGCGCGACAGCGAGGATGTCAAATCGACGAGCAGCGGATCGGACCGGTAGGCATTGACGCCGGACCAAGGCTTGGGCTGGTTCAGCGCTGCGAGTTTTTCTTCCGTCCGGTTCATCAATCCTGCCGATCTCATGAGAAGACGCGCGCTGGGCCGCCAACGCCTCGCCTTCATAATTCCAATGCGGTCGAAGCATCCAGGGCGCCTCACGGCGTCGGTGTTCCCTACCTTCTGTTCGCTCTATTACATGGGGACCGTGCGTCAATCCACCTAGCATGTGCTTGCCCGGCCCGATCCCACACTTTATAGACCGCGTGACATCTCAGGAGGACGTCCATGGTCTTCTTTCCCCATCGCCATCTCATCGGCATCAAGGGCCTTACCGAGCAGGACATCACGTTCCTTCTCGACAAGGCAGACGAAGCCGTCAAAATCAGCCGCCAGCGCGAGAAAAAGACTTCGACGCTGAGGGGCCTGACCCAGATCAACCTCTTCTTCGAAGCCTCGACGCGGACGCAAGCCTCGTTCGAGCTCGCAGGCAAACGCCTTGGCGCCGACGTGATGAACATGTCTGTCGGAAATTCGTCTGTCAAAAAGGGCGAAACGCTGATCGACACGGCCATGACGCTGAACGCCATGCGGCCGGATGTGCTGGTCGTTCGCCACTCTTCGGCGGGAGCGGCCGCCCTTCTCGCCCAGAAGGTCGCCTGCTCGGTGGTCAATGCCGGTGACGGGCAGCATGAGCATCCGACCCAGGCGCTGCTCGATGCACTGACGATCCGCCGCGCCAAGGGCAAGCTGTCGCGTATCATCGTCGCAATCTGCGGTGACGTGCTGCATTCGCGCGTCGCTCGGTCCAACATCCTGCTGCTCAACGCCATGGGTGCACGCGTCCGCGTCGTCGCGCCTGCGACTCTGCTGCCGGCCGGCATCGCCGACATGGGCTGCGAGGTCTTCCACGACATGAAGGAAGGGCTGAAGGATGCTGACGTCGTGATGATGCTGCGCCTGCAGCGCGAGCGCATGTCCGGCTCCTTCGTGCCGTCGGTGCGCGAGTACTTCCACTTCTACGGCCTTGATGCGGAGAAGCTGAAGGTCGCCAAGCGAGGATGCACTCGTGATGCATCCAGGACCGATGAACCGCGGCGTGGAGATTGCTTCGGAAGTCGCTGACGGTCCGCAGAGCGTGATCGAGAGCCAGGTCGAGATGGGGGTCGCCGTGCGCATGGCCGTCATGGAGACGCTGCTGGTCTCGCAGAACCAGGGACCGCGTTCGGAGGGAATGGGCGCATGAGAAAGCCTCTCGTTCTCAAGAATGTCCGGATCGTCGACCCCTCGCGCACGCTCGACGAAGTCGGCACTATCATTGTCGGCCATGACGGGCTGATCGTCGCCTCTGGCGCCGATGCGCAGAACCAGGGCGCACCCGAGGGCGCCGAAATCCGCGATGCCCGAGGCCTCACCGCCGTTCCGGGTCTCGTCGATGCCCGCGTCTTCGTTGGCGAGCCGGGTTCGGAACATCGCGAAACGATCGCGTCGGCAAGCCGGGCGGCGGCTGCCGGCGGTATCACCTCCTTTATTATGATGCCGGAGACGGATCCCGTCATCGACGACATTGCGCTCGTTGAATTTGTGAAGAAGACGGCCCGCGACACGGCCAGCGTCAATGTCTATCCGGCAGCGGCCCTGACCAAGGGCATGACCAGCGCCGAGATGACCGAGATGGGTCTGTTGCAGCAGGCCGGCGCGGTTGCCTTCACCAATGGCCGCTATGGGCTGAACGATACGCAGGTCTTGCGTCGGGCCATGACTTACGCTCGCGAATTCGGCGCCGTCATCGCGCTCGAAACGCGTGAAAAATATCTCGCTGCCAATGGCGTGATGAATGAAGGTCTGCTCGCAAGCTGGCTCGGTCTCGGTGGCATCCCGCGCGAAACCGAAATCATTCCGCTCGAGCGCGACCTCAGGATCGCGGCGCTGACGCGGGCAAAGTATCATGCCTCGCAGATCTCGGTGCCGGAATCGGTCGAGGCGATCCAGGTGGCACGCAAGCGTGGCGCCAAGGTCACCTGCGGCATCTCGATCAATCACCTGAGCCTCAACGAAAACGACATCGGCGAGTACCGGACCTTCTTTAAGCTCTACCCGCCGCTGCGCTCGGAAGACGATCGCATGGCGATGGTCGATGCGCTGGCGAAGGGCCAGATCGACATCATCGTCTCCTCGCATGATCCGCAGGACGTCGACACCAAGCGCCTGCCCTTCGGCGAGGCTGCCGATGGGGCAATCGGGCTGGAGACCATGCTCTCGGCTGCGCTTCGCCTGCATCATGCCGGCCAGGTGCCGCTGATGCGGCTGATCGATGCCATGTCGACGCGGCCGGCTGAGATCTTCGGCCTGCCAGGTGGCACGTTGAAGGTGGGTGCACCGGGCGACATCGCGCTTATCGATCTCGATGAACCGTGGCTCGTTTCGCGCGACAGCCTGCTTGCGCGCTCGAAGAACACGCCCTTCGAAGATGCCCGCTTCTCGGGCCGGGCCGTTGCGACCTTTGTCGCCGGCCAGTGCGTCCATAGCCTTTAACGAACAGGGACACGGATACCCATGATCGACTTTTCCGCTCTCGGCTGGGCCAATCTCGCCATCGTTCTCCTGTTCGGCTACCTGCTGGGCTCCATCCCCTTCGGCCTCGTGCTGACGAAGATGGCCGGTCTCGGCGATCTGCGCTCGATCGGCTCCGGCAATATCGGTGCGACCAACGTCTTGCGCACCGGTAACAAGAAGCTCGCGGCTGCGACGCTTCTTCTCGACGCACTGAAGGCGACGGCGGCAGCGCTGATTGCCCATGCGGTGTTCGGGCATAACGCGGCTTTGTTCGGTGGTTTCGCTGCCTTCATCGGTCACCTCTTCCCGGTTTGGCTTGGGTTCAAGGGGGGCAAGGGTGTCGCGACCTATATCGGCACGCTGCTTGGCGTGGCGCCTCTCATGGTGTTGGTCTTTGCCGTGGCATGGCTCTCGGTTGCCTTCATCACCCGCTACTCTTCGTTGTCCGCACTCGTCGCCACACTTGTCATTCCGGTTGTATTGTGGATACTTGGGGTTGAAGAGGCGGCCGTCGTGACAGCCGTGATGACGGTCATCACCTACTGGCGTCACAAGCAGAATATCGAGCGGCTGATCGCGGGAACCGAGAGCAAGATCGGCAAAAAAGGCTAGAGGAAAGCCATGGGATCAGACAGCGCAAGACGAAAAGGGATTGCGCTGACGGACCGCCAGAGGATCGCCTGGCTGAGGCTGATCCGCAGCGACAATGTCGGCCCGGCGACCTTCCGGGACTTGATCAACCATTTCGGCTCGGCCGAGGCTGCTCTCGACGCGCTTCCCGAACTCTCACGCCGAGGCGGCTCGACCCGCGCCATCCGCATTGCGACGATTGCCGATGCCGAGCGTGAAATCGATATCGCTCACCGCTTCGGCGCCCGCTTCATCGGTATCGGCGAGCCGGACTATCCCGCAGCTCTCAGACAAATCGATGCCGCCCCTCCCCTGATTGCGGCCAAAGGTGACCTCGGGGTCGCAAACCTGCCCTCTGTCGGCATGGTCGGATCGCGCAACGCCTCGATCAGCGGCGCCAAGTTTGCCGCAATGATGGCGCGCGAGATCGGTCGCGCCGGCTATTCCATCGTGTCCGGCCTTGCGCGCGCGGATCGATGCGGCGGCGCATCGGGCAAGCCTTGAGACCGGCACGATCGCGGCCATGGCCGGCGGGCTCGATCAGCCCTGGCCGCCGGAAAACATCGATCTGCTCGACCAGATCTGCAGCGGAACGCAGCGCACGCGTGCCGGCTTCTGGCTGGGAGCCTCGGGCGCGGGATTTTCCCGCCGCAACCGCTTGATCGCCGGTGTTGCGCTCGGCGTCGTCGTGATCGAGGCGGCCGCGCGCTCAGGCTCACTGATCACGGCAAGGCTTGCCGGTGAGTTCGGGCGGCTGGTCTTTGCCGTGCCCGGCTCGCCGCTCGATCCTCGCTGCGAGGAACCAACGGGCTGCTCAAGGATGGCGCGACGGTTACTACCAAGCCGCAGGACGTGCTGCAGGCACTTGCTCCGATTTCCGAGCTCGACCTCTTCAGTGCAAGTGAGGCCGACGAACCCGGGGGAGACGATGGCGTCGAGCGGCCGCTGGCGCCGCCGCCGAATGATGACGAGCGCCTGGTCATCATCCAGGCACTGGGACCTACACCGGTCGAGATCGACGACATCATCCGGCACACGGGGCTCGCTGCCTCGTCCGTCTATCTGGTGCTGCTGGAGCTCGATATCGCCGGACGGCTAGAGCGGCATGCGGGAGGCTTTGTCTCGCTGAGCATGATGGATTGAGAGCGCGCGACGGCCAGACTGGACGTCGCCAGCCTCAACATAGGCCATCTCGATCAGGTAGCACAGCATCTCGGCGCCTTCGTTTTCCGCAACCAGCCGCAACTCCGCGAGCATCTGGCGGATGTAGGCAATATTCTCCATCGTGCGGGTACCGCGACCATTCGTCTCGACTGTGTCTCGTGCCATCGCTCTCGCCCGTCAACAACGGAGGCCGCTACAACCTAGCCTCGCCATTCCCTGCAAATACAATAGATCATTTATCTCAGATTGCAATCTACCCAGCATCTCCCACAGGTTGCAATTCGTTGTATTGCGAGCCAGTGCCAGAGTTCATCGATCAAAAATGACCAGGTTTCGGCAGTTTCGGGTTCTTCCCCGGAAAAATGCGGGCGGAGCGGAAAGGCCCCGCCTCGAAATTCGGCAACGGCGGAACACCAAGGGCGACCTGCCCTTCGGGCAATCTGGAAATCGGCAACCTGAGGGCGTCGGTCTCGTCAGGCGGTGAGGCTCATTTGCTCCCCCGTTTGCTGTCCCCGGAGGCTCAATTCAGGGTTATTGCATGGGTTCTAATCCACGATCTTTGGTCTCAGCCTCTTGACCGCAAGCGTTTCGCCCTCCATGTCGGAAAACCGTGTTCCGAAGACTGTGGTGCGGTGCCGCGGATCGGATGCGTTGAAGGTACATCTGTCCAATGAACGTCGTAGTCGTAGAATCCCCGGCCAAGGCCAAGACGATCAACAAGTATCTGGGTCCCGGATACAAGGTGCTCGCCTCGTTCGGCCATGTGCGCGATCTGCCAGCCAAGGATGGCTCCGTTCTGCCGGATCGAGGATTTCGAGATGTCCTGGGAGGTCGACTCCGCCTCCGCCAAGCGCATGAACGACATTGCCGATGCGGTGAAGATAGTCCGACGGCCTCGTTTCTCGCGACCGACCCGGATCGCGAAGGGGAAGCGATTTCCTGGCATGTGCTCGATCTTCTGAAGAAGAAGCGCGTGATCGGCGACAAGCCGGTAAAGCGCGTCGTCTTCAACGCGATCACCAAGAAGGCCGTGCTCGACGCCATGGCCAACCCGCGCGACATCGACACACCGCTGGTCGATGCCTATCTTGCGCGCCGCGCACTAGACTATCTCGTTGGCTTCAATCTCTCGCCGGTTCTCTGGCGCAAGCTTCCCGGCGCTCGCTCCGCCGGCCGCGTGCAATCGGTGGCGCTGCGTCTCGTCTGCGACCGAGAGACCGAGATCGAGCGCTTCGTTGCTGAGGAATACTGGAACATCTCAGCGCTTTTGAAGACGCCGCGCGGCGACGAGTTCGAGGCAAAGCCTCGTTTCGCATCAGGGCAAGCGCATGCAGCGCAACTCGGTCACCAATGGTGATCAGGCCGCCGGCATCAAGGCCCTGCTCGAGGGTGCAGCCTTTGCTGTCGACAGCGTTGAGGCAAAGCCGGTCAAGCGCAATCCGGGCCCACCCTTCACCACCTCCACCCTGCAGCAGGCAGCCTCCTCGAAGCTCGGCTTCTCGGCATCGCGCACCATGCAGGTGGCGCAAAAGCTCTATGAAGGCATCGACATTGGCGGTGAGACCGTCGGTCTGATCACCTATATGCGTACCGACGGCGTGCAGATGGCGCCGGAAGCGATCGAGGCTGCCCGTTCGGCCGTTCTCGATCAGTTCGGTCCGCGCTACGTGCCGGAAAAGGCGCGCATCTATTCGACCAAGGCGAAGAACGCCCAGGAAGCCCACGAAGCGATCCGCCCGACCGACTTCAACCGTTCGCCGGACAAGGTGCGCCGTTTCCTTGATGTCGACCAGCTGCGTCTCTACGACCTGATCTGGAAGCGCGGTATCGCCAGCCAAATGGCGTCTGCCGAAATCGAGCGGACCACGGTCGAGATCCTGGCTGACAACAAGGGCGACAAGGCAGGCCTGCGTGCCGTCGGCTCCGTCATCCGTTTCGACGGCTTCATCGCCGCCTATACCGACCAGCGCGAAGAAGGCGAACCGGCGGAGGATGGTGACGACGAGGATGGCCGTCTGCCGGAGATCAATGCCCGCGAGGCTTTGGCCAAGAACAAGATCAATTCCAGCCAGCATTTCACCGAACCGCCGCCGCGTTATTCGGAAGCCTCGCTGATCAAAAAGATGGAAGAGCTCGGCATCGGCCGTCCGTCGACCTATGCCGCGACGCTGAAGACGCTCAGCGATCGCGAATATGTCATCATGGACAAGCGCAAGCTGATCCCGCATTCCAAAGGGCGGTTGGTCACGGCCTTCCTCGAAAACTTCTTCACCAAATATGTCGAATACGACTTCACGGCCGATCTCGAAGAGAAGCTCGACAAGATCTCCGCCGGTGAATTGAACTGGAAGGACGTGTTGCGAGCCTTCTGGCAGGACTTCTTCGCCCAGATCGAAGACACCAAGGAACTGCGCGTCACCAATGTGCTCGACGCCCTGAACGAGGCGCTCGCCCCGCTCGTCTTCCCGAAGCGTGAAGACGGGTCCGATCCGCGCATCTGCCAGGTCTGCGGCACGGGCAATCTGTCGCTGAAACTCGGCAAATACGGCGCCTTCGTCGGCTGCTCGAATTATCCGGAATGCAACTTCACGCGACAGCTTTCGTCCGAAGGCGGTGCGGAAGCAGACGCAAACGGCAATAACGAACCGCGGGCGCTGGGCAAGGACCCGGTGACCGAGGAAGAAATCACGCTGCGCTCGGGACGTTTTGGACCTTACGTCCAGCGCGGCGACGGCAAGGAAGCCAAGCGCTCCTCGCTGCCGAAGGGCTGGGCGCCCGCCGATATCGACTTCGAGAAGGCGCTGTCGCTGCTGTCTCTGCCACGCGACGTCGGCGCGCATCCGGAAACCGGCAAGATGATCTCGGCCGGTCTCGGTCGCTACGGACCCTTCGTGCTGCATGACGGCACCTATGCCAATCTCGAAGGCATCGAGGATGTGCTCTCGATCGGTCTCAACCGCGCCGTCACCGTGCTGGCCGAAAAGAAAGCCAATCCGGGCGGCCGTGGCCGGACGGCAGCGGTTGCTCTGAAGGAACTCGGCGACCATCCCGATGGTGGCGCGATGACCGTTCGTGACGGTCGTTTTGGTCCCTATGTGAATTGGGGCAAGGTCAATGCGACGCTGCCGAAGGGCAAGGATCCGCAGGCCATTACCGTCGAGGAAGCGCTTGTGATGATCGCCGAACGCGCGGCCAAGGATGGCGGCGGCAAGGCCAAGGCAAAGAAGGCTCCGGCCAAGGCTCCCAAGGCAAAGTCGGAAGACGGTGCAGCGGCAAAGCCGAAGAAGGCTGCCGCGAAACCGAAGGCTGCGGCTGCCAAGAAGGCTCCGGCCAAGGCCGCTGCAAAGGCCAAGACAACAAAGAAGAGTGCGACTTGAGCAAGAGACACCGCGAACCCTCCGAACTTTCCGGCTCCGGCAACCGCAAGAGCCGGCGTGCGGAAGGTGCGGCCAAGGCGAAGGCCGGCAACCCGGCCGCGCTGATCCACGGCGAGGTTCCGCCGCGTGAAGTGCTGATGCAGTTCATCACCGACAATCCGGATCGCGCTTCGAAGCGGGAGATCGCCAAGGCCTTCGGGCTCAAGGGCGAGCAGCGCGTCGAGCTCAAGCAGGCGCTTAAAGATCTCGAAAACGACGGATTGGTTCAGAAGAGCCGCAAGTCGCTGACGCGGCCTGGCGCCCTACCCCCGGTCACGGTGCTCGACATCACCACGCGCGACAAGGATGGCGAGTTGATCGGCCGCCCGGCTGAGTGGCCTGAAGAAGCAGGTGCGGCACCTGCCGTACTCATCCGCCAATCAAGTTCCGACCGCTCGAAGGGCAAGACGCCCGTCGGCGGCCTGGGCGACCGGGTCCTTGCCAAGATCTTCGCCAACAAGGACCGCTCCGGTCCTGCCTATACGGCCCGTGTGATCAAGATCCTCGACCGTCAGGTCGGTGCGGTCATGGGCGTTGTGCGGATGATGCCGGATGGTGGCGCACGCCTGATGCCGATCGAACGGCGCGGCGAGGAAATGCAGATCGACGCCACCGATATCGGCGACGCCAAGGATGGCGATCTCGTCGAGGTGGAAGTCGGGCGTGCCAGCCGTCTTGGGCTGACACGGGCCAAGGTGCTCAATGTCGTCGGATCGGTTGCCTCGGAAAAGGCGATCTCGATGATCGCCATCCATGCGCATGGCATTCCGCATATCTTCCCGCAGTCGGTGATATCAGAGGCCGAAGAGGCGAAACCGGCCTCCATGTCGCATCGCGAGGACTGGCGCGACCTGCCGCTGATCACCATCGACCCGCATGATGCGAAGGACCATGACGACGCCGTCTATGCCGAGCTCGACACGTCCCCCGACAATCCCGATGGCGTGATCGTGACGGTGGCTATCGCCGACGTCTCCTATTACATCCGGCCGAAATCGGCGCTCGATCGCGAAGCGTTGAAGCGCGGCAATTCCGTCTATTTCCCCGACCGTGTCGTGCCGATGCTTCCCGAACGCATCTCGAACGATCTCTGCTCGCTGCGCGAAGGCGTGGACCGGCCGGCGCTCGCCGTGCGCATGGTCTTCTCGCACGAAGGCCGCAAGGCGAGCCACACCTTCCATCGCATCATGATGAAGAGCGCGGCCAAGCTGTCCTACCAGCAGGCTCAAGCCGCCATCGACGGCAAGACGGACGAGAAGACCGGTCCGCTGCTGGAGCCGATCCTGAAACCCCTGTGGCATGCCTATGCGGTGATGAAGCGCGGGCGCGACCGGCGCCAGCCGCTTGAACTCGATATGCCGGAGCGCAAGATCATCCTCAAGGAAGACGGCACGGTCGACCGCGTGCATGTTCCGGAACGCCTCGACGCGCACAAGCTGATCGAGGAGATGATGATCCAGGCCAACGTCTCGGCTGCCGAGACGCTGGAGAAGAAGCGCCAGGCGCTGATCTACCGGATCCACGACGCACCGACGCTTGCCAAGCAGGAAGTGCTGCGCGAGTTTCTCGGCCACCCTCGGCATGTCCCTGGTCAAGGGCGGCAACATGCGGTCCAACTCGTTCAACGGCATCTTGGCCAAGGCGCAGGACACGCCGCACCAGACCATCGTCAACGAGATGGTGCTGCGCAGCCAGAGCCAGGCGATCTACAGCCCCGACAATATCGGCCATTTCGGCCTCAACCTTATGAAGTACGCCCACTTCACCTCGCCGATCCGGCGTTATGCCGACCTGATCGTGCATCGGGCACTGGTGGGTTCGCTGGGCTTGGGCGAAGGCGGGATCACGCCAGACGAGGAAGCAAGCCTCGAGGACATTTCTGCGGAGATCTCGACCTTCGAGCGACGCGCGATGGCCGCCGAGCGAGACACCGTCAACCGGCTGATCGCGCATCACCTGGCCGGGCGCATCGGTGATGAATTCGAGGGACAAATCCGGGGCGTGACAAAGTCCGGTCTGTTCGTCGCCCTGCCGCAATTTGGCGCAGATGGCTTTATCCCGGTTTCAACACTGGGCCGGGACTACTATATCTACGACGAAGCACATCAGGCCCTGACGGGCGAAAAGTCCGGGCTGGGTTATCAGCTCGGTGATACCGTCGAGGTCAAGCTGGTGGAGGCCGTGCCTCTTGCCGGTGCGCTGCGCTTTGAAATGCTGAGCGAGGGGCGCAAGATGCCAGCGGGCACGCGGTCCTTCCACAAGTCGGGACGACGTGGCCAGAAACAGCCAGGCACACGCCCGCCGCGCTCGCGACGTTGACACTCTCGCCCCGGAGGCAACCATGACCGCCAACCAGACCCATGTGACGATCCAATACGGCGCAGAGGAGAAGATCGAACGCCCGCTCGGCCGGTCGATCAAGCGCGGCATGCTGAACCAGTGCCCGGCCTGTGGCTCGGGCAAGCTGTTTCGCAGTTATCTAAAGGTCGTCGACAACTGTGCGGCCTGCGGCGAGGACTATCACCACCATCGGGCAGACGATCTGCCGGCCTATCTGGTGATCCTGATCCTCGGCCACGTGCTCGTCGGCGGCTTCATGGCGACCGATCTGGTCTTCGTCCTGCCGGCCTGGGTGCATTTCGCTATCTGGGCACCAATCGGCGTCATCACCTCGCTGCTCTGCCTCCAGCCGATAAAAGGCGGCGTTGTGGGCTTGCAATGGGCCCTGCGCATGCACGGCTTTAGCGGTGAGCCTGATGAGGTCGAGCCGTCCTGACGGCCGGCTTGAGCCCACAAAAAGCCGTCACCTGACTTTGGTCGTTTACCGATAGGACTGAGATTTACGGTACACCGTGATTCGCGGTGCCGGGTGCCAAGCAACTTGACAGTCGGACCATTTCCAGTCTGAACATGCCGCGCCGATCATGGACGCCTCGGGAGCTCGTAAGCGAAAATGCCATTGACCATGCCGACATCTTGCCCGCAGCCGGCCTCTGTCTCCCCCGAGGTCCAGTCGGTTCGCGAGGTGACAGATGTCTGAGACCAATGGGCTGAACGGTCACCGCGAGGAAATCCACTGGCCTTCCCTGATTGCGGCCATTTCGGCGATTTCCGCCGTCGGTATTGCGATCGGCCTTGGCCTTCCGCTGCTCAGCATCATCCTGGAAAAGCGCGGCATCTCCTCGACCCTGATCGGGCTGAATTCCGCGATGGCCGGCATTGCCGCGATGGCGGCAGCACCCGTCACCACCAAGCTTGCGCACAAGCTCGGCGTCGTGCCGACCATGTTGTGGGCGGTCGTGCTGTCCGCCATCAGTGCCATCGGCTTCTACTATGCCACCGAGTTCTGGATGTGGTTCCCGCTGCGCATCGTCTTTCATGGCGCGACGACCACGCTCTTCATCCTGTCCGAATTCTGGATCAATGCAGCGGCCCCATCGCGCAAGCGCGGGCTTGTCATGGGTATCTATGCCACCATGCTCGCCGTCGGCTTTGCCTGTGGCCCCCTGCTCTTCTCCGTGCTCGGTAGTGATGGCCTTCTTCCCTTTGCGGTCGGCGCCATCGCCATCGTGGCCGCGGCCATCCCGATCTATATCGCGCGAAACGAAAGCCCTGTTCTGGGCGACAAGCCGGAGATGCACTTCCTGCGATACATCTTCCTGGTGCCGACCGCGACGGTGGCCGTTTTCGTCTTCGGCGCTGTCGAGGCGGGCGGCCTGTCGCTGTTTCCGATTTACGCGACCCGCACCGGCTTCACGGAGACGGAGGCAGCCCTGCTGCTGACCGTGATGGGTATCGGCAACATGGTCTTCCAGATCCCGCTCGGGCTGCTCTCGGACCGCATGCGCGACCGTCGCCTACTCTTGTCGATCCTCGCTGCCGTCGGCCTTGCAGGCTCGCTGACACTTCCGTGGCTGTCTGGCCACTGGCATCTGATGGCGATCGTGCTGCTGTTCTGGGGCGGATGCGTGTCCGGTCTCTACACCGTGGGCCTCAGCCATCTCGGCTCGCGACTCACTGGCGCTGATCTCGCAGCCGCCAATGCCGCTTTCATCTTCTGCTATGCGGTGGGCACGGTTGCCGGTCCACAGGCCATCGGGGCTGCCATCGACATCACCGGGAATGACGGATTCGCCTGGGCAATCGCGGGTTTCTTCGCACTCTACGTGGTGCTTTCCCTCGGTCGCCTGCTTTTTAACCCGAAACGCACTTGACTTTTCGGGCGCGATTTGTAGTTTCGCGCCAGATTTGCCGTGGGCCTCGTTCGGTCGTCCACGGCTTCGTTTATTAGAGGCAGGACGACCATGGCCAAGGCTACAACCATCAAGATCAAGCTTCTGTCGACGGCTGACACGGGTTTCTTCTACGTTACCACGAAGAACAGCCGCACCATGACGGACAAGATGACAAAGACCAAGTACGACCCGGTTGCTAAGAAGCATGTCGAGTTCAAGGAAACCAAGATCAAGTAAGACTTGATCTGAGGCTTTTCAAAAAGGCGTGCCGCTTCTTGCGGCGCGCCTTTTTCTTTTGCACTGTTCCCTGCCCCGCACCCCGATCGACATGAGCCCAAACGAAAAACACCGGCCTCCTTGCGGAAACCGGTGTCGTTGAATGGGGGTCGGCCAGACACGACGACGGCACGAGGATTCCGTATTTGTCGTAGCTGACCGACCGACCCCACGACCCAGGAGATGCGGCGGACCTGAGCATCATGGGGTATCCAGAACCTCCGTAGAGGCCTTGTCTGCTGGGTGCAAGTTCTCCCAAGTAGAGACAAAAATCAACAGTTTATTAACCGGTTGACCGAACATCGCTCCAATATGGTTAAATTAGCCTCCATTGAACTTGCGATATGCAGATGATAGTCAGTCCTACACACATTAAAACTTGAGAATACCGTCAGTGAATTCTCGAAACCTCAAGATTAGTTTTGAGCCTGCAGAGAGAGAGCCGTGCGACGGACATGTCTTCCCCACGAAGCAGAGCCTAATATTCAATTAAATACAAAACAGACTAAGCACATGTGGGCGCATGAGGGCTGAGGCCAACCTCTCTGACGCTAAAGACTATTCCGAAGGCAAGAGATAACTCCCTTTGTAACTGCTCAAAAACGCAGCAAGATTTGGCCATCATGCACAGCGCAGCGCCACGAAAAACCTGTGTACATTGCCTGAGACAGTTGTCCTGATTTCCGCAAAGCCAGATTTGCGGATCCGCTACAGTCAGGCTGCCGCGGCCACAACCCTGTTGCGGCCGGAATTCTTGGCCTCATAGAGGGCGCGGTCCGCCTGCTTCAGGAGCTGCTCCGGCGTGTCGACGCCCGGACCAAGTGTGGCTATGCCCATGGACGCCGTCAGCATCAAGGGGGTTTCACCGGATCGTAGCTGGAAGGGCCGCGCCTCGATCATGCCACGCAGCCGCTCGGCAACGGAGGTCGCCATCTCGGCCGGCGTGTCTGGCATGACGACGACGAATTCCTCGCCACCGAAACGGCATGCAAGATCGGCGCCGCGCACGGTGGAGCGGATCCGGCCGGCAAACTCCTTCAGCACCTCGTCGCCGGCATCGTGGCCATAGACGTCGTTCACCTGCTTGAAGCGGTCGATATCGGTGATGCAGATCGTCAGCGGCCTCCCCCGGACCTTGGCGCGGGCAAAGAGCGTGCGCAGATGCGTGTCGAGGTAGCGGCGATTGTGGAGGCCCGTGAGACCGTCTGTGACGGCGAGCTCGATCGTCTGGCGCACACTGTTGCGCAGGCGATCATTGTAACGCTTGCGGCGAACCTGGGTGAGCGTGCGGGCAATCAGCTCATTGGGATCGAGCGGGCGGACGATATAGTCGTTCACGCCGAGGTCGAGCGCGCGGATAATCATCTGTTCGTCGCCCTGCTCGGTGATCAGCAGGATCGGGATGAAACGTGTGCGCTCCAGCGACCGGATTTGTGAGCACAGGCGGAGTGGATCGTAGTCATCGAGATTGCCGTTGACGATCACGAGATCGAACGCGTTTTCGGCCGCCTCAAACACGGCTGCCTGCGGATCGGACATGGCCGAGGCTTCGGCGATCGGCTTCAATGCCTTGATGATGCGCTCCTGAGAGGCGCCACGGCTATCGACCAGCAGGACCTGCGCCTGCTCTTCCAGCCGGCCATCCTGGAGCCTTAGCACGTCGCCGATGCCGGCCTCGTGGGTGGTATCATGACGGATGCGCAGTTCGTCGCTGAGCGTCTTTAAACGGACCAGGCTCTTCACACGGGAGATGAGCTGCAGGTCATTGACCGGCTTGGTCAGAAAATCATCGGCCCCGGCTTTCAGGCCGCGAACTCGGTCAGACGGCTGGTCGAGTGCGGTGACCATGACCACAGGGATATGGGCCGTGCGTGGATTGGATTTCAGGCGCTCGCAGACTTCAAAGCCGTCCATCTCCGGCATCATGATGTCGAGGAGGATGACATCAACCTGGGTGCGGTCACAGATATCGAGCGCGTCGCGACCATTGCTCGCGGTCAGGACGTCGAAATACTCCGCCATCAGCCGCGCTTCGAGCAGCTTCACATTGGCAGGGATATCGTCGACGACCAGGATGCGGGCAGTCATGTCACTTAATCCTCACGCATCTCCGAGATAGGTCTTGATCGTCTCGATGAATTTCGGAACGGAAATCGGCTTGGAAACATAGGCTTCGCACCCACCCTGGCGGATCCGCTCTTCATCGCCCTTCATCGCAAAGGCGGTGACGGCGATCACCGGGATGACGTGGAGCTCCGGATCATCCTTCAGCCATTTGGTGACCTCAAGCCCGGACACTTCCGGCAACTGGATATCCATCAGGATGAGATCGGGATGGTGGCGACGCGCCAGATCCATGGCTTCCATGCCATTGCGGGTCTGCACGGTTTCATAGCCGGATGCCTCGATCAGATCGCGGAAGAGCTTCATATTCAGCTCATTGTCTTCGACAATCATCACCTTTTTAGGCATTCACCCGGTCCCTTGTCCCGCGCTTGAAGGCTTCCGGGGAATGGGTTTCCCGGCGCGAGTTGCTTCTTCCGTCATCAAGCATGCTAGTGCAATTTGGTTTCGAAATCGGTAATTTGCCAGAGCAACAGGAAAAGACTTTATGAAAAACAGAGATATACCGGTCGATGCCGAAGCGACTGCCGTGGCAGTGCTCGGCTGGCTGGCCAATGAACCGGATATGCTCTCGCGTTTCCTCTCGCTGTCCGGCGTTCAGCCAGGGCAATTGCGCCAGGCGGTGGGCGACCCGGCGTTCCTTGCCGGCATGCTGGAATTCCTGATGCAACACGAGCCGACGCTGATGGCATTTTGCGAGGCGACCGAAACCAAACCCGAATCGGTGGTCGAGGCCTATCACCGCTATGCCGGTCCGAGCTTCGATTCGGCGGACTTCTGATGCTGACCGATCTCGAGCACATCCGTCTTTCGGATCGGCCGCTGGTTGTCTGCGACGTCGACGACGTGGTGCTGCAGTTTGCAACACCCTTTGAGGCCTTCCTCGAAACGCGTGGCCACCGGCTTTTGCCCCGCTCGTTCAAGCTGACGGGCAATATCGTGAGCGGGACAGACGAAAGCGTGGTCGAGGCGCCTGCGGTCAAAGCGCTGATCGACGACTTCTTCATGGAGCAGGAGCGCTGGCAGACGCCGTTTGCCGATGCTGTCGACAGTCTTCATACCTTGGGCAAGGATGCCGATCTCGTCTTTCTCACCGCCATGCCACCGCGCCATGCCGAGGTGCGGCGCCGGTTGCTTGACCAACTGACGCTGAGCTTCCCGATGATTGCCACCGAGGAGGCCAAGGGGCCTGTGCTGGCCGCTCTCCACGGCGCGAGGCCCCTGCCCGTCGCCTTTGTCGATGACATGGTCCACAATCTGCATTCGGTCGGCGATCACGTGTCCGATTGCCTGCTGGTCTATCTTCCGCCGCCGCTTGAGATCTTCCGCTTCGCGCCCGAGCCGCAGGAGACAGTCCAGCGTGTCGAGACCTGGCTGGAGGCGGCGACCGTAATCAAAGCGCATTTCACGGCTTAGGGACGGCAAGCCGGGGTCATTGCCACGGGGTCTCTTGCCTCGCCTCGTTGACGGGCCTATGGTCGAAATGTTCAACCTTTGTTCCTGCCATGACCCGCGTCGACCCTGTTCATTCCGGCTTCTGTCGAGACTGCCTGACCGGGCAGGCTGGGGGTTCGCGCCGTTGCCGATCCTGCGGCAGCCCGAGGCTCGTCTATCACCCCGAGCTCTTTGACCTTTCGATCGCCCATATCGACTGCGACGCCTTCTATGCCTCGGTGGAGAAGCGGGACAATCCCGACCTGATCGACAAGCCGGTTATCATCGGCGGCGGCAAGCGTGGGGTTGTCTCCACCGCCTGCTATGTGGCCCGCATCCACGGGGTGCGCTCGGCCATGCCGATGTTCAAGGCGCTGGAGGCCTGTCCGCAAGCGGTGGTGATCAGACCCGACATGGAGAAGTATGTGGCGGTTGGTCGCCAAGTGCGGGCCATGATGGTGGAACTGACGCCGCTCGTGCAGCCGATCTCGATCGACGAAGCCTTTCTCGACCTGAGAGGCACGGAGCTGCTGCATCATGACCCGCCGGCACGGGTGCTCGCCCGGCTTGCCCGACGCATCGAGCAGGAGATCGGGATCACCGTCTCCGTCGGGCTCTCCTATTGCAAGTTCCTCGCCAAGGTCGCGTCCGATCTGCAGAAGCCGCGCGGCTTCTCGGTGATCGGCGAGGCAGAGACTTTGACATTCCTGGCGGACAAGCCGGTGACGATGATCTGGGGAGTCGGCAAGGCCTTTGCGGCGACGCTGCAGGCGGATGGCATCAGGACGATCGGCCAGTTGCAGATCATGGACGAAACCGAGCTGATGCGGCGCTACGGGGTCATGGGGCAGCGCCTCGCGCGGCTCTCCCGCGGCATCGATGATCGCACCGTGCATCCGAACGATCCCGCCAAGAGCGTTTCGGCAGAGACCACGTTTTTCGAGGACATCCACCGGCTTGACGATCTCGTCGTTCATCTGCGCGCCCTTTCCGAAAAGGTGGCCTGGCGGCTGAAGCGCCACGAGATTGCGGGACAGACTGTCGTCCTGAAACTGAAGACCGCCGACTTCAAGCAGCGCACCCGCAACAGGCGGCTCGATGATCCGACACAGCTTGCCGACCGGATTTTCCGGACCGGCATGGCTCTGCTGGAGAAGGAGACGGACGGGACGAAGTTCCGGCTGATCGGGATCGGGGTCAGCGACCTTGCGGATCCGGCACGCGCCGATCCGCCCGATCTCGTCGACGAACAGGCGACACGGCGGGCAGCGGCGGAAGCGGCGATGGACAAATTGCGCGACAAGTTCGGCAAGGGTACCGTGCAGACGGGTTACACCTTCCCATCCAAACGATAGGCCCACCCGTGACGCATGCAGCCATCGGCATCGACAAAGACCAACCTCGGCGTGCGGGCCATCCGACGGGGCGGCTGCGGCTGTTTCGGATTACGGCCGCCCATCGACGCACGGGCCGCAACGACCTGATGCTTGGCGCAATCCTCGCCTTTGTCGCCGGCGCCATGAATGCCGGCGGCTTCCTGGCCATCGGACACTATACCTCGCATATGACCGGCATCGTCTCCTCGATTGCCGACAACCTGGCACTTGGGCTCTTTGGCCTTGTT
Organism: Allorhizobium sp.; assembly: GCA_965283865.1. Classification (GTDB taxonomy): domain Bacteria; phylum Pseudomonadota; class Alphaproteobacteria; order Rhizobiales; family Rhizobiaceae; genus Allorhizobium. The sequence goes on from CBDIQA010000001.1 coordinate 3,108,110, forward strand.
GGCTCAGGCATCGCGCTGCTGGTGAGCTTCACGCTCGGGGCTGCCTGTTCGGCCATCCTGATCAACTGGGCACGGCGTCATGCGCGGCGACAGCAATATGCATATCCGCTGGCGCTCGAATCCGGGTTGCTGATTGCCTTTGCCGCGATCGGCGCTGTCGTTTCCCCTGCTGCCGCCGCTCCGGTTACCGCGGTGCTGCTCTGCTTCGTGATGGGCCTGCAGAACGCGACGATCACCAAGATATCGGGCGCGCGGATCCGAACCACCCACCTCACCGGCATGATTACCGACATGGGGATCGAGCTTGGCAAGCTTGCTTATCGTGCGCTCGCCCGTGTTCTCGACCACCCGCCGATCGTGGCTGACGGCCGAAAGCTCTCCATTCTGCTGCCGATTGTCGGCATGTTCTTCCTGGGCGGGCTTGTGGGGGCACTGGGCTTCAAGCAACTCGGCCATGCGTTTTCGCTGCCGATCGCCGCGCTGCTGCTGGCCGTCGCCTCTCCGCAGCTTAGGCCGCGACCGACTGCCGGCCTCTGATCTCCCAGCGTGATGTGACATCTGTGGACAGTTGATCACAGCGACGTGACAGCGCCACGCGCCGCCGTTTCACAAAACTTTTCTTAAACATCGTCTCATACACTTCGAGCGTTCAGTTTTGCGTTTCAAGTGGTCGACCATGTTCCAGCGTTTCGCCCTTGCCTTCAGCCTTTCCCTCATGGCCAGCACGGCTCTTGCCGCAGACGGTCCCCTGCAGATCTATGTGTCCAAGGCGGACCAGACGCTCACCGTCTATGACGGCGATGTGGTGGTGGCGACATCCAAGGTTTCGACCGGCAAGCCGGGCCATACGACACCATCGGGCATCTTCTCGATCCTGGAAAAGCGCAAGTATCACGAGTCCAATCTCTATTCGAACGCGCCCATGCCCTTCATGCAGCGGTTGACCTGGTCCGGCATCGCGCTGCACGAGGGCAAGGTGCCAAACCATCCGGCCTCGCATGGCTGCGTGCGCCTGCCGAACGGCTTTGCGAAGACGCTCTTCCAGATGACCGAGCGCGGGGCGCATGTGATCATCACCGACGATCCGGTGGCGCCGAGGCCGATGAGCCACGCCAACCTCTTCACGCCGAGGCTACCGGTGGACGACGGAGGGCTGCTGGCGGATGTCGAATTGCGTCCCGGACGCGTGGAAGCAGGGCTTACGCCAGTGGAAGTGGCAATGAATTCCGTGCCGCCGCGCAGTGGGGCCGAGACGAAGCTGGTGATCGAGGAACCACCGCCGCTCCGGATCCTCATCACCCGCCGCACCCAGCGTGATGTGGCCATGGACGTCCAGCGGCTGCTGAACCAGCTCGGCTTCGACGCCGGCATTCCGGACGGACTGCTCGGCACGCGCACGATTGCAGCGATCAAGGCCTTCAAGGAAAAACATGCCGTCGCCAAGGATGGCGAGATCCTGTCCAAGCCTTTCCTCGCCGCGCTCTATACCGAGGCTGGCGAAGATCATCCGCCGATGGGTCAGTTGATGATCCGGCAGAAGTTCCAGCCGCTCTTTTCCGCAACGCTCGACATCAAGCAGCCGGAAAAGGCGCTCGGCACGCATTTCCTTGAGGCAACAGCCGTAGATCGGTTCAAGCGCAAGGCCGATTGGCGCGGCGTGACGCTGGACGACCAACTGGCCGCCTCCACCCAGAAGCGGCTCGGCATTACCGAGTCTGCAGATGACCCTGCTATCTTTACGGCCGAAGCAGCACTCTCGCGGATCGTCATTCCGGACGAATTGCGCGCCCGCATCGAGACCATGCTGAGCGAAGGCTCGTCGATCACGATCCAGGACACGGGCCTTGGACCGGAGACCGGCGATGGTACGGATTTCATCACGGTGACCCGGAGCAAGCCGCGGGTCTGAGCCTTATACTAGCTCCACATCGAGCACGCCTGGCGTCGAGCGCATGGCGGCGGCGATTTCCGGTGAGATGCGGAAGCGCTCAGTCAATTCGACCTCGATCTCGCGCTGTCCCTCGTCCTTGATGACAATGAAGGAGACGAGGCCGTCGCCTCTCGCATTCAGACGCGCGGCCACGGCGCGCAAGGGGCCGGAATCGCGGACATACACGCGCATGGCCTTCTGCATGCGGATTGACTGCTCCTCCAGCGACTGGGCCGTCTGGACGCGCAGGCCGATGCCTTCCGGCCTTTCTTCTGCCTGAACGGTGAGCACCAGCGACTTACCGGGCTCGAGCAGATCGCGGTACTGGTTGAGACCTTCTGAGAAAAGCACCGCTTCATACTGGCCGGAGGCATCCGAGAAGGTGATGATGCCCATCTTGTTGCCGGTGCGCGTCTTGCGCTCCTGGCGGGAGATGACGGTGCCCGCGAGACGGCCGGCAGAGGCGCCCTGTTTCACCGCGACCGAGAAATCCGCGAAATTCTGGACGCGCAGCTTGTCGAGCAGGTCCCTGTAGGCATCGAGCGGATGGGCGGACAGGTAGAAGCCGAGCACCTGGAATTCGCGCATCAGCTTTTCGGAGGAGAGCCAGGGCGTGTACGGCGCAAAGGCAATCCGCTCAGGCCCGCTTGCACCGCCGGAACCGAACATGTCGGACTGGCCGCTGACGGCATTTTCCTGGGCGCGCTGGGCATAACCCATGATGCGATCGATGCTACCGACGAGTTCGGCGCGGTCGCGACCGAAGCAGTCGAAGGCGCCGGCGGCGATCAGGCTTTCAAAGACGCGGCGGTTGATCTGCTTCGGGTCGATCCTGAGGCAGAAATCCTCGATGCTCTCGAAGGGCGTATCCCCGCGCACCTCGACGATGTGATCGACCGCACCTTCACCGACGCCCTTGAGGGCGGCGAGTGCGTAGTAGATGCGGTTCGGCCCGGTCTGGAAGTGCCGGTAGGAGGTCTGAACCGAGGGGGGCACGACTTCGATGCCAAGGCGGCCGGCGTCCTGGCGGAAGTCGACCAGCTTTTCGGTGTTCGACATATCGAGCGTCATCGATGCGGCGAGAAACTCGACCGGATAATGCGCCTTCATATAGGCCGTCTGGTAGGACACGATGGCGTAGGCTGCGGCGTGTGACTTGTTGAAGCCGTAATTGGCGAACTTCGCCAGCAGCTCGAAAATGTTGTTCGCCTGCGGCTTCGACACGCCATTCTTCATCGCGCCGTCGACGAAACGGGCCGACTGCTGGTCCATCTCTGCCTTGATCTTCTTACCCATGGCGCGGCGCAGAAGGTCGGCTTCGCCGAGCGAATAACCTGACAGGACCTGCGCGATCTGCATGACCTGTTCCTGGTAGACGATAACGCCCTGGGTTTCCTTGAGCAGATAGTCGATCTTCGGGTGAATGGAGGCGACTTCTTCTTCACCGTGCTTGCGGGCGTTATAGACCGGGATGTTTTCCATCGGGCCCGGGCGATAAAGCGCCACGAGCGCAATGATATCCTCGATGCAGTCGGGCGCGCATGCCGATAAGGGCCTTGCGCATGCCGGCACTTTCCACCTGGAAGACGCCGACCGTTTCACCGCGTGACAGCATCTCGTAGGTCAAGGTGTCATCAAGCGGGATGGCCGCCAGATCGACCTTGATGCCGCGCTGCTCCTCCACGAAGTCGACGGCCGTCTTTAGAACCGTGAGCGTCTTCAGGCCGAGGAAGTCGAACTTCACGAGACCGGCCTGCTCGACCCATTTCATGTTGAACTGGGTGACCGGCATGTCGGAACGCGGATCGCGATACATCGGCACCAGCTTCGACAGCGGGCGGTCGCCGATCACGATACCGGCGGCGTGGGTCGAGGCGTGGCGATAAAGGCCCTCGATCTTCTGGGCAATCTCGAGCAGACGCGCAACGACCGGTTCTTCGGCGGCGGCCTCCTGCAGCTTTGGCTCCTCCTCGATCGCCTTTGACAGCGGCGTCGGGTTGGCCGGGTTGTTCGGCACGAGCTTGCAGATCTTGTCGACCTGACCATAGGACATTTCGAGCACACGGCCGACGTCGCGGAGCGCCGCACGGGCCTGCAGCGATCCGAAGGTGATGATCTGCCCCACCTGCTCACGACCATATTTCTTCTGGACGTAGCGAATGACCTCTTCGCGACGTTCCTGGCAGAAGTCGATGTCGAAGTCGGGCATCGAGACGCGTTCCGGATTGAGGAAGCGTTCGAAAAGCAGCGAGAAGCGCAGCGGGTCGACGTCAGTGATGGTCAGCGCATAAGCAACCAGCGAGCCCGCACCCGAACCACGGCCAGGGCCGACCGGGATGTCATGCTGCTTCGCCCACTTGATGAAGTCCGCAACGATCAGGAAGTAGCCGGGGAACTTCATGCGCTCGATGACGCTGAGCTCGAAGTCCAGCCGCTCCCGATATTCTTGCTCTTCGTAGCCGGGCGCCATGCCGAGGGCTGCAAGACGGTGGTCGAGCCCCTCCTCCGCCTGACGGCGGAGTTCGAGCGCCTCTTCGCGTTCTGCTTCTTCCGGATCGTCGCTGCCGCCGGTGAAGCGCGGAAGGATGGGCTTTCGGGTATCCAGCACGAAGGAGCAGCGACGGGCGATCTCGACCGAATTCTCCAGCGCTTCCGGCAGATCGGCGAAGAGCTTCATCATATCCGCCCGGCTCTTCAGGTAGTGATCGGGTGTCAGGCGGAAACGGTCGTCATTCGAGACGATGGCGTTATGGGCCACGGCCATCAGGGCGTCATGGGCGTCATAGTCGTCCCGCGACGGGAAAAAGGCCTCGTTGGTTGCGACCAGCGGCAGGTCATGTTCATAGGCGAGCTGAACCATGCGGCGCTCATGCGTGCGGTCGTAGTCACCGTGGCGCTGCAGCTCAACATAGAGGCGATCGCCGAACAGGCGCTTCAGCGACAGGAGGCGGCTTTCGGCCTGGGCCTTGTGGCCATCCTTGAGGATACGATCAATTGGCCCGCCGCCCGCGCCCGTGAGCACGATCAGGCCTTCGGTCCCGCTCTCCTCGAGCCAGGACAGCTTCACATGCGTCGGCTGACCCGCATCGCCGCCGAGATAGGCGCGGCTGACGAGGTCGACGAGCCGCTCATAGCCATCGGCATCCGATGCGAGGACGACGACGGCCGGCAGATCCGGCATGTGGCCATTGCCGCCGCGCTTCTCACCGGTCGTGTCCTCCATGTCGATCGACAGCTGGCAGCCAATAATCGGCTGGATGCCATCGCCGAGCGCCTTCTGGGAGAACTCAAGCGCGACGAAGAGATTGTTGGTGTCTGTGATCGCAATCGCCGGCTGGTCGTCGGCGACTGCCTTGCCGAGGATCTTCTTGAGCGGCAGGGCGCCCTCAAGCAGCGAATAGGCGGAATGCACCCGCAAGTGCACAAAACCCGGGCCATCACCCAGTCCACCGGACGCCTGCCTGTCGACGCTGTCCTCGCCCATACCGCTTCATTCCTCATCACCTGAATCGGTCGGGATTTTCGGTCTTTGCGGCTGTGAAGTCCAGAAGGAAGTCGGGCGGCAAGAGCTTGGTCACCAGCTTTGCCGCTCCGGAATGTCAGAGCGCCATCATCAGCAAAGCCATGCTGGATACGAAAACCGCCATCGAGGCAAATGCAGCAACGTCACGAAGAATTTCGGTCATTTCTGTCTCCTTGTCCCTTTATGTTTTTAGTTTGTTCTTCTCTTGTTCCAATGTCAACCTAAAAAAACCGCAGCCTCGGTGGAACAAATTCCACCGAGGCTCAGCAGCATCAGGAAAGGGAAAGGAAAAGGGGAGTGAGATCAGACGTCGAGTTCGACGACCTTGCCGTCGACCAGGGTCACACAGCGATCCATCCGACGGGCGATGTCATGATTGTGGGTCGCGATCATCGCCGACAGGCCCGACTGTCGCACCAGCGCCTCAAGCGCCGAGAAGACGTAGCTTGCCGTTTCCGGATCGAGATTTCCGGTTGGCTCGTCGGCGAGCAGGACGAGCGGGGCATTGGCGACGGCGCGGGCGATTGCCACACGCTGCTGCTCACCGCCGGAGAGTTCGGCCGGACGATGTTCGGCGCGATGGCCGACACGCATGTAGTCGAGAAGCTGCTTGGCCCGTTCCGCGGCTTCGCCCTTCGAGAGGCCGGCAATCAGCTGCGGCATCATGACGTTCTCCAGCGCCGAGAATTCCGGCAGGAGGTGGTGAAACTGGTACACAAAACCGACCGACTTGCGGCGGATCTCAGTGCGCTCTTCGTCACCGAGCTCCTGGCAGGCGACGCCGCCAAGTGTGACCTCACCGCCATCCGGATGCTCAAGCAGGCCCGCGACATGCAGGAGTGTCGACTTGCCGGTGCCCGAGGGGGCTACCAGGGCGACGGTCTCGCCGGTCCGAAGCGTGAAGTCGGCGCCCTTGAGGATCGACAGCACTGTCTCACCCTGACCGTAATGACGATCGATGCCGGCGAGCGAGAGAACCACGTCTTTTGCCATTGAATTCGGCATCCTCATTCGTAACGCAGGGCCTGGACGGGATCCAGGCGCGAGGCCCGCCAGGCCGGGAATATGGTGGCCATGAAGGACAGGCTGAGCGCCATGATGACCACGGACACGGTTTCACTGGCATTCATGTCGGCCGGCAGCTGGCTCAGGAAATAGAGTTCGGGATCAAAGAGCACGGTGCCCGAGACCCAGGAGAAGAACTGGCGGATGCTCTCGATGTTGAGACAGACGACGACGCCCATCACGACGCCGGCAAGCGTGCCCGCCGTGCCGATGGCGGCCCCGGTCATGAAGAAGATCCGCATGATCGCGCCTGCGCGTCGCCCCCATGGTGCGCAGGATGGCGATGTCCGCTGCCCTTGTCCTTCACCAGCATGATCAGCCCGGAAATGATGTTGAGCGCCGCCACCAGCACGATCAGCGTCAGGATCATGAACATGACGTTGCGCTCGACCTGCAGAGCCGAGAAGAAGGTACGCGTTGCGCTGGCGCCAGTCGGTGATGAAGATCTGGCGTTCGGCGGCCGCCTCGATCTGCGGGCGCAGTTCGTCTACGGCATCAGGATCGGAGATGAACAGCTCGATCGACTGAACGATGCCTTCAACGTTGAAATAGAGCTGCGCTTCCTCGAGCGGCATATAGATGATCGACGCATCATATTCGGACATGCCGATCTCGAAGATGGCCGAGACCGGATAGGATTTGACGCGCGGATTGACCCCAAGCGGCGTGACGTCGCCTTCGGGTGAGACCAGCGTGATGGTGTCGCCGGCGGAGAGCCCGAGCTGGGCTGCCATGCGCGATCCGATCAGAACGCCCTGCCCTGTGGCAAAGCCGACCATGTCGCCCGAACGGATGTTGGACGAGACGACCGACAGCTTTGTCAGATCATCAGGACGGATGCCGCGGACGAGGGCGCCGGTGCCAGCACCTTCGCGACCGGACGCAAGCGTCTGCCCCTCAACCAGTGGCAGCGCCATGGTGACGCCCGGGACTGTAGCGAAGCGCTCGGCGAGACCGGCATAGTCGCTCAAGGGCTGGTCGACCGCCTGCACGATCATGTGGCCATTGATACCGAGAATGCGCGACACGAGTTCGGTGCGGAAACCATTCATCACCGCCATGACGATGATCAGCGTCGCCACGCCGAGCATGATGCCGATGAAAGAGAAGCCGGCGATCACGGAAATGAAGGCCTCCTTGCGGCGGGCACGCAGATAGCGCCAGGCCACCATGCGCTCAAAGCCGGAAAAGGCGCGCGCCGATCCGGCCTTGCCCGTTTCCACCGTCTCGTTGCCAGCGGCCGTCGTCGCCATGGTCTCTCCTTGCCTCGGGATCCCGGTTTCGGTCACCCAACCTCAATCCGGCCTGAGTTTAGCTCAGGCCGTCAGCTTGTTGATCGCGGCTTCGATCGTCAGCGTCTCGCGAGCGCCGGTCTTGCGATCCTTGAGCTCAACCTCGCCGGCGGCAACAGCGCGCGGACCGGCGATGACCTGCGTCGGCACGCCGATCAGGTCAGCGGTCGCGAATTTGGTGCCTGCACGATCGTCGGTGTCGTCATAGAGCACGTCCTTGCCGGCATTCTGCAGGGCGACATAGAGACGATCGCAGGTGGTGTCGCAGCCTTCGTCGCCCGGCTTCATGTTGATGACAACGGCATCGAAGGGCGCGACCGAGGCCGGCCAGATGATTCCGTTCTCGTCATGCGAGGCTTCGATGATGGCGGGCACGAGGCGCGTCGGGCCGATGCCGTAGGAGCCCATGTGCACGGTGTGTTCCTTGCCGTCAGGCCCTGGACCTTGGCGCCCATGGGCTCGGAATACTTGGTGCCGAAATAGAAGATGTGGCCAACCTCGATGCCGCGAGCCGAAAGGCGTTCAGTCTCGCCGATGGCGTCGAAGGCTGCTTCGTCATGCATTTCCGACGTGGCGGCATAGACCGAGGTCCACTTGTCGAAGATCGACTGCAGGCCATCGACGCTGTCGAAATCGGTGTCAGCAGCCGGAATGTCGAAATCGACAAAGCTCTTGTGGCAATAGACCTCGGACTCGCCGGTGTCGGCGAGGATGATGAATTCGTGGCTGTGGTTGCCACCGATCGGGCCGGTGTCGGCACGCATCGGAATGGCGCGCAGGCCGAGACGGTCGAAGGTGCGCAGATAGGCGACGAACATCTTGTTGTAGGAGTGGATCGCGTCGGCCTGGGTCAGGTCGAAGGAATAGGCGTCCTTCATCAGGAATTCGCGCGAGCGCATCGTGCCGAAGCGCGGACGGATCTCGTCACGGAATTTCAGCTGGATGTGGTAGAGGTTGAGCGGCAGGCTCTTGTAGGACTTCACCGACGCGCGGAAGATGTCGGTGATCATCTCCTCATTGGTCGGGCCATAGAGCATGGGGCGGTCCTGCCGGTCGCGAATGCGCAGCATTTCCTTGCCGTAATCCTCGTAACGGCCGCTTTCCTGCCAGAGTTCGGCGGACTGCAGCGTCGGCATCGGAGATCTCGATGGCGCCAGCGCGGTTTTGGGCGCTCAGCGAATGATCGCGTTCACCTTGTCGAGCACGCGCTTGCCGAGCGGCAGCCAGGAATAGATGCCCTGGCTCTGCTGGCGGATCATGCCCGTCCGCAGCATCAGGCGGTGGGAGACGATCTCGGCTTCCTTGGGGTTTTCCTTCAGGATCGGCATGAAATAGCGCGACAGACGCATAACGAATTCCAGATGGTTGTCGATGCCGCCAGATCGGCGGAATCAGCGATTGAAACGGGTTCTCAGGAAGCGTTCATAGCCGGTTGAACATGAGAAGAAAACCCGCAAGCGCCGTTCGGTGCGCTCGCCCACAGAGAGGCATTGGCAAAGGCCATTCTGGATTGGAGAACGACCGTATGCGGGCTGACAAACACGAGAAAACCGGTGCTTAAGTGACCGCCATGCGACAAAACGATGACGCTAATTTTTTTTGGATGAGTGTAACAATTCTGCAAGATTTAGGGGTGACAACGGTCACTGATTGGGCTAGGTTCAGCCCATAAAAGAGGCAGGGAGTACAAATCTTTGCCACACTCGCGGTCAAGTCTTGGGAGGATCAGATCTAGGCGCGCCCGTTCGCAGCCCCTTAATTGGTGAAGGATCACGCGAAGCTTCGAACAAGGTCTTTTGACCTTGTTTTTTTGCCTTGTTGTCTGATTTGACGGTTCTGGCCGCCTAAACGGGCCTTTTAAGACTCAACACCTGGCATGATGATCGGCAGATCCTTGAAGCCGATGCCGAAATAGGTGCCAGCAACGTACCAGGCGCCATAGATCAGACCTGACACAACAGTCGTCGTGAGGAATATCCGGGCCGCCCGGAAACGGGTCGGAGCGCTTGCCACCGTGCCCGGAACGACATTCTCGTCCTCATCCTGGGTGCGCAGGCCGATCGGCAGGACGGCGAACAGGGTCAGCCACCAGATTACGAAATAAACCGCCAGTCCCGACAGGATCGCCATGATGTCTCGCTCCAGACTTGATCCGGCAAAGGCTCGTGCGCTCCTGCCGTTCGTCACCCTATAATCGCGGAACACGACCGGCACAAAGACAAAAGCGTCGCAGGCAGCCGCGCTCCCCGATCAACAAGATATCAGCACCGCGTGATCGCAGCGTCAGACCTGTTCGAGTTCGATCAGTGTGCCGAAGAAATCCTTCGGATGAAGGAACAGCACCGGCTTGCCATGCGCACCGATCTTGGGCTCACCGCTTCCGAGCACGCGGGCGCCGGTCGCCGAAAGCTGGTCGCGGGCGGCCAGGATGTCGGTCACCTCGTAGCAGATGTGATGCATGCCTCCGGATGGGTTCTTTTCCAGAAAGGCCGCAATCGGGGAAGCTTCGCCGAGCGGCTCCAGCAGTTCGACCTTGGTGTTTTCCAACTCGACGAAAACAACGGTCACGCCATGTTCTGGTAAGGCCTGCGCCTGGGACACCTTGGCGCCGAGCGTGTCTCGATAGCTTGCCGTCGCGGCAGTGAGATCCGGGACAGCAATGGCGATGTGATTGACGCGGCCGAGCATGCTTTCCTCCTGGCGTTGCGGACAAAGATTAGGCGATCCCTGCCCGCCTCGTCCCTCAGACTTTGGTCAGGAACACCGTGACGATCGGCTTCTTGCCCCAGACCTCGTTGGCCGTGGAGCGAACCGCACGACGAATCGCCTCGCGAACGGTGTCCAGATCCTTGCGGCGACTGCGCGGAATGCTTTCGACGGCGCCGAGGACGGCGTCATACAGCGTGTCTTCCATTAGTTCGCCCTCGTGATCCACTTCCGGCAGGCCGAAGGGAACGACGTCGGGATCACCGAGGAAATCGAAGCGGCTGTCGAGAAGCACGCTGACGGCAACGTGGCCGACATAGGAGAGCTTCTTGCGATCGGCGATGCCCATTTCCTCGATATCGCCGACGAGCTTGCCGTCCTTATAGACGCGGCCGAAGGGGGCCTGATCGATCACTTCGGCCGGGCCCGGCGCGATGCGCAGGATATCGCCATTGCGGACATGGGGAACGGTCGGGATGCCGGCCTGCAGTGCCAGATCCTTCTGTGCAACCAGATGGGCGGCTTCGCCATGGACGGGCACGAGCATTTGTGGGCGAACCGCACTCGTACATCTTCAAGAGTTCGTTGCGGCGCGGGTGACCCGACACGTGGACCAGGGCTTCGCTATCCGTGATGATGTGCACGCCCTGCTCGATCAAGCCATTCTTGATCTCGAGGATCGCCTTCTCGTTGCCGGGAATGGCGCGCGAGGAAAAGACCACGGTGTCCCCGGCGGTCAGCGCCACATTGCGCATCTCGTCCCGCGAGAGCTTGGCGAGTGCTGCCCGTGCCTCGCCCTGGCTGCCCGTCAGGATGACGACGACCTTGTCGCGCGGGATGAAACCGTATTCGTCCTCGGCGATGAAGGGGCGAATGCCCTCCATGATGCCGATGTCCTGGGCCACGTTCGTGACGCGCTTCAGCGAACTACCAAGCAGCAGGACTTCACGGCCTGCGGCTTCTGCTGCGAGCGCGATCGAGCGGATACGACCGACATTCGAGGAGAAGGTGGTGATGGCGACGCGGCCTTCGGCGGCCTCGATGATCTTCTGCAGGCCGGCGGAGACCTCTTCCTCGGAGGGAGAGACGCCGTCACGCATGGCATTGGTGGAATCGCACAGCAATGCCAGCACGCCTTCGTCGCCGACCGCGCGGAAGCGGCCTTCGTCTGTCAGCGGTCCAAGCGAGGGGTTATGGTCGATCTTCCAGTCGCCCGTGTGCACGACATTGCCGAGCGGCGTGCGGATGACCAGCGACATCGGCTCGGGGATCGAGTGGTTGACGCCGATCGCTTCGATCTCGAAGGGACCGACATTGATGCGGTCGCCCTGCTTGAAGGGCGTGATCGGGATCTCTGCGCGCGAGCCTTCGTAGTCACGCTTGGCTTCCAGCATGCCGGCGGTAAAGCGCGAGGCATAGACCGGCACGTTGAGGCCAGGCCACAGGTCGTTCAAGGCGCCGTAGTGGTCTTCGTGGGCATGGGTGATGATGATGCCCTTGAGGTTCTTCTTCTGCTTCTTGATGAATTCGATATCGGGAAGCACGAGGTCCACGCCCGGCAAATCGGGACCGGCGAAGGTCACGCCGCAGTCGACCATGATCCACTGGCGATTGGACGGTGGGCCATAGCCGTACAATGCGAGGTTCATGCCGATTTCACCCACGCCGCCCAGCGGCAGGAAAACCAGTTCGTCGTTATTGGCCATTCTCACTTCCGATCCAGTCTACCCGAAAAACACATCTCCGGCGGCAACCGACATCATTCCGTCGGGGCCCCGGTCGAGCAATAAAATTCCCTTATCATCGATTCCGGAAAAGATACCGGAAATCGAGCGATCCGGCAGATTCACCGTGATTTTCTCGCCGATGCCGCAGGCTGCAGCGCGCCACCGCCGGACGATCTCGGCAATGCCCCTGCCCTCGTCCCAGACGGACAGAACCTCGGCCATCTCCGCGAAGAGGTGAGCAAAAAGCTCCTGAGGGGAAATCGAGGCGCCCTGATCGGCGAGCGAGGTCACCGGGTAGAGCGCCAGATCGGGGCGGGCCTTGATGTTGATGCCGATGCCGATGGCCAGCGCCATGCGACCATCGGTCAGATCGCTCCGCCTCGATCAGGATGCCGGAGGTCTTCTTGCCGTCCGATCGAGGACATCATTCGGCCACTTGATCTCGACCGGTTCTCCGCCGGCAGGAATGACCGTCTGAATGGCGGCATGCACCGCGACGGCCACGGCCAGCGGCAGAGACGCCAGGGTCTCGGTCGGTGCGGGATCAATCAGCAGCAGGGTCGAATAGAGATTGCCTCGCTCCGAGACCCATTGACGACCGCGTCGACCGCGACCACCGGTCTGGCGTTCCGCCGTTATCCATAGAAAACCGGAATCGCCCGCGCGAGCGCGGGCGAAGGCTTCCGTATTGGTGGACGAGACTTCGTCTAGGGCCTCGTGCCGGAAATCATCTAGCGAAATCCGGCGCGGTCTTCCGAAGCTGGTCAATTAAACAACGTCTTTGCAGCAGCCTCTGCAGCCGTGCCAAGCGGGCCGCCGAAGAGGACGTAACCGACCACGAAGAGACCGGAGAGACCGAAGACGAGGCGCAGTTCAACAGCCGTGCGGGCAAACTCACCCCTGGCCTCGTCGAACCACATGATCTTGATGATGCGCAGGTAATAATAGGCGCCGATGACCGAGGCGAGGACGCCGATGATGGCCAGCGCATAGAGCTTGGCTTCGATGGCGGCGACGAAGACGAAGTACTTGGCGCAGAAGCCGGCGAGCGGCGGGATGCCGGCCAGCGAGAACATCAGCGATGGTCAGGATCGTCGGCCATGATCGGATTGCGTCGACGACAGGCCAGCCAGGTCGCTGATCTGCTCGACATTGCCGCCTTCCTTGCTGCCGCATGGCGAGGATGAAGGCGAAGGTGCCGAGCGTCATCACCAGATAGATCAGCATGTAGAGCGGCAACGCCAGCGCACGCCGGCCTGGCATTGCCGGCGGCGAGGCCGACCAGCGCATAGCCCATGTGACCGATCGAGGAATAGGCCATCAGACGCTTGATGTTGCGTCTGGCCGATGGCGGCGAAGGCGCCGAGCACCATCGAGGCGATCGCGATGAAGACGATGATCTGCTGCCAGTCGGCGGCGATCGGCTTGAAGGCGCCCATGGTGACGCGCACGATCATGCGCCATCGCCGCCGATCTTGGGGGCCGCCGCCAGGAAGGCCGTCACCGGCGTCGGTGCGCCCTCATAGACGTCCGGGCGTCCACATGTGGAACGGCACGGCCGAGATCTTGAAGGCAAGGCCGGCCAGCACGAAGACGAGGCCGAAAACCAGGCCAAGCTAGGCGCTCGCCGCTGCCGAGTGCACGACGGCGATCTCCTGGAAGCCGGTGTTGCCGGTGTAGCCGTAGACCAAGCTGACATGCCGTACAGCAGCATGCCCGACGACAGCGCGCCGAGGACGAAGTACTTCAGGCCTGCTTCGGTTGAACGCAGATTGTCGCGGTTGATCGCGGCACACGACATAGAGCGCGAGTGATTGCAGTTCGAGGCCGAGATAGAGCCCGATCAGGCTGTTGGCAGAGATCATCAGCATCATGCCGAGCGTCGCCAACAGCAGGATCAGCACCGGGATATTCGAACTTGTCGAGATGCTCGCAGCGTTGGCATGACCGACCGACATGATCAGCGCCACTGCCGAACCGACCAGGGCCAGCACTCTTCATGAACGTGGCAGAAGGCGTCCGGCGATGTAGGCGCCGTTGCAAGGCATTCGCCTTCGGCGCCGGTCTAGAAGATCGAGCCAGGCGCCGGAGAAGATCAGCAGCGCGATCGCCAGCCCCGTGACAACACTGTTCGACCGTGTCGGCGCGCGAATAGACGCCGACCATCAGCAGCGCCATGCGCGCCGACGGCCAGGATCAGCTCGGGCGTCGACGAGATGACAGGCTGCGAGAGAAGGTCCAGCGGTCATGGTTCGCAAAGGACCTCTGTCGTCAGTTCGCAATCAGCGCGCAGAGTCTGCGCTGCTTGCCGATGGATGCGGTGACAGTTGGTGACGAGCGACTGTCGACCGATTGGCTGCCGTCGCGTCGAAGACGGGAGCCGGGATAGACGCCAAAGAAGATGACGAGCACGACCAGCGGGTAGATGCACCAGCTTTTCTCGCGGCGGAAAGGTCGAGCATGCCCTTCAGGCTCTCCTTGCTCAAGCGCACCGAAGATCACCGCGGCGATAGAGCCAGAGCGCGTAGGCGGCAGACAGGATGACGCCGGTGGCGGCAAAGAACGCCACCCAGGTGTTGACCCGGAACACGCCGATCAAGGTCAGGAACTCGCCGATGAAGCCCGATGTGCCCGGCAGGCCGACATTGGCCATGGTGAAGACCATGAAGGCGAGCGGCGTATTTCGGCATGTTGTTGACGAGGCCGCCATAGGCCGCGATCTCGCGGGTGTGCATGACGGTCGTAGATGACGCCGACGCACAGGAACAGCGCGCCCGAGACGAGGCCGTGGCTGATCATCTGGAAGATTGCACCCTGGACGCCCTGCTGGTTGCATGGCAAAGATGCCCATGGTGACGAAGCCCATATGCGCGACCGACGAGTAGGCGATCAGCTTCTTCATGTCCTCCTGCATCATCGCGACCAGCGAGGTGTAGATGATGGCGATGACCGACAGCGTGAAGACGAAGGGCGCAAACATGTCCGACGCCAGCGGGAACATCGGCAACGAGAAACGCAGGAAGCCGTAGCCGCCCATCTTCAGCAGGATGCCGGCCAGGATGACCGAACCCGCCGTCGGCGCCTGAACGTGGGCATCCGGCAGCCAGGTGTGGACCGGCCACATCGGCATCTTCACGGCGAAGGAGGCGAAGAAGGCAAGCCATAGCCAAGTCTGCATCTGCGGCGGGAAGTCGTGCTGCCAGAAGCGCTCGCGATGTCGGTCGTGCCGGCTTCCCAGTACATCGCCATGATGGCGAGCAGCATCAGCACCGAGCCGAGCAGCGTGTAGAGGAAGAACTTGAACGATGGCGTAGACGCGGTCGCTTGCCGCCCCAGACGCCGATGATGATGAACATCGGGATCAGGCCGGCTTCGAAGAAGACGTAGAACAGCACGATGTCGAGCGACACAGAACACGCCGATCATCAGGGTCTCGAGCACGCAGGAAGGCGATCATGTATTCCTTGACGCGCTTCTCGATCGGCTTCCCAGGAAGCGAGGATGCAGAAGCGGCATGAGGAACGTCGTCAGGATGACGAACAGCATGGAAATGCCGTCGACGCCCACATGGTAGTGAAATGCCGGCGTCGAGCCAGGCGTGCTTCTCGACGAACTGGAAGCCGGCGCTGCGAATTGTCGAAGTTGATCCAGATGAACAGCGACACGACGAAGGTGAAGACCGTCGTCAACAGCGCGACGTTCGCGGATGTTGCGGCGGCCGAGTTCGGCTGTCACCACGGGTCAGCAGGAGCAGCAGCCACGCCGACCAGCGGAAGGAAGGTGACCAGCGAGAGGATTGGCCAGGTCGGTCATCGAGGAGCTCCCGGCATCATCCAGGTGACGAGTGCCGCAACGCCGATCAGCATCGCGAAGGCATAGTGGTAGAGGTAGCCGGACTGCAGGCGGACGACCCGCTTGGTCAGATCGCCGACGCGCGCCGCAACGCCATTCGGGCCAAGGCCGTCGATGATGGCGACCGTCACCCTTCTTCCACAGGAAGCGGCCGAGACGCCTTGGCGGACCGAACGAAGAGGAAGTCGTAGAGCTCGTCGAAGTACCACTTGTTGAGCAGGAAGCTGGTAGAGCATCCGACTGCTGCTTCAGCGAGCTTCTCCGGCATGTCCGACGGGTTCTTGATGTAGACATGTACCAGGCAGCGACGAAGCCGAGTAGCCATGGCGACGAACGGGCTCCACTTCACCCACAGCGGCACTTCATGGAGCTCGTGCGAGGATCGTGATTGGTCGGCAGCGTGAAGAGCGCACGCCTTCCAGAACTCGGCATAGTCATCGGCCGAAGAAGTAGTCGTGGAAGATCACGCCAGCGACGACTGCACCGACGCCGAGCATGCAGCAGCGGCAGAAGCATGACCAGCGGCGATTCGTGAACGTGGTGCATGACATCAGCGGCAAGCGCGCGGCTTGCCGTGGAAGGTCATGAACGATCAGGCGCCAGGAGTAGAAGCGAGGTGAAGCAGGGCGGCGATCACCAGCAGGATGAAGGCAAAGCCGCCGACCGAGCTGTGTCGAGGCAAAGGCGATCTCGATGATGGCGTCCTTCGAGAAGAAGCCGGCAAAGCCGATGACCGTGCACGGGGATACCGACGCCGGTCAGCGCGAGCGTGCCAATCATCATCATCCAGTAGGTATAGCGGGATCTGCTTCCTGCAGACCACCCATCTAGCGCATGTCCTGTTCGCCGTCGACGGCGTGGATGACCGAGCCGGCACCTAGGAACAGCAGCGCCTTGAAGAAGGCGTGCGTGAACAGGTGGAAGATCGGCAGCGCCATAGGCGCCAACACCGAGCGCCACGAACATGTAGCCGAGCTGCGAGCAGGTCGAATAGGCGATGACGCGCTTGATGTCGTTCTGGACGAGACCGACGGTCGCGGCGAAGAAGGCGGTGAACGCGCCGACGATGGTGACGACGGTCAGCGCATCCGAATGCGACAGCTCGAAGAGCGGCGACATGCGCGCGACGCATGAAGACGCCGGCCGTCACCATGGTGGCGGCATGGATGAGCGCCGAGACCGGGCGTCGGGCCTTCCATGGCATCCGGGAGCCAGGTGTGCAGCAGGAACTGCGCAGACTTGCCCATTGCGCCCATGAACAGCAGCAGACAGACGACGGTCAGCGCATGGCTGCGGTCGAGCTGCATGCCGAAGAAGGTTGAGGACAACTTCCGGAGCGGCGGCGGCCTTCGGTCGGCAGATAGGACTGCGGCCGTGGCAAAGATCGTGCTCGAGATTGACCGAGCCGAACAGCACGAAGACGCTGGAAATGCCGAGGATGAAGCCGAAGTCACCGACGCGGTTGACGATGAAGGCCTTCATGGCGGCAGCGCAGGCCGACGGCTTCTTGTACCAGAAACCGATCAGCAGATAGGACGCCAAGCCCACGCCTTCCCAGCCGAAGAACATCTGCACCAGATTGTCGGCCGTCACCAGCATCAGCATGGCGAAGGTGAACAGCGACAGATAGGCAAAGAAGCGCGGCCGGTGCGGATCGTGGTGCATGTAGCCGATCGAATAGATGTGCACCAGCGCACGACACGGTGTTGACCACCACCAGCATCACGGCGGTGAGCGTATCGACACGGAAGCGCCCATTCGACGTCGATGCCGCCGGACTGGATCCAGCGCAGCACGGGCACCTTGATGACCTCGTGGGCCTCATGGCTCATGGCGACGTTGAAGAAGACGATCCAGGACAGAACGGCCACGATGATCATCAGAGCCGGTGGTCACATATTCCGACGCCTTGGCACCGATCTGGCGGCCGAACAGGCCGGCGATCAGGAAGCCGATCAGGGGGAGAAAGACGATGGCCTTGTAGATCATGGCCCGATCAGCCCTTCATCATGTTCACGTCTTCGACCGCGATCGAGCCGCGGTTACGGAAGAAGACCACCAGAATGGCAAGACCGATAGCCGCTTCGGCGGCTGCCACCGTCAGGATGAACAGCGCGAAGACCTGGCCGACAAGGTCGCCGAGGAAGGTCGAGAAGGCGACCATGTTGATGTTGACCGCGAGCAGGATCAACTCGATCGACATCAGGATGACGATGACGTTCTTGCGGTTCAGGAAGATGCCGAAGACGCCGAGCGTGAAGAGCACGGCGACTGACCGTCAGGTAATGGCGAAAGACCGATGTCCATAATTCTGTTCCTTGACCTCTCGCTCGGCTTAGACGCCTTGGCCCGGATTGTCCATGACCACCTTGACGGGGTCTCTGGCGTGCGGGCGACCTGGGCGGAGATGTCCTGGCGCTTGACGCCTGGTGCTTGTGGCGCAGCGTCAGCACGATGGCGCCGATCATGGCGACCAGCAGGATGAGGCCGGCGATCTGGAAGTAGTAGACGTAGTCGGTATAGAGGACGTCGCCCGAGCGCGCGGCGTGTTCTGACGCTCCGCCGCAGCCGGGCATCGGCTGCGGTGATCGCAGTTCAGCAGCCTCGGGGCTGATGGTGCTAGCCGCCGATGACGACCATCAAGCTCGACCGCGAGGATCAAGCCCGATCAGCGCGCCGATGGGCAGCATATTTCAGGAAGCCCCTGCCCGAAGCTCGGTGAAGTCGACGTCGAGCATCATCACGACGAAGAGGAAGAGCACCGCAACCGCGCCGACATAGACGACCAGCAGGATCATCGCCAGGAATTCAGCGCCCGTCAGGATGCAGACAGGCCCGCAGCGTTGAAGAAGGTCAGGATCAGGAACAGCACCGAATGCACCGGGTTGCGAGCCGAAATCGACCATGAAGGCCGAAGCCACCGCGACAAAGGCGAAGAGATAGAAAAAGAGACGCCTGCAGCCACCCACATTGGTGCGTTCCCATCTTCCCGTCGAACGAGGGCCCTCGCGCCGCCGTTCGATATGGCGTGACCGATAGCCTCATCGGCACGCCCGTTACAAAATTCGTTCATGTGCCCCGGACGAAGCCCCGCGCTCCGCCCAAGGCGATCGATCCAAGGATCAGCGGTAGGGTGAGTCCAGCGCGATGTTGCGCGCCAGTTCACGCTCCCAGCGGTCGCCATTCGTCAAGCAGGCGTGCCTTGTCGATAGTAGAGTTCTTCGCGGGTCTCAGTCGCGAACTCGAAGTTCGGCCCCTCGACGATGGCGTCGACCGGGCAGGCTTCCTGGCAGAAGCCGCAATAGATGCACTTCACCATGTCGATGTCGTAACGCACCGTGCGGCGCGTGCCGTCATTGCGGCGCGGGCCCGCCTCGATGGTGATGGCCTGCGCCGGGCAGATCGCCTCGCAAAGCTTGCAAGCGATGCAGCGCTCTTCGCCATTCGGATAGCGGCGCAGCGCATGCTCGCCACGGAAGCGCGGCGAAACTGGGCCCTTCTCGAACGGGTAGTTGATCGTCGCCTTCGGCTTGAAGAAGTAGCGCATCGACAGGAAGAATGCGCCGACGAACTCCTTCAGGAAGCATCGAATTTGATAGCCTGGGTCAGAGCAGCCATCTTGTTCTCCTAATCAGCCAAGTGTCCGGGAGGGCGTCATTACGCCCAACCCATCAGCTTCAGCACGAATGCAGTGATGATGACCATGAGCGAGCGAGATCGGCAGGAAGACCTTCCAGCCGAGACGCATCAGCTGGTCGTAGCGATAGCGCGGCACGAATGGCCTTCACCATGGCGAACATGAAGAAGACCATGGTCAGACCTTCAGCACGAACCAGATGATGCCCGGGACCCAGTTGAGGAGCGCAGACGTCGACCGGCGGCAGCCAGCCTCCGAGGAAGAGGATCGTGGTCAGCGCGCACATCAGGACGATGGCCGACATACTCGCCGAGCATGAACAGTCATGATACGGGGTCGAGCGCGTATTCGACCATGAAGCCGGCAACGAGTTCGGATTCGGCTTCCGGACAGATCGAAAGGCGGACGGTTGGTCTCTGCCAGCGCCGAGATGAAGAAGATCACGAACATCGGGAACGAGCGCCAGCCAGTGCCAGTCGAGGAACGAGGCAGGAAGACCCATCATCGTGCCGAGGCCGTCGTTCTGGGCCACGACGATGTCGGTCAGGTTTAGCGAACCGACGCAGAGCAGAACGGTGACGATGACGAAGCCGATCGAGACTTCGTAGGAAACCATCTGCGCTGCCGAGCGAAGGGCGCCGAGGAACGGGTACTTCGAGTTCGAAGCCCAGCCGCCCATGATGATGCCGTAGACTTCGAGCGAGGAGATCGCGAAGACGATAGAGGATGCCGACATTGATGTTGGCGATCACCCAGTCCGGCGTTGACCGGGATGACGGCCCAGGCTGCGAGCGCCAAAGTCACAGCGACACCAGCGGGGCGAGCAGGAAGACGCCCTTGTTGGCGCCGGCCGGGATGACCGGCTCCTTGAAGACGAACTTCAAGAGGTCGGCGAAGGACTGGAACAGACCCCAGGGGCCGACGACGTTCGGGCCGCGGCGCAGCTGCACGGCTGCCCAGATCTTGCGGTCTGCGAGCAGGATGTAGGCGATGAAGACCAGCAGGCACGACGATGCAGCACGAAGCGACTGCAAACGATCATGATGGCCGCCGGCCAGCACATAGGTGGAGACGAAATTATCCATGGTGCCCATGCCCTTACTCCGCCGCGGCCTTGAAATTGCTGCCGGGCCAGTGCCGAGCACTCTGCCATGACGGCCGAAGCGCGTGCGATCGGGTTCGTCAGATAGAAGTCCTTGACCGGCGACGGCGAACAGAGACTTGCCCATGCTGTCCCAGGCTTTCGCCAGCTGCGGCGATATCCTGCGGAATGCGCCGGCGCGATCTGGTCGATCGCGGCGCAAGGTGCGGGTAGGCTTGCATAGAGCTTTGCACGCAGCTGCGACAGCGAATCAAACGGCAACTTCTTGCCGAGCACGTCGGAGAGTGCACGCAGGATCGCCCAGTCTTCGCGGGCCTCGCCCGGCGCGAAGCCGGCACGGTTGCCCATCTGGACGCGGCCTTCAGTGTTGACCCAGGTGCCCGACTTCTCGGTGTAGGTCGCGCCCGGCAGGATGACGTCGGCGTAATGCGCGCCGTTGTCGCCATGCGCTGCCGATATAGACGACGCACTTGGCCGTCTTGGCCGAGAAATCGAGTCTCGTCGGCGCCGAGCAGGAACAACGACGTCGAGGGACGGACAGCATCTGACCGGCAGCATCCTGCCGCCCTCACCCGGCACGAAGCCGAGATCGAGCGCGCCGACTCGCGAGGCTGCAGTGTGCAGGACGCAGAAGCCGTTCCAGCTCGTCGCGTAACGGCACCCACGATCAGCTGCCAGCTTGGCGGCGTTCGCGAGAACGGCCGCGCCATCAGCACCCGACAGGGCGCCCTGGCCGATGATGATCATCGGGTTCTTGGCGGCCTTCAGCGCTTCGGCGAAGTTGTTCTTGCCGGAGACGAGTTCGGCCAGGGTTTCGGTGCCGGCACCGAGATATTCGTAGGGGTAGCGCAGTGTCGCCGCCTTCGCCGATCGAGGGCGATCGGCAGGCCACCGCGGCCGCCAGCGCTTGCGGATGCGGGCGTTGAGAACCGCGGCTTCATAGCGCGGGCTCGCACCAACGATCAGGATCGCGTCGGCCTGCTTCGATGCCTTCAATGCCGGCATTGAAGACGTAGGTCGCGCGACCGAGCGACGGATCGAGTGCCGTCCCATCCTGGCGACAGTCGGTATTCGAGGACCCGAGAGCGTTGATCGAGCGACTTCAGCGCGAAGATTTCTTCAACGGAAGCGAGGTCACCGGCGACAGCGCCGATCTTGTCAGCCGAGGTCGAAGCAACACGCGCGACTTGATCGGCAGCAAAGGCTTCAGCCCAGCTTGCAGGCATGCAGACGGCCATCCTTCTTCACATAGGGGCGGTCGAGACGCTGGGTCTTCAGGCCATCCCAGATGAAGCGGGTCTTGTCGGAGATCCACTCTTCGTTGATCTGCTCGTTGACGCGCGGCATGATGCGCATAACTTCGCGACCGCGCGTATCGACGCGGATCGCCGAGCCCAGCGCGTCCATGACGTCGACAGATTCGGTCTTGTTCAGTTCCCACGGACGGGCCGTGAAGGCGAAAGGCTTGGAGGTCAGCGCGCCAACCGGGCAGAGGTCGACGACATTGCCCTGAAGCTCAGACGTCATTGCCTGCTCGAGATAGGTCGTGATCTCGGCGTCCTCGCCACGGCCGATCAGGCCGAGTTCGGCAATACCGGCGACTTCGGTGGTGAAGCGGACGCAGCGCGTGCAGTGAATGCAGCGGTTCATCACGGTCTTGACCAGCGGTCCGATATACTTGTCTTCGACGGCGCGCTTGTTCTCGTGTATAGCGCGAGCTGTCGATACCAAAGGCCATGGCCTGGTCCTGCAGGTCGCATTCGCCGCCCTGGTCGCAGATCGGGCAATCCAGCGGGTGGTTGATCGAGCAGGAACTCCATCACGCCTTCGCGGGCCTTCTTGACCATCGGCGTGTTGCGTGTAGACTTCCGGCGATTCACCGTTCGGGCCGGCCACGGATGTCGCGCACGCCCATGGCGCAGGAGGCTGCCGGCTTCGGCGGGCCACCCTTCACCTCGACAAGGCACATGCGGCAATTGCCGGCGACCGACAGCCGTTCATGGAAACAAAACCGCGGGACCTCGGCGCCAGCTTCCTCACACGCCTGCAACAGCGTGAAATGATCCGGAACCTCGATCTCTTTGCCGTCGATCTTCAGCTTAGCCATATCTGTACCTGACCATTAACTTTATTACCCGAGAAGTCGGGACTTGATTTTGTTGAATTCGGCTTCCGAAATTGCGCCATCATCGAATAACCGTTTTGCCCGCTCCAATTCCTCAAGGGAATTTGCGTGACTAGGAATTGACACCAACTGCGGGCTCGCGGATGCGCTACCACTCTGCTTCGGCAAAACCGCCGCAAGGATAATCCCCACAAGCGGAAAGATTATCGCAGCTATGAATACCACCACCATCATTCCAGCCCCTAGTCCACGTGCGATACCGATCCAGATCGCGACGCCAACAAAGACAAGCCATGCGAGAATTATCATCTTGTTATCCCCCAACACCTCATGTCGTGCCATTTCCGCTCATTTGAATAGACCGGCAAATATCCTTGCCTGGCCTGCCCAGTCGTCTCGCAGCGCACGGCCGTCGAGACCCAATTCCTTGTCCAGCGCGACAAGCGCCTTCTTATCCATTTCAGCCAGATCCTGGAAGCGGGTGATCCCTCTGCCCTTCAGAACCTGTTCGACCTTCGGCCCGATGCCATCGATCCGCTTCAGATCGTCGGCCTTGCCGGAGGCCTTTTTCGGCTTCGCAGCCGCGGCTCCAACTTCTTCCTCCGCCTTCGGCACGGCCCTGGGCTTCGGCGCTGCCTCAGCCTTTGGAGCCATCTTTTCCTGCGGCGGCTCCGCCGGCTTTGCGGCCGACTTCGCCTTTGGTGCTGCCTTGGCCTTCGGCGCCGGTGCTGGCTTGTCGGCCTTGACCGGAACCACCTTGGCGGGGGTGGCTGCCTTGGCCTTCACCTTCGCTGCCGCCGGCTTTTCGGGCTTGACCTTCGCCGCAACAGGCGCCGGCTCTGCCGTTTGGGCCGGTGCTTCCGCCTTTGCCTCGGCTGGCTTTTCTGCCTCTGCCGCCTTGCGCTCGTCCTCAAGCTGGCGCGCGATCTGGCCGGTCACTTCCATGGCGCCCTGGATGGAGCCGAGGAAGAGCTTGCTCATTGCGCCGCCACGCCGGCATCGAACGCGTGGCGGCGGCCATGACAGCCGCCGGGTTGGTCATCAGGTCATCGAGGCCATTCGGAGGCGCGAGCGTCGGCAAGCCGGTTCGTCCGGCCCCTTCTTCGCCGCCCTTGTCCGAAGAGCTCGTCATACCCTTTGTCCGCTTACTCCGCCGCTTCCATGACCACCCCGTGGGCGATCGCGTTGCGGGTATACTGGTCGATGCGCTTTTCCATCTCGCGGACGGAAATGCCGGATGAGGCCCTGGATCGGCCAGGCGGCCGCATCGCCAAGCGCGCAGATCGTGTGGCCCTCGACCTGCTTCGTGACCTCGAAGCAGCATGTCGATTTCACGCTTCTGCGCATCGCCCTTCACCATGCGCTCCATCACGCGCCATCATCCAGCCCGTGCCTTCACGGCACGGCGTGCACTGGCCGCAGCTCTCGTGCTTGTAGAATAGGCCGAGAGGCGCCAGATGGCCTTCACGATGTCCGTCGACTTGTCCATGACGATGACAGCGGCGGTGCCGAGGCCGGAGCTCCAGCTCGCGCAGACCGTCATAGTCCATCGATGGCGTCCTTGATCTGGGCGCCCGGCACGCAACGGTACCGACGAGCCGCCCGGGATGACGGCGAGCAGGTTGTCCCAGCCGCCGCGAATACCGCCACAGTGCTTTTCGATCAGCTCCTGGAACGGTGATCGACATGGCTTCTTCGACCGTGCACGGCTTGTTGACGTGACCGGAGATCGAAAACAGCTTGGTGCCGGCATTGTTCGGACGACCGAAGCTCGAATACCAGGACGCACCGCGACGCAGGATGGTCGGGGCAACGGCGATCGATTCGACGTTGTTGACCGTGGTCGGGCAGCCGTAGAGGCCGACGTTGGCCGGGAACGGCGGCTTCAGACGCGGCTGGCCCTTCTTGCCTTCGAGGCTTTCCAGGAGCGCGGTTTCTTCGCCGCAGATGTAGGCGCCGGCGCCATGATGCACGTACGATGATCGATGTCATAGCCGTAGCTTGTTGTTCTTGCCGAGCAGACCGTAGCCTCATAGGCATTCGTCGATCGCGGCGCTGCAGGGCTTCGCGCTCGCGCATGAATTCGCCGCGGACATAGATGAAGGCAGTGATGCGCGCCCATGGCGAAGGAGGCGATGCAGCGCAGCCTTCGATCAGGGTGTGCGGATCATGGCGCATGATCTCGCGGTCCTTGCAGGTGCCGGGCTCCGACTCGTCGGCATTGACCACGAGGTAACTGCGGGCGACCATCCGATTCCTTCGGCATGAAGGACCACTTGAGACCGGTGGGGAAGCCTGCGCCGCCGCGACCGCGAAGACCAGAAGCCTTCATCTCGTTGATGATCCAGTCCCGGCCCTTTTGCGAGGATTTGCTTGGTGCCATCCCAGTGGCCACGGCTCATGGCGCCCTTCAGGGACTTGTCCTTGAGGCCGTAGATAT
The DNA here is from genome assembly GCA_965283865.1 of Allorhizobium sp. GTDB lineage: Bacteria > Pseudomonadota > Alphaproteobacteria > Rhizobiales > Rhizobiaceae > Allorhizobium. The sequence goes on from CBDIQA010000001.1 coordinate 3,133,509, forward strand.
TGGTAAAGATGCGATCCTGATCTCTCAACATAACCTAACCTCTCAGCGTGGCTTCTTGCCGAAGACCTTGATGTATTCCGCTTCGCCGCCCTTGGCGAGCGCCTTGGCCTGCTTGACCCAGTCATCGCGCTCGATGCGGCCGGAGAACTTGAGATAGGTATCGCACCCACTCGCGCTCCGCCTTGCTTCCAGGCTTGGCGATCTGCTCGAATGTGTAGATGCCAAGTCCGTATGCAGCGTCGCCCTCGATCTTCGGACCGACGCCGGAAATCATCTTCAGATCATCGAGGCGCTTCCGGACGATCGACGCCGGCAGGACGGTTCTTCTCGTCCATGACCGGAGCCGGCGCCGCTGCGGCAGCCTTTTCAACCGGACGGGCCGTATCGGCGTTATCGCCCTTCTGTTTGACGTTCTCGGCTGCTGCCTTCTTGGCGGTTGCCGGCGTCTTCAGGGTTTTGTCCGTTTCCGGGGCATCAGTCACTGGCTTTGCGGCGTTGGCCGGCGGCACGGATGTTTCCTGGGCCTTCGCCGAGGGCCGGCGTGTCATTGAAGCGGATCGGCTGAATGTCGTCCGTCAGCGTCGTCGGGCCACCGACGGGTGCCGAGAAGATTCGGTCTACTCTGCGGACCCGGCTTGACCGTCGGACGCCCTTGCCGGCTGCGAAACGATCAATGATGTGCGTCGAGCTGGGTCGGCGTCAGGTCTTCATAAGCATCCTTGAAGATCATCACCATCGGCGCGTTGACGCAGGCGCCGCTGACACTCGACCTCTTCCCACGGACAGGGTGCCGTCGCCATTGCGCTCGAACGGGCTCCGTGATGGATCTTCGAGCTTGCAGACGTCGATCAGGTCTTCCGCGCCGCGCAGCATGCAGGGGGTGGTGCCGCAAACCTGGATATGGGCGCGCGTACCAACGGGCTTCAGCTGGAACTGGGTGTAGAAGGTCGCAACTTCAAGAACGCGGATATAGCGGCATGTCGAGCTTTTCAGCGACATACTCGATCGCGGCCTTGGTCACCCAGCCGTCCTGCTCCTGCGCGCCGCATCAGAAGCGGGATGACAGCCGATTGCTGGCGTCCCGCCGGATACTTGCGGATGGTGGCTTCAGCCCAAGTGGCGTTCTCCGGGTTGAAGGAGAATGCTGCGGGCTGGAATTGCTCTTCGAGCTAGTCGACGAACGGACATTACTTCCGTCAACGCCTTGTCTCAGTTTATGGAACCACACCGCGTATTCGTCACATTGGCGAATTCGCAGGCATAGGCCGAATTGTGCTTTCTGAAGGAATACGAAGAGCTTCGAGCCGGTCCAGCTGGAACTCTTGATCTCGTATCCATCCTGAATCAGCTTGGCCATCGATACAGTGTCGCGCGACGATACGTTACCCTGTTCCTGGGCCACCACCTGGGTGGCACCGAGACAGATCAACGTTGCGGCGAGTACCTTCAGCATCAGCGGTCAACTTCCCCGAACACGATGTCGAGCGAGCCGAGGATCGCCGAGACGTCGGCCAGCATGGTGGCCGCGGCACAGGAAATCCATGGCCTGCAGATGTGCATAACCCGGGGCGCGGATCTTGCAGCGATAGGGCTTGTTTGTGCCGTCGGAGACGAGGAAGACGCCGAATTCGCCCTTGGGGGCTTCGACAGCGGCATAAACCTCACCGGCCGGCACGTGGTAGCCTTCGGTGTAGAGCTTGAAGTGGTGGATCAAGCGCTTCCATCGAACGCTTCATCTCGGCACGCTTCGGCGGAACGACCTTGCCGTCCATCGATTGGAAACCGGGCCGGTCTTGGCATCGCCGAGCAGGCGGTTGACGCACTGCTTCATGATCTGTCACCGACTCGCGCATTTCGACCATGCGGATCAGGTAGCGATCGTAGCAGTCACCGTTCTTGCCGACCATGAATGTCGAAGTCGAGATCGGCATAGCACTCGTAGGGCTGCGACTTGCGCAGATCCCAGGCAGCGCCGGAACCGCGGACCATCACGCCCGAGAAACCCCAGGCCCAGCAGTCGTCAAGGCTGACAACGCCGATATCGACGTTACGCTGCTTGAAGATGCGGTTGCCGGTGAGCAGATCGTCGATGATCGTCGAGCTTTTCCGGGAACTGATCGCACCACTTGCCGATATCCTCGACGAGATCATGCGGCAGGTCCTGATGGATGCCACCCGGACGGATATAGGCGGCGTGCATGCGGGCGCCGGAGGCGCGCTCGTAGAACACCATCAGCTTCTCGCGCTCTTCGAAGCCCCAGAGCGGCGGCGTCAGCGCGCCGACGTCCATGGCCTGCGTCGTGACGTTCAAGAGGTGCGAGAGGATACGGCCGATTTCCGAATAGAGAACGCGGATCAGCTGGCCGCGCATCGGGACCTGGATGTCGAGGAGCTTTTCGACGGCCAGCGCAATAGGCATGTTCCTGGTTCATCGGCGCGACATAGTCGAGACGATCGAAATAGGGCAGCGCCTGCAGATAGGTCTTGGTCTCGATCAGCTTCTCGGTGCCGCGATGCAGGAGACCGATATGCGGATCGACGCGCTCGACGATTTCACCGTCGAGTTCCAAAACGAGGCGGAGAACGCCGTGGGCGGCCGGATGCTGCGGACCGAAGTTGATGTTGAAGTTGCGGACGTTGTGTTCGTTCATGGTCTCTGCCCTTCCGCTCACTTGGCCGCTTTTTCATCGCCGGGCAGCACGTAGTCGGTGCCTTCCCAGGGCGAGAGGAAGTCGAAATTGCGGAATTCCTGCTTGAGCTCCACCGGTTCGTAGACGACGCGCTTGGCGTTGTCGTCGTAGCGGACTTCGACGAAACCGGTCGTGCGGGAAGTCCTTGCGCAGCGGATGCCCTTCGAAGCCGTAGTCCGTGAGGATACGGCGCAGGTCCGGGTGATCCGTGAAGAGGATGCCGTACATGTCCCAGGTTTCACGCTCGAACCAGTCAGCGCCGGGGAAACACCGAGCAAGCGGACGGGACCGGCTTGAACTCGCCGGTCGCGACCTTGATGCGGATGCGCAGGTTCTGGCGCGGCGACAGCAGGTGGTAGACCACGTCGAAGCGGTCTTCGCGCTTCGGGTAGTCGACGCCACAGATGTCGATCAGGTTCACGAAGCCGGCACTGGACGTCGTCGCGCAGGAAGGTCAGGAGCGAGATCAGGTTTTCCGACTTCGCCGTCAGCGACACCTCGCCAAAACGGATTTCGCTCGACGCGATCAGCGCACCGCGCATTTCTGCAAGGTAGGAGGCAAGCTCGTTCAGGGCTTCACTCATGTTTTCAGTCCCTTCGCCTTACCGCTCGATCGTGCCCGTGCGGCGGATCTTCTTCTGCAGGAGCATCACGCCATAAAGCAGAGCTTCTGCCGTGGGCGGGACAGCCCGGCACGTAGATATCGACCGGCACGACGCGGTCGCAGCCGCGCACGACGGAATAGGAATAATGGTAGTAGCCACCGCCATTGGCGCAGGAACCCATCGAGATCACGTAACGCGGCTCCGGCATCTGGTCATAGACCTTGCGGAGCGCGGGCGCCATCTTGTTGGTCAGCGTGCCGGCGACGATCATGACGTCGGACTGGCGCGGGCTCGCGCGAGGCGCAAAGCCGAAGCGCTCGGCGTCGTAACGCGGCATGGAAAGCTGCATCATTTCGACGGCGCAGCAGGCCAGACCAAAGGTCATCCACATCAGTGAGCCGGTACGGGCCCAGTTGATCAGCTCGTCGGTCGAGGTGACCAGAAAGCCCTTGTCGGCGAGCTCGTTGTTGATCTCGCCGAAGAAGCGGTCATCGGCGCCGATCGGCTTGCCGGTGTTGGGATCGATGATACCCTTCGCCTGCGGCGCGATCATCGTCGTATCGGACTGGATCACTCCCATTCGAGCGCCCCCTTCTTCCATTCATAGATAAAGCCGACGGTGAGAACACCGAGGAAAACCATCATCGACCAAAAGCCGAACCAGCCGATCTCACCGAACGAGACTGCCCAGGGGAACAGGAAGGCGACTTCGAGGTCGAAGATGATGAAGAGAATCGACACCAGGTAGAAGCGGATGTCGAACTTCATGCGGGCATCGTCAAACGCATTGAAGCCGCACTCGTAGGCCGAAAGTTTCTCCGAATCGGGCGCCTTGTAAGCCACGGCAAACGGCGCCGCCAGAAGCGCGATACCTATAATCAAGGATATGCCGATGAAGATGGCGATCGGAAGGTAAGAACCGAGCAGTTCAGTCATCATATCACCCTGCTTGTCTCGCATGCCATGAGGCATCTAGGGCGGAGTCGACAAGCCGTAAAGAGAGTTGCAACGCGCCGTGGTTAGCGCAGGCAGCCACCCAGCGCAAGTCCAACCAAAGCCTTTTCACCGATACCGGATAGCACCTTACCAGCGGGTAAAATGCCTGTCTCGCGCAATCGCCCGTGCAGCGCAAAAAGACACAGCAATGATGCCGGCACCAGAGGCGCAAGACATCAGAAAATCACCTGGAAAAAAGAAGTGGCGCGAGTGACGGGGCTCGAACCCGCGACCTCCGGCGTGACAGGCCGGCACTCTAACCGACTGAGCTACACCCGCGCATTTCATGGGGCTGCTGCCCATGTCTTCGCTGCCTTAAGCAGTATGCCCTGAAGGCTTTGGAATGGCGCGAGTGACGGGGCTCGAACCCGCGACCTCCGGCGTGACAGGCCGGCACTCTAACCAACTGAGCTACACCCGCGCATTTCCAAATCGGGGTTCAAGGCGATCCCCGTCGAGCGGCTTGCCGTTCGATGAGCGGCTCTCTACGGGGTTCATCTGGAGGTGTCAAGCAGCTTTCAAGACAAAACCGTGACCGCCCGATTTTTTGCCCAGCGCCCTCCCCCGGGCTTGCCGGGAGCCTCCTGTTCGCGACAACGCGCCGCAGGCGGGAAACAAGGATTCTCGTCGCTTATCCACATGGCGCTGACGGCCTGATGACAAAAAAAACAAAAAATCTGCACAAACGCTCTTGCAGATTTTACGCGATCCGCATAGATCACGGCCACCGACGCGGCGGACATGATCCGGTCAGCGCACGGGCGATTAGCTCAGTTGGTAGAGCGCCTCGTTTACACCGAGGATGTCGGGAGTTCGAGTCTCTCATCGCCCACCATTTTTTCACTTAGCCGAGTTGTTTGATCTTATCTGCATCGCCTTCCCGGTATGCTGGATTTCGAATTCACCCGTTTTCCTCATTAAACCGCTGAGTTTGCTCGACCCATAGGTCCGAGAATCAAAATCCGGCACGGAATTCGACAAACGAGTTCCAAGCTCAGCGAGTGATACCCAACCGTTATCGCCCTTCATTGTGGAAAGCACTTCTTTCAGTAAAGGAATCGCATCGGCTGCAGACTGAGATGGCGTGTTCGCTCGTGGTGATTTGGCGACTGGCTGCTGCAGTTTGGAGCCGGCCTTGGCGTTGCAGGGTTGAGTATCGTAGAACTCGTGGCAAGCCTGACGAAAGCATTCGGGCGCTCTCTGGTCACCAAATCCGAACACATCAAGGCCGTGCTCACGGATCCGTGCGGCCAGTCTCGCAAAGTCGCCGTCCGACGTGACGAGGCAGAAGCCTTCGACGCGACCGCTGTACATCAGATCCATAGCGTCAATGACCAGAGCAATGTCGGCAGAATTTTTGCCAGACGTGTACGCAAACTGCTGTTGCGGGATGATTGCATGGCTCGTCAGGGAGCCGACCCACCCTTTGGTTCGTGAGTTGGAAAAATCCCCGTAAATGCGCCTGACGCTCGCCTGCCCCAGCCGTGCCACCTGCTCGAACAATCCTTTTGCAATCTTGCTTGACGTGTTGTCTGCGTCGATAAGCACTGCGAGACGTCGCGGACGTTTGTTGGTTTCCATGGATTCTTCCTGTCCCTCGGGTGCCTGCATTGCTCAGGTGGTAAGAAAAGCGAGCTGCAACTTATCATCGCTTATTTGATAAACCGTGACCGCCACAGACATAAAAAAACCCGCCGGATCGCTCCGACGGGCCTCAGTCACATCAATGTCTCTGCTTCTTACTTCCCGCCAACCGGGCGGGTCGCTGCCGCCTTTTCGACCATCGCCGTCACCTCGGCACGGCGGGCGCCCTGAAGCGGCATGCGTGGCATGCGGACGCGCTCAGAACCGCGGCCCATGATCTGTTCGGCGAGCTTGATCGACTGGACGAGGTCGTGTTCAGCATCGAGATGCAGGAGCGGCATGAACCAGCGGTAGATGCGGCGGGCTTCCATCCAGTCGCCACGGTCGGCGGCAGCGACGAGTGCCACCGATTCGGCCGGGAAGGCGCTGGTGAGGCCGGAGACCCACCCCTTGGCGCCGAGCATCAGGCCTTCCAGCGCCACGTCGTCGAGACCGGCGAAGATGTCGTACCGATCACCGAAGGCGTTGATCAGGTCGGTGAAGCGGCGTGGATCGGGCGCGCTTTCCTTGACGGCCTTGATGTTCTTCACGCCGTCGAGCGCTTCCAGCACTTCCGCACCGATGTTGACGCGGTAGGCCGGCGGGTTGTTGTAGAGCATGATCGGCAGGCCGGTCGCTTCGGCTACCGTCTTGAAATGGGCGACCAGTTCATGCGGCTTCGGCACATAGACCATGGCCGGCAGCAGCATCAGGCCATCTGCGCCGATCTTTTCCGCATCGCGGGCATAGGCGGATGCGCGGCGGGTGTCGAATTCCGACACGCCCGTCACGATCGGCACGCGGCCATTCACCACCTCGACGGCGGCCTTCAGGATGGTGCGCTTTTCTTCCGGATCGAGCGAGTTGTTCTCGCCGCAGGTGCCCATGACGATCAGGCCGTTGACGCCATCGTTGACGAGGGCGTCGAGCACGCGCTGCGTGGCGTCGATGTCGACCGAGAGATCTTCATGGAATTGAGTCGTTGCGGCGGGGAAAACGCCGTGCCAGCCGGTGGTCATGGGAAGCTCCTGTTGATGAGGTGAATTCACCGTATACAGTTTGTCGACAAAAGCAAGGGGCGTGTTTCAGGGGCTGCTGAAACGGGTGTTTTTAAGGGTCAGAGGTTCGGGAGTTTGGCGGCGGCGGCAATGTTGCGCGCCACGTAATCCTGGATCTGGCGGACGATCTGGTCGGCATGGGCAATCGACAGCCGGTCCGCCTCCTCCACATCGCCTGATGAGAATCGCCGCGATGATCTTCTCGTGCTCCTCGACATAGCGGCGCGGCAGACGGTCATCGAAGGTCTGGTAGTAGAGGCGCAGGATCCGGCGACCCTCGTCCAGCAGGCGGGCGAAGAAGGTGGTGTAATAGGGATTACCGGCGCGTTCCGCGATGGCGACGTGGAATTCCCTGTTCGCCTCGATCATGGCGTAGGCGTCCTGCGCCTCGACCGCCTGGGCAAAAGCCTCCTGGTGGCGAACGATTTCTGCCATCCATGCCTCGCCGGCGCGCTGGGCAGCGCCCCGCGTGGTGACGCGGTACATCAGGCAGAGCGCCTCGAAATAAGTCGGCAGGCTGGAGAAATCGATGACGGCGACGATCGTGTTGCGATTTGGCAGGCTGGTGACCAGGCCTTCGGAGGTCAGCCGCAGCAGCGCCTCGCAGCATCGGTGTGCGGGACATGCCGAAATGTTCGGAGAGGCGCGTTTCGTCGAGCGGGCTGCCCGGTGGGCGCTCCATGGTCAGGATCTCGTGGCGCAGCGCCTTGTAGACCGATTCGGTGCCAGAGCCGCGGGCGCGCGGCCCCTCACCCTTCATGGTCTCGGTGTCTGCGCTGCTTGCCTCGTCCATGCCTGTCGTCCCGCTCTATCGGCAACCGCCGCAGCCTGCCGTTCGGCGCCAGAACAGCGGCGAACGGTCACGAAAGTCAAGGCTGGCATTCACGGGACAGAGTGAGGCCCTTACCCCTGCAGTTCGGGGCGAGCCTCGAGATACCATTCGACGAAGGCCTTCACGCCGTCTTCCAGCTTCGTGGTCGGCGTGTAGCCGGTCAGCGCCTGCAGCAGTTCCGGGGCCGCATAGGTGCGCGGCACGTCGCCCTTCTGCATCGGCAGCATGTGGCGGATCGCCGGCTGGCCGAGCGCCTTTTCTACCAATTCGACGAAGTCCATCAGGTTTTCCGGCTGGCCGCCGCCGATATTGACCAGGCGGAACGGCGCCTGGCGGGAGAGCGTCTCGATTCTATCATCGGCAACGCGATTCGATTCATCCGGAATGACATGCGAGATCCGCACGATCGCCTCGACCAGATCGTCGATATAGGTGAAGTCTCGGCTCATCTGGCCTTCGCCATAGATCTCGATCGGCTGGTCGTTGAGCATCAGATCGACGAACTTGAAGAGCGCCATGTCAGGCCGGCCCCAGGGGCCATAGACGGTGAAGAAGCGGAAGGCCGTGGTCGGCGTCTTGTAGAGATGGGCATGGGCATGCGCCATCAGCTCCATCGACTTCTTGGTGGCGGCATAGATGGTCAGCGGCTCGTCGGCGCGATCCGTCTCGCGGAACGGCACTGTCGGATTGGCACCGTAGATCGACGAAGTCGACGCGAGCATCAGGTGCTTCACCTTGTGGCGCTCGGCAAGCTCGATGATGTTGTAGGAGCCCGTGACGTTGGACGTCAGATAGGATTGCGGGTTTTCCAGGCTGTAGCGTACCCCCGCCTGCGCCGCGAGGTGGATCACCACATCCGGCTTCGCCGTGGCCATGGCTTCTTCCACGGCGCTGCGATCCTCCAGCAGCGCGATCACAGGCCGGAAAGCCGGATACTGCGCAAGAGCTGCATGGCGCTTATGCTTGAGCTTGACGTTGTAATAGGGCGTCAGGCCGTCGAAGCCGGTGACCTCATGACCGTCGGCCAGGAGGCGACGGGCGAGATGAAAGCCGATGAAGCCGGCGGTGCCTGTGATGAAGTAATGCATGCTCAGGTCTTTGCCTTGCGCTTGCCGATTGGGAAATGGCTGAACCCATATTTGGCCATTTCGTCTGACTTGTAGATGTTGCGCAGGTCGACGATGACGGGCGCCTTCATCTCCTGCTTCAGGCGGCGGAAATCGAGCGCGCGGAACTCGTCCCATTCGGTGACGACCACGATTGCCTCGGCACCGGTCGCGATCTCATAAGGATTCTTGCCGTAGGTGACGGGCCCGAGCACGGCCTTGGCCGCCTCCATGCCTTCGGGGTCGAAGACATGGACGTCGGCGCCGCCATCGAGAAGCGCCTGGATGATGGTGATGGCGGGCGCATCGCGCATGTCGTCGGTATTCGGTTTGAAGGTCAGGCCGAGCACGGCGATCTTCTTGCCGCGGACATTTCCGTCACAGGCGGCGATCACCTTGCGGCCCATGGCGCGTTTGCGGTTATCGTTGATGGCAACCGTCGTCTCGATCAACCGCATTGGGCTGCCATAATCCTGAGCCGTCTTGACCAGCGCCAGCGTGTCCTTCGGGAAGCAGGAGCCGCCATAACCGGGACCGGCATGCAGGAACTTGTCGCCAATGCGCTTGTCCATGCCGATGCCCTTGGCAACCTTCTGCACATCCGCGCCGATATGTTCGCAAAGATCGGCGATCTCGTTGATGAAGGTGATCTTCATCGCGAGGAAGGCGTTCGCGGCATATTTGATCAGTTCGGAAGTGCGGCGTTCGCAGAAGTAGAGCGGCGCTTCGTTGAGGTAGAGCGGACGGTAGACTTCGCGCATCAGTTCGGTGGCGCGTTCGTCGCCCGTGCCGATGACGATGCGGTCGGGACGCTTGAAGTCCGAGATGGCGGCGCCTTCGCGGAGGAATTCGGGGTTTGAGACGACGGCGATGTCCTGCTCGGGGAATTCCTCACGGAAGATGCGCTCGATCTCGTCACCGGTGCCGACCGGTACGGTGGACTTGGTGACGACGACCGTGAAACCGGTCACGGCAGCGGCAATCTCGCGGGCGGCGGCGTAGACGTAGGTGAGGTCGGCATGGCCGTCACCACGGCGGGACGGCGTGCCGACGGCGATGAAGACGACATCGGCGTTGGCGACAGGACCTGCCAGATCGAGCGAAAAGCTCAGGCGTCCGGAGGCGCGGTTATGCGCTATGATGGCCTCGAGGCCCGGCTCGAAGATCGGCACCTCGCCGCGCTCCAGCGCCTCGACCTTCTCGGTCGACTTGTCGACACAGATCACCTCGTGACCGAAGTCCGCCAGACAGGCTCCCGACACGAGGCCGACATAACCCGAACCGATCATCACAATGCGCATTCAACACCTACCGACCTAATATTGCACCAGAGCCCATGGCTTTGCCGGTTGTGGAGCATAAAACACGACACAGAGATGACAAACCGTGAACGCCAACAGCGTTCTGCGATGAAACTGAACAAAGTCGTCAGTTTGCCGCGCGCCGATAGCTTAAGGCGCCGATCTACCGGCCAGCTACAGATCTGTCGAAGACGCTGGAGCGTTCAAGTCTTGGCTTCGACGCTGGAACGCAGCCTTTGATGGGCTGCCTCATCGAGAGAAAAATTCCACATCAGGGCAATGGCTGCGAGTTTGGGGAGAATGGGCAGGAAGGCATAGAGCGCGGTCAGCGTGGTCAGTGCCTCCGGCGTCTGGGTCGCGGTCTGGTCGCCAATGAAGCCGGCAAGATCAAGGAGCGGGAAGACGACGCCTGCGGAAAGGGCGACCGCAAGCTTGGTGATGAAACTCCAGGCGGCGAAATAGAGGCCGGAGCGCTGTTCGCCTGACGAGACCGTATCATTGTCGATGACATCGGCCTGGATGGCCGGGGGCAGCGTCAGGTCGAAGCCGAGCAGCAAGCCGGTGATGACGCATACGACGGTGAAGGCCAAGACATCGCCCTCCCCGAGGAAACCCGCGACCGAGAAGACGGCACAGGCAAGGATCATGGCGAAGCACCAGGCGCGGTGCTTGCCCAGACGTTTGGCAGTTGCGACCGCAAGCGGTACGCCGGCTATGGCGCAGAGGAAATAGGTGAAAAGCAGAGGGCCCTGCATGGCGGGAGCACCGAGGCGCTGCCCGACGAAATAGATGAAGAGCGAAGCGGGGATCGCATTGGCAAAGCTGTTCAGCAGGAAGGCGGATGCGAGCCGCAGGAAGGGGCCGTTGGCGCGCAGATGGCGGAAGCCCTCCCGCAAGGACAGCTTGCGCCGGGAGAAGTCCACCGGCTCGGGCACATTCGCCACGGCAAGCAGGCTGGCTAGAGGCAGGGCGACAGCGATAAAAACGGCGATCCAGGCAAGGCCATGGAAGCCGACCGCCGTGTCCAGGCCGCCGACGAAGGGCAGCGTGATGGCAATCAGTGAGCCGACGAGGGTCGCCCCTTCCCGCCAGGCGGAGAGCTTGACGCGCGCCTGGTAGCCGGTCGCAAGTTCCGCCCCCAGGCCGTGTAGGGCAGCAGGGACCAGGTGGCGCCGATGGAAAGCGCCACGCCCCAGAAGGCGAGATAACCGATGCCGGCGTCTTCCGGTGGCCAGAACAGCATGAAAGCCGCGAGCGCCGTCAGCGGCGTCGAGATCAGAAAGAAGAAGCGGCGACGACCGAAGCGGGAGCGGACCCGATCGGAAAGCCAGCCGAACAGCGGATCGGTGATCGCATCGATCAGGCGGATGCCGAGAAGTACGGCCCCGATCGTCGCCAGCGACATGGCGAAGTGGTCGGCATAGAAGGTCGGCAGCACGATGTAGAAGGGAAGCGCGATCGCAGCCATGGGGATCGCCGGAAGCGCGTAAAAAGCGAGGCGCGCAGAGGCCGGGGCTTGGTCTGTCATGGGTATCCGATCACTGGTGTGTCTGGAGTGGTCTACGGCTTGTCGGCGCTTCCGGTTTTGCCGGTTCGGCGGCATCGTTCGGAACAGTAGACGACGTTCTCCCAGTCCCGCTCCCACTTCTTGCGCCAGGCAAAGGGTTTGCGACAGACGGGACAGGTTTTCTGGGGCAGATCGCCCTTGCGGATCATCTTCGGCATTCGTGTGTCTCGCTTCCTGCGATGCAATTCGCATCTGGGGCCGGGGCGGATCACTTCAAGACATCCGAGCGGTTGAAGCTTGCCACCCCCTGCCCCACTTGCTAGCTCGAAACCGCAATCACCGGAGAGACATCACGATGCGAGAACACACATTCGGCCGGACGGAGTTTACCGTCAGCGATATCGGCTTCGGCGCCTGGCAGATCGGCGGATCCTGGGGTGAGGTGTCGGAGGCCGACGGCAGGGCAGCGCTCAATGCGGCGCTTGATGCCGGCATGACCTTCATCGACACGGCAGACGTCTATGGCGACGGTCGGTCCGAGAAGATCATCGCCGAGGTGCTGAAGGCGCGTGGCGGCACGCGGCCGATGGTGGCGTCCAAGGCCGGTCGGAGGCTCAACCCGCATGTGGCTGACGGTTACACCAAGGCGAATATCGAGGCCTTCATCGATCGCTCGCTGCAGAACCTCGAAATCGACAGCCTCGACCTCGTGCAGTTGCACTGCCCGCCGACCGACGTCTACTATCGTCAGGAGATGTTCGAGGGGCTCGAAGAGATCCGCAAGGCCGGCAAGATCAAGCATTACGGTGTGTCGGTCGAAAAGGTCGAGGAAGCGCTGAAGGCGATCGAATATCCGGGCATCGTCTCGGTGCAGATCATCTTCAACATGTTCCGCCAGCGCCCGGCTGCCCTGTTCTTCCAGGAAGCCAAGCGCCGCAACGTTGCGGTCATCGCGCGCGTCCCGCTGGCTAGCGGTCTCCTTTCGGGCAAGATCACCGCCAACACCCAGTTTGCCGCCGAAGATCACCGCAACTTCAACCGCAATGGCGAAGCCTTCGATGTGGGCGAGACCTTTGCGGGCGTTCCCTTCGAGACGGGTCTCGCAGCGGTTGAGGAAGTCCGCAAGCTGGTCCCCGGTGGTGCTTCCATGGCGCAGTTCGCACTCCGCTGGATCCTGATGCACGAGGCGGTCACGGTCGTTATCCCCGGCGCCCGCAACGGTGAGCAGGCCAAGGCAAATGCTGCGGCCTCCGATCTCGCGGCCTTGTCTGCCGATGTCATGGCAGCGTCGCGCGAGGTCTATGAGCGGCTGATCGCGCCGCACGTGCATCATCGCTGGTAAGATGCATCTGCATCGACATGAAAAGAGGCCGGGTGAGCGATCACCCGGCCTCTTCTGTTTCAGTTGCCCTGATCCTTTGATCAGTTGGTACCCTGCAGGTTCACTTCCCAGAACAGGGTCTCGCCCGAGGAGTCATCCACACCGTCGTTGTCGGTGACGGCGAAAGCCTTGCCCGAGGCGTCGAAGGCAAAGCCTTCCAGCTTGTCGACGACGTAGCCATTGGTGGCGGCCTTCAGGTCCGGAATGAAGTCGTGGACTTCTTCCTTGGTGACCATCGGCAGCTCTTCGCCAATCTTGGCAGGTTTCAGGTCGGCGATGGCGACGCGGTAGAGCTTCTTGAGCTTGGCGTTGTCACCGATCTGGTTGTCGCGCTCAACGATGTAGACGTGGTCGCCATGAGCGGTGATTTCCGACAGGCCAACCCAACCTTCACCAGCGGCTTCCAGCGGATAGCGCACGGCACCCCATTCCTTGGACTTCGGGTTGTAGGAGAGGAGCTTCACCGAGCCCTTCTCATCATCGCCCCATTCGCGCTGAACGGCCATCCAGAGCGTCATGTCATCGCCCGAGCCGATGGCGGTGATGCCTTCCAGGCCGAAGCGGGTCTGGCCGGCGAGCAGTTCAGCGGGGAAGCCGATCTCGGCCTTGATCTCACCCTTGGTGTCGACATTGTAGAGACCGTGGCCGACGAGCTTGGCGGCATCGCCTTCGGAGGCCAGCCAGAAGCCGCCCTTGCCATCCAGCGTGATGCCTTCCAGGTCGAGCTTCTGGGCTGCGGCACCGGCGCGGAGAACCGGCAGCGCGGCGGTGATGACAGCCGGCTTCTGCGTTGCATCGATCGTGTAGATCGTCGACTGCATAGCGTAGAAGCTGTCATTGACGGCATAGAGGGTGCCTGCCTTTTCGGCATCGCCGACGAGACCCGAGAGAGCGCCCCAGCCGATCGGTGCGCCATCAACCATGGCCGACTGGATCATCGGATAGGCAGCGGTGCCCTCGCCCAGTTCATAGAGCATGACATGCGAGCGCGGGCCGCCGTCTTCGCCTAGGTCAACTTCGTTTGCGGTGACCAACAGGTTGCGCGATGGGATGGCGACTGCACCTTCCGGCGAGACGCCCGACGGCAGGAGCTGGGTGAGTTCCGGCTCAGCGCCCGTGTCCTTGTAAACAGCGGCGATCGAGGAACGCTCGGCGAGAACGAAGAAGTAGTTCTGATCGCCGAAGGTTGCTGCTTCCAGCCCTTCAGGCTCGACGCCCTTGGAACGGGCGCGCTTGTCCGGGAAGTGGCCGATCTGGGCGATCGCCATCTCGAGCGAAGCGCCGGCTTCGTAAGCGACCTTGCCGGTCTTGTCGAAGATGGTGAAACCGCGCGAACCGCCGTTCCAGTCACCTTCGTTGGCAACGACCAAGCGGTTGTCGTCGAGCCACTTGACGGCGTCGGGTTCGCGCGGAACACCTTCCTTGGTGCCGGAGAACTTCAGAGCGCCATCCGACTTGGTGTCGATACCTTCAAGGTCAACATTGCCGGCAGAGAAGTGGGCCTTCACCTCACCCGTCTTGCCGTCGACGATGGCGATGTGGTTGTTCTCCTGCAGCGTAACAGCAATTTCCCCGAGGCCGTTGATCGCGACGAATTCCGGCTCCGGATCATCAGGGGCGACTTCAGCAAGACCGGTCAGTGCGACGCGCTTCATGGAACCGCAATCGGCAACGCCGTCCTTCAGCGAGATGATCACGAGGTCGCCGGCCGGCATCTGCGGCAGGGCGCCGTCGTTGACGTCTTCGTCACGCTCGTTCTCGATCGCGATCGCGACGAAAGAGCCGTCCTTGGCAACGGCGACTGAGTCAGGCTGGCCACCGATGTCGCAGGTGGCTTCGACAGCCTTGGAGGCAATGTCGACAACAGCCAGCTTGCCCGACGGGCTGGTGAAGCTCTCGGACGTGTTCACGCCGACAAGAACCTTGCCGCCAGCGACGGCCACAGACGTCGGCTCGCCGTCCATCATCAAAGCGCCGGCAGCCTTCGGTGCCTTGGCGTCGGTGATGTCGATGAAGCCGATGCCGCCGAGCGGGCTGTCGGAATAGATCAGCGTGTTGCCGTCTTCCGAGGCGCTGATGATCTCGGCCGAGGTGGTGGAGAGTTTTTCCTTGTCGGCCGGCAGGTTGGCGGCGACGGGGAAAGTGGCGATACGGTTGAAGACCTGTTCGGCAGCGGCCGGCAGGGCCACGGATGCAAAAAGCGCCGCCGTCAGGGCGATGCGGGAGAGACCATGGGTCATCGGGAAACCTCCAGTATCCAGAAATGGAACAGGAGGTTTCTGAGCCAGTCCGATGACAGTCGGATGACAGCACCATGTCGATCCGACATTTCCCCGCAGATCAGGCCGACACTGTTTCCTTGCCCGCCTCTCGCAGCATCAGGAAGAGCGACGCACCGAGGATCAGAAGCGCACCGAGCCACAGATAGCCGCTCGGTGCATAGCCGAAGACGATCCAGCCGGCGAAGACATTGAGTGGCAGTTTGAGGTCGTCGAACGGCTGCACATAGGCCGCATCGGCAGCATTGTAGGCGAGCGTCAGCAGATACTGGCCGAGGGCTGTGAGGAGACCCGCGCCCAGAAGCAGCCAGAGTGTCAGCCCCTCCGGCACGACGAAGCCACCCGCGACCGCCAGGCCGGCATTGATCGGGGTCAGCAGGACCAGAAGCCAGACAGTCACGGTTTCCGGCGCCTCGTAATGGGTGAGGTTCTTCATGATCAGCGACGAGCCACCCCAGAGCAGTGCGGAGAGCACCGGCAGGAGGGCTGCCAGGGTGAACGTGTCCGACCAGGGCTGGAGGATGATCATCGCACCGACAAAACCCGTCAGCGTCGCCAGCCAACGGTCGCGACCGACTGTTTCGCCAAGGAAGAGGCGTGCGCCGATGATGATGAAGAAGGGCGAGGTCATGACCAGCGCGATGGCCTGCCAGATCGGCACGGTGGCGAGGCCCGTCACCCAGGCCTGAACGCCGAAAGCGGCGAGCAGGACGCGCAGGATGTGGCGAACCGGATAGGCCGTCTTCATGGCGCGCAGGCCAAGCCGGAAGAGGAGCGGAAGAGAGAGGACGAGAGCAAAGCCATATTGCCAGAAAGCGGTCGAGGCCGGCGGAAAGCCGAGCGTCATCGAGAGCCACTGGGTGACGACATTGAGAATGGCAAAGGCAACGCCTGCCAAAACCATAAATCCGGCACCGACAACGGCCCGGGAGCGCAGAATAGAAACCGAGCTCTGATTCATGTCATTTTTCCTTAATCCAAAGGACCAACACAAATCAGGACAGATGAGGACGATAAGACCGGCCCCGGACGGGGAACGGCAGCACGTAGCAGCGCCCACACCGGATCCGAGGATCCGACGAAGGTGCAGCCTGACCTCATTCTCTTTCATCCGGACTTTAACCGTCGGCTCCGGAGTTGCACCGGATCTGCTGACCCTGCCCTCCCCCTTGAGGAGAAACAGGCGCTCGCGGGCTTGGGGTTACCCCTTTACCGCCGGTGGGGAATTTCACCCCGCCCTGAGAACGAATGCCGGAACAACCGGCACCGAAAGAGGTAAGCAAGAAATTGCTGCAGCGCAAGAGCGCAAAAAGAAAGCCCGGCACAGAGGCCGGGCTAACCAGGGTGTCAGCTGACCATCGGCACCGAAGGGTGCGACGGTCACGACGGATCAGCTGTTGACAGCGTCCTTCAGGCCCTTGCCGGCCGTGAACTTCGGAACGTTGCGAGCCGGGATATCGACTTCAGCGCCGGTGGACGGGTTGCGGCCCTTGGAGGCTTCGCGACGGGCGACGGTGAAGGCGCCGAAGCCAGCGAGACGGATGTCGCCGCCGTTCTTCAGTTCAGCCTGGACCGTTTCAAAAACGGCATCAACGGCAGAGGCTGCGTCAGCCTTGGTGAGGCCAGCCTTCTCGGCGACCGCGGATACGAGTTCGTTCTTGTTCATGTTTCCACCCTTTCTGATTGGTATGAAACGACTCAAATGATTAAGTCGGGCGGAGAATACGAAAGCTTCTGCCCTTCGCAACTCAAAAGCACCCGAAAGCCCCGGAAAACAAGCCTTTTAAGCGGCTTTTCACAAAAAAGGCTGGCAAAAATGCCAGCCTTTTTGTCGGTTTTGGAGCTTTGTGGCTCACTTATGGCAGAATTGCCTCAGTGAGCGACTGTTGCACCGGTTTCGTCGGTTCCATCAACCACGCCGATTGCCGGTGTTTCGACAGTTCCGTCCCATTCAATCGGTTCAGGCACGCGAACCAGCGCATGACGGATCACCTCGCCCATGCGGGACACAGGGATGATCTCCATGTTGTTCTTCACGTTGTCCGGGATGTCAGCCAGATCCTTGGCGTTCTCTTCCGGAATCAGCACCTTCTTGATGCCGCCGCGAAGCGCTGCAAGCAGCTTCTCCTTCAGGCCGCCGATCGGAAGCACGCGGCCACGCAGGGTGACTTCGCCCGTCATCGCGACATCCTTCGACACCGGAATACCGGTCATGATGGAGACGATGGCGGTTGCCATGGCGATACCGGCGGACGGACCATCCTTGGGGGTCGCACCTTCCGGCACGTGCACGTGGATGTCCGACTTGTCGAAGCGCGGCGGCTCGATGCCAAAATCGACGGCGCGCGCACGGACATAGGATGCCGCAGCGGAAATCGATTCCTTCATCACGTCCTTCAGGTTGCCGGTGACCGTCATACGGCCCTTGCCGGGCATCATGACGCCTTCGATGGTCAGCAGTTCGCCGCCGACTTCCGTCCAGGCCAGCCCCGTGACAACACCGACCTGATCCTCGCCCTCGGCTTCGCCATGGCGGAAGCGTGGGACGCCCAGATACTCGTTGATGTTCTCACCGGTCACGGCAACCGAGGTCACCTTGCCCTTGATGATTTCGGTGACGGCCTTACGGGCGAGCTTCATCAGCTCGCGCTCAAAGGAGCGCACGCCGGCTTCGCGGGTATACTGCTGGATGATCGCCAGGATCGCCGAGTCGGCTACGGAGAATTCCTCCGGACGAAGGGCGTGTTCCTTGATCGCCTTGGGCAGCAGGTGCCGCTTGGCGATCTCGAGCTTCTCATCCTCGGTGTAACCGGCAATACGGATGATCTCCATGCGGTCCATCAGCGGACCCGGGATGTTCAGCGTGTTGGCGGTCGTCACGAACATGACGTTCGACAGGTCATATTCCACTTCGAGATAGTGGTCCATGAAGGTCGAATTCTGTTCCGGATCCAGCACCTCGAGCAGAGCCGAAGACGGATCGCCACGGAAGTCCATGCCCATCTTGTCGATCTCGTCGAGCAGAAAGAGCGGGTTGGACTTCTTCGCCTTCTTCATCGACTGCACGATCTTGCCGGGCATCGAGCCGATATAGGTACGGCGGTGACCGCGGATCTCGGCTTCGTCACGGACGCCACCGAGGGCCATACGGACGTATTCGCGGCCGGTCGCCTTGGCGATCGACTTGGCAAGCGAGGTCTTGCCGACGCCCGGAGGACCAACGAGGCAGAGGATCGGACCTTTAAGCTTCGTCGCACGCGCCTGAACGGCGAGATATTCGACAATGCGTTCCTTGACCTTGTCGAGACCGAAATGATCTTCGTCGAGGGTCTTTTCAGCCGCGTTGAGGTCGATCTTGACCTTCGACTTCTTGCCCCAGGGGAGGCCCAGCAGCCAGTCGAGATAGTTGCGCACGACGGTGGCTTCTGCCGACATCGGGCTCATGTGACGCAGCTTCTTCAGCTCGGCATCGGCCTTTTCCTTGGCTTCCTTGGAAAGCTTGGTCTTGGCGATGCGCTCTTCCAGTTCGGCCATCTCGTCACGGCCGTCTTCGCCGTCGCCGAGTTCCTTCTGGATCGCCTTCATCTGCTCGTTGAGGTAGTACTCGCGCTGGGTCTTCTCCATCTGGCGCTTGACGCGCGAGCGGATGCGCTTCTCGACCTGGAGCACGGAGATCTCGCCTTCCATGAAGCCGAGCGCCTTTTCAAGACGCGTCTTCACGCTCACCGTTTCCAGCATTTCCTGCTTTTCGGTGATCTTGATGGAGAGGTGCGAAGCGACCGTATCGGCAAGCTTCGAGTAGTCCTCGATCTGGCTTGCGGCACCGACAACCTCGGGAGAGATCTTCTTGTTCAGCTTGACGTAGTTCTCGAACTCCGAGACCACCGAGCGAGACAGGGCCTCGATCTCGACGGCATCTTCATCCGGTTCTGCCAGGATACGGGCCTTTGCCTCGTAATAATCTTCGCGGGCCGTGTAGGCCTCGACCTTGGCGCGCGCGCGTCCTTCGATCAGCACCTTCACGGTGCCGTCGGGCAGCTTCAGGAGCTGGAGGACATTGGCGACGGTGCCGACTTCGTAGATGGCGTCCGGGGCCGGATCGTCGTCACTGGCGTTGATCTGCGTGGCCAGCATGATCTGCTTGTCGGAGCCCATCACCTCTTCCAGAGCGCGAATGGACTTTTCACGACCGACGAACAGCGGAACGATCATGTGAGGAAACACCACGATGTCGCGCAGAGGCAGCACCGGATAGGTGTTCACCTCGTTTGCAGCTGACGTATTCGTCATTTCACTTCCTTTCAAACGTCCCGGGGAAACCGGGACTCCATGCCGACCCAGAAGAGGCGTCAGGCATATTTTTCGATCCTCCAACAAGTGGAGTGGCGTTCCCGCCAATTCAAGCCTGCAGCCCGTGCCCAACCCGAATCTGTGACATCAGCATGACAGACCCTGCCCGCTTTCACACTACATTGCGGACCTGATGCGAACCATGCGCGTCACTTCGTCGCCTGAAAGGCAGCCGGTCGTCGCATGGATGATCGGGGACGCGGATACGCGGGTAACGGCGACGCAGAACTCAAGCGTTCACTCACCCCTGTTCTAGCCCAATCGACGGGGCTGACAACAGCGGAATACCGTAAATGGACAAGGGGCCCGGAGATAACCACAGGCAGCACCAAAAAAATCGCCTGAAACGGAAAAGCCCGCCACAAGGGCGGGCTTTTCGCTGCAATCGATCCGAACCGGTCAGGCGGAGGCGTTGGCCTTCTCTTCCTGGCGATCGGCATAGATGTAGAGCGGGCGGGAATTGCCGTTGACGACGTCGTCGGAGATGACGACCTCGCGAACGCCTTCGAGTTCCGGCAGTTCGAACATCGTGTCGAGCAGGATCTTTTCCATGATCGAGCGAAGACCACGGGCGCCGGTCTTGCGGGTGATCGCCTTGCGGGCGATCTCGCGAAGTGCGTCCTCGTGGAACGTCAGCTCCACATCTTCCATCTCGAACAGGCGCTGGTACTGCTTGACGAGCGCGTTCTTCGGCTCAGACAGGATCTGGATCAGGGCGTCCTCATCGAGATCCTCGAGCGTTGCCAGAACAGGCAGACGACCGATGAATTCCGGGATGAGGCCGAACTTGACCAGGTCTTCCGGCTCCAGTTCGCGCAGAACTTCGCCAACACGACGATCGTCTTCCGCCTTCACCGTTGCGCCAAAACCGATGGAGGTCTTTTCGCCACGGGCAGAGATGATCTTGTCGAGGCCGGCAAAGGCACCGCCGCAGATAAACAGGATGTTGGTCGTATCCACCTGCAGGAATTCCTGCTGCGGATGCTTGCGGCCACCCTGCGGAGGAACGGAGGCAACCGTACCTTCCATGATCTTCAGAAGCGCCTGCTGAACGCCCTCGCCCGACACATCGCGGGTGATCGAAGGGTTGTCCGACTTGCGGGAGATCTTGTCGACTTCGTCGATGTAGACGATGCCGCGCTGGGCGCGCTCGACATTGTAGTCGGCAGCCTGAAGGAGCTTCAGGATGATGTTCTCGACGTCTTCACCGACATAACCGGCTTCGGTCAGGGTCGTGGCATCCGCCATGGTGAAGGGCACGTCGATGATGCGGGCCAGCGTCTGGGCAAGATAGGTCTTGCCGCAGCCGGTCGGGCCGACGAGCATGATGTTCGACTTCGCCAGTTCGACATCACCGCCCTTGGAGGCGTGCGAGAGGCGCTTGTAGTGGTTGTGCACGGCCACAGACAGGATCTTCTTCGCCTGCTTCTGACCGATCACGTATTCGTCGAGGATCTTGATGATGTCCTGCGGCGTGGGAACGCCGTCGCGGGACTTGACCATCGAAGACTTGTTCTCTTCGCGGATGATGTCCATGCAGAGTTCGACGCATTCATCGCAGATGAACACAGTCGGTCCGGCAATCAGCTTGCGGACCTCGTGCTGGCTCTTGCCGCAGAAGGAACAATAAAGGGTATTCTTGGAGTCACCGCCGTTGCTACCGCTGACTTTGCTCATGTCTTTATCCTTCCAGCACGCCGCGCCACCGCAGTCACGGCAGGGCGGTCACTCACACTGTCCGGCTCCCTCCGCCGCCGTTGGGGGGGGGAACCTCTTCCGATCCGGAGCTACTAGCCGATCCGACCTCGTCGGAGCGGCGGCAACGAAAACTCCCAGTCTCGGCAGACTATGTCACAAAGATTCAACATAGCCTTAATCTTACTATTAGCGCTTTTGCGCCGACTTTAAACCCCGCCTGCCATCACGTCTGCCGGCATCGACCCGATGCCGGCGTCTGGCTTGCGTGGATCAGGCCGACGGCGCAACGCCTTCCATTTCGGCACGCGAGGTCAGGATGCGGTCGATGATACCCCAGTCCTTGGCTTCGCTCGATTCCATGAAGTGGTCACGATCAAGCGTGTTCTCGACTTCGTCATAGGTCTTGCCGGTGTGCTTGACATAGACCTCGTTCAGGCGACGCTTCATCTTAATAATGTCACGAGCATGGCGCTCGATGTCGGATGCCTGGCCCTGGAAGCCGCCCGAGGGCTGGTGAACCATGATGCGCGAGTTCGGCGTTGCGAAGCGCATGCCCTTTTCGCCAGCGGCGAGCAGCAGCGAGCCCATGGACGCGGCCTGACCGATGCAGAGCGTCGATACGGCCGGACGGATGAACTGCATGGTGTCGTAGATCGCCATGCCGGAGGTGACGACACCGCCCGGCGAATTGATGTAGATGGCGATTTCCTTCTTCGGGTTCTCGGCTTCGAGGAAGAGAAGCTGGGCGCAGACGAGCGACGCCATCGTGTCTTCGACCGGTCCCGTCAGGAAGATGATCCGCTCCTTCAGCAGTCGAGAAAAGATGTCGTAGGAGCGCTCGCCACGGTTGGTCTGCTCGACGACCATCGGCACCAGAGCGAGAGCGGTATCAACGGGATTTCTCATGTCGGTCCTTTTTAAGCCTCTCCCCGGCACATCCGGTGGCGGGAATCACGTAATCTTTGTCAATCCCTACATAGAGTGTCCGCACCCCGACATTCAAGACATGAGGACCGGATATCCTTAATGGTCGGATTGCGCTCAGCACTGCAGATCCTGAGTTTCCGGCCACGCACCCGCACTACGAGAGGGATCGCGTCGCATCGATGCACAAGAAACAGCTAACATGGTGAAATTTCGGTAACTCCGCCGACGGCGCAGTTCGATTAACCCACCAAATCCTGCAGGTTTTCATAGTGACTGTTTAACCGGCATGGGCCATTCTGGTGCGATAGTCTACCGAAATCATTTCAGGAAATGCATCGTGATCGACGTGAAGACCGCGTTCTTGCTGTGGGTCGTCCAGACCAGCACGTTCGCAATTCTGCTAATGGCCATCTGGCTGCACGCGCGGGATCACAAGTATTTCCTGTGGTTCGGTATCGGCTTCCTCATCCATGCCAGCGGCCTTGGACTCGTTGGACTTCGCGGCCAGATCCCGGATTTTATCTCGATCCAGATCGCCAATACCATCTCCCTTCTCGCCTTCGGCTTCTGGGCTAAGGGACTTTCGACGCTCGATCATCGGCGGATACCGCTGCTTGCCTGGGCACCGACGCTGGTGTGGATCCTCGGCAATCTCGCGCCCTTCATCCGCGCCGACTTCGCGCTTCGGGTTTCGCTTTACAACGTCGCGGCAGCACTCGGCTTTGCGATACTCGCCTTCATCGCTGCACGGGCCAGCTTCAGTTCCGGTCGCTACCGCGCGTTTCTGACGATCAACTGGGTGACACAGGCGGTTGCCTGCGCGGGCTTCGCCGTCTTCGTGGTCTTCTGTCGTCCGACCAGTTTCGCCGATAACTTCGTCGGCGTGTGGATGGGATCGATCGCGCTGATCGGCTTCATTACATCCGTCGTCATCCTTGCGAAGATCATGATGGACCGGTCGCAGGAGCAGTTGCAGGCGCTGGTCCGGACAGACCCACTCACGGGCGTGCTGAATAGACGCGGCTTTTCAGAAGCCTATCAGGGACTGGTGGAAAGCTCGCCACTCGACACGCTCGGGGTCCTGGTTTTCGACCTCGATCATTTCAAGCAGATCAATGATCGGCATGGACACACGACCGGGGATAGGGTCCTGCAGGAATTTGCCGATGTCTGCCTGTCGCTGCTTCCGCAGCGAGCGGTCTTCGCGCGCACCGGCGGCGAAGAATTTGCAGCCGTGCTTGCGATCTCGGAGCCACGGGATGCGGCGCTGTTTGCCGAAACCGTGCGGCTTGCGCTTGCCGACCGCAGCATTCCGACCGGTGAGGAGCCGATTTCGGTCACCACCAGTGTCGGCATCTCGATCAGCCCGCTTCGCACGGCCAATCTGGACCATCTCCTGTCGGAGGCGGATCTCGCGCTTTATACGGCCAAGGCGCAGGGGCGAAACCGCACCTCGGTTCGCGCCGGCAACCGGATCGTGACCGTTCCGCCATCCCGCGAAGAGCGCCCCCTCGACGACGTCGACCGCCAGGCCGACCGGCAGGTGGCCATTCTCAATCGCATCTCCGCCGTTGCCCACAAGCTGGACGACTGAGCGCCGCCCCTTCCCCTTGCGCGACGGACTGCAAAGACTAAACAGGACAGCATGACACAGACCTCGTTCCTCTCCATCGATCCGGCCACGCGCCGGGTTTCGCTCGACGCTCGCGATCCCGCCTTCTATGGCGATCCGAACCGCACTTACGCAGCGCTCCATGCGCAATGTCCGACCTTTTACTGGGAGGAGCAGAAGCAGTGGTTCTTCACCGGCTATGACCATGTGAATGCGCTGCTGCGCGATCGCCGCTTCGGCCGGCAGATCCTGCATGTTGCGACGCGCGAGGAGCTGGGCATGCCAGAACCCGCCGAGCACACCCGGCATTTCGACAAGGCCGAGGAGCATTCGCTACTTGAGATCGAGCCACCCGAGCACACGCGGCTGCGGACGCTCGTCAACCGGGCTTTTGTCTCCCGCCACGTAGAGAAAATGACCCCGGAGATCGAGGCGCTCGCCAACCGGCTGATCGACGATTTCGAGAAGGATGGCAAGACAGAGCTTCTGGCCAGTTTTGCCGACATCATTCCGGTGACGATGATCGCACGGATGATCGGCATCCCCGAGGACATGGGCCCGCAGCTCCTGAAATGGAGCCACGACTATGTCGGCATGTACATGTTCAAGCGGACACGCGCCGACGAGGAGGCCGCTGATCGCTCTGCCAAGGAGTTCGCGGACTATGTGCGCGAGGTGATCGCCGAGAGACGCGCCGAGCCGCGCGACGATCTCCTGAGCCACATGATCCACACCGAGCACAAGGGGCAGTTCCTCACCGAGGACGAGCTGATCTCGACGACGATCGTGCTGCTCAATGCCGGCCACGAGGCAACCGTGCACCAGATCGGCAATTCAGTCCGCGTGATCCTCGAAAGCGGGATTGATCCCGCAACGCTGTTCACCGACGAGAAGACGACCGAGCGGACTGTCGAGGAGACGCTTCGGATCTGCGCGCCGGTTCACATCTTCCAGCGCTGGTGCCTGGAGCCTTGCGAAATCGACGGCGTGTCCTTGAAGCGCGGCGACAAGGTGAGCCTGATCCTCGCTGCCGCCAATCTCGATCCGCAGAAATTTCCGGACCCGCTGACATTCAAGCCTAGCCGCGACGAAGGCGCCAATCTCTCCTTCGGCGCCGGCATTCATTTCTGCATCGGCGCGCCACTCGCGCGGCTCGAACTCAACATCGTGCTGCCGCTGCTTTTCAAGCGTTTGCCGGGTTTGAAGATTGCAGAAACGCCGACGGTGAAGGACGTCTATCATTTCCACGGGTTGGAGCGGCTCGACCTCACTTGGTGAGGTCGGCTGCGTCGGCGTAGCGGGCCGTCAGGGCTTCGACGGCCTGACGCATGGCGAGACGCAGGTCTGGCGGGTCGAGGACCTCGGCTTCCGTTCCCAGTTTCAGCATTTCCGACACGGCCATGCGCTCATGTGCCACGGGGAGCCGAACCATGCGCCAGCCGCGGTCGTCGGGTTCGCCGATGAATTCAAGGTTGGCGCGGACGTAAGGCGGCGCCATGTGCTCGATTTCCTTGAGGCCCCAAGGTGAGAGGCGGATCACTGCCCAGTTTGGGTAGAGTTCCAGTTCAAGCCGACGCGTGTTTTCGTTCCAGTATTCAGCGAGATCGAAGTCCCTCGGCCAGTCGAAGCGCTCTTCGGTGACGATCAGGTCCAAGACTCGCGAGATGCGATAGGTGCGCGGTGTGTCGTCGACTCGGGCCACGAGATACCAGGCGCCGCCTTTCATTACGATGCCGAGCGGCTCAGCGACGCGGTTCTTCTCCGCCTTCCAGGAGCGATAGCGCATGCGGATGCGCTTGGAATTCCAGACCGCATCCGCAATCCCTTGTAGGTAGACGGGCTGCTCACCCTCGGCGAGCCAGGCGGGCGCATCGAGATGAAACTTCGACTGCATGCGCCGCGCGCTTTCACGCAGATCCTCCGGCAAGGCGGCGGTGAGCTTTTTCTGGGCGCCGGCCATCAGCGAGCCGAGGCCAAGATCGGCAGCGGCACCAGGGATGCCCGACAGGAACATGGCTTCGGCCTCAGCCGGCGTGAGCCCGTTCAGTCGAACACGATACCCGTCCAAGAGCCGGTAGCCGCCATCGGATCCGCGCTCGCTGTAAACGGGAATACCTGACAGCGAGAGGGCATCAATGTCGCGGTAGATGGTACGCACCGAGACGTCGTTTTCCTCTGCCAGCGCCTCGGCGGTCACCAGTCCCTTCGCCTGCAGCGTCGTCAGTATGTTGATGAGCCGGCTCGCCCGCATCGAAAAATCCTCGTTTCGACGATTATGCTAAACCAACCTGACATAATCTGACAGGTATGCCGGCGCATTCTCCTTTTAACGCCTTCATGGCGTGGTGCATTTCAAAGGGAGACACACGATGACCAAGAACCAGCCGATCACCCTCTTCTACTCGCCCCAGACCCGTGCCACCGGCGCACGCGTGCTGCTTGAGGAACTGAAGGTGCCGTACGCCATGCACGTTCTCAATATGAAGGCGGGCGAGCAGCGCCAGCCGGCCTATCTGGCGATCAACCCGCTCGGCAAGGTGCCGGCGGTGCGCGTGGGCGACACGCTCATCACTGAACAGGGCGCCATCTACCTTTATCTCGCCGATCTCTTCCCCGAAGCGGGCCTTGCCCCTGCCCTCACGGATCCGGATCGCGGCGCTTATCTCCGCTGGCTCTTCATCTATGGCAGTTGCTTCGAACCGGCAGTGGTCGATCGCTTCATGAAACGAGAGCCGGGATCGATGAACGAGACCCCCTATGCGAGCTACGAGTCGTTGATCGACATGCTGGAGGAAGCGCTCAAGACAGGCCCCTACCTGCTCGGCGAGCGCTTCACGGCAGCGGATCTGCTCTGGGGGATTGCGTTGCGCTGGACGACGATGTTCGGCCTCGTCGAGGCGCGGCCGGCGTTTCAGGCCTATATGGCGCGCATCGACGGTAGGGCTAGTGTTCAGAAGGTCTCGGCCGAAGATGTCGCCATGGCAGCAGAACACGAGTCGGCAGCGGTTCGTCTGAAAGCGGGCTGATCACCTACTAGTCCGCCTGCAGTCGCTCAGATCCAGCTCCGACTATCCGGGGCGCCGCAACCGTAGGGCGGGATACTATTAGGAAACGACTGCTGCAGCCGATCACATCCCCATTTGCGGAGAATGTGCGGAAGTCGGCTGTTGATCTCGATTCCCACTTCGTCATAGGGGCTGCTGGTGTTGCTGACATAGGCATACCAGCGGCCACCGACGGTTAGGGACAGTCCGACGATGACGATGAGGGCGACGCGAAACATGTTCATTCAGGTGACCTGGCGCTGCAAGATGACGACTGCCTCCTAGCGCGACCGTTGATCGACCGTCAGTGACCTGCCGCACATCAGACGCCAGAAATGCCATGCCCTCTAAAGCCGGATGACATAATCCTTGCGAGTCGTTTCAAGCACTTCCCAGGTTCCCTTGAAGCCGGGTCTGAGGATCAGGCGGTCGCCTGCCTTCAAGTGCACAGGCTCGCCGCCATCCTCGGTGACAACAGAGTGACCTTCGAGAATGTGGAAATACTCCCATTCATCGTAAGAGATCCGCCACTTGCCCGGCGTCGACTGCCAGATGCCGGCATAGATGCCGCCGTCCGCTTCCTCGATGTTCCAGGTGGTGAAGCGCGGGTCGCCGAAAATCAGGCGGTCCGGCGCAGGCGCGCCCTCTTCCGGCGTGACGGTGGAGGGATCGAATGGCAGGGACAGGCTCATCATGGTCTCCGGGTAAACGAGCGGCGGTGTTTTGCACCGCCGCTGAAAGGTAGATCAGGCCGAGGCCAGCGCCTGCTCGAGATCGGCGATGATGTCTTCGGCGTCCTCAATGCCGATGGACAGGCGCACCACGTCAGGCCCGGCACCGGCTGCGATCTGCTGGGCTTCGGAGAGCTGCGCATGGGTCGTCGACGCCGGATGGATGATCAGCGAGCGGGTGTCACCGATGTTGGCAAGGTGCGAGAAGAGCTTCAAGCCACCGACCAGCGCCTTGCCGGCTTCGAGCCCGCCCTTGATGCCGAAGGTGAAGACGGAGCCGGCGCCCTTCGGCGAGTAGCGCTTCTGGAGCGCATTGTTGGGATCGTCGGGCAGGCCGGCATAGTTGACCCAGGCGACCTTCGGGTGGCTCTTCAGCCAGGTCGCAACCTTCATGGCATTGTCGCAGTGGCGCTGCATGCGCAGCGGCAGGGTTTCTATGCCGGTCAAAAGGAGGAAGGCGTTCATCGGCGCGATTGCGGGGCCGAGGTCACGCAGGCCGAGGACGCGGCAGGCAATGGCGAAGGCGAAGTTGCCGAAGGTCTGGTGCAGGACGACGCCGTTATATTCCGGGCGTGGCTCGGACAGCATCGGATATTTGCCAGGCTTGGCCGACCAGTCGAAGGTGCCGCCATCGACGATGACGCCGCCCATGGAATTGCCGTGACCGCCAAGGAACTTGGTGACGGAATGGACGATGATGTCGGCGCCATGCTCCAGCGGGCGGATCAGGTAGGGGCTCGCCATGGTGTTGTCGACGATCAGCGGCAGACCGTGGCGATGGGCGACCTCGGCAATGGCTTCGATGTCGACAAAGGTGCCGCCGGGATTTGCCAGGCTTTCGATGTAGACGGCCTTGGTCTTGTCATCGATCTGAGCGGCGAAGCTCTCAGGTTCAGCAGGGTCTGCCCAGCGGACCTGCCAGCCGAAATTCTTGAAGGCATGGCCGAACTGATTGATCGAGCCACCATAGAGCTTCTTCGCCGCAACGAAGTTGTCGCCGGGCTGCATCAGCGAGTGGAAAATCAGGAGCTGGGCTGCATGACCTGAGGCTACTGCGAGTGCTGCCGTGCCGCCTTCGAGCGCTGCAATCCGCTCTTCCAGAACGCCCTGGGTGGGGTTCATGATGCGGGTGTAGATGTTGCCGAACTCCTTGAGGGCAAAGAGATTTGCTGCGTGGTCCGAATCGTTGAAGACGTAGGCCGTGGTCTGGTAGATCGGCGTGATGCGCGCGCCCGTGGTGGGGTCCGGCTGGGCGCCAGCATGGATGGCGAGCGTGGCGAAACCCGGATTGTTCTCCGACATTGTTTGGTCCTCCCTTTTTGACTTCGGGCCGGATCATAATCAGTCGCCGCCCGATGTCAGCCCGGATTATTCCAAAGTGCGGAGGTGATCAGGAATTTCATACTTGATCGAGGTCAATGCGACCCCGCGACTTGCTGGCATTCTCTTCCCAGTCGAAGGAGAGACCCATGACACTCACGATCGCCGATCCGGTCCGCCACACCGTGCAGCAAATCCTCTCCTGGTTCGCCCAGGGTTTCGAAACCGCCAATGAAAGCGACATGCTCGCCGCCTTGTCCGATGCAGAAGTCGAGGCGCTTGCCGATGATTGTGGCATCAGCGCCCATCAGTTGCTGGCGCTCGTGAAGGCAGGCCCGCATGCCGCCGATGAAATGCCGGCCATGATGCGGGCGCTGAATATCGATCCGGCAGAGGTCGAATACCGCATGCGCAGGGTGTTCCGCGACATGCAGGTCACCTGTGCGCAGTGTTCGTCCAAGGACACCTGCCGTCAGCACCTGCACCAGGGCAAGGCCGAACAAACCTTTGTTGACTATTGCGGCAATGCCGACACGCTGAACGCGCTGCGCGCCAACCCGGACCTGCTAGTCGGGGCCTAAGCGTTTAGAGCCCGAGCCTGGGGATTTCGATCGCCGGGCAGCGGTCCATGATCACGCGGATGCCGGCCTCTTCGGCCGGCTTGACGGCTTCATCGTCGCGCACGGAAAGTTGGCCCCAGATCACCTTGGGCCGGTTCGGCAGCGCAAGTGCCTGCGTCACCACCTCGCCGAGATATTCCGGCGCGCGGAAGACGTCGACCATATCGATCGCCTCTGGAATCTCGGCCATCGTGGCGTAGACGGTCTGGCCAAGGATTTCCTTGCCGGCCTGTCCCGGATTGACCGGATAGACCGTGTAACCCTTTGACAACAGGAAACGCATGACGCCGAAGCTCGGACGATCCGGCTTGGGCGAGGCACCGAGCAATGCGATGGTTTTCACCTCGCCGAGGATGTCCTTCAAATATTCTGGACTATAATGATCATGGTCAGCCATCTGCATGTCCTCAACTGTCGTAGCATGAGGATTAGATGGTGTGGCGTTCGGCAGCAACAAGGCGGAACCGCCCTGCCCGCCCACACGTTGATCGAGCGCCAGAAGGAGAACGGCCATGCGCATGACCCAGCTTGCCATCCTGACGATCGCCACCACCGTGCTGGCAGAGCCGGCCTTGGCGATCTCGCGTTACAATTCAACGGCGCTCACCTGTGACCAGGCGCGCCAGCGAGTGATCAACGAGGGCGCCGTCATCCTGCGCTACCCGTCGACGCGGGTCCAGGGCATGACGCTCTACGATCGCTACGTGACCCGGAGCGCGATGTGCTCGCCCCACGAATATGCCGAGCGCGCCTATGTGCCGACGCAGGATACCGATCGGTGCCCGGTCCTGAATTGCCAGCCCTATGACCCCGAACCGCGACGCTTCGGCAAGCCGATCGTCCGGTTCTGAGGTCTTTCAGGCTGCTCAGGCCGCATGACCATGGGCAGAGCTTGTATGCATGCGCTCGTAGACCAGCGGATATTCGCAAACCAGGGCGCGGTTCATCACCACCTTGACGCCGGCGGCCTCAGCCCGTGCTGCTGCCTCATCGTTGCGGATCCCTAACTGGCACCAGATTGCCTGCGGGCGCGGCGACATCGCCAGCACGTCGTCGACGATGCTGTCGAGATGCTCCGGACGGCGAAAGACATCGACGAGGTCAATGGGTTCCGGGATCTCAGCGAGCGAACCATAGACGCGCTTGCCGAGGATCATTTCACCGCGATGAAGCGGATTGACGGGGAAGACGTGATAGCCCTTGCCGAGCAAAAATCCTGATATCCAGTGGCTGGGCCGCTTGTCGTCGGTCGATGCGCCGACGACGGCCACGTTCTTGGCCGTGGCGAGAATGTCGGCGAGATAGCTGTTCAGGTAGGTGTCATGGTTCATGGACGTTCCTCCCGGCCTGCGAAGGCCTTTGATTTACCCGTCCATCTTGTCCCAACTACAGATTAGCCCAGGCCGCTTAACGACCGCGAACCGAATTCCCTCAAATACCGTGGATCAGTCCGGAAGCACCACATGCCCGTGTTCATCGTGCGGGAAGAAGGGATTGTAGGCGATTTCCCAGAGGTGGCCATCCGGGTCGGCGACATAACCGGAATAGCCGCCCCAGAAGACCTTTTCGGGTGCCTTCACCAGACGCGCACCACAGGACACGACAAATTTCACCACGGCTTCGACGCCGATTTCGCTCGTGACATTGTAGGCCAGCGTCACGCCGGAAAACCCCGGGGGCGTATCCTCGACATGGGCGTCGGCGGCCAAGCTGGCGCGCGAAAACAGCCCGAGCACGATCCCCTTCAACTGGATAAAGGTCACGTCGTCATTGGATGCGGAGGACCGCGTCCAGCCCAGTCGGCCGTAGAATTCTGTACTGCGGGCGACGTCAGAAACGCCAAGGGTGATAAGCGAGATTCGACGTTCCAGCGACATTGCGATCTCCGTATGAAGGTGCCTGCCGATACGTTCGGTTTATGTTTTCATTATGTTCGTGCACATATTAGCAAAATCATAGGTTGAGACGGGCACTCTTGATACCCCCATTCCATTCTGTGTGACTGGTGGAATAATCTCTTTCATTGCGGATCTTTGCCGACTTCAGCGCATCAGAACCCTTCCGGCGCGAGCGTGGATATGGGGTAAAATAATACCACAAACCTAAGTGGCTGTAATTGCTTATCTTCTACGGACGCCCGTCAGACCGAACTATCTTGACGTTCCAGGTCACTGGTTCTATACCCCTCCCCGGAACGCGGCCCTTCGGGACCGCTTTCTTTTTGCGTCGAAAACGGCGCTTACAAGCAACAAGAAACGCCTGCAGTTTCCTCTCAGGGGACCGCAGGATCACACGGAAAGAGACCTCAATGTCTACCTTCGTTCAGAAGCCTGCAGAGGTGGAGAAGAAGTGGATCCTCATCGACGCCGAAGGGCTCGTTGTCGGCCGCCTCGCCACCATTATCGCCATGCACCTGCGTGGCAAGCACAAGGCCACCTACACCCCCCACGTTGACGACGGCGACAACGTCATCGTCATCAATGCCGAGAAGGTC
Organism: Allorhizobium sp.; assembly: GCA_965283865.1. GTDB lineage: Bacteria > Pseudomonadota > Alphaproteobacteria > Rhizobiales > Rhizobiaceae > Allorhizobium. Next base: position 3,165,683 of record CBDIQA010000001.1, read on the forward strand.
GTTCTGACCGGCAAGAAGTACTCCGACAAGAAGTACTACTGGCACACCGGTTATCCGGGCGGCATCAAGGAGCGTACGGCTCGCCAGATCATCGAAGGCCGCTTCCCGGAGCGCGTTCTCGAGAAGGCCGTCGAGCGCATGATCCCGCGTGGCCCGCTCGGTCGTCGCCAGATGAAGAATCTGCGCGTCTACGCCGGCGTCAACCACCCGCATGAAGCCCAGCAGCCCGTCGCTCTCGACGTCGCTTCGCTGAACAGCAAGAACACAAGGAGCGCCTAAGTATGGCCGATCTTTCTTCCCTGAAGGACCTTGCCCCGGCACAGGACGCAGCTCCGGCTCACGTCCGCAAGGTCGACTCGCTGGGTCGCTCCTACGCCACTGGAAAGCGCAAGAACGCAGTCGCCCGCGTTTGCGTCAAGCCGGGCACCGGCAAGATCACCGTGAACGGCCGCGAATTCCGCACCTACTTCGCCCGTCCGGTCCTGCAGATGATCCTGCAGCAGCCGATCGTCGCAGCTGCCCGTGATGGCCAGTTCGACATCATCGCGACCGTTCACGGCGGCGGCCTCTCCGGCCAGGCCGGTGCCGTTCGTCACGGCATCTCCAAGGCACTGACCTACTTCGAACCGGGCCTGCGCTCGGTCCTGAAGAAGGGTGGCTTCCTGACCCGCGACAGCCGCGTTGTCGAGCGTAAGAAGTACGGCAAGGCGAAGGCCCGTCGTTCGTTCCAGTTCTCCAAGCGTTAATAGCTGGACAACCGGAAACGGAAATCAAGGCGGGGCTTCGGCTCCGCCTTTTTTTGTTTTCCTCCGCCCCGGCCACCGTGTCGCCAAGGATCAAGGCTTGACCGGGAAAGCCGACCGTCTAATTTGATCAAATTTTTCACAGGGAGAAGAACATCATGGCCAGCAAATCGATCGACAACGCGTTTACCGCAAAGACCTTGCGCGGTGCGGCGACCGATCCAACCTATGCAGGCGTGCTGTCCTTCATGCGGCGCAAGTATTCGAAGGACCTCACCGACGCCGATGCGGTGGTTCTCGGCATTCCCTTTGATGCCGCCGTCTCCAACCGGCCGGGTGCCCGTTTCGGACCTCAGGCAATCCGGCGCGCCTCGGCGATCTTCGATAATGATCCGCAATATCCGTTTGCCCGCGATCTCTTCGAGCAAATGGCCGTCGTCGATTATGGCGACGTGCTGCTCGACTACGGCAATCACCAGCACACACCTGGCCTGATCGAGCAGGAAGCCGCGAAGATCATCGCGTCAGGCGCCTATCTGCTCGGCCTTGGCGGCGACCATTTCGTCACCTGGCCGCTGCTGAAAGCCCATGCCACGAAGCACGGACCGCTGGCGCTGGTGCATTTCGATGCGCATCAGGACACCTGGGATGATGACGGCCAGCGGATCGACCACGGTTCCTTCGTCTGCCGCGCTGTGCGCGAGGGCGTCATCGATCCGAAAAAGTCGATCCAGATCGGCATTCGCACGGAAGCGCCTGAGGATTTCGGCATCCGGATCATCCCGGGCTACGAGGTCGAGGACATGGGCGCCCAGGCGATCGCCGATGCGATCCTCGCGCATGTTGGCACGGCACCCACCTATCTGACTTTCGACATCGACTGCCTGGATCCGGCCTATGCGCCGGGAACTGGCACACCGGTCGCGGGCGGCCCCTCCTCGGCCAAGATCCTCTCGGTCCTGCGCAAGCTCGGGACCCTCGACATCCGCGGCTCTGATGTCGTCGAGGTGGCGCCGGCCTATGACCATGCCGACATCACCGCAATTGCCGGTGCGACGGTTGCAATGTATATGCTGGGCTTGCGCGCGGAGAAGCTTGCGACACGCGCCTGACACATTGATTCAACACACTCACAATCAGATTCCGCAATCTCATCCAAACCTCTGACGGGACTAGACAAATGGCAGCGAAGATCTTCATCGACGGCGAACACGGCACAACGGGTCTGCAGATCCGCACGCGCCTGGCCGACCGCCGTGATCTGGAGCTCTTGTCTATCCCGGAAGCCGAGCGGCGGAACGAGAAGATGCGCGAGGACATGCTCAACAGCGCCGACATCGCCATTCTCTGCCTGCCCGACGATGCGTCGAAGCAGGCCTATGAGATGACGGCCGCGAACAACAATGTCCGCCTGCTCGATGCCTCCACCGCGTTCCGGGTTCACCCCGACTGGGCCTATGGCTTTGCCGAAATGGACAAGGCGCAGAAGGCAAAAATCCAGGCGGCGCGCTATGTCTCCAATCCCGGCTGCTATCCAACCGGTGCGATCGGCCTCATCCGGCCGCTGCGCGCCGCCGGCATCCTGCCGGACGGCTATCCGGTCTCGGTCAATGCCGTCTCGGGTTATTCCGGCGGCGGCAAGCAGATGATCGCGCAGATGGAGGATGTTGATCATCCCGAGCATCTGGCCGCCAACAACTTCCTTTATGGTCTGCCACTGAAGCACAAGCATGTGCCGGAAATGCAGACCCATGGCCTGCTCGATCGCGCACCGCTGTTTGCTCCCTCCGTCGGTCGCTTCGCACAGGGCATGATCGTGCAGGTGCCGCTCTTCGTCGAAGACCTCGCCGCCGGCACAACGGTGGACAGCATCCACGCCGCACTCGTTGCCCATTATGCAGGACAGGACATCGTCAGCGTCGTTCCGCTTGCGGATAGCGCCAAGCTGCCGCGCGTCGATGCCGAAGAGCTTGTCGGCCAGGACACGATGAAGCTCTTCGTCTTCGGCACGCCCGGTGGAGCGCATGTCAATCTGGTGGCGCTGCTCGACAACCTCGGCAAGGGCGCGTCCGGAGCTGCGGTGCAGAACATGGACCTGATGCTGTCGGCGTGAGGACGAAGGACAGAATGGTTTGCGAGGATCGATCGGGTCGACCTCGCAAACCGTCCAGCGTTCACAAATAGCGAACGAAATGTCGATCAACCGCCTTATTCTAGGTAACGATCGAGGGTGGTAGTGTCCTTACGAAAGTGAGGCACCCCCAAATGAGCCAGCGTCTTCCGGTTTATTTCATCCCCCATGGCGGCGGCCCCTGGCCATTCATGGAGTTCCCGCGCGATGCCGAAGGCAAGGCGCCGTGGGACGACCTGCGCGCTTTCCTGCAGGGTCTTGATGCTGAGATCGGACATCGGCCGAAGGCCGTGCTCGTCGTGTCCGGCCACTGGGAAAAGGAACCGGTTCCGACGGTCAGCACGGCCGCAAAGCCCGGCATGCTCTTCGACTACTACAATTTCCCGCCACACACCTACGAACTCTCTTACCCTGCCCCGGGCTCGCCTGATCTCGCGGCCCGCGCGCGGGCGCTTCTCGCCGAGGCCGGCATTGACAGTGCCAAGGATGACAAGCGGGGCTTCGACCACGGCGTGTTCATTCCGTTCATGCTGGTCTACCCGGATGCGGATGTCCCGATCACGATGATTTCGCTGCAAAACACGCTCGACGTGGAGAGCCATGTGGCGATCGGCAAGGCGCTTGCACCTTTGCGCGACGAGGACGTGCTGATCATCGCCTCGGGCATGAGTTACCACAACATGCGGATGTTCCGGCAGGCCGAGCCCAACCATGTGGAACAGGCCATCCGGTTCGACGACTGGCTGACGGAAGCTGTGGCCGCCCCCGATGGGGAGGCACGGGCCGAAGTCCTTTCGACCTGGGATCAGAACCCCGATGCGCTGGCCTGCCATGTGCCCGACCACGATCACCTCGTTCCGCTCTTCGTGGCGTCGGGTGCTGCGGGTTCGGATCCGGGGCGGCAGGTGTTCCGGGGTGAGTTCCTCGGAAAGCCCTACTCGGCCTATCGCTTCGGCTGATAACGCTTAGTCGCGGACCTCGACCAACACCGGCTTGGCGCGCTCGCCGTAGAAGCCTCGAAGGTGAGCGACCGCGAAAGCAAGCACCACGAGTGCCATGCCCTGATGCGTGACGCCGGCATGCAGCGGGACTTGCGTGACGAGCGTGACGATGCCGATGACCGCCTGGATGCTTATCAGCGCAAAAAGTACCACGCTGCGGCGGGCATGCGTCGTCTGAGGGGCGGCCCGCAGACACTGGATCATGTGCAGGAGTGCTGCCGCCCAGAGGATGTAGGCGCCAATGCGGTGGATATACTGGACGGTCTTCGGGTTCTCGAAGATGTTGATCCAGGCGGGCGCCTGGACGAAGAGGCCCTGTGGCACCCAGGCGCCATCCATCAGCGGCCAGGTGTTGTAGCTGTAGCCGGCATCCAGGCCTGCGACGAGGGCACCGAGATAGATCTGCACGAAGGTCATGATCAACAGCACGCCGGCAAAGAGGCGGCTCTTTTCCGTCGGGGCCGCATCATCCGTGTGCGGATAAAGGCTGCGGAAGATCCAGACACAGCTCGCAAAGATGAAACAGGCCATCATCAGATGCACGGCCAGACGATACTGGCTGACATCAACGCGTTCGCTGAGGCCCGAGGAGACCATCCACCAGCCGATGAAGCCCTGCAGGCCACCGAGGCCCAGAAGACCGACCAGCGGCGCGCGCAGGCTGGGCTCGATCTTGCCTCGCAGCCAGAAGTAGGCGAGCGGCAGGGCAAAGAGCATGCCGATCATCCGGGCGAGCAGGCGATGCGCCCATTCCCACCAGAAGATGAATTTGAACTCGTCGAGGCTCATGCCCTTGTTGATCTGCTGATATTCCGGAATCTGGCGATAGAGTTCGAGCTCTTCTTCCCATTCGGCAACCGTCAGCGGCGGGATGACACCATGGATCGGCTTCCACTCGGTGATCGAAAGGCCCGAGTCGGTCAGCCGCGTCGCGCCGCCCACCAGCACCAGACAGAAGAGCGCAAAGATCACCACGCCGAGCCATATGCGCACCGCCTTGCGGTCGGCATCCACGCGGGCAATATCCTTGCGCACCTGCAACTCGGTTCCGGTCAACACAGCTGTCATTCGTCAATCCTCTTTTCGCCCGTTGATTTGCATCAGTCAGCCGTGCAAAACAAGCCCGCCGGTTTGCGGCAAGCGGTCGCGTCGCGGAACCGCGCGACGTTCGATAGGACAATGGCATGGCGAAGCGCCCGAAGTTCAGATCCTTCATCGGTACGATCCTGATCATCCTGATCGTATCGATCTATGCCCTTCTGGCGACCACGATCGCCTCAGCAACGCTCGCCACCGCTCCGTGGTGGGGGCATCTCCTCTACTTCCTGCTGACCGGCCTGCTCTGGGTGATCCCCGCCATGCTGGTGATCAAATGGATGGCGGGTCCGTTCAACAAGCCGGACAAGGATTAACTCCGCCTTTACCCTCGCATGCGGCCATTGGCCGGATTCTCACGGCGATAACCGTTTGTTCGCAGTGTCGACCTAAGCTCCCGCTCGTCTCTCAAACCGGACGGGATAGGGCACATGCGGGCCCATATGCGCCATGATGCAATGGCTTTTGCCGAAGATCTGCCTGAGGACCGTGTCGCTGTCGGCCGGGACCAGGTGACGCTCGATATTGCGGCGGGTCGGCTCACCCTCACCCTACACCATCGGATGGCGCCGCTTGAGCGCCAATGGCGGATGCTCGAGGCAGACCCGTGGAACTCCCTGCATCAGGGATATGATTGGTGTCGCGCCTGGGCTGAAACGCATGGAAACCCGCTCGCCATCGTCGAAGGCCGCCTGAATGGCGACGTCGCTTTCCTGCTGCCGCTCGAGATCCAGCGCCACTATCTGGTGCGCAGCGCCCAATTCATCGGTTCGGCTTTCACGAATTTTAACAGCGGCCTTTTCAGTGCCGCTTTCCGCAGTGCTGCGGTCGACATCGCCGCGCCCGACCTTGAGGCGCTGCTTGTCGAGGTCCTGCGCGACGATGCCGACCTTCTCAGCCTCGACCAATGTGCCGCTCGTCTGGCGCGGTGAGCGACATCCGCTTGCCGGCCTTCCCGGCATCCGCAACCAGAACGCCTCGTTCCAGCTGCCGCTGGCCGCGACCATGGACGAAACGATTGCGCCGCTCAACGCAAAGAGCCGGCGGAAGAAGTATCGGTCCCAGACCCGCAAGCTGGAGGCGGCAGGCGGCTTCGACCATATCCGGCCGAAGAAGCTCAGCGACCAGCAGGCCCTGCTCGAATGTTTCTTCCAGCAAAAGGCCGCCCGATTTGCCGTCGGTGGTCTGCCGAATGTCTTCCAGCCCGCCGAAACGCAGGCCTTCTTTCACATGCTGCTCGAAAGCGACCATGGCTCAAGCGACGTTCCGCTCGAACTGCATGCGATCCGTCTGAAGGGGGAACACGAAGGCCAGATCGCGGCGATCACCGGGCTTTCCCGCAAGGGGGACCATGTCATCTGCCAATTCGGCTCAATCGACGACAGCCTGATGCCCGATGCGAGCCCGGGAGAATTGCTGTTCTGGCTGGTGGTCGAGCGCAGCGCCCTGACCGGTGGCGCACTTTTCGACTTCGGTATCGGGGATCAGGACTACAAGCGGCGCTGGTGCACGGTCGAAACGGTCCACCACGACCTTCTGCTGCCGCTTCGGCCCGCCGGCCATATCGCTGCCATGACTCATCGCAGCCTGACCAGGACAAAGACCCTGATCAAGGGTAATCCGCATCTCTATGCGTTGATCCAGAGGCTGCGTGCTCAAGGCACGATCGCCCCGGCGCCGAAAAGCAGCGACTGACCGAGAGTATGCAGGCCCTGTCCGGGCCTGCCATCTCCCCAATCAGGCGGCGTTGCGGGTTCTACGTTCCGGCGGATTCTTCACCGAGAGGAGGATCAGGTCCCTGTAGCCGACATCCTCGAAGGCAATCATGATCTCGGCCAGTTCCTGCGCCTCAGGCTGCGGGGCAGAGAGAATGATTTCGTGGCGATCGTTGCGGCTCAGCCGCGCGACACCCTCGGCGTTGGCAGGGCCACATTCCACCAGCACAAGATCATAGACGTCCGAGAGTGCATCGACGATCATCGAAAGGCGGTCTGCCCCGCGCATCGCCTGACGGATGTCGGCATTGCCCTGCGGCACAATGTCGGCTGCCGATGCGCGGTCGGGGTGGATGCAATCGGCAAAGGCGGCCTCGCCGGTCAGGAGATCGGTGATGCCGGAGAGATCACGCCACGATGCCATCAGGCGTGTCGGGCATGCCGAACCGGTCATGTCGACAAGTACGGTCCGATGGCCACGATCGGCAAGCTCACGCGCCAAGGCGACGGTGCCCTCGGAGCCATCGTCTCCCGATGGCGAGATGGCAAAGGCGATCCGTGATTGCTGCTCGAGAAGAAAATCGGCCACCGAGGCGATGGAGAATTCGTCCGGCTCTTCCGCTGGCTGAGCTGGCGGCACATCCATGGCGACGGCCTGCTCCATCTCGTCGACGAGATCCTCATCAGCGGAGACATTCAGAAGGCTTGCAGGAGTCTCATCATTGGTTCGTACGCGGGGCGTCTCGACGGGTGTGACCTGCTCTTCGGTCTCGTCCTCGTCGCGACGGGCCAGCATCGGCGCCATCGCGCCAGTCGGACGCAGGGCGCGACCACTGAAGAGTTCGGCCAGCATGACGGCGACGGCTGCAAGGATCAGTGTCGACAGCGTTGCAACGATGGTGATCGGCACGACCTTGGGGAAGCTCGGTTCCTGCGGTTCGATGGCAGTGGAAATCACCCGGGCATCGGCGGGGCTCGAGCCCTTTTCCAGACGCGAGGATGCTTCGCGATAGCGCGCGAGATAGGTTTCGAGCAACTGACGTTGGGCTGTTGCTTCGCGCTCCAGCGACTTCAGGCCAACCTCGTCCTCGCCGGCGCGGGCGGTGTCTGCCTTGAGGGTGTTCATCTGGGCGAGCAGCTGTGTTTCGCGCTCGCGGGCAACGGCTGCCTGGTTGTCGAGGCTTTCGGCGACCCGCAGCGATTCGGACTGCACCTGGTCGCGGATGCCGGCGAGCTGCGCGCGTAGCGCCTTCATCTGCGGATGGCCTTCGAGCAGACGCGTCGACAGATCAGAAATCTGACCGCGGATCTGCGATTCCGTCGCTTTCAGGCGCTGGATCGATTCGGAGCGTGCGATGGCGTCGAGTGTCTCGGTCGGCTTGCCTGCCTTGATGCTCGCACGCAGGTTTTCCGCCGTGGCTTCGGCATTGGCGCGCTCGCCGCGGACGCGGGCGAGTTCGGTCGAGATGTCGGAGAGCTGTTTGCCGGAAAAGGAGCTTTGGTCCGACCCGAGCGACATCAGCCCCGCAGAAGAGCGATATTCGGCGACCTTCTGCTCGGCATCCCGTACCTTTTCTCGCAGGTTGGCGATTTCCGTCTCCAGCCAGCGCACGGCATCGGAGTTGCTGTCGAGCTTGGCACCACTCTGCAGGGAGCGATAGACGTCCATCATCGCATTCGGGACGGCGGCTGCGAGCTTCGGATCCTTCGAGGTGAACTCGATCCCGATCACGCGCGACTTGTCGACCTGGTAGACGTTCAGCTTCTCCTTGAAGGCTTTGATCACCCGCTCCTCGGGAGGCAGTTCGAGCGGATTGCTGGTCAGGCCGAAGAGGACGAGGAAATCGGTCATCGCAGAGGGGCTGGAATCCGGATCGAATTCAGTCCTCTCATGCAGCTTCAGATCCCGGGCAACCTGCTTGATGAGATCGACCGACTGGAGAAGCTGGACCTGGCTTGCGATATTCAGCTCATCGGGCATCGGCTCGACGGCGGAAGACGCGGTCCCCGAGGCCGAGAAGTTCGGCTCGCGCGGCTCAATCAGCAGCTTGGCGTCACTCTTGTAGCTCGGCGAAATCGCATTGGCGCCGACAAAGGCCAGCACACCGACCAGCGCGGTCGCCGCAAGGATCCTCCCCTTCCGCTGCCAGACGGCGCGAAATAGCTGGGCGAGGTCGATATCGACATCATGTTGATCGCGGTCCACACTCGGCATCACAGACTCCCGGTACATCTCGCCCGCGAAAGTAAACGATCATGGTAACTCAAGGGTTAATCATCATCCTCCCAGTTTTGCGCCGTGGTTTCGGGTCTTTGGCCGTCGGGTGTTTACCCGGCATTAACCCTAACCATTCGATAACAGGCCAACGAAGATGTAAATTCAGTGGGAGCGCAACAGCGCATGGCGATGGTCGGCAAACAGGCGATGGTACTGGTCGCGAGCGCGTTCCTGTCGGCCGCCCTGACGAGCTGCGCGAGCTACAAACCCGCGCCGAAGGTCTTTCACGAAGCGACCATCCAGCCCTACCGTTTGGACAGCGGCGACCGGCTGAGGATCACTGTGTTCGAACAGGCAAGCCTCACCAATACCTATACCGTCGATCAGGCCGGCTACATCGCATTCCCGCTCGTCGGGCAGGTCGCTGCCCGTGGTGCCACCCTCACCCAGCTTGAAGGCGCAATTGCTCTGAAGCTGAAGCAGGGTTTTCTGAGAGATCCTGACGTCTCGATCGAGGTGGATCGCTATCGCTCGATCTTCGTCATGGGCCAGGTCGGCCAGCCAGGCCAGTACGCCTATGTGCCTGGTATGACGATCCTTAACGCGATCGCCGTTTCCGGCGGCTTCAACAGCCGGGCGAACCAGCGCGATGTCGACGTGACGCGCAAGATCAATGGCCAGATCATCACCGGTCGCGTGCCGATCACCGATCCGATCCTTGCCGGCGACACGGTCTACGTTCGCGAGCGGCTGTTCTGATCGATGGCCGAAGCCCTATCCCTGCGGATCGTGCATTGTTTTCGATCGCCCATCGGCGGGATTTTTCGTCATGTGCGCGATTTGGCCGAACTGCACAGTGCAGCGGGCCATCAGGTCGGCATCCTCTGCGACAGCTCGACGGGCGGCGCGCATGAAGAGCGGCTTTTCGACCAGATCATGCCCTTTCTCTCGCTCGGCGTCACACGCTTCCCGATCGGCCGCTCGGTCGGTCTCGGGGACATGGCGGCGCTCATCGAAGCGTACAAACTTATCAAGGAATTGCAGCCGGACATCCTGCATGGTCATGGCGCCAAGGGCGGCGTGATCGCACGATTGATCGGCTCACTGTTGCGGGTTCGAAGGTATCGCGTCGCCCGCCTCTATTCGCCCCATGGCGGCAGCCTGCACTTTTCGAGCGGGTCACTGTCTGGCCAGGGGGTATTCATGGCCGAGCGCATTCTTGAGCGCATGACCGAGTCGATCTCTTTCGTCTGCGATTACGAGCGCGCAACCTACGAGACCAAGATCGGCAAGCCGCACTCAGCGGCCACACGGATCTACAACGGCATCAGCGAACGCGACTTCGGCCGGATCCCGGTCGAGGTCGATGGGGTCGACTTCGCCTATATCGGCATGCTGCGCGACCTGAAGGGCCCGGATGTCTTCATCAACGCCTTTGCCGAAGCCGAACGCCTGGTCGGCCGCCCGTTGAGCGGTGTAATCGTCGGCGATGGTCCGGATCTGGATCGCTACCGCCAGATGGTCGAGCAGAGAGGTCTCGGGCGCAGGCTCACCTTCCGCCCGGCCATGCCGATCACCCAGGCCTTTACCCTCTCCGACATCGTCGTGGTGCCATCGCGGGCGGAAGCCATGCCCTATATCGTGCTCGAGGCTCTGGCTGCCGAAAAGACGATCATCGCATCGCGTGTCGGCGGGATCCCCGAGATCCTCGGCAGCGACAGTGAAGCTTTGATCGAGCCCGGGCGCGCCGATCTCTTCGGCGCTACCATGGCCAAGGCGCTCACCGATCCCAGCTGGTCGAAGCGGACCATGCCGACTGCCGACGCCTTTCGATCCCGCTTTTCAGCCGTCGTCATGGCCCAGGAAATGGAAGCGCTCTACCAGGCACAACTCGCGCGGATTTGAAGGGCCGATGTGCCGGATTGAGACATCTTCACCCTGTTTTTGAGGGGGCCTAAAGCGTTTCTTAGGACCTTGGCCCTAGTCTATGCGCACACACGTGCGAGATCCAGCTATGAACAAGGTCGACAAACCCGAGGCATTCGATCTTGACGCCCTGCGTCGCGGTCAGACGACGGGCGATGCTCATGACAATGTGGGCGGAGAGCGCAAGGCCGAGATCAGCGCGCTTGCGCGACAGATCGCCGGCCAGTACGCCATGGCGAACTATTCGCCGTCGATCGTGATCGGCCAGCTGCGGTTTCTGGAATTCTTCAGCCTGCTGGGGATCGCGCTCGCGACCAATTATTTCCTCGCCGAGGATCCCGGCGCGCATTTCCTCGACACCAGCATCAGCGGCTTTGCAGGCGCTCTTCTCGCGCTCCTCTTGATGCAGACCAGCGACTGCTATCACGTCTCGATCCTGCGCTCGCCCATGGGCTCGATGGCGCGGGTGCTCGGAAGCTGGATGGCATCGCTCGGCGCCGTTGCGCTGGTCAATCTGCTCTTCGTCGACCATGACCCCTATTATCGCGGCGTGCTCGCCGCATGGTTCGGGGTTGGTGCTCTCTATCTGCTCGTCGAACGCAATCTGATAGGCCTTGCGATCCGCCGCTGGGGACGCAATGGCGTGATGGAGCGCCGCGCCGTGATCGTCGGCGGCGGCAAGCCGGCCAAGGACCTGATCCGTGCGCTGGAGCAGCAGCCGGAGAACGACATCCGTATCTGCGGCATCTTCGATGACCGGAGCGCTGCGCGGTCGCCCGACGTGGTTGCCGGCTATCCGAAGCTCGGGACCGTTGCTGAACTCGTCGAATTCGCACGCCTTGCGCATATCGACATGCTGATCATCTCGCTGCCGCTGAGCGCCGAGGCGCGCATTATGCAGCTCCTCAAGATGCTCTGGGTTCTGCCGGTCGATATCCGACTTGCAGCCCACTCGAACAATCTGCGCTTCCGCCCGCGCGCCTATTCACATGTCGGCGCGGTGCCGCTACTCGATATTCTCGACAAGCCGATCCGGGATTGGGATTCGGTTGCCAAGCGCGCCTTCGACATCTTCTTCAGCCTGCTGTCGCTGAGCCTGCTCTGGCCGGTCTTCATCGCGACGGCAATTGCCGTCAAGACCACCTCAAAGGGTCCCGTCTTCTTCGTGCAGAAGCGTCACGGCTTCAACAACGAGGTGATCAACGTCCTGAAATTCCGGTCGATGTATACCGAGATGAGCGATCCGACGGCCAAGAACGCCGTGACCAAAGGCGACCCGCGCGTGACGCGGGTCGGTCGCTTCATCCGCAAGACGTCGATCGACGAGTTGCCGCAACTCTTCAACGTGCTGCGCGGCGATCTTTCGCTGGTGGGCCCCCGCCCGCATGCCATCCTCGGACAGACGCGCGACAAGACCTTCGGCGAAATCGTCGAAGGCTATTTCGCCCGCCATCGGGTAAAGCCCGGCGTGACCGGCTGGGCGCAGATCAATGGCTGGCGCGGCGAGATCGACACCGACGACAAGATCAAGTTCCGCACGGCCTATGATCTCTATTACATCGAGAACTGGTCGCTCTGGTTCGACCTCAAGATCCTGTTCCTGACGCCGATCAAGCTGCTGAACACGGAAAACGCCTATTGAGTGCCGTCGACGCCCAGATCCGGCCATTCAACCCGCAGGCCGCTGCCGTCCAGCTGATGGTCTCCTGGATCATGGCGCTCGGCGTCTTCCTGTCGGGCTTCGTCATTTCCGAGCCTGCCCCTTATGAACTGCTGATGGTCGGCCAGGTCGCCTTGTGGTTCCTGTTCGGCCTCAAGATCTCCCGCGCCGTTGCCCCCCTGCTCGCCCTCCTGCTGATCTTCAATGTCGGTGGTCTGCTGGCGATCACGATGCTGCCGAACATTCTAACCGAGCAGGTTCTCTATGTTGCGGTGTCGACCTTTCTCGCGCTGACGGCAGTCTTTTATGCCGCTGTGATCCAAGACCGGCCGCAGCGGCTGAAACTCATCTTCCAGGCCTGGGTCGCGGCTGCGATCATTACCGGCATGCTCGGTATCCTCGGCTATTTCCATGCCTTTCCGGGCTCGGAAGTCTTCACGCGCTACGACCGCGCCATGGGCGCCTTTCAGGATCCGAACGTCTTCGGCCCCTTTCTTGTCGCTCCCATGCTCTACCTGCTGCACGGGATGCTGAAAGGTCGGTTGCTGGAATCGCCGCTTCGGATCCTCGGCATCCTGATCCTGTCCTTTGCCGTCTTCCTCTCCTTTTCGCGGGCCGCCTGGGGGCTCTTCCTATTCTGCGCGATGGCGCTCGTCTTCGTGATGCTGCTGAAGGAGCGCACCACTGCGTTTCGCCTGAAGATCCTGGTCCTGTCGCTGACGGCCGTCATTGCCATGGTCATGGCCTTGCTGGTGGCCTTGCAGTTCGAGAAGGTCCGCGGTCTCTTCGAGACCCGAACCCAGCTCGTGCAGGAATATGACGGCGGCCATCTCGGTCGTTTCGCGCGCCATCGCCTGGGTTTCGAGATGGCGATGGAAAAGCCACTCGGGATCGGCCCGATGATGTTCGGCAAGATCTTCCCCGAGGACGAGCACAACATCTATCTGAAGTCGCTGATGGCCTATGGCTGGATCGGCTTCCTGTCCTACATCACGCTGATCGGCTGGACCGTGGCGATGGGCTTTCGCTACATGCTGCGGGACAGGCCGTGGCAACCCTATCTGATGATCGCCTGGATCGTGCTGCTTGGTCACATGCTGATAGGGGCCGTCATCGATACCGATCACTGGCGGCATTTCTACCTCGTGCTCGGGATTGTCTGGGGCTGTGGCGCCGCAGAATGGCGGCATCAGCGTGCCCCTCGGCGACGTGCCTGACCGGTTCGGGACGACTGTGGATTGAATTAATCTCCCAGCGCCCCATACTTCATAGATGATTACTCCCGCCCAGATACGCGCCGCTCGCGCCATGCTCGACGTCACCATCGACAGGATCGGTCAGGAAAGCGGCGTGCCGCCACTCCTTATCCTGCAGATCGAGGCTGAGAACGGCCATGACGCGACCCCGCAGCAGCATGCAGCCCTGAAAGCCGCCCTGGAGCGCCTGGGTGTCAGCTTTCTGGAAGCGGGCGAAGCGGGGCCGGGCGGCGAAGGTTTGCGTCTGTCGGCACAGGTCAGTGACGACGGCATGCGGCCGGAAGAATTGACCGCCGCCAACGACGATTGAGTTTTTCCGATATGGCGATGGAACAATAAGGGGCTTTGCGGCTTTTCCTGTCCGAAACAATCGAACAGGAGATTTTCATGAGCCGAAACAATGGCCTCTACCTCATCATTGGCGCTCTCGTCGTTGCCGTTATCGGCCTCGGCATCTATGTCTACCAGGAAGAGCAGCAGCCCGATGGTGTCGAACTCAAGATCGGCCAGAACGGCGTTTCGATCGAGGAGAACTGATCGATTGCCCTCTGGTAGCCACGACACGCTGCCGGATAAAGGTTTCATAGAATTGCTGGGGGGCGCCGATGGCGCCCTCAAGCATGTATGGCTGGCGCTTCTGGCTCGCATGGCGGGCGATCACCGGCAGACCATGGTCTAGCCCTTCGAGAAGGCGGTACTCGACCAGCGTCTTTCCGTCGGCATCCCGCCAGAGCAGGCTCGTCCCCTGCGGGCCTGTCTCACGCTCTCCAGCGTCCTCATCCAGTCCGTGCAGATCCAGCCATTGAGACAGCGCCGCCTCCGCATTGAGCGGTGATACGACGCGATCCGCCCTGCCCTGCCAGATCGAAACGGCGGGCAGTACGCTTTCCCCCTCGCCGCTCGCCGCCCGTGCCAGGTCGCCCCATTCCTGTCTGCTCCGCCGGCTGCCGGACTTCATGACCGACAGCGCCGACAGCGCATCGCGCGCCGCGCCATAGGGCAGCGCCCCGACCACCTGACCGGCTGCGAAGAGATCAGGATAGGTGACCAGCATGGCATTGGCCATGGCCCCGCCAGCCGAAAGGCCCTGGATGAAAATACGGTCACGAGCGATGCCATGCCGCTCGACGCTGTGCTCGATCATCTGGCGGATTGACATCAGCTCGCCGCGATCCCGCGCGACCATGCTCGGCCGGAACCAGTTGAAACACAGGTTGTGATTGTTGGACTTGGTTTGCTCGGGATAGAGCAGCACGAAACCCTTGTCCCTGGCGATCCGGCTCCAGCCGCTACCCCGATGATATTGCTCGGCCGTTTGCAGACAGCCATGCAGGACAACGACAAGCGTTGCCGGCTCCCGCCGAACCGCAGGCGCATATTCGAGCATCCGCAAGCGTCCCGGATTGCTGCCGAAGGCACGAACCTCAACCAGCGTCGAGCGCGAAGTCCGCGGCTTCGGCGCCTTGGGCACCTCCGGCAGCCTTATCTTCGGCAAAGCCTTTTCAAGGCTGCGGCGAAGACGCTTCTGACCGCGCAGCATGGCGGAGAGCGGAAACATGGAGAACTTGAAACGCATGGGATCAGGGCTTTCGTCGGACCTCCCTCCAATATAATGCTGCGATGCAGCAAACGAAGGACGTTCCGTCAAGAAAACCGGCGATTTCTAATGTTGCGCGCTAAGTGGCTCACAATGCGAGCATAAAAAAAGACCGGGCATCTCGAAGATACCCGGTCCTTAGACCTGTTCGACGTGACCAACTGCTTGATCCATCGAGCAAAATGGTCGGAATGGCGGGATTCGAACCCACGACCCCTTGACCCCCAGTCAAGTGCGCTACCGGGCTGCGCTACATTCCGTCACCGGCAAATCGGCTGAACCTGTTGTTCCGACATCCCCCAAGACCAATTGATCTCAAGAAAATGTCGGTCATGACAGACCCGTCCGACAGCAAGTTCCCTTTAGCCAGTGAACTATTCCCGCGCAAGGGGAAACTCCCGGCGACGGGAAAAAATGCGCGAATTATCAGTTTAGCCTTTGCATCAGGGCGCGGACTTCTTCGAAGCGGCGACGCTGCTCCGGCTCTTCGCTGTTGGCAGCGTAGCAGGTCGAATCCATGCAGAAGCTGGTGACCTGAAGAGGATCGGCGTCGCGCTCGAACTGGCATTCGATCTCGTCCGAAATATCATCCGGCTCGGAATCCATACGCGTCGAATAGGTCAGGCGGGCGCCGGGCGGATCAAGTTCCGGGAAGGCCTGCACCACGCCAATCTTGAGATCCTTGACCATCAGCACGCTCTTGGCGACGAAGGCGCAGGCATCCTCGACGGTTGCGGGCCTTGCCTCGGTCGAACCGCTGGCAGTGGCCGCCCCTTGTGCCTGCTGCGCATGGGCCGGGATCACGGCGAGAAGAGAGAGGACGGGGATCGTTATCAGGAGACGCTTCATGGAACCTCGCAGGGGTTGCGTTTGGTGCCAGAACGCCCCGGAGCGCTTCGATGTTCCACTGGGGAACGGCGGGCAAGCTTTACGCCCGCGCCGTCAGCGTACCTGATCGAGCAGGCGCTTGCATTCCAGGAGATCGAAGAGGGCTTCCTGCAGCAGAGCGCGATCTTCCTTGCCGACCGAACCCTTGCCGACGGAGATCTCCGGCGCGTCGTCGTTGGCGCTGCCGCCGAAGCCGAAAAATCGGCCGCTGGCACGAACCTTGGGGCGACCGACGACCTGATCCTCGTCGAGATTGACCTTGGGCTCATCTGCCTTGGACGCGTTGGCGGCCACGAGGGCCTCCATGGTCGCGACATCGCCTGTGGCGACTGCCATGACGAACTTGTTGCCATTCGTCTTCAGAAGCTTCTGCACGCCCTTGATCGTGTAGCCCTGATCATAGAGCAGGTGGCGAATGCCCTTCAGCAGTTCGACATCATCAGGACGATAATAACGCCGGCCACCGCCGCGCTTCAGCGGCTTGATCTGCGGGAAGCGGGTTTCCCAGAAGCGCAGGACGTGCTGCGGCAGATCGAGATCATCGGCCACCTCGCTGATGGTGCGGAAAGCATCCGGGCTCTTGTCCAACTGCATCACGGCGCGCTCCTCGATCGTCACGCGGGCGCGCGACTCGGGTCATATTTCAACGGTTTGAGGATGGCTTTTCAAGCGCTGGGTGGCCGGCGAGCGAATGCTCCACCGGTTTTGGCCGATATCAGGCCGCGGGGTTCGCGGGCTTCTGCTTGGCCTTGCGGGCAATATGGGCGCGCAGGATGCGCTGCTTGAGGACGTTAGACGCCTTGAAGGTCATGACGCGACGCGGCGAGATCGGCACCTCCTCGCCCGTTTTCGGGTTGCGGCCGATGCGTTCGTTCTTGCTGCGGACCTGGAAGGTCGCGAAAGACGAAAGCTTGACGGATTCGCCACGCACGATGGCGTTGCAGATCTCGTCAATCACGGTCTCGACCAGCTCGGCAGATTCCGTTCTGGAAAGACCGACCTTGCGAAAGACTGATTCTGCCAGATCCGCACGCGTCACTGTCTTCCCGGCCATTGTTCTCGCCCGCCTAAATCAATGATCTTGTTGAATTGGGCAGAGACTATTGCCCTTGGCCGCAACGGTCAAGTGCTTGTCGGTGCGCAATTTTTAGGGTTTCAAATGCTACCAGCGAACGAGTACGGCGCCCCAGGTGAAGCCACCACCCATCGCTTCCAGCATCACGAGGTCACCCTGCTTGATGCGGCCGTCGCCGGCTGCGGTGGCGAGCGCCAGCGGAATCGAGGCCGCCGAGGTATTGCCGTGCTGGTCGACGGTGATCACGACCTTCTCGTCGGGGATGCCGAGCTTTTTCGCAGATCCATCGATGATGCGCTTGTTGGCCTGATGCGGCACCAGCCAGTCGATATCGTCAGCGGTCGTGCCGGTTGCCGTGAAGGCAGCCTCGATGACGTCGGTGATCATACCAACGGCATGCTTGAAGACTTCGCGGCCTTCCATGCGCAGATGGCCGACGGTTCCAGTCGTCGACGGACCACCATCGACATAGAGCTTTTCGCGATGGGCGCCGTCAGAGCGCAGGTTGGAAGTCAGCACGCCGCGATCTGCGACGGTCCCCTCACCTTCCGCCGCCTCGAGGATGAGCGCGCCGGCACCGTCGCCGAAGAGCACGCAGGTCGTGCGATCGGTCCAGTCGAGGATGCGGGAAAAGGTTTCTGCGCCGATGACGAGCACACGCTTGGCCATGCCGCCGCGGATGTAGAGGTCGGCGGTCGCCATCGCATAGACGAAGCCGGAACAGACGGCCTGGACGTCGAAGCCGAAGCCGTGATGCATGCCGAGACGGTTCTGGATGTTCACGGCCGTCGCCGGGAAGGTGTTGTCAGGCGTGGAGGTCGCACAGATGATGAGATCGATATCGGCGGCTGTGAGGCCGGCGCGGTCAAGCGCTTCCTGGGCCGCGGCAGCACCCAGCGACGCGGTCGTCTCGCCTTCACCGGCAATGTAACGCTGCTTGATGCCGGTACGCTGGACGATCCATTCGTCCGAGGTTTCGACCATGCTTTCGAGATCGCGATTGGTTACAACCCGTTTCGGGAGCGAGGCTCCGAAACCGCGAACTACAGAACGGATCATTGAAGTTTCCTACCTTTCACGCCGCTTCGGGGCCGGCAGGAGACGGGTGCCGCGCGTGATATTTTTTCAAGTCGTTTTCGATCTTCTGGGTGAGACCGTTTCGAGCCATGTCATAGCCCACATCGAGAGCGGCCGCAAAGCCCTCGGCATCCGTGCCGCCATGGCTCTTGATGACGATGCCATTGAGGCCGAGGAACACGCCGCCATTCACCTTGCGCGGGTCCATCTTCTCGCGCAGGCGGTCAAAGGCGCCCTTGGCGAGGATGTAACCAAGCTTGGCCATCCAGGTGCGCGACATGGCCGCGCGGAGGTATTCTGCGATCTGCTTGGCGGTGCCTTCCGCCGTTTTCAGGGCAATATTGCCGGTGAAGCCTTCGGTCACCACGACATCGACGGTGCCCTTGCCGAGGTCATCGCCCTCGACGAAGCCATAGTAGTCGATCGTGTCGAGACCCGCTTCGCGGATCAGGCGACCGGCTTCCTTCACCTCTTCCTGACCCTTGATCTCTTCGACGCCGACATTGAGCAGGCCGACCATGGGCTTTTCGATTTCAAACAGGGCACGTGCCATGGCACCACCCATAACGGCGAAATCGAGCAATTGCTGGGCATCGGCACCGATGCCGGCGCCGACGTCGAGGACGATGCTTTCACCTGAGAGCGTCGGCCAGATCGCCGCGATCGCCGGGCGCTCGATGGTCGCCATCGTGCGCAGGCAGAACTTGGCCATGGCCATCAGCGCGCCGGTATTGCCGGCAGAGACGGCAACATCCGCCTGCCCCGTCTTCACCGCCTCGATCGAACGCCACATGCTGGACACGTAGCGGCCACGGCGCAGGGCCTGGCTCGGCTTCTCGTCCATGGTGACGGAGATGTCGCAGTGGTGGAAGGTCGACTTTTCCTTGAGCTTCGGAAACTGCGCAAGGATCGGCAGGCAGCGTTCCTGCTGGCCGTAGAGAAGGAAGGTTACATCGGGATGACGCTCGAGTGCCTTGGCAGCTCCGGGGATGACGACTTCGGGACCGAAGTCTCCACCCATGACGTCGACAGAAATTCTGATCACTTAGACCTGACCCTTCTTCATCGCTGGCCAGCGATATTTTCGGCCAAAATACCGCTTTTCATTCGGCATACAACCCACCCGCAGGTGCAGATGGGGGATGATCAATCCTTTTTCCAGTCCTTCAGGACAGCAAAGGGGGACGGTTTCTTGTCCTCTTCGGCCTTGCTTTCGATATGCCCGGAGAAGGCGACGCCTTCCTTCTTCGGGTACGGATCGATGTCGAGGGCGGCAAATTCAGCGATCAGGGCGCCCGCGTCGATCGTGTCACCGGTGAACTGTTCGGGAAGGTCCGGACCGTCAGGATCGAGCACCATCTCGCCTGCGCCGTCGAGCACGATGCGCGCAAGCTTGGAGCCCTCCGGCACGAAGATCTGGTCGATCTCCTGGTCGATATGCGAGACGACAGGCTCCAGCGTCACGACGCATGCCTGGACCAATTCACCGGACACACGCCCCGTGATCCGGACGCCGTCCTTTTTCCAGCGGGCGACCTGCAGATCCGCAGAGAGCTTGTTGACGGCTTCCACCCGCCACAGGTCGGCAAGGCCCGCCCGCTCACGCTCGTCGGCCTCCACACGCACCCGCACAGGATTGGCCGAGATATGGCCAACCTTTACGAGATAGCTGAACTCGCGGCTGTCTCTGGTTTCCTTGCTCGTCATGTCGTCTGTTCCTCGTTTTTGCCGTCGGGCCTGATGCGTCTGCGCCCAAAGGCGACCGACGCCGATCAGGCAGCCGGGACGGCAATGCGGGCCATGCCCGTCTCGATGTCATTTTCATCCACGGCGCCAAGCGCCTGTTCGGCCGCAAACATCCAGTCGGCCAGCGCCTGCATGGAGGGTGCCGCCTCCCCTTCTTCGGGATGGATGTTGCGCTTCAGCGCGGCTTCGAGCGCCTCTCGATCGTTGCGATCCAGGGCGCCGGCATAGGATTCCAGCCGGCCATAATACATGCCGGCAAGCTTTTTCATGCGCTTCGGCACACCGGGATCGCCGACACCCAGCTCGCGAATGGAGTGATCCACATCCTCGAAAAAGGCATCGATGATGTTTTGGGCGATCTCCTGGCCGCTGCGCGGAGACTTCGCGGTGCGGCGGAAATACAGAATCAGCATGATCGTCAGCATCTCGAAGCGGCCGATCACTGTGTCGGGCAAGTTCATGTCGAGATAGAAGGCGGGCGTGCGTGCAGCCGCCGTCAGCGCGCCATACTGACGCTCGACGATCACCTGATTGTTTCTTTTCTGCCGAAAGAAGCCGAATACCATCCAATATCACCAAAAAGAGCCGACCGAAGTGGCGAGCCCGGACGTGGTCGTGTTGCATGATTGCGAAAGCTGGTTTACCGAAGCAGGCGTGAATTGCAATGCCGTTATCCGGCACGAATGCCGCATCCTGCGGCAGATTGACCGGCAAATCGGCAGCGCAGACATTGCGGCAGCTTTCCCCGGAAAGGCCACAATGCTATGCGCAGAAGCATGCGGCATCGTCAGGTGCCATCGACACTCATGGGAGACGTTTGCGTGGACATTCGGATTTTCAAGTCGGACAGGAAGCTCCTGAGCACGACCGCTCTTGCGGTTGCCGTCATCGTCGGCCTTTCCGCCTGCCAGACCTCCGAGGTCTTCCACAACGGCTATGTCGTCGATCAGGCAGCGCTCGACCTCGTTCCGGTCGGCTCCAGCCGCGAGCAGGTGCTGCTCTCGCTCGGCACGCCGTCGACCACAGCGACCTTCGACGGTGAGGTGTTCTACTACATCTCCCAGAAGCGCACCCGGTCCGTCGCCTTCATGAAGCAGCGCCTCGTCGACCAGCAGATCCTCGCGATCTACTTCGACAAAGACGGCATCGTTGCGCAGCGCGCCAACTACACCCTGCAGGACGGCAAGGTGTTCGACACGATTTCCCGCACCACCCCGACCGGTGGTCGCGACCTCACCTTCCTGCAGCAGCTGCTTGCTGGTGGCGGCGGTGCGGCCAACAGCGTCCGCAACATTCTCGGCGGCCAGTAAGGCCGCCTCACCTCGGGGATCCTGCCGTCCACCGGGATCCAGACATGAAAAGACCGCGGAAGTTGCCTTCCGCGGTCTTTTCTTTGCCTGATGCCTCAACCGGCTAGAACAGCCAGAAGCAGGAGCGCCACGATGTTGGTGATCTTGATGGCCGGGTTCACGGCGGGACCGGCCGTATCCTTATAAGGGTCACCCACGGTGTCGCCGGTGACGGAGGCCTTGTGGGCATCCGAACCCTTCAGGTGCTTCACGGCATCCTTGTCGATGAAGCCATCCTCGAAGCTCTTCTTGGCATTGTCCCAGGCGCCGCCACCAGAGGTCATGGAGATGGCGACGAAGAGGCCGTTGACGATGACGCCGAGCAGCGAGGCGCCGAGGGCGGCAAAGGCGGACGCCTTGGAGCCGGAGATCAGGAGCACACCGAAATAGACCACCAGCGGTGCCAGAACCGGCAGCAGCGAGGGGATGATCATTTCCTTGATCGCAGCGCGGGTCAGGATGTCGACCGCCCGGCCATAATCAGGCTTTTCGGTGCCCTGCATGATGCCCGGCTTTTCGCGGAACTGCCGGCGGACTTCCTCGACGATCGAACCCGCCGCACGGCCAACGGCCGTCATGGCGATACCGCCGAAGAGGTAGGGGATCAGGCCGCCGAAGATCAGACCAGCGACGACATAAGGATTGGAGAGATCGAAGGAGATCGGCCCCATGTCGGCAAAGTAGGGATACTGGGCGCTGTTGGCGGCGAAGTAGGCCAGGTCGTTGGAATAGGCGGCGAAGAGCACGAGTGCACCGAGACCGGCCGAACCGATCGCGTAGCCCTTGGTGACGGCCTTGGTGGTGTTGCCGACCGCGTCGAGGGCGTCCGTCGACTTGCGCACTTCCGGCGGCAGGTGGGACATTTCGGCGATGCCGCCTGCATTGTCCGTGACCGGGCCGAAAGCGTCGAGGGCGACGATCATGCCGGCGAGGCCGAGCATGGTGGTGACAGCGATCGCCGTGCCGAAAAGGCCGGCGAGCTGGTAGGTCGAGATGATGCCGCCGACGATGACGATCGCCGGAAGGGCCGTCGATTCCAGCGAGACGGCAAGACCCTGGATAACGTTGGTGCCGTGGCCGGTGACCGATGCCTGGGCGATCGAATTGACCGGGCGCTTGTTGGTGCCGGTGTAGTATTCGGTGATCACGACGATGAGCGCGGTCACCACGAGGCCTAGAATGCCGCAGATGAACAGGTTGACGCCGGTGATCTCCATGCCGGCGACGGTGCCGATCGTGCCCCAGCCGATGGTCAGCGACGTGGCGAGTGCCAGGCCAGCCACGGACAGAAGACCGGTGACGATGAAGCCCTTGTAGAGCGCGCCCATGATCGACCCGCTGGTGCCCAGCTTGACGAAGAAGGTGCCGATGATCGAGGTGATGATGCAGGCGCCGCAGATCGCGAGCGGGTAGATCATCGTGATGTCGAGGACGGCCGAACCCGCAAAGAAGATGGCTGCCAGAACCATGGTGGCGACCACCGAGACGGCATAGGTTTCGAAGAGGTCAGCTGCCATGCCGGCGCAATCGCCGACGTTATCGCCGACGTTGTCAGCAATGGTGGCCGGGTTGCGCGGATCGTCTTCCGGAATACCGGCTTCCACCTTGCCGACGAGGTCCCCACCAACGTCAGCGCCCTTGGTGAAGATACCGCCGCCGAGACGGGCGAAGATCGAGATCAGCGAGGCGCCGAAGCCGAGCGCGACCAGCGCATCGATGACTTCACGCGAGCCGCTTTCATGCCCCAGGATCGCGGTCAGGATGTAGAAGTAGATGGAGACGCCGAGCAGGGCGAGGCCCGCAACCAGCATGCCGGTGATGGCGCCGGACTTAAAGGCGATGTCGAGACCGGCGGCGAGGCTATGGGACGCGGCTTGCGCCGTGCGCACATTGGCGCGGACCGAGACATGCATGCCGATGAAACCGGCGGCACCCGAAAGCACCGCACCGATCAGGAAGCCGATTGCGGCCGTGCCGGACAGAAGAAACCATGTGCCGACGAAAACGACGGCGCCGACAATCGCGATGGTCAGGTATTGCCGAGTGAGGTAAGCCTGAGCACCCTCGCGAATATAGCCTGCAATTTCCTGCATGCGGGCATTGCCCTGGTCCGCCGCGAGCACCGAGCGCGTCGCCCAGACCGCGTAGACCACCGACAGAAGCCCGCATAAAATTACGCCTAGAAGAACCGTCATTCGCAATACCCTCCCGTATTGCCCGCGCCTCACTCATCGCGGGCCGTGACTCGCAGACTCAGGCCCCCTCCTCCGAGACCTCGTCAACGCGTGGCGAGATTGCGTCGTGCTTTTCACGGCGTCAAGTACGCATATTCTGCAGGATGGAGGGAACTCAGGCGGGTTTGCGCGCAGCCGCTCGAAGCTGA
The DNA here is from genome assembly GCA_965283865.1 of Allorhizobium sp. Lineage (GTDB taxonomy): Bacteria > Pseudomonadota > Alphaproteobacteria > Rhizobiales > Rhizobiaceae > Allorhizobium. The sequence goes on from CBDIQA010000001.1 coordinate 3,189,543, forward strand.
AGAAGCACCAGCACCAGGCAGATAATCGTCACCGGCCAGATGATCAGATTCATCACCGACCAGCCAAAGGCGGTGAAGACCTTGCCGGACGAGAAGGACGAGAGCGCGACGGTTGAAAACAGGATGATGTCGTGGAAGCCCTGAACCTTGTCAGCCTCGGCAGGACGGTAGCTTGAGGCGACGATGGCTGTTGCGCCGATGAAGCCAAAGTTCCAGCCAACGCCGAGCAGGACCAGCGCCCCCCAGAAGTTCCAGAGTTCAACGCCCCAATGGGCAATCACGGCGCAGGACATCAGGATGAGAAGACCGGCGGCCACGACCTTTTCGGCGCCGAAGCGGGTGATCAGAACGCCGGTGAAGAAGCTCGGGGCGAACATGGCGATCACGTGCCACTGGATGCCGAGCGTTGCGAGGTCAGAGGAGAAGCCGCAACCGATGACCATGGCGAGGGGGCGCCGGTCATCATGAAAGTCATCAGGGCGTAGGAGCTGATGCCGCAGATCATGCCGGTCATGAAGCGCTGGGTCATGACGATTTCGCTGAGCGGCCGCGCCGGTCCGCTCGCTTCCGCCTTCTTCTCGGCGATCGTCGGCAGCTTCAGAAAAAAGAGAACGGCAATGGCGCATAGGAGCAAGGGCACCAGACCGAGAAAGGCACCGGCGAAGGTGACCGGGGCGAGCGCATCCTTCAGCCAGATCGCGATCTGCGGGCCTGCGATGGCGGAGATGATGCCGGCCGCGAGGATCCAGGAGATCGCCTTGCCCTTGTAGAAACTGGGCGACGCATCGGCGGCGGCGAAGCGGATCTTCTGGGTAAAGCCGCCGGACACGCCCATGAGCAGCAGCGAGAAGGCAAAGAGCCAGAAGTTGGACTGGATGAGGGAAAAGGCGGCAAGCGCGCTGCCGAGCGCGCCCATCAGCGCACCGACCATGAAGCTCTCACGGCGGCCGAGAACACGCGAGGCCGCAGCCACCACGATTGCGCCGACGGCCACGCCGACGTTGAAGCCGGTCAAGGGTGCGGTCGCCAGCGACTTGTCGGCGCCAAGCATCTGGAAACCGGCAAGGCCGCCGACGGCGAAGGCCAAGGGAGGCGCGGAACCCAGGATAGCCTGGGCCACTGCGAGCAGTCCAACGTTACGCTTGGCTGTCGAAAGTTGTCCGTCCAGCCCTGCTCCCGTCGTCGCGTCCATCTGCCTATTCCTATTTCTGCGCCGGGGCGCGAACCTGCTTTGCAATGCGGTCGAGAACGGCGTTGACCAGCTTCGGCTCGTCGTCCTGGAAGAAGGCCTGCGCGATCTCGACATACTCCGTTACAATAACGGCGATAGGCACATCCTTGCGCTCGATCAATTCGAACGTGCCGGCACGCAGAATTGCGCGGACCGTGCTGTCCATGCGCGACAGGGACCAGTCGTCCTGCAATGCGCCGCGGATCATCGGGTCGATCTTGGCCTGGTCGCGCACGACACCGGCGACGATCGAGCGGAACCAGGAGGCGTCCGCCTTCAGATAGGTTTCGCCATCGACTTCCTGCCCGAGGCGATGCGCCTCGTATTCCGCCACCACTTCGAGCACGCCGGAGCCGGCGATATCCATCTGGTAGAGAGCCTGTACGGCCGCGAGGCGCGCTGCGCCGCGCTGGTTGGCCGGTTTTACTGGATGCTTGCCTTCGTCCGACATCACTCAGCCACCCAGTTTCTTCTTCAGTTCGATCATCGAGAGTGCCGCACGGGCCGCAAAGCCGCCCTTGTCCTTCTCACTGCGCTTGACGCGCGCCCAAGCCTGCTCGTCATTTTCGACGGTCATGATGCCGTTGCCGATTGCCAGCGATTCCGAGACGGCAAGATCCATCAGGGCACGCGAGGATTCGTTGGCGACGATGTCGAAGTGATAGGTCTCGCCGCGGATGACCATGCCAAGCGCAATGAAGCCGTCATAATGTGTGCCTTCGTCGTCCATGGCATCGAGCGCCATGGCGATCGCCGGCGGGATTTCGAGGGCGCCAGGAACGGTGATGAGGTCGAAGGTCGCGCCGACCTCTTCGAGCGCGTGCTTGGCACCGTCCAGAAGGGCGTCAGACATGTCGTCGTAGAAGCGTGCCTCGACGATCAGCAAATGCGGCGAAGCCGTCTTGTTTCCCATGGGTCCGATCCGATCTTGAAATGTGATTGCGGCCGCTGGCCGAACAGAAACGCGGTCAAACCACGCCATATCGAGGAAGGCAAGTGTTTTTGCGTCGGGGCGGGGATGCGCCGGGCGGGAGGCTTGGCCGGGCTTCAAGCCCACTGTCACCAGACCCTTGTTCCAAGCTCGCTAATATTGACCGAAATCGGGCGAGTTACGTGACAAATGTTTAATGGAAATCAGACTTTTAAGGCCTGGATCCCGCCACAAATCGATCCCACCTTCAGTCTTGCAAGCGAGCGACGGAATCCCCCGCCATCGCAAACATCCTCGAAAGGATCAGGACCATGAATCGCTTTGCAACCATCTTCAGCGCATCCGCACTGTCCGCTATCGCCTTTGGTGCTGAAAGCTATGCCGCCATGCCAGCCGCCAGCGGCATGCCCGACAGCAAGATCGAAAGCACGATCCAGACGATGTCACCGATGGACTTCAATGTCGTGCGCATCGACTCGCTGAAGACCCATGACCCCGCCAAAGAACGCTTCGGAAGCCTCGCCCCCACCTCCCAGGAAGCAAGGCTCGTCCAGGCCTCTGTCATCGCCAATCGCCCGCTCGCCCAGAAACTGGAAGCGCAAGCGGTCGAGCTGACCAACATCGTCGGCGCAGAACAGGCCGCAGATGGCGGCGTGACCTTCTACGTTCGCTGATCTCCAATACTCCTCCCTGTCCCCCAACTTGCCCCGCGTCTCTGGCGCGGGGCTTCTTGCTTGGGAACAATCCGCCGAGATCATCCGTTTCTCAGGCACAGGGCGCGGACGACCGGGCCCTCCCAGACCACAGGCAACAGGAGGTCCCCATGGGTCGCGGCATTCTTCTCTGGCTTCTCGGTATTCCGATTCCGCTGATCATTCTGATCATGCTTTTCTGGCGTTAAAGCCAGGCTGAGGCCGGCAAACGATCGAATATCTGCAGCCGGTCAGAGCCCAGGGTTCGCTCTTCCACGAGGGCGAACCCTGGCGCCATTTTCGAAGAGGAGATCGGCGACGCAATCCCCCCATCTCCAACAACCGTTTCACCGGTATAAAGATAGATCCGGTCGACAATGCCTCGTGCCAGAAGGTCCGAGGCCACACGCGCCCCGCCCTCGACCATCAGCGTCGATATCCCGCGGCGGGCGAGCGCATGCAGAAGTTCTTCCACACCATCCAGTTCGACGATTTCGACGCCAGCTTCAGCAAGGGCAGCGCGGTTCCCTTTTGCGCCGTGCGCAACGGCCACGAGGACGGGCACGGCGCCTGCGCTGCGTGCGAGCTTGGAGGACGCCGGCAGTTCCGCCCGCCGGTCGAGGACGATACGCTGCGGTGAAGCCGCTTCCAGCCCCGGCAAGCGTACCGTCAATTCGGGATCATCGGCCAGCGCCGTGCCAATCCCGACGAGGATCGCATCACTTTCGGCGCGCAGTCGGTGGACTTCCTCGGCGGGCGATATCGCCGGTAATCGCGACCTGGCCCGCGCCCTTGCGGCCCAACATGCCATCGGCAGAAACGGCAAGTTTCAGAATCACTTGCGGACGTCCCTTCGTCTGGCGGGTCAGGTAGCCGGACATTGCGCGGCGGGCATCCTTCTGAAGGACGCCAATGGTGACCTCGATGTCTGCGTCCGCCAGGATCTTCAGCCCCTGCCCCGAGACCCGTGGATCTGGATCGGCGACGGCCACCACGACACGGGCAATGCCAGCTTGGATGATGGCATTGGCGCAAGGTGGGGTCTTGCCGTGGTGCGAACAGGGCTCAAGGGTCACATAGGCGGTTGCCCCCCTCGCCTTCTCACCTGCCTCGGCAATCGCCTGCGGTTCGGCATGCGGTCGACCGCCAAGCGCTGTTACGCCACGGCCGACGACTTCGCCATCTTTTACGATCAGGCAGCCAACCGAGGGATTGGGGCCGGTTCTGCCGACATGGGTCAGGGAAAGCGCGATCGCTTCGCGCATGAAGGTCTCGTCACGGGCGGTGATCGACACGCCTCAGTCCGCAGTGCTGTCGCGGGAGATCTTGGCGTTGATCTCGGCGATCACGTTTTCGAAGTCCTCGGCATGGGAGAAATCCCTGTAGACCGAAGCGTAGCGCACGAAGGCCACGTCATCGAGCGTCTTAAGGGCCTCGAGCACCTGCAGGCCAATTTCTTCGGATGAGATTTCGGTCTCGCCGGAGCTTTCGAGGCGGCGGACGATACCGGACACGGCACGCTCTATGCGGTCAGGATCGACAGGGCGCTTGCGCAGCGCGATCTGGAAGGAACGCACCAGCTTGTCGCGATCGAACGGCGCCTTGCGTCCGGTCTTCTTCAAGACCATCAGCTCACGCAGCTGAACCCGTTCAAAGGTGGTGAAGCGCCCCCCGCAATCCGGACAAATGCGCCGCCGGCGGATGGAGGTATTGTCCTCCGCCGGTCGCGAGTCCTTGACCTGGGTTTCATCCGATCCGCAGAAGGGGCAGCGCATCAGCCTAATGCCTTACATGTAGGGGTACATCGGGAAGCGGTCCGTCAGGGCCACGACCTTGTCCCGCACCGCAGCCTCGACGGCAGCATTGCCTTCATCCGAGTTGGCAACCTTCAGACCATCGAGAACTTCGACGATCAGGTTACCGATTTCGGTGAATTCCGCTTCCTTGAAGCCGCGGGTCGTACCGGCCGGCGTGCCAAGACGGATACCCGAGGTGACGAAGGGCTTTTCCGGGTCGAAGGGAATGCCGTTCTTGTTGCAGGTGATGTAGGCGCGGCCGAGGCCGGCTTCCGCACGCTTGCCGGTGGCGTTCTTCTTGCGCAGGTCGACCAGCATCAGGTGGTTGTCGGTGCCGCCGGAAACGATGTCGAGGTTCTGCTTGATCAGGGTCTCGGCCAGCGCCTTGGCGTTCTTCACGACCTGGGCGGCGTAGTCCTTGAATTCCGGCTGCAGCGCTTCGCCGAAGGCGACGGCCTTGGCGGCGATGACATGCATCAGCGGACCGCCCTGGAGGCCCGGGAAGACGGCCGAGTTGAACTTCTTGGCCAGATCCTCGTCATTCGTCAGGATCATGCCGCCGCGCGGGCCGCGCAGCGACTTGTGTGTCGTGGAGGTCGCGACATGGCAGTGCGGGAACGGCGAAGGATGCTGGCCACCGGCGACGAGACCGGCGATATGGGCCATGTCGACCATCAGGTAAGCGCCGACTTCGTCTGCGATCTCGCGGAATCGCTTCCAGTCCCAGATGCGGGAGTAAGCGGTACCGCCGGCAATGATCAGCTTCGGCTTGTGGGTACGGGCCTTTTCGGCAACGTCATCCATGTCGAGCTGGTGGTCGTCTTCACGCACACCGTAAGATACGACGTTGAACCACTTGCCGGACATGTTGACCGGCGAACCATGGGTCAGGTGACCGCCCGAGTTCAGATCGAGGCCCATGAAGGTGTCGCCGGGCTGCAGGAGCGCCAGGAACACGGCCTGGTTCATCTGGCTACCAGAATTCGGCTGGACGTTGGCGAAGTTGACGCCGAAGAGCTTCTTGGCGCGCTCGATCGCCAGTTCTTCCGCGATGTCCACGAACTGGCAGCCGCCATAGTAGCGCTTGCCCGGGTAGCCTTCCGCATACTTGTTCGTCATGATCGAGCCCTGGGCTTCGAGCACGGCGCGCGAGACAATGTTCTCGGAAGCGATCAGCTCGATCTCGTGGCGCTGGCGACCAAGTTCCTTCTCGATTGCACCGAAAATCTCCGGATCGGTATCGGCGAGAGAACGAGAAAAGAAGGCATCGTTATTCGACATGATCGCAGGCTCCTCAAAAGCGTTTGATGCTGTGGGGTCTTAAACTTCCGCAGTCACGAGAGCAATACGGAGAACGACATTTGCGGATCAATTGGCGCGCTTGGGCGAAAGGCCGCAGCCTCCAAGCAAAAAGCCGCGCACGAGGCGCGGCTTGGATGCGGTTTGGCTGAAAGCGTCAGCTTACTGCAGCGGGACGAAATCTTCTTCGACCGAGCCTGCGAACTGCTCGACGCCGATATTGGCCTGGAGAGCCAGCTGCGCGTCGCCGTCCTTCTGATAGATGTCATCGCGGAACTGGACGATGTTGTCGTTCGTCGACCAGGCCGAGATGTAGACGATGTAAACAGGCACTTCCTCGGCCAGCTTGATCGGATTGTTCTGACGGGTCGTGATGACGCGCTCGATTTCCTGGCGCGACCAGCCGGGCGTGTCGCTGAGCAGCCAGGTGACCAGGTCGCGAACGTTCTGCACGCGGATGCAGCCCGAAGATTCGAAGCGCATCAGCTTGTTGAACAGGCCCTGCTGGGGCGTGTCGTGCATGTATTCGTTGTTCGGGTTGTGGAAGTTGATCTTGGTCGACGCCATGGCGTTGATCTTGCCCGGGTCCTGACGGAACATCAGGTTCGGCGCCTTGGCGGCGTTCCAGTCAACCGTTTCCGGCGCCACTTCGTTGCCGTTGCCATCGAACAGGCGGATGCTGTTGCGCGTCAGGTAGGTCGGGTCCTTGCGCATCAGCGGTACGATGTCCTTTTCGACGATCGAACGCGGTGCGGTCCAGTACGGGTTGAGGATAACCTCGTAGATCTTGGAATTGATCATGTGGGTCGGACGATCGATACGACCGACGACGGCGGTGTTGCGCAGCGCCACGCGATCATTTTCGACGGCTTCGACGGAGGCACCGGGTACGTTGACCATCACGTAACGCCGACCGAGGTCGCCCGACATGGACTGCAGACGAACAAGGTTGGTGTTCAGCTGGTTCAGACGCACATCGGCGCCGACGTTTAGCGCCTTCACGGTGAACTCACCCAGTACGCCGTCTTCCGGCAGGCCATGGCGCGCCTGGAAGCGCTTGACGGCGGCCTCGACATAGGAATCGTAGGAATTGGACATGCCGGCCTCGCGCGGCAGGTCGCCCGAGATCATCAGGCGCTGGCGCAGGCTCTGGACCGCCGGGTCCATGGCGCCGATGCGCAGGGCACCCGGCGCATTGACCGTCGGCCACCCGCCGTTTGCCACGATCGACTGATACTGCGCGATCGACTGTTGCATGTAGAGCAGATTGTTGGCGCTGAGGATCGGGCTGTTCGAGGCAACCTTGCCGCCTTCGCTGGCGCGGGCGTCGAACTGGTCGTCCCAGTTGCCGCGACGCGGCGCGTTGATGAGATCGTTGATCGCGTCCTGCGCCACGGCCTGGCCGGCGATCGCCGCGGCACCGGCGGCAGCCGCACCGCGAAGCAGCGAGCGGCGCGAAAGAGCAACAATTCCAGACTTCTTGGACATATTCCCTACCGTTTCATCCTGAACCTGAACCAAACGCATATCGCGCCATGGTTAACAAAGCGCCGCCACGAGGGCTGAAATGTGCGCTGCGGGGTCGATCGGAGGCTGTCGAAACGCCCCCTTTTCTCCCTCCGGCGGTCCCATATCAATATGGCCAATTCGTGTCACCAGGGGGTTGTGTCACGGGAGTGTGTAGGCCCCGGTACGTGTCGTGAGGGCCAGAACGCGAAAACCGGACGCTTCGTGAGAAGCATCCGGTTTCGAGCGGTGGATCGCTTTGGAGGTCGTCTAATGAAGCCTCAGAGGCGATACAGGATCTGGTCGTTCCAGAAGCGGTCGAGGCGCTGCAGGAGCTTGTTCATCTGGGTGAACTCGTCGGTGCCGATGCCGCCGACCTTCTGGATCGAGCCGATGTGGCGCTCATAGAGCTTGGCAACGGTTTCGGCGATTTCCTGGCCGGCATCCGTCAGGCTGATGCGGACCGAGCGGCGGTCAACGCGCGAGCGCTGGTGGTTGATGAAGCCGAGGTCGACAAGCTTCTTGACGTTGTAGGAGACGTTCGAGCCCAGATAATAACCGCGCGAGCGCAGTTCACCGGCGGTCAGTTCCGAATTGCCGATGTTGAAGAGCAGGAGTGCCTGGACGGCGTTGATGTCGGAGCGACCCTTGCGGTCGAACTCGTCCTTGATGACGTCGAGAAGGCGGCGGTGAAGACGCTCGACGAGGTGGAGGGATTCGAGGTAGAGCGAACGGATCGCTTCTTCCTGCGGGTCGAGAGTGGCCGGCTGCGGCTTGAGCTTGGTGTTCATATCGGTCTGCCTCACTGTTTTGTTTGGCGGTGTTGGTTTTTTCTCCCGCCTTGGTGAGGACCGTATCCAATGCGCATAAAATTCTATTTAAAACGCAGGCTTAACAGAGGCTTACCAGAGCCTCTCCTGCGATCAGGGTAAATCAACCGTTATACCCTGCTGCTTGTGTCTCCCTTCGAGCCACAACGCCAGGCGGAATACCACATAGACGACGAAGACTGCCGAATGCATGGTGACGGCGAGCGTGTTGTAGCCGAAGACATCCGGCCACACCGTGAACATCAGCATCTGCCCGCCGGCTGCAAGAAGCCACATGACCGGCCCCCAGGAGCCTGCGAGCCATAAGCCGAGGGCTGCAACCGGAAAGACGACGGCAAGGCCGGTGGCCGCCACACGCCAGGGTGTGGAGAGAAGGTCGAAGCGACCCAGCCCATCATGGCTGTATCCGACGATCAGCGCCCAGTATTGCAGGCCGAACCAGAGGCAGGCGAGCGCCACAACGCGCAGAAACAAGACGAAAATGGCTTCCGTCAGACTGCGAAGGGGCGTGTTGGTCGAATCAGCTTCCATGGTTCAGAGGATAGGCTTGTGCCAAGGTCTCCGCCAGCTTGGGGCTTGCGCCCTCCCCTGCTGATCTTGCTTGCACGCTGCGACAGTTTGATCGGGGAGTCTTCGCCGCCTTCCGTTTTGCAAGCTTTCGCCATCGTGCTAATCAGCAGCCGGAACACAGACGAGGATCAGGCTGATGACGGACAAGACACATCTGGTAGACGCAGTTACCGGACACCGGCGCATGCGACGCCTGCGTAAGGCCGACTGGCAGCGCCGGATGGTCCAGGAGAACCGTCTGACCGTCAATGACCTGATCTGGCCGATCTTCGTTGTGCCAGGATCGAACATCATGGACCCGATCGCTGCCATGCCCGGCGTTTTCAGGATGAGTGTCGATAAGGCTGTTGAAGCGGCGAAGGAAGCCGCCGATCTCGGGATCCCTGCATTGGCGACGTTTCCGAATGTAGAAATGGAACTGCGCGACCAGACCGGCTCGGAAGTCCTCAAGAGCAACAACCTCCTCAATCAGGTGACGACGGCGATCAAGAAGGCGGTCCCGAACATCGGCGTGATCACCGATGTGGCGCTCGACCCCTTCACCAGCCACGGCCATGACGGCATTCTCCGGGATGGCGAAATCGTCAATGACGAGACGGTCGATCAGTTGGTGCGGGCGGCGATTGCCCAGGCCGATGCCGGCTCCGACATTATAGCACCGTCCGACATGATGGACGGTCGGATCGGCGCGATCCGTCGCGGCCTCGATGCTGCCGGGCACCAGGATGTCGGCATCATGTCCTATGCCACCAAGTTCGCCTCCTGCTACTACGGCCCCTATCGCGAGGCGATCTCGACAAGCGGACTGCTGAAGGGTGACAAGAAGACCTATTACATCGACCCGGCCAACAGCACGGAAGCCGTGCGGGACGCCGCCCTCGACGTCGAGGAAGGCGCCGACATGTTGATGGTGAAGCCGGGCCTGCCCTATCTCGACATCTGCTGGCGTCTGAAAGACAGCTTTGGCCTGCCGGTCTTTGCCTATCAGGTCTCCGGCGAATACAGCCAGATCAAGGCTGCGGCTGCGAACGGCTGGATCGACGGCGAGCGGGCGATGCTGGAAACGCTGCTCTGTTTCAAGCGGGCCGGCTGCGACGGCATCCTCACCTATTTCGCACCTGAGGTGGCCCGTCTGCTTGCAAAGCAGGGCTGATTCTCACGGATTATTGTATTCGGCATCGGGCTCCCCATATCAGAAACACAACCGAACAAGGAGCCCGACATGAGCCTCGACAGCAACTCGTCCTATGCCGCCCCGGAGGATTGGCGTGCCTATAGCGGCGTGCTCTCGCGGCGCGTCTTTGCCTTCCTGGTCGACTATCTGTTCATCGGCCTTTTGTGGATCCCCGCGGCAGTGGTCGTGTTTTTCCTCGGCGTGCTGACGCTTGGCCTTGGCTGGCTGCTCTACCCGATCCTGTTCTTTGTGGTCGCCGGCCTCTATTTCGGCATGTCTCTGGCAGGCCCCTCACAGGCGACGCCGGGCATGCGGATGATGGGCATCGCGATGGTCCGTCTCGACGGTCGCAAGATCGACTTCGTCACCGCGATCGCGCATCTGGCCCTGTTCTGGATCCTGAACTCGGTGCTGACACCGCTCGTGCTGCTGGCCGGCCTGTTCATCGAGCGCTCGCGTCTCGTCCATGACCTGCTGCTCGGAACGGCCGCCGCGCGCACCTACTAAGTTTCCCGGCGCTTTTCGCCTCCGATACACTCCGGCATCCAAGCCGGAGTGTTGACCTTTTTCATTCTTGCGCCATCCTAGCTTCAACAGGACTGACTAAAGGATTCTCTTCGGCGGCAGATGAACACGCAGACATCCCCCTCCCCGCAATTCTACCTGACGGCGCCAGCGCCTTGCCCGTATCTGGCGGGAGAATTGGAGCGGAAGGTCTTCACCCATCTTGTGGGTCCGCGTGCCACCGAAATGAACGACCTTCTGACCCAGGGTGGTTTCCGCCGATCCCAGAATATCGCCTACAGACCTGCCTGCGAATCTTGCCGGGCTTGCGTGTCCGTGCGGGTTCTGGTCAACGAATTCGAGCCCAGCCGGGGCTTCCGCCGTATCGAGGGCGTCAACAGCGACGTCATCTCGACCATCTACCCGGCCCAACCTTCCACAGAACAGTTCTCGCTCTTCCGGCGCTATCTCGACCACCGCCACCAGAACGGCGGCATGTCTGACATGTCGGCGCTCGATTATGCGATCATGGTCGAGGACAGCCATGTCCAGACGCGGGTCATCGAATATCGCCTGCGCACCCCCGGCGACGGGATCTCGGCCCAGCCGCGCGGCGAACTCATCGCAGTCGCCCTGTCGGACCTGATGAGCGACGGGCTATCGATGGTCTATTCGTTTTACAATCCGGAGATGGAGAAGCGGTCACTCGGCACGATGATGGTGCTCGACCACATCCGCCGGGCCAAGGCGCTCGGCCTGCCGCATGTCTATCTGGGCTACTGGGTGCAGGGGTCAAAGAAGATGGGCTACAAGACCCGCTTTCAGCCGCAGGAGCATCTGATGAACCAGGGCTGGACGCGATTTACCCCGGAAGTTGAGGGGTAAACCAAGAAATCCCCGCCTCAGACCAGTCCCATTTTGGGACGCTCAGCCCTCCGCAACGCACTAGCCGCGGAGGGCTGTTTCATTTCAGGACAGCTTGCGAATGATGCCGTAGACCACGTTCCGGTTCTCACCGAAGCGGACCGTCGCTTCAACTGGCATATCCCCGACGCTGCCCTTGATAATCCGGAGCATGTCTTCTTCTGAACGCAGGAGCAGTGCCCAGTTCATGAAGGTTTCCATGTAGCCGTCGACCTTGATGTCCGTTGCGAAGTTGGCAAACAGGAAGACACCATTCGGCTTCAGCATGTCGAGGCAGCGCTGGGTCAGCTTCATCGACACCTTGTCATTCAGATAATCGTAGAGACCCGCTGCGTAAACGAAGTCGAACTTGCCGAAGTCGTGGCGTCCGCCAAGAATGCCGCGTACGGACCCGTCGACAGCTTCAATGCATGTGCCGGCAAAGTCACGGCTGATGGAGCCTACGCTGAGCGGGTCCTGGTCGAGCGCCACCCAGCGCTTCAGGCGACCTTCCTTCAGAGCAACGGACCGATTTGCCTCACGCAGGTGGCCGGCGGCGATCGTCAGAACCTCGGCCTCGCTGCCACGGGAAGATGCAATCTGATCAACATGTTGCGTCAACAGATCTCGACGCTCGCGTACCGCGACCGACGATGATGCGTCCTTGGTATAATCATAGAGCGCCTTACCCAAGGGAGACGCCTCGTTGATCTTATCGGCAACGCTCGGATGGCCGTAGATGAAATCCAACAGTTGCGCGTCGCCGGAATAACCACGCGGCTTTTCGGAAGACCACCGTGTGAAGGGGTCCTCCAGGAAGTAGCGGGCCACCGGGTGTTGCTGTGCAATCGGGATCAATTGCTGCCAGACACTCGGGGAATAACGCGCCCGCAGTTCATGCAGCGACCCGGCGATTCGATGAATTATATGCCGGGGTTCCGCACCCTGCTCGAATTGCTGCATTGCGATGGCGAGTGTCAGCCCGAGCGCTGTCCGCGCCGTTTCGAGCTCTTCATTCTTCCACGTCGTACCGGGAGCTACGACATGGGCCGCAATCGATTCTGGAGTAATCAGGCTCTCGCCGTCTAAAGAAATTTCAAACTGTCTCATACGCCGCACCACCGTGAAGAACGACAACCTCGTTAATACTTCAGTTACCATATGTGCAGATGTGAGATCGCGCGACTCCATTTGGTAACTTTTGAGGAGTTTGGTTAACAGCGCGACTGTCCGAGCTCCAGCAGGTTCGGGGATGAGCACGGAGACTTAAAATTCCGGGCGCGACAATGTCAGTCGGGTCTTTCGCAGGTGCGAGGGCGCTCCCGGTTGTTAGAGAAAGTACATGGTGGATAATGGCTGAGAGACGGATCGACGAGCCGGCCAGGCATGTTCCTGATCGCGAGGCTGTGGAGACCGATGGGACCGATCATGTCGCACGCCGCGCTGAACGCTCTTGAAGCGACGGGCAAGACCTGCCCGACTCTCGCTCCCGCCGCCACACTGCGCACCATCTACAAAACCCATACGGGACCTGCACGCGTGACCGCGGCCCGCCAGGGCCTTTGGGTAGCCGTGTTCGTCTACATGCTGTTTGCAGTGAGCGATTTTATCCTCATTGCCGATGTGGCACCGACGACGATTTTTGCCCGGCTGATGGTTGGCGTGACCTCGCTTGTGATCCTCGAAGTCTGCTGCTGGGGCAAAGCCGGCGCCAGAGTCATCGAGGGCATTTCAGCAGCAGCGATCGTCGCAGGCTATCTGTTCTGGCTCCTGCCCGCCCTCCATACCACAGCCGTCGAAAGCATCCGGCTCTACATGATCTTCGGCACCATCTTCATGATGGGTGCGAACCTCTTTTTCATCTTTCCCTTCGTGCTCTCCGTCGTGACGTCAATCGTCGTGTTGGCCATCCTGCTTGGCAGCATGGTCACGATGTTCCCCAACGACCCGATCTACATGATCAATTTCGGGCTGTTTTACATCTCCTGCTTTATCTTCACGTCCTATGTGAACTGGAAGCTCAACGGAGAGCGTTACAACGTGTTTCTGAACGCGCTCGAGGCTGCCCATCAGCATCGCGAAGCGGAAAAGCGCGGGGTTGCGCTTGAGCGGCTTTCGAACACTGACTATCTGACCGGCGTCGAAAATCGGCGCGCCGTCGACAAGCGTCTGAGGGATTTCTGGAACGACTGGCAGACCAACGGCACGTCCTTTGCCGCCATCCTGGTCGATGTAGACTTCTTCAAGAAGTATAATGATTTCTATGGTCATCAGGCAGGGGATCGCTGCCTGATCCTGGTGGCGAGCGTGCTGAACGACACGCTGAAACCGCTCAATGCCTCCGTCGGTCGTTATGGCGGCGAAGAGTTCATCGTCCTGTCTCGCGTCACCGGGCGCGATCAGGTCATGGCGCTTTGCGAGATCATCCGGAGTGCCGTCGAAGGCCTGCATCTGGTTCACGACCAGCGCCGTGACGGCCAGGCTTTCGTGACAGTCAGTGTCGGTGCGTCCTACACCCGCGCGCAGACCGGCCCCAAGCTGGAGCGCATCATCAATGAAGCGGACCGGGCTCTCTATTCCGCCAAGGCGAATGGCCGCAACTGCATCCGGCTCTTCAACCCGAATGATCCGCTGACCAGCGACGACAACGAGAATATCGCCGCGACGCTGCGCATGGCGATCAAGAACGATCTCGTCCACCTCGTCTATCAGCCGATCCAGAACCTGCGCACCGGGCGCGTCGAAGCGGTGGAATCGCTGATGCGCATGAAGATGATCGACGGCACGCCCTTGTCGCCGGCGCAGTTCATCCCGGTCGCCGAGCGCACCGGCGCCATTCTCGATCTTGGCCTCTGGGCCATCCGCCGGGCCTGCACGGAGGTGCTTGCCACCGGCATCGCACCGATGGCCAGCGTCAACGTTTCGGCCATCCAGCTCAAGTCGCGCGGCTTTGCGCTCGCCGTCTCGACGATCCTCGAAGAGACCGGTGTCTCCGGTTCGCAGCTCGCCTTCGAGATCACCGAAGGCATCGACATGGAGGGGCAGTCGGATGTCATCCGCTGCATCACCGACCTGCAGGCGCTCGGGATCCGGATCTGGCTCGACGACTTCGGTACAGGCTTTGCCGGCCTCTCCTGGCTCCGCCTCTTCCCCTTCGACACGGTCAAGATCGATCGCTCCTTCCTGCAGGACGCTCGCCGTCCGGCTGGCCGCGCCATGCTGGAAGACATCATCCGGCTGATCCGCAACCGCGGCTTGAAGATTCTGATCGAAGGCCTGGAAACCGCCGACCACGTCGAGCTGATGCGCGCACTCGAGGCATCGAGCTTGGCCAGGGCTATTACCTCGGCCGCCCCGTGCCGATCGACGAGGTCAAGATCAAGGCTTTCCCACGGCTCGCGAGCATCGCCGTTCGCTGATCGGAGATTAAGTAATCGGCCCCAGATTTGGCCGATTGCTGCATCTGCGATCTTCAAACGAAATCAGTAGTATCCGCCCGCATATTCAAGAGGTCGGATACACGCATGAGCACGGTCGACGCGCGAGATCTGGCAGTCAGCCAGGACTTTTCTGAAACGCTTCTCAAGCACACCACCATCCGGGTGAGCGACGGCTATATCGAGGATTTCCGCCGCCATGTCGAAGCCGTGCACTACGCCGCAAACGAAGTCATTTTCCGTAAAGGCGACGAGAGCGATTTCGCCATCCTGATCGGCGCGGGCGAGGTCGAAGTCTATGACGAGCAAAGTGGCACGGTGCTCGCCGTCTCCGGCGAAGGTGCGTTGATCGGCGAACTCGGCATGATCAGTGGCGACCCACGCAGCGCATCTGCTCGGGCGCTCACACCAGTTACGGGCTGGAAGATCGACCGCTCGGACTACCGCGAATTCCTGAGCGACCGGCCGGAACTGGCCACCCTCTTCTTCCGCAAAATATATGCCCAGCTTTCCCAGAGCTATGGCAAGCTCAGACAACAGTTCGTAGCGCTGGAAGATGCGGACCGGCGCTATCACGCGCTCGCCTTCATGTTCGTCACCATCGTGCTGATGGTCAACGTCTATGCCCTGGTGAATGGCCTCATCCTCGGCGGCCTTCGAGAAACCCACCAGGAACAGATGATCTTCTGGACCTCCCGCGCCATGGAGCTCTGGGGCGGCTTCATCCTATGGGGTCTCACAGTGCGCTGCGGCCTGACACGGCACGACATGGGCATCCGGATGGGCAATCTGTGGCGCTCGATCGCGGTCGGACTGTTGATCAGCACTCCGGCGCTCGCGGCCATGGCCTATTTCCGCACCCGTCTTTACCCGGAACTTGAGGGCACGCCCCTCCTCGACCCGCAGCTCATCTCGCTCAGCGTCTATACCTACATCCTGATCGCAGCCTTGCAGGAGTGGATCTGCCGCGGCGTCTTCCTCACTTCGATTGCGAGCCTCATGCCGGGCAAGACACGGCCCATGGCGGCGATCGTCATCTCATCCCTGGTGTTCTCGACGCTCCACCTGCACTACTCGTCATCGCTTGCGGTGGTCGCTCTGCTAACCGGCATCGTCTGGGGCTGGCTGTTCCTGAAATACCGTAATCTCGCCGGACCGATCATTTCGCATTTCATCCTCGGCAATGCGGCAACGCTGATGGGCCTCTGGGCGATCTGGCAGCGCGGCTGACATGAAAAAGCCGACCGCGGATGCGGCCGGCTCTAAAAGCTTCGGATCTGGTTGCGGCTCAGCCCGAGAACTTGCCGCTGCGCGGGAAGCCCTTCGGCACAAGGCGTCCGGCCGAGGCGCGGTCGCCCTGCCATTCGACCAGCTCTTCCTTCGTCTTGGTGAAGGTGCGCCCGGCGCTGTCTGCCCAGGTGAGGCCGTCGGCGATCGTGAAGAACTTCACGTCGGAAATGCCGCCATCCTTGTAGCGCTGCAGGCGCACGCCCTTGCCGCGGGTCATTTCCGGGATCTGGGCGAGCGGGAAGACAAGCAATTTGCGGTTTTCACCCACGACCGCCATATGGTCGCCACTCACGGGCACCACGAGCTTGGCTTCATCGGGCATGCCGACATTCATCACCTGCTTGCCCTTGCGGGTGTTGGCGACGACTTCACCCTCCGGCACAATAAAGCCGTTGCCGGCAGTCGAGACGAAGATGAGCTTGCGGCTGGAATCGTGGACGAAGGCGGTCAGCACGTCCTGGTCGTTTTCCATGTCGACCATGATGCGCAGTGGTTCGCCATGGCCACGACCACCGGGCAGCTTGTCACCGCCCAGGGTGTAGACCTTGCCGCCCGTCGTAACGAGCAGGATCTTGTCCGTTGTCTGGGCCGGGAAAGCCACCTTCAGCGCGTCGCCTTCCTTGAAGGTCAGCGATGAGATGTCGGAGATGTGGCCCTTGAGAGCGCGAATCCAGCCCTTTTCGGAGATGACGACGGTGATCGGCTCCTTTTCGATCATCGCCTGCTGGATGGCTTCGACATCGGCATCGGGAGCATCGGAGAAGACGGTGCGACGGCGGCCAAGTTCGGTGGCCTTCGCATATTTCTTCTTCACCTCGCCGATTTCCCAGGCGACCGTCTGCCACTGCTTGTCGGTGGAAGCGAGCAAGGATTCGATCTCGGCCTTCTCGGCGGAGAGCGCGTCATGCTCCTTGCGGATCTCGAATTCCTCAAGCTTGCGCAGATTGCGCAGGCGCATGTTGAGGATGGCTTCGGCCTGGTTGTCAGTCAGATCCCATTTGGCGATCAGGACAGGCTTCGGCTCGTCCTCCTCGCGGATGATGCGGATCACCTCATCGAGGTTGAGATAGGCAATCAGCAGGCCACCGAGGATCTCGAGACGGCGGTCGATCGCGGCCAGACGGAACTTCGAACGGCGGACGAGCACGTCCTTACGGTGGTCGAGCCACTCGGTCAGCACCTCGTTGAGGGCCATGACCTTGGGCACCTTGCCCTGCGACAGCACGTTCATGTTGAGCGGAATGCGGCTCTCGAGCTCGGTGAGCTTGAACAGCGATTCCATCAGCAGCGTCGCATCAACCGTGCGGCTCTTCGGTACGAGGACGAGACGGATGTCTTCGGCGCTCTCATCGCGCACGTCTTCCAGCAGCGGCAGGCGACGGGCGATCAAGAGTTCGGCGATCTTCTCGATCAGGCGCGACTTCTGTACCTGGAATGGGATCTGGGTGACGATGATCTGATAGCCACCACGACCAAGATCCTCGATCTCCCACTTGGCGCGCACCCGAAAGCCGCCGCGACCGGTGCGGTAGGTTTCGAGCATGGAGGCGCGGCTCTCGACGATCACGCCGCCGGTCGGGAAATCAGGGCCCTCGATGCCGCCGCGTTCCGGATGGGCAGGATCGGCAAACAGTTCCTCGACGGAAGCGCCGGGGTTCTTGATGAGGTAGAGAGCCGCGTCGCAGAGCTCATGGGCATTGTGCGGCGGAATGGAGGTCGCCATGCCGACCGCAATGCCCGAGGCGCCGTTGGCGAGCAGGTTCGGGAAGGCACCCGGCAGAACCGTCGGCTCGTCGTCTTCCTCGTTATAGGTCGGGCGAAAATCGACGGCGTCCTGATCGATGCCTTCCAGCAGCAGAGCCGCGACATCGGTCATGCGGGCTTCGGTGTAACGATAGGCAGCTGCACTATCGCCGTCGATGTTGCCGAAGTTCCCCTGCCCGTCGACGACAGGGTAACGCTGGGAGAAGTCCTGGGCCAGACGCACCAGCGCATCATAGACCGACTGGTCGCCATGCGGGTGGAACTTACCGATGACGTCACCGACGATACGGGCGCATTTCTTGAAGGCCGAGTTCGGCCGGATGCCCATTTCGCTCATCGCGTGGATGATGCGGCGATGCACCGGCTTCAGTCCGTCACGGACATCCGGCAGCGCGCGATGCATGATCGTCGACAAGGCATAGGCGAGGTAGCGCTCTTCGAGCGCCGCCTTCAGGTCGACCGGAAGAATGTTGTCGCCACCCTCTTCGGGCGGAAGCTGATTTGTCCCCATGCGTCTCACCTATCGGAGAAGACCCGGAACGGCAAGGAAACCGGGGATTCTGCCTGTGGATTAAGGGGCTGTGACCGTCATCACGCCACAATCCCCCCGCACCGGTCTATGGCGAAAATCGGTGGACGTTTTTTCAATCCCCCTTATAAATATCGCCGACCTTTTGGGCACGCTCAACGCGGCCAACAGCAATAGAGGACCTCGTCATGACCTTGTACCGTTCCACCCGAATTCTGCTCGCGGGCGCGGCGCTCTGCGCGTTCTCCGGTCCCGCGCTCGCGCTGGACGGACAGGATTTGCTCAAGAAGATCAATGCTGCCTTCGCAACTGGCGGCACCAACATCACCGCCGACAGCGTCGAGGTCGATGGATCCAACGTGATCCTGAAGGGCCTCAAGCTCGGCGTCGAGGCTGAGCCGACGGACAAGCCGCTGATGCTCCAGGAGCTGACGCTCGAAGGCGTCACCGAGGAAGAAGGCGGCGCCTATTACATCGAACGGGTCGAATTCCCCGAGGTGAACGTCTCGGAAGAGAAGTCGACCTTCAAGGTTCAGGATCTCTACCTTTCCGGCGTTTATGTCCCAGGCGATGCCAATGCTCAGGGCATCGATTCGCTGATGTTCTACGAGGAGGCCCATAGCGGTCCGGTGGAAGTCACCGTCGACGGCAAGCCGGTCTTCTCGATGGCGGAAGCCGTTGGCACGATGGGTCTCTCCGAAGACGAGACCACGATCACCTTCGAGGGCACGGTGACCGGCGTGAAGGCTGATCTCAGCACCGTCGAAGATCCGAAGGCCAAGGAATCCATCGAAGCGCTCGGTCTCACCAGCCTCGACGGCAACATGAACATGTCCGGCAGCTGGGAAGTCGAAAGCGGCACGATCGACATCGAGGACTACTCGATCGATTTCGCCAATGTCGGCAAGCTCTCCCTCGCCTTCTCGATGTCCGGTTACACGCTCGACCTCGTCAAGCAGATGCAGGAACAGGCCCGCATGATGCAGGCACAGCCGCAGAACGAGCAGTCGCAGCAGGCCGCCGGTCTCGCCATGCTCGGCCTCGTGCAGCAGCTTTCGCTGGTCGATGCGCAGATCCGCTTCGAAGATGCCGGCATCACCAAGCGCGGCCTCGACTTTGCCGGAAAGAGCAATGGAGCGGACGGCGCCCAGATGGCGCAGATGGTCAAGGGCATGGTTCCGATCCTGCTTGCCCAGGCCAAGCTTGGCGCGATCCAGAACGAGATCTCTGCCGCCGTGAACAACTATATCGACGACCCGAAGGCGCTGACGATTGCCGCGGCACCGGCCAACCCGGTCGCCTTCCCGATGATCATGGGCGCTGCCATGGGCGCCCCGGAAACCATTCCCGGCCTGATCGGCCTGAAGGTGACGGCGAACGACTGACCCTAGTCTCGGTCAAGACACAGAGCCCGGCCCGCGAAAGCGGCCGGGCTTTTGTATTGTACACGAAGGACTGATCACTAAAGACCATCGGAATACAGGAGCGAAAGCGGATAAGGCTGGGCTAGAACAGGTAAGTCCTGCCTAGCGAAGTATTTCAAGGACTTGGTTTCCTGATCTTGCCAGCCGTTACCTTCTGAAACGGCTTTGCAGGAAAACAGCGTTACCACATATTCAACGCGATGGCCGTTGGGATAGGTGTGCCGGAAATCGACCCCGCCCAAGACACCCAAAACAGTAGCCTGTAGTATACGCAGGCCGGTCTCCTCCCTGACTTCCCTCGCGACAGCCTCTTGCGGAGTTTCACCTGGCTCAATGGCTCCGGCGGGTAAACTCCATCCCTCGCCCGATGACTTCTCCTGGAGAAGCAACCGCCCCGCAGTGTCGTGGATTACGGCAGCCACAGACGGCACCAGCAAGAGGCGATCGCCTATCAGTTTTCGAAGCTCAATCACATAGGACGTCATGCGAGTTAACTCCCTTCAACGAGCGGCATATCGCAAGGCCTGGCAAACAAAAAGGCCGGGATCGCTCCCGGCCTCTTCCATTCAATTCATCGAACCCGATCAGTCCTTCTTCGGCTGCGGAACGACGCGCAGTGCGAGTTCGCGCAGCTGCGTCGGGGTCGCCGGCGACGGGGCGTTCATCAGCAGGTCCTGGGCCTGCTGGTTCATCGGGAACAGCGAGATTTCGCGCAGGTTCTTCGCACCGACAAGCAGCATGACCACGCGGTCGATGCCGAAGGCGCAGCCGCCATGCGGGGGGGCGCCGTACTGGAAGGCACGGTACATGCCGCCGAAGCGTTCCTCGACATCCGCCTGGGACAGACCGACCTTTTCAAAGGCCTTGACCATCAGCTCCGGCGACTGGTTACGGATCGAGCCCGAGGCGATTTCGAAGCCATTGCAGACCGCGTCATACTGATAGGCCTTAAGCGACAGCGGATCCTGGCTTTCCAGCGCTTCCAGACCACCCTGCGGCATCGAGAAGGGGTTGTGGGCGAAGTCGATCTTCTTTTCTTCCTCGTTGTATTCGTAGAACGGGAAGTCGACGATCCAGCACATTTCGAAACGGTCGCGATCGACGAGGTTCAGTTCTTCGCCGGCGCGGGTGCGGGCTTCGCCGGCAAACTTGTAGAACTTGGCCGGGTCGCCAGCGACGAAGAAGGCGGCATCGCCTGCTTCGAGGCCGAGCTGCTGACGGATCGCTTCGGTGCGCTCTTCGCCGATGTTCTTTGCGAGCGGGCCGGAGCCGGCGATCTTGCCGTCCTCTTCCTTCCAGAAGATGTAGCCGAGGCCCGGCTGGCCGGTCGATTGCGCCCAGGCGTTCATGCGATCGCAGAATGCTCTGGAGCCACCGGTCTTGGCGGGGATCGCCCAGATCTCGACCTTCGGGTTGGACGCGATCATGCCGGCGAAGACCTTGAAGCCGGAATCACGGAAGTGGTCGGTGACGCCCTGCATGACGATCGGGTTGCGCAGGTCCGGCTTGTCGGAGCCATACTTGCGGATCGCGACGTCGTAAGGGATGCGCGGCCATTCCTTGGTGACCGGCTTGCCTTCGGCGAACTGCTCGAAGACCTTCGTCATCATCGGCTCCATCGTGCCCCAGACATCTTCCTGGGTGACGAAGCTCATTTCGACGTCGAGCTGGTAGAATTCGCCCGGCAGACGGTCGGCGCGCGGGTCTTCATCGCGGAAGCAAGGGGCGATCTGGAAATAGCGGTCGAAACCGGCAACCATCAGAAGCTGCTTGTACTGCTGCGGCGCCTGGGGCAGCGCGAAGAACTTGCCTTCATGGATGCGGCTCGGCACCAGGAAGTCGCGTGCACCTTCCGGCGACGAGGCCGTCAGGATCGGGGTCGAATATTCGGCAAAGCCGGCTTCGGCCATGCCGGTGCGCATGGCGGAAATGATCTGGGTGCGCTTGACGATGTTCTTGTGCAGCGTGTCGCGGCGCAGGTCGAGGAAGCGGTACTTCAGGCGCACGTCTTCCGGATAATCGGGCTCGCCGAAGACCGGCAGCGGCAATTCCTTGGCGGCCGAGAGTACCTCGATTTCCTGGGCGTAGAGTTCGATCTCGCCGGTTGCCATGGCCTTGTTGGTGGTCTCTTCCGAACGGGCCTTGACGAGGCCATCGATGCGGATGACCCATTCGCCACGCACGGTTTCGGCCAGCTTGAAGGCCGGGCTATCGGGATCGGCGACGACCTGGGTGATGCCGTAATGGTCGCGCAGGTCGATGAAGAGCACGCCGCCATGGTCACGGACACGATGGACCCAGCCCGAGAGGCGGACGGTCTGACCGACGTCGGATTTGCGAAGAGCGGCACAGGTGTGGCTGCGGTAACGATGCATGATCAGGTATCCCGAATGTGACGGTCGAAAAGGCACCATCAGATAAGGCGCGCGACCGATAGAAAATCGGGCGGAAAAGCGCATGGTGTGGCTGATTTGTCAAGGCTGCGTGGCGTGGGGCGGGGTGCGGGCGGCGTTTGGTGCGACCTGTACGGTGCGTATAGCAGGAGGGGCCGCGGCGATTCGGATTCTAAACCGAGAAGACGGGCATGGCCCTAGCAGATCGCTGCGTCGCGTCGCCACCGGCCCATAGCGGTCATGGACCGTCGACGAAATGGTCTCGAAAAACCTAACATTCGCGCTGCTCGTGACCAAAGCCGAAATCATTAGGTAGCCGCAACCAGTATGCTAAGGTAGCGCGCAACCTGATGGAGGATGCTATGCCGAGACCCAAGAGCGCCGATGACGGCCTGACCAAGTTTCAACGCTACCGGCAACAACAGCAGCACCGGGGCACGGCAGATGGCAGCCTATTCCGAGCTGCAGGAAGCGGAATTCGCCGCCGAGGCCAAGCGGCAAGGTCTGCTCTTGCGCGGCCGTCCCGAGGAAGCCGAAGCACTGGATTTCATCGCGGCTGCTACTGAATGGCCGGAATCGTGAAAAGAGGTGATCTGGTCACGGTTTCGGCGCAGGGCGATTATGGAAAACCCCGCCCGGCGATCATCATTCAATCTGATTTTCTCAATGCGGCAGATAGCGTGCTGATCGTTTTGCTCACCAGCTCGATCGCTGATGCCCCGCTTTATCGGCTCACTGTCGAGCCAACGGCGGAGAACGGTCTCCAGGTGGTTTCGCAGGTCATGGTGGATAAGGTTATGGCCTATCCGCGCGCCAAATGCGGCCCGGTGATCGGTCATCTTTCCGGTGCCGATATGCTGGCTCTCAACACCATGCTGTCGGTGATAATAGGCCTTGTCGACTGACGGCAATGTTTATCGCGAATGTTAGGACTTTTGCGACGTCGCAGAATAGGGAGTTTTGCGGCGGCCACAATGTCTCCTGTTGGCGGAAACCGCTCCCCTCACTCCGGCAAGAGCACGCTCGCCAGATCCAGCGGCGCCGCGAACGGCTCGTGGCCGGTGCCATCCTCCCGCTGCAGCTTGCCGTCGATCATGAGATGCGCATGGCCGTGGATCTGCGACCAGACAAGCTGCTCGACGGCCGCCCTGCCCTCGGGCGTATCCAGCTTCATCCGCTTAGCCACCGGCCACGAGATCTCTTCGAGCACGGCATGGGCGGCGTTGGCGGGCGGGCCGATGGCCGGGTCGTCCCAGTCGAGGCGGTTGGCGGTGAACATCAGGCGGAAGAGATGCGGGCGGGACCTGGCGAAGTTCAGATAGCCGCGGGAGGCAGCCCGTAGCTGCTCTGCCGGATCATCAGGGGCTGCCGCCATGGCCTCGCGCATCGAGGCGGCAAAGAGCCGGAAGCCTTCGACGGCAAAGGCAGTCAGCAGATGCCTGAGCGTCGGGAAGTGATGTTCGGGGGCGGCATGGGACACGCCGACGCGGGCGGCGAGCTTGCGCAGCGTCAGGCCTTCCAGGCCCTGCTCTTCGAGCATGTCGAGCCCGGTGCCGATCAGCGCCTGGCGCAGGTCGCCATGGTGATAGGATTTCTGTCTTGCCATGCCCCTTCATAACCACTCGAACCCACGTCGTCAAAATCAATCTTGACATTGCCAAGTTATCCCGCATTCTTATCTTGTCACCGTCAAGATGAGGCTCCCATGTCCCCCGACACCGTGTTTTCAATCACCAGCAGCACTGCCATGGCCGGCTGGTTGCTGCTTATCCTCGCGCCGCGCTGGGCAGCCCTCATCGCCTTCATCCGCTTCGGTCTGATCGGGGCGCTGTCGCTCACCTATGCCGTGCTGATCCTTGTCTATTTCTTCCGCGTCGAAGGCGGCGGCTTCGGGTCGATCACGGAGGTGCGGGCTCTCTTCATGAGCGATCCGGTGCTCGTCGCCGGCTGGGTGCATTACCTCGCCTTCGATCTCTTCATCGGCACGTGGATTGCCGTCGAGGCGGACAAGCGCGGCTACAATCGCCTGCTGCAGGCGCCGATGCTGGTCGCGACCTTCATGTTCGGGCCGCTCGGCCTTCTGCTGTTTTATCTCACCCGCGCCACAGAGGCGGCGCTGACTTTCCGAAAGGTCTGACCCATGACCATGCTCTTCAATGACAGCATTTCGCCCGCCTCTTCGCAGGACGTCCAGGCTTTAGGAGACAGGACACGCCGCCTGCTGATCCTCGGCATCGGGCTGCAGGTGGCGCTCGCCCTTCCCAGCCTGATCGCCCTCTTTATCGACGAGCGCGTGCTCAACGACATCAGCGTCTGGATCAAACCGCTGAAGTTCCAGGCGTCGCTCATCCTGATGCTGGGAACGCTGCTTTTGCTGCTGGTCCTGAAGGACGCAGAGGACGCGGGCCGGGCGCGGTGTCTGGCTCGCAAGCCTGACTGCCGTGATCACGGCGAGCGGCGAGATTTTCTACATCACGCTGCAGTCAGCGCGCGGGCGGGCTTCGCATTTCAACGACAGCACAGCTTTCGAGGCGACGGCCTATAGCGTGATGGGTGCGGGTGCGGCCCTGCTTGTGCTGTCGAGCCTGGTGATTGGCGTTTACATCCTGCTGCGTCCAAGGCCGGATGCGCCTGCCGGCCTTCGCCTCGGCGCCGGCTGGGGCCTGATCCTCGGCAGTATCGCGACCCTATTCACCGCCTTTGCGCTCGGCAGCGGCGAGATCGGCGGCCCCGGCCATTGGGTCGGCGGCGAAAGGACGGACCTCGGCGGCCTGCCGCTATTCGGCTGGTCGCGGACCGGCGGGGATCTGCGCGTACCGCATTTCTTCGCCACCCATATCATGCAGGCGCTGCCGATCCTGGGACTGGCCCTGGATCGAATTGCTCCGCGCTTCGCCAGACCCGGGATTGCGCTCGGCGCCATCCTCTCGATTGCCGTGGTCATCGGCACCTTCGTTCAGGCCGTCCAGGGACGGCCCTTCCTCTGACGGTCAAATCCGGGCGGATGGCGACGGGTCGCGATTTTGGCCTGTCGCCATCCGTCAAAGAGGTTTAGGACTTCGGACCTGCCCGGCACCGACTCGACACCCAAACGCTCCGCCGTGGCCCGCAGGCCCCTTCATGCATGATATCCGCCCCCTCATCCCGCTTCTGATCACCGCCGGCATCCTGATCGGCGGCAACGGTTTACAGGGCACGTTCATCGCACTGCGTGGCATGGAGGAGGGGTTCAGCACCTCCGTCATCGGCATGGTCGGTGCGGGCTATTTCATCGGCTTCGTGCTCGGCTGCGTCTATGTTACCAAGATCATGCGGGCGATCGGGCATATCCGTGCCTTCTCGGCGCTGGCCGCCATCGCTTCTGCCGCCTCGATCATGATGGTGCTGGTCATCGACCCGATCTCCTGGTTCCTGATGCGCCTCGTGCAGGGCATCTGCTTTGCCGGGCTCTTCGCGGTCGTCGAAAGCTGGCTCAATGCCCGCGTCACCAATGCCACCCGGGCGCGCACGCTTTCCGTCTATCGTTTCGTCGATCTCGGCTCGGTGACGGCGGCGCAATACATGATCCCGCTCTTCGGTGTCTCCGGCTTCGATCTCTTCGCCATCATCGCCATGGCGCTTTCGCTGTCGCTGGTGCCGATCTCCTTTGCCGACAAGTCGAGCCCGGCGCCACCGAAGGATGTGAAGTTCGACATCAAGGTGCTCTGGAACATCTCGCCGCTGGCGACCGTCGGCTGCATCGTCATCGGGCTCACCAATTCGAGCTTCCGGTCGCTCGGGCCGATCTATGCCGATGGCATCGGCCTGTCGGTGACTTCGATCGCCACCTTCATGAGCATCGGCATCTTTGCCGGGATCGTGCTGCAATATCCGCTTGGCCTTTACTACGACAAACTGGACCGGCGCGTCATCATCCTCGTCTCGACAATCGGCGCGTTGCTTGCTTCGCTCTTCCTCGCTTTCCTGGCGGGTGACGGGGAGCTTGCAAATTTCATCGGGATCTTTGCCTTCGGCGCCTTTGCGCTGCCGCTCTATTCGCTGTGCTCGGCCCATGCCAATGACCATGCAGCCCCCGGCCAGCATGCGCTGGTCTCGGCCGGCACGCTGTTCTTCTGGTCGAGCGGCGCTGTCGTCGGCCCGCTGATTGCGTCCTTCCTGATGGATGCCTTCGGGCCACATGCGCTGTTTGCCTATACGATCGTGGTCTTGACCTTCTTCGTCGCCTATACGCTCGCCCGCATCCGGGCACGCGATGCCGTTCCCACCGAGAAGCGGCGCATGCGCTTCCGCAGCTCGCTGCGCACCTCGGCGTTTTTCAGCAAGCTCGCCACGCCGCCTAACGAGAAGGATGGCGGCTAAATTGATCATCGTCAGACCTGCGACAGCATGGCCTACCGGCGCTATTGCTGATCAGCCGTGTCAACTTTAAAAACGGGACGATCAGCGAGAGTTCCGACCGTGACCTTTGTTTCCCGCCGCACCCTTCTCAAATCCGCCGCCGTGCTCGGCGCCTATGGCGCGGGTCTTGCCGTGATGCCACGCCTGACCCAGGCGTTTGCGTCCACAGACCCGGTCGAAATCGATGTGCTGACCGGCGATGTGCTGCTCGATGGCAAGCAGGCGACGCGCGGGGTGATGCGCTATGCGCTCGGTGGACAGACGTCCGCAGATCCCTCCCCGCCCATCCTGCGTGCCAGACGCGGGGAATCCTTCATGGTACAGCTGATCAACCGGCTGGACGAGCCGACCACCATCCACTGGCACGGCATCCGGTTGCCCAACGACCAGGACGGCGTACCCTTCGTCACCCAGCCCTACGTCTATCCCGGCGACCATTTCGACTATGCCTTCTCGCCGCCGGATGCCGGGACCTTCTGGTATCACCCGCATTGCAACACGCTGACGCAGATGGGGCGTGGGCTCGCCGGCGTGGTGGTGGTCGAGGATGACAGAGACCCGGTCTTTGATGGCGAGGTGGTGCTGAACCTCAGGGATTTCCGGCTCGGCGGCGACGGCCAGTTCATCGAGCAGTTCAAGCCGCGCGATGCGGCGAAGACCGGCACGTTCGGCACGCTGCGCACCGCCAACTGGCAGCCCGAACCGCGCTACGACGTGCCGGCCGGCGGCCTCGTCCGTGTCCGTATCCTCGCGGCCGATGTGACGCGCATCTATAATCTCAAGCTCACAGGCGTCGAGGCGCAGATCATCGCGATCGACGGGCATCCGGTGCCTGAGCGCATGGCGCTCGACATGGCCGTCGTCTCGCCGGGGCAGCGACTGGATC
Source organism: Allorhizobium sp. (assembly GCA_965283865.1). Classification (GTDB taxonomy): domain Bacteria; phylum Pseudomonadota; class Alphaproteobacteria; order Rhizobiales; family Rhizobiaceae; genus Allorhizobium. The sequence goes on from CBDIQA010000001.1 coordinate 3,217,100, forward strand.
TCGCCATTCGTGTCGCCGACAGCGAGGGCGCGGAGATGGTTCTGGAGGATGTGAGGCCCTCGACGGCGAAGGTGGTGGCGCGGCTCAGGGCCGTTGGGTCATCGCTCAAACGCAATCTCGGCGATCTCGGTCCGCTTGCGGAAAACGCGGGCGTGGACGCCGATCTTCCCAACGCGACCCAGATCCCGCTGCTTCTCAGTGCCACCGCGGAAAGTGCGGCGCGCGATTCGATCTGCGGGACGCTCGGCTATTCTTTCTGGGCGATCAACAAGGTGCCCTACCCGGGCGACACACCTGATCCGACCGCACCGATCGCCGAGCTGAAACTGGGCCAAACCTATCTGCTCAATGTCGAGAACGTCACCCCCCATGCGCATCCGATCCATCTGCATGGCATGAACTTCAAGGCGATCTCTTCGAACAAGCGAGAGGTGCGGCCGCTCGTCTCGGATACCTACCTTGTGCTGCCGGATGAAAAGGTCCAGCTTGCGCTGGTGGCCGACAACCCGGGCGACTGGGTCTTCCATTGCCACATCATCGAACACCAGAAGACCGGGATGACCGGCTATTTCCGAGTGACATGACATGAGCCTTGCCGAGACGATGCGGATCCACGAGCCCTATCCGGGGCTTTATGCCTATTACGACGGACGCATCCTTGGCAAACGTCTGCATTCCGACAAGCCGAACTGGCTCGATGATGGGGCTTATAGCCTGGGTGTTGCGAGCTATGCGATCGTCTCGGGGCGCGAGGCGCTGGTCTATGACACGCATATCTCCTTCGACCATGCGCGCGCCATCCGCAGTCATCTCTCCAGCCTCGGCGTCACCAGCATCCGGGTGGTGCTCAGCCACTGGCATACCGACCATGTCGCGGGCAATGCGGGCTTCATCGACTGCCCGATCCTGTCGAACAAGCTGACGCGGGACACGCTGATCGAGAAGCGCAAGGTGCTTGTCGCCAAGGACCCGCCGATCAATCCGGTCGTCATGCCGACCGAGACCTTTGACGGCGAGATGACCCTTGAGGTCGGCGAGATCACGGTAAAGCTGATGCAATTCGACATTCACAGCGCCGACGGCACCGTGCTCCTTTTGCCGCATCTCGGTGTGCTGCTGGCGGGCGACACGCTCGAAGACACCGTCACCTATATCTCCGAGCCCAATAATACGTCTCGGCACATCGCCGAACTCGACCGGCTGGCGACCCTCGATTTCGTCAAGATCCTGCCCAATCACGGCGACGAGACGGTCATTGCCGCGGGCGGCTATCCGCCATCGCTGATTACGGCCACACGCGATTATCTGACGCGACTGCTTGCCCGGCTCGACGATCCGGAGCTCGAGACCGAGAGCCTCGAAAGCTTCATCGCACCGCAACTGGCCGCTGGAACGCTCAGCTATTTCGCGCCCTATGAGGCCGTCCACAGCCAGAACATTGCGGTACTGAAGGGCGCTTCCCCTGACGAATAGGGCACTTGCCCCATCGAACAGGGCTCACGGGGCCCGTTTCCCGGTCGTTCATATTGACAAGGAAGGCCAGAAGGGAAACTAAGGTTGATCCTGTAGTTTCCATGACCGAGCCGAAATGATCGATACCACTGCCGCGCTCGAAGAGGCCTGCCGCCTCCTCGCCCAATCCGATTTCATCACGATCGACACGGAATTTCTCCGCGAAACGACCTTCTGGCCGGAACTCTGCCTCATCCAGATGGCGAGCCCGGAGCATGAATACATCGTCGACCCGATGGCCAAGGGCCTGGACCTGAAGCCCTTCTTCGAGCTGATGGCCAATTCCGCCGTCGTGAAGGTCTTCCATGCAGCCCGCCAGGACATCGAAATCATCTTCCATCTCGGCGATCTGATCCCGCATCCGATCTTCGACACGCAGGTTGCGGCCATGGTCTGCGGCTTCGGCGACTCGGTCTCCTATGACCAGCTCGTGCAGAAGGTGAAGAATGTCCATATCGACAAGACCTCGCGCTTCACCGACTGGAGCCGCCGTCCCTTGTCCGAGAAGCAGCTCGATTATGCGCTCGCCGATGTCACCCATCTGCGTGACGTCTATCTGAAGCTGAAGGGCCAGCTGGATGCCGAAGGCCGGGCGGAATGGCTGACCGAGGAAATGGCGATCCTCGAATCCCGCGAAACCTACGATCTGCCCCCGGAACAGGCTTGGCAGCGGCTGAAGATGCGGCTGCGCAAGCCGACCGAACTCGCCGTCATGCAATATGTCGCCGCCTGGCGCGAACGCGAGGCGCGTGCCCGCAATGTGCCGCGCTCCCGGGTATTGAAGGACGATGCGATCTACGAAATCGCGCAGCAGCAGCCGAAGGACGTGGAGGCGCTTGGGCGCCTGCGCACCATTCCCAAGGGCTGGGAACGGTCCAGCTCGGGCGCTGCCATCCTCGAACAGGTGAATACGGCGCTCGCACTTCCGAAGTCGGAGATGCCGCATCTGGAGCGCCACGCCCATGCGCCTGAGGGCACGCAGTCGGCCGTCGAGCTGCTCAAGGTTCTGCTGCGCCTAACCTCTGAAAAGCATGGTGTCGCCTCCAAGGTGATCGCCAACAGCGACGATCTGGAGAAGATCGCGGCCGAGGGCGAGAAGGCTCAGGTGGCAGCACTTCAGGGCTGGCGCAAGGAGCTGTTCGGCGACCTCGCACTCAAGCTGATCTCCGGCGGCGTCGGCCTGCGCTTCGTCGACAAGCGCGTCGAAGCGGTGGAGTTCTGATCCGTGACGGCGCTTTCCCTGCGCCGTGCAACGGAGGCCGATATCCCGTTCATCATGGAGACCGAGCGCAAGCCGGGCTATGACCAGTTCATCGGACGCTACATTCTGGACGAACACGTGGCGCATCTGGCCAACCCCGCGTTTGCGTACCTGATCGGCGAGGCTATCGATGGTTCACCGCTCGGCTTCGTCATCCTGATGGATCTCAACCGGCGCGACGGCAATGCCTGCGTCAAGCGCATCGCGGTGTCGAGCCCGGAAAAGGGTGTCGGCACACCGCTGCTGGCCGGTGCCGTGGACTTTGCCTTCCTCGAAACAAATGCGCATCGCCTCTGGCTCGACGTGGTAAGCGGCAACCTGCGTGCACAGGCGGTCTATCGCAAAATCGGCTTCATCCAGGAAGGCGTGTTGCGCGAGGCAGCGCTCCTGCCCGATGGCACCCGCTCAGATTTCCTCCTGATGTCCATCCTCCGCCCCGAATGGGCGACGCGGCGCGGCTGAGGGACACCGCATGGAACTCCCCGCCCCGCTCCGCTCCGCTGTCGACCAAATGCTCCAGGGTGAACCGCTGGAGCGGCTCGCGAAGGCCAGCGCCATTCTTTCGGATCGCTATCGCCGCGAAGTGCGCGACGGGCGGTTTCATATCGATGATGCGCTGGCCGCCAAGGCTTACCTTGCGACCCGTATGCCCGCCACGTTTGCGGCGGTTCGCGCGGCACTGGCCATGGTCGAGGATGCGGCACCGGATTTCCAGCCGGAGACCCTGATCGATCTCGGCTGCGGCCCCGGCACAGCCCTCTGGGCAGCATCCGATACCTGGGCCAGCCTGACATCTGCCGAGATGGTGGAAGCGAGCAGCGCGATCCGCAGCGTTGGCGAAAAGCTCGCCGCTTCTGGGAGCGTCAAGAGCTGCTGGCAGGCAGGTGACGTCACAGCCAAGATCCCGGCGCTTGGGCCAGCCGATCTCGTGACACTCGCCTATGTCCTGGACGAGCTTCCACCGGCAACCATCGGAACCGTCACGGAAAAACTCTGGGGGCTGACAAAGGGCATGCTCGTTGTCATCGAGCCGGGCACACCAGCCGGCTGGCAGCGCATTCTCGCCGTTCGTGACAGGCTGCGATCCATCGGGGCGCATCTCGTGGCGCCCTGCATGCATGCGGAAAACTGTCCGATCGTGGCACCGGACTGGTGCCACTTCTCCCGCCGCGTGGCGCGCTCGCGGGTGCACCGGATGGCCAAGGGCGCCGAGGTGCCGTGGGAAGACGAGAAATACGTCTTCATCGCCGCCTCGCGCGAGCCTGTCACGATCAGCGGCGACCGGGTGCTGTCTCCGCCGCGCGTCAATGGCGGCGTCGGTCGGGTCAAGCTCTGTCGCACCGATGGCACGGCTGCCGAGCTGACGCTCAGCAAGCGCGATGGTGAAGCCTTCAAGGAGATCCGTCGGGCGGACTGGGGCGACCGGCTGGAATTGGGAGACAAGGGATGACCACGCGGCTGACATCCGAGCTTGCCTCCCGCTTTGCGACCATCGCGCTCGGCCATGTCACCCGCGAATATCCCAATCACATCCTGCATGGGCTCGAAGGGCCTGAGGATGCGAAGACGCCATTCGAGCTTCATCCGGTCTTCTATGGCAGCTACGACTGGCATTCCTGCGTGCATGGCTACTGGATGCTGGCGCGGCTTTTGCGCCTCCATCCCGCAATGCCCGAGGGGCCGGCTATCCGCGATCTCTTCGCCACGATGCTGGTGCCAGACAGGATCGCCGGCGAATGCGCCTATTTCGACCGGCCGATGGCGCGCGGTTACGAGCGACCCTATGGCTGGGGCTGGTTTCTGAAGCTTGCCGCCGAGTTGCAGGGTCACGAGGATCCCGCCTGGGGCGCTGCGCTGTCGCCGCTGAAGGAGCGCATCGTCCAGCGCTTTCGCGACTTCCTGCCGCTTGCCACCTATCCCGTGCGGGTGGGCACACATTACAACACCGCCTTTGCGCTGAGGCTCGCAGCCGACTATGCCGAGACCGTCGGAGACGGCAGCCTGCTCGAACTGCTGCGCGCCACGGCGCAACGCTGGTACGGCGCTGATACCGCCTGCCCCGCCTGGGGCGAGCCCTCGGGCGACGACTTCCTGTCGCCTGCGCTGATCGAGGCGGAATGCATGCGCCGGCTTTTGCCGGCTGCCGACTTTGCCCGCTGGTTCGATGGTTTTCTGCCTGACATCGCAGCCAGCCAGCCGCGCACGCTCTTTGCGCCCGCCTCCGTTTCCGATCGCTCGGATGGCAAGATTGCCCATCTCGATGGCCTGAGCCTCAGCCGCGCCTGGTGCTGGCCGCCGTGGCGGGCACCCTGCCCGACACGGACCAACGCCGAGCTGTGATGATCGAGGCCGCGCATTTGCATCTCCAAGCCGGGATCGCGCATGTGGCGGGGGACTATATGGGCGAACACTGGCTGGCGAGCTTTGCGGTCCTGGCGCTTACGGAGACGGAATGATGAGCAGCCTCCATGACACCGTCGACATCTCGGGCCGCGTGCTCGTTTCAGGCTCTGCGGAGGGCGAGGTGTTGTTCACCGATACGGCGCTCAGCTTCTGGGGCGGTGCGGACGCCGTAACCGGCGAGATCATCGACCGGCATCACCCATTGAGCGGCGAGCGGCTGACGGGTCGCGTGCTCGCCCTGCCCACCAGCCGCGGCTCCTGCACCGGCAGCGGCGTCATCCTCGAACTGATCCTCAACGGAAAAGGTCCAGCCGCGATCGTGCTTGAACATCCCGAGGCGATCATCACACTCGGCGTCATCGTCGCGGAGGAAGTGTTCGGGCGTTCGATCCCGGTGATTGCGGTCGGCAAAGAGACATTTGCCGCATTGAAGACAGCCAGGCGCATCCGGATCAGCGATGCCGTTGCAGGGATTGGCGCAGACATCACACTCACGGATCACGACCAGGCCATTCTCGCTGGCGAGCGGGGCGAAGCGGCAGCGGTCGCCATGCGGATCGTGCTCAGGATGGCGGCGCTCGAGGGCGCGACGGAACTCATCTACATCACTCGCGCCCATATCGACGGCTGCATCTATACCGGTCCTGGCGGCCTCGCCTTTGCAGAAAAGCTACGCGATCTCGGCGGTCGCGTCGTGGTGCCAACGACGCTGAATGCGATTTCGGTCGATCACCGGCGCTGGCAGGCGCAGGGTGTTCCGGAAGCGCTTGGGCGTCCGGCAGCGGCTGTGGCGGATGCCTATGTGGCGATGGGGGCACAAGCCACCTTCACCTGCGCGCCCTATCTGCTTGATGACCGGCCCGCGCGCGACGAGCAGATCGTCTGGGCGGAATCGAATGCCGTCGTCTATGCCAACAGCGTGCTCGGCGCACGGACGATGAAATATCCTGATTATCTCGACATCGCGATCGCGCTGACGGGCCGGGCGCCCAAGGCAGGCTGCCATCTGCCGGAAGAGCGCGCGCCGCGGGTCCGGGTCACCGTGCCACCGCTTGAGGACGTCGATGACAGCCTCTGGCCACTTCTAGGTTATCTGATCGGGACCGTATCGCCCGTTGCCATTCCGCTCGTTGAGGGGGTGTCCCAACATCTACCGGACACGGACGCTCTCAAGGCCTTCGGGGCAGCGTTTGCCACCACCTCGGCGGCACCGATGTTCCATATCGCCGACGTTACGCCGGAAGCGCAGAGCCCGGATACCTTCGCCGCACTGGACCTGCCGACGATTGCACTCACCCACCAAGACCTGCTGCGGGCCTGGCGCGAGCTGAACGGCGCGGATGCCGGTCCGGTGCAGCTGGTCTCGCTCGGAAATCCGCATTTTTCGGCCACCGAACTGGCAGCGCTTGCCGCCCTCTGTCGTGGAAGGACGCGGCATGCGAACGTGCCCCTCGTCATCACCTGCGGGCGCGCCGAGATGGCCAAGGCGGAGGCCGCAGGCGATGTGGCTCTGCTCACTGCCTTCGGCGTCACGCTCGTCAACGACACCTGCTGGTGCATGGTGACGGAGCCGATCATCCCCGTTGACGCCGAGGTCATCATGACCAATTCCGGAAAATATGCCCATTACGGCCCGGGCCTTTCCGGCCGCACCGTTCGCTTCGGCAATCTTTCCGCCTGTGTCGAAGCCGCTGTCACCGGCGAGGATAGAGGCAATCTGCCCCCTTGGCTCGGCTAGCCTGTGGGTAACGGGTGGCGTCATTGAAACTTCACCCAACGGCAATCGGTGCGACATGAAGGCTCCTTAAGGACAGCGGCGTTTCCTCCCTTCCAACAAGGTGACGCCATGACCAAATCCCTTTGACTTCTGCCGCGCTCTTTATCCTCTTCGTCTCCCAGGCCTCGGCCGAGGAGAAGACCTTCCCGGCCAAGCTCGTCAACCATGCCATCCTGCCGGCGAACACGATCATCGCGGCACCTGCAGATGCGCCCGAGTATCTGAAGACCTCCGGCAAGTTTTCGACCGCAGACCGCAAGCGTGCGGACGCGCTTGGCAGCGTCCCCGGCAAGGACGGTGTGCGCCTGACGGGCCTGTCGCTTCCCTTCGACGGCCAGCCGCTGCAGGGTTTCTCCGGCATCAAAGCCATGGAAGACGGCACCTTCTGGAGCCTGTCCGACAATGGCTTCGGCTCGAAGAGCAACTCGACAGATGCAATGCTGATGCTGCATCACCTGACCTTCGACTGGGATGCCGGCGCGGTTAAGGTCGAAAAGACCCTCTTCCTCACCGATCCCGACAAGAAGGCGCCCTTCCCGATCGCCATGGAAGGCTCGGAAAAGCGTTACCTCACCGGTGCCGACTTCGACGTCGAATCCATCCAGCCGGTGGCTGACGGTTTCTGGGTTGGCGAAGAGCTCGGTCCTTACATGCTGAAGTTCTCGACCGAGGGTGCGCTGACCGACGTCATCGCCACCAAGGCTGGCGAGATCGAGGTCAAGTCGCCCGACAATCCGACGCTGGTCGTTCCGGCCAATCCGGCGGCCAAGATGCCTGTCTTCAACCTCAAGCGCTCCGGCGGTTATGAGGGCTTGGCCATGTCGAAGGATGGCTCGAAGCTCTATGGCATGCTCGAAGGCCCGCTCTACAAGGAAGACGGCTCCGTCGAGAAGGCCGATGGCCTGACGGCACTGCGCATCATCGAACTCGACGCCGCCTCCAAGGCCTGGACCGGCAAGACCTGGCTCTATCCGCTGTCGGAAGGCGGCGAGGCGATCGGCGATTTCAACATGATCGACGAGACGACGGCGCTGGTCATCGAGCGTGACAATGGTGCGGGTGTCGTTGAAAAGGCCTGTGCCGATCCGAAGGCGCCGGCTGCCGACTGCTTCGCCGTTCCGGCCAAGCACAAGCGCATCTACAAGATCGAGATGACGGAAGAGAATGCTGGCAAGGCCGTGCGCAAGATCGGCTATATCGATCTGATGAAGATCGAAGACCCCGACAAAAAGAAGCGCCAGGGCGGCGGCGAAGGTTTTTATGACATGCCTTTCGTCACCATCGAGAATGTCGACGTGGTCGATGCCGACCCATATCATCGTCGGCAATGACAACAACCTGCCCTTCTCCGCCGGTCGCGCGCTCGACAAGGCCGACGACAACGAGTTCGTTCTGCTCGAAGTCGGCGATTTCCTCGCCGCGAAGTAAGCGACTTCAATATCTCCCGGTCGGGCACCGAAAGGTGTTTGGCCGGGACATGAGAGATAAAAGCGCAGGGTCTCAGGATCCTGCGCTTTATTTATCGAGGCTGGGTGCGCGTGAGAGATCAGGTCGGCTTGGCGCAGGCGGCCTCAACTGGTCCCATGGCTTCAGCCGCCCCCGCCAGCGGATAGGCAAAGGTCTTCTCGCCAATGGTGAACTTCAGCTCCGCTCCCTGCTTCAACATCCGGGCGATGGCGGCATCGAAGGCTGGGCGCGCTTCGAGGAATGTCAGCCCCATCTCTTCCAGAAACTGGATGTCCGCATCGACGACCAATTGATCGGAGGCAGGCGGCGCGGTCACCGTCAGCTTGACCGTGCCGCTCTTCGGTTCGAAATCCGTGTCCAGCGAAAGCGACATTATAAAATCGCGTCCCGGCAGTTCACAGCGGAAGCCTACTGGCACATCGTCGGTCTGTGGCATGCCGTAGAGAAGCACGGCGCCACCCTCCTGCGTCTCCCCCATCCATATACGCGCCTCTTCGGCGTTCACGTGAGGCACAAGGAAGATCAACGGCGATATGGCCAGCACCAAGGCCAGCATCGTTTTGCGGATCGCTGCGGGAAGCGGTCCGTGCTTGGGATTGCTGCTGACCGCCATGACACCCTCTCTATCCAAGGCTGCAAATCTTGGAGATTTGTAGCCCGTCCCTCACACGCGGGCAATTGCCTTTGCGATCACAGCGCTCAAGTGAGACATGGGTGGATAGGAGTGCGCTTGCGCCCCTATTCGAACGCAAACGCCAGACGCTTGCCCGTCAGCTTCGACAACTGCATCAGGCGCCCGTCGAGCCGCTCGCCGGAAAAGTCCTGATAGGACTTCGGCACCACGAATTCGAGATCGAGTTCGGGATTGTCGGAGCGGCGGAAGCTCAGATTGTGGACCACGCCCGGCATCGAGGCTGAGAAGAGATAGACGACGCGCAGCATGCCGCCAACGAGCTTGGCCCGGTCGAGCAGGCGCTCAGTGGCGATCGCCGCAAGGGGACCGGTCTGGCCGTCGTCATGCAGGCCTTCGAAGCGGTAGTAGTTGGTGAGCGCAATGAAGGCGCGGCCCGGATGGGTGATGCCGACAAAGGAGGAGTGGGCGATGACGTTGAGCGCCTGCAGCCCGCGATAGTCGGGATGCGCGCGCCAACTGATATCGGCGAGCAGGCAGGCGGCCTGCCGGTAGCGGCTTTCCTCTTCCGTTTCCTCGATGTCGAAGAAGGGCATCATCTGGCCCGTCCAGTCCGCGAGTTCGCGGGCATGTTCGGGCGAGCGGGCACGCAGGATCGCCAGTTCGTCGGCAGCCTCGATCAGCGGATCGAGCGCCTGTTCCTCTTCCAGCAACAGCGAGTAGAGATAGCCTTCGCGCACGCCTTGTGCCGAGAAGCAGACGCTCTTCGGCTGCATGGTCTCGATCACCTCGCGCATGGCGATGGCGCCGAAGGGGATCAGGTTGCGGCGGCTCTTTGAGATCGTCGACCAAGCGGGATCGCGGCTGTTGGCGCCCGAGATGATCTCCTCGAGGAAGAAGGCGATTTCGTCATAGGGAAGCTCATAGCCCTGCATCATGTGCAGCGGATATTTGCGGATTTCCATGTGCAGCTTGGCGATGTTGCGCCAAGTGCCGCCGACGGCATAGAAGGTCCGGCCCTGCCCCTTCTTCAGAAGGCTCGCATCGCCAATCAGTTTCTTGGCAAAGGTCCGCGCCTTGGGCAGGGAGCCCTCGACGGTTTCCGACAGGCGCAGGCCGCCGAGCGGCAGGGTAATGCCCTTGCCGAAGCCCTTGCCCTTGATGTCGATGAGCTCGAGCGATCCGCCGCCCAGGTCACCGGCGATGCCGTCTGCATCGTGGAAACCGCTGACGACGCCAAGCGCTGAGTATTTCGCCTCTTCCTCGCCTGTCAGGACGAGGATCTCCTGGCCGAGGATTTCCTCGGCGCGGTCGATGAAGTCGGGGCCATTCGACGCCTCGCGGGCAGCAGCGGTTGCCAGCACATACATGCGGGTCGCCTGGGCCTGATTGGACAGCGCGCGGAATCGGCGGAGTGCTGCGAGCGCGCGCTCGACACCATCCTCGTCCATGCGGCCGGTCGTCGCCACGCCCTTGCCGAGGCCGCACAGGACCTTCTCGTTGAAGAGAACCGTCGGCGCGCGGGCAAGGCCCTCATAGATCACCAGACGGATCGAGTTCGAGCCGATGTCGACAACGGAGACAGGGGCGATACCGGGAAGACGCCCCTGCGCTTCAGATCTTACCATGAGGTACCAGTGTTATCTTTTCCTGCCGGAAATCAGGCCGGCAATCAGTTTCGGTGCGCTCGATTTCAGTGCTTCTCCGCGGCCCGACAGGCTCGGATTGGTCATGAAATACTGCTGCGCGTTGAAAGGTTCCTCACCCTGCCGCACTTCAATGCGGCGAGACGTGCCGTCGGCCAATATCTCGTAGCTCTGCTGGTTGTCAATCAGGTTGCCCAGCATGATCTGGGACAGCACCTGCTCATGCACCGTGGGGTTAATGAGTGGCACCAAGGTCTCGACGCGGCGGTCGAGATTGCGCGGCATCATGTCGGCTGAGCCGATATAGACGAGCGCCTTTTCCGATGGCAGACGATGGCCATTGCCGAAGCAGAAGATGCGGCTGTGCTCGAGGAAGCGGCCGACGATCGACTTGACGCGGATATTCTCGGAGAGGCCTGCCACGCGCGGGCGAAGGCAGCAGATGCCACGGATAACAAGGTCGATCTCGACGCCTGCCTGGCTTGCAGCATAGAGCGCATCGATGATCTCGGGGTCCACCAGCGAGTTCATCTTCATCCAGATCTGCGCCGGGCGACCGGCCTTGGCATGCGCGATCTCCTCGTGGATGTGCTTGAGGATGCGCGGGCGCAGCGTGTAGGGCGAGACCGCGAGCTTCATGCCCTCTTCCGGTTCGCCATAGCCGGTGATGAAGTTGAAGACATTCGCCATGTCATGGGCGATCTTCGGGTTGCAGGTGAAGAAGGACAGGTCAGTGTAGATCTTCGCCGTCACCGGATGGTAATTGCCGGTGCCGAGATGGCAGTAGGTCCGGAGCTTGCCGTCCTCGCGGCGCACGACCATCGACATCTTGGCATGGGTCTTGAGCTCGATGAAGCCGAAGACGACCTGAACGCCGGCGCGCTCCAGGTCTCGCGCCCAGCGGATGTTCGCCTCTTCGTCGAAGCGGGCCTTGAGTTCGACGAGCGCCGTCACCGATTTGCCGGCTTCGGCCGCATCAATCAGGGCACGGACGATCGGGCTGTCGTTTGAGGTGCGGTAGAGCGTCTGTTTGATGGCCAGCACGTCAGGATCGCGGGCGGCTTGCAGCAGGAACTGCACCACCACATCGAAGCTCTCATAGGGGTGGTGGACGATCATGTCCTTTTCGCGGATCGCGGCCAGGCAGTCGCCGGCATGTTCGCGAACACGCTCGGGGAAACGGGCGTTGTAAGGCTCGAAACGCAGGTCGTCGCGCGGCGCCTTGGTGATTTCGGAAATCGTGTTGAGCGCCAGCAGGCCGGGAAGCACCGCGACACGGTTGTCGGCGACGCCCAGTTCATGAACCACGAACTGGCGCAGCGCGAGCGGCATCTCGCTGTCGACTTCGATGCGGATGACGGAGCCACGGCGACGGCGCTTCAGTGCCGTCTCGAAGAAGCGAACGAGATCCTCGGCTTCTTCCTCCACCTCGATATCGCTGTCGCGGATGATGCGGAAGGTGCCGAAACCCTTGACCTCATAGCCGGGGTAAAGCCGGTTGATGAACAGGCCGACCATGTCCTCAAGCGTGATGTAGCGGATCGTCACGCCCTCGTCCGGCAGGCGCACGAAACGGTCGAGTGTCGGCGGCAGGCGCAAGAGCGCGGTCATCGGCTCGCCGGTGCGGCTCGAGCAGAGCTGCAGGCCCATGGAGAAGCCGAGGTTCGGAATGAAGGGGAACGGGTGGGCCGGATCGATCGAGAGGGGCGTCAGCACCGGGAAGATCGATTCCTCGAAGGTCGTTTCCAGCCAGGTTTTGTCCTCTTCGGAGAGGGCTGCCGGCCGTACGATCAGGATGTTTTCCTGCGACAGATATTGCTGCAGGACCGCAAGCGAGGCCTGCTGCTCCATCTGCAGGTTATCGATTTCCTTCAGGATGTCATCGAGCTGTTCTGCCGGCGTCTTGCCATCCGGGCTCTTGATCGCAATACCCTGGCGAACCTGCCCTTCCAGACCCGCGACGCGGACCATGAAAAATTCGTCGAGATTGGCGGCCGAGATCGACAGGAAGCGCACGCGCTCGAGAAGCGGATGGGCGGTGTTCAGCGTTTCCTCGAGGACGCGACGGTTGAACTGGAGCCAGGAGAATTCGCGATTGATGAAGCGCAGAGGGCTGGTCAGCAGGTCTTCGGCGGGTGCCACCTCCGCACCGGTTTCGCCGTCCGTGCCGTGTACTGCGCTGTCCATGATTCGCCCCCTCGTTGTCGTTGCTGCCGATTATAACAGTTTAGCGACAGTTCTGTGACGACTACTCGCGCCCGTCTGCTGCCTCCAGCGTTTCAAGCACCTCTGCAGCCAGGCTGCGGCTGATCTTGGAGCGGCGCGCCAGCGCCAGCTTGTCCATACGATCGACCACCACCTGGGCCGCCAGGAAGGAACGCTCCATGCGGCTCACGATATAGCCGACAATCTTGTCATCGATATAAAGCTGGCGATCGGCGAAAAGCTTGGTGATCAGCTGGCCGAGCAGCTCCTCATCGGGCGCACCGATCTCGACCACGGTCGCCGCCTTCAGGCGCGAATTTAGGTCGGCCAGTTTGACATTCCAGGAGGGCGGAAAGCTGCGCGAGGTAATCAGCAGCGTCGTGCCATGCTGGCGCACCGCATTGATGACATGGAAAAGCTCGACCTCGTCGAAGCCGGCGCGATCGGCATCCTCGAACAGGACGGGACCGGAAGCGGCGGCTTCGGATGCCCCCTTGCCCGCTTCAAGGACGATGTCCGATGCGCCGCTGATATCGCGGAAGATCTGCGCGAGATGCGATTTCCCCGAGCCTTCCGGGCCGGTCAGTATCACCACCGGTGACGGCCAGTTCGGCCAGGCATCGACGATCGACACGGCAGCGGCCATGCGTTCGGAAACCAGCAGGTCGTCGCGGCCTGTCGCCGAGCCGTGCTCGAAGGCGAGCGGCAGTTGTTCGGCGGCTCCGCGCTTTTCGGGAGCCATCTTGGCGTCAGTCATTCACTTCTCTGGGGCTTGGGATGTGATCTCACCGACGGAGGCTGACGGCGGCGGCACAAGCACCACCGGGGTTCCGTAATAGAGATCGCTGTCAAGATAACGCGAGATGGCGAAGCGAACAAGGACGCCGACGGCGGCGGCCGCCGGCACCGCCACCAGAACGCCGACGAAGCCGAAGAGCGCGCCGAAGGCAAAGAGCGCGAACATCAGCCAGACAGGGTGCAGGCCAACGCTTTTGCCCACCAGCTTGGGCTGCAGGATATTGCCCTCGATGAACTGGCCGAGGAAGAAGATACCAGCGATCACGCCGACCCAGATGAAATCCGGCCAGAACTGCACGAGCGCCACGCCGAGCGACAGAAGCAGACCAACCGTCGAGCCGACATAGGGAATGAAGCTGATCATGCCGGTGAAGAAGCCGATCAGCAGACCGAAGTTCAGGCCGGCGGCCGAGAGCGCAATCGCATAGAAAATGCCGAGGACGAGGCAGAGCGAGCCCTGGCCGCGGACGAAGCCTGCAATAGTATTGTCGAGTTCGGTGGCAAGCTGGCGAACGGTGGCGAGCTGGTTGCGCGGCACCCAGCTATCGACCTTTTCGATCATGTGGTCCCAATCGAGCAGCAGATAGAAGGCGACGACCGGGGTGACGACGAGCAGCGAGGCGATGTCGAGCAGCGCCTTGCCCGAATTCCAGATCTGCTCGACCAGGGTGCCGAGGAAGCCGACACCCTCGCTCAGATAGCGGGCGAAGTTCTCGCGGATCGTGCCCATCTGGCCATCGACCCAGTCCGGCAGCCAGGAGGCGTTCGAGGTGGCGATGAATGTCTGCAGCTGTGTGACATATTCGGGCACGCGCTGGATGAAATCATTGAGCTGGCTGGCGAGCACCGGGATGATGATCATCAGCGACAGGACGAAGACGACGACGAAGGAGACGAGGATCACAACTGTCGCCATCAGGCGGCTCAAGCCAATGCGCTCCAGTCGGTCGGCAACCGGGTCGAGAAAATAGGCGAGCGCCATGCCGGCGATAAATGGCAGGAGGATGGACGAGAACAGCATCAGGAACGCGATGAAGATCGCAAGCGCCACCAGCCAGAAGAAGACCTGGCGGCGAAGGCCGATTGCACTGATATTGCGAGCCATATCCGTCTCCGTTTTTGAACTTTACCGCCAAGTTCGGGCCTGCGCGGGGGCTCTTCGCCTGCTGCTGCTCTGCACTAGGAGATAGGTTACCGGCAAAGCCTTGGTCAAGAACTCGCACCCTCAAGACCACGACAAGTGATGATCGAGGCCGAGATTGGCCGGGAAATCGTGCACTTCCCCGGCTCGCTGCTTGCATCTGAGGGCTCTTCATGCCATGGCCAGCCCAAATTCTCGCAGGATCGGAGGCAGGCATGAGCCAGGCTGGCAAGAACGGGTTGACCTATAGCGATGCAGGCGTCGATATCGATGCGGGCAACCTGATGGTCGAGAAGATCAAGCCGGCTGTGAAGTCGACGCGTCGTCCCGGTGCGGATGGCGAAATCGGCGGCTTCGGCGGGTTGTTCGACCTGAAGGCCGCCGGCTTCAAAGACCCGATCCTCGTTGCGGCAAACGACGGCGTCGGCACCAAGCTGAAGATCGCCATCGATGCCAATATCCATGACACCGTCGGCATCGACCTCGTCGCCATGTGCGTCAACGATCTCGTCGTTCAGGGCGCTGAGCCCCTGCTCTTCCTCGACTATTTCGCCACCGGCAAGCTCGACCCGGACCAGGGTGCAGCGATCGTCCAGGGCATTGCGGCCGGCTGCCGCGAGGCGGGCTGTGCGCTGATCGGTGGCGAGACCGCCGAAATGCCGGGCATGTATTCCAAGGGCGATTATGACCTCGCGGGCTTTGCCGTGGGCGCCGCCGAGCGCGGCGAACTGCTGCCGGCCGGCGACATCGCTGAAGGCGATGTCATCCTCGGCCTCTCGTCTTCGGGCGTGCATTCCAACGGCTTCTCGCTGGTGCGCAAGATCGTCGAACTCTCGGGACTTGCCTGGGATGCGCTGGCTCCCTTCGCGGAGGGCCAGTCGCTGGGTGCAGCGCTCCTGACCCCGACCCGCATCTATGTCAAGCCATTGCTGAAGGCGATCAAGGAAACCAAGTCGCTGAAGGCGCTCGCCCATATCACCGGCGGCGGCTTCCCGGAGAACATCCCGCGCGTGCTGCCGAAGCATCTCGCTGCCGAGATCGATCTCGCGTCCTTTAAGGTTCCGGCCGTCTTCTCCTGGCTCGCCAAGACCGGCGGCGTTGCCCAGAACGAAATGCTGCGCACCTTCAACTGCGGCATCGGCATGATCGTCGTCGTTTCCGCCGACAAGGTGGACGACGTGACCAAGGCACTGGAAGCCGAGGGTGAAACCGTTGCCCGTCTGGGTCGCATGATTGCCCGCGAAGAGGGTGCGCATGGCGTGACCTACAAGGGTACGCTCGCCCTATGAGCGCCCGGCGCCAACGCGTCGTCGCCTTCATTTCCGGCGGCGGATCGAACATGCTGGCGCTGGCCAGAGCTTGCGAAGCGGCGGACTATCCGGCCGAGATCGTCGCGGTCTTTTCCGACAAGCCAGAGGCCGGCGGCCTTGTTAAGGCGGAAGCGCTCGGCATTCCGACACACGTTTTCGAGCGCAAGGCCTACGGCTCCAAGGCCGAACATGAGTCGGCAATCCTCGCCGCACTCGCCGAGATCGGTCCGGACCTGATCTGCCTTGCAGGTTACATGCGCCTGCTCTCGGGTGACTTCATCCGGCCACACGAGGGGCGGATCCTCAACATCCACCCGTCCCTGCTGCCGCTCTTCCCGGGCCTGCACACCCATCAGCGGGCAATCGATGCCGGCATGAAGGTCGCTGGCTGCACGGTCCATTTCGTCACCGAAGGCATGGACGAAGGCCCAGTCATTGCGCAGGCGGTCGTGCCCGTTCTGATCGATGATACGGCAGAGACGCTGGCGGCACGTGTGCTGACTGTAGAACACCAGACCTATGCGGCGGCACTGAAGCTGGTGGCATCGGGTAGTGTCTCGATGCGCAGCGATGGCAGCGTCGAACGGCTGACATCGGGAACGGATGCGGACGCCAGGTTGATCAGCGCCTGAGGCGGTTGGAGCCGCAAGAGACTCCAACCGATAGCATTCTCTTAACCATAAACATGCAACCGTGGCGATTATCACATCGATACGGTCAAGCCATGTTCAAGCTCCAAATCATTTCGCTTCTCTCGATCAGCAACATTCTACTTTCCACGGCTCCTGCCTCCAGCCAAGACGCTTTCTCAGGCTCTTCTGCCGGTTCTGTTCGCTACTTCGGTGGCATCGGGATGGCCAACATCAAGGCCGGTGAATATGTCTATAGTGGCGACTACAAAGTCAGCCAACTCGACTGGGAGAGCAAGGGCGTCAAAACTGGCTCGATCGGGGCAGAGGTCGACATCGGTTACGCTTGGAAACTGAAAGGCCGGGTCGACGTCGGCCTCGGGGGCGACGGTTTCATGGAAGACCGCGACTGGCTGGACACATCCTATTCCGGCTGGACGGACCAGTCGCTGCATCCAGATACGGACCTAGATCGCTACATCAACGTGCTGCTCGAGGCGGAGCGCGCCTTAGTTGATACCGGTGCGACCCGGCTCGGCGTCGGCGGCGGTGTCGGTTACACCAACGTCAAATGGACAGCCCGCGGCGGAAGCTACATCTATACGGACGTGACGCTGCACGACACCGTCGGCAACTTTGCCGACGGTGAAAAGGGGATTACCTACGAGCAACGGATACCGACGCTGTTTCTCAGCGCCAATGCTGAGCAGAAAGTCGGCGCCTTCACGGTTTCAGGCGTTCTGCGTGGTGGCGCGAGCGTCGGATACAAAGACGTTGATGATCATTGGATGCGAGATCTGCACTTCATCGAACGGATGAACCTCGCGCCAATGATGGGTGCTACAGTTACAGCCGACTATCAGTTTCTACCCTCAGCCACCGTCTACGTCGCTGGCGATTTCCAAAAGATCTTTAAGACACGAGGCGACATGGAGCGTCGCAACACCGCAACCGGAGTTGTGACCTATTTCGACGACTCTGCTGCCGCAGACTATGAGTCCGTCACGATTTCGGCCGGTATAAAGGGCGCATTCTAAGCGCCCCCGGCACTCCGCCGAAGGGCTGCCCATTGCAGCAGCATGATCGTCTTGGCGTCGATGATCTCGCCGGCCTCGACCATCTCCATGGCTTCCGTGAAGGGCAGTTCAACGACTTCGAGGTCTTCCTGCTCGTCGTCGAGCCCGCCACCGTCGGCAATCCGGTCGGCATCGGTCACGGCGGCGTAGAAGCCGTGGAGCTTCTCGGTGACCGAACCTGGAGACATGTAGGCGGCGAAGGCAGGGGTGGCCCGGGTGATCTTGTAACCCGTTTCTTCCAGCGCTTCGCGCAGCGCTGCCTGCAGCGCGGTTTCTCCGTCATCGATGAAGCCGGCCGGGGCCTCGAGCAGATAGGGATATTCACCGCTCAGATGGGCTGCGATGCGCAGCTGTCGCACCAGGGTGACGGTGTCGCGCTCCACATTGTGCAAGAGAATGGCCGAGGCGTTGCGGCGATCGAAGACTTCCCAGGTGAGCCTGTGCGGCGCCCTGCCCTCGCGGAAGAAGTCGAAGGTAATGCCGCGCAGGTGGCTCCAGCCCTTCCACAGCGTCTTGTCTTCCAGGATCGCGATCCGGGCTTTGTCGAAAATGCTCATGCTCAAGATTTTCTCAGCCAGACCTTGTTGTCATGGAAGGCGGCACCGCCATGGGGAGCGGCCGGATCGGCGCAGGTCAGGACATTGATGCCTTCACCGTCGAGATGGCTCTTGTTCGGCCAGAGGCCTTCCGCGATTAGAACGCCGGGCTTCACGGCATCGGTGATCTTGGCATGGATGCGCAGTTCGCCCCTGACATTGCCGAGCTCAACAACATCGCCATCGGCGAGGCCGAGGCTCAGGGCATCGGCCGGATTGACCATGACCTCGGGGCGGCCTTCCTTGTCGCGCGAGGTTTTGGTCTCGGCGAAGGTGGAGTTCAGGAAGTTACGTGCCGGCGAGGTCGCAAGGCGGAAGGGGTGCTCCGCATCGGCCACTTCGATGAGGTCGACCTGATCGGGGTAAACTGGGAGCGCCTTTATCGGTCCCAGCGAGCCGAGCTTTGCCGGCGGCTTGTTCGGGGCTGGCGTGTTTTCCCAGTCCGGCTTGAAGCGGAACTTACCGTCCGGATGGGCAAAGCCGTTCAGGTAATGGGCATCGTCGAAGGCCGGCTGGCAGTCGAGCCACTTGTCCTTGATCAGCGTGTCGAAATCCGGCTTGCAGCTGATATAGAGCATGCGCTCGATATGCTCGCGCTCGGTCTTGCCGAAACCCGGGCGATCGGCGATGCCGAGGCGTTTTGCCAGTTCCTCGATGACGAAGAGATTGGTGCGCACCAAGGGCGGCGCATCGACGAGCTTCGGTCCGAGCAGGATATGGCTGCTGGCCGCCGCCGCGATAGATGTCGTCATGCTCGACGAACATGGTGGCCGGCAGCACGATATCGGCAAGCTTCGCCGTATCGGTCATGAACTGCTCGTGCACCGCAACGAAGAGATCGTCGCGCAGGAAGCCCTGTTTCACCAGCCGCTGTTCGGGCGCCACATTCACCGGATTGGTGTTCTGGATGATCAGCGCGTCGACCGGGCCGCGATGGCGGAGCGCTTCCGCGTCCCCCGTCAGGACACGACCGATCTGCGACTGGTCGAGCATACGGATCTCAGGGTCGACCATGGCGGTGCCCATCAGCTCCGCCTTGTTCAGCTGGAAGATGTCACTGTTCGAATGGAAGGCACCACCGCCCTCGTATTGCCAAGAGCCGAGCACTGTCGCGAGCGACAGGGCCGCATGCATGGAAACTGCACCATTGCGGCTGCGGGTGAAGCCGTAGCCGAGGCGGAAATAGGTCTTTTTCGTCTCGCCGACGTGGCGGGCGAAAGCCTCGATCTCGTCGACGGAGAGGCCGGTGATCGCGGCCGCCCATTCCGGCGTCTTGTCCTTGAGGTGCGCTTCGAGACCCGCCGGGTCATCGGCGAACTTCGCCATGTATTCGCGGTCGGCATAGCCATCGCGGAAGGCGACATGCATGGCGGCGCAGGCGAGCGCCGCATCCGTGCCGGGCTTGAGGATCAAGGCCATGTCGGCCTGCTTCATCGTCGGATTGTCGTAGATGTCGATGACGACGATCTTGGCGCCACGATCCTTCCGGGCCTTGATCGCGTGGGTCATCACATTGACCTGGGTGGCGACCGCATTGGTGCCCCAGATCACGACGCAATCGGAGACGGCCATCTCGCGCGGGTCGGGACCACGCAGCGTGCCCGTGCCCATGACATAGCCGGTCCAGGCCATATTGGTGCAGATCGTCCCGAAGAAGCCGGAATACTTCTTGGCGTGGCGCAGGCGCTCGATCGAGTCGCGTTGCACGAGGCCCATGGTGCCGGCGTAGAAATAAGGCCAGACGGCTTCCGAGCCATGGCGCTGCTCAGCCTTGACGAAGGCGTCGGCGATCTCGTCGAGGGCGGCTTCCCAGGTGACGTCCTGCCACTGGCCTGCCCCCTTGGCCCCTGCCCGGCGGACCGGCTTCATCAAGCGATCGGGATGATAGAGCCGCTCGGCATAACGCGCGACCTTGGCGCAGATGACGCCAGCCGTATAGCTGTTCTCGGTTGCCCCGCGCATACGACCAATGCGACCGTCCTCGGTCAGTTCGACGTCGAGCGCGCAGGTGGATGGACAGTCATGCGGACAGGCCGTATGACCGACCGACCGGTTTCGTATGGGGCTCTGAATGTTCATGCGCCGGTTATAGGCCAAGGCCGGAACGCTCAAAAGCCCCATTCGAACAAATCATCGACGCCATCGGAACCGCACATGAATTATCGCCACATCTATCACGCGGGCAATTTTGCCGATGTGCTGAAGCATCTCGTGCTGTCGCGGCTGATCATCTACCTGCAGCAGAAGGACAAGGCCTTCCGCGTGCTCGATACCCATGCCGGCATCGGGCTCTACGACCTCTCGTCGGACGAAGCGCAGAAAACAGGCGAATGGCTCGAGGGGATCGGCAAGGTGATCGATGCCGAGCTGCCGGAGAAAGTGGCCGAGATCATGGCGCCCTATCTCGATGCGGTGAAGGCGCTCAACCCGGATCGTCAGGCCGGCGGACCGCTGACACGTTATCCCGGCTCGCCGAAACTTGCCCGTGACCTCTTTCGTCCGCAGGATCGCCTCTCGGCCATGGAGCTGCATCCCGAGGACGCGCGGGCTCTGTCCCGTCAATTCGAAGGCGATTTCCAGGTGCGCGTGACCGAGCTCGACGGCTGGCTGACGCTGAATGCGCATTTGCCGCCGAAGGAAAAGCGCGGCATCGTGCTGGTCGATCCGCCCTTCGAGAAGGAAGGCGAATACGAACGACTCGTCGACGGTCTCGCCAAGGCGCATCGACGGTTTGCCAATGGCGTCTACTGCCTCTGGTATCCGATCAAGAAGGGCGCGCCGATAAAGGAATTCCACGAGGCGCTGCAGGCGCTTGATATCCCCAAGATGCTCTGTGCCGAACTGCATGTGAAGAGCGACCGCGAGCAGACGGGCTTGTCGGGCACCGGCCTCATCATCGTCAATCCGCCCTTCACGCTGAAGGACGAGATGCATCTGGCCCTTCCCGAGCTGAAGCGGTTGATGGCGCAGGACCGCTACGCATCGCATCGCTGCTTCTGGCTGCGCGGCGAAGACTGATCGGAGGCCGCCGTGGGACGCTATACCGGCTTCATCGCCTTCGGCCTCATGCTTGCGGCAGCTGCCGTCTACAGCTTCCTTCCTGAAAAGGGGCCTGGTGATCGCCCTGCCACGACCGCCTCCTCGCAAACACCCTCAACACAGCCGAAAGCGGACCCGGCACAATCTCCGACCGTGTCTGCCTCGGACATCCCGCAAGGCAGCGGGTTTGATTTCTATGTCCTTGCGCTCTCCTGGTCGCCGACATTCTGTGACAGCGAGGCTGCAGGCCGCAATCGCGACCAGTGCGGCGAGGACAAAGACTTCAGCTGGGTCGTACACGGGCTCTGGCCACAGAACGACAAGGGCTGGCCGGAGAATTGTTCGACATCGGAGGGTACCCGCGTGCCCGAGCGGATCGGACGCACGGTCATGGACATCATGCCGAGCATGGGCCTGATCGGCCATCAGTGGCGCAAGCACGGCTCCTGCTCCGGGCTTTCCATGAGCGACTACTTCAAGCTGGTCCGCCAAGCCCATGATACCATTCGCATTCCGGCCGAGCTTTCCGATGTCGACAGGGAAAGCCGCACATCGCCGCAGGCGGTTGAAGCAGCCTTCATCCGCAGCAATCCGGGCCTTGCCCGCTCGGCAGTGGCGGTGACCTGTGATAGGGAGAGAGTCGATGAAGTCAGGATCTGCCTCGACAAGTCGCTGGGCTTCACGAATTGCCCGGAGGTCGACAGCCGATCCTGCCGCCGGTCCGAAATCACCATTCCGCCCGTGCGCTGACCCCGCAAACAAGAGCCACAGGAAACCATCATGAAGCTGCTCTTCGCGCCCGCCTCGCCTTATTCCTCAAAAGTCCGCATGGCGGCCCGCCATCTCGCCATCGAACTTGAGGAGATCCGGGTGAACACGGCGGAAAACCCGCCGGAACTGCTGGATGCCAATCCGCTTGGCAAGATCCCGACGCTGGTGACCGACGACGGCACCACCATTTTCGACAGCCGCGCCATCATGCACTACCTGCACCGGATCGGCGACAAGCGCCTCTATCCGAAGAAGGACGAAAAGCGGACCGAGGCTGAGGTTCTGGAGGCGCTCGCTGACGGCATCAGCGACTGCCTGCTGGCCATCGTTTATGAAAAGCGCTTCCGGCCGCCAGAACTCGTCAGCCAGGACGCAATCGATCGGCAGTGGGCGAAGATCAATCGCAGCCTCGATTATCTCGACAAGAACCTGCCGAAGGTCGGCAAGAAGCTGCATGGCGGCCATTTCGCGCTGGCCGCAACGCTCGGCTATCTGATGCTGCGTTTCCCCGGCGACTGGGAGAACGGTCGGGCAGCGCTCACCGAATGGCCGGCGAAGTTTGCGAAAGCCTTCGAGCCCTTCCCTGCCCTTCGGCCCAAGGCCTGAGCCGCTTTCTCTTTCTCATCTCCAGACACAGAAAAGCCGGGACGATGCCCGGCTTTTCCTTATGCATTTGATGGCGTGGATCAGAACTTCACGCCCATGCCGACCTTGACGGAGTGGTCGTCGAAGCCCTTGGAGATCGCACCAGTGCCGAGATCGAAGTCGCGCTTCTGGTAGTCGCTGTAGCGGTATTCGACGCGAGCGGTGATGTTGTCGGTGACGAAGGTTTCGACACCGGCGCCGACGGTGTAACCGGCAGCCAGCTTCTCGTCGTTCGTGCCATTGCCTTCCAGCTCGACGTTGGTACCGGCGATACCGGCCGTGCCGTAGACGAGGAAGGGGTTCAGGTCGTAACCGACGCGGCCACGGATCGAGCCGTTAACGCCCTGGGTGCCCTTGAGGCCGGCGCCGGCAGAGCCGTCTTCGCCGTTGTAGCTGAGGTCGGCTTCACCACCGTATACGATGGAGCCGCTCTGCATGTTGTAACCGCCGTAGACGGTGCCGCCGAGGTTGTCGGCATCGCGGCCATCGGTCGAGCCGGTGAACTTGCCCATGTCATAGGTGATACCACCGCCGACATATGCACCCGACCAGTTGCCGGCCGGTGCAGAGAAGGATTCGGCTGCAGCCGGGGCTTCCGGTGCCTGATAGATCGCGTCAGCAGCCTGGGCGGCAAAAGCGACGACGGTGGTGGCGGATGCCAGAAGCATGATCTTGAGGGTACGCATGTTAGTCTCCTTTCGGTTCCCGGCCGCGCTTCACTAAGAACCAACGGCGGCCTGAACGTTAGTGGGTATTACCTGTCCGTTCCGAATGTACATTTGGCGGGCAATTGAGGAAATGAAAGAGCCGAAATGTGAATTCATTGTGGCACAGCAGTGACCAAATCGGGACGTTGCTTAAAAGACACAAACGATTCGTTAACCATAACAAATAGTTTACGCGAGGCGGCCAGTTCACAAACAAGATATACTAAAATTATACATAAGGACCACCAAGAAGAAGTCCGGCAAGGATTCACTTTTTGCCTGTTTAAATATCGCGAGGGAGCCATATATGCAGCGCAACAGCACAGGCAGAACAAGGTAAGACCGATGCAAAACAGCATCCCGAAGGTGGCATTGGTCACCGGATCCGCAAAACGACTTGGCCGCGCCATCGCCGAAGACTTGGCAGCGCATGGATTTGCCGTCGCATTGCATGCGAACGCATCTCTAGAAGCGGCCGAAGCCGTGGCGGAGGACTTGAGGTCAGAGGGAAAGAAGGCAACCGCGCTCAAGGCCGACCTCAGTAACATTTCCGAGACCGGATCCTTGATCGCGCGGACGGAAGCCGAATTCGGCACCGTCGGGCTGCTGGTCAACAATGCGTCCGTCTTCGAAGATGACACGGCTGTCGATTTCGATGCCGAAATCTTCGCCCGGCATTTCGATGTGCATGTCCGCGCACCCGCGATCCTCAGCGGCGCTCTCGTCAAGGCACTGCCGGAGGATCGCTCTGGCCTGATTGTCAACATCATCGACCAGCGGGTGCTGTCGCTGAAGCCGAGCTTCTTTTCCTACACGCTGTCGAAATCGACCATGTGGACGGCGACCAAGACGCTCGCTCAGGCCTTTGCACCGCGTGTTCGGGTCAATGCGATCGGCCCCGGCCCCACCCTGATCTCGGAACGGCAGCGGCCGGAGGATTTTCAGGCGCAGATCGACAGCCTCCCGCTCAAGCGCGGCCCCTCGCTGGACGAATTCGGGCGCACGATCCGCTTTCTTTTTGACACGCCGTCGATCACCGGCCAAATGATCGCCTTGGATGGGGGGCAGCATCTGATTTGGAACGGCACGGAGATCAATGAATGAATGGAGGAAAGCTGCCCGATGGCGGCATTCTCTATGACGGCACGGAAGAGGATGACGACGAGAGCGTGGTTGAGGTGGAAGCCTCCCGTCCCGGCGTCGAGATCGACTGGCATGTTGACGGGCTCGATGAAACGGGCCTGACCGGCGCCGATCTGATTGCCGAATTCGTCAAGCGTCTGCCGAACGCCCCCGGCGTATACCGGATGCTGAACAAGGACGGCGAGGTCATGTATGTCGGCAAGGCGCGCAGCCTGAAGAAGCGCGTCAGCAACTATGCGCAGGGCCGCGTGCATTCGAACCGGCTGTCTCGGATGGTGCGCGACACCGTGCACATGGAATTTGTCACGACCCGGACCGAGGTCGAGGCGCTGCTGCTCGAAGCCAATCTGATCAAGCGCCTGCGTCCGCGCTTCAACGTGCTGTTGCGCGACGACAAGAGCTTTCCCTATATCCTGATCACCGGCGACAGCCGGTCTCCCGCGATCTACAAGCATCGCGGCGCGCGCGCCCGCAAGGGAGACTATTTCGGTCCCTTTGCCTCGGCGAGCGCCGTTGGCCGCACCATCAACTCGCTGCAGCGAGCGTTCCTGCTGCGCACCTGCACCGACAGCGTCTTCGAAAGCCGCACGCGCCCCTGTCTGCTCTATCAAATCAAGCGCTGTTCGGGTCCCTGCACCCATGAGATCAGCGACGAGGGCTATTCCGGCCTCGTGCGCGAAGCCAAGGACTTCCTCTCGGGCAAGAGCCAGAACGTCAAGGAAGCACATGGCCGAGGCCATGAATGCCGCTGCCGAAGACCTCGATTTCGAGCGCGCCGCCGTCTATCGCGATCGTCTTGCCGGGCTTAGCCACGTCCAGAGCCACCAGGGCATCAACCCTGCTGGCGTCGAGGAAGCCGATGTCTTCGCGATCCATCACGAGGGCGGGCTTTCCTGCATCCAAGTCTTCTTCTTCCGGGCCAGCCAGAACTGGGGCAACCAGGCCTATTTCCCCAAGGCAGATCCGCAGCTCAGCGCAGCGGAAGTGCTCAACTCCTTCCTCGCCCAGTTTTATGACGACAAACCCGTCGCCGCGGCTCATCCTGCTGTCGGCAGTCCCGTGCAACTGCAGGATCTGCTGGCCACTGCGCTGGCGGTAAAGGCCGGCCACAAGGTTTCGATCAGCGTGCCGCAGCGCGGGGAAAAGAAGGATCTCGTCGATCACGTGAATTCCAATGCCCGCGAGGCGCATGGGCGGAAGCTCGCCGAGACTGCCTCGCAGTCGCGCCTGCTGGCGGGACTTGCCGAGACCTTTCAGCTGCCCAAGGTGCCGCGCCGCATCGAGATCTACGACAACTCCCACATCATGGGTACCAATGCCGTCGGCGGGATGGTGGTCGCGGGGCCGGAAGGTTTCGTCAAAGGGCCAGTATCGCAAGTTCAACATCAAATCGACCGACATCACGCCCGGCGACGATTTCGGCATGATGCGCGAAGTGATGACGCGACGCTTCACGCGCCTGTTGAAGGAAGAGGAAAGCCGGATCGCAGTGTGGCTCCGGAGGACAGCGCGGATGCCGGCTTCCCCGCCTGGCCGGATGTGATCCTCATCGACGGTGGTCAGGGCCAGATGACGGCGGTGCGCAAGATCCTCGACGAACTGGATATCACCGAAAGCGTGATTGCGATTGGCGTCGCCAAGGGTGTCGACCGCGATGCAGGTCGCGAGCGCTTCTTCGTGCAGGGCAAGCCGGACTTCACCCTGCCGCCGCGCGATCCGGTGCTCTACTTCATCCAGCGCATGCGCGACGAGGCACACCGGTTTGCGATCGGCTCCCATCGGGCGCGGCGCAAGAAGGAAATGGTCAAGAACCCGCTCGACGAGATCGCCGGTATCGGCCCGACGCGCAAGCGGGCGCTTCTTCAGCACTTCGGAACGGCAAAGGCCGTTTCACGCGCTGCGATCAGCGACCTGATGGCCGTCGAGGGCATTTCGGAGGCCGTCGCGCGGCTGATCTACAACCATTTCCACGAAAACAGTGGCGAGTGACGCGAAAAGACGAACCGATCGCCGCAAGCGTGATAAAATCCATTCAGAATTCTTGAGTTGACGGTTTCCGCCGAAAGACATCATCTACCGACGCATCCAGACACAAAGACAGGGCATCATGGCTTCGCGCGCATACAACATTCCCAATCTCCTGACCTACGCCCGCATCATCGCCGTGCCGCTCATCGTCGTGTGCTTCTTCCTCGAGGGCAAACTGCAGAGCTCCGATTTCGCCCGCTGGACCGGTCTTGCGATCTTCATCGTCGCCTCGATCACGGATTATCTCGACGGCTATCTGGCGCGCATCTGGAACCAGACCTCGAATATCGGCAAGATGCTGACCCGACAATGACGCTTCTGCGCAACCTGGGCGTGCTGCTGCTGATGGCGGCCGACGGCACGATGCCGGCTGGTCGATCTGGGCGGCCATCACCATTCTCTGCCGCGAAATCCTGGTTTCGGGCCTGCGCGAATATCTGGCGGCGCTGAAGGTTTCCGTGCCTGTGACCCAGATTGCCAAGTGGAAGACGACGGCGCAGATGTTCGCGCTCGCCTTCCTCCTGGCAGGTCCTGCCGGTGACAAGGTTCTGCCTTACACGACCGAAGCCGGGATCACGCTGCTCTGGATCGCAGCGATCCTGACCATCTATACCGGCTACGACTATTTCCGCGCCGGCGCGAAGCACATGGTGGATTGAGATGGCGAAGATCGTCTACTTCGCCTGGGTCCGCGAACGGATCGGCAAGGGTGAGGAAGAGATCGACATTCCCGCGGACGTAAAGACGGCCGGCGATCTCGTGACCTGGCTTGCCACCCTCGGCGAGGGATACGAAGAGGCTCTTCGTTTCCCGAAGGCGATCCGTGTTGCGGTCAATCAGGAGCATGTGGAGCACCACGAATCGATCGCTGATGCCCGCGAGATCGGCATCTTTCCGCCGATGACCGGGGGCTGAGAGGCCCGCCGCCGGAGTTCAGACCATGACGGCCAAGCCCACACCCACCATTCGCGTGCAGCGGGATGATTTCGACGCTGCAGCGGGTCCCGGGTTCTCACGGAGGGGCGGAAGGATATCGGCGCGCTCGTTTCCTTTGTCGGCCTTTGCCGCGACGAGGCCGGCAGCCTCTCTGCCCTCGAACTCGAACATTATCCGGGCATGGCGGAAGCCGAGATGACCCGGATCTGCGACCTTGCGATCGAGCGCTTCTCGCTCATCGGCCTCACCGCGATCCATCGCTTCGGCCGGATCGAGGCGGGGAAACAGATCGTTCTCGTCATTGCCGCTGCACCCCATAGGCAGGCGGCTTTCGACGGGGCCAATTTCGTCATGGACTTCCTCAAGACCTCCGCTCCCTTCTGGAAGAAGGAGCACGGCCAGGATGGGGCGAGCGGTGACTGGGTCGCGGCCAAGGACGCCGACGACAGCGCGCGGGATCGCTGGATCAAGGAATGATCCGCTCGCGGCGGCTGAGTACCAGCAGCCAGACGAGCGCCGAGATGATCACGGCGTCACGCCAGACCATTGGGCCGTAGGCGCCCCAGAGTTGCTCAGCAAAGGCGACAACCGCGGCACCCAGCGCCGAATGCAGGGGCCGGGAATAGCCGCCGACGGCTGCGATCAGCACCACCTTCAACCCGAACATCAGACCGGCACCAAAATCCATGGTGCCGTAGAGCGCGGTTGCGGAGAGGCCGCCCAAGGCGGCACAGGTTGCCGCCGCCATCAGTGAAAGCACGAAGATCCGGTCAGCATCGACGCCGAGCAGGCGCGCGGCCAGAGGGTCCTGGCAGACCGCCTGCCACAGGCGCCCTGCCCGGCTCGCCGTCAGCAGCCAATGGCCACTGATGACCAGCCCCACCATCAGGGCGATATGCAGGACCTGCAGTCTGGTGAGGCCTATTGGTACTCCATCGACCATAAGCAATGTCACCATTTGCTGGCCCATCGGCGGCAGCCAGAGACTGCGGGTGTCGAGCGCCAGACGAGCACCCTCCGACAGCAGCAGCACGACTCCGAGCGCAGCCACGATCACCGCGTTGGGCGAACGGGTGTGCAGCGGGAGCATGACATAACGCGCGTTCCAGACCCCTGCGAGCAGAGTGTAGGCGAGACCCGAGGCAAGGCCGAGGCCGAGCGCTGCCGGCAGGACGAGATAGAGGCGGTTCCAGCCATAATCGGTGAACAACAGGCAGATCTGCCCCGCAAAGGCGACGAGAGCGCCGAAGGTGATATCCGGCCGCTTCGTCACTCCAAAGGCGAGTGCGTGGCCGAATGCCAGACAGGCATAGAGGCTCGCCATCGGCAAAGCGTTCAGGAGTTGTTGCAGCAGGTAGGCCATCGGTCCCTCTCTGCACATTTATAACTGTCAAAATTGCTTTTACCAGTTATATTGAATCCATGACCTTCTCTTGGACCCCTCACCGCTTTGCCGGTGGTGCGCTGGCGCTCGATGTCGCCAACAGCGTCATCCTTCGGCATGAACCAGACGGACGACGAGACCGCTTCGCCGTGCCGGAGCAGCTGGCCGCTTTTCCGGAAGCGGCGTCGCGGCTCTCGGCGGAACGGAAGAGATTTGGGCAGCTGCGACCGATCGCTCCGGAAAACGAAGCACTGTTCCTGCATTTGCGCGAGGCTATCGACGGCTATTTCCGACGCCGCATTGTTGGAGAGGACAGTCGCACACAGCTTGCGGACCTCCTGGAGGTCTGCGCGACCGCCCTTCGCACCGCCACCAGCGATGACAGCCTGGAAGCTGCGACTGCCCATTCGGCGCTTGGCCTTGTCTGTGAGCCACAGCCGGAGCGCATGAAGATCTGCGGCAATTGCGGCTGGCTGTTCATGGACCGCAGCAAGAACCGCAGTCGAACCTGGTGCGACATGGCCGTCTGCGGCAACCGGGTGAAGGCCAACCGTCACTATCATCGGAAAAAGAAGGAGGTCTCGTCATGAAGGCGGTCTCGATCTGTGCTGCCCTTCTCGTGGGGCTCGCGAGTTTGGCGGGCTGCCAGCGTGAAGACCTGGATGAGCCGCTCAAGCTCTCCGGCAAGGTCTTCATCTTCAACTATCGCGTAGCGCAGGCAACCTATGTCGTGACACTCGCCCGCAACGGGCCGCTGCCCGATCCGAGCTTCGTCGAGACCACATTCGAGAACCCTGCCGGCCGCGCTCCCCTCATTACGCGTGCCAAGATCTTCCCCTTCTGGGAGAAGGTGTCACTAGAAAGCCCGCCGGTGCATTGCGTCGTCAAGGACCGCCCCTACTGGGTCTCGATCCGTATCCTCGACGGATCGGACAAGGTGCTGCAGACCATCGAGACGACGCTGACATCGAGCCTCGACCAGACGATCATGCCCGGAAAGGCGCTCGTGGTGGGGCCGGTCTACACGCCCAATCCCGAGGTCTATGGCGCCGATGGGACGGTGGATTATGCGCAGGAAGAGACATGTCCGGCCGCCTGAAGCGGCACGAGGACACGAGACCTTACGCAACGAAAAACCGGAGCCTTTCGGCCCCGGTTCATCAATTCTTCCAATGCCTTGAGGCTTGAGCCTCAGGACTTGATTCAGCCGACGATTTCGGTGTCTGCGAACCAGTACTTGATTTCTTCGGCAGCGGTTTCCGGAGCGTCCGAACCGTGAACCGAGTTTTCGCCGATCGAGAGGGCGAACATCTTGCGGATCGTGCCTTCGTCGGCATTGGCCGGGTTGGTCGCGCCCATGATTTCGCGGTTCTTCAGGATGGCGTTTTCGCCTTCGAGAACCTGAACGATGGTCGGGCCAGAGGTCATGCCTTCAACCAGTTCGCCGAAGAAGGGGCGTTCCTTGTGAACGGCGTAGAAGCCTTCGGCTTCGCGCTGGCTCATCCATACGCGCTTGGAAGCGACGACGCGCAGGCCGTTGTCTTCGAAGACCTTGGTGATCGCACCGGTCAGGTTGCGCTTCGTGGCATCGGGCTTGATCATCGAGAAGGTGCGTTCAATCGCCATCTGTCTCATCCTTTTGTCTGTCAGGGAAAGTGGGCGGTATCTACCCGCCCCGAATCACGAAGACAAGAGGGGTTCACGAATTTCACGCCGACGTCATAATCGGGCTGCCGCGCACCCTTACGCCACGGCCCGGGCTGCCCCCTGGTAGAGATCGAGGCAGCGATTGAACCAGCGGCTGACCGGGTCATCCTCCGGAAGGTGAAGGGATCCCGTGGTGATCTTCAGCCACTGCAATGCACCAAACAGGATGTAGTCGCCAAACAGCGGCTTTTCGCCACCGACAAAGGGCTGGAATGACAGCATGTGGCGCAGCGGCTGCAGGGCTGCCGGCAGCGCTGCGATCGCCGCATCCCGTCCGGCTGCGATCTCCTCAAGGCTCTTGCCAAGACGCTCTTCCCGGCTCTTGCGGAAATAGGCCTGGTCAATGGGGTCTAGCATGTCGTGGATATCGATCAGCGCGATGCGGGTGATTGCGCCATGGACGACATGCTGGGCATAGCCTTCCACCAGCCGCGCGGCCGCCTCGCCGCCCGGACCGCCGAAGAGGCTCGGCGCGTCCGGATACGCTTCTTCGAGATATTGCGCGATCCGGATGCTGTCGGAGACCAGTTCCTGTCCGTCCCGCAGAACCGGAACGGTCTTGGAAGCGCCATTCTCCACCGTCGGGATCGCAGTGAAAGCCAGCGGGCGTTCTTCAAATACGAGCCCCTTGTGATGCAGGGCCATCACGACCTTCCAGCAATGCGGTGAAAAAGGGCGGGATGCGTCGGTGCCGCAGAGAGAATAGAGGGTGATCGTCATTGGCGTCTCCTGATGTCTCGCCAGACAACCGCATCACGGAGCTCGATGCAAATCAGCAATTTTCATGGAACCCATCAGCCCCATTGCTCTAAAATCGGTCTAGTCTGAGCGACGATCGCGATCAGGAGAACGAGATGCAGAACCACCAGATGCTCGCCGAGTACAATGCTTGGGCCAACCGGCTCCTCTACGCCGCCGTTGGAGAACTCTCCGCCGAAGAGCTGGAGCGGGATACCGGCGCCTTTTTCGGATCCGTCTTCGCGACCCTCAGCCACATCCTGACCGCCGACCGCGTCTGGCTCAATCGTTTCACCGGAGAAGGCCCGAAACCAACGGCGCTCAATGAGCGCCCCTACGAGAGGTTCGACGATCTGCGTGCCGCGCGGGTGGAAGAGGACGACCGCTTCATCCGCTATACCCGCAGCCTGACACCTGACGCGATCGAGCAGCCGTTCACCTATTCGCCGGTCAGTTCACCCGAGATCGTGACCCAGAAGCTCTGGCCTGCCCTCACGCATGTCTTCAACCACCAGACACATCACCGCGGACAGGTGCATGCGGGGCTGACCGGAATGGGCAAGCCAAGCCTCAGCCTCGACCTCGTCTACTTCGTGCGCGGCGAAGGCAAGGCCTATCTCTGAGCCACCACTCGCGCCCGTTCATCCTCGGCTAACCAAGCCGATCGAGTGCAGCTCGCGTTTAACCAAATCTGCAACCGTCTCGGCCAGACTGCGCGCCAAAAGGGCAAGGAACGGGATCGCGGCATGCAAGGGGCACAGCACACGGGCGGAGCGCACAGCGCAGCAGAAGAATTACAGAAGATCACCGTCTTCATGCTGAAGCATCAGATCGCAGGGCTCCCCCGCAACTTCGAACTTGTGCATGAAGCCTTTACCGGCGGCAATTCCGATCTTGCGCGCGAGCTTTCAGCCCTTGGATCCCGCCCGACACAATCGGCGCTCGACCAGCTCGGCCTCAAGCATCGGCTTGCCGGCCATTGCGGTGTCTCGGCCGAGCGCTTGCAGGACGAAACGCTGAAGACGCTGACGCGGCTCAGCGACCAGCTGTCACTCGGACTGACACAGAAGCGTGCCTTCACGAACTCGGTGGAGGGCGTCATCCGCTCGATCCGCGAGGATGTCAGTGTCGGTATCGACCAGTTGCTCGGCGAACTGGATCTGCTCTCCTCGATTGCCAGAGACATGATCAAGGCGGAAACCGCGCTCTCCTCCGATGTGGCCGAGGGGCTGGACAGCCTGAATGCCGCAGACCGTGCCATCCGTGCGGCGCAGGCTGCAATGAAGCGCGATCATCTGACGGGGCTTGCGAACCGCATCAGCCTCTTCCAGACACTGGAGGAGGTCCATTCGGCAGCCTCGGCGGCCAAGCCGAGCGCGCTCGTGCTGATCGAAATTCTCGATCTTCCCGGTCTGCAGCACCAGTATGGTGACGAGGCCGTAAGCAAGCTGATCAAAGGACTGGCCGGCATCTTCCGCAAGGCGATCAAGAAGCACGATTTCATCGCCAGGATCGAGGCTGACACCTTTGCCTTCGTCTTCGATGGCATCAATGCCGACGAGGCACACATCATCGCAGAACGGCTGTTCACGACGGCGGAAAACAATCTCGTCTTCGCGTCCGAGACCTCGCCGGGCGTCGGCGGGCTGCCGCTCGCGATCGGTCACGCCATGGCGCACGAGGCTGCGGATCCGACGAGTTGGCTCGCCATTGCCAAGACCGCCACGATTTTGGCACGGCAAAACCCGCGTCAGCCGATCATCGGCTACAAGCCCGGGCAGCGCCAGGTCGCCTGACGAGATCGCCTGACAGGCCCGACCGGGCACCCTCGCCCGCTTGCCTTTGGCCGTGACATCGGCCAAAAGCCAGAACCATGATCACGATCAACGATATCTCCGCCCGCATCGCAGGCCGCCTGCTCATCGACAACGCCAGCGTCGCGCTGCCGGCGGGCACCAAGGCTGGCCTAGTCGGCAAGAATGGTGCTGGTAAATCCACGCTGTTCCGCATCATCACGGGCGACCTGGCGTCCGAAAGCGGCAATATCTCCATCCCGAAGAACGCGCGCATCGGCCAGGTCGCGCAGGAAGCGCCGGGCACGGAAGACTCGCTGATCTCCATCGTGCTTGCCGCAGACAAGGAACGGGCAGCGCTGCTCGCAGAGGCAGAGACTGCAAGCGATCCGCACCGGATCGCGGAAATTCAGACACGATTGGCCGATATCGGCGCGCATTCGGCAGAAGCTCGTGCCGCGACGATCCTGTCGGGCCTCGGCTTCGACCACGAGGCGCAGTTGCGCCCCGCCTCCTCCTTTTCCGGTGGGTGGCGCATGCGCGTGGCGCTCGCCTCCGTGCTGTTTGCTGAGCCGGATCTGCTGTTGCTCGACGAGCCGACCAACTATCTCGACCTTGAAGGCACGCTGTGGCTCGAGGACTATGTGCGGCGTTATCCGCACACGGTCATCATCATCAGCCACGACCGGGATCTCCTGAACACCGCCGTCAACTCGATCATCCATCTCGACCAGCAGAAGCTCACGCTCTATCGCGGCGGCTATGACAGCTTCGAGCGGCAGAAGGCCGAGAACGACGAATTGCAGATGAAGGCCAAGGCGAAGAACGACGCCGCCCGCAAACATATGCAGAGCTTCATCGATCGCTTCCGTGCCAAGGCAACCAAGGCCAAGCAGGCCCAGAGCCGCATCAAGGCGCTGGAGCGCATGGGCACGGTCGCCGCCGTCATCGAGGACCACGTTCATCCGATCACCTTCCCGAAGCCTGAAAAGCAGCCGGCCTCCCCGATCGTGGCCATCTCTGGCGGTGTGGTCGGCTACGAGCCGGGCAAGGCGATCCTGAAGAACCTCAACCTGCGCATCGACAACGACGACCGCATCGCGCTGCTCGGTTCGAACGGTAACGGCAAGTCGACCTTCGCCAAGTTCATCTCCGGGCGACTGGAAGCCCAGGGTGGCCAGCTCAAGACCGCGTCGAGCCTGAAGATCGGCTTCTTCGCCCAGCACCAACTCGACGACCTGATCCCGAATGAAAGCCCGGTTGCCCATGTGCGCCGGCTGATGCCGCTGGAGCCGGAAGCCAAGGTGCGTGCCCGCGTCGCACAAATGGGGCTTGCGACGGAAAAGATGGAGACGGCCGCCAAGGATCTCTCGGGTGGCGAAAAGGCGCGTCTGCTGATGGGGCTTGCGGCCTTCCACGCGCCGAACCTCCTGATCCTCGACGAGCCGACGAACCATCTGGATATCGACAGCCGCAAGGCGCTGATTGAGGCGCTCAACGACTACGAAGGCGCCGTCATCCTGATCAGCCACGATCGCCACCTGATCGAGGCGACCGTCGACCGCTTGTGGCTCGTCAACAACGGCACCGTCACCAGCTTCGACGGCGATATGGAAGAGTATCGCTCGCTCATCATCGCCTCGGGCAAGAAGCCAGTCGAGAAAGACAAGGGCGACAACGGCGCCGATACGGTCAACAAGGCCGAGCAGCGCAAGGCTGCGGCCGACAAGCGCGCAAGTCTTGCGCCTCTCAAGAAAAAGATCAACGAAGTCGAGGCTTTGACGAAGAAGCTGGAGACTTTTATTCAGGCACTCGACAAGGAGTTGGCCGATCCGGCTCTTTACGAAAAGGCGCCAGCCAAGGCGGCGGAAAAGGCCAAGCAGCGTGGGGAAGCGGCTGCCAAGCTTTCCGCTGCGGAGGAGCAGTGGCTGGAGCTTTCGGCCGAGTATGAAGAGGGCATGGCCGGCTGATGGCCGGGAATGGATCGGCCATTTCTTAGACTATTGACTCAAACAACCAAAGCGGGAACTCTACAATAATATTTTATTGCAGGAGCGAGCCCGTGAATTACAAACTTGTACTTTGCTGCTTCTTTATTTCCGCATATTGTACAACATTTCCTGTTTTTTCACAGGAAGCTCCATTCACTTACCAGAAGTATTGGAACGGAAAGCCGTCTCCTAAATTGAAATGGAGCAAGGGCTGCACCCCCAACCCAGAACTGTTTGCGACCGACAATCCGGAATATGCTTCTCCGCCTCTGATGGCGCTTGGCGATAGTCTTTACAATGGCGTTCAGTCCCTACGGATAAATTGGTGGTTGTCCGAATGGTCGCCTCCGTCGTTTGTCGCCATTCGTCTCGGCCTTATTGAGGAAAAGGGCGCAGACAGGACGGGCGACCGAACTTTCTACGGACCGCAATACCCGTCACACGGAAGCACCCCAGCAGAAGTTGTTCACTACGGGTTTAACCTTGAAACCCCTGGACTAAAGAGCCGCCTGGCGAGAGTAGGCAACCTGCTATCTGTGCCGCTTGGGCAACAAAAAAACCTTGCCCGACTTCTAGACCATAGACCTCCAAACAGACGCGCGATGGTGGACAACCTAGCTTTCTCGGGAGCAAGTTCACGCGACCTTATCGATTGGACGCCCCAAGATTACCGTGCCTTGGCAAAAAAGGGCCTAAACCGGCTCGGAAGCTGGCGTATTGATACTGCATTCCGCGCACTGGGCGACAGCTTCACCTACGCAAATGCTACATTCGTTCTTAATCCGATGCGTGACGATTGCGTAGAGAAGATGACGCCGCTCGAACAGGTGGAATTACGGCGCCCCAAACGTCTGTTGATCAACATAGGTTCGAACAACGGTCTCTATAAAATCGCGTTTCAAGGCACGGATGTCACCGATACGGACAGTTGCAGTGGATCGGAAAAGCTAGTTGGCGCAAATAGAAAGCCCATCTGCGTCCGACCGATCAAAGACTTCCTAGGGATACAGTTCATCGATGACATGGAAGCGATGGTCAAGCGCCTGTCTCGCGTCAAAGGCCTAGAGTATGTATACGTAAACAATCTAGTGCTTCCCAGCCAGACTGCGAATGTCGTTTTTGACGAAAAGTCCAGAAGATCCTCTTTCGTATCGCTGGACATCTCGAACCAAAAATCAAACGCGAGGTCATCGATCGGGGCGATCGCCTCGTCAGCGACGTCAATATCAAACTTAGACAAGCCCTTGAAAATCATAACAAAGCTGGAGGACCTCGCTTCGTCTATGTCGATATGGCGAAAGCCATACGTGCCAAGGACTACAAGAAATGCGTCTTCAATCGCGAGCCAAACTGTGCGGGAAAGCGATTGGGAGTGCCGAAAACCATGAGCGGAACCGGGAGAGACTTCCACTTTGACAACAGGCCCATGAGAGTTCAAGGCGACAGCGGCTATAGCACCGGCGACGCGTACGCCGCAAAGATTACTGAAGGCGGCCTCTTCAGTTTTGACAACATGCATTTGTCGTCATTGGGCTACGAGGTGATGGCTTTAGCAGTCAGAGTGGCAATGAAGAACGCCGATGATCCCGCGCTCATAGCACTGCCACGAGGCCCGAACGACAGATGTCCGGGGCCGGGCCAGTCTAGAGAACGTTTACAGGTAGGCGACTGCATAGGGCAGTTGACCCAACCCGGTTGGTCAATAGCCGACTACACCCGCAGGGACTTCATTTTTCAGCGTTTGGCAGGTGATCCCGAGATGAAAAATAGAAAGTTCATAAGCGCCGTTTTGGCGTTCGTGAATTGACTCCAGGTTCAGGCCTTCTTCTCCCAGCGGCCCTCGGGCGACTGCTGCCAATAGGTCAGGTTATGGCCCTGCGCCTTTAGCCGTTTCCATTGCGCCCGGGCGCCCTCGAGCTGCGCGGCATCATAGCCGTCGAAGACGAAGACCACGCGGTCATACACGAGCTCTTCGGAGGGCTCGGATCCGTCTACCAGAAAGCGCACGCTCGCCGCATTCAGGTTCTCCCGCTCAACCGTCAGCAGCACCGGTTGCCGGTCCGGCGACGCCCCTTCATCCGTTCCATGCGGGAGAAAACTCTCGTCGCGGTATGTCCAGAGATGGGCGTCGAGCGCGTCGCGACGTTCTGCATCGCGGGTCTGCACTGCCACCTTCCAGCCGCGCTCGACACTCTTCTCCAGCAAGGGGGGCAGAGCGTCCTCCAGCTTGGATTCGGTCAGGTGGTAGAACAGGACTTCGGCCATCCGGCGCTCCGTCTCCAGGATCACGCTTCGTAGTTCGCGCGCACCAGCTCATCGAGCAGGCGCACGCCGAAGCCCGAGCCCCAGGACTGGTTGATTTCGTCATTCGGCGAGCCCATGGCCGTACCAGCAATGTCGAGATGCGCCCAGGGCGTGTCCTTGACGAAGCGCTTGAGGAACTGGGCGGCCGTGATCGAACCGGCCAGGCGGCCGCCGGTGTTCTTCATGTCGGCAAACTTGGAATCGATCATCTTGTCGTATTCCTTGCCGAGTGGCATGCGCCACAAACGCTCATTTGTTACCTGACCTGCCGTCAGCAGCTTTTCAGAAAGCGTGTCGTCATTGGAGAAGAGACCGGCATGCTGGTTGCCGAGGGCAACCGTGATCGCGCCCGTGAGGGTAGCGAGGTTGATCATGAAGGCCGGCTCGAAGCGATCGTTGCAGTACCAGAGGGCGTCGCAGAGCACGAGGCGACCTTCCGCATCGGTGTTGATGACCTCGATGGTCTGGCCGGACATCGAGGTGACGATGTCCCCCGGACGCTGGGCGTTTCCATCAGGCATATTCTCGACGAGGCCGATGATGCCTACCGCGTTGACCTTCGCCTTGCGGGCTGCCAGAACATGCATCAGACCGGTCACGGCGGCCGCACCGCCCATGTCGCCCTTCATATCCTCCATCCCGCCCGCCGGCTTGATCGAGATGCCGCCGGTATCGAAGACAACGCCCTTGCCGACGAAGGCGATCGGCTTGTCCTTCGACTTGCCGCCCTTCCACTGCATCACCACGAGACGTGGCGGGCGTACCGAACCCTGAGCGACGCCGAGCAGCGCGCCCATGCCGAGCTTCTTCATTTCCTTTTCGGTGAGGATCTCGATCTCGACACCGAGCTTCTTGAATTCCGCGTTCGCAGCAAATTCCAGGGCCCGAGGACATTGGCCGGCTCGTTGACGAGATCGCGTGCCAGGACCACGCCCTCTGCGATTGCCTCGGCCTCGGCGAAGGCCTTCTTCGCACCGGCAGCCTCTGCGGTTACGATCGTGACCTTGACGGACTTCTCAGCCTTTTCCTCCTCGTCATCCGCCTTCTTCTTCGTCTTGTAGGTATCGAACTTGTAGCTGCGCAGCAGCATACCGAGGGCGAAATCGGCTGCCGCCTTGGGAGAAACAACGATGCCCGGAGCGTCGAGATAGACGACAACGCTTTCCGCCCCCTTGAGCGCGGCGGTCGCCGAGCCGCCCGCCTTCAGCCAGTCGTGGGCAACGAGACCATCCGGCTTGCCCATGCCGAGCACGACAAGACGATCCAGTGCAGAGCCATGCGGTGCAACGATGTCGAGGGTTGAAAGCGCCTTACCCTTGAACTTGCCGACTTTCGCCGCTCGCGCATAGACGCCCGCCGGGTCTGCCTCCATCGCGCCCGCCGGCTGCTCCGCCCCGGACGCCGCCAGCAGGATGGCGATGCCTCCGGTCGCAGGATGGGTCTTGGCGAAAGAGATGGCGAGTTTCAACGACATGAGGCACCTTGAATTGGCATTGTGGGAGGTCTTGAGGGATCATGGTCTTTTCGCGAACGATGGCAAGAGTTTGACCAGACATTCCTGCCCCAACCCCCCGATTGCGGCTGCCAAGGTTGAGCGTGTCAGATTTATCGCGGTGAGCCAGAAAATGAATTCACGAAGCCGGGGAAAATACCGAGGGCCGGTCGCCAAATCGCCGCAACCATCGTAGAGAAAGCCGATCCTCGGCGCGACGTCTGCGTGTCGCGCCTGCAAGGGAACCCTATGAAGATACTCGAACAATACATTCTGCGACGGGTCGTCCTGATGTTTCTGACAGCACTGCTCCCGGTGCTGGCGATCATCTGGACCACGCAGGTATTGCAGCGTATCAACCTGGTGACCGACAGCGGACAATCCGTGGGGTCGTTCATGGTTCTGGCGACGATGATCCTTCCGACGCTCGTCGCGACCGTGCTGCCCTTTGCGCTTGTGATCGGCATTACCCATACGCTCACGACGATGAACAACGATTCGGAACTTGCGGTGATCGACGCTGCGGGGGCTCCGCGTTCGATCATCCAGCGGCCACTGATTGTCCTCGCTGCCGGTCTCAGCATCTTTTCGTTCGTCATGATGGGCTTCGTCGAACCGGCCATGCGCGTCAACGTACGCACGATGATCGCCACCGCCTATGCCGACCTCCTGTCATCGGTCATCGAGGAAAAGACGTTCCGGCAGATCGAGCCGGGCCTCTATGTCCAGATTTCCGAACGCCAGTCCGGCCGGACGATGAAGGGCCTGCTTGTTGCCGATTCCCGGGATCCGGCCTCGGAACTGATCTACTACGCCCGGGAAGGCGCCGTGGACGAGAGCGGTAAATCGCTTGTGATGCAGGACGGCGAAGTGCAGCGGAAGGCGCCCAATGGCGACGTCACCGTCATCCGCTTCGACCGCTACGCCTTCGACCTTTCCGATCTGTCCGAAGAACGCGGCCAGGCACGCTTTGGCGCCAAGGATCGTAACCTCTTCTATCTGATGGACCCGGACCCGCTTGACGAGCGCTATATCAGCAAGCCGAGTGACTTCACCGCGGAGTTGCATCGTCGCGTGAGCACGTCCTTCTTCCCGCTCGTCTTCGCGCTTCTGAGTCTCATGATGTGCGGCGATGCCCGCTCCCATCGCGAGGCGCGACTGCACCCGATGGCGTCGGCGCTGATCATGGCCCTCACCTTGTTCTGGGCCTCTAACTATCTGACCTCGCTCGCCGAGACATCGAACGCATTCATCCCTCTCCTGTATCTGCTGCCTCTGGCAAGTGGTTGTGCTGCTGCCTTCATGCTGGCCACGAACCGTAGCCCAAGGCTGCCCAAGCCGATTTCTGCCCTCATCGAAAGCGCGATGGCCATGACGCAGAAGCGGCTTGGCACTGGCACCGGAGGTGCCGCGTGATCTGGACGCTTGGGCTCTACTTCTTCCGTCGCTACATGCTGACTTCGCTGTGGTTTCTCCTCGGCGTTGTCTCGATCACCTATCTGATCGATTTCACCGAAACTTCAGGACGATTCGACAGCCTGCCGGGCTATTCGGTACCTGGTGTGCTCTATCTCACTGCGCTCCGCCTGCCGTTCATCCTGCAGCAGACCATTCCCTTCATCGGCCTGTTCGTCGGCATGGCGACACTCATCTCGCTGAACAGGAAGTCAGAACTGGTCGTCGCACGTGCCGCCGGCATCTCGGTGTGGCAGTTCATGGCACCTTTCCTCATCGGAGCAACGCTGATCGGATTGGCGACGACCTTGATCATCAATCCATTGGCCGCGTGGGGTCAGCGCCAGGGGACGGAGATCGAGACGCAGTGGCGCGGGACTGAGAACAGCACCAAACCCACCCCGATCCCGTGGCTGCGGCAATCGAGCGGCGACAACGATCTCGCCCTCGGCGCACGTGCCGTTCTTGAGGATGGCAGCCTGCTCGTGGATGCCGTGCTGCTACACTTCGATCAGGACGGGCGCATCATCCTTCGGCAGGATGCACGCACAGCCAAATTGAAAGATGGTTACTGGATGCTTACCGACGTGCTGGAGACACGTCCCGGCGAGATCCAGACGCGGCTTGCTGAAACGCGCGTCGCCACCAACCTCAATGAAGAATTTGTCCAGCAGCGCCTCGCCAAGCCGGAAAGCGTTGCTTTTTATGATCTATTTCAGAAAATTGAAGTTGCCAGATCCTTCGGCATAGCGCCGCACGCGCTGGAAACCCAACTTCACTCCCTGCTTTCGCTGCCGTTCCTGATGATTGCAATGACGTTGATTGCGGCAACCGTTTCGCTGAAATTCAGCCGTATCAACCAATCGCGGACGGTGATTCTCGGTGGAATATTGTCAGGCTTCGTGCTTTATGTTGTCACAGTGCTCGTCAGGGCATTCGGAAGCAGCGGCGTCATGCCGCCATATGTTGCGGCCTGGGTCCCAGTTGTCGTAGCGATGGCACTGGGGGCAACGATTCTGCTTCACAAGGAGGATGGTTAGTGGCGGTAAAAGACCGCGGGAATATCAGGAGGCTCTCGGTAGCCCTGCTGACCAGTGTCGCTGTGTGCGCTTTGCCGCTCACCGCGCCTCTCGTGCATGCGCAGAGCCTGTCGGACTCAGCGTCCACGGCAGGTCAACTCCCTGATGACGCGAAGCTGCTCCTGGCAGCCAATGAACTTGTTTATGACCGTGATGCCGAGCGCGTTGTCGCGAATGGCGCGGTGCAGATCAATTATGCGGGCTACCAGATGGTGGCCCGACAGGTCGTCTATGACCAGAAGACGGGTCGCGTGACCGCGGCCGGCAATATCGAACTGGTGGAGCCGACCGGCAACCGCATCTATGCGGACTCGCTGGACGTCACAGACAACTTCTCCGACGGTTTCCTCAGGGCGTTGCGCGTCGAAACATCCGACAACACCCGTCTCGTCGCCGAGAGTGCCGAGCGCGTCGGCGGCACTCAGATGATCCTGCACAAGGGCGTCTACACCGCCTGCCTGCCTTGCGCCGAAAATCCATCGCGCCCGCCAATCTGGCAGGTCAAGGCGGAACGAGTGGTTCAGGATGGAGAGAAGAAGACGATCCGCCTGGAAAAGGCCCGCTTCGAACTGTTTGGCCGCTCCATCGCTACCCTGCCCTTCCTTGTGGTGCCGGACAATACAGTCAAGCGGAAGACTGGCTTCCTGTTCCCCGAGTTCCGCTCCGGCGAAAATGTCGGCTTCGGGATTTCAGTTCCTTACTACATTGCCATTGCGCCGGATCGCGACGCGACGATCACGACGACTGGCTTCAGCGCACAGGGTGTTCTTCTGGAAGCAGAGCTGCGTCAGCGCTTCGAAAAGGGCCAGGCTAACATCCGTCTCGCCGGCATCAGTCAGATGAACACCGACGAATTCACCGCCGGCACGAGCGACGCAAGTCGCGATTTCCGCGGCCTCGTCGCGTCCAAGGGCGATTTCAAGATCAACCCGCGCTGGTCCTTCGGTTGGGACGTCATGTTCCAGACCGACAACAACTTTGCGCGTACCTACGCTGTAGAAGGGTTGAACAGTTCCACCAATACCAACACGGTTTATCTGACCGGCGTCGGCGAGCGCAATTTCTTCGATATGCGCAGCTACTACTTCGACGTTCAGGACGCCGATCTGGGCGACACTGCCGAGAAGAAGCAGGCAACTGTTCTGCCTGTCATCGACTACAGCTATTATGCGCCTGAACTCGTGGCGGGCGGCCAGCTGTCTGGCACCCTCAACTTCACCTCACTGTCGCGCTTCTCTGGTGAGGCCGCCGATACAAATGGTGATGGTACCAATGACGTCTATCGTGGCCTCAAGGGCAACGTGAACCGCCTTTC
Source organism: Allorhizobium sp. (assembly GCA_965283865.1). Taxonomy (GTDB): domain Bacteria; phylum Pseudomonadota; class Alphaproteobacteria; order Rhizobiales; family Rhizobiaceae; genus Allorhizobium. The sequence continues at coordinate 3,260,079 of CBDIQA010000001.1, forward strand.
GGGCGAGTTGGCTTGGGAACGCACATTCGATGGTCCCGGCGGCATCCAGATCACTCCGCTGCTCGCCGCGCGCGGTGACGTCTTCGGCCTGGCGATGGATAGCCCTGCGGATTACACGGGCGGCTATACGTCCAACGACGCACCGGCACGCGGCTTGCTGACCGCCGGCGTCGAGGTGCGTTATCCCTGGCTGATCACCACCGACAACAGCTCGCATATCATCGAACCGATCGCGCAGATCTATGCGCGCAACGACGAGGACTATGCCGGGCAGTTGCCGAACGAGGATTCACAGAGCCTGGTCTTCGACGCCAGCAACCTCTTCTCGCGCAATAAGTTCTCTGGTTTCGACCGGGTCGAAGGTGGAACGCGTGCCAATGTCGGCATGCGCTATACCGGAAGCTTCGACAATGGCGTCGGTGTGCGCGCAGTCGTCGGTCAGTCCTATCATCTGGCGGGCCTGAACTCCTATGCAACCGACGACCTGCTTGCTGTCGCCAGCGATTCCGGTCTGGAAACGGACGTGTCGGACTTCGTCGCATCGGCGGGCTTCGAACTGCCGATTGGTGTGTCCCTGAGCGCCGGCGTTCGGCTGGACGAGAAGACGCTTGACGTTCGCCGGACCGACCTCAACGCGACCTATGCACAGGACCGCTTCGAGACGAGCCTGACATTCACGCAGGTTGATGCCCGTCCGGAATACTCGTTTGCCAACGACAATCAGACCATCTCCAGTTCTTCGACGGTCAAGGTCAATCAGAACTGGTCTGTGTTCGGCTCGGTCAACTACGATATCGACGCTAATGTCTTCAACCGCCGCAGCGTGGGCATCTCCTATGCCGACGAATGCACGGTCTTCTCGATCGCCTATTCGGACAAATACGATCCGAATGCGGAGACCGCGAACGACTGGACAATTGGCGGCAAGTTGGTCTTCCGCACGCTTGGCGAGATCAATCTCAGCGACACGTCGTTTTGAGTGATGCAGCGCCACTTCGGTGGAGGTCATTGTTTCGCCGCACGGATTGTGCAATCCGTGCGGTAGTTCTAAAATCCATGGCAAAGACATAGATCCGGGCGGAGACTTATCCTCCGGAGAAAGGATGACAGATGGCCAATGCGAAAAAGGGCACCAGTCTGCTGCTTGCCGGCGTTATCGCGCTGTCTCTCGGCGTGAGCCCCACTCCGATGGTCGCGCCCGTACAGGCTGCGACATCCGTGGTTGCCGTCGTCAACAAGACCGCGATCACGAGCGGCGATGTTTCACGCCGCGCGGCATTCCTCCGATTGCAGCGCCGCAGCGGCAACCTGCAGAAGATTGCCAAAGAAGAACTGGTCAACGAAGCGCTGAAGCGCGAGGAAATTGCCCGCGTCGGCATGTCGGTCAGCACGTCTGACGTCGACGCCTCCTTCGAACGCTTCGCGACATCGAACAAGATGTCGGTCTCCCAGCTGAATTCCGTGCTCGATCAGGCCGGTGTCGGCGCTGCCCATTTCAAATCCTTCATCGCGGTGTCCATGAGCTGGCCGCGCCTCGTCAACGCTCGTTATGGTGCCGGCTCGCGCGGTCGCCTGTCGAACCAGGACCTCGTGACACGCCTGCTTGAAAACAAGCAGAAGCCGGTGACGACCGAATACTTCCTGAAGCAGGTTGTCTTCGTGGTCCCGGCTTCGAAGAAGGGCATCGTTGGCAAGCGCAAGGCCGAGGCCGAAAAGTCGCGCGCTTCGTTCCCGGGCTGCGATCAGGCCATGGAATTCGCCAAGAACTATCTCGACGTTTCGATCCGCAATCTGGGCCGTGTTCTGGAACCGGAACTGCCGCCGGAATGGAAACCGCTCATCGAGAAGGCGAATGGCGGCACGACGGGTACGCGCGTGACGGAACGGGGCGTGGAGTATCTCGCCATCTGCAATCAGCGCCAGGTATCGGACGACGTCGCCGCCGAAGTCGTGTTCCGCGCCGAAGATCTCGGCAAGGAACAGCAGGACCAAAACCCGAATTCCGACAAATATCTCGAAGAACTGCGCTCCAAGGCCCAGATCGTCCTGCAATAAGCGGCGAAAGGCCGATCCATGACCGATGGCGTGCTTCCGCTCGCGCTTACCCAGGGCGACCCGGCCGGCATAGGCCCTGACATTGCCCTGCAAGCCTGGCTCAAGCGGGGCGAGAGCGGCTTGCCGCCTTTCATCTACATTGGCGATCCTGCGGCACTCGAAGTGCGCGCTCGCCTTCTTGAGCTGGATGTCAGGATCGAGGAAACCGATGCTGCGCATGCCTGCGAGGTTTTCGACCGGGCTTTGCCGGTGCTTTCCATCAAGACCGGGGTCGATGTTCTCGCGGGCAAGCCGCATGTCGCCAATGCCCGCGGAACGATTAGCGCCATAGAGACCGCCGTCGCCCTCTGCCTTGCCGGAGAGGTGCGAGCCGTTGTTACCAACCCGATCGCGAAATCCGTTCTCTACGAGGCGGGCTTCGGCTTTCCTGGCCACACCGAATTTCTGGCTGACCTCGCGGCCAAAGCCACCGGCGAAAGCGTTCTGCCGGTGATGATGCTTGCGGGCCCCAAGCTGAAGGCCGTGCCGGTCACGATCCACATTCCGATCAAGGATGTGCCGGACGCCCTAAATGAAGAGCTCATCGTCGACACCTGCCGGATTGTGGCCATGGATCTCTCCGACCGCTTCGGCTTGACAGCGCCCCGGCTCGCGGTTGCCGGGCTCAACCCGCATGCGGGTGAAGGCGGTGCGATCGGACATGAGGATGACGAGATCATTCATCCGGCTATCCGACGCCTCCGCGACGAGGGGATCGATGCCTTCGGGCCCCTGCCCGCCGACACGATGTTCCACGACGATGCCCGCAGCCGTTACGACGTGGCAATCTGCATGTATCACGATCAGGCGCTGATCCCCGCCAAGGCGCTCGGCTTCGACGACAGCGTCAACGTTACGCTCGGTCTGCCTTTCATCCGCACGTCCCCTGATCACGGCACCGCCTTCGGTCTTGCCGGCACCGGATTTGCCAAGGAAACAAGCCTCATTGCCGCGCTTGAACTGGCGGACCGCATGAGCATCGCCAAGGACGCATCCCGCTAATGGCTGCACTCGACGGACTGCCACCGCTGCGCGATGTCATCGCGCGCCATGGGCTCGATGCCAAGAAGGCACTCGGGCAGAACTTTATCCTGGACCTGAACCTGACGCAGAAGGTAGCCCGCACCGCCGGCTCTCTCGAAGGGGCCACGGTTATCGAAGTCGGCCCCGGGCCGGGCGGGTTGACCAGGGCTATCCTGGCACTCGGTGCCAAGAAGGTGGTCGCCATTGAGCGCGACCCGCGCTGCCTGCCGGCGCTCCAGGAAATCAGCGACCACTACCCGGGACGCCTCGAAGTGATCGAGGGGGACGCGCTGAAAATTGATTTCCGGGACCTCGCCAAAGGCGAACCGGTCAAGATCATTGCGAACCTGCCCTACAATGTCGGCACGCAGTTGCTCGTCAACTGGCTTCTGCCAGCGCAGTGGCCTCCCTTCTGGCAGTCCCTCACCCTGATGTTCCAGAAGGAAGTCGGCCAGCGCATCGTAGCACGTGAGGACGACAATCATTACGGTCGGCTCGGCGTGCTTTGCGGCTGGCGGACTGAGGCCCATATGGCCTTCGACATTCCCCCGCAGGCCTTCACACCGCCACCCAAGGTGACCTCGACTGTGGTGCATCTCGAGCCAATCGAGAAACCCCTGCCCTGCGATGCCGACAAGCTGGAAAAGGTCACGCTCGCGGCCTTCGGCCAGCGCCGCAAGATGCTGCGCCAGAGCCTCAAGTCTCTCGGCGGGGAAGCGCTGCTCGCGCGTGCAGAGATCGATCCTCAACGCCGAGCCGAAACGCTCAGCGTCGAGGAATTCTGCAGGCTCGCCAATCTGGTCTGATGCGGTGGCGAGCGTTTTGTCAGGCGGCCTGGCGGTCGCGCTGACTGTTTTCGTTTCCAGGCAGTTTGAAGAGAGCGATCTGGGCGTTCAGACGGTCAGCTTCAGCAGCCACGCTTGAGGTGGCCGCACTCGCCTCCTCGACCATGGCTGCGTTCTGCTGCGTCACCTGGTCCATCTGGCTGACCGCCTGGCTGATCTCGTTCAACGCTCCGGATTGCTCCTGCGCTGCCGAAACGATCGCAGTCACGCGTTCATTGATCTTCATGACATGCTCTTCGATTCCCTTCAGCGTTTCGCCCGTTTCATTCACCAGGCGGACGCCCGCTTCCACCTCCTGGGCCGAACGGTTGATCAGCGACTTGATCTCCCGGGCGGCGTTGGCGGAGCGTTGAGCAAGTTCACGCACTTCCTGCGCCACGACGGCGAAGCCTCTGCCGGCCTCCCCTGCGCGGGCAGCCTCGACGCCGGCGTTCAGGGCCAGCAGGTTGGTCTGGAAGGCGATCTCGTCGATAACGCTGATGATCTGGCCGATCTGGCCGGACGACTGCTCGATGTGATGCATGGCCTTGACCGTGTCGGAGACGACGGAGCCGGACTTCTGAGCGGTGATGGTTGCCTCGCGCACCAGTTTGCCGGCCTCCTGGGCCTGTTGGGTCGAGCTCGACATGGCCGTTGTGATCTGGCTGATCGAGGCGGATGCTTCCTCGAGCGCTGCGGCCTGACGCTCCGTGCGGCGAGCAAGATCGTCTGCCGCGAGCTGCAGTTCCTGCGAGCCCCCGTGCAGTTGTCCTGTGCTCTGGCGGATCGTCGACATCACACCGCAGAGGCGCTCCATGGAGCCATTGAAGCTCGTGCGAAGAGGATCAAGGGATTCGGCAAAGGGATCGGAAAGGCGGAACCCGATCTCGCCTGAAGACAGGGCATCGAGCCCGCTCGCCAGTTGGTCGACAGCAAAGGCAATCTCGGCTGCCCGCTCGGCGCGTTCGCGGGCAGCCTCCAACTCGGCAGCCCGCTTGATGCGTTCTGCCGCTTCCTGCTCCTCCCGCTCCTTCATCATGCGGGCCTTGGCCAGCGCGATATATTCGGTGACGGCCCGGCCCATTTGTCCGATTTCGTCCTTGCTATCCGACTGGATCGTGTCGACCTCGACCTGCCCCTTGGCGAGATCGTTCATCGTCCGCGCCAAGCGGCGGAGCGGACGAACGACGGTGAGCGACAGCGACATGGCGAAGAAGCAGGCGAAGGTCAGAACCGAACCGGTGATCCCGGCCATGCGGAGCAGATGATGATATTCCTCGTCCGCCATGCCCTTCGCCTGGGCCACGATCGTGCCCAGCGTCTCGTTCTCCAGCTCCTTCAACCGCTCGATCCGGTGGGCCGAGTGCTCAAGCCATGCGCCGCTGTCGAGGGTGCTGAGATCGGCTGCGAGACCACCCAGCATCATCTTGGCGCGAATTGCCTCCACGGCATCCGCGTCGGGCGTGTGCAAGGACTGTCTGTAGTGCTCACGCTCCTCGTCAGGCAGCAGTTCAAGATACTGCCCGATCAGCGAGGTCTGTGAGCCGAACATTCCGATGAAATCGAGGTAGTGGGCATCGTCGAACTTGCCCTGCGAGATGAAGGTGTGGCCGAGATTCTGCTCTTGGCCGGCCACTTCCTTGGCGTTCATCAGAAGGTTGTAGGCCATCATCTTGCCGACAACGCCCCTGGCGCCAGCAACAAGTGAGAATTCGCGTGAGACATTCATCAGGCGATGCACGAGGTCTGTGTAGTACACGAACACCTCGGTTGGCGGGATGCTCAGGGCATCGGTCGCTGACCTGATCTGCGGCAGCTTGGCCAAAACAACCGCCAACTCTTCCTCGTGGCGGACAAGGCTTGGATCCCCTTCAGCCTTCATGTCTTCGAGGACATGATCCATCTCGCTCAACGCGGGAGCAGCCTTTGTCCGCATCGCTTCGAGTTCGGGACCATGTTCCTTGCCCTTGGAAGCGAGGAGGCCAACCGCCTCTGCGCGCTCCCCCTGCAGCGCATGCACGAGATCGCCGATCACGCCAAGGTCCGCGCTGACGACACCCAGATGGCGTGCGTGCTGATAGGCGGCAAAGGTGGTGTTCACTTCAACATAGGCCAGCCCGGCCAGCGCCACCAGAGGGATGGCAAGCGCCACCGCAAGGCGCCAAGTAACAGAAACATCCGTCAATCGCATCTCGATCCCCAGCGTTCGATGTGCGGCCCTACACGGTTCCGCAACTATAGCGTCAGGACGATGATGCGATACAATGGTTAAACATTAGTCATGCTTGAATTATGCAAGTTGAGTGATGTTGCTCCACGCCATCAATCGGCGAGACGATCCTCGCCGGTGTTCGCAGCCTCCTGAACCAGCCAGCTCGCAAGATGCGTCACGGCATCGCTCTTGCTGCCAGATACCAGCCAATATCCACGTCCGGGCACCGAGACCATCTCGCCTGCCACCACGAGCAGGTTGGCCTCCAGCAGATGATCGATCAGGCCGAGCCATCCGAGTGCAACGCCTTGGCCTGCCATGGCTGCCTGGACGACAAGAGCGTATGTATTGAAGCGTAGATCGCCCGGCCGCTCCTCATCGTTCTCGGCCAGCCCCACCCGTGTGAGATAAGCGGGCCAGTCGAGCCAGGGGGAAATGCTTTCGGCCTCCAGATGGATCAGCGGGCCCTGTTCGACAGGCGAAACAGAAACATCAGGCAGACGCCGGGGCTGGCTCGGGGTGCAAACGGGAACCACCCGCTCGGGCATCAGCAAGGTGGCTCCAGGACCGAACTCGCTCGCCGTGCCAAAGGCAACCGCGAGATCTGCATCCTCGCGCCAGTGGTGGCCGAGGCGCTGGGTTGCGACGATCTGCAGGTCTATATCCGGATACTGCTGCCGGAAGGCGTGCATGCGCGGGATGAGCCAGAGGCTCGAGAAAGCATAGTCCGTGGCCAACCGCACGGTCGGGCGGCGACGCGCGGCCCGCAAGCTTCTCTGCAGACTGTCGACTTCCGACACCGCGCGCTCGGCGATGGCCAACAGGCGCTGCCCCTCCTCCGTAAAGCGCACACCCCGATGCAGCCGTTGCAGGAGCGGGAGACCAAACCGCTGCTCCAACAACCGGATCTGATAGCTGACAGCCGGTTGAGACAGACCAAGCGCCTCAGCGGCAGCGGATAGCGAGCCCTTCCGACCGACTTCGACGAGCAGGCGCATCCAGGCGAGATCGACCAGGGGCTCAGACATCAATCTGACTTATGCCAAACATCAAAAATCTCCTGCTTCACAGGCAAGTACCGCGCCTCTTCAATAACGGCAGACAATACCACAAAAAGAGGGAACCACTATGCGCACGACATTGAACCATCGCACGGGTCTTGGCGGCCTTACCGGCCTGGCCCTGATGCTCCTCGCCACGAGCGCAGCAGCCGCAGATGCGGAAAGCTGCAAGACCGTCCGCCTCTCGGATCCGGGCTGGACCGACATCACCGCAACGAACGGCGTCGCTTCGGTCGTTCTCGATGCTCTGGGCTACCAGCCTGACGTCAAGACACTCTCGGTGCCGATCGGCTACCAGTCGATGAAGAACGGCGAGATCGACGTTTTCCTCGGCAACTGGATGCCGGCACAGCAAGCCTTTATCGACGATCTGAACGGGGCCAAGGCCATCGAAGTCCTGGCAAAGAACCTCGAAGGTGCGAAGTTCACGCTCGCCGTGCCGACCGCGACGGCCGAGAAGGGCATCAAGGATTTCGCCGACCTCGGCAAGAACCCGGATGAATTCGAAAGCAAGATCTACGGCATCGAGCCGGGTGCACCGGCGAACGCCAATATCCAGAAGATGATCGATGCCGGCGAGTTCGGCTTGAAGGGGTGGGAACTGGTCGAATCGGGTGAACAGGCGATGCTGGCGCAGGTCGAGCGCGCCACCAAGGAAGGCAAGGGAGTCGTCTTCCTCGCCTGGGCGCCGCATCCGATGAACGAGCGCTTCCCGCTTACCTATCTCTCTGGCGGCGACGCCTATTTCGGTCCGGATTTCGGTGGAGCCGAAGTCTATACGCTGGGACGGACCGGCTGGAGCGAGACGTGCCCGAATGCCGCAACGCTCTTCAAGCAGATGACCTTCGACGTCTCCATGGAGAACGTCCTGATGGGCGATATCCTCGGCGGCAAGGACTCCAAGGAAGCCGCCACCGCATGGCTGAAGGCCAATCCGGGCGTGCTCGACAGCTGGCTGAAGGGCGTCACGACATTCGACGGGCAGCCGGGTGACGCTGCGGTCAAGTCCGCGCTCGGTCTCTGAGGGATCGACGCGTGACATCTCGCCCGAACATCCTGATCCTGATGGTGGATCAGTTCAACGGGACCTTCTTTCCGGATGGTCCCGCCGACTTCCTGCATGCGCCCCATCTGGCAAATCTGGCGAAGCGCTCCGTGCGCTTCGCCAACACCTACACCGCAAGCCCGCTCTGTGCACCGGCGCGCGCCTCCTTCATGTCGGGGCAATTGCCGAGCCGAACGCGTGTCTATGACAACGCGGCGGAGTTTGCCTCCGATATCCCGACCTTCGCCCATCACCTGCGGGCGGCCGGATACCAGACCAGCCTTTCCGGCAAGATGCATTTCGTCGGACCGGACCAGCTCCATGGCTTCGAAGAGCGGCTGACGACGGACATCTACCCCGCCGATTTCGGCTGGACGCCGGACTATCGCAAACCCGGCGAACGCATCGACTGGTGGTATCACAATCTCGGCTCCGTCACGGGCGCCGGAGTTGCCGAGATCACCAACCAGATGGAGTATGATGACGAGGTCGCCTACAACGCCACCCGCCGGCTCTACGACCTGTCGCGCGGTCATGACGAGCGGCCGTGGTGCCTGACGGTGAGCTTCACCCATCCGCACGACCCTTACGTCGCGCGGCGAAAATATTGGGATCTCTACGAGGGCTGCGAGGCTCTTCAGCCAAGTGTCCCCGCCATCCCCTATGGCGAACAGGATCCGCATTCGCAGCGCCTGATGGATGCCTGCGACCACCTCGCCTTTGACATTACCGACGAGAACGTTGCACGGGCACGCCAAGGCTACTTCGCCAACATCACCTATGTCGACGACAAGATCGGCGAGATCCTCGACGTGCTCGAGCGCACACGGATGGCGGATAACACCGTCATCCTGTTCGTCTCCGACCATGGTGATATGCTGGGCGAGCGGGGTCTCTGGTTCAAGATGAACTTCTTCGAGGGCTCGGCACGGGTTCCGATGATGATGGCGGTCCCAGGTGTCGAGGGACGGCTAGTGACGACGCCGGTTTCGACACTTGACGTCACGCCGACCCTGGCCGGCCTTGCCGGCATCGATATCTCGACCATTCTCGACTGGACCGATGGCGAGGACCTGATGCCGCTCGCAACGGGAACCGGTGGCCGGGGCATCGTGCCGATGGAATACGCGGCCGAGGGTACGGTCAGTCCGATGATCGGGCTTCGCAACGAACGCTACAAGCTGACACTCTGCGAGGCGGATCCACCGATCCTGGCAGATCTCGAGGCCGATCCCTATGAGCTGACCAATCTTGCAGAGGATCCGGCAGCAGCCGAGATATTCGAAGCACTCAGCCAAGAAGCCTCAAGGCGGTGGGATCTGTCGCGCTTCGATGCGGCAGTTCGCGAAAGCCAGGCGCGTCGGCACATCGTCTATGCAGCACTGCGCAACGGCGCCTATTTCCCCTGGGATTATCAGCCGCTGCAAAAGGCCTCGGAGCGCTACATGCGCAACCACATGGACCTCAACATCCTTGAAGAAAGCCAGCGTTTTCCGAGGGGCGAATGAAATACACCGCCCCTGCCCTGTGGATTAGGGCGGGGGTGGCTTTGCGTGAGCGCAAAACTGCAGAATCAGGCGACCCGCTTTAGTCCGTCGCCTGAGGTGCTGCTGCGGAATAAGGCAACCTGCTCAGAAAGGCGGTGCGCCTCGCTGCCGAGCGAATGGGTTGCAGCAGTCGCCTCCTCGACCATTGCCGCATTCTGTTGCGTCACCTGATCCATCTGATTCATCGCAGCATTGATTTCGCTGATCGATGCGGATTGTTCACGGGAGGCACGGACGATTTCGCCGATCTCGTGATTGACGCGCGAGACATTGGCTTCGATCTTGCGCAGAGCCTTGCCCGTTTCGCCGACCAGTTCGACGCCGAGTTTGACCTCTTTGCCGGAGCGCTCGATCAGGGCCTTGATCTCCCGGGCGGCATTTGCCGACCGCTGCGCCAGTTCCCGGACCTCCTGGGCGACGACAGCGAAGCCCTTTCCGGCCTCTCCGGCACGGGCGGCCTCGACACCCGCGTTAAGTGCCAGGAGGTTGGTCTGGAAAGCGATGTCATCGATGACGGAGATGATTTGGCCGATCTGACCGGATGACTGTTCGATCTGAGAAATGGCATCGACGGTGCTGGCGACAACGGCGCCGGACTGCATGGCGTCAACCGCGGCCGTCTCGACCAGCAAACCGACCGCCTCGGCACGCTTGCTTGATGCGGCAAGATTCGATGTCACCTCGCTCAAGGACGCCGAAGCCTGTTCCAGCGCTGCAGCCTGCCGCTCTGTTCGTTGGGCCAGTTCGTCAGCCGAGGCACGCAATTCATCAGATCCGCCGCGGATGGTGTCGGAGCTCTGAGCGATCGTCTCGATTACTGAGTGAAGTTTGCTCATCGAGTCGTTGAAATCGCTCCGCAATCTCTCCAGGTCACCGGCGAAGGGTTGATGCACGCGGAAGCTTGTTTCACCTCGTGCCAATGCGCCAAGACCTGCGGCAAGCTCTCGCACCGCATGGGCGATCTCGGCGGCACGCTCGGCACGCTCCTGTTCCGCAGCCCGCCCGCGGGCGCGGTCTTCGGCCTCCGCCCGCTCCTTCTCGTCTCGCTCCCGTTCGGTTTTCACCTTGCTGTTCTCGACGCAATGACGAATTGCCATCCCCATACGCCCGATCTCATCAGCACCTTCGGAATGAATGAGGTGGACATCGATCTCGTCACGTGCAAGCCGCTCAACCGCGTCGGTCAACAGACCGATCGGGCGGATGACCGTGTAAGAGAGCGAGCTGACGATGGCGAGTGTAAGGACGGCACCAAGCAGCGTCGCGCCACCAAGCGTCGCGAGCCTCCACCACGCGGCCTCTGCGAGTCCGGCAGACTCTCTCCCGACGCGGAGCACTAGGTCGGATTCCACCTGCTTCATCTGCTCAATCTGTTTCGTCGCAAGGGCGAACCACGTAGCCGCGTCGTGCGAAGCCAACGAGGCACCAACGCCGCCGGCTATCAAGCTCTCGCGAAAAGCTTCCAAACGTCCAAGATGCTCACTGCGAAGGATTGGCTGGAAAGTATCACGCAGCTCAGCCGGGAGAAGTTGAAGAAACTTACCAACCAGTTCCCGCTGCGCGCCTCCCAGCCCGACAAAGGTCATGAACCTTGCCGGATCGAAGGCACCGGCGCTGATGAATCCGTTGCCCATGCCGCGCTCCTGCCCGGCCAGCTCTTTCGCGCTCATAATCAGGCCGTGTGCAACAAGTGGCCCGGCGGCTCCTTCAGGCGCATACATCAGGGAATAGTCCTGTGCCAAGACCATCAGCTTTGCGATGGATGAGGTATAATAGGCAAAAGCCTGAGGGCCTGGGAGTTGGAGCCCATCAACAGCCGTGCGGGTGTCTGACAGTATCGACATGTCAGCAGCAACTGCAGTCGCCTGCTCCGAAAGTGCCTTCGCGCCGCTTCTCTGAATTTCTTCAAGAAGCTTGGCCACCGGCTCTATCCGTTCCGCGGTCTTCGAACGCGCAGCCGTCAGCGCATCCCCACCCTTGTTGCCCTTTGAGCCTAGGTAACCTGCCGTCAGGCCCCTCTCGACCTGAAGATTGTGGACGAGGTCCCCAATCTCGCCGATCTCGGCAGCAACTGAGACCATCGTGTTTGCCTGCCCGTATTCGCGTGCGGCGTCTCTCACCTCAAGTCCGGCGAAGGTCACTGCCGCGACAACTGGCAGTGCCAACGCCGCCAACAGCCGCCACTTGACAGCAATATCAATTACTCGCATCCACAATCCCCGACGTCGCGTTGAGATATACTTCAACGCAACACCCTAAAAGGTTGCGATTAATTTTAGATAAATCTTATTCGCCCATTGCTTGCTATGCCAAGGTTCTCGCCTCAGGCGATCAGCCCCTCAACGAAATCAAAGAGTCCGTGGCGACGGTCGCGGCGCAGGCGCTCGGCCTTGACGATCGACTGGACGGCGTCGAAGGCGGAATTCAGGTCGTCATTGATGATGACATAGTCATATTCGCGCCAATGGGCGATCTCGGCGCGGGAATTGTTGAGGCGGGTCTGGATGACCTCTTCCGTATCCTCCGCACGGCGATGCAGGCGCGACTGCAGTTCCGCCATGGTCGGCGGCAGGATGAAGATCGAGACCACATCGGCCGACATCTTGTCCTGCAGCTGCTGGGCGCCCTGCCAGTCGATGTCGAAGAGCATGTCCCGGCCCTCGCCCATCGCGGTCTCCACGGCTTCACGCGGCGTGCCATAGTAGTTGCCATGGACCTCAGCCCATTCGAGCAGCGAGTCACTGTCGCGCAGGCGCTCAAACTCGCGCTGGGAGACAAAGTGGTAGTGAACACCCTCGATCTCGCTCTGGCGACGCTGACGAGTCGTCACGCTGACGGAAAGGCTGATCTGCTGGTCGCGGTCCATAAGGGTTCTGGCAATGGTCGACTTTCCTGCACCCGAGGGCGAGGAAATCACGAGCATCAGGCCGCGCCTTGCGATCTTGACGGATTGAGGGGCGGCAGCGGCCATGGACTACTCCAGATTCTGAACCTGTTCGCGGAATTGGTCGATGACGACCTTCAATTCGATACCGGCGGCAGTCACCGCGACGGCATTGGATTTGGAACAGATAGTATTTGATTCTCGATTCAAATTCCTGCGCCAGGAAATCCAGCTTGCGGCCCACCGGACCGCCGGCGGCCAGCAGTTCCCGAGCAGCCGTCACATGCGCCTTCAGGCGGTCGATTTCTTCGCGCAGATCGGCCTTGGTGGCGATCAGGGCGATTTCCTGATGGAGGCGGTCGCGGTCGAGGCCCGATGTCGTGTCCATCAGCGCCGCGAGCTGCGTTTCGAGCCTGCGGGCGATTTCATCCGGTGTACGGGAAGGATCTGCCTCAATCTGAAGCGCCAGGTCCTCGATCTTGGTGACCTGCTCTTCGAGGATACGGCGGAGTGCTGCCCCTTCGGTCGTGCGCATGTCGGCAAGCGCCGTGATTGCCCGATCCAGACCTGCCAGAATATCGGCATCGCGCACCGCAATCGCCTCGGCATCATCGGTTGCCTCACGCATATCGACGAGGCCGCGAATGGAGAGCAGCGTATCGAGCCGCAGAGGTGCGGGATCAAGGACATCGGGGCCGAGCTGGTCACGCAGTGCGAGAACTGCGGCAAGCGCATCCCGGTTCAGCACGGCCTCGACGCGATTTTCGCTCACGGTGACGTTGAGGCCGATCTGCAGGTTGCCGCGGGTCAGCCGCTCGCCGGCCAGTCGGCGGATATCGGTTTCGAGCGCCTCATGGCCCTGCGGCAGGCGCGCGCGCAGGTCCAGTCCCTTGCCGTTGACGGAACGGAGTTCCCAGGCCCAGCGGTAACGCCCCGACGAGCCCTCGACACGGGCAAAGCCCGTCATGGATTGCAGTGTCATGCCCCGCCCCTTAACGCCGGTCTCAATTGTTCGCCGTCGGATCGACTTCCGGGTCGACATCCAGCGTTGCCGGCGGCGTCTGGGCGCGTTCGGCCTCGATCTTGCGCCAGCGGCGCACATTCTCGTTATGCTCCTTCAACGTCGGGGCAAAGGCGTGGCCACCGCTGCCATCTGCCACGAAGTAAAGGTCTTCCGTCTTCCACGGGTGAGCGACAGCTTCGAGAGCGGCGCGACCGGGATTTGCAATCGGACCCGGCGGCAGGCCCTTGATCACATAGGTATTGTAGGGCGTTTCCTTGCGGATGTCAGACTGGAAGATCGGCCGATCAGCCGGTTTGCCATCGCCGCCGAAGAGACCGTAGATGATCGTCGGGTCGGACTGCAGGCGCATGCCCTTGTTGAGACGGTTGATGAAGACCGACGCCACATGAGCGCGCTCGTCGTCCTTGCCCGTTTCCTTCTCGACGATGGAGGCGAGCGTGACGAAGTCTTCCTTGGTCTCGACCGGCAGGTCCGGATCGCGCTTTTCCCAGATCTGGTCGATCAGGCGTTCCTGGGCGGCGCGCATCTGCGTGACGATCTCGGCGCGGTTCGTGCCGCGGGTGAACTTGTAGGTATCCGGGCGCAGGCTGCCTTCCGGCGGAAGCTCAGCCGGCAGGTCGCCCTCAAGCACCGTATCGGCGGCAAGGCGCTGGAACATCTGCTTGACGGTCAGACCTTCCGGGAAGGACACCGAATAGAGGATCGACTTGCCGGATTCGAGCAGCGCCGTGATCTCCTTCATCGAGGAGCCGGCCTTGATCTCATATTCACCGGCCTTCAGCGTCTGGCCATCCTGCAGGTAGGTGGTCGTGACGTAGCGGTAGATGCGCGCATCCGAGACGATGCCGTTGCGCTCCAGATTGTTGGCGATCTCGGCAAGGCCTGCCCCACTGCGCACCACGAAATTGGAGTTTGCGGCAAGTGGTCCCGGCTTCTGATAGCTGTCCATCACGTAGAAGAAGCCGGCTACGGCCACCACGCAGACGAAGACCGCCATGGTCATCAGGAAATTGAAGAAGATCACCACCTGGCTGCGCGCCTTTCGCGACCGGCGCGGCGGCTGCGGCACGCGCTCGGGACGCAGCGCCTCGTTGGGCGACTTCGGAATAAAGGGTCCCTTGCCCGGCTGGGTATCGGCATCGCGGCCGAAGGAGACACCGTTGTTCTGGCTACCGCCGTTCTGGCTGTTGTCGGTCACCGGCAATCTTTCTTTGTTTCGCATTCGCGGCTGTTTCGTCCAGCAATGCGGCAAAATCCGGGTCGTCGTCCGGCGCGGGCGCGCCGGGCGTTGGGATGATTTCTATCCGCAGACAGTGGCGGCGGGCAAGAGCATGCCGCCGTCATCCAGAGCAATCACGGGCGGTTGATCGGATCGACCGCCCGTTGCCCGATCAACTCTCGTAGCGCTTCAGCACCAGCGAAGCATTGGTGCCGCCAAAACCGAAGGAGTTGGAGAGCGCCACGTCGATCTCGCGCTTGCGCGCCTTGTGCGGCACCAGGTCGATCGCCGTCTCGACTTCGGGATTGTCGAGATTGAGCGTCGGCGGCGCGACGTTGTCGCGAATGGCGAGCGCCGAGAAGATGGCTTCGACGGCACCAGCGGCACCCAGGAGGTGGCCGATCGCGGACTTGGTGGACGACATCGAGATCTTCGACGCGTGTTCGCCGACGAGACGCTCGACAGCGCCGAGCTCGATGGTATCAGCCATGGTCGATGTGCCATGGGCGTTGATGTAGTCGATATCGCCTGCGGTGAGACCGGCACGCTTCAGCGCCATCGTCATGCAGCGGAAGGCGCCATCGCCATCTTCCGACGGGGCAGTGATGTGGAAAGCATCGCCCGAGAGACCGTAGCCGACAACTTCGGCATAGATCTTGGCGCCGCGCGCCTTGGCATGCTCGAGCTCTTCCAGAACCACGATGCCTGCACCTTCACCCATGACGAAACCATCACGGTCCTGGTCATAGGGACGGGAGGCTGCGGTCGGGTCGTCGTTGCGGGCCGTCGACAGCGCCTTGCAGGCGGCAAAGCCGGCCAGCGAGATGCGGCTGATCGGGGACTCGGTGCCACCGGCGACCATGACGTCGGCATCGCCGAGCGCCACGAGACGGGCAGCGTCACCTATTGCATGCGCGCCGGTCGAGCAGGCCGTCACCACAGAGTGGTTCGGGCCGCGCAGCTTGTGGCGGATCGAGACCTGGCCGGAAGCAAGGTTGATCAGACGGCCGGGAATGAAAAACGGCGAGAGACGACGCGGGCCTTTGTCGCGCAGGATGTGACCCGCCTCGACGATGCCTTCGAGGCCGCCGATGCCGGAGCCGATTAGCACGCCTGTCTGGCACTGATCTTCATAGGTGGTCGGCTCCCAGCCGGCATCCTTGAGCGCCATGTCGGCCGCGGCCACCGCATAGATGATGAAATGGTCGACCTTGCGCTGCTCCTTGAGCTCCATCCAATCATCAGGATTCCAAGCGCCCTCACCTTCGGTCGGGATGCGGCAGGCGATCTTGGCGGGAAGGTCATCGACCTCGAATTCCGTGACCAGACGTGCGCCGCTCTGGCCGGCAAGAAGCCGCTGCCAGGTCAGTTCCGTTCCACATCCCAGAGGCGATACCATGCCGGTACCGGTGATGACGACACGTCTCATCGTGCGAAGCCCACCCAATTTATTTGACCGAAGTCATTGTAAACAAAGGTCCAGATACAACAAGGCCCGCTCATCGCGGGCCCAAGCGGACAGGACGGGCTCTCGCCCGCCTTCCGCAGCAATGTGATCGATCAGGCCTGGGCCTTCTCGATGAACTTGACAGCGTCACCGACCGTCAGGATCGAGTCAGCAGCGTCGTCCGGGATTTCAACGCCGAACTCTTCTTCGAAGGCCATGACGAGTTCGACGGTGTCGAGCGAGTCAGCGCCCAGATCGTCGATGAAGCTGGCGCCTTCGACGACCTTTTCAGCGTCTACGCCGAGATGATCAACTACAATTTTCTTCACGCGTTCTGCGATATCGCTCATGTCGGTATCCTCGACCTTCTAAAATTCAGAGGGAGCCTTAATGGCGTCCCTGCCCTGCATTCCGCCAGTGACACTTACGTCCCCACCAGCAAACCCGTTCGGCCCTGACCCAGAGCGGTTTATGCAAACAAAAGCATAAACTTCGGCTCATAAGACGGAGCAACTGCTCACAGTCATGGCCCGCTTAACACGGTTTAAGCGCGCCGCAAAGCCAGAAATTCGCCCCTTTGCCTCGGTCAACATCCTATTGCAGAGGGGCTCTTTCCGGCAATCCAATCAGATCATCGCCATGCCGCCGTTTACGTGCAGCGTCTGACCCGTCATGTAGGAGGCTTCATTGGAGGCAAGGTAGACCACGGCGGAGGCAACTTCGGCGCCGGTGCCCATGCGCTTCATGGGGATTGCACCCATGATGGCTTCCTTCTGCTTGTCGTTCAGCTTGCCGGTCATCGCGCTTTCGATGAAGCCCGGCGCTACACAGTTGACGGTCACGTTGCGGGTCGCGATTTCCTGGCCGAGCGACTTGGTGAAGCCGATCATGCCGGCCTTGGAGGCGCAGTAGTTGGCCTGGCCCGGATTGCCGGTGACGCCGACGACGGAGGTGATGTTGATGATACGACCGAAGCGGCGGCGCATCATCGGATGGGTCAGTTCACGCGTCAGGCGGAAGACGGCCGTGAGGTTGACCTCGAGAACCGCGTCCCAGTCGGCATCCGACATGCGGACGAACAGGCCATCCTTGGTGATGCCGGCATTGTTGACCAGAATGTCGACGCCTTCGAGTTCGGCTTCGGCCTTCTCGCCGAGCGCCTTCACTTCGTCGCGGTCAGACAGGTTGGCCGGGAAGATCTTCACGCGGTCGCCGAGATCGGCGGCCAGCGCTTCGAGCTTTTCGACGCGCGTGCCATGGAGGCCGACGATGGCGCCCTGGGCATGCAGCTGCCTTGCGATTTCCTCACCGATGCCACCGGTTGCGCCGGTGACGAGAGCCTTGCGGCCGGTCAGATCGAACATGATCGGTTTCCTTGTTGTTCGTTAAAGCGTTCAGCCGTTGAGGGCGGCGAGCGCTGCGTCGATGTCGGCCGGACCGTTCACAGCGACGCCGTTGATGTTCTTGTCAATGCGGCGAGCGAGACCCGTCAGGACCTTGCCGGCGCCGATTTCATAAAGCGTGGTTACGCCATTGGCGCCGAACCACTCGACCGTTTCGCGCCAGCGCACCTGACCGGTGACCTGCTCGACAAGCAGATCGGCGATCTCGGCAGCCGACGTGACGGGGGCTGCGCGCACATTGGCGATCAGCGGCACGACCGGATCCTTCTTTTCGACCTTGGCCAGCGCCTCGCGCATGGCATCGGCGGCCGGGCCCATCAGGGCGGAATGGAAAGGTGCGGAGACCGGCAGCATGATGGCGCGCTTGGCGCCCTTTTCGGTGGCGAGTGCTGCTGCCTTCTCGACGGCGGCCTTGCCACCGGAGATGACGAGCTGTCCGCCGCCATTGTCATTGGCGATTTGGCAGGGACCTTCTGCGGAAGCAGCCTCGCAAACGGCCTGCACGTCGCCGTGCTCCAGACCGATGATCGCTGCCATCGCGCCTGCGCCGACCGGCACAGCCGCCTGCATGGCGTTGCCGCGGATGCGGAGGAGCCGCGCGGTGTCGCCGATCGAGAAGGTGCCGGCAGCGCAGAGCGCCGAATATTCGCCGAGCGAATGGCCGGCGACATAGGCAATCTTGGACTTGAGATCCAGGCCCTTGGCTTCCAGCACGCGGATGACGGCCATCGACACGGCCATCAGCGCCGGCTGGGCGTTGGCGGTCAGCGTCAGCGTCTCTTCCGGACCGTTCCACATGATGTCGGAGAGCTTCTGACCGAGGGCCTCGTCGACTTCCTCGAAGACGGCACGGGCTTCCGGGAAGCTGTCCGCAAGGTCCTTGCCCATTCCGACTGCCTGGCTGCCCTGGCCCGGAAAAGTGAATGCGACTTTCATAGAGAGGGATCTCCTAATTCAGCAAACCTGCCCCGATCATGCGAACATCTTGCGGGACACATCATCAAATTGTTGACAGGCCCGGCTGGACAGCCGCAAAGGCGCCACTATCTCCGAGCTGACGCCCGGGGGCCGCTGTCCGATATACACTCGGATCCGTAGATCCGCGCGAACGCGACCGCCATAGCACAAAGAGATCGAAAGACAATATGAAACTGGAACGCCTCCTGGTTACTTCCGACTTGCTGCGCGTTACCGGCAAGGCCCAATCTCGTACCGGTTTCAAGACCAATACGGAATTCTTCCTGGCCCTTCTCGGTCCGCAGCTCAGGGCCGCAACACGGCTTCCGATCGGGCTTCTCGAATGGGATGACACAAGCGATTTCGACGGCAGCAAGGTCTATGAGGCCATGGGCCTTACGGCGGATGCGACAGGCTGGGCGGAGCTCTATGATTCCGCTCCGAACGCTGCGGCTGTGGCAGCCTTTGCCCCGCATGTCGAAGGCGCGCTCATCATCGGCTTCGAGCTGCCGCCCTTCGTCCAGCGGGTTCTCGATCGCCTCGGCGTGCCGTATGTCGACGCGCGCTGGCACCCCTTGCGCTTCCTCGACGACATCTTCTTTGGTTTTCACAGCAATATCGAAGCTGTGGTCGACGCCTTGGAGCCGTATCATCTGACGGCTGAAGAGGTTGAGATCCATGTCGGCATGCATCAGGCCTCGGCCATCAGACGCCAGGGCTTCGACACGCTTTCCACGGACTATGACCGCCTCTTGATCGGCCAGACACCCTTCGACAGCTCGCTGATCCATGCCGGACGCATCGCCACCTGGGACGCCTATGAGCCTGTGCTGGAGAACCTCCCGGCAGACAGCAAGACGGGGTATCGACCCCATCCCTTCTCGCCGGAGCCCGTCGCTTCGCTCCGCGCCCTGCTTTCGCGCCACGGCATCGGTATTGCCGACAGCGGGTCGGACATGTACCGGCTGCTCGCCACCGGCAGCATGAAGGAGCTGATCAGCCTGAGCTCCGGCACGCTCGTCGAAGCGGCATTTTTCGGCATTCCGGTCCGCCGGCTTCTGCCCGAGCGGCAGGCCTACCTGCCCCATCCGCCGAAAGCGCGGCGGACGGAAAACGATCAGACTGCCTATGCCGGCGTCTATCACGCGTTTCTCAGCATCGACTTCTGGGCGGATATCCTGCGTCCGGTGCTGGGCGAGACCTATCGCAATGAGCGGCCTCTCGCTTTCCGGGCCGATCGTCTGCGACAGATAAACGGTTCCTATTGGGGATATTCGGGGTCAGGCGGCCAGAATTTGGTGATGTCCTATAACAGGCCGGAATGACCGAGCCGTCTTGATGTTGTGACCTGACCAGACTTAGTTATTGCAATAAGCAATTTCCCACCTCCCGCCAAAAACCAATCCATTGCAGAAAGCCCAAGACTATGAAGTATAATCCGCTTGGCCGGACCGGCATCAGCGTGTCGGAAATCTGCCTTGGCACGATGACCTGGGGCTCGCAGAACAGCGAGAAGGACGCGCACGACCAGCTCGACTATGCGTTCGCCCACCGGCGTCAACTTCTTCGACACGGCCGAACTCTATCCCACGACGCCGCTTTCAGCCGAGACCTATGCCGATACGGAGCGGCTGATGGGTGACTGGTTCGAAAGGACCGGCAAGCGCGAGCAGGTCGTGCTTGCGACCAAGGTTGCCGGCCCCGGCCGCCCCTATATCCGCGAAGGCAAGCCGATCACCGGTGCCGTGGTCAGGGAGGCACTCGACGCCAGCCTGACGCGGCTGAAGACCGATTATGTCGACCTTTACCAGATCCACTGGCCGAACCGCGGCCATTTCCACTTCCGCGGCGCCTGGAACTATAACCCCTACAAGCAGGACAAGGCGCAGGCGGCTTCAGACATCGCGGAAATCCTCGAAGCGCTCGGCGACTGCATGAAGGCCGGCAAGCTCAAGGCATTCGGCCTTTCGAACGAGACGACCTGGGGCACGCAGAAGTATCTTTCGCTCGCCGAAGCGAAGGGTCTGCCGCGCGTGGCGACAATCCAGAACGAATACAATCTGCTCTACCGGCACTACGACCTCGACCTTGCCGAACTCTCGCACCACGAAGATGTCGGCCTGCTCGCCTATTCGCCGCTCGCCGGCGGCATCCTGTCGGGCAAGTATCTCGAGGGGCAGAAGCCGGCAGGCTCGCGTGGCTCGATCAACGGCGACATCGGCGGCCGCCTCGTGCCGCAACAGCAGGCAGCGACCCGCGCCTATGTCGACCTCGCGAAGAAGCATGGGCTTGATCCGTCGGCCATGGCACTCGCCTTCTGCCTGACGCGCCCCTTCATGGCCTCGGTCATTATCGGCGCGACCACGATGGACCAGTTGAAGGTGAATATCGGCGCTGCCGATCTCAAGCTTTCGGAAGACGTCATGACGGAGATCGCGAAGATCCATCGCGAATACCCGATGCCGATCTGAGGACTTGAATTTCTCTGGCTATTCAAACCAACAAAATCGTGAACACATGTGACCTACACATCGCCGCCGCGCATCACCACTTGCGGCGGCGATCGAAATAGGGCCTGCGGGCCATGGATGATGGGGGACTGACTTGGATTATCTGTTCGTTGCTGGAGGCCTGGTCGGCCTCTATTTCGGAGCCGAGTGGCTATTGCGCGGCTCGATCGCGCTCGCACAGAAGCTGGCCATTCCGACACTGATCGTGTCGCTGGTCATCGTCGGCTTCGGAACCTCGATGCCGGAACTGCTCGTTTCCGTGCGCGCCGCCATCAGTGGCTCCTCCGACATCGCCCTCGGCAACGTGGTTGGCTCAAATACGGCCAACATTCTCCTGATCATCGGCGCCTGCGCCATGATCTTCCCGATCACCCAGTGGGACAAGGGTGTCAAACGCGACACCTATGTCATGATCGCCGCAGCCGTTCTGCTGCTGGGTCTGGCACAGTTCCCGGCCATCGGCCGCCTGGCTGGCCTCATCATGGTCGCCGTGCTTCTGGCCTATGTGGTCTATGCCTATGTGAACAGCAGAGGCAGCGTCGAAGAAGCCACGGACGAAGAGGTCAAGCACGAGACTTTGAGCAACGCGTTTACGACCTTGCTGATCCTTGGAGGCCTCGGCACCCTTTTCGTCGGCGCGGAATTGCTGGTACGCGGTGCGACCAACCTCGCGCGTGACTTCGGCGTCTCGGAAGCCGTCATCGGCCTGACCGTGGTTGCGGTCGGCACGTCCCTTCCGGAACTCGCCACCGGCATCATGTCGGCGCTGCGCAAACATTCGGACATCATGATCGGCAACATCGTCGGATCGAACATCTTCAACATCCTGTTCATTCTCGGCGTCACCTCCGTCATTCAGCCGATCGCTGTCGCACCGCGCTTCGCAAGCTTCGACATTCCCGTCATGTTGGGCGTTACCCTCGGCTTTGCCTTCCTGCTTCTCGCCCATCTTGGGGTCCGCAGGCTGACGGCCGGCGCCATGCTGGTCGCCTATGTGGGTTACACGGTTGCGCTGGTTCAGGTCTAAAGCCTAGCAGAACGCCGACTATCGACAGGGCCGCCGGCAGAAAATGCCGTGCGGCCCTTGCTTTTGTGGCCAATGCGCGTATAAGCGCGCCGTTCACAACACCCGGTCCTCTGGCTGGTGGCTGAACGGAGGGCTGGCAGGCCGATAAGGCTTGCAGCAGGAACCATAAGGGTTTCCGGCCTCCCGTGTCTCCGCTCTCGACCGTCTCGAACATACTACTTTTCTTGCCGCGGCGCATGCCGCACAGGAGCAGTCTGTGAGGCTTAGCGCCGGATCCGGGTGACGACAACCGCAAGAAAAGGCAAAGCTTACATGGCTCTTTACGAACACGTATTCCTTGCCCGGCAGGATATGTCCGCTCAGCAGGTTGATGCCCTCGTCGAACAGTACAAGGGTGTCATCGAAGCAAATGGTGGCAAGGTCGGGCGCGTAGAAAACTGGGGCCTCAAGTCCCTGACCTACCGCATCAACAAGAACCGCAAGGCTCATTACGCCCTGATGGACATCGAAGCTCCGGGTGCAGCGATCCACGAAATGGAACGCCAGATGCGCATCAACGAAGACATCCTTCGTTACATGACCATCGCCGTCGAAGCCCACGAAGAAGGCCCGTCTGCCATGATGCAGAAGCGCGACCGTGACGACCGTCCGCGTCGTGACGGCGACGACCGTGGCCCGCGCCGCGATTTCGGTGACCGTGGCGATCGTGGTCCGCGTCCGGACCGTGGCCCGCGCGAAGGTGGCTTCGAGCGTCGTCCGCGCGAAGACCGCGCGTAATCTGAGCAATAGGAGAACACACAATGGCTGATGCATCCTCTTCTCAGGCACGTCGTCCTTTCCATCGTCGTCGCAAGACCTGCCCCTTCTCGGGCGCGAATGCTCCGAAGATCGACTACAAGGACGTCCGTCTCCTGCAGCGCTACATTTCTGAGCGCGGCAAGATCGTTCCTTCGCGTATCACCGCAGTTTCCCAGAAGAAGCAGCGCGAACTGGCCCAGGCCATCAAGCGCGCCCGCTTCCTCGGCCTGCTGCCTTACGTCGTAGCGTAATCTGATCCGAAGCCTGCCGGCTCTTGTCGGCGGGCTTCACCCCTTCCGCGTTGGGCGCGGATCGGAACCGACCGCCAGATGGCGCGCTTTTGCGACATCCGGCGAAATCCCATGTTGGGGATGCTTTTGCGAGATCGCTCAAGCCCCTCCCCTAACTGCTAGAACCAGCAGGACAGCGACGTTGCAGAAACTGGATGCGAAATTGCTGACGACCGGCTTTGTTGCCGGCATTACCGCCGCCCTGCTCGTGCTGGGTGCTGCGGCGCAGCCGACGCTTGCCTCCATTCTCTACGCGGCCTCCGCTCTTCCCGTTCTTATCGTCGGGCTCGGCTGGGGCAATGTCGCGGCCATCACCGCGATCGTGACCGCCGCGCTGCTCGGCACGATCAGCGTCTCGCCGATGTTCGCCTTCGGCATGGCGATCTTTACCCTCGCACCCGCCGGCTGGCTGGCACACCTGTCGAGCCTTGCACGTCCGGCGTCCGAGATCGGTGGCCCGGACCATCTGATCGCCTGGTACCCGCTCTCCGACATCCTTCTGCAGCTCTGCAGCTTCGTCACGATCGCCGTCGTCGTGCTTGGCGTGATCATCGGCTTTGGCCCTGAATTCACCGGCCAGCTGGTGGATGCGATGGCGCAGGCAATGAATGCGCAGGATCCGGCCATGGCACCGGATGCCGTGGCACTCGAGCAGCTGAAGCGCAGTATGGTGGTGCTTCTGCCGATCATCCAGGGCGGAACCTGGGTGCTGCTGCTCACCATGATGTATTACATCGCCATGCGGATCGTGACGGCTTCCGGCCGCAACAAGCGTCCGCGCGAAGACTTTCCGTCGGCGCTCCGGATGAACCGCAACACGGTCTTCATCTTCCTCGCCGGCATCATCGCCTGCTTCATCGGCGGCGTGCCCGCCATGATCGGGGCGACCGTCTGCGGCACCTTCGGCGCCGGCTTCCTGATGGCGGGCTTTGCCTCGCTGCATCACAAGACACGCGGTAAGGACTGGCGCCTGCCGGCACTCGTGCTTGCCTATCTCTCTTCGATCATGCTGCTTCCGCTCATGATCCCCTTCATCATCGGCCTTTCGGACACCCGACGGACCGTTGCCCTAACGCCGGCCCAAAAGGCCGACCCTTCAAACTCCGATACTGACAACTGAAAGGAACAGGATCATGCAGGTCATTCTCCTCGAACGCATCGCAAAGCTCGGCCAGATGGGCGAAACCGTCAAGGTTCGCGACGGCTTCGCTCGTAACTTCCTGCTGCCGCAGGGCAAGGCGCTGCGCGCCAACGAAGCCAACAAGAAGCAGCTTCGAGTGCCGAGCGCGCCACAGCTCGAAGCCCGCAACCTCGAGCGCAAGTCGGAAGCCACAGCAGGTCTGCCGACAAGCTCTGTCCGGCAAGTGCTTCATCGCCGTGCGTTCGGCCGGCGAGACCGGCCAGCTCTACGGTTCGGTGTCGCTGCCCGCGACGTCGCCGACCTGCTGGCTGGCCGAAGGCTTCATCGGTCGGCCGCAACCAGGTCGTGCTGAACACAGCCGATCAAGGCCATCGGCGTCCACCAATGTGGCGACTCTGCGCCTGCATCCGGAAGTCGAGGTCAACGTCGAGCCTCAACGTCGCGCGTTCGGCTGACGAAGCCGAGCGCCAGGCCAAGGGCGAGAGCGCTGACCTCCGCCGACGCCATCTACGGCGTCGACGTCAACGACAATGCGCTGCGTCCGGAGAGACTTCTTCGACCCGGACAGCCGAGTTCGATGGACGGCGACGACGACTGATCTTTCAGCCATTTGCTGAAACGGAACGCCCGGATTTTTTCCGGGCGTTTTTCGTTGGTGCCTTGGTACAATAGACCCCTTCGAGGCCGATTCGGTGAATGTCACAGTCAACCGAAAAGATCGGATCCTCGGGCTTTTTCTAAAGTTGACAGGGCGTGCCTGTGAATCAATGTGGGTTGCGCTGCGAGCCATTTCGCCGCCCCGCTTCTTCGCTATGGTGCAGCCACCGCCGACACACTGATTGGATGCGAACGAATGAATGATGCTGCGCGCAAACTGAGCCCGGTCCAATCGACCGAGCCGCTCTATCGGGAGGCTCCGAACAACATCGAAGCCGAACAGGCTTTGTTGGGCGCGATCCTTGTCAACAACGATGCCTTCTATCGCGTGTCGGACTTTCTCAAGCCCGAGCATCTCTACGAGCCGCTGCACCGGAAGATCTTCGAGGTGGCGTCCGAAATCATCCGCATGGGCAAGACGGCGAACCCGGTCACGCATCAAGACCTTCCTGCCGGCCGACGAGCCGGTCGGCGACATCATCGGTGGCGCAGTATGTCGCGCGGCTGGCTGTCGAAGCGGTCACGATCATCAATGCGGAAGACTATGGTCGCGCTATCTATGACCTCGCGCTCCGCCGCTCGCTGATCCAGATCGGCGAGGACGTCGTCAACATTGCTTATGACGCGCCGCTCGACATGCCACCGCAGGCGCAGATCGAGGACACCGAGCGCCGCCTGTTCGCGCTCGCCGAAACCGGCCGCTACGACGGCGGCTTCCAGTCCTTCTCGGACGCGGTCAGCCCAGGCCGTCGACATGGCGGGGGCTGCCTTCGAGCGTGACGGCAATCTCTCCGGCATCTCGACCGGCATCATGTCGCTCGACGCCAAGCATGGGCGGGTTGCAGCGGTCCGACTTGATCGTGCTTGCCGGACGTCCGGGCATGGGCAAGACCTCGCTTGCCACCAACATCGCCTGGAACATCGCCGCCGCCTACGAACCCGAAGTGCTGCCCGACGGCTCTTTCAAAGCGAAGAACGGCGGCGTCGTCGGCTTCTACTCGCTCGAAATGTCGGCCGAACAGCTGGCCACCCGTATCATGTCCGAGCAGACGGAAGTCTCCTCGTCGAAGATCCGCCGCGGCGACATCACCGAGCATGAATTTCGAGAAGCTCGTGGGCTGTTCGCAGACCATGCAGAAGGTGCCGCTGTTCATCGACCAGACCGGTGGTATCTCGATCGCCCAGCTCGTCCGCCCGCGCCCGCCGCCTGAAGCGCCAGCGCGGCCTCGACTTCCTCGTCGTGGACTATATCCAGCTGATGACCGGCTCGCCGGCAAGGCAGCGTGAAAACCGCGTGCAGGAAATCACCCAGATCACGACAGGCCTGAAGTCGCTCGGCAAGGAACTCGCCGTGCCGATCGTCGCGCTGTCGCAGCTCTCCCGTCAGGTCGAAAGCCGCGAAGACAAGCGCCCGCAGCTCTCCGACCTTCGCGAATCGGGCTCGATCGAGCAGGACGCCGACGTCGTGCATCTTCGTGTTCCGCGAGGAATACTACGTGAAGAACCTCGAGCCGCGCGATCTGGCCGATCCGAAGTATCCGGAATGGGAAGCGCATATGGAACAAGGTGAAGCGGCACGGCCGACGTGATCATCGCCAAGCAGCGTCACGGACCGACCGGTACCGTCAAGCTCGCCTTCCAGTCGGAATTCACCCGCTTTGCGGACCTCGCCGAGCCGAGCTTCGTTCAGTATGAAGAGCCGTGATAGCGAAGGGCGCCCGGGTGGCGCCCTTTTTCCTTTCCGTCCTTAAAGACCGACAGCTCTCAGGATCGCGACCGTCACCACGCCGCTGGCTGCTGCAGGCAGAAGTGGGAGACGGGTTGCTGCGAGCGCCACCACCGCGCAGCCGATCGTCTCCGCCCAGCCGGTCGCAAAAGCTGTGGGTGCGACCACGGCCATCAGGACCGAGGGCGGAATGGCCGCAAGGATCTCCTCGGCATTCGGCGACAGCTTCAGGAGCCGTCCGACGAGCAGCCCCGCTTGGCGGGTCGCGATGGTGGCAACCGCCATGGCGAGGATCGAAAGGAAAGTAGTCAGGTCGATCGTCATGCCTTGACCTCCCGCTTCAGCCACGATGCAGGGGCTGCGATGGCGACACCACCGAGAGCGCCGCCGAGGATGTACCAGACACCTGGCACGTAGCGGTGCACCAGAAGTGCACAGGCGCCGCTGCCGATCAGAATGAGACCGGTGCGCCGGCCGCGCCAGAAGCCGGCAATCAGAATGACGAAGACAGCGGGGAAGACGAAGTCCATGGCGATCACGGCCGGGTCGCCAACCAGACGCCCCAGAAGCGCACCTGTTAGCCCCGAGAGCACCCAGGCTGCATAGAAGGGCAAGGCAGCGCCGAAAAACCAGGCAGGCGTCAACCGATACTCGCGGGCGCGAAATTCTGCGACGGCCCAGATCTCATCGGCAAGGAAAAGCATCGACATCACCTTCTGCCGGCCTGAGAAGTTCGCCATGTGCCGCGAGATCGAGGCTCCCATCAGCACATGGCGGATGTTGACCAGAAGCGCGGCCATGCCCAGCGCCGCCATGCTCGCCGGATGGGTCCAGATGTCCATCGCCACGAATTGCGAGCCACCGGCAAAGACCAGCGCACTCATCAGCATGGCCTCGAGCGGAGACAGCCCCTTGGTGGCGGCAACGGCGCCGAAGACGAGACCGATCGGCACGACGGCGACCGTGAGCGGAAGGATGGCCTGAAAGCCTCGGCGCATCTCCAGGCGTGTCGCGGATGTCATGACGTCTCCCATGCGAAGTTACATCGCCGGGATAGATGTGTCAGTGGCCTGGGTCTTGAAGGAAAGTGATCAGCCGGCGCGGAAGACGGCTGGGGTCAGCCCCGTGCGCGCCTTGAACTGGCGGGTCATATGCGCCTGATCAGCGAAGCCACAGGCGGCTGCCGTGTCCGACGGGGTTGCACCGGAGCGCAGCAGATGGCGGGCATGGCGGATGCGCATATCCGTCTGGAACGCATGCGGCGTGATGAAATACTGCTTGCGGAAGGCCCGGATCATGTGGGCGCGACTGAGGCTCGCCACTTTCGCCAAGGTTTCAAGGCCGATCTCCTCATCGAAATGGGCGGCGATATGGTCGCGAACCCGGCGCATGGCGAGCGGTTCGCTGTGATCAGGCGCGCGGATGATCTCGGAGCCATGGCGGGCAAACATGGTGGCGAGCACGCAATACATGCTTTCCTCGCCTTCGAGTGCTGCGACCTCTCCGCTCTCGATCCGGCGATGGGCGAGATTGAAGGCCTTGGCGAGGTCCGGGTCAGTCAGCAGCTGTCGACCGAAGCTCGGCATGCCATGGAAGGCGCGGCCCGTCACGTCCTCGATGATGTCGGTCAGCAGCGCGACCTCGGGATAGATCATCCGGTAGCGATAGCCGTCGGGCGCGCCGGGCTGTCCGTCATGGATCTCGCCCGGATTGATCAGGTAGAGTGCGCCGGGACCGGTGTGTTCGCGCGTGCCGCGAATGCTTGCCACCTGGCAGCCGACTTCGATGGCGCCGATCGAAAAGGTGTCGTGCGAATGCGGCGAGAATTCATGGGTGATGAACGAGGCTGTCAGGCATTCCATGTCGCGGAAACGCCCGTCTCGCCAGAAGCGGGTTCGCTCCTTGCGTGAGACCGGATTGGCCTCGGCGGCCTCCTGCTGCGAAACACTGTGCATAGCAGCATAATATCGGGCCGCCGCATTTTCGTCTTGAAGAAAAGTGCTAGGGTCGGCGCATCGATCAACTGACCCGAAGCCTTCATGACAGACCGTTTCACCATTCTCGATGCGCCGGAGGAGTTTCTTTCGGCACCGCTGCGCCTGACCGTGGATCTCTCGGCGATCGCCGAGAACTGGCGAGAGATGGCACGCCGCTCGGGCAAGGCGCGGGCTGCTGCCGTCGTCAAGGCGGATGCCTATGGTCTTGGCATCGAGGATGTCGGGCAGGTGCTTTACCGCGCTGGTGCCCGCGACTTCTTCGTCGCCGTGCCGGCGGAAGGAGCGACACTCCGTCCCTATGCACCCGAGGCCCGCATCTTTGTGCTCTCGGGCATCTGGCCTGGCCAGGAAGAGATCTTCTTCGAGAACGATCTGGTCCCCGTGATCGCATCAGAGGAACAGCTCGCATTCTGGATGGCGGTGCTGACCGAGCGTGGCCCCTACCCTTGTGCCCTGCATGTCGATACCGGCTTCAACCGACTGGGGCTCCCGATGGCCGATGCGCTGGCGCTGACCGACGATGTCTCGCGTCCGGCAAGCCTCGATCCGGTTCTCGTGATGAGCCACCTCGCCTGCGGTGATGATCCGACTTCACCGATGAACCGCCAACAACTTGAGAAATTCCGGGAGGTTAGCGCCGCTTTCGAAGGTGTTGATTCCAGTCTATCGGCTTCGGCCGGTATCTTCCTCGGCTCCGATTACCACTTCGATCTGACCCGGCCGGGTATAGCGCTCTACGGGGGTGAAGCCGTAAACGGCGCAAAGAACCCCATGCTGCCGGTGGTCAAGGCCGAGGCCCGGATCCTGCAGATCCGCGAGGCCAAGGCGGGCGAAAGCGTTTCTTACGGCGCAACGCATTTGCTCGGCCGCGACAGCCGTCTTGCCGTAGCAAGCGTTGGTTATGCCGACGGCTATCTGCGCAATCTCTCCGGCTCCGGCATTGCCTTGCGCGACACTGGTCTTACCGGCGCTCATGGCGTCATTGGCGGCAAGCGCGTTCCCGTGATTGGTCGGGTCACTATGGACCTCACCATCTTCGACGTCACCGAACTGCCTGATAACGCGGTGCGCAGCGGCGACTATATCGAACTTCTCGGCCCGTCGATGGCGCTCGACGACGTCGCCCGCGCCGCCGGCACGATCGGCTACGAGATGCTCACGGGGCTTGGTCTGCGCTATGAGCGCATCTGCCTTGAGGGGGACGACTGAGGTCTGGCGCCGGCGGATTTGTTCTGCTATTGTTCCAGAAATTCCCATTCCTTCACTGAACGGAGCCCACCGTGCGGAACATTCAGTTGAGCAAGCAAGACGCTGAATTTGTCGAGGAACAGATGAATTCGGGCCTTTACGAGAGCGCTGATGCGGTCGTCACAGCCGGCCTCGCCCTTCTGCGAGAGCAGGAGGAAGCAACCCTTCGCATGCTTATCCAGGAAGGGATCGATGACGTCGAAGCGGGGCGTGTTCACACCTACGAAAATGCCGAGGCCTTCCTGGCCGACATGAAGCGTATGTTCGAAGATGCCCGCGAGCCGTAATGTCATCTGGTCCAGCGCGGCCCGGCGTGACATGCAAGGGATCTACTTCCACATTGCGCAGTTAAGCCCTTCATCTGCAGACACCTTCACACTCGATCTTTATCGCAAAATCCAGTCCCTGGCCGAACTCGGCCTCACTGGCAGCCGACCTCCTGGTTTGGGCAATGTAATTCGCGTTTTCACCTATCGAGATCGACGCTTCTTTGTCCGGGTCTCTGATCAATCTCTGACCGTGCTACGCGTCATGCACGGCCGCCAGAACATCTCCTCCGACGACTTCTCCGAAAGCGATACGTAACTCATGGCCAAAGCCAAGACCCAATTCATCTGCCAGAACTGCGGCACGGTTCACTCCCGCTGGGCAGGCAAATGCGACGGATGCGGCGAGTGGAATACCATCGTCGAGGAAGATCCCATGGGCGGGATTGGATCCGGTCCTGGCAAGGCACCGAAGAAGGGCCGGCCTGTGACGCTCACCTCGCTGTCCGGCGAGATCGAGGAAGCACCGCGCATCCCGACCGGCATGGACGAACTGGACCGTGCCACCGGCGGCGGTTTCGTGCGTGGTTCGGCGGTTCTCATTGGCGGCGATCCGGGCATCGGCAAGTCGACACTCCTGATGCAGGCAGCAGCAGCCCTGTCGCGGCGCGGGCATCGCGTCATCTATGTCTCGGGCGAAGAGGCGGTCGCGCAGGTTCGGCTCAGAGCACAGCGCCTCGGGGCCGCAGATACCGACGTGCTGCTCGCCGCCGAAACCAATGTCGAGGATATCCTTGCCACCGTCTCCGAAGGCAAGCGGCCGGATCTCGTGATCATCGATTCGATCCAGACGCTGTGGAGCGATACGGCCGACAGTGCGCCGGGCACCGTGACCCAGGTGCGCACCGGCGTGCAGGCGATGATCCGCTATGCCAAGCAGACCGGGGCAACCATGGTGCTGGTCGGCCATGTCACCAAGGAAGGCCAGATCGCCGGCCCCCGTGTCGTTGAACACATGGTCGATGCCGTGCTTTATTTCGAAGGCGATCGGGGACACCACTACCGCATTCTGCGCACGGTCAAGAACCGCTTCGGGCCGACCGACGAAATCGGCGTGTTCGAAATGTCGGACAAGGGCCTGCGCGAGGTGGCCAATCCCTCCGAGCTTTTCCTTGGCGAACGCAACGAGAAAGCCCCGGGTGCTGCGGTCTTCGCCGGTATGGAAGGCACGCGCCCCGTGCTCGTCGAAGTCCAGGCGCTGGTGGCGGCAACCTCGCTTGGCACGCCACGTCGCGCCGTCGTCGGCTGGGATTCCTCACGCCTCGCCATGATTTTGGCGGTATTGGAAGCGCATTGCGGTGTGCGGCTTGGACAGCATGACGTCTATCTGAACGTTGCCGGCGGCTACCGGATCAGCGAACCGGCAGCCGACATGGCGATCGCTTCGGCTCTGGTTTCATCGCTGGCCGGTCTTGCCCTTCCGGCCGATTGCGTCTATTTCGGCGAAGTCAGCCTGTCAGGGGCGGTGAGGCCGGTGGCCCACACGGCCCAGAGGCTGAAAGAGGCGGAAAAGCTTGGTTTCTCCGCCGCGGTCTTGCCGGCTGCCTCGCCGGACCTTCCCAAAGGTTCGAAGGGCAAATGGAGGGAAGTGGACAGCCTTCCCGATCTCGTGGCGCGGATCGCCGGTTCCCGGCTGAAAGCCCCCACGGATCAGGAGGACGGTTGATCCGGTCCGACGCGTGTGACCCACGCGTTCCGGCGGTATCGCGGTGACATCAATGCCGGTTTTGCCGGTGGCCCTGGAGTTGGAATTTATGCCCATCACAATTTTCGACGGTATCGTCATCGGCGTCGTCCTGTTTTCAGCGGTGCTGGCGATGGTGCGCGGCTTTTCGCGTGAAGTGCTCTCCATCGCAAGCTGGGCAGGCTCGGTCGCGGCCGCCTATTATCTCTATCCCCTGCTCGTGCCGTATCTGATGAATTACACCAGCGACGAGCGCATCGCGCTTGCCGGCTCGGCGGGCATCATCTTCCTGATCGCCCTGATCGGCACCTGGACCATCACCTCGCGCATCGCCGAAGGCTGCATCGATAGCCGCATCGGCGCGCTCGACCGGACGCTCGGCTTCCTGTTCGGTGCTGCCCGCGGCCTGCTTCTGTTGGTCGTCGCCGTCGCCTTCTGGAACTGGCTCATCGATTTCCGCCAGCGTCCCGACTGGGTCAACGAATCCAAGTCGAAGCCCTTCCTCGATTCGCTGGTTCTCAAGCTCGAAGCCGTTTTGCCTGAGGATATCGAGCCGCAGATCCGCGAACGTATCCTCGGCCGCGAAGACACCGAAGCCGGCACCGCTGGCGAGACGGCACCTGCCGAGCAGGCGCCCGCCGACCAGGCCCCGGCCGAACAGGCTCCGGCCCCGAGCAACTGATCGTTTCGCGGCCAACAGCCGCGCGACCTTAAGACAAGACAGACGCCGCCGGATCGGGACAGACCGGCGGCTTCCCCGTTCAAAGCATACCACCCGCGTCTGTCCCCGGAGCAAAGGCCCTCGCCATGAAGCAGATCAGCCCTTCTTACGTCGTGTATGGCAATCAGGACGACAAGTTCCATGAGGAATGCGGCGTGTTTGGTATCCTCGGCCATCCAGATGCGGCAACGCTGACGGCGCTCGGCCTGCATGCACTCCAGCATCGCGGCCAGGAAGCAGCCGGCATCGTCTCCTTCGACGGGCGGCAGTTCTACACCGAAAAGCATATGGGTCTGGTCGGTGACCATTATACGAACCCCGTGACCCTGGCGAAGCTGCCCGGGCCTCAGGCGATCGGCCACACGCGCTACTCGACAACCGGGGAAGTCGCGCTTCGCAACGTGCAGCCACTGTTTGCCGAACTGGAAGAAGGCGGCATCGCCATTGCCCATAACGGCAACTTCACCAACGGGCTGACGCTCCGCCGCCAGATCATTGCCACCGGCGCGATCTGCCAGTCGACCTCGGATACCGAGGTCGTGCTGCATCTCATCGCTCGCTCGCGTCATGCCTCGACCACTGACCGTTTCATCGATGCCATCCGCCAGATGGAAGGCGGCTATGCGATGATCGCGCTCACCCGCACCAAGCTGATCGCAGCTCGCGACCCGATCGGCATCCGGCCTCTGGTCATGGGTGATCTCGATGGCAGGCCGATCTTCTGTTCGGAGACCTGTGCGCTCGACATCATCGGCGCCAAGTTCGTGCGCGATGTGAAGAACGGTGAAGTGATCATCTGCGAAACGCAGCCTGATGGCTCTGTCACCATCGAATCCCGCATGCCGGCGCGTCCGCAGCCGGAGCGCGTCTGCCTGTTCGAATATGTCTACTTCGCCCGTCCCGATCTGGTCGTTGCCGGCCGCAACGTCTACACGACCCGCAAGAATGCCGGCATGAATCTCGCACTGGAAGCGCCTGTCGAAGCCGATGTCGTCGTGCCTGTTCCGGATGGTGGCACGCCGGCGGCCCTCGGCTATGCGCAGCAGAGCGGCATTCCCTTCGAATACGGCATCATCCGCAACCACTATGTCGGTCGTACCTTCATCGAGCCGACGCAGCAGATCCGCGCGTTCGGCGTGAAGCTCAAGCATTCGGCCAACAGGGCGATGATCGAGGGCAAGCGCGTCGTGCTGGTCGATGATTCCATCGTGCGCGGCACCACCTCGCTGAAGATCGTGCAGATGATCCGCGACGCCGGCGCCAAGGAAGTGCATATCCGGGTCGCCTCGCCGATGATCTTCCATCCCGACTTTTACGGGATCGACACGCCGGACGCAGAAAAGCTGCTTGCCAACCAGTATCTCGGCATCGAGGCCATGGCGAAGTATATCGGCGCGGACTCGCTTGCCTTCCTGTCGATCGACGGCCTTTACAAGGCGGTCGGCGGCCAGCCGCGCGATCCTGCCAATCCGCAGTTCACCGACCACTATTTCACCGGCGACTATCCGACGCGCCTCGTCGACAAGGAAAGCGAGAAGCCGGGCCGCAAGGAAAGCATGCTCGCCGCCAACGGCTGAGCCACACGACCACAGGGCATCTGACAGGAATTTTTATGACCATCGACCTCAAGGGCCGGATTGCGCTCGTTACTGGCGCCTCGCGCGGCATCGGCTATTTCACCGCGATCGAACTGGCCAAGGCCGGCGCCCACGTGATTGCCTGTGCCCGAACGGTAGGCGGCCTGGAAGAGCTGGACGACGCCATCGAGGCGGTCGGCGGCACTGCAACGCTGGTGCCCTTCGACCTCTCGGACATGGCGGCGATCGACCAGCTCGGCGGCCACATCTTCGAGCGCTGGGGCAAACTCGACATCGCCGTTCTGAATGCCGGCGTGCTTGGCGTCATCTCGCCGATCGGCCATGTCGAAGCGAAGGTCTTCGACAAGGTCATGACGATCAACGTCACCGCCACTTGGCGCCTGATCCGCTCTCTTGAGCCGCTGCTGGTCAAATCCGACCAGGGCCGTGCGCTGATCCTGTCGTCGGGTGCCGCCCACAAGTGCCGCCCGTTCTGGGGCCCCTACTCCGCCTCCAAGGCCGCCGTGGAAGCGCTCGCCCGCACTTGGGCGGCCGAAACCCAGCGTCTGCCGCTGCGCGTCCTCTCCGTCGATCCCGGCGCCACCCGCACCGCCATGCGCGCCCAGGCCATGCCGGGTGAAGATCCGGCCACTCTGCCGCATCCCTCCGAAGTCGCCGCCAAGCTTCTGCCGCTCGTCGGCCCGGACCAGACGGAAACCGGCAAGCTTTACCAGCTGCGTGAAGGCAAGATCGTCGACTACCGGATGCCGGAGTAAGGGCCACTGGCGACATCAACGCGCTTCGACTATATTGAAGCGGGTTGGAGTGGGTGAAAACCATGGCAAAGTCTAAAGCACAGCATGTGGTGCCGCGATCGGGCAAGTGGGGCGTTCTGAGCGCAGGTGCGACGCGTGCAAGCAGCCTTCATCCGACACAAGGCGAAGCTATCGAGACCGCGCGGGAAATCGCCCGATCCCACCGGACCGAACTTTACATCCATGGGAAAGACGGTCGCATTCGCGAACG
Source organism: Allorhizobium sp. (assembly GCA_965283865.1). Classification (GTDB taxonomy): domain Bacteria; phylum Pseudomonadota; class Alphaproteobacteria; order Rhizobiales; family Rhizobiaceae; genus Allorhizobium. The sequence continues at coordinate 3,295,547 of CBDIQA010000001.1, forward strand.
CAGCAGCTTCGGAAACGATCCCGTTCCACCCAAGGGCTGACGGCCCATGTTCGAACGCTCGGTTTTCATCAACTGCCCGTTCGACGACGATTACGCACCCCTCCTGCAAGCGGTCGCCTTCTGTGTAACCTTCCTCGGATTTCTGCCTCGCTTGGCACCCCAGAACGGCGACAACGCTCTCAATCGACTGGACCGGATCGACGAGATCATACGGACGTCGAAATACGGGATCCATGATCTCAGTCGCAACAGAGCGAAGGTCAAAGGTGAATTCGCGCGGATGAATATGCCGTTCGAGCTTGGTATCGATTACGGATGCAAGACGTTCGGTTCAGCACCGCTCACCAGCAAATGCATCCTCGTTCTGGAGGAACGGCGCTACGACTACCAGAAGTGTCTGTCCGATATTGCCGGCTGGGACATTGAGGCGCATGGCGGCGATTACCAGATGGCAATTCGCAAAGTGCGCGGATGGCTGGTCCGACAGGCGGCAGCGCCCCCAAAAGGCGCCAGTCTGATCGAGAGCAGATACGCTGTTTTTCAGCAGTGGTATTGGGCTCGGGAACTCGCTGCTGGCGCTTCGGAAGACGATATCCGGCAATACCCCACTGTGGACGTGGTGGACGCCATGCGGCAGTGGATGGATCTCGGGCAACCTGACTGATCGCTTTATACCGCGATGAACGAGGCGTATGAGGGCAAGTCCGCTTTCCACTCGAATCGATTGCTCCTATGACCCCCAGAGACTTTGCCGCCTATGCCTATCTGTCTCTGGCCTGGGGCCTCTCCTTCCTGTTGTTGCTGCACGTGGTCGATGCCTTCGGCTGGATCGGTGCAGTTACCTTTCGATGCTTCATCGCAGGCGCCTTGCTCTACGCGATTGCGCGGCTGATGCGGCGCAGGCTGGATTTCAGCGCCGGCTGGCTGCCCTTCACGATCGTTGGCGCAACAACCGTGGCCGGACAGTTGATCGGGCTCTCCTATGCGACACCGTTGATCGGCACCGCCATGGCTGCGATCTTCGTCGCCTCGATCCCGCTCTTCTCGATGGTCATCGCACAGCTCTGGGGGCTGGAGCGGATCACGCAGACTCGCGTGGTCGGTCTGGTGCTCGGGACGATCGGCATCATGATGCTGGTTGGCTTTCCGGCCGTACCTGTCACTGGCGCCTTCCTGCTCGGCTGCTTCGCGATGATCGGGTCGACCTTCTCTGCTGCCTTCGGCAGCAATTATGCGAGCCGGTATCTCTCCGACACCGGACCGTGGGAAGTCACCACCGGTTCCTTCATCGCTGGCGGCATCCTGACGCTGCCGCTTCTGTGGTTCGTGCCGGTGCCAGGCACGCCTGCCGCCATCGATTACGTTTACCTGCTGGCTCTTGCCGCACTGATGAGCGCCCTCACCTATGTGCTCTATTTCGGCCTTGTCAAAAGCATCGGGGCAACCGCTGCGATCAGCGTGGAATTTGCCGTGACGGTGGTGGCGGTTCTGGTGGGGGGCCTGGTGCTTGACGAGCCGCTGACCGTGCTTCAGCTCTGCGGCGGGGCGGTGATCATCATCGGATGTGCGCTGGTGCTCGGGCTCGTTCGCCTGCCGCGGGCTGCCGCCTGATCAGCTGCTGCGGCGACGGATGCGCGCGAGCGAACGACGCGGCGCGCCGACAGCGAGCGCCAGCGTCTCTGATGTTTCGTTGAGCAGGACCGTCGGCTCATAGAGACGGACGCAGTTTCGGCCATCCGCCTTCGCCCGATAAAGCGCGGCGTCCGCGCCAGCCAGCAGCGTGTCGAGGTCCATGCCGCGTGCATTGGCCTCGCTGACGCCGATGCTCACGGTGACGTTCAGGGCAGATGGCCCGGCGATGATCATGTCGGCGACGGCGAGACGCAGATTTTCCGCAACGGCAACCGCCTTTTGGGCACTCATGCGCGGCATGAGACAGCCGAACTCTTCGCCTCCGATGCGTGCAAAGAGCCAGCCCTTCGGCATGCGCTGTTCGATGGCGCGGGAGAAGGCGAGCAGCACCTGATCGCCGGCGGCGTGGCCATAGGTGTCGTTGACCGCCTTGAAGTGATCGATGTCGAGCAGCAGCAGGCTCGCACCGCCCTCCTCCTGCTGGAGAACCTGATTGGCCTGCGTGACGAAGGTGCGTCGGTTGGCGAGATTGGTCAGCGGATCTCGTTCCGATGCCAGCCGGTAGCGCAGCTCGTCACGTTCTTTCGCCAGCATCAGCAGTGCAACCAGCGACAGCACGATCATCGGCAGTTTGCCAGGACGACGAAGGCAAACCACGGCGCGGTGGACCCATCGGCGGCGTAAGCCGGCCCAGCGAAAATGGAGAGCGGAGCCGGGGCCAGCCACACCACGCCGCGAATGACATTGGCGAGTGCCGCGAGCGACCTTGACGGCAGCGGTTCCGACTTCGCCTTGCGCATCATTTCGCCTGCCGTGAGGAAGCAGTAGGCCGCCACCAGGAACCCGAGCACGCAGGTCCGGACAGTGATCGACTGATGGAGGATGGGCATGAACCAGAGAACAGCCCAGATGACCAGTCCAACCGATGCCTTGAGGATGGAGACGCGTCCGCCTTCAAAGGCGACCACCGCCTGCCAGTAGAAACCGACGGCAAGAACGCCGAGGCCGAGCCCCAGACCGGAGGACAAGATAAGAGGCAGTGTTTCGCGCGCGGAATGCAGCAGCATGGCGGCACAGGCAGCCACGCCTGCGGCCACCAGCAACGGCATGATCCGGCTGCCCCGATTGCGAAACCACATGAATATTGTCACGACCGTCGAGATCAGTGTGATCAACGCGTGCACAATCATGATGGTAGGCAGATGCAGGCTGTGGTCCATGCCGAAGATCATCTCCGAGGGCGGGAAAGCACTGCTAGAATTGGGGGAGTTATCTTGAAAAAGACTTAACTCGAAGCGTGACTATCCACAGTTGCCACCTGACGTGTGACCTGTTTCGGGACGATGGCATGTGCCCTTGACCAAAATCGCGACGCGCGCCATAACAGCGCCCATGAAAACGAGCCTCTGCATCATTTGCGGGACCATTATTCGCTAGCGCTTCGCTGGCCTGGCCGTTTTCGTCTCCTGCATAGCCCCAGATGACAAACGACCCGGTCCAGCCGGGTAAATCATTCTGGGAGTTTCACATGGCCGGCGGCCTCAAGCTTTACAACACGCTCACGCGCGACAAGGTCGACTTCGAGCCGATCGATGATCAAAATGTGCGCCTGTATGTCTGCGGGCCGACCGTCTATGACTTCGCCCATATCGGCAATGCGCGTCCTGTCATCGTCTTCGACGTGCTCTACCGGCTGCTGCGCCACACCTATGGCGCGGACAAGGTCGCCTATGTCCGCAACATCACCGACGTGGACGACAAGATCAACGCACGCGCCCTGCGTGATTTCGGCGGTCAGATCGCCGATGGTTCGATGAGCCTCAACGAGGCGATCCGGGCCGTTACCGGCAAGACCGAGAGCCAGTTCCACGAGGACGTGGCCTCGCTCGGCTGCTTGAAGCCGACCGTCGAGCCGCGGGCCACCGACAACATTCCGCAGATGATCGTGATCATCCAGCGATTGCTCGACATGGGCCATGCCTATGTCGCTGAAGGCTCCGAAGGACACGAGGTGCTGTTTTCCACCGCCTCGATGGCGGATTACGGCATGCTGTCGAAGCGCAAGCTGGAAGATCAGCAGGCGGGTGCCCGCGTGGCCGTCGAAAGCCACAAGATGAACCCGGCCGATTTCGTGCTGTGGAAGCAGTCGGCCGACACCGAACCCGGCTGGCCAGCGAGCTTCACTTTCGAGAAGACAACCACGCCGATCTATGGCCGTCCCGGCTGGCATATCGAATGCTCCGCCATGGCCAACCGCTATCTCTGGGAAGAGATCAAGGACCGGCTTTCGCCGAAGGCGAAGGCGAAGCCGCACCAGTTCGACATCCATGGCGGCGGGCTCGACCTGATCTTCCCGCACCACGAAAACGAGATCGCCCAGTCCTGCTGCGCCTTCGACAACGACCTGATGGCCACCGTCTGGATGCATAACGGCTTCCTGCAGGTCGAAGGCCGCAAGATGTCGAAGTCGGAGGGCAATTTCGTTACGATCAATGAGTTGCTGGCGACCGAGAAATTTGGCGGTCGCAGGTGGCCAGGCGAAGTGCTCAGGCTGGCGATGCTGATGACGCATTATCGCGAGCCGATCGATTTCTCGGTCAAGCGGCTGGAGGAGGCGGAAGCGACCCTTTCGAATTGGAAAGAAGACATGTGGACCAAAGCTCTTTCCTGGCAGGAGGGAAACCGCGCCTACTACGAACAACTCAAACCAAGCGACGCATTCGTCGACGCCCTTTCCAACGACCTGAGCGTTGGCACCGCCATCGCCGAACTGCACCGGTTGGCGAAGAGCAAGAACATCGAAGATGGGCACTCGCTTTACGCCAACCTTTCTCTGATTGGCTTGGTCACTTTCGACGGAATGCAGCAATGGGAGCAGTTCGAAGACTCCAGTGCGACCGTCAGCGACGACCTCTCCGCCGCCGTTCAGGCGCTGGTCGATATGCGGCTCGAAATGCTGAAGGCGAAGAACTTTGCCGAGGCCGACCGCATCCGTGACGAGCTTGCCGCCAAGGGCATCCAGCTCAAGGACGGCAAGGACAAGGAGACCGGCGAGCGGATCACGACCTGGGAGGTGAAGCGGTAGGATGGTTTTGGCTGCGGTGCGCATTGCCCCCCTCTGTCACTTCGTGACATCTCCCCCACAAGGGGGGAGAGTGGGGACGCTTGCGCTGCGGCATCCAGCTTCCGTTAGCGTAGATGCTGGCAGCAAGGTTGGCGGGTTCCCGCTCTCCCCCCGTGTGGGGGAGATGTCCGGCAGGACAGAGAGGGGTATCCCACGCGCAACGCCAAACACGCCCCTTGCCAGAACACGCAACCAAAGGCAGCTTCATCCTCGGATTAAGCCGGTGATGGAAGCCGTCATGCCGCATACACCCGTCCCGCCGCAGCGCCGCGCGAACGCCAAGCGCATGCGCAAGGAGATGACCGATGCCGAGCGCAAGCTCTGGGGCTGCCTGCGCGCGCATCGCTTAATGGGTCTCAGCTTTCGCCGACAGGTGCCGATCGCAGGCTTCATCGTCGACTTCGCCTGCTCGGACCACAAGCTGATCGTGGAGGTGGATGGCTCGCAGCACGGACACGATGCTGACCTAACCTATGACGCGGCCCGCACGCGACGTCTGGAACAGGATGGCTGGACGGCTCTTCGGTTCTGGAACGATGACGTGCTGCGGGACATCGACAATGTCTGCCAGCATATTGTGATCGTGGCGGGAAAGGGGTGGTCGTGATGATGGCAGTGTCGGCTGCGGTGTGTAGTACCCCCCTCTGCCCTGCCGGGCATCTCCCCCACACGGGGGAGAGCGGGGTGCCGCGCTGCGGCATCCAGCTTCCGTTAGCGTAGATGCTGGCAGCAAGGTTGGCGGGTTCCCGCTCTCCCCCCGTGTGGGGGAGATGTCCGGCAGGACAGAGGGGGGTAACGCCGCTCTCAAGAGGTCCAACCCATGACCCAGCCCCAGCCCAACCCCAATACCAAGATGCCGAAATGGCTGCTTTACGGGCTGATCGCCAAGGGCGTGCTGATTGCCGTTGTCATCATCGGCGTAACGATTTTCATGACGATGCGATGAGGACGAATAGATGAGCGAGATCCATAGTGGCGGCTGCCAATGCGGGGCGATCAGGTTTCAGGCGTCGAAGCTGGGACGGCCGTCGATCTGTCATTGCCGCATGTGCCAGAAACAGTTCGGCTCCTTCTTCGGCGCCTTCGTCACCGCTGATCAGGCGCATCTGACCTGGACGCGCGGACAGCCGATGCTTTACCGCTCCTCGTCCAAGGTGAAGCGCGGCTTCTGCGGCAAATGCGGTACGCCGCTCACCTATCAGCATCCCGGTGGCGTGGAGCTGGCGATCGGCGCTTTCGACCATCCGGAACGTTTCGAGCCGCAGATCCAGGTGAACCATCACCAGCGGCTGCCGTGGATCGACCAGTTGTTCGAGAAGCCCGTCTATACCAGCCCCGAATACGAGGCCTTCTTCGCCTCGATCGAGAGCTTCCAGCACCCCGATCACGATACGCCCGTATGGCCACCGGAGGATGAACGATGACCCGTCAGGTACATTCCGGCGGCTGCCAGTGCGGCGCGATCCGTTACAAGATCGCCGGCGAACTCGGCTATCCGCATATCTGCCACTGCCGCATGTGCCAGAAGGCGAGCGGCAATTTCTTCATGGCGCTTGCCGGCTCCCGGCAGGAGGACTTCCTGCTGATGCGGGGCGAGCCGAGCTGGTTCCAGTCGTCTGATCCGTGCGGGCGCGGCTTCTGCAAGGACTGCGGCACGCCGCTCTTCTTCCGCAGCAAAGGCTCGCCTTACATCAGCGTCACCATCGGCAGTCTCGATAAGCCGGAGCTGGCAGAACCCATCTCGCAGGATGGCGTCGAGAGCCGCGTTTCCTATTTCGACAAACTTTTCGGCCTGCCCGAGAAGAAGACCGACCGGTCGGACCTTCCGGCGGGCAATGCCGGGATCGCCGCCACATCACGGCAGCATCCCGATCACGATACGGTGGCCTGGCCACCGAAGAGGACATGACATGACGAAAGAATTGCGCGGCTTTTATCCTGAGATCGAACCCTATGAGACCGGCATGCTCGATGTTGGCGACGGTCACCAGATCTATTGGGAACGTTTCGGCACCAAGGGCGCCAAACCGGCCGTCTTCCTCCATGGCGGCCCTGGCGGGGCCATCAGCCCCACGCAACGACGCCTGTTCGATCCAGCACTTTACGACGTGATCCTGTTCGACCAGCGCGGCTGCGGCAAGTCCACCCCGCATGCCTCGATCGAGGCCAATACCACCTGGCATCTGGTTGCCGATATCGAGCGGCTGCGCGAGCTGATGGGTGTCGAGACCTGGCTCGTCTTCGGTGGCTCCTGGGGCTCGACGCTGGCGCTCGCCTATTCCGAGACGCATCCCGAACGCGTGTCCGAACTCGTGCTGCGTGGCATCTACACGCTGACCCGTGCGGAACTCGACTGGTACTACCAGTTCGGCGTCTCCGAGATGTTCCCGGACAAGTGGGAGCGGTTCATTGCCCCGATCCCGGAAGCAGAGCGCCACGAAATGATGGCCGCCTATCGACGACGTCTGACGGGCACCGACCGCGAGGAGCAATTGCGCTGTGCCGTCGCCTGGAGCACCTGGGAGGGCGAGACCATCACGCTTCTGCCAAATCCTGATTATTCCGACCACTTTTATGATCCGGAATTCGCACTGGCCTTTGCGCGCATCGAAAACCACTTCTTCGTCCATGCCGGCTGGCTGGAGGAAGGGCAGTTGTTGCGCGATGCCTATAAGCTCAAGGACATTCCCGGCGTGATCATCCACGGCCGCTACGACATGCCCTGCCCGGCCAAGTATGCTTGGGCTCTGCACAAGGCCTGGCCGAAGGCGGATTTTCATCTGATCGAGGGGGCAGGCCACGCCTATCTCGAGCCTGGCATTCTCGACCAACTGATCCGGGCGACGGATCGGTTTGCGGGGAAGAGCTAGATAGTGTTCGCGCTCTTGGTCACCCCCCTCTGGCCTGCCGGCCATCTCCCCCACAAGGGGGAGAGTGGATTGCGGATGCGGCGCGGCCTCACCCTCCCCTTGAGGGGGAGGGTCGGAGCGAAGCTCCGGGGTGGGGTGACGGGCAGAAGGTAAGAAAGACTGCCGCATGCCGAACTCGCGGTATGGAGCACCCCCACCCGCCGCTTTGCGGCGACCTCCCCCCTCAAGGGGGAGGTGGAGCGCAGGCGACCCCACTCTCCCCCCTTGTGGGGGAGATGTCACGCAGTGACAGAGGGGGGTATCCCTACAGCGATAGCTTTCGTAAGGATTGCAGCATGACACGCGAAAAGATCACCCTGTTCGACACGACGCTCCGCGACGGCCAGCAGACGCCGGGGATCGATTTTTCCGTCGAGGACAAGATCGCGATCGCGGCGATGCTGGATGAGTTCGGCTTGGACTACATCGAGGGTGGTTATCCCGGAGCGAACCCGACGGACACGACGTTCTTTCCAGGAAGCGCACCAGGTCGGCGTCTTTCGTCGCCTTCGGCATGACCAAGCGCGCCGGCATCTCCGCCTCCGAACGATCCGACTCAGCCAGCTCATCCAGTCGAAGGCGGATGCGGTCTGTCTGGTCGCCAAGAGCTGGGACTATCATGTGAAGGTCGCGCTCGGCTGCACCAACGAGGAAAACCTCGAAAGCATCCGTGACAGCGTCAAGGCCGTGGTCGAAGCGGGCAAGCTTTCCATGGTCGACTGCGAACACTTCTTCGATGGCTACAAGGCCAATCCTGACTATGCCCTCGCCTGCGCCAAGGAGGCTTACGACGCCGGAGCCCGCTGGGTCGTGCTCTGCGACACCAATGGCGGCACGCAGCCGCCGGAAATCCGCGAGATCGTCTCGGCCGTCATCGCCTCCGGCATCCCCGGCTCATCGCTCGGCATCCATGCCCATAACGACACCGGCCAGGCGGTCGCCAACTCGCTTGCCGCCGTCGAAGCCGGCGTGCGGCAGATCCAGGGTACGCTGAACGGGATTGGCGAACGTTGCGGCAATGCCGATCTCGTCACGATCATCCCGACGCTCTGTCTGAAGGAGACCTATTCCTCGCGCTTCGAGACGTCGATCGACCGGGAAAAGCTCGTCGGCCTCACCCGTCTGTCGCGCGCCTTCGACGAGCTGCTCAACCGCTCGCCCAATCACCAGTCGCCTTACGTGGGCGGCTCGGCCTTTGCCACCAAGGCCGGCATCCATGCCTCGGCGCTGCTGAAAGATCCGAAAACCTATGAGCATGTCGAGCCCGAAAGCGTCGGTAATTTCCGCAAGGTCATGGTGTCGGATCAGGGCGGCAAGGCGAATTTCCTCAACGAGTTGAAGCGTCGCGGCATCACGGTTGCCAAGGACGATCCGAAGCTCGACACGCTGATTTCCGTCGTCAAGGAACGCGAGGCCTCGGGCTATGCCTATGAGGGCGCGGATGCGAGCTTCGAACTGTTGGCGCTGAAGACGCTCGGCACCGTGCCGGACTTTTTCGCGGTTGAAAGTTTCCGCGTCATGGTCGAACGCCGCTTCGACAGCCACGGCAAGCTGAAGACCGTCTCGGAGGCCGTGGTCCGGGTCATCGTCGACGGCGAAACCGTCATGTCGGTTGCGGAAGGCGACGGTCCGGTCAATGCACTCGACATCGCGCTGCGCAAGGATCTCGGCAAATACCAGTCCGAAATTCTCGACCTGGAGCTGGCGGACTACAAGGTCCGCATCCTAAACGGCGGCACTGAGGCCATAACCCGCGTCCTGATCGAATCCACCGATGCCACCGGCGCCCGCTGGTGGACGGTGGGCGTCTCCGAAAACATCATCGACGCCTCCTTCCAGGCCCTGATGGACTCGATCGTCTACAAGCTGATGAAGAACCGCGAACTCGCCGGGCAGATCGCGGCGGAGTGAGATCGGCCGCGCCCAAACGATCGGTCTGCCTGAACGATGCTTCACAGAAATGAATTGGCGCCTGCAACCTTGCGGGCGTAATCCCGTTTCCAAGCATAACAAAAGTCAGGAAACACCATGGCCGACGTCTCCGCTCCTGCCGAGAACCGGGACAGCCTGAATGGCTTTCTCTTCGCGCTCTCGGCCTATCTGCTGTGGGGCTTCCTGCCGCTCTACATGAAGGCGCTCGCGCATATCTCGCCGGCGGAGGTGATCGCGCATCGCATTCTCTGGTCGATCCCGGTCGCCGGCCTGCTGCTGATCATCCTCAAGCGTACCGATGAGTTGAAGAAGGCGATGCGCAATCCGCGCATGCTCGGCATGGCCGCGGTCACTGCGACGCTGATCAGCGTCAACTGGGGCATCTATGTCTGGGCGATCGGAACCGGCCATGCGCTGGACACGGCGCTCGGCTATTTCATCAATCCGCTGTTCTCGATCCTGATGGGCGCGGTCCTCCTGAAGGAAAAGCTGAAGAAGACGCAGATCGCAGCCCTGGCGCTTGTTGTGCTCGCCGTGGTGATCCTGACTGTGGAAGCGGGCCGTCTGCCGGTGGTGGCGCTGGCGCTCACCTTCTCCTGGGGCTTCTACGCCTTCTTCCGCAAGACATTGCCGATCGGGCCGAACCAGGGCTTCTTGCTGGAAGTGCTGCTGCTTTCGCCGATCGCGCTCGGCTATCTCGTCTATCTCAACTTGCAGGGCGGCGGGCATTTCCTGATGGGCAACATGACCGATACCATCCTGCTCGCCTCGGCGGGGCTGGTGACGGCAGTGCCGCTCATCCTTTATGCCAACGGCGCCAAGCTGTTGCGCCTCTCGACCATCGGCATCATGCAGTATATCGCGCCGTCGATGATCTTCATCACTGCCGTCTTCGTTTTCAACGAACCTTTCAGCATGGCGAAGGCTGTCGCCTTCCCGCTCATCTGGTCGGCACTGGTGATCTATACGCTGCCGATGCTTCGGCAGCGCTGATCGTTTCGTCTCAAAGCTTGGAAATCGTCTCCGGCTCGCCTTCGGACGCTCCGGTCTCGGCCCAGCGCGTTTTGATCGCCGGCACGATATCCTCGATCCTGTCGATAACCAGCGGCCGCACCAGATGGGCGGTGTGGATGAAGCCCGAGACCGACATATGATCGATCAGCTCGAGCATCGGCTTCCAGAAATCATTCACATTCGCAAAGACCATCGGCTTGGTGTGACGGCCGAGCTGGCCCCAGGTCATGATCTCGACGATCTCCTCAAGCGTGCCGATGCCACCCGGCAGCGTCACGAAAGCGTCAGAGCGCTCGAACATCGCGTGCTTGCGCTCGTGCATGTCCTTGGTGATGATCAATTCGTTGAGCTGGCCGAGCGAATGGCGCGTCGCTTCCATATCGACGAGGAATTCGGGTATGATGCCCGTCACGTGACCGCCGGCGGACAAAACGCCCGAGGCAACTGCCCCCATGATGCCCTTGGTGCCGCCGCCATAAACCAGGCGGAGGTTGTTTTCTGCCAGTGCGCGGCCGAAATTGCGGCCTGCTTCCATGAAGGCGGGATCGCGTCCGGGCTGAGAGCCGCAATAGACGCAGACGGATCAGATCGGGGTTTTCTGTTCGCTCATACGGGGCAAAAAACAGGCTCGCCCGCTTAAGGTCAACAAAATTGGCTGAAAACCCTTGTCCGGCCGGGTGGATTGATCCATCGCCGCTTGTCGATTCATCGGGTTGACGCTAGCAATTCCAAGGGAATGGCGGCTGTTCCGCCGGGAGACTCGAGAAATGAAGAACCGTGCCCTCTGGGTGGTCCTGCTGGTCCTTGCCATCGTCAGCCTGCTGATGGTGTTCGTCATCATGCCGCGGCTCAACACGCCGACGGCCGATCTGCCGACGGTGAACGCGGCCGCCGATGCTGCGAAGTCCGCAGCCGACCAGGTCCAGGCCACTGCCGAATCCGCAGCCGCCGATGTCGCCGCAACGGCAGCGCAGAAGATGGATCGCCTGAAGAGCGAGGCGGTGAAGGCCGTCGACGGCATCTCAGCGCTCTTCGCCGATGGCCGCACGCCAGGCATCGAGGCCTATTCGGCAGCCAAGACGCTGGCCCAGGGCGCACTCGAGGCTCTTTCGACCATCGACATTCCAGAAGGGCTGGATACGGCCGTGATGGATGGTATCAAGGCGGTTCAGGCTGATGCTGCGCTGGCGCTGGCGCTCGTGCAGAAACTGCCTGCCGATCCTGCGCAGGCGGCAAACATGGTCGCTTCGATCAAAGACGCGCTTCTTGGCAAGCCGGTCGCTCCGGCACCGGTGGCGGAGGCTCCTGCTGATGCTGCGCCGAGTTTCGACATCCTGCGCGTCGAGCCGGATGGTTCGACCGTCATTGCCGGCAATGCACTCCCCGGTGCCAAGGTCGAAATCCTCAACGGCAACGAGGTCATTTCCTCGCAGACCGTCGACGGTACGGGCGATTTTGCAGCCGTGCTCGATCAGCCGCTGGCACCCGGCGACCACTCGCTGCAGATCCGGGCCACGGCCCCAGATGGCAATGTCGTCACCTCGGAAGAGGTCGCGACGATTTCCGTGCCGGAAGGTGGCAAGGGCGAGCTGCTCGCCATGGTGTCGAAGCCGGGCGAAGCGAGCCGCATGATCACGCTTCCGGGCTCTGACAATGCGTCCACCGCGGCGCCTGCAGAGCCCGCAGCAGCAACCGCGCCGGCCGCGACGGCTGGCGGCGTCACCCTGCCGGAACTTCCGGCTGCGGCGAGCGAACTTGCGGCCTCTGCACCCGTCATGCCCGGCAGCGCGGAAACCGCTGCTGCTCCTGCCAACCAGCCGACGACCGAGACCCCGGCATCGCTTCCGGGCGCCACCGAGGTTCAGGTTACCGCCGTCGAGATCGAGGGCGATCGCATCTTCGTGGCCGGCAAGGCACCGGCCGGTGCCACCGTGCGCGGCTTTGCCGACAAGGCCGTGATCGGTGAGGCCGTCAGCGACACGAGCGGCAATTTCGTCATCGAGGGCGAGATGAAGCTCGAGGTCGGAAACCACATCATCGAAGTCGAACTGCTCGATCGCCGGCAACATGAATTTCGTGCGCGCCTCGGTGCCCTTCATGAGACGCTGCCGCGAGCTGTCACCGCAGTCACCGTGGGCCTGGGCCGGCTGCAGCAGGTGCTGCGGGCAGCCCTGAACAAGCGGAGTTCGAGCGGCTGCGCATCTCGCTCACCAAGGCGATGACGATCCTCGAAAACCTCTTCGCAAACGGTCAGAAGCCGGCACTGGAGCAGGCAGCCGCAGCTCGTTCGGCAACGGAAATCGGCCTGCAGTCGATTGCCGCCTTCCGGGCCGGCGCGAACGCCGATCCGGCCTTCATCGCAGCGGTCGATGCCCATGCCGCAAAGGCCCGGGAAGCCTTGGCACTGCTCCAGCCGATTGCGGCCGGTGACGTGGACGCGCTTGGCGCGGTCTTGCCGAAGCTCGTCGCCCTGATCCGCGATCTGTTGAGCGAGCCGACACCGGCCGTGACGGCGGCACCGGCTGCAGAAGCAGCAGCCCCGGCACAATCTGCAGCGGCGTCGTCCGAGCCGAAGACGATCCAGCAGGCGCCGCTCGCCCAGAGCGACAGCACCGTGATCATCCGTCGGGGCGACACGCTCTGGCAGATCTCGCGCCGTGTCTATGGCCAGGGCGTGCGCTACACGACGATCTATCTCGCCAACGAGAACGAGATCAACAATCCTGATATGATCGAACCCGGCCAGATCTTCACCGTCCCGCGCGATGCGCTGCCGAATGCGGAGGAAATCCACCGCAAACGTCTCCGCGGCGAGGCTGTGAACTGAGCTTTCACAGATCCGTCATTGTATTCGCGCGAGCGAAAACCTAATTGAGTAAGAGCGGCGGTCCTCCCAAGGGATCGCCGCTTTTTGATCTGCATGCAAGCGAGAGGGTTCGGGGATGGCTGAGGCGAAGAAGAAGACGGTATCGGCCGACGACGGCAACCCGATGCAGACCCTCGTCAACCTCTGGCCCTATATGTGGCCGGCCGACCGCTTCGATCTGAAGATGCGTGTGGTCTGGGCCACCGTCTTCCTGATGATCTCGAAGTTTGTCCTGATCCTCGTCCCCTATTTCTTCAAATGGGCGACCGATGCGCTGGATGGCCGGATCGACATGGCAGGTCTGCTGCCGACCTTCCTGCTCGGCGCCGTCGCGCTCGTCATCTTCTACAATCTCACCCGGATCCTCCAGGTCGGCCTCAACCAGCTGCGCGACGCGCTGTTTGCCAGCGTCGGCCAGCATGCGGTGCGTCAGCTCGCCTACAAGACCTTCGTGCACATGCACCAGCTGTCGCTGCGCTTCCACCTGGAGCGCAAGACCGGCGGGTTGTCGCGCATCATAGAGCGCGGCACCAAGGGCATCGAAACGATCGTGCGCTTCACGATCCTCAACTCTATCCCGACGCTGATCGAATTCATCCTGACGGCTGCGATCTTCTGGTGGACCTACGGCTTCTCCTATCTTGGCGTCACCGCCTTCACGGTCTGGGCCTATATCTGGTTCACGATCCGGGCTTCCGACTGGCGCATCGGCATACGCCGCGCTATGAACGACAGCGACACGGACGCCAACACCAAGGCGATCGACTCGCTCCTCAACTTCGAAACCGTGAAGTATTTCGGCAATGAGGAGATGGAAGCGAAGCGCTTCGATGCCTCGATGGCGAAATACGAGAAGTCTGCTACGCAGGTGTGGACTTCCCTCGGCTGGCTGAACTTCGGCCAGGGCCTGATCTTCGGCATCGGCACAGCGATCATCATGGTCATGTCGGCGCTTGCCGTGCAGCGCGGCGAGCAGACCATCGGCGATTTCGTCTTCGTCAATGCCATGCTGATGCAGCTTTCCATCCCGCTCAACTTCATCGGCTTCGTCTATCGCGAAATCCGCCAGGGCCTGACCGATATCGAGCAGATGTTCGATCTGCTGGAAGTCGAGGCCGAGGTGGTCGACTGTCCCGAGGCAAGGCCGCTCGTCATTGCGCAGGGTGCCATCGCCTTCAAGGATGTGCATTTCCACTACGACCCGGAGCGTCCAATCCTGAAGGGCGTCTCCTTCGAAGTGCCGGCCGGCAAGACGGTCGCCGTGGTCGGGCCTTCGGGTGCCGGCAAGTCCACCATTTCCCGCCTGCTCTATCGCTTCTACGACGTACAGAAGGGCTCGATCACGATCGATGGCCAGGATGTGCGCGACGTGACGCAAAAGTCGCTGCGGGCGGCCATTGGCATGGTCCCGCAGGATACCGTGCTGTTCAACGACACCATCGCCTACAATATCCGCTACGGTCGGCCCGACGCCTCGGAAGAGGAGATCGTTCAGGCAGCCGAAATCGCGCAGATCTCGAACTTCATCAAGGATCTGCCCGATGGCTTCGACACCAAGGTCGGTGAACGCGGCCTGAAACTGTCTGGCGGCGAGAAGCAACGCGTCGCCATTGCTCGCACGGTGCTGAAGGCGCCGCCGATCCTCATCCTCGACGAAGCCACTTCGGCGCTTGATACGACGACCGAACACGAGATCCAGTCGGCACTCGACATCGTCTCGAAGAACCGCACGACGCTGGTCATCGCCCACCGGCTGTCGACGGTCGTTGCTGCAGACGAGATCATCGTTCTGAAGGGCGGGGAAATTGCGGAGCGCGGCAGCCATTCGGACCTGCTGGAGCAAAACGGTCTCTATGCCTCGATGTGGAACCGTCAGCGCGAAGCCACCCAGGCCGAAGAAAAGCTTCGGCAGGTGCGCGAAAGCGATGAACTCGGTGTCGTGGTGCGCCGTCCGCCGGCCATTTGAGCCGACGGGCAGCCCGGCCGGCGCTTAATCGGCCTTGCAGAGCCGGTTGCGCCCGTCGCGCTTCGCCCGATAGAGCGCGAGGTCCGCGCGGCGCAGGGCGTGGTCAATCGTTTCCTGCGCCGGTTTGAAATCGGCAAGACCGATGCTGATCGTCCCTGCAGTCCCGACCTCTGTCGAAATCTGGCAGTAGCGGGCGATATCTGCTCGCATGCGATCGAGGATTTCGGCTGCGCGTGTGGCATACTCTTCCGAGAAAAAGGCGAAGAACTCTTCACCGCCGGCGCGGGCAATCAAGACGCCCTCGCTCTCATGCGCCCGCAAGTTATCGACGATCGAGCAGAGCGTCAGATCGCCCTCGCCGTGGCCAAGCGCATCGTTGATCGACTTGAAGTGGTCGATGTCGATCACGGCAACAGCGAAGGTGCTGGACAGGTTATCCGAGGCCTGCTCGATGGCGGAGGCGGCCGCCTGGAAGAACTTGCGGCGGTTATAGGCATTGGTCAACGGATCGCGCTCGGCGGCAGCGGTCAGGCGCGCCTCCAGTTCCTTGCGCTCGGTGATGTCGATCAGCACACCCGCGATACCGCGCAAGCCCCCGTCAGGAGCGGCGACGCAGGCCTTGTGGAGCATGATGTGGCGCATGCCCGTTTCCGGCAGGCAGACATCCGTTTCCACCCTCAGCACGCCGCCCTGCCGCATGACTTCCAGATCCGACGCGCGATGGGCCTCTACCACATCCCTCGGCAGGAAATTCGCCAGCGTCTGCCCGATCACCTGATCCCGATGTGTGCCGACAAACTGGCTGAAGGCGGTGTTGCAGCCGAGATAGCGACCGCCGACGTCCTTCAGGTAGATCGGCGTGGGCAAATGGTCGAGGCCGGCCTGCCAGGTGTCGAGACGGTCCTGGAGGGCCTCACGCGTCCGCTCCCGGGCTTCAACCAGCTTCAGATGCCGTCTGGCGCGCAGGAGACAGCGCAGCAGGTGATGCGGGCCATCCTCCAGTAGCAAGTCGTCGGCGCCAGCCTCGAAGAGCTTGGCCTGGAATTCGGTGCTCGCCGGACCGGTCACGGCGACAATGTAGAGGTTGTCTTGAAACTGCGTCCGCAGCCGATGCATGGCGTCGAGCGCGACCCTCGTCGTTGCATCCAAGAAACAAACGGAGGAGGCGTGGAGCTGATCCAGATTGCGCAAACATGCAGGTGCGAGAGAGCCAATCGCCGCAGGTGGCGGCAGGCCGCCCTCGGAATACCAGGCGATCGCGACCTGCGGCGCAGTGTCCGAAACCGTTTCAATTTTCCTGGCGAGCTGCAACAGTCAGTCCTTGCCCGGATCAGCCCTTAACGGTGCCGCAATCCGGACCCCCCATTTTTTCGTCACCCCTTTTTTAGGGGGCAGTTATTTACAAAATCTCGCCAGGAAACGAACAAGGCATTCTTTTTTTGGGCCAGCGGTGGATTGTCACAACTGGTTTACGCCGGCTTGATTTGACCGTCGGCATTGCCCAAGTGCCGCTTTCAGAGTAGTCACGGGCGACGCAATTCAAAGACTGAGGACCCATATGGACCTGTTCGAAACCATCCGCAAGACGATCGTGCCCGTGCACAAGGAAGGCTATCCCTTCGTCGCGGCCTTCTTCGTCGCATCGCTGGTGCTCGGCTGGATCTGGGATCCGCTGTTCTGGGTCGGCATGGTTCTGACCCTGTGGTGCGCTTATTTCTTCCGCGACCCCGAGCGCGTCACACCGCAGGACGACGATCTGGTCATCAGCCCCGCCGATGGACGCGTCTCCTCCGTGCAGCTGTCGGTGCCGCCGGAAGAGCTCAATCTCGGCCGCGAGCCGATGCTGCGCATTACCGTCTTCATGAACGTCTTCAACTGCCATGTGAACCGTGCGCCTGTGCGGGGTCGAATCACGACCATCGCCTACAAGGAAGGCCAGTTCCTCAATGCGGAACTCGACAAGGCCAGCATCGACAACGAGCGCAACGGCTTGGTCATCGAAAGCAAGCATGGCCAGATCGGCGTCGTTCAGATTGCAGGCCTCGTCGCACGCCGGATCATCTGCTGGTCCAACCCGAACGACCCGCTGGATGCCGGTGAGCGTTTCGGCCTGATCCGCTTCGGTTCGCGCCTCGACGTCTTCCTGCCGGCCGGTTTCGAGCCGCGCGTCTCGCTGGGCCAGACCGCCATTGCGGGTGAAACCGTGCTGGCGGAATTTGGCTCGCCCAAGGGGCCGACGATCAGCCGCCGCAGCTAAGGGCAGCTCCGATGGAAGAACCGAACCCGATCGCCGAGCCCCGCCCCGCATCCAGCACCGATTCCGGTGCGCGCGGGCCGCGGCTTCGTGAAATCCCGCTTCGGCTCATCGTTCCGAACCTGATCACTGTGCTCGCCATCTGCGCCGGTCTGACGGGCGTGCGCCTCGCCTTCGAGAACCGCTATGAGCTTGCGGTGGCGATGGTGCTGGCTGCCGCCTTCCTCGATGGCATCGACGGGCGGGTCGCCCGCATGATGAAGGCGACCTCGAAATTCGGCGCCCAGATGGATTCGCTCGCCGACATCATCAATTTCGGCGTCGCCCCTGCCCTCGTGCTTTATGTCTTCGTGCTCGATCAGGCCCGGTCGCTCGGCTGGATCGCCGCCCTGATCTACGCGATTGCCGCAGGTCTTCGCCTCGCCCGTTTCAACGTCATGGACGAGCGCGAGACCAAGGCGCCCTGGCAATCGGAGTTCTTCGTCGGCGTGCCGGCGCCTGCGGGTGCTGCTCTCGTGCTGCTGCCGGTCTATCTCGGCTTCCTCGGCGTGGCACCAGTCGGTGCCTTTGCCTATGCGAGCACGGCCTACACGATCATCATCGCCTATCTGCTGGTCAGCCGCCTGCCAGTCTGGTCGGGCAAGTCGGAAACAAGCCATATCCGCCGCGACCTGGTACTGCCGATGATTTTAGGCGTCGTGCTTTATGTCGCGCTGTTGATGAGCTTCACCTGGGAAGTGCTTGTCGTGACCGTCGCTTCTCTATCTCTGCTCGCTGCCCTTCGGTGCCCGAAACTGGCATCGCCGCTATGGCACGCTGACGATTGGCGAAGAATCAGCGGAAAAGGGACTTTCGGAGATAGACCGGGGCGTTTGACCCTATTTTTTGTTCAAAATTGCACAATTTGAGCCCCGCCAAGCCCGAAAACTTGTGCGGGGCTCTCCTTATCTACTCTTTTTCTTCAAATTTGATTTGTGTCACAGCCTCGGTCACGCTTTTGTCATGATCTCCGCAGAGAGAGCCGCGAACAAAAAACACCGGTCAGGAAACACTCCCGAGGAACATGACGATGACGACGCAGAACGACGCCGAACAGCAGAAGCCGGCAAACGAGAATCTGGCCTTGAATTACCGTCCGCTCGGCCTGAAGGCTGTGCTGGCCGCGGCCCTGATGCTGAAGCGGAAGCCGGCACCGAAGGTCGCCTGAGCGGGGTATCGCTCTAGAACAAATTCATCTGCCCGTCGTCGGATTTGTCCGCGGCGGGCTTTTGCTTTCTGGGTGCTGGGATCACAGGCGTCTGGAGCTCGGCACCGACATTGGCGACCTTGTTGACGAGGTCCGAGACCGGGATTGCTTCGAAGTAATCCTCATCTGCCGGGCGCATGAGATCGACGATGTCGCGCGGCTCGCCAATGCGGCAATCGAGCCAGCGGGCGAAATTCTGCGGCTCGATCACCACCGGCATGCGGTCATGGATCTCGCCGATCGTGCGATTGGCCCCAACGGTCAGGATGCAGCCCGTATCGAGCTCCGATCCGTCCTTCGACATATAGGTTTCCATCAGCCCGCCAAAGCAGACGATGCCGCCCTTCTTCGGGCGGATCCAATAGGCCTGCAGCGGCTCGCCACTTTCCTTCGAAGGCCTGTGCCACTCGTAGAAACCGGAGGCTGGCACCAGGACACGACGGTGGCGCATGGCGGCGCGGAACGAAGCCTTCTCGATGGCCGTCTCCGAGCGCGCGTTGAGGAGCAGCGTGAACTCCTTGGGATCCTTGACCCAGGACGGGATAAGCCCCCAGCGTACGAGAACCGCCATGCGGTCGGGCCGATTGGACCCTGGATCCAAAGGCGGTGCTGCGACCGCCACGAGAATGGGCTGCGTCGGCGCGATGTTGTAGCGCGGCGGAAAGCCCTCAAGCTCCATCACGCCGAGGATCTCGCGCACTTCTTCCGGGCTGGCTGTCAGGGCAAAACGTCCACACATCACCCGTAGATGGCAGTCCGCCTGCCATGGGTCAAGGTGACGCCCTGCTTGCAGGGGACCCCAAAGCCCGCGATAATCGCCGCACACTGCTTCGCCGAAGCGGTGCCGTCTTCGACCGGAGTTCGTCTCTTCATGAGCATGCCCCGCCTCGCCTCTTCTGCCATCGTCGAACGAGCCGGGCGCTATCTTCTCGTGCGCCGCCGCAATCCGCCGGCTGCTGACCTCTATGCCTTTCCGGGCGGTCGGGCCGAGCCTGGCGAAACGCCCGCTGAGACGGCCCTCAGGGAACTGCTGGAAGAGACGGGACTGACCGGACGCAATCCGCGACTGTTCGAGACTGTGGAACTGCTGCCGGAAGCCGGTGTCAGCGGCAGTCACTACATGCTGTCCGTCTTCCAGGTGGATGCCGATGATGCAGAACCCGTCGAGGCGCAAAGCGATGCACTGGAGGCGAAGTGGTTCCTGCCGGAGGAAATCCTCGATCTTCCGACGCCCGAGAGCGTGCGCGCCTGCGTGCTGCGCCTGGCCCCCAGCCTCAGCGCCCGAGGTGCCGCATGAGCCGTCCGACCAAAATGATCCACGCCTGCCTGCTCGTGCTCTTTGCCGTTCTCGCCGGATCGGCCGTTGCTCAGGATGGCACCGTGGTTGCGGTTCCGCCCCCTGCGGACACCGAGAAGCCGACACCATACGACGACCGTCTCGCCCGGCTTTCGGAGATCATCGGTGCGGTCCACTATCTGCGCAATCTCTGCCAGGCGGATGGTGAACCAGAATGGCGCCAATCGCTGCAGGATCTTCTCGACGCGGAGACAAGGACTGAGCCGAAGCGGCGGGCGCGACTGACCGCCGCCTACAACCGCGGCTACCGCTCGTTTGCGTCCGTCTATACCTCTTGCACACCGGCTGCAGTTCGTGCAGAGCAGAATTACCGTAACGAAGGCGCAACACTTGCCACAGAAATTACCGCGCGCTTCGGAAATTAACGATTAATTCACCTCTTTTGGTGGGCCCCCGTGTCGTTTTGGCAAAAGGCTGATAGGGTCGTTAAGGACTGAGTAAGTGCTTCGAGGAATGCCATGGAACCGCGCCGCAACGAAATCGACGACATGATCGTGCACGAAAAGATGCAGGCTGCGCTGGAATACCAGAACGAAGCCTGGGCTGACGGCATGGCCGATGGAATCGAGCCCGAGATCATCGCGGACGCAGCGTTTGCGCTTGCCATGCGCGAGACGATCCGTATCCACGGCGAACACGGCGCCGAGGCCATTCTCGACGCGCTGAAGGCCCGGCTGCTCGCCGGCGAATTCTCGCCCGAGCGGCAGCTTCAGTAACAGCAATCGAGGGACAGAATGATGATCTCGCCGCGGGTCAGGCTCTTTCGCTTGACGAGCGCGCTGACGCTCATGCTCGCCTGCGCATTCGCGGCCCTGCCCGTACATGCGCTGTCCGACATCAAGGACATCACACCCCCTTCAGTCGATACGCCATCGGACACTGTCGAGCCCTTGCCCACCGAGGAGCAGGACGTGATCGAGGATTCGATCCCGGTCATTCCCGATCCGGATCCGCTGATCAAGCGCGACGAACCGCAAGAGGCGGAGAGTGTCGAGCCGACGACACCGCCGGCGGAAGTCATCTACGACATCGAGAAGGCCCCCGAACCGGTCAGGCGCATGCGCCAGTTGATCATCGATGCGGCGACGACAGGTGATATTTCCAAGCTCAAGCCGCTGATGAACCCCGGCCCCGATCAGACCGCCGTTCCGCTGCAGGATCCCGAACAGGATCCAATCGAGGCGCTCAAGGCGATTTCCGGCGACAGTGAGGGCGTGGAAATCCTCGCCATCCTGCTCGACATCTTCTCGACCGGGTTCGTTCAGCTCGACAAGGGCACGGCGGAAGAGGCCTATGTCTGGCCCTATTTCGCCGGCAAGTCGCTCGGCCTGCTCACGCCGAAGGAAAAGGTGGAGCTGCTGCGCATTGTCACTGCCGGCGACGTGGCGGAAATGCAGGAATACGGCAATTATAATTTCTTCCGTGTCGGCATCACGCCCGACGGTCGCTGGAAGTTCCTGACCGTCGGCGACTGAACGACTGTTGAAACTGTGGGCTGTGATGCGGACTGCTTGTCGTCTAGACTGGCAGCGCCTAACTCTCTCGGCAAAGCAACAGCCCGGTGAAACCCATGCCTTCAGCCTTCCTGCCCGATCGCGCCTTTGTCAAAATTGCGGGAGCGGATGCGGAGCACTTTCTGCAGAACCTCATCACCACGGATCTCGGCGCGCTTGCGGAAAACGAGCTGCGCCCGGGCGCCTTGCTGACACCGCAGGGCAAGATCCTCTTTGACTTCCTGATTTCGCGGGATGGGGACGGGTTTCTCATCGATATCCCCGCCGACCAGATGGACGCCTTCATCCGGCGCATGACGATGTACAAGCTGCGCTCGCCGGTGACGATCGAGGCCTTGCCCGTCAAAGGCGCGACGGTCACCTGGGGTGAAGCGGCTGACGGCGTCGCCGATCACCGATTCGCGCTTGCTGGCACAGAGCTTCGACGCCAAGCGGGGCGCGCAGGCGGTCCTGCCGACCGCGAAGGCTATGATGCGCTGCGCATTCTCCACGGCGTGCCCGAATCGGGCGCCGACTACGCGCTGCAGGATGCCTTTCCGCATGACGTGATGTTCGACAAATCGGGCGGCGTCTCCTTCCGCAAGGGCTGCTACGTCGGACAGGAAGTCGTGTCGCGCATGCAGCACCGGTCGACCGCCCGTCGGCGCGTGGTCATCCTATCCGCTGACTCTTCTCTCCCCGCCACAGGCACCGAGATCACCATCGGCGGCAAGCCGATCGGCGCGCTTGGTACCGTTGCCGGCGAAAGGGCGCTTGCGATCGTCAGGATCGACAAGGCGGGCGAAGCCATGGCAGGGGCGAGCCGATCCTCGCCGGCGACGTGCCCGTGACGGTCGCCCTCCCGAGCTGGAGCGGGCTTACATTCCCGGCTGCGGCCGAGGAAGCCTGACATGGGATCGGCCGCCTCTCTCTCCGCCCGTGCCTGGCAGCGCATGCTTTCCGGCCGCCGCCTCGACCTGCTCGACCCCTCGCCGCTCGACGTCGAGATCACCGACATCGCGCACGGGCTTGCACGTGTTGCCCGCTGGAACGGGCAGACCTCCGGCGATCATGCCTTTTCGGTCGCCCAGCACAGCCTGATCGTCGAGGACATCTTTCGCCGCTGCAATCCCAAGGCGACGACGGACGATCTGATGGTGGCTCTGCTGCATGACGCGCCGGAATATGTGATCGGCGACATGATCTCGCCGTTCAAGGCGGTGGTCGGTGGCGGCTACAAGGTGGTGGAGAAGCGTCTTGAGGCAGCGATCCATCTGCGCTTCGGCCTGCCGGCCCGCCACGCCGCGCGAGCCTGAAGGATCTCATCAAGAAGGCCGACATGATTGCCGCCTATTTCGAGGCGACGGTCCTTGCCGGCTTTGCGGAAGCCGAGGCGCGGAAATTCTTCGGCCAGCCGAAGGGCTTCACCCGCGATACGATCCTGATCGATCCGCTGCCCGCCTATCAGGCGCAGGCCAAGTTCCTTGAACGCTTCGAAGAGATCGAAGCCGACAGGCAATCTACGACCTGGGCACCGGCATGAGCCTGATCGTCGTCTCACCGCTCGCCCGCATTGCCGAAATGGCCGTCCGCCACAAGGCGCGCGAGATGATCAGCCTGCTGGCCGCCAACCAGGATTTTCATCGCCCGGCCGTCATCCAGGCGGAGCGGCACCTGAAACTCGCGATGAATGACATCAGCTTTGCGGGCACCGGCGATCTGATTGCGCCGCAGGAGAAGCATGTCGCCGAGATCATCGACTTCGCCAAGTCCTGGGACCAGGCCTCGCCGCTCGTCGTGCATTGCTGGATGGGCGTCTCGCGCTCACCGGCGGCGGCGATGATCGCCAGCCTCGCCGTGCGCCCGACGACGACGACGACGCGCTGGCAAGGCGGCTGCGAGAAGCCTCGCCCTTTGCCACGCCGAACATGCGGCTGGTCGAGATCGGTGACGAGATGCTTCAGCGCGGCGGTCGGTTCGCAAAGGCGGTCAGGGCGTTGGGACGCGGTGCGGATGCCGACGGCAACACGCCCTTCACACTGCCGCTGCCCTTGCGGGAGCCGGCCAGTCCATGACGTCACCGGCGGAGATCGAGATCGGCCTCGACGGCCGCGATCGTCGCGATCAGCGCCCGCAGGCCCCGTCTGCTCGTCGTTGACGATGATGCCGACGCGCTCGATGCCCTGCCCTTCGGCCCCTTCGATCCGAACCGGCACCGGACCATGGAAATGTCGCTCCGGCACACCGTCGAGACCCAGACGGCGCTCGAACTCGGCTATATCGAACAGCTCTATACCTTCGGCGACCGCGGCCGCCACAAGATGCCGGGCGACCAAGGGCCGCATGTCGTGTCAGTCGGTTATCTCGCGCTGACAAGGCTCGACAGCGATCGCGATGCCCGGCTGGAGCTGTCTCGTGCCCGCTGGCGCGACTGGTATGGCTATCTGCCCTGGGAGGACTGGCGCCAAGGGCGGCCGGCGCTTCTCGACGGTGCGATCCTGCCGGCGCTCAGCGTCTGGGCGGACGAGGCGCCAATGCCCGCATCGACATCGCGCCGCTCGCGCCTGAAACTCGCCTTCGGTCTCGACGATTTCCCCTTCGACGAGGAGCGCGTGTTGGAGCGCTATGAGCTTCTCTACGAAGCCGGGCTTGTCGAAGAGGCCGTCCAGGATGGGCGCATCGAGCGGTGCCGGACGCTGGTTGCGCTCGGCCGCCCGATGCGACACGACCACCGGCGGATCGCGGCGACCGCGCTTGCGCGGCTGCGCAGCAAGATCAAGTATCGCCCCGTCATCTTCGAGCTGATGCCCCCGGAATTCACGCTCACCGACCTGCAAGGCACGGTCGAGGCGATCGCCGGGCGGCATGTTCACAAGCAGAATTTCCGTCGCCTGGTCGAGGGTGCCGAACTCGTGGAACCCACGGGCTCGACCGAACCCGCGACGGGTGGGCGTCCCGCCGCCCTCTTCCGCTTCCGCCGTCAGGTTCTTGAAGAGCGTCCGGCTCCCGGCCTCAAGGTCGGCGGCCGCACCAGCGGTTGACCTCGCGGCGCCCTGCCCCATCTAGCCCTTGACATCAACGGCAAAGGAGCATGACGGCATGGAGTTCGAAGCGAATGAGGCAATCCTCGCGACACAGGCGGCATTGGCACAGGCAAGCCAGCTCGCCGTTCAGTATTCCTTCTCGATCGTCGGGGCTTTGCTTCTTCTCTTCATCGGCTGGTGGCTGGCAGCCCTGCTCAGCCGCTGGACCCATGCCGGCCTCAGCCAGATTCGCGGCATAGACGAGACCCTCTCCCGCTTTTTCTCGACGGTCGTGCGCTACGGCGCGCTCATCCTGGTGTTCGTCATCCGTGCTCGGCCAGTTCGGTGTCCAGACAGCCTCGATCATCGCGGCGCTGGGTGCTGCGGGCCTTGCCATTGGTCTGGCGCTCCAGGGCACGCTGCAGAACATTGCCGCCGGCATCATGCTTCTGGTGCTGCGGCCGTTCCGGGTCGGTGAATATATCGATACCGGCAACATCTCAGGGACAATTGTCGAGATCGGGCTCTTTGCCACCGAGCTCAAGACACCTGACGGCCTTTATCGGCTGGCACCCAACTCGACGCTCTGGAATGTGCCGATCACCAATTTTAGCCGGCTGCCGACACGTCGTTTCGAGCTGAAGGTGGGGATCGGCTATGAGGACGACATCGATCTGGCCGAGAAGATCATGCGCGACCATGCGGAAGCCGATCTGCGTGTCCTGAAAGACCCCGCCATTTCCACCCATGTCGATCAGCTGGGGGACAGCGCTGTCGTCATCACCCTCTGGTACTGGACGGCGGCCTCGAACTTTTGGCCGACTTCCCGCGAGATGATCAAGAAAGTGAAGAAGTCCTTCGACGAGAACGGAATTTCCATCCCGTTCCCGCAGGTGACCTATCACGGCTCGCCGCAAGTGGTCGCCCTGCCAGAGCGCTTCGTCGACGCCCGGTCGAAGGAGGCCTGATCAACGGCCGCCGCCACGGCCGAGGCTCAGGGTCACGGTTCTTAAGCCTGCAGGGAGATCAGCTCTCGCCCTGCAGTTTTTCCGTCTTTTCGAGATGTCTGTCGATGATGCGCTGCATCTCGGCCAAAACTTCGAGCACGCAGACGGTGTCGTCTTCGGTCATGCCGGAACTTGCCTGCTCCTCCTGCATAGATTTCGGCAGGTCGGCGGCAAGCAGTTCAACCGTAGTAGAAGACATCTCCTCCGAAGCATTGTTTCGGAATGTCGCGGCGCCGATAGCGCTATCAGGCCTCAGGATTGTCGTCGTCATACTAGCCCCACACGTTACAAACGTCGTTTCGTCTGCATCCCCGCCTGCAATACAATTTGCATGCATGATCGAGGGCTAGGAGATTCTGTTGCAAGGGTCAAAAACGAGGAATCATAGGTGAGAACTAGCGAAGCATGTGCTGATATATCAGCAAGATGTTGTCCTGTATGGCTTTTTTAGAACACACAGGAATGCCGCGCCTGCTGCAGCGCAAAATTACACGCAAAGTTTGTCGTGGATTTAAGAGACCGCGATATCCAGGCCGATATCGAGAGTCGGCGCAGCCATCGTGATCTTCGAGGTCGAGATGTAATCGACGCCCGTTTCGGCAATCGCGCGGATCGTCTGGATGTTGACGTTGCCTGAGGCTTCGAGGACGGTGCGGCGCACATCCGACGGATAGGCTTCGACGGTCAAACCGTGATGCTGCCGGTTGATCGCAACGGCGTTGCGCAGCAGGTCCGGTCCCATGTTGTCGAGCAGGATGACATCAGGCCGGGCGGTGAGCGCCTCGCGCATCTGGTCGAGGCCGTCGACCTCCACTTCGATCTTCACGAGATGGCCGGCATAGGCGCGGGCCATATCGATGGCCAAGGCAACACCACCTGCGACTGCGATGTGGTTGTCCTTGATGAGGATCGCGTCATCGAGGCCGAAGCGATGATTGGAGCCGCCGCCAAGCCGCACGGCGTATTTCTCGACTGCCCTCAGGCCCGGAAGCGTCTTGCGGGTGCAAGTGACGCGCGCCTTCGTGTGGGCGATCTCGGTGGCGAAACGGGCGGTGTAGCTGGCGACGCCCGAGAGATGCATCAGGAAGTTCAGGGCCACCCGCTCCGCCGACAGAACCGAGCGGGCATTGCCGGACACGCGGGCGATGGCCTGCCCGGCTGCCAGCGTGTCGCCATCCGCCACAAGAGCCTCAAAACGAACGGAGGGATCGATCAGGCGGAAGGCTGCTTCGGCGAGCGGCAGACCGGCCACCACGCCCTGTTCACGGCTGTTCAGCGCGGCGGTCGCCGTCTTATCCGGGCCGATCGTGGCATAGGTGGTGATATCGCCCGCGCGGCCGAGATCTTCCAGCAGAGCGTTGCGGACGAGATCCTCGATCATCAGGGGCGAAAGCTGCAGTGCGCGAGGCTCGTGGTCATCGGCGTTTCCTCCTCAGCCGGCCAGTTCGGCGGCGATGCGGTTGGCATCCTTGAGCGTCAGATAGGTGCGGTGGCGCAGCGCTTCCATCGGTGCCGGATGATCGGCGCGCATGTGTGCGCCGCGACTTTCCGTGCGCAGATAGGCGCCGACGGCGATCAGCTTGGCGGTCGCGACGATGTTGGAGAAGCGCACCCGAGGACGCTTGCGCTCCAGACCGACCAATTCGCGGATCAGAAGCTTGAGGCCCGCCTCGTCGCGGATGACGCCGGCATGGGCGCTCATCAACCCACGCAGGGTCGAGAGTTCAGGACTGTCCTCGATCGTCACCAGATCGTCGTTTTCGCCCGCCGTCTTCGCCCATTCATAGAGTGCCGATTCCGGCAGCATACCCTTGATCGAATCGGCGATGCGACCGGCGAAGACCACGGCTTCGAGAAGCGAGTTGGAGGCCAGACGGTTTGCGCCATGCACACCGCTGGAGGTGACCTCGCCGGCGGCCCAGAGCCCGTCGAGCGAGGTGCGGCCATCGGCATCCACGAGCACGCCACCCATGTGGTAATGCACGGCGGGCACGACCGGGATGGCTTGCGTTGCGGGATCGATACCCGCCGCGATGCAGGAGGCATACACAGTCGGAAAACGCTTGGCGAAATCCTTGCCGATCGCCTTGGTGCAATCGAGGAAGGCGCCGCGGCCGGCTGACACTTCGGCGGAGACACCGCGCGCGACGATATCGCGGGGGGCAAGTTCGGCGTCTGCATGCAGGTCGGTCATGAAGCGATGGCCGGCACGGTTGACGAGCACGGCACCGTCGCCCCTCAAGGCTTCGGTCGCGAGTGGCGCCGGGTCCTGGCCGATATCGATGGCCGTCGGATGGAACTGGACGAATTCCGGATCCGCGATCATGGCACCGGCCTTGGCGGCCATTCCGACACCGGTTCCGCGCGCTTCCGTCGGATTGGTGGTCACCTGGTAGAGATGGCCGACGCCGCCGGAGCAGAGCACGACTGCGCGGGCCGGAAAGGCGACGCGGGTCTTTGACTGTCCGGCATCGGGCCGCGCAATGACACCGGAGACGAAACGCCCCTCGGCGATCAGTTCTTCGACGACGTAACCCTCCATGACCCGAATCGACGGCGTTCGGCGGACGGCCGAGATCAGCGCCTCCATGATCGCCCCGCCGGCCCTATCACCCGCCACACGCACGATGCGCCGCTCGGAATGGGCCGCCTCGCGTGACAGCAGCAGATGGCCCTCGAGATCGCGGTCGAAGGGCACGCCATAACCGAGCAGATCATGCACGCGGTCAGGCCCCTCGGAAATCATCAGCCGGGCCATCTTCTCCTCGACCAGCCCGGCACCAGCGACAACCGTGTCGGCCAGATGTTTGTCGAAGCTGTCACCGGGGCTCATCGCGGCGGCAATGCCGCCTTGCGCCCAGGCCGAAGACGCGCCCTGCCCGATGGGGGCGGCGGCCAGCACCGTGACGGGGCGTGGTGCGAGCTTCAGCGCGCAGAAGAGGCTCTGACGCCGCCACCGACGATGACGATATCGTCGATGCCCTGCCAGGATTGCGGCCGCATGGATTCAAGATTGGTTGGCATTCAGCCCTCCCCGGCCGACCGGTATGTCAATTCTTCAGATTGATCATCCGCTCGACGGCCAGCCGTGCGCGACCGGCGATCGCCGGATCAACCGTCACTTCCTCGGTCATGAAGAGCAGGCTGTCGAGGATCTTCGGCAGGGTGATGCGCTTCATGTGCGGACAGAGATTGCACGGCTTGACGAAATCGACGTCGGGCACTTCGACCTGGATATTGGAGGCCATCGAGCATTCGGTCACGAGCAAAACGCGCGCGGGGCGCTTGGTCTTGACGTAATCGATCATGCCCTTGGTCGAGCCGGCATAGTCCGACTACCGCAAGCACGCTTCGGGCGGCATTCCGGGATGGGCGAGCGATCGTCGATGCGCGGATCGGCTGCGCTTGTAATTCCAGGATGTTCGTCTGGCCGTGAAGCGCTCATGCACCTCGCAGCGGCCCTTCCAGGTGAGGATCTTACTTATGTGTCTGGTTGGCGACGTTCATCGCCAGATATTCGTCGGGGATGCAGAGCACCGGTGTCGCTGTCGAAGCTCGTTGACCACATCGACGGCGTTTGCCCGAGGTGCAGCAGATGTCCGTCTCGGCCTTCACGTCGGCCGAGGTGTTGACATAGGTGACGACCGGCACGCCGGGATATCGCTGCTCGAGCAGGCGGACATCCTCGCGCGGTGATCGAGTCCGACAGCGAGCAGCCGGCGCGGCCAGTCGGGGATCAGCACCGTCTTTTCCGGGTTGAGCAGCTTCGACGTCTCGGCCATGAAATGCACGCCGCACTGGACGATGATCATCGGCATCGACGCGTGATCGGCATCGCGGGCGAGCTGCAGCGACTATCGCCCTTGATGTCGGCGACGCAGTGAAAGATCTCCGGCGTCTGATAGTTATGGGCGAGGATGACGGCGCCGCGCTCCTTCTTCAGCCGGTTGATGGCATGGATGTAAGGCGCAAAGACCGGCCATTCGATCGCCGGGATGAAATCGCGGACACGCGCGTAGAGGTGCTCGGTCTCCTTGGCGACAGCGGGCGTACAAGTCAGATCCGGGCGTTCCCAAACGCCGAAACGCTCGGCTGCGGTGCGGATCGCGGGGCGGGTTTGCGGCAGGTGCTGCGCTTCCATGGCCATCTCCTCCATTAATTATGCTCAAGTCGAGCATAACAAGCGCCAAAGAAAACCGGCGATCGCCGGTAGTCGGGATTTAAGAAGTTTCGCCCGCGATTGCAAGAGGTCGCTGCCGCACGCGCGGTGGAGCAGGTCTGCAGGTTTACGTAACGTGACGTACGAAGCTTCCCCAAAGCGATAAATGGTTTAGGTTGTTCCCAATCTTGCAAGGTGCAGCGGTGGTCGCATGTTCGAATTGTTACTGTTGATTTTTATCGGCGTTCTTTTTTTCATGCACAGGGGATCGGCACAGAGAATCGATCGACTGGAAAACGAACTGCGGAGCGTCCGGGAGAAGCTGCTGCGACTGGGCGACGCGGCTCCCGCCAAGGCAGCGTCGAGCGAAACCCATAAGGCCGCCAGTGCCGCGGTCGTACCGATAAAACCGGCATTGCCCAGCCCTGCATGGATCAAGGTTGAGGCGCCTGAAGCCAAAAACGAAGAGCTGGAGGAAACTCAACCTCTCACGCAATCGGTGCCGGACACGTCCGAAGAAGCGGCAAGCCCGGCCGAGACGGTCAGCCTGGCCGAGACAGCAGCCCCGACGGAGGCGGCTGCCGCAGCAAGCTCAGCGGAGGCGGCGAAGCCGAGCGAGACAATTGCGCCCCGTATCTCAGAGAAAGCTCCTCCTGCCTCCGAAAACCTGGAGAATCTGCTCGGGGCTCGCTGGGCGGTCTGGGCGGGTGGTCTGGCGCTGGCACTTGGCGGCGTTTTTCTCGTACGCTATTCGATCGAAAGCGGCCTTCTCGGCCCCGGGGTGCGGCTGACGCTTGCCGCCCTCTTCGGCCTCGCCCTGATCGCTATCGGTGAACTCATCCGCCGCAAGGCGCTGCCAAAAGCGGAGGCGCTGTATGCCAATGCCATGGTGCCTGGCATCCTTACGGCCGCAGGCGCCGTCACGCTGTTCGGTGCGATCTATGCCGCCCATGGAATCTACGAGTTCATCGGGCCAACGCTTGCCTTCACCCTGCTCGGACTAACCGCCTTCGGCGTGCTCGGCCTCTCCCTCCTGCATGGCCAAACGCTTGCTGGGCTCGGGCTTGCAGGATCAATGGTAACGCCGCTGCTTATCTCAGCAACCTCGCCGAACCTCTGGACTTTGTTCATCTATCTAACCGTTGCACAGGTCACGACGTCCATAGCGGCTCGCCTCAAGGGCTGGCTTATCGTTCCGGCCTTGGCACAGGCGCTGCTCGGAGGCTGGGCACTTCTGGCCCTTCTTGAAGTCAACGACATCACGCCGATCGCACTGTCGCTCATGGCAATGATCGCCGCCTGGATGCTGATCTGGCCGGGCGCGACAGAGGATGACCCGGCAGATCCTGCTACACCGCTGTCTGTTCAGGCACTCGGAAAACGCATGGAATCCGGTCCCATCGGGCTCGACTTCACGCTGTCTCTTGCCGTGATGCTGCCTGCTATCAGCATGCTCGACCGCAACCTGACAGATCTCCTCCCGCTCTTTGGTTTTGCGGCACTGATCGCAGCGCTTGCGGCTGCGGGCAGTGCGCGACACGGTGCCTTCTGGCCAAGCGCGATTGCAGGCGTCGGAGCGCTGCTGGGAGCGATCGTCGAAACCGGAATGATTGGGCAGGCTCAAGCCTTCCTGTTCGGCTGGGACATGTATGCCACAAGCCTGCCGGCGCTTGACGTGACCGCGATGTATATGCTGCTCGGCCTTGCCTCCGTCATGCTGTTTATCGGCCTTGCCCAGATCCGCCGGCGGTTCACAGAAGACCCACTCTTCTCGACTGTCTGGGCCGTGATTGCGGCGGCTCTGCCGGTGCTGCTTGCCACAATCAGCTTCGTTTTCTACGGCATTTATGCCCGCGACTGGCTGCACGGGCTGTTTGCCATCGGCCTTGGCGCAGTGCTGCTCGCGGCCTGCGAGTTCCTCGACCGCAAGGCGGCTATGCCCGCCTTCCGACGCGGCATCGATGCACTGCTTGCTGGCAGTTTCGCCGCCTTTGCACTCGCGCTGCATACGCTCACCGACGGCTTGGTCACGACAGTCCTGCTCGCGCTCCTCGGCTTCGCCTATCTGATGGCAACCCGCAAGCGGCGCTGGAGCGGGCTGCCGTGGATCATGGTCGTGTCGCTTGCCGGCGTTCTGTTCCGGATCGGCTGGGATCCGACGCTGGTTGGACCAGATGCGCTTTGGCGCACCCCGGTCTTCAATCAGTTGCTGCCAGGTTACGGCATCCCGGCGTTGCTGGCGCTGTACGGCGCCTATGAGATACGCAATTGGCCGGGCGACCGTGTCCGCAATGCTCTCCAGGGACTTGCAAGCCTATTCGGCCTTTTGACCATCGCGATCCTGGTCCGCCATGCGATGAACGGCGGCGTGCTGGACTCAACCGTGCCGACACTAAGCGAGCAGTCGATTTACACCCTGCTGGTTATCGGCCTCTCGGGTATCCTGATGACGCTGGATCTGAAATCACCCAGCCCTGCTTTCCGCTATGGATCGATGGTGGCAGGTGCTTTGGCGATCCTGCAGACGGTCAGCCTGCATCTCCTGGCGCTCAACCCTTTCTTCAGTGGTGAAAGCACGGGTTCGTGGCCCCTGATCAACCTGTTGCTGATTGGTTATCTGCTGCCGGCCATCGGATATGGTGGTCTCGCCTACTATGCCAGAGACAAGCGCCCTCGACCGTATGTCATGCTGCTGGCGCTCTCGAGCGCGGCGCTGGGGTTCGCATGGGTCACCCTCACGGTCCGGCGCTACTGGCAAGGCGAATTCATCTCCTCCTGGAAGGGCTTCGAGCAGGCCGAGATCTACAGCTATCCGGTTGCGTGGCTGGCCATCGGTGTCGCTCTTCTGACCATCGGTTCGCGGTTCGAGGCCCGGCATCTGCGCCCCTGGAGCAACCTGCCATGGATTTCGGTCGCGTCCCTTGCCGGCGTTCTGATCCTGATCGCTGGGGATCCGACGCTGGTCGGAGCTGACGCCCTGTGGCGCACACCTGTCTTCAACCAGTTGCTGCCCGGCTACGGCATCCCGGCCCTTTTGGCGATCTATGGGGCATACGAGATGCGCAACTGGTCGGACCTTCGCGCCCGCTACGCTCTTCAGGGCTTCGCCAGCCTTCTGAGCCTGCTCACCGTCGCCGTTCTAGTCCGCCATGCGATGAATGGCGGCGTGCTTGATTCGTCGACGCCGACGCTCGGCGAACAGTCGATCTACACGCTGCTGGTCGTCGGCCTCTCGGGCATCCTGATGACGCTTGATCTCAAGTCGCCGAGCCCCGTCTTCCGCTATGGCACGATGGTCGCGGGCGGGATCGCCATCGCCCAGACGGTCAGCCTGCATCTCGGCGCGCTTAACCCCTATTTCACCGGCGAGAGCACAGGCAGCTGGCCGCTGATCAACCTGCTGCTGATCGGCTATCTGCTGCCCGGCCTCGCCTATGCGGGCCTCGCCTTTTATGCCCGTGACAAGCGGCCCCTGCCCTATGTCGTGCTGCTGGCGCTTTCCGGTGCGGTGCTTGGCTTTGCCTGGGTGACGCTTTCGGTCCGGCGCTTCTGGCAGGGCGAGTTCATTCCCTATTGGAAGGGTTTCGAGCAGGCGGAGACCTATAGCTATTCGGTCGCCTGGCTTGCGATCGGCGTCGGGCTGCTCGTGCTCGGTTCGCGATTCGATGCCAGAAGCCTGCGCATCGCGTCAGCGGTCATTGTGATCCTCACGGTCGCCAAGGTCTTCCTGATCGACATGGCCAATCTCGAAGGCGTGCTGCGTGCGCTCTCCTTCATCGGCCTCGGCTTCGTTCTGATCGGTATCGGACTTTTTTACCAGAAGATCCTGAGCGGCAAGTCCGCCAGATCACCAGCCGTGGACGAGGACGAGGCGCCGACGGGGATCTGATCGAGGGCGGTTGAACAGGGAGCGCTCGCAAGGCTAGATGCGGCCAGCCGAAACGGGGACTGACACTTGACCGCCCTTCTCACCGCCGCCGATTTTGCCCCTCATGAGGCGCTCGCCGCCGATCTCCTCGAGCACGCGACCGAGGGGGATGATGGCTCACACGACCTCGCCCATATCCATCGCGTCTTCAAGAATGCGCTGAAGATCCAGGCCGGCGAAGGGGGCGATGCCGAGATCCTCGCAGCCGCCGTGCTGCTGCATGATTGCGTCGCCGTCGAGAAGAGTTCGCCGCTGCGGTCGCAGGCTTCACGGCTTGCGGCAGAAAAGGCGAGCGGCATCCTTGCCGGGCTCGGCTGGTCTGAGGCGAAGATCGCAGCGGTCGCCCATGCGATCCTGACGCACAGCTTTTCCGCCAATATCCCGCCGGAAACGCTGGAAGCGAAGATGCTGCAGGATGCCGACCGGCTGGATGCGATCGGCATGGTGGGCGTCGCGCGCTGCTTCTATATCGCCGGCCGCATGGGCTCCGGGCTCTATCATCCCGGAGATCCCGGCGCCGAGCATCGCCCGCTCGACGACCGCACCTATGCGATCGACCACTTCCCGGCCAAGCTGCTGAAGCTTTCCGATGGCTTCCAGACCGAAACAGGCGCCACGCTCGCAAAGGAGCGGCACGAGCGGCTCAGCCTTTTCCTCTCCCTTTTCCACGACGAAATCTGAAGGTGCGGCATGCAGATCACTGATCTCTTCATCTATCCGTTCAAAAGCGGCCGCGGGATCGCCCTTCCCCAGGCGCGGATCGATGCCATGGGCCTAGGCGGTGACCGGCGGATGATGCTGGTCGATCCGTCCGGCCACTTCATCACCCAGCGGGAATTGCCGGATCTTGCCCGTCTCACCGCCCTTCCGGCAGCGGCCTATCTGACGCTTCGCCTGGATGACGGGCGCGAGATGATGGTCGCGCCACCGCAGCCGGACAACCGCATGGATGTCGCGATCTGGCGCTCGATCGTCAGCGCTGCCGTCGCGCATGACAGCATCAACGACAAGCTCTCGGAGTGGTTCGGCCGGCCCGTCAAACTCGTCTTCATCGATGGCGACAGCCGCCGCGAGGCGAGCGCGGAATGGGCGGGCGAGAATTCGCCCATGGGCTTTGCCGATGGCTACCAGATCCTGGTGACGACATCAGGATCCTTGCGAGCGCTGAACGAAGACATGGCGCGGCATGGCGAAGGCGAAGTCGGCATGGACCGCTTCCGGCCCAACATCGTGGTCGATTGCGACGAGCCCTGGGCCGAGGACGCCTGGACCGGCCTGGAGATCGGCGGCATCCACTTCGATTTCATCAAACCCTGCGCCCGCTGCATCATGACCACGCAGGACCAGAGGACCGGCGAGCGCATCGGCGGCAACCCGATCCAGGGCCTTGCCGAAAAGCGCATGTCCGCCGACCGCCGCGTGCCCGGCGTGCTCTTCGGCTGGAACGCCGTGCCCCGCGGTGAGGGTGTGATTAGGGTGGGTGATGCGGTGACGGTGCTCGGCAGCCGTGAGGGGTGGGCGATTAAGCAGAGGTGAGGTTACGGCGTCAGCAGAGCGTGCGGCGCCCATCTCCCCCTTGGTGGGGGAGAAAGCGATTTCGATGAATTAGGCGTGGCGGAAGCCACGGCTAAACATCTGAAATCGCAAGTGAGGGGGTCCGTCAGTCTGCGCCCACATTACCAATCCCCCACCGGCAAAATCTGAAGTTTAGGCCGCTTGCGCTGGCCTAAGCCTTCGATTTTGCAACCTCTCCCACAAGGGGAGAGGTGGTACGCACCGCCCTCGCCCACATGACATCCATCAAATCCCCTGATGGCCAGTTCATCAAAAGGCGTTTCTGCTCATCGATCGACTGCACTATTGTGTGATCGACAGAGGAGAATCCCCCATGACGACCACCAGCCGTCCTGCCATGCCTTGGCTCATCATTCTTGCGGGATCGCTGATTGCGGTGATGACCTTCGGGCCGCGGTCGGCCATGGGCTTCTTCCAGCTGCCGATGCTCGCCGATCGGGGATGGGATCGATCGACGTTCGGTCTCGCCATGGCCTTCCAGAACCTGTTCTGGGGTATCAGCCAGCCGTTTTTCGGCGCGCTTGCCGACAAATACGGGACCGGCCGCGTGCTCGTCATGTCCGGCGTGCTTTACGCGGCGGGCCTGGTGATGATGGCGCATGCGGCGGCACCGATCTGGCTGCATATCGGCGGCGGCGTGCTGGTAGGCACCGCCATCGGGGCCGGCTCGTTCAGTGTCATTCTCTCGGCCTTTGCCCGCAATGTAACGCCGGAGCAGCGGTCGATGGCCTTTGGCATCGGCACGGCTGCAGGCTCGGCCGGCATGTTCCTGTTCGCGCCGCTCAGCCAGGGTTTCATCTCGGCCTTCGGCTGGTCGGACAGTCTCGTCATCATCGCGGTCATGATGCTGGTTGTGCCGCTCTTGGCCTTCCCGCTGCGCGGCAATGCGCAGTCCGGCAGCCAGTCGGGCAACCAGTACAAGCAGACCGTGGCGGAAGCACTCAAGGAAGCCTTTGCGCACAAGAGCTATCTGCTGCTGACCACCGGTTTCTTCGTCTGCGGCTTCCAGGTGGCCTTCATCACTGCGCATTTCCCGGCCTATCTCGGTGATATCGGCATCGACGCCAGCTACGCCGTCATTGCCATGGCGCTGATCGGCTTCTTCAACATCATCGGGTCATTGGCCGCCGGCTGGATCGGGCAGCGCTATTCCAAGCCCTATTTCCTCGCCTACATCTATATCGGTCGCTCGATCACGGTGACGCTCTTCCTGCTTCTGCCGCAGACGCCGGCCTCCGTGGTCGTCTTTGCTGCCGTGATGGGTCTCTTGTGGCTTTCCACCGTGCCGCCGACCAATGGGCTCGTGGCCATCATGTTCGGCACGCGCCACCTCGGCCTGCTGGGCGGCCTGGTGTTTCTGTCGCACCAGATTGGATCCTTCCTCGGCGTGTGGATGGGCGGCTATCTCTACGACCTGTTCGGGACCTATGACCAGGTCTGGTGGCTGGGTGTAGCGCTTGGAATCTTCGCGGCTGTGGTGCATTGGCCGATCAGCGAAAAATCGGTCGAGCGACCAGAAATCGCGGTGGCGTAATTTTGCCCAAAGTAAGATCATATTTCGGCATTCGCCCTATGCCGGATCAAAATTCCTGTGTTTTCAGCTGACGGCGACTGTCACAGAAAATTATTTTATTTTTTCCGGACTGACCGTTGACGGATTCCGAGCCAGCACCTACCTTGTGCAAGCTGGTTCGGACACTGACGACGAACCATGAACGGCCTCACCTTTTGAGGCCGCAGCCAAAGAAGGAGGTCAGCGAAATGCAAGTTGTGTTTCTTGATGCCATCCGATCCTGGCAGACGACCCCGCGCTTCGTGATGGTGAAACGCCATTCCGAATGCACCTGTCGAATGTGACGCTGCGCAAGCACTGATTTCATTTCATCGACATCTTAGACAACGCCGTGCCGCGCGCATGGGCGGGGAATATCGTTATGAAGAAGCAAGTTATCGAATATGCCGGGATCCCGGTTGGCATCACCATCCCCGATGGCGATAGGATCAAGTTCATCGCCGTCAAATATCCGGTCATCGACCTCGACGGCGGCAGCTATCGCAATATCAGCGAGCTGCAGGCCGCCATTCACGATCACATGGCGAAATCTGCGCCTGAGGATCAGGCCGTGTTTCTGGGGGCTGCCAACTCGCCGGGCGCTTCCAGCGAACGCAAGGTCTTCAACGCTGCCTGACAGAAGCCCTCCCGTGCCGCGCCGGGTTCAAGCCCCCGCGGCACGTAAACGTGCCGATCCAGAAAGTAGGCCGTGAGCCGGAAGGCTGCCGCCAGGGTCTCCGGATCGGCCGCCCGGTTTGTGCCGGGGGTGAGGAAATCCGGCAAGGCCAGCATCTTGTCGGCCCAGGGCTCACCTGCCTCGCGACTGACCGCCCTGCCCGACTTCGGCGAGACGTAAGCAAGATCGTGGCGCGTGCCCGTCGCCGCACATTCCTCCAGATCCAGACCAAATCCGAGATCGTTCAGCAGCGCCAGTTCGAAGCGGACGAAAAGTTCGCCTGCCGTCGCGGGGTCTTCCAGATGATCGAGAATCACGTCCAGCGCCTGGAAGAGATGCGGATGGGGATCCCGCTCGGGGAGAAGACGCAGCAGCGAGGCCAGTGCCTGTACGCCGTAGACGGCGGTTGCCGTTTCCATCAGCCGGCCGGCGCGCAGCAGCACCGGTTCGACCCTGTATTCGCCGAGATGTTCGTCGAGACGGGCACGCCAGGTGACTTCGAGACGGTTGCCGGGTTGCAGGACGGGCTGCATGGTTCGCGAGCGGCCGGAGCGCACCATGCCGAGATGGCGTCCACGGCTGCGCGTCATCATCTCGGCAATGACGCTTGTTTCGCCATGCCGCCGAACCCCGAGAAGGATCGCCTCATCTGTCCATTGCATGATCCGGTTTTACCGCAGAGCCCCCGGGAGAGCGAGGGATTTTGGCATGCGGATCAGATTTCGGTCAGATAGCGCTGCACCCAGCCGCGCCAATGGGCAATCGCCTCGGCCTTGCCGGGATAGCGTTTCTCTTCATGCAGTTGCACGAGCGACTTCATCGCCTGCAGAAGGACGACAGCCATGACCTGCGCCTGTTCCTCGGCGACTGCGGGACGCCAGACCGACAGGATTTCGGCGATCCGCCGACGCAAGCCTTCGCGCAGCAGGCCGGGTCGCACGCCCGGTTGCTCCCAGCGCGCATCGAGAAGGCTGAGTGCGAGGCTCCGTTCGGTCGCATGGGCGACCAGGACATCGAGCAGCCGGTCACCGAGCTGCATGGCATCCAAACCCGAGGCTTCCGCCTTGATGCGGTCCAATGCTGCCTCGACATGCTCGGCATAGCGGGCAATCAAGGCGTCGGCGAGCAGATCCTTGTTGGGAAAGAACTGGTAGAGTGAACCGATCGGCGCGCCGGCACGGGCGGCGATCTCGGTCATGGTCGCGGCCTTATAGCCCTGCTCGGCAAAAACGGCGGCCCCGGCGTCGAGAAGCTTGGCGACCCGGGCGATGCCGCGCTTGCGCTTCGGCTCCTTGGCGGTCGGCGCTGGAGCCGGCTGGGATGCTGCCGAACTTGACTTTTGCGAGGCCATTCTCATAAAACTCGATTGTGAGGTGCGCCTCATTTATTTGATGAAATCACGCTTTCGTCCAGAACTTTCCCGTAAACGGATCTCAGACGAAGGACGGAGACGCTCATGGCTTCGGACAAGGATCCCGAGACGTTCAAGCAGCCCGACGCGGACGGCTTTGCCGCTTCCGTCGCCTCGCCGGCACAAGCGGCAAGCCCGCCACCGCAACCCGGCCTGCTGACACCGCTTCCGGTCATCCTCCGCTGGGCCATTCTTCTCGTGCTGTCCTTCGCCATATCAGGCGGCCTTTTCCTCGCGCATATCCCGGGCGCCCTGCTGCTCGGGCCCATGGTCGCGGCAATTCTGGTTGCCACCAATGGAGCGCGGCTTTCCGTCCATCGCTACCCTTACATCTTCGCCCACTCGCTAATCGGCTGCATCATTGCGCGCTCGATCGATCTCGGGACACTGTCGACGGTCGCAGACGACTGGCCGATCTTCCTATCGGTCGTGTTGTCCATCATCGCGGCAAGCAGCCTGCTCGGCTATTTCATGGCGAAGGCGGAGATCCTGCCGGGCACGACGGCAATCTGGGGAACCTCTGCGGGAGCCGCATCCGCGATGGTACTGATGGCGGAGGCGCATGGCGGCGATCCCAGGCTCGTCGCCTTCATGCAATATCTGAGGGTCGCCTTCGTCGCGACCGAGGCCTCGCTGATGGCGGCCTTCGTCTTCAACATCGAAGGGGCGCCGCCCAGCCCGTCATCTGGTTTCCGGAAACGGACTGGCTCGATCTCGGCCTGGTCACTTGCGGCGGCACTCGCTGCGGCTTCGGTCGGCGCCTGGCTTCGCATACCGGCCGGGACCATGCTCCTGCCGCTCATTGCCACGACGATCCTGCATGTGATGGGCTACATCACGTTGCAACTTCCCGAATGGCTGCTGGCGCTCGGTTATGGGGTGATCGGCTGGCGGATCGGGCTGTCGTTTACCCGGCGCATCCTCCGGCATGCGGCAGGCGCCCTGCCCCAGATCGTCGGCTCGATCCTCGTGCTGATGGCGTTTGGCGGCGGGCTCGCCTTCCTGCTCTGGTCGCTGCATGGCATCGACCCGCTGACCGCCTATCTCGCGACCAGCCCGGGCGGGCTCGATCTCGATCGCGATCATTGCCGCGACGACGCCCGTCGACATGTCCTTCATCATGGCGCTGCAGACCATGCGGCTTATCCTGATCATCCTGATCGGACCGACGATTTCGGATTTCGTCGCAAGACGGGTGGCGAAGGGCTGAGCGCCCTTCGCACAATCACATTCAGTCGCGAGGGAATTCGAGACCCATCTCGCGGAAGCGCTCGGGGTCGTTGCCCCAATTCTCGCGCACCTTGACGAAGAGGAAGAGGTGCACCGGCTGTTCGAGGATCTCGGACATCTCCTTGCGTGAGGCCGTGGAGATCGACTTGATTGCATCGCCGTTCTTGCCGAGCACGATCTTCTTCTGGCTGTCGCGCTCGACATAGATGACCTGCTCGATGCGAACAGAACCGTCCTTGCGCTCTTCCCACTTCTCCGTCTCGACATGCGAAGAATAGGGAAGCTCCTGGTGCAGACGCAGGAACAGTTTTTCGCGGGTGATCTCGGCTGCGAGCTGGCGCATCGGCAGATCGGAGATCTGGTCTTCCGGATAATACCAGGGACCTTCCGGGAAGGTTTCGGCCAGATAGTCCATGATGTCGTCGCAGCCGGAGCCTGTGGTCGCCGAGATCATGAAGGTGCGGTCGAACTTGACGGCTTCGTTCGCCGTCTCGGCCAGCTTGAACAGGTCTTCGTGGCGCACCCGGTCGATCTTGTTCAAGACCAGGATCTTCGGCTGCGGCACATCCTTCAAAGCTTCCAGAATCGCTTCCGCGTCGCCGCGCAGGCCACGTTCGCTGTCGATCAGGAGAAGGATGATGTCGGCATCCTTGGCGCCGCCCCAGGCCGACGTCACCATGGCGCGGTCGAGCTTGCGACGCGGCTTGAAGATGCCGGGCGTGTCCATGAAAACGATCTGGGCGTTCTTGTGGATCGCGATGCCGCGCATGACAGCGCGGGTCGTCTGCACCTTATGGCTGACGATCGATACCTTGGCACCGACGAAGCGGTTGACCAGCGTCGACTTGCCGGCATTGGTCGGGCCGATCAGGGCGACGAAGCCGGATCGGGTCGGGGTGTTGACGATGGCTTCGCCGCCGTCCTCTGTCTCTATCTCGGTCATGGTGTCCAATCAGTTGGCGTCGGAGGGCTTCGCCCAGACGCCTTCGCGTTCGAGTATCTTGGTCGCGGCCACCTGTTCGGCGGCACGCTTGGAACGATCGATGCCGATCTCGGGCTTCAGACCCGGGATCTCGACGATCACCGTGAAGCGGGGATCATGATCCGGTCCGGAGCGATCGGCAACCTTGTAGTTGGGCGGCGCGCCATACCTGGCATGCGTCCATTCCTGTAATTCGGTCTTGGCGTCACGGCGAGCGCCGTCGGCGCGGGCAGCCCGGCCCTGCCAGTATTTCAGGATAAAGCCGCGAGCGGCCTCCAATCCTGCTTCAAGATAGATCGCAGCGATCAGGCTCTCGACCACGTCGGCGCGAACATTCAGCATGTTCTTCGCGGTGAGTTTCTTGACGTCCGCGCCGGTGCGGATGAAGCGGTGCAGACCAAGATCATCGGAGACCGCCGCGCAGCTTTCCGCGCTGACAAGCTGGTTCAGGCGAACCGAGAAGCTCGCCCTCGTCGCCGCGTCGCGAAAGGCGTGAAGCAGCATCTCGGCGACGACCAGCCCGAGCACCCGGTCGCCCAGGAACTCCAGCCGTTCGTAGTCGCCTTGCTTGCCCCGCGAGACCTGGGCGCTGGCATGGGTCAGCGCCCGCGTCGAGGCGGTCGCTGGTCGGTGAAGGCGTAGCCGATCAGGTCCTCGAGGGCCTTGCGGTTGACGTCGTTCAGCGGAATGGCGCCCTTCATTCAACAACCTTGAACAGGCGGTCCCAGCGAAGATTCGTCGGCCACTTCCAGATCTCGGAGAAGGACGTGTCGTTGCCGAGCGAGAAGAAGATGAGGCTGGCCTTGCCGATCAGGTTTTCGGCCGGCACGAAGCCGACGTCGAAGCGGCTGTCGAGCGAGTTGTCGCGGTTGTCGCCCATCGCGAAATAGTGGCCTTCCGGCACGATGAATTCGCGCGTGTCATCACCGCGCGTACCCTGAGCCTGGTCGAGCGTGTCATAGCTCACGCCGTTTTCCAGCGTCTCGCGGAAGACCGGCACATCCGTGCCCGGATCCATGCGGTAGTCGGAGGTGAAGACACCGTCCTGGATCTTCGGCACCGGCTGGCCGTTGACCTGCAGCACGCCGCCGATCATCTGGATCCGGTCACCCGGCAGGCCGACGATGCGCTTGATGTAGTCAATGCTGGGGTTCGGCGGGAAACGGAAAACGGCGATGTCGCCGCGCTCCGGTTCGCTTTCAAAAATACGGCCTTCGAAGAGGTTCGGCGAGAAGGGCAGCGAATACTTCGAATAGCCGTAGGAGAACTTGTTGACGAAGATGTAGTCGCCAACCAGCAGCGTCGGCATCATCGAGCCGGATGGGATCGTGAAGGGCTGAAAGAACACGGTCCGGATCACCATGGCCAGGAGCAGAGCCTGGATGATGACCTTTACGTTTTCCCAAAGGGCACTTTGCTTCTTTTCGTCGCTCACGCGGATCGGTTCCTTCTTGCGAAAATCCTGCTCTCTCTAGTCGGTTCGGGCGAGCGCGGCAACCGCGTAGCCCCGCCGACCAGCGCGACCAGTTAACTCATACCAAGTGTCGAAGATAGGAACCCATAGGATCGGCTCGACCGCCCTTTCTCGCTAGGAGAGATCCGAAGAGCGATGCTGTAGCATCGGTCAAGGAGCTCGACGACGCGAGAATGGGCGAGAAGCCGACCAAAGGTGGCTTCTTGCAGGCCCCTGGCGTTGTTGCGCCGCTTGGCCGATGCGTCAGCATCGCCCAGCGCGCCGCGCCTAGCCAGAGACCCGCAAGAAGCCATCCTATCGGTTCCTATCTTCGACACTTGGTATCAACGGCTTTCTGGCAGGGCTTCAAC
This sequence comes from Allorhizobium sp., assembly GCA_965283865.1. Taxonomy (GTDB): domain Bacteria; phylum Pseudomonadota; class Alphaproteobacteria; order Rhizobiales; family Rhizobiaceae; genus Allorhizobium. The sequence goes on from CBDIQA010000001.1 coordinate 3,338,707, forward strand.
GATGACGAATGCCTGTGCATAGGGGAATTCGTCGGTGATGGTCAGATGGATCTGGGCGACATGCCCTGGCGGCAAAAGTCGCTCGAGGCATTTCGCAGCGCCGCCGGTCAGTTCAAGGCCGGGTTTGCCGTTTGGCAAATTGACGACGCCCATTTCCTTCCAGAAAACACCCTCCGCGATGCCGGTGCCCAGCGCCTTGGCCATGGCCTCCTTGGCAGCAAAACGCTTGGCATAGGAGGCGGCACAGTCCTTGCGGCCGTTGGAGCGCGCCTGCTCTTCATCGGTGAAGCAGCGGGCGGTGAACTTCTCGCCGAATCTGTCGATCGACTTCTCAATTCTTCTGATGTCGACGAGGTCGCTTCCAATGCCGATGATCATGTCAGACGCTCGATCCCTGGAGAGCTTCGGTGAGGCGGGCGCGGGCCCGTGCGGCAAGGCGCTCGCGGCGGCGCGCCTGAAACTTCGCCACGGTGAAATAGATCACGCAATAGCTGATGGCACCACTGACGACGGCCAGCGGCACGGCCCCGACCAACATCGGCTTCAGGATGGGCTGCCACATGCTCTCGATCGCATAGAGAGAGAACTTGTGCTCGAGATCAACGCTGTCTCCGGCCGGCGCCCCATTGCCGATCAACCTGTGCCCGACTTCCCAGGTCGCCGCCCAAATAAATGGAAACGTCAGCGGGTTGCCGAAAGCCGTACCGAGCGCTGCAGCCACCATATTGCCGGCGACAAGGTAGGCGATCGCGAAAGCCAGGAGGAAATGCAGGCCTATGAACGGCGTCCAGGAGGAGACAATCCCGGCCACGACGCCGGCAGCGATCGCATGCGGCGTTGCCGACAGGCGCAGGATGCGCTTGCTCAGGTAATGGAAGGACCGGATGAAGCCACGACGCGGCCAGAGAAGCTCACGCAACTTCGTCAGGGAGGAAACCGGTTGGCGTCGTCGAAACAGCATGCGGGATATGTAGTTGATCCGAGGCGGTTTCGGCAAGGAAAAGCGGCTCGCGGCGTGGCCAAAAAGCAAAGACGCCGGCATTGAACCGGCGTCGCATCTCAGACCAGAGATCACTGATTGTTAGACCGGTGACCAGATCTGGTCGGTCGGCGCATCAGCCGCGGCGGAACATGCCACGGTCGATTTCGCGCTGGCGGTATTCCAGGTCAACGAGATCGCGGGCGCCGTTCAGGTAGTTCATTTCACGCTCTGCAACGCTCGGAACGCGAAGGGCGCGGGCGATTTTGCGGATCGGAGTAAACATCGTTTTGTCCTCGGTTCTTTGTCTTCATCTGTTGACCGAGATATAATGGTGCGGCGCACAATCAACCAGAGACAAGAACTGACGTCAGCCATGCGGGAAACGCATAGCGGAGGGGTCGAGGTTTACGAATTAGGCAGGATTGTGATGAAAAGTGAGGCAGGAAGGACGGTTGCGAGGCGACCAGGCGGATATCATCCGCACCGGTCATGTCTTCGAGACGGCAGATCGGCTTAGTCGTAAACGCGCTTCACGGTCGAGATGCAGTCGAGTTCTTTCAGCTCGCTGAGCAACTGACTCAGCTGGCGCAGGTCCCAAACCTCGAGATCGATTCCCATTTCGGTGAAGTCGGTCGCGATCCGGATCATGTTGAGAACCCGGATGTTGATGTCGAGGCGCGCGACACATTGCGCGACGGTTGCGAGCGTGCCCGGCTCATTCAATGCGTTGATCAGGATGCGGGCGACGAAGCGCGACTTGTTCGCCTCGTCGAGATCCCAGCGCACATCGATCCAGCGCTCCGGCTCGTTTTCGAAGCGCTGCAGGGCGGAGGCCTGGATCGGGTAGATGGTGATTCCCTTGCCATCTTCCATGATGCCGACGATTCGGTCTCCGGGCACAGCACCGGCCGGTGCGAAATGCACCTCGGCATTGCCAGAGAGACCGCGGATCGGCAGCGGGTCGGGGCCGTCGCCTGCCGTCGGCACATCGCCCTTGGGATGGGCGGGACCGGGGATCTTGAAGACCATGCCATTGGCACTGTTCATCGCGAACCAGCCCTCATCCGAGGAAGGCTTCACCGTGACGCGTTCATCCTGGTAATCGGGGAAGACCGCGCGCAGCACGTCGAGCGACGAGGTCTCGCCGCGACCGACGGAGGCGATCGCGTCTTCCACGTCACGCTGGCCGAGGCGATGCAGTGCCGGACGCAGCGTATCCTTGGAGAATATCTTGCCGGCGCGCTCGAACGTGCGTTCCAGAATACGCTGGCCGAGGCCTGCATATTGCTTGCGGATCGCCATGCGGGTGGCGCGGCGGATGGCGGCGCGCGCCTTGCCCGTCACCACGATCTCTTCCCAGGCGGCGGGCGGCACCTGCACGCCTGAGCGGATGATCTCGACTTCGTCACCATTCGACAGACGCGTGACGAGCGGCATGATCGAGCCGTTGATCTTGGCGCCGACACAGGTGTCGCCGACATTGGTGTGGACGGCATAGGCGAAGTCGATCGGGGTCGCGCCACGCGGAAGCGCGATCAGCTTGCCCTTGGGCGTAAAGCAGAAGACCTGGTCCTGGAAGAGTTCGAGCTTGGTGTGCTCGAGGAATTCTTCCGGATTGTCGCCTTCGGCCAGCGCTTCGATCGTATGGCGGAGCCAGGAATAGGCGTTGCTCTCGCGCTTCAGCGGCTCGTTCGGATCGCCGTTTTCGCCATCCTTGTAGAGGCTGTGGGCAGCGATGCCGAATTCGGCGATGTCGTGCATGCGGCGCGTGCGGATCTGCAGCTCGATGCGCTGGCGGGACGGACCGACGATCGTGGTGTGGATCGAGCGGTAGTCGTTCTGCTTCGGCGTCGAGATATAGTCCTTGAAGCGACCGGGCACGACGCGCCAGCGGGTGTGGACGATGCCGAGCGCCCGATAGCAGCCGGGAATATCGTCGACCAGGATGCGGAAGCCGTAGACGTCGGAGAGCTGTTCAAAGGAGAGCGACTTCGACTGCATCTTGCGGAAGACGGAATAAGGCTTCTTCTGGCGGCCCTTGACCGAGGGCGTCAACAGGCCGTTCGCCACCAGGAGATCGCGCAGTTCGTCCTCGATCTTGGTAATCAGGCCTTCGTTGCGGGTCGAGAGTTCCGAAAGGCGGTTGGTGACCGTCTCATAGGCTTCCGGGTTCATGTAGCGGAAGGACAGGTCCTCCAGCTCGTCGCGCATGTCCTGCATACCCATGCGGCCGGCGAGCGGCGCATAGATTTCCATCGTCTCTTCGGAAATGCGGGCGCGCTTGTCGTCGCGCATGTGCTCGAGCGTGCGCATATTGTGCAGGCGGTCGGCGAGCTTGACGAGAAGGACGCGGACATCGTCGGAGATCGCGAGCAGCAGCTTGCGCAGGTTTTCCGCCTGCTTGGCCTTCTTGGTGACGAGGTCGAGCTTCTTGATCTTGGTCAGGCCCTCGACCAGGCGGCCGATATCCTCGCCGAAGAGTTCGTCGATCTCGGCGCGTGTGGCCGAGGTATCCTCGATCGTGTCGTGGAGGAGCGCGACCGCGATCGTCGATTCGTCGAGATGCATGTCGGTGAGGATGGCGGCAACTTCGAGCGGGTGGGAGATGTAGGGGTCCCCGCTGGCGCGTGTCTGCTTGCCGTGCTTCTGCATGGCATAGACATAGGCCTTGTTGAGCAGAGCTTCGTTGGCATCGGGCTTGTATTTCTGCACCCGCTCCACGAGCTCGTATTGCCGCATCATTCCACTCGTCTCCACAAACGAAAAAGCGCGCCAGTCGACAAGACTGGCGCACAATCATCCTACAGTCGGAAACAGACTAAATTCCAACTAATTGACGATTAGTAATCGTCGCTCTTTTCCGGCGGAACCAGGCCTTCGATACCGGCCAGAAGTTCTTCTTCCGACATCTGGTCGAAGGTGAGGGTTTCCGGCAGTTCGTCCTCTTCGTCGCCCTTGCCGGCGGTGCCGGTGTTGGCGAGCATCGAGCTCGGCTCCTGCTCCGGCTCGTCGACTTCGACGTGCTTCTGCAGCGAATGAATCAGGTCTTCCTTGAGATCGTCGGGCGACAGTGTCTCATCGGCGATTTCGCGAAGGGCGACGACCGGGTTCTTGTCCTTGTCGCGATCGATGGTGATCGGCGCGCCCTGGGAGATCTGGCGGGCGCGGTGGCTGGCGAGCAGTACGAGCTCGAAGCGGTTCTCGACTTTGTCGATGCAATCTTCAACGGTGACACGGGCCATTGCCTGTCCTTTGCGGTCATGAATGCGAGGGATTGACGGCTGCGATACAGGCAATGGAGGGCAAATTCAAGTTTTTCGTGCCGACACTCCGCCAAGCCCAAAAATGAAGGCCGGAAAATACCCTTTTTACACCACATTTCAACCTCAAGCTGCTTGGATTGGACCAAACGATGCCCTAGATAGATTTTTATATGATCATTTCATAATTTAATGCAACGGTCATATCTTGAGGGGCAAGGTATTGTTTTCATTGCCGTTTGCCGAGACTGTTCATATTTGACCTAAGGATATCGGAATGTTCGATCCTCGCGAGAAAATTGCTCTCTTCATCGATGGCGCCAATCTCTACGCAGCCTCCAAGAGCCTCGGCTTCGATATCGACTATCGCAAGCTGCTGAAGGCCTTCCAGAAGCGCGGCTATCTGCTGCGCGCCTATTATTACACCGCCCTCATCGAGGATCAGGAATACTCCTCGATCCGCCCGCTGATCGACTGGCTGGACTATAACGGCTACAAGGTCGTGACCAAGCCGGCGAAGGAATTCACCGACTCCATGGGCCGCCGCAAGGTCAAGGGCAACATGGATATCGAGCTTGCCATCGACGCGATGGAACAGTCCGAGACGGTCGACCATCTCGTGCTCTTCTCCGGTGACGGTGATTTCACCACGCTGGTGGAAGCGCTGCAGCGCAAGGGCCGCAAGGTCTCGGTCGTCTCCACCATGTCGACGCAACCGCCGATGATCGCCGATGATCTCCGCCGCCAGTCCGACCACTTCATCGACCTGATGACGCTGAAGCCGGAAATCGGCCGCGACCCTAGCGAACGCGGCATGCCGCGCGCACCGGAACCGGCGACGGCGAGCGAAGACGAACACTGAGGGGGCGGCCCTCCTTCAGACTAAAAGAAGTCCCCTCCCAAACCCTCCCCACAAGGGGGAGGGCTTAACCTCGCCGCGACCTTCGTTGATAAGACTGAGGGCGTGCCGCGAGTCTCTCCCCCCTTGTGGGGGAGATGGCCGGCAGGCCAGAGGGGGTCTTTGTGCCTGGACACCCTCCCCTTGTGGGGAGGGTTTGGGAGGGGACTTTCTTAAAAGCTTCTAAGGAATAATTCACATCGCCTCGAAAACGATATCCTGCGCGCCCTGCCACAAGACCATCTTGCCCATGGCCTCCAGCTGCTCATGCCCCTTCGTCACCGTCAAAAAGTGATTGCCAGCCAGAACGCCCATCTTGCTGGCAAACTGCGAGGAGCCATAGGCGAAGAGCAGTTCCGTTTCGCTGAAACCGCCGGGATAGAGCAGGATATCGCCGCGCGAGGGATGGCTTGTGTGATTTTCGAAACCGGCGCCGAACTGAAAATCGCCCAAGGGCACCCAGACCGCCTCGCCCGACCAGCGCGAATGGATCGCCTGATTGCGGAACGGCAGAAGGTTTTCGAAGATACGGCAGGTCTCCGGCGCCTTTTCAAGCTCGAAGCGGGCCTCGAAGACGAAGGGGCCGACGGTGACCTTCAGGAATTCAAGCGACATGCCACTCAGCCCGTCTTCAGAATGCGCTGCTTTTGGCGGTTCCAGTCGCGTTCCTTCTCGGTCTCGCGCTTGTCGTGCAGCTTCTTGCCCTTGGCGAGCGCCAGTTCCAGCTTCGCCCTGCCCTTCTCGTTGAAATAGATCTTGAGCGGCACCAGCGTCATGCCTTCGCGATTGATCGAATCGCGCAGGCGGTTGATCTCGCGGACCATTTCAAACAGCTTGCGCGGCCGGCGCGGCTCGTGATTGAAGCGGTTCGCCTGCAGATATTCCGGCAGATGCGAATTGATCAGCCAGATTTCCTCGCCCTCATCAGAGGCATAGGATTCGGCAATATTGGCCTTGCCCTCGCGCAGCGACTTGACCTCCGTGCCGGTCAAAACCAGACCGGCCTCGTAGGTGTCGACAATCTCATAATTGAAGCGCGCCTTGCGGTTTTCCGCGACGATCTTGTTGACGGTGCGCTGAGAGCCTCTGGGGGCCATGGTCAAATCTTCCGTTTCGCCCGGGATTTTGTGGTGGTCTTCGCCATACGCGGGCGGGGCGTGGCGGTTGTCACCGATATGTAATGGAGGATGGGGGGGAAATAAAGGTGGGGTGTGGTGGGTGAGCGCGCTGCGCAAAAGCCGCCGCCCAAAGAAGGAGGGAATGCGACAATGGTCACGCTCTAGAGCGATTTGGCCGAAATGGAAAATATTATGTCCTGATGTCGATATGTGCGTGATCGCAAGCCCGAATAGAAGACTCCAGAAGTCAAGTTAACGGGGCAAAATCATGAGCAGCAATCTGGAAACCAAGACAAGTGGTCGCAGCATACTGGCATTCCAGCCAAGTACGAAGTACCTCACGCGCGTGTCGATGATTGCCATGGTAGCTGCTTCGGCTGCCACTGCACAGGCTCAGGAGGGGACAGAACAGGGGTCGACCCTCCTGGAGCCGATCGTCATAACGGCCCGGAAGACCGAGGAGCGCCTGAAGGACGTTCCACAAAGCATAACCGTGGTGAAGCCTGAAGACCTTGACAAGAATGCGCTTGATTCAAGCGGTGCAATCGCGGCGGCCTCGCCAAATGTCGTTTGGCAGAATGCATCCGTGGGAAGGCAGTTCTTTTCCATCCGCGGGATCAGTTCACTGGGCGTGCCGAACAACTTTTCCGACGGCACAATCGGCTTCACTGTTGATGGCGTGCCGCAGAGCATGATGAGCTCACAAAACACGCTGTTCGACATCGATCACGTGGAAGTGCTTCGCGGACCGCAGGGGACGCTGTGGGGCACAAATGCCCTTGGCGGTGCGATCAATGTGACCACGAAACAGCCGAACGGCGACCGCGAGGCGAAGCTCACGACCGAGTACGGAGAGAACGGCTATGCCATGGGCGAAGCCACGCTTGGCGGTGTGCTTATTCCAGACAGTCTCAACGGGCGCATGGCTGTCCGTTTCAATCACTACGATGGGGACATCGATAGCCTGTCTACCGACGATCTCGGCGCCCGGAAGATAGGCGCCTTCCGGGGCGGACTGCAGTTCAATGGCTTTGAAGACACGACGGTCACGCTGACCGGAAACTACTTGAGGGACCAATCCAACGCCCCGTTCTCCCTGTTGCGAGGCGCGTCAGGTTTCCCGATCAGCGGTGTGGTTACGGAGCCTGACTACGTCACGACACATGCCGATGTCGGATTGAACATCGAGCATGATTTCGAAGACTTCACGCTGGCCTCGATCACGAGTTTCCAGCAGAACAAGATGAACGCGCGGACTGAAGCAAACGACGTCCTCATTCCCTCCTTGTTCCCGCTTGTCGGGAGCAATGTCTGGTTAGGCGTTGATGACGAAAAGGTCTTCAGCCAGGAGATTCGGCTGAACTCACTGGAAGGGGATGATATCCGATGGGTGGTTGGAACGAGCCTCAGCTATTCGGATCTCGACCACAGCTGCACGGCTCCGCAATGCGCACCGCTCCCCTATTCCGGCCTGGTGACCATGAACACAAACCTGCGCACCCTCAATCTCGGCGTGTTCGGGGATGCCTCTGCTCCACTTGGCGAGAAGTGGGAAGTGTCTTTTGGCGGGCGCCTGAGCCATGACGAGATCAAACTGAAACAGACGAACGATCTCAATGTCGCGAGCCTCACGGGCGACAGCGACGCTGATGGAACCTACATTACTGGGCGCGCCGCGCTGGCTTACAAGTGGGACGATACCGCACAGAGCTACGTCTCCGTCGCGCGTGGGCATGGCATGAAGATCTACCCGCTGTTTTCATATCCAAACAATGGCGTTGTGGAAGACGCTCACCCGGCCGCTGAAGATTGGACTTACGAAATCGGTACGAAGCTTGCGCTCTTTGATGATCGTCTCGAATTGGACGGAAGCGTTTTCTACAACGATGTGAAGAACGGCGTCCTGAGCTACTACGATCCCGGCATTGGCGGTTTTGCCACGACCTTCCAGAGCTATGACACCTACGGGTTTGAATTGCAGGCGCGCGCCGCGATTACGGACGAATGGAGCGTGAACGCTGGGCTCGGCTACACGCATAGCCGGCTCGGTTCGGACGGAGCGAGTTCGCTTTTCGAGGGCAACCGAGTCCCGAACATTCCTGAGTGGAGCCTGTCCGCAGGACTGGCATACGAAACCGGTGCGGAAGTACTGAACCTGCCCGGTTCATTCAATGCTGCCCTCGATTATCAATTCAGAAGCTCCCGCCCTGCCGATGTGCAAGGAACATTCGACCTCGACGCCTATCACGTCGTGAATGCCCGGGTGGGTTGGAAAAACTCCGACGGAGATTTCGAAATTTACGGCTTCGGGCGTAATCTGTTTGACGAACGCTATGAAACGTTCGGGGCCGCCGGTTACTATGGCAGTCAGGTCGTAGCCGTGAGCCAGGGCCGCGTCATGGGGTTGGGGATTTCAAAGTCTTTCTGACGAGCTATCGCGGCGCTTGGATAGCGTGGCCCCCGGCGGTATCTCATGCGGACTGTGAAGAAGAGGTTTTCCATGCCAATCCTGGAAGAATTCGAGACCGAATTTGATCTTGACGCGGTGGATAAACCTCTTATCGCTTTGGGCGCAAAAATGGCCATTTCTTCGTGGGAGAAAGGGCAGCACGCGCACCGTAAGGCTTCTCTTCTGCTGAACCTCAGAGGAATGGTCACCTGCGAAGCAGACGATGGGGTGTGGATCGTGCCGCCCCATTGCGCGCTCTGGATGCCTCCAGGCAAAGCGCATTCAGGGCGTCTATCGGGCGATATCGAATGCTACGCGGTCTTTATCGAACCGGAACTGATCACCCGGCAACCGAAATGCTGCGCAACACTCTCCGTTTCGCCCCTCTTGCGGGAGCTCATTCTCCGGTGCGCGCAATCACCCGTCGACGCGCCTTTTTTCGACGCGGATTTTCGTATTCTGGCCGTTCTGCTGGATGAACTGAATGCCTCACAGGAGGTGAAGCTCGCCTTCCCGGTTCCGAGATCACGCCCCCTCCAGCAGCTTGCGGACCTGCTTCTGAAACATCCAGCTGACAGGGCGACACTGGGGCAGTGGGCAGCCAGGATCGGGCTAAGCGAGCGCACCTTGAGTCGATCCCTTCTCGCCGACACCGGAATGAGCTTTGGCCGATGGAAACGCCAGTTACACGTGGTCCTGGCCCTTCAACGGCTGGGCGACGGCGAAAGCGTTCAAAATGTCGCAATAGACCTCGGCTATGAAAGTGCGAGCAGTTTCGTGACAATGTTTCGGAAAACTCTGGGCAAGCCGCCGGCTCGCTATCTCATGGATCAGACCTACAGCCTCGTTGCAGAACGCTTGTCGGAATCCTAGCCCGTTTCTCGACCATAACGTTGCAAGGCCTCCGTCTCGGACTGGCCTCGTGGGGCGAAAGGACCTCCCATCTCGCCAAGTGACACCTTGTCAATAAAGGTACGGTATGGTACCGTACCTTTATTGACGTTCAAATGGGATGAGGCGCCGTGCTCAATATCGGACTTATCGTGGGATCCACCCGACCTGGCCGGTTTGCATGCACTCCGGCCCGATGGATCGAAGACGGCGCGATCGAGCGGCGAGACTTTCAGCTGGAGACGCTTGACCTTCTCGATGCAGGTTTACCGTTTGTTGATGAAGCTATTCCCGCCAGCCTGTTAGGCGGGACCCATTCCAATCCGGCTGCACACGCCTGGTCTCGACGTCTCGGACGATACGACGGCTATATCGCGACCGTCGCCGAATACAATCATGGCCCCACAGCCGCTCTCAAAAATGCGTTCGACAACGCATGGAGCGAATGGAGGCGGAAACCGATCGCTTTCGTAGGATACGGAACAACGGGCGCCACTCGCGCGATCGGTCAACTTCACACGATTGTTGTCGAACTTCAGATGGCTCCGTTGCGTCATGAAGTCACTATCGGAATGGAGCCCTTTAACGCCGTCAGGAACAACGAAAAATCTTTGAGCGACTACACGCATCTCACTCATGCGCGAACAGCCATGTTTGATGATTTGGTATGGTGGGCAAATGCTCTGAAAAGAGCCCGCAACCGACCGACACTTGTATCATGAACAATGAAGCTAATTTGACAGCGCGCGGAGCCGCGCGGATGCAAGCCCTCACTGCCGCTGCGACAGAACTGTTTCTCGATCAAGGGTTCGAAGCAGTGTCAATCGATAGCCTCATCGCTCATGTCGGAGGTTCGCGGCGAAATATCTATCAGCGCTTCGGAGGCAAGGAGGGGCTCTTCATTCAGGTTGTCACGCTGCTATGTGAAGAACAGGCAAAACCCCTTCGCGACCTTGATATTGGCAACGGCGACCTTGAGACGGCACTGATCGCATTTGGTGAAAAGGTATTGGACGTCGTTCTACAGCCGCGCACCCTTGCACTTCATCGGCTAATGATCACCGAGGGAAAGCGTTTTCCCGAGCTTTCCCAAGCGGTCCTTCGATCCGGTCACGATACCGGAGTAAAAATCGTTGAAGACGCGTTGAGCAGACGCCAACACGGACTCCGACAAGACCTTCCATTGGACGTTCTGGCCGAGCAATTCGTGACCCTTCTTACTGCGGCTGCCCAATTGCGGGCTCTGGTTGGACTGGAGAATACCCCAGTCTCGTCGGTTGAAATCTCGCGCCGCGCCCGAGAAGCGGTCTCAACCTTTCTTCACGGCGCTCAATCCGACCTCAGGAGACACAATGCGTAAACTACGGTGGAAACCTGCACTCGCATGGTTGCTGGCTGCTTTCTTCGTGATCGGTGGGCTGGGCAACATCTTTGTCACCGAAGCCATCCGCTCGGATTATCTGCGCTGGGGTTACCCCGACTGGTTTCACTACGTGACGGGCCTGCTTGAGCTAATCGCAGCAACTCTAATTGCCATTTATCCCACGAGATTTTTCGGTGCGCTCATTGCGGCGGCAATTATGGCGGCAGCAGCAGGAACAGTGCTTGTGAATGGGGAATACGCGCATGCGATCGCCCCCTTGGTGGTGCTGCTTGTTGCAATAATCGTCAGCGTACACAACCGAAGCACCGTTCGATAGGCGGCATCCCTCAATGCCAGACCGGAATGGCGTGGCGACCTGCCCCGGGTAGGCGCCCATGTGCACTGATTTGCTCCTTGCCGAACGCAAATGCAGTGGGTTCGCGCGCTCTGCATTTCAGACGCTCACGTTTCGCCCGGCTTGGAAAATATAATGGCATGATTGCGCAATGACGTAAGTGCCGGGCTGACCTATTGCTCTCAGGCAGGAACTGAACACGGCGAACACGCCATGTTCGTCGAGCAGACTCAGAAGGAGTATTAACGTGATCGAAAAGAGGTCAGTCACCCTCGCGTTCGCATGGCTCGTGCCAGCGGTCGGCGCCGCGCTCTTCGTCACCATCCAGTGCTTTTCCTACCTGAACGCTTACGTCATAAGCGGCGGCTCGATGCAGGCCATAACGTTTGGTCCGGCAGCTTTGTGGGGCGTGGCAATCTTTTACGGTGCCTGGGTGGTCCCGCCGCTGCTCGCGCTTGTCGCAAGGCGCACGACAGACTGGGCCATGCTCTTTCTGGGCGGTTTTCTTTTCATCATGAGCACACTCGCTGGCGTCACAGACGGCTTGCGCGACGGCTCCCATCTCATCGGTCTTGAGCTGCTGGCAGTCACGCTTCCAGGTGCCGTTGCTTTGATCATCTCTTGGCGACACATCCGCTCGAACTGAACGCATACATCCGTTTAAGGAGACGATACATGCCTTTGGACAGCACACACTTTCCCCTCGTCTGGATGAGCTATGACGAAGGGCCCGATCACGACCACGATGAAGACTTCGAGGCGTTCGAGACGAATCTGAAGCGCGGTACGCCGTTCGTTCTCCTGACGGATTCGACCCCGCCCGAAGAGCATGAGCATAGCCAGGAAGAGAAGAAGCGTACCGCACTGTGGATGAAAAAGCACAAGGCTGAGTTGCGGACGCTCGTGCTTGCGATGATCGTGATTGAGCCGAGCGCGGCAAAGCGGCTGGCTTTCAAGCCTTTCGGCGTCGCCTTTGCCAAGTTTTGGGGCTATCCGATGAAGCTCGCCGCGTCTCGTGACGAAGCCATCGAGATCTCAGAAAAATTGCTGTCAGAGCGCGCGGGGCCTGCAACAGCCTGATCAGGCACCGCCACATGCACTGGTTACACCAACCGGGCCGACGGGGCGCATGGGAAATCCAGGCGCATATGGCGTGACCAGACGCTGTGGCCACTTCGCCTCTTTTGCGCGGGCCTTCTCCGAACCCAAAAAAAGCCGGCGTCTCCGCCGGCCCTTTGTCACCCCCCTCAATTCACCAATCCCGCATGCTTCAGCGCCGCGTCAATCGCGGCTTCCGTCGAAGCCTCCAGCGTTGCCATCAACGGCAGGCGGACGGTGCGGTTCATGCCGCGGGTGCGGTTCAGCGCGTATTTCGCGCCGCAGAGGCCGGGCTCCATGAAGATTGCCTTGTGCAGCGGCATCAGGCGGTCCTGGTAGGCGAGCGCCTTGGCGTAATCGCCTGATAGCGTTGCTGCCTGGAATTCGGCCGAGAGGCGCGGCGCGACATTGGCGGTCACCGAAATGCAGCCGACGCCGCCATGGGCGTTGAAGCCCAGCGCCGTTGCATCCTCGCCCGAGAGCTGGACGAAATCCGGGCCGCAGGTGATGCGCTGTTCGGAGACGCGCTCGATCTTGCCCGTCGCATCCTTGACGCCGACGATGTTCTTGTGGGCTTTCGCCAGCGCCCCCATCGTCTCCGGCGACATGTCGATCACCGAGCGGCCGGGGATGTTGTAGATTATGATGGGCAGCGAGACGGCCTCGGCGATCGCCTTGTAATGGGCGATCAGGCCCTTCTGGGTCGGCTTGTTGTAATAGGGCGTGACGACGAGCAGCGCATCGGCGCCGACGGCTTCGGCATGCTGGGCAAGCTCGATCGCTTCCAGCGTGTTGTTGGAGCCGGCGCCGGCAATCACGGGCACGCGCTTGGCGGCCACTTCGACGCAGAGCTCGACGACGCGCTTGTGTTCGTCATGGGAAAGGGTCGGCGATTCGCCCGTGGTGCCGACGGGCACGAGGCCGGTCGAGCCTTCAGAGATCTGCCATTCGACATGGGCGGCGAAGGCTTGTTCGTCGACGGCGCCCTGATCTGTGAACGGCGTGACGAGTGCGGGAATGGATCCCTGATACATGCAATGAACTCCTCGAGCGCCGACATCCACGCTTCGGCCTCATTCTCCGATTAAATCGGGGGCACATTACTGTGCACCTTCAGGTGCGACAAGCGCATCCGCAGGAGATTTGTGACAGTTTTCCGGGGCTTCGTTCGAGAGAATGTGATCGGTTTCGTCAAGGCTTTGTTAACCGCGTTCTCGGCCTACTCGGGGCGTTGTGTTATGGTTGTGGTGTGTGGATGAAGACGACCTTTCTCAAAGCCTCTGTTTTCGGCCTCGGCCTTGCCGTGCTGTCGCTCCCGGCGCATGGCCAGGAACCGGCCTCCGTTCCGGTGCCGGCGGTCAAGCCGCTCGGCTTTGCGCCGACGAGGGCCACACCGCCTTCCCTCGAGACGACGGGCGCTATTCCGCGCGGTGAACGGCTGGCAGCCGTCAATCCGCAGCTGAAGGCCGGGCTTGACGCGCTTTCCGACCGCGACGGCGCAGAGGCGATTTCCATTCGCAACCGCATGCCCGACAGCCTCGACCGGCACATGCTGACCTGGTCGATCGCGATGTCTGGCCTGCGCGACGTGCCGGCAACCGAGATTGCCGCTGCCCAGCGGCAGCTTGAGGGATGGCCGGGGCTCAAATCCTTCCGGGTGAATTCGGAAAAGGCGCTTTTCCGGGAAAACCCGGCACCTTCAGCCGTTCTGGCCGCCTTCGGCGACACCGCGCCGGAGACAACCGAAGGCACGATGCTGCTCGCCCGCGCGCATCTGGCTTCGGGTGACAAAGGAGGGCTCAGAGCCTGATCCGCAAGCTCTGGCGCACGGAAGCGCTGGACGAAGCGGTCGAAGACAAGATCATGGCCGAATTTTCCGGCCTGCTGACCACCGCCGACCACCGCGCGCGCATGAACTATCTGATGTATCGCGAGCGGGCCTCTCAGGCGAAGCGGTTCTCGACGCTCGGCGAGGCGCAGTCGCTCTACAAGGCCTGGGCCGGCGTGATTTCCCGCGCCAAGAATGTCGACGCGCTGATCGCCGCCGTCGACAAATCGTGGTCCAAAGACCCGGCGCTGCTGTTCATCCGCATCGAGAACCTGCGGCGGAAACAGGATTTCGAGGCAGCAGCAAAGCTTCTCGAGCAGATGCCGCGCGACCGCAAGGCGCTGATCAATGGCCGCGCCTGGTGGGACGAACAGCGCATCATCGCCCGCGGGCTTGCCGATCTCGGGCAGTTCCGCGAGGCCTATCGCATTGTGTCGCGCCATGCAGCGACGGAGGCGACGGATATTGCAGACGCCGAATTCCATGCCGGCTGGTATGCGCTTCGGGCGCTGAACGATCCCGACACCGCAAGCCGGCATTTCGCCCGCATTCTCGAGGTCTCGAACCGCCCGCTTTCGGCAAGCCGTGCCTGGTATTGGCTGGGCCGCGCCTCGGAGGCATCGAAGGACGGCAAGGCCGGGCAGCATTTCGCCCGCGCCGCACAACATTCCAGCACCTTTTATGGCCAGCTCGCCGCCGCCCGCATCGATAAGCCCGGCATCGAGATCCCCTATCCGCGCCCGAGCAGCGCGGACCGCGCGCGCTTCGAGGGGCGTGAGGCGATCCAGGCGATCGCGAGATACGAGGCGGCCGGCCATGGCTGGCGGGCGCAGAGCCTCTACCGGGCGCTGGCCGACCAGCTGGACAGCCCCGGCGAACTGGCCCTCTTGAGCGCCCGGGCGGAGAAATCCGAAGGCGGGCATCAATTGTCGCTGCAGATCGGCAAGACGGCTTACGCGCGGGGGATCGATGTACCCGCGCTTGCCTTCCCAGTCGGCGTCATCCCGTCTTCCGCCAATATTGCCGGCTCCGGCAAGGCGTTGGCTTACGCGATCGCGCGCCAGGAAAGCGCCTTCAACCCGGCCGCCGTTTCGCCTGCCGATGCACGCGGCCTGCTACAGCTCCTGCCGTCGACCGCCAAGGGTGTCGCCGCACGCCACGGCATCGCCTATGCGCCGGAAAAGCTGACGCGCGATCCCGGCTTCAACGCCACGCTCGGTGCGCATTATCTCGGCGAGCAGATCGATGCCTTTGGTGGCTCCTATATCCTGACTTTCATCGCCTATAATGCCGGCCCACGCAAAGTGCCGGAATGGATCGAGCGTTACGGCGACCCGCGCGGCAAGTCGATCGACGAGGTCGTCGACTGGATCGAGCGCATCCCCTTCCCCGAGACACGCAATTACGTGATGCGGGTGATGGAGAATTATCAGGTCTACAAGAGCCGGCTTGGCCAGAAGACCGATATCTTGCACGACCTGCGCTTCGGGCGATAACTCGCCCGCCCTCCCCTGATTGATGGATGACCTGAGATCTCCGCTCGGCTAGGCTCGCATGACATCACCATGCGAGGGAGTGCCAGATGGCCGACAGCATCGACCGTTTCATCACCGTGCTGGATGGCTTGAAGCTGCATGTGCGCATTTACGGTGAAGCCAATCCGGGCACACCGGTCGTCTGTCTGCCGGGCCTGACCCGCAACCTGCTGGATTTCGAGGATCTCGCCCGCATTCTGGCGGCAGCGCCCTATCACCGCAGGGTCGTCGCGATCTCATCCCGTGGCCGCGGGCTCTCCGATCGGGATCCGCAGCCGGAGCGCTACACCATCCCGGTCGAAGCCGGCGATGTGATCGGCGTTCTCGATCAGTTGGGGATCGACAGTGCCGCCTTCATCGGTACCTCGCGCGGCGGGCTCATTCTGCATGTGCTGGCAATGACGCACCTGGAGCGTATCGAACGCCTCGTGCTGAACGATATCGGTCCGGTGCTGGAGACGGAGGGCTTGAGACAGATCCAGGGCTATCTCGGCAGCCGACCGGGGCCGCGGAGTTTTGTCGAGGCGGCGGATATCCTGCAGGCCACGCATGGCGCCGAGTTCCCGGCACTTGGCGGCGAGGATTGGGCCGGCATGGCGCGGGCGCTTTATCGCGAAGTGGACGGCAGGCTGGTGGCGGATTTCGATCCCGCGATTGCCGAGCAATTTCGCGCTGCGGATCTGAGCCAGGGGCTGCCGGATCTCTGGGCACAGTTTGCACTGTTTGTGGACAAGCCCGTGATGGCGGTTCGGGGGGAACACTCGCGGCTGTTGTCACGCGAGACGATGGCGGAAATGGTCCGACGGCATCCGGAGTGCGCGGCGGTCGAAGCAAGTGGTCAGGGGCACGCGCCGCTGCTGCATCTGGGCCGGTTGGCGGCGGAGATCGGGGCGTTCCTGAAACACTGATACGGTGGGGGTCTTCGAGATCCCGCATCCGATCTTTCAGCCATCCCATGGCGGCTGCATTGAGACAAAAGAAAAGCCCGGCACTAGGCCGGGCTCCCCTTATCCGATCTGGAGATCGAATTAGAACGAACGGATCAGGCGAACGAAGCCAGACCAGTCTTCCGTTGCCGTGTCCTTGTAGTCGACGGTAACTTCGGTGGAGAGGCCAGAAGCGATCTGGTAGGTGGCGAGAACGCCAGCGCCGAAGTAGTCGGCGCCGCCGAATTCTTCGAAGTAGTTAACCGACGGGGTGATCGACAGCTTATCGGTCGCCTTGAAGGTGTAAGCAGCGCCAACGGTCCACTCGTAGGTGGAGACATAAGCCGACGGGTCAGATGCCCAGCCGCCGTAGATGCCGAGCGAGCCCGGGCCGAGGTCAGCGGAGAGACCAGCAGCAACGAAGCCTTCTTCAGCGTCGATGTCGTAGCCGCCGTAGATGGATACGGTTGCTGCGCCGAGCGAAGCAGAAGCCATTGCTTCTACGCCGAGGTCGTCGAAGCCAACATTGGTCAGCTCGTCAACGCCGAGGCCGATCGAGAAAGCGTCGGTCGAGTAGGTGTAGGACACCATGTCGAACTTCGAACCCGAGATGAAGGCGTCGTTTTCACCAGCGATGCCGATGTCGTCAGCGAAGGTCGCGACCGACGAGGAAACCGCCGACAGTGATGTAAGCCTGATCGAGAACCACGTCAGCGCGGTTGTCGGCGAGAGCGCCGGCAGTGCCCTGGATGCGGATGTAGGAACCGACCGTGCCGATTTCCGAGTCATTCTTGGCTTCGAAGGCCAGACGGGCGCGAACTTCGCTATCCCAGTCTTCAGTCGAAGATTCGTCGAAGCCGAGGGTCGCACGAACTTCGCCCGAGATCTTCAGGCAGGTTTCGGTGCCGGGGATGTAGAAGTAGCCGGTGCCGAAGGCGTCGCAAACGCGAACGTATTCCATGGGCTCGGGCTCGGCGGCGACGATTGCGTCAGCGGCCTGAGCGCCGGAAACTACAGCGAGAGCTGCAGCGGAGCCGAGAAGAAGGCTCTTGATGTTCATTATTGACCTCCAGTCAAGTTTCGTATGGGTCTGGGTTATTTGGCTGAAGGACAGCATTCCCTGCCCCATCCCCGTCGGTTTCAGAAGACGGACGATCCACCGCCTCGCTTCCGAGGTTGAAAATACAAAACCCCGTCGGTCATGCAATCACCAAAGAGTGGAATGGTGGAAAAGGGGCCACCCTTCCGCCGGGCCTGTTGCTCAAACGCCACAAAGTCACCGGCCCACCCCCTTATTCATTTAGGTTTCATTAAGAAAAGCCAGACAAAACCGCCGCTTACTAGGGGATTTTAGCTTCGTCACCGGCCTGCGTTTTTGCCGCCTGCTTCCCATTTTGGCACAGGATTCCGCAAAAAGTTGCACTGGAAACCATCATCCTTCGCGCGTCGGTAGCATCCCGTCATACTGTGTTTTCCACTCCGAGCGGGTGAAATCGACCGTATGAGGACCTCCAGGTGACAGAATCATGTCGTTCTCCGGCGCGATTCGGTCCCTTTACAGATCAGGCGCTTGGCCAGGCCGCTTCAGCTAAAATGTTGAGAGCGGAGAAAAGGCCTTGCAATCACTGATTCAAGCAAATAATCAGGCGGCACCGGAGAGGTGGCCGAGTGGTCGAAGGCGCTCCCCTGCTAAGGGAGTATACGTCAAAAGCGTATCGAGGGTTCGAATCCCTTCCTCTCCGCCATTCCTGATTTCCCCACACATGATTGAATGAACGCTCGGTAGCGGCCTTTTGCGTTGCTGCGCGAGCTCGAATTGCGCCTGGATATTCCCGTGATCGCGCTCGGAATCTGCGCTTGTTGGCGTCGGCTTGCCAGCGTTCTGGTGAAGCCGAAAAGAGGCGCATCCACCTAAGTCTCTGTAATTTATACATTTAGCGTCTTGAAGCCCGTGGTGACCTCTATAATTGACTGGAGGTCAATAATGAACATCAAGAGCCTTCTTCTCGGCTCCGCTGCAGCTCTCGCTGTAGTTTCCGGCGCTCAGGCCGCTGACGCAATCGTCGCCGCCGAGCCCGAGCCCATGGAATACGTTCGCGTTTGCGACGCCTTCGGCACCGGCTACTTCTACATCCCCGGCACCGAAACCTGCCTGAAGATCTCGGGCGAAGTTCGTGCGACCCTCGGCTTCGACGAATCTTCGACTGAAGACTGGGATAGCGAAGTTCGCGCCCGTCTGGCCTTCGAAGCCAAGAATGACTCGGAAATCGGCACGGTCGGTTCCTACATCCGCATCCAGGGCACTGCCGGCGCTCTCGCCGACAACCGCGCTGACGTGGTTCTCGATCAGGCTTACATCACTGTCGGCGGTTTCCTCGTCGGTCGCGACCTGACCTGGGTTGACGATTGGGGTCTGGCTGGTGAGTCGGATGCGTTCTTCAACAACGCCATCTTCAACACCGTCTCCTACACCTACACGTCTGACGCCTTCACCGTTGGTCTCGGCGTTGACGATCTCTCCGACGACTTCGCAGGCAACGAAGTTGGCGTTCAGGGCACTCTGAGCGCTGCATTCGGCCCGGCTTCGGTCTCGGCTTACGCTGTCTACGACTTCGGCAGCGAAGAAGGCGGCATCGCTGGCGTTCTTTCTGCAGACATCGGTCCGGGCACCCTCGGCATCGCTGCTGGTTGGGCCTCTGGTCAGTCGGTTGGTTACGATTTCGAATCCGAATGGACCGTCGGCGCTGCCTACACCTTCAAGGCGACCGAGAAGCTCTCGATCACCCCGCAGGTCATGTACTACGACTCCGTTGACTTCACGGGCGCAGACGCCTGGGCTGCTGACATCTACGTCGAATACCAGCTTGCTTCTGGCCTGAAGGCTTCGGCTGACGTTGGCTATCGTGACGAAGACGGCGTTGACGACAACTGGAACGGCTTCGTTCGCCTGACCCGTTCGTTCTAATCCACAGCGGATTAACGAAAAAGTGTGGGGTCCGGCTTTTCACGAGCCGGACCCCTTTCGAGCATTAGGCACTCAGCTCTGCAGTTAAGCAAATACAACGATTTAGCCCTCCGGCAGGCCCGCCGGTCTCCAGAAGAAGGATGTCTCATCGGTACCATCTGACAGGCTCGAAGCGAGCCGCTCCGGACAGTTTGTGCCGTTTTGCACTATACTTGTTGTCATTTATAACGATATGTACGCCCGTGGGGACGGGCGGTGAGTTCGTTCGCGCGCTCGCCAAAAGGGAAATTTGGGGGATACATGCAGGTGGAAATGCCGGCCGTGAAGGGTTTTGACGTCTTTGTAGGCGTGCCCGATTATTCGGTACATTATCAATACAGACAGGGTACGATCCTGCACGAGGTGCGCGAGACGAATTTGCGCGAACTGTTCGGCAAGTATGGCGACCTGTTATGGATGAATGGCAGCCACAAATATAACGTAACCAATTTTATCGGAGAGCTTCACGATCTCCTTGATTTTCCGAGCTTCTCGACTTTTTCCCAGGAGATGCTCGACCAATTGATCGGCAAGTTGCGCAAACGCGGTAACAGCAATGCCACCATCAACAGAAAGATGGCGGCCTTAAGCAAACTGCTGCGAAAGGCGTATAAGATGGGAGACGTTCACAGTCTGCCGGAATTCAAGCGTCAGAAAGAGAAGGCGGGGCGTATCCGCTTCCTCGACACGGATGAGGAGAACCTGTTGTTTTCCGAAATCCGGGCGCATTCAGAACTCTATTACCGGTTCTGCCTCTTCTTGGTGGATACCGGAGCACGCCTGAGCGAAGGTCTCAACCTGCGCTGGGGCGACATACATAAGGATCGTGTGACCTTCTGGGTGACGAAATCGGGCCGCTCGCGCTCCGTTCCCCTCACCCATCGTGCCTTGGCTGCGATCGAAGCCTCGGACCGGCGCCATTCGGGGCCGTTTGCCGAGATCGACCAGCAGCGTTTTCGCGTCGCCTGGCACAATGCCAAGGATGCGGTCGGTTTTGCCGATGACAAGGATGTCGTGCCGCACGTTCTGCGCCACACCTGTGCATCGCGTCTCGTCCAGGGCGGTATCGATATCCGCCGTGTCCAGATGTGGCTCGGGCACCAGACACTGACCATGACCATGCGCTACGCCCACCTGGCATCGCATGACCTCGATATGTGCGTTCCCATTCTGGAGCGCGCGGCCAACGGCTGAACAAGCTCGACTAGCGCGCAAAGCGTGCTCAAGACCTTGATATAACTGCCCAGTTTTCGCCGTGCCGCAATAGATTGAACATGAAAAAGGCCGGCTTTACGCCGGCCGCTTTCGTTTGATCTAAGTGTCGCAGTCGCCGACTGGCTGCCCCGGTCTTCGCCTCAGGCAATCAGCGTCTTGAGATCCAGTGCAGGATCCGCAATCGTCGAGCGGTCGACCGGGCGCCCCATGTCCAGGAGCTTCTTGCCCGTGACATAGGCCTTCGCATCGTTGATCGCGTCAACGGCAATGAAGTCGCCTGCGTGAAAATACCAAATGGAGAGGCTGCCTTCCCGAGCGCCGGGTCTGACCACCGTCTCGTCATAGCCGAGATTGAAGCCTGCGATCTGCAGTTTCACGTCATACTGATCCGACCAGAACCACGGTTTCGGACGATAAGGCTCCGAGCCGCCGGCCAGAACCGCCGCAACCGCCTCGGCCTGGTCGACTGCGTTCTGGACGGATTCGAGCCTCACCTGCTGTCCCTTCCAGTCCTGCACGGCGCAGTCACCCATGGCAAAGATCGCCGGATCGCTTGTCCGGCCAAAGCTATCGACCACGATGCCGTTCTGCACTTCGAGCCCAGCATCGCCTGCCAGCCGATCATTCGGCGTGACGCCGATCCCGACGATCACCATGTCTGCATCGATCACCCGGCCATCGGAGAGTTCAGCCGCCTTGACCCTGCCCTCGTCGCCGATCAGCCGCGTGAGGCCGGTCTTTTCGAAGATCTGGACACCTTCTGCCGCGTGGATCGCGCGGATGGCGTCCGCAGTCTGAGGAGCGGCGACTCGGGCAAGGATGCGATCCGCCATTTCGATCAGCGTCACGTCGAGACCGAGTTTGCGCGCCACGGCGGCGGCTTCGAGCCCGATGTAACCACCGCCAATGATCAGCAATCGGTGGCCCGGTTTCATTTCGGTCGCAAGGCGATCGGCGTCAGCCTTGTCGCGCACCGTGAACACGCCCTCGAGATCGCCACCGATGGCGGAGGGCAAGCGACGCGGGGTCGCGCCGGTTGCCAAGGCGAGTGTCTCATAGGCGATTTCGCTGCCGTCGAAGAGCTTGACGCTCCTGCTGTTCCGGTCGACCGCTTCGACGGGCGTGGACAGACGGATTTCGACATCGTTTTCGGCATACCAGGCTTCGGGCCGAAACAGCAGCCGGTCAAAGCTCATTTCGCCAAGCAGATATTTCTTGGACAGTGGCGGGCGCTGGTAAGGCAGAACCGGCTCGCTTCCAAGCAGGGTGATCGGGCGTGTATCCTTCAGCATCCGCAGCTTGGCGGCCAGCGCGAAAGCCGCCTGCCCTGCCCCGACAATGACCAATCGTCCTGCCATCTTGTCCATTTCCCAGACCAATCCTTCACACGAGAATCGCTGCCGGGGGGCCGGCAGCGATCACTGGAAACAAGGCCTAGCTTTGTGGCGATTTGCGGTCAAGTTTCTAGGCGAGAGGGTCCCCCGCCCGCCCGCTCAACGGCGTGGATCAGCTGCGTTCGGGGTCACTGCCAGCGGCGGGTCGAAGCTTTCGGCGATCGTTTTCCAGTCAACAAACTTGAAGTTCGTCTGCGGGGTCTCGCCGTCGAGGCCGTTGATGTCGCCGGCATAACCGTCCTGGGTGACGAAGAGGCCGTTCTCGAAACCAGGCAGGCCTGTCGAGAGCACATCGGCTCCATCGCTTTCCTGCACCGCGTCGACACCGTCGCGGGCTGCGATCCGGAAGGAGCCTTCCGGCTTCAGGCTGTCGCCGATCGAGAAAACCGCAAAGCTGTCGTCATAGGGCGCGTCGGCGGCCACGGCGTCACCATGAGCCTGACCCTGGCTGGAGGCGAGCAGATAACGGATGCCGTTTTCGCCATAGTATATTGTCAGCCCCTCGACATCGCGGGCGATCACGCTTTCGCCAGCGTTGAAGCTGCTTTCGGTCGAACCGCGCGTCTCGTAAACCAGTTGCGGTGCCGCCTGCGCATTGCGGATGTCGATCTTCCAGATGCCGACATCCTCCTGGCACCGCACAGAGAATGCCGGTGGTCGCGTCGACCACGCTGCCTTCGAACTGCGGGCTCCAGTCCTTCAACGGCTCATCTTCCGCTTCCTGGAACAGGTCCTGACCCTTGTGGGTGCCCGGCACAAGAACCGAACGTTCAAATTTGGCACCGACCTTCCCCTCGGGCAGAGCCTGCAGGGTAAACAAGCCCACCAGCGGCTGGTGCCTCTGGGTACCGGCGATCCAGGTCAGGCCGCTGTCACGATCGGTCCATGCGGCCAAACCATAAATGGTGTCCTGGTCATCAAGCGGATTGTCCTCGCTGCCGGCCTGGTCCTTTGTCGGACGCTTTGGGAAGGCGCGCGGTTCGGCGGGATCGGTCACTTCGACCAGCGGCTCAGCGGCGGTCGCATCAATGCGCCAGACACGGATGACGTCGAGGCCACGGTCGCTGCCGATGGCCAGATCCACCTTCTCGCCGTTGGCCAGCGTGAAGCCATAGACGAGATCGACATTGTTGATACGGCCATCTTCCCGCGAGGGGCCGAGTGTCTGCACCAGTTCGCCGCTCAGGGCGTAAACCCGCATGCCGCCATTCTTCACGGCAGCGATGACAAGGCTGCGCGCCGGATCGGCCGCGTTGGCGTAAATCGCCGGATCGTCGGCATCGGCGTCCATGTCCGCCTCCGTCAGGATCGGTGTCTGCAGTGTCGGCTGAACGTCTTGGACCTTGTAGGCTTCCGCAGCGACAGGGCCTGCAAGGCAGGTGCTGGCGGCAAGAAGAGCGATCAAAAGGGACTTCATGCAAATTTGCTCCTGGCACGGGCGACATTATCCCGTGCGGGGCCATAGCTCCTTTACGCTACACTTTTTTGACAGCCGCAGCCGAAATGGAACAACGGGTTCACAGAGGCAAGGCGCTGCCGTAACAGAGAAAATTGCGTGATGATGCGGATTTGAACCAGTCTCTCCACCATCCGGTAACGATCATCGGCTAACCTGGTGTTGAACATAGAAGCCGTAGGAGGGTGGCATGCCCTTGCAGAGGATACCGGACGCAAAATCGGACATCCCTCGGGATCAGATCTTCGAGAAATTCAAGATCGATCGCCCCGGCAAGATCGTGTTTGTCGGCCACCACCTGAGCATGGCGAAGACGCAGCGCTGCCTCATCCGGACAATCTCCCTCTATGGTGCTGAACTTGACGTCTCGCCGCATGTGATCGTACCCGCCAATTTCTTCCTTGAAATACTGGGGATCCACGACGACATCGGCTGCACGCTGATCCGTCGCGAAGCCGAGAAGCTGACAGTCGGCTTCAACATGCTGATCGATCCGGAATTCCTGCACCATGTGGTTCGGCTCTCCTTCGAGACCAGCCACTAAATCATCTCACGATACGACCTCTTTGACCCTGCGTCGGAGCGCTTGCCGGCATGCGCGGCGTGCTGAGAACCCGCGCAAATACGTCGTCCGCGCATTTAAAGCTGAATATCAGGCATACTTAAAACTTGATCGAACTTGTTGATGCTAATGCAAATAATCATCTCCAAGGTGCAAGGCAGTCGAGTTGGGAGAGCCGGACATGGCGATGGAGAATGCGACGCATCTTGCCGGGGTTCGCTCGGAAATGTACGAGCGGAAATGGGAGCGCTTCTATGTCCGCCGGCCGGCCAAGGTCATGTCGGTCCGACCTGGGCTTACCGGCATCACGATCCGCAGTTGTGAGGTGGTCGACATATCACAAGGTGGGGCGGCCATCGAGCTGACAACGGCGATCGGTCTTTCCTCTCATTATTATCTTCAGATCGTCGGCCTTGCCGATCGGATCGGCTGTGCGGAGGCCTATCGAAACGGCAACCGCGTCGGCGTCAAGTTCATCGCCCCGATCTCGGAACACATGCTGCACCGGATCGTTCGCGCCGACTTCATGCTTGGCGAAGCCGTCAACACGCCGATCAAGCCGTTCCAGAACGGCAATGGCGCGCGCCTCGGTCGCTGAAAGAACCTCCTGCCGATCGAGGTCTGATCCCGATGGATCCGGCCTTGCGTCAGAAGCTGCGCTTCTTATTGTGAGCGGATCGACATCGATCTGCCGGAACCCGCTTCGCAATGACCGCATTTTCCCGCTTCACGCCGCTTGCCGCATCCCTTCCCGCAACTGTGCCATTTGTCGGCCCCGAAGCCATCGAGCGGCAACGCGGACTTGCGGTGCGCGCCCGGATCGGCGCCAATGAAAGTGGTTTTGGCCCGGCGCCCTCGGTTCTTTCGACCATCGCCGAAAAGTCGGGCGAGATCTGGAAATACAACGACCCGGAAAACCATGCCTTGAAGAGCGCGCTTGCGGCCCATTTGGGTCTCACGCCCCAGAACTTCGTCATCGGCGAAGGCATCGACGACCTGCTCGGTCTTATCGTGCGGCTTGTCATCGAGCCCGGCATGCCCGTCGTTACCTCGCTCGGTGCCTATCCGACCTTCAACTTCCATGTGAACGGGTTTGGCGGGCGTCTCGTGACCGCGCCTTATCGCGACGACCGCGAGGATCTCGACTCCCTGCTCGCGCTGGTGCGCCAGGAAGATGCGCCGCTGGTCTACTTCGCCAATCCGGACAATCCGATGGGTAGCTGGTGGGATGCGGGCAGCATCGTCGCCTTCGCGCGCGCCCTGCCCCCGACCACGCTTCTCATCCTCGACGAAGCCTATAGCGAGACGGCGCCTGGAGGTTCGATACCGGCCCGCCGATGCGCTGATCGATCTGCCGAATGTCATCCGCACCCGGACATTTTCAAAGGCTTATGGTCTGGCGGGTGCTCGCGTCGGCTATGGCATCGGCACGCCGGGCACAGTCTCGGCCTTCGACAAGATCCGCAATCATTTCGGCATGCCGCGGCTCTCGACGGAAGCCGCGCTCGCCGCCCTTGTCGATCAGGCCTATCTCACTGACGTGGTCGGACGGATCAAGGCTGCACGCGACCGGATCTCAACAATTGCCAAGACAAACGGTCTGACGCCCTTGCCCTCGGCCACCAATTTTGTCGCCATCAATGCGGGGCGCGACGGCGTCTTTGCGCGCGCCATTGTCGACGGGTTGATGGAGCACGGTGTCTTCATCCGCATGCCGGGGGTGGCGCCGCTCAATCGCTGCATCCGTGTGTCCACCGGCCTGCCCGCCGATCTCGACCTGTTCGAAGAGGCGCTGCCGAAGGTCCTGGCTTCGCTCCGCTGAGCATGCCGCAATGAAAAAGACCGCGCCGGCCTTGTTCCTGCCGGTCGCGGTCTTGAAAAGTGTTGGCCCTGGCCCCGTCCAAAGGTCCCCGCCACGTTCCCCACTGGGTTGTTGTTGTGGAATGTCCTGCCGCGGTCGCGGCCGGAATTGGTCAGTGCATGGTCATCCATTCGCGGGCGGCACGAAGCGCCTCGGCGAGTTGGACCTTGCTCATGGTCTGGGCGAGATCGGCTCGGAGTTCGGCGGCGCGGTCACAGCCCTTGATCGCGGCGATGTTCAGCCACTTGTGGGCCGAGACCAGATCAATCGGGCAACCGCGGCCGGTCGCATACATCAAGCCCATGTCGCGGAAGACGTCGGCCCGGGTTTCGCCACCCATCGTGGCATTTTCGGAATTGTGCATTTCAAAGCGTGCCATTGGTTTTGTCCCTGTTTGCCTAGTTTCTCAGTCGTCCCTGTTTTCCCTTGCGGGCCCTTCCGGAACGGCGCCGGATCTTTGTCCGGTCATTCTCGCTTCGGTCGGGTTTGGCGGGGTTTTTCCCTGCTCGTTTGATGGGTTCACTATGCCAAACGGTCTTCAAAACTCGCTTAAAATGCATCCTTAATTTGCTGAAAACAAAGTACAAAAGCTTCGTAAACTTCGGATTCCGTTAAGTATCACTCCCCCTGCAACCCAAGGATTTCGAGACAGAATTTACGAAAGTTTCATGCTGCGAAATCAACTGATTCTTCACCACGTTTTCCGAAGCGATTTTGGGAAAGTGCTGAAATTGCGGTGTTCGGCGGCTTTCCACGGCTCCGTTTTCGGGGCGGATTGCATTTTACCTTTACGTGTGCGTAAGATAATTCTTAACCGTTGGCCGGATGCGGAGAGGACCGTTTACGACTGCGGGAGAGGATCATCATCTCGGGAGGAGAGATTAGACCATGCGTTCCATCATCATTGCGGCAGCACTCGCGCTTTCGGCCTTCACGGCACAGGCCGCCGAACCCATCGAAGGCAACTGGAAGACCGCGTCGGGTGCAACGGCCCAGATCGCGCCTTGCGGCGGTTCCTTCTGCGTAACGCTGAAGAGCGGCCAGCATAATGGCAAGCAGATCGGCAAGCTGGACGGCGCCGGCGATGGACTATTCCGGTTCGATCACCGACCCGGCCGCGGACAAGACCTATAGCGGCTCCGGCGCGGTCAGCGGCAATTCGCTGAAGATGAAGGGCTGCGTCCTGAAGGTGCTCTGCAAGTCGCAGACCTGGTCGCGGCTTTGAGACGGACAGGGGTTTGACAGAAACGCGGGCGCCGGCTGCCACCGGCGCCGCTTCTGCTTTCAAGGGCGGATCAGATGCGGCTGGCCGACATCGATGCGATTGCCGTCGGGATCCGCGAAGACGAAGGCCCGCAGGCCGTAGTCCTTGTCCTGGAGCCGCTTGACGACCTTCAAACCCCGCTGCTGCACGAGGTCATGCAGATGGTCGATGTTCTCGACCATCATATGGGCGACGTTGAAGTCGGCCGCCTTGTGGTTCTTCTGAAGGGTGAGATGCAGTTCGGCCTCGTCACGCTGCAGGATTATGAAGCCGACGGGGCTACCGTTCTCGAAGACTTTCTGAAATCCGAGCAGATCGACATAGAAGGCTTGAGCCCGCTCGATATCCTTGACGGGCAAGGTCGCGGCAATGCGCCCGAAGCGGAGGGCGCCTTCGTGTTTTTCAGTCATGGGTGAAACCCTGTTGCCGGAAGGCGGGTCGGCTGGTGACGGTGCACCAAGCGCGAGGCCGTTCGGTAAGGAGAGCAAGACGGGACGGTGCCCATCGGCCCCCATTATGACCAGAAGCCGCCGAGAGAAAAGAGGCTGCCGTGAGGGAGCGTGAATTTCAGTTAACCCTTCTGAATGCCAGATGAACTCGCATCTCAGACCGCATTCAGGCAGGCCTTGCTAAAACACTCCCATCAGATCGGAAGGGAGCAAGGACATGGCCAAGCTGACACGGCGTTTCACCATCATCTCGCTGACGATGGCACTTTTCGCCTTCATGTTCGGCCAGCTCGTCGTCCACAATCAGCCGGGCGTTCGCCACCTGCCGTCATCGGGACTGGTCGCCAGCTGCGCACCGACAGGCCTTAACAGCTGCCGCCCGACCTTTTGATCAAAACTCTGGCGCAGGCGGCACCGGACACCGCCTTCGAAGAATCTTGATGATGCGCAGACGACGTCGTTTGCTTGTCAAGTTCGCAGTCCGGGCGAGGCCGATCCGGTGCTTGCCGACGCGCTCGCCGAAACGGGGGCGATCAGCCACCGTTTCGCCGCCGACCTGTCCGACCCGGCGGCGGTCGATGCGCTGACCGTGCTCTATGATCGCAACACGACCTTCCTGATCGAGGCCTTTTCGGCGCTGGCCAAAGGCGGCCCGATCGAGGGCCGCTACCGGGCCTTCTATCCGCAGGTCAGCATCGAGACCACGAGCTTCGGCCATGTCGACAGCCGTCTCTCCTATGGCCACGTAACCTCGCCCGGCATCTACACCACGACGATCACCCGGCCGCAGCTCTTCCGGCACTATCTCAAGGAACAGCTGGCGCTTCTGATGCGCAATCATCAGGTGCCGATCACGGTGTCGGAATCGACAACGCCAATCCCGCTGCATTTCGCCTTCGCGGAAGGTGCGCATGTCGAGGCGTCTGCCGGCGGCCTCGTCGACATGCAACTGCGCGACATCTTCGATACGCCAGACCTCACCGTCACCGATGACGAGATCGCCAATGGCGAATACGAGCCGCTGCCCGGCGAGCCGCACCCGCTGGCGCCGTTCACAGCCCAGCGCATCGACTATTCGCTGGCGCGGCTGTCGCATTACACGGCGACGAGCGCCAACCACTTCCAGAACTTCGTGCTGTTCACGAACTACCAGTTCTATGTCGATGAATTCTGCGCCTATGCGCGCAAGCTGATGGCCGATGGCGGCGGCGACTACACCGCCTTCGTCGAGCCCGGCAATGTTCTGACGCCGGCGGGCCATACGGAGCCGACGGAAGGCGTGGCGCTCGGGCGCCTGCCGCAGATGCCGGCCTATCACCTGAAGAAGAAGGGCCATGGCGGCATTACCGTGGTCAATATCGGCGTCGGCCCTTCCAACGCCAAGACGATCACCGACCATATCGCCGTGCTTCGCCCGCATGCCTGGCTGATGCTCGGCCATTGCGCCGGGCTTCGCAACAGCCAGCGTCTGGGCGACTACGTGCTGGCGCATGCCTATATGCGCGAGGACCATGTTCTCGATGACGATCTGCCGGTCTGGGTGCCGATCCCGGCGCTGTCGGAGGTGCAGCTGGCGCTCGAAGACGCCGTCGAGGAGATTACCGGTTACGAGGGCTTCGAGCTGAAGCGCATCATGCGCACGGGCACGGTCGCGACCATCGACAACCGAAACTGGGAACTGCGCGACCAGCGCGGCCCGGTGAAGCGGCTTTCCCAGGCACGGGCGATTGCGCTCGACATGGAATCCGCCACCATCGCCGCCAACGGCTTCCGCTTCCGCGTGCCTTACGGGACGCTGCTTTGCGTCTCCGACAAGCCGCTGCATGGCGAGCTGAAGCTGCCTGGCATGGCGACGGCCTTCTACAAGACCCAGGTCAGCCAGCATCTGCAGATCGGCATCCGGGCGCTGGAAAAGCTCGGCGCCATGCCAACCGAGGCGCTGCATTCGCGCAAGCTCAGAAGCTTCTTCGAGACGGCGTTCCAATAACAAGATCAAGCGGGCGGCTCAAAGGCCGCCCGCTCTCATTCAGGCCCTTTGCCAGGCAGTCACTCTGGAACCACCGAAGAGAGCTTCGGAGGGCATCTTGAAGATGAAGTAGGGATTGAGCAGCGGGAGCGCGCTGACCTCGTCGAGCCTTCGCAGTTGATCCGCGTCGAGGGTGATGTCGAGTGAGGCGATGTTCTGGGTCAACTGCTCGACGCGGCTGGCACCGACGAGCACGGAAGAGACGCCCTTTCGTCCGGTGACCCAGGCAAGCGCCACTTCCGCCGGAGACCGGCCGAGTTCACCGGCCACCTCCTTCACGACATCGACGATAGCGAAGTTGCGCTCGGTAAACAGCATGCCGCCATAGGGATTGTCGCCATTCAGACGGCCATCGCTCTCGCTCTCGGCGCTCTTCGCACCGCTGTCGGGCAGCTCTGTCGGCCGGTTTGCGTGCTCCAGCATGCCACGATCATATTTGCCGGTGAGCAGGCCGAAGGCCAGCGGGCTCCAGGGCACGAGCCCCATGCCGAACTCGGCGGCGGCCGGCAAGACTTCCAGCTCGACACCGCGCTCGATCAGCGAATGGCCATATTGCAGACCGATCGGGGTCGGCAGGCCATGGGCGGCCGCAAGCGTCGCCACCTTTGCGACATACCAGGCGGGTGTGTTGGAGAAGCCGTAATGCAGGATCTTGCCGGAACGCACCGCCCGGGTCAGCGTCTCCAACACTTCTTCAGCCGGCGTCACCTGATCCCAGACATGCATCCAGTATATGTCGATGTAATCGGTCTTCAGCCGCGTCAACGAACCCTCGATGCCGAGCCGGATATTCTTGGCACCGTTGCCGGCCCAGAGAGGCGTGCCCTGGCCACGGGCAAAGCCGGATTTGGTCGCAATCACCAGACGGTCGCGCAGACCACTGTCGGCAACGAAGCGCCCCAGCATGTCCTCGCTCTGCCCTGCGGAATAGATGTCGGCTGTATCGAGAAAATTGCCGCCTGCTGCAACATAGGTGTCGAACAGGTCTCGCGAGACCTTTTCCCCGGCACCCCAGCGCTCGGCGCCGAAGGTCATGGTGCCGAGCGCCAGTGGGCTGACGATCAGGCCCGAGCGACCCAGCGTGCGATAATCTGTCAGGTTCATGTGGAAGCTCCTTGGTTGGCGTCTGGAAGGAGATAGGCCTCCCGAGCCTCGAGGATTAGCGCTTGCGTCCTGCATGTCTTTGTGAGCAGAACTCATGAATGGAGCGCAATGAACTCAATGATCTTCTCACCTTCGCGACGGTCGCCCGCGAGCGCAGCTTTACGCGGGCTGCTGCCAAGCTCGGCGTCTCGCCCTCGGCCCTCAGCCACGCGATGCGCAGCCTCGAGGCACGGCTCGACGTGCGGCTTCTTG
Organism: Allorhizobium sp.; assembly: GCA_965283865.1. Taxonomy (GTDB): domain Bacteria; phylum Pseudomonadota; class Alphaproteobacteria; order Rhizobiales; family Rhizobiaceae; genus Allorhizobium. The sequence goes on from CBDIQA010000001.1 coordinate 3,369,997, forward strand.
CCCGCACCACCCGCAGCGTCGCTCCGACCGAAGCCGGCGAGCGTCTTCTCGACACAGTCTCGCCTGCGCTTGCCAGCATCGAGGAGGGTCTGGCGTCTCTCGCACATTGGCGGCACAGCGTGTCCGGGACCGTGCGGCTCACGGCCTCGACCTATGCCGCGCAAACCGTGCTGCTCCAGAAGCTTCCCGCCTTCCTGCTCGCCCATCCCGAGGTCAAGGTCGAGATCAATGTCGAGGATCGCCTGAGTGATATCATCTCGGAAGGCTTCGATGCCGGCATCCGGTTTCACATGTCGGTCGACAAGGACATGATCGCCGTCCCGGTCGGGCCAGCACTCCGAACCGTCATCGTCGGCACGCCTGCCTATTTCGAGCGGTGCCCACCACCGAAGAAACCGGCCGACCTGAAAGATCATGTCTGCGTCGGCTTCCGCCTGAAGTCCGGTGCGGTCATGGCCTGGGATCTGGAGGAGAATGGCCGGGAATTTCGTTTCCGTCCGACCGGGCAATTCATCGCCAATGACGGCGCCCTGATGGCGGCTGCCGTCCGGGCGGGCGCTGCGCTCGGCTACATGATGGAAGAGGAAGTGGCTGGCGATATCGCCGAGGGTCGACTGATCCAGGTGCTCGATGCCTGGTGCGTCCCCTTCCCCGGCCTGCACCTCTACCACCCCAGCCGCCGCCAATCGCCCCCTGCTCTGCGAGCGCTGATAGCGGCGCTTCGGGAGTGATCGAACTCCTCAGGCCTCTACAATCTGCGCCTCACACCGCACCGGAAAGTTCACCGAATTGGCGATGAAGCATTTTTCATGCGCGTCGCCATGGAGCTCCAGGGCGAGTTCGGGGAAGGTGCCGCGCTTGATGGTCACTTGGGGCTTGAGCACGACGTCGACGAAGCGGCCTGTGCCGTCCGCGTCCATCTCCATCACCCCTTCAGCGTGATCCTCATAGGCCGTGACGATGACGCCCGAGACCGCGCAGAAATGCAGGTACCAGAGCTTGTGACAGGCCGACAATGAGGCCAGGAACAGATCTTCGGGGTTCCACCGCGCAGGATCACCCCGAAAGGCTGGATCGGCAGAGGCGAGGATATCAGGCTTGCCTTCCGCTGAAATCAGGTGGTCGCGACCGTAGTCACGGTAAGCGGAGGTGCCTGTTCCGGCATTGCCCTGCCACGTGACGGTGACCCGGTATTCGTGCCGCTTTTCACCCATCGAGCTTCCTCCCTTTTGCGATTCCATTGCCATCATAGGCTCCGATATCGGCAAGCGCCAAGCATGGACGATCGCAGAATTTTCAGAACGCCCTCTTGCACAGATCAAACTAAGATATATCTTAGATGCAATTCCAGTTGAGAAAGAACCCATCATGAGACATTGCAATTCCAGCCGCGGCGAACGCGGCAATGCCTTTTTCGCCTTCCGAGAAGCCATGCATGCCATGCGCCACGGCGGTCCCTTTGGCGCCCCCATGGGCGGAGGCCCGCGCGGCCGGGGCGGCGAGCGACGGCGCATGTTTGAAGGCGGCGAGCTTCGGCTCGTCCTTCTGAAGCTGATCGAGGACCAGCCGCGGCACGGCTATGACCTGATCCGCGAAATCGAGAGCCTGTCGGGCGGTGCTTATGCGCCCTCACCCGGTGTCGTCTATCCGACCATGACGCTGCTGCTCGACATGGGTCTTGCCGAGGAAGTCGAAAGCGACGGCCCGCGCAAGCTGATGACAATCACGGATGCCGGGCGCCAGCATCTTGCCGAGCGCGCGGACGAGGTCGCAACCGCGATCGGCCGCCTGACAGCCCTTGCAAAGGTCAGCGAAAGAACCGATGCAGCGCCTGTTCGGCGCGCCATGCACAACCTCAAGCAGGCCCTGCACGACTGTCTGTCACGCGAGGGCTCCACCCGCGAGACGCAATTGGAGGTCGCCCGCATCCTCGACGAGGCGGTCGGCAAGATCGAAAGGCTCTGAGAATGGCAACATCCACCACCACCGTTCCGACCGAAAACGGCTGGAAGTATCTCCAACAGCTCTGCAAGCACTGGGCGCACAAGCTCGACGTCGAGCTGGACGAGCAGAACCACAAGGCCACCGTCAAATTCGACGAGGCCGTGGCGTCCATGCAATGCGATGCAGCGACGCTGACGGTCTCGATCGAGACCGAGGATGCCGCAAAACTCGAGACCTATCAGGGCGTCGTGGCGAGCCACCTCGACCGGTTCGCCTTCCGCGAGGCGCCCCTGCCTTTCGACTGGAAGGCCGCCTGAACGCCTCGGATGTAGACGGACAGAGACAAGAGCGGCCTTGCCAAACACCGGCAGGGTCGCTCTAAGCTTGTCTGACAACAGGAGGACAAGCCCATGACTGCACTCACCATTCCCGATCTTTCTGGCAAGGCCGTGCTGATCACCGGCGCATCGAGCGGCATCGGTGAGGCCCTCGCCCGGGCTTTTGCCGCACAAGGCGCCCTGGTCGGCCTGCACTACAATTCCAATGCGGAAGCCGCGCATGCCATCGCCCGGGACATCGAAGCCGCCGGTGGCAGCGTCGTACTGGTGAAAGCCGATGCGGCGTCATCGGAGGCCATGGCCCAGGCTGTCGACCATGTGGCGAACACCTTCGGGCGGCTCGATGGCGTGATCAACAATGCCGGCAGCATGATTGCCCGCGTACTCTATGAGGACATGACGGACGCGCAATATGACAAGGTGATGGATGTGAATGGCGGTGCAGCACTGCCTCCACGCAAGCGGCCATCGCGCACGGCAGGTCCAGGGCGGTTTCGTCGTCAACACCACATCAGTCGCTGCCCGCACGGGCGGGACAGCGGGCTCGGGCGTCTATGGCTCATCCAAGGCGTTTGTTGCTGCGGTCACAAAGGGCATGGCGCTGGAATTCGGCAAATACAATATCCGGGTTAACGCGGTCGCGCCCGGCGTGATCACCACGCCCTTCCAGGACAAATACGCCCTGCCCGGCCAGCTCGACCAGGTGGCCGGAAGCGTGCCGCTGAAGCGCACCGGCACCCCAGCCGATTGCGTCGGCGCCTATCTCTTTCTGGCGTCAGAGATGCTGTCCGGCTACATCACGGGACAGACGATCGATGTGAATGGTGGGCAGTTCATGCCGTGAGACGGATGAGCCTGCATGTCAGAGTTCGTAAGGTACGATGATATCGGGATGCTGACGCGAAAAGCCTTTGGTGTCGCGCGTCAGCATGCTTAGTCCATTCACCTTAGCGGTGGCCCAGATGACTGCGTCCGGCAGTTTGAGCCTGTGGACCTGCCTTAGAATAACGGCATGATCGGCAACGCCCTCTGTAAGGCCAATAAGCTCGAACCCTCGCAAAAAATCTCGGGTAGCGTCAGTGAGCGCTGCGGGCGTGCCGACCATGACTTCCATCCAACTGATGATGCTGATCGCCCGCTCCGGATAATTGCTCAGGACCTCCCTTGCAGGCGGAAGGCCTTTCAGCACGTCGATCACGATATTCGTGTCGAAAAGTACCTTCACCATTCGGAACGAAGTTTTCGCTGGATGATTAGTCCGTCTTCAGCCTCTGAACCGGCCCATAGCCCGAACCCGCTCAAGACGACATCTTCCTTGCGTCGATCCAGCAGTTCACCCACGGCTTCCCTGATGAGTGAAGCACGCGATACCTGCTTTTCGGCAGCGATCCTGTCCAGAGCTTCTATAACAGCATCTGGAATGTCCACCAATGTGCGCATGCCATCCTCCGAGTGATATCGCAATTATATATCACCAGACGCCGGAAGGCGCCAGAGATTGACCGTGCCCATCACCCCTCGCCGCGATTGTCCTTCAGCCAGTCCAGACCGTTGCGCAGCGTATCCACCGCCTGGTCGATCTCCGAACGCGAGATGATCAGTGGCGGGGAGAAGAGCATGCGGTCGCCTGTGGCGCGCAGCACGACGCCAGCGTTCACACACTGGTTGCGGACGGCGGTGCCGGTATCATCCGGCTTCTTGAAGCGGCGGCGGGTGGCCTTGTCGGCGGCGATCTGGACGGCGCCCATCAGGCCGACGCTGACGGCTTCGCCGACCAGTTCGTGGTCGGTGAGTGAGGCGAGTGCCTGGGCGAGATAGGGGCCGGTGTCGTCGCGGACACGTTCAACCAGGCCTTCTTCCTCGATGATGCGGATGTTTTCGAGCGCTGCGGCAGCGGCCACCGGGTGACCGGAATAGGTGTAACCGTGGTAGAAATCGCCGAGTTCGTTGACCATGACTTCCGCCACGCGGTCAGACACCAGCACGCCACCGATCGGAAGGTAGCCAGAGGATAGGCCCTTGGCGATCGGCGCGAGATCAGGCTCGAAATCATAATGCTGGTGGCCGAACCACGAACCCAGGCGACCAAAGCCCGAGATGACTTCATCAGCGACGAGCAAGATCTGATATTTGGCGCAGATGCGCTTGATTTCCGGCCAGTAGGTCGAAGGCGGCACGATGACGCCGCCGGCCCCCTGGATCGGCTCGGCGACGAAGGCCGCGACATTCTCTTCGCCGAGTTCGATGATCTTCTCTTCCAGCTCGCGGGCGACCTTCAGGCCGAAATCCTCGGGCGAGAGATCGCCGCCCTCGGCATACCAGTAGGGCTGGTTGATGTGGTGGATGCCTTCGATCGGCAGGTTGCCCTGCTCGTGCATCCACTTCATGCCACCGAGGGAGGCGCCAGCGACGGTCGAGCCGTGGTAGGCGTTCTTGCGGGCAATCACCTGCGTCTTCGTCTCATGGCCGAGCGCCTTCCAGTAGACGCGCGCCATGCGGAACCAGGTGTCGGAGGCTTCCGAACCGGAATTGGAGAAGAAGACCCGGTTGATCTTCGGGCCGGCATGCGACGTGATCTTCTGGGCGAGCAGCACGGCCGGCGGCGTCGTGGTGCCGAAGAAGGTGTTGTAATAGGGCAGTTCCAGCATCTGGGCATGCACGACATCGGCAATCGACTTGCGGCCATAGCCGACATTGACGCACCACAGGCCGGCAAAGGCGTCGAGATACTGCTTGCCGGTCGAATCCCAGATATGCACGCCTTCCGCACGGGTGATGATCTTGGTGCCGGCCGCATTCAGCTTCTTCATGTCCGAGAAGGGATGAAGATGGTGGGCAGCATCGATGGCACCGAGGTTGGAGACGGCGGTAAGCGGCTTGTTCATGAGTCTGGTCCTTGACCGGGGCGGAAGCTCTTGCTTTCACGGCCAAACTTGGTCCGCGTGCCTGCCTTGCCCCGCATTGAAAGGCGGAACATTATCGGCTACGAACATGACCGTCCAAAACGCGTTTGGCAAGGCACCGATTGCCGCGTTCCTCCGGCCAAATCCGCCCCGAAAGCCAACGAGAGTTTTCCCATGACAGCACCGACCGAGGCCGCCGATCTCACCGCAGCCGACCCTTCCGCGCGCATCGAGGTGCTGCTTGTCGGCATGAATGGCGACCTGCGCGGCAAGATGATCCCGCTGAAAGCCGAGGACAAGGTCTGGAAGAACACCGTGCGCCTGCCGGCCTCGACCCAGTCGCTCGATATCTGGGGCGACGACAATGACGACATCACCAAGATCTCGCTGACGCTGGGCGATCCCGATGGCATCTGTACGCCGGACAAGAATTCGCTGACCACGCTGCCCTGGGGGCCTGCCGGCTCCAAGCAGGTGCTCGCCACCATGCATACGCTCTCCGGCGAGCCGCATTATGTGTGCCCGCGCGCCATCCTTGCCAATGTGATGAAGCGCTTCGACGAGAAGGGCCTGACACCTGTTGTTGCGACCGAACTCGAATTCTACGTGATGGAGCCTGACTTCCGCGACACGGGCGTGCCGATGCCGCCGAAGGCGCTGGTCATGAACGGCGAGGTCGAGGGCTACCAGCTCTATGACATGCGCGCGACCGCCGCGATGGAAGACTTCCTCGAGACCGTCCGCGAATATTGCGACCACATGGGCCTGCCGGCCGATGCGACGACGGCTGAATTCGGCCCCGGCCAGTTCGAAGTCAACCTCCTTCACAAGCCGGACGCAATGGCGGCTGCCGACGACTGCATCTACCTGAAGCGTGTCGTCGATTTCGCCGCCCGCCGGCACGGTTTCAAGGCTACCTGCATGGCGAAGCCGTATGGCGACCATGCGGGTTCAGGGCTTCATGTTCACGCCTCGATCATCGACAAGGACCAAGAACATCCTCGACGCCAAGGGCGGCGATCCGGTGAAGCTGAAGTCGATCACCGCCGGCATGCTGAAGAGCATGCAGGATGCGCAGCTGATCTTCGCGCCCTTTGCCAATTCCTATCGCCGGTTCCAGCCGGGCTCGTTTGCGCCCGACAAGATCGACTGGGGTTTCGGTAATCGCGGCACGGCGATCCGCATTCCGGACAAGGACGGCCCGGCCGCCCGCATTGAGCACCGTGTGGCAGGCGCCGACGCCAATCCGCATCTGCTGCTCGCCGCCATCCTCGGCGGCATCCTGCTTGGCCTCGACGAGGATCTCGATCCTGGCCAAGTCACAACGCCGGATAGCGCGCCTGAAGACCCCGACATGCTGACCTATGATTTCCTGACCGCCGTCGAGCGATTCCGGTCGTCGGCCTTCATCGCCGACATCTTCGGCGCCGAATATCAGCGCATCTATGGCGACACCAAGCGCAAGGAGGCGATGGCCTATCTGCGCACCGTCTCGAGCTTCGACTACCAGACCTATCTTCCGCGGATTTGATCCCTCCGATTGCTGAACACCCTGCAGGTGCGGCCTCTCAGCCGCGCCTGTCGCAATTTGCACAGCCGATGGCGCGATAATTTTATTTCGTCAAAAAACGGTCACGCGAAATTTTCGTGCCAAGTCACAGCCCCGCATTGGTTTTTCCACCTCAAAAATGAGGGCCCCGTGAAAAATGCGGCTTGCAACGCGTGTGTGAATGCTCTTCTCTCCCGTTTCCATAAACGTAAATGGGGAAAAAAATGACAATCCACACACGCCGCGTCCTCGGCACGGCTCTCCTTCTCGGATCGATCCTGACCGGCGCGAACCAGGCGCTGGCCGAAGCCGTGCTGCATCGTGGCAATGGCGGTGAGCCGCAGACGCTCGACTACGCCCATATCTCGATCGACATCGAAGGCTTCGTCGTCCGCGACATGTTCGAAGGCCTGACCATCTTCGACGCGAACGGCAAGATCGTGCCCGGCACAGCCGAGAGCTGGACCGTCTCCGACGATGAAACCGTCTACACCTTCAAGATCCGCGACAACGCAAACTGGTCGGATGGCTCGCCGGTGACGGCTGAAGACTTCGTCTTTGCGATGCGTCGCCTGGAAGATCCGAAGACCGCAGCCGAATACGCCAACATTCTTTACCCGATCAAGAATGCCGAAAAGGCAAACAAGGGTGAAGTGCCGATCGACCAGCTCGGCGTCAAGGCAGTCGATGCCAAGACACTCGAGATCACGCTCGAGCGCCCCACTCCCTTCTTCCTGCAGCTCCTGGCGCATTACACCGCGCTGCCGATCAGCAAGGCCAATTTCGAGAAGTTCGGCGACCAGTTCGTCAAGCCAGGCAACATGGTCTCGAACGGTGCCTTCGTCCTGCAGGCGCATGTCCCGAACGATACGCTGACCGTCGTCAAGAACGAGAAGTATTGGGATGCCGCCAACGTCAAGCTCGACAAGGTCGTCTTCTACCCGATCGACGACGATGCCGCTTCCGTGCGTCGCTTTGAGGCCAAGGAACTGGACCTCGTCTACAACTTCTCCGCCGACCAGATCGAGCGCCTGCGGGGCAGCTACAACGATCAGGTCCACGTCACGCCGGGTCTCGCCACCTACTACTACGTCTTCGACAACCGCGAGCCGCCCTATAACGACGTGAACGTCCGTCGCGCTCTGTCGATGGCGATCGACCGTGACTTCCTCGCCGAGGAAATCTATGCCGGTGCCCAGCTTCCGGCCTACAACATGGTTCCCCCGGGCCTCGAAGGCTACGGCGATGGCCCGAAGCCGGATTTCGCCGAACTCTCGCAGATCGATCGCGAAGACAAGGCGATCGAGCTGATGAAGGCTGCCGGTTACGGTGAAGGCGGCAAGCCGCTCGAAATCGAGATCCGCTACAACACCAATGCCAACCATGAGCGCGTTGCAACCGCCGTCGCCGACATGTGGAAGAACACCTTCGGCGCCAAGGTGTCGCTGGTGAACCTCGACGTGGCCTCGCACTACGCCTACCTGCAGGAAGGCGGCAAGTTCAACGTGGCTCGTGCCGGCTGGTCGGCCGACTATGCCGATCCGGAAAACTTCCTGGCGCTCAATGTCGGCTCGAATGTCACGTTCAACTACGGCAAGTACAAGAACGAGGAATATGACGCGCTGCTGAAGCAGTCCTATGAGGAACAGGATCCGGCCAAGCGCATGGAGATCCTGAAGAAGGCGGAAGCCATCCTGATGAACGACCAGCCGATCGCGCCGCTGATGAACACGGCGAACCTGTGGCTCGTGTCTTCGCGTGTCTCCGGCTGGGGTGACAACCCGGTCAACGAGCACCTGTCGAAGTTCCTCAGCGTTTCCGAATAACGAAAACAGGGATCGGCGCGCGGCAGCATGAGGCTGTCGCGCGCCGGCTTTTATCACCATGATCTCATTCGTCCTGCGCCGGCTCATGAGCGCCGTGCCCACCGTGTTCGTCGTCGTGACGATCTCGTTCTTCCTGATGCGCTTCGCGCCTGGCGGTCCGTTCAGCCTCGAACGTCCGCTTCCGCCGCAGACCATGGCCAACATCATGGCCACCTATCAGCTCGACCAGCCGCTCTGGCGGCAATACCTGACCTATCTCGGCAATGCCTTGACCGGCGATTTCGGCCCGAGCTTCATCTACAAGGACAACACGGTCGCCGAACTGATCGGCAAGGCCCTGCCCTATTCCGTCGAACTCGGGCTCTATGCCATCCTGATTTCACTGATCGGCGGCGTGATCCTCGGCACGATCGCGGCCCTTCGCCAGAACAGCGCGCTCGACTTCGGCCTGATGGCCTTCGCCACAGTCGGCGTCACCGTCCCGAACTTCGTCGTCGGTCCGGTTCTCACCCTGATCTTTGCCGTCATGCTTTCCTGGCTTCCGGCCGGTGGCTGGGGTGACGGCGGCTGGCAGAACCTGATCCTGCCGATGACAGCACTTGCCCTGCCTCAGCTTGCGGTTTTCGCCCGCCTCACCCGCGGCTCGATGATCGAAGCGCTGAATGCCGACCACATCCGCACCGTGCGCGCCTATGGCCTGCCGGCCCGCGTGGTGGTCGTCACCCATGCCCTGCGCGGCGCCATGCTGCCGGTCGTCTCGTATCTGGCGCCCTGTGCCGCCGCCCTGCTCACCGGCTCGGCCGTCGTCGAAAGCATCTTCACCATTCCCGGTGTCGGCCGCTATTTCGTGCTCGGCGCGCTCAACCGCGATTATCCCCTCGTCATGGGCACCGTCATTCTCGTCGCCGTGTTCGTGATTGTCTTTAACCTGCTGGTCGATATCGCCTATGGCCTGCTCGATCCGAGGGTCCGCAATGACTGATACATCCGTTTCTCAGGGCCTGCCCCCGGGCGAAGTCGCGGGCCGCAGCCTCACACAGCTCGCCATGCTGCGCTTCAAGCGCAACAAGGCGGCCATGGCCGGCTGCGTCATGCTCTTCCTGATCGCCCTCTTCTCCTTTGCCGGTCCGCTTTTCGTACCGCATACCTACGACCAGGTCTTCGCCTCCTACGTGACCGTTCCGCCAAGCCTTTCGCCGCGGCCGGATCCCGAATCTTTGCAGGATGTCGCAGAAGGTCTCGCCAAGCGCGCCCGCGTCGATCTGCAGAGCCTCAAGGTCGAGGACGGCACGTTCACGGCGGTCCTTACCTCCTCACGGAAGATCGATCCGCGCACCGTGCGCTATTTCGATCGTTCGAACGAGTTCAAGGAAAGCACCGTCACCTCGCAGAGCGAGGACGGGCTGACGATGACCGTCACCGGCAAGGTCGATCAGGTCACCTTCCCCTTCGGCACCGACACCAATGGCCGTGACCTTCTCGTACGCGTCATGCTCGGCGGGCAGATCTCGATTGCGGTTGGCCTCGCCGCCAGCCTGGTTTCGCTCGGCATCGGCGTCATCTACGGCGCGACTTCCGGCTATCTCGGCGGCCGCATCGACAACGTGATGATGCGCTTCGTCGAAATCCTCTATTCGCTGCCCTTCGTCTTCCTCGTCGTCGTGCTCGTGGTCTTCTTCGGACGATCTGTGGTGCTGATCTTCGTCGTCATCGGGGCGGTGCAATGGCTGGAAATGGCCCGCATCGTGCGCGGCCAGACACTCTCGCTCAAGCGCCGCGAATTCGTCGGCGCGGCGGAAGCCCTCGGCCTCACCGACTGGCAGATCATCCGCCGTCACATCATCCCGAACACGATCGGCCCTGTCATCGTTTTCGTCACGGTCGTCGTGCCGCAGGTCATCCTGACGGAAAGCTTCCTGTCCTTCCTCGGCCTCGGCGTCCAGGCGCCGCTTGCGAGCTGGGGTACGCTGATCTCGGAGGGCACGAAGAACATGCAGAGCGCACCGTGGCTCTTGATCTTCCCGGCGATCTTCTTCGTCGCCACGCTCTTTGCGCTGAATTTCGTCGGCGACGGCCTGCGCGATGCACTCGACCCGAAGGATCGCTGAGATGGAGACGAACCAGATGACACCGGTCCTCACCGTCGACGACCTCAAGGTCACCTTCCAGACGCCTGATGGTACTGTGGAAGCGGTCAAGGGCATCAGCTTCGACGTGAAGAAGGGCGAGACGCTCGCCATCGTCGGCGAATCCGGCTCCGGCAAGAGCCAGACGATGATGGGCATCATGGGCCTGCTCGCCAAAAACGGCAGCGTCACCGGCACCGCCACGTATGGCGGCACCAACCTCGTCGGCCAGCCGCTCTCGACGCTCAATACCGTGCGTGGCTCCAAGATCACCATGATCTTCCAGGAGCCGATGACCTCGCTCGACCCGCTCTACCGGATCGGCCGCCAAATCGCCGAGCCGCTGATCCATCATCGCGGCCTGAGCAAGAAGGCGGCCCGCGCCCGCGTACTGGAACTGCTGAAGCTCGTCGGCATTCCGGACCCCGAGCGGCGGATCGACAGCTATCCGCACCAGCTGTCGGGCGGCCATGCGCCAGCGCGTCGATGATCGCCATGGCGCTTGGCTGAACGAGCCCGATGTGCTGATCGCCGACGAGCCGACGACGGCGCTCGACGTCACCATCCAGGCGCAGATCCTGACGCTGCTCGCCGACCTGCAGACGCGGTTCGGCATGGCGATCGTGCTGATCACCCACGATCTCGGCGTCGTCAAACACGTGGCCGACCGCGTCGCCGTCATGCGCAAGGGCGAGATCGTCGAACAGGGCACGCGCGACGCGATCTTCGGCAATGCCCAGCACGACTATACCAAGATGCTGCTCGCCGCCGAACCGACAGGCACGAAGGCGCCGCCAGCGGACGACGCGCCGGTCGTTCTGGAAGGCCGCAACGTCATCGTCGATTTCGACATCGGCGGCGGCGGGTTGTTCGGCAAGGGCCGCGCCTTCCGCGCCGTCGACCAGGTCAGCATTCGGCTGCGCCAAGGCCAGACGATCGGCATCGTCGGGGAATCCGGCTCGGGCAAATCGACGCTTGGGCGGGCGCTCCTCAAGCTCCTGCAGGCCGAGGGCGCGTTCCGCTTCGGCACCAACGACATATCCGGCCTCGACCGGGCCGGCATGCGCCCCTTCCGCAAGCAGATGCAACTCGTGTTCCAGGACCCCTACGGCTCGCTCTCGCCGCGCCAGACGGTCGGCGAGATCATCACCGAGGGGCTCTACGTGCACGAGCCGCAGTTGAGCCGCGCCGAGCGTGACGCACGGGCGATTGCTACTCTCAAGGAGGTCGGCCTCGATCCAGCGGCGCGCAATCGTTATCCGCACGAATTCTCAGGCGGCCAGCGTCAGCGTATCGCGATTGCCCGCTCGATGATCCTGAAGCCGAAGGTGGTCATCCTCGACGAGCCGACTTCGTGCGCTCGACCGTTCTGTCCAGCGGCAGGTGATCGAACTCTTGCGCGACCTGCAGGACAAACACGGTCTGTCTTACGTCTTCATCAGCCACGACCTCTCGGTCATCAAGGCGATGTCGGACCACGTGATCGTCATGAAGAACGGCAAGATCGTCGAACAGGGTGCGACCGAAGAGATCTTCGAACGCCCGGCAGAAGGCTATACCCGCGACCTGATCGCGGCGGCCTTCAGCCATTGAGACGACGGCGCCCGGCTGGTCCGGGCGCCCTTCCCTTACGCTACCGGCTGCGGTTGGGGGACGAGAACCTTCAACTCGCCTGCATGGATCTTGATTTCGACGTCGGCCGGCATGCGCAGAAGTTCACCGTCCAGCACGCAGGCCGCACCCTTGCGATGCCTCGGGAAATGCAGCCGCACCATATCGGCGGTCGAAGCGGTCACCGCTTCGTTGTCCTTGAACTTGCCCCTGATGATGTCGAAGGCGAGAAGTCCGACGCCGGTCGGCTCGAGCGGGGCTGCGAGATAGACACCCAGCTTGCCGGTGTCGACGCGATCGGCAAAGAACAGCGAGTTGTTGCCAAGCGGATTGTTGGAGACCGAGATCGCCGATACCGGTCGTTCGTCGCTCTTGCCGTCACCATTCATGTCGAAGACGACATCGAAACGCGGCGGGTCGAGCATGACGCCGAAGGCAGCACTGGTGCTTGCCCGCATCTTGCCGAGGCGTGAGGCGAAGTTCATCTGATTGCGCATGCGGACCATGCGGGCGTGCAGGCCTGCGGAAAACTGGTGGACGAAGGGGCGGCCATTGGCGGTCGCGATGTCGACATCGGCAATCTCACCGTTGGCGAGCACGTCCAGGACCTTCCAGATGTCGAGAGGGAGCTTCAGCGAGCGCGCGATACGATACCCGGCACTGCCTTGGCGACGCGGGCGGCGGCTTCCAGCGCCTGCGGCGTGCGCAGCGTTATTTCAATAATGCCGATGCCGCCTGCGAGCAGGGCCTCGGCCAGCGGCACCGCATCCTGCACAGCTTCCACCACCACCACGGCGATCCGCACCACCGTACAATCGAGCTCATGGCCTCTTGCGGCAAAGGCGCGGTTTGCGTTTTCGCAATAGGTCTGCATGTCGGTGGTCTTGAACGTACCACCGTCGCGATTGAGTACTGCCTTGATCTTCATCTCGCCCTTTCGCGGCCCAGAAAGGGCCGAAGCTCAGAACGCCTCGGCCTATGAAAAGTTTCCTTGTGGCAGAGATCGATAGCATTTGAGCAATTTTCAAGGTGAGGAGCAAAAGCCTTTGCCGCAGTGCACACCGATATGATAAATAACAATTCTCATTTCAGCTGGCTTCCGGGCCTTTCTTCCATCGCCGCTTCCTGAAGAAGCTTTTTGCGCCACGTGTCCCGCGCCGGCGCGCAAGGTGTTTGCATGACCGATTGTTCGACCCTGGCCCAGCCCCTCGATTCACGAGGGAGCGAAGCACAAACGCTGACCGCGACCACCATTCTCCTGATCGAACTGGCGCTTGCCGCCGGCGGCTTCGGGATCGGCACCGGCGAATTCGTCATCATGGGCCTGCTGCCGGAGGTCGCACACACCTATGGCGTGACGGTTCCCCAGGCCGGCCATGTGATCAGCGCCTATGCGCTGGGCGTCGTCATCGGCGCACCGATCATCGCAGCACTCGCTGCAAAACTCCCGCGCAAGACGCTGCTCTTGATGCTCATGGGCCTCTTCGCTGTCGGCAACTTTGCGAGCGCACTCGCCACCGAATTCTCGACCTTCACTCTGCTGCGCTTCGTCACCGGCCTGCCGCATGGCGCCTATTTTGGTGTGGCGGCGCTGGTGGCTGCCTCCATGGCGCCGCCGAACCGTCGCGTGCGCGCCGTGGGCCGCGTCATGCTGGGTCTTACCATCGCCACCCTGATCGGCACACCGATCGCGACCTTTCTCGGCCAGCTCATGAGCTGGCGCGCCGCCTTCTTCCTGGTCGCGGCAATCGGCGCGATCACCGTGGCGCTGATCGCGCTCTATCTGCCCAAGGACGAAGTGGCCGAGGGCGCCAGCATCCGCCGCGAGCTCTCCGCCTTCGGTCGCCTGCAGGTCTGGCTGTCCTTCGGTGTCGCGGCCGTCGGCTTCGGTGGGATGTTTGCGATCTTCAGCTATATCGCCAAGACCGTGACGGATACCGCGGGCCTCCCCGCCAGCATGATCGCCGTGGTGCTCGCGCTTTTCGGCATCGGCATGAATGTCGGCAATATCGTCGGCAGCCGGATGGCGGACTATTCTTTAAAAGGCACGATCGGCGGCATGCTCGCCTTCAACATCGTGCTGATGGCCATCTTCTCGCTGACAGCCCACAATCCGATCATGCTGTGCATCTGCGTGTTCCTTACAGGCTGCGGCTTTGCCGCCTGCCCGGCCGTGCAGACCCGCCTGATGGATGTCGCAGCGGATGCCCAGACGCTGGCCGCCGCGACCAACCACTCCGCCTTCAACATTGCGAACGCGCTCGGCGCCTGGCTTGGTGGTCTGGTGATCGCGGCCGGCTATGGCTACGGCGCCACCGGTTACGTCGGCGCGGTGCTCTCGGCCTTCGGCCTGATCATCTTCCTGATTTCCGTAGCGCTCGAAAAGAAGCCGTCACGCGGCTGAGGCCGTCTCCGCGATTGCATCGGGCTCGATCATGCGGCGCTCGCCATCCCGGCATTCGACATGGCGCGTGCCCCACTGTTCGAGCACCATGATAACAGGACGCAGGCTCTGTCCGAGCGGTGTCAGCGCGTAGTCAACGCGTGGCGGCACCACCGGATGGACGGTGCGCGTCACAAGCCCCTGCTCCTCCAGCTCACGCAACTGCTTGGTCAGCATGCGCTGGGTCACCGCCTGCAGCCTGCGGCGCAGCTCGCTGAAGCGCAGCGTGCCGTCGACCAGCAGATGATAGAGGATAACGCCCTTCCATTTGCCGTCGAGAAAGCTGAGCGTCGTCTCGACCGGGCAGCCTGGAAACGCGTTGGTCATCTTGGCGCGTGGTCGCGACATGGGCAGTATCCTTTCTGATACCGAGGTTCATTTGTGTGCCTACGAACACAAAATGTGCATTCTTGCGCAGCTCCCATCTATGTCCTTAATGGGCAGCGTGCAAATGCAAGACAGGAGTTTCCCCATGCGAGCCATCGGTTTCCACATGCCCCAGCCCATCACCTCGAACGAGGCCCTGGTCGATCTCGACCTGCCTATCCCTGAGGCTTCCGGCCATGACCTCCTGGTCGAAATCAAGGCCGTCTCGGTCAATCCCGTTGACACCAAGGTTCGCCGCAACCACACGCCGGCAGCCGGCGAGGCCCGCATTCTCGGCTATGACGCGGCCGGCGTGGTCAAGGCGGTTGGCTCTGATGTGACGCTCTTCAAGCCCGGTGACGAAGTCTACTACGCCGGCGCGATTGGGCGCGCTGGCACCAATGCGGAATACCACCTCGTCGACGAACGGATCGTCGGCATCAAGCCGAAGTCGCTGAGCTTTGCCGAGGCAGCCGCCCTGCCGTTGACCGCCATCACCGCCTATGAGGCGTTGTTCGACCGACTCAAGGTCGGAGATCCCGTACTCGGTGCCGAACGGGCAATCCTGATCACCGGCGGTGCGGGCGGCGTGGGCTCGATTGCGATCCAGCTCGCCAAGACGCTGACGGACCTCACGGTCATCGCGACCGCCTCCCGACCGGAGACGGCCGACTGGGCGAAATCACTCGGTGCCGATCACGTGATCGACCACAGCAAGCCGCTCGCTGAGGAATATGCAAAGCTCGGCATCGGCGCACCCGCCTTCATCTTCTCGGTCACGCATTCGAGCCAGCATCGGCTGGCCATGGCCGAGATCATCGCGCCGATGGGCCGCATCTGCCTGATCGACGACTTTCCGGAAGGTTTCGACATTCTCGCCTTCAAGATGAAGGTCGTGTCGCTGCATTGGGAGTTCATGTTCTCGCGCCCGATGTTCCAGACGCCTGACATGATCGAACAGCACAAGCTGCTGACGCAGGTTGCAGAGCTGATCGACAGCGGCAAGATCCGCACGACGCTCGACACGGTGATGGGGCCCATCACGGCAGAAAACCTGCGCAAGGCGCATGCGATCATCGAAAGCAACCGGGCGCGCGGCAAGATCGTGCTGGAAGGCTTTCCCGCCTGAGCCTAGGCCCGCCGCGGGGCCGCCCGTTTCGGGCGGCCATCGTTGCCGGCGTCAGGCCGCCGAACGCATGATCGCTTCACTGCCAACAGGCATCTGGCAAGGCTTCAGCGCCGCGTCTTCTACGGCAACGAGGTTTTCCTGGCCCCAGCGGCCAAGGGCCTGGATGACCGGCTCGAGACTGCGGCCGAGCGGGGTCAGCGAATAGTCGACGCGCGGCGGTACGACCGGATAGACGGTCCGGGCGACAAGGCCCGCGACCTCCATCTCGCGCAGCTGCTTGGACAGCGTGCGATGGGTGATCGTGGACAGGAGCTTGACCAGTTCGTTGAAGCGAAGGACCTCGTCACGCAGAAGATGATGAAGGATGACACCCTTCCATTTACCGTCGAGGAGCTGGAGGGTCGCCTCGATCTGGCATCCACCAAGGTCGGATAAGCCGGATTTTGTCTCGCGAGCCATTCAAATTTCCTTCTCAAATCTCGACACGTCGACCGAGACGCGTCTGTTCCCACTTAGTCCTGACCGGCGAAAGCGGAAAGCCTCGAACCGGTCGGATTTGGTCGACACTGCGTCAACACCTGCTTCGACGCGCGACGGCACCGAAAAGTTTCACTGCGGGGAGATTGGGGCGAAGTCGCGAGGCGGAAAGGCCGATTTCGCACTCGTGAGTTTGCGTGACAGGAGACTGTCACGGACTGATCAAAAAAGCGTGGCGCCGGTCGCGAGACCAGCGCCACTCAAAATCATGGGGGTTATGCGGCGATCAGGCCTGCATGACGACGACCTTGGAGCCGACGTCGACGCGGGCATAGAGGTCGATCACATCGTGATTCATCATGCGCACGCAACCGGACGACATGGCCTGGCCGATCGACCAGGGCTGGTTGGTGCCGTGGATGCGGAACATGGTGTCGTTGCCGCCGCGGTAGAGATACATGGCGCGGGCGCCGAGCGGGTTGTTCGGGCCGCCGGGCAGACCGCCTGCATATTTCAGGTTCTTTTCCGGATCGCGGCGGATCATGTTCGGCGTCGGCGTCCAGGTCGGCCATTCGGCCTTGCGACCGACATAGGCATTGCCCGCAAGCGCCAGACCGGCACGGCCAACGCCGATGCCGTAGCGCATGGCGCGGCCACCACCCAGCACGTAGTAGAGCCGGCGCTCGGGCGTATTGACCACGATCGTGCCTGCCGGATGGGATGTCTCAAAGGCCACTTCCTGGCGGCGCAGCTCCGGCTTGATCTTCTCAAGCGGTACCTTTTTCAGCGGATGCGGCTCATCCGGGATATCACCATACATGGCCTGCTGGTTGGGAACGGACTGGCAGCCGGCCAGGAAAAGCGGCAGGCCGAACAGGAGACCGCGGCGGGAAATGGTCATGATTCAGGCGTCCTCGGGATACGATTCGTGCCGAGGAGCCTAGGAATTTATGGTTAATGCCGGGTTAAATCTGAGGGTCGCCGTTAAGAGAGATGGCGAAGATGGGGCGGCCGGGGAGCCGTGGATTGAAGCATCTTGACTGCAATGTTATTTTCAAAAGCTGGAGGCTCGAAGGATGCAAACCACGATCGAGATTGATATCGACGACGCCTTGCTGGCCGATGCCAGGGAATACACTGGCATCGATGAGACCAACACGTTGATACGCATGGCACTCCAGGCACTGGTTCAGCGCGAAGCTGCTCGGCGACTGGCCTTGCTCGGTGGCAGCGCTCCGGATTTGGTCGCGCCACCACGGCGCCGTTTCGATCCGGTAGAGCCGGAATGATCCTCGCCGACAGTTCCATCTGGATTGACCACTTCCGGTCGGTGGACCCGGCACTGCAAATGCTGCTGAACAACGAGAACATCGTGATGCACCCGTTTATCATCGGCGAACTGTCGCTGGGTCACATACCGCGATACGACGAAATCATGAGAATGCTCGGCGATCTTCCGGCCATAGCGAGAGCCGACGATGGCGAGGTCCGCCATCTTATTCGGAGCCATCGCCTGTTCGGCACCGGCATCGGATATGTGGATGCGCATCTGCTAGCATCCGTAAAACTATCTCGCTCTGATCGCCTCTGGACCCGTGACAGGCGGCTCAACCGCATCGCGCAAGCGATGGAGTTGAGTGCTCCTGTTTTCCTGCACTAGGCCCAGACTTGCGCCGGGGATCAGTTCTCGACACAAGCGCAGCCGCATCTATCCCGAACGTTTACATATTCGGATAGACCGGCCCCTCGCCGCCCTGCGGCGGCACCCAGGTGATGTTCTGGTTCGGGTCCTTGATATCGCAGGTCTTGCAGTGGACGCAGTTCTGGGCGTTGATGACGAAGGTTTCCTCGCCTTCCTTCTCCACCCATTCATAGACGCCCGCCGGACAGTAGCGTGTCGAAGGGCCGGCATAGATGCCGAGCTCGGAACGCTTCTGCAGGTCCATGTCCTTGACCTTCAGATGGACCGGCTGGTCCTCTTCGTGGTTGGTGTTGGACAGGAAGACCGAGGAGAGGCGGTCGAAGGTCAGCACACCATCCGGCTTCGGATAGGCGATCGGCTTGTGATTTGCCGCCGGCTCCAGGGACTGCGCATCGGTCTTGCCATGCTTCAGCGTGCCGAAGAAGGAGAAGCCCAGGAGCTGGTTCATCCACATGTCGATGCCGCCGAGGCCAACGCCGAGCGCCGTGCCGAGCTTGGACCAGAGCGGCTTGACGTTGCGCACGCGCTTCAGGTCCGTGCCGATATCAGTCGAGCGCCATTCGTTCTCGATCTCGATCGGCTCGTCATTGGCGCGGCCGGCGGCGATGGCTGCGGCGATCTTGTCGGCCGCCAACATGCCGGAGAGCACAGCGTTATGAGAGCCCTTGATGCGGGGCACGTTGACGAGACCGGCGGAACAGCCGATCAGCGCGCCGCCCGGGAAGGAGAGCTTCGGCACGGACTGGTGGCCGCCTTCGGTGATGGCGCGGGCGCCGTAGGAGAGCCGCTTGCCGCCTTCGAAAGTCTTGGCGATCGCCGGATGGGTCTTGAAGCGCTGGAATTCCTCGAAGGGATAGAGATAGGGGTTCTTGTAATTCAGGTGCACGACGAAGCCTACGGCGACCATATTGTCTTCGAGGTGGTAGAGGAAGGAGCCGCCACCGGTCTTCATGCCGAGCGGCCAGCCGAAGGAGTGCTGCACGAGACCCGGCTTGTGGTGCTCAGGCTTGACCTGCCAGAGTTCCTTGAGGCCGATACCGTACTTCTGCACATCGCTTTCGCGCGACAGGTCAAACTTGGCGATCAGCTGCTTGGCGAGCGAGCCGCGCACACCTTCGCCGATCAGCACATATTTGCCGAGCAGTTCCATGCCGCGCGTATAGGCTGGACCCGGCTCACCGTTCTTCTCGATGCCCATGTCGCCCGTGGCGACACCGATGACAGCACCTTCGTCATTGTAGAGCACTTCGGAGGCTGCAAAACCCGGATAGATCTCGACGCCGAGCGCTTCTGCATGGGCGCCCAGCCAGCGACAGACATTTCCGAGCGAGACGATGTAGTTGCCGTGATTGTTCATCAGCGGCGGCATCAGCATGTTGGGCAGGCGGATCGAGCCAGCGGGGCCGAGGAAGAGGAACTGGTCGTCTGTCACTGCTGTCTTGAACGGGTGATCGGCCTCTTCGCGCCAGCCGGGGATCAGCTTGTCGACGCCGATTGGATCAACCACGGCACCGGACAGGATATGCGCACCGACTTCGGCGCCCTTTTCGAGGACGACGACGGTCAGGTCCGGATTGACCTGCTTCAGCCGGATCGCCGCCGACAGACCGGCCGGGCCTGCGCCCACGATCACGACGTCGAATTCCATGCTTTCGCGTTCAGGCAGTTCCATCTCGGTGCTCATTCGTCATTCCTCGCCAGGCGGTGCTTTCCGCCTTCCTCCTTGACAAAACCCAACCGGATTGTCGAGCCGAAGCGCGACGCGCCAAGGCGCAAATTCCGGCAGGGCGGTATGAAATCGCAGAATATCTTACGTGCACGTAAGGGTCAATGCGCTGATTGATCCTCGGTCGCTGCGATCAAGGCGGAAAAGCCGTGGATCATATGTGCGTCGCTGCGCTCGATCAGGGCGGGAGGCAGATCGAGGGTATGGAGGACCGACGAACTCTTTACCGAAGCAAGGCCATGCAGCGAAGACCAGATGACAAGAGCATCGAGCAGAATAGCGTCGTCACTGCGCTTCGTGCCCGTCAGATCCGCCCTGCGCTTCAGGCCCGAGACGAGAAGGGAAAATGCGTGCTTGGCCTTGGCCATCATCTCGGGAAAGGCCTCGCCATCCGGCAGCGGCGTCCCAAACATCAGGCGGTATTCGAGCGGGCGCTCTTGGGCATAGCGCAGATAGTCCAAGCCCATGTTCGCCATGTCCTGATCCGGATTGTCGGATTTCGGATGGGCATCCAGGAACGTGGCGAAGGCGTCGAAGGCCCGCGAGACCATCTCCGCCAGAATGTGGTCGCGGCTGGCAAAGTGCTTGTAGGGCGCCTGATGCGACACGCCGAGCCTTCGCGCCACCTCGCGCAGGCTGAGCTTCTCCAGACCGTCGCTGGCGATGATCGCCATGCCCTCGGCAAGACAGGCTTCGCGCAGATCGCGTCGGGTTCTCGGCATATTGGCTCCTGCGTCGTGTTGACCGGCGCCCGCTGCGACACCGCTCTGTCGTCCCCAAACTGTCTCCCTGGCCGTGCCAGCGCAAGGTCACACAGGAGAGCAGCGGCGATCTTGTAGATCACCATTGTTGACAGCGTCAACTTTCATCGCTAACGATAAAGTAGACAGTGTCAACAATGCCTGTGAGGATCGTGCAATGACCGACGCAGCGAGAGCCCTCAGCCACATCAATCGCCGGGGCAGCCTGAAATATGGACCGCTGGCGCTGGTGACCGGCGCCTCCGATGGCATCGGACGGCGAGTTCGCCGCGAACTGGCGCGACGCGGCTATGGCCTCGTGCTTGTCGCCCGCAGGCTCGACCGGCTGGAGGCGCTGGCCGAGGAACTGGCCAAGGCCCATGGCGTCGCGGTCGATGTCCTGCCCGCCGATCTTTCGCGACCTGACAAGGTGGAGGATTTGATCCGCAGCACCGCGCATTACGACATCGGCCTTCTCGTGGCCGCCGCAGGCTTCGGCACCTCGGGCCCGTTCACGCGCATTCCCGTCGCGACCGAACTCGATATGATCGACGTCAACTGCCGCGCCGTCGTGCAGCTCAGCCATGCCATGGCCCAACGCTTCGTCCGACGCGGCTCGGGCGGCATGGTGCTGATGAGTTCGCTGCTCGCCTTCCAGGGCGTGGCACAATCCGCCAATTATGCCGCCACAAAGGCGTTTATCCAGACCTTCGCCGAGGGGCTGCGCGCCGAGCTTCGCCCACAAGGGGTCGATGTCATCGCCTGCGCGCCCGGCCCGATCGCCAGCGGATTTGCTGCCCGGGCCAATATGGTCATGGGCATGAGCCAGCCGGCCTCGGTGGTCGCCGCTGCCACGCTCGATGCGCTCGGGCGTCGTGGCACGATCCGGCCGGGGCTGCTCGCAAAGGCGCTGGAGGCCTCGTTCACCGGCATGCCACGCTGGGGCAGAACACTGATCCTGTCGAAGATCATGGCCGGCATGGCGCGGCCGGATAAGCGGACCACCGCCGGGTCTCCCCAACAAACTAACACAGTCGAGCGCAGCGACCTCACCTGAGGCGGCTTCGGCTATGGCAGCTGGAGGGCGGCCTCCCTGCCGGGCGAAGCCTCGCACCGGCCGGCCCGGCCAGACCCAGAAAAAAGCACCGTGGACCTGTTCTGTCCGCGCCATCTCGCGTCGCTCGCCAAAATCTGCCTTTGAACCCTTTGCCGCTTTGTCGCAGTCTCTGCCAAAACGCCAGCAGGGGAACACGACATGGCACTCACATATGGTTTCATCGGGCTTGGTCATCTCGGCCGCCATCTCGCCGGCAGCCTCGTCAGGGCGCGGCTTCGACCGTCGTTGTCAACGATCTCGATCCCAAAAATGCCGAAGAGCTGGTGGCAGCCGGCGCCCGGTTCGCCGCCGATCCGCAAGCCGTGGCCGAAGCCGTCGATGCCGTGATCACCTGCCTGCCCTCGCCCAAGGTCAGCGAGCGGGTGCTGACCGGCGAGCGCGGCATCCTCAAGGGCCTGAAATCAGGTTCCACCTGGATCGAGATGAGCACGCTCGACGAGCAGGAAGTCCTGCGTCTCGGCAAGGTCGCCGCCGATGCCGGTGTGCGCATGCTGGAATCGCCGGTCACCGGCGGCGTGCATCTGGCCGCCTCCGGCGAGCATCACCGTGATCGCCGGCGGAGACAAGGATCTCTACGACCTGCATCTCCCGGCCTTCCAGGCCATGGGCAAGCAGATCTTCCGCGCCGGGCCGCTCGGCAAGGCAGCCGTGATCAAGGTCATCACCAACATGCTTGCCTTCATCCACCTGATCGCCACCGGCGAAGCGCTGATGCTGGCAAAGAAGGGCGGCATCGACCTCACCGATGCCTTCAACATCATCAAGGCCTCCTCGGGCAACAGTTTCGTGCACGAGACCGAGGGCCAGGTGATCCTGAACGGCAGCTACAACATCAACTTCACCATGGATCTCGCCGTGAAGGACCTCGGCTTCGCACTCGGCTTCGGCCGCGAATTTGGCGTGCCGCTCGACCTCGCCTCCCATGCGCTGCAGACCTTCATCCGCGCCCGGTCGGCCTATGGCGGTGACGCCTGGTCGTCGCAGGTGGTAAAACTTCTGGAAGACGCAACCGGTACGGACCTGCGGGCACCCGGCTTTCCGGCGGAGCTCTGAGAGGGACCGACAGGTCGGGAAAGGCCGTGGGGTGACTTGCGGCGACAAAGCTTTACGGCGAAGAAGGCGCAAACAGAACAGGCTTGCCCCATGTCTTCGCACCCGACCTTCTCGCCCCATGACCTAGCCCGCGCGCTTGACGGTCTGCATCCGGACCTCCGGATCCTGGGCCCCGACGCACTTGCCGGTCGGCATCCCGGTGAAGACCCGGCGAACCTCAACGCCGGCGTGATGGCGCAGCCTGCTTCGACGGAAGCGGTGGCCGCGTTGATTTCCTGGTGCCGGGCGAACCATGTCGCCATCGTCCCGCACGGAGGCTTGAGCGGTCTCGTCGGCGGTGGCACGAGCCAGGCCGGAGAGGTTCTCCTGTCAACTGCCCGGCTCAATCGCATCCTTGCTATCCGCACGGACGAAGAAACGGTGGAAGTGGAATCCGGCGTTACGCTGGAGGCCCTGCAGGCCACGCTCGCGCCACATGGCCTCACCACCGGCATCGATCTCGGTTCGCGCGGCTCGGCGACCATCGGCGGCATGGTCTCCACCAATGCCGGCGGCATTCGCGTCATCAGCCACGGCGTGATCCGCGACCATGATCCTCGGTGTGGAAGCCGTGCTGGCTGCATGGAACGGTGATTTCCGCTATGACCCGCGTGGCAGAAGGTCTCCGCGGGCCCTGATATCAAGCAGCTTTTCATCGGCGGAGAAGGTGCTTTCGGCTTCGTCACCCGGGTCGTCATGAAGGTCGAGCCGATCCGACCGCATCGCGCCGTCGCACTTCTCGGTGTCGAGAATGCTGCCCGTGCGCTTCAGGTGGCCGCACGGCTGCGCCGGCATCCGGCACTTCTGCTCGAAGCCGCCGAGATGATGTGGCCGCGCTACGTGCGCGATCATGCGGCCCTCAAGGGTTTCGACCTCTCCTGGCTTGAAGGTGATGCCGCGGTGCTTCTGATCGAAGTCTCCGGTGAGACCATCGAAGCGGCCACGACCTTGCTGGAAGAAGAGCTTGCAGCACTCTGGGAAGAAGCAGATATCAAGGGCGGGATCGTTGCCCAGTCCTCCGATCAGGCGCGTCGCTTCTGGGACCTGCGCGAAGATTCGGGCTTCTATTTTGCGGAATTCCCCAGTGCGCCCTCCTTCGACGTCTCTATGCCGCCGTCGGCGCTCGACGCCTATGTGGCTGACCTCATCGCAGGCCTCGCCGCCATAGGCAACGGCCTCGACGCCTATGTTTACGGCCATATCGCCGATGGTAATCTGCATATCGCCGTCGCAGCGCCAGGTCCCCTGCCCCCGGACATGAAGGCGCTTGCGGAAGACGCCGTCTATACCGGCATTCACGCCGCCGGCGGCAGCTTCTCCGCCGAACACGGTGTCGGCCTCGACAAACGCGCCGCCTATCTCAGCCATGTCGATCCGGTCAAACAGTCGCTTTCCCGGCAGTTCAAGGCGATGCTTGATCCGGACATGCTGTTCAACCCGGGCAAGGTCCCGTTCTAATGACGGTTCATCCACAGATGGTCGGGCTTCCGATCCAGTCCCGCGCCCGATAGACTGCGCGCAAAGACATCATATCACGGAAGGATACACCCATGGATCTCGGCATTTCCGGCAAACGCGCCCTCGTGCTCGCCGCCTCGCGCGGCCTTGGCCTCGGCATTGCTAACGCGCTCGCGGCGGAAGGGGTGCATGTGCTGATCTGCGGGCGCACGGAAGACAAGTTGAAGGCCAATGTCGAGGCGATCAAGGCCGCCGGCGGCAAGGCAGATTATGTCGTGGCCGACATTGCCGACGTCCATTTCGTCGACCAGATGCTGCACGCGGTTCATCATACGCTTGGAGGCATCGACATCCTCGTTAACAATACCGGTGGCCCGACGCCCGGCACTGTCGAGGATATGGATGCCGAAAAGCTCTATAACTTCTTCCAGTCGATGGTCGTCAGGGTCATCACGCTCACCAATGCCTTGGTGCCCTTGATGAAGACGCAAGGCTTTGGCCGCATCCTCACCGTCGCCTCCTCCGGCGTCTTCGAGCCGATTCCCAATCTTGCGCTGTCCAACACGCTGCGCGGCGCGCTGGTCGGCTGGAACAAGACGCTGTCCTCGGAGCTCGCCTCCTATGGCGTGACGGCCAACATGCTCCTGCCGGGCCGCATTCACACGGACCGGATCGACGAGCTCGATGGTGCCAATGCCAAACGCACAGGCCGCAGCCTCGATGAGGTACGGGCTGCCTCGGTCAAGTCGATCCCCGCCCAGCGGCTCGGCCGCGTCGAGGAATTCGCCGCCGCCGGCGCCTTCCTCTGCTCGGTCCCGGCGAGCTATATCACCGGCACAATGCTGCGCGTCGACGGCGGTGCGGCCCATGCGATCTGACGATCGGGACTTGCTCTTCAGGCGGCCAAATTCGCATTGCCTAAAATGCGAATAATCGACTGAACGGGTTGGAAATCTCTTGCGTTTACTCCAAAGCGAGAAACCTGGGAGATGAGAGTTCCCGTGATGACAAATGCCGGACATGAAGACCGGATGCTGCTGGCGCTCGAGCCTGCCGCTTTCGTAGCCGATCTCGAGCCAGTCGTCGAAGAGCGCGCGCGCGTCCCGCGCTCTCGAAATGCCAGCTATGGCCGGATCATCGACCACTTCCTCGCTAAGCTAGAAACCTTCGACGATGAACTCGACGGCTTGGAGACCGCGCCGATGGCCGCGCGCCTCTATCAGGACGTCTGACACGCCCCTCAATATCGAGGGTATTTGACATAAACTGCATGAACGAAAGCGACGATCGTTCAAGAGATTGCTTGTATTAGGGCTGGCGACAATGAACTCCAACCCTAAGGTCAATCATGCTCGCCCCCTTACTTCTCGGTTCAGGTTCGTCCGGAACCACAACCCGTCCGTCGTCCGGCACGACCTCGGGATCCGGCAGCAGCACGTCGGGCTCGACGTCGCAGCCAGCACCGTCTGAAACCACCCAGCCGTCCTACCAGGAGCCGGAAGCGGCAGCGTCCGACGATATCGACGACGGCACCTATCAACCTGCTCCGGCCGAAGAACCGGCACCGGCGCCTGAGGAAGACACCGGCACGGCTGAAGAGGCGACCGCCGAGGCACCACCCGCTCAGACGGAAACCGAAGCGGAACCAACACCGGTTGCGGAAGAGCCGGCAGTTTCCGAGACCGAAGCGCAGGCGACCCCTGAGGACGCTCCCGTTGCCGACGACGCGACTCCTGCCGAAGAAGCAGCTGTCGCTGAAGACGCAGCCGCCGCTTCCGAAGAACCGGCCGCCGACGCTGTCGATGCGGAAGCGCCGGCTGATGACGCCGAGGCAGTGTCCGAGGCAGACGCCACGCCTGAGGAAGATGCCGCAGCCGAGGCAAGCACGCCCGCGACCACGCCTTCACCCGTTGCAAGCGATCGCCCGGTCACGACGGCGCCAGCGAGCGAGCGCATCTCGGAAGAGGACGCGATCGAGGCTGCAGCACTGGCCGAGTATCGTGGTCCGCAGCTGGCCGCTTCAAACGAAGGCAGCAGATTCGCAGAGCAGTTGACCACGCTGATCGAGCAGAGCCTGAACAGGGCACGCGAGCGGGCGCTGGAAGTTTCACAGGCCCGGATCATCGCCGGTTTGCTTTCGGGTGCAGAGACCCCGGAACCGTCCGCGTCTTCGGCCCTCACCGCAGATGTCGAGCGTCAGCCCGTCGACGTTGCCGAAGCCATCCGGGCCTATCGCCAGGCCTGACTTCGACCACCGCAAGATTGAAGGGGCTCACCCACCGGTGGGCCCTTCGCACTTCTGCCAGCCTCAGCGCCGACGCAGCATCACCAGACCGGCAACGCCCGCAACAGCGAGGAGCGCCCCGTACATGATCCACGGGCTCTGATCGATCATGAAGCTCGACGCCGGATAGGGAAAATGACCGGAGCCCTGCCCGATCCATACGAAGCCCATCAGGATGGCGAGAGCGGCGAGGCAATGCAGGGCGATGCGCATGGGTGACATCTGTCGATCTCCAGGGTGAAGCCGACCATAGACCCTGTCACCAACAACAGCCAGAGCGGCCGCTTCGCGGGAGCCTTCGATGCGACAGATCGCGTCTGCGCCCTCCGCGCGCTGCGATAGCAGACGTCACAAAAAGGTCGCTTGCCCTCGCCGCCCCCCTGTGGCATCAGGCGCCCTCTTTCATGTCTCGGCATCGCCGAGCACGACCGGCTCGCCGGTTCTCACAGACAATCAGGCATAGACAAAAGGAGCGATGGCCATGGCTGAAGCGCTTGGGCTCGATTTCGGCACGACCAATACCGTGATCGCCGTCGCGGAAAACGGAGACGACACGCGTTCGGTCTCCTTCACCTCTCCGGCCGGCACCACCGACAGCATGCGCACCGCGCTCTCCTTCCTCAAGGATCCGCAGCTCGGCGCAGGCGCCCTGAAGGTCGAGGCCGGCCAGGCGGCCATCCGCACCTTCATCGACAATCCGGGCGACTGTCGCTTTCTGCAGTCGATCAAGACCTTCGCGGCTTCCGCTCTCTTCCAGGGGACACTTGTGCATGCCCGCCGCTTCCAGTTCGAAGACCTGATGGAGGTCTTCCTGAAGCGCCTGCAGGCCTATGGTGGCGATGGATGGCCGGAAGGTGCAAAGCGCCTCGTCGCCGGCCGCCCCGTGCATTTCGCTGGCGCCAGCCCCGATCCCGCCCTTGCCGTCACCCGCTACAACGAGGCGCTGACCCGGCTCGGCTTCCCCGAGATCCACTATGTCTATGAGCCGGTTGCGGCCGCCTTCTACTTTGCCCGCACGCTCAAGCGCGATGCGACTGTCCTGGTCGCCGACTTCGGCGGCGGCACGACCGACTTCTCGCTGATCCGGTTCTCGATGGAAGCCGGCAAGCTGAAGGCAACCCCGATCGGCCAGTCCGGCGTCGGCATCGCCGGCGACCAGTTCGATGCCCGCATCATCGACCAGCTGGTTGCCCCGGAAATCGGCAAGGGCAGCCAGTTCAAGAGCTTCGGCAAGCTGCTCGATGTTCCCAGCAACTACTATCTCGCCTTCTCCCGCTGGAACCAGCTCTCGGTGTTCAAGACGCTGAAGGAGTTCGCGGATCTGAAATCACTGGTGCGCCAGGCCGAAGAGCCGGAAAAGCTCGAGCTCTTCATCGACCTCATCGACCATGACGAAGGCTACCCGCTCTACCAGGCGGTTTCGGCCACCAAGATGGCGCTCTCATCCGCCGAAGAGGCCGATTTCCGCTTCGCGCCGCTCGGCAAGGCCGGCGAAAAGCGCGTGACGCGACGCGATTTCGAAAGCTGGATCGCCGACGATCTCGCCCGCATGGAAGACGCGCTCGTACGAAGTCCGACCAGAACCATCGGAGGCCGTGCAGCATCGACATCGGTCTTCCTGACCGCGAGCAGCACCTTCGTGCCGCCGTGTGCGCATCGTCCAGCGCGCGATGTCGACGCGTCCTGCACCGATGACGCCGGCGGCGGACGTCGATCTCGAAGATCGACCACGTCGGCTCTCGCTGATCGGCGAACGCGACGACATCGAGCAGTGGGTGGCGTGAGGTCAGATCCATGAGGACGCCGAAGCGCGCGCCGTGATCGCATTCCACTGCCCCTCACCCTAGCCCTCTCCCGCCAAGCGGGGAGAGGGGACGTACGCGGCGGCCGTATCGGCCTTCTCCCCGCCTGCGGGGAGAAGGTGCCCGAAGGGCGGATGAGGGGCAGCCCGCCAACGTTCGGAAAGGATGGCGGGTAGCGCACCACCTTCCCGCGCTTTCCATTTGCCTTCCGCCTGCGGAAGGCACTAGAACGGGGCCATGATCCAAGCCCACGACATGACGCCCGCAGAGCTTGCAGCGCTTCTCGCATTCCATGCGGAAGCGGGCGTCGAATGGCTCGTGGAAGACGATCCCGTCGACCGGATTGCAGCCTTTGCGGCAGAGAAGGCGGCGCGCCAAGTGGCCCGCCCCGCGGCCGAGACATCGTCGACGCAGGTGCCGGCGCGCATCGCACCTGCGCGGAGCGCCGCCCCGTCCGAACGTCAGCCGGCGCGGGCACAGCCGTCGCAGGGTTCGGCCCTGCCGGCGATCCCCGACGAGAATGCCGTCGCCGAAGCGCGCTTTGCGGCCGAAAGCGCGCGATCGCTGGCCGAACTGAAGACCGCCATCGAAGGCTTTACCAGCTGCAATCTCAAGACGTCGGCACGTTCGACGATCACGGCACAGGGCGACGGCTCTTCCGGCATCATGGTGATCGGTCCCATGCCGAATGCCGATGACGACCGCGAAGGACTGGCATTTTCCGGTCGCGCAGGCCTGCTGCTCGACCGGATGCTTTCGGCCATCGGCCAGACACGCGAAAATGTCGTCATCTCGACCGTCATCCCCTGGCGTCCGCCGGGCGACCGCATGCCGTCGACCCCAGAGACCGCCATCTGCCGGCCGTTCATCGAGCGGCAGATCGCGCTGGTCGAACCGCGCCTGGTTCTCGTGCTCGGCAATTTCGCTGCCCGTTTCTTCTTCGGTGAAACGGGCACGATCCATGCGCTGCGCGGCAAATGGCGTGAACTTGGCGCCGGCGGCCATGCGGTTCAGGCCATGGCAACGCTGCATCCGCAGGAGCTTCTGGCCGCTCCCGCCAGCAAGGCGCTCGCCTGGATCGACCTGCTTGGCTTCTCCGAACGCCTGCAGACACCGCCAAACGATTAAATTTCGAGCAATGTAAACAAATTATGAAATCTGCCATGCGTATAATGCATGGCAGGCACGCTATCACGCCGGTTGCCGAATCTATGCTGCACTGCGATATTGAGGGTGCAAAGTGGGAGGGACACTTTACAAGGAAGACCGCCGTGAGCCTTCGGACCCGCCCCATACACTGCAAGTTCGAGACCCTGCGTCTGGCCGGCGAACATGGCCGCAGCAGCAACCCGTACAACCGCTCGAGCCCTTCCGTTGCCGTCGAGCAGTTGAGCGCACGTTTCGCAGGCCATGCCGGTCGCATTGCCCGCCCCGCCAACAGCTTTGCCGAAAGCCGCTTCTAAGCGCTTTTTCTCGGGTGCCCACGCAGGCCCTCACTGATCGTCGTGCTCCCCTCGCATAGCAGCCCTTCCGCATTGTGCATTGCAATAACGGTTCATCACTAAACTAATAAGGGCGGAAAATTTGCCATGCGTCAAAAGCACAGGACACGATCATGAACATTCCATTTCATCCCGTCCGCAGCCTGCGTCAGGCCATGCACCAGATCGGCCATGCGGTGAATGCCTCGGCTGAGCTGTCCCAGGCCGCCCGCAAGCGTCAGCAGGCGCAGGATCGCAGCGAACAGCGGGCGCTTCAGCCGCTCGGCTTCTGATAGACTAGGGATTACCTGGACAATCTGCCAAAGCCCGCACCTGTGCGGGCTTTTGTCGTTCTAGCGGCGAGAGGATACCGTCCGGCCCCGCCCCCTCCGGGCTCAGGCTTCGCGCGCCACGCCGAGGCGCGGATCATGCTTTCCCAGGCGGACGGGCCCGCAGATCTTTTCGTGCGCGAAATCGACGATCGCGAACTTGATCGCCTGCCAGCCGCAATATTCGTCGAGAAAGTCGCGACGCAGTATGCAGTGATTGCGGTCGCCATCGGGCCAATGGAGACAACCGGTCTCCACCGCGCGGCGGAAGAGGCGTTGCAAGTGCGTCCGCGAGATCATGAAATGCTCGGCCATGACACGCGCATCGATGCGGCCGATATTGTAGCCCTCGCCATCGGGGGCGAGCTCCATCGCGCGACGCACCAGTTCGTCCATCACGAGGCCGCCGGCTTCGGTCCAGAGGAAAAGCGCCACCCGCGGCGGCGGCTCCAGCCAGCTCTGGTTCAGACAAGCCCGCCGCGCGATCTGCGGCTGGATCAGGCGAAAGAGATCCGGCTGGGCGAGAAGCGTGGCAGCGCGGTCGCCGCCATCGAGATGGTCAAGGAGCTCGAAATTGGTCACCAGCCACTGAAACATGGCCTGTGTGGGAATCTCGGTCGCCTCGTAGCGCTTCGGCCGGCGGTTCGGATCGCCGACGATGCGCACGAATTTATAGCTCAGCAACTGATCGAGAAAGTTCAGGACCGTGTTACGGCTCGCGGCATTGTTGGAGGTGATGATCTCTCGCAGATTGGTGGTGGTCAGGCCGCTCCCCGTCTGCGACGGATCATATTCGAGCTGCAGGGCAAAGGCCGCCTGGCTCAGCAGCCAGCGCTGATGCGAGGCAAGCATGCGCGACAGGCGCGGGCTCTGGTCGAACTGACCACGCAGCTGACCGGCATAGGCGCGCAGCGCTGGAATGAACTGCGGATGACCGGCGATATCTGCGGACGAAAGCGTCATGATACGGCCCCGCACCCAGTCGAAGCCTGAGCCAAGACGACGAGCGACGAGACAAGCGGGCGCCTCGGCCCCCGTTCTGTCATGTCTCGCGTCGCCCTTGTCAGCGCCATCAGATCCCTTTGACCGGCACCTACTCGTTGGCCGGTGCCTCTCTTTTCATGATTGTTGTCAAGGTAAACGAATTCCTTATGACGTTTCAATCCTTTATTACCGATCGGCGCGGGAAGATGCGTCTTGCACCCGCAATGCGCCGCGTCGCGTCGTATTCAACATTTCACACATCCGGCGATGCTGGCACTATTCTGGTCCAGAATGCGCCCCGGGGAGGCCCCATGCTGTCCAGTCTCGCATCGATCGCCACCCTGATGCTGTCGACCCTGTTGATGATGGCCGGCTTCGGGTTGATGGGCTACATGCTGCCGATCCGGTCACTGAACGAGGGCTGGTCGACCTTCATCATCTCGGTCATCGCCACCGGCTATACCTTTGGTTTTACAGTCTCCTGCATCGTCACACCGATCTTCGTGCGGCGTGTCGGACATGTGCGCGTCTTCGGCGCGCTGATCACGTTGCTGACGGTCTCCATCCTGCTGTGCGCGCTTGTCGTCGAATGGTGGGCCTGGATGATCTTCCGCGGCCTGTCGGGCTTTGCCATTGCCGGCGCTTATCTCCTGATCGAAAGCTGGCTCAACGAGCGGGTGACAAACGACAATCGTGGCGCACTCTTCTCGGTCTACATGGTCACATGCCTCGTCGGCTCGATCGGCGGCCAGTATATCGTGCCGCTCGGCGACGTGAACGGGCCGGACCTGTTCATGATCTGCGCGCTGATCTTCTCGCTCGCACTCTTCCCGGTCGCGCTCTCGACTGCCCAGTCGCCGACGCCGATTGCGGAGGCCCGCTTCGACTTGAAGCGGCTCTATCGCCGCTCGCCGATCGCCTTCTTCGGGTCGCTGCTGTCAGGCGCCCTGTCGGGCACCTGGGGCAGCCTTGGCGGGGTCTATTCGCAAACCATCGGCATGAGCACGGCGCAAGGCGCCACGCTGCTTGCCGCCTTCCTTGCCGGTGGTGCGCTCTCCCAGGTGCCGATCGGCCGTATTTCGGACCGCATGGACCGTCGTCTGGTGATGATCGCGTCCGGTCTCTTTGGTGTTGGCGCCTGCGGGCTGATGATCAGTTTCGGCGCGGAGGATCCAACCGCGCTCTACGTGGCGGGTTTCTTCGTCGGCACTGTGCTGTACCCCGTCTATTCGCTCAACGTGGCGCATGCGAACGACCTGGCCGAGCCGGACGAATATGTCACCCTCTCCAGCGCCATCATGATCCTTTACGGCATGGGCACGGTCACCGGACCGATCATGGCCGGCACGCTGATGCAGTGGCTCGGGCCAAATGCGCTGATCGGGTTCCTCGGCATGGCCTTTGCGCTCTATGCCGGCTACGCCGCATGGCGCATCACGCGCCGCCCGGACAATGTCACGCCAGCCGAAAAGTCAGACTTCCAGGCGACCATCCTGCCGATGCAGGGTGCTGACAATGCCTCGCCGATGGCCGATACGGACCGCTAAACCTCAGCCCTGGGGTGTCGATGCCTTGCGTGCAGCCCGGCGCTCGAGGCCGAGCTGGTGTTCGCGGTAAATGATGAAGATGCCTGCGGCAACGACAATGGCCGCCCCGATCAAGGTGGTGGCCGTCGGCACCTCCGAGAACAGGATGTAGGCCGCAATCGACCCCAGGATGATCGAAATATATTCGAACGGGGCGATCGTCGAGACATCGGCGAAGCGATAGCTTTCGGTGAGCAGGATCTGTCCAAGGCCGCCGAGGAAGCCCGCCATGGCGAGCAGCCCGAGCGCTCGCCAGGACAGTTCAGCCCAGCCGAAGAACCAGGTGAGCGCCGAGAGCAGTGCGGCCGTCAGGGAGAAGAACAGCACGATCGTTGCGGTCTTTTCCTCGCGCACAAGCTGGCGGACCTGCAGCATGGCACCGGCCCCAAGCATTGCCGAGATCAATACGGCCACCGCGCCGACAGCGGCCTCCGAGCCCATGCCCTCGTCGCCGAACAGGGTCAGCTTGGGCAGCGAGATAATCAGCACGCCGACAAGGCCAATGAAAACCGCGGTCCAGCGATAGAGACGCACCGTCTCTTTCAGAAAGATCGCGGCAAACACAACGGCGATCAGCGGCATGGCATAGCCGATGGCAATCGCGTCCGGCAGCGGCAGGTGGACGAGCCCGTAGAAGCCCGCCCCCATCGCGCAGACGCCGAGCAGGCCGCGCTTCACATGCCCAACCGGATTGTCGGTCTGCATGGCCATCCGCAATTCGCCGCGCCAGGCAAGATAGACGACGATCGGAACGATCGCGAAGGCGGAGCGATGAAAGCTGATCTGGCCGGGCGGGATGCCGCTGCCGGCAAGCTTGATGCAGGTCTGCATGGCGACGAAGACCGAGACCGAGCACACTTTCAGCACGATACCGCGCAGGGGATTGGGGTCGGCAAAGGCCATGGTCACTGCTGTCTTGGATGCGGCGGGCGCCGGACGCGCCGTGAATGGGGGGGCGGCAAAGGCGATCGCCTTTGAATCATCAGGCAATAGCTTGCATGCCCACCAGGAGGGCGCAAGTCCGCAAATGAGGGCATTGTACCCAGAAATGGCTTCAAAAACTCAGGATTCCCGCCATTTTCCATTAACCAAGCATTTAATCGCGGAAAATATATTTCCTGCCAATAAGTCATATTTATTCGCGATCGACTGCAATTTTCGAGGTTCTGTTTTCAACCGGGGTTTGGCGCCATGCCGCAGGCCGTTTCTCAGACCAATCCGATTTCAGAGATCCGCGCCACGCCCCGGTCCATGCGCCTGATCACCGAGAGCATCGGTTCGGATCTCGAGCATTTCAGCTCCGACAATGCCCTCATCGTCCGCCAGATCAGGCTGCTGGCGATCAACGCCCTAATCGAAGCCGCCCGTGCCGGCGAGGCCGGCAAGGGCTTTGCCGTTGTTGCCAACGAGGTTCAGCGTCTGGCGCAGGGTGCCGGCGAAACCGCTGAACGCTTTCAGCAGAACGTGCTCGGGCGTATCCGGCAGAGCCGCAGCATGGCAGACGATCTCGTCGAGCAGATGGAAGGTGTGAGACTGATCGATCTTGCCCAGACGCTCGTCCAGTTCATCGTCCGCAACCTCTTCGAGCGCACCGCCGATGTGCGCTGGTGGGCGACCGACAGCGCACTCTGGGAAGCGCTGGAACAGCCCTCGCCCGACCGCGCCCAGCATGCGGCTGCCCGCCTCGGCGTGATCAACCGCTTCTACACCGTTTATCTCGATCTCGTCATGACCGACGCGCGGGGCGTGGTCATCGCCTCTGCCAATCCGCGCTATCATCGCAACCTGAAGGACAAGGACCTCTCGTCCGAAGCCTGGTTCCGGACGGCGCGCAATTGTCGGAGCGGCGACGACTATATCGTCGACACCGTCAAGCGCAGCGGCTGCCACGATAACCGCGATGTCCTCGTCTATGCCACCGGCATCCGCGCAGGCGGCCGCACGGATGGCGCGCTTGTCGGCACGCTCGGCGTCTATTTCGACTGGCAGGCCCAGGGCCAGGCAATCGTCGAAAAAGAGGCGAACCTTCCGCCGCAAGTGGCCGACAAGACCGAAGTGCTGTTGCTCGACGGCGCCAATATGGTGATTGCCTCCTCGCGCCCGGAGCGGATCTACACCCATTTCGCGCTCAACAATCCGCAGCAGCTCGCCAAGGGCAGCTACTATGATCAGAGCGGCGCCATCATCGCCTTCGCCAGGACGCTGGGCTATGAGGACTATGACGGGCTCGGCTGGTCCGGCGTGATCATTCAGAGCATGGACAGCGATGAAGAGCTGAGGCAGCAGCTCAGGCTCAAGTGACGAAACCGGCCCCGCGACCTCTGTCTAACTCAAGATCAGTTTTGACTATTCTTGGATCTCGCCTCGCATCAGCCTGATTTTGGCGAAGAAAATTGCAAGCCTTGCCAAGAGCATCGCCAAAACTAGCTCGCGTTTTAACAATCGTTCAGAAATTGCTGCAATCATCCCCGGCAACTTGACCCCATTCGGCTCCGAGCATTCCAGCTCGTGCCGGGGTGGCCAACCCCGCAGCGACCAGGACACACAATGCGCACAGACACGGGCCGGATCGTTCATCTGGCAGACTATCGCCCCACCGACTTCGTTCTGGAACGGGTTGATCTGACATTCGAACTGGACCCGACGGAAACCAAGGTGGAAGCCCGGCTGATCTTCCACCGGCGCGAAGGCGTCGATGTGAACGCGCCCCTGGTGCTCGACGGTGACGACCTCACCATGACCAGCCTGCTCTTCGACCAGATCGAACTGGATCCGGCGCGCTACACAGCGACGCCCGAGAGCCTTGTCATCCGCGACCTGCCGGAATCCACCCCCTTCGAGATCACCGTGGTGACGATGATCAATCCGGAGGCCAATACGCAGCTGATGGGTCTCTATCGCACCAACGGCATCTATGCGACGCAGTGCGAGGCCGAAGGCTTCCGCCGCATCACCTATTTCCCTGACCGGCCTGACGTGCTCGCCGTCTATACGATCAACATCATCGCCGACAAGGCCGCCAATCCGCTGCTGCTCTCCAACGGCAACTTCCTCGGCGGCGCCGGCTTCGGCCCGGACAAGCATTTTGCCGCCTGGTTCGATCCGCATCCAAAGCCGTCCTATCTCTTCGCGCTGGTCGCCGGCGATCTCGGCATCGTCGAAGACACCTTCACCACCATGTCGGGCCGCGAGGTCGCGCTGAAGATCTATGTCGAACATGGCAAGGAGGCGCGCGCAGCCTATGCCATGGATGCGCTGAAGCGTTCGATGAAGTGGGACGAGGAGGTTTTCGGCCGCGAATACGACCTCGACATCTTCATGATCGTCGCCGTCTCCGACTTCAACATGGGCGCCATGGAGAACAAGGGGCTCAACGTCTTCAACGACAAATATGTGCTGGCCGACCCCGAGACCGCGACCGACCAGGATTATGCGAATATCGAGGCGATCGTCGCGCATGAGTATTTCCACAACTGGACCGGCAACCGCATCACCTGCCGCGACTGGTTCCAGCTCTGCCTGAAGGAAGGCCTGACAGTCTATCCGCGACCACGAATTCTCGGCCGACATGCGCTCGCGCTCGGTCAAGCGCATCGCCGAAGTTCGCCATCTGCGCTCGGAGCAGTTCCCGGAAGATGCTGGCCCGCTCGCCCATCCGGTGCGCCCGACGAAATACCGCGAGATCAACAACTTCTACACAACGACCGTCTACGAGAAGGGCTCCGAGGTCACCCGGATGATCGCGACCATTCTCGGCCGCGACGGCTTCAAGAAGGGCATGGACCTCTATTTCGAACGTCATGACGGCGATGCCGCAACGGTCGAGGATTTCGTCAAGTGCTTCGAGGATGCGAGCGGCCGCGACCTGACGCAGTTCTCGCTCTGGTATCACCAGGCCGGCACGCCGCAGATCACCGTCTCTTCGGCCTATGACGCAGGCGCCAAGACGCTCACGCTGTCACTTGAGCAGATGATCCCGGCCACCCCCGGCCAGAGCGCCAAGGAGCCGATGCACATTCCGCTGCGCTTCTCGCTGCTGTCGGAAACAGGGGCAGAAGCCACGGCGTCTGCGATCTCCGGCGGCGAAGTCTCCGGCGACGTTCTGCATCTGACGCAGCGCGCCCAGACCTTCACCTTCTCCGGCATCACCAGCCGTCCGGTCATCTCGCTCAACCGCGGCTTCTCCGCCCCGGTCACGCTGCATTTCGCCCAGAGCACTGAGGACCTCGGCCATATCGCCCGCCATGACAGCGACCTCTTCGCCCGCTGGCAGGCGATCACCGACCTCGCACTGCCTGTGCTGACCGATGCGGCCAAGACGGCCCGCGACGGTGGCTCTGTCACAGCCAGTGCTGCCTTCGTCGATGTGCTGCTCGCGGTTGCCGCAGACGAGGCGCTCGAGCCCGCCTTCCGCGCCCAGGCGCTCACGCTGCCGAGCGAGGCCGATATCGCGCGCGAACTCGGCGGCAATAACGATCCGGATGCCATCCATGCCGGCCGCCAGGCCGTGCTCACGGCCATCGCGACATCTGGCGCGGACATGTTTGCCAAGCTGCACGCCACCCATTCGGCAAGCGGCCCCTTCTCGCCGGATGCCGCCGGTGCCGGCAAGCGTTCGCTGAAGAACATCGCCCTGTCCTTCCTGACGCTTGCGCAGAACACGCCTTCCCTGGCCGCAGATGCCTTTGCCAAGTCCGACAACATGACCGACATGGCCCAGGCGCTCACCATCCTTGCCCACCGCTTCCCTGACGCGACCGAAACGAAGGAGGCGCTCACCGCCTTCGAAACCCGCTTCGCCTCAAACGCTCTGGTGCTCGACAAATGGTTCTCGATCCAGGCGACCATCCCGGGTTCGGCCGGCCTCGACCGGGTCAAGGACTTGATGCAAAGCCCGCATTTTGCCCCGACCAACCCGAACCGCGTCCGCTCGCTGGTCGGGACCTTCGCCTTCGGCAATGCGACCGGCTTCAACCGCGCGGACGGCGCTGCCTACGCGTTCTTCGCCGAGCAGATCCTCGCGATCGACCCGCGCAATCCGCAGCTTGCCGCACGCCTTTTGACCGCCATGCGCTCCTGGCGCCTGCTCGAACCCGGTCGCGCCGACAAGGCACAGGCCGCACTTGCGACGATCGAAGCCTCGCCTTCGCTCTCGACGGATGTCCGCGACATCGTTGACCGCATTCTGAAGGGCTGAGGCGCCCATCCGCTCTGATGCAAAAGGCGCCGGCAAAACCGGCGCCTTTTTCGTCCACAGATGTTTTTCCGCGGCCTAATCGCCGCCCATTTTTCCATGAGATTCAGCCTCTTGCCGCAGCGCCAATAAAAAAGCGGAGTCGGAGCAAGGGGTTAATATTTTCTTTACCCACCGGCTCTGGACAAGGCGAATCGGCCATGATTCCTTGGCGTCATATTCGAGCGAGCGGCGCTTCGAATCACACGAGGGATAGAGGCAGGGACGATGTTGGACGCGCGGCGGGTCACCGCAGCCGATGAGCGGCTGCGCATCAAATTTTCGGACATAGGGACATTTTTTCGAAATCTCGGAGAGGCGCTCTTCGGCGGCGCGCCAGCGCTTTCGGGTCAGGCTTCCGTCCGGTCGAGGCGCATCGAGACGATCCTGCGCCGGCCATTCCCGTCCTGATCCTCGCCTTCCTCGCCGTCGTGGCGCTTGCCCGGACGATCGGTATCGTCAACGAGCACCAGCGCATGGAGACCGCCGTCCGCCAGTCAACGGCGCTCATCGCAGCCACGGTCAATGCTGCCCTCGGCGAGCGTCCGGAGCTGTTTGAAACGCGCGACCGCACCGAGGCCGAAAAGCGCCTCTCGCTCTTCCTCGACCGCGAGCATTTCTCGAACGGCGCCTTCGTCCTGCTCGTCGATCCCACAGGCCGGGTCTTCGGCTCCTCGCCAGAGGCTGCAGCCCAGGTCGGCCTGATGCTGTCGAGCCTCCTGCCCGAGGTCATGACCATCCGCCAGTCCGGCAGCCGCACCGGCGCGATCGAGACCGATCTCAACGGCGTCCTGCATCACGCGATCTTCACGCCTGTTGGCACCGATGGTGCGATGATCGTCACCGCCCATTCTCTGCAGGCGGTCGAAGACTTTTGGCGCCGCGAGCTCTCGCTCAACGTCACGCTCTTCACCTGCATCTCGGTGATCCTCTTCGTCATCCTCTACGCCTACTTCTACCAGGTGAAGCGGGCGCGGGATGCGGACGATACCTTCCTCGAATCCAACCTGCGCGTCGAAACGGCATTGGCCCGCGGTCGCTGTGGTCTCTGGGACTTCGATCTGGAAAGCCGCAAGCTCGTCTGGTCGCGCTCTATGTATGAGATGCTCGGCCTTGCTCCCTCCTCGCAGCCGCTGGCCTTTGCCGATGCCGCCCGCCTCATGCATCCCGATGACGGTAACCTCTATGCGCTGGCCCGCTCCGTCGGTCGTGGCAGCTCCCGCCACATCGACCAGATCTTCCGCATGCGCCACGCCCAGGGCCATTACGTCTGGATGCGCGCCCGTGCCCAGATCATCTCGTCCAGCACCGGCGACCTGCATGTCATCGGCATTGCCATGGACGTGACCGAGCAACATCGCCTGGCCCAGCGCTATGCCGAGGCCGACCAGCGTCTCGCTGACGCGATCGAATGCACGTCAGAAGCCTTCGTGCTCTGGGACAAGAATGACAAGCTGGTGGCCTGGAACGGCCATTTCCAGAAGGTCTACAGCCTGCCCGACGCCGTGCTGGTCCCGGGCAAGGAGCGATCCCTCGTGATCGCCGCGGCTGGCAAGCCGATCATCCAGCGCCGCATTGCGGATGCCGACGACGGCACCAATTCGCGCACCTCGGAAGTGCAGCTTGCCGACGAGACCTGGCTGCAGATCAACGAACGCCGCACCCGCGACGGCGGCCTCGTCTCCGTCGGCACCGACATCACGCTTCTGAAGCGCCACCAGGAGCGCCTGCGCGACCAGGAACGCCGCCTGATGAACACGATCAGCGATCTCTCCGCCTCGCAGCGCATCCTCGAGCGCCAGAAGACCGAGCTGTCCGACGCCAACGAGAAGTATCTCGCCGAAAAGCAGCGCGCCGAAGCCGCCAACAAGGCGAAGTCGGAATTCCTCGCAAATATGAGCCACGAGCTGCGCACGCCGCTCAACGCCATCCTCGGCTTTTCCGAGATCCTGCTGGCCGGCATGTTCGGCCCGGTCGGTTCGCCGAAATACGAGGAATACGCAAAAGACATCCACGAAAGCGGCAAGCACCTCCTCAACGTCATCAACGACATCTTGGACATGTCGAAGATCGAGGCAGGCCAGATGAAGATCCGCTGCGAGACGATCGATCTCTGCCCGCTGATCGAAGAGAGCATGCGCCTCACCGCGATCCCCGCCGAAGAGAAGAACATCACTGTCGAACAGCGCGTCGAGCCCGGCCTCTCCGTTGTCGCCGACCGCCGCGCCATCAAGCAGATCCTGCTCAACATCCTCTCCAATGCGGTGAAGTTCACCGATGACGGCGGCCGGATTGCGCTCCGCGCTCGCCAGGTGGAAGGGGCCGTGATCGTCTCCATCGTCGACACCGGCATCGGCATTCCGAAGAGCGCGCTTGGCAAGATCGGCAATCCCTTCGAACAGGTGCAGAGCCAGTATGCCAAGTCGAAGGGCGGCTCCGGTCTCGGCCTTGCCATCTCCCGCTCGCTGGTGGCACTCCATGGCGGCTCGCTGAAGATCCGCTCCCGCGAGGGCCAGGGCACCGTCGTGTCGCTGCGCATCCCGGATGTCGTGGCAGCACAGGGCGTCAAACGGCGGGCGTGAAACCCGCCTGCCCCGTTCACCCGCCCTTAACCCTTCCCGCCGAATAGAAGCCCGGGCTTACCCATCCGTAAGGGTCGCCGGGCCATGACAGGCTCGGGACAGTCCGGTGACAAACCGGAGGGACAAACAGGGACCGCAATGGCCAGTGAAGGCAAGCCGCGCAATCGGCTCTATGTCAATTTCATCATCAACCTGATCGGCGCCCTGTTGCCGATCCCGGTGATGATCCTGACGGTCCCCGTCTATATCGATTATGTCGGCGATGCCCGCTACGGCGTCATTTCCCTGATCTGGGTGATGATCGGCTATCTCGGCTTTCTCGAGCTTGGCCTTGCCCCCGCCACCATCAATGCACTGGCCCGCCTCGACCATTCCGACCAGCGCGAACGTGCCCGCGTCATCGTCACGTCCTTCACCATCAATGCGTCGATGACCTTCTTCGGCGCTTTCCTGCTCTATCTGCTCGGCTCTTATATCGTCGGCGGCGTGGTTCAGGTGCCGGCGGAGATCGAGGGCGAGGTCAAGGCAGCCATGCCCTGGATCGCGCTTCTCCTGCCACTCGTCATCCTCAACGGCGCCGGCATCGATGCGATCGAGGCGCGCGAGAATTTCGCACTCGCCAATGTGCTGCAGGTCTCCGGTGCAATCTTCGCGCAGATCCTGCCGCTCGCCTTCGCCGTCTTCGTCTCGCCCGATCTCGGCACCGTGATCCCCGGGGCTGTGCTGGCACGCGTGCTCTTGATGCTCGCCATCTTCGTCGCCATCAACCGGATCGAGGGCCCGATCCGGATCACCGATTTCGACATGGACCGGGCGCGAAAGCTGCTCTCCTATGGAGGCTGGGTGACCATCTCCTCGGTGCTGACCCCGATCCTCGGCTCGCTTGACCAGCTGATGGTCGGCCGCTTCTTCGGCGTCGCCGCCGTCACCTACTATGCCGTGCCGCTCAACCTGATCTCCCGCAGCCAGATCATCCCTGGTGCGATCTCGCGCGCGATTTTCCCAAGGCTAGCAAGCTCTGAGGCCGAAGAGGCAAAGGCTCTCAGCGCCCGTGTCCTTGTCGTGACCGCCCTCCTCTATGGCGGCATCTGCGCGTCAACGATCCTCTTGATGGATCCGCTGCTCACCCTCTGGCTGGGCGAGGCCTTCGCCGATCGTGCGGGCGTGCCGGCGACCATCCTCGTGACATCGATCTGGCTGAATTCGATGATCTTCGCGCCCTACTGGCTGATCCACAGCCAGCATCGGCCGGATCTGATTGCCAAGCTGCATCTCGGCCTTCTCCTGCCCTTTGCCGGTGTGCTCGTCCTGCTCACCATGGAATTCGGCATCGTCGGTGCCGCGATAGCCGCCGCCCTGCGCTCGCTCTTCGACTTCGGCGGTCACCTGACGCTCAGCGGCATCCTGCGCCGCGTCGCCTTCCCGCTCGCCCTGCCCTTCGCGCTTCTCGCTGCTGCAACGCTCGCCCATCTGACGATCGACGACTGGCTCACTGCCTTCATCCTTGCCTGCGCCGTCTGGCCCGTGGTGGCACTGCTCGTCTTCTTGCTCGACCGCCCCACCTTCAATTTGCTGGTGGGCTTTGCGCTGAAGCCGCTCAGGCTGATCGGCAATCGGCCGGCCGGGTAGCCGGAATTCTCAGGCCGAGGCGGCCACCACCCGCGAAAACACCTTGCGCACAGCCTTGGACAGCCGTCTGATCTCACCCTCGGCCGTCTTCATGTCAGGACTGTCGGCAGCTCTTGCCAATCGATCGGTGAGGCCCGCCGGAACGGTCGAGGGATCGAAGGGGCCATCGATGCACAGCCGGATGACCTGCGAGAGATCGGTGTAGAGCTTCAAGGCTGTCAGGCAGGTGTCCAGATCATTCGGGTCGATGAGATCCCCCAAGGCCTTCAGCGCATCGGCGGTCGAGAGTTCGTTGGTCCGCACGCGATGCCCCTTCGACGGGGCCACCAGCGCCAGATATTGGGCGATGAACTCGATATCAACAAGGCCGCCCGGAATGAGCTTCAGGTCCCATATATCCTTCGCCGGCTTCTCCTGCTCGATCAGCGCCCGCATTTCGAGCACGTCCTTGACGATCTTCGCCTGGTCGCTCGGCGCCGCCAGCACCTCCTCAATGATCGTCTCCGCCTCCCCGATCAGGCTCTGATCGCCGGAGAGCATGCGTGCCCGTGAGAGCGCCATGTGCTCCCAGGTCCAGGCCTCTTCGCGCTGGTAGCGGGCAAAGGACCTGAGCCTCGTCGCGACCGGTCCCTTGTTGCCGGAGGGGCGAAGCCGCATGTCGACTTCGTAAAGCACGCCTTCCGCCGTCGGCGCCGAAAGCGCCGCGATCAGCCGCTGGGTCAGTCTCGTGAAATAGCGCACCGGATCGAGGGGCTTCGCGCCATCCGATTCCGCTGCCTCGTCGTCATGCTCGTAAAGCAGGATCAGGTCGACATCGGATCCCGCCGTCAGCTCGTAGGAGCCGAGCTTGCCCATCCCGGCCAGAGCCACCCGGCCACCGGGGATCTTGCCATGGGCAGCTTCCATCTCCGCCACCACCGCCTTCAGTGCTTCATCGATGACAAGGTCGGCAAGATCGGTGAAGGCGTGGCCGGCTTGCGCACCGGCGATGGAGCCGGTCAGCAGGCGTATGCCGATGAGGAAGCGCTGCTCGGCGGCAAAGATGCGCAGCCGGTCGAGGATTTCCTCGTAATGCCTTGCACTCGAAAGGAAACTCTTCAGCCGCTTGCCGAGATAGTCACGGGTGGGAAGTTCGACCAGGAGGCCCGGATCCAGCATTCCATCAAAGACATGCGGGCGCGCGGCGATGATCTCGGCAAGCCTCGGGGCGGCTGCCATGATGTTGACCATCAGGTCGAGAAGGGCCGGATTGTTGCCGAGCAGCGAGAAGAGCTGGATGCCGGCGGGGAGGCCTGAGAGGAAATTGTCAAAGCGCAGCAGCGCCTCGTCGGCCCGCCGGCTTTCACCAAAAGCCTTCAACAGATCCGGCGTCATCTCGGTCAGCCGCTCGCGTGCTTCCACCGATTGCGTCGCGCGGTAGCGGCCGTAATGCCAGGTGCGGATGACGCGAGAGATATCCTCTGGTCGCTCGAAGCCAAGCCCTTTCAGCGTCTTCAGCGTATCCGGATCGTCCTTCTGCCCGGTGAAGACGAGATTGCCGGTTGCGCTCGACAGGCCCTCTTCCTTCTCGAACAGGCGGGCGTAGCGCTTCTCCACCGTCTTCAGCGCCGTTTCCAGCGCGCGGGAAAAGGCCGTCGTGTCGATGAAACCCAGCATGAAGGCGATGCGCTTCAGCTCGGCCTCCGTCTCGGGCAGCACGTGGGTCTGCTCGTCATGCACCATCTGGATGCGGTGTTCGACATCGCGCAGGAACCAGTAGCAGTCGGTGAGTTCGTCCGCTGTCTGCTCATCGATCCAGCGGGCGGAGGCGAGCGCCTTCAGCGCCTCCTCGGTCGGACGGCAGCGGAGGTCAGGCATACGGCCGCCGGCGATCAACTGCTGGGTCTGGGCGAAGAACTCGATCTCGCGGATGCCGCCGCGGCCGAGCTTGACGTTGTGGCCCTTCACCGCAATCGCGCCATGGCCCTTGTGCACATGGATCTGCCGCT
The DNA here is from genome assembly GCA_965283865.1 of Allorhizobium sp. Lineage (GTDB taxonomy): Bacteria > Pseudomonadota > Alphaproteobacteria > Rhizobiales > Rhizobiaceae > Allorhizobium. The sequence continues at coordinate 3,414,442 of CBDIQA010000001.1, forward strand.
TGATCGAGTGGATGTCGGCAATCGCCGCATAGTCGAGATATTTGCGGAAGACGAAGGGCACGAGTTCCCGCAGGAAGCTCTCGCCCGCCTTGAGGTCGCCCGCGACCGGCCGCGCCTTAATGAAGGCGGCACGCTCCCAGTTCTGGCCCCTGCCCTCGTAATAGATGAGCGCTGCTTCGACGGGCACGGCAAGCGGCGTAGACCCCGGATCGGGCCTCAGCCTCAAGTCGGTGCGGAAGACATAACCGTCCGCGGTACGCTCCTGCAGGATGCGCACGAGACGGCGCATCATCCGGCCATAGGTCTCCATGGCGTCGTCAGGATCCTTCAGGATGCCCGCGTCCGGATCGTAGAAGATCACGAGGTCGATGTCGGAGGAGTAATTCAGCTCACGGGCGCCATGCTTGCCCATGCCGAGCACGATCAACCCGCTGCCTTCGGCCGGATTGTCCCGATCCTTGAGCGTCAGCTTGCCGCCGTCGTGGCCCGCAAGCAGCAGATGATCAATCGCGGCTGCCACGGCCGCATCGGCGACGGCGCTCAGCCAGGCGGTCGTGTCGCGGGCTGTAAAGACACGGGCGAGATCGGCCAGTGCGGTCAGGAAGGCCACCTTGCGCTTGGCGTGCCTGAGCCGCGCCATGACTTCGGCCTCGGCAGGGACGGCACCGGAGGCGTCAGGCCGCCAGGCATGGCGCGCCTCGTCGATGGCGTCGAGGATCTGCGGCTCCAGGGGCGAGGCGATAGCCTCAAGCAGCAATGATGGCTTCAGGTTTGCCACATCGCGCAGATAGGGCGAAAGCGTAAAGGCCGAGAGCACGAAGCTCCGGAGCGGACCGTCCGTCGACAGATGCTCGGCCAGTGCCGGCTCCTGCTTCGTCAGGTCCTTGAGAAGCGCTACCGCCGCCTTCAGCTCCGTCTGGTTCAGCGGACGGATCACTCCATCGGCCACCTCGGACAATCTGCTCGTCCTGCCGTTCCCCATCAGCGTCTCCTCTCCCGGCCGAGATTTCTTGCGAATCTCAAACCGCAACAGGTTACGGCTTCATCCCGGGAAAAACCATGGTGGCCGTCAGCCCCGGGTAATCGGGGTGATTGCGGGTATCGGACAAAACCAGGCGCCCGCCATGCAGGGCCATGATCGCCTCGACGAGCGACAGGCCGAGACCGGTGCCTGGCTTGGAACGGCTCTTGTCCAGCCGTACGAAGCGTTTGACGACCTCGGCACGCTTGTCTTCGGCAATGCCGGGCCCCTGGTCGGAAACCGCGATCTCAAGGCCGTCGGTCCCACGCGACACGCGCACACGGATCTCGGATCCCGCATCACCCTGGCTGCCATACTTGATCGCATTGTCGATCAGATTGGCGATCGCCTGGCCGACGAGTTCGCGGTTGCCCCGCGCCGAAAGTCCCGGTGCGATCTCGCAGACCATCGCCTGCCCGGCCTCCTCCGCCACCGGCTCGTAAAGCTCGGCGCTGTCAGCCGCGATCGCGGAGGTGTCGATGTCGGTGAGTTCGGCCGCGATCGAGCCTGCCTCGACGCGGGAGATCATCAGCAGCGCGTTGAAGGTGCGGATCAGCTGGTCGGATTCGGCAATGATCGTCTCGAGGGCCGCCTTCTTGGCCTGCGCATCGTCCTCGTTCAGCGCATCGGCCGCCTTGTTGCGCAGCCGCGTCAGAGGCGTCTTCAGGTCATGGGCGATGTTGTCGGAGACCTGCTTCAACCCCTCGTTCAATTGCTCGATGCGCCCCAGCATGCCGTTCAGCGATGACGACAGCCGGTCGAACTCGTCGCCGGAGCCTGATACCGGCAGGCGCTGGGAAAGATCACCGGAGATGATCTTCTCGCTTGCCGCCGAGACCCTGTCGATGCGCTTCAAGGCATTCCGCCCGATCGCAAACCAGATGACCACCGCGCCGATCCCCATGATCAGCAGCGCCACCATCAATGCCTGACGCACGAGAAGCCGCAGCTTGCCCGGCTCGCCGAGATCGCGTCCGACAAGCACTCGAATGCCATTGTCCAGCATGAAGACATGACCGGTCGCGAGATGGCGCTTCACGCCCCCACTGTCGGTATACCGCTGGTAGCGGAAGGGGAAATTGGTCCAGCCCTCCTCGTCGAAGACGCCGGGCTGCAGAGAGGCAACATTGCCGGCCAGGATCTCGCCATTGGGGCTTGCGATCACATAGAGGTTCGCCCCCGGCTGGCGGGCGCGGCGCTCCATGGTCCGCAGAAGCTGGTTGATGCCGCCGCGCTCGAAGGCACCCTGGATCTCCGTCACTTCCTGACGTAGCGCCTCGCGTGTCTGGTTGTTCAGGATACGCTCGGCGAGCCCCGTGACGTAGAAGACGAGGAAGGCGGCGCAGAGCGCGAAGAGAATGATGTAGAGGGCCGAAAGCCGGACAGCCGTCGACTTGGCCAGCACGCCCAGGCGGGACTTCAGCCGCATGTCAGCCTTCGTCCTTGATCATGTAGCCTGCGCCACGCACGGTCTTCAGAAGCGGCCGGTCGAAATCCTTCTCGATCTTGGAGCGCAGCCGCGAGACATGCACGTCGATGACATTGGTCTGAGGATCGAAGTGATAATCCCAGACGTTTTCGAGCAGCATGGTGCGGGTCACCACCTGGCCGGCATTCTTCATCAAGTATTCCAGCAGGCGGAATTCGCGCGGCTGCAGCAAGATCTCCTTGCCGGCGCGCTTCACCTCGTGGGAAAGCCGGTCGAGCTCGAGATCGCCGACGCGGTAGACCATGTCCTGCTCGGGCTTGCCCTTGCGGCGGCCAAGAACCTCGACACGCGCCAGCAGTTCGGAAAAGGCGTAAGGCTTCGGCAGATAGTCGTCACCGCCTGCGCGCAGGCCCGTCACGCGGTCATCGACCTGGCCAAGTGCCGACAGGATCAGCACCGGCGTGTCGATGCCGCGCTTGCGCAGCTCGCTGATGACAGAGAGGCCATCGCGGCGCGGCAGCATGCGGTCGACGACCATCACGTCATAGGTATTCTCAGTGCCCATGAAGAGGCCGCTTTCGCCGTCGCTAGCATGGTCGGCAACAATGCCCGCCTCGCGAAAGGCCTTGGTCATATAGGCTGCGGCTTCCAGATCGTCTTCAATCACAAGTATCTTCATGTGCGCGACATTAGCCTCGGCGCCTGCCACCGTATAGCCGGTTTCGCCGGACTTCGGCTGTCCTTGTTCCGCGATCCCCATGCTTCGTCCTTTCCTGAGACGTGGCGGTCGACAACCGCCAGATGCGGCGCCGACCTGACGCCGGTCCTCGACCGCCGGCGCCCTCCGTCAGATCACAATCAGCCCTGGGCGATCGGCAGTGCCACGAAGCGGCTGCCGCTCTCCGATTCGACCTGGAAGAGCGCCCGGGTGCGGCCGTCTTTCTTGGCCTGGTCCAGGACCTTCTGGACGTCGGCGGTGGACGAGACTTCCTGGTTGTTCACCGAGGTGATCGTCTCGCCGGCCTTGAGGCCCTTGTCTGCAGCATCGCTATCCGGATCAACATCGACGATTGCGAGGCCCTTGCCGCCGTCAGCGGGGCGAACCGAGAGGCCGAGGCCCGACAGTTCCTGCTCGGCTTCCGGAGCCGGGGCTGCATTGTTCTCGGTCTCGGCGCTTGCTGCCTGATCCGCCGGCAGTTCGCCAAGCTTGACCTTCAGTTCGGTCGCCTTGCCATCGCGCCAGACGGACACGTCGACCGTGGTGTCAGGGGCGAAGGCTGCGATGCGGCGGGCGAGATCGCGGGGATCCTTGACCGGATCGCCGTTGACTGCGGTCACGACGTCACCCTGGCGGATGCCGGCCGCTTCACCGGGCGAACCGGCCTGCGGGGCGACAACGAGGGCGCCTGCGTCTTCGGAGAGACCGAGGCTGTCGGCGATGTCCTGGGTGACGGGCTGGATCTGCACGCCGAGCCAGCCGCGAGACACGGTGCCGGTTTCCTTCAGCTTCTCGATGACGTCGGTCGCAACCGAGGCCGGGATCGCAAAGGCGATGCCGACATTGCCGCCCGAGGGCGAGAAGATCGCGGTGTTGATGCCGACCACTTCGCCGTTCAGGTTGAAGCCGGGACCACCCGAGTTACCACGGTTCACGGCCGCGTCGATCTGCAGGTAGTCGTCATAGGGGCCGGAGCCGATGTTACGGCCGCGGGCCGAGATGATGCCGGCCGTCACGGTGCCACCGAGGCCGAAGGGATTACCGACGGCGACAACCCAGTCACCGACGCGGACCTTTTCGTCATCTGCGAACTTCACATAGGTGAACTTGGTATCCTTGGCATCGACCTTGAGCAGCGCGAGATCGGTGCGGCTATCCTTGCCGACGAGCTTGGCATCATATTCCTTGCCGTCATTCATCACGATAGTGAAGGCGGCACCATCATCAATGACGTGGTTGTTGGTGACAATATAGCCGTCTTCGGAGATGAAGAAGCCGGAGCCCTGAGAAGTCGGGCGCAGGCGGCCCGGACGCTCGGCACGTGGGCCACGATCCTGATGACCTTCCATGCCGGGGCCGCCAAATTCACGGAAGAAACGCTTCAGCGGGTGATCATCCGGCAGATCCTCGAAGCTGCGGCCGCCAAAGTTGAACGAGTAGCCGCTTTCGTCATTCGAGGCTGGCTGCACATTCGACTGGACGCGGACCGATACGACAGCAGGCAGAACCGCCTGAACCACATCGCCGAAGCTCGGGACCTGCGGCGCGTTCACTTCAACCGGGGCAGCAAACGCCGGAACTGCGGCGAAGGGAGCAGCGGTCACCAGCATCATGGCGGCGAGGCCTGCTGTGGTGGAGGTCTTGAGGATCGACTTCATCGAACGACCTTTGTTCTCGGACATTTGATCTACCTTCATCTGTTCTTCTGACTGGAGCCGCCGGACAACCCGGCGGTGGGAAGCGGTGGATGACGAGAGATATAGGAGCTGTCAGGTTACGGCGAACTGTACGGCAGATGAATTCTTCGTAATCTTTGGTGTCGTACAAGCCGGGCGCTTCAACAAGGCGATGAACCGATTGTCCTGAGCCTCCAATACGCCGGAAAACCCTGATCTATTTTAATGACTTACCGAGGAATGTGGAAAAGCGACCTGATCAAGGTTATGTTACTGATGAGGTGAACTGATGGACAAGACCAGCGTCGACAAAAAGCCTGCCGAACCTGTCATGCCCGCGCCGACAAAACGTCAGACGCGCCAGCCTTCGCATGGGCAGAATGTGAGGCCAGATGCCGAGGATGTCGCTCGGCTCGAGCACGAGCGGCACAAGCATCTCATGGATCTACTCGCCAAGTGAGCGCTCAACCCGGATGGATCGAACTGTCCGAGGTCATTGCTCTCAATCGAGCTGCAGTCGCCATAACTGGCGAGAAGCATCTTCTGACCAATCCAGTCACGCTCGAAAGCGCGGTCATGAGTCCGCGAAACCTCTTCCACTATGAAAACGAGGATGACACCGGGGTACTCGGCTGCCGGCTCATTGTGGCCCTCAGCCGTGCCCATGCGTTCATCCAGGGCAACAAGCGAACCGCCTGGTTATCCGGCATCATGTTTCTGAACAGCAATGGATATGACGTCATCCTGCCTTCCACGGAGGCGAACACGTTTATCGCGGAGCAGATCACAAAAGTCATTCAGCGAGATGTGACTGAATCCGAGTTCCTCAGGAACCTGGATACCTTCATCGTGCCTCTGTAGTTTGGAAGCCGTTGCGCTCCGCACCAATCAGACTGTGCGATCACTCCAGATCCAGCAACTTCCCCAGTCGCGCTTCCTCTTCCGGCGAAAGCTTCGCCACCGGCTGAACGGACCGCCTGCGCGTGTAGACCACAGCCACGATCAGACCAATGATCGCGAGCGCCGCAGGAGCCCCCCAGAGCGCGACCGTGCGCATGCTCAGCCGCGGCTTCAACAGCACGAATTCCCCGTAGCGCGACACGACATAATCGAGCACCTGCTCGTCGCTATCGCCACCCACCAGCCGCTCCCGCACCACCACCCGCAGGTCACGGGCGAGTTCAGCGTTGGAATCGTCTATCGACTGGTTCTGGCAGACCATGCAGCGCAGCTCGGCCGACAGTGCCCGGGCCCGCTGTTCGAGAGCGGGGTCGGCAAGCACCTCGTCGGGGTTGACGGCAAAAGCGTGGATGGGGGTGACGAGAAGGACCAGCATCAGGAATGCGGCCCGAAGTCCCCCTCTGGCCTGCCGGCCATCTGCCCCACAAGGGGGGAGAATAGGTGCGGACGCCGCTCGCTTCGTCGTAAAAGACAGGACGTGGCGCCAAAGCCCCTCCCCCTTGTGGGGAGGGGTTGGGGAGGGGTTCTTCATCGCATTCACTCCGCAGCCTCCAGTGCCGGCTTCGCCGCCACCTTGGCTCGCTTCGGCGCGCCAACACGCAGCCTGCGGTCCGACAGCGAGACGATACCGCCCGCCATCATCACGATCGTGCCGTACCAGATGCAGAGGATCCAGGGTTTCCACCAGATGCGCACGACAATCCCGCCATCCGCCATCGGGTCACCCAGCGAAACATAGAGCTGGCTGAAGCCGAAGGTGACGATGCCGGCTTCCGTCGTCGGCATCTGGCGGGCCGTGTAGAGCCGCTTCGACGACCAGACATCGGCCACTTCGACACCGCCCTCGCGGATGGTGAAATGCCCCTGGTCCTCGGTGTAGTTCGGTCCGGTCGCGGCGCGAATGCCGTCAAAGGTCACGACATAACCGCCAGCCTCCGCCGTCATGCCCGGCTTCATCTCGAGCACGGTTTCCGTCTCGAAGGTGGTGACGGCGACGACGCCGAGCACGGTCACACCCATGCCGAAATGCGCCAGTGCCGTGCCGAAGGCCGAGCGCGGCAGGCCCTTGAGGCGGCTCCAAGCGGTCGACAGCGGATGTTTGCCGAAACCGGCGCGGTACCAGAGATCGGCAATCGCCCCGCCCATGACGAAGAAAGCGAGCGCAAGGCCAGCCACCGCCATGACAGGCCCGCCGTTCTGGGCGTACCAGAGGCCAAGTCCGAGAACGAGCGAGAGTGCCGCCGCCACGTAGAGGCGCTGCAGGGCCCCGAGCAGATCGCCGCGCTTCCAGGCGAGGAAGGGCCCAAAGGGCACCGCCAGCAGGAGCGGGATCATCAGAAGTCCGAAGGTGATGTTGAAGAAGGGCGGACCGACCGAGATCTTCTCACCCGTCAACGTTTCCAGAAGCAGCGGATAGAGCGTGCCGATCAACACCGAAGCCGTGGAGACGGTCAGGATCAGGTTGTTGAGAACCAGCGCACCCTCACGCGAGATCGGCTGGAACAGCCCGCCGGCCTTCAGCATGGGCGCGCGCAGCGCAAAGAGCGTGAAAGCCCCGCCGATGAAGATGACGAGAATGCCGAGAATGAAGACGCCGCGCGTCGGGTCGGTGGCAAAGGCATGCACAGATGTCAGCACGCCCGAGCGCACCAGGAAGGTACCGAGCAGCGACAGCGAAAACGCGATGATGGCAAGCAGCACCGTCCAGATCTTCAAGGCGTCGCGCTTTTCCATGACCAGCGCCGAATGCAGCAGGGCCGTGCCCGCGAGCCAGGGCATGAAGGAGGCGTTTTCGACCGGATCCCAGAACCACCAGCCACCCCAGCCAAGCTCGTAATAGGCCCAGTAGGAGCCCATCGAGATACCGGCCGTCAGGAAGACCCAGGCAGCCAGCGTCCAGGGCCGCACCCAGCGCGCCCAGGCGGCATCGATTCGGCCGTCCATCAGGGCAGCAATCGCAAACGAGAAGCAGACCGAGAAACCGACATAGCCAAGATAAAGCAGCGGCGGATGGATCGCGAGACCGATGTCCTGCAGGACCGGATTAAGATCCTGGCCCTCCGCCGGGATCGGCGAAAGCCGGATGAAGGGTTCGAGGTCAGGAGAATGAAGAGCGTGAACGCCGTCGTGATCCAGGCCTGCACGGCCAGCACATTGGCCTTCAGCCGATCCGGCAAATTGGTGCCGAAGAAGGCGACCATGGCGCTGAAGAAGGCGAGGATCAGCACCCAGAGCAGCATCGAGCCTTCATGGTTCCCCCAGACGCCGGAGACCTTGTAGATCATGGGTTTGAGCGAATGGGAGTTCTGATAGACGTTCTGTACCGAAAAGTCGGAAACCACGTAGCCGTAGGTGAGCACCGCAAATGAAAAGGCGACGAGCAGGAAGAGCGCATAGGTTCCGGTCGTCGCGACCGCCATCATCGCCGCGTCCCCGCGCCGGGCACCGATCACGGGCAGAATGGAGACGACAAGACAGGTGGCGAGTGCCAGCACCAAGGCATAATGGCCAAGCTCGATGATCATTGGATCTCTTCCTTGCCGCTGAGTTCCACCCCTTGCGCCTTCAGACGGTCGGCGACATCCTTCGGCATATAGGTCTCATCATGCTTGGCGAGCACGGTATCGGCAACAAAGACCTTGTCGATGCCTTCGAAGCGTCCTTCCGCCACCACCCCCTGCCCCTCGCGGAACAGGTCAGGCAGGATGCCGGTATAGGTGACCGGCAGCTCGCTCAGCGTGTCCGTCACGGTAAAGGTGATCGTCGAGCCCTCGCCGCGCACCACCGAGCCCGTCTCCACCAGTCCGCCCAAACGGATGCGGGTGCCCGGCTGCAGGTCTGCCTTGGCGAGATCGCCCGGAACGTAGAAATAAGCGATCGACTGGCCGAAGGCGAACATCACCAGAAGAACGGCCGTCAGAATGAAACCCATGCCACCGGCAATCACGGCCAGGCGTTTCTGTTTGCGGGTCATTGGCTCACCTCCTCGACATCAAGGCCGAGCTCTTTTGCCATGGCGATCAACTGCTGGCCCTGGGCGCCATCTGCCGGGAAGGCTTTCAGGCCATCCTGCAGCGCGACTTCCGCCCGGGCCTTCTCCTTGAGCATGGCATAGGAGCGGACAAGCCGCATCCAGCCTTCGAAATTGTTGGGATCTTCCTTCAGCCGTGCATCAAGGCTCGCGACCATGCCGCGGATCATCTCGCCGCGATCGGCCTCGGACATAGCTTGCGCATCGGCAATGTCGTCTGCGGAGGGATTGCCCGGTGCTGCCGGATTGGCGGCGGCCGGTGCCTGTGGCGGTGCCGCAGCAAGCGCCGGCGCATTGGCGAGCGGCACGCCGGTGCTGTTGGCCGCAATGTGCTGGTTGACCAGCGCCATCCAGGGCGCGGTCGGCGGCGAGGCGGCGGCAATTGCCTGGAAGGCGGCAAGCGCCTCGGTGCGGCGGCCGGATTGCTCAAGCGCCAGCGCCAGATAAAAGTCAGCGCGCGGATTGTTCGGCTCGAGCTTCAGCGCTGCCTGAAAGGCCATCTGGGCATCATCGGTGACGATCCCGTCATTGCGCACGACAATCGTCTCGCCGAGGCCATTCATGCGCTCGGCGTCGGGGCCGAGAATGCGGATGGCATTGCGATAGGCAAGCTCGGCATCATCAAGGCGGCCGATGCGGAAATAGACGGGCGCCAGCACGTTCCAGCCATTGCCGTCGCCGGGATTGCCCGCCAGATGCTGCTCAACCTTGGCGACCAGCAGATCGACATCATCACCCGGATTTTCGATGCGCGCGGCAAGCGGCGCGTCCGGCGTTCCGGGGCTCCCGATTTCGAGATAGCCGGCAAGCCCTATGACGGGAAGACAGAGGAGAATGAAGGCCTGGGAGAAGGTATACCGCCGGCGCTTGGAGCGCCCGCCAGATGCCGCTTCCGACGCCAGTTCATCGCCCTCGCCGCCTGCTTTTTCGCGGCCGGCAACCGCCAGCAGCCGGCGTCCGATCTCGGCGCGGGCATAGTCGGCATCTTCGGCTGAAATCAGACCTTCCGCCTTGTCCCGTTCCAGCTCCCGCAGCTGGTCGCGATAGACCGCCGCCTCGCCTTCATCATAGCGTGTCGCCCGGGCCGAAGCCCGCAGCAGGGGAGAGAGCAGGACGACGGCAACAATGACCGTCAGCAGGGCGGAGATGATCCAGAACAACATGAAACTCAATTACGTCAAGGATGGGTGCATTCCAACAGTCAAACACCCCCTGACGGAAAGTTGAGGCGTTTGGCCGCAAGAATTATCTAGGTCGCCATAACCTGCCTAGCCTTGACCCAAGTCAAGTGGGAAGCAGTCGACCTGCCTATCAATTGAGCATCAATTTTAAGCGTGTGGGATCAGTTCAGCGGCGTCCAGGTGCCGTTCGGGTTGCGACAGGCAGCGCCACGGGCCTGCAATTCGCGACCACCGCTTACCACCTTGTGGGTGAACTGGCGACAATTCTGCTGGCCGACCTGGTAGGGCGCTGCTGCCACGACCTCGCCGCGCACCTCGCCGCCGGCCCAGGTCACGGGCTGGCCGCCAGGCGCTGCTTCCAGTGCCCGGTATTCGGCCTCGAGCGCCCGCTGGGTCTCGCTGCGCGACAGTTTCACGCCCGTGCGTGCGACGATACCGCCCTGCAGGGCTGCGATATAGACGGCGGAGTTGGCCTTGGCGGTCGCGGTGCGTCCGCCGCCCGAGGTGGTGCAGCCCGCCAGCGCGAGCGACACCAGAGCGGTGGCTGCCAGTATTCCGAAGCGCTTCACACCCATAAGACCGTTCCAAGTGCCGTCAATTGTTGCCGCCGTCAGGCGCCTGTCCCGCTTTCCGAAGCGCGCATCGCCGGCGCGCCGAAATCAGTCCTATACACCTATGTAATTTCACAGGAAAATCAATCACGCAGTGTCCTTCGTCACAGCCGGTAGGATCAACTGTGCGCGAAGTCCGCCGATCCCTGCCCGCGACAGGCCGAATGCGCCCTGATATTCCCCGGAAATCTCCTTGACGATCGAGAGACCCAGGCCCGTTCCAGGCTTGCTTTCATCGAGCCTGCGGCCGCGCTTCAGCGCCTCGCCGATCTGCTCGGGTGCCAGCCCCGGTCCATCGTCTTCCACCACGACCTCGATCCAGCCCCGTCGTCCATCCGTGGCGTCGTCGTCGCGCGTCGTCATCGACACCTTGGTCACGACCTTGGTGCGGGCAAAGCGGGACGCGTTTTCCAAGAGATTGCCGACGACTTCCTCGACGTCCTGCTGCTCCATGGCAAAGGTCAGATCTGCCGCGACTTCGAGTTCGAAGGCCACCTCGCCGTTCAGTTTGCGCATCACGCGCACCAGCCGTTCCAGCACTGGCTGGGCCTCGGTGCGGGCGAGCACGCTGTCGCGCTGGGCGGCAATGCGGGCTCGGTTCAGATAGGAGGTCACCTGCGCCTGCATGGCCTCGGCCTGGGCTGCAATCACCTCGGCATGGGTCTTGTCGAGCGTGCGCGCCTCGTTGAGCAGCACCGCAATCGGGGTCTTCAGCGAATGGGCGAGATTGCCGACCTGCATGCGGGCGCGCTCGACGATACGGCGATTGCTGTCGATCAGCGCGTTGATCTCGCTGGCGAGCGGCATGATCTCGCGCGGGAAATCGCCCTCGATCCGCTCGGCCTCGCCGCGCCGGATGCGCTCCAGCCCGCGGCGCGCGCGGTCGACCGGCTTCAGGCCGTAAAGAATGGCCAGACCGTTGACGATCAAGCCGCCGATGCCGACCACGGCAAGTGCACTATAGAGCCGGCTGGTGAAGAAGGTGATCTCGTCCTCGATGACCTGCAGATTTCCGGAGACCCGGAAGCGCGCCGCCCGTCCCTGGTCGTCGAGCACCACTTCCGTCTCCGCAATGCGGATCCGGTTGCCGACATCGTCGGTCATCTCGTAGTAGCGCTCGTAATTCTGGTCGAAGGGCGTTTCCTCGACATCGGGCACGGCGAGATTGGCAACCCCCAGCGAAGCGGACGCAAGCGGTGCCGTCGCATAATTGCCGAGCGGCTCGACCAGCCAGTACCAACCGGTCTCAGGCTGCGAGAACCTGAGATCGCCAAGAGCCGGAGATCCGGCCAGGCTGTCGCCGTCACCGATCGAGACGGAGTTGACGACGTTATAAAGCTGAGCTCTGAGAAGATTGTTGAAGCCGCGCTCGACGCCCTGGCGATACAGGGCGGAAATCGCCACCGCGATCGTCACAAGGCCAAGTGCAGACCAGAGGGTCGCAAGCAGCAGGACGCGCGCGGTGAGCGAGCGGATCTTCATTTCGCGGGGGCTTGGATGCGGTAGCCGAGGCCACGAACCGTTTCGATCATGTCGACGCCCAGCTTCTTGCGCAGACGGCCGACAAAGACCTCGATCGTGTTGGAATCGCGGTCGAAATCCTGGTCATAAAGATGTTCGACCAGCTCTGTGCGCGAGACCACCTCACCCATGTGATGCATCAGATAGGAGAGCAGTCGATATTCGTGCGAGGTGAGCTTCAGCGTCACACCCTCGACGGTCGCCTTCGAGCTCTTGGTATCGAGGCGCACGGGTCCGCAGACGATCTCCGCGGATGCATGGCCTGCCGCACGGCGGATGAGCGCGCGAATGCGGGCAAGCACTTCCTCGACATGGAACGGCTTGGTCACATAATCGTCGGCGCCAGCATCAATGCCGGCCACCTTGTCCGACCAGCGATCGCGGGCCGTCAGGATCAGCACCGGCATGACCCGGCTCGCGGCGCGCCATTTTTCGAGCACGGTAATGCCGTCCATTTCCGGCAGGCCGATATCGAGGATCACGGCGTCATAGGGTTCAGTGTCGCCGAGGAAGTGGCCTTCCTCTCCGTCAAAGGCCTTGTCGACGACATAACCCGCTTCCTGCAGGGCCTCGACGAGCTGGCGGTTCAGATTGACATCGTCTTCGACGACGAGAATGCGCATACGGTTCACCCCTCGGTGCGGAGAGCTCTTCAGTACCTGCGGCCGCTCACTCGGCGACCCGCATCGTGACCTTGCGCGGACGCTCGCTGCCATTGCCGGGAACGAGCACGACGATCACGCATTCACCGCCCGATTCGTGTACGGAAAGCAACTGCCCGCCGACCTCTGCCACGACGCGCGCCGCCGCTGCCCGGCAATCCGCCGCCACGGCATCGCTCCCGCCCACCGGCAAAGCCGCCACGGTCAAGGCCAGCGCCAGGCCCGTGTATTTCATGAAAGATGCCATTGCTGCTTCTTCTTGGATGACGTCCACTCTAGGCAAATTATGTACCGCAAGGCGTCTGAATGGCAAATGAATGCTCGGTCATCGGCTGGGGAAAGGCGCATAAACCCAGCTGCGGTCAATCGCCACGCGCCAGCTTCGACGAGCGATCGTCCATAGCTTCCAGACGCCGGATTGCCGCATCGCTGCGCGACCCATAGGTTCGAAGCGAATCCGCATCATTTACCCACGCAAATACAAGGACTTTCGCCGACGAGTTATAGCGGAAGAACAGACGAAACCGTCCATTGCCGAACTTGGCCCGAAACCAATGCTTGCGCTCCGGCCCCAACGTCCCGCCCTGGCGAAACGCGAGCGACGTCGGATCGGGCGGTATCACTTCCGACATCAGCTTTCGCAGCGCGACCAGCAGCTTGAAATTCGCGCTGCTGCGAAACGAGTCGGGCTTCCTACTTGCGTCCCGTTCGACGGCCGAAGTCAGGCACTCAAGCTGATCGAGAAACAGCGGGTGTGCACGGATAATCCAGCCATGGACAGTTTCCATCTCAAAGCTCGACCTCGCCTTCGATCGGAGCGTCGAGGTCAATATCAGCGCCCTCCGTCAGCGCTGCGATCCGGTCGCGCAGGCCGGACGGTATCGACGAACGCATTTTCCGGCGGCGCCGCCATGTCCCTGGCCAGGAGATCCAGAAACCCGTCCAGCGCCGGGTCTTCGTCTTCTCGGTCGTCGCGCTCGACAAAGACGCGATTCTTCTCGTCCAGGCTGAAGGCTATCCGGCCACCATATCCAACGCCAAGGGCATCGCGAATGGGTTTCGGAATGGTGGTCTGCCCCTTTTCGGTGATCGTGCTCACCTTGCGCAAGATCTTGTTCATGCCACCTGCCTCCTCGATTTGCGAGGAAGGTAATGGAAATTCCTTACTTCCTAAAGAGCTAGGCCCTCACCTCACCCACCGACCCCTTTCGTCGCGGTCAGCCGCCCATAGAGCGCCAGCAACCCGCCGACAGTGCCAGCGAGTGTCGTCAATGCGTCCGCGATTTCCGCCTGCTCGGCGCCCCCAACCTGCAATCCCGCTTGACCGAGCAGCGGAGCTGCAATCGCGATCAGCGCGCCCCAGACGGTTTTCGACTGGTACCAGGGTTTCATATCCAGCATGTCTTTCTCCTCTTCGTCGTTTATCCGTTGATGGCAATGACCGTTTCCAGCGGCAGGCCTGCCGCCAATCGCCCAAGCTGGCGCACACGAATGCCAAGCACCGTCTGCGCCCCGCCGAAATCGGCCAGTTCGTCGGCCACCGGATAGGTAAACCCAGACTCGCCAACCTCGACCAGCCGCAGCACGGCACTCCCGTTCAGGATCTCCAGCCGGTAGCGCTCTTCCGCCTCGTCGAGCGGCACCTCGCCTTCCGCCCAGGCATCGGCCTCGATCCGGCTGCGCCTGATCCACGAAATCAGGAGATCGCCCGAGGCCTGCCGCACCACCCGCGCATGCACCGGCGCAAGCGGCGTCTCCGCCCGCAACCCGCCATCGAAAACAAACGGCCCGGACAGTTCGGTCACCAGCCCCATGGGCTCCAGAATCCAGTTCTGCCCCGCCCCGCGTTCGGCATTGACCAAACCCAGCGACCGCACCGCCCCGTCGAGCAGCACGACTTCCGCGCCGCCAACCGCCCCTGCCGCCGTCGCATCCTCGGTCCCGCCCAACCCGCGCAACAGCCCCGCCAGACGCCAGCGCCCCGATGCCACTTCCTCGGCCTCGGTAAAGCCGATGACCTCCCAGCCACCGTTCAGCGCCCGCACCGCCAGCCGGTTCGCGCCTGACAGCACCGAGGTCCGGCTCGCGGATGAAAATGCCCCACCCAAAAGGTCAACCGTCACGGCATTTACAGGATCAAATCGCCCGATCGAACCGGACGCCAGCGGCTCCACCAGCCGTCCGATCGTCGCCGGCCGGTCCAGAGTCAGCCTGAGCCGGTAGGCCTCCGCCTCCGGCGAACTCGACACCGCCAGCCTGCGCCACGGCCGGCCGAAAGCCGCCACGCTGGCATCGCCCAGATGGCTCGTCCCTTCCAGCCTCGGCAGATCGAGGAAAGTTACGACCGGCGCAAAACCCTGCGCACCGCCGCCATCCGGCAACCGCTGCGGCTCGGCCACTGCCACAGGTGCAGACACCTTTCCCGCAAAAGCCCTGAGGGTCAGCCGCCGCTCGAAACCGTCCTCGATCGCCTGCACGAGAAACCGTCCCTCCGGCCCCTCGGAGAAGCGCAGCACATCGCCCGGTTCGACCGCGGTTTCCTCTGGCCGCAGCGCCAGTTGCAGGGTCCGCCGCGCCAGCCGGTTGTCGCGCAGCCAGCCCTCGGCAGCGGCCAGTGCCGTCTCCTCCGGCATCGCCGCCGGCAGGTCGCGGGCAAGCTGGCGCTCAGTCGCTGCCTCCACCTTGCGCGAGCGTACGCTCGCCTCGACATAGTCAGCCGCCGGATCGTAGAAGGTCACCATAGCTTCCGAAGCAAAATCGCTGTCGTGACCGCGCGTCTCGCTCCAGAGCGGCTGATCGGCGAGGTCGGCCAGCACCGCAATCTCGCGCGCGGCCAAGCTCGCCGTCGGACGCGTGCGAAACTTCAGCCGCCCGCCGTCCTCGATCACGTCAATCTGAAAAAGCTCGATTTGCGGCTCGATCAGATCGCGCGCCGAGCTCAAATCACCCTTCACATAACCACCGAGATCCCCCGCCACCTCCAGCACGCCGCGATCTCGACCCATGTCGCTGCCGGGGCTGATGGTGTCGGCCAGCGTCGCAGTCCGAGCCGTTCAGCCAGTGCCTCGCGCGCCAGTTCAACCCGTCGGCCCAAAGCCCCGTATTCTGCGGAAAGGCCGGATAGGGCCGCGCGTCCCAGGTCCAGACATAGACGCCTGCGGGATCGACCATGCCCTCGGGCGCGTCGCCGCCCTGCCAATGCCCCAGATGCGCCTCCAGAAACCGCCGCTGCTGGCTGTCGCTGCGCGCGCCACCCGAAAAATACGGCCTCCCGCTCTCCACCGATTTGGCGTCGACAAAGACATTCGGCTGGTTCGCTCCCTTGTCCACCGCCCCACAGCCGAGTTCGGTAAACCAGAAGGGCTTCATCTGAGGCACCCATGCCGTCGGGCTCACCTGCTCCACGCCGCCGATGCGGTTGTAGTGACGGTTGCCCCACCAGCTTTCGAGATCCTTGAACCTGAAAACCCAGGGTTTGCCATAGGCGCCATCGGTGATCGGCGTCCGCACCCGCGCCTGCCGGTCCGCGTCGCTGGCATAAAACCAGTCATAGCCCTCGCCGGCCGTCAGCATGCGGGCAAAGCCCGTGACATCATCGGAACCGGCAAACCCATCGGGACTTGTCTCCTCCAGATCCGCGTCGCGCCAGTCGGCGAGCGGCATATAGTTGTCGATGCCGACGGCCGAAACATGCGGGCTCGCCCAGAGCGGATCGAGATGGAAGAAGACGTCGCCCGAGCCATCCGCCGGCTGATGGCCGAAATATTCGCTCCAGTCCGCCCCATAGGAGATCGCTGTCGCGCCAACCAGGATACCCCGCACCTCGCCGGCCAACGCCACCAGCGCCTCGACAAAGGGAAAGGCATTCGCCTCATCGCGCAGCGTCGTCAGCCCCTTGAGCTCCGAGCCAAGCAGAAACCCGTCGACACCGCCGGCGGATGCCGCCAGTGCCGCATAATGCAGCACGAACCGCCGATAACCTTCGCTGCGTGTGACGAATGTCGAAACCTGCGTCCGCGCTGCCGTTGTCTTGTCGGCACTCAGCGGATCGGCGGTAATCCGCCCCCGCCAGGGATAGGCTGCCTGCTCGGCCCCGCCATAGGGATCGGCCAGTCCATTGCCTGCGGGAATATCCATGAGAACAAAGGGATAGAGCGTAACCTTCAAGCCGCGTGCCCTCAAGTCCAGGATGGCCTCGACCACGCTTTGATCATCCGGCGATCCGCCATAGGCGGGACCACCGGAATGGCGCGACACCACATAGGCGCTATCACGCGAAATCCCCGCCACACTCCACGCACGGCTCTCCTCACGACGATAGCCCACCTCGACGCCGGGCAGCACCCGGCAGTTTTCCGCCCGAAGATCCGTGCCGAACCAGGCGACCACCAGCGCCACACTCTCGAGATTGGGGCAAAGCGCCTGCAATTCGTCCAGCGAGGCCTGCCAGTCGGTCGACGCAACCAGCGTGTTGCGGTTCAGCCAGCGTTTCTCCCCCTCGCGCGGTGCATCCGAAACCCGTGTGGTCGCATAACCGTGCTCGGTCGCACCGGGAATGATCGTGACTGCCCGGATCTTCTCCTCCAGCGCCCCCACCGGCCGGATGACCTCGAACTGAAGAAGCGGAATACGATTGCCGAAATCATCCAGCGGCAGCCGCTCGAACACGACATAGGCCAGCCCGCGATAGGCCGGCGCCCTGCCGCTGCCCTGCTTGGCCGCAATCAGCGGATCGACCGGCTGGCTCTGCGTCCCGCTGTATACCCGCATCTCGATCTCGGTCGTGTCGAGCTCGCGCCCGTCCACCCAGACCCGGCGCACACTCGCGATCGGCCCTTCGCAAAGCCCAAGTGCCAGATTGGCATAGTAGCGATATGTCGTCGTGCGCGTGCCGCCGGAGGACTTTCCGCCCGTCCGCTCGGTCACCGTCTCCTCCTCGAAACGCGTCGCCCAGATCAGCGTGCCACCGAGCCTCGCTGTGCCATAAAGCTTGGGGATAACAGTGCCCTCGCTCGCGCCCGCAAGCCTTGCCGAAGAGAGCCGCGCGCCGTTCACCTCCCGCGTGCTTCCGAGAAGGCTCCGGTCGATCATGCTCCCCGCGAGTGCCCCCGCCGCGCGGCCGAGGATCGCACCGACGGGGCCGAAGACCGACCCAAGGGCTGCCCCCGCCGCCTGCAGAACAATGGTCGCCATGGTCAGACCCTTTCCGGAAATCGATAGATGCCCGCAATTCTCCGCCGCCATCCAGGCACCAGTGCCGATAGCGTCACGGCGGATTGTTCATAGGCATGGATGAAGGCATCGGGCGGCGGCCTGCGCCGGTGATCGTCACTCCAGTCACCACCGCAACCGCCACCCCAGTCACTACCGCAGTCACAACCGCAATCGCCGCGCCCCCGGCCGCCATCCTCCCGAGGCAGCCGCGCCAAAATCCCCGCATGTTTCGCCGCCAGATGCGGACGAAAGCGAAACACCACCAAGTCGCCCGGCAGGCTCTTTTCAAACGACGGCACATCCACGAAATGCCGCCCCGCCGCCGCCATCAGCCGCTCTTCGCCCGCCCGCTCCGCCCAATCCGCCGCATAGGCCGGCACCACCTCCGGCTCCGCCCCATAAAGCTCCCGCCAGATCCCGCGCACGAGCCCCAGACAATCGCACCCCACCCCCTTCACCGCCCCCTGATGCCGATAGGGCGTGCCGATCCAGCTCCCGGCAATCGCCAGGACATGTGCGTTGAGGGACATGGGAGGCTCCGGGTCGGGAGGTGAGGATTAGAAATCTGATAGGCATGCGCCGAGCCGAGGGCCTGGCCTCAATGGCAAAGAATGCCGCCACCCGCCCCTAGCCGCCTTTGCCCCTCACGCCTCCCTCTCCCCGCAGGCGGGGAGAGGGAGGCGTGAGCTTGGCCGTCTCGGCCTTCTCCCCGCCAGCGGGGAGAAGGTGCCGGCAGGCGGATGAGGGGCAAGACCTCCGATCAAGAGGATCCTTCGAGGCCCCTGCTCGCGCAGGGGCACCTCAGAATGAAGGTGACCTCGCCTCGCGGGTCTCCCCTTCACCCTGCGGCAAATTCGTATTACAATGTATTACTGTCGCCATGGAGGCTCACGATGACCAGGCCTACTCTGTCCGATCCGATTACGCTTCGCATACCCGAGGATGTGCTCGCTGATATCGAAACGATCGCGCAGGCCACCGAGCGCTCTCGCAGCTGGGTGATCGTGCGCGCGCTCAGGACCTATCTCCAGCAGGAAGGCGCGGAGATCCTCGCTTACAAGCAGGGCCTTGCCGAGGTCGCCGCCGGCGAAACCGAAGATCTGGATGAGGTCCTCGAAGACCTGAAACGCATTACTTCCAACAAGGTGGCCTGATGCGCGTCATCCTTTCGAAATCGGCAGCGCGCTGGCTTCGAACGGAGATGCAATACCTGCAACAGCGTAGCCCTTCGGCGGCCAGAAACTTCGCTGCACGCATCGCCGATGCAAGGCTTCTGCTTGGTGCCCATCCTGAGGCGGGCCCCGTGGCTCGCAGCCTGCCCATTCCTGGCAGCCGAACTTTCGTCACCGGCGATTATCTGCTCGACTACACGATCGAACCGGACCGCATCGTCCTTGTCACGATCCGTCACGGACGTATGCGCCCGCCGGATCTTCCAATCGAGGCAGACCCGGGAGATTGAGGCGAAGCGCGGCATTGCCCCGACACTCGCCAACATTCCCCCCCACCCTGAGGTGCCCTCGCTTTGCGAGGGCCTCGAAGGGTCGAGGCCAGGAACAGGATCCTTCGAGGGCCCTGCTCTCGCAGGGGCACCTCAGTATGAGGGCGGACTGCCTGCAGCCAACACCTCCCCCTTGAGGGGGGAGGTCGCGCGGAACGCGCGGGTGGGGGTGATCCCTTAAAGCGCGAGCTCACCCACCCCGGTGCTCAACCCGCAGCCCGGCTCACCCGCCGGTAACTCACCTGCTGGTCCGGCCCGACCAGCCCCGCCTGCATGTTGCGATAGATGCCATATTTGAAATAGACGGAAGTCGTCGCCGCCGGCAGAAGCGCAAAGCCACTGCGGCTCAGCACCGTCCGCCCGTTGACGAAAGCGGTAACCGCGCCCGCCGTCGCATGCCAGGTAAAGCTATAGCTGAAGGTATTCCACACGCCCTTGGTCACGGTCACAGGCGTTTCGTCGAACACGCCGGTCTCCTTGTTGTTCAGGCAGATGGTGAAAACGCCCTCCTCGTAGCGGTTGAAGACGCTGTCGTACGAGCCGTTGTGCCATTGGCCGAGGGTCTGCTTCGGACTGAACTCGGGATAGTCCTCCGGGATCTTCAGGTGAAAGGCGTAGCGCCAGATGGAACCGACAGCATCCTCCGTCGTCGCCCGCGCCTCGCAGCGCTCCCGATAGTTCAGCGCATCGCTGCCATCGGGCCCGTTCCAGTAGTCGCCGGCCTTGACCAGGAATGTCTCGACACCGTTCGCCCTTGCGTATCGGCTCTCGTCGACCGCCTGAACATAGTAGGAATAACCGTCTCCGTCGGGGCAGATGATCTTCATGGGGCAGTCCTTTCATGCTTGGGGGAAATTTCAAATGTCGGCCGACGCCACCTGGGAGTGCCCTTCGCTCGGCGAGGGCCTCGAAGGGAGGCATTGAAAATCGGAGGGATCCTTCGAGGCCCTGCGTTCGCAGGGCACCTCAGGATGAGGGTCCCACGTTGATTGGCAATGGATCCGGCAGGCCGACCGGTAGCCCTCATCCTGAGGTAGGAGCGAGAGCGACCCTCGAAGGACGAGGGCGGGTGGCGGGGTGATGTTCACCCAAACAGCACCCCGCCATCATGGGTGCTGTCGCCGCTGACATAGGAATAGGCAAAATCGCTGCCGGGCATGTGCGGAAAACCGCGGAAATTCAGCTGATTGACGAACTTCTCTCGACAGGTGGCAAAACTCTTGTCGCAACCGACCGTCAGCGTCACGGCATCGCCTTCTGCCGGCCGCGCTTCCAGCGGCAGCCAGAGCCGGAGCGTCATGAGGCCACCGGTCACCGCCCCGCTCTCCTCGATCGCCAGCCGCCGGCCAGAGAGCACGCCCTCGTCGAAGCGAAGATGCCCCAGTCGAAAATGTCCCTCCGGCAAATCCGGCAGCCCCGACACCGTCAGCCGGTCGGCCGAAAGCACCTCGGCAACGACAGCCAAAACCCTCCGGTTCGCCACGCCCATATCCACCCGGCATTTGCCATCGCCGAGATCGGCATCGCAGCGCCGGTTGTAGATCCGCCCCTCCGGCTGCTGCAGGCGATGCGCAAAACTCCGAAGCTCCGCCGAAAACCCCGGCCCCGCGCAGCTCACTTCGCCGATCTCCTGCACCGACATCAGCGCGTGCTGCTCGTCCGCTGCCTGCCAGTTGACGAGAAACAGCTCGACCCGCGCGCCGTCGTAACGTCCGGCTGCCAGATCCAGCTCCGTGATCGCCTCACTCGAAAAACCGCCGCGCACTTCCGCGCCCGGCGCCGAAAGCCCGCTCGCCACACTCGCCTCGGTCGCCGCAAAGCCGGTGCCTGGCTCAAACACCGTGCCGTCGAATGTCAGCTTCTGGTCATGCTCGGTGAATCCCAGCCTGAAGCCATCGCGGCAGGTCACCCGCCAGGCACGACACAGCGTCGTTTCGCCCGTCGCCAGATGGTCGGCCAGCGCTTGCGGAAGCCGTTTCATGGCATCACCTCGATCAGCGGAATGGAAGGAATGCGCCCGGCCCTAAAGGCTTCGAGATCGATCTCGATCCGGTCGGTGTCGAACCGCACCGGCACATCATAATCAAAGCCCGCCCGGATCTCCGTGCCCTCGGCCGGCACATGCCCGACGGCGAAAGTGACGATCCCGGTCGTCACATCGACCGAGAAACCCTCCGTTACCTCCACGCCATCGATCGCAATTTGCACCGACCCGGCCACCGGCTTCACCACGGGCCGCCGCTCCACTGCCGCCCCATCGCCATAGGCCTTCACCAGCTGAAAGACCGCGGTCTCGCCGTCGCCTGTGCCGATCCACTGGTCGAGTGCAGTCACCACCTCGCCCGGCCGCGCGGAGGAACCATCCACGGGATCGCGGAAGCGAAAGCCATGCAGCTGCCCGCCGCGCGCCTCGAAGAATTCCAGCACCGCATAGAGATCCGCCACCGAGCGCACCGCCGTCCCGACATCATATCTGCGCCTCGAAAACCGCCAGCGCCGATTGCGCGCCTCACGCCCATTGGACAGCGACACAATATCCGTCTGCCGCCCCGGCCCGCCGCGCGTCGTCAGCGACAGGCGCAGCGGAAAACGCTGTTCATGAAAGGCCATACCCGCCTCCGTTCGATGGAATTGTGAAGATGCGTTTCGTCGAGGCTAGCTTGCGCGGCCCCTCGGCATGAGGGCGTCGCCGTTTGTCTCGCGGGTCGCTCGCGCCGACCGGTTGCCAGAAGGGCCCAGGTGCAACGTGTTGCACCGGGGATGTGGAGCTTCTACTGCCTACAACCCCCGCCGCCCGCGCCCGACCGAGCGCGCCAGCATGGCTGTGATCTGCCCTTCGCTTCTCGCAAAACTCGCAGCATCTGTCGCCGTCACCTGGAAATGGATGACAGTCGCACCACCGCCCCCTTCGGCCGCCACGCCGAGCGCCCCATCGGCGCCGCGCTTCAAGGGCAGTATCGCCTCCGCACCCGCCTCGCCCATCAGGCCGGTCCCGCCAGACATCGGAAAGTAGGTCGGCGCCGCCACCACCCCGCCATCGGCAAAGGGCACCACCCGTCCTGGCACACCACCCTTGGCATAGGCGGTCACCCCGGCACCGGACACCTTGTCGAACCCGGCGCTCAGGCTGCCGATCAGGCTCTCCGCCGCATCACCGAGAAGCCCTTCAAGCGGTTTCAGCCCCGCCGACAAGGCAATGTCGGTCAGCCGCGATCCAACACTGCGCAGCACCTCCTCCAGCCCCTTGCCGCCTGTCGTGGCGCCGCGCAAGGCCGAGGTCAGCGCCCGGCCAAAACTCGCCGAGCGGCTTTCGAGATCGTCCAGCACCGCGAGTGCCTGCGCGCCATCGAGATCGACGGAAAGCGCCAGCGTATCGTCATCGTTCATGGAGTTTCCTTTCTCAGACTATCCGACCCGAGGGGGTGACACTTCCCGTCATGTCGCGGCTGCGCTAAGGTGACGCAACGGAGTATGCCGATGAACAGGATGCAATCACTGATCGCCGAGAGGCTTGAGCCGCGCCGCGCATTGGCGATACGCTTGGTCGACGCGATCGTCCGGGATGCGGAGACGAGCGGCCTGCGCATCGTCCCGATCGGTTCGGTGGCGCGGGGTGATTTCCGAATTCATTCCGACATCGACCTCCTGGTGCGGGGATCACTCGACACCGGTCACCGCCTGCGCGCAGAGCAGATCGTTGCCTGCCATATGCGCGGGAGCGACATCCCCTACGATCTCCTTTTTGAGGCCGATCTCGATTCTGATCGTGTGGAAGAGCTTTTGCATGACGCCCTTCACCCTTGCTGAATTCTCAAGACTTTCGCCCCGGCTCGACCGCTGCGCAAAGGAACTCGGGCAATTGCAGGATTTCTTCGAGCGTCATCAGGTAGATGTCATCGCCGGTGATTGGGGTGCGGTCTCTGCGGTTTCGCTGGGCGTACACAATGTCTACAACGGTATCGAGGACATCCTGATGAGCCTTGCGCGCGATCTCGACGGCTCGGCGCCTGCGGGACCGTCCGTTCATCAGGATATTCTGGACCAAATGGCGTCAGAGCTTGCCAGTCGCAGGCCTGCACTCCTCTCGCCTGATCTGCATGGAGAGCTCACCGAGCTCAAGGGCTTCCGCCACCTCGTCCGTCACAAATATGGCTTTGATCTAAAGCCCGAGAAGGTGGTCGACAATGTCGAACGCCTGCAACGCGTCTATCCGGTCTTTGCGCAACGGCTGTCGGATCTGCACGATCTGCTCGCAGGCAGCAGCTCCTCCGGCTAAAGTCCCCTTGAATGGCGAAGGCGCCGAAGTCCGATCGACGGCCGCCAGTCTTAATCCGGAAACCTTTGCATCAGGGCCTCCACCTCGCCCCGCAACATCCCGGCCGGCGCGCCAAACGCCCCCGCCATGGCCGCCAGTTCCGG
Source organism: Allorhizobium sp. (assembly GCA_965283865.1). Taxonomy (GTDB): domain Bacteria; phylum Pseudomonadota; class Alphaproteobacteria; order Rhizobiales; family Rhizobiaceae; genus Allorhizobium. The sequence continues at coordinate 3,438,386 of CBDIQA010000001.1, forward strand.
CAGGCTCAAGCCCCAGAACACGTGAGGAGACAGCCGCAGACGGAAGAGACCAAGTGTCATCGCCATTCCCCAGGGAAACGGCAGCACCTCTTGCCCGCCTGCGGCCCTCAAGGGGAGGTGCCGCCCTCAACCACTCTCTGAGTATCCGCCCCCGCATCACCCGCCCCCGCTCCAAACGTCACCGCCAGCAGCTCGCCCACCACCTTGGCCGCGCCCGCCACACCACCCTCCACCGCCATCTCGGCGACATCGGCATCCGACAGCCGATTACCCCCGCCGCGAAGCCCGCAGGCGAGGATGCGGGTGAGATCGGCGCTTTTCAGCCGGCCGCTCGAAAACCGCGTGGCGAGATCTGCCAGGCTCTCCGCCCCAAACGCCGTTTCCAGTTCGGCGAGCGCGCCCAGCGTCAGACACAGAATGCGCCGCTCGCCATCGATCACCGCCTCCACCTCGCCGCGATGGCGGTTGGCCCGGTTCACGGTCACCGGCTCGCGCAACTCCCGTTCAGTGCTCCGCATGGCCGCCTCACAGCGCCGCGAAGGAAACGGCACCAGCCGATTCCAGCGCGATCTCGAAGGTCACCTCGCCGTCGTGATTGCCGGCATAATCGAGCGCCGTCACCTGAAACAGCGCCGTCACCGTGCCGAAATCCGGGATCACCACCTGGTAATTCAGGATCGACCCGGCAAAAAAGGCGGCTCTCACCAGCGCATCCGACGCCGCATCCTTGAACAGCCCGGATCCGGTCAAGCCAGCCCGGCGCACACCCGCCCCCTCCAAGAGCTCCCGCCAGCGCCCAGCGCTCTCGCTATCGGTCACATCGACCGACTGCGCATTGAACGCCAGCCGCCTGGCCCTCAAGCCCGCCACCGTCACAAACCCCGCCCCATCCTCGACCTTCAGCAACAGATCCTTGCCCTTCTGCGCGCCCATGGCGTCTCTCCTTTGGTGATGTGTGTGATGTTGCGGAAGCCGGCGGCGCTGCTCTCCACCTCCCCCTTGAGGGGGGAGGTCGCCGCAAAGCGGCGGGTGGGGGTGACGTTCGGCAGCTAAGATCGGCTGGAGGCGACCACCATGCGTCCCCTCGCCCTGAAGTGCGTGACTGCCGATCTCCCCCCTTGCGGGGGAGATGGCTCGCCCCCCCAAGAGCGCGCACAGCCCAAGATTTCGCCCTAGCCCCCGCTCCACAACCGGCCTACTAGGACGGCCCTCCGCTCCCCAATTCCCCATCCACACCACCCTCGTCGCAGCACTTGCGGTTTCGCAGATCCTCGGCTGGGGCACGACCTATGAAATGCCGGCGGTCTTCGGCCGGGCCATGGCAGCCGATCTGGGGCTTGCCAATGAAATGGCCTTTGCCGGCCTCACCGTGATGATGCTGACCATGGCCTTTCTCGGCCCCTGGACCGGGCGGATGATCGCCCGCCACGGCGCCGCCAAAGTGCTCGCCATGGGCTCCGTGCTGATGGCCTCAGGCCTTGCCATGCTTGCGGTCTCCACCGGCCTTCTCACCTATGCGATCGCCTGGCTGATCCTCGGTGCCGGCGGCTCGTTCGCGCTGACAGTCCCGGCCTTCGCCGCCGTCGTCGAACGCGAGGGACGCGATGCCCGCCGCGCCATCGGCATACTCATGATCTTCACCGGGCTGTCCTCCGCCGTCTGCTGGCCACTGCTGACGCTCGCCGGCGAGGCCTTCGGCTGGCGCGGTGCGCTTCTTGCGGCAGCCACCGCCCAGCTCCTGCTTGCCTTGCCCATCCATCTGGCGCTCGGCCGCATCCCGATCACCCGCTCGGACGAAGACCGCGCCGCCGATCAGATCGAGCCGCTCGCCTTTAGCCGCCGCATGGCCACCATAGCCTTCCTGCTAATCGCGCTGTCCACCTCGCTGGCGAGCCTCATGACCTTCGGCCTCTCGCCGCAGCTCCTGCATATCCTCGAACTCTCCGGCGCCACGCCGGCGCTGGCGCTGCAGCTCGGGTCGCTGCGCGCCGTCTTCGGCATCGCCGCCCGCGCCTTCGATCGCGCGTTCTACCTCAAGTCCAACCCCGATCACTACGGGGCTAGCCGGCATGGCCATGCTCACAGGCTCCAGCCTGCTCCTGATCTTCTCCTCCGGCACGCCGTCGAGCCTCTTCCTCTTCACCGCCCTTTATGGCTTCGGCTCAGGCGTCACCACACTCGCGCGCGCCACCCTGCCGCTCTCCTTCTTCTCCGCCAGCCGCTTCGCCCGCCAGTCAGCGCGCCTGTCACTGCCGCAAAACCTCGCCAATGCCACCGCCCTCGTGCTGATGACCGCCGTCATCGACCGCGCCGGCATCGACGCCGGCCTGCTGCTGGCGACGCTCTTTGCTGCCACGGGCTTTATCGCGATCCTGGCGCTGGCGGTTATTGCAAGGCGGGGACGGATGCAGGCCTAGGCGCGGGGCGGGCTCGACCTCTTTGCCGCCAACCGATCCGAGGCGAGAAGCTCGACGTCGAAATGTTCCGCAAGATCAGCCAGGATCCCCTCCAGCGCTGCAAACGCCGCCTCCAGCAGATCCCGCTCGGCCCGGGCCGGAATCCGACCGGCATCCTTGGGATAGCGATAGGTCGTCGCGAACACCGTCAAGAAAGTCAGTGGCGCAAACCGCGCCTTGAATGGATCAGCATCCGGCAGGAGATCCCGCAATACGTCGATGCGATGGCTATCCCGGCGCTCTGCCCGGATACCTTCGGCCGTCAGCAGGGCCAGCAGCATCTTCTCTGCCGCCTGTTGCGCATGATAGGCGTCATTGCGGTTGTCGGCGGCCGCGAGCAACTTCGCCGCCTCCAGATCCTCGCGGGCCAGGCGTAGCCCGTTGGCGATATGCAGCTCAGCGGACAAGAAGTATACCGTCGTCTACGATATGGCTGGCCGCAGAATTCGCAACGTTGAGATCGGCTTGGAAATCTGAGAGACGCGCAACCGAAACGTCCGCATGCACACCGCAGCCGTCCTGCAGGCTCCAGCCGAACAGCGGCGACGTTACCGTCTCAGGCGCGTCGTCAGAAACGATCACTTTCAGATCCCAGTCGCTCTGCGCCGTCGCTTCCCCTCGTGCCCGGCTGCCATACAGAATGACATCGATCGGACCGCAGGTAGCCTCAATACGTGCGAGCAAGGTTTTCAGCTCCGGAAACTCGTCCGGATCCGCTACCCTTCCCCCCAGGCTCTGCGCAATCACGCCCATCGATCCACTCATGGAATGTTTCGCTGAAAGATAGCCGATCGCCCGGGCGGTTTCCAGAGGGGCCGCCTTGTCGCGAGAGGACGGGCTCGGACACCGTCTCAACCACCATCCGCGCCTCATCCAGAGGCGCCGGGCAAGGCCCGGCCTCGAAGGATCCAGGCCACCCAGGATGAGCGAAGTGATCCTTAAAGGCCCGCGCGTCGCACCGGCACCTCAAGGATGAGGTCGCACCTAGCGATGACCTCACCTCACTCCACCACCGCCCGAAAACTCGCCTCGGCGACAAACAAGCCGGCCTTCACCTCCCGCCGGCTGACCGTCCGGCGATGCCGAATATTCACCAGCCGAAACCCCTCAAGCATCTCCGGCAACCCGTCTGCCACCCGCCTGAACTCCGCCACCAGCCCTTCGGCCTCACGCCGCGACACGGCACTCCAGGCCTCGAACGTCATGAGTATCTCCGCGCCGTCCGCCTCGCCCGTCGAGAAATCCCGCGCCTCGACCGACCCGACCACCAGCGCCGGAAAGCGCTGCGGCCGAACCGTCCGGTCGGAGATCCCATGCGGCCCGAGCACCGTCATCAGCGCCGCATCCGCCTTCACCGCCTGTTGAACGGCTGCCAGCAAGGCATTGACTGCATTCGTCATGTCGGCTCTCCCGGTTCATCGGTCGAATGTGAAACGGCACCTTGTCTTGCGGCGATCTCCCCGGCGGCGGCATCAATCGACAACCCATCGATCCGCCGCGCCCGCCGATATGCCAGCGCCTGGCGCAGCATCTCGCCCAGTCGCCTGCCACTTTCCTCCAGCGGCGTTTCGTCTCGCGCGCCGCCCGTCATCCCGTCACCTCGCGGCAGAGCGCCACCTGAAACCGCCCCGTCTCGTCGGGATCGCGCAAAGCCAGGATGTCGAACACCCGCGCCCCTTTTCGAAACCGCTGCCCGGCCGCCAGATCCCCGCGCGCCCTCACCGTCACATGATGCGTCACGGTCGCAACCAGCCCCGGCCCCTTCTCTTCCTCGGCAAAACTGCGCGGCTCGATCAGCGCCCAGACACGGGCCAGTTCGACGAAGCCGGTCTCCGCCCCACCCTGGGCGTCTTCCACCTGATGAGGCCGTTCAAGTACCAGCCGCGCGGTTAGCCGGCCAGCGTCGATATCGAGAAGCGCCATGGTCAGACCCCCGCCGGCAGAAGGGTGCAATCAACCGGTCATAACCCGGCGGCACCACCGCCGGCTGCGCGTCTGCCGCCACGACCCCACGGCAGGCATACATCGCCGCGACATGCAGCAGCATCGCCCGCTTCAGTGTCTCCGGCACATCCGCGCCGCTCTCGCCGAAACCGGCCGAGAACTCCACCTCGATCCCGTTCAAAGCCCGCCCCGGCGCCGGCGTCTCGCGCAGCCACAGCCTTGCCGGTCGCGCCTGCCCATCCAGCAGATGCCCGCCGAGATCGACCACCTGCGGCTCGCCCTCGCCGTCATAGACGGTCACCGCCGTCACCGCCTGGACCGGCCCGCGCGCAATCGTCAGGATCCCGTCTTCCGGCCAGTCGTCGAGGCACAACCGAAAATCCCGCGCCGCCAGCACCAGCCCCGTCTCCCGCTCCAGATGCTCGCGCGCCACGGTGGCAAGTGCCAGGAGAAGGCCGTCCTCCTCCTCGCCATCCAGCCGCAAATGCGCCCTGATCTCGACAAGCGTCAGCGGCTCCACCGCGGATGGAGTGAGTTCGATGATGGTCATGGGAGGTTCCTTGAATGTCGAATTTCAGTTCTGCCCCTCACCCTGAGGCGCCGGGCCATGCCCGGCCTCGAAGGGCGAGGCCACTCTGAAGAGTTGAGACATGGATGCTTCGAGGGACGCTCCGCGCCCACCTCAGCATGAGGGCCGTGGAGGTCCACCTCCCCCTTGAGGGGGGAGGTCGTCGCGTGTCCAGACCGGTTAGGTTGCTGACAGAACAGACCGGATAGGGTGTTTACATTCCGACATTGGCAGGAGGGTCTGCGATGTCCTGGAATGCAAGCAATGTGATGGACCAGCGTGTTTCGTTTATCAGTGACTGTCTTGTCGGCGAGATGTCGATGTCGGAGCTGTGCGCGCTCTATGCGATCAGCCGTGTGACCGGTTACAAGTGGCTTGGCCGCTATCGTGAGGGTGGCGTTGCGGCCTTGGGTGATCGCTCCAGTGCGCCGCATGTGCATGGGCGCCAGACGGCTGATGCGATTGTCGAGGCGCTGGTATCGCTTCGTGAGCGGCGCCCGAACTGGGGACCGAAGAAGCTGGTGGCCTATCTTTCTGACCGGGAGCCGGGGCTTGTCTGGCCTGCCGCCTCGACGGCCGGCGAGATCCTGAAGCGGGCGGGCCTGGTGCGGGCGCGGGCCAGGCGGCGGCGGGTTCCGGTGACGGGGACGCCACCGACCACGCCGCTTTATCCCAACCATGTCTGGTCGGCTGATTACAAGGGCTGGGTTGCGACCCCTTATGGTGCAAGGCTTGAGCCGCTGACTGTGACGGATGGCTTCAGCCGTTATCTCGTGTCGCTGTCGGCGACACAGACGACCAGCGCCCATGAGGCGCACCCGCTGTTTCGCCAGGCTTTCGAGGCGCATGGCCTGCCCGAGGTGATCCTCACCGACAATGGCAGCCCGTTCGCATCGGCCTCCGTCACAGGGCTCACGAGCCTCTCGGCCCACTGGACCAGGCTCGGCATCCACCATCACCGCATCGCCCCCGGCAAGCCGCAACAGAATGGCCGGCACGAACGCTTTCACCTGACCTTGAAGGAGGCGATGCTGCAGCCCGAGGACAGCCGCGCCGCGCAACAGGACCGTTTCGATCGCTTCCGGCGCGATTACAACGAGGAGCGCCCGCACGAGGCAATCGCCCAGAAGCCGCCGGCCAGCCTCTATCGGCCAAGCCCGCGCTTGATGCCGCAGACGATCCCCGAGCCTGAGTATCCCGAAGGCACGGTGGTTCGGCGGGTGCGGTCGAATGGCGAGATCAAATGGAAAGGCGGCTTCATCTATATCTCCACCGCCATCATTGCCGACAGGATCGGCATGATCGAGATCGACGACGACGTCTTCGAGGTCCGATTCTACGACCGTCCTATCGGACGCATCGAGAAGGGATCTCGAAAGCTCCAACCCATTCCCAAAACGAGCCAAGAGAAAGGGCAATTCCAGACAAAACTGTAAACCACCTATCCGGTCTGTTTTGTAAATGACCTATCGGCTGGACAGCGAAGCGGCGGGTGGGGGTGACCGGGCGTAAAACTGGCGCAGTTTCACCCCACCCCGGAGCTACACTCCGACCCCTCCCCTCAAGGGGAGGGTCAAACCCTCACGCCGAAAACTTCACCAGCTTGATCGCCTCGAAGTCCTGCACGCCGCCGCCCACACGTTTCGTCGTGTAGAACAACACATAGGGCTTGGCCGAATAGGGATCGCGCAGAACCCGAACGCCGACACGATCCACCACAAGATACCCCGCGCGGAAGTCACCGAAGGCGATCGCCGTCGCATTGGCCGCGATGTCAGGCATGTCCTCGGATTCAGCAACCGCAAATCCCATCAGCGAGGCGGGATCACCAGCCCTTGTCGGTGGTGCCCAGAGATAGTTGCCATCGGCATCCTTCAGCTTGCGCACCGCGCCCTGGCTGCGGCGGCTCATCACGAATGTGCCGTTCTGGCGGTGGCCCGCCTTCAGCGCATAGACCACGTTGATCAGCACGTCGGATGCGCCGCTTGCCGCAAAAGCCCCCGCCGCGCCGGTGGCAACAGTGCCGATCTTGCCCCATTCCCAAGCGCCGTCATCCACCTGGTCGTAAGAGAGAAAGCCCTTCGGCTTCAGCACCCCATCACCCGACACAAAGGCTTCGCCTTCCTGTTCGGCAAAGGCGATGTCGACTTCGGCTGCAATCCAGGCCTCGATGTCGACGGCGGCATCATCGAGCAGCGCCTGTGTTGCCGCCGGCATGGCATAGAGTTCCATGGTCGGGAAGGCGAGTTCCGAAAGCTCCGGTGTGCCGGTCTGCGTGCGCGCCGCCGTCTCCGCCACCCAGCCACTCGCAAAGCCGTTTGCCGCAAAGGGCTTCTTCAGCACAGAACCCGATACCTGCCGCACGGTCGCGAGCGACCGGATCGGCGAGATGACCCTCAGTCTGCGGCCAATCTCCTCATCCACCTGCGGCGGCACGAGATAACCGCCATCGCCGGACACACCCGCCGACAGCGCCTTCTGGTCGAGATCGCGCAGGGCCTGGTCGTCGCCGCGGCGCACATAGGCCTCGAAGGCCGCCTTGTGTTCGGCAAGCCCCGCCTCGTCGCGGCCGGGCCGTTCCAAAGCGGGCCGGCGCTTCTTCAACACCAGTTCGTCGAGAAGCCGGCTCTGTTCGTCGATCGCCTTGTTGATCCGCTCCACCTTGTCGCGGGTCACGACATCGCTGACAAGCTTCTCCTCGATCTCGCCCAGCCGCTCGTCATTGGCCTCCTTGAAGGCCTCGAAGGCCGTCATGAATTCGGCAAAAGCCGAGCAGATTCTCAAAGCCTTCACCTCCGGCGCCAGCCTGGCCGGCCCGCCTTTGCCGCGCTTGCCGCCTGCCCCGCCCGCAGTGGCGGCATTCTTGCCCGCCGCATCCGTCCTGCCCTCGCCTGCCATCATCGCGTCTTCCATGTCGCTCATCCTTTCGTGAAGTGATTTGTCGCCATCGACCTTGCTGCCCGGCGCATCAGCCGGACAAGCTCGGTTTCCCTGTCGCGGTAAAACCGCCTGTGCTTGACATTGGAGACCCTGGCCGTCGGCAGCATGGGAAAGGTCACCACCGAGATCTCCCAGAGATCAGCCTCCAGGATGCGTCGCACCCCGGTCTTGCGCTCCGCCCTGGTCTTGACGGCCCGAAAGCCGATCGACAGACCATCGAGAGCCCCCGCCTTCATCAGCGCATGCACCTCGCGGGCACGGGCCACGTCGGTGGCAAGCTTGCCCTCGACATAAAGCCCCCGCTCATCCTCGCGGATCTCGGTCCAGCGGCCGATCACCTCGGCCGGATCATGCTGGAAAAGCATGCGCACACCGCCCGCCCCGCGCTTTGTCAGCGAGGTGGCAAAAGCCCCCGGCTCGATCGCATCGCGCCCCAGGTCCACCTCGCCGAACAGGCTCGCATAGCCCGAAAACCGCCCGTCGCCTGCCACGCCCTTCAGCGTCAGCCCGGCATAACAAAACCGCGGCGCACCCGCCGTTTCCCAAGCCTGCATGGCTCGTCTCCTCGTGATGTTGATTTGGTTCGGCCGCCTTGCGACGCGCAAAATACGGCGCCCACCCACCTCCCCCTTGAGGGGGGAGGTCGCCGCAACGCGGCGGGTGGGGGTGATCCCGGCTGCGGATCAGACGCTGAAACGCAGGGAGTCGCACCTCCCGTCACCCCATCAGGGACTCCAGGTTGCCAACGCTATGGTCGGGGTTGAGAGAAAGGCTGTCGTCTTTTCGGCGACTACAGCCGCATGATCATGGCCACCCGCCGCCCGGGATCCAGTCCCTTGCGGCTTTCTGCTTCCAGTATCGCTTGGAGACGTCGAGAAAGCTGCGATCGTTCGACTATTGTTAGTCCCATTGTCTCGTAGAAGGGCGCATTGAACGGCGCGAAGCGGTCCGTAGTCAGCGTCACGGCTTCAAGTTTTCGCAGTTTTGCCTCGTCGATCACGGTGGACAGAAGGCGACTGCCGAGACCTTTGCGCTGCCAGTCGGGGTGGACATCCATCTCTCCGACGTGAACACAGCCGTCCGCAACGTAGCCGCCACAGTAGCCAATTACAGCACCTGAAACATCGGTGGCAACGAACAGCAGTCCGTTGTCAAAATAGAGTTTCAACTCTTCGTCGCTGCTCGCCTCTGCCGCGCCGCTTACGGCCCCCGCACCCCGCAGCGTTTCAAACGCTGCGAGCTCCACAATCCTGATGGACTCGAAGTCTAGCAGACTGGCAGGTCTCACAAGCATCAAAGGGCACCGTCTTCCCTGTTATGTCCGCAGGTAGAGCACTCATTGTATCAACCCGATGACAATTGGCTATGCCGCAACCACCCACCTCCCCTTGAGGGGGGAGGTCGCCGCAAAGCGGCGGGCGGGGGGTGATCCTGGCAGCGGTTCACACGCTGAAACGCAGACTGAGGCGGCCGCATCACCCGACCCCGGAGCTGCGCTCCGACCCTCCCCCTCAAGGGGAGGGGCCACCCACCTTGTCCCCCGCCCGCCCCGTCAGCCGCACCAGCAGACCCAGCCCCCACCAGGCGGTGAAAGAGGCGAGCGTGGCCCCCGCCAGCATGATCTCCGCTGGCGACAGTCTGCCCTCGAGACCCAGCTGTCCCGCCCCCCAGACACCCGTCGGACCGCCGAAGATCAGCCCGCAGGCAAGCCCGGTCAGAAAGCGCACCGCCGCCTCGCGGCGATGTTTGGGAAGCAGGTAGACGAGCGAGATCGCAGAGCCAGCGACAGCGCCGATCAGACGCGCGGAGGTCACTCCGCCGTCGTGTCCGAAATCAGTCATTTGTTCATCTTTCGCGATTAGCCTTTGGTCGAGCGCCGGCCGGAACGATCCCGCCCAAAAGGCCGCGGCCGGCGCCGCTTCCCTCAATTTTAAGCGCTTCACGTCCCACATGAAGCGGACGGCGATTGTCGAATCGTCTGAATCGCTTGGCAGCCAATGTTCCGATCCTGATTCAGGTCTTGCGCGCCTCCATCGACGCGCTCATCGTCGCCTCCATCCACAGCGCCGCCCCTTCCCATCGCGCAAAAGCACGCCGTTAAGGGGCAGGGTCATCAGGGCTTCACAGAAGACGGCTTTAGTGACCTCGGGTGAACTTCGGGGGATTTTCATGACCTATGTAACTGATCTGTCACGCGCGCCGCGCGGCAGCGTCGAGGAGAAGCCGCTTCTTCTGTCGCTCCTGGTGACGCTGACTTTGTCTGCCGTTTTCGTCTCGTTTCCGCAGATCGACATCGCGCTGAGCCGGCTCTTCTATGTCGAGGGCGAAGGCTTTCCGGCGAGCAAGATCACCGCGCTCAACACCTTCCGTGCCTTCGGCCAATATTTTCCGCTCACGCTCACCATCGTGCTCGTCTTCGGCCTGGTGCTGAAACTGATCTATCCGTCGCGCCCGTCGCTTTTTCCGCCGCGCTTCACGCTCTATTTCGCCAGCCTCTTCCTGCTCGGCCCTGCACTTCTGGTGAACGGCATCTTCAAGCCCCTCTTTGACCGCCCGCGCCCGCGCAGCACCGTCGAATTTGGCGGCCAGGATCTGTTCGTGCACGCCTGGGGTCTCGGCGGCGATTTCTTCGATGATCGATCCTTCGTCTCCGGCGAGGCCGCCGTCGTCGTCTGCCTCATCCCTCTCGCCTTCTTCGTGCCTGTTGTCTGGCGCCGCTGCGTCTTCGTGCTGCTCAGCCTGTTTGCGGCCTTGACCGCCCTTAACCGCATCGCATTCGGCGCGCATTTCCTGTCCGACGTGCTGATCGCCGCCGGCCTGATGGCGACCCTGTCGATCGCGCTCGCCTACCTCTTCTACGGCCGCTCGGGTGCTGCGGCCTGCGACATCAAACTCGAAGCCGCCATGACCGATCTCGGCCACAGGCTGCATGGCGGGCGTCGATCCGCCATCGCTTCGATGAGCCGCCGGCTGGCTGTTGCGCCAATGTTGCTCGCGCCGGCGCCGTCAACGGGCGAAAACGACAAGGACTGAAAGGTCTGCGCTTGTCTTGCTTGATGGCATCGCTCTTCCCCGGATCGAAAGGTCCCGGAGAGGCCATTAAAACCGCATGGTCCGGAACGTCAGCGACACCCGCCGCCCGCGCATCATCCGCACGCCGTCACTCACATCCGACCGCCGCGCCGGGATCGCATGCGTCCAGTTGCTCCGCGCGGGTCCGGCGCTTCAGCTCACCGCTCCACTCACCGGCATCAAAGAAGTCGGCAAGCGCGGCTTCCTGCGCAGGGGTGATCCAGTCGGGGATGAGACCGGCACAGAGTGGGAGGACTATGCTGGATGTTTGACGTCCTGCAACCGTCATCTGTGTGTTCCCCGCAAGGGCTAGCTAGCGCCCATCATTGCACGCATTCGTCGCATTTCAAGGTTGCCATCATGCCATTGCAGAAACGCCGTATCGTGATCATCGGGGCTGGCATCTTCGGGACGGCGATGGCCTATCACTTGGCCTCATCACGAACGGATGTCGTCTTAGTCGAGAGCGGCCCGAAACCTGCCTGCGGTGTCACCGGTCGCGCCTTCGGCTGGATCAACACGGTGCACGGGGTGCCCGGCAGCGAAAGTCACGCCCTTTGGCGGAAGGCTGTCAGCGACTATCCCGCGCTGATCCAGGATCTCCCTGAAATGTCTGGTTTCTCACGACATGGCTCGCTTCTTTGGCACGCCGCAACGCAAGCGACCGAGCAGCTCTTCGCGACGCGACGGGATGCCGGCGAGGCTGTCGAACTGGTGGACCGCACAACGATCAGCCGGCTGGAACCGCATCTGCGTAACATGCCTGATGCAGCAGTCTTTTCAAGCGACGACATTGCCATCGATCCGATCCGATTGGCCGGAACGCTTCTCGATGCGGCCCAAACCCGCGGCGCCACAGTGCGCTTCGATGAGACTGTCACGTCGATCGAAACCATGAATGGTCACGTCAGCGGTATCAGGACCTCGGCAGGCCTGATCGAAACCGACTGTGTCATCCTCGCCGCCGGCCCGGGAACGGACATGCTGGCGAAACAGCTCGGCATCGATATCGGCATGGTTTTATCCCCGGCGCTCTTGCTCCGATATGCCTGCGAGAGCCCGTTCATCCACCATATCCTCGACGGCCCGCGTGTCGAGGTTCGCCAGAGCCTCGACAACACCGTCTTCATCGCCAAGTCCTGGCATGCGGACAGGGAGGAAACACCCTCGATCGTCGGCGGGCGCGTCCTGTCCGTCCTTGCCGAGGAATTCGCTCTGCCATCCCCTTTGTCGCTGATCAGCGCAGAGATCGGCCATCGCCCGACATTCGAAGACAAGTTGCCCCGCATCGGCTTTGTGCATGATGTCAAGGGACTCTACCTCGCGACTGGCCATCCCGGGCTTATCCTCGCGCCCTATCTGGCACGCCTCGCGGCGCGGGAAATTCTGCATGGAGAGACGCCCGAATTCGGAAGCCCCTCACCCTGAGGTGCCGGGCATGGCCCTGCCTCGAAGGGCGAGGCCTGTAGCGCTTGGCCTGATCCTTCGAGGCCCTGCTGTCGCAGGGCTCCTCAGGATGAGGTCGTCACACTTGGTGCTCAATACCCCACCGCCTCCCGCTTCTCCTCATCCGTCAAGAACGCCGCCGCGCCGACCCGCGCCCAGAGCGCATCGCGTTCCGCCGAAAGCCCCGCCACCGTGTCGAGATCCGGCACCAGCTTCAGCCCCTCGCCCGTCAGCTCGCCCAGAAATACCGAGAGCGAAGCCCCCGTGCGTGTCACCAGCGGCAGCACGGTCAGGCGATAGAAGGCGCGGTTCGCCTCCTGGTAATTGGCATAGGTGTTGTCGCCGGGAATGCCGAGCAGCATGGGCGGCACGCCGAAGGCAAGGGCGATGTCGCGGGCAGCTCCATTCTTCGCCTCGACGAAATCCATGTCCTTCGGCGACAGCCCCATCGATTTCCAGTCGAGCCCACCTTCCAGGAGCAGCGGCCGCCCGGCGCGCATCGGGCCGGAATAACCCTCGTCGAGCTCCACCTTCAGCCGCTGATACTGGTCGGCGGAGAGATTGCCGCCCTCCTTCGGCTGATAGACCAGCGCGCCGGAGGGTCTTGCCGAATTGTCGAGCAGCGCCTTGTTCCAGCGCCCCGCCGCGTTGTGCAGATCAAGTGCCACTTGCGCTGCCGCCAGTGGCGCAAACCCCTCGTGATCGTCGAGCGGATGAAACAGTTTGAGATGCAAGAGCCCGTCGAGCGCGATCCGCCTGGCCTTCGTGCCGGCGCGGTAATCATAGCCAGACGGCCAGCCATCCGCTCCGGTCACCACGCTCACCCGATCCGGCCGTAGCAGATGCAGCTCCGCCGCCCGCTCCGCGGCCCTTCCACCGGCCGCTACTGCCTCGACATAGGCATTGCCCGAAAGCAGCAACTGGCCATAGAGCGTTTCGAGAAAATCCGCCCCCGTCATCGCCCCGTTCGGCCGCGCCAGGAGAGCAAGGGCCGGATGCCCCTCCCGTTCTTGTGCACCCTGATAGGCGAGAAAGCCGATGCTGGCGGCAGCTTCGGACACCAGCCGCACGCAGCGATGCGCCACCGGGTTCTTCATGAAGCCCTCGCGCGCCAGCGCCGCATAGGACCTGCCCGTCCACCGCGCCTCGCCCTCGCCGGCAATCAGCGCCAGCGCTGTCCCAGGCCGCGGAGTGAGCGCCTTTTCTTCGGGCACGGAGGTTCGATCCCGGGTGTGAGCCCAGGGCAGACGGAAGGGGAGTTTCATGGGGGTGTCCTCGGTGAAGTGGACGCGAGATGAGTGTTTGGAACGCTTGGCTAAACACCAACCATCGATTACCATCTCAGGGTTGCAGTCTAGACCACGGAAATCGGGGCCGATGATGGAAGCGCGAAAAGACAGTCTGACGGTCCTGATCCGGAACGAAACGCAGAAACTGACGGCGAACTTCGTGAATACCTGCGGGACGACCATGGTTGCCATCGGCGTGCTGACACCAACGATCAACGCCATCGTGACCGATCCGAGCACGCTCAGTCCGCTTGCCGTCTTGGGGTTCTCAGCATTCGGCGTTATACTGCATCTGTGGGCACGGACATTTCTCTTGGACCTGGAGGAAGCACCATGATGGATATCACCGCCACCAGCGGCTTCTTCAACCAGGCTGGCCTGTTCCTGCTCGGCGTTTCGATCCTCGCCGGACTTTACCTGCTGCTGCGCAGGCGCCAGAGCCGCTGAGGCCTCACATCACACCCCCCACCGCCTCCTCCACCACATAATCCGCCGCAAACCGTTCCTCACGCAGCGGCTTCACCCGCCGGATACTCTCTTCATACAGCGGATGCGCCTTGTAGGCGGCAAGTGCCGCGTCATCCTCGAATTCACCATAGACCACAAGGTCGATGCTCCGGTGAAAGCCGTCGGTCTTCACATTGGTGCCGATCTCCAGCCGCGTCGCACTCGGGATCTCGGTGAGGATCGACAGCCCTGCCCTGACTGCAGCGACATTCTCGGGGCTCACCGTGAAGAAGACGATGTGGCGGATCATGGGGCACCTTTTAAAACCTGTTGCAGCGCAAAAGCCGATAGCATCGCGCAGGCCCCCGCTCAATCCGCCAAGCGGCCGCATCGCAACACCTTTCACACCATAAGCCCGGCCCTGATCGCCGCATCGAAGGTTCTGGCCGTCACCGCGATCTTCGCCGCCCGGTCCCGCCCGTTGACGATTTTCCGCGCCCCCGTCCAGTCCGCCTTCGCGCCGGAGAAATGATCGGAGAGCCTGGCACCTGAAAACAACCCCTCGGTCATGCCGACGACGAGAATGGTCGCCGCGACGTCGAGCCGGAGCGCCAGGTCCGGCTGCCCCACGAGATCAAGCCCGGTCACCCCGCTCATCTTCGCATAATTCTCCCGATGCGTGATCTGCACCAGCCCCCGGCCATAATAGCTCAAGCCATGCGCATCGCGCCGCCAATAGGGCGTCGACACCGTCGGCAGCTTGCCTGCCCGCCAGGCCCGCTCCAACCTCGCCACCGCATCCTCGTCGGTCGCAGCAAACGTCTCGCGCACGGCCTGCATGGTGCCACCGGTCTCGTGGTGCGCGGTGGCCAGCATATAGGCGAGCCAGCGTGGATCGCCCCAGCCGCGCGCCGAAAAGCGCGTCAGCACTGCCTCCACACCCTCCACCTGCCCCTGGGTCAGCCGCCCGCCGAACACGGCATTGCGCAGCCCCGCGAAGACGATTCGCCGGTCGATCCGCATGGTGAGATCCTCGATTTCGGGAGGGTGTGCCGCCTTGCGCCCGTTCAAGCGCCGGGTCGGGCTCGAAAAAACTTCAGAACTAAAACGATTGAAGAAATTTCAATCGTTTAGAGCGCGTTCCGTTCACATTTACAAAGCCTTAACAGTGTGGAACTTTCCGCCCATGAAGACGTTTTGGAAGCCGATACTTCCAACATGAGGAGGGAAGACATGCAGACGACCACTTCGACCAAGACCGCCGCCCCGGCAACGATCCCGGCCCATGTCCTGCAGCGCCTCGAAAACGAATGGCGCCAGGTCCGCCAGCCGGCCGAGCAGCCCGCTCAGGCCAAGTAAACCGATCCACCGCATTGCATGATCAACCGGCGTCCAAAAGGGCGCCGGTTTTTTCATGTTTAAGATTGGCTCAACCGAAGTATTATTGGTCCTCTAATCCACTATTGTACCGCAGCAGATTGAACCCTTCCGCATTCGGCGTAACGATAGCTGGAGACAATGTGCGTTGTGATACCGGCGCGGAACGTTTGTTATCTTTAGCCCGCCGTGCTTTTGACGCATCACTCTCGGCATCAACTCCGATGAACGCTAGTTTTATCGTTCCAGTGACCTCATTCGAAGCGGAAAGCGGCAACACCCCGGTGATTTCAGTCAAAATCCATGTGAGCCCTGCAGACGTCATGGCCAGTTTCGCGGTAAATGTGGCTTCGCCCGAAAAGACGGCATTGTCATCCAGCTTTATAGTCGCCAGACGGACACCACCGTTCTCATCTCCGGATTTCACATTTCGGCTCTCTACATAAGCAACCGTTGCCGCATACTCCTTGACAAGCCGATCGACACCAATCGTGCCCACAACTGGTACCGCAGAGACCGAGACACAGTCATCCGTCAAGGCCGTTGGCAACTCAACAGTGAACAACTGCCTGTAAAGCCTACTCGAAGTCCCCTCGACTGACAGAGGGAAACTTAGCGAGCGGCTCTCGCCTGAAGTTAAGAAGGCTGTCGTTTTCTTGATACTGGGAGCCAAGCCGCCGGTATTCTTCGCCTGAAGTTTTAAATCTGCCGAAATCGACCCACCCCTGAGGAGGAATCTAGAAGATTCACTGCTTTCCACCAGTTCACAACGCACCTTTTCAATTAGCTGAGCCATCGAAATCGGTGTCACATTCCCCCGCGGATTGCTGACACAGCCGCTCACCCCCGCGCAAAGCGCGAGCACAATTATCTTCCGCATTCCCCTGCCCCCAGAAAGATTGACGAGAACCTAGGATTGCATGAATTAACCATTTATCAACCATGTGAAAATTAGGGTATCTTCACACCCCCCGGATCCGCGGCTCGCCGCCCCCCTCCAGCATCAGCGCCGTCAGCGCCCAGACCAGCGCATCGAGCCGATCCGGAGACCGCCCGTTCGACAATCCCTCCGGCCCGAAGTCACACATCTGGTCCTCGAGCTCGGTAAACCGCCCGGCATGCAAAACCCGGCCCTGCTCATACAAAGCCGCCACCGGTTCGGCCCGCAGAAACTTGCCGCGTGTGGCCCTGACCGTCGCCACCGGCAGCCGCGCCTCGATGCCTTCCAGCACCGCGCGCACCATGTCGCCGCCCTGGTTCACCTCGGCCACCACCCGGTCGGCCTCGAACCGCCGGAACGCACTCACCACCGCCCGCGCCCAGCCGGCCGGGCCGGCGCCTTCCACCGAACAATCCGAGAGCACCACCGCTTGGCCATTTTCCTTCAGCCCCGAGACGACAATGCCGCAGCAAGCCGAAGCGCCACCCGCCGGCGGATCGACAGCCACCACGATGCGGCGCAACGGTTCCGCCAGTTTCACCACGATCTCGTCGAGCCGCGCGCGCTTCCACAAGCCATCCGCCCGGTCCTCGATCAGCTCGCCGTCCAGTTCCTGCCGCCCGAGCCTTGTCCCGCCATAGCGGGCCTGGAGGGCGCCCAGAAACCCCGGCGCCAGATGCGCTGCATTGGCCGCCGTCGCCATGCGCGTCAGCACCGTTCCCTCATCCGCCATCAGCCGCTTCAACAGCGGCACCGGCCTTGGCGTCGTCGTCACCACTTGGCGCGGATCGTCGCCCAGCCTGAGCGCAAACTGCAGCATGTCATAGGTCTCATCAGCATGTTTCCATTTGCCGAGCTCGTCGCACCAGGCGAGATGAAATTGCGGCCCGCGCAGGCTTTCGGGATCCTCCGAGGAGAAGATCTGCGCGATCGCCCCATTCGGCCAGACGAGCCTGCGCCTCGAAATCTCCACCTCCGGCCGCATGCGCCGCGCAATCCGCGAAAGCCCCGAGGCCCCGTCGATCATCACCTCACGCGCATCGCCCAGCGTTTCCGCCACCAGCGCAATCCGCAAATCCGTCCGCCGTCCCGCCGCCAGCACCTGTGCCTGCACCCATTCGGCACCAGCCCGCGTCTTGCCCGATCCACGACCGCCGAGGATCAGCCAGCTCAGCCAGTCTCCTTCAGGCGGAAGTTGCTCGCGCCGTGCCAGAAGCCTCCAGTCGCGGGCGAGAAAGGCAAGTTCGGAGAGCGTGAGTTGCGAGAGATTGAGCCGCCCCCGCTCCTGTCCAAGCTGCACACCTCCGTGCGCTCCGACCGGGACCATCAATCCTGCCCGTGCCCGGGTTTCAGGCGCCGTAGCCTCGGTGATCGCGCCCTTCAGCGCTTTCGACCTGCGGATGCCGTCCGCGATCCCGCCCAGCCCGTGGTTCAGATCTCCAACAATGCCGAGCGCCGATGTCTGCGCTTTCGCCGTCCGATCCCGCTCCAGCCTGCCCTGGGATTTCGGCGTCATCGGCAGTCTCCTGGAAGCATCGGCTGGCCGTGTGGCAACAGAACCGATCCCCTGACTTGCGAAATCTGAAGTTTAGGCGGCTTGCGCTGACCTCAAGCCTTCGATTTCGCTTTCTCCCCCACAGAGGGGGGAGAGGGAGCGCGAGACCAGCCGCGTCGACACCTCTCCCCTCTGTGGGAGAGGTTACAAAATCGAGGGCTTAGCCCGATCAGGGCTAAACCTCAGATTTTGTTGGTGAGGGGATCGGTGCTGCGGGCACGAAGAACAGACCCCCTCACTTGCGATTTTAGATGTCTTAGGCGGCTTGCGCTCGCCATGGGGAGGATGTCATCGAAATCGCTTTCTCCCCCACCTTAAGGGGGAGATGGGCGCCGCAAAGCGGCGGGTGGGGGTGATCCGGGCAGGAACTAGGGCGACCGAACATGCCTCGACCGTCGACACATCACCTCACCCCGGAGCTACGCTCCGACCCTCCCCCTCAAGGGGAGGGTTGAGGCCGGTTCATCATGCAACACATCAACAACGCGTAGCGAGAAGCGATCAACCCAAAGCCTCCTTCACGGCGGCCCCCGCCCCTCGGCCAGCCCGGCAGCCTCCGCCATCCGCGCCGCCACCGCCTCTTCCAGCCGCTCGGCCACCCCAGCCTCGACCCGGGCTGCAATCAGCGCCTCGACCTCACCGCGCAGCGCCTCCGGATCGCGCGCCTCCAGCGCCCGCTCCTCGGCATCCACCCGGTCGCGCTCCAACTGGCGCAAGAGCGCATCGATCTTTTCCAGCGTGCGCACGATCAGCGCAATCGCATCGGTCGCCGCCTTGATATCGGCGCGCGCCTGTTTGGCCAACGCCTCGTCGGCCCCGTCGAGCACCGCCTCGGCGCCCGCCCGCAACCGGCGAAACAGGTCGAACTGCGCGCGCATCTCGGTGGTGAATTCGTGGAGCAGCGCATCCAGCTCGCCCGCTCCCGCCGCCTTCACCTCGATGACCTCAGGCAGCGCCTCGTCCAGATCCCCCCGTCGATCCTCGCCCAGCATGCCGCCCTCCGAAACGAAAGAAGGGCCCGCACAGCGGACCCTCACCAAACCTTCACCGGAAGCGCCTCAGCCCTTGCGGCCACAGCTTTCCGATCATGTCAAAACCCTAGCGAATGACCGTCACGGTGTCAAGGATTATTTTCCTATTTTCGAGCTTGCTGGACCACATCCGCGCGCGCATGGTTTGGCGTGCCAGCGAGGCAAATACGTCAAGGAAGCGGAGAATTTCCTATGACGATCGAAGACGAGAAGAAGACGCCAGCGATGAATTGCGGCTGGCGTAAGAGATCTTGGCTCTCGGGCTTCGCGAGAGGATTACAGGGTGGACCCTAGCGACTTGGTTAAGTGGGTGTACTCGGCAATGGCAAAGTGCGCTCCAAGCTGCGCGATTTCCATGGAAGGGAATTCCCAAGGGTAATGACGTTCCCCATCGAGCCAGTCTTGATACTGGACTATCGCTCCAGCGTAGGAGTCGAGCGCCCTGACGGCTTTACCTAAGGCGTAAATCTCTTCCGAGAAGAGCGGGCCGTACTCGCCCGTTACCTGAATGCCCTTGAATGGTACTTTTCTGTATCGCGTTTTGTGAGTGGTTCTAATCAATGAATTTGGGCCATGGCTGATAGGGTCATGCACATATCTGTTCCTCGGAGTGCGCACGCTTTTGTCAATCATTTCGACCAGTATTGGGATGTGGTCGCAATGAGCCTCCCAGTTGTTCCCTATCGCGTGCGCTTTACACACTTCAAGCGCTCTAGTGAAATCCAGCTCATTTCGTAGGAACTCCCAAACTGTGTACGAGTCCTGCATCATGTAGAAGAGTATGGTGAAGCATGTGTCCTCGAGGTCTGCCCATGCATGGCATAAATCTCCTAAGGCATGCTTCGCCCTATCAATTTCGAATTCATCGTATGCCAATGTCCAACACCGAATAGCAGATTGACGACAAGAAGGGCGACGAGGTCTTACGGCGTATGCTTAAGACCCCGCCTGAACCGAAAACCCCTCCCAAGCCGAGGCCTGGGAGGAAGCCGTTCGCCCCAGATGGGTCTATGGACACACCGGGAGCGCCAAGAGATTGTTAGGTTCTTTATCGTCGGCCTCCGTTTTGATGTACCTTCGCCCGTTTCTGGTCGAAGTGATCACCCACACGGAATTCCCTTTTGTATCGACGGTCCAGAACTTTTCACCGTCGTCGATAAGATTAATCATCTGGTCGACTGTTCTGTACCAGCCGCCCCCGCCGGGACCGCCAACACCTTGCATGCGGCGGTCATTATCTGCGTTGTCGGGCTTGTGGCATGTTACTTGGAATGTACCCATGAAAGTCCTCTTTGGGTTCGCCAAAGAGCGGCTTGACGGGACTCAGCAGAAGATTGAATGTCCACTTGACCATTGATCGAGCCGCACTTCTGGCTTGGTTGACGTGGTGGCGCCGGCGATCTTTGCGGGAAGACCGGCGCCATCAACAATCTCCGGGTACATTATGATTCGTTCAAGCGCGGGTAGGGCGTTAGTCACGCTTATCCCGTGGTGATTTGCGTCTTTTCGAAAGCAGCTTACGCGCCTTTTGCTTAGGCCTGACCGCCTCCAACAATCCGGCCATAGTTCAAACGCTTGTCTGGAGCCTGACGAAGAAGACCCTCAACGTGTTGCTCGTGGCTTGTATTGTGACATCGGCCAACAAATAGCATAATTGAACGGTCGCCGGTCGCACCGGCATTTAAGTCCACCTTACGGTGGCCGTCTCAGGCGGGTGTTTGCAAACCTCCCGAGATGTCAGCAAAACTCCGCCTCAGGCGGGGTTTTGTGTTTGATGCCGCCGCATGCCCCTCATCCTGAGGTGCCCCTGCATCGCAGGGGCCTCGAAGGACCGAGGCCACCCAAAGGCCTCACCCCGCCTTAGACCGGTTTCGCCCAGCACTCTTCGCCTCATACAGCGCCAGATCCGCCCGTGTGACCAGATCGCGCGGGTCCCGCGGATCACCCTCCCCCGTGCCGACATAACCCACGGAGACGGTGACATGGCCGAGGCCATCGACGCGGGCGGGATGGGGAATGGCAAGGTCGCGCACGCTGCGCACCAGGCGGTCGGCAAGGAAGGCCCCGCCGGTCTTTGCGTCGACGGCAAAGAGCAGAGTGAATTCCTCGCCGCCATAGCGCGCGGCAAAGCCGTCATGGCGGGCGGCGAAGGTGGACAGGGCAGTGGCGATCCGGCGCAGGCAGTCGTCGCCGGCGACATGACCGAAGCGGTCGTTGAAGGCCTTGAAGTGGTCGACATCGACCATCAGCAGCAGCACCTCCTCGCGCTCGGAAAACCAGGTCTCCAGCGTCTCGTCGAGATGGCGGCGGTTGGGGATGCCGGTCAGCATGTCGGTCAGCGTCAGGTCGCGCAGGGCCGCCCCCCGGCGCTCGGCCCGGTCGGCGCGGTTTTGCGCGTCATAGCGGGCAAGATAGGTCAGACAGCGCTGTCGCTCCACATGCCAGTTGCCATAGAGCGTGAAGAAGAGCCCGGTCACCACCTGCACGGTGAGCGGAAAGATCAGGTTCTCGTCCAGACCCGGCTTGTTGAAGATAACCCACAGCGCTGCCAGACAGGTGACGCTGGTGAAGACCAAAGCCCAGCGATAACGCAGCACAAGCAACATGTTACCGAAGAGCAGCACGAGCGGCAGTTCGCCCAGCGTATAGCTCGCATAGGCCGATTGCGAGATGTAGAGCAGGTAGAGCGGCAGAAGGCTCGCGACGAACATGCCCTGCAGCAGCAACAGCTCGCGAAAGGCCGGCGGCAGGCGCGGCACGAGATAGAAGATCGCCAGCGATCCCGGGACCAGAACGAAAAGCCGCATCGCCACCGTGAAGGGCTGGATGTCCGCCATCAGGTAGAGGCTGGTCAGGTTGTAGATGTTGTAGACGATCAGGCCGACGATGATGGCGTGGCGCAGATGCTTGATCCGCTCGCCGCCGAAATCGCGCTCCTCGCCGCGTTCCACGTCGGGCGGCATGCGCAACAGCCAGTCCAGCCGGCTCCTTGCACCCGAAGGTCCGGCGCCCACATCCGCGTCACTCAATTTCTGTCTTTCCCTGTCCGGCCGCCCCCACAGCAGCTCTGGGAACAATCATCAGCCAGGCTTACGAATATTTCGCTAATTTAGGTCGCGCAAATGCGCGGAAACCTCAGAATTTCAGGGGAAATTGGAGGGCCGGCTGTGCCAGCCGGAAGCCCCCGCGAAGTCGTCACGGGAGCGCCCTTCTAAGGACTCGTCAGGCCTCCGGCCCGCCAAACTGCTCCCAGGCCATCATGGCATCGCCCGCATACATCAGCGAGGGTCCGCCGCCCATATAGACGGCCAGCCCCAGCGTCTCCTCGAATTCCGCCTTGGTGGTGCCGAGCTTGATCAGCGCCTCCGTATGGAAGCCGATGCAGCCGTCGCAGCGGGTGGAAATGGCAATGCCCAGCGCCACCAGTTCCTTCACCTTCTTCGACAGCGCGCCATCCTTCGTCGCCGCCCCCGCCATGGCCGAAAAGCCTGACATCACATCGGGAATGTCCTTGCGCAGGGTCTTGATCCCGCTCGAGATATCCCGGGTGATGGCGATGTAATCCTTGCTCATGGCGGTGTCTCCAACAATACATACGATAGTTCATATATATTGAGGTTTGTGGAGATTGCAAGGGAGGCAGTAGGCAGTAGGCAGTAGGCAGTAGGCAGTAGGCAGTAGGCAGTAGGCAGTAGGCAGTAGGCAGTAGGCAGTAGGCAGTAGGCAGTAGGCAGTAGGCAGTAGGCAGTAGGCAGTAGGCAGCGAGATTGGATTGATTCGCCAGCAGCGTGGCAAACCTGCAGAGTCTTCGCTCTTCGCGGCGGACGAACTCCAGCTCCCTATTGGCTACTGCCTACTGCCTACTTCCTCAGCCCTCACCCTTCCCGCACCGGCGTATAGCCCGCCTCGCGGATCGCCTGTTCGGCCAGCACCGCGTCACCCTCGACAAAGGCCTTGCGGGCGGCGAGATCGATCGTCACGGCCTTGCCCGGCAGCACCTCCGCCAGCGCCTTGACCACGGTCTTTTCGCAATGCCCGCAAGTCATGTCCTCGATCTTGAAAACCGTCTGTCCGATCATGGTGTTATCCTTCCTTGTCTTTTCCTTGTCTTGGCCGGCATCTCCGGCCTTGTCATTTGCATTGTCAGCCTTCCCACGGGGGCAAGGTCAATCCCCGCAGCAGTCGCCACCCGTCGCCTCGGCGGCGGTCTTTTGCCGCAGCGGCCGGCCTTCGAGATCGGCGAGGATCGGGCAGTTGGGCCGATCATTGCCCTGACAGCGTTCGGCGAGATGATAGAGCGTATCGCGCATCGCCTGCATCTCGGCGATCTTCGTCTCCAGCTCCTCGACATGGGAGAGCGCGAGCGCCTTCACCTCGGCACTGGCCCGCGCCTTGTCGTCCCAGAGTTTTAGCAGCCGCTCGGTCTCCTCAAGCGAAAAGCCGAGCTTTCGGGACCGCCGCACGAAACGCAGCCGATTGACGCTGTCGGCATCATAGACCCGGTAATTCGAGGCCGTCCGCCCAGCCGGCGCAATCAGCCCGATCTCCTCATAATAGCGGATCAGCGTGGCCGACACGCCCGAGGCGGCGGAGGCTTCGCCGATGTTCATCGTCATGGTCGTTTCTCCTTGGTTTCGAGGCCCTTGTCGGGAAGGCACAAGCGCGGCGGCGATCCGCTCTCCCCCCGTGTGGGGGAGATGTCCGGCAGGACAGAGGGGGTGCCACGCCCGCTAACCCTGTCGGCCGACCGGTCTCACCCGGCTCGCCCCTCTGTCGGCTGCGCCGACATCTCCCCCACAAGGGGGGAGAATGGCGACCCATCACCGCGTCACCTTCGCCGTCCTCAACCGCAACGCATTGGTCAGCACAAACACGCTCGACAGCCCCATGGCCGCCGCGCCCAGCATCGGCGAGAAGGTCACGCCTGACAGTGGATAGAGCAGCCCCGCCGCGACCGGGATCAGCGCCACATTGTAGCCGAAGGCCCAGAACAGGTTCTGGCGGATATTGCCCATCACCCGGTCAGACAGTTCTATGGCATGCAGCGCACCCATCAGGTCGCCGCCGACCAGCACCACGTCGGCGCTCTCGATCGCCACATCCGTGCCCGTGCCGATGGCAATGCCGACATCGGCGGTGGCCAGCGCCGGCGCGTCATTGATGCCGTCGCCGACAAAGGCAACCGCCTCACCTTTCGCCTGCAGCGCCTTGATCGCGCTCACCTTTCCCTCCGGCAGCACTTCGGCGACGACCGCGTCGATACCGGCCTTTTTCGCCACGGCCTCTGCCGTCCGCCGGTTATCGCCGGTCACCATCATCAGCTTCAGGCCACGGGCCTTCAGCGCCGCAATTGCCTCAGCACTCGTCGCCTTGATCGGATCGGCCACCGCGATTGCTGCTGCGAGCTTGCCATCGATCGCCACATAGAGCGGGCTTGCGCCTTCGTCGGCGAGACGGGTCATGGCGGCCTGGAGGCTGGCGGCAGAGAAAGCCCCTCCCCCCTGTGGGGAGGGGTTGGGGAGGGGACTTTCGGAGAGACCGTATGGCATCACCCCAAGCTTCACCATGTACCGATCAGCCCCCGAAGCAACCCGCCGGCCCTCGACCATCCCGGTGACGCCAAACCCCGCCACGGCCTCGACATTCTCCACCGCAGCCAACCCAATTCCCCGCGCCTCCGCCGCGCGCACAATCGCATCCGCCAGCGGATGTTCCGAACGCGCCTCGAGGCTCGCGGTCAGCCTGAGCACCTCGGCCTCGTCAAAACCCTCAGCCGTCACGATCTGGCTCACTTCAGGCTTGCCCGCCGTGATCGTGCCGGTCTTGTCCATGACAACCCAGTCGATGGCGGACAGGCCCTGCAGGGCCGCGCCCTTGCGGAAGAGCACGCCGAGTTCAGCGGCCCTCCCCGTCCCGACCATGATCGAGGTCGGCGTGGCGAGCCCCATGGCACAGGGGCAGGCGATGATCAGCACGGCGACGGCCGCCACCAGGCCATGGGTATAGGCCGGGTCGGGACCCAAGAGCAGCCAGATCAGGAAGGTCACAACGGCAATGCCGATCACGGCGGGCACGAACCAGGCCGTCACTTCGTCGACCAGCTTCTGGATCGGCAGTTTTGCCCCTTGCGCTTCCTGCACCAAGCGAATGATGCGCGAGAGCATCATCTCGGCACCGACACCCGTCGCCTCGAAGCGGAAGGAGCCGGAGCCATTGACCGTACCGCCGATGACCGTGGCCCCCTCACCCTTTTCGACCGGGATCGGCTCGCCCGAAATCATCGCCTCGTCGACGGCGCTCGATCCATCGATCACCCGGCCATCGACCGGAATGCGCTCGCCCGGCCTGACCACGACGACATCGCCGAGTTTCACGTCGGAGAGCGCCACGTCGCGCGTCGCGCCGTCGCGCTCGACCCGGGCCGTCTTCGCCTGCAGCCCCGCCAGCTTGCGGATCGCGGCCCCTGTGCGGCCCTTGGCCCGGGCTTCCAGAAGCCGCCCGAGCAGGATCAGCGAGACGATGACGGTCGCGGCTTCATAATAGACATGCTGCGCGTCTGATGGCAGCAGGCTTGGCGCGAAGGTCGTCACCAGCGAATAGAGATAGGCGGCGCCCGTGCCGATCGCGACCAGCGCGTTCATGTCGGGTGCGAGCCGCAAGAGCGCCGGAATGCCCTTCACATAAAAACGCCGGCCGGGACCGACGAGCACTGCTGTCGCGAGCGCAAACTGCAGCAGATACAGCGCGTTGCCGGGGAAAACATCCATCAGGACATGATGCAGCGGCGGATAGATATGCGCGCCCATTTCGACGACGAAGAGCGGCAAGGTCAGCACGAAGGCAATCAGGAAATCACGCTTGAGCCCTGATATCTCCTTCTCGCGCCGCGCCTCGCGGCCATCGACGGTCGCCCTTGCCGAACCCGCCTGATGGTTCGGCACAGCTGCTGCCGCCACGTCTGCATTGCCGCCGTCGTCGGTTGCGCCTTGCCGCAGGCTGAGGTCAGCAGTCGCAGCACCGCCCTCGGAAGAATTAGTGTCCGCACCGCCCAACAGCCGGACGACATAGCCGACCTTGGTGACGGCAGCGGCGAGCGCCGGCAGCGCCTGGACGCCGCCCAGCACCTTCACCACCGCCTCGCCAGTCGCCAGGTTGACGCTGGCCGTCTCGACTGACGGTACGCTCTTCAACGCCTTCTCGACCCTCGAGACGCAAGAGGCACAGGTCATGTCCTCGACCTCGAGCACCAGCGTCTCGGCCTTGGCCTCGTAACCGGCCTTGTCGATCGCGGCGAGCAGCGCCTCGGCCGAAAACCCCTCACCCGGCGTCAACGACAGTGTCTCGGTGGCAAAGTTCACCGCGCTTTCGGTTACGCCCGGCACGGACGCTACGGCCTTCTCCACCCGGCGCACACAGGAGGCGCAGGTCATGCCCTCGACGGGCAGAAGGATCGGTTCAATTGTCTTCTTGGCCGCATCGGGCCTGGACTGCATGTTCATAGCGGTCACCTCCGCCACCTTACATGGACCTTCCCATCATGGGAGGGTCAAGGGGGGAGGTGCCGATTTATTGGGGAAGCAGTCACAGTGCGTCCGGCCATACCTGCACGCCGTGGAGCAGGCGCAAAATTCGTATCCGGTCGGAAAGGACAACATAGGCGGCAACATACGGCGTACCGGTGATCACGAGTTCCCTGGTCCCGGCCACCCGCCCGGAGCGTACACTCTCTCGAAATTCCAGAAGCCGCTTTACACTCGCGTCGATCCTCTCATCGATCCGGACAGCAGCAGCAGGATTCTCTGCTTCGATAAAATCAAAGATGGCCATACGGTCGGCAAAGGGCCAGCGCTGACCATGTCAGCCTCAATGGCTGGCATCCTTGGCGGCGGCGGCTCTGCGCCCGGCAAAGACCTCCGCCACGACATCGTCGTCAACATCGTCCCGCGCATCCTCCAGCGCCTCGTGCACCTTGGCGCGAAACCAGGCGTCGTGAACTTCGGGGTCGGCCAGAAGTTCGATCGGCAGGGCACCTTCGTTGGCAGTACGGGTAAGCAGGATGCGCACGGCATCCGACACAGTCAGGCCCATGGCTTCGAGCACAGCGGCAGCGCGATCGCGAATATCAGGGTCGATGCGTGTCTGGACAAGTGCATTGGACATGGCTGGCTCCTAGAGACATTGCAATGCAACTGAATGACAAACGCAAAGCTTCAAAGCAATGCTCAGCGGCCACCGCTCTATTCTCTGTTGGTGGACGCATTCAATTCCACCCCCTGATCGTCGGCTTGTCGTCTCATACAAAATATTGTATACCAAATCACATGAAAGCTGTGGTCTTCTGCGGCAGCTCCGCGAGCGCGCGGCGGGCAGCCGGCTATCAGATCGACCGGGTCCAGCATGGGTTGGAACCGCATGACGCCAAGCCATTGCCGGTGGTCGGTCCCGGCGTTCAGGAAATCCGTTTTGGGACGAGGCCGGCGCCTTCAGGGTCATCTTTCTCGCCCGCCTGAAAGACGCTGTCTACGTGCTAGGTTCTGTTGACAAAGTTGTCGTTCATAGGCGACTGATCGTTCGGCCTTCCATCGACTCCATGGCGTGATTGATAATGCAAGTAATCGTTGCTCAAGAGAGTTTCCCTGAACTGGGAACTGTCGCCAACCCTGCAGTGCTGTTTGATGGTAACGATGCTTTCGTTTGCTACGAAGCGTCACCGCGAGCAGGAGGTGGCAATGTGGTACTCAAATTCAGGGATGTCATCGATTTCCGTATTACGCCGCTGAACGTTGAGGGACTGAAACAGTGTCGCTATCCCATTCAGCCATGGGCATTCAATGAAATTTTGGATAGCGAAGAGGCGCACCAATGGAACGCGCTCAGCCCGAGACTTTGGCTGATAACTTTCAATGACTTAACCATCGAAATTCTGTTCGAGACAGTTTCTATCATAGACCGCGACGCGGAAGGTGGACCACAGCACAAGACGTTGATAAATGCACTGTCGAATTGAAGACATCAGTTGCTACGCCTTTGCATTGGGATTCTCAAATCGGTGAGAATATGATTCAAAACTGCCTTTTAGGAGGCGGTTTTGGCTCGCGGCGACCTGACGGACATGGAATGGCGGATTATCGAGGGGCTGTTGCCCACCGAGCGCGGGAGGAAATCCCGGCCCGCGCACGATAATCGGCGATATATGAACGGGATGTTGCATGTCCTACGGGTCGGCTGCCCCTGGCGCGACATTCATGAACGCTACGGCAAATGGAATTCCATTTATGTGCGCTTTCGCCGTTGGGCCAAGCAAGGCGTTTGGGATGCTCTCCTTGAGACCCTGGTCGAACTCGGGCTGACGGATGACTGGCAGCATATGATCGACAGCACTACGGTTCGCGGTCACTCCCAGGCTGCGGGCGCTAAAGGGGGACTTATAAGGAGGCTTTTGGTCGATCACGAGGCGGCTTTACGACAAAAATCCATGCCCGCGCAGACGGTCGGGGACGCCCGCTCGGGTTTGTTCTGACGGGCGGCGAAGCTTCGGATTATAACGCCGTTCCCGATTTGCTGGCGATACCAGTTAGCAAACCGAGGCTGTTCCTTGCAGACAAAGGTTATGATGGTGATTTCCTGCGCGAAGAACTGCTGATCCAGGGGATCAGACCGGTGATACCGCCAAAGGCCAACCGAAAGAACCCGCCTGCATGCGACTTCCAAGTTTACAAAGATCGAAACCGCATTGAACGAATGTTCAACCGTCTCAAGCAGTTCCGCCGGATCGCCACCCGATACGACAAAACACGAAAATCCTTCTCAGCATTTCTCGCTCTGGCCGCCGCCAAAATATGGCTGCCATACTTTGTCAACAGAACCTACATTGCTTTCAGAAGAAAACGCAGAAAACGGCAAAGGCTGATCTCGATCTGGCGTCCAGACGCTACAGCGAACTGATCCGGGAGCGAAAACGATGAATGACACACCATACGAGAGCGTCTGGGACGCACTAGCAGAAGCACCGGCGGAAGCCGAAAGCCTGAAGCTCAGATCCCGTCTGATGATGGCGCTCGAGCAGCAGATCGTTGCCAAGGGCTGGACCCAGGCAGAGGCAGCCCGGCGGCTCGGCGTAACTCAGCCCCGCATCTCCGACCTTACGCGCGGCAAAATCGACCTGTTCGGTCTCGATACTCTGGTCAACATGGCCGTGGCCGCCGGTTTGACGGTTGAAATGGCTGTAACAGAGGCAGCATAAAGGGCAACACCGCAGGGCGTTCCATCCGCCCCGCAAGAACAAAGTCGAGTTGCCCGAAGAGGGGCACCCGAGACCTATTTTCTCTCGTCACTGCCCACCGAAACGATGGAAGGCCGGCCACATCGTGACCGGCCTTCCTCGCTCCAGATCCGTAGCGTCTTGCGCCGGTTATCTCAAAACTCTTCCCAGCTGCCGCCGGTCTTGACGGCGGCGTTGCCGTGGAAGGCCTGGGCGACCTTGGCGGTCATCTGGCGTGCCGGCGAGGGTTGCGGGCGCGACTGGTTGTTGACGGCGGCGGGCGCGCTGCGCTGCTGTGCAGAGCCGGCGCCGATGTTGAACTGGCCGAGCATCTGGAACAGTTGTTCGGCTTCGCGGGCCAGGCTGTGTGCGGCTGCCGTTGTCTCCTCGACCATGGCGGCATTCTGCTGGGTGCCCTGGTCCATGGTGTTGACGGCCATGTTGATTTCCTTGAGCCCCGTCGCCTGCTCCTTGGAGGCTTCGACGATCGCACCGACATTGCCGTCCACCTGGACAACCTGGGTGACGATCTCCTGCAAGGCCTTGCCGGTGGTGTCGACCAGCGTGACGCCTTCCTTCACATGCGCATTGGAGGCGTTGATCAGTTCCTTGATCTCCTTGGCGGCCTTGGCGGAACGCTGGGCGAGTTCGCGAACCTCCTGAGCGACAACCGCAAAGCCCTTGCCGGCCTCACCGGCACGCGCCGCCTCGACACCGGCATTCAATGCCAGAAGGTTGGTCTGGAAGGCGATTTCGTCGATCACGCCGATGATATTGGCAATTTCGCCGGCCGATTTCTCGATCTTGCCCATGGCCTCGACCGCCTGTCCGACGACGTTGCCGGACCGCTCGGCATTGTCCTTGGTCTTGCGGACGAGATCGCCTGCTTCGGCAGCGCGGTGGCTGGAATCGGCAACCGTGGTGGTGATCTCTTCCAGGGCGGCTGCCGTCTCCTCGACGGAGGCGGCCTGCTGTTCGGTACGCTTCGACAGATCATTCGAGGCCGACTGGATCTGCTGCGAGGCCGCCGCGATTGCGCTGGCATTGCCGAGAATTGCCTGCAGCGTGCTGCGGAGCTTGTGGGAGGTCTGGTTGTAGTCGACCCGCAGCTTTTCGAGCGTCGGCAGGAATGGCGTATCCAGCGTGCGCGTCATGTCGCCTTCCGACATGACATTGAGAGCGGTTGCCAGTTCGTCGACATTGTTGACGCGGGTCGTGACGTCAGTGGCGAATTTCACCACCTTGAAGACATTGCCGTTCATGTCGAGGATCGGGTTGTAGGAGGCCTGGATATAGATCCGCTTGCCGCCCTTGCCGATGCGAAGATACTCGCCGGTTGCGGCTTCGCCACTCGCCAGCTTCGACCAGAACTGCCTGTACTCGTCGCTGTTGGTGTAGGACTGTTCGCAAAACATCTGGTGATGTTTGCCTTGGATTTCCGAGAGCTGATAACCGAGCGTGGCGAGAAAATTCTCGTTCGCAGTCAGGATCTCACCCTTCGGGGTGAACTCGATCACCGCCTGGGTGCGGGACAGCGCGTCGAGCTTGCCGGCATCTTCGGCTCGCTTCAGTTTGCTCGCCGTGATGTCGGTTGCAAACTTGATGACCTTGTAAGGCTTGCCGCCGCCACGGCTCACCGGGTTGTAGGAGGCCTCGATCCAGATCTCCTTGCCACCCTTGCCGAAGCGCTTGTACTGGCGGCGATCGAATTCGCCCCGGGCAAGCATTGCCCAGAATTCGCGATATTCCGGCGAGGCTGCCTCGGCGGGATCGACGAACATGCGATGGTGCTGGCCAACGATCTCCGACAGCTGATAGCCCACCGCCTGACAGAAATTCTCGTTCGCCGACAGAATGGTTCCATCCGGCTTGAACTCGATAATCGCATGCGATTTGCTCATCGCCTCAAGCACGGCTTTCGCATCCGCACCGCCAAAACCCAACATTAGAGTATCCTCCGATAGATAAATACGAACCGCCGAACCACGGGCACAGCCATCGCGGTCCTCGCTCCACTGAGGGCCAATTCTCACACTGCAAGTTTTACACTTGGTTAATGTGATAGTTTTCGGATGTGCGAATTTGAAAGCAACTATAACGAGTTAACTTTTATCAATCCCGGTGGGGGGAGAATTGCATCCGACCTCCCCGGGTCGGCAGCCCCCCCTACCGCCGCTCCTCACCCACATGCATGGGCCAGTCCACCACATAATTCTCGAGATCCTCGACATCGAGCCCTTCTTCGGAAATCGTCCGGCCGCGGGCGGAGATGCCGGCCTGGTGCACGGTTTCGGGGTCGCCGGAGACAAGCGGGTGCCACCAATAGAGATCGAGGCCTTCGTCGATCAGGCGGTAGCCGCAGGTCGGTGGTAGCCACTGGATCTCGCGCAGGCCCTGCAGCGTCAGCTGGATACAGTCAGGCACGGTTGCCTGGCGGTTTTCGTAGTCGGAGCAGCGACAGCTGTCGCCGTCGAGCAGGCGACAGGCGACGGAGGTGAAGACCACCTCGCCGGTGTCCCAGTCCTCGAGCTTGTTGAGACAACAGAGGCCGCAGCCGTCGCAGAGGCTCTCCCATTCGGCATTGCTCATCTCGGCGAGCGTCTTGGTTTTCCAGAAGGGTTGTTCGGTCATCGGCTCGTTCAACTGACTGTCGTTTCCAGGGGCATTGGCGCTTTGTGATCACAGCCCCGGCGGTTGCCCGCTTCGGGCCGGTGGCAGGGGTGCAACGCTTGTCGCCAAAAGCGCGCCCTCACCTCGGCCGGGTTCACCATGGCCCGTGAAACCGCTTGTTCTTTGGCGGCAAATCGCCCATCACTCATGGAAGACGACATGCCCCTTGATCCCTTGGGTCCTGATCCCAATCGGCGGGCGCGTCAAGGGAGCGGACAACAAGTTTTCGGGAAAAGCCACGGTGGCCGATAGCGACAAGCCTGACGATCTGGACCCGGTTGAGCGCCTGGGCGCTGCCGACGGAGACGATCGGCTTGCCTCTGCGCGGCCCGAGGCCAAGGCCCAAAAGCCGCAGAAACTCAAGCGCCACGTCTTCCTCAAGATCGACAGCTGGCTCGATTCCACCCTGTGGAACGCCGGCTACGACCTGACCGAGACCTGGGAGGAGATCAGCATCTTCTTCCGTCGCTTCCGTGTTCGGGGGCTGAAGAAGCTTGGCTTCGAGATTGCCGGCGAAGCGATGACACTCGGCACAGCCGGCATGGTGGTTCTGCTGGCGCTTGCCCAGCCGGCCTTCGAGGAAACCAAGAAGGACTGGCGCAACCACGACAATTTCGCCGTCACTTTCCTTGATCGCTACGGCAATACGATCGGCCATCGCGGCATCATCCACGAGAATTCCGTGCCGGTCGACGAGCTGCCTGACCATCTGGTGAAGGCGGTGCTGGCCACCGAAGACCGGCGCTTCTTCGAGCATTTCGGCATCGATTTCTTCGGTCTGGCGCGCGCCATGAGCGAGAATGCCAAGGCCGGCGAAGTGGTCCAGGGCGGCTCGACGCTGACGCAGCAGCTGGCGAAGAACCTCTTCCTCACCAATGAGCGGTCGATCGAGCGCAAGATCAAGGAAGCCTATCTGGCGCTCTGGCTCGAAGCGAACCTCTCGAAGAAAGAGATCCTGTCGCTCTATCTTGACCGCGCCTATATGGGCGGCGGCACGTTTGGGGCGGCCGCGGCCTCGCAATTCTATTTCGGCAAGAACATCACCGAGGTGACGCTTGCGGAAGCCGCGATGCTGGCCGGTCTCTTCAAGGCCCCGGCGAAATATGCGCCGCATGTCAACCTGCCGGCCGCGCGTGCCCGTGCCAATGACGTCTTGACCAACATGGTGCAGAGCGGGCTGATGACCGAGGGGCAGGTTGTGGCTGCCCGGCGCAACCCGGCCTCCGTCATCGACCGCGACGAGAAGAAAGCACCCGACTTTTTCCTCGACTGGGCCTTCGAGGAGGTTCAGCGGATTGCCGCCCGCTTCAAGGATCATACGCTCGTCGTGCGCACGACGATCGATCTTGGCCTGCAGCAGGCGGCGGAAGAGGCCGTTGCCTCGTCGCTGCGGGAATATGGCGAGAGCTATAATGTCCGCCAGGGCGCGCTTGTGATGATTGAGGGCGGCGGTGCGGTCAGGGCCATGGTCGGCGGGCGGGACTATGGCGAAAGCCAGTTCAACCGCGCCACACGGGCGCTGCGCCAGCCGGGCTCTTCCTTCAAGATGTACACTTACGCGCTCGCCATGGAGAACGGCTATACGCCTGAGACCGTGGTGGTCGACGCCCCCGTCTCCTGGGGCAATTGGAGCCCGCAGAATTACGGCCGCAGCTATGCCGGCCGGGTGACCATGGAAACGGCGCTGGCGAAATCGATCAACACGATCCCGGTCCGGCTTGCCAAGGAAAAGTTCGGCATCGACGCCATCATCCAGACCACCAAGGCCATGGGTGTGGAGACGCCGATCAAGCTGGACGTGACCATTCCGCTTGGCACCGCCGAAGTGACCGTTATGGACCAGGCCACGGCCTATGCTGTGCTGCCGGCCGGCGGCAAGGCCTCGCGCCGGCATGGCATTGCCCAGATCAGCAATTATGCCGGCGAGGTGCTCTACGACTTCGATCGCGACGCACCGGTGGCCGAGCAGATCCTGACCGAGCAGGCGGCGATCTCCATGAACCAGATGATGACCAAGATCCCCTATATCGGCACGGCGCGGCGCGCCGCCGTCGACGGCGTGTTGACCGGCGGCAAGACGGGCACGACGCAGGCTTACCGCGATGCCTGGTTCGTCGGTTATACCGGCAACTACACGGCCGCCATCTGGTTCGGCAATGACGACTATACCTCGACCAACAACATGACCGGTGGCTCGCTGCCGGCGATGACCTTCAAGAAGCTGATGGATTACGCCCATCAGGGCATCGACCTGAAGCCGATCTTCGGCATCGACCAGCCCATGCCGGAGCGGGAAGAAAAGCCCGAAGTGGCGGATGCCGCCAATCCGGATGCGTTGCCGCCGATGGTGCGCCCGCGCTCGCTCTCGGCGCAATCGACGCGGCTGATCCGCGACATGGCCGCACGGCTGAAGGCAGCGGAGGCGCTTGCCGCACCCGCAGCCGGCACCGCCCAGGCTGCCGTCGAGCCACAAACGACCGGCGCAACCACACGTTAAGACAATTGCAGGTTTACGGGCGGGTAAGGAGCCAGCCCCTGATTTGCGACGTCGACAGGTCTGATTCGGCTTCCAGCGCTCCCGTGACGCACTGTCCAAGGCCCGGAATTGCCGATACCATCCTGAATTGAAACAGCTGTGCGCGGCGACTGCGCAGATCAGTGCGCAGATTTACGTTTCATTCACCATAGGCTCTTTGTTCATCCATGATTTCTCGTATTGGCACAGGACCTTCACCCCAAATTAAGGGGGCCGCCTCTAGCTTGGCCTCGTTTTCGAATGACCCATATTTCAATCGGTGATTGGACATCCATGATGAGATGGCTCGGACTTCCCGCACGACCCCGCCTGACGGTGGAGCAATATGCGGCCTTTCTGGAATCCCGTGCCCCCCTGCGCAGCCGCATGCTGCGTGCTGCCGTGTTCTGTGTCCTCGTTTTCTATCTCGGCTGTTTTCTTTTCGATCTCTGGTTGCTCGGCGATGTCACCATGCTGTCGGCGACGCTGCGCTTCGGCGTCATGCTGCCGATCGCCATCGGCCTCCTCGTTTATATCGGTGCCGACCATCCGGTGGAGAAGAAGGAGATCGCCGCGATCCTCGTGGCGCTCTTTGCCAATGTCTGCTGGTGCGTGATCCTGGTGTCGAGTTCGAGCCCCGGCGTGCTCACCTATTTCTACGCCGCCACGAGCTTCCAGATGGCGATCACCATTGCAGCCGCCTCGCCCTTCCGGCCGGCGCTGCGCGCCAGCATCTTCACCTTCTGCCTGAATTATTCGGCGATCTGGTTCATTGAGGGGGCCACGCCCTCCTATGTGATCCAGCATCTGGCGGTCTACATGCCGACCGTCATCATGACGCTGCTCGTTTCCTACCAGCTCGAGGTGGAAGCGCTGACCAGCCATCTGCAGATGGAAGAAAACGAGGCGCTGAAACGCGAACTCTCCCGCCAGAACAAGGATCTGGCCCGGCTTTCCGTCACCGATCCGCTGACCCGCCTGTCAAACCGCCGCGGCACCGAGATGGAGCTTACACGGTTGATGACCGAGACACCGGATGCGGCGAAGCGCGTGGTGCTGCTGATGGTCGATGTCGACCACTTCAAGGCCTATAACGACGCCTATGGCCATGGCGCCGGCGACGACTGCCTGAAGCGCGTGGCCCGCGCCATGCGCCGGGCGCTACCGATCGAAGCCCATCTCGCCCGCCATGGCGGCGAGGAGTTCGTGGCGATCATGGCGGGCGCCGATCCGGATACGGCAGCGGCGCTTGCCGAAAGCCTGCGCCGCGCCGTCCGCCAGCTCGGCGTAGCACACGCCTATACCGGCGACCGCAACCAGCATGTGACGATCAGCGTGGGTGCCGCCTGCGGGCCGATCCAGCACGAAGGCGATTTCGATCGCTTGCTGGACGCCGCCGACCGGGCGCTCTACGCCGCCAAGGGCGACGGCCGCAACAGCTGGCGCGTGAGCGTGCCGGATGAGGCAGAGCGGGTGGTGGCGTGATTGCTCTAGGAGAGACCAAACCGAAATGCGATCTGCACGGCATCGAGTAGGAGCCGATGAAGAGGTAGGTCAGGATTGTAGCCGATCAGGTCGAGATACTGTTCCGACCGTCCTTCCAACACCAAGATCGGTTCAGCGGGAGAATTGTCGATGATGACGTATTCTTCTGCAAGTCTGAGCGCCGGAGCCAGGTTCTTGAGCGAAGCATCATAGCGACGGACGACATCCTGATAGGGAATGCTGTGTCCACCGTTTCTAACGCGAAACCGAACGCGAGCGACGTTGAGTTCCGGTGATGCCAGGATCACATAGATGAAGGCGACAGAAAATCCCGCTTCTTTCGCCCGGCGCATGACACTCAGCGCATGCCGACTGCTTAAGGTTGTTTCGAAGCAGAAATCGGAGTTGGATGCCAGAGCTTCGTTGATTCTTTCGATCGCTAGTCGACCTGCTCGGATGTGGCGCGCCCCTGTATTCACGTCATCGGGCAGGTGTTTCGCAATGTCATCCGCATTTATGAACACGCCCCGAGGCTGAAGCTTGTTATAAATCGATGACTTTCCCGATCCATTCGGTCCGGCCAGGATCGTGCAATACGGCACCGGCAAACCCTACCGCATGTTTTTCTTCAGGCGGACGAACTCCGGCTTATCCGGATCCACCACCGGCATCATGATCCGGCGGGCAACAATCGGGGTCTCAGGCTCCGGATAGACAACATTCACAGGCTCGATGCCGAGTGCACGAGCCTGTTCGGCGGCCTCAGCTCCGATCTGCCGGATTGCGTCTCTGCGCTGCCTCACCCTGTCCAGTAGCATTGATCTATCCTCGGTTCGGGTGAGATCCTATCATGTTTCCCGCAATCCGCCACTGCCCCTCATCCGGCCTTCGGCCACCTTCTCCCCGCAGGCGGGGAGAAGGAAGGAGGTCACCCCGCCTCCATTCCCGCCTCCGCCTTGCCAATCGGATACAGAAACAACCGCGTCTTGCGGCTGTCCGACAGTTCCCAGATCTCGTCCGGGTCGATATCCGGCACGGGAAAACTGTTGGAGACGAAGAGGCTGCCGGGTTTCATTTCGGTGGAGAGCTTTTGCCACAGCGCCGCCATGGGGGCTGGTGACAGGAAGGCGTAGACGATGTCTTCCTGTGAGACATCCGTCTTCCAGAGATCGCCGCGGCGGATCTCGCCCTTGCCGGTGAGGACCGAGAGAAGGCGTGCGGCGAGATAGACGGCGGGGGCGTTTTCCACCCCGCGTGCCTGCCGGCCCTCGCCATCAAGTGCGCGGACCACACCGCCCAGCCCGCAGCCGAGATCGAGCACGCGGGTGGCACCCCGATCCCGCATCATGTCTGTCAGCACCGAGGCGGTCTCGCGGTTGGTGAGGTAGAGCGGCACACGGCCGCGCGTGGTGTTGGAAAAGACGAGCGCCAGCACGAGGAAGGCAAGACCGAAGGGCCAGGCGGGCAGATTGCCGATGAGGAAGGCGGAGCCCATGGCGAGCGGAAAGAGGAAGGCGATCAGCAGCCACCACCGGGCGAGACCCAGCACCCGCGTGATGCCGGCGGCGATCACGCCCTGCAGGATAAGGGCAATAGCGATCAGCGGCAGGCGCTCCACCGAGGTCGACAACGGCGCAGTCACGGCCGCCACCACCGGCAGTGCCACGACCTGGGCCAGAAGCGCGCCGAGGATCGGCGTCTTGCGGAAGAGTACGAGCATCGGGTCTCCGGAGGCTTTGCGTGTGCGCGACACTGGCAGGGGGTGGGGTGATTCTCAAGGGCGATTGACAAACTAGGTCAATCGTCCTAATTCCTGTCTAGGACAATTGACCTAGCGCATTTCGTGACAGGGGCAGAGCCAGCATGACACAGCGAGAGACACGCGAGAGGATCGTCGCCACCGCCGATATGCTGTTCTACCGCTGCGGCTTCGAGCATACGTCCTTTGCCGATATCGCAACGGCTGTCGGCATTTCGCGCGGGAATTTTTACCATCACTTCAAGAGCAAGGACGAGATCCTGGCCGGCGTGATCGCAAAGCGGCGCGCGGACCGGGTGAGCATGATGGCCTGCTGGGAGGCGGATGTGGCCGATCCGGTCGGGCGGATCGAGGCCTTCATCGACATCCTGCGGGTGAATGGCGACAAGATCCGCCGCCACGGCTGCCCGATCGGGACGCTGACCAGCGAACTGGCAAAACTTGACCACCCCGCCCGACCCGAGGCGGTGCGGCTCTTCACCCTGTTTCGCGAATGGCTCGCACAGCAGTTTGCAGCGCTGGGTCGGGCAGAGGATGCCGACCAGCTCGCGCTGCAGCTCCTGTCACGCAGCCAGGGCGCGGCAACCCTCTACAATGCCTTTCAGGACCCGGAATTCATCGAGCGCGAGGTGGTGGCGATGACATCGTGGTTGCACGACATCGCACGCGGGTCCCTTGCCGCCCATACGGGCCACCCATTCCAGAGTCACGACTGATCCAGGAGACCCTGCATGTTCATCATCTTTTTGGGTTTTTCGGAAAACAGGGCAAAGGCCGGCGAACTCATGGCCGGGCATAATGCCTGGCTAAAACTGGGCTTCGACCAGAGGCTTTTCCTGGTCGCCGGAAGCCTTCAGGCGCAGGCAGGCGGCATGATCCTCGCCCATGGCGCAGAACGCAGCGCGATCGAGGCCTTTGTCGATCAGGACCCCTTTGTCGCGGAAGGGGTCGTGCGTGCCGAGATCCACGAGGTCCAGCCGGGACGCACGGACGAGCGGCTGGCATTCCTGAAGGGCTGAGCGGCGTCTCGGCTCCCGGCGCCTGCGACCAGTGTCCGAGCAAGGATACTGGATACCGCGCCTTGACCGGCACCGGCCAGCCGACGGTCAATGGCGGCGCGTCATACCCACTCCCATGGCCCAGGTCGGAGGGGATGCGGGTTCAAGCACCCGATCGACCTCCGCCTCCAGCAGAACCTTCTCGCGATGATCGAAATCGCCATAACCGTGAATGGCGGCATGCGACCAGAGGATGCGGCCCGACAGGAGCGGCGCGTCGACCGTGGCAATCACATAGCCGTTCATCGCCACGTCGAATGTGACGAAGTTCTGGCCGCGCATCTCACTTTGCGCGACATTGGCGATCTGCATGCGTCGCTCTGCCAAGGCTCCTCCTTTGGGCGACCCCTTGCCCTGCCCCGCCCCCTGGACATCCGACTCTTCTCATATACAAAAAAGCACCGACGAGAACGTGTATTTTGGAGTTATACCCCATAAACGTCACCGGCAGCGTGCTTTCGCCTTTGCCGGAGAGATAGCGGCCGGCCAGAGGCCTCAGACGTCGACATATTTGCGCCAGTCGTGCTCTTCCTTGAAGCCGAGGACCTCGCGGATCTTGGCGTTGGAAAGCGGGGCTGCAAAGCCGTCGAGATCGCCCGTGATCGGCGTGTTGGGCGCCCATTTGGCCAGGAATTCGCGGGTCGGCACGGTCGCCGTGATCGTGTCGTTGACGGCGTTGAAGACCTGGAAGCCGAGGCCGTCCTTCTTGACGCAGAGATCGACGATCTGGCCGAGATCGCGGGCGTCGATATAGGACCAGGCATTGCGCTTGCGGCAGGGCGGATCGGCGAGATAGCCCGGGAAGGCGGCGTAGTCTTCGGGGGCGATGACATTGCCGATGCGGAGCGCATAGATATCGATGCCGTAGCGCATGGCAAAGGCACGCGCCGTCTTCTCGTTGACGACCTTGGAGAGGCCGTAGCTGTCCATCGGGT
The DNA here is from genome assembly GCA_965283865.1 of Allorhizobium sp. Lineage (GTDB taxonomy): Bacteria > Pseudomonadota > Alphaproteobacteria > Rhizobiales > Rhizobiaceae > Allorhizobium. The sequence continues at coordinate 3,478,134 of CBDIQA010000001.1, forward strand.
CGGTGTCGTAGTCTTCGGTCAGCGGGAATTCGTGGTAGTCCTTGTCGCCTTCGGCAAAACACACGCCATAGGTGGTTTCCGAGGAGGCGATGATCACCTTGCGGATGCCGAGCTTGGCGGCGGCCTCAATGACATTGTAGGTCGAGACGGTGTTTTCCGCGAAGGTCTTGTTGTCGGGATGCATCAGGATGCGGGGAACGGCGGCGAAATGCACCACCGCATCGACCGGCTTCGGGCCGCCCGCTTCTTCGTAGCCGTCATAACCGAAATGGCAGGAGAGCGCGTTGAAAACCTCACCGGCATTGGTGACGTCGGTCAGCAATGTGTGGACGCCTGGAACATCCAGCACGGCGCGATCGACATTGAGCACCTTGTGGCCCTTGTCCAGGAGGTAGGGCACGACATGGCGCCCCGCCTTGCCGCTGCCGCCGGTAAACACGATCCGCTTGCCCATGGTGATCCTCCTCAGAGATTGGTTGTCTGACGACCAGATAGCGCGGCGCGGGGAAAAGGGTAAGGGGGAAAGCTGTGTGTTCCGGCTTCAGGGAACCTCAGCCGCAGTGCCCGTGTTTATGCCGTCACACCCAACCCAGGAGAGATGCCGTGAAACTCGAGGATTTTGCAGACAGAGAGCCCAGGTTCATTCTGGAGGAGTTCTTTTCCGGCACGCTGCGCGGCTGGGGCGTCACGATCGGCCGGCTCGGTGGTTTCCAGAACCGCTTCACCATCGACGCCCGCGGGCGCTTCGACCCGGAGGCAAACGTCCTGTCGCTGACGGAGGACTATTTCTTCGATGACGGCCATTCCGACACCCTGACCTGGACGATCCTCAAGCGCGAGGAGAACCGCTACGAGGGGCGCGAAACCCTGATCGACGGCGTGGCCGAGGGCGAACAGGCAGGCTCTGCCTTCCGCTGGCAATATGCCCGCGACGTGCCGGATGCCGATGGCGCAAAGACCCGTTTCGGCTTCGACGACTGGTTCATCCTGCATGACGACAAACATATGAGCGTGCATGCGTCGCTGACCAAGCTCGGGGTGGAAGTGGCGACGATCGAGGCGTTTTACGAGCGGGTGGGCTGAGCGGATACGAGCGAATGGGGCGGGGACCGAAGTGCCCGCCCCATCCGACCTCCTCTTGTGTTGCGACTAGGCTCTGCTAGTCTTCGGATCTGGCCGATGCAGCCTGCCGCCCCGCGGCGTTCCCTTCGGGAATGCGATGGTGAATGCATCACGAGACGGCATCCTCATCCTTTCCCTCATCGGAAACTGGCGCAGGATCAGCAGACGCGGGCACTGATTGCACCTGTCGCCACCGAAAAGGGGACGATCATGCGCGATTTTCGCGATGCCAAACTGATGGCCAGAACGCTGAGGGCGGAGCTGGCCAAAGCCAATCTCGACATCACCCACTCGCATGCCCTGGAGCTCGTTGCCCGACAGCTCGGCTTCGACCAGTGGAACATCCTTGCCGCCCGGATCGCGGCGAAGCCAGAGCCACCGCAATCGGGGATCGGACTGGAGCCGCCCATCCCAATTTTCCGGATCTTCGATGTCGACAAGGCCATGGAATTCTACCGAGATTTCCTTGGTTTTTCCGTCGATTTCGAACATCGCTTCGGCGAGAATTTCCCGCTCTATTGCCAGGTGTCGCGCGGCCCGTGCGTGCTGCATCTGTCGGAACACGCAGGCGACGCCTCGCCCGGCGCCAAAGCCTTCACCTGGATGCGCGGCATCAAGGCCTTTCACGCCGAACTGACCGCAAAAGACTACCGCTATCTGAAGCCGGGTATAGAGAATGCGCCCTGGGGACTGGAGATGACGGTGACCGACCCGTTCAGCAACCGCATCGCCTTTTGCGAAAGGCTGTGATGGCCATGGGGCCGAACCGGTCTTGACGGCCTCGTGCCCCCTCCCCATCTCCGCTCCAGACCACAGGAGGATGACGATGGGACTGTTCGACGGATTGCTGGGCCATGGATCGAGCGTCGACCCGGGCGATCTCGCCAAACGCCTGGACGGCGTGTTGATCGATGGCGAGCAGGTTTCGCTCGCCTTCAAGGTCATCCGCGATGTCTTCGTCTTCACCGACAAGCGGCTGATCCTGATCGACGTGCAGGGCATCACCGGTTCCAAGGTGGACTATATGTCGGTGCCCTACCGGGCGATCACCCGGTTCTCCGTCGAAACCGCCGGGACCTTCGATCTCGACAGCGAGTTGAAGATCTGGGTTTCCGGCGCGCATGACCCGGTGACGAAAACGCTGAAGAAGGGTACGGATGTGCGCGGCATCCAGCGGGCGCTGGCGGCGGGGGTATTGCGGTAGGGCTCTCGGGGCGAAGGCTCCGCTGCTTGGAGACAAGGCCTTTTAGCTGGATGCGTGGTCGCGCGAAGGTCTATCAGCGAACCGGCAGCCACCATCGTTGTGGGTCCGTCTTGTTGGACAGGATGACGACTGGCCTTGCCTCGATGTTTTCCTCCGGGACGAAGCCCAAGTCGAAACGGCTGTCCAGACTGTTGTCACGGTTGTCGCCCATGACGAAGTAATGCCCGGCGGGAACCAGCCATTCGACCGTATCGTCGCCCCTTGAGACGTCATTTATCTCGATGATCGGATAGGCCAAACCGTCAGGCAGATGTTCCATATAGAGCGTTTCGCCAGCCTCTAACGGGATAGTCGAATTCGCAAGCGGCTGACGGTCGACCATCGCTCCGTTCAGATACAGCCGTCCGCCCCGCAGCTCGATCCGGTCACCGGGCAGGCCGATGACGCGCTTGACATAGCTGGTCGTGGGATCGGGCGGAGAGGCAAAGCTGATGATCTCGCCTCTCTGCGGCAAACGACCGCCCCAACGCGGCTCCGGTCCGAGCCCGAAGATGATGGAGTATCGGCCGAGCCCATAGGTCAGCTTTTCCGCGAAGAAATAATCGCCGGACTGCAGCGCGGGCCGCATGGAACCGGACTGTATCGTGACGGGCTGGAGCAGAAGGTTGCGCACGAGCAAAGCGAGAAGCAGAGGGGCCAGCCAGAAGAGCAGGATCCAGTTGTAGAACCGGGCATACCAGGGATAGCGGGCGCGCAGCGGCTGGCGCGACGCCACGAGATACACATGGACACTTGCTGCGAGGCGATAAACAACCAGGACAAGAACCGACATCCAGAGCGGATAGTCGATCGCCTGATAGGAAAGCGCAAAAGGCGGCGCATAGGCGAGAAGGACGCCGATCGCGCCATAGATCAAACCCAGCCAGCCCCTTGCCAGATAGAACATCCCCAATGCGGGAGACACAAGCAGGCTGATGGATGCCGCCCAGGCGGGATGGCGACTGCGGTAAGCTGCCAATAGACGCATGAAATTGCCTTAGGTGAGACTGGGACGTGGCGCTGGAACCAGCGAAATGGATTTTTGTGTTATGTCTCCAAGAAACACCATGTTCCGCTGCGTGTCATCCTCCGCGATCGAACTTCAATTGGGCGTATCGGACGCGGCACCAGCGCGGCGTTGGCGGCGGGAGGCCGGGGTTCGATGACGCCCCTCACAAACCCCTAGTTGCATTTCTTGGGCCACACCCCGATAAACATAGACCATGACGATCTGAAGTGTTTCGAGCACTCGGGCCACTGTAGCCGCGCAAGACCGCCGCACCAAAAAGCATGGCATTGGTGTTCTGGGGTAAGGATGTAGACCCGCATCTAAGGAACTTTCAAATGAAGTGCCTCAAGATCTATGCCGACGCCAATGGGGAATCCCATTCGATGAGGTGGAGTTGCCAACGACACAGGTCGCAGTGCATCCCGATTCCGTACCCTTCGACGTGACCGCAAGCTACCCGGCGTCCCGCGTCCGGATCACTTACATCCCGGCCGGCATGCGGGAAGTCTCCTGGCACACGGTGCCAGAACCTGTACTTACGGTAAGGCTGGATGGTTCTGTCGAGTACGAAACAAGCGACGGCGATCGGCGCCATGTGGCAGCCGGGAGTTTCGTTCTGGTCGAGGATACGCATGGCAAGGGCCACCTGTCGCGGCATTCTCCGGAGGCACAGACGGTCATCTGGATCTCGCTGCCGAACGGCCTCGCATAGCGCCTGCCTCGAAGGACAGAACTGGCCCACCACACGCGGCTATGCATACGAAGCGCTTTCCAATTTGGAGAAACCCAACGGATGGGTTATGGTGTAGCATGGTCGTCGTTCACAGGGCTTACGGCTTTCGCTTCGTTATCTACACACAGGATCACGAGCCTGCGCATATCCACATCACCGGCGCCGGGCAGGCGAAGATCAACCTGCTCGGCCGGAATGGAAAGCCGGAACTGGTCTACAGCATCGGCATCAACCGTGCCGACCTCAGACGGATCCTCAACGAAGTCGCGGTCGAACAAGCCCGGCTTTTGAATGAATGGGAGCGCATCCATGGCTGAATTCGACGAACGGCAATTCGATGCGGCAGAAGCACGCGGTCGTGCCATGCTTGAGACCGAGCCGCGCGCGGTGGGTGCGCGCTACGATGGCGAGGCGGGCCGGGTCGTGCTTGAGCTCGCCACCGGGTGCGCATACGCATTTCCAACGGCGCTGATCGAGGATCTGCAAGGGGCAAGCCCCGAAACCCTGGCGCGGGTCGAGGTCGACGGGCTTGGCTTCAACCTCCATTGGGCCGATCTCGACGTCGACCTCTATGTGCCTGCACTGATTTCAGGGATTTTCGGCACCCGAGCCTGGATGACCCGGGAGCTTGCACGCCGCGCAGGCCAGGTCACATCGGAGGCCAAGGCCGCAGCAGCGCGCGCGAATGGCGCGAAGGGCGGGCGACCGCGGCGGGCGGGATAACGTCGCTTGCGATGTTGCGGCACCTTTCTGTGTTTGCGGGCCAGTCTGCCCCCTCCCCACGCCCCAAACTTCCCTCACTCCCGAATCAGTGATACCCCTCGGGCACTGCCGCCTGGCGTCTTGCGCCCGTGTCCTCAAGGTTTCGTCCCGCCCGTGTTTCGTGTTCCGCTCATCGTCGCCACCGCGCTGATCATCGCCTTTGCCGGCGGGATCCTGTCGGCGCTTTCGATGCTGAATGCGTCCGTTGGTTTCGGGGCTATCGAGGTGGCGGGGTGGCGGGCGTTTCCGGCGGCGCAGACGGCGGCGGCGGATCCTTATGCCAAGGCGCATCGGGCAAAGGGCGGACGGCTGCTTTATGGATCGGCGGAAGGTTTGCAGTTTACGGCCGCGCGGGATGCCCAGGGGCTGACGCTGACGGGCACCTGTTCCTACCGGATGAGCGGGCGGACGCCCGCAACCCGGCTCTGGACGCTTTATGCGGCGGATGCCGACGGCAATCGGCTCAATGCCGGCGCGGAGCTGCCGACGGCGACGAATTCGCAGACGGTTCTGAGGCGCCGCGACGGATCTTTTGACATCGTGATCTCGCGCACCGCGAAGGCCGGGAATTGGCTTGCCATTCCCGATGCCGGGGCCTTCCAGCTGGTGCTGACGCTGCTCGATACGCCGGCGGCTGCCTCAACCGGCCTGTCGGGCCTGTCGATGCCAGTGATCGAGCAGATCGGGTGCGGCCAATGAGCAAGTTTCTCTATGCCGTGCTGACCGGCCTCTTTGGCGCCGTGCTGCTGCACATCATCATCATTCTCGGCGTGCCGCATTTCACCGGCCGCGACGCCTATACCCGGGTGACGTCGGAAGGCGTGCCCTTCGTCTTCCATGCGCTTTCGGCAGCGCCGGATGCGGCCGGGCTTTCCAGCCTCGATCCCTATCTCCGGGTCGCGGTCTGCCATTTCGACATCGAGCGCCAGCCGCTTTCGCTCGTCGCACTGGGGGGCGGCGTGGATTTCTGGTCGGTCGCGATTTACGACCGGGATGCCAATGAGGTGTTTTCGATGAACGACCGCACCTCGGTCGCGGGCGATCTCGATGTGCTGGTGGCGACCCCGGTGCAGGTGGCGCAGCTTCGAAAGACACCGATTGCGGCGCTGGCCGAGACGATCCTCGTCGACGAACTCGTCGTCGGATGGCTATGTGGTGCTGAGGGTGCTTGCCCCGCAGGAAAGCTACGAGGCGGATGCGGAGGGTTTTCTTGCGGACGCCGAATGCCTGCCGTTTACCGGGCGCTGAGACGCGGCTGAAATTCAGGTGACCGGCGCCTCAACCAGGACGCTACCGAGCCGGATGACCATTTTGCGATCGAAGAGCTGCGGTCTGGCGAACATCCAGTCCAAGGCTTCCGCCGAGGTCCAGGCGCGCTTGTAGGGACGCGCCGACGTCAGAGCCTCGAAAACGTCGCAGACTGTGCTGAGCCGTACCGGCATGCTCAAATCGTTCCGCTTCAGGCCGAGGGGATAGCCGGAGCCATCCAGCGCTTCGTGATGCTGGCGGCAGATGTCGAGCACGACCGGCGGCAGGTCCGGATGGGCCTTGAGCAGCTGATAGCCATCCTCTGGATGATTGCGGATGATCAGACGCTCCCCGTCGGTCAGTTTGCCCGGCTTGGTGAGGATCTCGTCCGGAATAAGCAGCTTGCCGATATCATGCAGAATTCCGGCGACACCGAGCACGGTGGTCGTTTCCTCATCCATGTCGAGCGAACGAGCGAGAAGCGTCATCATCCCGCTTACTGCCAGCGAATGAACATAGGTGGCCTCATCCTTGCTCTTAAGTCGGGTGACTTCGAGTGCGATGGTAGCGCTGTCGGACCACACGCTGGCGTTGTCCGTTGCAGCCTGAGAGAGCCTTGCCATCTCAAGAGAGCCGCCAGCGACCAGATCCCCCAAGCTTGTCTTCAAAGCCCTGGCGGAATGCGTGATTTCGTTGCGGACTTCAGCCATGCGTGCCCGGTCGGGCACCATCGTCGTCGAGCGCTTTGCGGGGGGGCGACCATCCGGGTCGACGCCGAGCCTTACGTTAATAGACACGTCTGCTGCAGAGGTGGCGAGGATGGCGGCGATTTCGGCCTCGGTCGTGAGGAGAAAGCGGCGGCGCGCGAATTCCCGGCTGGGACAGGCGACGCTTTCAACAAACATGCCTTTGCGGATGCGGTCCTTGGCAATCTTCACCAGCATATAGTCAGCGGGGCTCCGCAGGGACAGGGGCCCGTGGCGGGGCCCTGGAGGCATTGCAGCGAGATACCGCAATTTCGTGGTTTATTGTATGTTATAAAAGTAATTGATACTCCGTGAACGACGTCGACGACGTCGACAGATTGTGCACAGCACGGGCGAGCCAACCGGATTTTGCTGCGATGAGGTTCGAAACGCCAAGCCTTTGACGCGCGCGCGGCCTTGCTCGATCACGCAGCCAGAGAGTGTCCAGAGCGGCATCCCCACTCTTCAGTAGGGCCGACGACCGGGGCCGAACACGGGGCCTTGCGGGGCAGGCAATGCCGGCAGGGTCGGCAGCTCCACCCGGGGCCAGATGGCGTTGGGGTCCAGCCGCTCGTAGCGAATGCCGGTGAAGAAGAGGATCTCAGCCTTGTGGCCGCCCGTGCGGACGGCGCGGCGCGCGAGGTTCAGCCGATCCGAAATCCTGATGATATCCGCCATGCTCGTCTCCTTTCGAGAAGAAAGATCGAGAGGGTCGAGAGGGTCATCTCGCCCTGCCCTCCACTTACGAGGGCCGGCACAATCCGGTTCATGCTGCGGAAAGTCTCACACGCACCGGGTCATCTGCGCCTTTCTCCGACGCGTTCCCCCTGTCGCGGTTCACCCCACGAAACGGGGTACGCATATGCCTAATATCGGAAACATGCGGCGAATCGTCTGTCTTGGCCATCCGCCTGTGCACAAGAAGCCATAGGTTAGTTAACAGCTTGCTAACAAATTCGTTCTAATCTGGCGCATATCTGTATTGCGTTGGAGTAGGTAGTCGTGAGCGAACAGTTCAGGGAGCTTGAGAGGCCGGCCGGCGCGCGGAACAAGGATGTCGTTCTGATGGCCACGGTCACGAGTTTCCAGGCGCTCTCCTTCCCCGGCAAGTCGGAGCTCCGACAATTTGCCGAGCTGTTCCAGCCGCTGTTTGCAGGGTCGTCCATGGAAGCCCGGCGCGAGGCCGTGGCGGCGCTCTCGCAGAGCCCGAGCCTGCCGCTTTCGGTGGCGGCCTTCATCGCCAGCCAACCGATCTCAATCGCCGCGCCCTTCCTTGCCGCATCGCCTGCGCTTTCGGACGACATGCTGATCATGATTGCCCGCACGCAAGGCGCTGATCATGCCCGCGCCATCGTCAAGCGCGAGCGGTTGTCGCCGACCGTGATCGACGCGCTGGTATCGCTGCGCCATGCGCTGCCGCCGCGCCCGGAAAAGGCAAAGGCGGAAGACGTCAAGGTTGAGCCACCGCAAAAGGCTGTCCCGTCGAGCTTCGACAAGGTAATGGCGGATCTCGAGATGAGCGATCTGTCGGGCGCGGTTGCACCGCAGAAGACCGTGCCGGAGCCTGTGGCGCGGGAAGAGGCGCTGCGCCAGACCATCAAGCGCATGGCTGCCCAGCAACGCCCGGCGGCCAGCGACCGGCTCGGTCGTCGCCAGGCGACGCCGGTGCAGACGGCGCTTCTGGTGCGGTTCGCTCGTGCCCATGACGGCGGCTTCTTCGCAACGACCCTGGCCGACATGCTGTCCTCCAGCCGCTGGCTTGCCGAGCGCATCCTGCTGGACATTTCCGGCCGGCAGCTTGCCACGACGCTAGCAGGCGTTGCCATGGACGAGCGCGAGGCGATCTTCATCCTCGAGCATATCTATCCGCATCTCGCACGGCGCGAGAATGATGCGAGCCGGGCGGAAAACCTGCTGTTCGGCCTGGATCCGGATCAGGCCGAGGCCCGGATCGACAGCTGGGTCCGCGCCGACCGTTATACCTTTGCCGGCGAGGAACTGCCGGTCGAGCCACGCGATGCCAGCGGGCGCGAGACGGTCGCGGTCGTCACCCCGCTTGCAGCAGCGAACCAGGCCTCGCCCAAGCGCCAGCCGGTGGGCGACGAGCATGGGCGCCAGGTGCTGCGCGCGCGCAAGCGGTAAGGATCAGGCTTCATGCCGTAAAGCGATGGTGGTCGACCTCGGGCCGCTGTCGGCGCGGTGGTCACCCCACCCCGGCGCTTTGCGCCGACCCTCCCCCTCAAGGGGAGGGTGGATGCCATGGCCGACGCTGCCGTCAATCCTTCGGATCTGTCAGCACCAGATATGTGCCGAGATCCTCCACCTCGATTTCGACCAGCCAGAGATCACTGTCGAATTTCTGCTCGCGGGCGATCAACGCCTCGACGGCCTCGGGTTCAGCGCGCGTCAGGCGCGGCTCGAAGATGCGGTCGTCGCGGTCATCCTCGCCGATCATGGCTTGTGGCGCCGGGCCATACAGCGTCTCCAGGCCATCGCGGAAGCGCTGGCGCACGAAGATCGCACCCGATGCCTCCGAGCCCTTGGCGACGATCGCCGCATAACCGCCGTCGGAGAAGACGCGGCGGGTGAGTGCGGAGATGAAGATGTCGGAGCGGATGCGCATGGGAGGGGTGTAAGGGATTGCGGGGGCGGCGTCGAGGGCGGGAGGTGTGTTCAGGGCTCGTCCAGGCGCCGTCAACTGACGTCTACTCGGCAGCCTCACGCAGGCGCGCCTCGAGAAACGACCGGGCAACCGCATCCGGCATGCCTGATGTGAAGGTGAGAAGCACCTCCGATGAGATCTGGCCTGCGCGTCTCATGACATCCGCGGGCTGGAGAAAGTCCCAGACCCTCGCATTGCTGAGCTGTAGACCGACGACGTACAGGCGATCAGAATCCACACCGCCATCGGGGGCCGCACTCGCCAGATAACTGGCTAGACTCGCAAGGACTTCCTCCGCGTAGTCCGGATCGGCCAGGTTCTCTGGCAGCTTCCGGAGAAGGGAAGGACGCATGTTCGCGATGTCAACCATAACTACCCTGTCAGGATCGAGGTGTCTGGAAGTCTAACCAGAAATGTAGGCCATTCTCTGCGAATTTACTAGCGACGGCCTGAAGATGCTCAATGCGTTGGCCGGGTCGCAAACCATATCGTCCGGAAGCGTTGGTGAGACAGAAGGTCCGACCGCTGCCATCTGGATCATCCGGATCGAAAACCAGCTCTCCGCCCATGCGGGCCAGCTTGAGTTGATCTCCGATCAGTGTCGGGTGCCCCAGCTTCTGCAAGCTGAGCGGACGGGCCTGGACTGACTTTGGAAAGATGCCAATGGTGGCGCCGCTTCCATCGATGACCTCCTCAACGGCAAACCACAGGTCACCGTCTTCGTCGACAATCCAAAGCAAATGGAAGATCTCTGGGAACAGGTTACCGAGGTGCAGATCGGATAGCTGCGCAAGATAGTCCGCGAGGCTTACAGCAGATCTTTGGTCGAGCTTCTGACGGCTTCGCGGAGAGAAGGACATCTCGTGAGACTGGATACCGTTTCCACCGGGAGGAAGAGCGGGTCCAAAAAGCACGTCGAGCCTTCTGCGCTCTTCATCACTCCGCGACATCGCCAAGCTCCAACAGTCTCGCGGGCGCAACGTCTCACAACCCAGGAATGTAGGCAACCTATCAAAATTGCGCTGAAGCGGACATGCGGCACACCAGACAAAGCGTCAAGCGACGCTTTACACCTTCACCGCCAGCCGCAACCCGCCCCAATGACGCCCTGCCACGAAGATCGGGGCGGAGATGTCCTTCATCAGGACGAAATTGCCGCCGCCCATGTCGCGGCGGTAGGTCTGGACGAGGAAGGGGGCGGTGGAGCGGCCGGCGGCGAGGCCGACGCGGTCGTTGAAGATGCGGCGGTTGCGGCAGTTGGCGGTGTTCCAGGCCGGATCGCCCGGGCGCTGGGGCGCGGAGAATTGCTTGTTGTGGGTCGGCAGGTAGCCGTTTTCGTCGATGGCGGCGCAGAAGCCGATCCGGTCTGACGAGGCGGCCACCGGCTCGATGATGCCAGGCAGAACCTGATCGGTGAAATCGGTGAAGGCCGTCATCATCTGCACCGGATCGGTGCCCGGGATCGGACGGTAGTTGCGATCGAAGAGGTCGCTGGTTCTGATACGGCCGCTGTCGACCGCCTGCTGGAAGACCTGGGCAATGCGGGCGGCGACATCAATGGCGGTGTCGATCCAGTCGCTGTCGGCGGTGCGGATGCCGGCACTTGCGGTTAGCTGGATCAGGGTTTCCGAGAGCGCCACGACCTTGTCGACGCGGCCGGCGGTCTGCTGCAGGTGATGGTCGGACTGGCGGACCTCCGCCGACATGTCGCTCAAGGTGGCGACGAATTCCGAGCACTGGCGGTCGACCTGGTCGGTCGTCTGGGCCATGGCCGAGGAGCCGTCGAGAATGCGGGTGATGACCTGCTCCATGGCGGAGAAGGAATTGTTCATGGCCTGCGAGGTCTCGCGCACGTCGCGGGCACTGGCGGTGGCACCGCGGCCGGCATCGGTCAGGCGGACGATCTTGGCGCGGATCTGATTGAGGGTTTCCTGGATGGCACCCGTGGCCTGGGAGGTCTGCAGCGCCAGCGCGCGGACTTCTGCGGCGACGACGGCAAAGCCCTTGCCGGCTTCCCCTGCCCTTGCCGCCTCGATGGCCGCATTCAAGGCGAGAAGGTTGGTCTGGCGGGCAATCGTGCCGATCTCTTCTGCCACCTTGTCGACCTCGGCAAGCGACAGGGAGAAGCTGCCGATCTCGGTGCCGATCTCTTCCGACGTCGAGACCATGTGGTCGATCTTGTCGACGGCGCCGGTCAGGCGCGTGGCGCTGTCGGTCAGCATGCGGCGCGCCTCGCCTGCCGTCTGGTCCGTCTCGCGAAGGGTGGAGGCGACGTCCCGGTTGGTTTCGGCGATGGACAGCGCTGTCCGGGTGATGCCGTCGAAGGTGACCGCATGGCGCTTGGAAATGCCAGCGACATCCTGGATTGCGCCGGCGATATCGACAAGGTCGACGCCGAGGGTGGAGGCTTCTTCGGCCAGGCGCTGGATGATGCCCCGCAGGGTGGCGGCGTCTGCCTCCGGGCGCGGTGCTGTCAACGGCTCCCCGGAATGCGGGTCGTCGTCAAGATGCGCGATCATCGCAGCTGTCATGGTTCATCCTCCTCCAATCGGAGAAGAATAGCATTCGTATGATTAATGAGGGATTACTTTAGGGACTGTGAAATTCGCTTAGACGAAAGGCTCATAGAGCGCCGATGTCCCTGAGTTTCTTGAGGACTGCAGCACTCGGCTCGCCGGTCTCGGGCAGCTGGTAGTGGCGCTCGAAGCGGCGGATCGCGGCGCGGGTATCCTCGCCGGGAACACCGTCGATGGTGATGTTCTTGTAGGCCATGTTGGAGAGGCCGCGCTGGATTTCCATGACGAGGCCGGGATCGAAATTGGCCTGCTGCACCGGCGGTGGGACGGCATTCTCGACTGCGCGTGGCGGCAAGGCCTGGACGGGTACGACCGGACGGCGCGGTGCGGTGACGACCTGGGTTTCGGCGCGGCGGATGGCAGCGGCGACCGGATCCTCACCTCTGGTATTGACGTCCATGACAGGGCGCTGGGCGGGCACGGCGGCGGTGACGCCTCGGTCGAGGGTGAGCGCTGCCAGAAGCTCGGGGGTCACGAGGCCGTTTGCCTCCATGCCGACAGTCTTCTGGAAGACCGCAATCGCGGTTTCAGTGCGCGGGCCGATCACGCCATCGGCTTCGCCGCCATAGAGGCCGCGGCGCAAAAGCTCGGCCTGGACCTGACGGATGAGGTCTGCGGTCTTTTCGGCATTGGCCGGCAGGCTTGCGGGCAGCGCAGCAAGCGTCTCGGCTGCGGGTGCTGGTGCAGCCGGATCGGCAGCTGTGGTTGCCTCGGCATCCGGCTTTTCGCGCTCGATGCGGAAGGTGGTGACGGTCTCCGGATCGCGCTCGCTCAGGAGCGGTGCGCGCGGCACGCCGGCAAGTGCGGTGAAATCCTCGGCGTTGCGGGTGCGCAGGAAGGGCGACGGATGCTGGCCGGGTTGATACCAGAGTGCGTTGGCGGCGATGGTGCCGAAGACGAGGGTAAAGCAGAATGCGCCGCCGACGGCGCGCGGATGGCGCCCGGCCAGACGCACAAGTGCGCCTGCGCCCTTCGACAGAACGAAGAGGGCCTTGCTGCCCGCCTTCTTCTTCTCAGGCGATTTTCGCTTTCGCTTCGTCATGCCCCGGTGCTTTCCCACCCCTCTTGCGATTCTCTCCCGTCTCGGCCAAGCGCGGCGGGAATTCGACCATGTTCGTTTCACAGGCGGCCCTGGCGCCAGAGCCGTCGACCGGCAGCGTCACCAAGACCACGGTGCCCTCGCCCGGCCGGCTTTCGATCCGGAAGCTGCCGCCGTGGAGGGCCGTCAATCCCTTTACCAGCGAAAGCCCCAGGCCGGAACCCTCGTAGTTGCGATTGAGATCGTTCTGCACTTGTGCGAAGGGGCGGCCGAGCAGCGCCATCTTCTCCGGTGCAATGCCGATGCCCGTATCGCTGATGCTGATGGTGACCTCGTTGCCGCTTCTGGCGGCATCAATGGTGACTGCTCCGCCGGCATCGGTAAACTTGATGGCGTTGCCGACAAGATTGATGACGATCTGGCGGAGCGCCCGGCCATCAGCCGTGACTTCGCCAAGGCCCTTGGGCAAGCGGCTCGTCAGCTTCAGCCCCTTGGTCTGGGCCTGCAGCGACAGCATGCGCTCGCATTCGGTCAGGGTGTCGGCAAGATCGAAATCCTCAAGCATGAGTTCGTAGCGGCCGGCCTCGATCTTCGACATGTCGAGCATGGTATTGACGACAGACAGGAGATGGGCGCCCGACTGGCGGATCAGTTGGACATATTCGCGCTGGCGATCGTTTTCGAGCTTGCCGAAATATTCGCCGATGAGGATGTCGGAAAAGCCGAGAATGGCATTGAGCGGCGTGCGCATCTCGTGGCTGACGGCGGCGAGAAAGCGGCTCTTGATCTCGTGGGCAGCACTTGCCTCTTCTTCCTTGCGCACGACCACATCGCGCATCGCCATCTCGCCCGCGATGTCGAGCATCTGGGCACGGACCGAGGCGAGCGTGCCGTCTTCGGCGCGCACGGCGGTCATGTCGAGGCGGACGTTGAGGAACTGGGTCTGATCAAGGCCGATCACCGGACGGTCGAGGCGCAGATCGGTGACGACGACATCGGCTCCGAGGCGCAGTTCATCGAGAGCCTGGACGAAGGCCAGGCGGTCGGAGACATGCACCTGCTCGACGAAGGGCCGCGACAGCGGCTCGCGCAGGAAGGACAGAAACATCTGGCGATCGCGGCCGCCCGCCTGGCGGACGACACCCGTGGCGTCGAGGGCGAGGAACAGGCCTGGGCAATATTCATAGGGATCGCCGGCTGCATCGTCGGCCAGCAGGGGACGCGCCTCGGCGCTATCGGCGCCCAGACGACGGCCGGCAACGAGGGCCACGGCTGCGAGCAGATAGATGGCGGTGGCCAGCGCAAAGCCGATCGGCAGGCCGGTTGCTGCACCAAAGAAGAGCGTGAGGCCGACGGGCACGGCAATGAAAGCCGGCGACAGGGCGAATGTCAGCTTGCGCAGGGCTGCAATCTCAGCCCGTTCGGCCGGACGGCCAGCGGCATGACGCGACAGGAGCCGGGCAAGCAGCCCGTCCATCGTTCTCGTCAGTCCATCCGACATTTTACGCAATACAACCACGCCAGAAATCCGCGACCGGTTCATCTGATTTATCGCCAGACGATAGGCCAGACGCGCTTAAGGAATAGATAAGGCAGAGCCCCGGATGGGGCCTTCAGAGGCCGATCTGATCCGAAACAGGACAGGAGAATGATGCTTTCAGCAACATGGTTAACGGGGCGTAAGCGCTGAAATCATTCAACTTTTCTGAAGGTCGTTAAGACTTGTGGTGCGCGGAGCGCGTGAGAAGCGGTGGATTGTCGGGTCGCCGCCACATTTATGCTTAACGCCAACGGCTAAACTTTTAGACATGCGTCCCGAAACGGCGAGATCACTCAAATTTTAGTCAAATTCGCTTCAAAACCGAGCGGCTTTCGAAAAGCGATTTTGGCGAATCAAACCTAGGGTCGTATCCATGAGTTCGGGGAGAAACCCGGACCGTTCCGGCAAAGACCGGCAACAGGGATTTGGTGAAGACCATGTGGTTTCTGATCAAGGGAACTTTCTATTGCACCGCGACGCTGGTCGCACTGTCCTTCCTCGCGGCACCGCCGGCCGAGGAGCGCGATGGCGCAGGCTTCGATATGGGTGCGGCCATGACCGCGGCGAGCGGTGCCTATGAGTATGTGACGTCGCTTTGCGTCGAGAAGCCCGAGGTTTGCGAAAAGGGTGCCGAGACATTCCAGGCACTCGGCCAGCGGGCCCGCGAAGGGGCACTTGTCGCCTATCAGCTACTCGACAAGCAGTTCACCGATGACGGCGCGACTGCCGTGGCGGACGAGAGTACTGCGCCGAAGCGCGGCGTCGTCGAAATCGTCCAGCCGGCCGTCGCGACACCTGAGATCGCCAATGTCGAGGCCGAGGCGCCTGTCATCACCGGCACGGTCACTCCGACCGAGCGACCACGGCACCTGCCGAAACCCTACCAGCCGCCGAAGCCCTGAGAGCTCAAGCGCTTCCTTCGATTGCCAACGCGCAATAATCCAAGAATTCCGGGGCGGTTGCCCGCCCCTTCCCCGCTTGCAGCCGGCCCTGCCATGGACCGGATGCCTGTCTGCCTGTCCCTGACTGAATTCGGCATTTGCCGGGCCGCGTGGCGCAAGCTGCGCGGCTTTTCTTTTGTGGGTGCACAGCATCGACAGGTTTCCTTGCCGCAGCCGGTTCAAAAGCTTGTGGGTCTGGCCTATATCGGTCCGACGAAACGTATCGGTGGGCAGCATGGCGACTTTGAACGAAATGATCGACGACTTCGGCTTCCTGGATGATTGGGAGGATCGGATGCGTTACGTCATCGAGCTCGGCAAGGCGCTGCCCGACCTGCCGGATGCGGAAAAGACGGCCGAGAACAAGGTGCAGGGTTGTGCAAGCCAGGTCTGGCTCTCGGTCTCATCCGGCGACGGTGCTGACCCCGTGATGCAGTTTCGCGGCGACAGCGATGCCTTCATCGTGCGGGGGCTCGTCGCCATCGTGCTGGAAGCCTATTCTGAGAAAAAGGCCTCCGACGTGGTCGCTTTCGATGCGCTCGACCTGTTCAAGCAGATCGGACTTCTCGAACATCTGACCGCCCAGCGGGCCAATGGCCTGCGCTCGATGATCCAACGCATCCGCGAAGAGGCCGCCCGCCGGCTGGTGTGACGTTGCGGCTTAACTGATATCACCCCATCCGTGGCCGGAAGTCGTCGTCGCCCCAGTGGCGCGGGCGGGCGTTTGGTGGAGGGGGCGCATAGTGGCGGGCGAGTGCGAGAAGGGCGGCGCGCAGCATCAACTTGGCGGAGCGGGCCGGCCATTGGCGTTCGCGCTCGACGGTTTCCAGGCCCTTGCCGAAGCAGCAGATGTCGAGTGCCACGCCTGACAGTTCCGGACCCATGGCATCCACAGCGCTGTTGATGCGGGTTCTCGCGGCGATCCTGTTGTCGGCGAGTTCCACCGCCGGCGGTGGTGCGCCCTTGGCCCGGGCAGAGAGACGCGGCTGCCAGCTGGCGGTGATCCTGGGCTGGAGGCCGGCAAAGTCGAAATCGGCGGCTAGCCGCTCGCCGGCTGCCAGCGCATCCTTCGACAGGAAGGGCCGGCCGTCCTTTTCCTTCAGGCGCAGCAGCGGAAAGAGTGGGGATTCCTGCAGGTTGCGGCGCACCGGCTGCCGGCCCTCGGGGGTGACCAGCGTCTCGACCTCGATTGCGCGGTGCTGGGTGGCATGGGCTTCGTCGGGCAGATCGCAGAGATCGCGGCGCAGCCAGGCGGCCGTCTCGGCAGTCGCGGTGTATCCTTCGGCAGATGGTGTCAGCAGGCCCTCGGAGACCAGGCGGGCGAGAAGGTCCGGTGTCGGCTGCTCGCCTGCCGGATCTCTTTCGGCAGCCGGCTCGATCGGACCGGACAGCGCGCGCCGGAGGATCTGGCGGATCTGCTTGCGCTCGGTGCGTGTCACTGTGGAGGCAAGGACGCCGACTGAGGACATGGCGGAGGATGTTGGCGATTGGCCTCTCTCCCCGTTGGTATAGCTGCCAGTGGGTTTGGTGGTTTCGATCCGGCTCTGCTCGTTCTGATGTGTCTTCCGGGTCATGACTTTCCCCTCCCCTTCACTGAGGCCTGCCAGCGAGCAGATGGACAGCACTTGCCATGCGCTCGACGATGGCAACGAAGGTGTCGTAGGCGCGGTCGTCGCGGCGGTCTTCGACCATGCGGCAGGCATGGCCGACCGTCGAGCGATCACGGCCAAAGGCTTGCGCGACCTCTCCCATCGGCATGGAATAGGCGACATGGCAGACATACATGGCCACCTGCCGGACATGGCTCGTGGCGCGGCGGCCGGGATCCTGGTCGTGTTCGAGGCCCGTCGCGCGCAGCAGTTCCTCCGTCAACTGGCGGACGATCATGCAGAGCAGACGCCGTTCGGGGGTGAGAGGGCGGATGCAGTCCGGGTCGAGATCATCCAGGGCTATGTCTGACGGGTCCCATTCGACGGCGGTCGCTGCAGAGAGGGCTGCGGGTGGCAAAGGGGGAGATTCGGAATCAATGGCCATGGCTCACCTCGCTATAGGATTTTCTTCCTATTGAAGCTAGCAAGTCTGGCGGGTTTGGGAACCCCATGATTTTAGGGTAATGGCGATTTCTTGAGAGGCAGCTGTCGATCCCCGCCAGCCCACGGGGAGGATTAGGTATATTTTCTCCTTTCTCCAGACATGACAAAGGCCGGTCAAAGACCGGCCCCTATCCTGATCGCCGTCTTAACGGCAGACGGCTTACTTGCCGCGCTTGCGGCGCTGGCCGAGGCCCATTTCCTTGGCAAGGCGCGAACGCGCTTCGGCATAGGCGGGAGCAACCATCGGATAGTCGGCTGGCAGGCCCCACTTCTCGCGATATTCTTCCGGGGTCATGTTGTAATGGGTCATCAGGTGGCGCTTCAGCGACTTGAACTTCTGACCATCCTCGAGGCAGATCAGATAGTCGTCCTCGATCGACTTGCGGATCGGAACCGGCGGCTTCGGCTTTTCAACAACAGCCGGCACCGGGGTCGGCGAGGCAGTGTTGTTCAAGGCCTGATGGACGTCGGCGATCAAATTCGTCAGATCGCTGACCTGGACCATGTGGTTGCTGACATAGGCCGCTACGATGTCGGCTGTCAGTTCCACAAGCAACTGCTGGCTCGGTCCCTGCTGTACTTCACTCATTCACTTCTCCTGTTCTCATCGTGCGGGGATCCGCCGTCCCTCGCAGACAACATTCCACTTTCCGGTCCACCTGCTTGCGCAGACAGACAAGATCAAACTAAGCCCCACAAAGATCACCAATCGTTCCGGCACGGTCCCCAAACCGTCCGTTTTTCTGCTCGCCGGCTTTGGAGAAGATCAGCTGAGTTTCGGCACTAAAACCGGCAACTCAACTTCGCCAACAGACCGGGAACGCAACAGGTCAGCGCCCTTGAGAGTGAATTAACATCCCGAGCGCAAATGTCCACCAGTTATTTCTACTAGATTTGACGGGTATAAATCTTTTTTATTAGACGTTGGTCCATGGTTGCAGTGAAATCAGACAGTTCCGATTTCAAAAACCACGTGAACTCAACCAGCAATACCCAATAATGATTATCTAATCATATCATCACGTGCCGATTTCGACCAAAGCCTGTATCCAACCTTGTGGGCGGAGCGGGCGAGAAGATGCGCGGAGATGGGTGCTGTCAAGATAAAGAAGACAATACCGGCCAGCGCACGGCCAAAGGTCGCGATATCTGCCGCGTGCAGACCAACGGCGAGGAGCAGCAGACCGGAGCCGACCGTGCCTGCCTTTGAGGCCGCATGCATGCGTGTGTAGAGGTCCGGCAGGCGGTTGAGACCGATCGCGGCGACCAGGGAAAACAGGGCGCCGCCGATCATCAGGACCGCGATGGCGATGGCTGCGAGGAGCGAGATCATTTGGCCTCCTTGCCGAGCGACTTGCCCGATTTTCCAGTTTTGGTCTTTGCGGCGGCTTTCGACGTGCCCTTTGTCGGCGCCGCAGTGGATACGGGAGGGCCCGCCTGGACCTCCTCCCCTTCTCCGACATAGCCACGCGCCAGAATGAAGCGGGCGAAGGCGACCGTGGCCAGGAAGCCGACGAGGCCAAGCGCAATGGCGATGTCGATATAGAGCGTATAGCCGGTTCTAAGCGCAATGACGGCGATGAAGCCGATGACGATGCCGACCAGCATGTCGAGCGCGATGATGCGATCCGGCAAGGTCGGGCCGATCACGGCGCGATAGACGGTGAGCAACAGGGCGACGACGAGGATCGCAATGGCGGTGACGGAGGCGTATTCGACGATGAGTTCAGGGGTCATCAGGCAAAGGCCTCCATGATCTTCTTCTCGAAGCCTTCGGCGATGTCACGCCGAGCGGCTTCGACGTCCGAGCAGTCCAGCGCATGCACATAGAGCGTCTGGCGATCCTCGGAAACGTCGACCGAGAGTGTGCCTGGTGTCAGCGTGATCAGATTGGCGAGCAGCGAGATTTCCCAGTCGCTCTTGACCGTCAGCGGATAGGCGAAGATGCCGGGCTTCAGATCCATGTTCGGGCTGAGCACGAGGGTTGCGACCTTCCAGGCGGACTTCGCCAGCTCGACCAGGAAGAGCAGGACGAGCGACAGGATGCGCCGCGCGCGGCTGGTATAGCCGGCGCCGACGAAGCGCTCGCGCAGCAGATAGAGCGTCAGCAACGACAGGACGAAGCCGAAGATCAGGTTGAGGAGCGTGAAGCTGCCCGACACGGTGGCCCAAATCACCGCCATCAGGATGCTGATTGCATAAAGGCTCATCGGACACCTCCTTCAGGGAAGACCGAGCGGATGTAGGTGGTCGGATCGAGCAGGCCGGAGGCCGCGTCCTGGGTGAGGACGATCAGGCTATCTGGGAAAAGGCCGAACCAGACCACGAAGCCGGTGAGGATGAGGATCGGCGCCATGCGCCAGCGCTGCGCGCCAACGGTGATTGCGGGCGCCGATATCGCGTCCACATTCCCCTCGACCGCCGCCGGGCGCCAGAAGGAGAAGAGGAAGACGCGACCGAAGGCTATCGTCGTCAGGAAACCGGAAACCAGCACGGAGGCGGCAAGCCACCAGGCACCGATATCGATCGACGCCTTGACCTGCAGCGCCTTCGGCCAGAAGCCGGAGAATGGCGGCAGGCCGCTTGCGGCAAAGAACAAGGCAAGCGTTACGGCGCTGAAGACGGGCGCGATGGTCCAGAGACCGGCGACCCGATCAAGGCGGTAATGGCCACCGATCCGGGCGATCTCGCCGCCGACCAAGTAAAGGGCCGTCATCAGCAGGATCGAATGCAGGGCGTAGAAGATCGCCGCACCAACCGCGAGATTGCTGCCGATCGCGACACCGACCATCATGTTACCGATGCCGGCCACGACGACGAAGCCGAGGAAGCGGCGGATGTCATTCTGGGCGAGCGCACCCATGGCGCCGAGCAGCATGGTGAGGGCCGCGACCACGGCAATGACGAGGCTCAGTGCCTCACGCTCGACGGGGAACAGCATGACCACGACGCGCAGCAGCGCATAGACGCCGACCTTGGTCAGCAGGCCGGCGAAGAGCGCCGACACGACGACGCGCGGCGTGTGATAAGAGGCCGGAAGCCAGAAATTGACCGGGAAGGCCGCGGCCTTCATCGAGAAGGCAAGAACGAAGAGCGCCGACAGCGTCATCAGCGGCGCGGTGTCGGCATAGTCCCGGACCTTCATGGCGATGTCGGCCATGTTGAGCGTGCCGAAGATGGCATAGAGATAGCCGACCGTGATGAGGAACAGGGTCGTCGCCATCAGGTTGAGAACGGCATATTTCAGCGCACCGTCGATCTGCTCGCGCTCGGAACCGAGGATCAGGAGGCCGAAGGACGAGATCAGCAGGACTTCGAACCAGACATAGAGGTTGAAGATATCGCCCGTCAGAAACGCACCGCAGACGCCCGCCATCAGCAGCATCAGAAGCGGATAGAAGCCATAGCGGCGGCCGCTGGTGTTGATCTCGACATGGGCGTAAAGCGCGCCGCAGAAAGCGACGATGGCGGCAGCAAGCGCCATCAGCGCGCCGGTCAGGTCCACCGTGATCGCGATTCCGAAGGGCGGCAGCCAGCGGCCCATCATCATCGTGATCGGCCCATCCGCCATGACCTGCATCAGCAGCAGCACATTGTTGAGGACGAGCAGCGCCAGGCCGGCAAGCGCCACGGGCGGATGCCAGTGGGTGCGATGGCGGATCATCATCAGAATGGCACCGACGGCGATGCAGAGCGCCATGGGGGTGACCGCCAGCCAGTGGGCAGCCGTCATCGGCTCCATCACATAGGCGCTAGCGTAATCGGCAGGTGTCGTTGTGGGGGCAGCCATGAGGTCCTCGTGTCTCCTGCTCAGTAGCCGCTCGGCGGCAACGGATCGTCCAGCGGCTCGGCGACGCGCATTTCACCCGTGTCGTCGGTGCCGAGGTCCTGATAGGCGCGGTAGGTGAGCACCAGCAGGAAGCAGAAGAAGGAGAAGGAAATAACGATCGCCGTCAGGATGAGAGCCTGCGGCAGCGGATTGGCGGTGCCGGCCGGCAACACGTCGACCCCACCGGGGATGATCGGCGGGATGGCAGGCGTCAGGCGGCCGGCTGTGAAGAGCAGCATGTTGACGGCATTGCCGAGAAGCACGATGCCGAGCAGGATCCGGATGATCTTCTTCGACAGCATCAGATAGACTGCGGCGGCAAAGAAGATGCCGACGACGAGTGAGAAGATGACTTCCATCAGCCGTCATCCCTTTCTTCGAGTGCAAGGGCGATCGAGGCAAAGGTGCCGACGACCACGAGATAGACGCCGATGTCGAAGGAGATCACGGTGGCGAGGGGCACTTCGATGCCGGCAAGGCTCGGATAGATCCAGATGCCGGTCATGAAGGGGTAGCCGAGCGGCGCGGAGATTACGCCCGAAAGGGTCGAAACCAGAAGGCCGAAGCCCGCGATCGACATCGGATGAAAGACCATGGCGCGGCGCACGGCCTGGACGCCAAAGGCGATGCCATACATGGCAAAGGCTGCGGCGCCGATCAGGCCGCCGATGAAGCCGCCACCGGGCTCATTGTGGCCGCGCAGCAGCACGAAGATCGAGAAGATCAGCATCAGAGCCGTCAGAAAGGGCGCGAAGGTGCGGAAGATCAGGGTGTTCATCGCTGGGCCTCTGTCCCGGAATGGTGGAATAATTCAGCCAGATGCGCGTATGGCACCCCCCTCTGCCCTGCCGGGCATCTCCCCCACACGGGGGGAGAGCGGAAATCCGCCTGCGGCGGCACCAGAAAGAAGAGCCGGGAGTCATGTGATGCGGACAGAGCGGTCGCGGCCACTCTCCCCCCTGTGGGGGAGATGTCGGCGAAGCCGACAGAGGGGGTGGGCCGAAGGCCTGGCGTTTCTGGAGAGCACGCTCATTTGCCTGTCCCCCGCTTCTTCCTCGTCGGCTCCGGCGCCGGCTGATCTGCCGGGGGCGCCATGGCCGGTGCTGCCGGCGCGCCGCCGACGCGGATGCGGATCAGGGCGAGGATAGAGAGACCGGTGATCATCACGACGGCGATCTCACCCAGCGTATCGACGCCGCGGAAGTCGACGATGATGACGTTCACGACGTTGGCGCCGTGGGCGATGATCTTGGAATGCTCGGAGAAGAAGGCCGAGAGCGAGCCATCGAACGGACCTGCCGTCGAGGCGGCGAGCATGAGGGCAAAGCCGAGGCCGCAGGCGATCGCGAGCGAGCCATCGAGCAGGCGGGCCACCATGGGCCGGTGATCCGAGGGCGAAAGCTTGAGCCGGGTCATCGCAAGCGCCAGGATGACTACCGAGAGCGTTTCGACCATGAACTGGGTGAAGGAGAGATCCGGCGCGCCGTAGAGCAGGAAGATGACGGCGACGGCAAAGCCCTGGATGCCGAGGCAGACGATCGCGGTCAGGCGATCCTTGGCGGTCAGCACAGCGATGACCCCGATGACGGCGATGGCGAGGATCGCCATTTCGTGGAAGTCGAATTCTGCGGGCATGGCGAGGTTCATCGGCAGTTCGCCATAGAGAATGGGCGTTGCCAGAAGCACGATCGCGACGAAGATGAAGGAGAGCGTGATGTAGGTCTCGAGCTTTCCGTTCTGCACGAAGCGGGTGACGCGCGTCGAAAGATGCACGAGGCCGCTGACGAAATGGTCGAAACCGCGATCCGGGCTGATGCCAAGGCCGGTGACGAGACGGTCGACGGCGGCGCGCAGACGGTCGAGGCCAAGATAGAGAACGAAGCCAAGGACCACCGTCAGCACAGAGAGTGCCAGAGCCGCACCGAGGGACGGGATGAGGCTGATGGTGACTGACTGCAGTTCGCCATCCACCGCGGATGCCATGGGCGAAGAGATGAAGCGGTGGGCGATGCCGGAGAAGAGCGCGCCAGCCAGCGACAGGACAGCGAGCGTCAGCGGCCCAAGCCAGAGCAGCACGGGGCCTTCATGGGCATGCTTCGGCGTATCACCTTGCTTGCCGATGAAAGGCTTGAGGCCGACGGCAAAGGCGATGACGAACATCAGCGCATTGCCGATGACAGCGACAGCCGTGAAAAGGATCGCGCGGGGGCTTGTGCCGGCCAGCGCATAATAGATCTCTTCCTTGGCGAGGAAGCCAAAGAGCGGCGGCAGGCCCGCCATCGAGATGCCCGACAGGATGGCGGCGGCAAAGGTGATCGGCATCAGCTTGCGCAGGCCGCCCAGTTTCGTGATGTCGCGCGTGCCCGTCTCGTGGTCGATGAGCCCGGCGACCATGAAGAGCGCGCCCTTGAAGAGCGAATGGGCGACGAGATAGAGCGCAGCGGCGGCCACCGCATGGTCCGAGCCGAAGCCGGTCAGCATCACGAGAAGGCCAAGCGAGGCGACCGTCGTATAGGCCAGCATCAGCTTGAGATCCGTCTGGCGGATGGCGAGCACCGCGCCGACGAGCAGCGTCAGCCCGCCGAAGAAGGGCAAGAGGATTTCCCAGGCAGGCGTTTGCCCCATGACCGGATTGAGGCGCATCAAGAGATAGACGCCGGCCTTCACCATGGTCGCCGAATGCAGATAGGCGGAGACCGGGGTCGGCGCTTCCATGGCGTTGGGCAGCCAGAAATGGAACGGGAACTGCGCCGACTTGGTGAAGGCGCCGACGAGCACGAGCAGCAAGGCGCGGAAGATAGAGCGGTGAGGCTCGTCCGCAGTCGCTC
Organism: Allorhizobium sp.; assembly: GCA_965283865.1. Classification (GTDB taxonomy): domain Bacteria; phylum Pseudomonadota; class Alphaproteobacteria; order Rhizobiales; family Rhizobiaceae; genus Allorhizobium. Next base: position 3,502,505 of record CBDIQA010000001.1, read on the forward strand.
GCCGGTGGAGAGCAGCAGCGAGAGCTGGCTCACACCGGTGATGTTCCAGATGAAGATCATGCCGGCTAGCAGGATAAGACCGCCGCCGCCCGTCACCACCAGCGCCTGCAGGGCTGCACGGCGCGAGGCTTCGCGCGTGTGGTCAAAGCCGATCAGCAGGAAGGAGGTGATCGAGGTCAGCTCCCAGAAGACGAAGAGCATCAGGAAGCTGTCGGAGACCGCGAGGCCGAGCATGGCGCCCATAAAGAGCAGGATGAAGCCGATGAAGCGGCCCTGCTGCGGATGGCCCTTCATATAGCCGCCGGCATAAAGCACGATCAGCGCACCGATGCCAGTGATCAGAAGCGCGAAGGTGAGCGACAGGCCGTCGAGGAACCAGGAGAAGGAGAGATTGAGGCTCGGCACCCAGGCGAAACCGCCGGTCACCCGCTCGCCGGCGGCGATTTCCGGCAGGAAGCCAGCGAAATGGGCGAAGGCCAGTGCCGGTGCGAGCGCCAGCAGCCAGGCGGCATTGGCGCCTGTTCGGGCCGTGAGCCAGGGTGCCAGAAGAGCGGCGGCGAAGGGCAACAGCATCGCGACCCAGGTCAGGTCGCTCGTCAACTCAGGCATTCCATCTCCCCGTGGGCATCGGATCGGGTCTCGATCATCTGTCGATACAAGGTGGGACCGTGTTAGGACAAGCCAACCTTCGTCTCAAGCAAAAACGGACATTCGCGCCTTCACGGACGCGTCAACCCACGTTTCGGTGAAAAGGGGCCCATGTATTTCAGCTTTGCGTGAAAGGACGGGCCGCGCCTGACGACCAAAGGCATGAGAGGGACAATTGCCGCTCGGCATGGCGCACCCTATCTATAGTGCAACACCGGACGGGCTTTGCTTGTCGCCCTTCCGCCGCTGACAAGGAGAACATCATGACCGCTTCCACCACCGCTCCGAAGATCGTCAAGTCGGATGCCGAATGGCGCGACCAGCTGACGCCGGAGCAATACCGGATCCTGCGCGAGCACGGCACCGAGCGCGCCTTCACCGGCCCTTATTGGGACAATTTCCAGAAGGGCCTCTATAGCTGTGCTGCCTGCGACGAGCCGCTCTTCGTTTCCGACACCAAGTTCGACGCCGGCTGCGGCTGGCCGAGCTATTTCGAACCGGTGAAGCCGGACGCCGTCACCGAACATCGCGACACGGCCTTCGGCATGGTGCGCACCGAAATCCGCTGCGCCAATTGCGGCGGACATCTGGGGCATGTGTTCCCGGATGGGCCGAAGCCGACGGGTCTGCGCTACTGCATCAACGGGCACTCGATGGTGTTCACGCCGATCGAGTGATCGGGCTACCCTCCCCTCGAGGGGGAGGGGCGGAGCGCAGCTCCGGGGTGGGGTGAGCCCTGTGCCACCTGATCCCCCACCCGCCGCTTTGCGGCGACCTCCCCCCTCAAGGGGGAGGTGGGAGGTACATCACCGCCCGTCGAATGCGGCCAGCGCCTTTGGCGAGACGCGGTTCCAGATGCCGATGAGCAGCAGGACGGAGAGGATGGCGCCGAGGATGAAGGGCATGCCGAGGGCTTGCGCGCGCGGCATGACGTGTTCGGCGAGCGTGACGCTGAGACCCGCGATCAGCACGCCAAGCGGCATGGTGCCGAGCCCGAAGAAGCGGTAGACGCTGTTGACCCGGCCGAGCAGATGCGGCGGGATCATGCGCTGGCGCAGCGAGACCGTGATGATGTTCCAGACCATGCCGGTGAGGCTTGACAGCGCCAGGACGGCCCAGACCAGGGATGGCACGGGCACAAGGAGCACGACCAGCGCCCAGAGGACGCAGCCGGCGATCGTGGCCCTGAGGCAGGCGGAGGCGCCGAAGCGGCGGATGATGCGCTCGCCCAGCAAGCCGCCGAGCAGACCACCCGCCGCAAGCCCTGTCAGGAGCAGGCCATATTCAGCCGAATTCAGGCCCATGACCTCCTGGGCATAGAGCACCTGCGCGGTCAGCAGCATGATGTCGATGGCGTTCAACACGCCGAGACCCAGCGCGAGATCGCGCAGCAACGGGCGGGCGAAGAGATAGCGGGCGCCTTCGCGGATTTCGGCGACCCAATGGCGCGGTTCCGGCCGCTCTGTGCGGAATGTTCCGGGGATCGACAGGATCAGCAGGCCGGCAAAGGCGAAGGCGAGACCGTAGAGCCCGAAGGCGAGCGGCAGCGCGAGGGCGATGACGAAGCCGGCAAGCGGCGGGCCGATCATCATGTTCATCACAGTCTCGACGCTGCCCATGCGGCCATTGGCGGTTTCGAGCCTCTCATGGGGCACGATCGAGGGCAGCAGCGTCACGGCGGAATTGTCGCGCAGGACCTCGGCGAAGCCGACGACCAGAGCCGAGAAGAGCAAGAGGCCGTAAAGCAGGTCTCGCGAAAAATCCTGAACCGGCGCCTCTGGCAAAAGACCGGGCACAAGCATGGCAGCGGAGAGCGCCGCCAGGGTGACGAAGCGCAGCAGATCCATTGCGATGACCAGCTTACGGCGATCGAAGCGGTCGGTGATGACGCCTGATGGCAGCGCGAAGAGGAACCAGGGCAGTTTCTGCGCCATGCCGACCAGCGCGATGGCGAGGGGATCGCGGGTGATCAGCGAGGCAAGCCAAGGCCAGGCGACGACGCCGATGCCATCGGCGAGATTGGCAAGGCCGCTCGACAGGAGGAGGCGATGGAAGTTGCGGCCGAGGGACGGCTTCGGCGTCACATGCTGATTCAAGGGGTGTCTCCGGTCGGGCGGCACAAGCGTGGCGGCAGATAAAGCAGAGGCGGCAAGCCTCTGAATTCAGACTCTTTCCGCCAGCGCCTTCAAGCATTGCTCGAAGGCCGTGAGGTCGGTGAAGAGCGTGGCGGGACTTGCCGCATGGACGCAGACCGGGCCGCCGCGGCGGGCGACGCCTCCGTGTAGCATGAGGTTTTCGATCATGTCGAAATCTTCGAGCGAATGGCCATCCGGCCCGCGCATGCGGCCTTCGGCGTCACGGCTGAGCGCGCCGCCATACCAGGCAAGCGTGCGCTGATAATGGGTCTCCGTGACATTGGTGTAGCAGGCCACGATCTTTCCCGCGCCGCACATATAACCAAGTTCGAAGACCGTGCCGGGATCGGCGGCGATGCCGCGAAACGGGGTCAGATTGGCAATCACGCCATCGGCGCGGTTCATGAAACCCTCGTCGATTTCGGAAATGTTCAGCCCGAACTGGTGTTTGGTCGGGGCCGGCGGGATGGTGAGATCGCCAGGGCAGATCGGCTCGAAACCGTAAGTGCGGGTGAGCGCGGCCTTGGCATCAAGCACGGCGCGGGCATCGGGAAGGAAGACTTCGGGGCCGGCGAGATAGAGTTTCAGGGGCGAGGACATCAAGGGAGGATCCGGGTGGTTGGGAGTGGGTGATGAGGAGCAGCCGGAGGGCGGGCTGGCAAGGGTGGGTCAACCCGGAGACCGCGATGTGCACAGGGTTTCGGCGATGTCGCGTACTCACGGCGATCACGGCGGTCGGACCCTGCTCGACTGAAAAGGTACCGCCTTGCAAAATTTACCCTCAAAGGGTAATTCAAGCCATGGAGAAGCGGATCGCTCATCATGACCTCACTGCCGTCATCCTGCTGGTACGGACACGAAAGGCCGCGGCATTCACAAAGACGGCACTCGACGGCGGGCGACAGATGGGATTGACCGTGGCCGAGATGATAGAGGCGGTGTGTACCCTGACGGCACGGGACTTCTTCAAATCGATGACAACCTATGCCGACAGCCGTGTTTGGCAGGACGTCTATCACGCCAACACACCGGCAGGAAAAGCCTACGTGAAGATAACGATGCGGGTGGACGGCGCACCGGTGATCCAGTTCAAGGAGTTGTAGACATGGGCGCGAATTGCATCAGTTGCGGTTCTGTTGGAACGATGGCGCGCTTCGAGAACGCGACGTACCAGGTGAACTTTCGTGACTTGAAGACAGATGTCGGAGGGCTCTCGGGTTTTTGCTGTGCCACCTGCGGCGAGATCGAATTCGATGCCGACAGCGCTGAGCGCTATGCGGCTGCGGGGGACTCCTTGGTCTTGCAAGCGAGGCGAGAAGTGGGCGAGGAGCTTCGCCGCATTCGCAAGAAGCTTGGGCTCAATCAGGCAGAGGCATCGGCCCTGACGGGCGGCGGACACAATGCCTTTTCGCGCTACGAAACAGGCAAGGTGGTCCCGGCTCCTGCGGTGATCAACCTCTTTCGCTTGCTGGATCGGCATCCTGATGAGCTTCGCAGCCTGAAGCGCGCCTGATATCTCGTCATCCGGGGAGAAGCCAGTCGTCACCTGTGGCCATCCCCTCCCCCGTCGGCTAAACCTCTGCGCATGCCGACTCACTCCCTGACCGATCCCTTGTTTTCCAACCAGGCCCGCGAGAGCCCGCTCTCAGTGCTGAAGCGCGTCTATGGCTATCCGGCCTTTCGCGGGCGGCAGGCAGAGGTGGTCAGCCATGTCGTGTCGGGTGGCGATGCGGTGGTGCTGTTTCCGACAGGGGCCGGCAAGTCGCTGTGTTTCCAGGTGCCGGCGCTCTGCCGGCCGGGCGTCGGCGTGGTCGTATCGCCGCTGATTGCCTTGATGCGCGACCAAGTGGAGGCGCTGAAAGGTCTGGGTGTGCGGGCCGCGGCGCTGAATTCGACTCTGTCCCGCGAGGAATATGTCGAGATCCGCCGGGCGCTTGATCGCGGCGAACTCGACTTTCTCTATGTGACGCCGGAGCGCACGGCGACGCCTGGTTTCATCGAGATGATGCAAGGGGTGGAAATCGCGCTCTTTGCCATCGACGAGGCGCATTGCGTGTCGCAATGGGGGCATGACTTCAGGCCTGAGTATCGCGAACTCGGCAAGCTCACCGACCTCTTTCCCGGCGTGCCGCGCATGGCGCTGACGGCGACCGCCGATCCGCATACGCGGGAAGACATCATCGAGCGGCTTCGGCTCGATAGCGCGGAGGTCTTCACCACCTCCTTCGACCGGTCAAACATCGCTTATGAGATCGTCGAACGCGATCAGCCGCGCCAGCAACTCTTGCGTTTCCTCTCGCGTCACAAGGGATCGAGCGGCATCGTCTATTGCCTGTCGCGCGCCAAGGTCGAGGAGATCGCGACCTGGCTCGACGATCAGGGCATCCGGGCGCTGCCCTATCACGCCGGCATGGACCGGGCGCTGCGCGATGCCAACCAGGATGCGTTTCTGAAGGAAGAGGACCTGCAGAGCTTCGCCACCGTCGCCTTCGGCATGGGCATCGACAAGCCGAATGTGCGCTATGTCGCCCATCTCGACCTGCCGGGCTCGGTCGAGGCCTATTACCAGGAGACGGGCCGCGCGGGGCGCGATGGCCTGCCATCCGAAGTGTGGATGGCCTATGGCATGGCCGATGTCATACAGCGCGGGCGGATGATCGACGAAGGCGGCGCTGCCGACGAGATCAAGCGGGTCGAGCGGGCAAAGCTCAATGCGCTGCTCGCCATCTGCGAGACGCCGGGCTGCCGGCGTCAGGCGATCCTCAAGCATTTCGGCGAAAGCCATGCCGGGGGATGCGGGAATTGCGACACCTGCCTGAAACCCGTCGAGACCTGGGACGGGCTGGACGCGGCGATCAAGGCGCTGGCAGCGATCTACCGAACCGGCGAGCGCTTCGGCACAGGCCATCTGATCGACGTTTTGCTCGGCACCGAGAACGACAAGACGCAGCGCTTCGGCCACTCTGACATGCCGGTCTTCGGGGCTGGCAAGGATTTATCCGCGAAGACCTGGCAATCGGTATTTCGCCAGCTGCTGGCAGCCGGATATGTCAGGGTGGACCATATGGCGTTTGGCGCGCTGAAGCTTGAAGAGACGGCGCGTGCCGTGTTCAAGCGTGAGGTGGAGGTGCGCTTCCGCAAGGACCGCCCGACGACCGGCAAGGCAGCACGGGGAGCCGCATCCTCGCGCACCGCTCAGGCCAAGGCCGGGCTCGATCAGGCGGATCAGGAATTGTTCGAGGCGCTGAGGGCGAGGCGCATGGAGCTTGCCCGCGAACAGTCGGTGCCACCTTACGTGATCTTCCCCGACACGACGCTGGTCGCACTCGCCACGGAGCGGCCGATGGACGACGACGAAATGCTCGGCATTTCCGGCATCGGGCAATCCAAGCTGGAGCGCTATGGCGACGCGTTTCTTGAGGTGATCACGGCCTATTCTCGGTGATGAGACTTATCCTCCCCTTGCACGGGAAGTGGAAGTTAGGAGTTTACCAACCCAGATCGGTGTGGATGAAGTCATCGCCCTTGTAGGCGATCCTGGACTTCGAGGCTGCAGCACAGGCGTAGGTGAGGCAATCACCGAGGTTCAGTCGTGCCGGATGATTGACGATCTTTCCAAACTGCTGGGCAGCGTTCCGGGCTTTGTCCCCGATATCGCCCGTCACATCGATTTCGCGGGCTTCGAGATCGGCAATGAACTGGTCAACCAGCCGGCGAGCCGTTGCGACCATGTCCGGGGTGGCCGGCGTGTCGCTACCCGCCAAGCGGCGTGCGATGGAAAGCGTCGCCTCAAGCCGCATGATGGCGGAGACGTAGAAAGGGCCGCCCTGCCGCTCCAACTGCTGCATCAGGGCATCGGCATCGTTTTCCCGAGTGATGATCGCGACGGCGAGCGAGGCATCGATGAAGAGCATCAGCCGGCCTCGTCCCACATGTCATCGGTTTCCTGCTTGTGGTCCCCGGGATGAAAAGGACCCGAAGCCTCAGCCATGGCAAGGGTCTTGGCCAGCCGGTCACGCATCGACAATTTCGCCTTGCGGCTGGCGATGGCGTCTTTCAGCGCTTCCCTGACGGCATCGACCTTGCTCGTTTGCGTGAGGCCGATCAGTTCCGTGGCAAGCCGGTCCACTTCGGGGTCCTTGATGTAAAGCGGCATGGCAGCATATCCCTTCGAGGGCTTCATCATATCCTCGAACGGAGATTGTTTCCAGTGGAGTGAAGCTCTGAGGTGGGTGAGCCTTTCAGGCGCTTTGCGTCCCCTTCTCACCGCTGGGGAGAAGGGAATTAAGCCGCCGCCAGTCGCTTGGGTTCTCGCCCGTCACGCGCAGGAATTCGCGGTTGAAGTTGGACTTGGTCATGAAGCCCGCCTCGAAGAGGATGCGGGTGACGGGCATGTCCGTTTCTGAAAGCAGGCGGCGCGCTTCGGTTATGCGGTGGTTGTTGACATAATGCGAGACGCTGATGCCGTGGACCCGGTTGACCGCTTCCGAGACGGCACGGGCTGGAACACCCATTCGGCGGGCGAGACGGGCGAGGTTGAGATCGGCGTCGGCCCACAGGCGCTTCTCTCGCATCAGGCGGTCGAGATCGGCGGCAAGGCGATAGTGGTCATCGGTGGCGGCGAGGAAGCGGGCGTGGGCGCGGCGGCATCAGAACCAACCGGCTCCATCGGTGGCATGTTGACCTGTGGTGCCTCAGCAAGCCGGTCGGACAACTGTCTGGCTGGTTCGCCATTCCCTGCCCCACCCTCACCTGACCCAACCTGCCCTGCCTCTTCCTGGCCTGCGGTGACTGCGCCGATGCCGAGCAGCAGCAGGATCAGCGTGGTGGCGGCCGAGACGACCACGGGGGAATAGCGACCGCCGGACCAGAGCATGTCAAGGCTGATGGCAACATCCGTCAGCGCCGAAGCGATCAGCGCGATGCCGGTGAGTTGCAGGGCGCGGAAGGAACGCAACGAGCCATTCAGGCGGGCTGCGATCAGCCCGTCGGGGCCGTGGCGGGCGAGCCAGAGCAAGGCCAGACCGTAACCGAGGAAATTGGCAATGATGACGAGATCAACAGGCGCCCGGCCGATCAGAAGCAGCAGCAGCGTCGCGGCTGTCGGCAGAAGATGGGGCCAGTCGGTGGTCGAGAGCCCAGGTGTTTCACGGGTAAGATCGCGGAATGCGAGGAAGGACAGTGCCGGGACGAGGCTTGCCATCACCGGCAAGGCCGCCAGCACCTCTATCACCCCATAGCCCCAGCGCAGGCCGACCAGCAGGCTCTGGACGACATAGAGCGCCAGCAGCGCAAGGAAGAGCCCGTTGCGGCGCCAGGTCTCGCGGCCCTCACTGACGAGGCGAACGAGGAAGACGGCGAGGAACAGGGCGACGAGAAAGGAGAGTGGGACGAGCAGCATGCGGATGTTTCGATCATGGAGGACAAGCGAGCTTGCTCAAACCATGACCGAAAGCGCGATCCCGGTCGACCCGGATCGCGATCGAGGTCGAAGTTGATGCGCTGATGGCGACAGATGGGGCATCGACAACAGGGCCCGCCCAAAACGGCGCGCCAAACCCGGAGATGCCTTCATGCGCAAAAGTACCCTTAGTCTTACCATCGTCGGCGGCCTTGTCGGGCTCGCGGTCATCGACGGCAGCGTACAAATGATCCGGGCGAGCGAGGCGATTTCCGGTCCTGTTGACCTGACCGGCATCACACGACTTGCGGTAACGGGGGCTGCAAGCGACATTTCAATCTCGACCCGCGGCGATGGCGCATACGAGGCGGTGCTTTCGGGCACGCGGCACGGCTGGGGAGCGATCTGGCGGTCGGGCTGGTTTGCTGGCGATTGCGCCGGTGAGGCCCGGATGACACGGGAGGGCGACATGCTGACCGTCGACATGGGCGAGCGTGGCGGCTTCTTTGGCTGGAGTGACCGGGACGACTGCACGCTGTCGCTCACCGCGCAACTCGCCCCCGAGGCCATGGTGTCGATCCGTCAGAACGCTGCGCGGATCAGGCTCTCGGGCGATTTCTCCGCGATCGATGTGGATAGCGATGCCGGGGATTTCGCCTTCAGCGGCCATGCCGCCACGGTCACGGCTTCGGGTGCAGCACTCAGGGCGCGACTTGCCTTCGAGCGGGTGATGAACACCGAGGAGATCCGCATTTCCGGCAAGATGATCGACACAAGCGTGCGCTTTCTGACGCCAACACCGGTCTCCTACGGCGTCGAGGCCGCCGCCTCCTATGTCGACAGCGCACTCGCCAATACGCCGGGCGCCCGGCCTGACATCCGCATTCGCGGTGAGATGGTCAGGGTGCGGATAGAGTGAGGTGGTGGCGAAGGCGGCAAGGCGCACCAGTGCGTCAGGTCTTGCGCCAAGGGCGCCTCCCTCAGGCAGGGAAGAGGGGCGGCCAAGTCAGGCGGCAGCCCGATCCATCGCCGAGATTAGACGGATGAGGTGATCGCCTATGGCCTTGCCGAGCAACGGAGGCACGGCATTGCCGACCTGCACATATTGCTCGGTTCGAGAGCCGGCGAATTCGAACCAGTCCGGGAAAGCCTGTAGCCTCGCCGCTTCGCGGACTGTGATGGCCCTGTCCTGTTCGGGGTGGATATAGGCTCCCCAATGAATGTCGCATTTGGTCAGCACCGTGCAAGATAGCCCGTCCCAGGTCATCCGCCCATAGCGCTTTGTGTGATCCGAGCGCTTCGCCCGTTTCATACCCTCAGGCAGGAGATCATGGGGAATGTCGCGCCAGCTTCCGCCTGGTGGAATGTATGGCAGGCGCTGCATGTTGACCTTGCCCAGCGTCGGCGCTGCATGGCCGTCCACGACCGTCTGATTGCCGCGCATTAGCTGTTGAAAACGACTTGGGATCGTCTCCAGATATCGGACCAATCCCTTATCCTCGCCATTTTGCAAAGGTGGGAGGTCTCCGATTGCATCCTTAATCGTTGTGAACGGCTAGCTACGATCCGGACCATGCGTCGGCTCAGGATGGGAAATCTGTACGCCAAGCCGGTTGCCGATGAAGACGACTCGGCGACGCTCCTGGGGAACACCATAGTCCTCGGACTTCAGGACTTGCTCCTCCACCGCATATCCCAAGGCGCCAAGCTCTGCCTTAATTGCCCGAACGGCCTCACCGCCACCGATCGAGTAAATACCGGTGACATTCTCCATAACTATCCATTCGGGCCGAAGACCATCAACGATACGCAGATACTCCTTGAACAGAGTGGCACGTGAATCGTGCATGCCGCGTTGGTGATTGTAAACCGAATAGGCCTGGCAGGGCGGTCCTCCTGCAAGCACAGTCAGTTCGCCCCGCCGCAGCCCCGTCTGCTTCATCAACTCTTCGACGGTCAATGCCTCGATCGGGCCAGGGATGAACTTTGCGCCTGGATGAGTGCGGGAAAAAGTCACACCTGCCGCTGCAAAGATATCATTGCCAGCCAGAACCTTGAAACCAGCCATTTCCAGGCCTGCAGACAATCCGCCCGCACCGCAGAATAGGTCAATTGCCGTGTAGCTCATGGTCTGCCCCGCCTCAAATGTTCCCATTTTGTACTCGTTATAGCAGCAAAAAATTCAACGAACAATGCGGTCCTGTTTCGTCTTGGATTTTATCCGCTGCTCGAACTCTGCCTTTGTCACGGGCGAGCCACCGGTCAGGCCCAACGTAGCCTCATCCAACGTGGTGTAGACCTCACCGACCACCGTCAGCCTAAACGGGCCGCCGTCCGGATTTTCTACGAAATCGACAAGAAACCAAACGATATCGGCATTGGAGACATCGCTCACCGTTTTCATCGTTCCCATTGAATGAAAGAAGGGCGCATCGACCACGACCGTCATCTTGCGTCCCCAGCGCCTGAGCGTTGGCACCTTGGTCAGCAGCTGCGGCATCAGGCGCTTGACGCCGCTGCTGCGATAATCGGGGCGGCGCTTGACCCGAGCCATGGACAGAGCGCCGCCGGTGGCCTTGATATGATCAAATTCCAGGGACATTTTCTCGCCGGAGAAATAGACAGCCTGTATCTCAACCGCCACCCAGTCGATGGGATCGTATGGGCCGCCATTGCCCTTGACGAGGATCATGTCAATCCGACCGACGTCTTCACCCGGCGAACTGTCGAGATTGCCTGTCGACTTCAGAAAACCGACTTCGCCGACACGGTTTGCCTCGGGATCGCCAAGCAGGCTCTCGCCGATCGCATCAAAGATAAGACCGCCCTGATGAAAGCGCGCGGGACATAGGGCTCGGACGCGACCGCGATCTCCCTCGACTGGGGCGATCCGCCCCCATCCTCGCCGTAGATGCGGATTGAGCAGACACCGCCCGGCTTGGTGCAGGTCGGATGAGCGCTGTTGATCTTAAATGGACAGGGACGCTCTTCGGTCTGCTGCCTTTCCAGTTTGCGGCGCAGGTCGACCAAGCGCTTCTCTTCCCGCGCCGTCAGAGACCTTAGCTCCGCTTGGTGCTCAAGATCGGCCAGACGATCCAGATCCGCCTTGCTCATGGCCGCACCACCGACCTCGTGGTCCGCTAGAGTCAGGCGTTCAGAATCGGTCAGGGCAAGAAAGGGGTGGCCATACCATTCCGCGATGTGAAACCGTTCCTGTGACAATCAATTACTCCGGTGCTACAGCGACCATTGGCCCGATTCGCGTCAGTGCCGTCAACTGCAGTCGGACGTCAGTGTCTACATTGGAGGCCGACTCACCCCAGCTTCAGCTCCATCATCGTCAGGTCCAGCCAGCGGCCGAATTTCTGGCCGACTTCGTGGTGGGTGCCGACGAGGCGGAAGCCGAGGCTTTTGTGGAGGGCGATGGAGCCGGTGTTGCCGGCTTCGATGGCGGCGACCATGACGTGGATCTGGCCCGCCTTCGCGCGCTCGATCAGAGCCGTCATCAGCGCCTTGCCGAGGCCACGGCCGTAAAAATCCTTCTCGACATAGACGGAATGTTCGACAGACTGGCGGAAGCCGTCGAAGGCGCGCCAGTCGCCATAAGAGGCGTAGCCGGCGATGCGGCCGTCGATTTCGGCGACAAGGATCGGGAAGCCGCGCGTCTGGCGCAGCTCGAACCAGGCCTTGCGATTGTCGAGATCGACAAGCGTCTCGTTCCAGATCGCGGTGGTCTCGGCGACGGCGTGATTGTAGATGTCGAGGATCGCCGGCAGATCGGCTTGCGTTGCGTCGCGGAGGATTGGGAGCATGGTCATGATTGGACTTTTGCAGTTTGCAGCGGAAAAGGCGCCGCGCGAGACGATGATGTGACGGGCGATACTTCGCCGCGTCGACACATCGGGCAACAAGGGGCTGAAGGCAAGACCACGACAGACGGAAAACAATCATCATGACCTCACTCCTTCCCGGCCTCCTGACACGCTTCGTCGTCGTCTTCATTGGCGCGCAGCTCTTCATCTATCTGCTGGTGCTGGTGCTCGATAGCTTCGGCTGGGGCGACAGCCTGTCATCGGCCGGCAATGTGGCGGTGCTGATTGCAGCGGGTTCTTCGGCCGGCAGCTTTGTTGCCGAGCGGCTAAAGGCGCGACCAAGCTGGGGGATGAGCCTCAAGCTTTCCGCGCTGCTCGCCGTCGTCGCCGTGCTGCTCGGCGGGCTGATCCTCGTCGGCGTGGTCATGATCAACGGGATCACCGGTGTGGAGCTTGAGATGCTGGCCGGCCAGATGGACATGACGCCCATGACGGCGGCACTGGTGCTGGCGGGTGCTTCGCTGGCGCTCAGTTTTCCGGTGACGCTGGCGGGCTTCCGCATCGGGGCCGGTCAGGTGGCAAAGCACCTCGAAAAGCATGCGAAGCTGACGGAGATTTGAGTACGGTGCGGCGAGCATCGAAGTATGTAAGTCCGCTTGAGGCTACCTCGGCTTGCCGCTCACACAACCATAGGCAAATATCCGCATCTTCAGCAATCGAATCGGCGGAGAGACATTCGCCAATGCCCAGCTTCATCGGATCCATGGCGATGCGGTTCTTCTTCATCAACCTTGGCTGTGCCATCGTCGTGCAGGTTGCGGTTGATCATTTCGCTTCACCGACATCGCAACAATCCATTGTTCGGAACGCGAGCCTCCTCATTCCATTCTTCATTGGGGGATATTGGTCAGGATGGTTCTTCCATCGGAGCACGGGGCGTTCGTCGGACTGGACCGAAGCGTGGACTTCAGGTGCAGTGCTCGCCTTGATCTTCGTAGCCACGATCTGGCTGTCCGCAATTGTCTACCTAACGACGGGCCAGGAAATCGCTATCGGTAAACGTGCCTGGGCGACCGGACCAGTAGCGGGAGTTTTTTACTCGCTGTTCTTCTATCCGGTGGCTTGGCTCGGTCTCTCTTCGATGCTGCATTCAGCTTCCAAGGCATTCGCGGTCAAGGCGTGATCGCTGCGAAACGCATGCTCGTGTGCTTGACGGCATTGGCGTAACCGGCCTCTGCCTCAGAACTGAATTGTTGGAAGCAAACCGCCGAAGGCGCCCCTCAGCCGAGGCTGATCGCCGTAAACACGGCCGAATAGTGGACGATGGCGGCGGTTACCACGAAGGCGTGCCATATGGCGTTCTGGAAGCGCAGGCGTTCCCAGACGTGGAAGACGACGCCGGCGGAATAGATGCAGCCGCCGACGATGATCAGGGTCAGCGTGACGCCCGGGATGATTTCCGAGAGCGGGCCCATGGCGAGCGCGCCGCTCCAGCCCATGCCGAGATAGAGCAGGATGGCGAGGCGATCATAACGACCGGGGAAACGGAATTTCAGCCAGATGCCGGTGAAGGCCGTGATCCAGATGCCGATGAGGAGCGCCAGGATCAGCGGGCGATCGGCGCCCTGGACGAGGAAGGGCGTGTAGGTGGAGGCAATCAGGATGAAGATCGCCGAATGATCGAAGCGGCGCAGGATCCACTTCACGCGGGAATGCGGCCACATGTTGTAGGTGAAGGAGACGCCGAGCGAGATGATCAGGCCAAGGCCATAGATCCAGCTGGCAGCGATATTGGCATAGTCGGAATAGACGGTGGCGTAGAAAATCAGCGCGGTGGCGCCGACCAGCGCAAAGACGACACCGATGCCATGGATGATCCCGTCGGCGACCAGCTCGTGCAGGTCGTAGGCGCGGCCAAACTTGAAGGGATCGGTGTGCATGGTGTCTCGTTGTCTTTCGTCATGGGCGGAAGTTGCGGGCCGTAAAGCAATGCAAGCGAATGATGGCGGAAATGCCCTCGGCGGACAAGCGCTGCGGTCTTCACGAAGATGCAGCGACCGTAACCTTCCTTGCTTGCCTTATCATGACACCGCGCCTACCAATCTTTCGTTAACCATCCTTCCCCTGCCCGGATTTTCTTGATGCGATTCACCATCCTTGCGACGTTTGCCGCCCTTCTCACCTATTGCTGGTTCCTGCTGAAGGTCGGTCAGGCGCGCAGGAAATTCGGCGTCGAGGCGCCGAAGACGACGGGCAATGCGGACTTCGAACGGATTTTCCGCGTGCAGCAGAATACGGTGGAGCAGATGGTGCTCTTCCTGCCATCGCTGTGGATCTTCGGTTTCTATGTGTCGGATATGCTGGCCGGGATACTCGGCCTCGGCTGGACGGCGGCGCGGGCACTCTACGCGGCGGAATACTATGCCGATGCCAAGAAGCGCGGGCCGGGCGCGGCACTGACATTTCTGATCGGGATCGTGCTGTTGGTGGGCGGCACGCTGGGGGCGCTGCTGGGCGGGGTTTGACCAGTACAGCCGTTGAACGACGGGCCAGCGCGCACTGCAATAGCTAAACTAAAATTTTCACAACCCTAAAGGGTATTCCTTAATCAAAAGCTACCGCTTTCGTCCTGCATGTTCAAATATTCAAGTTTAATGGCGGCGCCGAGCAATTGCTTAGCACTTCTTAAACAATTCCCCCCCAAAATTTGTAGTGTTAGGGCGACTAAAACGCGACAGCGAGGCAATCGGGATGCGCTTTTAAGGCGCTATTGGTTTTCGACATGCGTGACTGGAGAGCCCAGGAGTGCTTTCAACACCATGTACCCGGAGGGACCGATGACAATCCGCGTTAAGCTTCTCGCATGTATTTCGCTGCTCACAGCAGCCATTGTCGCCATTACCAGTTTCGCCTTTTACGCACTTGAGGAGGAGGCGAAGGTTGCGGAGTCTCTTTACGCTGAAAGACTTAAACCGCTGGAACAACTGAAAGCCATCGGCGACAGTTACGCGGTCCTAATTGTGGATACGGCACACAAGGCAAATGCCGGCACGATCACGTCTGAGCAGGCAAGCGCCAATATGGACGCCGCTTTTGTCGAAATCGCCGCAAATTGGCAAGCTTTCACGTCCAATTCACTTGGCGACGAGGAAGCCAAGATCGCAAAGGACTTCGAAGAGCGCAAGCTCGATACAAACGATGCCCTAGATGAACTTAAGCGTCTTTTCGATACTGGCGACCGTGCAGGCCTCGCATCCTACGTCGTGACAAAGCTGTACCCGAAGGTCGAGCCTCTGTCCTCAGACATTGAGAAACTGGTGAAAATTCAACTGAGCGCTTCGCGCACAACAATGGATGCTGGCACGGATCTCAAGAACACGTTGAAGACCATCATGATCACGATGTCTGTGATCTCCGCAGGCGTTGCCATCTTCTCGATCTGGACGGTGCTGGCCGGCGTTATCCGTCCGGTCAACGCCATCACCGGCGCCATGAACATGCTGGCTGGCGGAGATACCGAGGTGACGATCTTCGGCGAAGGCCGCGCAGACGAGATCGGCAACATGGCGTCCGCCGTAGCGGTCTTCCGCGACAATGCCCGCGAACGGGTAAAGTTGGAGCAGGAAGCCGAGGCCAACCGGTCGCTCTCCGAAAGTGAGCGCCTGGAACGTGAGCGCCAGTTGGCGAAAGAGGCGGAGGAGGTCCGCTTCGCCGTCGATAGCATTGGCCATGCGCTCGGCCAGTTGTCCGACGGCAAGCTGAACTACCGCATCACCGAGGCTTTCGCCGAACGCCTCGACCGCGTCCGCACCGACTTCAACGAGGCGGTGGCCAAGCTTGAGGATGCGATACGCCGTGTCGGCCAGAATGCTCAGGCTATTGCTGCAGGCTCCAACCAGATCGGAGCCGCCGCCGACGACCTGTCGAAGCGCACCGAGCAACAGGCAGCTTCCGTCGAGGAGACGGCTGCAGCACTTGAGCAGATCACCACGACAGTATCGGACTCCAGCCGTCGCGCCGAAGAAGCTGGCAAGCTGGTCCAACAGACCCGTGCTTCGGCCGAGCATTCCGGCGAGATCGTCAGCCGGGCAGTGAACGCCATGCACGACATCGAGGCCTCATCCAACGAGATCTCCAGTATCATCGGAGTGATCGACGAAATCGCCTTCCAGACCAATCTTCTGGCGCTGAACGCCGGTGTCGAGGCGGCCCGTGCGGGTGAAGCCGGCAAGGGCTTTGCGGTCGTCGCCCAGGAAGTGCGCGAACTTGCCCAGCGCTCGGCCAACGCCGCAAAGGAGATCAAGGCGCTGATCGGAAAATCCGGTGAGCAGGTGAAGAACGGGGTCGAGCTCGTCAGCGAGACCGGAAAGGCGCTGGTCCACATCGTCTCCCAGGTCCAGGCGGTCAGCAACAATGTCAGTGCCATTGTCGAGGGTGCCAAGGAACAGGCGACGGGGCTGAAGGAGATCAATACCGCCGTCAATCACCATGGACCAGGGCACGCAGCAGAATGCGGCTATGGTCGAGGAATCGACTGCAGCCAGCCATCGCTGGCCAAGGAGGCAGAAGCGCTGTTCCAGCTGATCGGCAGCTTCGAGATTTCAGGGCAGAACTCCACGACACCGCCGCCCTGCGCCGGGCGGCGTGATGGGCAACGGGCTGCGGCGGGTTCTATCCCGCCGCAGCTTTATGGACTGGCGGGGCTGGCAGATGGCGAAGGCGCAAGCGTTGGCGCTTCATCCGGTGGCGGATTGGCCTCAAGCTCCGCAATCAGCGCCTTCATCTCGGAAATCTCGCGCATTTGTGCCTCAATGATCTCGTCGGCCAGTTCGCGAACACGTGGATCGCGGATATGGGCCCGCTCGCTGGTCATGATCGCAATCGAATGATGCGGGATCATTGCCTTCATGTAGCTGACATCACCCACCGTCCCCTGGCTGCGCACCAGCCATAGAGAGCCGGCGAAGACGACAACGCTACCGGCGATGTTTGCCGCGTTGGTCCGGTCGCTCGGATACATCGAGGCCATGAAGCCCATCATGATCATTGCCATGACCGCACCCATCATCAGCGCCATCCAGATGCGGGCCTGACTGTAGGTCACGTGCTCCAGCGCGTATGTGTTCAAATACATCAGCGCGAACATGACTACCGTCGAGGTAACGATCATCGCGGCGAAACGGGTGTAGGACATCGGCGCCTCCGGGATCAGGTTGAGGCGCCGGGAAGCGTTGCGGACGGACCGGCTGATGGTGCCAACCGCGGGGGGCGGAGCATTGTTCCATGGACGCCTCACGTCGACAGAGCGGCAAGCTTGTCGTATATTCTTTCCGACACACTACAACCTCAGGTGACCCGGATGAACCGCCCGTTCACTCTCGATTATGCGCTGAAGGCTCGGCTTGCGGATCTCGCGAGCCGCACGCAACGCACTGAGGACCAGCTGCTTGATGAGGCTGTGCGAGACTATCTGGAACGGCAAGATGGTCGTGCCGGGTTCCTGGCGGAAGCGGAACAATCCTGGGGGGAGTATCAGGCCGACGGGCAGCACCTGACGGGTGAAGAGGCGCGCGCCTGGCTCAGAAGCTGGGGATCTCCGGACGAGAAGGCGCCGCCGGAGTGCCACGACTAGTCGTCACAAAGCGGGCGGCGGCTGGCATCGGGCGGTGTCGCGTGTTCTTGAGCCGTCATTCCCCCGAGGCCGCGGCAAGGGCGGGGCGGGTCGTCGAAAAGTCCCCTGTTTAGACTTGAGATATCTCCATTGATCGGGCGCCCCATCGAGGGCCATTCCCCTTTGCGCGAATTGGTCATCCCGTTTGGCGAGACTGGCTATGTGGCCCTCTATCGCTACGAGGAAGAAGCCGAGCTGGTCTACATCCTTGCGTTCTGGCATCAACGGGAAGCCGGTTACTGACCCGACAAACAGAAACGAGGGAGCTTAACGCCCCCTCGCCTGTCTCATTTCAATGCCTCTCAACTCACGCCGTCTGCATGGCCCCAGGCCCAGGCACTGCCCCCGGAGGGCACTTGCCGAGGATGATCATGCCGAGCACTTCGTCCTTGGTGACATCCTCGGTGCGGGCATGGCCCACGCACGCGGCCGTTCTTCATGACGATGACGCGGTCGGCGAGGTCGAAGACGTCGTGGATGTCGTGGCTGATCAGGAAGATGCCGATGCCATCCTTCTTCAGCTGCATGATGAGGTCGCCGACCTGGGCGGTTTCCTGCGGGCCCGAGCGCGGCCGTCGGCTCGTCCATGATCAGGATCTGGGCGTCGAAGAGGATCGCGCGCGCAATCGCCACCGACTGGCGCTGACCGCCGGAGAGCGCCTTTACCGGCTCCTTGAAGCGCTGGAAGTTGGGGTTGAGGCGCCCCATGACTTCACGCGCCTTGGCTTCCATCGCGACGTCGTCGAGCGTGCCCCAGGCGGTGCGCAGCTCGCGGCCGAGATAGAGGTTGGCGGCGGCATCGACGTTATCGGCGACGGCAAGCGTCTGGTAGATCGTCTCGATGCCATACTTCTTGGCGTCGCGCGGGTTGTTGATATCGGCGAAATCGCCTCGGACCAGGATATCGCCGTTGTCGCGCTTGTAGGCGCCCGACAGGATCTTGATCAGGGTCGACTTGCCGGCACCGTTATGGCCGAGCAGTGCCACGACTTCGCCCGGGAAGAGGTCGATCGAGGCGTCATCGACGGCGTGAATGCCGCCGAAGGAGATGGAAACGTTGCGCATTTCCACCAGGGGGTACGATTTTCCGACATGAGTTCAACTCCCCTTACTTCGCACGGGCGCGGTAGACGGTGTCGAGCCAGACCGCGACGACGAGCACGATACCGATGACGATGCTCTGGAGCGGTGTGTCGAGACCGAGCAGGACCATGCCCGAATTCAGTGATTGCATGACGATGGCACCGAGCATGGCGCCGGCGATGGTGCCGACGCCGCCGGCAAGCGAGGTGCCGCCGATAACGGCTGCGGCGATGGTGTAGAGTTCGTCGAGCTCGCCCTGCGCGTTGGTCGCGGCGTTGAGGCGGGCGGTCGAGATGGCGGCGGCGATGGCGCAGAGTGCACCCATCAGCGCGAACATCTTGACGGTCACCCACTTCACCTTGATGCCGGCAAGTTCAGCGGCCTCAGGGTTACCGCCGATCGCGAAGACATAGCGGCCAAAGCGGGTGCGGTTGGTGATGAAGGCCATGACCATGGCGATGCCGATGGCGATGAGAACGGGAACGGCGATGCCGAGACCGATCTGCAGGCCACCTTCCGGCCAGGCGATGCCGTTTGCTTCGGCATATTTCTTCGCGAGGTTCACCGGCATGTAGTAGCTGTTGGCCACCCAGACGGCGCCGAGCACGGCCACGCAGCCGGAGGCGACGAGGAAGTATTCCGCCCAGACCGGACGCAGCGGGAAGCCGAAACGACGGCGCTGACGGCGGGTGTTGAGAATGGTGAGCACGATCATCAGGCAGGCGACGAGGCCAACGATCCAGCTGGCGGTGACGCCGATCGAACCATCCGCACCACCGCCCATCAGGCGGTAGGTGGTGTCCATGGGCGCGACGGTGGCACCCGAGGTGACCATCCAGGCCGCACCGCGCCAGACGAGCAGGCCGCCAAGCGTGACGATGAAGGCGGGCACGCCGAGGAAGGCGATGATGACGCCGTGCAGGGCGCCGATCGCGGTGCCGACGAGGATGCCGGCGGTGAGCGCGATGATCCACATCATCGGATGCTCAAAGCCGATGATCGGCGGCAGGATGCGGGCCTGAAGAACCGCCATGATCATACCGACGAAACCGAGGATCGAGCCGACCGAGAGGTCGATGTTGCGGGTGACGATGACCAGCACCATGCCGGTCGCCATGACCGAAACCGAGGCCGCCTGAACCGAGAGGTTCCAGAGGTTACGCGAGGTGAGGAACAGGCCGTTCGACAGGATGTCGAAGCCGACCCAGATGATCCCGAGCGCGATCACCATGCCCAGCAGGCGCGTGTCGATTTCCGTGGCTTGAAAGAAGCGTTTTACCGCTGAAACATTGGATGCCCGAGCACCATGTGCGGGCGTGGCAAGGCTGTGATCCGCCATACGAATTATTCTCCCCAGTCGTTTGTCGGCTTGCGAAGGGCCCGCGTCTCGCGCGGGCGTTCGGGCGTTCTGCCCGCCATGCGAATCGAGGCATCTGTCGTTCGTCGGCGGCTATTGGATCCGTCAGACGGCGGCCCCTTAAAGCCATCCGTCACCGTCCTGCCGCGATGCTCCCGATCAGTCGAAACGCCGCAGCGCAAAGGCTGCGGCGTCCCGGCTCAAGCTCTGTGGTCAGTCACGTCAGGATCAGTTGCAGGCAGCAACGGAACCGGCGGCAACGCCCTGGCAAGCCTCAGCCTTGGAGATCCAGCCAGCGTCGATGACGACGTTGAGGTTGTCCTTGGTGATCGGCAGCGGAGCGATGAAGAACGAGTTCATTTCGACGCCCTTCGGGCCGCCGGAGAACTTCACGGTGCCTTCGACTTCGTCCATCGACTTGCCAGCGGCAAGTTCGTTGGCGATTTCGGCGGCGCGCTTGCCGAGTTCGCGGCTGTCCTTCCAGACGGAAACGGTCTGGGTGCCGAGAGCGACGCGGTTCAGAGCGGCCTTGTCGCCGTCCTGACCGGAGACCGGAACGGAGCCTGCGAGACCCTGGGCTTCGAGTGCTGCAACAACACCACCGGCCATACCGTCGTTCGACGAAACAACAGCGTCAACGGCGTTGTTGTTGGCGGTCAGGAACTGCTCCATGTTCTTCTGGGCAGCTTCCGGCTTCCAGCCGTCCGTGTAGGCTTCACCGACGTTCTTGATCTTGCCAGCGTCCATGGCTTCCTTCAGGACTTCGATCTGGCCCGAATAGAGGAAGTCGGAGTTCGGGTCGGTCGAGGCGCCCTTGATGAAGACATAGTTGCCTTCCGGCTTCGCCTTGAACACTTCGCGAGCCTGCATGCGGCCCACTTCCTTGTTGTCGAAGGTGATGTAGTAGGCGTCCGGGTTCTCGATCAGACGGTCGTAACCGACGACCGGGATACCTTCAGCCGTTGCCTTTTCGATGGCCGGAGCGATGGCTTCCGAATCCTGGGCCAGAACGATCAGGGCGTTTGCGCCCTGGGCGATCAGGCTTTCGATGTCGGTGAGCTGCTTGGCAGCAGACGTCTGGGCGTCGGCAGAGATGTACTTGTTGCCAGCGGCTTCAAGCGCTGCCTTGATCGCGGCTTCGTCCGTCTTCCAACGCTCTTCCTGGAAGTTCGACCAGGAAACGCCGACCGTCAGGCCTTCGGCGTTGGCGACAGAATGCAGGCTCACGATGACGGCAGTTGCTGCCATCAGCTTCATAACGGATTTCATTTTTAAACCTCCCAAGGTGAAAGCGGACCGTCGGAAGACCTCCCAACCATACGACCCGCTGCGAAACTGTCCTTACCCCATGGACCCCCGTCCAATGGTTTTTCTCGACAGTCGAGAAAATAACTGGCAGAAGATTCTCACCCTGTCAACACGGGCCGGAGGAGGCTTGCAAAGACAGTGACCAAATGCTTTGGGAGGAGCATGCGGTGGACCACACAAAAGCGGGCGACAAGCCCATCATGACAACCAGTCCGAGGGCGAGCACGGAGGCCGTTCGCCATCAGAACAACGGGCTGGTGCTCAAGGCACTGCGGCGCGAAGGCCCCCTTGCGCATACGGATCTTTCGACCGCAACGGGCCTGTCTTCGGCAACCGTTTCGGCAATTACTTCGCATCTCGAGAAAAATGGCCTGCTCGAACGGCGCGAGGTTTCCAATGCCGGCCAGCGCGGGCGGCCGCGTGCACTCTTTGCCCGGAGGCGGGATGCGGCGCATGTGATCGCGGTGCGCATTTCCTCCCATGCCGTGCAATACTCACTGGCAGACTATCGCGGCACGATGATCGACCGATTCGAAGAGGCTCGCGAACAGGGACCGGAAACGCCGGCGCGATTCCTTGAGGGCTTTCGCACGGCCCTTCAGCGATTGATCCAACGTTCGCGTCTGCCGGCCTCGGCAATCTCGACGATCTCGATTTCCAGCAAGGGGCTGGTGGACCGCGACGGTGCAAAGCTGCTTTGGTCGCCGGTCTTCGGCTATGAGGAGCTCGACTTCGAGACCGCACTTACCGACTTCAGCGCCAGCCGCATCCATCTCTTCAACGAGAGTCTGCTCGTAACCCACGCACTTGCCTTGAGGCTGGAGAAAAACCGGGGCGCGCCCCTCGCCTCGCTGGCGACGCTGTCACTCGGCCATTCGATCGGGCTCGGGATGGCCTATCGGGACCAGCATGGAGAGCTGGAGATCCGCGCGCCGAATTTCGGCCATATGTTGCATGCCGATGACGGCAAGCTCTGTCGCTGTGGGGCGATCGGCTGCATCGAGGCGTCTGCCGGCTTTTACGGCATCCTGCGCATGGCCTTCGAAGTGCCGCCGGACACGATCCCGGCCAAGTTCGTGCCGCTTGCCGAAATGGAGAAGATCGCAAGCCGCGCCCGACAGGGGCACCGCGCCTCGGAATATGCCTTCCGCCAGGCGGGGCTGGCGCTCGGCCAGGGATTGTCGCGCATGCTGAGCCTAGCCGAAGAGACCATGCCGATCGCGATCACCGGTCCCGGCACGCGCTTCATGGACCTCTTGAGCCGCGGTCTGGACGAGGGACTGGCGCAATCACAGCATGTGCGCGTGCGCGGCGCGCCGGAGATCCTCATCATCACCGAGGAAGAGACGCTGGTGTTCGAGGGCCATGTGGACCGGGCGCTGACGGAGATCGATCAGGATCTGGGTGGGTAATCATTCCGGGCGGCCGTCTCAATGCTAGGTGAAGGGTGGAGCGCTCGCGAAATTTCAGAATCGACGCTCGCAAAAACCTCAGGCATAGCAGCACGCAATTCACGTTTTGACGCGCCGGCGGATATTCGCTGTGCCCGCGTCATCCGATCTGCGGCCCGGGCTCAAGACTGGGACGGCTGAGATCGGTTTTGTCCGGAGAGAGACCCCGATGATCAAGATCATGGTTTTGCTGCATGCGGCTCAAGGCCGGGACTGGCAGACGCCGCCGAAGGGCACGAGCCTGAAGACCTTGGCCGAGGCCGAGGAACAGGGGCTGATCGAGATCCGGGGCGAGTTTCAGAAGCGCCAGTTCCGGCTGACGACGCGTGGCTTTTCGACCGTCGAACACGACCGAAAGCGGCTTGCGGCCCGCCGAAGCTGATTGCAGCCTCGCGCGGGTCGCTCGCCGCTTGAACGGCGGACGTCTCAGCCCTACCCTCCTTTTTAGGAGGACGCTTCATGACAGACGCAATCGCATCGGAGGATGAGGCCGGCCCCAATTTCGGGCCAGCGGCTTATGTCTTCGACGCCTATGGCACGCTGTTCGACGTGCATGCGGCCGTGCGCCGGCATGCCGATGCGATTGGGCCGGATGCGGCAGCCTTTTCCGGTCTCTGGCGGGTCAAGCAGCTCGAATATACCTGGGTGACGAGCCTGATTGGGCAATACCGGGATTTCCAGGCGCTGACCGAGGATGCGCTCGACTTCTGTCTTGCCCGATATCCGGCAGTTAATCCTGCAGTGAGGGCTGATCTGCTCGACGCCTACAAGCGGCTCGATTGTTTTGCCGAGGTGCCGGCGGTTCTCGGATCGCTCAGGGAGACCGGCGCGAAGATCGCCATCCTCTCCAACGGCACGCCCCGGATGCTGGACGAGGCGGTGGAGGCAGCCGGCATCGGGCATCTGATCGACGACATCTTCTCCGTCGATGCGCTGAAGATCTACAAGACGGCACCTTCGGCCTATGCGCTCGTCACCTCGACCTACAGGATCGCCGCACCCGACATCGCCTTCCAGTCTTCCAACCGCTGGGATATCGCCGGCGCCAAGGCCTTTGGCTTTCGCTGCCACTGGATCAATCGGTCGGGCGCACCGGACGAATATGCGGAGTTTGCGCCGGACGAGATCTTCTCATCGCTCGACGGGCTGGTGCCTGAACGCGCTTGAGTGGATCGGCGATGGCGGAAAAGCGATTTGACCTTTATAGAGCCGCCACCAACAGGCGCTGACGCGCCGCTTGAGACGACAAGAAAGACGAAAAGACATGAGCCAGACCTGGAGCAAACCGGTGATCCTGCATGGGATCGGCGAAGAGGGCGAAGACGTTGTGGTCGACTGCTCGCTCGGCGCGTCCTGGGCGCTGATCGAGGACTGGCCGGAGGAAGAGAGCGAGGCGCTGGACAAGGCCCTGCTGGTGCTCGGCGCTGTCGCCCAGGGCAAGGCGAAGGAAGAAGACGGCCGCAAGGCGCTGATTTCCGCAGCACTCGCAGCCGGGGTGAAGATCACCGCTTGAGGTAAAGAGCGTCTGCCCTGTCAGGTCACATGAGGCCGAGCGTCACCGCCGCCAGCACCAGATAGCGCCCGGCCTTAGCGAGCGTGACGAGGACGAGGAAGGTGAGGAAGGGCGTGCGCAGGACGCCGGCGATGACGGTCAGCGGATCGCCGATGATCGGCACCCAGGACAATAGCAGCGACCAGATGCCGAAGCGGCGATACCAGGCCTCGGCTTGGGCGAGCCTTGGCCGGGACACCGGAAACCAGGGCCGGTCGCGGAAACGCTCGATGAAACGGCCGAACAGCCAGTTGACCACCGAACCCAGCACATTGCCTGTTGTTGCGACGAGCAGCAGAAGGATGAGCGAGCGATCGCCAGCCAGGATCAGACCGACAAGCACGGCTTCCGACTGCGCCGGCACGATGGTCGCGGCGAGGAAGGCAGCCAGAAACAGGGCGAGATAGGAAGCAAAAGCGGTGATCACGCAGCCGGTCTAGCGTGGGTGTGCGGCGCTGGCAATTGGCGGTGAGCGGGCACCACAAATCGGCTGCTCACAATCGGGCGAGGCAAGCCTTCACAAGACGGATGCCAGACATGAAATGGCCGCCATGCATCCGGGGGACGATGCATGGCGGCCTCGATGGCCCGGGGGCTGGCCATCAGAACTTCAGGGTCGGTCAGACGACGCGGCGGGCGGCCTGTTCGATGCGCTCGGCAGACGACACTTCGTCGGCATCGATGACGCGCGTGCCTTCAACCCGGGCACCGGGCTGCAGACCGTCGAAGCCGACATCACGAACCTGATGCGGCGAAGGCGTGGTGATCGCGCCATGGTTCGGATCGTTGACGTCCTGGCCTTTCACGCCGTCTTCGGTGCGAGCCTGTTCGCCCGGGGCGTTGCGCGTCTCGCGCTCGCTGGTCGCATCAGCGATCAGCTGGTCGAGTTCGTCTGCGGTCATGGCGCTCAGATCGAAATCCTGCATGGGTCTCTCCCTTTGTTTGTCTGTTCAAAGCTTCAACGCGCAAGTTGGAAAAAGGTGCCACCGGGCGCGAACGATCCTTGCATTTGATCGACGGGGCGCCGAGCTCAGGGTGCCAACCCCGTGCTCAGCGCTCGGCATTGTCGGCATTGGCGAGTGGCGAGGGACGACCGTCGGATCCATCCGGGGCTTCGCGCTGGTCGGCGTCTTCCATGTCCTGGTCCACCAGAAAGGTGTCCGAACCGCCCAGCCGGCCCGCCTCGCGGGCGGCATCCTGACGGGTGGCATCGATTTGCGGGCTGCTCTCACGGGCCTCGCGATCGTCGGAAGCGCCGGGCGCTTCACCCAGCTTGCGCACGCCATTTTCGCGGTGATTGAGGTCGTTGCCGGTCATTGCTGTTCTCCGTTGTCGCTAGGGCCTGAGGTTTCACCCTCGTCCCCGTTCAACGGCGGGCCGGAGATTTTCGTTCCGAACAAGCCGGAGAGAGATGTGCGGTGTGAGGGGTTGGCGTCAGTCGTCGCGGCGGATCATGCCGGAGATGTCTGCGGCAACGATCGCGGTGACGGCCCAGCCGAGGACGGCAAACAGCTTCTGTAGGTAGAACAGAAACGTACCCCAGTTGCCGCGCGCTGGCGAAGGCGCCCACGCATTAGCTTGTCCAAGATCAAGTACTGGAACAACAACATCCACAGCGTAGGCGAAAGCGAAGAAAGTCTCGTAATCTTGTCCTTCAACATCTGCCCATTCGATGGCAGGCGTCTTCGACGCTGGAAGCCTCTTGCTTCCTTCCGCAACAGCCCTCCATTCGGCTGAGGTTAGCACTACAGCAGAATTCGGTGCAAAATCGCCGGCATTCCAAGTTAGCTGAGCGACCGGCGACATGATCGAAATCATTGCGGCAAGCCACCACAGTCGCAACCATGGCTTATGTCCGTAGCCTACAAGGAGCCGAAGCGTCCAATCAAAAACCGAGTGTAGCGCCGATCGGAGATAAGGGATAAAAACACTCTCACCCGCACCTACACCGCGTTGCAGTTCGACTCGCGCTGCCTTGCGCTGCTCAATCTCCATCCCTATCAGAACTTCCCGCTGTTCACGATAGTGGCCTCCCTGACCGTAGATTTTCGCTAGCTGTTTGTATGGTTGGGTGCGGAACTCTCCGTCTCTCAAGCCGCTTCTTAGCCATACCTTTCGGAACGGAAGGTCGAGTGGTCCGATCAGATTTTTATATGTCATTCCGACCAATATGAGTTTGGGAACAAGCTTCCAGCTTTGCTCGTCGTCCAAAATGTCGCCAATATGAGCGTTATAGAGATCAACCGTACCAGCAACGGATTTGACGCCACGCCAGAGGAAGGCGTCCTTGACGATCATTCCCGTGCCATCAAAGGCATAGCCATGGGAGCAGTCAAACGCGGCATCTTCACAGAGAAGGCAGCCACCGATCTCAGCACCAGAAAATGAGACCTCACCAAAGCTCCGTAGCTGACGGAGTATTACGTTTTCTTTGATCTTAGATCCTCGTGCGTTAAGAGCTTCGCCTTCACCGCCTCTTAGTTCAGCACCTGCACAGGACAATTGACCGCCTATTTGGGCATCCAAGAACGAAACTTCGCCTGCACTTTTCAAGGAACGAAGATATACGCCGCCCCTAACCGTGGCGCCCTGCGCATTTAGCGACTTGCCCTCCCCGCCATTCAACTCGGCACCGTTGCATGAAAGTTGACCGCCGATCTCGGCACCAGAAAACGAAACCTCGCCTATGCTCTTCAAACTACGAAGGAAGGCGCTGCCGCGAATCGTGGCGCCCTGAACATTCAGGGCTATGCCCTCTCCGCCATTCAGCTCGGCCTCCTCCGCCGCTAGGACAACGCCGATCTCGGCCCCGGCAAACGAAACTTCACCGGTGCTCTTCAGTTTGCGAAGGAAGGCGCCGCCCCTGATCGTGGCGCTCTGCGCATTGAGGGCTGTGCCCTCCCCGCCGTTCAAAACGGTCTCCTTCGCCGAGAGTTGGCCGCCGATCTCGGCGCCGACGAACGAGACCTCGCCTGTGCTCTTCAAATTGTCTAGGAATGCGCCGCCCCTGATCGTGGCGCTCTGCGCATTCAGAGCAATGCCCTCTGCCGCCGTTCAACTCGGCCTCCTCCGCCGCTAGTTGACAACGCCGATCTCGGCCCCGGCAAACGAAACTTCACCGGTGCTCTTCAGTTTGCGAAGGAAGGCGCCGCCCCTGATCGTGGCGCTCTGCGCATTGAGGGCTGTGCCCTCCCCGCCGTTCAACTCGGTCACCCTTCGCCGAGAGTTGGCCGCCGATCTCGGCGCCGGCAAATGAGACCTCGCCGGTACTCTTCAAATTGTCGAGGAAGACATCGCCCTTGATCGTGGCGCCCTCCGCGATCAGGCCGGGCGGACTGCTGCCGTTGAGTGACAAGCGATCGAAAGAGGCTTGATCAGCTAAGATAGATTCCGCGAAAGCACACCGGAGCAAGCGAACCGCGCCCTTTGCCTGCGCAAAGCTTAGGTCCAGTTGGCCTTCGACCCAGGCGCCCGAGAGTTGCACACCCTTCTCATGCAGCCGGCACTGCTCGCAGCCGCCGAGGATCAGGTAGCGCAGCAGGTCAGCGCGGATGGTGCGTTCGGGGCTTGGGCCTTCAGGTCGACCGCCATCGCCGAGTGCCGTCGGTTCGCCGCGCTTGCAGTTCTCGATCAGCAACTTCTCAGCCTGGCTGAGCGCGTCCTCGCCTTCCAGTCTCTCGATATCGGCATAGGTTCGGATCAGCATGGTCGCCCCATGGGTTCAAGGTGGTGGCGAGACTAGCGGTGCGTTTGAACACCTGCAACCGCAGGATAGCATGACGCCTCTGGTTCCCCCTCACCCGGCCTCATTTGCTCGGCCACCCTCTCCCCGAGGGAGAGGAGGAGCGGCAAACGCTGCCGCCAAGCGGCGCCAAAACGCAAAAAGCCGCCGGGTTGCTCCGACGGCTTCTGAAAGTCACGGATCCAGATGGATCAGACGAACTGGCTCAAACCCGGGACCGAGGCCACAACCTCGTCGACCACGTCGGCGCCGGCGTATTCGCGGGCAACCGCCATGGTTTCCTTGGCGAGGCCGGTGATCTCGCCCATGCCGAGGCCTTGCGCATCAGCTGCTGGCCGAGGCCCATGATGCCGCCGCCGCCGATGGCGCTCATCAGGCCGCCGAGCAGACCGCCGCCGCCCGAACCTTCGCCATTGTGCTTGGCGACCAGCTCGGCTGCGCCTGGGATAGCCTCGATCATCTTGGCGACCGGGCCGTCAGCGGCTTCGCGCTGCAGGAAGCCGAGCATCATGCCAAGCGCCTTTTCGGCGACATCCGGGGAAATGCCGACGCTGTCGGCGATGCGGGTGACGATTTCGCTCATTCTCGAAGTCCTCCTGAGGCGATATTTTGACGTTAACGTCAACGTAATGGAAGTCGTTTCCGAACTCAAGCACCCGGGGCCGCCTCCGGCGAAAATTGCCGGGGATGCGACGGCTCCCGCAGGCGATCTGCGAGGCACGACGGGGGCACCTGTGAGGGTCCTGGCGGGGCCTGTTTCAGCTTGAGACATCTGACCGTTGTCGATGTTCCACACTCCTCCTATAAGAGCAAGCTGAAGTGTTGATGACGCAGGGAGAAACGTCCGCATGCTGCAAGAAGGTTCGCTCTATCTCGGCACCAGCCGCAATCCGGACGACAGCCTGAACAAGGCCGAATATCTGGCACTGAAATACGGCAACCGCCACGGCATCGTGACCGGGGCGACCGGCACCGGCAAGACGGTGACGCTGCAGGTGCTGGCCGAAAGCTTCTCCGAGGCCGGCGTTCCGGTCTTTGCCTCCGACATCAAGGGCGACCTTTCCGGGATTGCCGCCATGGGCGAGCCGAAGGACTGGATTACCCAGCGGGCGACACAGATCGGCTTTACCGATTATGCGCCGGCCGAGTTTCCCGTCATCTTCTGGGATCTCTATGGCGAGAAGGGTCACCGGGTGCGCACCACGGTGGCCGAGATGGGGCCGCTTCTGCTCTCACGGCTGATGAATGCTTCGGAGGCCCAGGAAGGCGCGCTCAACATCGCCTTCAAGATCGCCGACGAAGGCGGGCTGCCGCTGATGGATCTCAAGGATCTGCAGGCGCTGCTCACCTATATGGCTGAGCATGCGACCGAGCTTTCCAGCCAGTTCGGGCTGATCTCCAAGGCCTCGATCGCGACGCTGCAGCGCGGACTTCTGATCCTCGAGCAGCAGGGGGCGGAGAATTTCTTCGGCGAGCCGGCGCTCAAGGTGACCGACATCATGCGCACGACGAATGACGGGCGTGGCGCGATCTCCATTCTCGCCGCCGACAGACTGATGATGAACCCCAGGCTTTATGCGACCTTCCTGCTCTGGCTGCTCTCGGAACTCTTCGAAGAGCTGCCGGAAGTGGGCGATCTCGACAAGCCGAAGCTCGTCTTCTTCTTCGATGAGGCACATCTGCTCTTCAACGATGCACCGAAAGTGCTGATCGAGCGCGTCGAACAGGTCGTGCGCCTCATCCGCTCCAAGGGCGTCGGCGTCTACTTCGTCACGCAGAACCCGCTCGACGTGCCGGAAACCGTGCTCGCCCAGCTCGGCAACCGGGTGCAGCATGCGCTGCGCGCCTATACGCCCAGGGAGCAGAAGGCGGTGAAGACGGCGGCCGACACCTTCCGCCCGAACCCTGCCTTCGACTGTGCCACCGCAATCACCCAGCTCGGGATCGGCGAGGCGCTGGTTTCGACGCTCGAGGCCAAGGGCATTCCCTCCATGGTCGAGCGGACGCTGATCCGCCCGCCATCGGGGCGCGTCGGGCCGATCAGCGATGCCGAGCGGGAGAAGGTGATGAACCTCTCGCCGGTCGCCGGGCAATATGACATCGATCTCGATTCGGAATCGGCCTACGAAATCCTCTCTGCCCGCGCCAGGAAGGCGGCGGAGGCGGAAGCCGCCAAGCGGGCGGCCGAAGAGAAGGCCGAAGGCGGCGATAGCGCTGCCGGACGCTGGACGCTGCCGGGATTTGGCGACGAGCCTGCCGAGAAGGAAGGCACGCGGACGACGAAGCGCAGCTCCGGTTATCAGCGCGAGACGGTGATCGAGGCGGCGATGAAAAGTGCTGCGCGCTCGGTTGCGACTTCGGTCGGCCGGGCGCTGGTGCGGGGTATTTTGGGAAGCTTGAGGCGCTGATGTTGCGGTTTGTCAGCAAAACACAAGAACTGAGTGGCGAAAGCTCGCCATTCACACCCAGTTTTTGTTCACTTCCGGGCAACCATCCCTGATATAGAATGAAAATCACCACAATTCCCGGGCAGGTGCGCCCGGGGGTTACATGGGGTTGAGCGTGGACAGCAGTCTGGATCACATCGTTCTGGTCAACAACGCGAAGCGCGCGCTTGAACGCGGCCGCTTCGAGCTCACCTATCAACCCATTTATTCCGTCGACCACCGTGAAGTGGACAGCGTCGAGACGCTGCTGCGCTGGCGCATTTCGCCCGGCCGGCTGGCTGTGGCGCAGGATTTTCGCTCGGTATTTCGCGACCCGATGTTATCGCTGTCGATCCGCGACTTCGTGCTGTCGACCACGCTGCGCCAGGCGGCGCGCTGGCGGGCAGAGGGCCATGACTTCGGGCGGATCAGCGTCAATGCCACGGCCTTTGACCTTTGCGCCGGCGATTTTGCGCTGAGGCTCAGCGACATGGTGCAGGATTTTGGCCTCACGCCCGACATGCTCGAGATCGAAGTGGCGGAGCCTGCCTTCTACGGCCCGCTGTCGAAGGCAGTCGGGCTCGCGCTCGAGGCGCTGCATTACTGCGGCTTTTCGCTTGCCATGGACAATTTCGGTGCGACGCATGCCGGACTATCGGCGCTGCGCAATCACAGCTTCCGGCGCCTGAAGATCGACCACGGGCTGATGCGCTCAGCCTCGACCAATCCGGTCGACAAGGCGATCGTGCGCCATGTGATTGCGCTTGGCCATGATCTCGGGATGATCGTGACGGCAGCCGGTGTCGAGAGCGAAGACCAGATGGAAACCGCCGTTCAGCTTGGCTTCGACAGCGTGCAGGGGTTCTTCGTCTGTTTCCCGAAGGAGGCGGAGCTTCTGCCGCGCGTCTGCCATGTGCTGAACCTGCAGGGACGCTCCGGCTGAGCTTGCCTACCCCCTGCCCTTTCGCGGATCTGCCACCCATGGCAGGATCGGCGCCATGACCCTGATCCTCTACCCGCTCGCAGCGCTTGCCGAAATCGCCGGATGCTTCGCCTTCTGGGCCTGGCTGAAGCTTGACCGCTCGCCGCTCTGGCTCGTGCCCGGCGTCCTGTCGCTCGCTCTCTTCGCCTGGCTTCTGACCCTCGTGCCATCTGAGGCCGCAGGCCGGGCCTATGCCGCCTATGGCGGGGTCTATATCGCAGCCTCGCTTGGATGGCTCTGGCTGATCGAGGGGCAAAGGCCGGATCGGTTCGACCTGACGGGTGCTGCGATCTGCCTCGTCGGGGCGGCGGTGATCCTATTGCCTTCAAGGGGCTGAGCGGGATTCCCCTCAAAAGGCAGGATGCCGGCTTGCGGAATTTCCGTATATACATAAACTATGGTGATCGTCTGGGATGAACCGAAGCGGCAGCAGAATCTGGCGAAGCACGGACTGGACTTCGCGGATCTCGACGTGTCGTTCTTCCTGAGTGCTTCGATCCGAATGGCGAAGACCGGTCGGGCGATCGCGATCGGTGAGTTCCAGGGGCGCGTCATCGTCGCGGTCGTCTTTCTGCCGATGGGACGCGAAGCGATCTCCATCATCTCCATGCGTCCGGCCAGCCGGAAGGAAAGGAGCGAGACATGAAGAACAAGTTCTCCTCGGCACGACCACTGACCGATGCGGAAGAGGCAGAGATCCAGGCGATGATTGCGTCTGATCCTGATAATCCCGAGATGACAGAGGCCGAGCTCGCAGAACTGCGGCCCTTCCGCGAGGTATTTCCGGATCTTGCCACCTCTATCGACCGCAAGCTCGGGCGACCAAAATCCGAGACGCCCAAGAAGGCGATCGAGCAAAAGACGCGTTGCCTACCTGATCGAGCGGTTCAAGGCGGCGAGGCCTGGCAACCGCGGACAACAAGGGCTCGTGGACGCAAGGCGGTGGGGCCGTAAGGCCCCGCCGCCCCTCGGCATCTCACCAGCTTCGCCACCCTTCCACCAGCATCAATGCAGCCACACCCACCAGCAGCCAGCCGGCGGCGCGGCCGATCCAGATGGTGATCTTGGGCTTCGAGACCAGGGCATCGCGCCCCTTGGCCGCCGCGAATGCCAATCCGCCATAGACGAGTGCCTGCAGCATGAGGGTAAGCGCGCCCATGACCATCGCCTGCGCCACCGCAGGTTCGGTATTCGGGCCGCATGAATTGCGGATAGACGGCGAGGATGAACAACCAGGCTTTCGGGTTGAGCAGGCAGGTGATGAGGCCCTGGCCGAAGATGCGGGCCGTCCGGTGGAGCTTGGAGGCCTCGATGCCATCGATGACGATGGCGCTTTTGGCCAGCGTATAGCCGATCCAGATCATATAGGCCGAGCCGACCACCAGCATGGGGCCAGCGAGTTGAGGCACCAGTGTGGAGAGCGCCGTGACAGCAATGGTGCCGAAGAGCGTGTGGAAGGCGCCGCCGAGCATGATTCCGGAGGTCGCGGCGATGCCTGCGCGTCGGCCGCCGGTCAGCCCATTGGCGATCACAAAGATCATGTCCATGCCGGGAACGACGATGATGCCCGCCAGCAGGGCGGAGAAGAGCCAGAGGTTTTCGGCATAGGTCATGTCAGTAGGATCTCCTTAAATGGGCAGGCCATGCGCGGGGAATGGCCTGTTTTCAATGTGTTGGAGATGCTTTAGACAAGGGCTACTGACAGAGCTGTGTCAGTTGAGATGAGGTTTTCCCCATGCGCAAGGCGTCCCGGCTGTTCGAGATCATTCAGATCCTGCGCCTTGCTGCCCACCCGATAACCGCCCAGCAGATTGCGGAAAAGCTCGAGGTCACGCAGCGGTCGATCTATCGCGACATCGCGGCCCTGCAGGCGATGCGGGTACCGATCGAGGGCGAACGCGGGATCGGCTATATCCTGCGCCCCGGCTTTCACCTGCCACCCCTGATGTTCACGCCGGAGGAAACCGAGGCCATTGTGCTCGGCATGGCGCTGACGAGGCGCACGGCTGACCCCGAGCTGCGCGAGGCCTCCGCCCGGGTGCTGGACAAGATTGCGGCTGCCCTGCCCGACCCGCTGCGCGAGGCGATGATCTCGCGCACGCTTTATGCCTGGGGACGGGTGGCGGAAGCGCCCGAAGCGATCGACTTTGCGATGGTGCGCCGCGCCATCCGCGACGAGGAGAAGCTCGACCTCTCCTATCGCGACGAAATGGGACGCGCCTCCGAGCGCCTCATCCGCCCGATCGCGCTGATCTACTATGCCGAGCCCGTTCGGTGATCGTCGGCTGGTGCGAGCTGCGCGAGGGCATCCGCAACTTCCGGGTCGACCGGATCACGAGCTGCCGGGCAACAGGCGCGCATTTTCGCCGCGAGGGGGATCGGCTGCGGAAGTTGTGGGTGGCGGGGTGGAGACTGGCACCAAAGGCTGAGCCGAAGCCTCGTTTCGCATCTTGGAAAAGAAAACGCCCGCTGCTCGGTTGAGCAACGGGCGTCTCAACTTTGAAGCTCTCGTGCAGAGATCAGGCGGCAACCGCCATCCGCCGCGCTTCGCGGAACGACACCAGGCGGCCCCGGGCTTCGTCCCAGAGGACGAGTTTCACGCAGGCGAAGCTTTCCTTCAGCGTGATGCGGCTGATGGTCTTGAGCTCCGGGTGGTCGCGCAGGACTTCCGGCAGACGGTAGAAGGGGATCTTGCTCGACAGGTGATGCACGTGATGCACGCCGATATGGCCGGTCAGCCAGCGCAGGCCCCAGGGCAGATCGTAATGCGAAGCGCCATGCAGGGCGGCATGCTGGAACTGCCATTCCGGAGGGCTCGACCAATGGGTGTCTTCGAACTGGTGCTGAACGTAGAATAGCCAGACGCCGAGCGCACCGGCAAGCAGCACGATCGGCAGATGCACGACGAGGAAGGCATCGAGGCCGGCGAGCCAGATCATCAGCGCGGCCATGACGACCATGCCGGCATTGGTGGCCATGGTGGAGATCCAGGGCAGCGCGCCGTCCTTCATCATGCCGAAGGGCAGACGCTGCTTCAAGAGGAAGACCCAGATCGGGCCGATGCCGAAGAGAACGACCGGATTGCGATAGAGGCGGTATCCGAGCCGGCGGAGCGGCGAAAGCGCGCTGTATTCGGCGACCGTCAGCGTGGTGATGTCGCCGACGCCGCGTTCCTCGAGATTGCCGGCGGTCGCATGGTGTTCGGCATGCGCGCGACGCCAGTAATCGTATGGGGTGAAGGTCAGGACGCCGAGCAGTCGGCCGGTCCAGTCGTCAGCAGCGCGACGCGCGAAGAAGGCGCCGTGGCCGCAGTCGTGCTGGATGATGAACAGGCGCAGCAGGAAGGCGGCTGCCGGCACGACCAGCACGAGGCCTGGCCAGAAGGAAAATTCGAAACTTGCCCAGGCGCCGAGCCAGAAAAGGACAAAAGGCACGAGCGTGATGCCGAGTTCGAAACTGGAGCGGGTGATATCAGGCTTGCGATAGGCGTTGACGATCTTGAGCCAGGCCTTGGCATCCGGCATGTCGTCTTCGGCTTCGATGTCCTCGCGGTAATCAAGGGCAGCGCTCATCGGGTGGTCTCCGGTAGATTGTTGACGGGGATCGCGGCGGTGAGGCTTTGCGCGCCTGAGATCAGGGCGCGCGACACGGGGCATCCGAAGGAGAGGCCCGCAGCAATGGTCATGGTCGGCTGGCTTTCGTGACGGGAGAAATCGGCCCGCCCTCCCAGGAACGGGTTGGCCCTCGTAGCAGATCCCGGGCGCCTTGTCGCTATGGAACTCCAAACCGTGTCCGGCTGCGGCATTTGGTCGAGGTGGGCGCGGACCGGATCGTCATGCAGAAATGCCGAAGGGGGCCGCCGGGGTGATTGGCGACCCCCAACCCCGGCCCGAAGGCCGAGGTAAACTCAACGGTCAGAGGCTCAGAAGCGCAGACCGAGATTGCCAGAAACTAAGTGCTCGGAGCCTTCCGCGCCGAACTGGCCGGTATAGGACAAGGAGACGGTCGAGGCATTGCCGAGTTCGAACTCGACGCCGGCGCCGACGAGCGCCGTATCACGCGCCATCGCGGCGGACGCGACGGAGAAGGTGTCGCCGGTGGCAAAGCCGTAGCTTGCCTCCGTCGCCGTGTCGCCGAAGGCGTGGCGCCAGCCGAGTGAACCCTTCACCTTGCCGAGTGCGCCATTGACCGCGATGTCACGATCGACCTTGACGCCGAGCGTCGATTGCCACTGGCCGGCAGAATGGGCATCAGCGGTCAGCGCCGCGACACCGCCCTGCTCGGTGAAGCCATCGCGGTCAACGTGGACATAGGCGAGGCCGGCAAAGGGCTCGAAATGCCAGAGGTCGCGGTCGATGCGCCAGGAGGTTTCGGCGAAGACCTGGGCGGTGCGGGCGTTGTAATCGGCGGTCAAGGTGTCGGAGAAGCCGGTGAAGGCGACATTGCGCTCGGTCTCGATTGCCGACCAGCCATAGGCGGCGCCGAATTTCAGGCCAAGCGGCCCGGCCCGACGGCCTGCATAGGCGGCGAGATGGTAGCTGTCGGCGGAGCCGCTGGCCGAGACGCCGTCGGCACCGAAGCGGTCGATGCCGAATATCCGCCGGCAACCCCCAGGCGCCAGCCGTTTCGAGCTCGCGGTCGCCACCGAAGAGCACGCCGCCGCCATCGACATCGAAGTTCGAGCCGGTACCCTCGCCGTCATACCGGCCCCAGGCGCCAAAACCACTCATCCAGACGCCGGTCGGCTGGTTTTCCCGCGGCAGAAGCTGCTGCGGCGCCTTATCATAGCCAGCGATGCGCTCTCCCTTGGCAGGTGCGCCGACACCTTCAAAAGCATCCCGCAGGCGGCTGGAGATGACGTCACGGGTCAGGCGGCTGCGGTCGAGGTAGCCGGTCTCGATGGAGGCGTGTGCCGCACCGGAGAGCTGTTCGAAGGCCGCACCGGGCTCGCCGACAGGCAAAGCGAGGATGGCGGTGTAGAGGGTGCCTGATCCCTGGCTTTCGATGGCACCGGCAACCGCCGACTGGTTTGGCGTATTGGCCAGCGAGGCGAAGGTGCCGCAGCTAACACAACGGGTGAGTGTCAGATAGGCCTTGGTCGCATCATAGGTGACATTGGCATCGAGATAGGCGAAGTTCTCGTTGACGGTGTCGAAGGTGCCCGACAGGCTGGAACCGGACTCGAGAATGGTATAGGTCGTGGACGGATTGTAGGTTGACCCGGTGTCCGTACCGTTCTGCGCCAGGACGTTGAGCGTGACGCCAGGATCAATATAGACGCCGCCGCCGCTGACGACCTTGTCGGCATTGCCGGCGCTGTCGACATGCACCTCGTAGTTCGAGCCGGTGAATAAGTTCACGTTGCCGCCGACGTCGAGCTGACCGATCCCCGCACTGCTGCCTGGCGCTAGCGTCGCGCCGTTCTGGACGTACATCACGCCCGAGAGCGAACCGGTTCCACCGAGAGCGCCGCCGAAAACAACCCCAGCACCGCTGATCGCGAGATTGTCTAGAATGAGCGCTCCTCCCCGAACATACACCGTTCCGGCGAAGTCTGAGACATCACTGCTGAGGAGCGTGGTGCCGCTGTCATTGAAGATCTGCCCACCGCCCTCAAGTTTGGTATCGAATGTGAACGACGAAAGACCATGATCAAAGAGCAATGAGGACGTCGAGTTCGAGAACTGAACGGCACCTGCACTGACCGTGCCGCCACCCGCGCCTATGTTGAGCTCAGCAGCCGACGATAAACTACCCAAGACGATGTCGCCAGTTCCGCCACCCACGGCAAGGGTCGAGCCGCCAGAGACCGTGACCGTACCATAACTATTGCCGCCGAGGAACAGACCGGCGCTGACGATCTCCAAGCGCGAGCCCCCATCGATGATGACATCACCTCGCCCCGATGAGGCACCTACGCTCATAAAGCCCGTGACGGCGACATAACCGCCGTTGAGCACCTGCAACAGCCCATCGCTCCCGTAACCGACATATACGTCACCGGAACTCAGCCAGGACGAGCCGGCGCCTCGGACTATCACCTCACCATTCGGCGAAGTCATGCTGCTGCTCGCCCCGACAAAGGCAGATGTATTGAGAACCGTGGCGCCATCCTCGACGATCATCAAGCCCGTGGCGCCGTTGCCCACACTGATAGAGGTGCCATAGTCGACATTCGAGTTGTTCGTTATGGTCCCGTTGATGTCGAGGGCCACTGCCGGACCGGCAACCACGAGTGTCATGGCCGTCGAGGCAAGCAGGAGGCCGGTGCGGATCCGGCGGCGCGGCGTCGTGCCATGGGCTGGCGTAAAGGGTTTCATAATGATCCTCTCAAGCAGTTCTTCTGGCGCTGTCCGCGCCGTCGACCGGTTTTTGGAGGAAGGATTCTCGGCCCGCCACGAACCAATTCGGATCAATTCTGTCCAATTCTGGCGGCGGGCGTTTGGCGCAAGCATCTGTGACGCGCGACACAGAAAACCCGGAAAATCACGGCTATGGATCGGCGATCAATACTGCTAAAAACCCTTGCCATTACTTTATCATCATGCTGCCCATCCTCGATCCGGTGACGGCTCTAGCGAGCGTCGTTGCCGGCAAGGTTCTCAATGCCGTGATCTGGACAATCCTGGCGATGCTGCGCCCGCGGCTCGCCGGGCCTAAACTGATTGTGTTCGGATCGCTCTCCGGTGCGCTGGGCTTCCTGAGGATCGGCACGCGGGGGCCTGACCCGAGCGCACTGCATCTGCTGACGGACAATACGCTGGTCATGGCAGGCGTTTTGGCGCTTGCGGCGGGATATCTCGAACTCATGCACAGGCGGCTCAGCCTTCGCATGCTCCTCGTCTGTGTCGGCCTTACCATCGCCGGCTTCGCCTATGGCTTTGACACCACGCCCGAGAACGTTGCGATCCGGGTGCATACCGTCAATCTGGTGGCGCTGATCGTGCTGATTGTCATCTCCCGTGCCGTGGCGGAGGATACGCTTCAGCCGAAACTGCTGCGCGTGACGATCCTCGCCGTCATGTTCGTGCATGTCATCGTTCTGTTCGTTCGCAGCGGCGCGCAATTCGTCAAACAGCCCTCCCAGATCCAGTTGCTCGACGATCCGATCCAGGCCTGGATGTTCCTTGAATGGGGCCTGTTCTTCAGCCTGCTCAATCTGTTCATGCTGGTGACGCTGGTGATGCAATATGCCCATTCGCTCACCGCCTCGGTCGAGGCGCTGGAGACGGAGGTGGGCGAGCGGCGGCGACTTCAGGAAGAGCTTGGCGAACGCCTGAAGAGCGAGACGGCCCTGCGCGAGGAACAATATCAGTTCGTGCGGCTGGTCAGCCATGAGCTGCGCACGCCGCTTGCCGTGATCAACCGCTCCGCCGAGATGATCTCGCTGACGCTCGAGCAGGCACCAGCCTCCATCAAGGAGCGGCTGGAGAATATCCGTACCGCTGCAGGCGGGCTGTTCGGGCTGATCGATCGCTTCCTGATCACCGAGCGGCACCAGACGATCGAGCCGGACATCCAGCCCGTCGCCATCGACGATCTGTTTGCGGATGTGCAGCAGCATTTCCAGTCGATCCAGAAATCGGGGCGGCTGACACTCTGGCGCGACAGCAGCGTGACCACGGCAGCGCTCGACAGGGCAATGATCGCGACGGTGCTGATCAACCTGATCGACAACGGGCTGAAATACTCAGCTGCCCATGAGAGCGTCAGTCTGATGGTCGACTGTCGGGACGACATGCTGGTCTTCCGCGTTGCCGACCAGGGCATCGGCCTTGCAGAACCCGATCGCCGCAAGATCGGCCAGCGATTCTATCGCGGCGCCAACACCACCGACACGGCGGGTGTCGGCATCGGCCTCTACAGCGCCCGTAAACTCGTCGCCCATCATGGCGGCACCATCACGCTTTTTGACCGGGAAGGCGGCGGTACGCTCGCCGAGATGCGCCTGCCCTATCACAAGCCCCCAGAAGACACTCAGGATCCATCATGATTTCCGTTCTCGTCGTCGAAGACGAGCCGTCTCTGCGCGCCGATCTCGTCGATTATCTGACCCTCAAGGGACTGAAAGCGCGGGGAGCGGCCAGTGGTTCGGCCTTCCGCACGGCCGTTGCCGCCGAGCCGCCGCAGATCGTCATTCTCGATGTGGGTCTGCCGGATGCGGATGGCTTCGAGCTGGCAGAGGAGATTCGCCGGACCGCTGACTTCGGCATCATCATGCTGACCGCGCTTGCGGAGCCCGAAGACCGGGTGCGCGGCTTTGAGGCCGGGGCAGACATCTATCTGATGAAGCAGGCGACCCTGCGAGAGATCGAGGCGGCCGTGTTGAGTCTCGCCCGCAGACTTTCGTCAGGCGCGTCAAACGGCCCGGAATTGACGGGGCTGCGGGAGGCGTGGTCGCTCGACCGCGAGGGCTGGTGGCTGACGGCTCCGGACGGTTCGACCACCCGGCTGACGGCCACCGAATTTGCCTTCCTCGACCTTGTGCTGGAACGGGCTGGCGAGCCAATCTCGCGCGACGAGCTGGTGAGACAGATCGCCCGACCTATACCCCATTGGGATAGCCGCCATCTCGATTCGATCATCAGCCGCCTGAGACGCAAGGTTCAGAGTGAGAGCGGACGGGCGCTTCCGGTGAAGATGATCTATGGCAAAGGCTATGCCTTTACGGCGTCCGTGAAGCCGACGGGCCACTGAAACGCAAACGCCCCGCGACCAGGCGCGGGGCGATGAGAATGCAACAAGAAGCAGCGAGGGCGTCCCTGCCTCTCAAGGGGCGATCACTCGGCCGGCTTGATCGATTCGAGGATCTTGTTGACCTCGGGGATGTTCTTTTCTTCCGTCTCGGCCGAGGCCCAGTAGGTGACGATGGCGATCTTTTCTGCCGACAGGGTGACGACTCCGACGCCGATGGTGACCGGGCCGTCCTTGTCCGTGCCCTTCCAGGACAGCGTCTCATAGGCCATGCCGTTCTGCTCTCCCTTGCTTTCGGTCTGGCTCGTAGGATCAGGCGTGACGCCGTTTTCCTCAAGGAAGGCGAAGACGTCGGTCATCACCTGTTCCATGTCCTCAGCGCCGGCGATGTCGAAGGAGATATAGGTGCCGGCGTCGGGCGAATTGCCTTCGATGCCGTAATCGGTCGCGGTCGGCTGCCAGTCGTCCGGGATTTCGACGGTTGCGGCCGGCTCGTCGGCCGGGAAGGTGAAGCTGCCCGCAACGGAGGCGGATGCGGTGATCAGGAAGATTGCGGTGGCGGCAAGGAACTTGTTCATCGGATGAGCCCGTGGATGAGTGATAAGGTGAGCCGGCGCGAGCGCGTGACCAACGTGCCGGGCGAGGATTCCTAGCAAGCAGCGGTGAAGATTGTCGTACTGTTTTTGCGTGGAAACACCGCATCCATATGAATCATTCCTGATGTTGGCGATATGGCTAAAGGAAGCCAAACAGACCTGCCATACTGGCCCTCACGGCGTTTTTTGGCTTCCCGGCGCGTGGAGATTCAAGCTTTTGAATCAGGGGCTTGAACCATGCATCCCCGACATTTTACCGCGACGAAATGGCAGTTTTGCCCATTTTGGCTTGTGTCGCGGCGACCGAGCCTCTATATTGCCGCCATCGAAGATTGCGAGCGACTTTGTCTACGCGCCTCCGGCGCACGCCAGATTTCCTTCAACGTCGATATACCAGCCGTCGAATGTCTCGCCGGCAAGCCCAACGATTGAAAGGAAATCGTTATGAACACAGGTACCGTAAAGTGGTTCAACAGCACCAAGGGTTTTGGCTTCATCCAGCCGGATGAAGGCTCTGCCGACGTGTTCGTCCACATCTCTGCCGTTCAGCGCGCCGGCATGCG
Organism: Allorhizobium sp.; assembly: GCA_965283865.1. Lineage (GTDB taxonomy): Bacteria > Pseudomonadota > Alphaproteobacteria > Rhizobiales > Rhizobiaceae > Allorhizobium. The sequence goes on from CBDIQA010000001.1 coordinate 3,543,926, forward strand.
CGATCTGGTCGAAGGCCAGAAGATCGCATACGACATCGTTCAGGACAAGCGTTCGGGCAAGAGCTCGGCCGACAACCTGCGCGCCGCTTAATAATTTGTCGCTCGCCCTTGCTGACAACGGTTTTACCGACTGCGAGGGCTGAGTGGCGAGGAAAGGTCGGGTTCCGCCCGGCCTTTTTTGTTTGCGTCGAAGGCTGCTCGCGTTCGACTTTCCATTTCTCCCGATCCGATCGGGATCTTCGCCGGGGCGTCGCGCGTTAGCTTGTCGTATCCCCTCTTTTGCAACCCAGTTAAATCGGGCTCACGCCCGGAAAGGAAACGACCGTGCAAGTTCTCGTTCGTGACAACAATGTCGATCAGGCGCTCCGCGTGCTCAAGAAGAAGATGCAGCGCGAAGGCCTCTTCCGTGAAATGAAGGCCCGCAGCGCTTTCGAAAAGCCGTCGGAAAAGCGCGTTCGCGAAAAGGCTGAAGCCGTTCGCCGCCAGCGCAAGCTCGCGCGCAAGAAGCTGCAGCGCGAAGGCCTGCTGCCGGCGCCGAAGAAGGCTGCCGTTCGCGGCGCACGCTAATTTCGCCCCCCTCCGTGCGCCTTCGGGCGCGCGGATGTCCGACCACGAGGAAGGCTTAACGCCCCTCCTCGGTCACCGGCCCTGGCCACCCGGCCAGGAGCGGACGGACCTCCCCCCCATGCCGAGACAGGCAGCCAGGCTGCAGGAAGGACCCGGACATGACCGCTACCAAAGAGACATTTTTCAAGCCTGAAAAGGTTTCGCCGCAGGACAAGGCCGCGACAACCGACAGCGTTGCTCGTTCGCTGATCGCTCAGGAAGCAACCGCGCGCGATCGCAAGACCGAAGCGCTGAAGGCGTTGCGTCTGGAGCGCGAGGCGCTTGAGGCCGAAAACGCACCCGCGCCGAAGAAGCGTGCGGTGAAAAAGGCCGTGAAGCGCGGCTGAGGCCAGCGCACACGACCGATGACTTGAGTATTCGAGAAGGCCGGAGCGGCCATGGGGCTCTCCGGCCTTTTCACGTTATCGGGTGCCCGAGGTCAGGTTGAAGTAGGCGCCCTGCGGATCCTGGCAGGCAGCGATCCAGGAACCACCGGGGACCTGGTGGGGCCCATCAGGATCTCGCCACCGAGCGACTTCACCTTGTCGATCGCCGAATCGATGCCCGGCACGATGAAGTAGAAGCCCCAATAGGCCATCGGCATTTCCGGGCGCTTGGTCATCATGCCGCCGATGCCACGATCGCCGAGCTTGAAGGTCTGGTAGATACCCATGGCGTCCATGTCGACGGCCATGTCCTTTGTCCCAGCCGAAGCGGGCGGCGTAGAAATCCCAGACACTCGCCCAATCACCGGCCATCAACTCGTTCCAGCCGACGGTGCCGGTGCTGCCGGGGGTGGGCCAGCTGCCGGTTTCGCCATCCGGCATCTTCGGCGTCATGAGGCAGACGACGGCCCCTTGCGGATCTGCGACCACGGCGAAACGGCCGATGCCAGGGATATCCTCAGGCGCGCGGTGGATAGCGCCGCCGTCGCGCTCGAATTCGGCCGCTGTCTTGTCGACATCATCAACCGCAATATAGCCGGTCCAATTCGGCGGGATGCCCTGCTCTTTCATCTCGTCACCAAGTGCCATCATGCCGGTGACGCCCGAGGGGAAGCCGGGAACTGCAAACGTGGTGTAGGTGAAGCCCTCCATCACCATATCGGTCGGCTCCCAGCCGAGCAGCGCGCCGTAAAAGGCCTTGGCTGCCGCCGGATCGGGCGTCATCAGTTCATGCCAGATAAATGTCCCATGCATGCGCAGTCCCTCTCTTTGTTATTGGCGGATCAGCCGATACGTTTTGCTTCGCTGGACATGAAGGTCTTGAAGCTGCCATCCGGCTGGCGGACGCTGCCGGAAAAGGTTCTCCTGTCATCACCGATGAAGTGGATGACATCGCGATAAAGCTCGGTGCGGGACGGGTCCTGCATGCCAGGGCCTTCGGCTTCGAGGACGAGCGTTTGGCCGCCATCCTCCAGCCAGCCCTTATAGATCCAGAACTTGTCCATCATCGAGCCGATCCAGCTGCCGACATAGTGGCCTTGGCGTGGATCGTAGCCGAGCGTCATGATCATGGTGGCGGTGTCGTCGCCCATGCCGCCCTGCCCTTCGGCGACGACCCAGAGGCCGCCGATGGAGCGGACCTTCTCGGTCCAACGCTTCAGCGGATCCTCGGGATCATAGCCCTCCAACGCGCTCGAGGTGACATAGAGCCAGTCGCCGACGAGGCGGCCGAGCACGCGGTGGTGCTCGCTGGGCTTCGGGAATTCCATCACACGCCCTCCCTTAGTGGCAGCAGCCGGCCTTTTCGACGGGCTTTGCGACATACTCGTCCTTGCGCTTGACGAAGCTCAAGGTGCCCGTTTCGTTGCGGCCGAGCGGGGCGTGGTCGAGGATCATCAGGGTTCCCAGCGCCTCTTCGCCGCCGCGGGCATATTGCGAATAGGTGTGGAAGATCTCGCCCTTGTCGTTCTTGTAGAAGGCCGACAGGCCGGGGAGCTCGTCATGGGCCTGTTCGCGCGGAGTTTCGCGAAAATTGTACGTGACCGAGCCCGAGGCAAGCTGCTCCGGGGTGAACGAGACGTTGAAGTCGTAGTTGAACTCACTGCCAAAGGAGGAGACCCAGGGAAAGTGCCACTTCATGCGGCGTTTGTAGGCATCGATCTTGTCGAGCGGCGCGCGAGAGACCGTGACGAAGGTGACGTCGTGATTATTGAGGTGGGGCAGCATGCCATCGATATGATCAGCGAAGAAGGAGCAGCCGGGGCAACCGGCATCCCAGTCGGGCCCGAACATGAAATGGTTGATCATCAGCTGGCTCCGACCATCGAAGAGATCGGCGAGCGTCTTTTCGCCTGACGGGGTCTGGAAACGATAGTCCTTCTCCACCCTCACCCAAGGCAGCGCCAGGCGCGCGGCGTTCACCCTGTCACGCTGGCGGGTCAGTTCTTTTTCCTGCTGCAGCAAGGCCTTGCGGGCCTCCAGCCACTCCTCCCGAGAAACAGTCGAATATTTCATTTTTCCGATCCTCCTCTTGACTTTTACGTTGATATCAACATATTTGGTCAATGTCAAATCTGCCCGTGATTCCCTATTCCACCACCATCCATGTGCGCGATACGTGCCTCTGCCTGCATGCCCAGCGCGCCGCACGGGCGCTTGCCCGCCGCTTCGACATGGCATTGAGGCCGACGGGCCTGACCAACCAGCAATTTTCCCTGATGATGGCGCTGAACCGACCCGAGCCGCCGCCGATGGGTCCTGTTGCCAGACTTCTGGCCATGGATCGCACAACTTTGACAGCGGCAATCAAGCCACTTTCGGCGCGCGGCTGGGTGTCGATCGAGCCGGATCCGAAGGACAAACGCGGCAAGCGCCTGCGGCTTACGCCTGAAGGCTCGCATGCGCTGGCTGAGGCCGTGCCGATCTGGCGGGACCTGCACGGCGTCATCGAGGCCGGTATGGAGAGCGACCCGTCAGCGCTGCGCAGCGGGCTGCTCGAAGTGAGCGTTTAAAGCCCTTCTTCAGCCACCGAAGCCGAGCGGCAGCACGGCAAGCGGGACAATCAGCATGACCGTCACCATGGCGAGCGCAATCCGGTCGCGACCTTCGAAAAGCGGACCATCAAAGGCCGAGGCCGGATACTGCCGGCGGACCTCATGGCGGGCTTCCTCACCGACCGGCAGGTCCGGCGAGAGGCAGTGGTCTTCGTGGTTTTCGTTCACAGTTGTCGCGTGCATGGTTTTATCCTCTGTTGACTGGTGTGCAGTCCAACAGAGTTCGCGGGGAAGTGTTCCCCTCCCCGCCCCCCAAGAATGACGGCGAGGATTTCCCACACCGCCATTGGGGTGACACACAGCCTCCCCTCGCCTCAACGCAAGGCCGGCGCGAGGCCGGCCTTCGGTTGGTGGATGGGGGTATGTGCGATGCGCTGATTAGCGAACCGAGACCGGCACTTCGGTCGAGGTGCGCATGGCGTGGCTGTAAGGGCAGACGATGTGGGCGGCGGCGACCAGTTTTTCGGCCAGTTCGCGCTCCATGCCGGGGATCTCGACGGAGATCTTCACTTCGATGCCGAAGCCGGTGCCATCATCGCGCGGGCCGATGCCGACATCCGTGAAGACCTTGGCGTCTTCCGGGATCTTCACCTTTTCCTTGCCGGCCACGAACTTCAGCGCGCCGAGGAAGCAGGCCGAGTAACCAACTGCAAAGAGCTGTTCGGGGTTGGTGCCGGTCGCGCCGTCGCCGCCGAGTTCCTTAGGGGTGGTCAGCGTGACATCGAGAACGCCGTTGTCGGTCGCGCCGTGGCCAGAGCGGCCGCCGGTGGCATGTGCATGTGCGGTGTAGAGGATAGCCATTTGCCTGTTCTCCTTGTTTGCGGGGTGGTGATTACATATATAGGACACAAATGAATTGCGCGCAATTGTTTTTTGCGCATTGAAATCCGGGCCAGTTTTGGCCACTGTAGAAACAATAGATGCCGACAGGGGTTCATCAAGGGCCATGACCGACGAAACGCTCGAAAAGGAATTGAGGCTGGACAAGCAGCTGTGCTTCGCACTTTATGGTGCTGCGCATGCGTTTACCCGTGCCTACAAGCCGCTGCTCTCGCCGCTCGGCCTCACCTATCCGCAATATGTGGTGATGATGGCGCTGTGGGAGGAAGACGATCTCTCGGTGAAGACGCTGGGCGAAAAGGTTGGGCTCGATTCGGGCACGCTGTCGCCTTTGCTGAAGCGGCTCGAGCAGATCAACTATGTCTTACGCCGCCGCGACGCGGCCGACGAGCGCGTGGTGTTCATTACGCTGACTGCCGAAGGCCGGGCCTTGAAGGCGCGTGCGCTTGAGGTATTCTCGGCGATCGGCAACCAGACGGGCTACGAGATCTCAGAGATCGAGAGCCTTCGCGAGAGCCTGAAGCGGCTGAAGGGCCAGCTGGAGGCCATTCCCGAGACTTGAGTTTTCGCTCAGGGCGACGCTTCGTCCGGTAGCTCGCGGGCAAGGTCCGGCGGTTGCCGGACCTAAAACACGACGCAGGATAAAGTCGCTGCGCCTCGCTATCGCCTTGATCGCCTCCGATTTCAGGAGCGCATCAGGGAGAAACGCATGACCTACATTCCATCCTCCGCCCCTTCCCGGAACACCGCCCGCCTGCTGGGGCTGGTATTCCCCGCTCTTCTCATGACGGCTGGGCTTGCGCCCGCGAAGGTCGCAGCCGCCGAGCCGGTGATGGCAGCCGCGCAGCGTGTCGAGACCGAGCTTGGCATGCGCGTCGGCTTTGCGGTGATCGATACCGGCAGCGGCGAGATGCGCAGCTACCGGGCGGATGAGCGCTTCGCGATGGCCAGCACCTTCAAGGCCCTCGCCTGCGCCACGGCCCTTTCCGCCGGCGAGGCCGTGCTGGCCAAGGAGACCAAGATCCGCAAGGCCGACCTTCGCCCGCATTCCCCCGTGACGGAAAAGCGGGTGGGCACAAGCCTCTCCACCCGCTCCCTCTGCGAGATCACCCTCAGGACCAGCGACAATGCAGCGGCTAACGCCATTCTGCAGTCGATCGGCGGTCCGTCGGAACTGACCGCCTTCCTGCGGCGCATCGGCGACGGCACGACCCGTCTTGACCGCTACGAGCCGGAGCTTAACGAGGCCACGCCCGGCGATCCGCGCGACACCACGACGCCGCAGGCCATGGCAGAGACGCTGCAACGGCTGTTGCTGGGCACTGCGCTCGCGCCTGAGGCTCGGGACCAGCTGGAAGCCTGGATGGCTGCCAATGCCGTGGCCGACGGACTGCTGCGCGCAGAGCTGCCGAAGGGCTGGAAGATCGCCGATCGCAGCGGTGCCGGCGGGCACGGCACACGCGGGGTCGTTGCCCTGCTCCAGCGCCCTGTCGGCGCACCGCTGGTCATTGCGATCTATATGGACGGGCGAAAGCACCCGCTGAAGACACGGGATGCCGCGATTGCTTCGATCGGCAAGGTGATCTTCGCGGAGTATGCGCGATGACAGGTGACGCGAGAGCTGGCGGGGCGGTTCTTCGGCTGGGCCTCGCCCTCGCCTTCGTTGCAACCGCTGCCGCCTCGATCGCAGTGACCGGCATACCGGCGCTGGCGCAGGAGGCGGGCGTGTCGCTGCGCACCCTGCACCGGGCGGTAGAAATGCGTCGTCTACACCAAGGCGCTCGCAGAGATTCTCGATCACGTCGGACGCGAGGGTGTGTCCGAGCGCTTCCTCGCCCGGAACCAGGAATTCATCGACAGCGGCTGCCTTGCCGATGTGGATGCCTGCCCGGAGACCGCTGATGATATCGAGGTCGCCAACGGGCTGACCATTGCCACGATGAATGCCGGGGCGGCGAGTTCTTTCAGCCCGTTTCGCTGTCGCGGTTGAGGCCTGACACGGGATCGGTTCAAAGGGCGAAGAAAAGGGAACCGATGCAGCCCCAAGGGGTTGTCCTTTGGTCAACTGCGGCAGCGCCACCGATGGTGGACGCCGCGCAGAGTACCAAGGAGAATATTCATGCAAGTGCCCCAGAACACCGTCATTGCCGTCGCCGACGGCGAGAAGCTGAGCCTCTTCCAGAACGAGGGCAACGCGCTTGATATCAAGCTGAAGGCCATGCCGGCGGAAGAGATCGACAGCTCGAAGATCGCATCCGGCGCACGCCATTCCAGCAGTGCTGCCAATCCTGACGACAGCCAGCAGGAAGAAGACGGTTTCGGCAGCGGCATCACCGAGATGCTGAACCGCCAGGTGCTGGAGGGCAAGATCAAGAACCTTGTCATCATCGCCGCCCCACGGACGCTGGGGGAAATGCGGAAGGGCTATCACAAGCAGCTTTCGGCCGTGCTGATCGGCGAACTCGATAAGGACCTGACCGGCCACTCCGTGGAGGCGATCGAGAAGGCGCTCGAAGCGGCCTGATCTCAAAGCCGAGATCCGATATGCAGAAAGGCCCCGCCATCGCTGGCGGGGCCTCTTTTGTATGTCACTCAATTCGATCGGGACACGACAGAGATCGGTCAGCCGTTACTGGCGGACGACGATCTTGGCCTTGTTGGGCACGCGCTCGTAGAGGTCGATGATGTCCTGGTTCATCAGGCGCACGCAGCCCGACGAGACGGCCTTGCCGATGGAATTCCATTCCGGCGAGCCGTGCAGACGGTAGAGCGTGTCTTCGCCGTTCTGGAAGATGTAGAGCGCGCGGGCACCGAGCGGATTGTCAAGGCCGCCGGGCTTGCCGCCGTTGCGGACAGAATAAATCTCGAGTTCCGGCTGGCGGGCGATCATTTCGTCCGGCGGGGTCCATTTCGGCCACTTCTGGCGCCACTGGATGACGCCGGCGCCACCCCAGGCGAAGCCGTCGCGGCCGATGCCGACGCCGTAGCGCATGGCGGTGCCGCCGCGCTCGACGAGGGCAGAGGACAGCGTGTGTCGCCGTATCGACGACGATCGTGCCGGCGGCTCGCCGGCGGGATCGATGACCTGCTGACGATAGAAGCGTTCCGGGATCTTCCAGTAGGGAACGGCCGGGATGACGTAACCACCGTCATAGACCTCGCCATACATGGCGTCGAGTTCGGGGGTGCGACCTGCGGGGGCAGCGGGGACGACGGGACCATCGAGGCGTACGCCCGGCGGCAAAGGACGGGAGGTGGTGCAGCTCGCAAGCAGCGAGGCAGCGCCGAGGCCTGTCAGCGACAGGAGCGATCGGCGGGTGAGGTGAGGCGTTGAAGACATGTAATTTATAAATTTCCTGTGGCAGCGCTGCGGATGAAGACGCTGGGAGGTGCGCTTTGTTCCGCGATGATGCGATGCAAACAGGAAAGCTTCCATTAAAGCAACGTTACCCCCCTTTCACGTTTTGGAGAGAGGGGTACCGTCGCAAATGAGTGTCGCTAAATGACAACAATCGGGGTGTTGTCGGGCACTCGCTCGAAGAGATCGATGACGTCCTGATTGAACATGCGCACGCAACCCGAGGAGGTCGCCTTGCCGACAGACTGCCAATCCGGCGTGCCGTGGACGCGGTAGAGCGTGTCCTTGCCGTCCTGATAGATGTAGAGGGCGCGGGCACCGAGGGGATTGTTGAGGCCGGCGACGAGACCGCCGCGGGCGGCCGAGACGGGCTTGAGGTTCGGGTTGTTCTCGACCATCTCATCGGTCGGGGTCCAGTGCGGCCATTTCGCCTTGCGCTGGATGACGCCCCTGCCCGACCAGGCATAACCGTCGCGACCGAGGCCGACGCCGTAGCGGATCGCCTTGCCGTTCGCCTGAACGAGATAGAGGTAATGCGCCTTGGTATCGACGACGATGGTGCCCGGGGTCTCCACCGTCTGGTAGCTCACCTCCTGGCGCAGCATGTCGGCGCGCACACGGTCGAGCGGGATCGGCGACAGCGTGTGGCCTTCATCCACGACCAGGCCGTAGATCGTCCGGCTGCTGGGGGCCTGAGACCAGAACAGGCCGGCGACCGGAGCGGAAGCCGCCTTCATACGACTGGCGCGCGGGCCGTCTATTCGGTGGCGGCCGGCGGCGTGCGGGGGCGGATCGTACCATGCGAGAGCCTCGCCGCCCTTGCGGCCGGCGCTGTTCATGCGGCTGGTATCGGTCATCAGGATACAGCCCGACAGCGAGCCGACGAGTGCCGTGCCAAGCCCCAGCGACAGGAGGCGCTTCGACAGGAGAGAGGCCGTAGCGGCCTGACCGGAGGGCGAGAGCTTGGACATGCGGTACCTGATCATACTGACAGCGTTATCTGCATCCTGTCAGGCGCGGCTGGCGCGAAGCTTATGGCAAAGGCCGGCTTCGCGCCCCGGTTCAGGATTTGCGCGCGGCATCGAGAGTCGTGCGGCAGTCCGGCTGGAGCTCGGCGTGGTGGTCCGAGAGGCAGAGCAGGATGCGACCTTCGCCGCGCTTCACATTGGCGCAGAAGCGCTCGATATCCGCCCGGCACAGGCGTGCCGCCTCCATCAGCTTCGCCCGTCCTTCCGGGGTCAGCGTGATGCCCTGCTGGGCGTAGCCCAATCCGGTGCTGGCGAGCACCATGAGGATGGCGATATAATTCCGGGTGGCGGTCATGCGGTATCTCCGTCTGTCTGTGCTGGTTGAGTTTGTCTTTTGCCCAAGGGCAAGGGGTTGGGCGCCTGCCGGCATGGGTCGGCAGCGCCTGCCACCGGCTTTCGGCCCGCCGGCCGGCGGGTGACCGGGCCGAAGGCGATGGACAGGGCAGCGCGCAGGCTGGCCGCCCTGCCAAGGTCGCGCAGGATTGCCGCCCATTCGCCGAAGGCGATGCGCAGAGGGTTCACGCTCGGACTGCGGCCACGCAGGCCATAGCGCAAAGGCTCGTTGCGGGGCGCCTCGGCAAAGGTGCCAAACATCCGGTCGAAGACGATCAGAATGCCGCCAAAATTGCGATCGAGGCAGGTGTCGTTCGATGCGTGGTGGACGCAGTGATGGGCCGGCGTGTTCAGCACCCATTCGAGCGGGCCGAGTTTCGGCACCAGCTCGGTATGCAAAAAGAACTGATAGAAGAGGTTCAGGCTGAGAACCGCGACAATGGCGGCCGGATGGAAGCCAAACCAGGCAAGCGGCAGAAAGAAGAGGAACTGGCCGGAGATCGCTCCGGTCCAGCCAAGGCGCACGGCCGCAGTGAAGTTGATGCGGGTGGGCGAATGATGGACGGCATGGGTGGCCCACATCCAGCGGATCACATGGCTGGCGCGGTGTTGCCAATAGTAAAGGAAATCGGCGACGAAAAAGAGCGCCAGCATGGCGAGCGGCGATGCACTCGAAAACTCGAAAAGCCGGTGCTTGTAGAGGAAGAGGAACGGCACTGCCAGCAGGGCCGATTCCACCCCCCGGAGCAGGACATGGCCAAGGGCGACGCCGAGGGAGGCGGCCGTCTCGCGCAGGTCGTGGCTTTCGCCGTGATGGGCGAGGCGTGCGAGGCCGTATTCGAGCAGCATCAGGCTGGCGGCCATCGGCAGTACGGCAAGGCGGAAGGTGGTTTCGGTCAACGGGGAAAACATCGGAGACCTCGTCTCTATCGGGGGAATTCGGCAACCGCGCTCGCGGCGGCCAGGGCATCAAGGAAACGGAAAAGCCGCTCCGGCAAGCGGGACGGGCTTGAGCGGCTCCATGGCAGGGCATTGCTGCCGGTCAGGGATAGAGGCCGGACGATTCCGCGTGGGGGTGAGAGAGAACCGTCCGGCCGGGCAACGTCAGCGGCTAACGCTGCCCGTAACTGTGGCAGAACCGCCGTTCGAACCACTGTAGGTCTTGGTGCGGGTGCAGTTCTGGTAGCTCGGATCGCAGGTGACCGAGCCGTTGAGCGGCTCATGGCGTCGCCGCGCGTGCCGGTGCGCACGGCGCTGCGGGTGCATGACTCCGGCGCAGGTGCCCGTGGCGCTCATGCTCGACGATCCCTGATTGGTGGTGACGGTGCGATTGCGGCTCCAGGCGGCCGCCTCGGAAACCATGGCGACGCTCATCAGCGCGGTGAGCAGAAGGGCGGTCTTGTTCATCGGGTCAATCCTCGTTGCGGATGAAGTGGGTCTGTGGCGAAAGACCGGAGAGCCAGTCGCTTCGTCGAGGATGACAATGGGAGGGGCGCTTTTCTGGCCGATGAACCGAATGTAGCATTTTGTATCAATGCATCGCCGTGACTTGATTTCAGCGGGGGGCGCCAGCATGCTTTCCACCATGCCTCATGCCGCCCCCACCATCATCCTCGTCGACGACGACCCGGATATCCGCGAACTGGTCAGCAACCTGCTGAAACGGGAAGGCTTTGCCGTGACGCCCGCCGAAAGCGGACGCGCGCTCGATGTCGCCCTCAGGCAAGGCATGCCCGACCTTATCATCCTCGACCTGATGCTGCCGGGTGAGGATGGGCTGTCGATCTGCCGGCGGCTGCGCACGACATCTCACGTGCCGATCCTGATGCTGACGGCGAAAAGCGACGAGACCGACCGGGTGGTGGGGCTGGAACTCGGCGCCGACGACTATCTGATCAAGCCGTTCGGCCCGCGTGAACTCCTGGCTCGCGTGCGGGCGATCCTGCGGCGGGCCGGCCTGAACGAGCAGCTGCGCCAGCCGAAGGTCCGGCGTTTTGCCTTCGATCGGTTCATCCTGGATCTCGATGCGCGCGTGGTGATGTTCGGGGACGAGCCGGCGGGGCTGACCAGCGCGGAATTCGACCTGCTCGCCTGTTTCGTCGAGCATCCGCGCCGGGTGTTGTCGCGCGATCAGATCCTCGACTATACCCATGGCCGCCAAGCCGACCCGCTCGACCGCACGGTCGACATTCTGGTTTCGCGGCTCAGGCGCAAGCTCGAAACGCTCGACCCGGAGAGCCGGCTGATCACCACCGTGCGCAATGGCGGCTATCTGATGACGGCAACCGTCCGGCAGGCGCCGTGATGGGACGGCTCGGGCTTTCGGCACGCCTGATGGCGATCGGTGCCAGCGTGCTGCTGGTGCTCTGGCTGCTCATTCTTGCGGCCTACTACAGAAGCAATGTTTCCAACCTGCACGACACCTCGCCGGAACGGCTGGCGGCGATCACCAGGATCCTGTCACGCACCGATCCTGGCGAGCGGGCGGGGTTCGTGGCGGCGCTGAGTTCCCCGCCGCTCTCATTTTCCCTGGCTGCCGACGAAACACAGGGGCGCCTTTCGCCATCCCCTGAGGCGCCGCCACTTCCAGGTGGCGAAGACATAACCGGACGCCCCGAGTTCGTCCGCCATCGCGAAGTCCTCGGGCAGAGCCTGGTTTCGATCCGGATCGCCGAGGGGCGCGTCCTGCGGCCGCTTCTGCTGCGCTGGGGCGGAGCGGGTTTCCTGCCACTCACCTATATCCTGCGCCTCGACGACGGGTCGCTCCTGATCGTCGCGGGCCGCGTGGCGCCCGGGTTCAACCTTTTCGGCCTTCCGGTCGGGCTCGGCGCCGGACTGGTCGGCACGATCATGGGGCTCCTGGTGCTCTTGCTGGTGCAGCGGGAAATCCGCCCGCTGCTGACACTGGCGCGCGCCGCCGACCGGATGGATCCGTCCGGCCCGCCGATCCGGTTGCCTGCGGTCTCGGGCCGGACGCGGGAGGTGCGCAGCCTGATCCAGGCCTTCGGGCGGATGCAGGATCGCCTGCAGCTGCTGCTCTCCTCGCGGCTGGCGCTGATCTCCGGCGTGCAGCACGACGTGCGCTCCTTTGCGACGCGGCTGAGGCTCAGGGTCGAGGCGATCCCGGATGCCGCCGAACGGGCGCGGGCAGTCAAGGATATCGAGGACATGATCCAGTTGCTCGACAATGCCCTGATCAGCGCGAGGGCGGGGAGCGGCAGCCTCGACGAGGAACTGATCGACCTTGACGAATGGCTTGCGGGCGAAGTGAGCGACCTGCGGCGGAACGGCATTCCGGTGACGCAGGGGGCCATGCCTCATCAAACAGTTGAGGTGCTGGCCGACCGGCTGGCAATCAAGCGCATCCTCGGCAACCTTGTCGACAATGCGGTGAAGTATGGAAACCGGGCCAAGGTGGGCCTGCAGCACACGGAACAAGAGGCGGTGCTGTTCGTGCGTGACGCAGGCCCCGGGATTCCCCCGGAGATGCGCGCGCTGCTGCTGGAGCCCTTTACGCGCGGGGAGCCTTCGCGGGCCCGGGGCACCGGTGGCGCGGGGCTGGGGCTTGCCATCGTCCAGACGCTTGCCCATGCGCATGGCGGCGCCATTGAGATCAGCGAGGGGCCAGATGGCGGGACAGAGGTGCGAGTGCGTCTGCCCCGGTTTCAGTCTCAGGCCTCTGCCGGCTGAGAGCCGGAAGCCGCCGCCTTCCCCTCGCCTTCGCGCGGCAGGCGGATGTTGGGCAGCAGAAGCGCGCAGATCAGGCCGATGACCATCATGCCCGATGCGGTCAGGAAGAGCGGCACGAAGGCGTCGGAATAGGCGTTGGCGACCAGCGCGCGGGCGGCATCCGGCAGGGCGGCGAGGCCCTCGGGGGTGAGGTTTCGGAAGTCGCCGCCGCCGGGCAGCGCGATCTGCACATGGGTGAGGCCGGAGCTGACGATGGCGCCATAGATGGAGATCGCGATCGCCGCACCGCCCATGCGGGTGAGCGTGACGGTCCCGGTGGCGGCCCCGACATCGCGGCCCGAGGCGGCGTTCTGCACGCCGATCACGGGCACCTGCTGACCGATGCCGACGCCGATGCCCTGCAGCAGCATGACCAGCCCGATCAGCACCACCGAGGTGCCGGCGTGGATGAAGGAGAAGATGCCGAGGCTGATGACACCGAGCGCGGTCGAGGCGATCGAGAAGGGTTTGTAGCGGCCGGACCTGGCGATCAGCCGGCCAGAGGCCAGCGAGCCGATGGCGATGCCGCCTGTTGTCGCGACGAAGAGCAGGCCGGCCATGGAGGGCGAGAGGCCTGTTGTCGTCTGCAGGAAGAGCGCGATGTAATTGACCGAGCCGATGCCGATCGCGCCCGACACGATAGAGATGATCAAGAGCAGATTGATCGTGGGCTTGGAGAAGAGCGAGAGCGGCACGACGGGTTCCGGTGCGCGACGCTCGACAAGCACCCAGCCTGTGGCGCAGAGGGCACCGAAGGCGACGACGGCGAGGCTCTCCCATGCGATCAGCGAGCCGAAGATCTGGCCGCTATCGGCCCAAAAGACGATGGAGGCGACAGCGCCGGCCAGCAGGATGGCACCGGCATAGTCGATCTTCGGCTTGCGGTTCGGTTTGCGATAGGGGAGCAGGAAGGCAAGGCCGATCAAGACGGCGATGCCGATCGGCAGGTTGACGAGGAAGATCGAGCGCCAGCCGAAGAGATCGGACAGCGTGCCGCCGAGCACGGGGCCAAGCGCGCCCGAGGCCATCAGCACGAGGCTGGAATAGCTCTGATAGCGGGCGCGTTCGCGTGGCTCGAAGAGATCGGCATTGATCGAGAAGATCGAGACCATGATGCCGCCGCCGCCCAGCGCCTGCAGCACGCGGGCGGCAATCAGCGTGTCCATGGAGACGGCGAGACCGCAGACGAGTGAGCCTGCCGTGAAGATCGCGATGGCGGCCATGATCACATATTTGCGGCCGAAGAGATCACCCAGCTTGCCATAGAGCGGCATGACGGCTGATGTCGTCAGCAGATAGGCGGAGCCGACCCAGCCGAAGCGCTCCAGTTCGCCGAACTCGCCGACGATGGTTGGAAGTGCTGTCGAGACGATCTGGTTGTCGAGGGTCGCCATGAACATGGCGGACATCAGCAGGAGATAGACGAAAAGGCGGAGCCTGGGATCGGTGACCAGCGGCGTGTTGTCGAGGTTTGCCCCGCCCCTGCCCTTGGCCGGTGTCGGATGGGGTTCGAAACGGGGTTCTGGCCCGGAGGGGACGGCGGTGCTGGACTTGGTCATGGATCGGGGGCTCCTATCTGACCTCAAAATGTGCCTCTAGCAATTATATGTCAATAGCACATATTTGCTGACAGCATGCATTTTGCTTTTCCCGGCCGAGAGGCTCTGCTATGCTTCGCCCATGACCTCTGCTTCGCATCCCAAGCCCGTGGCTTCCGACCACGCCCCCGAAACCGAGCACGGAACGGCCGCGAGCGGCTCCCCGCTCTTTGCCATCGGCCAGGCGATGACGCGTATGCGGCTGTTGATCGGCCGCCGCTTCATCGGGCGCATGGCGCTGAAACGCATGGAGACGGGGCTTGAACTCTCCGACATCGACGCGATCGGCGTGATCAAGCGGATCGGCAGCCAGCAGGAGGTGACGGTGGGCACGATCGCCGAGCAGCTGCGGATCGACCCTTCACGCGGCAGCCGGATCGTGGCAGATCTCGTGAAGCAGGGCCTGCTGGAGCGTGCCGCCTCACAGGAGGACGGCCGCCGCAGCCTGGTCAGGGTGACGGCTGCGGGTCAGAAGGTGCTGGACGAGATCGAGGCGATCAAGCGCGAGACGATCACGGAGGCGACCGCCGGATGGTCGGCCGAGGACGTGGAGACCTTCGGGCGGCTCTATATGCGGTTTACCGAAGGGCTGGCAGCGCAGTTCGACCGGTTCGAACAGGACGAAAACCGGTAGCGCGCAATGGCCGTCGACCGGAATCGACGCGACCGGCACTCCCTCCCCCGAGAAAATGCCGGTCGGTCGTCATGGGACTGGTTGTTCACCGCCCTTTCCGCTCCGCCAGAACGGTCAGGGTTTGCGTCCCACGCCGAAGGGAATGGTTCAGACGGGCTTCGGCCCCTGAAGCGCGTTGTAGATCTTCTTGCCCAGTACGGCGGCGATCGGAATGGAGATCACCAGACCGGCCGCGAAGGCCGCCGCGATCTGCCAGCCCTCGCGCATGTCGAGCGACAGGACCGCGACCACCGCCGCACCCGCCACGGCGCTGGCGACGAGGATGTAGAGGACTGCGGTCAGACGAAGCATGATCAGTCTCCTTCGTGTTCATGTCTTTCGAGGATCACAATAATCGGCCTGCCGGGCTTTTCCTTGATCTGGCTCAAGTCCTTGGCGCCGGAGGCTTAGACCAAAGACGAAGTGGCTCATGTCCGCCGTTAACACTGTTTTAAGCCTGTTGTTGCCGGTCCAGTTGGCTTCGGCCAAGGTCGCGCATCGGATTCTGCCAGGAACGACAGGATGATTTCTCGACGCTCGGTGATTGCCGGACTGGGCGGGCTGCTCGCCACTGCGGGGCTGCCCGGGGTCTGCGCACGCCGTTCGCCCAGACCCTTGCCATGGCGGAGTTGCGCGGCGGGTTCGACGCGGCCGAGGCCGGCATTCTGCCGGGGACGGAAGACGACCAGAGCCACAAGCTGCAGGACCTGATCGATCGGGCAGCCGCCGTGGGCCAGCCGGTCTTCCTGCCGGCCGGGACCTATGAGGTGGCCAATCTGGAGCTGCGCGACGGCAGCCGTCTGACCGGCGTGCCGGGGCTTACGCGGCTCGTCTATCGGGGTGACGGACATCTGATCGCGGCCCAGGACATCCGGCGTGTCAGCCTTTCCGGCATCACCTTCGACGGCGCCAATCGCTGGCTGGCCGACTACACCGAGGGGCTTCTCGCCTTCCGCAGCGTCGACGAGGTGGTTGTTGACGCCTGCGAGATCGTTGGCAGCCGCAAATGCGGGATCTATCTCGCGCGATCCGGCGGGCGGGTCGAGGGCTCGCGGATCTCGGGCGCTGCAGAAGCCGGGATCTGGGCGATCGAGGGCAAGGCTTTCACCATCCGCAACAATGAGGTCTTCGACTGCGGCAATGGCGGGATCCTCGTGCATCGCTGGACGAAGGGCGAGGACGGCAGCATGATTGCCGGCAACCGGGTGGCGCGGATCGCAGCCACCCATGGCGGCACCGGGCAATATGGCAATGGCATCAATGTCTTCCGCGCCGACAATGTGCTCGTGTCCGGCAACCATGTCTCCGACTGTGCCTTCTCTGCGATCCGGGCGAATTCCGCCTCCAACATCACGATCAGCGGCAACCAAGCCTTCCGCTCGGGCGAGACGGCGATCTATGCGGAGTTCGAATTCGAGGGCGCGCTGATCGAGGGCAATGTCATTGATGGGGCGGCCATCGGCATCTCGGTCGCCAATTTCGACCATGGCGGACGGCTCTCGACGGTGAGCGGCAATATCGTGCGCGGCATCGTCGACAAGGGGCCCTACGAGCCGACGGTCAGTGGCTTCGGCTTCGGCATCTCGGTCGAAGCCGACACGCTGGTGACCGGCAATCTGGTGGATGGGGCGGAGACGGCGGCACTCGCGATCGGCTGGGGGCCCTATCTGCGCAATGTCATCGTCAGCGACAACATTCTGCGCGGCAGCCCGGAAGGCATGCGGGTGAGCGTGGTGGAAGGTGCCGGCGCGACCGTGATCCGCAACAATATCGTCGATGGCGCATCTGAAGGCGCCGTGGTCGGATATCGCTGGAACGACCGGGTCGGCGGGCCGATCGCCGATGGCGAGACCGGCTTTCCGCACCTTACGCTTTCAGGCAATCGGGCGGGTGGTGGCCGACCGTAACGGTCCTGACTGCAAGCATTAAGACCTTGGAAACCACCATTAGATCTCCCGAAATGTCGTAATTTCTGTTTAAGGCCAATCTGATCTACTCTGGGATAACCAACTTATTGCGGGTCCCATGCTGCTACCCTTGCAGAACACCATCCTCGAGAAGATCGCGACCGGACAGTCGCTGGCGGAGACCGTGGATTATCTGTGCCGCGAAGTGGAGACCACGGCGGACGATATCGTCTGCTCCGTTCTCCTGCTCGACGAGGAGCGGCGCCTCAGGCATCTGGCCGGCCCTTCCCTTCCGCTCGAATACACATCCGCAATCGACGGCATCGCGATCAGCCATGGTGTCGGCTCCTGTGGCACGGCAGCCTTTCACGGGGAACCTGTTCTGGTCGAGAACATCGATACCCATGAATACTGGCAGCCCTACAAGCAGCTTGCTTTGCCGCTGGGGCTGAAGGCCTGCTGGTCGACGCCGATCATCGGCTCGGGAAAGGTGCTCGGCACCTTCGCCTTCTACTATCGCAACATCCGTGGGCCATCTGATCGCGAACGGCAGATCGTCAATGCCTGCGTGCATCTCTGCGCCATTGCCATGGAACGCGACCAGCGTATCGCGGAGCGCCGTCGCATGGCCGATACCGACGGGCTGACCGGCCTGCCGAACCGCAGCCGGTTCAACGAGGTCATATCAGAGGTCTCGCGGCGGGACGGCGACTGGGCCCTGATGCTGGTCGATCTCGACAATCTGAAGATGGTCAACGACACGTTCGGCCATGGCGCCGGGGACGATCTGATCCGGATTGTCGCGGAACGCATGAAGCAGGAATGCACGCCGGGCATGGCCTTCCGGCTGGGCGGTGACGAATTTGCCGTCATCGTGCCCTGTCTTGCGACAACCGATCCGGCGGAACTTGCCGAAAAGCTGATCTACCGGATCAAGGAGCCTGCCGATTGCGCCGGGCACCTCATCTATCCCGCTGCTACCCTGGGCGGCGCACGGGCCGGGCTGGAGCGAAGCCCGCAGCAGGTGCGCCAGAACGCCGACTACGCCCTTTACCACGCCAAGGAACGGGCGCGCGGTCGCTATCTCGAATATCAGCCGGGTCTCGGCTCCTCGATCGTCAAGCGTTTCCGCTCGGTGCAGGAGGTCGACCAGGCCCTGCGCAACGACCGGATCGACGCGCATTACCAGCCGATCATCGAGCTCGCTACCGGGCGGATCATGGGCTTCGAAACGCTATGCCGGATGCGGATGCCTGACGGGCGCGTGATCGAGGCCGCGCATTTTCACGAAGCAATGAAGGACGCCCATGTGGCGATCGAGATCACCGATCGCATGCTGGAACGCATTGCTTCAGCGGCCAGCGACTGGAAGCGCGAGGGGCTGTTGTTCTCGCGGGTCGGGCTGAACCTGAGTGCGGCCGATTTCCACCGCGGCGGGTTGACGCGCCGCATCGTCGACGCCTTCGAGCGGGCCGGGCTTTCGCCGGGGACGCTGGTCGCGGAAGTGACCGAATCTGTCTACCTTGCCCAGAAGGACAATGTGATTGCCGACGAGATCCATGCGCTGCGCGAAGCCGGGATCAAGGTCGCGCTCGACGATTTCGGCACCGGTTTTGCCTCGCTCACCCATCTGCTCTCCGTCCCTGTCGACATCATCAAGATCGACAAATGCTTCGTGCGGCGCCTGGCCGATGCCGGCAGCGGCAGCGTGATCACCAAGGGTTTGCTCGATATCGCCCGGGGCCTCGGGATCTGGGTCGTGGCCGAAGGGATCGAGGAAGAGGCCCAGGCGGAGCATCTGGTGTCGCTCGACTGCAAGGCGGGTCAGGGCTATTTCTTTGCCCGTCCCGTCGATCGCGACAGCGTGCGCGAGATGCTGGAGGTCAGCAACTACCACGCAGAATGGATGCGGATCCTGCGCGAGCGCGAGCACCTGGCGCTCGACAAGGCGAGCTGAGGCGCGACAGGCGAAACCCGCCGCGCCCATTCGCAACACCCTCCCCTACGGCTTGATCAGACGGCAGTCCGTGCGCTCGTGACGAGGCGGATCAGCGCGCGCGCTTCGGGCGGCGGACGCTTCTCCATCCGGCGATAGACACGGCAATCGGGCGTGCGGGTGAGAAGCCCCATATTCACCAGTTCGCGGCGGATCAGGACATGATCGCCGAAGCCGTTATGGCGCATCAGAACCGCGTTCACGGCCTTTTCCGGCATTTCCTCGCCGGCCGGCAGGAAGGACCAGAGCACCCAGAGCGCCAGTTGCTGCTGGTTGAGCTTGCCCGGCCAGCGGACGAGACGATCCGTGCCGGCAAAACAGCGGGCGGTGAGCTCGACGCGCCGGAAGTCGACGGCGGGTTCTGCTTCGACAACGGGCGGGTTGGCGAGGCGCTCCTCGGCGGCGCGGCTTGCCTTGAAATGCTGGTAGTTGCGGAAGCCGACCGCGCGGGTCAGCATGTTCAAGAACTCGACATGGCCGGGCAGCTCCGCCCGGGCTTCCAGTTCGCGCTTCAGGTTCTTGGCCAGCGCCGACAGATCGGGCGCGGCATAGGCATGGGTCATCCTCGACATCGTATGTCTCCTGGTCGTGCCCGGCTGCCTCAAGCAGCCAACATGGCCGGTGGTCACCGACTTCCGACGGGGCACGGGAAAACGAGCCGACATCGACAAGAGAAAAGCAGGTTTAGCTCCCCTTATCGGGGCGGTGACGCCTGGGTGGACTGCAGACCCTGGAAGCTCAGAGATAAGCGCGGCGGGCCTGTGCTGTCAATTACGCCGTCGATCAGGAAATTTCATCGATCCCATCAACACAACCGACTTTCCCGGAGACCCGACGCGGGATAGCCTCCGCAGCAACACTCACGGGAGTTCCACATGCTGAAGATCTACGGCGTCTACAAATCGCGCGCGACACGCATTCTCTGGCTGCTGGAGGAGCTTGGCGTTCCCTTCGAGCTCGTGCCGGTGCTGCAGGCCTACAAGCTCAAGGACCCGATGGCGCCGGATGCAAGGCTCAACACGCGCTCGGCCGAATTCCTCAAGATCAACCCGATGGGCAGCATTCCGACGATCGAGGACGACGGGCTGGTCTTGAACGAGTCGCTGGCCCAGACGCTTTATGTGGCGCGCAAGCATGGCGGGCCGATCGGGCCGCGCGATCTCACCGAAGAGGCGCAGATGCTGCAATGGTCGCTGTTTGCCGCGACCTCGATCGAAACGGAAGCGCTGAAGATCTCCATGGCCAACACTGAGGGGCGTCTTGGCACGGAGGCCGGCGATCTGGAAGCCAAGGCCGTCGCCCGCATTCTCGCCCGGCCCTTCGGCGTGCTGGAGAAGCACTTTGCCGCCAACGACTATGCCGTCGGCGGCCGCTTCACCGTGGCCGACATCAACCTGGCCGAGATCGTGCGTTATGCGCAGGCCTATCAGCCGCTGTTCGACGCCCATCCGAAGACGGCGGCCTGGCTTGCCCATGTGCAGGCCCGCCCGGGCTTCAAGGCGATGTGGGAAAAGCGGCTGGCAGAGGTGGAGTGAGGGGGCGATAACTCCCTGACCGCCTAGCCGGCAGTCTTTCGCAGTCGGTCGTCGCCCCTGCCCCCGCCCCTCAGCCGCAGCCAGGAACATCCTTGAGGCTGTACCAGACCGGGATGCCGCGTTCGGTGGCGATCCGGACATCGTTGTCGGCACCCTTGGAGGCGCCGGGCAGTCGCAGCACGCCTTCGCAGAGTTGCAGCAACCGACCAGCGACCGGGTGGAAGATTTCCTCGTAGAGATCGTCGCCGACCGTCTTGCCGCCGGCCGCGTGCCAAATCGGCATCGCCACCCATTCGCCGATCATCGGCACATGGCCTGCCTTGAACAGGGCGTGTGAGGGCGCTTCCAGGACTTTCAGGTTCGCGGCCATCTTTTCAGGGTCGTCTCCGGTGCCCGAACGATAAGGACCGGCAATCAAAATCAGCATGTCATTCTCCTTGAATGTGTTCCGCCTCATGCGGGAACATGCCCATATCCGCACGATTCTTCTGGATTGTCGAATCCATTTCGTTATAATCATGCATTAACGTGGACATTCGGGCAGAAACATGCTGACAGAACAGAGACGGCGGCAGATCCTTGATGTGCTGAAGCGCGACGGGCGGGCGGTGGCGGGCGAGCTTGCGCGGCTGTGGAACGTGTCGGAGGACACCATCCGGCGGGACATGCGCGACATGGCTTCGGTGGGTCTGCTGAAGCGCGTGCATGGCGGGGCGTTGCCGGTTGCGGCACCCCTGCCCGAGCTTTCCGTGCGGCGCGGGCTTGCGACCGAGGAGAAGCGGCGGCTGGCAGTGGCAGCGGTCCGGCTGATCGCGCCCGGGCAGGTGGTGTTCTTCGACGGTGGCACGACGACGGCGGAGATCGTGCGGCAGATCCCCCGGGACATTGCGCTCACCGTCGTCACCCATGCGCCGACGATCGCCGCCGAACTGGAAGCCCATGGTGCGGTGGAGGTCATCCTGATCGGTGGGCGGATCTACAAGCATTCGATGGTTTCTGTCGGCCCGACCGCGATTGCGGCGATCGACAGGTTGCGACCGGATGTCTTCTTCCTCGGTGCGACAGCCGCCCATCCCATGGAAGGTTTGACGACGGGTGACTTCGAGGAGGCCGCGATCAAGCGGCGGATCCTGGAGCGGAGCCTTGCCACCTATTGCCCGGTGACGCTGGACAAGCTCGACAGTGTCTCGCCGTTTGGCATCGCATCGATTTCCGAGCTGACGGGACTGATCGTGGCATCGGAGACGGCCCCTGAAGTTCTTGACGGCTACAGGGCGGCCGGTGCTGCGCTGATCCTCGCCTGAACGTCAGCCCGGGTCTGCGACCCGGGTGAACGGCCGGACCAGCACCCAATAGCCGGTCTGGCGATGGACCAGGAAGGTCACGACGGCGAGACGCAGCAGTTGGACGAGGACCATGGCGGCAGCGGCACCGTTGATGCCCCAGAGGGGGACGAGGAGCAGCATCAGTAAAATGCAGGTGGCGACCGAGATCGAGACGATCAGGAGGCTCAGGCGATATCGGCCTTGCACCACCAGGAGTTCTGCCGCCTGGCCGGTTGCGCCGCGGATGACATAGGCAAGGCCGAGCAGAGCAAGGCACGGATAGGCGGCGACGAAGGCCCGACCGAAGAGGTGGAGCAAGGGATAGCCGGCGACCAGCGTCAGGGCGACGGAGGGGATGGTCAGCCAGAAGGTGGCATTGGTGGAACGGGTGATGCGGGCCTGCAGCCCTGCCCTGTCGGCGGAAGCGAGCGACAGCGAAAAGCCACGCGCTGCGACCAGCATGAAACCGTATTGGACGAAGGCTGCGAGCGACAGCGAGCGCTGGGCGGCGAAATAGAGCGAGGCCTGTTCGGGGGCGACGAGGAAGCCGAGGATGAGCACGTCGATCCAGACGAAGAGCTCTTCCGCCGTCATTGCCGGCATCATCAGGACAGAGGCCAGAAGCCAGAAGCGGCGGCGCTCGCGGTTGGTGGTCGGACGCTCTCGTTTCGGCAGGCGGGCGCGCAGGAGAAGTGCCTGGACGAGCAGGACGATGATGGAGGCGAAGACGACGATGGCAAGAACCGTGACGGCATCCAGGGGCAAACCTGCCGTGCTTGCCAGGCCGACGCCGAGCATGATCAGCGCCGGGCGCAGGATATACCCAGGGACGGTGGAGAGCGCATACCAGCCGAAGCCGCGGGCGATACCGGTCAGATAGGTTTCGAGCGAGAGAATGGGAAAGCCGAGGGCCAGAACCCCGAGCGGCAGCAGGAAGGCCGGATCGACGAGACCCGGCAGGACGAAGAGGAAGACGAGTGCTGCTGCCGCGAGCAGGCCGGAGCCTGTGATGACGGCGCGAAAGCCGGTCGCGAGATATCCGGCGAGATGGTCATGGCTCTCGCGCCTGCCATAGCGGGGGATGAAGCGGGCAGCGGAATCGTAGAAGCCGAGCACGCCGATCTGGCCGACGACGCTGACCCAGGTCCAGAGGATGACATAGATGCCGTAGTCCTCGAGCGCCATCAGGCGGGCGAGCAGGATCTGCAGACCAAGGCCGACAAAGGCTGCGGCAATGCGCACGGATATGCTGACAAGGGCACCGCGCAGGCCGGGATCGCCGAGGAGATCAAGGGCCTTGCGCCGCAGCTTGCCAATCATGGCATGCAGCACAGCACGAGGCTCATCGTGCCGCCGGTACGGCCCGCAAGGCGCTGAATGGCATCGGCAAGGCCCCGCACCCTCGATCTCCAGGCCGGACCAATGCCCTGATAAAACGCGCGCAGACGCGGACGCAGGCTCGCCTTCCAGTGTCGGCAATAGAGCTGGCCGAGGCTGGTCAGGGGAATGTAGCAAGCGGTGAGCGGCTCGGTGGTGTTGGTCCAGCTCGACTTGTAGGTCGAGGGATCATTGAGGAAATCGAAGCGGCGGATGCCGGTCTCGATTGCCCAGCGCTGGGCGTTTTCCATCTGTACCTTGCCGGGCGAGTATTTCTGATAGGCAAGGTCGATGGCGCCGAGGAAGCAGTAGTAGTCCTCGTGGAAGCGCATGCCGAGTTCCATGGCGATCGGGACGCCGTCGAGCGTCAGGGCATGCAGATAGACGCGACCCTGATCCGCGGCCTCTACCGCGCCCAAGTTTCGCAGGAAGGCGGCAAAGCGTGGATCGAAGAGATCGCGGCCCAGGCGGCCGGTGCCTTTCAGCCAGTCCTGTTTCATGGCGATGCAGCGGTCGATGTTTTCGGCAAAACCTTCACTGCCCGGCGACCAGATCCGGTAATCGAGCGCGCCCAGTTTCTCTAACTTGTTGCGGCGGCTGTTGCGCTGCAGGCGCTGCTTCTTGGGCAGTGCGCGGTGGTAGCTCTCCCAGTCTGCGATGCCGGACAGGTCGAGGATCGAGGACTGCTGCATCAGATCTGGCGCATATCCCTCGCCTTCGAGCATCTGCGCCAGCAGGGCTGATTGCGGCACATGATCGAGGCAGACCGCATCTGGCCCGCCGCCATTCCGGATCTCGTCGAAGACCATGCGGCCAAGGGTCGGATCGAAGCGGGCGGGATCATAAAGAAGGGTGGCATACTGGTTCATCGGTGCCGTCAGCGGCACCAGAAC
The DNA here is from genome assembly GCA_965283865.1 of Allorhizobium sp. GTDB lineage: Bacteria > Pseudomonadota > Alphaproteobacteria > Rhizobiales > Rhizobiaceae > Allorhizobium. Next base: position 3,568,122 of record CBDIQA010000001.1, read on the forward strand.
ACTGATGGCGGGGCTTACCCGGCGCGTCATCAGCGGCCAAATCATCAGGCATTCGGCGCCATCCCAGAGGACATAGACCTTCGGGCCTGCGCCGGAATTTGAGGAATCCGAAAGGAAGGTTCTCGCCCAGTTCAGGCACCAGTCGGCGCTCTGGAAATAGGTGAAGGGTTCCGGACAGCGCCTTTCCAGCTCCCGCCAGGTTTCCTCGAGCTCAGCGAGCTGGCCAAGGCTATCGCGGCATTCGAGTTCGAGTATGCGCCCCCCGAACGCGATGCGCCCGATGGAAGAACAGAGGGCGGTTTCGCCTTGGGGCCTTTGTCGGCCTCTGGTCGAAGCATCCATGGTGATCGGGCTCGTCGGTTGCGCGCGATGGGTCGAGGCGGCAGTCTAACCGCCAAGGGTTAAACCTCCCTTGAGGCAGAGGCCTATCCCCTTCAACCAATTGGATAACGGCGACGTGGAGATCAGGACAGGAGCACGTCCGTCACCCTGATCGTGCCGACATGCAATCCGTTCCAGTTGGTCATGCCATGGCGGGAAAGCCCAAGCAGGGCGGCCTTTTCTGCGCCGCCCTCGTCGAAATGGCGGGCAAGCAGGGCCGCGATCATGGCCTCTGCGGCACGGGTCGCGCCATCCTCGGCCTTGACGGCGAAGGACAGGCCCTTGTCCGGCAGGAGCGCGCAGAAGACACCTTCCGCGCCGGTCTTGGCGAAGATCTTGCCGGGTGCGACCTCCATCAGCTTCGTGCAGAAACGCTTGGTGCCGGCGACATAGAAGGGTTCGGCCATGCAGGCATTGATTAGCCTGCGGGCGGCAGCGGCGCGGATCGGCTCGAGCCCCTTGCCCGTTGCGAGCTTGCCGAATCCGCGAGCAAGGCCCGATAGCGGCACGGCATAGGTCGGGATCGAGCAGCCATCGGTGCCGCAATTGTCGCGGGACAGGACCGCGCCGGTCAGATCGGCCATGATGGCGCGGATCGCTTCCTGCAGCGGATGGTCGAAGCCGGCATAGCCGCGCGGATCTTCGCCGGTGTGGCAGCAGGTGCAGATGAAGCCGGAATGTTTTCCGGAGCAATTGTTGTGGAGGGCCGTCGGCTTTTCCAGTGTGCGGGCCTGGTCGATCAGCACGGACTGGTGCGACGACCAGTGGGCGCCGCATTCGAGCACGCTCTCGTCGCGACCGGCAGCCTTCAGCATGGCAGCTGCGGTTGCCACATGCTCCGGCTCGCCGGAATGGGAGGCGCAGGCGAGTGCGAGTTCGCGGTTGCCGAAGCCATAGGCGTCAGCGGCGCCGCTTTCGACCAGCGGCAAGGCCTGCATGGCCTTGCAGGCGGAGCGCGGAAAAACGCCGGCATCGACATCACCGGCGGAAAAGACGGTTTTACCCAAGGCATCCACCACGATCGCCAGACCGCGATGGCGGCTCTCGACGAGTTGACCGCGCGTGACTTCAACCGTGATCGGATTTTCCATGCTCTGCCTCAAAATGCCAATATTCTCGAAGACTTGTTAAAGCATGCATCGCCATCGCGTTCGAGGTCCGGATTGAAATTTCTGCTGCGCATCGTCTCCGTCATCCTGCTGGTCTTCGTGCTTCCGACCCTGGTGTCCGCCGGGCTCTGGGCGACACGGGACCATCCGGACGGCTGGAGTTCGGCCAAGTGGGGCTCGTCGGGCCTGCTGCCCTCGGCGGAAGACAGCCCTGAGGCGGCGATCTACATATTCTCGGCGATGACCGGCGGCCTGAAGGGCGCGATCGCCAGCCATGCGTGGATCGTCACCAAGGAAGAGAACGGGGCCTATCAGCGCTATGACAAGGTGGGCTGGGGTTCGCCGATCCGCCGCAACCACCGGGCACCCGATGCCTTCTGGTACTCCAACCCGCCGCGGCTGGTGGCGGAGGTGAAGGGCGAAGACGCCAAGCGGCTCATCCCGATGGTCGAGGCGGCGATTGCCGGCTACCAGTATGGCCAGCCGGGCGGCTACCGGATCTATCCGGGGCCGAACTCGAACACCTTCGTCGCGCATGTGCTGCGCTCGGTGCCGGAACTCGGCGTGGTGCTGCCGCCGGACGCGGTCGGGCGCGACTACCTGCCGGAGGGCAGGATCTTCGCGATCTCGACAAGGATGGCCGCGATCTGCATTTGAGCCTCGGCGGCTTTGCCGGGCTGTCCGTGGGCGTGCGCAGCGGGCTGGAGGTGAATTTCCTTGGGCTGGTGGCCGGTGTGGATTTCGCCCGTCCGGGCATCAAGGTGCCAGGCTTCGGTACGATCGGGCTTTGAGCGCCCTGCCCTCGAAACAAACTCCATGAATCAAAAGAGCCACCCGCGAGGGTGGCTCCCATGAGTTTAGTCCTTTGTCTGGACCCGGACGGGGAAACCGTCCGAAGGAAGGCTGGATCAGGCCGAGGGCTGCCCCGTCAAAACCACACCCTTACCAAAGTCACACACGCAGACCGAAATCTCATTAGACATTGGATCACCTTCCTTTCGTTACGTTGCCGATAAAGGTAAGGTAGGTGCGTCGAGGTGGTCCGGCAAGGCACGAAATATGACCAAGCTCGAAATAATGTTACCGGCGGCAATCAGCGGCGCGATCGAGACCCTCTCGCGCCAGACTGGACAGACGCAAGAAGACATCGTCGCACGCGCCATCGAGGTCTATGTCGACGGTCGAAATCGCTGGCAGACCGACATGGAAAGGGCGCTGGAAGACGTGGATCGGGCCATCGGGCATGACGGCAACGCGGTGTTGGCCTGGATGGATGGCGGCACTGCACGGCTCGAAACGAACGTCGCTAGTCAGCAGATCTAGCGCATGCGGGAAAGGAGCGGCGGTGCCAGCCGCTCTGTCCGATACCGTTTCTCAAATTCCACGATTACCATTTCAAGCGTTGCCTCGAAGACAGAATGCTCGAACAACATGGGCTCTCCCCTCTCGTGGAGATAGCGCCACCTTACGAAGGCATCTTTGTGCTGGAAGAGGACATTTTGTATTCCGTAGTCAACATAGAGAATGTTGGGATGGAACGGAGCCACGGAAGCCTTGAAAGCTAAATCGAGCTTATTCCGACTTTCTTCGGTCAGACTTTCGAAGATCGCTGCCAGATCGTGAGTCCAGCGCTTCTTTGTTTTGTCGTAGTCAAACACATACCAAGCCTTCAGAGCCAACTCCATCGATAGAGCCAGAAGCATGGGCTCTACCCCGATGTGGGCTCCATCCAAACCGAACGGACGAGCGGCTTCCCCATCTGAGAATGTCCGCGTCTTGTTCAGAATCTGTCGGGCGCCGACGCCCATTCTCACCGCTGTCGTCAATCGCTCACTCATCTTCCCTAACTCCCAACAGCGCATGAACTCTCAGCAAGGAATACTGCCATGCCTCATGCATAAACAAAGTGCCGTTCGCGAAGCAACCAGCAGAAGACCATCCGCCCACCGCGCCATTCCGAAGCTGATTCCTTCTCACCGTTGGGTTGACCGCCCCCGCTCCGGCGGTGACACTCCTCTCTGCAATGGGAGGAGTACATCATGGAAGAACCGATCCGCTGGCGGAACATGCTGAGCGCGCCGAGGGACGGCAGCCGTATTCTGGTGACCATCCGCGCGTCCGAACAGGGACCGGGCGCCGTCGATCTCGTTTACTGGTCCAAGGGTGACCGCTTCGGCGCCGATGGCTGGCGGTCGTCGGATTCGACGCCGGGGCTGATCATCGCCTATGCGGAGCCGGAGCTGAAATGCTGGATGCCGCTGCCCGGGGTCAATATGGAAGCGATGGCCCGCCCGCCGGCCTGGGAGGGCGAGGACGAGAAGGAGCTGGATGGCTCGGGGATTTAAGGGAGCTGTGCTTCATCAGGCATTGCCGGAGAGGCGAAGCCACCGGAGTTCAGGCGGAGCCATGTGTCCGGAACACGTAACCGCGCACCGCTGTTGTCAGCGGGCCGAAACATTTTTGATGACCCGCATTTCTGGAGATAGGCATGTTCACCCACATCATGATCGGCAGCAACGACCTGCAGCGCTCGAAGCGCTTCTATGACGCCACGTTCGTTGCCTTGGGCGGAAAGCCTGGCGAGACGGACGCGCGGGGCAGGCTGATTTACCTGCACAATGGTAGCCGCCTGATGGTCACGGCGCCGATCGACGGCAAGCCGGCGACTTCGGCCAATGGCGGGACGATCGGCATTCTGGCTGCGAGTGCAGATCAGGTGCGCGCCTGGCATTCCGAGGGTGTCGCACATGGCGGCACGTCCATCGAAACCCCGCCATCGGAGCGGCCGGACGGATCGTTCGTCGCCTATATGCGTGACCCTGATGGCAACAAGCTGACGGTGCGTTCGCTACCCGGGGCCACGAAATGAGCGACGGCACCCACGCCTAATCCGCCTGCTTTGCCGTCGTGACTGGTGCGGTGATCAGCTTGAATTCCACCATCTCCTGCGGCGTTAGGTAATAGAGCCGATCCGGGGGTGTTTCGAGCGCGTGGATCCAGAGACCATCGCCGATGCCCATCTCGTCGAGATGCCGGGCGATGCGGGCGGTGGTGCGCTGGGCTTCCGACATCGCCTGTTCCGGCGAGGGCCGTTCCTCGCCGGCATTGAAGACCTGGTGCACGCCGAGGATGGCGTTCTCCTCTGCCTCGCGCGCGACGCCGCCGGCAAAGATCAGCGGGCAGGATGAGGCGCAAAGCGCCTTGGTCGCAACCCTCGTATCCAGCCCCTTTTCCCGGATCAGCCGGGACATAGCGAGCGCGTCTTCGACGGAGCCGCCCGGCGAATTCAGCAAGACTGCCTTCACATATTCGCCGCGTGCGCCGATCTCTTCGGCAAAGCGGTCGGCAGAGCCGAGATCGATTGCGCCTTCCGCCTTGAGCAGGCCACCGGGCAGCAGCTCGAAGCGCATCGGCTGGCGCAGGACTTCCCGCGAGGTTTCCGGCTCGACCGGAGGCGCTTGCGGCACACCATCCGTCAGGGCCGGTGGAAGCACCGGCGCGTCCGTCGTCATCGGATCATGGCCCGGCAGGGCGGCGTTTGCGAGGCTCATTTCGCGCAGGTCGACGAACAGGAAAGCGCCTGCCGCCGCCAGAAGGCCGAAGAAGGCGCCGCGCATCAGGAGCCCGTCATCGGCGCTCAGAAAGGCTGCCTTCAGACGCTGGAAGAGCGAGGAGGGTTTCACGCCGGCGGACCCTTTCTGGGCGCCTTCGCCGACATCTCGAGGCTGGTGATGTTGGAGTCCGCCCGGCTTCGCTCATCATCGGTTTCAGCCGCCTGTAGCGCCTGCTCAACATCGATGCCCTGGCGGCTGAGTGCACGCTGGACCTCGAGAGCCTCGAGCAGTTCTGCCGCCGTGATCCGCTGGGCGAAGGGCATGCGCTCCTCCTGCCGCCGGATGGCGCCATGGACGACGGCGAGGATGAAGACGAGGACGGCCGGGAGCAGGTCGATGGAGATTGCGCCGGCCCAGGCGGGGATGAAGTCGGCGGCATAACGCAGCACGGCTTCGGCTGAAGACAGCGGTACGAAGCGGCGCTCGGCCACCGGTTCGCGGGCGAGAATATCGTCCGCCGCCTGCGACAGCACCTGGGACTGGGCGGTGACAGAGGCGCGGATCGTTTCCATGACCTGGTCCTGGCGGTCGGCCAGATCGGCGGCCCGTCCATCGGCCACCGGGGCGATGAAACCGAGCGAGAGGTCTTCCGCCGCCCGCTTGACCGAAGGGGCGATCGAGGTCTGTTCCAGAGAGGTGATGACGCCCGAGAGGGCGACGACTTCCGCCGAGAATTCATCGCTGCGGGGGGCGACGGCACCCGGCGCCGAGACCAGTGTGCGCATGGTCGCGAGATGCGCCCGCCCTTGGTCGAAGAGGGCCGTGACGCGTTCGCGGGAGGCAACGATGCCGGTTTCCAGCTCGTTCAGCTGCGCGGACATCTGGGTCAGAAGCTGGACGACGCTGCCGGCACCCGTCGTTCCCGTGAGCGCACCGTTCTGGCGCTCGTCTTCGGCAAGCCTCGAAAAGCGCTCCGACGTGCGCTGGATATCCGGCAGCAGGCTTTGCGCGGCGAGCGCGTTCTGATGCGCCTGGTCGAGGTCGGCGGTGTAGTCCTGCACCGTCTCGGCGAGATGCTGTTCAAGCGCTGCAGAGCCCGCGAGTGCTGCCGCATTCAGCCAGCTCGACATGGCGATGATCATCGCGCAGCCAAGCGCCATGACGCCGATCATCGCGCCGCGACCGGCAGCGCCGGTCACATGCGGATAGAAGCGCGCCATGTAGGACCAGAAGGCGTAGATCGCCACCGACACCGAGGCCGCATAGATGATGGCGGCAAAGAAGACCGCGGTTGCCGAGCCATCCAAGAGGCTGCGGACCCCGAGATAGGTGTAGACGCCGGAGGCAAGAGCGAGAACCGCAAGGGCAAAGCGGGTCATGGTTTCGACGGCCAAGACGCCGTCCTGCAAACGATGCGAAGCGCCAAGCGCCATGAAGACCTCCGACAGGATGTAAGTCTTAACAAGCGCTTAAGAAGCGGGCGAAATGAAGGCTTGGGGTGGTTTGTTGCCGGGGGTCCGGTGCGACGGCGAAACACGGAACGCAGTGGGCTCGGAAATGGGGACCGCTTTGCGCCGGATGGCGGCATCACGAAACCTGCAATGGCAGGCTGGAAGAGGCCCCGAAAGCAACGGTCCGCTCTTGTTGACCGAACAACAGAAGCGGACAGCCAGGACCATTGTCGGTAGGACTATTTTTCGAACGCGCCCATCTGGAACAGGCCGCCCAGCCAGTCCTCCAGATGCCAGGTCTTGCTCACCATGCCATCATCATTGAACTCGTGGATATCGATGGTCATGATTGTGAAGTCCTTGCCCTTCGACGGGAAGCCCGCGAAGGGGCCCGCCTGCGTGGCGGAATAGGTCGAGCGAACGACGACCTTGTTGCCTTCCTCGATCATGTCCTCAAGCACAAACTTGCCGTTGGTGAAGGTGGCTGACATGCCGGGGATCATCGCCTTGAAGCCATCACGGCCAGGCCCCTGACCCGGATTGGTGGGCACGTTCGCCCAGTCTTCCGCCAGAACCTGGTCGAGCAGATCGGCGTTTCCTGTCACAAACGTATCGTAAAACAGCCGGATTTTCTCCTTATGCGCAGACTCTGCGGACGCTGCATTCGTCATCAGCAAAGCGGTGGTAGCGGCGGCAAGGAACATGGATGCACGTCGAGTGATGGTCATGTGAAATCTCCTCTTCCCCTCGGGGCTCATACGCCAGACTGCCGGTCGGCCTTTGCTGGACGTGAGAGGAGGCTATCCATCTCCCAGTTGAACATCATCAGCGTGATTTTTGATGCTATGTTTCTCCTGAGTTTATGATCAGGCTAGTCAGCCTGAAGACCGCCAATGCCGTAGGGACCGGTCAGAAAGTCCAGAAAACACCGCGTCTTCGCGGGCAGATAGCTGCGGTTGGGATAAATGGCATGCAAGGTGACCGCTGGCCATAAATCGGTGGGCAAGGCGGCTTGCAGCCGGCCTTGGGCCAGGTCTTCGTGAACCAGCCAATGGGGCATGATCGACAGGCCAAGTCCCTCGCGCGCGGCGAGGTAGAGGAGTGACTCGTTGCCACTCAGGAGAACCGGAGTGAGGTGCAGCTCAGGCGCGTCCGGGCCACTGCCGAGCCGCACCCGGCCATCGGGGGCAACCGCGCTATAGGCCAGGAATGGCGCGCCGCGCAATTGCTCCGGGCCTTGCGGTCGCCCGAGGCGATCAAGGAGCTCCGGTGTTCCGACCAGGACGAAACGGATTGTCGCCAGACGGCGGGCAATCAGCGTATCATCCAGGACCGCGGTCACGCGCAGGGCCAGATCGAACCCTTCTTCCACGAGATTGACCTTGCGGCCTGAGAGGTCCAGGTCGAGTGTCACCGTCGGATGCTGCGCGCGGAATGCCACCAGCAGACGAGCGAAGGCGGGGTTTGCCATCCATACAGGCAGGCTGACCTTAAGCGTCCCCTTTGGCGAAATGGTGGTGTGGGAGAGTTGCGCCTCGGCCTGCTCCAGTCCCTCCAGGAGCGCTCGGACTGTCCCGAGATAGATCGTTCCGGATTCCGTCAGACTGACGCTGCGGCTGGTTCGATTGAGAAGCCTTGCGCCTACGCGCGCCTCCAGATGCTGGACGTGTTTGCTGGTCATGGCCGGAGAAAGGCCAAGACGCTCTGCAGCGGCAGAAAAGCTCTTCAGTTCGGCAACCGTTGCGAAGACCCGGAGACCAACAAGAGCATCCATGATCATCTCCTCACAGGAAACGCACCTTCAATTATGGTGCAGATGATCAATCATAACGAAAGACCTACGATCCTGTCCAACATCAACCGAGCCGCAACCTGTCAGCAGCGTAGCGGCCCCATGGCACAGGACCCAACATGTCTATGTTCATCTCTCTCCCGACGGCAACAAGCCCCCGCTGGAACATCGGCCTCTGGGCCGCGCAGATCGCACTCGCTTTGCTTTACCTGATGGGTGTCTGGATGCACCTCACGCTGTCACCGGAAGAGGCGGCCGCCATGGGTGCCGTCTGGATGTCGGAAGCTCCGCTTGCCTTCGTTCGTTTCATCGGCGTGATGGAGCTTCTCGGCGTCATCGGGCTGATCCTGCCCGCTGCCACCCGGATCAAGCCGCATCTGACGGTTCTGGCTGCGGTCGGGCTCCTGGCGATCCAGGCGCTGGCCATTCCCTTCCACGCCTTCCGCGGCGAATTCGCGCCGCTCCCGTTCAACCTGATCTACGTCGCGCTCGCCGTGCTGGTGATCTGGGGCCGCTCGCGCAAGGCGCCGATCCTGCAGCGCTAAGGGCTTTGACGAAGGAGTTAACCGACATGGACACGGATGCTCTCAAACTCGCCCGCAGCCTGAGGACCCATGGTCTTCCCGAACGGCTGACCTGGGGCGCCGTGGAACTGTCGGTTACCAATGTGGACCGCGCGGCCTGGTTCTGGATCGGGGCCCTGGGATTTGTTCCTCGCCCCGATCCCGGCCCGGGCCTTGCCCTCGGCACCTCAGAACGCACCCTGGTCATCCTTCGACCAGGTGCCCGCCGACCTGTCATGAATGACGTCACCGGCCTTTACCACACGGCATTTGCAGTGCCGTCCCAAGAAGAGTTTTCGCGCCTTCTCTGCCGCTTTATGGACCTTGACCTGCGGGTTTCCCCGGTCGATCACACCATGTCAAAGGCGATCTATCTCAACGATCCCGACGGACACGGCATTGAGATCGCGTTGGAAACGCCCGAACGCTTCACTCGCTTCGATGACTCCGGCTCCAGCTTTGCGATGATCGACAGCGAGGGGCGGTTCCGCAGTGGCCGCGATCCTCTCGATCTCAAGGCTGAAATGGCTGCAGCAGCCGGCGCGGATCTCTCGGCCTCTATCGCGTCCGAGACAGTTGTCGCCCATATTCACCTGCATGTTCCGGACCTGGAAATGGCGCAGCGCTGGTTTCAGGGTGTCGGATTTGCGCGTAATCTCTCGCTGCCATCGATGGGCATGGCCGACATGGGTGCGGGAGCCGCCTATACCCACAGGCTCGCCCTCAACATCTGGGCGGGACGCGGGGCTCCGCCGCCGCCCGATGATGCGGCCCGCCTGATCCGCTACCACCTGACGACATCGGATTCAGCTCTCTTCAAGCTGGCCAGCCAGCGCCTTGGGCGCGACGCCCGGGGCCATCTGTCGGGCCGCGATCCGGCGGGTGCCACGCTGACCCTTGCTCTTTCTCCCACACCGCAAACCAAAAGGGATGCCGCATGACGTCTTCAAGTCCCCAGGCCTATCGCCCGGCACAGATCGCACTTCACTGGTTCGTCGTGATCGGCGTCGTGGTGCAGATCGCCATTCACGAACCCATGGTGCGCGAGACCACAGCGCACTTGCGGGCCTTGCCCCTGATCCGGCCGACGCCACGCTGGCGATGATGCACGGCTTGATCGGCACGCTTGTCTTCGTAGCCGTCTTCGTCCGGCTGTGGCTACGCTATCGCTACGGCGTGCCGGGCCATGCCGAGGGCACCTCGCCTGCGCAGGCGCTCATCGCAGCGCTGGTCCACAACGCGCTTTATCTCTGTCTTCTCGGCATGGGCATCACCGGCATGGTGACGCGTTCCGGCGTGGCCAATCTGGGTGATCTGCATTTCTTCATCAACGTCACGATGTTCGTGCTGATCCTGCTCCATGCCGGCGCCGCGCTGTTCAACCAGTTCGTGCGCAAGGACGGGACCCTGGCGCGGATGATCCCAGGATTGAGACGGTAACGGCCAATGTCCGCCCCCCCCTCCATCGACCACGACGCGGAAGGCGAAAGCCATCGCTCTCTGGGTTGCGCGCATTCTCGTCGCCATTCCCTTCCTGATCGCCGCCTGGCTGGAGGGGCTTTCCAGCCCTGCCGATCTGATCGCCATGGATCTCGTGTGGATACCGGACGCGCCGCTCTGGCTGGTTCGCAGCGTGGCGGGGGTGGAAGGTCTTGCGGCCCTCGGCTTGATCCTGCCCGGACTGGTTCGACTGCCGGACCGGATTGTTACGGTTTCAGCCGTCACCCTGTTCGTCATTCAGCTCTGCGCGCTGGGTTTTGACCTCTCGCGCGGCGAGTTGAACGAGCTCGCCGTGAAACTGACGATCCTGGGACTGACGGCCTGTCTGCTTTTGACGCGAAGCTCCACCTTGGCGCATGTTGTCGCCAAATGCCGCTTCGGGGCGAACGCCGGCAACGGCACCTGAACCATTAATGTTCGCTATCGCCTTCTACATCCCGATCTCGGGCATTTCCCTCCCGGCCCCACGGCAGCCCCTTAGGCATGACCGCGGCGACGCCGTCACGTTCAACGCGGAGAACCGCAGCTTGCCAAGCGCCGTCACGGGGATCGTAGCAAACAGGCCCCTTGCAAGGAGCCGCTATCCCATCGCGGTATCAGAATTCGGCGCGCGGCCTGACTGAATGTTAAGCTCCCTCGCCTCAATATCTTCTGAGCGATGGGCCCATCAACGGGGCCGCAACCGGTGCATGAGGGGTTTGGAGTGCGCTACAGAGAGGCCGACGATGTGTTCAAGACGCTGGTGTCGGAGCTGCACTCGACGCTGACCCCGACGACGATCATGGGGATCACCATTCTTGCCGTCGGGCTGTTCGCCTATGAAAGCCTGGGCAGCACGCCGATCCTGGTTGCCACGATCGGCGGTGCCATTGCATCGCTTGGCAAGATTGCCGTTTCGCTGGCCCATAGACGCGCTGAGACCACGAAGCGCTCAACGGTTGCGGATGCCGCCCGCTGGGAGAAGGTGCAGTGCTTTTTCATCTTTCTGATTGCGGCCTGTGTGGGGACGATCGCCACGATCGCCTTCTCATCCCGAGACCTGTCGGTCCACATCCTCGCCGCAGCACTCACCTTTGGATACTGCGCCGGGGTGACCGTCAGGATATCGGTCCGGCCCTTTATCGCCGCGATCACGATTTTGATTGCAGCCCTGCCGACGACAATCTCGGTCATGCTCTATGGCGATACGGTCCACTGGATCCTGGCGGCGATGTCTGCGATCTTCCTGTTCGCTGCGCTGCAGAGCGTGCTGCATGTCTATCGCACGACCACGCGGGAGATCCGCCTGCGTCTGGAGATGGAGCATCAGGCACGCCACGATGCGCTGACAGGGCTTTACAACCGCACGGCGCTGCGCGAGGCCTATTCCAGCCTTGGCCGGGCAGACGATCTCCTCACCTGCGTGCATTGCTTCGATCTTGACGGGTTCAAGGAGATCAATGATCGCTTCGGTCACGCGGTCGGAGACGCGCTGCTGGCGGGGATCGCCGAGCGGCTGCGCGAGAGCCTGGAGCCGCCTGCCATCGCGGTTCGGATTGGCGGCGACGAGTTTGTCATTCTCCAGCCTGATGTTCGCGATCCCGCCGAGGCGGAGATGCTCGCCCGGCAGATCCTCTCTGCGCTCGGCCGGCCCTATCGCCTTGTCGCTGAGGAGATCACCATCGGCATCAGCCTCGGCTATACGATGGCCCTTTCCGGCTCTGCGGAGCTGGAGCAGATGATGGCCTCGGCGGACAAGGCCTCCTACCGCGCGAAACGAAATGGCGGCGGCATCGAGCGTGAACTGCCACCCACCCTGGATCTGGGCAAGTTTTCTCTGGTCGCATGAGATAGCGCAGGCCTGCCCAGCGGGAGGCTTTTCGAGCTAAGCTCCGATCGAGCCGAATTTCTCGAGGGAGGAAACAATGCGCCGCGATATCATTCTGGTCGATCCACTGCCGAGGACACTCGATCTGATCATGGAGCCGTCCGTCCGGGCCCGGCTCGAAACGCTGGGCGAGGTGATCGTATCAGAGGATCGTCCCATGCCGGCGGAAGACGTCGAGCGGTATCTTCCCGACACCGTGCTGATCTTCGGCCAGACCGACATGCCGAGGGAGCGCCTGGACAGGGCGCCACGGCTGAAGGCGATCATCAATGTCGAATCGAACTTTCTGCCGAACATCGATTATCAGGCCTGCGTCGAGCGCGGGATCTGGGTGATCACGCCGGCCTCGGCCTTCGCCTCACCGGTGGCGGAGGCAGCCCTTGCCATGGCGCTCGACCTCGCCCGGGGGATCACTGCGGCGGATCGGGACTTTCGCCAGGGCGTCGAGCGCTATGGGCTGGAGGGCAATGCCAAGACCTTCCGCTTTGCCGGCGCCCCCGTCGGGATCATCGGCTTTGGTGATCTCGGCCATGCGTTTCGCGACCTCATTCGCCCGTTCAAGAACAGGGTTCGCGTCTTCGATCCCTGGCTACCCAAGGAGATCATCGAAGGCCAGGATTGCGAGCCGTCGACGCTCGACGCGGTGCTCCGCGAAAGCCAGCTGGTCTTCGTGTTTGCAAGCGTCACAAGCGAGAACGAGGGCTTCATCGGCAAACGCGAGTTCGCGATGATGAAGCCGGGCGCCGCCTTCCTGCTGATGAGCCGGGCCGCTGTCGTCGATTTCCCGGCGATGATCGAGGCTGCCCAATCCGGCCATATCCAGGTGGCGACGGACGTGTTTCCGGAGGAGCCTGTGGCCGCCGACGATCCCGTCCGCCAAGCGTCGGGCATACTGCTCTCCGCCCACAGGACCGGGGGCACGCGGGACGCATTCTATGCGCTCGGATCCATGGCGGTTGCCGATGCCGAACTGATCATGAAGGGCCTGCCGCCCCGCCTTTGCCGTCGCGCAGACCCGGCAACGGCCAGCAAGATGCGGTCGAAGCCTGTGGCGGTGTCGTAAGGGCTTGGCGGGGTCGTTTGGTATCTGAGGTGGGTTGCTTTTCTTGGAGCGAGCCCCCCTCACCCCAGCAACTAACTCCAGATCAATCTACGCAATCCGCAACTTCATGTCGTAGCGATCCATGCCGGCAGCAAAGCCATCCGGGGTTACCTGTACAACCGTGAAGCCATGTCGCCGATAGAAACCGAACGTATGTTGACTTGTTGCAAGCACGAGTTCGGTAATCTGCATCGATGAGCGAGCCAGCTTCAGCCGCTCTTCTGTTAGCCGGGTGCCCAGCCCCTTCCCATGGTAGGCTTGGTCCACCATACCCCATGATAGAGAGGCCACTCCCTTGTCAGCATCCAGGCTCAGCCCGCCGCAGGCGACAACAGAGCCTTGAAGAGCCAGCACAATGTAAGGGCTCCGATCAGGGTCGACTTCAGCAAGAAACGTCTCGAATTCACCGCGCTCGTCCATTGAGAAGAAGCCCGGCACGTTGCCATCGAAGATCGACAGGCAAGCGTCGAAGTCGTCATGCCGGTATGGACGCGATATGCAGTGATCCATGTTTTGGGCGCCGCTCAAGTTGATTGCATCAAACATCCGCAACAATGACGCTTGATGCAGCAATCTTCAACGATCCGGGAATGCCCCTCACCCCAGCTTCAGCACGATCTTGCCGATATGTGCGGAGCTCTCCATCAGGCGGTGCGCCTCCACGACCTGATCAAACGGCAGCACGGTGTGGATGACCGGGGCCAGTTCGCCGCGTTCCAGGCGGGGCCAGACTTCCGTCATGAGGTCGTCACGGATGGCGCGTTTTTCTTCGGCGGTGCGCGGTCGCATGGTGGAGCCTGTCACGGTGAGGCGCTTGACCATGATCGGAGCCAGATTGGCCTTTTCCACCATGGAGCCGCCGAGGAAGGCGATGATTGAGAGGCAGCCGTCCTTGGCGAGGACCTGCAGGTTGCGGTCGAAATAGGCAGCACCGATCATGTCGAGAACGACATCGACGCCCTTGCCTTGGGTCTCTTCCTTGACGATCTCGACGAAGTCTTCGAGCTTATAATTGATGGCCCTTGCTGCGCCTAAATCCATACAGGCGGCGCATTTTTCGGCTGAGCCGGCGGTCGTGTAGACGGTGGCGCCAAAGGCCTTTGCGAGCTGGATGGCGGTGGTGCCGATACCCGAAGAGCCGCCATGGATGAGCACGGTCTCGCCTTCGGTGAGGCCCGCCATCTGGAAGAGATTGGCCCAGACGGTGAAGAAGGTTTCCGGAAGTGCTGCCGCCTTCACGGCGTCATAGCCCTTGGGGAATGGCAGGGCCTGGGAGGCAGGCACGGTGCAATATTCGGCATAACCGCCGCCGTTGGCGAGCGCACAGATGTGGTCGCCGATCTGAAAGTCGGTGACGCCTTCGCCAAGTGCTACGATCTCGCCGGCGATCTCCAATCCGAGGATCGGGCTTGCATCCTTCGGCGGCGGATAGGCGCCCTGGCGCTGGGCGACATCCGGCCGATTGACGCCCGCCGCCTCCACCTTCACCAGCACTTCGCCCATGCGCGGAACCGGCAGCGGTCCCTCGACGAGGCGCATGACCTCCGGGCCGCCGTGGGTGGGCAGGTCGACATGGCGCATGGTGGCGGGCAGTGACATGGGGGGAACTCCAATTGACTGGGATGATAGCTAACGCACGATACCGTCAGCAGAAATGTGGTGAATTGCCTCGGCTGACAAGGTGATCATTTTTGGTTGCAAAGCCCAAAGCATGAAACCTCGCATAGACCGCGTTACGTTTCGTTAACCATGGGCGCACTTAAACAGATGTCACTTATCGACGCATGATGCGTCCCCTTCTTCTCCTTCCGAGAGTCTTTTTCATGACCAGTATTCTTACGAATCTGGGCGCCATTGCTGCGCTCCAGACACTGCGGAGCGTTGCCGCAGTCCTGACGGTCTCCCAGCAGCAGGCAGCCTCCGGACTACGGGTCTCAGTCGCGGCGGACGATGCAGCCTACTGGTCTATTTCCACCACGATGCGCTCGGACAACATGGCGATTTCCGCCGTTTCCGATGCACTCGGCCTCGGCGCTGCCAAGCTCGACACCGCCTATGCCGGCACCTCCGCCATCGTCGACGTGCTCGGGGAATTCAAGGCGAAACTGGTTGCCGCCAAGGAGCAGGGTGTCGACCGGGCGAAGGTCCAGGAAGAACTTTCGCAGTTGAACGCACAGGCCGAATCCATCGTGGAATCGGCGAGTTTCAGCGGTGAAAACCTGCTGAAGACGAAATCCACTCTTCCCCTGCTCGAAGAGGGGCCGATGACGACAAGCGTGGTCTCTTCCTTCGTCCGCGACGCCAACAGCAATGTTCAGGTCAAGACCATGGATATCGACCTGAAACACTCCAGCATGCTGAATGAAGGCGGCGGTGGCGGCATTCTGCAGAAACAGATCCACAGCGTCGGCGATATCGGCGGCTTCCGCGGAACCGGCGTCAATTCTGTCGCGCATCAGGGGCACGAGCGCCACAAGTTTACTGGCGGCTTGACCTTTGGTGCTGGCGACACCATCACCTTCGACATCAATGTCGATGGCGGGACCCATACGACGGGCAGTGACTACACGCTGACGATCGACAAGGCTCTGGTGGATGCAGCGCTCGGGACCACGGACGGAAACGTGACCAATACCGCGCAGTTGCGTGCCGTGCTGCAACGGGCATTCACCGACAACGGCGTTCCGGCGACGGCTTATGAAGCCCTGTTTTCCGGCGCTGGTTCCACGACGCATTTCGAGATCGGATCGCTGGAAACATCCGGCCATCCAGGCTCCAGCATCACCATCTCAAACGTTGGCTCCAGTTTCGCCGGAGGCTTCGCCATGGGGCTGGAGGACGCCCCGGATCAGAACCACGACAACATGTATCCCGAGGCGTCGATCTCATTCACCACCGGGTTTACGGTGTCTCCCCTGGCTGAGGTCTATTTCGATGTGCAGGTCGGCCCCGGGGCCGTAACGACCTATACGATCAATCGAGGGGTCGTCGATGCGGCGCTCGGCACGGTCGACGGCTATATCGGCAGCGCGGCAGATCTGGCCACCGTCATCAGCCAGGCCTCCATCGGCAGCAATCTGATGGCGGTTGCAAGCGGCGATACGATCACCTTCTCCGCCGACCAGACAGTCTACCCGGAAGCCGGCAATCGCGCTGCACGCGTCTATGTCGGCAATGTTCAGTCCAACCCGCCCTATGCGCCTGATTTCGATCTGGCAGAGGTCGACATCACCCAGAACGTTCGGACCATCGACCAGTATCTGAGGGGTGTCGACCACATGGAAAAGATGGCGATCAGCAGCGCCAGCCGGCTGGGCGCGCTGCAGACGCGGATCGAGATGCAGGCAGAGTTTGCAGAGCGGCTCTCCGACAGCATCGACAGCGGCGTCGGCCGCCTTGTCGATGCAGACATGAACGAGGTTTCGACCAGGCTGAAAGCCCTGCAGACCCAGCAGCAGATCGCCGTGCAGTCCCTGTCTATCGCCAACAACAACAGCGAGACATTGATGCAGCTGTTTCGCTGACCGAGGGTGAGATACGTCGAGCTCAGGCGCCGATAGAACCGAAGGAGAGGCCGCCTTCATTCTCCTTCGCCTGCTTCTTCAGCTCGGCGATCTCGCCGCTGATCCGGTTCACGTCGTCGATGACGAGGCCGGAGGGTAGTTCAAGCACGCCGATCGAGCAGCGCATCAGGGGGAAATCGCGCTCCAGGCCCTGGCGGTCGAGGCCCTTGATCTGGCCGGCCTGGCGGTCGTCCTCGGAATAGAGGTCGATGACGTCGTCATGGAAATCCGAGAGGAGACGGTCGAGGATTTCGGTCAGTTCCTCGCGAGTCCAGTCGCTGACGCCGATGAAGAAATCGTCACCACCGACATGGCCGAGGAAATCGCCTTCGGAGAAGAAATAGCGGCGCAGCAGAGCGGCAAAGAGCGAGATGGCGTGGTCGCCCTGGTGGAAGCCGTAGTGGTCGTTGAACGGCTTGAAGTGGTCAAAATCGCAGTAGCAGAAGAAGCGGGAGCCATCGCCATCCAGCGCTGCCGAGCGCATGAAATCGCGGATCGCGCGGTTGCCGGGCAACCCTGTCAGCGGGTTCTGGTCTTGGGCGGTCTTCAGCTGCTTCTCGCTCATGATGCGGATCAGCGAGGCTGCCGAGACGACGCCGGCATATCGCATGTTTTCCGTCAGGATGACGCAGTCCGAGCCTTCCATATTGGCAAACATCGTCATCAAACGCTCGGCATCGGCATCGAGGCCGACGATCGGGGCGCGGTCGACGAAATGCGAGATGGAGCGCTCATAGAGCTTGTTCTTCAGCAGGTCGCGGCCGAAGGGCTGGTAGATGTATTCCTTGAGATGCCGCTCGTTGATGATGCCGCGCGGCTCGCCATTGGCGTTCAGCACCGGGAAGAAGGACTGGCCGGGATTGCGGCGGAAGAGATCGAAGACATGGTCGATGTTCTCGTGCTCGAAGACGGTCGGCAGCGTCTCGATCTGCTTGCGGATCAGGATCTCGTCGAGCGACTGGGTGGCGCGGCGGGCCTTGCCGACATCCTGGAGATGGGGAAAGGCGCTCTTCAGTTCCGACACGATGGTGCTGGGGCGGGCGATATACCAGCCCTGCACGAGATCGACGCCGAATTCGCGGCAGGCGAGGAACTCGCCCTCCGTCTCGATGCCTTCGGCAATCACGCTGCGCGCGGGAGGCCCTGGCGATTTGCAGGATCGAGCCGACAAACTCACGCTTGAGCGCATCCTGGTGGATCCCGTCGATAAAGTGTCGGTCGATCTTCACATAGTCGGGGCGTAATTCAGACCACAGCCGCAGGCTCGCAATAGCCGGCGCCCAAGTCATCGCTGCGCGGCGTTGCGGCGCAGGCGCTCGACCAGGTCGGCGAATTCCGGAACGCGGGTGTTGTCGAAGCGCTCTGACAGTTCGAAGCAGACGGAGGACGGCGGCACATGGGCCTTGCGCAGCTGGTCGAGCAGCGTGTCGACGAGCGCATTGCCTTCGGGGATCAGGCGGACGTCGAGATTGAGAAAGAGCGTGGCGCCGGCGCAATCGGGAAGCGTCGCAAATTTGGCGAGCGCCCGGGTCGCGACCATCTGCTCGAGGGCTAAAAGCTGACCGGTGGCGGCCGCCTGATCGAGCAGATCGAGGGGGCTTTCGAAGCCGATGCGGTCCTGGCCGCGCATCAGACTTTCATGGCCGAAAACGGCGCCGGTACCGACCTCGACGATCGGCTGGAAGGCGTTTTCGACAACGAGCTTTGCCAGTGTGACGAGCTGGTCACTGGCAAAACGCCGCAGCGCGCCCAAATCTTCCGCGACCCCCGCACCCATACGCGATACTCCAGTATGCATTTGTTTTTATGGGCGGAAATGTGGCGGACCAATCGTCAACAAAGGCTTTCCGTTGTGTGACAGCGGGATGAAAGTTTCATGGCACAACCGATCCGGGATTGGCGGCGGATCGCAGCAGGATTTGGCTGAAAAGCCTTGCGTGTCAGGCTTTGTGGACGATTTTTCGGGACGCTGCGCGCCATACTTCAGCAGATCCGAATGGGCGTTACTGCACACGGTTTACGGTTAAACGGCTGGCGCTCTCGTGGCGGTGCATGTCGCAGATTTTTTATTGATTGATCAGTCAATCAAAATTATCATGGGTCAAGACAGGGGATATCAGATGCCGAAGGTTGGAATGGAGCCGGTGCGCCGAAAGGCGCTTGTTGATGCCGCGTTGAAGACGATCGGCCATCACGGCTCGCTGACCGTGACCATGTCGGAGATCGCCCGCGAGGCGGGTGTGTCGGCGGCGCTCGCCCATCACTATTTTGGCTCCAAGGACCAGTTGCTGATCGAGACCATCCGCTCGCTGCTGCGCCAATTGCGCGCCGATGCGGGGGCGGCGCTGAGCGAAGCGAAGACGCCGCGCGAGCGGATCTCGGCGGTCATTCGCATCTCCTTCCAGGCCGACCAGTTCGCGCCAGAAGTCGTCGCCGCCTGGCTCGCCTTCTATTCCGAAGCGCAGCGTTCGGAAGAGGTGCGCCGGCTACTCGCGCTCTATGCCCGGCGGCTGCAGTCGAACCTGATCTCGGGACTGAAGCCGCTGTGTGGCCCCGCCGACGCGAGCCGCATTGCCGATGGCGCAGCCGCGATGATCGACGGGCTCTATATCCGGCAATCTCTGAAAGCTGCCCCGCTTTCCTTTGATGCCTCTGTCGCATTGGTCGAGGACTATGTGACGGGGCAGCTGCAAGCCGTGGCCGCCGAAACAATTGCCCCTCACCCTACCCTCTCCCCGCAAGCGGGGAGAGGGAGAGGCGACCGCTAGCGCCGGAGTATCCTTCTCCCTGCCTGCGGGGAGAAGGTGCCCGAAGGGCGGATGAGGGGCCCTTAATAGCAAGATGCAAATTCGAACACCCGTCTGGAGACAGGACATGAAAGCCCAACCGCAAGCCTCCCATTTCATCGACGGGGAATATGTCGAGGATACCGACGGCACCGTCATCGAGAGCATTTATCCGGCGACCGGCGAGGTGATCGCAAGGCTGCATGCCGCGACACCTCAGATCATCGAAAAGGCGATCGCGTCCGCCAAGCGGGCGCAGAAGGAATGGGCATCCTGGAGCCCTTCGGCACGCGGGCGCGTGTTGAAAAAGGCGGCCGAGATCATGCGCGAGCGCAATCGCGAGCTTTCCGAGCTCGAGACGCTCGACACCGGCAAGCCGATCCAGGAAACGATCGTCGCCGACCCGACTTCGGGGGCTGACAGTTTCGAATTCTTCGGCGGCATCATTGCGACCGCGATGAACGGCAGCCAGATCCCGCTGGGTGGCGACTGGGCCTATACCAAGCGCGTGCCGCTCGGTGTCGTCGTCGGCATCGGCGCCTGGAACTATCCGCAGCAGATCGCCTGCTGGAAGGGCGCACCGGCGCTGGCCGCCGGCAACGCCATCGTGTTCAAGCCGTCGGAAGTGACGCCGCTCGGGGCCTTGAAGATTGCCGAGATCCTGATCGAGGCCGGCGCGCCGAAGGGCGTCTACAATGTCATCCAGGGCGATCGCGAGACCGGGCCGCTGCTCGTGTCGCATCCCGATGTCGCCAAGGTGTCGCTGACCGGCTCCGTGCCGACGGGGCGCAAGGTGGCGGGCGCGGCTGCCGGCCAGCTCAAGCATGTCACCATGGAACTCGGCGGCAAGTCACCGCTCGTCGTCTTCGACGATGCCGATATCGACAGCGCGATCTCGGGCGCGATGCTCGGAAATTTCTATTCGACCGGCCAGGTCTGCTCGAACGGCACGCGCGTCTTCGTGCACAAGGCAATCAAGGAAACCTTCCTTGCCCGCCTCAAGGCCCGCACCGAAGCGATCGTGATCGGCGATCCGCAGGATGAGGCGACGCAGATGGGGCCGATGGTCTCACTCGCGCAGCGTGACAAGGTCCTCTCCTATATCGACAAGGGCAAGGCGGAGGGCGCGACGCTTGTGACCGGCGGCGGCATTCCCAACAGCGTCACCGGCGAAGGCTTCTACATCCAGCCGACCGTGTTTGCCGATGTCACCGACGACATGACCATTGCCCGCGAAGAGATCTTCGGGCCGGTGATGTGCGTGCTCGATTTCGAGGACGAGGCAGAGGTGATCGCGCGGGCAAACGCCACGGAATTCGGTCTCTCGGCCGGTGTGTTCACGGCGGATTTCTCCCGCGCGCACCGGGTCGTCGATCAGCTGGAGGCCGGCACGCTCTGGATCAACACCTATAATCTCTGCCCGGTCGAAATTCCGTTCGGCGGGTCCAAGCAGTCCGGCTTTGGTCGCGAAAATTCGGCAGCGGCGCTGGAGCATTATTCCGAGCTGAAGACGGTTTACGTCGGCATGGGCAAGTGCGAGGCACCGTATTGAGTTTTCACCTCCCCTTCAGGGAGGGTCGCGCGGCACGCGCGGGTGGGAGGTGACGGTTATGAGGTTATCCATTCCTAGGGATCACCCCACCCCGGCACTGCGTGCCGACCCTCCCCCTGAAGGGGAGGGTGTTGAGACGCCGCCGTCGCGCGGTCAGCTCTCCTCTTCAGGGGACCATGACGAGAGCTGAACAGGTGCACTAGGGCAAGATTGTTTTGGGGATAGGCATGAAAAGCGCAGATTTCGTCATCATCGGTTCCGGTTCGGCGGGTGCCGCCATGGCTTACCGGCTGTCGGAGGACGGCAAGAACACCGTCATCGTCTTGGAATTCGGCGGGTCGGATATCGGGCCCTTCGTGCAGATGCCGGCAGCCCTTGCCTATCCGATGAATATGGACCGGTACAACTGGGGTTATCTCTCCGAGCCCGAGCCGCATCTCAACAATCGCCGGATGATTGCGCCGCGCGGCAAGGTGATCGGTGGTTCCTCGTCGATCAACGGCATGGTCTATGTGCGCGGGCATGCGGAGGATTTCAACCGCTGGGAAGAACTGGGCGCGACCGGCTGGGCCTATGCGGATGTGCTGCCCTATTTCAAGCGGCAGGAGACTTCGCATGGCGGCGAAGAGGGCTGGCGCGGCACGAACGGGCCGCTGCATGTGCGTCGCGGGGAGATCAAGAACCCGCTCTACCGTGCCTTTATCGAGGCCGGGCGGCAGGCCGGATTTCCGGTCACGGAAGACTATAACGGCCGGCAACAGGAAGGCTTCGGCCTGATGGAGCAGACGAGCTGGCACGGGCGGCGCTGGTCGACGGCGAATGCTTACCTCAAGCCGGCGCTCAAGCGGCCGAATGTCTCGCTGATCCGCTGTTATGCCCGCAAGGTCGTGATGGAAGGCACCCGCGCCGTTGGCGTAGAGGTCGAGATTGGCGGCAAGATCGAAATCGTCAAGGCGAACCGCGAGGTGATCGTTGCGGCATCGGCCTTTAACTCTCCGAAGATCCTGATGCTGTCAGGCATCGGGCCGGCGGCGCATTTGCAAGAGATGGGCATTCCCGTCGTTGCCGACCGTCCCGGCGTCGGGCAGAACCTGCAGGATCACCTGGAATATTACCACCAGTTCAAGTCGAAGCTGCCGATCACGCTGCATTCGAAGAACAATTGGTTCTGGATGGGCATCGTCGGCGCCCAGTGGCTGTTCTTCAAGAAAGGCCTGGGCACCTCCAACCAGTTCGAGGCGGCAGCTTTCATCCGCTCGGCAGCGGGCGTCAAATGGCCTGATATCCAGTATCATTTCCTGCCGATCGCGATCTCCTATGACGGCAAGTCGGCGGTGGGCGGCCATGGTTTCCAGGCGCATGTCGGCTACAACATGTCGAAATCGCGCGGCTCGGTGACGCTGCGCTCGCCTGATGTGAAGGACGCGCCGGTGCTGCGCTTCAACTATATGAGCGAGCCGGAAGACTGGGTGAAGTTCCGCCATGCGGTGCGCGTCACCCGCGAGATCTTCAACCAGAAAGCCTTCGATCCCTATCGAGAGACGGAAGTGGCACCGGGGCCGAATGTGCAGTCGGACGAGGAGATCGACGCCTATCTGCGGGAGCATCTGGAAGGCGCCTACCACCCCTGCGGCACGTGCAAGATGGGCCGTGCAGACGACCCGATGGCGGTGGTCGATCCGACGACCAAGGTGATCGGCGTCGAGGGTCTGCGCGTGGCGGATTCATCGATCTTCCCGCATGTCACCTATGGCAACCTGAACGGCCCCTCCATCATGACGGGGGAGAAGGCGGCGGATCACATTCTGGGCAGGCAGCCCCTGCCCCGCTCCAATCAGGAACCGTGGATCAACCCGCGTTGGGAAGTCAGCGACCGGTGATAGGCTTAAGGTTGTATTGCCTTCCGCATATTGCAACCTGAGATCATTCTGCTAGTCTTGCTCCCGGTCAGGTTTGGGGGCAACTGATTCATGGGCAAGTCACGAGACTTCGGGGACGTTGGTGCATTTCTGCAGAAGCTAGACCGTCAGATGTTCACGTGGAAACGTCGGGCGACCGGACACAGAGGTGCCAAGCGGCACGCCCGGGAACTCAGGCGACGCTGGATACGCGATTACAAGCACAAAACCGGAGTGACACGCCTGCCTCAAGTCGCCAGGGCCCAAAGCATGGACGACTTGTGGCTCAAGCCGGATGTGGAGCGCGCTTTGCTGGTGCTTATGCCGACGCGGGAGGGGACAAACGGCCCTGTGGGACGCAAGGCAGCGAAGACTCTTCTGTATGAGTCCACATCCAATAGCCTAAGCGTGGATCTGCTCAACGCCGCCAACAGCAGAGGCAGCGCAATACCGGCTGTCGCCGAGGCTCAGTTCGGAGCTTTTACTCAGATGCGCGGCATCTACCTCTCCGCACTCGACGCCATGATATTGCCAGCGCTTCCTGATGAAACGATTGCCAATCTCAGAGATGCCGGCGCCGTGGTGCTGCACAATGAAGTTGTTATGCAGATTGCACCGACAGAAGAAGAGAGCGTCATTGGCAACACGGATGAGTGGCATCTCGACGCCATCGAGATCAGCGCTGCTCGCAAGAAGGGCCTGACGGGTCGGGGCGTGACCATCGGCTTCCTGGACACCGGCATCGACGCCGATCATCCCGAATTCGCTGGCAAGCAGATCATCTTTCAGGATTTCGCGCCAGATGGCTCCAAGAAGAGCAGGAGAAAACCGAAGGATTACGGCACGCATGGAACGCATGTGGCAGCACTCAGCGCAGGACGCAGCAAAGGCGTGGCGCCAGCCGCTCAGATCGCAATGGCATCGGTGCTAAATACGCGAGATGCCAAACAGAGGATGGTCGGCTACCGCAACCAGGTCGCCGCAGGCCTGAACTGGCTGGCGGTTGAAGCCCTTGGATCGGGCGAAGGCGTCGATATCGTCAATGCTTCGCTGGGGCAGAATTTCGATCGTGAGGAGTATGAGGTCGCCAGGAATTATGTCGATAGCGGCATCCTGATCGTGGCGGCCATCGGCAATGACGGCCGCCGTGGTGAAGGCAATCACAGCGCGCCGGCCATGTACGAATGTGCTTTGGCCGTCGGCGCCGTCGACCGCAACCACTCCATCGCGGACTTTAGTGACTGGGGTCCGGCGATGCCAGCGGCACAGCCACAAGTCTACAAGCCGGACCTCGTTGCACCGGGAGTGCAGGTGAGCAGCGCTTTACCCCGTGGTCGCTATGGATTAATGTCGGGCACGTCGATGGCGTGTCCAATCGTATCAGGTGCTGCGGCACTGGTGATCGAACAAGACGACTCCTTGCGCGGGGAACCAAAGGGTTTGATCGGGCGTATTAAAGAGTTGACAGCTTCTTTACCTTCGGCGCCCAATAATCTGCCCATGCGGGGTGGCCGAGGACGGCTTCACCTCGCGAGTATTTGAAGCGGCACGAGTTCGTCTACCCAAAGGGACAAAGACATGATGAGTGCACAGATGAAAGCATCGGTCCGCCAGCTGGACCCGACCGAAGACCTTTCTTTTCTCGTTTCGGTGCGAGTGGCCGCCGAGAAAGTCGAAAAAGCGCGGGACGCCGCTACGGCCCGTGAGCGTCGTTCGCGGCTTTTCGGTCTCTATCAAGAGCTCAAGCAACCGATTATCGATACGCTTACCGACTACCGCTCTGATGGGTTGCGCATCATAAACGAGCTCAACGGGACCCCCCAGTTGATCGTCGCCGCACCCGCGGGCGTGTGGGACAAGCTGATGACCGATGGCAGCACGCTGCTCGGGAACCCTGACATTGAGATGCGCCCGAACGAGGCGAGCGCGGTTCTCATCGACTAACGGCGCGTCTCACGCAAGAGCATCCATTACCGGGCTAGCACCAACTGCTCGGGGCAACTCACCGCGCCACAACCCGCGCCAGGATACGGTCTGCCACCAGTTCGTAATTCTCATCGAAATGATGGCCGCCGGGGCGGGCGATGAGTTCGAGGCCGTCCTTGACGCGGCCGGCGAGCGCCGGGCAGCCACTATCTTCCTCTTCGAGGCCATAGACGCACTGGACGCTGGATGCGTCGATGATGGCGAGATGGTCGACGGGATCGCCGTGCTTGGCCGTGCCTGCAACGCCGACCCAGCTTCCGAGTACGATCTCGAAATCGGCCTGGTGCGAGAGCGCCAGCAGCGAGAGGAGCGTGACGGTTTTGCGGTCTGCATCCGGCAGAAGGTTATAGACCTTGGGCAGGAGGTTGGCGCCGAAGGAGTAGCCGATCAGCACGACTTTGGAGACGCCGAGGCGCTTGCGATAGTGGCCGATGATGGCTGAGAGGTCGGCGGCCGTCGCTTCCGGGGTCTTTTCGCTCCAGAAATAGCGTAGGGCATCGACACCGATGACGGGCACGCCCTGTTGGTTGAGCCGGGCGGAAATGCGCTGGTCGATGTCGCGCCAACCGCCATCGCCGGAATAGAAGATCGCCACGGTATCATGGGCGGGCGTGACGATGTCTTCCACCAACGGCAGATCGAGGGCCACATCGTCGGGCTTCAGGCGGGCGACAAGGCCCGTCGCTTCAGCCGAAAGGATGCGCGCCGGGCCGCCCTCGCCATTGGCGATCACCACATCCGGGTGGCTTGCCCGAAGCGATGCCGCATGCCCGCGGCTCCCCGGGCCAGCGGCGACGGAGAGGGTGATGCGGACAGGATTGGGCAGCTTTCCGGGGGAAAGCCCGTAGGCCGTGCCCCCTGCAGTCTCGCGACGCGGGGCCGGCGTGCAGAGCGACTTTGGCAGGGCGATGGCTTCTGTCGGGTCGACGGCGACCGTCTCGCCGATTGTCTCGGCAAAGCTCCCATTCGGGGTCTGGGCGGCGATGGCGAGCGCCAAGGCCCCGCCTTCGCCGAAACCGAGAATGCGCGGCGGGCGATAGAACTCCGCCGTATGGCTGCGATGCAATTGCCGAGTCAGGCGTTCGATATCGGCCGGCAGGAAGAGGCAGTCGCGCTCGGTCTCGCGCGAGAGTGCGGCACGCCAGGTTCTGAGATCAACGCCCACACCAACCGCGCCGCCCGCAACCACGGTTTCAAGCGCTGCCTGCTCGGCCATGTCCCAGCCGTTGGCGTCCGAAATGATCACAACGACACCTGTCATGCTGCCGTCGTCGGGGGCGGAGATACGGTCCTGCGGCAGGCTGACAATGCCATCGGCTGCAGAAGAGGCATCCGGCACAGCCGCGACGAGGGGCACAACAAGGCCACAAGCAGCGAGCAGTTTTGCCATCCGGATCCGGATCGGGCCCTGCCCGCGCAGGCGCGTCATTTGCGCAAGAGGCTCTTCAGGCCGCCGCCGATCAGAAGTGTCACGTCAATCAATGACAGGATGGGCAGACCCTGGCCGGCAACGGCGAGATAACGCGGCTGCCAGTCGGGATCGAATTTCTCCTTGAAGGCGCGCACGCCACGGAAATTGTAGAAGCGTTCGCCGTGTTCGAAGACCTGGCGGGCAACGTGGTTCCAGGCCGGCGCACGGCGATGGCTGGAGAGACCGGCCAGCGGCGCCATGCCAAGATTGAGCGTGCGGAACCCCTGCCCCTTCAGGGCCTCCATGATCTTCACGAAGAGCAGATCCATCATGCCGCGATGGACGCCGGGGACATGGCGCATCAGGTCGATGAAGGCATCGCCGTTAGAAGACGCGGTCATCAGGCTGGCGAAGGCAACGATCTGGCCTTCAAGGCGAATGACGGCAACAGGGCCTGCGGCGACATAGGCGCGATCGAAGGTGCCGAGCGAAAAACCCTTCTCGCCGGCCTTGTGGGCAGAGAGCCAGGTGTCGGAAACGGTCTCAAGTTCGTCCAGGACGGCTGGCACGTCTTCTTGAGCCAGGAGTTCGAAGGCGAGCCCGTCGCGCTCGGCGCGGTTGATCGAGCGGCGCAGCTTCAGCCAGTCGCCGCCGGCCAGCGTGAACGTCGTGAGATCGACGACCGCCTGCTCACCGAGCTTCAGCGCCTGGAGGCGCATGTCGATGGCGACCGGCAGAAAGTCGGCTGAGACCTGGTAGAAGACCGGCCGGCTGCGGGTGCGGCGGGCCTCAGCGATGAATTTTTCGACCAGCGGCGCCCAGAGATGCTTTGGTCCCACGGGATCGAAGAGGGCCACCAGCGAGCGACCCTGGCGGGCATACATGATGAAGCCCTGGCCGCAGTCCGACATCAGGATACGCTTGTCGCCGAGCCGCACGAGGCCGGCGCTGGCATTCTCCTGCTGCGGCAGAAGTGCCGTGGCGCGGGCGAGATCGTCGGCGGCGTCGTCTTCCTCTTCCCGCTTGCGGCGCGGGATGCGAACCAGGCCCCGCGAGGCGATGACACCGAGCACCATGGAAAGGCCAAGCGTGCCTTCGGTCGCATCGATGCCATGGCGGGCGAGCACCAGACCCCAGCCGAATTTCAACAGGTTCTCTTCAACCAGGACCGGACCGAGCAGTGCCAGCATGGCAAGCGCGCCAAGCACCATGCCGGTGCGCGGTGCCCGCAGGACGAGCTTTGGGATCAGCGAGAGAGCGACGACAGACAGAGGCTTGGTGCGACCTGATGAAGGTGCAGGAGCCGCCGCCTCGGCATCGGACAGAGAAGAAGCCATGAACCGGACCACGAACAAAGGGAAACGGAACGCTTATTAGCGCACATGCATGGACCGAAGCTTGTGACACCAACGGGTAAACGAGTCGGTAAGCCAACGCATAAATTGCGCAAGACACCGGATTTCCTCGTCGGTCAAGCTAACGAAACGCAAGACTGCCCTGCGTGGCGAGCGGACCGATGCCCCCTCAATGCGTCAGGATCAGACGGTCAGCGCTTGCGCAGAACGGTTGCGGCCAGCGAGAAGGGGCTCGATACGGTTTGTGCCGCGGCATCGAAGACGAAGGCACCGGCATCGCCGAGCGTTGCAACCGAAGCCGGCTTGTTCAGCGTCGTTGCCAGTTGCTTCACATCGAAGAAGCGGTTGTGGTTGGTGGCATCGACGGATTCCAGCGAGGAGATATCGACGATGGTGATGCCGTAGCGCTTTGCCGCCTCTGCCACCTCGGGATTGCGCGCATCGAGCGCGCCGACCCTCTGGGTGCCGGCACCGAGAACGCTGGAGACAAGCAAGGCGCGGTCATCGGGTGCTACCAGAATAGTGATCGGGGTCTTCATGCGGCCAATGACATCGAGCTGGGCGGTGAAGACATCCTCGTCGATATCGGGGGCTGCCATGATCACCCGGAGACGGTCGAGCACATCGCCCTTGCCTTCCAGCCTCAGTTGGCGGAGCGCTTCGACGGTGAGCCATCCGCCCATGGAATGGGCGAAGACATCGACCTCGCCTTTGCGGGCGCGCACGACGTCGGTCAGCATGTCGGCCAGGGCGTCCCGCGAGTAGGTGGCGGATTCCTTGTCGGCGACATAACCCGGCAAGGCCGCGAGCGAGGGCCAGGAGAAGAGGATGGGCGTTCCGTCGATATTGCTGTCCGTCTTCAGCTGGGCCAGCCGGAAAAGCGATTCCTGGAAATTGTAGTTGTAGCCATGGACGAAGACGACAGGCGCGCCCTTCTCCCGCCCGCGAACCGCCTGCAGCAGGCTTTCCCGGTCGAGCACGGATTGGGACACAACGGCGAAATCGGTCTTTGGGTCGACCTTGCGACCGGGCTTCGGCCATTCGATATTGGCCGCCACATGGGTCGGCGGAATGGAGACGTCGAAGCTCGCATAATTCGGCTCACGCGTCTTTTCGGTGGTGAAGACGTTCTTGCCCGGCTCGGCGCGGTCGCGGGTGGTGACCGAATAGAGGGTTTCGACCCGTGTCGGCTGGAAGTCACCCACGGCAACCGTGTCCAGCGTTTCCGGTCCGGGCCTTCCGGCGCAGGCGGTGAGGCCAGCGGTTGAGACCACGCAGAGCGCCATAAGGGCCAAACGCGACCGGCCATGGTCGCCGAAGGTCGGAAAACGCATACAGGATCATCCTTGCAGATCGACAACCGCCGCCACGCATCCTCATGACCGGGCAGCCGGCGCGAGCTATAACCGCAGAACGAAGTTGCGCCAAGAGCCAAGGCCGGTGGAATGCCGGAAGTGCAGCCTCAGCGCACCTGCGACAGGTTTGTCGAACACGGCTTTGCACAGCTGGATACATACCAATCCGGTTATGGTTTCCGGCCACATAATTATTTGCCTGCCTGCATCCCTTCTGTAATCATAACTGACAAGGAAGAGTCTGCCGGATGGGAGTGAGGAACCGGGCGACGTGATCTTTACATGACTTCATTTGTCATGTTTTTAGATCGCTCCGTTGCCTCGAGCCGGTGGATATTCCCAGCTGAACAAAACATGGGAGGAGGAAATCATGTTGCGCCAATTTTTGATCGCCGGACTGTCCGGTGCTGCACTTTGCCTGACCGGAGCAGCAACTTTCGCTGCGGACGTTACCCTCAAGCTGCACCAGATGCTGCCGCCACAGGCGACGATCCCGTCGAAGGTGCTGCAGCCCTGGGCCGAGAAGATCCAGGCTGATTCCGGCGGCCGTATTGCCGTCGAGCTCTATCCGGCGATGCAGCTGGGCGGCAAGCCGTCCGACCTCGTCGACCAGGTGAAGGACGGCGTTGTCGACCTTACCTGGACGCTGTTCGGCTATACGCCCGGCCGTTTCCCCAAGTCAGAAGCCTTCGAGCTGCCGTTCATGGTGACGACGGCGGAAGCGACCTCGGTTGCGTTTCAAGACTATGCCGACAAACACCTGAAGGACGAACTGGCGGAATATCACGTTCTCGCCGTCCATACGCATGGTCCGGGCCTGATCCACACCATCGCCTCCAAGCCAGTTCAGAAGCTTGAAGACATGCAGGGTCTGAAGCTGCGCGGCACCTCCAAGGTGGTCAACCAGATGCTGGAAGCCATGGGCGCGTCTGCCGTCGGCATGCCGGTCACGGCCGTGCCGGAGAGCCTGTCGAAGAGCGTCATCGACGGCTCCGTCGTTCCGTGGGAAGTGACGCCGGCGATCAAGATCGCCGAGCTTGCGCCGAACCACACGGCCTTTTCAGGCGCCACGGGGCTTTACACCGGAACCTTCGTCTTTGCGATGAACAAGGACAGCTATGACGCCCTGCCCGACGATCTGAAGAAGATCATCGACGACAATTCCGGCAAGGAACTGGCTCGTCTGTTCGGCAAGGCCATGGATGCCGGCGATATTCGCGGCAAGGACATTGCCGACAAGGCCGGCAACACGACCTATACGCTCGATGAAGCGGAAACCGCCCGCTGGAAGGCGGCCGGCGAGGCCGTGACCAAGGCCTGGATTGCCGAGATGGACGGCAAGGGGCTTGATGGCACCACGCTTTACAACGACGCTCTTGCCCTGATCCAGGCCAACAGCAAGTAACCTCCCCGACTTGTCCGGGCGCTTGTCGGAAGGCGCCCGGACCTTTTGAGCGTATCAGAGGACTTATTGATGGCACCTGCCACTTCAACCAGCTTCGACAGACTGGAGCGGGGCTGTCATGCCCTGGCCACAGGCCTTGTTCTGTTCGGCGGCTTCTGTCTCGTGGTCGCCTGCGGCCTGACGGTCGCCTCGATCCTTGGCGGCCTGACGATCCGGCCTCTGCCCGGGGAGATCGAACTTGTCGAAGCGCTGTGCGGCCTTGCCGTCTTTGCGTTCCTGCCCTTCTGCCAGTTGAAGCGCGGCCATGTGGGGGTCGACATCCTCATCTCCGCCTTCGGACCGAAAGCCATGAACTGGACCCAGCTGATCGGCGACGTTGTCATCACGCTGCTGATCGGCCTCGTCACCTGGCGCCATGCCGTGGGCACGATGGACAAGATCGGCAATGGCGAGACCACGCCGTTGCTGCTGATGCCGGTCTGGTGGGGCTTTGCCATCGCGCTTGCCATCCTGATTGCCAATGTCATCGTCTGCCTCTTCGTGATCGCTGCCGACATCCGCGACATTCGCCGTGGCAAACCGATTGTTGCGGCGATGGGAGCGCACTGATGAGCAGCATTGAAATCGGCCTCTGGTCCTTTCCCGTCCTCATTCTCCTGATTTTCCTGCGCGTACCGATCGGGGCTGCCATGCTCGGCACCGGCATTGTCGGGACCTTCCTGGTGCTCGGCAAATGGACGCCTGTTCTGGCGCAGATGAAGGTTCTCGCCTGGAACACCAACGCGAACTATTCGCTGTCGATCATTCCGCTCTTCCTGCTGATGGGCCAGTTTGCGGCGCGCGGCGGGATGAGCCAGGCCCTGTTCAATGCGGCTGCGGCGTTTCTCGGGCACCGCAAGGGCGGCGTCGCGATGGCCGCGATCGGCGCGTCTGCCGGCTTCGGCTCGATCTGTGGCTCGTCGCTGGCAACGGCTGCGACCATGGCGCAGGTGGCGCTGCCGGAACTGAAGCGCAACGGCTATGCCGGCGGGCTTGCAACCGCCTCGCTTGCCGCCGGCGGCACGCTCGGGATCCTGATCCCGCCCTCCGTGGTGCTGGTCATCTATGCGATCCTTGCCGAGCAGAACATCGCCAAGCTCTTCCTGGCAGCTTTCGTGCCCGGCATCATCGCGGCGATCTCCTATCTCATCGTGATCGCCATCTATGTGCGGCTGAAGCCTGAATCGGCGGGGCATGCGGCACGCATTCCGTGGAAGGACCGCGTGCCGGCGCTGATTGCGGTCTGGCCAGTGGCTGCGATCTTCTTTGCGGTCGTCGGCGGCATCTATCTCGGCTGGTTCACCCCGACCCAGGCTGCGGCCATCGGGGCCGCCGGTGCGGGCATCGTCGCCTTCGTCAATGGCGGGCTCGACCGCAAGTCGCTGTTCGACTGCTTCAAGGAGACGGCCGTTTCGACCGGCATGATCTTCTTCATCATTCTCGGCGCCTCGGTGTTCAACTCCTTCCTCGCGCTTGTTCCGCCTGCCGCAGGTGGGCGCGGAATGGGTGACCGCGCAGGGCTTTGCGCCGATGACGGTGCTGATCATCATCCTGGTGCTCTACATCATCTTCGGCTGCATCATGGACTCGCTGTCGATGATCGTGCTCACCATCCCGATCTTCTTCCCGATCGTGACGGCGATGGATTTCGGCATGAGCCCGGAGCATTTCGCCATCTGGTTCGGCATCCTGGTGCTGATGGTGGCAGAGATCGGGATGATAACACCACCGGTGGGGCTCAACCTCTTCATCATATCGGCGATGGCCCGCGACGTGCCGATCCGCGAGACCTATAAGGGGATCGTGCCTTTCGTCACCGCCGACCTCTTCCGCATCGTGCTGCTCACGGCCTTTCCGATCATATCGATCTTCCTTGTGTGAGGAGGTTCGAGGGTAGCCCCCAAGTTTCGGGCTGATCCGGATGACAGCGCAGACAGGCTCGGAAGCCGCCCTCACGGGCGGCTTCTGCCGTTTCATGGATGACCACGCTTTCTGGTCGCGCAGGACGCGAGGCACAGGACGGGCGGCAGTAGATGCCGGTGGAGAGGGTGCCGTAGACGAAGCGACCATCCATCGACCGGTCGCGGGTGAGGATGGCATTCCAGCGGATGGGGTCGATCGGATCGGGTTTCACGCGGGCCTCCTGGCAGATAGGTGGATCACGAGGATGCGCAAGGGAGGCAGGACCGGCCACCCGTTTCCTGTCGGCCGCATCAAAGCTTTTCGGGTGACGCCGGGGGACAAAGCGCGATAGGTGTCGGATCCCTTGCGCAACCGAATCTCCAGGCCCCATGGAAACCTCGCTCTACCTGCCGGTCAAAGGCTACCTCGAACAGGCGGGTTATGCCGTGAAGGGCGAAGTCGGCGGCTGCGACGTGGTGGGCATTCGCGATGACGAGCCGCCCGTTGTCGTCGTCTGCGAGCTGAAACTCAGCTTCAATCTCGAACTCGTCCTGCAGGCCGTCGACCGCGCTTCCGTTGCAGACGAGGTCTGGATTGCAGCGCGCGTCTCGGCCAAGGGCCGGGGGCGCGAGAGCGACAAACGCTACCGCGATCTCTGCCGCCGGCTCGGGATCGGCATGCTCGGCATTTCGGATCGCGGCGAGGTCAGCGTGATCGTCGGTTCGGTCACGCCGATGCCACGCACCAATCCGAAACGGCGCTCACGGCTGATGCGCGAACATCAGAAGCGGAAGGGCGACCCTGCCGTCGGCGGCAGCACGCGCACGCCCCTGATGACCGCCTATCGCCAGCAGGCGCTGGCTTGCGCCTCCGCGCTTTCCGCAGGTCCGCTCAAGGTGCGGGAGATCCGCAACCATGTGCCGGAGGCGGCCAAGATCCTGCAGGGCACTGTCTATGGCTGGTTCGAGCGGGTGGATCGCGGCGTCTACGGGTTGACGCCTATGGGGCTGGAGGCGCTGGCGCGGTGGATAGAAGCGTAATCGGCACGACCACACTCACCGCTAATCCATCGGCGGGAACGCAGCTGTGCATCCCCGCCCCGTGAGAGAAGATCAGGCGCCGAAGGCCCCGTCGATCGTGTGCATTGCACCCGTCACGAAACTTGCCTCAGGGCCTGCCAGCCACGCCACCATGCCTGCGACCTCTTCCGGCCGACCGTGGCGCTTGATCGCCATGAAGCTGTGCATCAGGTCTTTCATCGGACCATCCTCAGGATTGGCATCGGTATCGATGGGCCCAGGCTGGACGACATTGATGGTGATGCCGCGTGGACCGAAGTCGCGCGCCAGTCCCCTGGCAAGTCCTTGCAGCGCAGACTTGCTGACGGCATAGGATGCCATGCCCGGAACCGGCATGCGATCGCCGTTGACGGAGCCCATGACGATGACGCGCCCACCTTCCGGCATCTGCCGCGCCGCTTCCACCGAGGCATGATAGGGCGTCTGGATGTTAATCTGGAACAGCCGGTCGATGGCGTCGACATCCTGTTCCAGCGCATCGCCGAAGAGGGCGATTCCGGAGTTGACGACGAGGATGTCGAGGGGGCCGCTGTCGCGGACCCTTGCAATCACGGCATCGCGGTCCGCACTGTCGGTAACGACTGCCGTGCTACCGGTCTCTGACGCCAGTTGTTCAGCCGCAGCCTGGGATCCGGCATAGGTGAAGGTCACCTTTGCGCCATCGCTCGCGAACCGCCGGACAACGGCTGCTCCTATTCCACGACTGCCGCCAAGCACGAGTACGGATTTGCCTTCAAAATTGGACATTTCTGCTCCTTGAGAGTTTACGTAACGAGCGCTACATAAATACTAGATCTCAGGCTTCAAGGTTTTTTATAGTGACCACTACAAAAAAGATACAAACGAGAGGCAGACCGCGTCGCTTCGATCCCGACGAAGGTGTGGCGGTAGCGCAGCAGCTATTCCATGCGCGCGGCTATGATGCGGTCGGCGTGGCCGACATTACGGCTGCCCTCGGCATCAACCCGCCGAGCTTCTATGCCGCCTTCGGCAACAAGATGGGGCTCTACGGGCGGGTTCTGGACCGTTATGCGGTAACCGGCGCAATCCCGCTTGCCGATCTCCTCCGTCCCGACCGAAGGGTGGCCACGTGCCTCGGCGCCGTGCTCGAGGAGGCCGCGCGACGCTATGCAGCCAATCCCGATGCGACGGGATGCCTTGTGGTTGAAGGTGCACGATCGGACGACCCGGAGGCACGGGCTGCCGCCTGTGTCTTTCAGCGGGGCGCCGAGGACGTGATCCGCAGCTATATCGCCGCACGCCATCCGGACAGAGCCGATGAGGTGACGGATTTTGTTGGTGCGACCATGGCCGGGATGTCGGCCAAGGCGCGGTCGGGCGTTCCCTTCGACCGGCTGATGGCCATTGCAAAACTCGCAGAGACGGCGATGGAACAGTCATTGCAGGAATGAACTGTTCAGACCGATGATCGAAATGAAGGAGAGAATGGCAGCCCAGAAGGGCCGCCCTTGCCTCAGGCCTTGCGCGTAAACAGGATCACGGCAAACAGCAGGACACCTGCGAAGGTGACCAGCGAGGAGACCGCGACGACGGGTTCGAGGGCCGGATTGCCGGTCAGCATCAGGAACAGCGCGGGCGCCATGACCAGGATGCCGATCGTGTAGAGCATGAACTGGATCTTGGCGATGCGGCTGGCGGCCTGGACCGGGTTCAGCGCGTAGTAGATGCCGAAGATCGCCATGGTCACCCAGCCGAGCAGGTTGATATGCGCATGCGCACCGGCGGTTGCGAACTGGTGCGTGATCGACATGTAAAGGCCGACACAGATGCCGGCGATCAGGAACAGGATGGCCGTGCGGAAATACCAGACAGATAATTGTGGCATGTTGAAATCCCCCCAGATTACCGAAGCAGACTAACACTGCTGCGCCATGGCGCAAAGAAGCTGACATCTATCATCTTTAGGTGGATCGTGGACACCTTTGGCACGGGCCTAGCAAGTTCGGGGGGCGCCGGTTTGTGGGCGCCCCCAGCCCTTATCTCAGTGCAAGGCAGCGCTGGCGGCGAGCCGCTCGTCCTTGTCGTGCAGGGCGAAGCGGTCGACCATGTCGGCGCTGGCCTCGTTGAAGCCGATTACCTCGACCTCCCCGCCGGCCTTGCGGTACTTCAGCACGATCTTGTCGAGTGCGCCGACGGCCGTGATGTCCCAGAGATGGGCGGCGGTGACGTCGATGAACACCTTGTTCGCTGCATCCGAGAAATCGAAGGCGTGGATGAAGCTCTCGGCCGAGGCGAAGAAGATCTGGCCGGTGACACGGTAGGTAACGGTGCCGGATGCGTCGTCGGCATGGCGGCTGACGCGGAAGAGCTTGGCCACCTTGCCGGCGAAGAAGATGCCGGAAAGGAGCACGCCGACGATGACGCCCTTGGCGAGGTCGTGGGTGGCAACGACCGTGACGACGGTTGCCAGCATGACGACCGAGGACTGCCAGGGATTGCGGCTGACATCGAGGATCGAGCGCCAGGAGAAGGTACCGATCGAGACCATGATCATGACGGCAACGAGCGCCGCCATCGGGATGATGCGGACGAGATCATCGAGCACCACGATCAGGAAGAGCAGGAAGGCGCCGGCAACGAAGGCGGACAGGCGTCCACGCCCACCGGAGGTGACGTTGATGACAGACTGGCCGATCATGGCGCAGCCGCCCATGCCGCCGATCAGGGCCGAGGCGATGTTGCCCGTGCCCTGGCCGATGCATTCCTGGCTCTTGTTGCTCGGCGTATCCGTCATGTCGTCGACGATCTGGGCGGTCAGAAGCGATTCCAGGAGGCCGACGGCGGCGAGCGTGATCGAATAGGGCAGGATGATCTGCAGCGTCTCCCAGGTGAGCGGGACATCGGGCAACAGGAAGACGGGCAGTGTCGAGGGCAGTTCGCCGAGGTCACCGACGGTGCGCAGGTCCATGCCCGTCCACCAGGCAAGCGTTGTGAGGACGGCGATGGCGACGAGCGGCGATGGGATCGCCTTCGCCACATAGGGGAAGAGGTAGATGATCGCGAGACCGCCGGCGATCATGGCGTAGGTCAGCCCCGGCACGCCGATCAACTCCGGCAGCTGCGCCATGAAGATCAGGATGGCGAGCGCGTTGACGAAGCCGGTGATGACCGAGCGCGAGACGAAGCGCATGACGCGGCCAAGCTTCAGGAAGCCGGCCAAGATCTGGATCACACCCATCAGGATGGTGGCGGCGAAGAGATATTGCAGGCCGTGTTCCTTGACCAAAGTCACCATGATCACGGCAGTGGCGGCGGTGGCGGCCGAAATCATGCCGGGTCGGCCACCGACGAAGGCGGTGACGCAGGCGATGGCGAAGGAGGCGAAGAGCCCGACCTTGGGATCGACGCCGGCGATGACCGAGAAGCCGATGGCTTCTGGAATGAGGGCAAGTGCTACGACGATGCCCGATAGGATATCGCCACGGATATTGGAGAACCACTCGCGGCGGTAATTGATAAAGCTTTGCATTGTTGATTTTTCACAGTTGTTGCAACGGTCCGAGAGGGTCTCGGGCCAGAAAAAGAAGATGGTTGCGTTGCTGTGTTGTCTGGCGGATCGGCGGCCAGAAGAGCCACCCGGATTTGCACCGGGTCCATGCGGATGAGCTTCTGTAGCTGAAAAGGTGCTGCGGGGCAACGACGGGCGGCTGCCGGCCGTCGCTTCGCTTCATCTACAAACAGAGAAGGCGGCCCTTTCGGAACCGCCTTCTTGCCTCGGGAGGAGCCGCCCGTCAGGGGCGGTAGATCTGATCGAAGACACCGCCTTCGCCGAAATGCTGTGCTTGCGCCTTGGTCCAGCCGCCGAAGAGCGGATCGTCGATGGTGACGAGATCGAGCTTCGGCAGTTCGGGGCCGGAGCCTGCTGGGACGAGGTCCGGACGCGACGGGCGGTAGACGGTGCTTGGCGGCAAGCGCCTGGCGATCCGCCGAATAGAGGTAGTTCAGATAGGCTTCCGCCTGTTTGCGGGTGCCCTTCTTGTCGACATTGACGTCGACAACGGCGACCGGCGGTTCGGCGAGGATCGACAGCGACGGGGTGACGATGTCGAACTGGTCGGCACCGAATTCCTTGCCGGCGAGATAGGCCTCGTTTTCCCAGGAGATCAGCACGTCGCCAATCTCGCGCTGGGCAAAGCTCGTCAGCGAGCCGCGGGCGCCGGTATCCAGCACCGGAGCACGGCGGTAGATCTCGGCGATGTAGTCGCGGATCTTCTGCTGGTCGCCGCCGAATTCCTTGTTGGCCCAGGCCCAGGCGGCGAGATAGTTCCAGCGTGCACCGCCCGAGGTCTTCGGGTTGGGCGTGACGATCTGCACGTCGCCCTTCACCAGATCGCCCCAATCCTGGATGCCCTTCGGATTGCCCTTGCGCACCAGGAAGACGATGGTCGAGGTGTAGGGGGACGAGTTGTTCGGCAGGCGCGTGCGCCAGTCCGGCGCGATCAGCTTTGCCCGCTCGGAGATGATGTCGATGTCGCTCTGCAAGGCGAGGGTGACTACATCGGCCTCAAGGCCTTCCATCACGGCGCGGGCCTGGCGTCCGGATCCGCCATGCGACTGGCTGACCGTCACGGTCTCGCCTGCCTCGGTCTGCCAGTGCTTGGCAAAGGCGGTGTTGTATTCGGCGTAGAATTCGCGCGTCGGATCGTAGGAGACGTTCAGAAGCTCCGCAGCACCTGCCGGCAGCACAAGGCCGGTGGACAGGCTCAAGCCGACGAGAAACGCCGCAAGATTTTTCCCAATGCACTTCATGTCTGTGCCTCCTCTCTGGCGTTAACGATTTAAGACTACCTGACCGGTCGTCTTAGTCAACGCGGGGGAAACAGTTCGCAAAAGCGTTTCCCGATACCCACCGCAGGCGCGACGGACATGCTGCACGGGAGTGTGGTTGTGGTGAAAGCTTCCGCGGAAGGCGGGTTCGGCAGAACGTGAAGGTGGCTCTCAGGGGCGCGCGGAGAGGCTTTACGAATCCGGAGACGAGATGCTGTTGGAAGGGACGCAAGCGGCGGTTCGAGTGGGACGGGAAAGCCCTCCACCACCCCTGAAACCGCTCAAACGGCAGTCACAAAAGGGTGAAAAGAATAAAAAATAATCGTTGTATGTCATAGTTAAATGACGGCAAAAAGACAGCCTAACCCTCTGATTTTCCTCACCTCACATTTCAAGTACCAACCTGGATACCGGGTATTTTCACCGAACCAATAAGTTCGATTGTGCGCAAAGGGGTATTGTAATCCCAAGCGTTCTGCGCCAAATACATCTCATCGAACCGAGCAGTTCGATTAGCAAGGTTCTAAAGGTACACCAAAATGAAGATCATCGCAGCAGCACTCCTCACCACCCTCGCAGGCACATCGGCCGCCTTCGCGGTAGAGCCCATCCCAGGCTCGATCACCTATGGCGGTGCGCAGCCAAGGCTCGAACAGGCTCCCACCGGTTCGAACTTCTTCCATACCTTCTACGCCAATGGATCCGAGGTCCACGAGATCTATCAGGTGAATGCAGACCGGACCGTCTCCCTCGTCTCGCGTTCCGTATCAAACAGCGACTGAACGCCCAGACGACCAGAGACACATCTTTGAGACTGACGACCGAGACTACAGACTGATCATACCCACAACCACAATCCTGAGCTGAACACCAAGCGTGTCTCTCAATTCTAGATAAGGAAAACGACCATGAAGACCATCATCTCCGCAGCCCTCATCTCCCTCGTTGCCGGTTCGGCCGCTTTCGCCGCCGTCCAGCCGATCCCGGGCTCGATCACCTATGACAACGCAAACGTTCAGCTGGAAAAGGCACCGGCCGGTTCGACCTTCTTCCACACCTTCTCCAACGGTGACGGCCGTGACGTTCGCGAGATCTACAAGGTCAATGCCGACAAGTCGGTGACCCTGGTCAACCGCACCGTCTCGAACGCTTCTTAATCCGAAGCGCCTGAACACACGCGCCTCTTGAAGACGCGAAAGACCTCCAGCGGCAGGCTCGGCCCCTCTCCACCGCCCCGAGCCGCCGCCACACACAACGCACAAAGGAACTAAGATCATGAAGACCATCATCTCTGCAGCCCTCATCACCCTCGCAGCTGGCTCGGCCGCTTTCGCCGCCGTTCAGCCGATCCCGGGCTCGATCACCTACGACAACGCAAACGTCATGCTGGAAAAGGCTCCGGCCGGTTCGACCTTCTTCCACACGTTCTCCAACGGTGACGGCCGCGACGTTCGCGAGATCTACAAGGTCAATGCCGACAAGTCGGTGACCCTCGTCAACCGCACGGTTTCCAACGCTTCTTAATCCGAAGCGCCCCAACAAACGCGCCTCCCAAGACGCAAACAAGACCCCGGCGGCTGGCTCGGCCCCTCCCCCTGACACTGAGCCGCCGCCAACCCAACGCACAAAGGAACTAAGATCATGAAGACCATCATCTCTGCAGCCATCATCTCGCTTGCAGCCGGTTCGGCCGCTTTCGCCTCCGTTCAGCCGATCCCGGGCTCGATCACCTACGACAACGCCAACGTCATGCTGGAAAAGGCTCCGGCCGGTTCGACCTTCTTCCACACGTTCTCCAACGGTGACGGCCGCGATGTTCGCGAGATCTACAAGGTCAATGCCGACAAGTCGGTGACCCTCGTCAACCGCACTGTCTCCAACGCTTCTTAATCAACGCGCCTCCCAAGGACGCACTCTTCGGCGGCCGGCCCGGTTCCCCTCTCCCCCTTCCCCCAACCGGGTCGCCGCCAACCCAAACGCTACACAAGGAACTAAGATCATGAAGACCATCATCTCTGCAGCCCTCATCACCCTCGCAGCTGGCTCGGCCGCTTTCGCATCCGTTCAGCCGATCCCGGGCTCGATCACCTATGACAACGCCAACGTCATGCTGGAAAAGGCTCCGGCCGGTTCGACCTTCTTCCACACCTTCTCCAACGGTGACGGCCGTGACGTTCGCGAGATCTACAAGGTCAATGCCGACAAGTCGGTGACCCTCGTCAACCGCACGGTTTCCAACGCCTCCTAATTCAAGGGTGCGTGGTGGGCCTCGGGGCTTCGGCCCCGAGGCCTTTTTGCGTTTGGAGGGATGTGTGAAGGACCTTCGACAGGTCCAGTTCAGTGGGGAGGTTCGCTGACCTCGCCTGCGGCATCCGCCAGACTCGTCGACAGCAGCACTGCGCGGGTCTCATCTGCGACGCGGGCAAAGACCCGGCGGATCTCGCAATCGGTTTCGCCATCGCAATCCTCGCAGCGGCGATAGGCCGTCAGCGACAGGCAGGGCAAGGGCGCGACGGGACCGTCGATCAGGCGCAGCACTTCGCCATAGGTGATCTCGCTTGCCGGCCGGTGCAGCAGATAGCCGCCCTGCTTGCCACGACGGCTTTCAACCATGCCGCCGCGTTTCAGGTCGAGCATGATCTGCTCGAGGAATTTCTTCGGGATCTTTTGTTTGTCGGCGATATCAGGGATCTGGATCGGCTCACCCGGCTCGGCACGGGCGAGAAGTGTCAGCGCCCTCAGCGCATATTTGGCTTTCTGTGTGATCATCGATCGTCATTGTCCGCCAGGGCCGGCCCGGAAATCGTGCCTCCGGCCATAGCGCAATTCGGCATGCCGTTCCACGTGTCATTTGAGCCCTGCGGCACGAATTGCCGCGATATCTCTCTGCGAGAGAGATATTTGCTCTTTGTTCGCGGCTCGGCGCACGTCGATTTCTGTCCGTCCCCCTGCTCTTGCCGGATAATGTCGACACTGAGCAGGGATCCTATCATGACCTTCGACACTTCCGCAGACCTGGCCAGGACGCTGGACCAGCAACTGGCATCCGCAAACCTCACCGACCGCTTGCGCCTCGTCGCCGCCCTTGAGGGCCGTGCCGTTTTCACCACCTCGCTTGGCATCGAGGATCAGGTGATCTCGGCGGCCATCGGCCTTGCCGGGCTTCCGATTGATGTCTCGACGCTGGAGACCGGACGGCTTTTCCAGGAAACGGTCGACCTGATCGCCGAGACGGAAGAGCGTTTCGCGATTTCCATCAAGCGCTTCTACCCCAAGCCTGACGATATCGATGCCTATGCGGCAAAGTATGGCCTGAATGGTTTTTATGAAAGCGTCGAAGCCCGCCATGCTTGCTGTCATGTGCGCAAGCTGGTTCCGCTGGCGGAGGCGCTGTCAGGCGCTCGCTTCTGGATCACCGGTTTGCGCCGCTCCCAGTCCGGCAACCGCGCGGCCACGCCCTTTGCCGAATATGACGCGGAGCGCGACCTGATCAAGGTGAACCCGCTGGCCGACTGGTCGCTCGACGACATCAACACCTACGTCGAGGCCGAAAGCGTGCCGGTCAATCCGCTGCATGCCCGAGGCTATCCGTCGATCGGCTGCGAGCCCTGCACCCGGGCGATCAAGCCCGGCGAGCCGGAGCGCGCCGGCCGCTGGTGGTGGGAGAATGACGAGAAGCGGGAATGCGGACTGCATGTTCCGGAGGCGGCGACGTCTGCGGTGCCGACGCCGGCTTAAGTTGAGACTTTAGAATTCACCCCCCTCTGTCACTTCGTGACATCTCCCCCACAAGGGGGGAGAGCGGAGCGCCAGCCACTCGCCTCCCCGCCTCGACTGGGCGCTACGGAAGCGGGTTTCAGTCTCCCCCCTTGTGGGGGAGATGCCGGCAGGCAGAGGGGGGTGCCACGAAATGCCATCACCGATGGCCATCAAGGCAGACAGAGACCATGCACACCCATACATCCGAATTTGATCCGCATTCCAAGGATCCCGTCACCAAGCCGCCGCTTGATCCGCATCTGAAGGCGCTCGAGAACGAAGCCATCTATATCTTCCGCGAAGTGGCGGCCGAGTTCGAGAAGCCGGTCATGCTCTATTCGATCGGCAAGGATTCGTCGGTTCTGTTGCATCTCGCGCGCAAGGCCTTCTTCCCCGGCCGCGTGCCCTTCCCGCTTCTGCACATCGACACAGGCTGGAAATTCCCCGAGATGATCGCGTTTCGCGATGCGACGGCGGAGAAGTTCGACCTCGACCTCATCGTGCACACCAATCCGCGCGGCAAGGAAGAAGGCATCGGCCCGTTCAGCCATGGCTCGTCCTATCATACCGACGTGATGAAGACGGAAGCGCTGCGCCAGGCACTCGATGCCGGCAAGTATGACGCAGCCTTCGGCGGCGCGCGCCGCGACGAGGAAGCAAGCCGCGCCAAGGAGCGCATCTATTCCTTCCGCACGCCCGACCACAAATGGGACCCGCGCAACCAGCGTCCGGAACTCTGGAACATCTATAACGGCATGATCCGCCGCGGCGAAAGCGTGCGCGCCTTCCCGCTCTCGAACTGGACCGAAGTCGACATCTGGCGCTACATCCAGGCCGAGAACATTCGAGCTGCCGCCGCTCTACTATGCGAAGAAG
Organism: Allorhizobium sp.; assembly: GCA_965283865.1. Taxonomy (GTDB): domain Bacteria; phylum Pseudomonadota; class Alphaproteobacteria; order Rhizobiales; family Rhizobiaceae; genus Allorhizobium. The sequence goes on from CBDIQA010000001.1 coordinate 3,611,195, forward strand.
CAAAAGTATGTCGAACGCGACGGCATGCTGATGTGGGCGGAAGACCCGCGTTTCGAAGCGCTTCCGGGCGAACAGATCCAGGAAGGCATGTTGCGCTTCCGCACGCTGGGCTGCTGGCCGCTGACCGGCGGCATCCGCTCGAACGCGACCACGCTGGATGCGGTGATCGCAGAACTCGAAATCGCCACCGTCTCCGAACGCCAGGGCCGCGCCATCGACCGCGACCAGGCCGGATCGATGGAAAAGAAGAAGCGCGAAGGATATTTCTGAGATGACCGCCCAAGCCAATACCGCCCTCGCCTCCGAGGCTCCACTTGCCGACACTGCACCGGTCATCCGTGATAGCCGCCCGCTGCGTCTGATCACCTGCGGCTCCGTCGATGACGGCAAGTCGACACTGATCGGTCGCCTGCTCTGGGACACCAAGGCCGTCAAGGAAGACCAGGCCGCAACGCTGCGCCGTGATTCCGGGCAGCAGAACGATCTCGGCCTGCCGGATTTTGCGCTTCTGCTCGACGGCCTGCAGGCCGAGCGCGAACAGGGCATCACCATCGATGTCGCTTATCGCTATTTCGCCACCGATCGCCGCTCCTTCATCGTCGCCGACACGCCCGGCCACGAGCAGTACACCCGCAACATGGCGACCGGCGCCTCGACGGCGGACCTCGCCATCCTTCTGGTCGATGCACGCGCCGGCCTGCTCGAACAGACCCGCCGCCATGCCACCATTGCCTCGCTGATGGGCATCAAGCAGTTCGTGCTCGCGGTCAACAAGTTCGACCTCGTGGGTTATGACCGCGCCGTGTTCGACCAGATCAGCACCGACTTCAAGGCACTGGCGCTGTCGCTCGGCGTGCGCCAGGTGACCGCCATCCCGATGTCGGCGCTGAAGGGCGAAAACGTCGTCTATTCCGGCAAGTCGGTCATTCCGTGGTATGAAGGCCCGACACTGGTCGAGACACTGGAACTTGCCACCCTGCGCTCCGGTCAGTCGACCGGTTTCCGCCTGCCCGTCCAGCGCGTCTCGCGCCCCGGCGAAAGCTTCCGCGGATATCAGGGGACGGTTGCCGGCGGTGCGGTCAAGCCCGGCGACAGCGTTGCCATCCTGCCGTCCGGTCAGGTGGCGAACGTCAAGCAGATCGTCACTTTTGACTTGGTGCGCAACGCGGCCGTCGCGGGCGACGCGATCACGCTGGTGCTCGACCGTCAGGTGGATGTGGCGCGCGGCGACATGATCGTCTCCCTCGATGCCCAGCCGCAGACGGGCCTTGCCTTCGACGCGCAGATCGTGGCGCTTCAGCCCGACGGCATCGTGCCCGGCAAGCGCTACTGGCTGAAAGCCGGCTCGCGCCGCCAGCGCGTGCAGGTGCAGCCGGTACAGCAGCTCGAGCTGAAGTCCGGCAAGTGGCAGGCGGCCGAAATGCTGCAGATGAACGCGATCGGAAAAGTTCATCTGTCCTTCGACGAAACCGCGATCTTCGACCCTTACGAGCTGAACCGCGGCACCGGCGCCTTCATCCTGATCGATCCTGATACCAACAATACGGTGGCGGGCGGGATGATCACCGCCAAGCGCACCGAACTTGGCGGTCTGAACGCCCATGACGGTCGCGTCATCCTGTCGCTCCCATCCGATCTCGCCGAACAGCTGCTGGCAACCGAGCTGCTCGCCAGCCGCCGTGACGAGGTGGAAACCCGCCGCGTCACCACGGCTGAAGCCCGGCAGTTGCTCGACGACATCGACGGCTGACAGCCTGATCCAGCGTCTATGGAACGGCCCGCCTTGCGCGGGCCGTTTTCGTTTCATGTCGATGCAGCAAGCCCGCTTTTCTTCCTGAAACGACACGCTAATATAAACAGCAAATCAGTTTGGGGTGGGCATGCATCGAAACAGGCATCAGGAAAGGAAGTGCTGATTGGCCTTGCCGAAACACTCGCCACGAGCGGCGTTTCGAAACTCCTGCTGCATGCCTGGGAGCGGCGCTACGGGATCACGCCCGCCGAACGCAGCCCGACGGGACGGCGCTTTTACACCCGTGAGCAGGTGGAGCGCCTGAGACTGCTGAAAAGCTGCAGCGATGCCGGCCATCGGATCGGTTCTCTCGTGCCGCTCTCGACAGAGATGCTGTCGCGGCTCGAATATGAGCTGGAAGCGCGCAACGCCCTCTCCGACATTCTGGATGCCGTGAAGGCCCTGGATAGCGAACGGCTGCAGAGCCTGCTGCAGACGCGGGTGGACCGGGATCCGCCCGAGCATTTCATCCGCGCGACCGTGTTGCCGCTGATGCGGGAAATCGGCTCGCTGTGGGCGGCGGGCGATGTGACCATAGCCGCCGAGCACATGACGACGGCGCAGATCAAGCGCATACTCGGCGGGCTCTTCGATCGCTGTCCACCACCTGCCGTCGACGCGCCGCGTCTGCTCGCAACGACGCCGGAAAAGGAAGAGCACGACATGGGGGCGCTGGTCGCCACCCTGCTCGCACGTCTCAAGGGCTGGAATGCGCTGTTTCTGGGCGCCAACCTGCCCGCCAGCGAGATCGTCGGAGCGGCCCATCGGCGGAATGTCCGCTGCGTCTGCCTGAGCGCACTCACCGGGCGCAAGGCGCCTCTCGAGCGGCATCTGGGTGAACTGCGCGCGGCGCTCTTGCCCAGCATCGCAATCTGGATCGGCGGCGCCGCCTATATGGCAATGTCGGACATGCCGGGCGTCTTGTTTCTCCAGGATCTCGATGCATTCCTCGACATGCTGGCGGTAAAAGCTACGGATCTTCGCGAAGCCGTCTGAGCCCCCCTCACCGCACGGGAGCAGTCGTCGGGCCTGGTGGAAGAGAGCAGCGCCGTGAACGGCATGGACCAGACGACGCAGCAGAACGCGGCGATGGTGGAAGAGAGCAGCGCTGCAGCCTCGACCCTTTCCAACGAAACGCAAAAGCTGCGCGGCATGATCAACCAGTTCAATCTGGGCAATCACCATGGTGGCAGCACAATGCATCGCAGCGCCCGCGCCGCCTGATCGAGCCAGGGAAAAGAAATGCATGTGCAGGGGTGGCCTTTGGTCACCCCTGTCGTGCTGTCGATCCACGCTGCACGAGCTGATAGCCGAGATCGACCAGCTTTGCCGGTGACGCGCCTGAGCCGGCTGCCCGGATGATCATGTCGACCGCGCGATAGCCGATCTCGTAACGCGGGACGCGCACGGAGGTGATCGCCGGGAAGGCAAAGCCTGCATAGTCGAGATCGTTGAAGCCGCAGATGCCGAAGTCCCCGGGGACGGCCAGCCCGCGCCGCTGGCATTCGAAGAGCACGCCGAGAGCGATGTCATCGTTGTGACAGAAGGCGGCATCGGCATCCGGGGCTTCGGTCTTCAGCCGGTCGAGAAGATGGCATCCCAGCCCTACACTCGTATTGCCGTCGATGGACAGAACGAGGGACGGGTCGAACAGGCCGGCCTCTTCCAGCACCGCCTGGAAGCCTTCCAGACGCCGCCGGGCGCGGAAATCCCAGGCGCCGCCGAGCATGGCAATGCGCCTGTAGCCCTTTTCAATCAGATGCCGCGTCGCCGTCTCGGCCGCCAGGCGGTGATCGATGCCGATCGCCATATCCGAGGGTTGCCGGCTGACATCCATGATCTCAACGACCGGACAAGGCGCCCGCCGCAGGAGATCGTCGATCGCGGCATCACCGATCTGGCCGACGTGAATGAGGCCGGCCGGGTTCTGCGAGAGAAAGAAGCGCAACTGGCGAAGCTGATCCTCGGCGTCGGTATCAGCGCTGGCATATTGGATGCGCAGATCGGAGGAGCGCACGCGATCCTCGATGCCGCGGATCAGGGCCAGAAAGGCATGGCTGGTCAAACCGGGAGACATGACGCCGACAAGACCGCTGTTCTTGCTGGCAAGCGCCCTCGCCGCGAGATCGGGCACATAGCCCATCTCCTCGACAACCCTGAGGATGGTATCGCGCAAATGGGGTGAGACTTTTTCAGGATCGCGAAGGGCTCGGGAAACGGTGATGGCGCTGACACCGGCCTGATGGGCGACGTCAGACAAAGTGACCTTATCCTGGCGCTGACGACGTTTTCTCGTACCTGGAAGCATACTCACCGAACCAGCCTGGATTGCAATCATTGGTGGCAATTTCAGTTTCTATAGCGCCACAAAATGCGGCGCTGAATACAATTCAAGATAGCCTAATCTATATGCCTCAGCAACGACTTGCAGGGATTTCCCCCAAGCTTTGAGTTGAGCTGGAGATACGTGTTCACTACCACTATTTGCAGAATATACAATGTTACGCAAACAAACTGCGAGGCCAGGATCCAACGACAGCATGCGCGCCCTCGGCCGGGCTGCGGCAAACGTCTTTTCGGTGCGGGGATTGTTCGGGAGAATAAGCTGGTCGGAGTGGAGTGATTCGAACACTCGACCCCCACGTCCCGAACGTGGTGCGCTACCAGACTGCGCTACACTCCGTGACCAGCGGCGCCTCTATAGACCAGCGATTTTCGTTGCACAAGCAGGGAAACGCAAAAAGCGGCGAGAAAGTTGAAATATTCGTGACAGCCTTCGACATCCCACTGATTTCATTTCCATATCAGCAAGTGCTCGATGCTGCCGACAGCGGGGTGGACGACACCTTGGCGGCGCCTATTGCGCTTCGCCGGGGTGCCGTTGCTCAGAAGTCACCGGTGGAAAAATTGCGGATACACGTCCCTCTTTCCATTTCGTCTCGAAGCGTTTCGCAGTAAAGCAGTCGTGGGTCGGTTGTACTGGACGGTGCGTCTTGGACGATTGTCGAGGCCGGCCTTTGAGGGGTTCCAGGGACAGTGACAATGAATTTGCTGAAGAGCACGACATCGGGATTGATCGCCGCACTTTGCCTTGCCGCCGCAGGCTGCACGACCACGGGAGGCCTGCCGAAAAACGAGATCGAGACGCGGTGGAACGGCCAGCAGGCCGGCGCCTTCTTCGCCAAGTTCGGCCCGCCGGTCTCGGATGCCGCATCCGGTACGTCGACGCTCTATACCTGGCGCGGTGGCTTCAGCAGCCGCGTCGTGCCGGCAACCTATGAAGATCTCGGCGATGGCAAGAAGGGCAAGCTGCTGACCCGCGCGCGCACCGAATATCTGCGCTGCGAAGTCCAGCTCACGGTCTCCTCGGATTACATCATCCGCGGCGTGCGCACGGTTGTCGATCGTCCGGGCACGAATGGCGGCAAGAGCTATTGCGCGGAATTCCTGACGGCCGAGTGAGAGCGGCTGACTGACGACTAAGACCGAAAGCCTCCCGCCTGATGGCGTGGAGGCTTTTTCGTGTCTGCGGTTTGGAAGATCGGTGATTGCCGTGTCTGGAGACGGCGCTTCTCGCCCCAAGGGCCTCATGCCCTTGCGACGCCCGGCCAAGGCGGATGTGGGAGAGCGCCGTGGATGACACTCTCCCCAATACGCAATACAGAAACCGAGCGCTTCGCGACGCGTTACCTTGGTGGAAGCGACTTCTTTATAGAGAGATCAAGGTTAACAGTTGGCTTACAGACCGAAGAATTTATAGTTAATTTTCAGTGACCTAGGCGGATCGTCCCAGATGAGGCGCCCCCAGTCCCGCAATATGCGAAAAGCCTTGGAAACCAGCGCCTGCAGCGTTTCGTGATCATGTCAGCACTTGACGATGTTCTTGTTTTGTTCAAGATCATTCCCATGACCCAGTCGATCGACACGCTTGGAAAAGCACTTCGCCACAACATGCTGGTGGTGACCACCTGCCGGGAGTGCCAGAACCAGGCGCGCTTCATGGCGAAGGACCTCGCGACCTTCTACGGCCATGGCCGCGACCCCTTCTCGCTCAAGTTCCGCTGCAAGCAATGCGACACGCGCAACTGCAAGATCACGCTGATGGACAATCCTTACGACCGCACACCGGAGACGATCGTCTGGCGGCCGGTGAAGGTGAAGCTTTGAGGGGCAGGAAAAGGGTTTAGCGGAGTGGGTTTGGCTTCCGCCTTAGCCACCTCGCGGCATGGATCAGGGCAGATCCGAATAGCCCGCGGCGATCGCTGCCTGCTCGTGGTCGAGCAGGATGTCGTAGGCGCCCTCTTCCAGCACCACCACATCCTTCAGGCCGAGGATTGTGCGGGTGTCTGCGAGCGCGGGGGCGATGATTGCGGCCTTGAGGGCGGCGCGGAGGGTGGCGAGTTCCTCGTCGGAAGTGGACACGCGGGTGATGAAGGGAGATTGGGGCCGGAGGGGGTTCTGCCCAGCACTGCGAGGCCCTCCAGGCGTTCCGGGGCGTGGCGGCGCAGGAGGTCGAAGGTGATGCAATCGATGGCGGCGAGATCGGCCTTGCCGCTCAGCACCGCCTCCATGCTGGCCAGATGGCCACCGGTCTCGACGACGTCGGCGAAGAAGGGCTTTCCCCCGGCATGAGGGGCAACGGCGGCGCGCAGGAGATTGTAGCCGGAATTGCTGCCGCGCTCGTTGATCGCGACATTTAGGCCAGCTGCGGCGGCGAGATCTGGCGGGGCGCTCTCTTTGCGCACCACGATCACGCTCACCATCGTCGGCCCATCGCAGCCCGGCGCTTCATAGACGGGCGTCGCGACCAGGCGCACACGCCCCCTCAGATGCTTGAGGAAGGGAAAGCCGCAGGTCTGGGCGAGAAGCAGGCGGGGATCGAGCCAGGCCTCGTGATGCGGGATCGCTTCATCCAGCGCTTCCGGCACGCCGGTCACGCCCGACTGGCGAAGCTGGTCGCGGAGGAAGCTCCAAAGTTGGCGCTGCGCCTCCACCACCACCTGAGGGGCGACATACATCGAGAGGCTGGCGAGCCTCGTCTCGGACGCGCCGGTCAGGAGTGCCTCGGATGGGTCGGCCGGTCGTGCTTGCGGAAGAGAAAGCGGCGGGCGACATCGCTGTAGCCGCGATAAACGAGACCGCCATTCAGCCGCACGAGGAAATCACGATGCCGCTCGTAGAAGTCGGGCAGCATGTACCAGGGCAGTGCCGGCACGCGGTGATGCAGGACATGCAGGTTGTTGTAGAGGAAGAGCAGGCCGAAGAGCGGGGTTTTCTCGACGATCGCCGTGCGCTCCTCATGGTCATCGGCGAAGCGGTGCTCGGCATAGGAGCGCAGCCGCGACAGCGCCGTGCCGCAATAGACGAAGCCGAAGAAGAAGAGCAGGAAGGGCATCTCGCAGACGGCGAGCACCCACCAGAGCACGACGGCGACACCCAGACCATGCCATGCCCAAAGGCGACGGCTGTCACCCTCGCCGCGGATCACCTTGATCGCCTCATGCCAAAGGAAGGAGCCGAGGATGATGGCCGGGCCAACGGTCAGGCGACCGGCCAGCGTCAGGTTGAACTCGCGAAGCGTGCGGCCGAACCAACCGAAGCGATCCCAATCCTTCGCGGTGAAATAATAGGATTCCGGATCTTCGATCGGATCGGTCAGATGCTCGTCGCGGTGATGGGCGAGATGGCTCTGCTTGTAGACATGATAGGGTAGCCAGAGCGAAATCGGCGGAACGCCGATCGCATCGTTGATCCAGACATGGCGCGTCGGATGATTGTGGATCACCTCATGCTGCAGCGAACCATGCCAGGCAATCAGCCAGGCGCCTAAGGGAATGAGGATCCAAAGCGGAATGTCGCGCCAGAACCAGGTGAAGCCTAGGAAGCCCCCGTATATCAGAGCGGCCAATGCGACGGTCGGCCATTCGATGCGCGCGATGCGCGGTATTGCGATCTCACCTTCGGCAAGATGTGCCATGCAGTCCCCGTATGAAAGTCCCCATGGAACCTGACGCTAGCGAGTTTGCAGATGATTCGCTCCAGCAAATGCGCCACGTCGCGCCGCGAAAAGAGCAGAAAACGGCGAAAACCCGCCAAAAAATCAGCTCTTATCGCGGGAAAGACGCCGGATCTGGACAGGGCGAGACTGAGAACGGCATTCCAACCGGCACGGATTGCCACCCTCGGCCTAATCGGCTAGAGCGAAAGCTTCCTGCATCTCTCATATTTTAACCGGTGACGTCGACGCCCCATGGCTGCAGAACCCCAGAGCCAGCTCGAGGTTTTCCTGGAGAACAGGTCGGCCCTGGTGAGCTATGCCGCCCGGTTGCTGGGTTCGCGTGACCAGGCCGAAGACATCGTGCAGGACGCTTTCCTGCGGCTGACGCCGATCGATTCGGGCGATTATGCGCCGCGTCAGGTCTTGTCCTATCTCTACAGCATCGTCCGCAATCTGGCCCTTGATCAGCTGAAGCGCCGCAACATCGAGACGCGTGGCCGTGACGCGGATCCGCCGTTCTGGATCCTGCCACAGGACCCGGGCTCGCCGGAGGAGTCTGTTCTTTTCGCCGATCAGGCACGGGTTGCGTCGGAGACGCTGGACTCCTTGCCGCCCGAGACCCGCCGGGCCATCGAGCTCTACCGCATCGAAGGCTGGACGCTGGAGGCGATCGCCTCCGAGCTCAACGTATCGGTCGCGACGACACACCGGATGATCCGCAGCGGCATGGTGAAGATCGCCCTGTCGCTCGATCGGGCGAGCCATTAAAAAATGTCGGGGGGCGCATGAAAAATCATATCGATCCGATCGTATATCCTGCAGGCAGAGATGAGTTCGCGGCCAAGGCGGATCATACTCGCGCCCGCATCGCGCGCTGCCTCAAGGTGGTGGCGAGCCAGAGCCAACAGGGGACAGCCACGCGGTGAGTGTCACGGATCAGCCAGAACAGCAGGACGCCATGCTTCTCGAAGAGGCGATGGACTGGTTCATGTTGCTGCGTGATGCGCCAGCGGACCCTGCGCTGACTGCCGCCTGGGGAGACTGGCTGCACGCTTCGGACGCCCATGTTGCGGCCTGGGCCCGGATCTGTCGCACCTGGGCGGCGCTCGGCGAAACGCCGGCTGCGTCGCCTGAGATCGCGCCAAAGGCTTCTCGTCCTTCGCCCGCACCTCACGTCCCGATGCGGAACTCGGGATTTCTCCGCCGCGGTCTTGGCCTTGCCAGTGCGAGCCTGATGTCGCTTGCGCTGATTGCCGGTGTTTTTGGCCCGGCGCTGCAGATCAGGCTGGAGGCAGATTTCCGCACGGGGGCGGGCGAGACGGAAATCGTCACGCTTGCCGATGGATCGCGGGTGACGCTTGCGCCGGAAACGGCGCTGGCCGATGACTTCGACGGCACATCCCGCCATGTCCGGCTGCTCTCGGGCGAAGCCTTTTTCGAGGTAGAACGGGATGCCGCCCGCCCCTTCGTGGTCGATGCGCAGGATGCCTCCGTGCGGGTGCTCGGCACGGCGTTCAGCGTGCGCGACATGGGCCATGGCACGCGGGTGGAACTGGCGCATGGGTCGATTGCGCTTCGACCGCAGGGCGCGCCTGATACCGAAGAACTCGCGCTCGTGCCCGGCGATGTCGTGACCCGCAAGGACCGCGCCTGCGGTCGATCAGGTCGTCGAAGTCGAGCAGGCTGCGTGCCCGTTTCAGATCTTCGTAGTCACCGATCAGCCGCTCGGCGATGACGAGCGCCCTCATCCAGCGCCAGCACCCGGCCTGGATCATGCTGCCGGAAGGCGATCTGGCAGCGCTCAGGGTCACCGGTCTCTATGACCTCAGCGATCCCGATCGGGCGCTGATGGCGCTGGCTGCGGCCTTCGGTCTGCAGGTACGTGCGACGTCTCCCTATCTCCGCATCGTCACCAGCCGCTGAAATAACGCTCACAATTCAGTAGCTTAATCATCTTTTCGCGAACCAATCGCAAAAAGATGAATGTTGTCTGAAAAACTTGTCTCTTTCACTCGTATTTAACCTCGAACACGGCGTTGAGCCAGTTTGAGTATGGGGACGAGTATGACTGTGACGAGACTTTCTGCGGATCGCGACGCCTTGATCGGGGCTGCGTCGCGCCGGCTTCTGACCACAACGGCCTGCGCGCTGGCGCTTCTGGCGGGGCCATTCACGATGCCCGTCATGGCGCAGACGGCGCCAGTGAGTGCGGCGACCCGCGCCTATGACATTCCGGCGCAACCGCTTGCCAATGCGCTGAGAGCCTTCGGCCGCCAGTCCGGCCTGCAGGTTTCCCTGCCGGCAGAGGCGGCCCGTGGCGCGAACTCCGCCGCCGTATCCGGGACGCTGTCGACCGAGGCTGCGCTGTCGCAGCTCTTGTCCGGCACCGGACTTTCCTATCGCATCAGCAATGGCACGGTCGTCGTCGGTGACCAGTCTTCTGCCGTCTCCGGTGGGACGCCTGCAGCCGATGGCTCGACGGTGATCGGCGAAATCAACATCACCGGCCAGCGGGCCGCGACCAGCGTCAGCTCTGTCAATATCGGCGCCGAAGAGCTCGCGGCGCGCAATCCCGACCAGCGTCGCCGGACGTCTTCCGTGACGAAGCCGGGTGTCAGGGTCGGAGCTCCGACGCTGCCCATGTCGCAGAAGGTCTATGTCAACGGTGTCGAGGAAACCAACCTCGCAATCTCCATCGACGGCAGCCGCCAGAACAACGCGCGTCTTCCACCACAATGCCATGACACTGATCGACCCGACGCAGCTGAGGCGCAGGCACGTCGATGCCGGCATCGCGCCGGCCGACGCAGCTCGCCGCTCGCAGGCTCGATCGCCTACGAGACGAAGGACGTGAAGGACCTGCTCACCGCAGACGGCTTCGGCGGTATGGTGTCGGAAACCTACAATTCGAACAGCAAGACCTTCACCACCGGCCTCGGCGGCTGGGCGATGCAGGACGGCTTCGAATTCCTCGGCTTCCTGAACTATGGCAAGGGTGACAACTACGAAGCGGGCAATGGCGACGAGGTCCGCGGGACCGAGACGAACCTATTGAGCGGGCTCGGCAAGTTTGCCTATGAGGCCGAGAGCGGCGACCGGTTCGAGTTCAGCCATGAGCGGGTCCGCGACGATGCCGAGCGCCCCTATCGCGCGAACGCCAGCGTGGTCACGACGGGCCGCACCTGGGAGCCTCCCTACCGCAACTACAAGATTGACCGCGACAACACCGTCTTCACCTATACAGACACGACACCGGAAGGTTGGTGGGACCCGACCATTCGGCTCGCCTACAGCCACAGTTCGGTTCAGACGCCGATCTTCTACGACGACTTCGACGCCAGCACCGACTACACGTCCTATGACGGACAGGGCGAGAGCGGCAGCCTGAACGGCAAGTTTGAGAACAAGTTCGCGCTCGAAAACGGCAACATCGTCGCCGGTCTGGACTTCTACAGCGACAAGATCGAGCTCGACACCGCACGTGATTCTGAGGATGCCACCGAACGCGCCCGAAACATCGGCATTTACACCCAGGCGCGGATCGAGCCCCTCGACGCCATGCGGCTTTCCTTCGGCGGGCGCGCCGACAAGCAGTGGTTCGAGGGCACGACCGGTGAGGAATGGGATCACGCGGGCCTGAGCGGCAACGCCTCGGTCGAATATGATCTGACGAGCTTCCTGACGGCCAAGGCCGGCGTCTCGCATGTCTGGGCTGGCATTCCGCTCGCCGAGGCCTTCATCATGAACCCTGGCTGGAACTATGGCGTCGATGGGCCTGAAGTCACGACATCCAACAACGCGACCGCCGGACTGGAGTTCCACCATCAGGGCTTCACAGCCGAGGGCAGCCTCTTCCGCAGCATGATCCAGGATGCGCGCGTCGCGAAATGGGCCGCTGCTCGATCCAACCTGAACTACGACGTCGAGACCTGGGGCTTCGAAGTGGGGGCAGGCTATGACTGGACCGACGGCTTCATCAAGGTGAAGTATGCCAGGATCAACGCCGAAATCGACGGCAAGCCGGCTGATTCCGATACCGGCAACTACCTGACCACACCGGTTGGCGACATCATTACGGTATCAGCCGCCCATACCTTCAGCGATTGGGGCCTGACTGTCGGGACAGACATGGAATTCGCGCCGGAATTCAAGGACGGCACGGTCACCTATGCCGATTACGAAGTGGTCAACATCTACACCGAGTGGAAGCCGGAACAGCTTTCGCACATGACCTTCCGCGCAGAGGTGCAAAACCTTCTGAACGAGACCTATGCGAGCCGCGCCACTTACGGCCAGGAGTTCGGCAACGTAACCCCGCTCTACGAGCAGGGCCGGACCTTCCTGCTCTCGGTCAAGGCGACCTTCTGATCAGACAAGACAGCCCTTCGCCGGGAGACCGGCGGAGGGCTTTTCTGTATCGAGTGACGAGGACAACCTCGATGAGCGAGTTGGAATCCAAGCGGGATTTTCGCCACGGGCTTCGCGGACCGGATGTTCGGCTGGCCGGAGCGCGGTCATGATGGCGCTCGCCCAGGCCCAATCTCGGCGCGATCCCCATGCGATCGCAGCCGTTGCCGCATTCCAGAGCTTTGCCAGAAAGCTCTTCGGCGATGCCGGCTGCGCGGCCTGCATGGCACTCGACGGCTGCGAGCGGCGCTGCCTCGACTGGTATCTCACAGCACAGCGGCTGCATCTGCGCGCGGTTCTCGAGGCCGAAAGCCAGGTAGGCCCGAAGGCCTTCGGACCGCTCTTCAGCCGCCAGCAGGGCGAAACTGGCTGGCAGCCGATTGATCCGCTCTGGGCCGTGCAATGCCTGGTGCAGGATCTCACCGAAAAGACCAAGGGTGCAAGCCGCCCGGGCGCCGGGCTGGAGCTGATGCTCAGGACGCTGCAGAGCTGCGCTCGCATCGCGACGCTGGCAGACGCGGCGCAGGATCGGCGCGACAACCAGCCGGAAGGTTTCCTCGAAAGCGAACAATCGCTCACCTTCGGGCACTGGATGCACCCGACGCCGAAGAGCCTCACCGGCATGAGCGACTGGCAGTCGGCGGTCTACGCCCCCGAAGGTGGTAGGCGATTTGCGCTCAGTTATTTCGCCGCATCGCGCGATATGGTGCGGGCCTGCTCGGTCGCGGGCGATCTCAATGCGATCGTGGGCGCCATGGCGGGCGATCTGCTCGAAGAGGACACGCTCGGCGACGACGAGATGCTCTTGCCGATGCATCCGCTGCAGGCCGAGGCGTTGTTGCTTCAGCCACGCGTCCAGGCGCTGATCGAGGCAGGTCTCCTGCGTCCCCTCGGCAATGGCGGGGTTCTCTTTACAGCGACCTCTTCGGTGCGCACCATCGCCTCCGACGACTGCGACTGGATGCTGAAATTCTCGCTGCCGGTGAAAATCACCAATTCGCTGAGGCTCAACCGGGCCCATGAGCTGGAAGCGGGCGTCGTCATGGCGCGGCTGGTCGAGTTGCTCGACCTTGAGACGCGGCTGCCGAAGCTCGGTTTCCTAAGGGATCCAGCCTATCTGACCCTCGATCTGCCCGGTTTTACGGAAAGCGGCTTCGAGGTGATCCTGCGGGAAAACCCCTATCGCGGCGCAAATGGCGAAGGCGTGGTGAGCCTCGCGGCGCTGACCGCACCGGCCCTTCCCGGCCGGTGCCAGCGACTTGTGGCACTCATCGAGCGGCTGGCCAGTGAGGCCGGGATTTCCCCCACCGAGGTGGCGCATCAGTGGTTCGACCGCTATCTCGACTGCGCCGTAACGGCCCTTGTCCGGCTCTATGACGAGACGGGCATTGCGCTCGAAGCGCATCAGCAGAACATGCTGGTCGATGTTTCCCAGGGGTGGCCATCGAAGGTCGTCTATCGCGACAGCCAGGGCTTTTATCTCTCGGAGCGGCACAGGCCAGCACTGACCTCTGCCCTGCCCGAATTGGCCGAGGTCTCTGACCTCTTTTATCCCGACGCCGAGATCCGCCGGCGCTTCGGCTATTACCTTGTCGTCAATCAGGTCTTCGCCGTGATCCACCGGATGGGCGCCGAGGGGCTCGCCGACGAAGCCTGCCTGCTGGCGCGGCTACGCGGTCATCTGACGGCGTTGACTAGGACTTTGCGCGGCAGCGGGCTCGATTTCGTCCGGCATCTTCTCGACGACAGGACGATCATCACCAAGGCCAATCTCGGTGTCCGCATCGCCGGCATCGATGAGCTCGAAGGTGGCGCGGGAGCCTCGCTCTATCGCGAGATGCCGAACCCGCTTCATCCCGCCAACCCCAAGACCGCGAGGCTCGACGATGCCCTTGCCTCTTGACCTGCCCGGCCAATCCGACGAGCGCGTGCTCCGCCAGCTTGTCTCCGCGCTGCTGTTCGAAGGCGTTGCACGGGTGGACGATCCCGGTTCGAACGACGGCACGACGCGGCTTCAAATCGGCACCGGCGAGGCCCGTGCGCGGCTGCATCAGGGGCCGTTCGGTCGCCCCCGCATGGCGCCCGGCTCGCTGCAGCTGCGCTGCCCCATAACGCGCGCCTGGACTGCGGGCGCACTCGACCGGCTCGTCGATCTCGTCCCGGCCCCTGAGGCAGCTCGGCTGACGCTGCTGAAGGAATTGCAAAGCACAATCGTCTTTATGGAGCAGGACAGCACCCTGCCCCAACCCATTGACCGCCGGTCGCTTTCCTTCGATCGGCTGGACTGCGCGCTTTCCGAGGCGCATCCCTACCATCCCTGCTTCAAGTCACGCACCGGCTTCAGCCTGGAGGACAATGCGCTGTTCGGCCCGGAGGCCGCCCGGCCCTTCCGGCTGCATTGGCTGGCGGTCGCACGCGCGCATGTGCGCGAGGCGCTGCCGGCTGATCCTGAGGGCTTCTGGAGGAAGGAATTGGGTGAGGCACATGCGGCCCGGCTGTTCTCGCGGATGAAGCGTAAAGGCGTCTCGCTCGACAGCCATGCGCTCGTGCCGCTGCACCCCTGGCAGTGGCGGCATCTGAAGGACGGGCTGCTTGCCGACTGGATCGCCGACGGGCGTGTCGCCTCGCTTGGCGAAAACGGCGATCCCTATCGGGCGACGCAATCGATCCGCACGCTCATCAACCATGCCGATCCGGCCCGCGCGCATGTGAAGCTGCCGCTCGACATCGTCAACACCTCCTCCATGCGCGTGCTGGAGCCGCATTCGATCGTCACCGCACCGCATCTCAGCCGCTGGCTTGCGGGGCTTGTTTCTGACGATGAAAATTTCCGCAGCCGCTATCCGCTCGACATCCTGCAGGAATATGCCGGCATCCGCGTCGATGCTGATGGCGCGCTCGACGGCAAGCTGGGGCTGATGCTGCGCGAAAGCCCGAAACTCCTGCCCGGCGAACAGGCGGTGCCCTTCAACGCGCTGATGATGACGGAGGCGGACGGCAAGCCGTTCATTGCGCCGTGGATTGCGCGGCATGGGCTCCTGCCCTGGCTGCACCGGATGCTGGAGGTGACGATCCTGCCCGTCTGGCATCTGATGGTGCATCACGGCGTAGCACTCGAGGCGCATGGGCAGAACATGATCCTCGTTCTGCGCAATGGCTGGCCGGAGCGGCTGATCCTGCGGGATTTCCACGAGAGTGTCGAATTCTGCCCGGCACTTCTGCGCCACCCGCAGGACCTGCCGGATTTTGCCGCCATCGACCCGGTTTATGACGGCGCGCCCTCGGATGCCTATTACTGGACCGACCATGCCAACGAGCTGCGCGAACTGGTGATGGACTGCCTGTTCATCTACTGCCTGACGGAGGTCTCGCTGTTGATCGAGACGGCCTATGGCCTGTCCGAACAGGCCTTCTGGGACCTCGTGAGCGAACTGCTCGACAGTTACGGCGCACAATATCCCGACAAGGCGCGGCTTGCGCTCTTTGCCCATGACAGCACGGAAATTTCGACGGAATCGCTGCTGTCGCGCAAGCTTTTCCGCGACCGCAGCCTCTATCGCCACCGGGTGCCCAATCCGCTTGGGCTCAAAGAAAGGAGCGACCAGCCATGATCCTGATCGACGGGACCTTCCATAGTCAGACCGAGATCGACGCCAAAGGTGAGGCCTTCCTTGCGGCAACCGGCATCACCGATCCCCGCCTCAGCGTCGCCGTCTGCTTGAGCGAGACGGTCGACTGGCTCTCGGCCTTCTTCGCCATCAAGCGGCTCGGGGCAAGCATCCTGCCGCTTCTGCCCGGCACGCCGCTTGCGACCGCCCGCAAGCTTGCCAAGGAGGCGGGCTGCCACCGGCTTTATCATGGCGGAACCACTGCCGAATGGCTGGGCGAACCCGACGACGAGAGCCCGTGCGGGCGGCTGTTGCAGATGAGCTCGGGCACCACGGGGGCGGCGAAATGCGTGGCGCGCGGATGGGACGATATCGAGCGGGAGCTGGAAGACTATGTCGGCTTTTTCCGCGAGCCTCAGGACATGACGCCCGTCGTCGCCTGCCCGACCACCCATTCCTACGGGCTGATCTGCGGGCTTCTGGTCGGCTTGAAGCGCGGGCGCGTGCCGCATGTGGTGAACACCGCCAATCCCAAGCATCTGATCAAGGTTTTGCGCGAAACCGAGCGGCCGATCCTCTATTCGTCTCCCGCCATGCTGCACACGCTGGCGCGGCTCCTGCCATCAGGCGAAAAGGTGCATGCGATCATGACCTCGGGCACGCTGTTGCCGGAGAGCTGGTTTTCCACCATCCGCGCCAAGGCCGAGCGACGTTCTACCAGCAATATGGCTGCTCGGAAGCCGGTTGCGTTGCGATCAACAGCGAGCTTACCCATCCCGCCGACATGGGCCGCATCCTGCCGCGTTTCCAGCTGGCTGACGGCGGCACCGCGGATGCGCCGGTCGAGATCGTGCTGGATGGGATCACCAGGATCGAGACCAGGGATCTCGGCTATGTCAGCGCCGATGGCATGCTGGTCTTCATCTCGCGGCTCGATGACACGGTGAATGTCTCAGGCCTCAACGTCTATCCCCGCGATGTCGAAGACCAGGCGATTGCCGTCGACGATGTCACCGATGCGGTGGCCTTTCGCGTGCCCGACAGCTTTGCCGGCGAGCGGGTGGCACTGGTCTATTCTGCGAACCGGATCATGCCGTCATCAGAGCTGCGCGAGCGGCTAATCGCCGTTTTGCAGCCGCATCAGGTGCCGATGCATCTCGTGCAGGTGGCCGAGGTGCCGCGCCAGGCGAATGGCAAGATCAGTCGCCGCGAGATCGCAAGGCGCTTTTTGGACGGAGAATTCAACGATCAGAAGGAGCGCGCCTCGTGACCCGAAGCGACATCATCGACGCCATCGCAAAGGTGCTGGCCGGGCCCATGCAGCATCGGCATATGGAGGCGTTTTCGCCGACAGCACGGCTCAACCAGGACCTCTATCTCGATTCCGTCCTGATCCTGCAGATCTTCCTCAATCTCGAGCTCGAGCACGGGTTGATGGTCGATGATGCGGTGATCAGCAGAAAGGACGTGGTGACGGTCGCCGATCTCGCCGATCTATTCCTGCCTGAAGACGACGCAGCACCCTCCGAACCGGAGCCTGCCGCAGAGCCGATGGCGGAATTCGAAGGCGGGGTGCATGGCGAGGACTATTACGACATCAAGGTCCACTGCTTCGTCAGTTGCCTCTGCGATGGCTTGAAGCGGCGCGACATCGACCACCGCCCCTTCTATTTCGGCATCTGGGACGCACCCTTCGGGATCAGCCCGCGCCACGAGCTGCTCTATCATGACGCGACCGTCAGCCATGAGCCCTTCCGTCTCTGGTTCGAGCGGCTCTACCGCGCGCCCGTGACACCCTGGTACGACCATTCCCGCTCCAAGGACGAGAATATCGCGGCCTTCCTCGATCTCCTGGAGAAGCGGAAGGAGACCGAGGGCGTGATGGTCATGCTCGACCTCTTCCACCTGCCGGAGCGGGAGAACAAGTTCAACCAGAACCCCTTCCCGCATTACCTGATGCCGGAAATGACCGAAGACCCCGATGTCTGGTTCATCCGCGACCCCGACTATCGCTGGGAAGGGCCGATCGAACGCGCAAAGGTCTTGAACGCGATTGCAGCCGTCCGTCGCTGGCGGCTATCATTTCGACCGTGCCGCCTTCCAGCCGGCTGCCGATGCCGATGTCTCGGCCTATCTGAACGCCTGCCTGATCCGCGACCGCAACCCGCTGATCGACGCGCTGCGATCGATCCTTGCCGCCCATGTCGAAGGGCGCGACGGGCTGACGCTTCAAGACCTGACATCAGGGCTTCGCGAACTGCCGGTGCTCGCCATCCGCAAATATGCCTATGAGCATGGCTTCGCCTTCATCTGGCGGGCGGCAAAGCTTGCCAACAGCGAGTTCGAGCACTGGTGCACCGAGATCGAGGCGCTGCATCAAGAGCTGAAGAACATCCACTTTGCCGCAATGAAGCTCGCCCAGACCGGCGACCGGCGGCTGATCGAGGACGTGACGCGCCGGCTCGACCGCGCCGATCACTTCGAGACCTCCATCAAGACACGGCTGGGCGCTGCCTTCGACGCCTGGAGTGCCGGTTTTCAAGACACAGCGGCTCCGCGCCTGAAGGCGCTGGGCTGATCCATGACCATCTGACATCTGGGAGAAACGACCATGACCATCCGCCCCTTTACCCGCCGCGCGTTGCTTGCCGCCGGCCTCACCCTCGCCGCCCTGCCGGCGCTGGCACTCGATGTCGAGACCTATGCCGGCAAGGTTACCGTCGAGGGCACGCCGTCCAAGGTTGCCGTCTTCGACATTGCCGCCCTTGATACGCTTCTGGCCATCGGCGTGATGCCGGCGGGCATTCCGGAGAACCTCTATCTCTCCGAACTCTCCGACCTGAAGGGCAAGGCCGAGGTTGTCGGTGACATCTTCGAGCCTAATCTCGAAGCCTTGAGCGCGCTTGCGCCTGACCTGATCATCGTCGGCGGTCGCTCCTCCGGCAAGGAAAAGGAAACGGTAAAGGTCGCGCCCTCGCTCGACATGACCATGGACGGTGTCGATGTGGTCGACCAGGCACGCGAGCGGGCCACGACCTATGGTGCGATCTTTGGCAAACAGGCGGAGGCTGAGAAGGCGGTTGCGGAATTCGACGCAGCGCTTGCCCGCGCCATGGCGGCCGTGCACGGCAAGGGCAAGGGCCTGATCCTGATGACCAACGGGCCGAAGATCACCGCTTACGGGATCGATTCCCGCTTCGGCTGGGTGCACAAGGCGCTCGACCTGCCGCCGGCAGTGGAAGATGTCGAGGCCGCCACCCATGGCGAGCCGGTCTCCTTCGAATTCATCGCCAAGGCCAATCCCGACTGGCTGCTGGTGCTCGACCGGGCGGCCGCCATCGGCGCCAATGACCAGAATGCCAAGGCAACGCTCGACAATGCGCTGGTCGCCGAGACCACGGCCTGGAAGAGCGGTCAGGTGATCTATCTGCCGTCGGCAGATTTCTATATCGCAGCCGGCGGATTGAAGGCCACCGAACGGGTGCTGGCCACGATCGAGGCCGGTTTCTCCGCCAGCCAGTGATGTCTGCCATCGCTGATAGACCACATCGCCGCGTGATGATTGGCGCCGGGCTCTGCCTGGCGCTTCTCGTCGTGTTGAGCCTTGCCATCGGCGTGCAGGAACTGTCGCTCTCCGGCACTGACAGTGCGATGCCCTTTGCCGATCTCATGGCTATCAGCCGGCTGCCGCGCACGCTCGCCGCCGTGCTTTGTGGCGCGGGTCTCGCGGTCGCCGGCCAGATCATGCAGACGCTGACGCGCAACCGCTTCGTCGAGCCCTCGACGGCGGGTACCGCCCAGAGTGCGGCGCTCGGCATCCTGATCGTGACACTGTTCCTGCCGGCAGCGGGCCTCGGCGTGAAGGCGCTGGTCGCCAGCGGTTGTGCGCTCGCTGGCACCGCCCTCTTCCTCGCCACCGCCCATCGCCTGCCGCCGGAACAGCCGCATCTCGTGCCGCTTTTCGGCCTTGTCTATGGCGGCGTGGTCGGGGCTGCCGTCACCTATGTCGCCTGGCAGACCGATCTCCTGCAATATCTCGACATCTGGACCAATGGCGAATTCTCCGGCGTACTGAAGGGACGTTACGAACTGCTCTTCGTCGCCTGATCATCGTCGCGGCGGCGATCCTGATTGCCGACCGGCTGACGATCATGGCGCTTGGCGAGGATCAGGCGACCAGCCTCGGCATCGACTATCGCCAGATGACCCAGATCGGGCTGGTGCTGGTCTCGGTCATGTCGGCGCTCTCGGTCGCCGTGGTCGGGCTGATCCCCTTGTCGGCCTCGTCGTGCCCAATATCGTCTCGCGCCTCTCGGGCGACAATCTGCGCGGCACGCTGCCTTTGGTGGCACTCGGCGGGGCAATCCTCGTTCTCGCCTCCGATATCGCCGGTCGCCTCATGCGCTTCCCTTATGAGATCCCTGTCGGCACCGTGATGGGGGTGATCGGACCTGCCGTCTTCCTCTGGTTCATTCTCAGGGAGCGCCGCGATGCGTAACCGGATCGTCATCGGCCTTCTCCTCTGTCTTGCGCTCTCAGCCGTCATCGCCTTCATGACAGTGAACCTGCGCGGAAATATCGCTTTTGCGCTGGAGCTGCGCGGCATCCGGCTTGCGGCGCTGGTGACCGTCGCGGTTGCCATCGCGCTCTCGACCGTCACCTTCCAGACGATCACCGGCAACCGCATCCTCACACCCTCGATCATGGGCCTCGACGCGCTTTACCAATTCGGTCAGGCGGCCCTCGTCTTTGCGTTGGGCGGGCTGGGTTATGTCTCACTCTCGCCGCATCTGAAATTCGGCATGGAGGCATCCGCCCTGATGCTGCTCGCCATGCTCATCCTCTGGCCGGCGCTCAAAAGCCGGATGGACCTGACGCTGATGCTGCTCGCCGGCGTCGTCATCGGCGGGCTCTTCCGCAGCCTGACCAATCTTCTGGCGCGCCTGATCGATCCGCAGGAATTCGCCGTGGCGCAGCGGGCGATGTATGCCAACTTCTCGTCGCCGAATACGGACCTGCTCGCCATCGCAGCACTTGTCACGATCCTGGCTGGCGGCTTCCTCTTTTCCCGCCGCCATCTGCTCGACATCGCCGCGCTGGGACGCGACACGGCGATCGGCCTGGGTCTCGACTGGAACCTGTTAGTGCTGGTGCAGCTCATCACCGTCTCGGTTCTGGTCGCCGTCTCCACAGCACTCGTCGGCCCTGTCACCTTTTTCGGCCTGTTGATCGCAGCGCTTGCCGAACGGCTCACGACATCGCGCAGGCATGCTTCCGTCTTCGTGGTTGCCATGCTTCTCGGCGTCATCGTGCTGGTCGGCGGGCAGACGCTGTTGCAGCACGGGCTTGGCCAGGCCGGCACGCTCTCTGTCGTCGTCGATTTCCTCGGCGGCCTTGTCTTCATCCTGCTTCTGTTTGCGAGGCGCACACGATGATCGAAATCCAATCCGTCAGCCTCACTCGCGAAGGCCAGCGCGTGCTCGAGGGCATCGACCTCACCCTGCCCCGAGGTGGCCTCACCGCCCTGGTCGGCCCGAACGGGGCGGGCAAATCCACCCTGCTCTCGCTCGCCGCCCGCCTGTTGCCGCTGCAGCAGGGGGCCATCACCATCGACGGGCTTCCGGTCGGCTCGACACCCGGCAAGGTTCTGGCCAAAAAGCTTGGGATCCTGAGGCAAGACTCTGGCCCACCGCCGCGCGTCAGCGTGCGCGAAATGGTCGGCTTCGGCCGCTTTCCGCATAGCGGCGGGCGGATGACGGCGGAGGACAAGGCGATGGTCGAGGAGGCACTTGCCCGCTTCGAGCTCGAAGGCCTTGCCAACCGCTCGCTCGACCGGCTCTCCGGCGGTCAGCGGCAGCGGGTGATGGTGGCGATGACCTATGCGCAAGGGACTGACTATATCCTGCTCGACGAGCCCTTGAACAATCTCGACATGTATCACGCCCGCCAGCTGATGCTGGAACTGCGCCGGCTCGCCGACGAGACCGGCCGGACCATCGTCATCGTGTTGCACGACATCAACCACGCCTCGGCCAGCGCTGACCGGATCATCGCGATGAAAAACGGCCGGATCGCAGCCGATGGGACGCCAGATGCGATCATGCGCTCGGACGTGCTGGAGGCGATCTACGGGTTTTCGGTGCCGGTGGTGGAGGCAGGCGGCATGCGGCTTGCGCTTCAGTATGCGCGGGTGGGGTGATTGTGATGGAGCACATTTGACGGTGGCTGGGGCGCCAGGATTCGAACCTGGGAATGTCGGTACCAAAAACCGATGCCTTACCGCTTGGCGACGCCCCAACAGGATTGCGAGGCCGCGGGCGGCGCTGCAAATCGCGGCCTGATTATCAAAGCCTAAGCCGGGCGGCAACACCTTCACGCGGGGACTTTGCAGTTTTTCCCGGAACGATGCGGCGGGCAGGTCGTTTCTCTCACATCCCCACGAGAGAAACCCCGACGAAAGGACATCTCATGCCCTCCATCACTTCCGCCCGCATCCTGATCATCGCCACCCATGGCTACGAGCGTTCCGAGATGCGTGTGCCGCTCGAGCAGCTGACGGCCAAGGGCGCTTCGGTCAGCATCGCCTCGCTCGAAAAGGCGCCGATCAAGAGCTGGGACGCTGAAAACTGGGGCGACACCGTCGACGTTGATCTGACCCTCGACGAGGTCAAGATCGAAGATTTCGACGCGCTCGTCATTCCCGGCGGCCAGATCAATCCGGACCTGCTGCGCAAGGAACAGAAGGCCGTCGACCTGGTGAAGAGCTTCATCAAGTCCGGCAAGACGGTTGCGGCTGTCTGCCATGGTCCGTGGCTGCTGATCGAGGCCGGCGCCGTCAAGGGCCGCAAGGCGACCTCGTTCTCGTCGATCAAGACCGACATGATCAATGCCGGAGCCGACTGGCGCGACGAGGCCGTGGTCACCGACCAGGGCATCATCACCTCGCGCAATCCCGGTGATCTCGACGCTTTCGTGGCGAAGATCGTCGAGGAGATCGAGGAAGGCCGCCACGAGCGCCGCGCGGCCTGATCTTACAGGCCCGATCTAGAGAACAACGCGAAAACCCGGCGGGCGACTGCCGGGTTTTTGTTGTCTCCAGGCAGTCGAGAGACCGTTAGTTCTGGCTAGCCGGGGACGGCCGGTATTTCTCGTTTCAGATCCGGCTCGTCGTGGATGAAGGTGAGTTGCAGGGTCGCAATGCGCTCGGCGGCGGGATCACGGATCTCGCCCAAACCCTCCGGCGTGTCGACGGCAATGCGCGCCTCCGTGAGGACCGTGACCAGCTCGGCAAAGGCACCGGCCGGGAGCGTCAGGCGGATCGTGTTCATCAGGTTGGAATACATGCGCGTGTCGTCGATCCAGCCGCCGAGGCGGTTGACGGTGTCGAAGACGAAGCTTGTCGCCGCCTTTCGCTCGACGCGCGTGACAGCCGACAGCATGACAATGGCCATATAAGACTTCCCTTCCCTCTGATCAGAGACTGCAGCAGGCTGCGGTGACAAATCAAGCGTGCTGTGGAATAGGCATGCAGACGCCTTCTGGCGCCAGATCGGGTCACGGACATGAAGAAGCAGAAGCAGCCGCACAGGAAGACAGGACGCAATAGCGCGGCCGCGGGCCATGGGCATGCGGCGAAACCTGCGGCTGACGCTCCCGCTTCAGGCTCTCGCGCTCTGGCGGCGGATGCTGCGCTTTCACCTCGGGCCCTGGGCGGCACGGTGCAGAATGGGCGTGCGCGCTTCCTGGCCGGGGTGCGGACGCGGGCCTTTAAGGCTGCGTTTCTTGTCTTTCTTCTCGGCGTGGCAACGGTCGCTGCCTCCCTCGTTATTCCGCATGAATTCGCCTTCTTCGAGCTCGGCTATCTCTTCACGCTCTCCATCTACGACCTCGTGCTGGCCATGCTGGGCCTATCCGTCGCCATCGGCATGGCGGAGCGTCGAAGCGAGGTCCTGGCGATTGCGCTTGCCTTCCTCGGCGTCGTCGCGCCCATGCTTGTCTTCTTCGACCCGATCTTCCATGCGATCCTGCAGAGCCCGCTCGGCCACGAACTCTTCCTGATCGCACCCGTCGCCGTGATGCTCTCGAGTGTGGTGCTCTGGCTGCCAGCGTCTCTGCGCCGGTTTGTGGCGCCGGTGGCGGCGGTCGTGGTCGGCTTTTCGCTGTCGCTCTTCATCGGGCTTGATGATTTCGGCATCGGCATCAAGGAGTTTGCCTTCTCCGCCGTCCTCGGGGCCCTGTGGATCCTGTTGGTTCCAGGCCTGATGCTGAGGCCCTTCCGGGGTGGGTGGCTGACTATCCCTGCCCGGATCATCGGCTCCTGGCTGATGGCGATCGCCGTCATCGTCACCGTCTCGCTCTATGTGCCGCTTGCCCCCGATGCGCCGCCGCTTGCCGATCCGAGCCTGCCCGACGGGGGTGTGACGCTTGACGCCCCGGCACTGCCGCCGCTCGATCCCGCGATCGAGGAAGGGCTGATGGAGGCTCCCGATGGTTTTGACGGCGCACCGCCAGACGGCGGCATTCCGGCACCGGAACTCGGCGACAATCCGCTTTTGGGTGGTGGGCGCAATAACCAGCCTTGAGCTTGGTCGCTCGCTTTGTCTGTCGACGCCCTTCGCGCAAGCCGTTACACCTTGGGCGAAACGCCTCCTGATTCCGGTAGATCCGCATGCTCGTCCGCTATGACCGTCCGGTGTCCCGCTCCGCCTTTCTTGCGCGGCGGCTGGCCTTGTTTGCGCTCGGCATGCTTGTTGTCGTGGTGCTGGCGCATCGCTTCGGGCCGCTCGCCACGCCGGATTTCGTTCTGCTGGTGCTGGCTTGCGCGGTGCCGGCAGCCGTCTCCGTGCCGCTTGCGCTTCTAGGGCTAGCCAGGCTCTGGCAGGTCGGGGCCCTGGGCGGGGTCGCGGCTGCCTGGGCGCTCATCTATGCCGCCTTGCCGCTCGGACTGCCGGCCTATGGCTATTACCTCTCCATAACCAAGCCGCCGCTCACCGAAGTGGCAACCGATCTGTCCGACCGCCCCTCTTGGGTTTCCGTGCCGACAGCGGAACAGCATCTTTTGCCGCGCCCTGCCCTGCCTGACAATGCCGATGCAGCCCAGCTTGCCGCCTATCCCGGTCTCAATGGTCGCCGCTACGAAGGCGCGATCGACCGCGTCTATGAGGCAGTGCGCAAGGTGGCGGCGGAAAACCGGCTGGTGGTGACGGCAAGCCGCGGTGAGGAATATGGCCTGCCAGCGCTGGAGCTGCGCCCGACGGCGGAAAGTCCGGTGGTGACCGAGACCCCCGGTGGTGCAACGCCACCGACCGCCGATGAGGCGCTGCCGGAAAGCGGGCCTCTGCCGACCGCGCGGCCGGAGCCCAGCCTGCTCGTTCCGCTTTCCGATGGCGAACCGGAAGGCACGGCGCGCCTGCAGTTTTCCACCCGCACGCTCGTGTTCGGCCTACCCTTCGATGCGGTGGTGCGGCTGCGCGAAGAGGAGGAGATGACGCTGGTCGACATGCGGGTCGCCTCGCGCTACGGGCCACATGACCTTGGCATCAGCGACCGGATCGCCGAGGATTTCCTGCATGCGCTCGATGCGGAATTGCTGGGGATTGCGGGGAACTGACGAGTCCGTATTAGACGGCCATAAGCCTTGTGCCGAATGGTAGCCCCCTCTGCCTTGCCAGGCATCTCCCCCACACGGGGGGAGATCGGATAAACGCTGACTTAGGCGACAACCTCCACTCTCCCCACCTGTGGGGGAGATGTCGGCGCAGCCGACAGAGGGGGGCAAGCCGAAGGCTGACGACCCTAACCGGGCCGATATTCGCCCAATAGTCTCGGCGGGCCATCCGTGGCAATCAGCCCCTTTTCCACGAGATCCTCGATATGGGCGAGCACCGACAAGGCTGCCGCCCCATGCAGGCGAGTATCGGTCGTGGCGTAGATGGCCTTGACCATGTCGGCGATCAGGCGGTCGCCCTTGCGGATCCGCTCCAGCACGGCGCGTTCGCGCAGGCGGCGGTGGGTGCGCAAGGCGCGGACGAAAGCCGGGGGCTCGGTGACCGGGCCGCCATGGCCGGGGAGATAGAGCCGGTCGTTGCGCCCCAGCAACCGGTCGAGCGAGGCCATGTAGTCGCTCATCGCGCCATCCGGGGGTGCGACGATCGAGGTGGCCCAGGCCATCACATGATCGGCGGAAAAGAGGATGCCGGTGTCTTCGAGGGCGAAGGCGGCGTGGTTGGCCGTATGCCCCGGGGTGTGCACGGCGGTGAGGCGCCAGCCATCGCCTTCGACCGTCTCGCCATCGGCAAGCGCGCGGTCGGCGACGAAGTCAGTGTCGGAGCTTTCGGCAAAGGGGTTCACCTCGCCGTCAAACAGCGGTCGCGACGGACGGTGCGGGCCTTCGGCGACGATGACGGCGCCGGTTGCGGCTTTCAGCCGGCGGGCGAGCGGGGAATGGTCGCGATGGGTGTGGCTGGCGGCGATGTGGGTGACTTCGCGGCCCGCGAGGGCTGCCATCAGCGCTTCGAAATGCGCGTCATTGTCGGGACCGGGATCGATGACGCAGACGGATTGCCGGCCGACGATATAGGTGTTGGTGCCGTGAAAGGTGAAAGGGCTGGGATTGGGTGCGGTGAGGCGCTGGACGCCATCTGCCACCGGCACCGCCACGCCATACTGTGGCTCGAACTCGGTGATGAACTGCGGCACCGGGTGATCGTCGGCCAAGCTCATTTGTACTCGATCTCGATGAAGCTCATCGGCTGGTCGCCGCCGGCGATCACATTGTGCTCGACGCCGGCATCCCGCCGATAGGCCTCGCCGGCCTTTGACGTCACACGGCGTTCGCCGGCGGAATCCTCGATCAGGAAGTGGCAGTCGGTCATCGGCACGACGACATAGCCGAGGCCATGCGTATGGTGGCCGGTCGCGGCGCCAGGCTCGAAATCCCAGCGGGTGATGCGGGTGACGGCATCGTCAAGCACGACAGTCGGGATGGCGGGCGGACGGGCGGAATAGCCGGGCATGGAGGTCTCCGGGTGGGGCGACGCAGGATGCGACGTCCCCCGATTTATACCCGGGCCGGAGCCTGCGGCAACTGCCCCAGGCTCGATCGCTGACGCAAGTGTCGCGCGATTATGCAGCCGCTGCGAGCGCCACCGCGTCTGCCCCGGCCGGATAACGCGCCTGGGCTGTGCCATCCGTGACTGCTTGCCAGATGGCTTCGGCGACATCGCTTTCGTGGGTGACGACGGTGGGCGACGCAAAGGCCTCGAAGATGGGCCGGGCGAAATCGAGATAGGCGCCGGGAAGCAGATCCATGACATTGATATCGGTATTGGCCGAGAAGCGGGTCGTCGGCGCATACCCAGGCTCGACCAGTTTGGTGACGATGCCGAAGGGGGCGAGTTCATGGGCGAGCGACTGGGTGAAGCCCTGGATCGCCTGTTTGCTTGCCGTATAGGCCGCAGCAAGCGGCATCGGCGCAAGCGTCACGCTGGACGTGACGTTGACGATG
Organism: Allorhizobium sp.; assembly: GCA_965283865.1. Lineage (GTDB taxonomy): Bacteria > Pseudomonadota > Alphaproteobacteria > Rhizobiales > Rhizobiaceae > Allorhizobium. The sequence goes on from CBDIQA010000001.1 coordinate 3,638,506, forward strand.
ACGCCTGAGCGCCGTTCGCGCATGGCGGGGATCGCGGCTTGAGTCATCGCCATGGTGCCGAAGGTATTGGTGTCGAAGACCTTGCGGATATGCTCCATCGGCGTTGCCTCGAAGGCACCGATCACGCCAATGCCGGCATTGTTGACCAGCGCGTCGATCGGACCTGCGGCTTCAAGCGCCGCATGGATGCTGTCGGACTTGGTGACGTCGAGCGGCAGGATGCGCAGACGGTCCGAGGGGGCGAAGACGTCGGTGCGGGGCGTGCGCATGGTGGCGATCACGGTCCAGCCCTGATCGTGGAAATGCTGGGCGATGTGTTGGCCGTAGCCCGACGAGCAGCCGGTGATGAGGATGGTCGGCATGGGAAACTCCTGGAGGCGTTTGCTGTTGACGCTTCCGGTATAGCCGCGCTAGGCTGGACTATCATCGATTAATCGTCCGTATTTCATTCGAGATAGTCCAGATGCGTGATCCACTCTCCGAGATCATTGCGCTTTTGAAACCGCGCGCCGTCTTCTCCAAAGGCATTACCGGCGCTGGCCGCTGGGCGGTTCGTTACCCGCCGTTCGGGCATCCGGGTTTTTGCGCCATAACGAAAGGACGCTGCCGTCTGGCGGTCGATGGTGAGGCTCCAGTCATGCTCGAAGAAGGCGATTTTCTGCTGCTGCCAGCGACGCCCGCCTTCACGATGGGCAGCGTCGAGCTCGCGTCACCCATCTCGATCGACCTAGAGACACTGCTTGCGGCACCCGACGGCGAAAAGCGGCATGGCCGGCCGGACGGGGAGCCCGACATGCGGCAGACCGGCGGATATTTCTCCTTCGATGCGCCCGATGCCTCGCTGTTTGTCTCGCTGCTGCCGCGCATGATCCATGTGCGCGGGGCGGCGCGACTGACCCAACTCGTGCACCTGCTTGGGGACGAAGCCGGGCGTGCCGATATCGGGCGTGATCTCATACTGGAACGCCTGGCCGAGATCCTGCTGATCGAGGCATTGCGCAGCGCGCCCGCCGAGCATGGCCCGCCTGGCCTGCTGCGCGGGCTGGCCGAGCCGCGCATTGCGCTTGCGCTCAAGCACATGCATGCGGAGGTCGAGCGCTCCTGGACGGTGGAGGCGCTTGCCAAGCATGCGGCGATGTCGCGCTCGGCCTTCTTCGACCGCTTTCACCAGACCGTGGGCATGCGGCCGATGGAATATCTGATGACCTGGCGTATGGCCCTGGCGAAAGACCTGCTGCGGCGCCAGGATTTGAGTCTGGACGCCGTGGCGGAGAAGGTCGGCTACGGCTCGGCCAGCACCTTCAGCACGGCCTTCAGCCGGCATGTGGGTGTGCCGCCGGGGCGGTTTGCGCGGTCGGCAAGTGCTGCTGCCTAGAGACCTGACTGGGAAGTATTCTTGATCAGGTATGCTGGACAGCCCGCTTGAGTGTTCACCCGCCAGCCTTGACTGGCACTTGGCCCATTTCGGGCGCATGGCGGGCACATCTTGAAGGTGTTTATGGCGCGCGAAGTAATCGGGTTTTAGCGGGACGTTGGCCAACGGTATTTTCAGCCGTCACCCACCCATCACCCCCGCGCCTTGATCGCCGCCTGGGCTGCAGCAAGCCGCGCAATCGGCACGCGGAACGGCGAGCACGAGACGTAGTCCAACCCGACATCCTCGCAGAAGTGGATGGATGTCGGGTCGCCGCCGTGTTCGCCGCAGATGCCGAGTTTCATGTCGGGCCTCGTGCGGCGGCCGCGTTCGGCGGCGATGCGGATGAGTTCGCCGACGCCGTCGAAATCGAGCGAGACGAAGGGGTCCTGGATGATGATGCCCTTCTTTTGGTAGGTCGGGATGAAGCGGGCGGCGTCGTCGCGGGACATGCCGAAAGTCGTCTGGGTCAGGTCGTTGGTGCCGAAGGAGAAGAATTCGGCGGCTTCGGCAATGATATGGGCGCGGATCGCGGCGCGCGGCAGCTCGATCATCGTGCCGACGAGATAGGAGATCTCGAGTTCGGCTTCGCCCATGACTTCGGTGGCGGCCCGGTCAATCACTGCCTTCACGTAATCGAGCTCGGAGCGCAGGCCGACCAGGGGGACCATGATTTCCGGCACGACCGGGGCGCCCGTCTCGCGGGCGGCGCTCACTGCCGCCTCGAAGATGGCGCGGGCCTGCATTTCGGCGATCTCGGGATAGGAGATGGCCAGACGGCAGCCGCGATGGCCGAGCATCGGGTTGAACTCGTGCAGCGCATCGATGCGGCGGCGCACGCTCCTCGCGGCTCGGGGCCCATGGCGTTCGCGACTTCGGCGATTTCGCTCTCCGACTTGCGGCAGGAATTCGTGCAGCGGCGGGTCGAGCATGCGGATCGTGACCGGCAACCCGTGCATGATGGTGAAGAGTTCGGTGAAGTCAGAGCGCTGCATGGGGAGCAGCTTGTCGAGGGCGGCGCGGCGGCCGGCCTCGTCTTCGGCGAGGATCATTTCGCGCATCACATGGATGCGTTCGCCCTCGAAGAACATGTGCTCGGTGCGGCAAAGGCCGATGCCCTCTGCCCCGAAGGAGCGGGCGGCGCGGGCATCGCCCGGAGTGTCGGCATTGGTGCGGACCGTCATGCGACGCGTGCGGTCGGCCCACTGCATCAGCTGGGCGAAATCGCCCGAGAGTTCCGGCTGGAGCATGGGCACTTCGCCCTTCAGCACCTGGCCGGAGGAGCCGTCGATGGTGACGATATCGCCCTTGGTGAGCGTCACGCCCATGCCAACGAGCTTCTCATTGCGCAGGTCGACGCGCATGGTGCCGGCACCGGAGACGCAAGGAATGCCCATGCCACGGGCGACGACGGCTGCATGGCTGGTCATGCCGCCGCGGGTCGTCAGGATGCCCTGGGCGGCGTGCATGCCGTGGATGTCTTCGGGGCTGGTTTCGACGCGGACGAGGATGACCTTGCGGCCTTCGCTTTCGGCTTCAACCGCCTCTTCGGCCGTAAACACGATGGCACCGGTTGCCGCACCCGGCGAGGCGGGAAGGCCCGAGCCGATGACATGGCGGGCAACGCGCGGGTCGATGGTCGGATGCAGTAGCTGATCGAGCGAGGAAGGCTCGATGCGCATCACCGCTTCTTCTTCGGAGATCAGGCCTTCCGCCACCATGTCGACGGCGATCTTCATCGCGGCCTTGGTCGTACGCTTGCCCGAGCGGGCCTGCAGCATCCAGAGCTTGCCGCGCTCGATGGTGAATTCGAGATCCTGCATGTCGCGGTAATGCGCTTCGAGCCGGTCGCAGATCGCCGAGAACTCGGCGAAGGCCTCCGGCATCAGTTTTTCGAGCGAGGGCTTGTCGGAACCACTGTCGATGCGCGCGGCCTCGGTGATCGATTGGGGTGTGCGGATACCGGCCACGACGTCTTCCCCTTGCGCATTGACCAGGAATTCGCCGTAGAGCTCCTTGGCGCCCGTCGATGGATTGCGGGTGAAGGCGACACCGGTGGCCGAGGTGGAGCCGAGATTGCCGAAGACCATGGTCTGCACGGTGACGGAGGTGCCCCAGCCTTCGGGGATCGAATGCAACATGCGATAGGTCTGGGCGCGCGGGTTCATCCAGCTGGAAAAGACAGCGCCAATCGCGCCCCAGAGCTGGAAATGCGGATCCTGCGGAAAGGGCTCGCCCAGTTCCTGCTCCAGCACTTCCTTGTAGAGTTTCACGACATGCTGCCACTCGACAGCCGAGAGATCGGTATCGAGCTCGTGGCCAAGCCTTGCCTTCTCGTCCTCCAGGATTTCCTCGAAGACCTCGTGATCCAGGCCCATGACGACATCGCCATACATCTGGATGAAGCGGCGATAGCTGTCCCAGGCGAAACGGGCGTCGCCCGAGTGGTGGCCAAGCGCCTCGACCGTGTGGTCGTTGAGACCGAGATTGAGGACGGTGTCCATCATGCCGGGCATGGAGGTGCGGGAGCCGGAGCGGACAGACAAGAGAAGTGGCTGGCTGGTGTCGCCAAAGGCGCGGCCGGTGGCGGCCTCGATGCCGGATATGCCGTGGAGAACCTGGGTCTTCAGCGCGTCGGCAAGGGTCTTGCCACTCGTGTAGAAAAGGCCACAAGCATCTGACACGATCGTGAGGCCGGGCGGAACTGGCAGGCCAAGCGCCGCCATTTCGGCGAGATTGGCCCCCTTACCTCCCAGCTGCTCGATCTCGGCCCTACTCCCCTCGGCCGCTCCTCCGCCGAAGGTGTAAACCCACTTACGCATTGCCCTCTCCACCCGAACAGGCTTGTTTTTCCATCGTTTACAGCAATTGTGACGGATTGGAAACGCCACTCCGTCAAGTTTATGTTGCAATGCATCATAATTGCGGCAGATCTGGCCCCGAAGGCTCACGCGGATTTGAAATTGCGTGGAGAGACGTGAAAGACGGATGTCGAGGTGGCATTGTAAGCAAAGCCTACAAGTACGGGGACATATGGGGACCACAATGACTGTTCACTGGACGCGGCGCCAGCTTTTGCGGCTGGCTGGGACGGCAACACTGACGGGGGCGCTCACCGGGGCGCTGAGGGCCGAGGGGATCGAAATCCAGACCGAGCTTCCGACCGCACAGACGCCTGAGCTGCCTTTCGGCCTGACGCGTCCGGTGCATGTCGGCGAGGTTTGCCTCCGGGCGAAAGATGTCGCGCGGCTCAAGGCCTATTACACCAGCATGCTGGGGCTTGACGTGCTGACGGATGCCCCCGATGCCGTGACGCTCGGGGCCGGTGGGACGCCACTCCTGCATATCCTCGCCCGGCCGGATGCGACGCCTGAGGCGCCGGGTCAGGCCGGCCTCTATCACACCGCCTTCCTGATGCCTGAACGGGCCGATCTCGCGCGCTGGCTGGTGCATGTGGCGCGCACACAGGTTCCGCTCACCGGTTTTGCGGATCACTCGGTATCGGAGGCCGTCTATCTCACCGATCCCGAGGGCAATGGCGTCGAGGTCTATAGCGACCGCCCGCAGGAGACCTGGCTTTGGGCCGGCAACACGGTCACCATGGGCAGCAAGGAACTTGATATCGACGACATCTTCCTCAAGACGAAGACGCGCACGGACCGCCACGAGTATACGACCGTGCCGGCCGCTCTGCGCATCGGCCATATCCATCTGAGGGTCGGCGGGCTGGAGACGGCTCGCGCCTTTTATGCCGATGCGCTTGGCCTCGACGTGGTGGCCGGCAGCGACGAGCGCGGCGCGACCTTCCTGTCGTCGGGTCGCTATCACCACCATATCGGCGCCAACATCTGGGAAAGCCGGGATGCCGGCCCACGCCAGGACGCCATGACCGGGCTCGACTGGTTCTCGCTGCACACGAATGATCAAGCGATCCTTGATGCGCGTCGCGCGGATCTTCAGGCCAAGGGCTTTGCCGTCAGCGCCATCGACGGCGGGTTTGAGGCGCTGGATCCCTGGGGCACGCGGGTTCGGCTCAAGCGGGTTTGACGCGCCAACACCCGGCAATTGTTACAGGGTCATCACGCAATGCAATAAACGGTCACGCAAAATGACCAGACAAATCAATTGAGGGTGATGCGCTCCGGGCCAGCGTTTGCTAGGTGGCATTCTAGTAAATTGTAATCCGGAATCAAACATGACCCTGACCAGCCCGGTTTCCCTGACTGAGATCCCGCAGAACAACCTTTACCGCAAGGGCGACGTCTTCGTTCTGTTCGGCGAATTGTTCGGTCGTGGCTATGTCACGGGCCTGCTCGACCAGGCCAAGAAGGCCGGCATGGAGATCATCGGGATCACCGTTGGCCGCCGCGACGACAACAACAAGCTTCGCCCGCTGACCGACGAAGAGCTCGCCCAGGCCGAAGCCAATGGCGGTCGCCGCGATCATCAACATTCCCGCCGTAGCCGCGGTCGTAGCCCTGGGCGTAGCCGGGCGAGCCGACGCCGACGGACCTTCTGTCCTCGCTGACGCTGGAAAACTGGGAAACGGAAAAACTGGACTGGGCGCATATCGAGAAGTGCCGCCAGGTTGGCGTTGAACGTTTCCAGGATGCGGTCGCCAAGATCATGGCCGAGCTGGAAGGCATGATTGCCGATGGCAAGAATGTTCACTTCGCCCACACCATGGCCGGCGGCATTCCGAAGGCGAAGGTCTTCCTCGTTCTTGCCAACCGCATCTACAAGGGCCGCGGGACGCGCCACATGTCCTCGCAGGTTCTGCTCGACAGCGATCTCGGCAAGCTCATCCTGCAGAACTTCGACGAAGTTTCGGCCAACACCTTCCGTCACCTGATCGAAGGCAGTGCCGCGATCCGCGCCCGCATCGAAAAGAGCGGCGGCCAGGTGCGTTACTCGGCCTATGGCTATCACGGCACGGGCATTCTGATCGGCGACGAATATCGCTGGCAGACCTATACGAACTACACCCAGGGCTATGCCAAGATGAAGCTCGAGGCGATTGCCGAAGAGGCCTTCGCTTCCGGCATCAGGGCGACCGTCTTCAACTGCCCCGAGATCCGCACCAATTCCTCCGACGTCTTCGCCGGCATCGAGCTGCCGCTTCTGCCGCTCCTGAAGGCCTTGAAGAAGGAAAATGGCGGCGCGCGGGCCGAGAAGATCTGGGCCGATTGCGAAGCGCTGCTGGTCGAGGGTGCGACCATCGACGACGTGCTCACGAAGATCGCCGACTTCCAGGCCAGCGACGTGATGATCCCGTTCTACGACTTCAACAAATGGCCGATGCCCAACAGCCAGGGCCAGTCGGACATCACCATCGGCACCTCGCAAGAGATCGCCCAGATGCACAAGGACGGGAAGGCGCTGATCTCGGACTATCTGAGCGTGCTCGTGGTCGAGGCAACCGGCGCGTTGATCTTCGGCGAGGTTGCTGATCCGTCGGCACCAGTGCTCTGGCTGAACCATGATATGGTGGCGCGGCAGATTAATTCGGCTGGTTGAGCGGGTCAGTCAGTAGGCAGTAGCCAATAGGATTGTGCCGGGAGCCTTGCTTCCGGCATTTTCATTTCGGTGGATCGTCATCCTCGGGCTTGTGCCGAGGATATACTGCCGCTGCCATTTGCTCGACGTTCAGGGCCTTCCCTTAGGTCTCCCCTTTGTGACCAACCTCGGCAGATCCTCGGGACAAGCCCGAGGATGACGGCGGGTGCGGGCCGGGCAGTGCCAGCCATTGACCGTGAACCGCCTCCTTGAGACAGAGCCTTTTCCGGGGGCGAACCGATCGCCGGTTTGCACGGCTGGACTTGGTTCACCATTGCTGGCAGGCAGATGACTGGTCATCAGACAAATCGAGTCTTCCCGATGCATTTTCAGCCGCAGTACCGCGTCTATATCGCCTTCTTTCTCTTTGCCATGTCGACGGGGTCACTGTTCTCGCGGCTGCCGGACCTGCAGGTGCAGCTCGGGGTCAACAAGGCGGAGCTGGGGCTGACATTGATCGGAATGGCGATCGGCTCGCTGATTTCGCTCACCCTCTCCTCCCCGCTGATCGTCCGGCTCGGCTCGCGCACGACGCTTGCCATCTCGCTGCTCGGCGTGATGGCGCTCTTGTCCCTGATCTCGCTTCTGCCGTCAGCGCCCTTCGTCTTTGCCACGCTCTTCGTCATGGGCCTGCTGGCCGGCGCGCTGGAGATCTGCCTCAATGTCGAGATCGGGCGGATCGAGGCACAGGCGGGTTTTGGCATCATGAACCGCGCGCATGGCTGCTGGAGCCTCGGCTTCTTCGTCACCGCTGTGACGGCCTCCCTGGTGCGGCAGGCGGGGATGACGATGCAGGTGCATATGCATGTCCTGCTCGGGCTAATGTTCGTCATCGGCGCGATCACGATCGCGGGCATGAAGAATGCGCCTGTGCTCACCACCGCCGGATCCGAAGACAAGGCACCGCATTTCGCGCTGCCAACCCTCGCTCTCCTGCCGCTCTGCATCATCGGCACCTCTGCCTTCCTGATAGAAGGTGCAGGAATCGACTGGTCGACGATCTACATGGAGGAGGTCTTCGACGTCTCGCCGTTCATCTCGGGTTCGGGGCTTACGCTGTTTGCCTTCTTCATGGCGCTTGCCCGCCTCACCGTCGATCCGGTGGTCGATCGCCATGGCGCCCGGCTCGTTGGACGCGTGCTGCTTTCGGTGGCGGCTCTCGGCATCGCCATGGCCTGGCTTGCCCCACACCCGTATCTCGCGCTTCTCGGCTTTGCGCTGATGGGGGCTGGCTGCAGCGCGGTTTATCCGATGGCTGTCTCGGCAGCGGCTCAGCGGACGGACCGGCCGGCGGTGATCAATGTCGCAGCAATCGCGCAGATGGCCTTCGTCGTCTTTTTCCTCGGCCCGCCGCTGCTCGGCTTCGTCGCTGAAGCCTTCGGCATCCGCAACGCTTACTTGGTCTGCCTGCCCTTGGTGCTCGGTTCGATCCTGGCGAGCGGCGCGCTGCCGGTCGGACCGGCTCGGCGGGAGAAGGTGGCGGTTTGACCCTCAGCGGGTAAGGAAGGTCAGCTCTTCCGGCGTCGGATCGCCGAAGATCTTGATGCCGAGCTTGGCGTCGGAGATGTAAAGCAGCGCCCGCTTGCCATCTTCGGAATAAAGCACGCGGATCCAGCTGGTTTCGCAGGTGCGCGGCTCGCAGGCCCGGAAGAGCTGCATGCGCCTGTCCTTCACCGCGACCTCCTCGGAAGCGAGCGCCACGTAACGCGGTTGGCGCACCAGCGCGCGCACCCAGAAGGGCAGCCCGGGCTTGCCCTTGATCATCTCCATCAGACTGTCGCGATGGGCCGGGGACGTGGCGAGCACGCTTGGCAGGTAGTTGCCCGCGAGCGAGGTGGAGGCCGTTTGGGCGTGGAGGGGGCGGCGCTCAGAGTGAGCACGGCAAGGAGAGTTACAGCCCGCCTCATCAGGCCGCCAAGTCGCCGATCAATGCACCAGCCGAAATACCCCAGGCACGACTGATCTTTCTGATCTGATCGAGATTGATTTCCCTTCGACCGTTCAGCAGATCAGCCGCACGAGACTTGGAACCCAAGACTTCGACAAGATCGGCACGGGACAAGTTCTTCGCCGCCATAACGGCCTTGATTACCTCAACGGGCTCCGCCTTCGGCAGCGGATATCGGCGACCCTCGTATTCCTCGATCAGAAGAGCGAGAGCATCGAAATGTGCGGCCTCCGGTGTACCTTCCGCAGGTTCCGCCTCGAAGTAGGGGCGTATCGACGCGAGCGCGAGGCGATACTCCGCATCATCAGCCAAAGTCCTTATAGCGCCAATGTCCATGACAGCTCCTCAAAGCTTCGCTACGTCGATTTTGTCGTAGTCTCGGTGCGTCCCGACGAACAGGATGAAAACTCTTTTTGTCCTGAACCCAACCAGAGCGACGACCCTGAACTTGTTGCCGCCGACATCAAAAACAATCTTTCCGTCGCTCACATAGTCGGCAGTGTTAAATGTGGCCTTCACATCCGCGAAATTGCTCCAGGACGCAGCCTCCACCGCAGTGTGCCATTCGCGAAGGGCGGCACGAGCAGCAGCGCGTCCGCCGCTTGGCAGGCTTTCACAGAAATCGATCCAAGCCGAACGAGCAATCACACGCATGGAAAGCCTTACCACGTTCCCATTTTGGGAACAAGCGAAACTCAATACTTGCAGCGCCCCATGGATGTACACACACTGCACTACAACCTTATCGGAGCGTAATCATGCATAGACGTTCGGGCAAGAGCACAGGCAATACAAAGACGATCACTCTCACTATCTCAGTCTGGTATGACGAGAAGTCCGAGCACATTCATCTTGTCGCCCCTGAAACTGACTGGTTTCACAGCACCATCAACGATCGGGAAGGCAGTGCCCGCCGGCATGCGAACCTCTTCAGAAAACTCGGCAAGCTTATGCGCGAGGCAGGCGTTGCCGCACCGGAGCCGTCAAATGAAGCAATGCAAACACCCGAAGATGACAGCTGATTAGACCAAATCCCTCTCGCGCAGCGCCTCCGCCGTCTGCAGGTCAACCGACACTAGCTGGCTGACGCCCTGCTCTGCCATGGTGACGCCGAAGAGGCGGTTCATGCGGGCCATGGTGATGGGGTTGTGGGTGATGATGACGAAGCGGGTCTCGGTGGACGCGGCCATTTCGTCCATGAGGTTGCAGTAGCGCTCGACATTGTGGTCGTCGAGCGGGGCGTCGACCTCGTCCAGCACGCAGATCGGCGCGGGGTTGGTGAGGAACACGGCGAAGATCAGCGCCATGCGCGGTCAGCGCCTGCTCGCCGCCCGAAAGCAGCGACATGGTCTGCGGCTTCTTGCCCGGCGGGCGGGCGAGGATTTCGAGGCCGGCTTCGAGCGGATCATCGCTTTCGATCAGCTGCAGTTCGGCCGTGCCGCCGTTGAAGAGGTGGGTGAAGAGACGCTGGAACTGGGCGTTCACCACGTCGAAGGCGGCGAGCAGGCGTTCGCGGCCTTCGCGGTTGAGGCTCTGGATGCGCCGGCGCAGTCGGCGGATCGCGTCGACGATGTCGTCGCGCTCCTTGATCATGGCGGCGAGCTTGTCGGACAGCTCCTTCTGCTCCTCCTCCGCGCGCAGGTTCACCGCGCCTAAGCGCTCACGCTCCATCTTCAGCCGGTCGACATTGCGCTCGACTTCGCGCAGGTCGCCGATCTGGGAGGGGTCTTTCAGGCCTGTCAGGCGGAAGGCCTCATGCGGGGGGACGTTCAGGGCTTCGGCAATGCGGGCTTCGGCATCGACACGCCATTCGCGGGCGGAGACGAGGCGTTCTTCGGCGCGGCCGCGCTTTTCTCTGCTTTCGGCAAGTTCGGCCAAGGCAGCGGCGGCCTTCTGGTCAGCCTCGCGCTGGCGGCTCTCGGCCTCGATCAGGCGATCGGCGGCGTCGCGGCGATCCCTCTCGGCCTTGTCGAGTGCCGTCATCAGGTTGCGGCGCTTGTCCTCGAATTCGTCGGGCGCCATTTCGAGATCGGTGATCTCCTCGCGGGCCTCGGCCTCGCGTTCGCGCAGGGTCGCGATGTGTTCTTGCGCCGATTTCGCGCGGCTCTGCCAGTTCTGCTTTTCCTGGCGGATCGAGAGGATGCGGCGGCGGCGCATCTCGTCTTCGCGGGCGAGCCCCTCGAAGCGGGCACGGGCTTCGGCGAGCAGGCCGCGATCGCGGGCGACAACGGATTCTGCCTCGCGCAGGCGGGCGTCGAGAGCGGAGAGATCGGGCGTTTCCTCCATCTCGATGCGGGCGGTTTCTTCCTGCTCGACGATCTCCTCGATCTGCCCCTTCAGGCCATTGACCGCCTCCTCGATCACCTCGCGGCGGCGGATGAGATCGCCCGAGGCGCGTTCGGCCTGGGCCAGGGCGTCGCGGGCTTCGGCGAGTGCACGAACCGTCAGGCGGCTGCGGTCGCGGGCGTCGGTCAAGCGGGCCTCTTCGTTGCGGATGGCATCTGCGGCTTCGGCCAGGCGATCCTCTGCCTCGACCATCTGGTCGCGGGCTTCCTCGGTCTCGACCTCGATTTCGGCCAGGCGATTCTTCTGGGCAAGGCGAAGCGCCGCGGCACTTGGGGCATCGGCGCCGGTCACATGGCCATCCCAGCGATAGACCGCGCCATCGCGAGTGACAAGGCGCTGGCCGGCGGCCAGCCTCGCCATCAGCGACAGTGCATCGGCTTCTTCGACGACGCCGATCTGGCGCAGCGCACGGGTAAGTGCTGCGGGTGCGCGGACATGGGCGATCAGCGGCTTTGCGCCTGACGGCAGGCTGGGGTCCCCTGCCCCGTCGCCATTGCCATGCCAGTGGGCCGGGGCGGATTGGTCGAGGGCGCTGTCGAGATCATCGCCGAGAGCAGCACCCAGCGCGGTCTCATAGCCGCGATCGACCGAGAGCTCATCGGCAACCGGCGGAAAATCGCCTGTCGTGGTGGAGGCGAGGATGCGGGCGATGGTGCGGGCTTCGGTCTCCAGACCGTTGACCCGGGCGCGCGCGGCCTCAAGCGGCTGGCGAAGATGGCTTTCGGTGCGGCGGGCCTCATTGAGAGCGGCTTCTGCCTCCATCGCCACACTTTCGGCGTCGGCGACGGCCTGTTCGGCGATCTCGACCATTTCGCGCTTCTCGTCCGGATCGGGCAAGGCAGCGATGCGGTCGGAAATCTCGGAGAGTTCGCGGGAGGCGTCGGAGATCTGGCGCTCAAGGCGCGCGCGGCGCTCCGTCAGATCGCGGATGGCGCGTTCCAGCTGATTGCGGCCGGCGGCGGCTTCGGCGCGTTCGGCGGTCAGCCTTGTGAAATCGCGTTCGCTGTCGGCGAGCGTTGCGGCGGCCGCCTCGAAGGCCTCCTTCGCCTCCTCGGCAAAACGGCCGGCATCGGCAAGGATTTCTTCGAGCTCGGCCTCTTCCTCGGCCAGGCGATTGATGACCTCGGCATTCTCCGAGACGAGACGTTCCTCGCGGCGGATGTCCTCGTCGAGCTGGGCGAGACGGCGGGTGAGCTCATCGCGGCGGCGCAGGATCCGGCTTGCTTCCTCGTCCAGCTGGCTGCGGGCGATCTGTAGGCGTTGCAGGGCAGCGGCGGCCTTCGCCTCCTCCTCGCGCAGTTCCGGCATCTTGAGGCTCGCCACGGCCTGGAGCTTTGCCGCCTCCATCTGGTGGTTCGCCTTTTCGGCGACCGTCGACATCGCCTGGTTCAAGGCGCTTTCGGCCTCACCCTCGGCCTGCTTGGCCTGCGCCCAGCGGATATGTAGCAGCATTGCCTCATGGGCGCGGATATCGGCCGAGAGCTGCTTGAAGCGGTTGGCCTGGCGGGCCTGACGCTTCAGGCTCTCGATCTGGCTTTCGAGCTGGGCGGTGATGTCTTCCAGGCGCTCGAGATTGGTCTCGGCGGCGCGCAGGCGCAGTTCCGCTTCGTGGCGGCGCGAATGCAGGCCGGAAATGCCGGCGGCCTCTTCCAGCAATTGCCGGCGGGCCTGGGGCTTGGCCTGGATCAGCTCGCCGATGCGGCCCTGGCCGACCATGGAGGGCGAGCGGGCGCCTGTGGAGGCATCGGCGAAGAGAAGCTGGACGTCCTTGGCGCGGGCTTCCTTGCCATTGATGCGGTAGACCGAGCCATTGCCGCGCTCGATGCGGCGCGTCACCTGGATCTCGTCGGCATCGTTGAAGGCAGCGGGTGCCGTGCGGTCGGAATTGTCGAGATAGAGGCCGACTTCGGCCGAGTTGCGGGCGGGGCGGTTGCCGGAGCCGGAGAAGATGACGTCGTCCATGCCGGACGCGCGCATGTTCTTGTAGGAATTCTCCCCCATCACCCAGCGGAGCGCTTCGACGAGGTTCGACTTGCCGCAGCCATTCGGCCCGACAATGCCGGTCAGGCCACGCTCGATGATGAATTCGGAGGGTTCGACGAAGGACTTGAAGCCGACGAGGCGGAGGCGGTTGAATTTCATCGTGTCACGCCCCGCGCCATCGCATGAAAAACGGGCGCACGGGTTTCCCCGGCGCCCGTCGTTAGAACGGAACGTCGATCAGAGCAGGCTGTCGATGAGGGCCGACATGGAGTCAACCGACATGTCCCCCGAATAGGCCTTGCCATTGATCAGGAAGGTCGGGGTCGACTGAACTCCGAACTCCTCAGCACCGCGATCGCGGACTGCCGACACATCACCGGCAAGCTGGGCGTTCGTCAAGCAGGCGTCGAAGGTCTCCTGTGTAAAACCACCGAGCTTGGAAAGCTGCAGCATGGCGCCACGGACGTCGCCATCCGTTGGAGCAGCCCAGGTTCGCTGCTGCTTGAGCAGCATGGAGACGAAGGGGAAGAACTTGTCTTCGGTCGTGCAGCGGGCCAGCATGAAGGCGGCGAGCGAGGCGGTGTCCTGCGGGAACGGGAATTCGCGCAGCACGAAATAGACCTTGCCGGTGTCGACATACTTGGTCTTGATCGCCTCGAAAGTGTTTTCATGGAAATGCGCGCAGTGCGGGCAGGTCATCGACATGTATTCGATCACCTTGACCGGGGCGTTCGGGTCGCCGAGCGCCATTTCCTTCAGCGAGCCGGGCTTCAGCGCCGCTTCCATATCGACATCGCGGTCAGCAGTCGGGATCTCGGCAGAGGTGGTCGAGGCCGTGGTCTCGTTGCTGACGGCCGGCTTCGGTTCAGCGCTGGCGGCCTTGTCTTCAGCGTCGCTGCAGGCGGTGAGCGCGATGCCGACGGCGGCGATGGCGATGCCGCCGAGCAAACGGCGCTTGGTGATCGAGAGTTCGGAAGTCGACATGGGTCAGTTACCTGCTTGCAAGGGTCTTGGATGGGTCCACCGTTATAACGGCAAAAGGCGCCAAACAAGGCAGGCACCCCCTCGAAAAATCAAAGTTCCGTGACCTTTTCGCTGCCAGCCCCGAAGGAGGATGCGTGTTCTTGGCCGAGCCATGGGAAGACGGCGTGTGGATTTCGCTTGCCGCTTCCGGCATGCGTGACGGATGATGGCTTGATATGGCCGGGCAGAAACCGGCATACTGATGCTGTTGACGCGTAGCCCTGGCCGCAGTGAGGGCTGCGGATGAACATCATTCATCGCTTGTGACAAAGGACAAGGAAAAACCCAATGTTGGCCGGTATGTTCATGTTTTGCACCTTCTAACAAGAGGTTAACCTGCTTAAAGGAATTCATCCATTCATTGTCAAAGTAGCTTTTCAGATGCTGTTGCCGAAGAGCCGGGGAATCACACCCTTCCCCGCCTATAGTTTGAGCCTCGCGCTTGCCGCGCTCTGCCTGACCGTCACGACCGTTCCAGCCGCTGCCCAGCAGTCGCAGAACGTCGCGCCACGGGCGGGAGGAACGTCGCTTGAGCAGATCGAAGCGCAGCGCCGCCAGCTCTTTGCGCGGATGATCGAGGTACCCGACGATCTCGATACGGCCTTCGAATATGCGGCTCTCTCGTCTCAGGCGGGCGATCTTGAGGGGCAATCTCGACGCTGGAGCGCATGCTGATCTATGCGCCGGGCCTGCCCCGGCTGCAGCTTGAACTCGGCGTGCTCTACTATCGGCTCGGTGCCTATGAGACGGCGCGGCAGTATTTCGACGGGGCGAAGGCTGCCGGCGATGTGCCGCCCGAGGTTGCCGCCAAGGTCGACCAGTATCTTGCTGCGATCGACCAGAAGAGTGATCCGTCGCAGTTCTCAGGCATGCTGCGCGCCGGGCTGCGCTACCAGAGCAATGCCAATGCCGGGCCTGGCAATTCCACCGTGACGCTGAACGGCCTCTCCTACACACTCGACAATCTGAGCGTCGCTGGTGAGGACTACAATGCCTTCGTCAACGGGGCGGTCCGCTATCGCCACGACACGGATATCCAGGGGCTTGCGCTGGAAGCCGGGATTTCCGGCTATGCGGCGGAGTACCGCGACCGCGACACGCTGAACACGGCGGCGGCCGAGGCCTATGCCGGGCCCGTCTTCGATCTCGGCCGCTTCGGGCTGGACGACCGGTCGGTCTCGGTGATGCTTCTCACCAGCGGTGTTTTGATCGAGGGCGATCGATACCTGGCCTCGGCCGGCATCTCGACCAATTTCGACTGGCAGGTGACGCCGGTCGACAGCCTCTCGGCGAGCCTGCAATATCGCTATGAGGACTATTCCAACACCAAGTCGCGCAAGACGGCGGAGCTGCAGAGCGGCAACCGCTTCGATGCGCAGGTCTCCTGGTCGCACAATGTGACCGCAGATTTCAGCCTGACTGGCCGGCTGCTCGCGACACGGCGGGATGCCGAGACGGGCTATCTCTCGTCCACCGAGGTGGGCGGCGCGATCTCGGGCACCTATCGCTATGCGGCGCTGATCGGCGATGGACCCGCCTGGATCGTCGTGCTGGAAGCAGCCGTAGCAGGTCGCGGCTATGACGACCCGGACAGCATGATCAATTCGGGCGAGAGCCAGCGCGACACCGAATTCAGCCTGAACCTCAAGCAGATCACGCCCTTTACCGAGCGCGTGGCTCTGGTCGCCGAGGCCGGCTACCGCAAGGTCTGGTCGAACTATGACATCAAGTCCTTCGACAACATCTCGGTGTCGATCGGCATCCAGTCGGCCTTCTAGGAGCATCACGATGAAGACGAATACGCGTCATGCCCTGCTTTGCACCTCTGCCGCGCTGCTGATGCTGGCGGGGGCTCCGGCGCAAGCCGAGACCGACGTTGCCGGCGTAACCGCCGCCGTCAATCCTCGGGCAACGGCGTTTGATGCTTCAGGCAAGCCGCGCCTGATCTCGCTTGGCGATGCCGTGATCCGCAATCACCGGATCGAGACCAGCGGCGAAGGTCTGGTGCAGATCCTGCTGGCCGACGGGACATCGTTTACCGTCGGGCCCAACTCCTCCGTGGTGATCGACAGCTTCGTCTACGATCCGGAGAAAAACACGGCCTCGCTGGCGGCGACCATGACCAAGGGGGCGCTGCGCTTCATCGGCGGCAAGGCCTCGAAGGCGAGCGGCAATGTGAAGATCGACACGCCGATCGGGACAGCCGGCATTCGCGGCGCCGTGGTCGACATCAATCTCAACGGCCAGACGGCGGACGGCCAGCCGCTGCCGCCGCATATGACGCTCGTCTATGGCAAGGAAGTACAGCTGACTGGCAACGGTTCGCCGCAGCGCCTCTTCAAGCAGGGCTTCTCGATCGTCGCAGGCGACGGCCAGCCGCGCGTTCAGCGCACACCGCCGCAATGGGTGAGCGGCTTGCAACAGACCCTCGCCGGCCGCCCGGGCCAGGGTGGTGGCACCAGCAATACGCCGACCGACCAGACGGTCGCGAGCAGCACGGTCAGCCAAAGCAACTCGGCGCAGCTTCCTTCGGAAAACTCGATCCCGGTGCCGCAACCGCGCCCGATCGTGACGACGCCGGTGGAAGAAGTGGCGGGAGAATCGCAGCGGGATGTGGGGCCGCGACCGGAGGTGCCGGTGGATGACGAGGACGACGGTGACGGCGATGACGGCCGCCTGCGTCGGCCTTCACCGACAGTGGGCGCCGGCAGCGGAGCAATCGGAGGATCGAGCGGCGTCAGGCTGGAACAGTCACGTGCTACGCTGACCAGCAATGCCGACGGCACTCTGACAGGCAGCGACGGCGCCGGAAACGACTTTACGCTCCCGGCGTTGTCGTCGGCCACCGTATTGACCGAGCAGTCCGTCACAGGCGAGGTCAATGGGACCGCCGTGAACGGAACCGCCTATACCGGCAGCGGCGGCTTCTTCACATACATGGTGAAAGCACAGATCGCAGATCCGCAAGCCTTCTATGTCGTCGGCGGCACACCCGCCGATGCGAGGGAAACGCTGTCCACCGACGAGATCCTCTCCTATGTGCTGGAGCCGGATCTGTTGGCCGCACTGATGAATGGCGACGGTCAAACGATCCCCTTCACGGGCAGCTTCGTCGACAGTGGCGAGGCCGTGGTCAGCGATCTGCTTGTCGGTGGCGTTACCGACGCAACCGGTGGGACAGTCGGTCGAGCCCTGCAGGCGTCGCTCGTCATCAACGGCACGGGCGCTGGACAGGCCAGCGCGATCAACGTCCTGAGCGGCAGTTTCGATGCCTTGTCGGGTGGTGGATATGGCCTCGTAGCCTCGACAGCCGGCTCGAGCCGCGAGGATGCGATCGGCAGTGCAACCAACGGACAGGGCAAGGCTTCGAGCATCGGCTCGACGGCAGGCGACGACCATTTCCTTGGTGCTGATGGCGAGTATCTGGTCATTGCCTCAGGATCGATCGGGGAAACAGACTTCGACCATGAGACTCCCGAATTCGAGGGATATGAGCAGGTCCATGTGGCAAGCCGCGACGATGCGGCAACAACCGATGTCGATAGAACCCTTGGCGAGCAGACGATGACCGGGTTTTCGTCCGGTGTCGTGACGGCCTGGGGAACCAGCACAGCCAAGAGCGGCACGGCCAATCTAACCTTCGACGATGCAAAAGGAAGCTTCGAGGGGAGCATTAGTGTCGGCGATTCAAGCTATTTCGCCGAATTCTATGACGACGCCGACAAGAGCTATCTCTCCGACCAGCTGATTGCCGGCACCAGTTCCAAAGACGGCTCCTACATGGTCTCATCAGCTGTCGTGCCGGCAAAGATCTTCGAGAACAATACCAGTTCCGAGATCTGCGATGCCTGCGAGTTCATGACCTGGGGTTGGTGGGGCCGCAACGTCTATGGCGAAATCAACTACACCGTCCATCTCGGCAACTGGATCATCGGCAAGCAGCCGGATAACAACTTGCTCCCCGAAGACGGCACGGCAACCTATAACGGCAATGCGGTGGGTACTGTCATCAATGGAAGCGCCCAGTATATCGCAACCGGGGCGATGAGTTCGACAATGGATTTCGGCACGCGCAGCGGCACCGTCTCCGTTTCCAATTATGACAGCAAGAGCTTCAGCGCCGATGTGAATTTCGGCGGCAGTTCGGCCACCTTCAGCGGCGATATCACCTCTGGCGTGGCATCGGGCAGCGTCACCGGCGCCTTCGCTTCCAATGGTACGGACCCGGTCAAGGGCATCATGGGCAACTTCACGGCAACCGACGGCAACTGGTCCTCCACCGGCATCTTCGCCGGGAGCACCACGGGCGGCACCCAGTGACAGCGGACGCGCCGGGGCGCCCGACGATGGCCAAGGCCCCCAGCCCGCGCCGTCGCCTCTCGTCCTCGCAGCGACGCAAGCTCGGGGTGATGCTGATGGGGGTGGCCGCACTCGTTGGGGTCATCACCGCGCATGCGGCCTTTGCTCCCCAGGCCTTCCGGCTGACTTCGCTGGTGTTCGATACCTATCAGACCATCAAGCCGCGCGAGGCGACCGATCCGCCGGTCGCTGTCATCGATATCGATGAGGCCTCGATCGGCACGCTTGGACAATGGCCCTGGTCGCGGCGGACGGTGGCGGAGATCGTGACGCGGGCAAGCGGGCTGGGAGCTGCCGCGATCGGCTTCGACATCGTGTTTTCCGAGCCGGATCGAACGGCGCCTGCGCGGCTGGTGGAGGAGATGCGGCGCCAGGGGATTACGATCGAGGTCGGCCCTGATCTTGCAGATCCGGATGCGCAATTGGCGGATGCCGTTGCCGCGAATGCCGTGGCACTCGGGATCGCGCTCACCAACGAGACATCGGCGCCGGCCCCAGAGCCGAAGGCGGGCTTCTC
Source organism: Allorhizobium sp. (assembly GCA_965283865.1). Taxonomy (GTDB): domain Bacteria; phylum Pseudomonadota; class Alphaproteobacteria; order Rhizobiales; family Rhizobiaceae; genus Allorhizobium. Next base: position 3,657,652 of record CBDIQA010000001.1, read on the forward strand.
CTTTGTCGGGCCGGATCCGCAGGCGCGGCTTCTGCCCTATTTCGGCGCGCTCTCCAATCTTCCCCTGCTCAACGAGCGGGCGACGGCCATGGGATACTTCTCCTTCCCGCCAACGCCCGACAACATCATCCGCACCTTTCCGCTGATCTCCAAAAGTGGCGGCCGGCTCTATCCGGCGCTGTCGATCGAGACGCTGCGGATTGCCCAGCAGGCGGGGTCCTTCGTGTTGCGCTCGGCTGGTAGCTCGGAAGGCTCGGCGATGACGGACCTCAGGGTCGGGGCGCTCGACATTCCGGTGTCTGACGATGGCGAGATCTGGATCTATTATTCCGGCCTGCCGAACATGCCGGTCATTTCCGCGGCCGACCTCTTCGATCCCGCAAAGGCCGCTGCGCTGATGGGCCAGATCCAGGGGCGCATCCTGCTGGTCGGCACCAGCGCGGTGGGTCTGCGCGATATCGTGGCGACGCCTGTCGATCCGGCCATGGCGGGCGTGAAGGTGCATGCCGAGATCATCGACCAGATCGCGAGCGGCGTCTTCCTGCAGCGGCCGGACTGGATGGTTGGCGCCGAGCGGGCGGCGGCCATCGCGGTCGGTCTTGTGCTGCTGCTGGTGCTGGCGACCGCCACCCCTGCCCTTTCGGTCATTGTGGCGCTGCTGCTTGCCAGCCTCGTTGGCGGCGGCTCCTGGCTTGCCTTCTCCCATGCCTTGACGCTCTTCGATCCGCTGTTGCCGCTGGCGAGCCTCGGCGCGGTGCTGCTCACGGCCCTGCCGCTTCTCCTGATGTTGACCCACCGGGAAAAGCGCTTCGTGCGCGAGAGCTTCGGCCGCTATCTTTCGCCGACACTGGTCGAACGGCTCTCGGAAAACCCGGAAGGCCTGACGCTCGGCGGTGAGGACCGGGAGCTTACCATCCTGTTCTCCGACATTCGCGGCTTCACCACGCTGTCGGAAAAGCTGACCCCGACCGAGCTTACCGGGCTTCTCAACAACTTCCTGACACCGATGACTGACGTGCTTTTGCAGCGCGAGGCGACGATCGACAAATACATTGGCGATGCGGTCATGGCCTTCTGGAATGCGCCGCTCGACATTGCCGACCATCCGCAAAAGGCCTGTCTCGCCGCACTCGACATGGTCGCAGCGCTGGAGCGGCTGAACCGCGAGAGCGGCATGGGCCTCAAGATCGGCATCGGGCTCAATACCGGCATGGCCTGTGTCGGCAACCTCGGCTCGGACCAGCGCTTCAGCTATTCCTGTCTCGGCGACAGCGTCAATCTCGCCTCGCGCGTCGAGGGCATGACCAAGCTCTACGACGTCTCGATCCTGCTGACCGAGGATGTGCGGGCGCGGACGACGGGCCTGCTGTTCGCCGAAGTCGACCGTGTGCGCGTGGTCGGGCGGCAGACACCGGTGACGCTGCATGCGCTGATGGGGGCTTCTGAAACGGCAGAAGGGCAGACAGAGCTGCTAGAAGGTCACAGGAACTTTATTGCCGCCTGGCAGGCCGGCGATCTCAGCGCCGCACGCGAGCATCTGAGGTTGCTGCAGGCCCTGCCGCAGAATCCACTTTCCGGCACGCATAAGCTCTATCAGGAGCGCCTTGAGACGCTGCCTGAGACGGCACCGGACGGTTGGGACGGCGTGTTCACGGCAAATACCAAGTAGCTCGCCTTCACTCGTGCAGTGCCTGGACCACCCGGTTGGCAATGGTCAGGCGTTCGGCAAGTGTGGTGGCGCAGAGGCGGTGGACGAGAAGCGCCAGTTCCGGGTCTGACTGTTCGAGGTAGCGCAGCTGCCGGCGGGAGAGGCGATAGACCGTCGAGGGCACGTCGGCCACCACGTCTGCCGTGCGCGGACCGCCGCGGTAGATGGCGATCTCGCCCAGCACGACGCCGGGCTTCACGGTCCTGAGACGCAGGCGTTTGCCGTTGGCGAGAACCGCTTCCACCTTGGCGCGGCCGGTCCAGAGCAGGAAGAGGTCGTCGCTGGTCTCGCCTGCCCGGATGAAGCGATCACCGGGCTGGAGGCGGATTTCCTGCATCGAGGCGACGAGATCTTTCAGCCGCGTGCTCGGGCCGATCGTCTGGGCCAGATAGTCCTCGACATCCTGCCAGGTCTCTTCGCGGCTGATCGCGCTTAGCAGGCGGTCCTCGCAGCGCTCCAGCGCATGGTCGAGGTCGCGTTCTCGCCCGACGGAGGGGTCGGTGGAAAAATCAATGCCGTTTCTTGCCATGGCCTGCTCGATATCCGGTGAGAGACTGCTGAAGATCAGTTCCACCTCACTTCCTGCGAGCAGGTTGCGGATCTTGACGAAGGTTGCGGCAGCGGCCGCATCCATGCCGCTCACGCGGCGGAAGTCGATGACCACAAAGCGCAGCGACAGCCGGCTTCGATCCAGCAAACGCTGGCGGATCGCCTCGACCACCTGTTCGGCGGTTCCGAAGAAGAGAAATTCCTGCAGCTCCAGCACCTGGACCTGCTCGCCTTCGAGCTCGATCAGGCTGTTTTCTGCCGGCGGCCGATCGATGCTACTCTTGCGCTCGCGCAGCGAGGCATTGACGCGGATGACAGACAGACGGGCATAATTATAGACGAAGGTGACGATGGAGAGGCCGAGGCCGAGCGCCATGCCACCCATGAAGCCGAAGGCGGCCATGCCGAGCGGAATGGCGAGCACGACCAGCCACTCCATGCGCGGCAATTGCCGGCGCGTGCGCCACAGCCAGTCGTGGATCAGCTCGATACCAAGCGCAATCATCAGGCCGGCGGCGACGAAGGTCGGCATGGCACCGGCGAGCTCGCCGGCAAAGGGCAGCATCATGGCCAGCATCAGGGCGGTCGCCACGCCGACGGAGCGGGCCTTTGCGCCCATGCGGTTGGCAAGCAGGGTCATGGAAAGCCCGGTGAAGCCGGGGGCGCCGCCGAAGCCGCCGGCAACCAGGTTGGCTATACCGGTGGTGCGCAGTTCCGCATCCGCATCTATCTCCTGGCGCGTGGCGACTTCCAGCCCGCTGGTGTTGAGCAGGAGGCCGACCATGCCGAGAAGGGCCACGGAGATGATTGCGGGCAAGGCCTGCAGGACGACCGCCCAATCCGCCGTCATGACCATGTGAACCGGCTCCGGCAGGGCAAATCCGTCGCCGGGTGGCAGGGCGGGCAGCCATAGCATGGCGCGGGCCTGGTCGCTGTCGACGCCGATCACGGCCAGCATGGCATAGAACAGCAGGCCACCGCCCAGCAGGACCAGCGGCATGGTGAGCGGGCTTGTCGAGCGGCGCAGCGCAAAGACCATCACCACCGCAAAAACGACGGATACATAGAGATTGGCGAGCGCCTGCTGACCATCCGGTCGGACCAGAAGGTCGACGATGGCGCGGTCGCCGACAACCATCATCACGGCTCCCTGGATCAGGAGCCAGCCGGAGCCAGCGAGAAAACCGGCGACGACCGGATAGGGCATGAAACGCACGAGCCGGCCGAAGCGGCAGAGGCCGAAGATCCAGAAGACGAGGCCAGTGACGACGGCACTGGAGCCGAGGATGGCAAATGCCGTTGCGACCTTAACCTCTTGCGGGGCGAATTCCAGATGGGCAGCGCTCGCCGCAATCGCTGTGGCCAGGATGGCGATGCTCGCTTCCTGCACCTGACCGATGCTGGAGGGATAGCGGCTGCGGAGCGCAATCCAGAGCGCCATCACGATGCTCGACAGGAGGATGACCCCGACGCCCATGCCGAAGCCGGCTGCCAGAGGACCCGCAAAGATCAGGGCGGCAAAGGCGATGCTGGTGCCGAGACCGTCAATACCGGCAATAACCGCGAAAAGTACAGGCGCCATGAAGGGGGCAGATATGCCAGGGAGCGGGAAACGCCATCCCTGCCGCTGTGGGACGGCAGCGATCGCGCTTTTGCGATCCGGGATGGGGGTCGGATTGTGGAGGTTCACGGCTTTTCCTGCTGCTGGAAGGCATTCGCGGCCGGACATCGAAGTCCGATCGGACGAGTGGTAGACCCGGCAGCAGTGGCGGGCAACGCGACGATCCGGATCGGCCCAAACTTGGCCGCAGAGGTCAGCAGATAGGCGGACGGGAACCGGGAAAACCCATGTGTTTCAAAGGTTCAAGCCGGGTGGCAGGACCGAAGGGCTACTTTCGCTTGGCCTGCAGGACGGCCGTGCCGAGACGCTCGACGGCGCGACGGAGGTTCTCGTTCTCGATCCCGTCCATCATCGCCTCCAGGCGCTTAGCCTTTTCGCCTTCGAGCTTGCGGATGCGCGGCCTCGTGCTTGCGACCGAGACAGGTTTCTGGACGATACGGACCTGGCCGATGGCGGGATAGCCGAAGAAGCCATTGATGCGGGCAATCAGCTCGCCCTGGGCATGGGAGAGGAAGAGCGCGCGGGCACCCTCGCAGGCAATCGTCAACACGCCGGGGCGGTGCCCGCCGTCCTCGGGCAGGTCCGAGCGGCGCGGCCAGGCGATCTTTTCCGGCCGGGTGCAATCGGCAAAGTTTTCGCCGACGATATCTTCCCAGGAGCCGAGCAGCGCGGTGTTGATGCCGGCACGGCGCGCCAGCACGGGATCGACGATCCCGTTGGCGATGTCGGCGATCTGGTTTGCGCCCTTGAAGGTGGCCATTGCGTCTGGGGATCCTTCACATCGGCCCTTGAACGGGCGACTGCTTTGGCCAGATATAGGCCATCTCGCCCTCTTTTCGCAAATGACCGATTTGACGCTCCCCAGCAAAGCCCTGACACGACCGACGGCGCCCGCATTGCTTGCCTGGTATGACCGGCATCACCGGGAATTGCCCTGGCGCATTTCGCCCGCGGCTGCCAAGCGCGGCGTGACGCCGGATCCCTATTACATCTGGATGTCCGAGGTGATGCTGCAGCAGACGACGGTTGCGGCGGTGAAGGCTTATTTCGCCAAGTTCATCGCCCGCTGGCCGACGGTCACGGACCTTGCGGAAGCACCGAACGAGGATGTCATGGCGGCCTGGGCGGGGCTCGGCTACTATGCCCGCGCCCGTAACCTGAAGAAATGCGCCGAGGCCGTGGCTTTCGATCATGGCGGCGTTTTCCCAGATACCGAAGAGGGTTTGCGCGCGCTTCCCGGGATCGGCGACTATACCTCGGCTGCCGTGGCCGCGATTGCCTTCAACCGCCCATCCGCCGTGATGGACGGCAATGTCGAGCGGGTGATCTCGCGGCTCTTTGCCATCGAGGCGCCGCTTCCAGGATCCAAGCCGCAGATGAAGGCGAAGGTGGCGGAGCTGACGCCGGTCGACCGACCCGGCGATTTTGCCCAGGCGATGATGGATCTGGGCGCTACGATCTGCACACCGAAGCGGCCGGCCTGTGCGCTCTGTCCGTTCAATGATGCCTGTGTGGCGCTGGCCACCGACGAGCCTGAGCGCTTCCCGGTCAAGGCCGCCAAGAAGGCGAAGCCCGTGCGGCTCGGGGCGGCCTTCATCGCTGTTGACCGCGAGGGCCAGCTTCTGTTGCGGAAGCGCGTGGAGAGCGGCCTGCTAGGCGGCATGACGGAAGTGCCGACGACCGAGTGGAACTCGCGGCAGGATGGTGAAACGGGGGTGGAGGCCGCCCCCTTCCCGGCCGACTGGCAGGCGGCGGGCAGCATCTCCCATGTGTTCACGCATTTCGAACTGAGGCTTTCCATCTTTCGCGTCGGGCCGATCGACCGTCCATCTGATCATCACGGTTTCTGGGTGCCGGTCACCGAACTTGATGGGGAAGCGCTGCCAACTGTCATGAAGAAGGCAATTGCAGCCGCTATTCCAACCGCTTTCGCAACACACAAGGGCTAAGACATGACCGAAATCCGCCATATCGTCTTCGACATCGGCAAGGTGCTCATCCATTACGATCCGAACCTGCCGTTTTCCCGGATCATCCCGGACGCCGACGAGCGGGCGGACTTCTTCGCGCGGGTCTGCACCCATGACTGGAACATCGAGCAGGACCGCGGCCGTAGCTGGGCGGATGCCGAGGCGCTGCTGATCGAGCAGTTCCCGGAAAAGGAAGCGCATATCCGCGCCTTCCGGACATACTGGGCCGAGATGGTGCCCCACGCCTATGACGACAGCGTCGCCATCATGACCGGCCTCATCGATGCCGGTCAGGACGTTACCATGCTCACCAACTTCGCCGCCGACACCTTCACCGAGGCGCGCAAGATGTATCCCTTCCTCAACATGCCGCGCGGCGTCACGGTTTCGGGCGAGGTCGGCCTGATCAAGCCGGACGTGGCGATCTACGAGCGGCATGCGAAGGACTTCGGACTGTCGCCAGAGCATTCCGTCTTCATCGACGATAGTCTGGCGAATGTCGAAGGGGCGCGCGCTGCTGGCTGGCAGGCGGTGCACTTTACGGGGGCGGAAAAGCTGAAGTCGGATTTGGCGGGAATGGGCGTCTCTTTCTGATCAAGAAAATGCTCTTGAACGCATATGCATTCAAGAGCATATTTAGCCATGAGCTGGCCCGTTCTTTGTGCATCCGGATTTCGAGCCGGAGTTTCAGGCCCTGCCGGAAGCGGTGCGGGATGAAATCTTCGTCTCGCTGCCATTGATGAAGACATACGGGCCGATGCTCGGCAGACCATGGGCGGATACGCTTAAGGGTTCGCAATACGCCAATATGAAGGAACTGCGGTTTCGGGCTGCAGACGGTGTCTGGCGACTTGCTTTCGCCCTTGATCCAAAACGGCAGGCGATCCTGCTGGTGGCAGCCGACAAATCCGGCGTAAGCGAGCAGCGGTTCTACAAGGTGCTGATCGACAAGGCCGACAGGCGCTTTGGCGCGCATCTCAAAACCCTCAAGGATGAATGATCATGGCACGTGCACTGGACGATCTCCTGTCGGAACTATCTGTCGAAAAACGGGCAGACCTTGAAGCGCGCGGACAGGCCCGGCTCGAGGACTACCAAACCCTGCAGGAGCTGCGCAAATCTCGCGACCTGACCCAAGAGAAGCTTGCCGCCCTGCTCGGCATCAACCAGGAGAACGTCTCGCGCCTAGAACGGCGCAACGATCTGCTGTTGTCGACGCTGAGGGACTATGTGGAGGCGATGGGAGGCGACCTTGAAATCACCGCCCGTTTTCCGGATCGGGAGCCCGTGCAGTTGAGTGGCCTGCTTCGGGATAAGGCGACGGAACAAGCCTCGAAGGAGTGAGGCGCTGGCGCGGGTGGAGTTGGCGGACCCCTGCCCGCGCCAGATCGATCTCAAGAGATCGAATTCAGCCCAGATAAAGTGCCCGACTTGCACGAAGCTGATCACAAGTATGTGATGTTATTCTAATATTTTTGTCATAGCAGTTTGCCGGCGCGTGGAGACGCGCCGGCTGCACGCTGTGTGAAACCGCTTATTCCAGGCCGCCCATGCGGCTGCGGATGACCGCGCGCAGATCGTCGATCGGCTTCAGGGCACCCTTCTCTTCGACATGCCAGAAGGTCCAGCCGTTGCAGGCATCCATACCCTGGACGCGGGCGCCGACGCGGTGGATAGAACCGGCCTCGCCGTTTGCCGTCAGCGTGCCATCGGCGCGGATGATGGCGGAGTGGCGGCGCTTGGCATCGGTCAGGACCTGGCCGGGCTTCACGAGGCCTGCTTCCAGCAGAACGTTGAAGGCGACGCGGGGCTCGGCCTTCTTGCCGGTCAGGACGGTCAGTTCGACCTTGCCCAAAGGCTCGACGGCGGCGATGCGGGCGGAGGCTGCATCGATATAATCCTGCTCGCGTTCGATGCCGACGAAATGACGGCCGAGGCGCTTGGCAACGGCCCCTGTCGTGCCGGAACCGAAGAAGGGGTCGAGCACGATGTCGCCGGGCTTGGTGGACGCCATGATAACGCGGGCCAGCAGGGCTTCCGGCTTCTGGGTCGGATGGACCTTCTTGCCGTCGTCGCCCTTCAGGCGCTCGCCGCCCGATGCAGATCGGGAAGCAGCCAGTCGGAGCGCATCTGCACGTCGTCGTTCGAGCGCCTTCATCGCATCGTAATTGAAGGTGTAGCCCTTGGCCTTCGGATCGGGGGAGGCCCAGATCATCGTCTCATGGGCGTTCTGGAAGCGGCGGCCCTTGAAGTTCGGCATCGGGTTGGTCTTGCGCCAGACGATGTCGTTGAGGATCCAGAAGTCGAGATCCTGCAGCGTCGCGCCGACGCGGAAGATGTTGTGATAGCTGCCGATGACCCAGATCGTGCCGGTCGGCTTCAGCACGCGGCGGCAGGCCAGCAGCCAGGCGCGGGTGAAGGCGTCATAGGCTTCGAAGGAGGCGAACTGGTCCCATTCGTCGTCGCAGGCATCGACGAGCGACTGGTCGGGACGGTGCAGGGCACCGCCGAGCTGCAGATTGTACGGCGGATCGGCGAAGATGACGTCGACGGATTTGTCGGGAAGGGCTTCGAGGGCGGAAACGCAATCGCCCTTGATGATGCTGTCGACCCAGGCCAGCGGGTCGGACGAACGGCGGAGTTCGGCAATCGGGAATACAGAAGCCATTGGTTACTCACTCTTACGCTGACGCAGCACGGGATGTGAGGCTTATGGTTACCGAACTTGGTTACTGAAGGGTGAAGAGGGGGTGAGAATTTGTGCGGGGGCGGGATGTGGGGGCATACCATCCCGAAAAGTGGCAGTTTAGCTTGCAAGCAACCATCGCTTGAAGCACTTTTGTTGCGGTCATAAGAACCAGCGACAGGAGAACCGCTTGCCCCAAAGCCCTTCTCGACCACCCATCACGGAGGGCGCCGCGCAGGCGATCGCGCTTAGCTCGAATTCATTTGCGCAAAGTCAAAAACAATCGGAATTGTCGCGTAAATTCAGCAAGCCAACTTCGCGGGATGACTGCGATGGACCAAGTGTGAATGTTGGCCTAGTCCGAGTGGGCACCTTTTTCGCCATCGTCGCGATAGCATCTTACTTCGTTTGGGAGATCTTTAGCGAGAGCGCAGCTCTCAGCCGGCTCAATGCAACGGCAGAGATTTTCACGTACCCCAATCGATGCGCCGCAGACGGCACTCCCCTCGAAACAGGTCAGCCAAACTGCGTCGATCTTGGCCGATACGTTTTCATCCATGGTCCCGTGAACATAGTCATTCACAGAGCCTGCTCCGGAACTCCTGCTCGTGTACTGACGTTTGAGCCGGGTCAGGTCTCTAGGAGGGAAATCCATTCTGCCTGGAAGAGCCTGCAGGCATACCCCCGCAGCAGGACCAAATCTCCTTGCTGAGGAAGCGACTGGCCAGAGGATGCGGCTCTCATCCGGCGCTCATGCGCCACCTTCTCCCTGCCGGGGAGAAGAGGACCGCTACCGTCCCGCATCCCAAGCCTTCACCGCTGCCTTCCTGGCCTGCGCCCGCCAGACGCGGGTAAGGTTTTCCCGCGCCCATTCGATATCGAGGCGATCAGGATGGGCGAGCACCAGCCGATGGGGCCGGTGGTGGTCGGTGGTGAAGAAGGTGTCGGGGTCCATCTCGATCAGGTGGTCGCGCTCCTCGAAGGGAACCTTGAAGACCGGGCAGTCGTGGATCGGGTTCCAGAACAGCATAGCCTTGCCGTTGACCTTGAAGGACACGGCGCCCCAGGAAGTGGTCTCCTCCGTGGTCGGCAGGGCAAGGATGATCTGGCGCAGCATGTCTAGGGTGATCATGGCTATTTCACCTTCCACTCAGAACGATTTCGGCAAACCTGCCTGTTTGAGCGTTTCGTTGGCTGTATGGCGGGACTTCACACCGTGATCGACGGTGAAATGGCGATTGGTAATGGGGCTATACCAAATCTCGTGATCGCCCTTACCCGACCGGACAAAGGTGCAGCCCGCTGCGGTCAAGCGCTCCTTCAACTCGCGGAGATAACTCGCCATAGCCGCATCAAAAGCTCGGGTTCGGCACCTTGCCGATCTGTTCGGCAACAATGTGTACGGGAATTTCCGGCAGGTCCGAGCCGACCCCGTTCAGCTCCAATAGATCTGCGACAGCAGCCATGACCTTCGGCTGAAGCTTTTCCATGCTTTCCGACTCAACCGCCAGACCTTCGATATCATTGCTTGTGGCCACCCAGACCTCGGCCTCGTCGTCCCAAGTGGCGCGCACAATGATCGACCGCATGTTCATCTCGGCTTCCTCCGGTGTCGATGAGACAGACCCTACACCCAACCGAGGCCAGGCGAAAGCGACTGATTCGCCCCTCATCCCCGGTGCACCAAGTTGCACCTGAGCGTTCAGCGCCCCCTTCTCCCGGTGGGGTATGCGGAGGCCCTTGCCATCGCCATGGACATTTCTGGTGTATGCAGGGTTCGGGCGCCCAATGAGCTCGACTTGCGTGCGGAAAATTCTCCATTATAGTTGCATGTTGCAACATCTTTGGAGAATACGATGACGCTGCATGCCCCTGACGTCGCCGAGATCCGTTCTGCCTCGCGCATGCTGGTGCGCAAGCTCGGCTTCATGGGCAAGACGCTCGCGCAGACCGAGCTTTCGCCGTCCGCCGTGCATGCGCTGATCGAGATTGGTGCGGCACCCGGCATCCCGGCGCAGGCGCTTTGTGGTCTGCTCAACCTCGACAAGTCGAGTGTCAGCCGGATGCTGCGGCAGCTCGCCCTGTCCGGCGACGTCGAAGAGAGAGCCGACACCCGCGACAGGCGGGTGAAGCGGCTGCATCTGACGCCTGCGGGCGAGGTGCGGCTGGCGGAAATCCACCGGTTTGCCGAACAGCAGGTGACGCAGGCGATGGGCCGCCTCACGCCCCGCGAGCAGGCAACCACCCTTGATGGCTTGCGGCTATATGCCGGCGCGCTGTCTCCGCCGTTGGAGACTGTGCCTGCCGGCATCGAGATCGCGGCGGGCTATCGGCCCGGGCTGATCGGCCGGATCACCGAGATGCATGCAAGGCACTATGCCCGCAGCTCAGGCTTCGGCCAGAGTTTCGAAAGCCTGGTGGCCTCGGGCATTGCCGAATTCGCCGGCCGGCTGGACAGGCCGCGCAACGCAATCTGGTGTGCGCTTCGCGACGGCGAGATCGTCGGCTCGGTCGCAATCGACGGCGAGGATCTGGGCGGCGGGTTTGCGCATCTGCGCTGGTTCATCGTCGAGGACGGTCTGCAGGGGATGGGCGTCGGGCGTCGGCTGCTGACGGCTGCCATGGCCTTTGTCGATGAGCGCGCCTTTGCGGAAACCCATTTGTGGACCTTTGCCGGTCTGAGCGCGGCGCGGCATCTCTACGAGGCGCAAGGGTTTCGCTGTGTCGAGGAGCGGCAAGGCAGCCAGTGGGGCAGCGAGGTGCTCGAGCAACGTTTCCGTGCGGCCGCTTGGTGCAAGTGGTGGCAGCCTGCCTCTCGATCAGGGCGCGACGCGCACGCCGAGATAGCCGCCATCCGCCACGGTATCGCAAAGACCGGACCATTCACAACCGGAACAGGCCGCGCGGATGTCGCCGGTGGCGAAGGTTTTCCGGAGGCGGGCAATCAGTGCCGCTGATGGCGTGATGCGGACGCCCGGCGGCAGCGGGCTGCCGATCAAACGGGAGACGGCGTCTGCTGCTTCGCGGTCCCGCTCGATGACGCTTGCGCCATGGCAATGAGCCTCGGGATCTGCGGTGAGCGGGCCGCAGATATCGTCCGGCCCCGCCACCAGCTCGATCTCCTCGGCGGACGAGAGCCTTGCGGCAATCGCCTCGTAATTCTCGACGAACGCGGGCGAATAGCCCTTGCCGACATAGGTCAGCATGCAGAGCAGATGGTGGGCGCGGAGCCGGACGGTCATGCGTGTTTCAGTCGGTTGTCAGAAGCTCAGAGGTCGAGCGGTTGTGTGTTGCGGCGGGCAAGCGCCATCAGCAGGGCGGCGGCGAGTGCGGATTTCAGCACGGCACCGAGGATGAAGGGTGTAACGCCGAGGGCCAAGCCTTTTTCGACGCCGATGAGATAGGCAAGCCATGCGCCGCCGATGACAAGGCACAGGATGTTGGCGGCGAAATGGGCGAGGAAGCTCTTGACCACATGGCTGCCCGTCCAGCCCTTGTTCGCGAGATAACCGGCAAGCGCTGCAATGATCGGGAAGGAGACGAGGTAGCCGGCGGTCGGGCCGACAAAGGGCGCGAGACCGCCTCCGCCATTGGCCAGAACCGGCAGCCCCATCATCGCCTCGCCGAGCCAGGCAAGCACGGTGAGTGCGCCCAAACGCCAGCCATAGAGCACGCCGATCATCGTGATGGCGAGGGTCTGCAGGGTGATCGGCACCGGCACCATGGGCACCGATATCTGCGAGGCGAGTGCGAGCACGCCCGTGCCGAAGAGGAGAAGCGTGGCCTGCACGGGAAGCGAACGGCCTGAAATGCCGAGCGGATCGAAACCGCGGGCGGCGGGCGCGAGGATGGTCGTCATGGGCAATCTCCATTTTATAGATAATCTTGAGCGACAGAGAATCTTTTATCTATGGAACCAGGTGCTGCCAAGGTGGCCGGATGAGGATTCTTGCGAGTTAAGCAGCGAAAGAGAGGTAAGTGGAGTAGGTAGCCGACCTGCCTGAGGCTTTACGCTTCATTTTATCTATAATTTTGAAATAGATATTAATGCGCTGCCCCTCACCCCACCCTCTCCCCCGCATGAGGGGAGAAGGTGCCGGCAGGCGGATGAGGGCCTGAGCGCACAAACCCTCACCCTGAGGTGCCTGCACCAGCAGGCCTCGAAGGGCGAGGCCACGGAGTTCCCCATCCGCCCTCGTCCTTCGAGGGGAGCATTCGCTCCCACCTCAGGATGAGGGCTCATCAATCGAGAGGGGCGCCACATCACGGGGCGATGGCTGGTCAGCAGTGAGCGGCATCCTCCTGCCAGGATGAGGGCTGGGCAATTGGCTTCGTCGTCCACACCCTCCCCTTGAGGGGGAGGGTCGGACCGAAGGTCCGGGGTGGGGTGATCGCAACGCGTGTCGGAAACGGAGGCGACACCGCAAGACTTAAAAGTATGGGAAGCGGGATAGGCCAGCGAGGTCACCCCACCCGCCGCTTTGCGGCAACCTCCCCTCAAGGGGAGTTGGGAGTTTAACCGACGATGGCAAAGCCTTCGGTCTCTGCGCGGCCCGGGACCGGCATGGGGGCCCGGCCGATCCATTGGACGTGGCGCTCCAGGATGCGGGCGGCTTCCGCAGCATCGCCGGATTTCAGCGCTTCGAGGATGGCGCGGTGGTCGTGGTCGGTGCGGGCTTCCCAGGTGGCACGCCAGGCGACGAAGAGGAAGCGGGCGGAGACGGCGTGCAGGTCGTCGATGACGGAGAGAAGGCGCGGCATGCCGCAGGTGGAGACGATCAGGCGGTGGAAGCGGCGGTTGGCTTCCTCCCAGGTGCGCACATCCTTGGCGTTGTCGGCATCGGTGGCAGCCTGTTCGGCGGCGGCCAGCATCCGCAGGCGTGAGGTCCGCGGCGGCCTGGCGGAGTGCCAGGACTTCGAGGGCGGCGCGCATCTCGGCGACTTCCCGCACCTGTTTCAGGTCGAAACTTGCGACGCGCACGCCGCGACGGGGAATGCGGACGACGAGGCCTTGCGCTTCCAGCCGCCGAAACGCCTCGCGCACGGGCACATGACTTGCCCCGAATTCCTCGGCGATATGGTCCTGGGCAAGGCGCGAACCGGGCACGAGTTCGCCATGGATGATACGCTCCGCCAGCGCGCGGCTGATGCGGCTCGCAATCGTATCCTCGGGAGAATCTTCGGGCTTTTTCGGCATGGGTTCTTGCATAGTCAGCGGCTGCCGGCTTGTCGAGGGAGTGGCCGCGCGCGCTTCAGTCGATGGGTGGCCACGCTGGACCAGATCGATCGCCTCACCTTCCCCTCACCCATGCCTCGCGCGACTATCCTCCGGCGCCTCCGCGCGATCATTAAGGCCGTAGTCGCGCAGGACATCAGCGACGCGGAGTCGATAGGCGGCAAAGACACCGCCGCGGCCAGCGGCCTGGGCGGCACGGTGTTCTTCCGTTTCGCGCCAGCGGCGCACGGCCTCTTCATCGCGCCAGAAGGAGAGCGACAGGAGCTTGCCGCGGGTCGTCAGGCTTTCGAAGCGCTCGACCGACAGAAAGCCGTCCATCGCTTCCAGATGGTCACGAAGTTCGCCGGCGAGATCGAGATAGCGGTGGCGCTCGCCGATGAAGGGGATCACTTCGAAGATGACGGCGATCATGGCTGGACCTTCCGGGACGGCGGGCTGGAGACGTTCTTCAGGAAGAGCCGGTCTTCCTCCAGGATGAAGCGGGCGTTTTTGGCAAAGTCGTAATTGGCCTTACCGAGCGGATCGGCGGCGAGCCTTGCTCGGTAGGCTTCATAAGCCGCGAGGTTTTCAATGTTGTAGATGCCATAGGCCGTGGTCGCAGATCCCTCATGCGGGGCGAAATAACCGATGAGATCGGCTCCGCAGCGCGGGATCGCTTCACCCCAATTGCGGGCATAGGTGGCGAAGTCGTCGCGGCCGAAGGGGTCTATGCGGTAGCGGATGATGCAGGTGATCATGGGTTGCTCCTCGTGGTTGGCGAGGTGGGTCTTGCCACGGCGCCGACGGCGGATGCTTCGATCGTGGTCGAAGTCTCGCTGGGATTTTGCATGCCTCATAGTTCGACCGGGATCGAAGCATTGGCTACACTCGACATGCAGAATGATGCCACCCCAAGGAGACGAACATGGCGGAAGGACCTGACATTGCGCGGATTGCCTCGTTGATCGGCGACCCCGCACGCTCGAACATGCTGCTGGCACTGCTCGGCGGTCAGGCACTGACGGCAACGGAGCTTGCGGGTGCGGCGGGCGTGACGTTGCAGACGGCGAGTTCGCATCTCTCCAAGCTCGAAGAGGGCGGACTGCTTGCCCAGCGCAAGCAGGGCCGGCATCGCTATTTCGCGCTGGCCGACGGTCATGTCGGCGCGATGATCGAGAGCCTGATGAGCTTTTCGGCGACGCGCGGCCATCTGCGCCATCGTGCGGGTCCGAAGGAGCCGGAGCTGCGCAAGGCGCGGATCTGCTACGACCATCTGGCCGGCGACTTCGGCGTGCGCATGCTGGACAGCCTGATCGCACAAGGGGCGATCCGCGCCGAGGACGAGGCGCTGACGCTGACAGGTGAAGGCGAGAGCCTGCTGGTGGGTCAGGGGCTCGATATCGGCAGCCTTCGGGCCAGACGACGGCCGCTCTGTCGGGCGTGTCTCGACTGGAGCGAAAGGCGCACCCATCTGGCCGGCGCTCTCGGTGCGGCACTTCTCTCGCATTTTTTGGAGCGGGGCCATGCAAGGCGGGTGGAGGAGAGCCGGATCATCCGGTTTTCGCCTGATGGAGAGCGGCGGTTTCTGGCGATGTTTCCGGCAGCGGACTGAACGGACACCAAGACGCGGCATCGGCGCTGGAGGGGGCATTGCTGCCCCCTGCCCTTGTCATTCAGATGTCTTCGATGAATTCGACTTCACCACTGGCGATATCATAGACGGCCGCCACGACGCGGACCGCGCCCGAGGTCACGAGTTCGCTGACGATATGGCTTTCATCGGCAATGCGGCGAGCGCCGGAGATCGCATTGAGGCGGACAGTCTCGGCGACGAGCCCCTCCCCTTGTCCTTGGCGGAGAGAACGACCGGGAGGATCGGCTGGACCATCTTGCCGATCGAGCCACCGGGCACTGCACCCTTGGTGACTTCATCGCAGGCGGCGGTGACGGCGCCGCACTTGCTGTGGCCCATGACGACGACCAGCGGCGACTTCAGATGTTCGGTACCGTATTCGATCGTGCCGAGCGCACCGGTGTCCAGCACGTTGCCGGCATTGCGGATGACGAAGAGTTCGCCGAGCGTCGAGCCGCCGAAGACCAGTTCAGGGCTGACGCGACTGTCGGAACAGGTGAGGATGGTGGCCCAGGGATGCTGGCCGCCGGTCAGTTCGCCGCGGGCCGCGACAAGATTGGAGGCGCAGGCCTCGGCGTCCTCGACGAAACGCCTGTTGCCTTCCTTCAACCGCGACAGCGCTTCTGCCGGCGTCGTCACCGGTGAGGTCGCGGGCGCTGTCGTGGCGGCGCGCGCGGGCGCACTGCCGATGAGGGCGGCGGTGGTCAGGCCGACGCCGGCGAGCTTGAAGAGGTTGCGACGGTTAAGGCCTTGCGTTTCGCATTCCTGACACATGCTGGATGTCCTGTTGATGATGGAGTGGCCGGACGGCCGAGGGCAAGGTCGCTCGCCGATCCCGGCGAAATTGTGATATGTTAATATTATGATCTATAATTAATGTTTTGCGCCTCAGAGGTTGCGGGGATGCGTTTCCATTGCATCCAGAAGGCGCTTACAAAACAAACCTACCGTATGGTATGTTTGTTCTTAATCAGAACCCAAGGATGTGTTTGTCATGAGCCCCGCCCTCACCGCCTATGGCGCGCTTGCCGCCGCGATCGTACTGGAAGTCATCGGCACGACGCTTTTGCAGAAGTCGGCGCAATTCACCAAGCTCCTGCCGACGGCGGGCATGGTGATGTTCTACGTCGCGTCCTTCTATCTGCTCTCCCAAGCACTGAAGGGCATGCCGCTCGGCATCGCCTATGCCATGTGGGGCGGGCTCGGCATTGTCCTGACCGCTCTCATCAGCGTCTTCTATCTCAAGCAGAGCCTGGATCTCGCAGCCTTGGCCGGCATCGCGCTGATCGTGACGGGGGTAATCGTGATGAACACGCTGTCGAGCACGGTGTCGCACTGATGGCGGTCTCCGCTTCGCCGGCCGACGGAACGCTTTCGGCCCATCACCGCAAGAAGCAGCCGGAGCAGGTGCGCAGAGCGCTGCTCGATTGCGCTGCCCAAATCGCGGCGGAAGACGGGGCAGCCGCGATCACCATTCAGGCCGTGGCGACACGGGCCGGCGTGACCAAGGGCGGATTGCTGCATCATTTCGACAGCAAGCAGGCGCTTCTGGCGGCCGTCTTCAAGGATCTCCTCGACAAGATGGACCAGGAAATCGACCGGACGCTGGCGGATGATCCGGCAAGACGCGGACGCTTCACGCGGGCCTATGTGCGTGCCTGTTTCTCCGACCGGCTGCTGGGCGACCGCAGCCTCTGGGGCGCGCTGTCGGTCGCGATCGTGTCTGAGCCGGCGCTGCGTGCGCTGTGGTCGGCCTGGCTCGACCAGCGCATGGCACGGCATGCCGAAACCGACGGCGATCCAAGGCTCATTGCCGTGCGACTTGCAGCCGACGGTGTGTGGCTTGCGGACATGATGGAGAAAGACGGAGGCCTGAAGCGCTACCCTCAGGATTTCGAGGCCGTGCTGCTGGCGATGGCTGAGGCTTGAGATCAGACGGCCCCCAGCGACCTTCCGCACGGCAGACCTGCATGACGCGTGATTGTCCTTGCCCTTCCGATCGTGTAGGGAGCGACTTTCCCTGGACCACATGACGGATGTTTCCATGAGCGGCTTCGACCTCACCCTTTTCGATTGCGACGGCGTGCTCGTCGATTCCGAGATCATCGCGGCCAAGGTCGAGTCGAAGCTTCTGACGGAAGCCGGTTATCCGATCTCGGTCGAGGAAATGGGAGAACGTTTTGCCGGCATGACCTGGAAGAACATTCTTCTGACGATCGAAAAGGAAGTCGACATTCCCCTGTCGGCGAGCCTGATCGACAAGTCGGAACAGCTGCTCGACCAGAAGCTGGCGCGTGAGGTGAAGGCCATCGAGGGCGTGCAGTATGCGCTATCCCGGATCACTGGCCCCCGCTGCATCTGCTCCAACTCATCCTCGCAGCGCCTCGACATGATGCTGACGAAGGTCGGGCTGAAGGAATTCTTCGCGCCGCATATCTATTCGGCCAAGGATCTCGGCGCCGACCGCGTCAAGCCGAAGCCCGACATCTTCCTTCATGGCGCGGCACAGTTCAATGTCAGCCCGTCCAAGTGCATCGTGATCGAGGATTCCGTGCACGGCGTGCATGCGGCGCGCGAAGCCGGCATGCGGGTGATCGGATTTACCGGCGCCTCGCACACCTATCCTTCGCATGCAGACAAGCTGACCGATGCGGGTGCGGAAACGGTCATCGCCCGTATGCAGGACCTGCCAGGCGTAATCGCTGCCATGGCCGAATGGGAAGGCGTTTTCTGAGCCAGGACCGCTTGGCTATCACGTCCTGATCGTCAGGGCGCCTGGCATGATTTCCGCGACGAAGCCGCCGCGGATCGGAGCCTCGCCGTCGACATCGATCGGAAAGCGGGCGGCGTCTCGCGGTCGAACCTCCACCCGACGGCCCTTGTGGAAGCTGAGGAGCGGATGGCCGACATGACCGGCCTTATGCAGGCGTCCCAGTAAATTCAGAAGACCGAAGACATTCTCTTCACGCATGACGGCAATTTCGAACTGGCCGTCGGCGACATCGGCGTCCGGCGTGATGTGCATGCCGCCGCCGAACCAGCCGCCATTGGCGATCGCCGTTAAGGCGAGTTTGCCGTGATGCACGCGCATGCCATCGATCAGCACCTCGAAATCATAGGGCCGGTAGCGCAGGATCGCGAGTGCTGAGTGGACGAGGAAGCGCAGCGGGCCGTTGAGGATGCGCATGCGACCCGGCGCGTTGACGGCCTCGACGATCTCGCCGGAAATGCCGACACTGGTGATATTGGCGAAGTAGCGTCGCTGCTCGTGACCATTGGCCTCATAGCTCGTCAGCAGCCCGGCATCGATCCGGCGCAGCGGCGCGTTGGCGATATGATCGGCAAGGGCCGCTGGGTCAGCCGGAAGCGCGAAGTTGCGGACGAAATCGCAGCCCGTTCCGATCGGCAAGAAGGCGAGCGGCATATCGGGCCGCGCGGAGGTCAGGACGCCGTCGACGACATCGCTGATCGTGCCATCACCGCCTGCGACCAGCAGGAGATCGTAGGGACCTGCGGCAAGCTCGCGGGCAAGCCGGCGAGCGTCGCCACTGGATCGGCTCTCGTGGACCTCCATATCGGGAAAATGTCTGCGGAAGGCGGCGGACAACGGCGCCCATTGCTTCCGGCCCAGACGACCGCCCGCAATCGGGTTTCTCACGACTGCAATTTTCAATCAGGTCTCCCCGGAAGGCACCCTATCTAGGGCACTTCCACGCGCGCAAATGCCGGCTTGCGAATGTTCCCCACGGCAAGCGTCGGGTCGCAAGCTAGCATTCGGCGAGGCGCGAGAGCAAGGCGAGGCGGCTCACCGGGACTATGCCTTGCACAGGGTTCGACAGGTCCTCAGCCCTGCCGCCACCTGTGCGTCGAGGCAACGTGCCGGCTGCTGAGACGTGGTTCGCCGAAGAGCTTCTGGCGCAGCGGTCCCTCGCGATATTCCGTCTTGTAGAGGCCGCGCTCCTGCAGGCGGGGGACGACGAGTTCGATGATGTCGTCAAAGCATTCCGGCACGACCGTGCGGGAGAGATTGAAGCCGTCGACGCCGGTGTCTTCGACCCAGTCGACCAGCCATTCGACCACCTGATCCGCCGATGCGACCAGCGGCGGCTGGCGGCTGCCGAGCACCATCTGCTCGATCAGCTTGCGCTTGGTCCATTGCGGCCCTGAGGCGCGGTCCATCGCCTTGATGTTGGAAGTGATCGCCTGGCTTTTGCCAGTCTCGACAGGTTCATCCATGTCGAACTTGTCGAAGTCGATGCCCATGGATGCGGCGGCATGGGTAAGTGCTGCCTCAGAGCTGACGTAACGCTTGTAATCCTCGAACTTATCCTGCGCCTCCTTCTCGGTGCGACCGGTGACGATGGTGGCGCCGAGGAAGACCTTGATATCGTCTCCGCTTCGGCCGAAGGCTTCAGCCCTTGCCCTGATATCGGAGACGATCTCGCGCACGCCCTCCTTCTTCTGGCCGTTGACGAAAACGCATTCGGCATGGGTGGCGGCAAACTGGCGACCGCGCGGCGAGGAGCCGGCCTGGTACAACACTGGCGTGCGCTGCGGCGAGGGCTCGCTCAGATGATAGGCATCCACCCGGTATTGCCGTCCATGATGGTGGACGGGGTGGACACGTGACGGATCCGCATAGATCTGCGCGGCCTTGTCGGCGACCACGGCGCCATCCTCCCAGCTGCCTTCCCAGAGCTTGTAGACCACTTCCATATATTCATCGGCGAGATCGTAGCGATCGTCATGGGCCATCTGGCCATCGAGGCCGATCGCGCGGGCCGCGCTGTCGAGATAGCCGGTGACAATGTTCCAGCCCATGCGGCCGCCGGTCAGGTGGTCCAGCGTCGCCATGCGGCGGGCAAACAGGAAGGGCTGTTCATAGGTGAGGTTCGCCGTTACGCCGAAGCCGAGATGGCTTGTGACCGAGGCCATGGCCGGGACGAGCATCATCGGATCATTGACCGGCACCTGGACTGCACCGCGCAAGGCTGGCGCCGGACTGCCGCTCAAGACGTCATAGATGCCGACGACATCAGCGAGGAAGATGCCGTCGAAGAGGCCGGCTTCCAGGCGCTTGGCATAATCGGTCCAGTAAGCGAGGCTGTTGTATTCCATCGACCGGTCGCGCGGATGCGACCAGAGGCCCTGCTGGATGTGGCCGATGCAGTTCATGTCGAATGCGTTGAAATGGATCTCGCGTGCCACTTGTGTTTCATCCCTCTTCCATGGCTCGATAGATCCGATGGCTTGTGGACGCCCCGTCATCTATCTTATGTTCCCGTCCACTATAGAAGACGCACAAAACAGATTTGGCAAGGGCTGAGATGAACGATACGGCAGGCAAGTTCGAGAGCCATGATGAGCATCGCCAGGCACGCGCCATCGCCGAGCGTGTGCGGCTGGAACGCGATAGCCGCGGCTGGTCGCTGGCGGAGCTATCCGTCCGGTCGGGGGTGTCGAAGGCGATGATCAGCAAGGTGGAGCGCTGCGAGGCAAGCCCGACGGCCACCGTGCTCGGGCGCTTGTCGGGCGCATTCGGCCTGCCGCTTTCGGTGCTGCTGGCGCTTGCCGAACGGGAGGGAGACCAGTTGGCCCGCCATGCGGAACAGCCGGTCTGGACCGATCCGGATACGGGCTATACGCGCCGCACCCTGTCTCCCGCCAATGGCGGCCAGCTTGAGCTTCTGGAGGTTGTGCTGCCGGCTGGAGTCAAGGTGCCCTACCCGGCTTCCGCCTTCAGCTTCCAGCATCAGCAGATCTATGTTCTCGAAGGAAATCTCGACTTCATCGAGGGTACACGCAGCCATCGGCTTTCGACCGGCGACTGCCTGCAGCTCGGAGCGCCCGCTGACTGTGTCTTCATCAATGCCAGCGACCGAGCGATCCGCTATCTCGTGGCGCTGACGCGGCGGGTGTAGGCGCCGAACTTCGGATCCGGCGCCTGTCCTTAGGAACTTACTTCTTCTTCGGCTGTTCGAAGCCGATGAACACACGGGTCATGCCGGAGACGTTGCCGGGCACGTTGATCGCCTTGGTGTAAACGAACTGGGTCGGCGTGTTCACGTCGGCAAGCGATACCGGATACTGCTCGAGCTCGTTGAAGACTTCCTGGCCGCCATCGGTGACAGTGACGCGCACCGGCAGGTTGATCGTGCCGGCCTTGCCCTGCGGACCCGAGACGAGACGGCCCTGGATGAGCGCGTTGACGGTGAGTGTGGTCTCGGTGCGGGCGCAAGAGCGCGTCGAGTCGGCGAGCGAGGCCTGGAACACGACCTGCTCGGCATCGCCTTCCTTGCCACGGGCGTAGGAGCGATAGACAGCGGTGCCGTCACGGAGCGAAATCTGGGGGCAGAAACCCTGTACGAAGGCCTGTTGGGCCGGCGCTGCGGCGGGCGTCGCGGCAGCCGGCTCAGAGGACGAAAGCCCAAGACCGCCACCGAGGCTGCCGGCATTGCAACCCGAAAGAACCATCATCAGCGAAACGGCGACAACACCGCGCGACACGTTTACAGACACGAGACTTCACCTTCCGCATGCTCGGCCAGAGGCCGAAAAACAGTCAAACTTGAGGCTTTTCAGCGCCCTCGCGGATGGTCTATACCAGCGGCCACGACAAAAATCGATTGGGTAGCCGGCAATTTGCGTCAAATTTCAACCGGTCCTCAACCTCGGGCCTGCGGGCCGGCTCCGGCAAGCTCGCTTGTGATTGCCGGGCTTGCGAAATCTTGGCGAGCGCACTGGCGCAAACGGGCAAACCCCACTATCCGAAACGCCATAGATTTGACGGCGGCTTCGGCTCCGACTTTTTGAACGATAGGGATGAGCGACGTGGAATATATCTCGACCCGCGGCGAGGCTCCGAGCCTCGGCTTTTGTGACGCACTTTTGGCAGGCCTTGCCCGGGACGGCGGGCTCTATGTGCCGCGCGAGTGGCCGCAGATGTCGAAAAAGACGATCCGCGGGTTGCGCGGCAAATCTTATGAAGACGTCGCCTTCGAAGTCCTGCTTCCCTTCACCAATGGCGAGATCGAGCCGGAGATCTTCCGTGGGATGATCGACGAGGCCTATGCGACCTTCAAGCATCCGGCAGTCGCGCCGTTGGTGCAGACCGGGCCGAACGCTTTCGTGCTCGAACTCTTCCACGGCACCACGCTCGCCTTCAAGGACGTGGCGATGCAGCTGCTCGCGCGCCTGATGGACCATGTGCTGGAGAAACGCGGCGAACGGGCGACCATCG
Source organism: Allorhizobium sp. (assembly GCA_965283865.1). Classification (GTDB taxonomy): domain Bacteria; phylum Pseudomonadota; class Alphaproteobacteria; order Rhizobiales; family Rhizobiaceae; genus Allorhizobium. The sequence continues at coordinate 3,680,274 of CBDIQA010000001.1, forward strand.
TCGGCGCGACCTCCGGCGATACGGGTGGTGCTGCGATCGATGCCTTTGCCGGCCGCGCCCGCACCGACATCTTCATCCTCTTCCCGCATGGCAAGGTCTCGCCGGTGCAGCAGCGCCAGATGACCTCGTCGAAGGATGCGAACGTTCATGCCATCGCGCTTGAAGGTAATTTCGACGACTGCCAGAACCTTGTGAAGGCCATGTTCAACGACGTCGCCTTCCGCGACCGCGTCAAGCTTTCCGGCGTGAACTCGATCAACTGGGCGCGCATCATGGCGCAGGTGGTCTACTACTTCACGTCCGCCGTTGCACTCGGGGCACCCGACCGCAAGGTGTCCTTCACCGTGCCGACCGGCAATTTTGGCGATATCTTCGCCGGTTACGTGGCCAAGAAGATGGGCCTGCCGATCGACAAGCTGGTCATTGCCACCAATGACAACGACATCCTGGCGCGCACGATGAAGACAGGCCGCTACGAGATGAAGGGCGTCTCGGCGACCACTTCGCCGTCGATGGACATCCAGATCTCGTCGAACTTCGAGCGCCTGCTGTTCGAAGCCTATGGCCGCGATGCATCCGCCATCCGCTCGTCGATGGAAGGGCTGAAGCAGTCCGGCTCTTTCGAGATCAAGCCGGAGGCCTTGAAGTTCATCCGCAAGGATTTTCGCGCCGGCCGGGCCACCCAGAAGGAGGTGGCGAAGACGATCCGCGCCGTGCTCGACGAGACCGGCTATCTGCTCGACCCGCATACCGCCGTTGGCGTGCATGTCGCGAAGAAATTCGAGAAGCCGCAGAGCCCGATGGTGGTGCTCGCGACCGCTCATCCGGCGAAATTCCCGGCGGCAGTAAAATCGGCCTCCGGTATTGACCCCGCGCTTCCGACATGGCTTGCTGATCTGATGGACAGGGAGGAGCGCTTCGAAATCTTGCCCGCGGACCTTAAAGCCGTCGAAAGCTTTGTCGGCGCACATGCCCGTGCGGACAGTTGAGAAGCGCAGAAAGACGGACCATGAATGTTGAGTGCACCCGGCTTGCCTCGGGTTTGACTGTTGTAACCGAGAACATGCCGCATCTGGAAAGCGTGGCTCTCGGCACCTGGATCAAATCCGGATCGCGCAACGAGACGGAGGGTGAGCATGGCATCGCGCATCTGCTCGAGCACATGGCTTTCAAGGGCACGAGCAAGCGGACCGCCCGGCAGATTGCCGAGGAAATCGAGAATGTCGGCGGCGAAGTGAACGCCGCGACCTCGACGGAGACCACGTCCTATTACGCCCGCGTGCTGAAGGACAATGTGCCGCTCGCAGTCGACATTCTCGCCGACATCCTGACCGACAGTGTCTTCGACGAAGAGGAACTGGAGCGCGAAAAACACGTCATCCTGCAGGAAATCGGTGCTGCCGACGACACGCCAGACGATGTCGTCTTCGATCGTTTCTCCGAGGAAGCCTATCGCGGCCAGACGATCGGGCGCAGCATTCTGGGCACGCCTGAAACGGTGCAGTCCTTCTCCAGCGACCAGATCCGCGCCTATCTCTCGCGCAATTACACCACCGACCGCATGTTCGTCGTCGCAGCCGGGAAGGTCGATCACGACGCCTTCGTCAAGCAGGTCGAGGAGCGCTTCGCCTCACTGCCGACGACCCCATCGGCCACGCCGGTCATGGATGCGGCCCGGTACACGGGCGGCGAGTCGCGCGTCGAACGCGACCTCATGGATACCCAGGTCCTGCTCGGCTTCGAGGGCAAGGCCTACCACATGCGCGACTTCTACTGTTCGCAGATCCTGGCCAACATCCTGGGCGGTGGCATGTCGTCGCGTCTCTTCCAGGAAGTGCGTGAGATCCGCGGCCTCTGCTACTCGGTCTATGCCTTCCACTGGGGCTTTTCCGACACCGGTATCTTCGGCATCCATGCCGCGACCGGCGGCGAGAACCTGCCCGAACTGGTGCCGGTCATCATCGATGAGCTGCAGCAAGTCTTCCGAGCGCATCGACCAGCAGGAAATCGAGCGCTCGCGGGCGCAGATCCGTGCGCAGCTTTTGATGGGCCAGGAAAGCCCGGCTGCGCGCGCCGGCCAGATCGCCCGGCAGATGATGCTCTATGGCCGCACCATTCCGAACCAGGAGATGATGGAGCGGCTTGCCGGCATCACCACCGAACGCCTGACCGACCTCGCCGGACGCCTGTTCTTCGACACGGCCCCGACACTCTCGGCGATCGGCCCTGTCGACCACCTGGTTTCGCTTGATGAAATCGCAGGCGCCCTCACCCAACAGCCGGCCGGTATCCGCAAGGCTGTCGGCTGAACGCCGCATCCATGAACTGGACCGGCGCGATCTTCGCCGGTTGTCGCTCGGGGATTGACCATGACGCGTTCGGTCTTTCGGTTTCTGTCCCGGCAGTCGGACATGCCGGAGCTATACGGCGACCGGCATATGCTGCGCCTGCCGCGCTTTCGCGATTTCGAGCCATGGCACCAGTTGCGACGGCGAGAGCCGCGCCTTCCTGCAGCCGTGGGAACCGCCTGTGGCGTCCTGATGAACTCACCGAGCGGGCCTTCCGGCAGCGCGTCCTGCGCTAATGAACAGGAATTTGCACTCCGGCATGGCGGTGCCCTTCTTCCTCTTCGACAAGGAGGAAAACGCCTTGCTGGGCGGGCTTACCATCGGTCTTATCCGACGTGGTGCGGCGCAAAGTTGCATGATCGGCTACTGGATGGGCGAGCGCCATTCGCGGCAAGGCCACATGTTTGCCGCACTGTCAACTGGCTATTCCCTACATCTTCGGCCCACTCGAGTTGCACCGTATCGAGGCAGCCTGTATTCCGGACAACGTCAACAGCCTGACGGCTACTCGAAAAAGACGGGATTTGAGCGGGAAGGTCTTTTGCGCGACTATCTTAAAATCAACGGGGAATGGCGCGACCATCTGCTCTACTCCCGGATCGGCGCTCCGAAGGCGCGGAACGGCAAGACGATCCTCATGACCCATACCGCAAATCGATTGCGCGCCGTGCCTCGCCTGGCCGCTCTCTGCATGGCTGCGTTCGCAGCGCTTTATGTCGGGCTCGCCGCCTCGGCGGCGCTGGCCGTCGAACCGGTCAAGATCGCGCGTGACGATAACGCGCTGGATCTGACGGCGACGACCGAGATCTATACCAACCAGGGCGAGGCCTTTCAGGTTTCCACAGCCGCCGGTGCAGACGGCATCCGTCCGACGCATCGAGGTGCGCGTCGTCCACCGAGGGACATCAGGGCGACTGGGCCGTCTTTGCGCTCGCCAACGTCTCGGAAGAGCAGCTCGAGCGGCGTGATCGTTGCGCCGCATTTCCGCCTGGTCGGGCTCGCGGCTGTTCTGGCCGGATCTGGGCTCGCAGCGCATCATGGCGATCACGCCATCGGAAGGCTTTGCGCTCGACCGCGTAGCCGAGCCCGGATGCCGACGTGTTCCGCATCACGCTGAACCCCGGCACGGTCATCACCTTTGTCGCCGAACTTGCGACGCCGGAATTGCCGCAGATCTATCTCTGGGAACCGGACGCCTACAAGGACACGGTCAACGCGTTCACGCTCTATCGCGGCATCGTGCTTGGCATTGCCGGCCTCTTGGCGGTGTTCCTCACCATCCTCTTCGTCGTCAAGGGCACCTCCATGCTGCCGGCAGCGGCAGCACTCGCCTGGGCGGTGCTCGCCTATATCTGCGTCGACTTCGGCTTCCTCGAAAAGCTGATCTCGCTCACCGCTTCGGATGTTCGAATATGGCGCGCCGGGGCTGAAGTTGCGCTTGCCTCGTCGCTGGTCATTTTCCTTTTCACCTATCTCAACCTCAATCGCTGGCACGTGCATCTCGGCTATGCGACGCTCGCCTGGATGCTGGGTCTGACGGTGCTATTCGGCGTGGCAATCTTCGACCCTTCTGTCGCAGCCGGCATTGCGCGCGTCTCCTTCGCGCTGACGGGCGTGGTCGGCATCGGCCTCATCATCTATCTCGGCATCAACCGCTATGACCGCGCCGTGCTTCTGGTGCCGACCTGGGCATTGATCCTGGTCTGGCTGTTCGGCGGCTGGATGACGGTGACCGGCCAGCTCGACAACGACATCATCCAGCCGGCACTCGGCGGCGGACTGGTGCTGATCGTTCTCCTGATTGGATTCACGGTCATGCAGCACGCCTTCGCCGGCGGCGCCTATCAGCAGGGCCTGTTCTCCGATCTGGAGCGCCAATCGCTGGCGCTGACCGGCTCTGGCGACACTGTATGGGACTGGGACGTGGCCCGCGACCGCGTGGTGACGAGCCCGGATGTTTCCATCAGGCTCGGCCTTTCACCCGGCACGATGCATGGACCGGCACGCAACTGGCTGCCGCGCCTCCATCCCGATGACCGTGACCGCTTCCGCGCCACGCTCGACGTGCTGCTCGAACACCGCAAGGGACGCCTCAGCCACGAGTTCCGAATCCGAGCCGAGGATGGCCACTTCCACTGGCTGAAGATCCGCGCACGGCCCGTGCTGGGATCGAATGGCGAAGTCATCCGCTGCGTCGGCACGATCATCGATGTCACCGAGCAGAAGAACTCGATCGACCGGCTGCTGGTCGATGCCATGCATGACAATCTGACGGGGCTTCCGAACCGCGAAGTCTTCCTCGACCGGTTGCAGGCGATCCTGTCGCTCGCCTCGACATCCGAGAGCGTTCGACCGACCGTGCTTGCCATCGACATCGACCGCTACAAGCAGGTGAACGACGCGCTGGGCATCGCTGCCGGCGACAACATCCTGATCGCGATCACGCGGCGCCTACGCCGATTGCTCAAGCCACAGGACACGCTGGCGCGGCTTTCCGGCGATGAGTTCGGCCTGATCCTGGTCTCCGAAAAGGACCCTGCCAAGATCGCTGACTTTGCCGATGCGGTGTCCAAGGCGATCATGGTACCGCTCAACTTTGCCAATCGCGAGATCAGCCTCACCGCCTCGATCGGCCTTGTTTCCTGGGTGGACCAGCAGGAGAGCGCTGCCAGCCTGCTCGCCGATGCGGAGCTTGCCATGTACCGGGCGAAGCGCACCGGCGGCGATCAGCGTCGAGCCCTTCCGCCCGGCCTTCCGCACCGTCGGCACCGATCGGCTGCAGTTCGAGACGGACCTGCGCCGCGCCATCGAGCGCAAGGAACTGTCGATGGCCTATCAGCCGATCGTCAGGCTCGCCAATGGCGAGATTGCCGGCTTCGAGGCCTTGATGCGCTGGGACCACCCGAAGCGCGGCACGATCTCGCCGACCGAGTTCATTCCGATCGCCGAAATGCTCGATCTGATCGAGCCGCTCGGCATGTTTGCGCTGCGAACGCCCATCCAGCTGACCTGATCGGAGTGGTGACCGCCAGACCGGCGAGCTGCCGATCTTCGTCTCGGTCAACCTGTCGTCGGCCGCAGCTGATCGTCGAGCGAGATCTACCAACGACATCCGCGCCATCGCTGGCGCAGACCCGGCTGCGAACCCGAGCGGCTCAAGCTGGAACTCACCGAAAGCGTGGTCATGACGACAAGCTCGAACAGCCGCGCCGGATCTTCGAGCGAGCTGAAGGCGATCGGCGTGCGGCTGGCGCTCGACGATTTCGGCACCGGCTATTCGGCGCTGGGCTATCTCACCCGCTTCCCCTTCGACACGATCAAGCTCGACAAGGCGCTGGTCTGCGACCAGTCGGACAAGAAGTCCGTCCTCCTGCGCTCCGTGGTCTCGATGGCGCGCGGGCTCGACATGCAGGTGGTGGCCGAGGGCATCCAGACTGACCAGGATGCTGCCGATCTTGCGATGATGGGCTGCGACTTCGGCCAAAGCTACCTGTTCGGGCCGCCGCTGGGGTCGGAATCGGTGCTGCGGCTGCTCAAGGAGCGGTTTCCGCTGATGAAGCGGGCGTGAGGCGGTAGCGCTTCACGTGCGCTGGAGGGCGACGTGAATGCCGAGACCGACAAGGATTGCGCCCCCTGCCCTTTGCAGATTGCGTTGCAGTGATGAAACCCGCGCCAGGCGTCTGGTGACGGTGCTGGCCGCGAGAACGCAGGCGATGTCGGCGATGGTGAACATCACATTGACCAGGGTGCCGAGGATCACGAACTGCAGCCAGACAGGGAAGCTCGCAGCAGGGTCAATGAACTGCGGCAGGAAGGCGAGGAAGAAGATCGCCGTCTTCGGATTGAGCACCTCGACCAGTATGCTTTCCAGGAAAGCACGGCCCGTCGACTTCTGCGCCAGCATTGCTACGGGCGTTGCGCCAACCGCCCGGGCCGCGCGGAACATGCGAACGCCGAGATAGATCAGGTAAGCCGCACCTGCCAGCTTCACCGCCAGATAGAGCGTCGGGACGACATGGAAGAGCACCGACAGACCGGCTGCTGCGGCCACCACATGCACGTAACAGCCAACATGTATCCCTGATGTCGCCATAAGCCCCGCGCGGCGGTCCGCTGCCAGCGTGCGGGCCGCGACATAGAGCATGGCGGGGCCCGGGATGAAGGCGAAGACGGCGGTGGTGATGAAGAAGGCGATGAGGATGTCGGTGGAGGGCATGGGGTGGGTCTCGATTGGGCCGGACCCGCTGGTCAGGCACCAAGAGAATGACTACGCTCACTCAGCTTGCAAGCGGAAAGAACGCAACCAGCAGACTTGCTCCTTCAAGCGTGCCCCGCATCCATCGACAGCATCGCCGGGTTGATGCCCATCAGCGCCAGCGCGCGATCATATTTGTTGTCGAGGCTGCGGTCGAAGATCAGGCTTTCGGTCGCCGCGCAATGCAGCCAGCCGTTCTGGGCGATCTCTTCTTCCAGCTGGCCCGGTCCCCAGCCGGCATAGCCGAGCAGCATGGTCGCGTGGCGCGGGCCTCGGCCATCGGAGATGGCGCGGACGATGTCGAGGGTGGCGGTGAGCGAGATGTCGTCGCTGACGGGGATGGAGCTGTCGGAGAGATAGTCATCGGAATGCAGGACGAAGCCGCGGTTCTGCTCAACCGGGCCACCGCACTGGATGGGGAAATGGCGGGCGTGATCGGGCAGCATGATCGCATCGTTGCGATCGATGAGTTCGAGATGCAGCAGGAGATCGGCGAAGGTCACCGATTGCGCGCGGTTGATGATGAAGCCCATGGCGCCGGCATCCGAGTGGGCACAGATATAGACGACGGCGCGGGCGAAATTGCGCGTCGGCCATGCCCGGCATGGCGATCAGGAACTGACCGTCCAGGAAACCGCGTTCTCTCAGACTGGTTTTAGACGACAATGCCATGCCCGCCTCCTTGGCTGCCTCGACGGCAATCGGCTTCATGCGTGGTTCAGATGTGGTCTCCTATCCAAGATGAGGCAGAAGCGGATTGTGATCAACCCAAAAATGATGAGCATGAAGCAAGCGTGACTTCGCCAAGGCGAGAGCGATCTTCTAGAGCCGGTTGAATGAACTCGAAAACGGCAGTAGACATGTCTCGTTTCAGCCTGTCATGCGGCTTGCGCAGCTTGCGGCTCATGATGCTTTCTCTCGCGATCGGGCTTGCCTCGCTGGTCACGGCGGGACCCGTGTCGGCTGCCAGCAGTGAATGGGCTGTTAATGAAGGTGGGCGGATGCGGCTGATCCTGCTGCCCGAAACCGGCGACGGGGTGCGGCACGGAGCCCTGGTGATCGAGCCGAGGCCGGGCTGGATCACCTATTGGAAGGAACCAGGCGATGTCGGGATCCCGCCCGCCATCACGCCGGCTCCGGGCGTCTTGTACACGGTCGACAGCGTTGGCTTTCCAGTGCCCAAGGTGCTGATGAACGGTGACATGATCGATGTCGGCTACGACCATCCCGTCACGCTGCCGCTGACGCTGAAGGATGCTCCGAACACATCCGGCGTGACACTGAGTGCCTTTGTCGGCGTTTGCCAGAACATCTGCATTCCCTTCCAGGCCGACCTGACTGTTCCGGCGGATGAGGGCAGTATCGCCAATCCGGTGGAGGCGGCACTCATTGCTTCCGCCCAGTCGAAGGTCCCGCCTGGCCCCTCCCCGGACTTCCATGTGGTCGGGCATGAGCTCAAGATGGACAGCAAGGAGCTTGTCATTCGCCTGAAGATGCCGGTTTCCGCAGAAGCGCCGCGCGTGTTTGTCAGCGGCCCGAGCGGGCATGTCTTCGTGAAGGCCTCGATGACTGCGGGAACCTCGGGGGAAACGGTGCTGACAGTGCCGATCAAAAAGCTGCCGAAGAAGTATCGGATCGCCGGCAAACAGTGGGGTATCCTCGTCGTCAGCGACAGTCGCGCCATGGAAACCGTGCTTGCCTTTGAATGACCTCCACCTATATTCGCCTCGACCGCCGTCCGGAGGGGTTTCGGGCGGTTCAACGCAAGCGAGGACGATTTCATGACCATTGCCATTGGCGAAAAGCTGCCCCAGGCCACTTTCAAGGAAAAGACCGCTGACGGCCCGGTGGAAGTCACCACGGAACAGCTGTTTGCCGGCAAGAAGGTCGTCGTCTTTGCCGTCCCCGGCGCGTTTACCCCGACCTGCACACTGAACCACCTGCCCGGCTATCTGGAAAACCGCGATGCGCTGATGGCGCGCGGCGTCGACGCGATTGCCGTGGTCTCGGTCAATGACTGGCACGTGATGGGCGCCTGGGCGCAGCATTCCGGCGGCATGGGCAAGATCCACTTCCTCGCCGACTGGGACGCCGGTTTCACCAAGGCGATCGGCCTCGACATCGACCTGTCGGGCGGCGGTCTCGGCGTACGCTCGAAGCGCTATTCGATGCTCGTCGAAGACGGCGTGGTGAAGACCCTGAACATCGAAGAAAACCCCGGCCAGGCGACCGTGTCTTCAGCTGCCACGATGATCGAGCAGCTCGGCGCGTAATTGGCAGCAGCTCTCTTCAGACTTCGGAGGCCCGGGAAACCGGGCCTCTTTTCGTTTGAGCCCCGATATCAGTGGGCGAGGTCGAAGACGAGAATGCCAGCCAGGCCGCCATCGGTGGCGCTCACGATACGCTCGCCGACCTCGACATGTTTGGGGTGCTTCAGATAGTAGTCGCGCACCAGCTCGTCCTCGAAGATGACGATGAATCCATCGTTGTAACCGCCGCTCAGGCCCTCGGGCGAGACATTCGGTCCTGCCTTGACCTCCAGCATTCCCGGGACCACGTCCCTCAGGGCCGCAATCGCGGCATAGATCGCCTGCTTCTCGGTTTCCTGAACTGCCGCCTTGAAGCGCAGGAATACGCAGTGCTGGATCATGGATGCCTCCCGTCGTGTTGTTTTGCGGGGAGCATAGGGTGAACGGAGGAAAGGGCAAGGGCGGCGCGGCGCGGCGCGCCATCCTCGCCCGACACTCACTTCACCAGCAACGACTTCGGAAAACCACCCGTCTTCTTGAAGGGCTCCATGCCCTTGCGGGCAAGCTCGTCGGCGCGTTCGTTCTCAGGATGGCCGGCATGGCCCTTGACCCAGTGCCACTTGACCTTGTGGCGCTGGTTGGCGACGTCGAGCGCCTGCCAGAGTTCGCCATTTTTGACCGGCTTCTTGTCGGCGGTCTTCCAGCCGTTCTTCTTCCAGCCGAAAATCCACTTGGAGATGCCGTCCATCACGTATTTGCTGTCGGTATAGAGGTCGACTTCGCAGGCGTCCTTGAGCGCGTTCAGCGCCGTGATGGTGGCGAGCAGTTCCATGCGATTGTTTGTGGTATCCGCCTCGCCGCCGCAGAGTTCCTTTTCGGTCTCGCCATAGCGCAGGACGGCACCCCAGCCGCCCGGGCCGGGATTGCCCGAGCAGGCACCGTCGGTGAAGATGTCGACATGTTTCATGAAATCAGTCCGTATTCGGAGGCATTGGTGACGGCGCGGTGGAAGCGCAGCTTGCGCAGATATTCGAGCGGGTCCTTCTTGACCACCAGCGCGCCTTCCGGCGTCGTCAGCCAGTCATAGAGGCGCGTCAGGAAGAAGCGCAGCGCCGAGCCGCGGCAGAGCACCGGCAGGCTTGCAATCTCATCAGCAGAGAGCGGGCGCACCGAGAGATACCCCTCGATCATCGCCTTGCCCTTGGTGATGTTGTAGGCGCCGTCCTTTTCGAAAGCACCAGGCGTTGAGGCAGATGGCGAGGTCGTAGGCAAGGATGTCGTTGCAGGCGAAATAGAAGTCGATCAGGCCCGAGAGATCGTCGCCCAGGAAGAAGACGTTGTCGGGGAAGAGGTCGGCATGGATGACGCCTGACGGCAGCACCTTCGGCCAGTGGGCGGCGAGGAAATCAAGCTCGGCGCCGATCTCGTCTTCCAGCCCGGTCTCGACCTCGTCGGCGCGGGCCTGCGACTTTGCCCATAGCGTCTGCCAGCCTTCCAGCGCAAGCGCATTGGCGACGGGTGAGCTCGAAGCCTTCGCCGGCCAGCATGCATGCCGGCCAGCGCGCTTGCCGACTTCACGGCAATGCTGCGGCCTCGGGCTTGCGCAGCCACATGCCTTCCAGGAAGGAGATGAGAGCAGCGGGTCGGCCGGAGAGTTCGCCGAGCAGCGCGCCATCCTTGCGCGGCAAAGGCAGCGGGCAGGACAGGCCGCGCTCCGACAAATGATGCATCAGGCCGAGGAAGAAGGGCAGATCGTTGCGGTCCACGCGCTTTTCGTAAAGCGTCAGGATCAGCGGCTGCTTCGTCGTGTGCAGCAGGAAATTGGTGTTCTCGACGCCCTCCGCGATGCCCTTGTAGGACAGGAGCTCGCCCGCGTCATATTGCGCGAGGAAGGCCTTGAGATCGATTTCGTTGATATCGGTGTAAACTGCCACAGCTTTGAGGTTCCGTGCCGCTTCGGGGATGGGCCGAGTCCTATAACGGGGACGGCGCGCATGCCAGCCCCGGAACGACACGGGGCACAGGAAATGGGGCGTGCACCAGCCTCCATCAGGCTGACAGTGCATAGCCCTTTGCGTTGTTGTGGTTCGCATCATCCTTCATTTGGCGCTCGGCTGCCTGCGCGAGGAAGCCGGAGCGTGTCAGACCATGCGCTTCTGCATGAGAATCAATCGCACGCAGCAGATCCTCTGCCAACGTGATGTTGACGCGTACTGCTACCTTGGCAGGACCTCTAGACCGGAATGAGAACGGCCACGGCATCGCTGTTTTCCGGATCAGACATGATCGCCTCAAGCGAAGAAGGCTCGGGGATCGCCTCACCGTCCTCGATCATGCCTTCGACATGGAAAGCCAGCGCCTCCTCCGCCATTCGGCGTGCATCGTCCAGATCCGTGCCAGCCGTCGCTACACCCGGAAAGTCGGGAAAGGAGACGCCATAATCGCTGTCAGGATCCTTGTGGATCAGGCCGATGAAATTGTGCATGCGATCACCTCAGCTTCAACCCAGACTGTTGCTCGATGTTCTTCAGAGTACCGATCGGCAGATCTCTCTTTGGATGAGGCACAGTCACGCGGCCGGGCTTTGCGTCATGTTTGAACTGGACATGACTGCCCTTGGTGGAGACTTCGTACCACCCGTCCGCCTTCAACGCGGCAATGACTGCTGAACTCCTCATCACAGAACTATACACACTTGATGCGCACTGCTCAAGTTGCTCAGCGTGTCCCAAACCGACGCAAATTTTACAGCTCGCTAATATTAATCCTGTAGTATTGCCTCAAATAATGACCGGAATGACGCAATGGACCTTCCGCCAACCGCCCGCATGGCGCATGACTTTGCCGCGGCCATGAGCCTCGCGCTCATTGTGGTCGACAGTCACGGCGACATCCGCTTTGCCAATGACGCATTCTGCAGCATGTTCGGCTACGAACCGGATCAGATCCGGGGGCGTCCGGTTACCATGATCATTCCCGAGCGCATGCGTGGCGCCCATACGGCGGGCATGGCCAGTGTTGCAGGCGGCGCCAAACCGGGGCTCGGTGGCAAGCCGGTGGAAGTCTCCGCGCTGAGGAGCGACGGGTCTGAATTTCCGATCGAGATCACCCTTTCCACCTGGACTGCCGAGGACGGGTTTTGGGCGGGTGCTGCAATCAAGGACATATCCGAACGGCGCGAGCGGGACGCCCGCCTGATGCGTCTTGCCTCGCATGACACCCTAACCGGGCTGCAGAATCGTCACGAGTTCATGACCGTACTTGCGCAAAAGATGGCTTCTGGCGAGCCATGCAGTCTGATCCTGATGGATCTCGACGGTTTCAAGGAGGTCAACGACACGCATGGCCATGTGATGGGGGACAGCCTGCTGCAGGCGATTGCCGTGCGCATTCCCTATCTGCTGGGCGACACGGCTACCGTTGCGCGCCTTGGCGGTGACGAGTTCGGCATTCTCTATGCGCCATGCAGCGATCCGCTGATCGTGCAGCAGGAGGCCTTGAAGATCCTTGAGGCGTTTCGAAAACCGTTCAGCCTCGGCGGGATGCATCTGGAACTGGGCGCGAGCCTCGGCATTGCGATTGCGCCCGAGCATGGGGCTGATGCGGACGAACTACTGGCTTCGGCCGATTTTGCACTCTACTGCGCCAAGGCGGCAGGGGGACGCTCTTACCGCTTCTTCGAGCCTGCCATGCGCAGCGAGAGCCAGGCGAAGCGGGATATGCGCGACGAGCTGCGTCACGCCATGCGCAACGGCGATCTGGAGCTCTATTATCAGCCGCAGGTGGAGCTGAGCTCACGACGGATCGTCGGTTTTGAAGCACTCATCCGCTGGAACCATCCGCAGCACGGACTGCTCCTGCCCGATCGCTTCCTGCCGGCGCTGGAGCAAAGCACGCTCGCTGCCGAAATCGGCTGGTGGACGATCGACGAGGCCTGCCGCATGGCGAAGTCACTCAACGCCGGTGGCGGAGATTGCAAGGTGGCCGTCAATCTCTTCCCTCAACAATTCCGCGCCGCGAACCTGCGGGATCGGGTCGTCGAGGCCGTCCAGCGACACGAAATCTCTGCCAATTGGCTGGAGCTTGAAGTCACCGAGGAAGTGACGCTGAATGACGACGAAGCCAGCCTGCTGACGCTGAAGGCCATCCGCGACATCGGTGTCGGCGTCGCCTTCGACGACTTCGGAACCGGCTATGCCTCGCTGTCCTCGCTGCAGCGCTATCCTCTCTCGACGCTGAAGATCGATCGGGGGTTCATCCGCGATATCCAGACGTCGCCGTCAGACGCTGCCATCACCCGTGCCCTGGTTGCCATGAGCCGCGAAATGCGTCTGGACACCGTGGCCGAGGGGATTGAAACGGAAGCCCAGGCCGCCGTGCTCCTGGCCATGGGATGTCTGCAGGGCCAGGGTTATCTCTTCGGTCGGCCGATGCCGGCGCGGGATGCGCTCTCGCTCTATCAACAGACGGCAGGACTTTACCGGGATATGCGCGCAACCGGCTTGCACTAGGCGAGCGCAGGTCACCTGAGCTCAGCCGTTGACCCAGGCCATGTCCTCGCGCGTCAGTTCGACATCGCGCAGTTCGCGGTTGACGAGGAAATGCTCGTTTTCCTCGGCCGTGATCGCAAGCTCAACCTTGGCGTCGAAACGTTGGCGGAAGGCGTCGATGATCTCGTCGACAATGACCTCAGGCGCGGAGGCGCCGGCGGAAATGCCGAGCGTGCCGATTTCACCGACATAGTCCCAGTCAATCTCGGAGGCGCGCTGGACGAGCAGCGAGCGGGTGGCCCCTGCCCTCAAGGCCACTTCGACGAGGCGCTTGGAGTTGGACGAATTCGGCGCGCCGACGACGATGAAGAGGTCGCAGCCGGGGGCTGCGTGCTTCACCGCTTCCTGGCGGTTGGTGGTCGCGTAGCAGATCGAGTCTGCTGATGGTGCCGTCAGGTTCGGGAAGCGCTCCATAAGCCGGGCGATGACGCCGGCGGTATCATCGACCGAGAGCGTGGTCTGGGTGACGTAACCGAGATTGTCAGCGTCGAGCGGCTGATAGGCGTCCGCGTCCTCGACAGTTTCGACGAGGGAGACCGTGCCTTCCGGCAGTTGTCCCATGGTGCCGATCACCTCTGGATGCCCGGCATGGCCGATCAGGATGACATGGCGACCTAGACGCTCATGGCGCATGGCCTGCTTGTGCACCTTGGAGACCAGCGGGCACGTGGCGTCGAGATAGAAGAGGTTGCGGCTTGCCGCATCCTCCGGCACGGATTTCGGCACGCCATGGGCGGAGAAGACCACCGGCTGCTGGCGATGCTCAGACGGGATCTCGTCGAGTTCCTCGACGAAGATGGCGCCCTTGGCTTCGAGACCTTCAACGACATAGCGGTTGTGGACAATCTCGTGGCGCACATAAACCGGGGCCCCGTAGCGCTTGAGAGCGAGTACGACGATCTGGATGGCACGGTCGACACCGGCGCAGAAGCCGCGCGGGCCGCAAAGCCTGATCGTCAGAGGGGGGCGGTTCAGGTGCATGTTCATCGGATCAACCGGCAATCAGGACAGCGATAATGGCGAGAGCAGCTGGAAGCGCCTGGATGACGAAGATCTTCCGCGAGGCCGTTGCACCTCCATATAGGCCGGCGACCAGCACGCAGCCAAGGAAAAACAACTGAATTTGAGTGCCGACGGCAACATCCGGGTGGAGCAGGCCCCAGATCAGGCCGGCGGCGAGGAAGCCGTTATAGAGGCCCTGGTTGGCCGCCATGACCTTGGTCGCTTCCGCCTGTTCGGGCCTCATGCCGAAGGCGCGGCGCCCGGTCGGGGTGGTCCAGAGAAACATCTCGAGGATCAGAATGTAGATGTGTTCGAGCGCGACGAGCGCCACCAGCGTAGAGGCGAGATAGGACATGCAGTTTCCCCGACACGGCGATCACTTCGCCGTCTTCATCCGGTCCTTCTAGCGGAAAATTCTCCGTGGCTCTATCGGGATTTCCGACGGATCAGGCCTGCAAGCACGACCGCGACAAGGGCAAAGGCGAGGCCGTACCAGGTGATGACATATTGCAGATGGTTGTTGGGCAGGTCGATCTGGGTCACGCCACCCTTGGGTAGGCCGCCTGCGACCGGCGTCGAATCGGCATCGAGGAAGAAGGGCAGGACGCGATCGGCCGGCAGATCGACGGAAGCCGCCATGCGGGCGCGGTCCTTCCAGTAGAAGATGTTGGCCGCCTCGTCGTTGTCCGGAACCAGCGAAGACGGCTTTTCGGTCAGTTCTGCCCGGGCGAGACCCGTTACCGTCTGCTCGCCCTCGACTAGGCTCCCGGGACGCGTTGCCGGATCCTTGCGGTCATAGGGGACGAAGCCCCGGTTGACGAAGAGGTAGCGCCCATCGGCAAGCTCGAGCGGCGTGTAGAGGTAAAAGCCCGACTGGCCCTGGAAGGTCGCAAGAAAGTGGCGTTCCTTGTCGTTCAGGTAACGACCGCTCGCCGTTGCATGGCGATAATCGACCGCGTCGCCCGCTGCCAGCAGGCGCTCCAGTTCCGCGATATCGACGGGTGCTGCGGTGCTGCGTTGCTGAATGTCGGCAAGCAGGGCTTCCTTCCACTGCAGACGGTTGACCTGCCAGGTACCGAGCGAGAGGAGGATGACAAGCGCTGCGGGAACGAGCACCAGGGCAATCCAGAAACGCCAAGTGCGGCGGCCGGTCCCGCTCCCCTCACCCATGCCCTCTCCCATGCCCATGTCAGCCACGGTCGATGACCCCTTGAGAGGCGTTGTGCTTATATTGGAGGGCAATCAGCAGAGCTTTCAGGAAGCGCATGAGCCAGAGGGTGAGCGCCACGCCGAGCGGCGCGAAGACGAGGATGTGGAGCCACATCGAGGGCTGATAGGTCAGTTCCACCCAGGCTACGGAAACCAACGACCAGAAGGTCAGCGTTCACGGATGACAAAGATTGCCGGGCCATCGCCCGCATCCACCCAGGAGAGATCAAGGCCGCAGGAATTGCAGCGGGCCTTCGGCTTGGTGAAGCCGTCAAACAGCTTGCCGTTGCCGCAGCGCGGGCAGGACGCCGTCAGCGCCGCCTTGACCGGATCTACCGGCGGAAATTTCGCTTCGTCTTCGGTCATGGGCTCTCTCCTGCTTGATGCGGCTCGTCCCCGGCAAACCCATAGAGCATGAGAGGGTTCCGTCCCAGTGCCCGATCGTCGCATCGCTGAAAACACAAAGGGCGGCTTTCGCCGCCCTCTGATCAAAACCTGCCCGGATTAATGGGCGAGCGGTGCACCCCGCCGCCCAGACATAGATCGCAGGCGAACAGGAACAGCCAGACGACGTCGACGAAGTGCCAGTACCAGGCGGCGGCTTCGAAGCCGAAATGCTGCTTGCGGGGTGAAGTGGCCCGGCGAGCGCACGGAACAGGCAGACGATCAGGAAGATCGTGCCGACCAGAACGTGGAAGCCGTGGAAGCCGGTCGCCATGAAGAAGGTGGCGCCGTAGATGGAATCCTTGAAGCCGAACGGCGCGTGCATGTACTCGTAGGCCTGAACGAACGGAGAACAGGACGCCGAGGCGCGACAGTCAGCACCAGACCGTTGAAACCAGGCCCTTGCGGTCGTTGTGGAGCAGCGCATGGTGCGCCCAGGTCACGCAGTTGTGCCGGACAGCAGCAGAATGACGGTGTTGTAGAGCGGCAGGTGCCAGGGATCGACGACCTCGATGCCCTGCGGCGGCCAGGTGCCACCGGTAAACTCGACGCGGCTTGCCTGGATGGCTTCGTTGGCGAAGAGGCTGGCGTCGAAGAAGGCCCAGAACCAAGCGACGAAGAACATCACTTCAGAAGCGATGAACATGATCATGCCGTAGCGCAGATGCAGCGAGCACGACGCGGGTGTGGTGGCCTTCATGCGGCTTCCTTGATGGTATCGGCCCACCAGGCGAACATCGTGAAGAGCACGATGGCGAGGCCGATGATAGAAGAGCCACGGGCTGGCGAAGTTGATGCCGAACAGGTTCAGCGAGCCGCCATTCAGGTACGCGCATGTAGCCGACGCCACCGAAGGTGAGGACGAAGGCGCCGATCGAGGCCAGGAGCGGCCACGGGCTCGGATCGATGATGTGGTAGTCGTGGTTCTTCTGGTGCGCTTCGGCCATTTCAGCAATCCCCGAATGTCAATTTCATTACGAGTTCCGGCGAACCGGAGCCCTCTCACAGTTTCGGCTGTTCCTTGTCTTCACCAACCGACAATGCGGCCACCGGCTCCTGATCATCGCGCGGATAGAAGGTGTAAGACAGGGTAATCGTTCCGATGCCCTTTGTCTCCTCTGCATCGACGATGGCAGGATCGACAAAGAAGACGACGGGCATTTCCAGTGTTTCGCCCGGCTGCAACGTGGTCTTGGTGAAGCAGAAGCACTGCACCTTGTTGAAGTAGGCACCGGCTTCGCCGGGGGTCACGTTGAAGATCGCCGTCACCGGTGACCGGATGGGGCGAATTGTTCGTCGCGGTGATAGTGTGACCTGGACGGTTTCGCCGATCTTCGGCGTCACCTTGCGTTGTCGACCGGCTTGAAGTCCCACGGTCAGACCGGCGGAGACATTGGCGTCGAAGCGTCACCGTTGATCGTCGCGGTCGAGCACGACGGTCAGCACACTGCTGCTCGACGCGCTGCGTCGTGCCGCCGTAGCCGGTGACCTGGCAGAACAACTGGTAAAGCGGCACAGCGGCATAGGCCATGCCGACCATGGCGCCGACGAAGACGACGCAGGCAGACCAGCCGCGCCACGATTGCGGCGGCTGAACTTGCTGGATATGGCTCGTTCGATTCGGTCGACGATCTTTGCCTCGTCAGCCCACGATGTGGCCGATCTTGACGATGGTCACGACATAGAAGATCACGACGAGAGCCGCGAGCACGACGCCGAGGGCGATGGATTGCGGCCACGGCGCGACTTGCTGCTGCTTCGTCGTTGACGTTGAACGGTTTCGATCGACCATGGGCACCTCCGAGCGATGCCGACAAACGGCGCGAGGTCGAAATCGCTATCAGCCAGGAGCAGCGAAGATCGCGAAGAGGTAGAAGATCGAATAGGCGAAGAGCTTCTTGGCCGGTACCGATCTTGTCGTCGCCGTCGGCCATGCGCCAGACGTGCGATGGATACCAGTGCACGAAGCAGGCGCCGAGCAGCGCCGGCGACGATGCCGTAGCCGATGGAGGCGCAGACCCGTGCAGCCGTCGGCAGGACGCCCGTGACGGCCGTCAGGACAGCGCATAGACGAGCGATCTGGCGCTTGGTCGAGGCGCTCGCCGGCGACATTGGGCATCATCGGGACGCCGGCTGCGCCATAGTCCTTGCATCTTGAACAGCGCGAGCGCCCAGAAATGCGGCGGCGTCCACAGGAAGATGATCAGGAACAGGATGACGCTTTCGAGGGCTGACCGACCCGGTCACCGCAGGCCCAGCCGACCATCGGCGGAAAGGCGCCGGCAGCACCACCGATGACGATGTTCTGCGGCGTCCAGCGCTTCAGCCACATCGTGTAGACGACGGCGTAGAAGAAGATGGTGAAGGCCAGCAGCGCCGCCGACAGCCAGTTGACCAGCACGGCCGAGCGATCATGCACCGACAGCACCGAGAGCACGAGGCCGAAGGCGAGCGCCTCGTGCGGCGTGGATGCGGCCGGCTGGAACCGGACGGCTGCGGTGCGCGTCATCACCGCGTCGATGTCGGCGTCGTACCACATGTTGAGCGCGCCGGATGCGCCAGCGCCAACGGCGATGGCACAGGATCGCGATAAAACCGCATGCACCGGGTTGATCGTCGCCCGGCGCGAGCAGCAGGCCGGCCAGCGCCGTGAACACCACGAGCGACATGACGCGCGGCTTCAGCAAGCGCGAAGAAATCGCGCCGACCGTCGCCTCGGACATGCGCGAAGCCTCGCCTTCCGCCAATGCTGTCGTTTCCGTCGACTAACGGCCATGCTACTCGAGTCCATCTTCTGCTGGTCGAGAGCCGCCGGCCTGGCCGGCGGCTCCGATCTCGAGCGGTGAGCCGCTTACTTGATCTTCGGCAGCTGTTCCCACTGGTGGAACGGCGGCGGCGAAGACAGCTGCCATTCCAGCGTGTTGGCGCCTTCGCCCCACGGATTGTCGCCGGCGACGCGCTTCTTCGGCGAAGGCTTCGAACACGCCGAAGAGGAAGATCAGGCACGCCGACGGCCGAGATGTAGGAGCCGATCGACGAGACATAGTTCCAGCCGGCATAAGCGTCCGGATAGTCGATGTAGCGGCGCGGCATGCCGGCGAGGCCGAGGAAGTGCTGCGGGAAGAACATCGAGGTTCACGCCGACGAACATGACCCAGAAGTGCAGCTTGCCGACGAACTCGTTGTACATGTAGCCGGTCATCTTCGGGAACCAGTAGTACCAGCCGGCGAAGATGGCGAACACGGCGCCGAGCGACAGCACGTAGTGGAAGTGAGCCACGACGTAGTAGGTGTCATGCAGCGAGCGGTCGAGGCCGGCATTGGCCAGCTGGACGCCCGTGACGCCACCGACGGTGAACAGGAAGATGAAGCCGAGCGCCCAGAGCATCGGCGTCTTGAAGGTCAGATCGAGCCGCCCCACATCGTCGCGATCCAGGAGAAGATCTTCACGCCGGTCGGCACCGCGATGACCATGGTGGCGAAGAGGAAGTAGCGCTGCGTGTCGAAGCGACAGGCCGACCGTGTACATGTGGTGAGCCCACACGACGAAGCCGACGGCGCCGATCGCCAACCATGGCGTAGGCCATGCCGAGGTAGCCGAAGACCGGCTTCTTCGAGAAGGTCGAGACGATGTGGCTGACGATGCCGAAGCCGGGCAGGATCAGGATGTAGACTTCCGGGTGACCGAAGAACCAGAACAGATGCTGGTAGCAGGATCGGGTCGCCGCCGCCTTCAGGAGCGAAGAAGGTCGTGCCGAAGTTGCGGTCGGTCAGCAGCATGGTGATGCCACCGGCGAGAACCGGCAAGCGACAGCAGCAGCAGGAAGGCGGTGACCAGGACCGACCAGGCGAACAGCGGCATCTTGTGCAGCGTCATGCCCGGCGCGCGCATGTTGAAGATGGTGGTGATGAAGTTGATCGCACCGAGGATCGACGAGGCACCGGCAGATGTGGAGCGACGAGGATCGCAAGGTCCACGGCCGGACCGGGCTGGCCCGAGGTCGACAGCGGCGGATAGAGCGTCCAGCCACCGCCGACGCCGTAGGCGCCTGCCGGACCTTCGACGAACATCGAGATGCAGCAAGCAGCATGAAGGCCGGCGACGAGCAGCCAGAAAGAGATGTTGTTCATGCGCGGGAACGCCATATCCGGCGCGCCGATCATGATCGGCACCATCCAGTTGGCAAAGCCGCCGATCAGCGCCGGCATGACCATGAAGAAGATCATGATCAGGGCGTGGGCCGTCGTGAAGACGTTGTACATGTGCTTGCCGCCGTCGATGGCAGCATCACCGTTCGAAGCCGTAGACCATCTGGGCCAGACCGCTGGAAGATCTGGATGCCCGGCTCCTGCAGCTCCATGCGCATGGCAACCGACAGCGCGGCCGCCGATGATGCCCGCCATGATCGCGAAGATCAGGTAGAGAGTGCCGATGTCCTTGTGGTTGGTCGACATGAACCAGCGGGCGAACGAAGCCCGGCTTATGGTCGTGATGTGCGCCGTGCGCGTGTTCGTCGTGGGCAACAGAGCCAGCCATTGACCTCACTCCTCTCAGTTCGTGATGTTTTCAGCTGTCTGGCAGGCCGGCGTGGAGCGGCCATCGACAGCAGCCATGAGAGTCGCTGATTGGCGCCGGAGCAGATCCGAGGCTCGGCGGCCTGCCAGCCAGGTCGCGTACTGCTCGTCGGTCACGACGCGGATCGCGATCGGCATGAAGGCATGGTCCTTGCCGCACAAGCTCCGAACACTGGCCGTAGTACAGACCTTCACGGTCGCGCGCGTTGAACCAGGTTTCGTTCAGTACGACCCGGGATGGCGTCGATCTTGATGCCGAAGGCCGGCATTGCAAAGGCGTGAATGACGTCGGTCGGGGCGGCCGTGACCAGCACGACGAACGGTCTCGTATCAACCGGAACGACCAACTTCGTTGTCGACGGCCAGAAGGCGCGGGTAGACGTGGCGGCATCTTCCTTGCCGATGGCGGCGCGGTCGGCTTCCTTCAGCATCGTAGCTGTCGAAGGACAGCAGCGCTGCTCGGTCTGCATACTCATAAGACCACAGTTCCACTGGGTGGCGGTTGCCTTGACGGTCATGCTCGGGCTTCTTCCGGCGGGGTGAGCTGCGTAGGTCAGCAGGCTGGAAGGACGGAATGGCGAGCGCAAAGCAGAATGACGAACCGGAGCCGACCGTCCAGACAACCTCGATCGCCGTGTTGTGGCTGGTCTTGGACGGAACCGGGTTGGCGCTCAGCGCGGAACTTGACGACGCACGAGGATCAAGAAGAATCAGAACGAAGATGGTGATCGGAACGATGAACCACAGTGTGTACTGCTCGAACCAGCTGTTGAACTCCATGATGGAGGTGGCTGGTTCCTGCATACCCATCTGCCAGGGCTTCGGCTGATCGGCGAAGCCTACAGAAGCGAAAAGCAGACAGGCCAAAGCGGCCAAGGCTGCATAGGTTCTCTTCATCACGGTTTGGTCTCCCACAAGCGCTTGATCCACATCAAACCATAGCGCAAAAATCATGCTAGTGTCGCCGTTTCAAATCACAGATTGGCCGCAATCGCAATACGCCCGGACGAAAGCCGGTGCGGCATTTTTGCGCTTCATCAAATACATGCGACCTCGATGCACAGGCTTTAACCAGTTGGGGCACCATGAGGCGCATGATTGCGCTTCCACATCCAAAACGCAGTCCCAATTATGCCGTAGTCGGCCTTAAAACAGGCGTCGGGGCTTCCCATTTGCGCACCCCGACGACAAGAATGTCGGCAATGATTCGTTTTCCAGAGGTTTTCATGGGTCTGCCTAGACTTGCCTGGTCCAGCCTGACCGCGAGCGCCGTGCTGATCGCCGCTCTCGCGACGCCGGCGCAGAGCCAGCAACCGCAACAACAGCCGGGTTCGATCCGCTCCAACCACGGGGCTTGGTCTGTCATCTGCGACAAGCCGGCCGGTGCATCCGAAGAGCAATGCGCTCTGATGCAGAACGTCATTGCCGAGGATCGTCCGGAAGTCGGGCTCTCCGTCGTCGTCTTGAAGACCGCTGACCGCAAGGCGCGCATCCTGCGCATCCTCGCTCCGCTCGGTGTTCTCCTCAAGGATGGCATGGAGCTCTTTGTCGACGGCAACAATATCGGTCGCGCCTATTTCACCCGCTGCTTCTCCGAGGGCTGCTATGTGGAAGTGGAGATCGACGAGGAACTGATGAAGATCCTGCGCGCCGGCAAGGCTGCCGTGTTTGCGCTGCGCGAATCCGCCGACCAGGACCGCGTCGGCATTCCGATCGAGCTTGCCGGCTTCGGCGAAGGTTATGACAAGCTGCCCTGAGGGGCCGGTCGCCGGATCGTGATGACTTTATAGATGAGGGGCAAGTCCGGCGGGCTTGCCCTTTCGTTGCGGCGCCTACATGCAGAGCCAGCGACTCAAGGAGACCTCGCATGACCCAGGACCTTCTCTCCCTCTTCGATTGCGATGAAGGCGCGCTGACGCGGCGCGTCGCAGGATGCCTTGAAGAGCGCCGATGACGGGGAGCTGTTCGTCGAGCATGCCCAGGCGGAATCGCTGACTTTCGACAATGGTCGCCTCAAGGGTGGCTCCTTCAACACGGACCAGGGTTTCGGGCTTCGCGCTGTGGCCGGCGAGGCTGTCGGCTATGCCCATGCCGGCGAGCTGTCGCTCTCCGCCCTCTCCCGCGCGGCCGATGCCGTCGGCGCGGTCACCCATGGCCATTCCGGCTCCTATGCGGCCGCACCGCAGCGGACCAATGCGAAGCTCTATGGCGACGGCAATCCGATCGGCTCGCCGACCTTCGAAGAGAAGGTGAAGCTGCTATCCGAAATCGACGCCTATCTGCGCGACAAGGACCCCAAGGTGCGGCAGGTGACAGCGACTGTCGGCGCAAGCTGGCAGGTGGTCGAGATCCTGCGCGCCGATGGACACCGGGTGCGCGATATCAGGCCGATGACCCGCATCAACATCTCCGTCGTGACAGGCGAAGGCGACCGCCAGGAAAGCGGCTCCTTCGGGGTCGGCGGCCGCATGGGCTTCAACGAGTTCCTGACCGAAGAAAGCTGGCAGCGCGGGGCCGACGAGGCATTGCGCCAGGCGCTCGTCAACCTCGAAGCCCAGGAGGCGCCGGCTGGTACGATGGACATCGTGCTCGGCAATGGCTGGCCGGGCGTCATGCTGCATGAGGCGGTCGGCCACGGGCTGGAAGGCGACTTCAACCGGAAGAAGACATCCGCCTTTGCCGGCCTGATGGGCGAGATGGTGGCAGCTCCCGGCGTCACCGTGGTCGACGACGGCACGATCACCGATCGGCGCGGCTCGATCACCATCGACGACGAGGGTACGCCATCGGCCTATAACGTGCTGATCGAGAATGGCCGGCTGGTCGGCTACATGCAGGATCGGCAGAATGCCCGGCTGATGGGCATGAAGGCAACCGGCAATGGCCGTCGTCAGGGCTATGCCCATCAGCCCATGCCGCGCATGACCAACACCTACATGCTTTCCGGCGACAAGAGCCCCGAAGAGATCATCTCTTCCGTCAAAAAGGGCATCTACGCCGCCTCTTTCGGCGGCGGCCAGGTGGACATCACCTCCGGCAAGTTCGTCTTCGGCTGCACCGAGGCTTACCTCATCGAAAACGGCAAGATCGGAGCCCCGGTCAAGGGTGCCATGCTGATCGGCAACGGGCCGGACGCCATGCGCCGGATCTCGATGATCGGCAACGACACGAAGCTCGACACCGGGATTGGCAATTGCGGCAAGGCCGGCCAGTGGGTCCCCGTGGGCGTCGGCCAGCCGCATCTGCGGATGGACCAGATCACGGTGGGGGGCACGAAGGCTTGAGAGAAAACGCGCTCGTTCCCGAACTCGCGGTGAGTGACTGGCGAGCGAGCCGCGCCTTCTACTGCGATCTCATCGGCTTTGAAGTCGTCTACGAACGCCCTGAGGAAGGCTTCAGCTTCCTCACGCTCGGCGACGCGCAACTGATGATCGACCAGGTCGGGCTCGGCCGGACTTTCGAGCTGGCGGAAGCGCCACTGGATCGACCATTCGGTCGGGGAATGAACCTACAGATCCGCGTGCTTCAGGTTCGGCCCATTCTCGACCGGTTAGAGACAGCAGGAGTGTCTCTCTATCTGCCTCTCGAAGAGAAATGGTATCGGCGCGACGATCACGAGGTCGGCAATCGGCAATTCGTTGTCCCCGATCCGGATGGCTATCTGCTGAGGCTGTTTGAGGATCTGGGGATGCGGAATCTCGCACCTTAGTTTGTAGACAACCATCTCACAGAGACTGCTGTAACCCCAACAGAACCAATCACCCCCGGGCCGGCATCAGCACGCAGTCGTAGCGCTGGCGCACCAGCTTGTCGCAGGCGATGCGGGCTTCTTCCTTGGTTCCGAAGCCGGTGAAGCGGGCGCGGTAGAAGGTGATGCCGTTGCGGGTGACCATTTCGGTGTAGGTGTCGAGATCCTGCAGCGGGCCGCCGACCTTCTGGCGGGCCTGGGAGAGCAGGTCCATGGCAGCCTGGGCCGAGGTGGCGGCGGCAATCTGGATCTGCCACTTGCGCTCGGCGGAAGCCGGCGGCGTGCTGGCGGTGTGCTGCGGGTCGACAGGGGCAAAGCGGGTGGCCGGTGTGGCAACCAGTTCGGCGGCAACCGTTTCCGGCGGGGCATAGGCGGCGGCAGTTCCCGGGGCCGCGGTGCCGGTGGCGCCTGCCATGCCCTGCACGGCGGCGACTGCCGACTGGCGCGAAGCGGGAACCGGAATGTCGTCACCCAGGCGGGCGAGATCCATCTGAACGCCGGTCGAGCGCGAGACCAGCAATTGCTCGCCCGACGAGGCCTTCTTGATGTTGGCGTCGATCAGGCGTTCCATGATCTTGTCGCGGCTTGCCGCCGTTCTGCCGCCCATGACGACACCGATCACGCGGCGGCCATTGTGTTCGACGGCGCTCACGAGGTTGAAGCCGGAGGCATTGGTGTAGCCGGTCTTGATGCCGTCCATGCCCTTGTAACGATACATCAGGTTGTTGTGGCCGCTGATCGTCTTGCCGCGGAACTTGAAGCTCTTGGTGGCGAAGAGTTCGTATTCCCTAGGGAAGTCGCGCATCAGGGCAACGCCGAGGGTCGACATGTCGCGCGCAGTGGTAAACTGCTGGTCATGCGGCAGGCCCGAGGCGTTGAAGAAGGTGGTGTTCATCATGCCGAGCGAGCGGGCCTTGCGGGTCATCAAGGCGGCAAAGCCTTCTTCGCTGCCGCCGAGCTTCTCGCCGATCGCGGCGGATGCATCATTGGCCGACTTGACGATCATCGCCAGCACGGCTTCGCGGACCGTGATGCTGTCGCCTGCCTTGACGAAGAGTTTGGTCGGCGGGCGGGAGGCTGCATGTTTCGAAAAGGGAACGGGGCTGTCCCAGCTCAGCTTTCCGGCGCGGATGGCGTCGAAGACCATGTAGACCGACATCATCTTGGTGAGCGAGGCCGGGTGATTGAGCTCATCGGGGTTTTCGGAGGCGAGAACTTCACCGGTGCGGGCATCGAGGAGGAGTTGGGCGCTGCCGGCATGAGCGGTGCTTGAGATGGAAAGGATCGCTACGCAAAACGATAACGCGATCAGCAACTTGCTCATGAAAACTCCAATGCCGCCGGATTTCAATGATGACAGAGACTGGTCCGATTCGATCGACCCGCCGTCTTGTGGTTGAGGCCCTATGGCAAGAATGGGGCGACAATCAGCCGATCGGAATCAAATGCAACCATCAGTCCACAGAAGGTCGCCCGATCATGGTGAATGGAGGGTTAATCCACAGGGCGAATGCTCGCAGTGGCGGTCACGAAGCCGTCAGCGGGCAAGCGATACTGCGCCTGTGCCTTCCTCTGCGAGCCTGTCCGCGGGATTGACGAGCTGGCAGCGCTGAAGAGACAGACAGCCGCAGCCGATGCAGCCGTCGAGATCGGTGCGCAAGCGCTGGAGGACACGGATGCGGGCATCGAGCCTTTCGGCCCATCCTGTCGCGATGCCGCGCCAGTCTTCGGGCGTTGGCGTACGGCCTGCCGGAAGAGCCGACAAGGCGTCCGCGACCTCCGAAAGCGGCAGCCCCACCTCCTGCGCGGCGCGGATCAAGGCCAGACGACGCAGGACATCGCGGCCATAGCGGCGCTGGTTTCCACCGCTTCTCTCGGCAGAGATCAGACCCTTGCGCTCATAGAAATGGATGGCCGAGACCGCCAGTCCGCTGCGGCGGGCGACGTCTCCGACAGTCAGATGCATTTTTTGGCTCGCCATGGCTTTACCTCAACTTCGGTTGAGGTTGTAGCATGGCTGGAAATCGCATTCTATCGCATCCCGCAGAGAGAGTTCCTTGATGACCGACACCCCGATCGAGAGCCTCGCCGGCACACCCGCCACTGCCTTAGACGGCACCGGGGCAGCCCAATCGGCCACCGTTGACGAAGGAGGCTGGCTCGATCTGCTGCAGCCCGCCCATCTCGCCACGACCCTGATGCTGAGCATGGGTGTCGCGCTCTTTGCGTTCAACGGCTTCTTCGTCTCGACCGTCTTGCCGAGCGCGATCGCGGAGATCGGCGGCGGGCACCTGATCGCCTGGTCGGTCTCGCTTTACCTGATCGGCTCGATCGTCGCCGGGGTGACGGCTGCGCAGCTCAAGCAGCGCTTCGGCGCGCGGCGGATGCTGATCGTGGCTACCCTCCTCTTCATCGCCGGCACGGTGGTTGCCGCCATGGCGACGTCCATGGAGCAGGTGCTGCTGGGCCGCGTCGGACAGGGTCTTGGCGAAGGGGTTGTGGCGGCGATCTGCTATGCGTTGATCCCGGCGCTCTTTCCTGCCCGGCTTCTGCCCAAGGTTTTCGGGGTCGAAGCCCTGGTCTGGACCTGCGCCTCCTTCGGCGGCCCGTTTGCGGCCGGTTGGATGGCCGAGAGCTTTTCCTGGCGCATGGCTTTTCTGATCAATGTCCCCTTCGGCCTCATCTTCATCGTCCTTGCCGCCTTCACGGCGACGAGACGCGAAAAGGGGCTCGATGCTTCGGGGCTGCCACTCTCCCCGCTGGTGCTCTTGTCGCTCGGCATGCTGATGGTCCTCTACTCCGGCATCGTCGGGCAGGCCTTGATGTCGGCAGCCCTGGTTTTTGCGGGTCTCGCCCTGCTCGGCTTCAGCGTCATCAGGGACCGCCTGTCCCCATCCAGCCTGATGCCGCACAGCGCCTTTGGTCTCAGTTCCACAGTCGGCACGGGTCTCTGGCTGGTCCTCCTGATGCCGGTCGCCCAGGCCACGAGCAGCGTCTACTTCGTCTTCGGCCTGCAGCGAGGCTTCGGCTTTGGTCCGATGGCGGCAGGCGGTCTCGGCGCCGTCATGGCGATGAGCTGGAGCCTTGTCGCGGTCTTGATTGCCCATATCGGGGCGGGGTCGGCCCGGCGGCGCGCCATCGAGGCGGGTCCCGTCCTCCAATCCGGCGGAATGATCCTCGTGGCGCTCGGCTTTCATCAGGGGTCTCTGGCACTCCTGATTGCCGGGCAGATCGTCGTGGGTGCGGCCTTCGGCGCCAGCTGGGCATTCCTCAGCCAGATGCTGATGGAGGCAAGTGCCGCTGGAGAGCGTGACAAAACCTCGGGCCTGATCCCGACGCTGCAATCGGCCGGCTTCGCGATCGGGGCCGCCTTTGCCGGACTTGCCGGCAACAGCCTTGGCCTTGCCGAGGCTTCGGCCAACGAGACGACGAACATCGCATTTGCTGTCACCTTCCTGATCCCCGTCCTGTGGACAGTCCCGGCCGTACTGCTCGCCAGACGCTCCACCAGGCTTGCCAAGGGCGTTTTGCCGCCTTCAGCATAAATTGAGGCGACCTGTTGAACCTAGTTTAAAGACTTGACGGGTAGCCTCCCGGCCATTGTGACCAAGGCTATTTCAGGCAGGGCGATGGCGGGACGGATCGGACAGCGGTTGAAACAGGCGGTGATTACCGCCGGGCTGGAGGCGTCCTTTCTGATGTCGCGGCTCGGGGTTGCCCGAGGTCTCAAAGGGCGGGGCGTGATCTTCACGCTGCATCATGTCCGGCCGGACGAGGCGGGTGCCTTCCAGCCGAACCGGCACCTGTCGATCTCACCGGAGTTTCTCGATTCCGCTATCCGGGCGCTTGCTGCGCGCGGCTATCGGTTCTTGCGGTTGCAAGATGTACCGGCAGCCCTTGCCGCACCCGAGGGGGACGCACCTTTTGCCGTCTTCACCCTTGACGACGGCTTTCGCGACAACCGCGATCATGCGCTGCCAGTGTTCGAGCGCCACGGCGTTCCCTTCACGATCTTCGTGTGCAAGGGGCTTTCAGAACGCAGCCACACGATGTGGTGGGATACGGCGGAAGCGATGATCGCGGCGAAGTCTCGCGTGGCGCTCTGCCTGCCGGCAGGCCGGATCGATCTCGATTGTGGGACGGCGCGTGCAAAGTCAGCCGCTTTCGATGCCGTCGCGCGTGCGCTGATGGCGGGCGATGAGGCGAAGGGTGTGGCGCAGCTTGACGCGGCAGCCAATGCTGCGGGGATCAATCCGCATGCTCTCGTCGCAGAGGCCGTGATGGACGGGCAGGAGCTCGCGGCGCTTGCAAGCCATCCGCTGGTCTCCTACGGCGCTCATACCGTGAGCCACCGGGGTCTTGCGCAACTCACCGACACCGAGCTTCTATCGGAATTCAACGAAAGCGCCGAATATGTCGGGGCGATCACCGGAGAGCGACCGGTGACCTTTGCCTATCCCTATGGTGATGCCCGCAGTGCAACGGTCGCGGACCGCCGGCTATGCCGACTGGGCGGGCTACAAGCTCTCGGTGACAACTCGGCCGGGTACTTTGACGCCGACCTCGATGGCGAGCCCGCAGCTCCTGCCGCGGATCTCGCTCAACGGGCTCTACCAGAAGGGTCGTTACGTCGAGGCTCTGGCATCGGGGCTGCCGTCGAAACTCGCCGGCGGCTGACCCCCTCCCCTCGCCTCAAGGGTACATGCGGACCTTCGACCAGCCGTCACCATCACGTCGAAACTCGATGCGATCGTGCAGGCGGAACTTGCGGTCGTGCCAGAACTCGATCGAGCTTGGAATGATGCGGAAGCCCGACCAGTGGGGTGGGCGCGGCACATTTCCGAGCGCGTATTTCGCGGTGTATTCGGCAACTGCCTTTTCCAGCGCAAAACCGGCCCTCGAGCGGACGGGACTGTTTCGACGCCCAGGCACCGATGCGGCTGCCGAGCGGGCGCGACTCGTAATACTCGTCCGCTTCCGCGTCGGAGACGACCTCGACCTCTCCTCTCAGGCGGATCTGGCGGCGCAGCGATTTCCAGTGAAAACACATGGCTGCCTTTTTCTGGCCGAGAATTTCCTGTCCCTTCTGGCTCTCGAAATTCGTGTAGAAAACGAAACCTCTGACATCGAAGCCCTTGAGAAGCACCATTCGCACATTTGGCAGACCGTCCGCATCCACGGTCGCGAGCGCCACCGCATTGGGATCGTTGATCTCCGAGGCTTCGGCGTCCTTCAGCCAGGTGGCGAAGAGGGCAAAGGGTTCGTTCTCTTCCGTGAAGTCACCAGTTGTTAACCCGATATCTGACATATTGTGTAAAATGCTCCCGATATGCATATTGGCCGCCGATGACGAAGCACTGGATCGTAGGCCCCTTGAGAGACATAGCAAAGTCGGTCGAGCGTACAAAGGGTTGGTGCATGCGTAGAAGCTCGATCTTGCTCATCATCACTGCGACACTTCCGCTCAGCGGATGCTTTGGCAGCAGCATGGACCTGTTCGGTTCGGACACGGTCGACAGTTCGATCTCCACCTCCACCGTTGCCAAGAAGGGCAATGGTACCAGCCATTCGGACGAATTGACGGTGCAGAGCGCCGTGTCGTCGGCGGATCTTTCGAAGACCGAAGGCAAGCCGCTTCCCTGGGCGAATGCGACCACCGGCAGCGCCGGCGTGGTCACCGCCATTCAGGAAGAGAAGGGCGATGGCATGATCTGCCGGAATTTCTCCACCACGCGCCATTCCTATGAAGGCATCGCCTATTTCTCGGGCAAGACCTGCACGGCAGGCTCCGGAAGCTGGCAGCTGATGAGCTTCGATCGCCGGTCGTAAACGGCGGAGCGATTTCGGTCGCATTCGAAAGAATTGCTTAAGCAAACCCGAAGAAATAGACCACCCCGCCCTCACCCAGCGTAACCTTCGATTAGCACTCGCGTGCGAGGCTTTCTGCCAACTGTAGCGACCGGACCCGCATGTATCAGAGGGGACGGCATGAAAGTTCGCGGACGGGGCGCCATGATCGGGCCCTGCCGCCTGAGGTGTGTTGGTGTCCTCGATGCGTGATTTCTACTCGATTCTCGGCGTGAAGCGTGATGCAGGCGCGGACGAAATCAAGGCTGCATGGCGCACGAAAGCGAAATCCGTGCATCCGGACCAGAACCGGGACGATCCGCTGGCGAACAATCGTTTTGCCGAGATCGGCCGGGCCTATGAAGTGCTGAAGGATCCGGCCAAACGCAGCCGGTATGATCAACAACGCATGAAGGTGGAAGCCTTGGAACGCGAGCAGACGATCATGCAGCAGCGCCAGTCGGCGCGGGAGGCAGCCGAAAAGGCCAAGCAGGCCAAGGCAAATGCCGAACGCGTGCTGGAGGAACTTGCGCGCGCCGAGGCCGAGAAGGCCAAGGCCGATGCCGCCCAGGCTGCCAAAATGAAGGCGGCGAAGGAACAGGCCGCCGAAGCGAAGGCCAAGGCACAAGCCCAGGCCGGTGTGAAGGAAGAGACCGCGAACGCGGCAGCTTCCGGAACCTCCACAACTGGTGCCGACAAGGCTGCGGGCACGGCTTCCGGGGCAACAGGTGGCTCGACCGCTTCCGTTGGAGGCACGGCATCCGGTCCCGAAGAAACCGTCTCCCGCATTTTTGGCGACAGCCCGGAAGCGGCGGCTGCCGCCGAGAACCTGCGTCGTGAACAGGAAGCAGCTGATCTCGCCGAGGGGATGCCGCTCAAGCCGGCGGCCTCTCCTCTGCTGGCACCAATCGAACTTCTGAGCTCGTTCGTCCGGCGCCTGCGCGGCGCCCCGCCGCCGCTGCCGGAAAAGGCGCCGGACATCTTTGCCGAAGCCGTCGTCGCGATTGCCGACCTGCTCGAACAGAAATCCGTACCGCTGACACTGAATGACGGCCGCGAAGTGCGTGTGCCGCTCGACGGCGTGACCGAGGGTCATGTCGTGCGCCTGAAGAACCAGGGTCTGAAGTTCCAGGGCCTGCAGCGCGGCGATGTGGCCGTGACGATCAAGGTTCTGAAGGCCGAGCGTTTCCTCGTCGACCAGTTCGACATCCGCACCGTGCTGCCGATCACGCTGGAAAACGCCGTGCTTGGCTACGAGAGCCATGTGGAGGGGCCGGATGGAACCATGGTTCCGGTGACGGTGCCTGCGTGGTCGAATTCCGACCAGGTGATCCGCATCGACGACCTCGGCCTGCCCAATGGTGAAGGCGGACGCGGTGCGCTCGTCGTGGAGCTGCGCGTCATGCTGTGGGAAAAGCCGGATGAGAAGGTCACCGATCTCATGCGTCTGATGCGCGAGGGGCTCTACATCTAGGCGCATCCCCCTCGCCTAACATTGGTGCGTTTTTGCCTGACATATGAAGGATTTCTGACGGAGGCGGCGATTGTCGAGGGACCGATCGACGGATGTCGGGCTGCAACCTTGAACGCCGGAACGGCCTATGCCATAGGCAATTCCACAGAAAGCATCAAAGGGTCCCGATATGGTTCAAGGTTCCGGCCTTATGGCAGGCAAGCGCGGCGTCATCATGGGTGTCGCCAACAATCGCTCCATCGCGTGGGGTATCGCGAAGGCCTGTCGTGACCAGGGTGCTGAGATCGCGCTGACCTGGCAGGGTGATGCGCTGAAGAAGCGTGTCGAGCCGCTGGCCCAGGAACTGGACGCTTTCCTTGCCGGCGATTGCGACGTGACCAATCTCGACAGCATCGACGCCGTCTTCAGCAATATCGAGGCGCATTGGGGCAAGATCGACTTCGTCGTGCACGCGATCGCCTTCTCCGACAAGGACGAGCTGACCGGCCGCTATATCGAGACGAGCCGTGACAACTTCACCCGGACGATGGACATCTCGGTCTACTCGTTCACCGCTGTCGCTGCCCGCGCCGAAAAGATCATGAACGATGGCGGTTCGCTTGTAACGCTCACCTATTACGGCGCCGAGAAGGTCATGCCGCATTACAACGTCATGGGTGTGGCGAAGGCCGCTCTCGAAGCGTCCGTGCGCTATCTCGCCGTCGACATGGGTGGCCGCGGCATTCGCGTCAACGCGATCTCGGCCGGCCCGATCAAGACGCTCGCAGCCTCCGGCATCGGCGACTTCCGCTATATTCTGAAGTGGAACGAGTATCACTCGCCGCTGAAGCGCAACGTCACCACCGACGAGGTGGGCAAATCGGGCATGTATCTCCTGTCCGATCTTTCGACCGGGGTTTCCGGCGAAGTGCACCACGTCGACTGCGGCTATCACACGGTTGGCATGAAGTCGGTCGACGCGCCCGACATCGTGCTCGGCAAGGACTGACATCGGAGACTGCGCCGTGCTCATCTACATGATCCGTCACGGCCAGACCGACTGGAATGCCGAAGGCCGCATGCAGGGGCAGAAGGATATCGGCCTCAACGATATCGGCCGCCAGCAGGCATCCGAAAACGGGCGCAAGCTCGCGCAAATCCTCGGCAGCCATGCCGGGGATTTTGACTTTGTAAGCTCCCCGCTCGGACGCACCCGCGACACGATGGAACGCGCACGCACCGCCATGGGCCTGGCCCCTCATGAATACCGTCTCGACGACCGACTGAAGGAACTGTCCTTCGGCGCCTGGGAAGGATCGACGCTACCGGAACTGGCCGAGGTCTCGCCCGAGCGCGTTGCCGAACGGGCCCGGCAGAAATGGGGTTTCATTCCCCCCGGCGACGACGCGGAAAGCTATGAGATCCTGTCGTGGAGGATTGGCGCCTGGCTGAAATCGGTGGAGCGGCCCACCGTCTGCGTCAGCCATGGTGGCGTCATCCGCAGTTGCTTCCGCCTGATCGGCGATGTCAGCGAGGACGAGGCCTGCGAAATGAACATCCCGCAGGACCGGATATTGAAGATCGACCGCGACCAGAAGACCATCGGCTGGCTCTGATCACCGACCCCGGCCGCCCTGTTCAGGCGGCCACTGCCTGCCTTACTGCAGGACTTCCAGATCGTCGACGACGCGCTTGCCGTCCACTTCCGTGTAGAACACGATGACCTTCTGGCCGGGCTCCAGCCCTTCGAAGTTGAACTCCGCCGGAACCGCATAGGTCTTGCCGTCCTCGAGGACGAGGCTCATGCCATCGACATTCACGTCCCGGATCGTCGACTCGACATCGGCGCTGCCAGCGAGCACCGCGACGGGGAAAGGAAGCTTGCCGTGGCAAGAAGCAGGGAAATCACGACACGCATGCGAACCACCTTCGACCAAATCGATGCTGAAAACGACTGCAAAATAGCCTCCCGAATGTGGCGGAATTCGCCCGTGAAAATGACATTTCAAGGGGATTGTGGACCCGAATGGCAGCCAGGATCAAGCGCCATCAGTCGGTTATCCTTGGGGGAATGTTCGGTTTAAGATCTGTGAAGGCATGATCGGAAGAAATGCGATGGTGATCGACAAAGTACAGGGAGGGGAAAAAGCTCGCGTCTACCGAAATCCTAAATTAACCGCCACACCATAGACTTAGCGCAGTTGGGATCAGGGGAAACCTAGACTTGCGTAAATTGATGAAGGACCCGCGGGCCGAGAGCAGATGGGGCAACGGCATGCTCTGGCTGATCGGTGGCGCCTTGCTGAGTGTCCTGATCGTGTCGGTAGGTCTGATGATCGATCGGAATACCGCGTTCAACGAGCGTGGCCGTATCGAGCATACGGTGCTTGATCGGCTGCTGCATGTGAAGTCCCAGATCAAGAACAAGATCCTGCGGGACCGAGATCTGGTTCTGTCGCTCGCGGACGATATCGCAGATGACAGCACCCTGTCGCCGCCCGAGCTGAACCGGACAATCCGGCAGATCCTCGCCGGCAATCCCCATATCAAGAGCATTCGGTTCCTCCCACTCGACGATCCGAGGCGCATGGCTTTCACGGCCTCGATCACCAGCCGAGACAGGACCTTCATCATCGATGTTCCGGTGCCTCCCCTGCCCTGGCAAACCACGGATGCCTGGATCTCGCTGGTCGTAGAAATCGATGCGGATCGCTTCTTCGATCATTACGACCTGCTAACCGATACCGAGTTGCCGAACCACCAGGAGCATGAACACACCAAGCTTGCTGTGACGCTGCCGCCCGTCTCTGGCACAGAGCGCATCTTTGGGGATGCGTCGATCTTCGCAGAACAACCCGTCGCGGTATCCCTGGAGGATGGGAGCCTGCCCATCGAGCTATACGGAGTTCCCGGCGACGGCTGGGATGCGGCGATGAACCGTCTGCTGCCAAGCCGCCTGCTCGTGCTGGCAGGCGTGCTCGCGATGATGATCTCGGTGCTGCTGGCCGTCTTCCTGCTCAGCGAGCGCAATATGAACATTGCCCGCCTCCGGGGCCGCGAACAGCGGTTGCTGGAGCTGTCGCAACGTTTCCAGCTGGCTCTCGAGACCTCCAATATCGGCATCTGGGAAATCGACAGCACGACCCATGCGCTGATCTGGGATGGCCGGAGTGCCGGCCTGCATGGGCTGCCGGCAAGCCTTTCAGACGACGAGGATCGGCTTGCAGACTGGTTCGCTTCGCTGCATGCCGACGATATCGGCAGAGCCGAACAGTTCTATTTCGACTGCGTGGTTGCCGGCACGGCTGATCAGTGGGACATCAGCTACCGGATCCCTCTGTCCGACAACAGCTTCCGCTACCTGCGCTCCGTCGGTGCCCGCACGCTCGACGGCAGCATCACCGGCATCGTCTGCGACGTGACGACCGATACGCTGGTCACCCAGTCGCTCAGCCGGGCGAAGGAGAACAGCGACATCAAGAATGCCGAGCTGGAACTGGCGCTTGAGGAACTCTCGAGCCGCGAACACCAGCTGGCCGAAGCCTCGCAGCGCCTCGATCTTGCGCTCGGCTCCTATAGTTGCGGCACCTGGGAAGGTGACCCTGTGACCCGGAGCGCCATCTGGGACGAGCGCATGCACCAGCTCTACGGCATACCGTTCAGCGACAAAGCCGTTCCGGAACATGTCTGGCTCTCTCGTCTCCACCCCGACGACCGCGGGAATATCCAGCTCGCCACGAAGCGGGCGGTGACACTTGACCAGGTGATGAACACGACCCAGCGCGTGGTCCTGCAGAATGGCGAGATCCGCTATATCCGCTCCGTCGGCCAGCCGCATATCGGTCGCGACGGCAAGAAGAAGCTGATCGGGATTGCCTTCGACGTGACCGCCGATGCGTTGCTTGCCGAGCAGTTGCGGAACGCCAAAGCCGAAACCGACATGCGCAACATCGAGCTGGAGCTCGCCAAGAACCGCATCGAGTTCAACGCGCTCCACGATCCGCTGACCTCGCTTGCCAACCGCCGCAAGCTCGATCTCGAACTCGACCTGCTGGTTCGCAATGGCGACCGCCCGGCGAACAAGTTCGCCTTCCTGCATCTCGACCTCGACCGGTTCAAGGAAATCAACGACACGCTGGGACATGCAGCAGGCGACGCCATGCTGGTACACGCCTCGCGGATCCTGATGAAACACGTGCCGCGCGGCGATCTTGTCGCCCGTATCGGCGGTGACGAATTCGTCGTTCTCGCTCGTCGTCAGACCACCGTCGACGAACTGGCGACGCTGGCCAACAAGATCATCGAGGAAATGCGCCAGCCGCTCGACTTCGAAGGGTTCGACTGTCGCTGCGGCGTGTCGATCGGCATTGCGCAGGCACAAGGTGCCTCGCCTGATGCGCGCAAGGTTCTCATCAACGCCGACATCGCGCTTTATCAGGCCAAGGAAAAGGGCCGGAACTGCTACGAGTTCTTCACGCCCGATCTGCAGGCCAATATCGTCGCCAAGAAGCGCATGGCCGACGACATTCTCGCGGGCTTCGACCGGGACGAGTTCGTCGTCTACTACCAGCCGCAGTTCGAGGCTTCGAACATGCAGCTGTGCGGCGCAGAAGCGTTGATCCGCTGGCGCCATCCGGATCGCGGGATTCTTGCTTCCGGCAACTTCCTGAAGGTCGCCGAAGACCTGAACGTTATGGCGCGGATCGACGAATTGGTGCTGCAGACGGCGTTGAAGGATCAGATGCGCTGGACGGCGCTCGGCATGGCCGTGCCGCGCATTTCGGTCAACGTTTCCTCCAAGCGTCTGCATGACGACAATCTTATCGAACAATTGCGCGGCCTGCAGATTTCGCCCGGCTCCATCTGTTTCGAACTGGTGGAATCGATCTTCCTCGACGAGAGCGACACGGTTGCCTCAGACAATATCGAGAAGATCAAGGCGCTCGGCATCGACATCGAAATCGACGATTTCGGCACCGGCCATACGTCGATCGTCAGCCTTTTGAAGCTGAAGCCGAAGCGGCTGAAGATCGACCGTCAGCTAGTGATGCCGGTGACCGTGCAGCCGCAGGAGCGCAGTCTCGTGCGCAACATCGTCGAGATCGCCCGCTCGCTCGGCATCGAGACCGTGGCGGAAGGCGTGGAAACGCAGGAGCATGCCGGCATT
This sequence comes from Allorhizobium sp., assembly GCA_965283865.1. Lineage (GTDB taxonomy): Bacteria > Pseudomonadota > Alphaproteobacteria > Rhizobiales > Rhizobiaceae > Allorhizobium. The sequence goes on from CBDIQA010000001.1 coordinate 3,717,121, forward strand.
CTGCGCCAGCTCGGCTGCGACTATCTGCAAGGCTATGCCTTCGCCAAGCCGCTCTCGTTTGACGATTTCACCCGTTTCGTCGACCGCCTGCCGCAGCGCAAGGCGTCTTGAGCACACGCGGCGGTAGATCATGCCGTCTGTGGCGACACAGTGTTGTCGCAAATCGGCGGCAACGGGCGCAAAAGCGCTTCACAGAAATTGTGGATTTGCTCTATGAGTGACGCCATCCAAGGCAAGGCCTGCCGGACGATGTTCCGGCGGGAGAGAATGGAACGGTAGCTCACGCATGTCGCACAATACCTTCGGTCACCTCTTCCGCGTCACCACCTGGGGCGAAAGCCACGGGCCGGCGCTCGGCGCTGTTGTCGACGGCTGCCCTCCGGGCGTCCGTTTCGCCCAAGAAGACCTGCAGGTCTTCATGGACAAGCGCAAGCCCGGCCAGTCGCGATTCGTCACCCAACGGCGCGAAGACGATATCGTGAAAGTGCTGTCCGGCGTCATGCCGCAGGAAGACGGCACGATGATCACGACCGGCACACCGGTGTCACTGTTCATCGAGAACACCGACCAGCGCTCGAAGGACTACGGCGAGATCGCCAAACGCTACCGCCCCGGCCATGCGGACTATACCTATGACCTGAAATACGGGATCCGCGACTATCGCGGCGGCGGGCGCTCGTCCGCGCGCGAAACCGCCGCGCGTGTGGCCGCAGGCGCGCTGGCGCGGCTTGCCATGCCCGGCGTCACCATTCGCGGTGCGCTGGTGCAGATCGGCACGCACAAGATCAACCGCGACAACTGGGATTGGGCGCAGGTCGACCAGAACCCGTTCTTCTGCCCTGACGCAGCCATGGTGCCCGTCTTCGAGGAGTATCTCGACGGGATCCGCAAGGCCGGCTCATCCGTCGGTGCTGTGATCGAAGTGGTGGCCGAGGGTGTACCTGCCGGGATCGGCGCACCCGTCTATGGCAAGCTAGACCAGGAGATCGCAGCCGGTCTCATGTCGATCAACGCCGTGAAGGGCGTCGAAGTCGGCAACGGCTTCGAGGCAGCCGAGATCACCGGCGAGGAGAATGCCGACGAAATGCGGATCGGGGCGGACGGCAAGCCCGTCTTCCTGTCAAACCATGCCGGCGGCGTGCTGGGCGGCATTTCGACCGGCGAGCCGATCGTTGCGCGCTTTGCCATCAAACCAACTTCGTCAATCCTGACCGAGAAGCGCTCAATCGATGCCGATGGCAATGAAGTCGATGTGCGCACCAAGGGCCGCCACGACCCTTGCGTCGGCATCCGCGCCGTGCCTGTCGGCGAGGCGATGCTCGCCTGCATCATTCTCGACCATATCCTGAGAGACCGCGGCCAGAACGGCCGGACCAGATGAGGACTTCCCCATGAGCTATGACCAGAAGCGCGTCGTCGAGGCGATCCGCGCCTTTGAAGCCGGCGAGATCGTCGTTGTCACCGACGATGACGGCCGCGAGAACGAAGGGGACCTGATCGTTGCCGCCGTTCACTGCACGGCCGACAAGATGGCCTTCATCGTGCGTCACACCTCGGGCATCGTCTGCACCCCGATGCCGAAGGAAGAGGCCAAGCGCCTGAACCTCTCGGCGATGGTGGCGGAGAACGACAGCGCACACACGACCGCCTTCACCGTGTCCGTCGACTTCAAGCATGGCACCACGACCGGTATTTCGGCCGATGACCGGACGCTGACGGTGCGCAACCTCGCCAACCCGAATGCCGGTGCCAGCGACTTCGTTCGGCCAGGGCATATCTTCCCGCTGGTCTCCCGCGAAGGCGGCGTCCTGATGCGCTCGGGCCATACGGAAGCCGCTGTCGACCTGTGCAACATGGCGGGACTTCCACCGATCGGGGTGATTTCCGAACTGGTGAACGATGATGGCACGGTCATGCGTGGGCCGCAGGTCTCGGCCTTCGCCGTGCAGCACGGGCTGAAGCAGGTGTCCGTCGCCGATCTCATCGCCTACCGGCAGCGGAAGGAAACCCTGATCGAGCTGAAGTCGAAGTTCGACGTGCAGACACCTTACGGTCCGGCCAAGGCCTATGCCTATTCCCTGCCCTGGGACCCGATGCAGCATTTGGCCGTCGTCTTCGGCGACATCCGCGACGGGGAAGACATTCCCGTGCGCCTGCATCTCGAGGATGTCGGCCGCGACGTCTTCGGCGTCGACCGGCAAATCGACGGCATCATGAAGCGGATCTCGGAGAAGGGACGCGGCGTGATCGTCTATCTGCGCGAGGGCTCTGTCGGCGTCGGCGTCTCGACCACGGCCCGCAGCGGCAAGCATGATCGCGAAGCGCATGCGGAAGCCCAGGCCCGCGAGAGCGAATGGCTGGAAATCGGCCTCGGCGCGCAGATCCTCAAGGATCTCGGCGTGACCTCGATCCGTCTCTTTTCGTCGCGCGAGCGGCACTATGTGGGCCTCGAAGGCTTCGGGATCCGGATCTCCGAGACCGAGATCGTCTGAGGGCCTGCAGCCCTCCTTGATCCATCGATGGGCATTCGGCGGGCGGAGGTGAACCGGTTTCTCTCGGGCACGGCAAAGGGCTCGCAGGCCGCGACCGCCCGCAAAATTGATAGAATTCGGTCAAGGCGCGATCGGTCCCTCGACCACCGGCTCCGGCCTCCCGTTCCAGTTCAGCCGCCAGACATCGCCCTGGCGGACGGACTGGACGGCGGCTGGGCGCAGGATGGCGAAGCAGGTGCCGCCTTTGTGGCGCACGGAGGGATAGACGATGCCGTTCAGCCCGGCACGCCGGGCTTCGGCTGCCAGACGATTGCCGTGCGGATAACCGGTCCCTTTGTCCGGCGCGAGGGCCGGATGATCCGGCACGGGCCGCATGTCGAGGAACTCGCCGGAGACGCTGCAGAACATTTCCGCATACTCGGCAATGGCTTCGAAACGGCCGGTGCGGGCGAGGAACTCCGTCATGTGGAAGGCGATCTCGGCGAGACAGGTCTCCACCGACAGGGCGGCATACCAGGCGCCGCGCATTTCACCGTTGAAGCGGTTCGGCTCGCGCGGTTTGGCATAGGCAAAGCTCGCATTGATGAAATGCGCATGCGGCACGTCATAGACGAGTTCGTTGGCGGAGAGACCCGAAAGGCCCGTCGCCTGCGCCTTGATGCGGCTTGAGGTGGCCGCTTCGATTTCGGCGAGTTCGGTTAGTTGCTCCGCCGTATCGGCCAGGGGCGCCAGCACCGGGGGACGCAGGCGGGCCGTGGAGACAAGCCGCACCGTCCTCGGCTCGGCCAGCGTTGCGACCGACAGCCCGGCAACCTCCACTTAAAGACCTCCCCGCACCGCATCGAGATAACGGCGCACCTCCAGCATATGCGGGATGCCGCCCGCGATCATGGCAGCGACGGGGCTGCGGCGGTCGAACAGCGGGCCGGTGTTTTCGAGACTCGGCCAATGATCGGCCATGGCATCGACGAAGAGCAGATGCAGCGCCTTGTAGATGCCGGTGAGCGCCGAGATGCGCGTCATCTGGTCCTGGCTCAGCGTCTTCGTGACACTGTCGGGCTTCAGGCGCTCCCAGGTGCTGATGGAAACGCCGAGAAGCGCTGCCGCTTGCTGGCTGGTAAGGCCCCACTGGAGAACGATACGGCGAAAGGCCTTGAGTGCAGTCGCGGAGAGACGCTTGCGGTCGGTCTCGTCGGAAAATCCCTGCGGGACCGCGACCATTGTGGCATGGCGTTCAGCGGACTGTAGCATTATCAATGCTCCCTCAAATGACAAATATAACCTAGTTCATCTGAAGGAAATTTCAACCGATAGCGGGTCTCTTTTCATCGGATTGCGGTGAGGTCGGGCTGCCTGCCTCACCTTGCCTCCTCTGCCTGATATGTGCGCGGTGGCCTTGCGGGCTCGTGGCTGTACTTCTAAACTTGGTGCCGGGTTTCAGGCTTCGGGGATTTCAGAATGTGGGATTTTTCGATCGGGCGGGCGCTTTCGATCCTGCTCCAGACCTTGCCGTTTATCGCGTTGCGCATTGCCATCTATTTTTCCATCACGCTCGCCTATGTGCTCGGTACAGGCGGATCGGCCGGCATCGGCTACGGGCTCGGCGGACTGTTCGGCTCCAGCGAGGATCTTGCCGTCTGGGGCGGAATCCTCGGATTCGGCATCGTCTCCTTCGCCGTCTACTGGATCCGTGAATGGCTGCTCTACATGGTCAAGGCCGCCCATATCGCCGTCATGGTCGAACTTTATGAAGGGCGCAGCCTGATGGCTGACGGCAAGGGACAGATCGCGCATGGGCGTGCAGTGGTCGAAGCCCGTTTCGCCGAGGCGAACCTGCTCTTTGTCCTCGACCAGCTGATCAAGGGCGTGATCCGGGCGATCACCGGGGTTGTCGGGGGCATCGGCATGATGATCCCCGGGCTCGAAGCCGTCACCCGCTTCGTCAACACGGTGATCCGCCTGTCGCTGACCTATGTCGACGAGATCATCCTTGCCCACAACATCCGGACCAACAGCGCCAACCCATGGGAAACCGGAAGGCAGGGGCTGGTGCTCTACGCCCAGAACGGCGGGCGCATGGTGAAGAACGCAGTATGGCTCGCGATCTTTCTGTGGGTGCTCACCGCTGCGATCTTCCTCCTATTGATTGGACCTGCGCTGGCGCTCGTGTACGTCTTCCCCGGCGCGGCAAGTGGCTTCGGAATCGCGATCGCGGTGGTTGGGGCGCTGTCGCTGAAGGCGGCCGTTCTCGAACCCTTTGCGATCGCCGCGTTGATGCAGGTCTATTTCCAGGCGATCGAGGGGCAGAGGCCGGACCCGACTTGGGATGCGAAACTCGCCTCGGCGTCACGCAAGTTCCAGGAACTTAAGGAGCGGGCCATGGCGGGTGCCGTCCGCAGCGCCTGAGGCAATTTCAGACGACCTTGCGTGCCATGCCGACCGATCGCGGGGCGGTCTCGTCGAAGCCGAATTGTGCGTAGAGCCGGTTCGCGGGCACGTCGGCGATCAGGCTGACATAGGCCGACTTCGGCAGGGTGGCTATGAAATCGGACAGCGCCGCCATGATCCATTTGCCAAGCCCCCTGCCCTGATGGGCTGGCAGGATGGCAATATCGGTCACCTGGAAGAAGCAGCCGCCATCGCCGATTACGCGGCCCATGCCGACGGTCTCATTGCCATGCATCAGGCTGACGCCGAAGATGGAGTTGGGCAGGCCCTTCTCGGCGGCTTCAAGGGAAAAGGGTGTCAGGCCGGATTCCAGGCGCAGGCGCATGTAATCGTCGATAGCGGGCACGCGGGGTTCGATGCGGTAGGCGCTGTTGTCGGTCATGCGAACGTCTTTCCTGATGAAAATGTCTTGAATCAGCCGAGCCAGCCGGGCTGGAGCCGCACCGCGTCCATGCCGGCGAAGCGGGCAACGCGCTGAAGTTCTGCTTCGAGCTTCTCCAGACGGCCGGCGCTCGGCTTGATGCCCGGCTCCAGCCAGAGACGGCGAACGTCCAGGAGACCCTCCTTGCGTTCCGCTTTAATGTCGATCCGGCCGATGAGGCGATCCCCTTCGAGCAGCGGGAAGACGTAGTAGCCGTATTGCCGCTTCGGCTCGGGGACGAAGACCTCGATGCGGTAGAAGAAGCCGAAGAGACGTTCGGTCCGGTTGCGGTCGCGGATCAGCGGGTCAAAGGGCGAGAGCACACGGATGCGGGCGGGTGGCTCGGGTGCATCGAGGAGCGTCGCCAGCCGATCGGCGAAAGCGAAGGCGTTGCGCGGCTTGCCATCGACGGTTTCCAGCGCCAGTTCCTGCAATTCGTCGCGGTGCTCGGTCAACCAGGCCTTGGCCTCTTCCGGCGTGATGATCTTGAAGAATGCGGCGATTTCGCCTGACGTGGCAAAGCCGAGGCGGGTGAGTGCGGCCCGGCAGGCCCAGTCGACAAAGGCCTCGTGCCCGACTTCGGCCGCATGATGTTCGGTCGGGATCACCCGTTCGGCGAGGTCATAGACCTTCTGGAAACCGTCGCGCCTGGCAATCGCCAGCTTGCCGGTGTGCCAGAGGAATTCGAGCGCCGTCTTCGAGGGATGCCAGTTCCACCAGCCGCCGGAGACATGATCCTCGCCCTTTACATCACGCGCCATAACCGGGCCGTGGTCGCGGATGCGGGCGTAGGTTTCCTCGAAGGCCTGATCGTAGCCCTGCCCCTGCCATTTGGCCCAATCCTCGCGGATCTTTGCCTCGCGGCGGACGAAGCGGTGTTTCCAGTACGGGAAGAAGGCCGAGGGGATGACCGAAGCATCGTGAGTCCAGTGCTCAAAGAGCGAGCGGTCCTTTTCGATGAGATGATGGAGATCCCTCGGCTTGTACGTCTGATTGCGCGAGAAGAGGATCTGGTGATGGGCGCGCTCGACCCACTGGATGCTGTCGACCTGGACGAAGCCGAGATCATGGATCAGGTCGTAGAGCCCCTCCCGCCCGAGCGCCTTCGTCGGCGCGCGGGACAGGCCCTGCCGTTCGAGGAAGATTTTTCGCGCAAGGGCGTTGGGGACGGGAATCGACATGGCGTGAAGCTACGGCATGTTCGCGGTTTGTTCAACGGCGTCGCGGGCGGATTCTCACATCGTTGATACCATCCAACACATGGTTGGTGACACATTGCTCTTGGAGACAACTACAACGGAAGCGAGCACCGACGCGATGCACGCGAACCAAAGGCATTGCGGAGAGTAGCTATCGATGCAAGTTTCCTCGCACGAAAATGATCGGAAGGGCGGCATGCTACGGCTTGCATTTTACAGCGACCAAATCATTCCCGAGAACCAAGCCGTCGACAAAGTGCTCCTGGCAACCCTTGCGTCTGAAGGCTCGGGAAAGAAGATCGGGTATATCGCCTCCGGTCCTGAACCTGATCGGCGGTATTTTGACGAGCGGCGAGCCTATTATCGACGCCTCGATCTCGATCTCTGCGTCTTCTATGATCTGGATCAGCCCTGGAGCCAGAAACAAGAGAACTTGCTATTTCAGTGTGACGCAATCCATCTTGCGGGCGGTCATACCGGCCAGTTTCTTACTCGGCTAAAGCGAAGCGGATTGATTTCGCGCCTCAGGACATGGGCTTCGGAGGGCGGCCTGCTGATCGGGACAAGTGCGGGAGCGATCATTCTAACCCCAACAATCGCTACCGACGCACTCTTCGTTGGCAAGTCTCCTCAAGACGTTATGAAAGAGACCGCGCTTGACCTCGTTCCATTTGAGTTTTTTCCGCATATGAATTCGAACCCGTCGTATCTTCCAGCCCTAGTCGAGTACAGCACGCAAACACCTAGGCCAATCATCGCCTGCAATGACGGTGATGGCTTAGTGGTGACCAACGGTTGGATCGTGTGCATCGGTAAACCTGTTTGGGTCGAGGGTGGTCAAACTCGTCCAGCTTGTAGCGTTATGTTGAATGCAGTTTCAGCTTCTGTATGAGCCGGAAGAGATGAGCGATATGGCTCGAATCAAAGCCATAGGAGTTCTTACCTAGGAGTTCTCCGATTTTCCTGAGACCAAAGCGGTATATAGACAGCCGACAAATTCTGGGAGACCGCGCATCTTGTACATCCGTTTCGACCAAGCCGAATTGCGCTACGGCGACCGTGTGGCGCTGCAGCCGCTCTCGCTGTCGTTGACAGAACCGCGCATCGGCGTCATCGGCCTCAACGGCTCCGGCAAGACGACCTTGCCCGGTTGATCGCGGGACTTGCCAAACCCACCTCCGGCACCGTGACGCTGGATGGGTTGGATACCGTGGCCGACGAGAAGGCCGCACGGGCGAAGACGGGGTTCATCTTCCAGAACCCCGGCAATCAGATCATCCTGCCTGTCATCCGCGATGACGTGGCGCTCGGGCCGAAGTCGCGGGGGCTTGATGCCGCGGAGGTCGAGCGGCTGGTCGATGAGGCGCTGGCCCGCTTTGGCATCGGCGATCTCGGCCTGCGGCGGCCGCATGAGCTCTCTGGCGGGGAGCTGCAGCTTGCCGCACTCGCCTCCGTCTGCGTCAACCGGCCTGATGTTGTGATCTTTGACGAGCCGACCAACCAGCTGGATCTCAAGAACCGCGCCCGTGTGAAGGCGGCGATCGACGGGCTTGCCGAACAGGCCATCGTCATCAGCCATGACCTTGAGCTTGTCGCGGATTTCGGCCGCGTGCTGGTATTTCATGAAGGCGGACTTGCCTTCGATGGCACAGGCCAGGACGCGATTGCCCACTACCGGGAGATCGCCGCATGCTGACCAGCCTGCATGTGGAGGGGACGAGTTTCCTGCATCGCATCCAGGTGAAGCCGAAGCTTTTCGGGCTGATGGTCTTCGGACTGGTCCTCTACTTCATCGACCAGCCGGTCGTGCTCGGGGCTGCCCTTGTTCTGACCGCGCTCCTCTATCGCTCGACGGGCATCGGGCTTGCCGAGGGCTTGAGGCGGCTGAAGCCGGTGCTGTTCACCATCGCTTTTCTCGCCGCCGTCAATCTGCTGCTGCTGACGCCGCTCGAAGCGCTGATCACAACGCTGCGGCTGGTCGCGATCCTGTTTGTTGCGGCGGCCGTGACGGCTTCGACGACGATTGCCGACTTCATGGCCGCCGTAACCGACCTTGCCCGACCACTCGAGAAGCTTGGCCTGATGAAGGCATCCGATCTCGGACTGGCGCTCGGTCTCGTCCTGCGCTTCGTGCCCGACATTGCCCAGCGCTACGAGGCGCTGAAGGAGGCGCATGCGGCGCGCGGCATCCCGGTGAAGCTGTCGCGCATGCTCGGGCCGCTGATCATTTCGACGTTGAAGGATGCGGATAGGATTGCGGAGGCGATTGACGCGCGGGGCGTTCGGGGTCAGTAACGGGGCGATCTTTTTCGGGGACCTTTCATGACCACCAGAGACCTCGTGCTCGCCGCACTCTTCACTGCCATCATCATCGTGCTCGGCTTTATTCCGCCCGTGCCGATCCCGCTGCTGCCGGTTCCGATCACGGCCCAGTCGATGGGCGTCATGCTCGCCGGCTGCATCATCGGTGCCAAGCGCGGGGCACTCGCCTATGCCCTGCTTGTGGTGCTTGTTGCCATCGGCTTGCCCGTGCTTTCGGGCGGCCGTGGCGGTCTCAACGTGCTGATGGGGCCGACCGGCGGTTATATCTTCGGCTGGATCATCGGTGCCTTCGTCACCGGCTTCCTCGCGGAAAAGCTGGTCCGCGAGGGCCAGTCGGCCGTCAAGCAGATGGCGGGCTTCTTCGTGGCGAGCGTCGTCGGCGGCATCGGTATCGTCTATCTCTGCGGCATGCCGTGGCTCTCGGTCGTGGCCGGCACGCCATTCGACAAGGTGGTCCTCGGCTCGCTCGCCTTCATCCCGGGCGATCTGGTCAAGGCGGCGATTGCAACGCTTGCAGCCCGCGCCGTGATCGTTGGCTATCCGCTTCTGCCGGCGCGCGCGTAACACCCAGAAAGCGTCGTTCAAGAATCGAAATGCCACCGCTAAGGTGGCATTTGAGTTTTGGGTTCCGGGGGATTTGAACCGTGACGACGTCGACGACTGCCAAACTGATTTTCGCCTGCGCTTTCCAGGCACTTGCCGCCACGTCCACGATGGCAAACGATTCCATGGCCACGCTCGAGGCTGGGGGCCTGGTGTTCACGCGCAGCGAAGAGATCACCATGGCGCGGGAAGATCTCTACATCTCGCCGGAAAAGGTGGAGGTGAAATATCTCTACCGCAACACCAGCGACAAGCCGGTCAACACCATCGTCGCCTTCCCCATGCCGAAGATCGGCGGGCCGGTTGAGATCATGTCGGCGGTGCCGGACGAACAGAGCGACAACTTCATGGACTTCTCCGTGGTGCAGGACGGAGAGGCGATCGAGCCAAACCTTCAGCAGCGCGTGCTGGTGCGCGGCATCGACTTCACCGCTGATGTCGAAGAACAGGAGATCCCGCTGCAGCCGCTCTTGAAGGAGACGACGGAAGCGCTGAAGACGCTGGAGCCCGACGTCATCAAGGACTGGCTGGCCAAGGGACTGATCGTCGACCTCAACTACGGGATGGACGGCACATCCGAGCCGGAATACGTTCCCGTCTGGGAGCTTGAATCCATCTACTGGTGGGAGACGACCTTCCCGGCCGGTGCCGAAGTCGAGGTCGAGCACCGCTATCGCCCGAGCGTCGGCGGAAGCGCTGGCCTCGTCTTCATGTGGGACGGCAAGCCTTCCGATTCCTATGCCGACTACCAGAAGCGCTACTGCGTCGACGACGGCTTCCTCAACGCCGCGATCAAGCTCGAAAAGAAGCAGAACCCCGATGCCGGCGTCTATTATTTCGAGCAGTGGCTCTCCTACATCCTGACCACCGGAAACAACTGGTACGGGCCAATCGGTGACTTCCACCTGACCGTCGACAAGCTGAACCCGGACTCGATCGTCAGCTTCTGCGGCGAAGGCGTGAAGAAGACAGGGCCGACCACCTTCGAAATGCGCGCCAAGGACTATTATCCGTCGAACGATCTCAACATCCTGCTGGTCGTTACAAACAAGGTGGCGACGCAGGACCAACCGTAACAGTTGCGTTTGTGATCGAAATTCACGCATCAGGCAAATTCGCGCATGATCTGGTAACGGCTTGTAAAATCGTTTCGAAGAGGATCCCGGCTGATCGGTCGTTTCCGGTGTCCCCCTGAGCGCTCCATGACGGAGACGCAAACGCCCGAACGGATCATGTCACCGCTGCATCGCGACGCCGGGCCTCCGGCTGTCTGCCCATTTCGCGCGCCCGAAAGTCACGACATGTTTCTCAACAACCTTTCTCTCAGCAAGAAGCTGATCCTTACCTTTTGCACCATCATGGCTGGATGTTTCCTGGCCTCCGTCGTCGTCTTCGTCCAGGCTTACACGGCAAAGACCACGCTGATCGAACAGGATCGGGCACAACGCATCGTCAACCTCGTCGATGCGGCGACCACTGCCATGGCCGAGCAGGCGGCCAACGAACGCGGCTATCTGCTGTTCGGCAGCGAAAGCACGCTGGCGGCCGTTGCGACAGAGCGCAAGGCGCTTGAGGCCGCTCTTGCCGAAGCCCGGACGCTTGCCGGCAACGACAGCGCACTCACGGCGCGTGTTGATGCCATGCGGGCTGCCGCAGACGCCTATGCCAGCAAAGTGGCTGATCCGCAGATCGCCGCCCGCAAGGCGGGTGAGACGGCGATTGAAGACATCGCCGCGATCGGCACGTCTGACGCGACCGGCGCCCTCGATACGTTCAGGGCTGCCGCCGCAGATATCAAGGGCGTGCTGGCCACCAAGACGACAGAGACCCGCGCGCGTCTCGAGGCTGCACACTTTGCGCTGGAATTGGCGCTGGTGCTCGGTGCCGGTGTTGCCGGTGTGTTTGCCGTCGCCCTGATCTGGCTGCTTGCCCGCTCCATCGTCACGCCGATCACCGGCATGACCAATGCCATGACGCGGCTGGCCGCCGGCGACCACGCCGTGGATGTGCCGGCTGTCGACCGTGGCGACGAAGTCGGCCGTATGGCCAAGGCCGTTCTGGTCTTCAAGGATGCCGCGATCGAGAGCGCGCGCATGTCCGACGAGCGCCGCACCCTGCGCGAGCAGGCTGAGGCCGACCGCCAGCGGGCGGAAGCGGAAAAGGCCCGCGAGGCCGAGGAAGTCCGCTTTGCCATGACCGAACTGGCACAGGGCCTTTCGGCGCTGTCCGACGGTGACGTGGTGTTTCGCCTGGAGAAAGCCTTCGCGCCGCATCTCGACAGCCTGCGGGGGAATTTCAACGAGTCGCTCGAGAAATTGCATGCGGCGCTCAGAACAGTGGGTGCCAATGCGCAGGCAATCCATGCCGGTGCAGCTGAGATCCGCTCTTCGGCGGACGATCTTGCAAAGCGCACGGAACAGCAGGCGGCCTCCGTCGAGGAAACCGCTGCCGCCGTCGAGCAGGTCACCAAGACCGTGCGCGACACGGCCAAGCGTGCGGAAGATGTAGGCCAGTTGGTCGAGAGCACGCGGTCCGGCGCCGAGCGCTCCGGCGAGGTCGTGCGCAATGCCGTGTCTGCCATGACCGAGATCGAGCAGTCTTCCCAGTCGATCTCCAACATCATCGGCGTGATCGAGGATATTGCCTTCCAGACCAATCTGCTGGCGCTCAATGCGGGCGTCGAGGCAGCCCGCGCCGGAGAGGCAGGCAAGGGCTTTGCGGTCGTTGCCCAGGAAGTGCGGGAGCTTGCCCAGCGCTCCGCCAATGCTGCGAAGGAGATCAAGGCGCTGATCTCGAAGTCGACCGCGCAGGTCGGCAATGGTGTGGCTCTCGTCGGTGAGACCGGCACGGAGCTCGAGAAGATCGTCAGCGCCGTCCAGGAGATCAGCCACCACGTTGGCGCGATCGTCACTGCGGCGCGCGAACAGTCGACCGGTTTGCAGGAGATCAATCTCGCCGTCAACACCATGGACCAGGGCACGCAGCAGAATGCGGCCATGGTTGAGGAGCAGACAGCAGCCTCGCATACGCTGGCAGCGGAAGCGGACTCGCTGAACACGCTGCTTGCGCAGTTCCGGCTCGGTCAGGCCGGGACGGCGCCTATAGGGAGAATGGCGCAGCATCGTGTCGTCGCACCCTCGCCCGCCCCTGGTCGCCAGCCTGCTCTCCGTCAACCGGCCGCGGCTTCCGCTTCCCATAACCCGGCCCCCTCGCCGGCCCGTGCGCTGGCCGGCAAACTCGGCCGGGCCTTCGGCATGGGGTCTGCGGCACCCGCCGAACCGGCAAAGCAGGACTGGACGGAATTCTGACATACGCCGCAGAAGTGGCCTCAATGAGAAAGCCCGCGGCTTGCGCCACGGGCTTTCCTTTAGCCTGAACTCAAACAGGATCAGGCTTACCGGTCGTCTTCGACATCATCGACGACGTCCGTCATGGGGCGGTCCGCACCGTCCGCATGTTCGTGGATCCATTCGCCTTCGGCATTCTGCCAGCTGATTTCGGCATCGCCGTCGGTCAGTTGCTGGGCGCCTGCGGCCTTGCGGGCTGCAGCCACCGCTTCGTCGTGCGTCGGGTAAGGCTCCGAATAGACGTTGCCCAGACGGTAGGCATAACCCTCGTCATGCTCCACGACGTGATAGGTCACCTTGACCATGGCTGGTCTCAGTTCCAGCGCCAGCGGCTGTCACGGGCCGGCGGCGTCGAATTGGCAAGCAGGTAACCGACGACACCGCCGACGATACCGAGCGTGATCAGGCCAGCGGAGGTCGCGGCAGCCGGATGACGGCGGACGACGCCAGCAACCGTGTCTGCGCCTTCGCGGGCGTAATCAGCCACGACATGGGCCGTGCGGGTCGCGCCGTTGACCACGTCAGATGCGCGATTGCGGATGTCATCACGATCGTAGCCGATGACGGAAGAGGCGGCCCGGCCTGCTTCTTCCAGCGCTTCGGAGGCGCGGTTGCGCACGTTGCGGCTGCTGCGGCCAGCTTCGCGGCTGATCATGTCCTTCAGATCATTCATCTGTTCGCGCAGTTCACGAAGTTCTGCCTGGAGGTTGGAAGACGCCATGATGAAACCCTTTCCGTTGTTCGTGGTGTTGCCGAAGAAACGTTGCGAATGCCGGATGGTTCCATTTGCAGAATGTCAGGCCGTGTCTGAAACGAAAAACGCCCGGTGCGAGGCACCGGGCGTCGAAAAGCGTCTAATGCTGGACGATTACTTCGTCGCGGCTTCGTACATTTCAGCCACGTAATCCCAGTTGATCAGGCTGTCGACGAAGGCTTCGAGGTACTTCGGACGGGCGTTGCGGTAGTCGATGTAGTAGGAGTGTTCCCAGACGTCGACGCCGAGGATCGGCGATGCGCCGTGGATCAGCGGGCTTTCGCCGTTCGAGGTCTTGGAGATTTCGAGCTTGCCGTCCTTGACGGAGAGCCAGGCCCAGCCGGAGCCGAACTGGGTGGTGCCGGCGGCGACGAAATCGGCCTTGAACTTGTCATAGCCGCCGAGGTCGCTGTCGACTGCAGCCTGCAGCTTGCCAGGAAGCTTGTTGCCGCCGCCATCCTTCTTCATCCAGTTCCAGAAGTGGATGTGGTTGTAGTGCTGGCCGGCATTGTTGAAGAGGCCGGCATTCTTGCCATAGGACTGCTTGACGACTTCCTCGAGCGACAGGCCTTCGAGGCCCGAATCCTTCAGGAGGTTATTGCCGTTGGTCACATAGGCCTGGTGGTGCTTGTCGTGGTGAAACTCGAGCGTTTCAGCCGACATGAACGGTGCCAGCGAGTCGTAAGCATACGGGAGGGCGGGCAATTCGAAGGCCATGTGAGATCTCCTTTTGGCAAATGGATTGCGTTTTGGCAGGTGACGGGAACATAGGTGCGGAACATCGCTCAGGCAACCTTCGCTCTTCCAAAATCCGGCCTTCAAGCGAAAGAAATGTCTTCCGTTTTTGGACTTGCGCCACTTGGCGTTCCGGCCGACGCTCCGCGCCACAATGCACCCAACCGAGGTTCCCCATGTTCCGTTCCCGCCCGCTTCTCGCGGCTACCGCGCTCGCCTTGATCACCCTTTCCTCATCGGCATTCGCCTCGTCGGGCGATGCCTGGGACGCGTTTGCCAAGGATGTTGCGGCGAAATGCACTGTCCTGGCCGAGGGCCGCATCGAACAGCCGAAGGTGGTCGTCGATCCCTTCGGCACGGAGAGCTACGGGGTCGCGATCCTGACGGGCAAGGCCGTCGGGGCGGATGCGACGGTCAGCTCAATCTGCGTCTATGACAAGAAGAGCCAATCGGCGGAAATCGGTGGCGAGTTGCTGGCCGACCAGGTGACGATCACTGTGCCCTAAGGCCTCAGGCCTCGTAGACCTCGGGCTCTGGCAGGCCATCGATCGGAAAGCCGAACTCGGCGCGGGCGATTTTGCATTCCTCGTCGCCGGGCATGCAGGTGCGGCAGACATGCGGGCGCACGAGATAGACGGCGCAGCCGACATGCTTGCCGACTTCGCCGGTGAGTGCCGCGCAGCGTCCGTTCTCGAACTTCATACCGCTCTCATCCTTGGCGATCATCGCTTCGGGGATGGCGGCGATTTCCTCGTCGCTTTCCAGCGAAAAGCGCGGCCAATCGGCGGAATAGGCGCAGCAGGCGCCGCAGGCCTGGCAATCGAAGATTTCGGGGGGCGAGGTTTCCAGCATGGGTCAGCGCTTTGCGGCGCGCAGGCGCATGAGATTGAGGGCAAAGAAGCCGGTGATGCCCAGCATCAAGAGGCCGACGAAGACAGGCCCCGCATCGACCGAGACGAGATCCATGGTGAGGCCCGTGCTGCCGGAGCCGGCGGCACTGCCAATCGCGTAGGCGAGCGCAAAGACCGCACTGCCTGAGACCAGCAGGCCACCACGAAAGCGCTCGCCGAGCAGGGTCAGCGCTGCGGTGTAAAGCGAGAAGCTGGCTGCGCCGAGGATCGAGATTGTGATCAGCAGGGCGGCCTGGGAGGTCATGAAGGGCAGAGCCAGGAAGGCGACAGCAGCGATCAACGAGCCGGATACGGCGATGACGGGCCGCGACAGCCTGTCGAGTAGCCAGCCAACGAAGGGCTGGGCAAGCGCCGTCGGCAGCGCCACCATGGTGACGACGAAGGCCGCGAAATTCTGGCTATAGCCGCGTTCGACGAAATAGAGTGGGATCATCGAGATCGCCGCGATATCCGAAAAGCCGAAGGCCACGACCATCAGCGTCAAAACCGGCGCCATTTTCACGAAGGTGAGGAGCCCGCCGGCTTCCGAGGCTTCCGGTTTGGTCTTGGCGTAGCGACCGAGCATGACCGAGGCAAAGGCGACGAACGCGACATAGGCTGCCGTGAGCGCAAAGGCGAAGCCATCCTCGATGCCAACAAGTGGAATGGCAAGCGGGCCGGCAGCAAAGCCCGCACACATACCAGCGCTATAGGCCCCCGACACGCGGCCACGCAGGCGGTCGGGGCAGGCTGTGTTCAGCCAGGCTTCGGAGACGGTGTAGATGATGCTGGTGCAGAAGCCGAGCAGGAAGCGGGCGACGAACCAGATCCAGAGCTGGTTGAAGGCCGAGAAGGTGGCAAGGCAGACGGAAACGCCAAGCAGCGAGGCGACGATCAACCTGTCCCCGCGCATCACCTGCGTGAGCTTGCCGATCATCAATGTCGAAGAGGCAAGACCGAGTGCGAAGACCGAGGCGTTCAGGCCTGCCATGCTGGAGGAGACACCCCGGCTTTCGAGGATCAGCGAGATCAGCGGATAAGTGAGCCCCTGCCCCACCGCAAAGGCCGTCACCCCCAGGATGACGACCGCAATCGCCGCCCAATCGGGCGCGATGTCGGCTGCGATATCCGTGGTGCCTGCGGTGTGCATGGGGCCTCCAGAACCCGTTTCAGGGTCTGCTGATGAGGCTCCGGTCTAGCGGGGTGATCGGGGGAAGTCCAGAGAGGACCGGGCTTGCAGTCGTGAGGCGGATATGCGGAAATGCAACCCAGAGTAATTTTCCATCACGTTGCACGGTCGACGCATGAAGAAGTTCGTCTTTGTCAACGAAGCAGCCAAACGCGCCTTCCTCGATCTGCCACGGGAAATCCAGCGGCAGTTCGGTGCCGATCTTCAGGCGGTGCAGCGGGGTGAACCGCCGTTTTCGCGCTGGAAGCATTTGACAGAAACGGTTGGTCCCGGTGCGATCGAACTCATCGAGAATACACCGAATGCCTATCGCGCTATCTACTGCGCCAAGTTTGCCGAGACCGTCTACATCCTGCACGCTTTCACCAAGACGACGAACGGTGTGGACCGGCACGCAATGAAAACGGCCAGCGAGCGCTATAAGCTTATGGTATCAGCGCTACCAACCAAGCGTTAAGCAGCCTGAACGACCTCACAAACGACCCGGCCGCTTGCGTCGACTGACGGCCTCAGCCGAACATCGAGGCGCGCCAGAATGCCGATCAGCTTGTCAGCAGAGAAGAGGTCGATCTTGCCGCGCATCAGTTCGCTGACGCGCGGCTGGGAAACACCCAGCAACTCGGCCATTTCCCCTGCCGCAGCTTCCTTTCCTCAAGCAACTTGCGGAGGGTCAACATCAGGTCAGCGCGAAACTGGAGGTCCGCAGCCTCGGCCGGGCTGTCTGCGATGACGTCGAAGATATTGTCGTATTCCAGACGCTCCAACGAGCAACTCCGAGGCTTATACGGTTTTACGTATAATCCGCCCTGTTTGCAGTTCTGTCAATCCGCCTCAACCCGCCGCAATCACCTCAGGCAAATCCTGCCCGAGCGCCGCAAACACCGTCTTCAGGATGCCAGCGGAATCCAGGCCGGCCTTGGCATACATGGTTTCGGGCTTGGCCTGGTCCATCCAGACATCGGGCAGCACGAGCGAGCGGACCTTGAGGCCGTTGTCGAGCAGACCCTCGTTGACGAGGAAATGCATGACATGGCTGCCGAAGCCGCCGACGGCGCCTTCTTCGACTGTCACCACCACCTGATGGTGGCGGGCGAGCTGGCGGATCAGGTCGTGGTCGAGCGGTTTGGCGAAACGGGCGTCGGCAACGGTGGTCGACAGGCCTGCGGCATCAAGGTCTTCGGCAGCCAGCAGACAGTCGGCCAGACGCGTGCCGAAGGAGAGGAGCGCGACCTTGGAGCCCTGCTTGACGATGCGGGCCTTGCCGATCTCGAGGATCTCGCCACGCTCCGGCATGGGTACGCCCACGCCTTCGCCACGCGGGTAACGGAAGGAGATCGGGCCTTCGTCATAGGCCGCGGCGGTACGGACCATATGCTTCAGCTCTGCCTCGTCGGCAGCGGCCATGACGACGAAGCCAGGCAGTGCTGCGAGGAAACCGGTATCGAATGAGCCCGCATGGGTCGGGCCGTCGGCACCGACGAAGCCGGCGCGGTCGATGGGGAAACGGACGGGTAGCCCCTGGATGCCGACATCGTGGACAACCTGGTCGTAGCCGCGCTGCAGGAAGGTGGAATAGAGCGCGCAGAAGGGCTTGAAGCCCTCGGCAGCGAGACCTGCGGCAAAGGTCACCGCATGCTGTTCGGCAATGCCGACATCGAAGGTGCGTTCCGGGAAGATCGACTGCAGCTTGTCGAGACCGGTGCCCGACGGCATGGCGGCGGTGATGCCGACGATCTTCTCGTCGTGGCGGGCTTCCTCGACCAGAGCATCGGCGAAGACGGAGGTATAGGCCGGCGCATTCGGCTTGGCCTTGGCCTGGGTACCGGTGATGACGTCGAACTTGTTGACGCCGTGATACTTGTCGGCAGCGGCTTCGGCGGGCGCATAGCCCTTGCCCTTCTGGGTAACGACATGGATCAGGACCGGGCCCTTGGCATTGTCTCGGACATTGCGCAGGACGGGCAGAAGGTGATCGAAGGAATGACCGTCGATCGGGCCGATATGGTAGAAACCGAGTTCCTCGAACATCGTGCCGCCGGTGACATAACCACGGGCATGCTCGACGGCGCGGGTGATCGCGCGGTCGACAGTCTTGCCGAGATAGGCGGTCAGCTTCTTGCCGAACTCGCGGAAGCCCATGTAGCTGCGACCGGAGGCGAGGCGCGCGAGATAGGCGCTCATCGCGCCGGTCGGCGGGGCGATCGACATGTCGTTGTCGTTGAGGATGACGATCAGGCGCGCAGTCGAGGGCGCCGGCATTGTTGAGCGCCTCATAGGCCATGCCGGCGGACATCGCGCCGTCGCCGATGACGGCGATCACCTTGCGGTCGGTCTTCGACAGTTCGGCGGCGACTGCCATGCCGAGGCCGGCGGAAATCGACGTCGAGGAATGGGCAGCGCCGAAGGGATCGTATTCGCTTTCGGCGCGCTTGGTGAAGCCGGAGAGGCCGTCTTCCTGGCGGAGCGTGCGGATGCGCTCACGGCGGCCGGTCAGGATCTTGTGCGGATAGCACTGGTGTCCAACGTCGAAGATCAGGCGATCATCCGGCGTCTCGAAGACCTTGTGGATTGCGATCGTCAGCTCGACGACGCCAAGGCCTGCCCCCAGATGACCACCCGTTTTCGACACGGCATCGATCATCTCGTCGCGCACTTCGCGCGCCAGCTGCGGCAGATCGCGGTCCTCGATGGCCTTCAGATCTCTCGGGAACTCGACCTTGTCCAGCAGCGGCGTATCGGGCATGGATGTCACGGGGCTCTTGCCTCTTCAACTCGTTTGGGTGCGCGATAGCATCCCAAGACGAACTGGGCAAATATCCGACACCACGCTGTTATATAGACGTCAACGGCCCTCCGGCAAAGGCACGAACTCTTCTTCGTCCCCCGGAACGATGTCGAATCGGCCGGTTCTCCACTCCTCCTTGGCCCGTTCGATGCGCTCCTTGGACGAGGAAACGAAGTTCCACCAGATATGTTTCTGCGTGCCGAGTGCAGCACCGCCGAACAACATGACGTGACAACCGGTCGCGCCACCGATGAGCGTAATCTCGTCGCCGGGGCGGAAGACGAGCAGCTGGTCGGGGGCGAAGCGGTCTCCGGCGATCTCGATTTCGCCTGACAGGATGTAGAGGGCGCGCTCTTCCTGCCCTGCGTCAAACGGGAAGCGGGCACCGGCTTCAAGGGTCAAATCGACATAGAGCGTCTCGGAGAAGGTCTTCACCGGCGAGCGCAAGCCGCCCATGGATCCAATGACAACGCGTCCTGAAGCGCCGCGATCGGCAAAGGTCGGCAGCGCGCGCTTTGCCGTATGGGCAAAGGCCGGGTCGATTTCTTCCAGTTGATCCGGCAACGCGATCCAGGTCTGCAGGCCGGACATGGAGAGCGGATGACCGCGCAGGTTTTCCGGCGTACGCTCCGAATGCACGATGCCGCGCCCCGCCGTCATCAAGTTGATGTCGCCGGGGGCGATGACCAGTTCTGTGCCGAGACTGTCTCGGTGTTTAATCTCGCCGTCGAAGAGATAGGTGACGGTGGAGAGGCCGATATGCGGATGCGGGCGCACATCCATGGCCTCGTCCGCCTTCAGGATCGCCGGTCCCATGCGGTCGAAGAAGATGAAGGGGCCGACAAGGCGGCGGCGGACCGAGGGCAGCGCACGGCGAACGGAAAATCCGCCGATGTCGCTGGAGCGGGGAATGATCAGATGTTCGATGGCGTCGCAGGCAAAGGCGTCGCCTGGGACGGGATCGTTTCCGGGAAAGAAGGACATGGGAAACCTCTTCGTTCAATCCAGGGAAGACTAACAGGTCTCGATGAGGATCATAGAACGGATCGACTGCGCGCTCGGTGACGCATCGTTCAGTATTCGTCGGAACGGAGGAGACGGCTATTCCTTGACCGGAATGTGGAGACCCACCTTGACGTCGCGCAGCACGACATTGGTATGCATACGGCGGATCTGCGGGTTCTCGGCCATCAGCTGGGCGCTGATGTCGTCGTAATGCTCGACGTCGCGGGCGGTGATAATGGCGACAAGGTCGACCTGGCCGGTGACGTAATAGACCTGCTGGACATGCTCCTGCTTGTCGGCCCAGGCGCGGAAGCGGGTGAGCGCATCGTAATTGTCGCGTTCGATTTCCATGCCGGTGATGAAGGTCATCGGGAAGCTCGTCGCCTTGCGGTTCACCACCGCGATCTCGGAGGTAATGATGCCCTCGTCGCGCAGACGGCGCAGGCGGCGCTGTACAGCCGAGGGGGACAGGCCCACCTTGTCGGCAATCGCCTCCGCCTTCAGCTGGCAGTCCCGCTGCACCACTTCGAGGATGCTTCGGTCGAATTGATCGAGCTTGTCCGGCATGCGTTCTCCCTCCTCGCGCACCGCATTTTTCGCTGCATAACCGATTGCGGCGGATAGCGCCATCTTTCCGCAGCATCCAATGCATTCATGCAGGATTTTCCCACCATGCGCTGGAAATGCGCTCGAAATCCGCAGCTTCGGCCTCCTATGGTCTCGGAATTGCCAAACTACCTGGGATCAAGATGACAGGAACTGCCCCGGCCGCGCTCGACGTGCACGACATCCACAAGAGTTTCGCCGGCATTGAGGTTCTGAAGGGCATCTCGGCCAAGGCCCATCGTGGTGACGTCATTTCGATCATCGGCTCGTCCGGATCCGGCAAAAGCACGTTCCTGCGCTGCATCAACCTCTTGGAAGCGCCTGACCGCGGCCGCATCGTGGTGGGCGGCGAGGAGCTGAAGCTTCGCCCCTCCCGCAAGGGCAGCCTTGAGGCCGCCGACCGCAAGCAGCTTGAACGGCTGCGCACCGGGCTTGGCATGGTCTTCCAGAGCTTCAATCTCTGGGCCCATCGCACCGTGCTCGAAAATGTCATCGAGGCCCCCGTCCACGTTCTTAATGTGCCGCGCCGCGAGGCGGTCGAGAAGGCGGAAGCGCTGCTTGCCAAGGTCGGGCTGTACGACAAGCGCGATGCCTATCCCGCCTTTTTATCCGGCGGCCAGCAACAGCGGGCGGCGATTGCCCGCGCGCTTTGCGTCGACCCGGCCGTGATGCTGTTCGATGAGCCGACGTCGGCGCTCGATCCGGAGCTTGTCGGCGAAGTGCTGAAGGTCATCCGCGATCTCGCCGAAGAGGGCCGCACAATGCTGCTCGTCACGCATGAGATGAGCTTTGCGCGCGAGGTCTCCAGCCATGTGATGTTCCTCGACAAGGGACGCGTCGAGGAAAAGGGACCGCCGGACCAGGTCTTCGGCGACCCGAAAAGCGCCCGTTGCCGCGACTTCACCCGCAGCCTTGGTGGTCGCGGGACCGCCTGAACACAAATCCAGAACCATCCAACCAATCGGGGAAAACGACGATGAAACTGATCTCCCTTCTTCTCGCCGGTGCCGCCCTTGCCGCGACCGCCGTCACCGCTCAGGCCGAAGTCCGCTTCGGCATCATGAACGAGGCCTATCCGCCCTTCTTCGCCAAGGATGCCTCCGGCACCTGGAAGGGGTGGGAAATCGATCTGATGAACGCCGTTTGCGCGGAAATGAAGGAGACCTGCTCGGTCGTTGACGTCTCCTGGGACGGTCTGATCCCGGCGCTGCAGACGAAGAAGTTCGACGTCATCTGGTCGTCGATGTCGATCACCGAGGAGCGGTTGAAGACCATCAATTTCACCGACAAATACTACAACACGCCGAGCAAGCTGATCGGCCCGAAGGATGCGACGCCCGGTGCTTCGCCTGAGGCGGTCGACGGCAAGACGATCGGTATCCAGGTCTCGACGGTTCAGTCGGAGTATTTCAAGAAGTACTTCGCCGACAAGGCCGAGGAGCAGACCTACGCCACCCTAGATGAAGCCTTCCAGGATCTTTCCGCCGGCCGCATCGACTATGTCTTCGGCGACGCGATCCCGCTTGCGGACTTCCTCAAGACCGATTTCGGCAAGGATTGCTGCGCCGACATGGGCGACGTGGCGGCTGATCCGTCCGTTCTCGGCACCGGGATCGGCGGTGGCTTGCGCAAGGAAGACACTGAACTCAAAGCCAAGCTGAATGCCGCGATCGCCGCCGTCCGCGCCTCCGGCAAGTATGACGAGATCACGAAGGCTTACTTCACCTTCGACGTCTACGGCCAGTAATCGGCAAGGATCGCAAACGAGATGGCGACAGGGTCGATGACGGCATTGCAATTGCTGGCGCTTCAGCCTCCGGGCTGGGGCGGCGCGCTCTTGACCGGTGCTGCGACGACCGTCGCCATCTCGGCTTGCGCCTTTTCTATCGGGCTCGTCATCGGTCTCTTCGGCGCGATCGGCAAGCTTTCCGACAATCGCCCGGTGGGACTGATCCTCAAGGCTTATACGGCGGTCATCAGGGCGGTTCCGGAACTGATCCTGATCGTCGGGCTCTATTATGCCGGCACCGATGGCCTCAACCGACTGCTGATGGCGCTCAACCTGCCGACCATCGAGGTCAATGGGTTTGTTGCTGCCGTCGCCGTGCTGGGCTTCGTTCAGGGCGCCTATATGACCGAAGTGCTGCGCGGCGCGATCCTGGCGATCCCCACCGGACAGCTCGAGGCAGCGCGGGCCTTCGGCATGTCGCCGCTCCTGCGCTTTCGCCGGGTAACGCTGCCGGCGCTGCTTCCCAACGCCCTGCCGGGCATGGCCAATCTCTGGATGTCGGTCACCAAGGACAGCGCGCTCGTTGCCGTGGTCGGCTATCAGGAACTGGCGCTGACGACGCGTCTGGCGGGCGCCAATACCAAGGAATATTTCCTCTTCTTCCTGGCGGCAGCCGTCCTCTATCTGATCATCACCCTTCTCTCCAACCTCGTCTTCCATGGCATCGAGCGCCGCGTGCGCCGGGGCCAGCGGCCGGCGCATTGAGGGAGGGACGCAGATGAATTTCGAGTGGATCGCGAAATACTGGCCGCTGCTGATCGACGGCGCCGTGCAGACGGTGGCGCTGCTGGTGATTTCGGTGAGCATGGCGCGCGTGCTGGCGGTGGGGCTCGCCTTTGCCCGGGTCAGCGGCGGGCCTGTTATCCGCAATCTCGCACTCGGCTATTCGACGGTGTTTCGCGGCACGCCGCTGCTGATCCAGCTCTGGCTCCTCTACTACGGCGTGGGTTCGCTGCTGCCGATGGTGCCGGGACTTCGCCAGAGCTTCCTCTGGCCGATCCTGCGCGAAGGCTTCTTCTTCGCCGCCCTCTCCTTCACGCTCAACTTCGCTGCCTATCAGTCTGAAGTGCTGCGCGGTGCGCTCTTGTCCGTGCCAAAGGGAGAGCTCGAGGCGGGACGCTCGCTCGGCATGAGCCCCTTCATGCTGATCAGACGTATCTGGCTGCCCCGGGCGATCCGCACGGCGCTGCCGACGATTGCCGGCGAGATCGTGCTGCAGCTCAAGGCAACACCGCTCGCCTTTACCGTCACCGTGATGGATCTCTACGCGGTCGCCTTCAAGGTCCGCCAGGATACGCTTCTCGTCTACGAGCCGCTGCTCGTCGTCACACTCTTCTATGTCGTGCTGACTGCGCTCATCACCCGCGCCTTCGGGGTGGTCGAGGCGCAGGTGCCGATCCGCCGCTGAGGCGGTTTGAAAGCGAAATGCCATGACGAAAACCTTCGTGACCCATCCCCTGCCCGCGTCTGCCGGTCCTGAAACCCGGGCGCTCGATGGCGGCCTGGTGATTGATCCCAAGACCGGGGCGATTGCGCCCAATGTCTCGATGTCGGTCAACAATGTGCTGATGCCGGGCGATGGCGCCTTTTCCGCCGATGGCGTCGCTGATCTCGCCGATCTGCCCTATCTCTACGCCCGCTGGACGAACCCCACCGTGCGGCAGCTGGAACAGCGGCTGGCAGCCCTCGAAGGCGCCGAGGATGCGCTGGCAACAGCCACCGGGATGGCCGCGATTGCCGGCACGTTGTTCACCTTCCTCAAGGCTGGCGACCACCTCGTCGTCTCGGATGTCTGTTATGCGGGCGCCGTCGAACTCACCCAAAGGATGTTGCCGGATTTCGGCATCGAGGTGACGCCGGTCAACATGGCGCGGCTCGATCTCGTTGAAGCAGCGATGCGACCGAATACGCGGCTCGTCCATTGCGAGAGCCCCGTCAATCCGATCCTGCGCATCGTCGATCTCGAAGCGCTTGCGAGGATCGCCCATAAACATGGCGCGCTGATCTCGGTCGATTCCACCTTTGCGACGCCGGTTGCCACACGGCCGCTCGCGCTCGGCGTGGATCTCGTCATCCATTCGCTGACCAAGTTCATCAATGGCCACGGCGACGTGCTGGGTGGGGCCGTGATCGGGCGGAAGGAACTGATCGCCCGTATCAGGGGCCGCGCCGGTGTCTATCTCGGGGCATCACTCTCGGCCCAATCGGCCTGGCTGATCATGCGCGGGATCGATACGCTTTATCCACGCCTGCGCATGGCGTCAGACAGCGCCCTTGCCGTCGCGACCTTCCTGGAAGGTCATCCAGAGGTCGAGCGTGTGATCTATCCGGGTCTAACCTCCCACCCGCAGCATGATCTCGCGAAACGCCAGATGGATGTCTTCGGGGGCATGATCGCGTTTCGCACGCGAGAGCCCAAAGCCGCCGCCGAGCGGCTGGCGACACGGCTGCGTGTCGCTCACTACGCCTTCTCGCTCGGTCACCAGCGCAGCCTCGTGGTGCTGCTCGATACCGAGGAGATGATGAGTTCGACCTTCCGGCTCACGGGCGACGCCCTCACCGACTACCGCGCCTATACCGGCGACGGGCTCTTCCGCCTGTCGATCGGCCTCGAGACCACAGGCGATATCATTGCCGATCTCGCCCAGGCGCTCACCCCCTGACCGCATCCGACGGAGACTTACCCATGACAGACACCATGATCCTCGACGGCGGCATGAGCCGCGAACTCCTCAGGCTCGGGGCGGAGCTGAAGCAGCCGGAATGGTCGGCGCTGGCCCTGATGAACAGTCCTGACATCGTGCGCCAGGTGCACGAGGAATTCATCGCGGCCGGTGCCGACGTCGTCACCACCAATTCCTATGCGGTGGTGCCCTTCCATATCGGCGCCGAGCGGTTCCAGGCGGAGGGCCCGGCGTTGATCGCGCTTTCCGGCAGACTGGCACGGGAGGCTGCGGATGCGGCAGGCCGCAAGGTGGTTGTCGCCGGATCCCTGCCGCCGATCTTCGGCTCCTATGAGCCGGAGAATTTCGATCCAACGACCGTACAGGACTATCTCAAGGTTCTGGTCGAGAACCTTGCCGCCCATGTCGATGTCTGGCTCGGGGAAACGCTCAGCCTGATTGCCGAGGGCGAGGCCGTGCGCAAGGCGATCCAGGCCCAGCCGAAGCCGTTCTGGATTTCCTTTACGCTCGCCGACGATGCTGCCCAGATCGCCGGTGGCGAGCCGAAGCTGCGCTCGGGCGAGACCGTGCGGGCGGCTGCCGAGTGGGCGGCAGGCTCGGGCGCCTCGGCGCTGCTCTTCAACTGTGCCAAGCCCGAGGTGATGAAGAAGGCCGTGGAGACGGCAGTGGCCGTCTTTGCCGAAAAGGGCGTGAAGCTGAAGATCGGCGTCTATGCCAATGCCTTCGAGACCGACACCGACGACAAGGCCGCGAACGAAGGGCTGCACGATACCCGTGGTGATCTGACCGGCGACGTCTATTCGCGCTTTGCCTGCGACTGGGCCGAAGCTGGCGCGACCATGATCGGCGGCTGCTGCGGGATCGGGGCGGAGCATATCCACCGGGTGGCAGGCGCGCTTCGAGCCCGGGCCTAGGCCGCTGGTTTGACGGTTATGGCATCCAGTGTCATAGTTGGCCATGAGGGCAGATCTGGTCATCCGAGAACGCATCGTCTTCAATGACGGTGCTATTCTAGAGGTTCGGATCTGGTCGGCGCCCGATCCGGTGCCGCCTTCATTGCACCGGTTCAAATACGCATTGTTCTACGGATATCCGGGCGAGCGACTTGTTTGCTACGACAATGAGCGTGGCAAGGGTGACCATCGGCATCATGGTGCGATCGAGACACCCTATGCGTTCGCCGGCATTGAGCAGCTTCTCAGAGATTTCCGGGCCGACGTGGAACGGCTGCGAGGAGAAAAGATATGACGAGAGAACTGGACGTTCATGTCGGCGGCGGTTTTGATGCCCTGCAGGCGCGGGTCGATGACGCCTTGCGTCGGCACCGGGAAGGCGAGCCTGTCCATGAGGATCATCTGACCTTCGTCGACTGGGACGCATTTGCGCGGACTATGACGGCAAAACGGCTGGAGTTGCTGCGCTATCTGCACCGAAATCCTCAGGAAAGCGTCGCGGCCCTTGCCCGCAACCTGCAGCGCGACTACCGGCGTGTTCACGAGGATGTCGAGCTTCTGACGGCAGCCGGGTTGATCGCACGAGACGGTCTGGCGCTGAGTACCGGTTATGACGAGATACGCACTGTGATCGCCCTCTAAGCCGACACCCGGCAAATGTTGAATTGTGTCATTCCTGTGTTTTTTTTCTCGTCGGCGGCCTTGAACTCCAGATGACAGGCCCCATTTGGGGATTTGCGGACCGGGCCCCTCTGACGACGGATTACCCTCGTGATGTCGGACCGCATCGAGCACGCTCGATGCCATGCCCGGACCGGACCTCTCTGAAGCTGAGACCGTGCGCGTTGCATCGAGCACCGGTCAATGCAACAGAGGTCAGACACTTGGAACTCCTGCTCATACTCTTTCTCGGCAAGCCACTCTGGATGTGGTTGCTGTTCATTCTCCTCGTCGTGGCACTTCTTGCCTTCGACCTTGGCGTCCTCAACAAGAAGGACCATGAAATCGGCATCGCCGAAAGTTTGAAGCTTTCGGCGATGTACATCACGCTGGGCGTGCTCTTCTCCGGCTTCATCTACTGGCAGATGGATACGACCGCCACCGCGCAGTATCTGACCGCTTTCGTGGTCGAGAAGACGCTGGCGATGGACAATATCTTCGTCATCGCGCTGATCTTCAGCTTCTTCGCCATCCCGCGCGAATACCAGCACCGCGTCCTGTTCTGGGGCATTCTCGGGGTCATCGTGCTGCGCGGCATCATGATCGGGCTCGGTGCGACGATCGTCGACCAGTATCACTGGGTTCTCTACTTCTTCGCCGGCTTCCTGATCCTGACGGGCGTCAAGATGCTGTTTGTCGCCGACAAGGAGCATAAGATCGAGGACAATGCCCTGATCCGCTTCCTCAAGCGCCGGATGAACGTGACGGAGGAGATCCACGGCCACGCCTTCATCGTCAAGAAGCCGGATCCGGCGACGGGCAAGATCAAGCGTTTCGCTACGCCGCTCCTGCTGGCTCTCGTCATGATCGAGATCGCCGACCTCGTCTTTGCGGTCGACTCGGTGCCGGCGGTGTTCACGATCACGACCGATCCGTACATCGTCTACACGTCGAACATCTTCGCGATCCTGGGTCTGCGCGCCCTCTATTTCGCGCTGGATGCCATCCTGCACCGCTTCGCCTATCTGAAGTATGCCCTGTCGGTGCTGCTGATGTTCATCGGCTCGAAGATCTTCATCGCCTGGGGCATGGGCTGGGAGAAGTTCCCGCCGGAGTGGTCGCTCGGCATCACCTTCCTCATCCTCGGCGTGGGCGTCGGCTACTCGCTGTGGAAGACCGGCGGACCCAAGGCTGTGGAAGCCAAGAACCCGGCCGAGTAAGCTCGGATCTCAGCACCCGAAAACGACAAATGGCCCCGAAAGGGGCCATTCTGCTGTGTGCGGCTTGGTGTTTGGTGATCGGCGACGCGATAGCCGCCCTTAGATCACGCGCCGTCGAGGGGCTCGCTACCGGTCGGCTTGGCGGCGCGGTCGAGGCGGATCTTCTCGATGCGGTTTTCGGCAGCGGAGAGCAGTTGCTCGCAATGCTTCTTCAGCAGCTCGCCGCGCTCGTAGATGGCGATGGATTCGTCGAGCGCCACGTCACCGCGTTCCAGCCGCGCCACGATGCTTTCGAGTTCGGCCACGGCCTTTTCAAAGGAGATGCCGGTGAGATCGGCGGGAACAGTGGCGTCGGACATACTCAACCCTTCATCAGTCTCAAGATGTGCAGGCCTGCCGATTCGGCAATGCCTTCGAGATCATAGCCGCCTTCGAGCAGGCTGACGACCCGGTTATGGGCGAAACGGTCTGCGACCTCCAGCAACCTTCCCGTCGCCCAATCGAAATCCTCGCCGACCAGATTGATCTGCGCCAGCGGATCGCGGTGATGCGCGTCGAAGCCGGCGGAGATCAGGATGAAGTCGGGCGAGAAATCGTTGAGTGCGGGCAGCACCCGGCTCTTGAAGGCTTCACGGAAATGATCCGAGCCAACATTCGGCGAGAGCGGCGCATTGACGACATTGCGATGCGTGCCCGTCTCGTCCTTGGCGCCACTGTAGGGGTAGAGCGGCATCTGGTGGGTCGAGCAGAAGAGAACCGACGGATCGTCCCAGAAGATGTCCTGGGTGCCGTTGCCGTGATGCACGTCCCAATCAACGATCGCGACGCGCTCGACGCCATAGGTCTTCTGCACATGGCGGGCGGCGATCGCCACCGTGTTGAACAGGCAGAAGCCCATGGCCTTTGACTTTTCCGCATGGTGGCCGGGCGGACGGCCAGCGACAAAGGCGTTGTCGGCCTTGCCGGTCATCACGTCATCGACGGCGGCGATCGCGCCACCGATTGCGGTCAGCGCAACCTGCAGGCTCTTTTGCGAGGCGTAGGTGTCGGCCTCGAGCTGGTTGATGCGATCCTCTTCTTCCGGGATCTGGCGCATCACCGCAAAGAGATGCTCCTCCGGATGGGCGAGCGTCACCGCATCCTCGTTCGCCTGAACAGCATTGATGCGCTCAAGACGGGCGAAGTTTGGATGCTCCAGCGCGATGTTGAGCGAACGCAAGCGGTCGGCGCGCTTCTGGATGGCCCTCGGGCGTGTTGTGCTCGAGGAAGATCGGGTTCTCGTAGAGACGGGTGGCCATGGGGCATCCTTCCTGGGTCGGGGGCAACATAATGCGCTCGGCCGTCATCTTCCACCTCGCATCCCGGTTTTACCCAACCCACTGCGGCATCACGCCAGCACGGGGCTGCGGCGCAGACCTTGTGAAGGCGACGGTGATGCCGTTAGATGCCGCTAACACTTGGATAAGATTGGGGGAGCGCATGGACGAGATGGAACGGGTGGAGGTGAGCGCATTGGTCGTCGCCTATCGCGACATCGGTCCGACGGGCGAGATGCGCGCTTCGGCCTATGTTGAGCATGCCGAGGAAGCCGTGCGGCATTTCTGGCGTTATCGCCCGCCGCTGGAAAACGAGCCACTTTACAGCACCGCCAAGTTCGAGGTCCGCCTGCACCAGCCGCTGCGGGTCGAGGATGCCGTGCGAATGATCGTCCAGGTCGACAAGATCGGCGGAAAATCCGTCGGCTTCGAGGTGGCGATGGAAAAGGACGGGCAAACATTGGCCGAGATCGACGTCACCTGGACCGCGCGGGACGCAGATAGCGGCGAGCCAGTCGCGCTGCCCGAAGACATACGAGACTGGCTCTATCGCTACGTTCCCTGAGGGGGATCAGGCCGCAGGAATGGATGTCACGCTCAGGCGGCGGCGCTTGGTCGACCGCGCATATGCGAACCGGCTGCCGCAGCCGCAGAGCCTGGCTCACGCGGTGCAGAGCGGCGATTGAGCTTGAAGATGTCAACCAGGGTCTTCATCTTGCCGGCGCCCGTCGACATGACCTCACTTGCCGTGCTGATGCTCGACACCAGCCCGGCATTCTGCTGGGTCGCCTGGTCCAGCTGGTTGACCGCATTGTTGATCTCGCTGAGGCTGGAGGCCTGCTCGTTGGCGCCGGTCGCGATGGCGTCGACATTGTTGTTGATCTCATCGACGAACTTCTCGATGCGCCCAAGCGATGAGCCTGTCGCATTGACCAGCCGGACACCTTCGGCCACCTCATTGGTGGAGTTCTGGATCAGGGCGGAGATTTCTCGCGCAGCCGCTGCCGAGCGCTGGGCCAGTTCGCGCACTTCCTGGGCCACAACGGCGAAGCCCTTGCCGGCATCACCGGCGCGCGCCGCCTCGACACCTGCATTGAGCGCCAGGAGATTGGTCTGGAAGGCAATCTGGTCGATGACGTCGATGATGCTGCCGATCTCTTTCGAAGCGTTTTCAATGCGCCCGATCGCCTCGACCGTGGAGCGTACGACTTCGACAGACTGACCGGTCGCTGTGCGGGCCTCCTTCACGATGTCACGGGTATCGCGGGCCCGAACCGACGCCTCCTTGACCGTAGCGGTGATTTGTTCGAGCGCGGCGGAGGCCTGTTCTAGGGCTGCAGCCTGCTGTTCGGTGCGACGGCCCAGGGCTTCGGCATCGTCCTTCAGGCTCTGGCTGTTTTCGGTCAGGGCTCCCGTCTCGCCGAGCACGCTTTCGAGGGTCTTTTGGAACTCCGCGATTGCGGTGTTGAAGTCGGTGCGCAGACGTTCGAATTCTGGGATGAAGGGGTCGTCGATCGATATGCGAATGTTGCACTCGGAGAGGCGCGCAAGGCCGGCTGCGATCTGATCCACGGCCTGAACACGCCCGGTCACATCGATGGCGAATTTCACCACCTTGAAGACACGGCCCGCATCATCAAAAATCGGGTTGTAGGAGGCCTGGATGTAGACCTTGCTGCCGTCCTTGCGGATGCGGGTGAACTCACTCGACTTGTACTCGCCGTCGCGCAGGGACTTCCAGAATGCCTGGTATTCCGGCGATCGCGTGTATTCCGGGTCGCAGAACATCGCATGATATTTGCCGACCACTTCACCCAACTCGTAGCCGACGGCAGAGAGGAAGTTCTTGTTGGCCGTCAGGATCTGTCCATCCGGGGTAAACTCGATCGTCGCCTGCGCACGGGAAATCGCGTCGAGCTTGCCGGAATTCTCCAGCTCGGCCAGCTTCCGCTCGGTGATATCGGTGGCGAATTTGATGACCTTGAAGGGCTTTCCGCCACGCATGATCGGATTGTAGGAGGCCTCAATCCAGAGCTCGCGACCATCCTTTCCGAAGCGCTTGTACTGGGCGCTGAAGACCTCTCCGCGCGACAGGCGCGCCCAGAACTCGCGATATTCCGGGGAGGCCGCGTATTGCTTCTCGACGAACATGCTGTGGTGCTTGCCAACGATATCCGCGAGCTTGTAGCCGACAGCATTACAGAAATTCGGATTGGCGGTCAGGATCTTGCCAGTCACATCGAACTCGATCACGGCC
The DNA here is from genome assembly GCA_965283865.1 of Allorhizobium sp. Classification (GTDB taxonomy): domain Bacteria; phylum Pseudomonadota; class Alphaproteobacteria; order Rhizobiales; family Rhizobiaceae; genus Allorhizobium. The sequence continues at coordinate 3,748,796 of CBDIQA010000001.1, forward strand.
TGGGATCTGTCGAGGGCGTTGAGGATGGCACGCGGTTCGTTCTGGAGAAACGTCATGAAAGACATGGTTGCGCCTCTGATTTGAATTTACCCAGAGTTTATTATGAGTCTCTATATAAAAAGTTACTAAAGTTGATTTCATGTGACCAAAACGGGCACCTTCAGCGGACCAAAACTTAGAACTGTATCAACGGGACTATGTCGGCAGCGCCCCGCCACCGCCTGTCTCGGCGGCGGTCCAACTTCCGCTGGACCCAAAACGAACGAAGCCCCCCGGGCCCGAAACCGGGGGGCTTCTATTCCTGCAGGCCTGAAGGAGGAGGAGGAGGGCCCGCAGTGTTTTGTCGGAGCGCGCTGCTTGGGAGGGGATGATCGCATCGCGCCGGCCAGTGAACATTAGCTACAATTGCTTAAATGATTGCTAATAAAACCTGGAATGGCCGTCCCGTTGAAAATCGCAACGCTCTTTGACCTTGAGGGACGGGTCCTGAGGCCGAACCGCGAAAAAGACTTGCGCGGCGGCGCATCTCACCGCATTGACGGGGCATGAAGAAGCTCCCAGAACCCCAGCGCCTCGACCAGCTCCTGGTCGCCCTCGGCCTTTTCGCCAGCCGGTCCCGCTCCCGTGACGCCATTCAGCGTGGCACGGTGAAGGTGGACGGCAAGGTGGTGGCGAAGCCCAGCCTCGTCTTTGCCGCCACGCACCAGTTCGATATCGACGATCCGGCCCAGGATTACGTCTCGCGCGCGGCGCTGAAACTGAAGGCCGCACTCGACCATTTCGACCTGTCGCCGGATGGCTGTCACTGTCTGGATATCGGCGCCTCCACCGGCGGCTTTACCGAGGTCCTGCTGAAGCGTGGCGCTGCCCACGTGACGGCGATCGATGTCGGCCACGACCAGCTGCATCCGCGGCTTGCCAGCGATCCACGCGTGACCAATCTGGAAGGATTGAATGCGCGTTACCTGGAGCCCGAGGACTATGACGACGAGCCCTTCGACTTTCTCGTCTCCGACGTCTCGTTCATTTCGCTGAAGCTGGCGCTCGCGCCCGCCCTTGAGCAGGCAGAGCCCGGCGCGCATTGCCTGCTGCTGGTCAAGCCGCAGTTCGAGGCCGGCCGCGAGGCGATCAGCAAGGCGGGGCTCTTGAAAGAACCGGAGACCGCACCGGTGGTCGCCGCCGAACTGGAGCGCTGGCTCGATCGAGGACATGGGCTGGCAGAGCCTCGGCCTCATTCCCTCACCGATCGCGGGCTGCGATGCGCCATCGGTGGGTGCCGGTGCCGGCGAGGATGACGATGCCGACGATGGCGACGATGGCGACGACGAAGAGGACGACGAAGAGGACGCAGCATGAGCGCCGAAACCGTCACGATTTCGAGCCTCGGCGCCAAGGGCGACGGGGTGGCGCATGGCGCCGATGGGCCGGTCTTTGTGCCCTTCGCGCTGCCCGGCGAAACGGTCTCGATCGCGAAGGTGAAGAACGAGGGCACGATCATGTCCTTCGCCACCACCTCGCCCGATCGCGTTCAGCCGCCTTGTAAGCATTTCGGCCCTGATGGCGTCGGTGGTGTCTGCGGCGGCTGTTCGCTGCAGCACTGGCCAAGCCTGCCTACAATGCCTTCAAGCGGCAGGTGCTGATCGATGCCCTGAAGTCGAAGGGGATCGAGGCGACCGTGGGCGAGATCTTCGAGGCCCATCCGCATCAGCGGCGGCGCCTCGTCTTCACTGCCCGTCGGCGGGAACAGGGTCTCGTCATGGGCTTCATGCAGGCGGAGACGCATCACGTCGTGCCCGTCGAGGAATGTCCCATCGCGTCGGACGGGCTGATTTCCCGGCTGGACGCGATCAAGATCATCGCCAATGCCTGCGGTGCCGAGCACTTCCGCATCACCGCGACCGAGACGACGACCGGCCTCGACATTTCGCTCGACGGGCTGCGCGGCGGGCTGGGCGACCAGGAACGGCGCGCGGTCACCAATGCCGTGATCAAGCTCAAGGGCATCGCCCGCGTGTCTGCCAATGGCGAGATCGTCATCGAGCCGCACAAGCCGCTGCTCGATTTTGCCGGTGCCCGCGTGGTCCTGCCGCCCGGCGGCTTTACCCAGGCGACGCACGAAGCGGAGGAGCATATGGCCGCACTTGCGAGCGCCCATATCGGCAAGGCGAAGAAGGTCGTGGATCTCTTCTCCGGTGTCGGCACCTTCGCGCTCAGGCTTGCCCGCGCATCCTCCGTGCTCGCGGTCGAATCCGACGAGAAGGCTGTGAAGTCGCTGGATTTTGCCGCCCGCAATACGCAGGGCCTGAAGCCCGTGACAGTCGAGCGGCGCGACCTCTTCCGTCGTCCGCTGATGACCTCGGAGTTCAAGGGCTTCGATGCCGTCGTCTTCGACCCGCCACGGGCAGGTGCCGAAGTGCAGTGTGCGGAACTCGCAAGGTCACAGGTGAAGAAAGTCGTCGCGATTAGCTGCAATCCGCTGACGCTTGCCCGTGACCTGTCGATCCTGATCGCTGGCGGCTACCGGGTCGACAAGGTGACGCCGATCGACCAGTTCCTCTGGTCTCCGCATGTCGAGGCCGTCGCGACGCTCAGCAAGGGCTAATCCGCGACCGCAATCAAAGGTTGCCTCCGGTTTCTTGCGCCATTCCTGATTTTATCCTTTGATCCCGCTATTCAGAAATAACGGGATCAAAGGGGGAATGACGATGTCTGAAATCGCAGCCCATGGGCATGGCGTTCGCGGAATGAGCCGCGAATCCCTGCAGGCACTTGCCGGCAATGCCGATCCTGGCAAATTCGGCAAAATGTTTCCGCGGCTGGCGCCACTGCATGCCGAGGATGATGCCCTCTTCAAGCTCGCGAAGGCGATGCGGGACGAAAAGGGTGACACGGGCGACCACCCGACCTTGCCGGCCGGCTATACCTATCTCGGCCAGTTCGTCGACCACGACATCACGCTCGACACCACACCGCTCGACAAGCAGCGCGCCGATCCGCTGGCGACGCAGAACTTCCGCACGCCAGCGCTGGATCTCGATTCTCTCTATGGGGACGGCCCGGGCCTTCATCCCTATCTCTATGCGAAAGACGCGGTCGGCAAACCGCCGGGGCCGAGATTTCTGATCGGCAAGGCTGATGCCTCGGCAGGCTTTGCCGGTACGATCCCGGCGCTGCCGAACGACTTGCCTCGTAATGCCCATGGGCGGGCGCTGATCTTCGACGAGCGCAATGACGAGAACCTGCTGGTGGCGCAGTTTCACCTTTTGATGCTGAAGTTCCACAATGCCGTAGTCGACCACCTCGAGAAAACCAATTCCGGCCTGAAGGGCATGGCGCTGTTTCTGGAAGCACGGCGCATCGTCACCTGGCACTATCAGTGGATCGTGCTTTTCGATTTCGTCGAGAGGCTGACGGAGCCGGGATTGATCCGCAAGATCAAGCATGAGGGGCGGCGTTTCTATCGCTTCCGCAGTCGGCCCTACATGCCCGCAGAGTTCGCGGCGGCCGCCTATCGCCTCGGGCATTCCATGGTGCGGGAGGCCTATAGTCACAACGCGGTCTTCCGACCCGACGGGTTTACGGACGGCACGCTCGATCTGATGTTCAACTTCACCGGCAAATCCGGCCAGATCGTCGGCGAACTTGCGCCGGAGGTGCCACCTGGCCCGCTTGGCCCCTTACGGTCTCTGCCATCCAACTGGGCGATAGACTGGCGCCGTTTCTTCGATCTCGAAACGCCGCCTGAAGCCGATTTCACGCTTAATCATGCCCGCAGGCTCGATCCCCTCATCGTGCCGGCGCTGCATACTCTGCCGGGCCATCCGGACGACATGGAGACTGTTGCCGCCCGGGAGTTCGTTCTGCCCTTCCGCAACCTGAGGCGCGGATCGCAGATCGGACTGCCATCGGGTCAGGATGTGGCCCGCGCCATGGGTTTCGAGCCGCTGAGCGACATGCAGCTCTCGCGTGGTGCCGACGGCGAGGCCGCCGCGCAGAACGGGTTCCGCAAGGCGACGCCGCTCTGGTACTACATCCTGAAGGAGGCCGAGCAGTTGCATGAGGGCCTGAGGCTCGGGCCTGTCGGATCAACGATCGTCGCCGAGACCTTTCTCGGTCTGGTGCATGGCGATCAGAACTCCTTCATCTGGCAGAGATCCGACTGGACGCCGCATCTGCCATCCAAGACGCCCGGGCATTTCACCATGGCGGATCTCGTCACCTTCGTCGGCGATATCAACCCGGTGGGGGACGGTCGGGGCGCATAGCCCCGACATCGGCGCGTTCAATACGTGAGCAGCGTTCCGGAACCGGTGACGTTGGCGCAACGGCAGCGACCGCCGACGCGACCAGCCTTTGCCGGGCAAGACACCTGCCCGCCGCCACCGACGCTGCCGGACTGATCGACGACGCAGACATAGCGCTGCGGGCGGACACGCTGGGTCTGCACCGGCGTCTTCTGGGTTTCGCTGATAACGCCATTGGCATCATTGATCAGCACGTAGAGAGACTGGCCGCTTGCCAGCGTTTCGGCCGATGATGGGGAGACGATGAACAGCAGGCTGAGTGCGACACAGAACAAACGCAACATGAAAACCTCGACAAGACAGCTCGATTTCGACGGATCGCGATAAGATGGGACGCGCGGCTAAAACCGAACGTCCGAGATGGCCCAGAGTTGCAGAGACTAGCGGCAAAGACTGAACACAGGCTGAACCGTGTCCGACCAGAAACGGAAAACGGCGCCACGCGGGCGCCGTCCCAGGTTAGGCAAGTGCGCCTGATCAGGCGGCGCGACGGTGGCCGGACGATGTGCCGGAGGCGCGTTCGTCGATGCGGAACTGGTTGAGCAGGGCCGTGAGCGCTGCTGCTTCCTGGGCAAGACCGTGGCTGGCCGCCGTCTGTTCCTCGACCATGGCGGCGTTCTGCTGCGTGCCCTGGTCCATGGTGTTGACGGCGGTGTTGATCTCCTGCAGGCCAGTCGACTGTTCGCGCGAGGCGGTGACGATGGCGTTCACGTGGCCGTTGATCTCCTGGACCTCGCGGACGATGACGTCGAGCGCCTTGCCTGTCTCGTTGACGAGTTCGACGCCGTGCTTGACCTGGGTACCGGAGGCGCTGATCAGGGTCTTGATCTCCTTTGCAGCGTTCGCAGAGCGCTGTGCGAGTTCACGGACTTCCTGGGCAACCACGGCGAAGCCCTTGCCGGCTTCACCGGCGCGCGCGGCTTCGACACCGGCGTTCAAGGCGAGCAGATTGGTCTGGAAGGCGATTTCGTCGATGACACCGATGATATTGGAGATCTCGCCGGAGGACTTCTCGATGCCCTGCATGGCATCGACGGCCTTTTCGACGATCTCGCCGGACTTCTCCGCACCGGCACGGGCACGGGTCACCAGCTGGCCGACTTCCTCGGCACGGCGGGCGCTGTCCTTGACGGTGGTGGTGATCTCTTCGAGGGCAGCCGCCGTCTCTTCGACCGAGGCTGCCTGCTGCTCGGTGCGGCGGGCGAGGTTGTCGGCAGAGGAGCGGATTTCGGCGGCACCGCCATCGATGGCGCGGGCATTGCGACCGACAGTTGCGAGCGCATCATGCAGCTTCTCGACGGAGGCGTTGAAGTCGACACGCAGACGCTCGAGGTCGCCGGCAAACGGGGTCTCGATGCGCGAAACGAGGTCGCCATCTGCCAGACGGCCGAGGCCGTCAGCCAGGGAGTGGACCGCGAAGGAGACCTGCTCTGCTTCGCGCGTCCTTGCCGCTTCGCGCTCACGGCGCTCCTGCTCGGTCATGGTGCGGGTTTCATCCGCTTCGCGGGCCAGGCGGCCACGCTCGATGATGTTGTCGCGGAAGACGGCGACGGCGGCGGCCATCTGGCCGATCTCGTCCTTGCGAGCGGTGCCCGGGATTTCTGCGGAGACATCGCCTCCGGCGAGCTTGCCCATGACGCCGGTCATCTCGACCACCGGACGAACGACGAGGCCCGACAGGAGGGCTGCGAGAATGCCGATCATCGCGACGACGCCGACAAGGGTGGCGACAGCGGCGGCCGTGCGGAATTCGCCGATCGCGGCAAATGCGAGATCGCGATCGATCTGCACACCGAGATACCAGTCGTCGCGCGGCAGGCCCTTGATGGGCAGGAAGGAGACGAGGACGTTGGCATCGGCGAAGGTGGTTTCCGTGATGCCGGCGCCGACTGCAGGTGTCTGGCTCGGGAAGGCATCCTTCAGTGTCTTGGTAACCAGATTGCCGTCACGATGGACGAGGATCGTGCCGTCCTGCTTGACGAGGAAGGCAGAGCCCTTGCCGCCCATGTCGACGGAATTGACCATGTCGACGAGGGACTTCAGCGAGAAGTCGGAAGCGGCGACGCCGTAGAGCTTGCCGTCCTTCTTCACCGGAATGGCGGCGCTGATGATCAGGTTGCCGGTCGAAGCGTCGGCATAGGGGTCGGTCAGGACCATCTTGTCGGCCTTGACGGCGTCCTGGTACCACGGGCGCTTGCGCGGGTCGTAGCCTTCCGGCAGCGGCTGGTTGGGGACGCTGGTGAAGACGCCCTGCTCATCGCCGACATAGGTTGACATGAATTCGCGGATCAGGACCGGGTTGTCGAATGCGGCGATGATGGCGGCTGCATCCGGGGCCTTTGCGGCGGCGTTGCCGGCAAGCTCGGTGAGCATCACACGGGCGCCAAGCCAGTTCGCGATACTCTGCGAGGCCTGGAGACCGGAGCTATCGATCTCGCTCCTGACGGCCGCACTCGTGGCGTTGCGCTGGAGGCTGTCGATATAGAAAGAGAAGCCGGACAGGGCAGCCACCACCACGAGGGAGGCAACCACCAGGATCTTGGTCATCAGGTTGGAACTGGTTTTCACGATACGGTCCTGCAAAAACTCTTCGCGCCACTTCGGCGCGAGGGGTCACGGGGCATTGTGTGATCACGGCACCATCATGGTGCAGGAACGGTGGATTTACCGCTCCCTGACCGATACCCCGCAGGATTTAACGGATACTTAAGCGAAACCGGGAAAATAAGTAGGCCTCACATACGGCCGACGGTTTTATCCGCGACCCTTCATGAAAGCCTCGAAGGCGGAGCGGGCTTCGGCGCTTTTCAGCTGGGCGACGAAATGCACGAGCTCTTCCTGCATGCGGGTTCGCACCTCGTCGGCGCTGCCCTTCACCAGAGCACGGGCGATCTTCATCGCGGCCGGCGGCTTGGAGGCGAGCGAGGAGGCGATCTTCAGGGTCTCAGTCTCGACCTCTCCGGGGGCGACAACTTTCCAGATGAGGCCGGCTTCGCGAGCCTCAGCGGCCGAGAAGCCTTCGCCTGCGGCGAGCATGGCGAAGGCGCGCTGGTGGCCCATAATGCGCGGGGCAATCAGGCTCGAGGCGGCTTCGGGCACGAGCGCCAGATCGACGAAGGGCGTCTTGAACAGGCTGCGATCGGAGGCCACCGTCATGTCGCAATGCATGTGCAGCGTCGTGCCGATGCCGATAGCCAGACCGTCGACGCCTGACACAAGCGGCTTGGTGACTTCGGTGAGCGCGCGCAGGAGGCCGAAGGCGGCGGGTTCGCCGACCGCGCCTGCCATGGCGAAGCCGAGGAAATCGGCCATGTCGTTGCCGGCGGAGAAGCAACCCTCGGTGCCGAGGAAGACGATGACGCGGATGCTGTCGTCATTCTCGCCTTCGAGAAGACCAACGGTCAGCTTCTGGTACATCGCCTGGGTAATGGCGTTCTTCTTTTCCGGCCGGTTGAAGCGCAGGACGAGGACGCCGGGATGGGCTTCGGGGCGGGTGATCTCAATGTGGTCGGTCATTCTTGTCTCTCTTCAATTGTGTCCGTCGCCGCGAATAGCCCCTCACCCCGCCTCCGCTTCGCTCGGCGCTCCCTCTCCCCGTACACGGGGCGAGGGGGACCGGAGTCGCTGCGGCCTTCGCTCTTCTCCCCGCTTGCGGAGAGAAGGTGCCGGCAGGCGGATGAGGGGCAAGATGGCCTTTGCCGGGGGTTATCACCCCCACCCGCCGCTTTGCGGCGACCTCCCCCCTCCAGGGGGAGGTGGGAGATCAGCAAACAGCGCGCGTGCTGCTTCCAGGCTCGCAGCGCCGTTGACGACGCGATCCTTCAAGGCAGCGGTCTCGGCGATCAGGTTCTCGGCAGCGAAGCGGCAGAGCGCCAGGCGGTTATCTCGGCCATGGTCCTCGTCGGCAAGGGCGCCCTTCGCGAGGTAGACACCGGTCAAAGCGAGACCGAAGAGGCGCTGGTAGGGTGTGGCACCTGCCAGTGCTGCTGACGCGTTGCCTGCGGCGAGCTGCGAGAGCAGCCATTCGGTGGTGTCTTCGAGATCGGCAAGGCTCGCGTCGAGGCGGGCGGCGGTTTCGCCGAAGCCTTCGAGATTGGAGGCGCGCACGGCGTTCACCATCTGCTTGAGCTCGGTGATGTAGCCACGGACATGGTTGCCGTTCGACAGCGGCAGCTTGCGGGTCACGAGGTCGGCGGCCTGGATGCCGTTGGTTCCCTCATAGATCGGTGCGATGCGGCTGTCGCGCCAGTAGCGGGCCGCGCCGGTTTCCTCGATGAAGCCCATGCCGCCATGCACCTGAACGCCGAGCGAGGCGACATCGACGCCGGCGTCGGTGGCGAAGGACTTGGCAATCGGGGTCAGCAGGGCTGCGCGCTCGGCCCAATGGCGGGCTTCGTCGCCGTCAGCGTGATGGTTCATGTCGGTCGCGTGGGCGCAGACATAGCAGATGGCGCGCGAGCCTTGGGTCAGCGCCTTCATCGTCACCAGCATGCGGGCGACATCCGGATGCTCGATGATCGGCGACATGCCCTGCCCGGTCCAGCCGGGAGCTTTGCCTTGCGTGCGGTCCTTGGCGTATTGCACGGCCTTCTGGGTGGCGGCTTCGCAGATGGCAACACCCTGCATGCCGACGGCGAGGCGAGCATTGTTCATCATGGTGAACATGCAGGCGAGGCCCTTGTTCTCCTCGCCGATCAGCCAGCCGATGGCGCCGGGCTTGGCGCCCTGAAAGCCGTCGCCATAGATCATGGTGCAGGTCGGCGAGCCGTGGATGCCGAGCTTGTGCTCCAGCGAATGGCAGTGGAGATCGTTGCGGGCGCCGATCGAGCCGTCGTCATTGACGAGGTATTTCGGCACGAGGAAGAGCGAAATGCCGCGGGTGCCGGCCGGCGCATCGGGCAGGCGCGCGAGAACGAGATGGATAATGTTCTCGGTGATCTCGTGTTCGCCCCAGGTGATGAAGATCTTCTGGCCGAAGATGCGGTAGGTGCCGTCATCGCGGCGCTCGGCACGGGACTTCATGACGCCGAGATCGGAGCCGGCATGGGGCTCGGTCAGGTTCATGGTGCCGGTCCATTCGCCTGACACCATCTTCGGCAGGTACTTCGCCTTCAAGGCATCAGACCCGTGGGCGGTGACGGCATCGACGGCACCCATGGTGAGCGTCGGGCCGAGCGCGAAGCCCATGGAGCCGGAATTCCACATTTCGAGCGCGGCGACGTTGAGCATATGGGGAAGCCCCTGCCCGCCGAATTCTTCAGCGGCCGTCAGGGAGTTCCAGCCGCCTTCAGCCCAGGCGCGGTAGAGATTGTCCCAGCCATCGGGAACCACGACCTTGCCGTCGACCATCCGAGCGCCCTGCTTGTCGCCGATATCGGCGAGCGGGGCCACTTCGTCGCTTGCAAATCGGCCGGCTTCAGCGAGGATGGCATCGACGAGATCGTCACTGAGTTCACCGAGCTTACCGTCTTCAATGGCCCTGGAGAGGCCAGCGACGTGCTTCAGGGTGAACGCGATCTCTTCTACGGGCGCCTTGTACATGACGTGCTCCTCCATCTGGCGTATGCTTTATGCCACGCCCAGACTCCCACCCAGGAGGCGCGGCTCATTCTTCTCCATTTGGCTAATTGATTTTTACGTAAACGTCAAATCTTTTGCTTGCGTCATGCGGTCTCGTCCACCGGGCGCCTTGGCTGCTCGCAAAGTCACAGATGCGAGGACAAACGCAGGCCAGACACTGGCGCCTGCGCGGCAGATCAACGCCGTGCCAGTGAGCGCGCACGGGGATTTGTGGGCAAACGACCTTTCCACATCCGAGCAGTCTCATATGCGGATGTTCCGAACCATTGCCACGCCCCGATTTCGTCACATCACTGTTACCCGCGATGGCTAGTGCCGAAACGGAATTCAACCCGAAGGAGGCTTCGCGATGACCGAGACCAACACCAATCACCTGTCCTGGGACGAATGGGACGAGCTGCATAATCCGCCGCCGGCCGTGACAGATTTCGACCGCGTGGTCGAACGCGCCATTTCGCGCCGCGGCTTCCTCGGCGTACTGGCCATGGGTTCGGCTGCTGCCGCCATGGGCACGCTCGGCAATCTGATGAGCTCGACCTCCGCCCAGGCCCAGGAAGCAGCCTCACGCTTCGCCTTCAAGCCGATCCCGATTGCCACGGACAACACCGTGCATGTTCCGGAAGGCTATAGCTGGAAGCCCCTCGCCCGCTGGGGTGAGCCGCTGTTTTCCACCGCCTCCGACATCGATCCGGTGAAGGGCGTTTCGCTTGAAAACTCCGACAAGGTCTTCGGCGAGAACACCGACGGCATGGAAATGTTCCTAATCGGTGACCGTCAGGTGATCGCCGTCAACCACGAATACGTCAACAACGAAACCAACCTGCCGCACGCGCCGGAAGGCATGCCGCAGTCGCTCGACGACGTGAAGATCCTGCAGAACATGCAGGGTGTGACCGTCATGGAAGTGGCCGAAGGCGAAAATGGCTGGGCAATCGTCGTCGACAGCCAGTTCAACCGTCGTATCCATCACAACACGCCGATGAAGCTGTCTGGTCCTGCCGCCGGCTCCGATCTCGTCAAGACGGCTGCCGATCCCAATGGTGTCGACTGTCTCGGGACCTTCAACAATTGCGGTGCCGGCAAGACGCCGTGGGGCACCTACCTCACTTGCGAAGAAAACTTCAACGGCTACTTCGGCACCACCAATGCCGAGTTCAAGATGCCCGACGACTACAAGCGCTACGGCATCGTGGCCGAAACCCGCTATGGCTACGAGAAGTTCGACGAGCGCTTTGACGTTGCGAAGAACCCGAACGAGCCGCGCCGAGCCGGCTACGTGGTCGAGATCGATCCGTCGGATGCATCGTCCACCCCGATCAAGCGCACGGCGCTTGGCCGCATCAAGCATGAAAACGCTGCCGTCGTCATCGCACGCGATGGTCGCGTGGTCGTTTACATGGGCGACGACGAGCGCGGCGAGTTCCTCTACAAGTTCGTCTCCAACGGCATCTATGTCCCGGGTGGCGATACCTCGAAGCTGCTCGACGAAGGCATGCTCTACGTTGCCAAGTTCTCCGACGAAGGCACTGGCGAATGGCTGGCTCTGACGCCTGAGACCACCGGCATGAAGGCCGACGAGATCGCCGTCTTCACCCGTCAGGCAGCCTCCAAGGTTGGTGCCACCACCATGGACCGCCCGGAATGGGTTGCCATCAATCCGGTTGCGATCGAAGCCTATTGCTGCCTGACCAACAACTCGAACCGCGCCGTTCTCAAGGATGGCAAGATTCGCACCAATGCCGGTGGCGACGTGATGGAAATCAACGGCGTCAACCCGCGCGAAGGCAATGAATACGGCCAGATCGTGCGCTGGTACCCTGAGAACGACGACCATGCCGATGGCAAGTTCAAGTGGGATCTGTTCGCCATGGCCGGCAACCCGGTCGTGCACCAGGACGGCGCCTATGCCGGTTCGTCCAACATCAACGAAGGCAACATGTTCAACTCGCCTGACGGCATGATGTTCGATTCGACCGGTCTCGTCTGGATCCAGACCGACGGCGAAGACTCGAACGAAGGCGACTTCGCAGGCCAGGGCAACAATCAGATGCTCGCCGGCGACCCGGTCACCGGTCGCATCGAGCGCTTCATGACCGGCCCGAAGGGCTCGGAAGTGACCGGCCTCACCTGGTCGGCCGACAAGCGGACCATGTTCGCCGGCATCCAGCATCCTTCAGCTCCGTTCCCGGATGGCGAAGGCAAGCTGCCGCGCTCGACGATCGTTGCGATCAAGCGCGACGACAACGCTCTGGTCGGCTGAGGACGATCGGCGCGCAGGGCGGAACGACCGCCCTGCGCTTTCCTCCCAAATGAGAAGGCCGCCGACCGGGGTTTCCGGCGGCGGCCTTTTTCATGGCAAAAGGTGGTCGGGTCAGGCGGCGAGGCGCTGGGCGTTGCGCGGGATCTCGACGTCGATCTCCAGGATCGAGACGTCCTCATCGCGGTCCATCTTGATCTGCACCTTGTCACGATCGAACTCGACATGCTTGGCGATCACGGCGAGGATTTCCTCGCGCAGGATGGCCACCAGATCGCTTTCCAGCGACGCCCGTTCATGGGCGAGCAGGACCTGCAGTCGCTCGCGCGCCATCGGGGCGGAACGCTGCTTGCGGAACAGGGAGAAAATGCTCATGCGGCCCTCCGCGCAAAGATCTTGTCGAAGAGGCCACGCTTTTCGCCAGGGATGGTGATCGGAACGTTTTCGCCGGCCAGACGGCGGGCGGCGTCGAAGTAAGCCAGCGCCGGGGCGCTGCGGGCGTCGGCCAACGTGACCGGGGCACCGATGTTCGATGCACGCAGCACGTCCATGCTTTCCGGGATGATGCCGACGAGCGGGATCGACAGGATCTCGAGCACGTCATCGACCTTCAGCATGTCGCCACGCTGGGCGCGGTTGGCGTCGTAGCGGGTCAGCAGAAGAAACTTCTCCATGCGCTCGCCGCGCTCGGCCTTGAGCGTCTTGGAATCGAGAAGGCCGATGATGCGATCGGAATCGCGCACCGAGGAGACTTCCGGATTGGTGACGACGACCGCCATGTCGGCATGGCGCATGGCAAGCGTCGCACCGCGTTCGATGCCGGCCGGGCTGTCGCAGATGATCCAGTCGAAATACTTCTTCAGCTCGTTGATGACCTGCTCGACACCTTCGGCGGTCAGGTTGTCCTTGTCGCGGGTCTGCGAGGCAGGCAGCAGGAAGAGCGTTTCCAGCCGCTTGTCGCGGATGAGCGCCTGCGGCAGCTTGGCATCGCCCTGGATGACGTTGACCAGATCGTAGACGACGCGGCGCTCGGCGCCCATCACCAGATCGAGATTGCGAAGACCGACGTCGAAATCCACGACGACGACCTTTTCGTTGCGCTGTGCCAGCGCTGCACCGAGACGGCCGTCGGGTCGTCTTGCCGACCCCGCCCTTGCCGGCCATTTCCACCTGACGATGTGGTTCTCCTGTCTGTCCCCGCTCAAGTTCACGTCATTCTCTCTGTCATGATCGCATCCCCCTCCAGCCAAAGCTGAACTGGATGCCCTTTCAATTCTGGATCCATGTCGTCGGTCATCGCGTAGACGCCGTCGATTGCAACCAGCTCGGATTCGAACTTACGACAGAAGATCCTTGCGTCGGCATTGCCAACGCATCCGGCGAGTGCTCTGCCGCGCAGCGCGCCGTAGATATGGACGGAGCCACCGGCGATCACTTCGGCGCCCGACTGGACCGAACCGATGACCGTGACGTCACCCTGTGTGTAGATGACCGACTGACCCGAGCGGATGGTTTCGCGCACGATCATCGACGGGGCGGAAACCGGGCTCTGCGCTACCGTCACCTGCGGCGGTGCCTGCTCTGCCGGCTGCTTCTCCGCCTTGCCCTTGGGCTTGGCGGCCGAGGCTTCCGGCGCTTCTTCGCGCGGCACCTCGTAGTCTGCGGCGGGCTTGCCGCCCTTCAGCTGTGGCGGCATGCCCGGCTCGACCAGCGACGGGCGACCGCCCTCGATGCCCATGATCGAGACATTGCGCGCTGCGAGTTCGGCGATCAACGCCTTCAACTGCGGACGGTCGATCTCAATCTCGGACACGTCGAGAACGACGGGGCGACCGAGGAAGAAACCGGCCGAGCGGGCCGCGAGATCGTCGAGACGGACAAGCCAGTCGTCGAACGGCGGATCCGGCGTCAGAACGACGGCCAGAAAGGATCTGCCCTTGATGCGCATGGAGCGGGGTTCGGTTAGCACTTTGGTCATCTACGTAAACAAATCGTTGATGAAAGGAGTAGTGCTGATTTGGTTAACAAATGGTTAACACGGCAGTTTTCCCGTTAGGAAACAGGCGGATCGGGCTTGCGAAAAAACCGCCCGCGGCACGGAGCCGGGGCGGTTCGATGTTAACCCTTTCCGGCTTCTCGAGGAAGCCGGTCAGTCAGCACAGTCGATCAATAATAGGGCGACAGGCACTGCTGGCGGGGGCCGTTATACGGCTGGAAGGTGTTCGAGTAGCTGTCGTACGAACGATAGCGAGCCTCACACCAGCTGTAGTGACGGGGATTGAGACCTGCGCGCGGCGCGACCGGAGCCGGACGCGGCTGGGCAATCGCACCGCCGATGATGGCGCCGGCTGCAAAGGCTGCGAGCGGATACCAATAGCCATTGTGGTAACGGTAGCCTGCGCGGCGATCGCGGTAACCGCGGTGACCGTTCCAGTAGCGCGCGCGCTCATAGCGGTCGATGCGGCGATCGAAACGGCGCTCATATCGGTCACGATACTGAACGGCGGTGGCATCGGTGGTCGCTGCAACCGGGGCCACCGGGCGGATGACCTGGGCCTGGGCCGGGACCATGCCGGAGATAGCGAGGATCGACGCGAGCGCTGCCACAGCGGTCGTCTTGAATGCAGTCTTCATGGTGTTTCTCCCTGCATGTTTTCACGGTCGTCCGGGGCGGGCGAAACCCGTCCCTCGACCTATGCAAATCAACTTATTGGAGCCAGCCTGAACTCGAAATTAACATCTCGTTCATGACCCGCGCTTCGCGCGTCAGGGCTTTGAGGCCACTTGCGCGCGCAAGTGACCGTCAACGGAGAACGCCAGGTTTTGTTCCTTTAGCCCTCAATAATAGGGCGAGTAGCACTGCTGTCGGGGCCCGTGATACGGCTGGAAGCTGTTGCTGCGCCAGTGGTAGGACCGGTAGCGTTCGGCGCACCAGCTGTAGTGACGCGGATTGATGCCGCCGGCGTAGTTCACGACATGGCGGCGCGGGATGGGGCGGTCGACAATGACGCCTGACCGCATGGAACGCGGCGAGATCCAGAGGCCATTGTGATAGACATAGCCCGGGCGGTGCAGTCGGTGGCGATACGCGCGATAGCCCTGGTGGCGCGACACGACGGTGACGCGTTGATAGTGCCGATAGCTGGTGTGGCTTTCATAGATGCGGACTTCGATACCGCCGGCATACGCCTCAGGGCCCGACACCATGATACCGGCAACGGCGAGGCATGCGGCAGCGAGAGCAGAAACAAGCTTCATGCGTGATCCCCCTTGACCCGGAGCCACCCATCGCCCGCCCCGGCCCTCATGGCCGACGCACGGACCGGACCGCGACAGCGGTCGGGCAGCCTCCACCAGAAGATGCTAAACGGCCAGAGAAGCGGCTGCAAGTGGCAGTTGCGCCGTGGCGCCATCATGCAAAAGGCAGAGGGCGAAACCGCTCCGGTTCCGCCCTCTTTTCACACGCAATTGATCTGAGATCGTCGGCTCAGACGTCGATCTCGATATCGCCTTTGGGCCGCGAACAGCAGGCGAGGATGTAGCCCTCGTCGATCTCGTCGTCGAGGATGCCGCCATTGTGGTCCATCTCGACCTCGCCTGACAGTTTCATCACCTTACAGGTGCCGCAGAGACCGGATTCACAGGCCGCGCCAATGCGCACGCCAGCGGCACGGGCCGCCTGCAGGACCGTATGACCCGGCGCGCAAAGGCCGTCCTTGCCGGACATGGCAAAGGTGACCTTCGTGGGCTGCTCGCCATCGGCATATACAACGACTTCCGGCAGCTCCTGCTTCACCGGCTGGAAGGCCTCCTCGTGATACTGCTTCATGTCGAAGCCAGCACCTTCGAGCGCTTCGCGAACCGTTGCCATGAAGGGCGCAGGGCCACAGCAGAAGACTGTGCGCTCAAGGAAGTCGGGTGCCAGAAGCGCGATTTTCGCCTTGTCGATGCGCCCCTTCAGGCCCGACCAGAGCTGGCCGCGCGAGACCTGCTCGACGATGAAGCCGAGTGTCAGATGCGGCATCTCACGGGCCTTGGCCTCAAGCTCCCAGCGGAAGATGATATCGTCGGGCGAACGGGCACAGTTGAGGAAGGTGATGTCGCTGTCGGGGGCCCGGTCGCTCATGTCGCGGGTCATAGACACCATCGGCGTGATACCGGAGCCGGCCGAGATGAACAGATACTTCTTGCCGGGATACTTGGCATAGGAGAAGTCGCCGAGCGGACCAAAGGCCTTCAGCGCCATGCCGGGCTTCAGGTTGTCGAACATCCAGCGGGTGCCGATTGAATCCTTCTGCGCCTTGACCGTGACGGCGACGGTGTAGGGCCGCGAGGGGCTGGAGGACAGCGTGTAGGTGCGCATGACGGGCTCTGGCCCGACGGGGATTTCCAGCGTGACGAACTGGCCCGGCATGTAGCGGAACCACAGGCCCGGCTTGTTCGGCTTGAAGGTGAAGGTCATCACGTCGGCCGCTTCCGGCGTGACGGCGACGCATTCGAGCAGATGCTCCCGGTCGGACCAGGGGCGCATCTCGTCGACATGGCGATACTGGGTGACGGCGATGTTCATGGTCACGCCACCGCAGACAGGCGGGCCTTGTCGCCCTGGAGGCGACCCGTCATGAAGTTGGAATACCATTCGACGAACTGCATGACGCCACCTTCGTGATCGACGGAATAGGGACCGGGCTCATAGGCCGGCGAGCGGATGCCGAAGGCGTTTTCCTCGACGATCGAGCGGTCCTGATCGTTGGTCATGTTCCAGACATGGGTCAGTTCTTCCAAGTCGTAATCGACGCCTTCGACCGCATCCTTGTTGACCAGCCAGGTGGTGGTGACGGCCGTTTCCTCGGCCGAGAGCGGCAGGACGCGGAAGGAGATCGCGTGATCGCCGAGAATATGGTTCCAGGTCGTCGGATAGTGGAAGAGCAGCATGGTGCCGATATGGCTGATCGGTACGTCGGCAGAAAGCGGCTTCTTGACCGCGCGCTTGCCGGACATGGTGTAGCTCTCGGCATCCTGAATCAGCGGCATGCGGGCGGTGCGGAACTGGCCCGACGGATCCATCTTGAACTCGGACGGCAGACCGGCGGCCTCACAGCGTGCCCAATGCTCGGAAATGAACGGGTCATCGCCGGCCCCCTGTACGCCGGTTGCGGTCGGGGCTTCCGGATAGGTACGGCAAAGCTCCGGATGGTTTCCGGCGCAATGGTAGCACTCGCGGTTGTTTTCCCAGACGAGCTTCCATGTTGCCCTTCTCGACGATCGTGCTCTCGAACGGCGATCTTCGCTTCGCTCAAGCGGTGCGGCTTGAGGTACGGCTCGATCTCGCTGCGATCGAGCGCAGTCGTGCGGCGCGCCAGTTGTCCTTGCTCGACGTAGTGAACGCCGTTGGTCGCATGGACGGTCTTCAGGCCGAACTCCTTCGCGTAGGCGAAATTCTCGCCCATCTGGCGAGCGAAGACCAGCGAACCGTCGAGGTCGTAGGTCCACTGGTGATAAGGGCAGACGAGCTTGGCGGAGGCACCCTTGTCCTGCGTGCAGACGCGGTGGCCACGATGGCGACAGGTGTTGTGGAAGGCGCGGATGGCCTGATCCTTGCCGCGCACGATGACGACAGGGTAATCGCCGATCTGGACGGTGAAATAGTTGCCGGCGCGCGGGATCTCGCAGTCATGGCCGATGAACAGCCAGTCGCGATACCAGATCATCTCCATGTCGAGCTTGAAGTAATCCTGATCGATGTAGAAGGGCTGCTCGAGCGAGAAGCCTTCGCGGCGGTTCTTCAGCTGGCGCAGCACGTTGGCCTGCAGGTCCATGTCGTCCTCGTTTCAAAACTCGGGGGAGAAAAGAGCACAGCCTGCCATCGCCTTCGGAAGGCGGTTTGCATGGCTATCTCCGGTCGCCCTCCGCAACCTCAAATGTCCATCTGCCGAGGCTGGTTTCCGGGCTCAGGAGTGGTCCATTTGCGGACCGCGTCGGCGCCTTCCCAGGGTCGCCCCCAGTGGCCTTTTGCCAAAACGCATTCTCCACCACCGTTGCGGGGGCAGCGCCGGATTTCGACCGGCTTCCCGATTTCCCGCCCTCCCTAGAGTGGCAGCACCTCGAGCTCACAATTATCTAATCACAGGACGCAGACCGACGCTGCATTGCGGAACGACACGCCCGAAATCGTTTGCGACATGCTCACAGAATGCCCGCGAAAACACAAGGAGACGAATTCTCCTTTAATTTCCGTGGCGTAGAGTAGAGGCAAAGAAATTCCCGAAGACGGGATGGCGCAAACGCGCGATCAGGGGGCGACTTTCAAGATTTGCGCTGCGGCAAGCCTCGCGAAACCTCGCTCATGTAGAATACCATCAAATCATGATTAACCATGCTGCGCTAAGCTCAAGCAATCAGTCCGGGTACGTCAGAGCGTCGAGATGCAGAAACTGAGATACTACGCGGCTCCCAAAGCGGAAACGAAAACGCCGCCATCCTCAAAGGCAGTCCATTCCGAGTTCCTCAGAACCGGTCGGATCTCGCGTAGCCGCGAGGACTGGCTGCCGGACGAGCGACGCTATCTTTCCTATGAGGAAGTGGCGGCACGGACAGGTCGGCGGCTTGAGCGGGCGGCAGAGACGACCCATGAGCGGATCAACGGCTTCCATCGCTCGATCAAGTTCCCAAAAATCATCTTCCACCGCACGCTGAACAACAGTCCGCATCTCGGCTACTGTCATGTGACGGCGGCGCGCACGAATTTCGCGCAATATGCCGATGTCAAATGGGCCTTCTACATCGCCAATTTCTTTGCGGAACTTGGCGGTCAAGAGGTGTTTTTCGAGCAGATCAAGCAGAATTACGGACGGATGTATTTCGCCGTCGCCATCACGCCAGCCGAAGAGGAAGGCCGCCTGGCAGATCGACCGCAAGGTGCGCGGCAACGGCGTGCTCTTCCAGCACCGACGGATCCGAAGCTTGCGCATGAAGAACGTGCTGATGCTCGGCGCGCGACAACGAGGCGCTGCAGCAAGATCATCGCAAAGCTTTGAGAGTGGACTTCGACGCTCAGGCGCCGAAACCGCCCACCGGCTTCTTCTTGTAGAGCAGCCAATCCTTCGACACATAGTCGCTTGCGCCGTAGATCGTCACGGTATCGCCGCCGGCTGCCTTCGAGGTGGCGAGCGCCTTTTCGGCGAAGTTGGTGAAGTCGAAGGCGTTCGGGGCCTGCTCGGAGAAGCAGATGCCGAAGGACATGCCGAGCTGGCCCATGCGGGCACCGGTCGACGAGCCGACGAAATTGGTGGCCTTGAGCTTGGCGCGAACGAGATCGACGACGCGGCTGATCTCTTCCTGGTCCGACGTGTAGAGCAGAAGACCAAAGCGGCCGGCATCGAAGCGGCAGGCGAGATCGCCGCCGCCGGACACGGCTTCCAGCACCTTGGCGACCTGCATCAGGAAGCGCTCGGCAACGGCCGGGCCCATCTGTTCCTGGATGCGGGCGTAATCGTCGATCTCACCGATCGCGACGCCGCAGAGCACCGGCATTTCCGGGTTTGCATAGATCTTGGCGACAGCCTTGTTGAAGGCGCGGCGGCTGGCAAGGCGGGTGACCGGATCGACGAACTTCGCGGCCTCGGCCTCTTCCGCCTCACGCTGCAGGTCGGCCAGCGTTGCGGTCTTGTCGACCACGGCGCGCACGACATTGCTGTTCTGGTGGGCGCGCTTTTCCGTCGCCGCCTTCAGCATCTTGATCGACTGGCCAAGCGGCGTGCCTTCGAGATCGGCTTCCGTCAGGATGGTCTTGGAGGCATGGCCGATGACGCGGCCGTAATCGGTGAGCGAGATCTTCTCCTCATTGAGGAGCGAGATGAAGTTGCTCATCTCGGCGCGAACCTGGCCATTCTGGCGGCTCAGCAGCCCGTCTTCGTGATGATGCGGCAGGTATTTACGGCCGAGTTCGTCGAGCGCTTCCTGGGACTTGATCTTGCCGAGGGCGATGAATTCGCGCACCAGCTCCGGATTGCTGCCCGAATAGGCCTCGTAGACCAGTTCGTAATTGCGCGGCAGACCGTCTATGCCCATCTGATGCATGGCGGTCGCGACGCGTAGCGCAATGCTTGCGGCCGGATTCTTGACTTGCTGCATCTGTCCACATCCCCGAATGACGCTTTTCCGTCTCTTGGCTAAACCATAGGCGAACAATTCTTTCTTTCGGTTACGTCGGTAGTTAAAATTCGAACGGTTTGCGCACCCCCTTAAAAAAATAGGGTGGAATCTGGGGTTGCTTGCGCCGAAAAAGAGGTTTGCCGCCTTGCCCGGCTCGGGATATGGACGGGCAAAGGCAGACTGGAAGGCTCGGAGACATGGCGCGGATCATCCCGATCGCAACGGATACGGACAGGGCGAAGGCGATCGCAGCTGCCACCGACGTGCTGTTGCGCCACCGGCCCGTGGCCATCCCGACGGAGACCGTCTACGGGCTTGCCGCCGATGCCACCCAACCGGCAGCGATCACTTCCATCTACGAGACCAAGGGGCGCCCGCGCTTCAACCCGCTGATCTGCCATATGGCGGATCTCGCCATGGCGGAGCGTTATGCCGTGTTCGACCCGATCTCGCGCAAGCTGGCCGAGGCCTTCTGGCCGGGGCCGCTGACGCTGGTGCTTCCGCTGAAGGAGGACTGCGGCATCCATCCATTGGCCACGGCGGGTCTCGACACGGTCGGCATCCGCGTGCCCGTCGGGTTTACGGCAGAGCTCATCGGCAGCCTGGGGCGCCCGCTTGCTGCACCCAGCGCCAACTCATCCGGGCGCATCAGCCCAACCACCGCCCAGCATGTGGAGGCCGATCTCGGCGAGAAGATCGAGGTCATCGTCGATGGCGGCCCCTGCCCCGTCGGGGTGGAATCGACGATCGTGAAGGTCGAAGAGGGCGAGATCCGGCTGCTGCGCCCGGGTGGGATCGAAGCCGAGGCGATCGAGGCGGTGACGGGCAAGACCGTCATCCGCCCCAAGGCCTCCGGCACGGCAGCAATCGAGGCGCCCGGCATGCTCGCCTCGCATTATGCACCTAACGCTTCGGTGCGACTGAATGCGACAGAAGTGTCGAGCACGGAAGCCTTGATAGGCTTCGGCGTGAACGACATATCCGGAGCATCGACCGCAAGGGCGGTGTTCAACCTCAGCCCCGATGGCGACATCGCCGAGGCGGCCAGCAATCTCTTTGATTATCTGAAGCGTGCGGATGCGAGCGGGGCTGCGGGCATTGCGGTCGCACCGATCCCGGACGAGGGTCTGGGCGAGGCGATCAACGACCGGCTGATGCGGGCGGCTGCTCCGCGTGGGACCGAGGGATGACTGAGATGACCGTGACCATGAGCCTTGCTGAGCGTCTGCGCGCCTTCGTCGACATCGTCGGCGAGGCCAATGCGCTGACCTCCGCCCATGATATCAAGCCCTATCTGACGGAGAACCGGGGGCTCTATCACGGCGCCTCGCCGCTGGTGCTGAAGCCCGGCTCGACGCAGGAGGTTTCGGCCATCCTCAAGCTCGCCTCCGAGACGGGCACATCGATCGTGCCGGTCAGCGGTCGCACCGGACTTGTCGGCGGGCAAGTGCCGCGCGAAGACGGCCACGACGTGCTGCTCTCGCTGGAGCGAATGAACAGGATCCGCGAAGTCGATCCGGTTGCCGACGTGATCGTCGCCGATGGTGGGGCGATCCTGGCCGACGTGCAGAAGGCGGCCGAGGCGCATGACCGGCTGTTTCCGCTGTCGCTCGGCTCGGAAGGCTCTTGCCGGATCGGCGGCAATCTCGCGACCAATGCCGGCGGAACGGCGGTGCTTGCCTATGGCAATATGCGCCAGCTCTGCCTTGGGTTGGAAGTCGTGCTGCCGACCGGCGAGATCTGGGACGGCCTCAGGCGCCTGAAGAAAGACAATAGCGGCTACGATCTGCGCGATCTCTTCATCGGCGCAGAAGGCACGCTTGGCGTGATCACCGGCGCAGTCCTCAAGATGGTACCGCGCCCGCGCGGGCGGCAGGTGGCCTATGTCGGGCTTGCATCGCCGAACGCGGCGCTCGCACTTTTCGAAAAGGCTTCGCAACGCTGCGGCTCAGCACTGACCGGCTTCGAGCTGATGCCGCGCATCGGCATCGAATTTACCACGAAGCATATCCCCGGCGTGCGCGATCCGCTGGCCTCCATCCATCCCTGGTATGCGCTGGTCGACATCTCGACCTCGGATTCCGCCGAGGCTGCAGACACCATGATGCACGAGCTGCTCGCCGAGGCGCATGAGGCTGGACTGGTGTCAGATGCGGCGATCGCCAGTTCGATCGCCCAGCAGGATGCCTTCTGGCACCTGCGCGAAAGCATGTCGGAGGCGCAGCGCCCTGAGGGCGGTTCGATCAAACATGACGTCTCCGTGCCGATCTCGCGCATCCCGGCCTTCCTCGCGGAGGCCGACGCTGCGGTGCATGCGCTGATGCCGGATGCCCGCATCTGCGCCTTCGGGCATCTGGGCGATGGCAACATCCACTACAACATCAGCCAGCCAGTCGTGGCCGACAAGGCCGCCTTCATCGGCGCCCAGTCGCGAGGTGAATGCCGTGGTGCATGCCGTCGTTCACAAACATACCGGCTCGATTTCGGCAGAACACGGCGTCGGGCAATTGAAGCGCGACGAGCTTGCGGCCAGCCGTCCAGCCATCGAGACCGAGCTGATGCTGGCCGATCTCGACAGCCTTCGATCCCGCTGGGATCATGAACCCTGGCAAGGTGATCGGCTGATCCGATGACCGGTTCCCCTCGCCATTCGCTCCGGATCGATCTCGCCAACGGCGCCCGGCTCGGACCGGGCAAGGCGCAGCTTCTGGCGCTGATCGAGGAGCATGGTTCGATTCGGGCAGCAGGAGCCGCGATGGGCATGTCCTATCGGCGGGCCTGGCTTTTGGCCGACGAGATCAACCGCATGTTCCGCGAGCCTTCGATCTTCACGCGCCATGGGGGCAAGAGCGGTGGCGGCGCAGGTTTGACGCCGTTCGGCGAGACGCTGCTCGGCACCTGCCGACGGATGGATGCGGAGAGCCGCAAGGCGCTGTCGGCGGATCTGGACTGGCTCCAGAGCGTCGAGGCCGTGGATTTCGTTGCCGAGGGACGCAAGGTCGAAGACGACAGCTAGTGGCTCGATCAGGCTCGCTCAGCCCAGGGACCGCCGGAACAGGCCTTCCGAGGCAATCGAGACAGTCTTGAACAGGAGATGCACCGGCTTGCCGGGTGCAAGCGCAAGCTGGCGCAGGGAACGACGCGTGACCTCGGCCACCATCGTCTGGCCCTGGCAATCGACAGTGATGGTTGCACTTCCGCCCGATCCCTCCGCCACTGCCACAACATGACCCGAGAGGCGATTGAGGGCCGAGAGGCCTTCTCCCGGTTCGGTGGCGACGACGATATCGGAGACGGGAACGAAGACGCGCACACGGGTCCCAATGGGCAGATGGGTTCGCCGCAGGAGAAGGGGGCCGGCGGGCGAAAGCGCTTCGGTGAGGCCGTCTTCCTCATCAGACCGGTGATCTCGGCCTCGATGAAATTGCCAGCCGGAAGATCGCCGGAAGCGCGGGCAACGGTCGCCAAGGCCTCGTCGGGTCTGCCAACGGCCTGCGCTTTTCCATCGGCAAAGGTGACCACTGCATTGGCGAGCCGCGCGACCTCCTCGACGGAATGGCTGACATAGAGGATCGGCACGCCGAACTCGTCGCGGATGCGCTCGATATAAGGCAGGATCTGCGCCTTCAGGGCGCTGTCGAGAGCGGAGAGTGGCTCGTCCATCAACAGCAGCTTCGGGCTTGCCATCAGGGCGCGGCCGAGGGCCACACGCTGTTTTTCGCCGCCGGAGAGATTTACCGGGCGGCGGGTGAGCAGGTCGGAGATGCCAAGCAAGGTGGCGATGCGGTCGAGGTCTTCGCGACGCCTTCGGCGAGAACCAGCGGCCGTAATTGAGGTTCTGCCGCACGGTGAGGTGCGGGAAGAGACGGGCTTCCTGGAAGACATAGCCGAAGCGCCGTCTGTGGGCCGGGACGAAGATACGGCGCGCGGTATCGACCGTCGAACACGATGCTCGCCGTGCGTCGGACCGGATCAGCCCGGCGATCATGTTGATCAGCGTCGTCTTGCCCGAACCGGACGCGCCGAAGAGGGCTGTCAGCCCCTCGCCCAGCGTCAGGTCGGCTGCAAGCGTGAAATCACCCTGACGGTGGCGGATTGCGAGCTCCAGCATCAGGTGGCTCCGACTCGGGCGGCGATGCGCCGCGAGAGAAATTCGGAGGCAATCAGGGCGCCCAGCGACAGAACGATGGAGATCACCGTCAGGCGCATGGCGGCGAGGTCACCGCCCGGCACCTGGGTATAGGTGTAGATTGCCGATGCGAGCGTCTGGGTTTCGCCGGGGATGTTGGAAACGAAGGTGATGGTCGCCCCGAACTCGCCCATGGACTTGGCAAAGGCAAGGATCGCGCCGGCGGCAATGCCTGGCAGGATGAGCGGCAGGGTGACGGTGAAGAACACATAAGCCGGCGGGGCGCCGAGGGTCGCGGCAGCCGCTTCCAGGCGGCGGTCGACAGCATCCATCGACAGGCGGATGGAACGCACCAGCAGCGGGAAACCCATGACGGCTGCGGCGAGCGCCGCCCCCGTCCAGCGGAAGGAAAAGATGAGACCGAGGGTCTGTTCAAGGAAGGCGCCGACCGTGCCACGCCTGCCAAATGTGATGAGCAGCAGATAACCGGTGACGACAGGCGGCAGGATGAGCGGCAGATGCACGAGGCCGTTCAGAAGCGACTTGCCCCAGAAGTCCTTGCGCGACAGCAGCCAGGCCACCAGCAGCCCCAGCGGCAGCGAGAAGGTGACGGCCACAGCCGCAACCTTCAGGCTCAAGAGCATCGCGGTCCATTCTTCAGCCGTCAGGGTCAAAGGGGCATCCCGGATGCATGGTCAAGGTGGGTTCCAGTTGGTCTTGGCAAGCACGGTAAACCCGGCGGCCGCGAAGATGGCATGGGCGTCTGCACCTCGCAAGTAAGCCAGGAAGTCCGCCGCGACAGGGCTTTTTCCGTCCGTGGTCAGCGCCGCCGGATAGATGATTGCCGGGTGGCTCTGCTCTGGGAAACGGTCGAGGATCTTCACAGATGGGTCGACCCTGGCATCCGTCTCATAGACGATGCCGAGCGGCGCCTCGCCGCGTGAGACAGGGCAGCAGGCGCGGCGCGGACATTCTCGGCTTGGGCGACGCTGGTTCGCCACGCTGCGGCCAGACACCGAGGGTGTCGAGCGCTGCCTTGCCATAGGTCCCGGCGGGGACGGCATCGACATTGGCCATGGCGAGGCGCTCATCGCCGAGAAGGGTGGCGAGCGGAAAATTCGGAACGATTGTCGTCGTCAGCTCCGAGTCCTTCGGAGCGACGAGCACGATCCGGTTACTCAGGAGATCGAAGCGGCTTTCTGTCTTGATCCGGCCTGCCTGATCGAGGTGATCCATCCATTTGAGATCGGCCGAGATGAAGATATCCGCCGGTGCACCCTCTTGGATCTGCTTGGCGAGGGCCGAGCTTCCGGCAAAGGAGAACCTGACATCCGTACCGCCTGCGGCCTTCCAGGCCGTGGCCACTTGCTCGATGCTTTCCTTGAGGCTTGCAGCTGCAAAGACGGTCACAGGCTCTTGCGCGCGGGCGGGTGCTGCAAATGCTGTTGCCGCTGCTACCGCCAATGCCGCAAACAATGCGGCAGTGATTGGCCTGAAAGACCTGACCAAGTTCGCCTCCCATTCGATATATCCCGATGGATATATCGATAGCCAAAAACAAACCCGCCGACAAGAGCCGGCAGGTCGCGTTGAGAGGTCGTGATCAGGCTTTCAGCTGTGCCAGGCTGAAGAGGAGGTCGGCCGAGATGCCGGCACTTCCACCGCTCAGGATGGAAAGCGCTGGGCTGTTGGATGTGGCGTTTTCGGTGTCGTACATGGCGGAATAACGCTGCAGGAAGCGCTCCAGCTTGGCCGGATCCTGAAGATCCGAAAGTTCCATGTTCTCGCCGATGATGCGCGCCTGCTGGTCGACATCCATGTTGGAGAACTCGTCGGAATAGCCGAAGGTGGTGCGGAAGACCGCCATCAGCGCATCGTCGGCGATAAGGCCATAGGCATCTGTGATCGTCGGTGCCGTACGCTGGAAATACAGCGCCAGGCGCACCGCTTCGTTGCTCTCGCCTTCGGTCTCTTCCAGGGTCTGGCGCAGGTATTTGTTGACCGTCTCCATGGTCTCGCCGCGCTGCTGGATCGTGCCCATGGTCTGGCGGGTCAGATTGCCGCTTGCATCGAAATTGAAGGAGGCGACGAGCTCGGCCCAGCGATTATCGGTCTGCTGATTGACGAAGCTCTTGCGGTCGGACAGATCGGAGGCGAAGGCCTGCTTGAGGAAGTCGTCGGTCACCTCTTCGGGATCGAGGCCGAAGGCGCCGATAACCACGTCGAGCACTTCGCGATCCGCGAGCAGCGCGGACACGGTGTCGATCGACTGGATCTTCTCCTGGTAATTCTCTGCCTTCTTGGTTGCGGCTTCCTGTGTCGAGGTCTTTTCGGTACCTTCGAGGAAGCGGACCTCGTTGATCACATATTGCTTGGCGATCATCGTCGCTGTCAGCGAATTATGTGCCTGCAACGGCACTGCGGCATTGCCCTCGCTGTCGAAGTTGAAGAGCTTCGACATTTCGATCAGACGACTGTCCTTCGACTTGTTGGCATAGCTGTTCGGATCGGTGAAATCGCTGGTCAGCGCCTGTCTCAGCTCACGTACGGAGAATTCATTGGCATCGAAGCCAAAGGTGCGCTGCAGGATGAGGCGCGTGGTCGTGTCAGAGAGCAGGTCATCGACGTTTTCGACCTCGGCCATATTGGTCTTGAACAGTTCGGTCAGCGCCTCTTTGCGCTCTTCATCGGCATCGTCGTAATAGGTCGAAAAGCCCGAATGGGTGGATGCGAGCTGCGTCGAGCCCTGGGCGCTCATGCCTGATTCCACCGAGCCATCGGTGGCGAAGTTGAACTTGCCGGCAATGGCCACCCATTCATCACCGCCATTGGTCGCAGCATAGCTGTCCGGGTCGGAGGTATCGCTCGTCACGATCGACTTGAAGGTCGAGGCACTCATAGAGCCGAGCTCGAAGGCCGTCCTGACGTAGTTGAACAGGCGCGTATCGGCGGTCAGTTCGTCAACCGTGGTAATGGTCGAGATCTGTTGTTCGTAATAGGCGCGTTCACGCTGGCGATAATAATCAGTGACGTAGATCTGCTCTTCTTCGACATAGAGCGAGACGGTCGCTTCCTTCTGGGCCGCCGTCTGGGCGGTCGTTCCCGAGAGAGAACCATCCGTGTTGAAGTCGAAGGCTTCGGCAAGCTTGAGGAAGTTCGCCGCATTGGCCGCACCATTGGTGACCATCTGGTTGACGTAGCTGTCCGGGTCGGAGGTGTCGCTGGTCAGGATCTGGGTGAGATGATCCTTTGTATAATAGGTACCATCAATGCCATAGGCGTCGAGCGCGAACGTCATCAGGCGGCTGTTGTTGACCAACCCGCTGACATTGGTGACCTTGTCGATCATGGCCTCGTAGTAGTAAGCCTCCGCCTCCAGCGTATCGCTCTGGGCCGTCAGCGAGGCCTCGTATTTCTCAAGAAGAATCGCCTGTTGAGAATCGGTCTGCAGGTCGGTGGCCTGGGCGGAGAACTGGAACGAGGCGGCAAAGTTGCGGTAGCGTTCATCCGATAGCTGATTGGCAAAGCTGGAATCGTCGGAGAGATCGCTGTCCAGCACCTTCTTCATGAAGGCCTTGGCATAGGTCATCTCTTCCAGACCGTGGGCCTTCATCGCATAGGAATAGAGCTGGTAATCGTCGAGAAACTCCTCGACCGTCGTGACGTTGCCGATGTTCTCCTTGAAGTACTCGGTCTGGCGCGCCACCAGCGGATCGGACACGGTGCGCTCGAGGCTCGCCTTGATGTCGCGATTGACGAGATTATAGCTCAGATAGGTCGAGACCATCGGAATTCCCTGCAGAAGATAAGGCGCGCGAATCACAGTATGGGGCAAAATCCTTGCCTCAAGCTTTATGAAATCGTGAAGAAGCGAAGGTTCGGCCAACAGGCATTGCGGGGAGCGAGCCTGGAGAGCCTGCCAGAACGTTTCGTCCTGGAACAGGACTGCGGCAGGTTCACGATTCTGAAACCCTAGCCGGTACGACAAAACTAACCATTTGACGCCGCAAGGTTTTTTTTACCGCGATTTTTAAGCTGTCTCGAACAGCGGCTGGCTATGTTCCAACCCACAGAGGACGAAAAGTCCCAACAGACGAGCACATGACGCGCTCTCGGGTAAAACAAGGGTAGCATGAAGATGACGAACACCGTTTTGAAGCCAGCATGGGCCGGCGCCACTCTGCGTCTGGATCCGTCGCGGTTCCCCCAGCAGGTTACTTACGCATTGCGCGGTGCGCTGGGCGACGTCACGATCACGATTGACGAGCGCGGCGCCGTTCTGCGCAAGATCCTTCCCGGCAGCGGACTGCCGCTTTCCTTTGCTCTTCCGGCCCGCGCCTTCAAGGGCGTTGCTGCGCGTGCCATCGACCACGGCGACGGCGAAGTCACCGTGACACTGGAACTGCATCACGAGGACCCGGATCTCTGCATTCCGCTGCTCGTCGCCCACGATCTCTGCGATATCGCCGCCGACTGGCGCGGCTGGGCTGATGCCTTCCGGATCCCCATGCTGATGGTGGAAGCCGATGGCGTTGCCCGCCCGCTTGAAGAGCATCTTGGCGAGGTTCGCACCAAGGAGACGCAGCCGCGTCGCCGCCATTCCTATTTCGCAGAGCGCCGTCCGCGCTTCCTGGTTCGCCGCACGACCGGCAAGCTGGGTGTAACCATGAAGATTTCCGGAAAGGAAATCATCGCAAGAAACTGATCCTGTCCCAGGACTGGACATGCAAGAGGCCCGGAAGGCGACTTCCGGGCCTCTGCTTTTGAGGGTCTTTTGCAGACAGCCGTGCCGAAATGACACGAGCGCACCCAGCTTATTAGCGCGACCTGAAGAGAGCTCAGGCGAAAGGGATGGCCGCGACAAGCCCGAGAAAAATGATCAGGCCGACCCGATTGTTGGACTTGAAGAGCGCCAGACACTGGGCGCCGTCGTCGATATCCAGGACCTTGATCTGCCAGGCAAAGAGACCGGCGGCCACAAGCAGGCCTGCAATCGCGGGCCAGGCGGCACCGGCGACGATGACCGCGGACACCAGCAAAACCAGCGTCAGGCCGTAGAGACCGGTGAGCCAGATCTTGGTGTCGCGGTCGAAAAGCCGTGCCGTCGAGCGCACGCCGACCAATGCGTCATCCTCGCGGTCCTGATGGGCGTAGATCGTGTCGTAACCGATCGTCCAGGCGACAGCGCCGACATAGACCAGGATCGCGGCCAGCGAGAGATTGCCGTGAAGCCCCGCCCAGCCCATCAACCCACCCCAGGAAAAGGCAAGGCCGAGAAAGAATTGCGGCCAGTCGGTGAAACGCTTGGCGAATGGATAGATCGCGACGATGGCGAGCGAGAGGATACCCAGCAGGATCGAGAAACCGTTGAAGCAGAGCAGGACCGCAAGCCCGACCAGCGACTGCACCACCATGAAGATCTTGGCGTTGCGGCGCGAGATGCGGCCTGACGGCAGCGGGCGGGACCGCGTACGGGCCACCAGATTGTCGATGTCGTGGTCGACGAGGTCGTTATAGGTGCAGCCGGCGCCGCGCATGGCGACCGCGCCGACGAAAGACAGGAAAAGGTGGAAGGCAAAGAGCGCCAGGTTCAGCCGGCCTTCAGCCGCGAGTGCATTGGCAGCCAGTGCCGAGGACCAGAAACAAGGCCACATCAATAGCTGCCAGCCGATCGGGCGATCCCAGCGGGCAAGCTGGGCATGCGGCCAGAGCCATCGCGGCAGGATGCGATAGACGAAATTGTCGGAGGGCGCGTCGATGACGCGGTCGATGTTTTGATCGGCGGTGCTCATGCCCCTGTTGATAGAGCATGGGCGGGGCCAAGAAAACTGCCCCCTGCCCTCCGGGCTCGAAAATCGGCTGCGGCCTTTCGTCAGTCGAAGCTGACGCCGAACTTGTAGCTGGCGGAGACGCCGAACATCAGCTGATTCTTGGAGCCACGCTCTTCGACGAGGCTCGAATCGGCAGCCGGGCCCGAGAGGCGCTTGTATTCGGTAAAGGCGCTCATCGAGATCTTGTCAGTGGCGTCCCAGGTGATCGCGCCGCCAGCGCCGTAAGAGGTGATGCCGCCGTCGGGATCATACTGGCTGAGGCCGGAGGCAGCGGATTCCGAAGCGTTCACGCCGTAATAGGCGTCCGTATAGCCGCTGGTGGCAAAGGTCATGCGCGGGCCGGCGGAGACGCGAAGATTGGGGGCGATATCGGTGAAGGCATCGACTGCGATATCGGCGACGAGGCCATCATGGGCGCGGATGCCCTGGCGCAGTTCGCCACGGGCGCGCATCCAGTCGGTGACATAGACATCGACGAAGCCGCCGAGTTCACCGCCCCATTTGACTTCGGAGAGGCCGCGCAGGGCGTCGTCCGTGCCATCGTCGCGGCCGGGCAGGAACTTGCCGACAACACCGGCGCGCAGCACGTCCGTGTCATAGATCGCGAAGCTCGGATTGTCGTTGCGCGAGGAGAAGCGCGGCGCGCCACCTCGACCCACCGAAATGATCGGCGAGAAGAAGAACTTGTTGTCCTTGGCGCCTTCGAAGGTCGGGGCCGAGATGCCGGCACCACCGAGCGTCACATACCAGTTGCCGGAGAAGAAGCCTTCAGCGTGGACTGGCGAAGATATAGCCGCAGTCGACGCGGCAAGAAGGGCGACGAGACGCACCTTGTTCATGATGACCCCCAAGAAAACGCAGAACACATGACCCGCAGATCACGACTTCATCTTCGTTCAATATTTCAGAAATGCGTTACGGGAACTTTAACCACGTCGCCGCCTGCCCTGTCGGCAATAAACAGGCAACACCATCAGCCACTCTCATCGGTCCATCAGGCAAGTTTCTGGATTTACGTCGAAATCGGGATTTTTTCGGTCTGCGGCCCCTCTTGTCTACGGATTCGTGTTTCCATGGCGTGTTTCGCCTTGACCTCGCCGCCGGCTGCGACTTTGCTGCAAAGCAACGAGAACAGGAGACCATCATGGCCGTCGACACATCTGCCCGCACCCCCACCTTCACCTATGTCGATGGAGACTGGTTTGCCGGCAATCCGCCGCTGATCGGGCCGGTGTCACATGCGATGTGGCTGGGATCGACGGTGTTTGACGGGGCGCGCTGGTTCGACGGCATTGCGCCTGACCTCGACATGCATTGCCAGCGCGTCAACCGCTCGGCCGAGAACATGGGCATGAAAGCGGTGATGACGGCCGAGGAGATCGAGCGCCTCGCCTGGGAAGGCATCGCCAAGTTCGACGGCAAGACGGCGATCTATATCAAGCCGATGTATTGGGCTGAACACGGGCAGATGGGCTCGGTCGTCGCGGCAGATCCGGAATCGACCCGGTTTGCGCTCTGCCTCTTCGAAGCGCCGATGCACACCGCGAAGCCTTCCTCTCTTACCCTGTCGCCCTTCCGCCGCCCGACGCCGGAATGCGCGATGACCGACGCCAAGACCGGCAGCCTTTATCCGAATTCCGGCCGCATGATCATCGATGCGCGCAAACGCGGCTTCGACAATGCGCTGGTGCGCGACATGCATCGGAAACGTGGTCGAGACTGCCTCCTCCAACGTCTTCATGGTGAAGGATGGCGTCGTCTATACGCCCGCTGCCAACCGCACCTTCCTGGCCGGGATCACGTGCCCGCGTCATGGGGCTGCTGCGTCAGGCGGGCTTTGACGTGCGCGAGGCAACCCTTTCGGTCGAAGACTTCATGAATGCCGACGAGATCTTCCAGACCGGCAATTATTCCAAGGTGGTGCCGGTGACGCGGCTCGACGACGCGCAATTCCAGGAAGGGCCTGTTACCCGAAAGGCGCTCGACCTTTACATGGACTGGGCAAAGTCGACGGCCGGCACAGACGGCTGATCGGCACGCGCCGCCCTTCCCCTCTGGGCCGCTTGATCGCGGCCCCTCGCCTCTCTATCTCTCGCTAAGCTGAATGTTTCCATTCCCGGAAGGATATCCCTTGTCCGTCTTCAAGAACCTGCCCTCCCCGCCCGTCGTCGCCAAGAAGCCCGTTTCCGATACCCGTCACGGCATCACACGCACGGATGATTACGCCTGGCTGCGCGCCGACAACTGGCAGGCGATGTTCAAGGATACCTCGATCCTTGACCCGGAAATCCGCTCATACCTGGAAGCCGAGAACGGCTACATGGAAGCGGCGATGGCTGACACGAAAGAGCTGCAGGGCCAGCTCTTTGCCGAGATGAAGGGACGCATCAAGGAAGACGACTCGTCGATCCCAATGAAGGACGGCCCCTTTGCCTATGGCTCGGCTTTCGTCACCGGGGGAGAGCAGCCGCGCTATTTCCGTATTCCCCGCGACGGCAGCCCGAAGGACGAGACAATCCGCGACCTGCTGCTCGACGGCGACAAGGAGGCTGTCGGCAAGGATTATTTCCGCTTGTCCGGCATCGACCCTACGAGCGACCACGCTTTTGGCATCTGGGGCTATGACGACAAGGGCTCGGAATATTACACGCTGCGCATCCGCGATCTCGCCACCAAGCAGGATCTCGACGACGTGCTGGAAAACACCGCCGGCGGCGGTGTCTGGGCGCCAGACGGCAAGAGCTTCTTCTATACGCTGCAGGACGAGAACCACCGTCCCTCCAAGGTCTTCCACCACATCGTGGGAGAGCCGCAATCCTCCGACCGGCTGGTTTACGAAGAGAAGGATCCCGGTTTCTTCATGGGCGTCGGCGGCTCGCTGCTCGACGACTTCATCTTCATCGACATCCACGACCACGAGACCTCGGAATATCGCCTGCTCTCGACCAAGGACCTGATGGCGGAGCCTATGCTCGTCGCCGAGCGCGAGGAAGGCGTCGAATATTCGATGACGGAAGGCGGCGACGTCTTCTACATCCTGACCAATGCCGACGGCGCAAAGGACTTCAAGATCGTCGAGGCGCCGGTAACCGCCCCGGGCAAGGCGAACTGGACAGAAGTCGTGCCACACGAGCCGGGCCGTCTGATCCTGAACCACATGGCCTTCGCCCGCCATCTCGTCTGGCTGGAGCGCCGCGAGGGGCTGCCGGTTATCATGATCCGCGATCGCAAGAGCGGCGACGAGCATTCCATTGCCTTTGCCGAGGAAGCCTATTCGCTGGGGCTTCAGGGGGCAGCCGAATACGACACCGACGTCATCCGCTTCTCCTATTCCTCGATGACGACGCCGAGCCAGCTCTTCGACTACAACATGGCGACCCGCGAGCGCGTACTTCTGAAGACGCAGGAAGTGCCGTCGGGCCATAACCCCTCAGACTACGTCACCCGCCGGGTGTTTGCTGAAGCGCATGACGGCGAGACGGTGCCGGTCACCCTGCTCTATCGCAAGGACACGCCGCTCGATGGCTCGGCGCCTTGCCTGCTCTATGGCTACGGCGCCTATGGCATCACCATCCCCGCCGGCTTCAACACCAATTGCCTGTCACTCGCCGATCGCGGTTTCGTCTATGCCATCGCCCATATCCGCGGCGGCAAGGACAAGGGTTTCTCCTGGTACGAAGACGGCAAGATGGAAAAGAAGGTCAATACCTTCAAGGACTTCATCTCGGCCGCCGACCACCTGGTGAGTCAAGGCTTCACTGCATACGACCGGATCATCGCCGAAGGCGGCTCTGCCGGTGGCATGCTGATGGGCGCGGTCGCCAATATGGCGCCGGAGAAATTCGCCGGCATCATCGCCGCCGTGCCCTTTGTCGATGTGCTCAACACCATGCTCGACGACACCCTGCCGCTCACCCCTCCGGAATGGCCGGAATGGGGCAATCCCATTGAGTCTGAAGAAGAATATCGCTGGATCGCGGCTTATAGCCCTTACGACAATGTCGAGAAGAAGCCCTACCCGCCGATCATCGCGCTTTCGGGCCTGACCGACCCGCGCGTGACCTATTGGGAGCCAACCAAGTGGATCGCCAGGCTGCGCGAGACGGCGCCGGAGGCCGGACCGTTCCTGCTCAAAACCAACATGGCGGCCGGCCATGGCGGCAAGTCGGGGCGCTTCCAGCGCCTGGAAGAGATCGCGTTTGAATATGCCTATGCGATCAAGGTCGCTGGGAAGATGTGAGGCGGTGAAGCAGGCCAGGTCGGATCGAACACATCTTCGCCCGCGCTCCGGCCTCTCACAACCCCGTATCGATTAGGGGACCACTAGGTCCCCGTGATCGACACCTGGTATCTTGTAAACGGCCTGCCTTACCGTTTTTTTGAGCGACGCTTTACGCCTGTGACATGGCATCGGGAAGCCGTGTTCCCTTCCGTTTGTCCCTTCGTCTATGTCGAGGTCCCGGGGGCAAACCGACTGGGGATAGCCTAGCTGAATGGCCAGGCTTTTCGAGACTGTCGGCCGCTCGATCTCAGTCGTGTGCCGCCGCCGCCCCCAAACCCATCCTGAACATATACGCAGCCGATTGCCTCGATTGGCAGGCGGATGTGCGTCGGTCTCACTCCACACTCAAATCGGCAACGTCGACTAAGCGTGTATTATACACGATTTCAGTTGACGACGGCGAGCCTTCACAGTATGTGTAAAATACAGGCATTTGAATAGACCCAGGCGCGCACCCCCCAGGAGAAGCGAGGTGCGGAGCTGTGCCCGAAACAACGAAAGGAAGAGATTCATGACATTTTGCCGTCGCGACATGCTGTCACTGATGATGGCCGCTCCCTTTGGCTTCAGAAGCGAGCCTGCGCGCGCGACTGATGGCGCACCGGCTTTGGGCCGCGCCTGGAGCTCGACACTGCCCCATGCTCCGCACGGCGCCTCCCCGGCGGTCGATATCGTCGCTGATTTGCCGCAGAAGTCCCAATACACCCTCAATTCTTGGTTCGCGATCGGCCATTTCGAGGCAGAAGGGCAAGCGCTCAGCTACCTGGTCCACATGTTTGCGCTTAGCAAGTTCGGGATCACATTTGCCGTCGACAGCGCGGCCAGCATCACCAATGAGACGACGGGCCGCTACCTCGTTGAGCACAAGTTCAGTACAGCGTTCAGCGCAACGGCCGCATCCGACAGGTTGATGGTCAACGCGGCCGGAAGCGAAATCTCGGGATCACTGGATACCATGCGCGTTCGCGCTGATCTGGAGAGCGGGCGAATTGATCTTAACCTCAAGGCGGTCGGGCATCCGCTCTACAACAAAAGCACAGGCCGCTTCGACATGCTGGGCATGGAGGTCTTTCAATATTCGATCCCAACCCTCGACACCACGGGTGAACTGGTGGTCGACGGCAAGGCCTATGCGGTATCGGGAACCAGCTGGTTCGACCGGCAATGGCAGAACCAGCCGCTCGGTCCGCCGGAAGGACGCTGGACATGGATGGACCTCAATCTCTCGAACGGGTGGCGCGTCAGCCTGTGGGACGCGGTGGATACAGATGGCTCCACACTAGCCTGGGTTACGGTTATCGACGAGACTGGCAGCCACAAGGAGGCCGAGCTCCTGCCTCTCGCGCGTGACGCGGCCGACTTCTGGACCAGCCCCGAGAGCGGTTACCGCTATCCGACCCGCTGGGCCTTGACTGTTCCGGCTCTCGACCTGCGTCTGACCGTCATCGCCCGCCCGCAGGGGCAGGAGGTCGTCGGACTGTCGCCACGCTTTGAGGGTGCCAGCGTCATTACCGGAACCGTCGGCGGAGTTCCTGTCAATGGTCGCTGTTACGTGGAGATGGTTGGCAATTGGAGCTAACAGTCGCACCTGGGCGCCAGGCCACGGGTCCATCTTGACGCAAAAGCGGTGGCCGTGGCGGGTTTTCATTCAGTTGCTATGCGTTGCGCCGCACCTCTCCCAATCCCCTGCCGTCCCCTTGCTCGTACCACGCTGCAGCGTGTATCGCTCACTTGAGCGGAGAACGGGTGATGAAGGAAAAAGACCCACAGCAGACGGGCATGAAGACGATGCTGCGCGACCTCCACGGGGCGCTGATCGAGATTACCAATGCGATGAACCGGCCGCAGCGCGACGAGGATCTCCTGCGGCAAGCCGGCGTTTCACTCGATCGCGCCCTGTTCAGGTTGCTTGTCGCAATCGAGCGGCTTGGCCCGATCGGTATTGTCGAGTTGGCCGACCGGATCGGCCTTGATCACACGACCGTCAGCCGGCAGGTCTCCGGTCTCGTCAAGCTCGGACTGGCCGCCAGACGGACGAGCCAGATCGACCGACGAGTCAAGGAGGCCGAAATCACGGTGGCGGGCAGGGCAATGACGAGCGCTATCGACGACGCCCGCGAACGCCGCATGAGCGCTCTGTTCGAGAACTGGGATGAGCGGGAATTCGCCGAACTCGTCCGCCTCATGCATCGCTTCGCCGAGACGTTCCGGGATGGAGCCGAAAAAGAAAAGTAGGCGCATGATTGATCAGGCTGATCGCTCAAGTTCGGCTCGCTCTCGGCAAGTCGGGACGCATCCAGCGGCTTGAAGAGATCGCGTTTGAATATGCCTATGCGATCAAGGTCGCTGGGAAGATGTGAGGCGGTGACGCCGATCACATTCTCCAAGCAATAACGGGTGTGTTTTGGGCATTGCTTCGGCAATGCCTGAAACAGTGACGCCTGAAGGACATGATTCGGCGCGCGTACTTTCACTCGCGCCGTTTCGCAAGGGCCAATCGTCATGACGCAACGCGGGACGCAAGCTTCGCGCAAGGTTGAAAGGTTAACAAAAGGTTAATTCTTCAACCGAGGTGTCCGCCATGAGGATCGAAAGCGGCCTAAGCGGCTACTCCTACCAAAGCCGATACGTGCCGAACACGGCCGGCGCGGAGGATGTCGCCCCCGAAACGTCCAACACCAGCGCGCCCCGCGCGAGCGGTGCCAGCACCTTCTCCAGCACTCTCCTGTCGAACCAGCTTGCCTCGGCACTGTGGACGGTTGAAGGGTCGCGCAAGGCTGCGGTGGAGATCAGCGCAAACCAGAACCGCAGCCGGCTTGAAGACACCTCGCGCATTCAGGCAGTCGAGGCGGCTTACCGGGAATACGAAATATCCCCTTCGGCCTATCAGGAATTCTGATCTGACGATGTGGTCAAGAAGGCCGGCCGGCATGATGCCAGGCCGGCCTTCTTGCGTTCAGCCTTCAGTTTTCAGGCCATGCCTGTGATCTGAAGCCGCTTCATGAGCGTGGGCGCGGCCCTCGTGATCATGTCCATGGCTCGTCTCGCCTACACTGCAGCAGGACGAGGACAGTGTGACCGGCTGGCCGGCGCGCCATTCAGCAAGGCTCTGAGAGAGGATCTGGACCGAGGAGCTGAGGAACAGACCCGCCATGATGCCAGCGACGATCAGGTCGGGCCAAGCAGTGTCTGTGCCCCAGACACCGACGGCGGCAATCATGACGATGACATTGCCGATCGCATCATTGCGCGAGCAGAGCCAGACGGAGCGGACGTTCGCATCGCCGTCCTTGTAAGACATCAGCAAGAGAACGCTGGCGACATTGGCCGCGAGCGCCAGGAAGCCGATCACTCCCATGACCGGCGCTTCGGGAACGCCACCCTGAAAGACGCGCCAGATGGTGGAGCCGAAGACCCAGAGGCCCATCAGGAAGAGGCTGACACCCTTGGCGGCGGCGGCCATGCTGCGGGTCTTCAGCGATGCGCCGATGACGGCGAGCGAGATGCCATAGGTCACGGCATCGGCGAAGAAATCCAGCGCATCGGCCTGCAGCGCCTGGGAACGGGCGAACTGTCCCGCCGTCATCTCGACAGCGAACATGGCGGCGTTGATGGCGATCACCAGCCAGAGCCGGCGCTTATAGGTCTCGGACATGCCGTCAAAAGGGGCGTGGTCATGGCCGCAGGCAGCACTCATATCATTCATCCTTCAGGTCTTGATGTGGTCACGCATCAACCTTAGGATCTCTAGTGACTAGAGGTTCAAGAGGTTTTTTCATGTATTCGATCGGCGATCTCTCCAAGCGAGCCGGCGTGAAAGTGCCGACCATCCGCTACTACGAGCAGATGGGCCTGATCTCGGCGCCTGACCGTACCGAGGGCAACCAGCGACGTTACGAGAAGAGTGACCTGGAGCGCCTGACCTTCATCCGCCATGCCCGCGATCTCGGCTTTCCGATCGATGCGATCCGGGAGTTGCTGACACTCAGCCGACACCCGGAGGAGCCCTGCGAGCGGGCGGATCACATCGCGCGGGAACAGCTCGACGATGTCAGGGAGAAGATCGCGCGGCTGAAGATGCGTCGACGCGAACTTGCCCGGATCGTCTCGCATGGCGAATGCCATACGGTGGGCGATTGTTACGTGATCCGGGCGCTGTCGGATCACGGGTTATGTGAGCAGGAGCATTGAGGAGAACGCCATGCCTGTCATCCGATCCGAAGACGCGCCGGTCGAAACCTGGAGCGGCACAGGGGCGAACGCCGAACTTGGCCCTTACGAGGCACGCCTGCTGTCCGATGCCGGCGGGCTGACGCAGTTCGGCGCCTTCATCGAGACGTTGATGCCGGGCGCCATGTCCTCGCACAAACACTGGCACGAGCAGGAAGACGAATTCGTCTATGTAC
This sequence comes from Allorhizobium sp., assembly GCA_965283865.1. Lineage (GTDB taxonomy): Bacteria > Pseudomonadota > Alphaproteobacteria > Rhizobiales > Rhizobiaceae > Allorhizobium. The sequence goes on from CBDIQA010000001.1 coordinate 3,787,739, forward strand.
TCTCGGGAAGGGTGACGCTGAACGAGGGTGATGATCTGACCGAGATGCGGCCGGGCGATGCGGCAACCTTCAAGGCGGGCGTCGCCGTCGGCCATCGGCTGGAGAACCGGTCCGACCAGCCAGCGACCTATCTGGTGGTGGGCACACGATCGCCTGACGATGTGGTGCATTATGCCGACAAGGATCTGCTGCTGACCAAGGTGGGGTTCGAGAAGCAGCTGACGACGAAGGCGGGAGTGGAGGTGGAGCGGTGAAGCTCAAGGATCCGAAGGCGGCTTGGCTCTCTCGCCGAGCAGTGCAGGATCGAAGTTTCGCCCCGCATAGAAGAAGCCGAGGACCAAGACGTCATTTTCACGCGCCACAAACGCAATGCTGAGGCGTCGGCGAAAGCCGATAATCCGCAGCCCGTTCACCGTGCCGCTGCGCAAGGTGCCGCGCTCCGGATAAATGCAGAGATCACCGAGGAAGGACCTGATGGCGCTGACATAGCTCCATGCTCGCTCCGAGCCAGCCTGTTCGGCAATGTAGTCATAGAGTTGATCGAGTTCGTCGGCCGCATCCGGATGGACAATCAGCGGCCTAGCCATTCTATCGGCCACTCTCACGGCTGAGGTGCCGCGCTTCCAGCCGAGAGAACACCTCGTCACCAGACATCAGACGGTCCGGACTTCTCTCGGCGTCGGCAAAGCGGGCGGGGATTTCGATATCCAGCCAGTGGTCTCTTGCACCGCCAAGCTCTTCGAGGAGTTCCAGCCCGGCACTGACCACGGCTGAGGCATCGGCGAACCGACCGCTCGCAATCTGGCGTTCGATCCGCTCCCGGTCACTATCGTCAAGCTTCAGACTGATCGTCATGTTCGCAAACTCCTATTGTCCAATCATAGCATATCGTCAAACTGGAAACACCCACACCCCCGTTGACAATCGATCCAATCTGGCGCATCACACCCGCCATGATCGATATCCGCGCAAACATCACCTGCACGTATTTTTGGGCCTACCGGTAACCGGCGGCCTGACAAGATCACATTGTCAACAGGCCGCCGTCAGGCGGCCTTGTTGTTTTCCGGACGACTTTCCCCCTGACGGCACGAAATGAGACCAAGGGAAAGTAACATGACCGAAGATACAGACCTGACCCTCCCCCGCCCGCCGATCGTGGCCATCCGCCACGCCAAGCCGCGCGACCTGCCGGAACTCAACGCGATGATCCTGGCGCTCGCCCAGCATCACGGCGATGCCTCGGCCATGACGCCTGAAGTGCTGGAGCGCGACCTGTTCGGGCCCATGCCCTGGATCCAGGCTCTGGTTGCCGACAGCGGCGAAGAGGGGTTGATCGGCTACGCCATCCTCGTGCCGCTCTACAAGGCACAGGAAGGCAAGCGCGGCATGGAACTGCATCATCTCTTCGTGCGTGACGGCCAGCGTGGCAACGGCATCGGCCAGCATCTCGTCGACCGGGCCAAGCAGATCGCGCGCGCTTCGGGCTGCGACTTCCTCTCGGTCTCCGCCGCCACCGGCAATTTCGCCGCGCACCGCTTCTATGAGAACATGGACTTCATTCCGCGCCCGGTCACCGGCATGCGCTACCTGCAGGCGCTGAGCTGAGCCGTAGCTGACAGACGCGAGGAGACTTATCATGGCCCGCATCGTGATTGCCCTTCAGAACGATTATGCCGACTGGGAGCCTGCGCTGCTGATGGCGGCCACGCGATACTGGCTCGACTGCGAAGTCGTGACGGCGAGCCCGGATGGGCGGCCCGTGATCTCCATGGGTGGCCTGAAGGTGACGCCCGACATCGGCTTTGATGCGATCGATGCCGAACAGTTCGACGCGCTGATCATTCCCGGCGGCTATGCCTGGGAAAAGGGTGTGGCGTTCGACTTCACGGCGCTGGCGACTGCGTTTCGTGACAAGGGCAAGGTGCTGGGCGGGATTTGTGCGGCCGCCAGCGCACTGGGCGCGACTGGCGTGCTGGATGGTGTGGCGCATACCGGAAATTCCCTCGCCTCACACCAGAAGTATCCAGGCTATCGCGGCGAGGCCCATTACATCGATCAGCCGCAGGCAGTGGGCGATCGGAAGATCGTCACGGCAGCGGGATCGTCGCCCGACACATTCACGATCGAGGTGCTGAAGGCGCTGGATCTCTATGGGCCAGAGGCCGAGGCGGAGCTGGCGGTCTTTGCCGCCGAACATCGTCGCTGAATAGAATGCCGAGCGTCAGTGCCTGACGGGCGGGTTTTCCGACCACTTCTGCAGTGTCGTCTTGATCAGGATAAGCGCTGCCTGCTGGGCATGATCGCGCTCGCGCGGATCGACGATGGCGGAGAGGCGTTTTTCAAAGGCGCCGACGGTCTCATGCACCCATCGATGCAAAGCAGGATCGGGATAATTGTCGAGCAGGGACCGGAGCGCATACTCCATCCGCCGGCGTTCTATGCTCATATCCCCTCCACGGTCTTTTCGACGACAGAAGGATGACAGGCAAGGCTTGCGCGATGCTGAACAGAATCGTGGCAGATTACTGCACGGCGGGAATGGCCTTCAGATAGGCGGCAATCGCCTCGCGGTCAGCGGCGGTCAGCTCGGCCATGTTCTTCTGCACCTCGACCATGGAGCCGCCGACGCTGTCGTAATCGGGCGTGAAGCCGCTCTCCAGATAGGTGACGATGTCGCCTTCGCTCCAGGAACCCATGCTTTTCGACCCCGGTGTGATGTTCGGGATCGAGCCTTCGCCTTCCGGATTGGGGCCACCGGCAAGCCACTGATCGGACAGGAAGCCGCCGAGCGCATTGCGCGGCGTGTGGCATTCGCCGCAATGGCCCGGGCCTTCTACGAGATACTGGCCACGCTTGACCATGTCGGAAGCATCGGCCAGCTCGACGCGCGGGGCATCGGTAAAGAACAGGAACTTCCAGCCGCCGAGCACGAGCCGCTGGTTGAAGGGGAAGCCCAGCTCATGCGGCGGGGCGACGGCATCGCTGGCGGGCAGCGTCTTCATGAAGCCATGGAGATCGTTGATATCCTCAGGCGTCATGCGCGCATAGGAGCCGTAGGGGAAGGACGGGTAGAGATGCTCGCCCTCGCGGCCCACGCCACGGGTCATCGCATCGCCGAACTCAGCAAGCGTCCAAGCGCCGATGCCGGCTTCCGGGTGGCTGGAAATGTTGGGCGCATGGAAGGTGCCGAAATCGCTCTTCAGCGACGCACCGCCGGACAGGATGAGCCGCGCATCGCCGGTCGCACCGGCCGGGGCATGGCAGCTTGTGCAGCCACCGGCGAAGAAGACCTCACGACCATGGGCTAGATCAGGTTCGCCAAGATTGGCCCAGACGGCAGCATCCTGGCGATCAGGCGCTGTCATCAGCAGGAACGCGCCGAAACCGGCAACACCGAGCGCGGCCAGCGTGCCCAATCCCTTGACCAAAGTCGATGCCATCCCGGCCTCCATCGTCTCAATGCTGCGCCCGGCTGAGCGCAATGCGGCGGGCGATCCGGTCTGCCGGATAACGCCCACCGGGAGGTTCTTACTTCTTCAGGCGGTAGGTCTGGTGGCAATCGCCGCAGGTGGCGCCGATGGCCTGCATGGCGGCGCCGACGCCTGCCTGGTCGGCTGGCATGGATGCCAGCTGTGCTTCTGCAGCAGCGGTGAGCTTGGCCGACTTGGCCTTGAAGTCATCCATGTTCTGCCAGATCGCGGGGGCAGCTTCGGAGTCCATGCCGGTTTCGCTGCCGGCGGGGAAGTGGTCGGGGAAGGTCTTGCTGACTTCGGCCAGTGTGGTGAGCGCGGCCGTCACGGCTGCTGCATCATAGGGCTTCTCGCCCTTGGCGATGGCGCCGAGCGCGCCCATGGCACCGCCGACCTTCTTCATTTCTTCCTGACGGACGACTTGCGGTTCGCCCGCAGCGATCGCTGCGGACACGCCAAGACAGATCGCCGCCGCGGCGGACAGAACGACTTTCAACTTCATCAGCTTTTCTCCAGAGTTCGGCCGGGCGCACCGGCGATCGTTAGCGAGCCGCACATGTTTGCAACCTCGGAACTGCCGTTTGAAGTCACAAAGCAGTGATAGGCGCCAGCCCAGGCAACTTTCGGATATCTATGACGAATTTGCGTCAACTTGCTGTCAGCGATTTGTCAGGAAAGGCTGTTTACCCGCTGCTTGGTCGCCTCCAATGCAAGACGCCGGTTCGGCTCGCGGCCATGTCCGGCAATCTCAATTCGATCATTGAAGACCGAGAGGACGGCGAAGGCGTTTTGATGCTCGGTGTCGACCATGCCGCAAAAATTGACGAAGTGGACGCCGTTCAACTCGGCATAATTTCCGACGTGATGGTGACCGCAGAGATAGGCAAGTGCGGATGAGGAGCCGGCAATCAGCGCGGCAAGCTCCTCGGCATCCCAGAGCGTGTGATCAGACGGCGGATAGACGGGATAGTGACCGAGGAGGATGACATCTGTGCCGTTTGCCTCGGCATCAGTGAGCCGCTCGGCAATCCAGGTCATCTGGCGATCGGAGATGCCAGCATTCCAGTGATAGGCGTTCGGCGCGCCCTTCTCCTTCAACTCAGCGAGGCGTTTCTCAGCCTCGACACGCCGCTCATCCCCTTCTGGCGGGGCAAAGAGCGAGATCTCGCTGCCATCGGTCACCAACAGGCGCATGCCCTTGAGCTCCACTTCGTAATAGGGAGCGGGCATGCCGAGTGCAGCATGGATATCCGTCAGGCGATCGGGTTCGACCAGGAAGTCGTGATTGCCGGGCAGAAGGATCCTGGGTGCTTTCAGACCGTCGAGTATGTCGAGGACGGGCCCAAAGTTCTCCCACCCGCGATCGATCAGGTCGCCCAAGACCACGACGGCATCCAGATCCTGGCTGTTGAAATGATCGACAGCGGCGCGCAACTTATCGAGGGAGCGGCGGAAGTAGCGATCGGCGACGGGATTGGGGTCGAGATCGGCATATTGCGGATCGGCAATGATGCCGAGCCTCAGGCGGGGAGTGTCAGTCGTCATGGGTTGCACCGCTTGCTGTTCGGGGCGGAGCCTTACGGATGGCCGATGACGGCCGGATGACACTCAGCCCGGCAGGTTGGGCTGGAGCTTGGTCTGAGGCATGAGGCCCGAGTAAAGCGTCATGCAGATCAGAGTGAGCGGAACGGCGAGCATCGCGCCCACGGCACCCCAGAGCCAGGTCCAGAAGACGATGGCGATGAAGAGCATGAATGCATTCATCTCCAGGCGTTTGCCCATGACGGACGGGATCAGCAGGTTTTCCAGAACGCCGTCGAGGATGAAGAAGATGAAGGCTGGCAGAAGACCGATCAGCACGCCTTCATGGACCAGCAACCCGCTTACCGCCATGGCGACGGTCACCATGGCGATGCCGAGAAAGGGAATGAAGCTCAGAAGGAAGGCCGCAACGCCCCAGAGCACCGGATTGCCGAGGCCACCGACGAAGGCGACCACGCCGGCCACCGCGCCGAACAGGCCATAGACGATGACGGCTGTGGCGAAATAGTAACCGAGCGATTCCTCGACTTCGTTCAGCATGCGGATCGCCTTCAAGCGGCGGTCACGACGCGAAAAGGCGCGGATCAGGGCGCGGCGAAGTGGCAGGCGCGACGACAGGAACAGCAGAAGGCCCGCGATGAAGATGAAGAGCTGGACCAGTGCCGGCCCCACACCCGTCGCCACCGTCGACAGGATGGTGCCGGAGTTCTGCAGCATGGCTTCCATCGAATCGGGGCCACGCGAGAGCGCCGCCATCGGGCGCTCCAGCCAAGGGATCTGCTGCAGGTACTCGACCGTGCGATTGACCATATCAGGCCCGTTTTCGATCAACATATTGACCGGCGTCCAGACGATGCTGACCAGGAACAGGATGATCACCAGGAAGAGGCTGGAGAGAATGATCGCCGTCAGCGTGGGGGGAACGCCGAGGTTTCCCAGGCGGTCAGCCGCAAGCCCGAGGATCAGGCCGACAACGATCGCCATGGTGAGCGGGATCAGCACGAAGGAGGCGAGGTGCAGCGAAATCAGGGCGAAGATGGCGAAGAGACCGACGACGCTCCAGGAGACGACGTAATCAAGGCCCGTCTTGTGGAAACGGACCTTGCGGGACGGCCTCGCCTCTTGAGGAACTTCAATGTTCACCGGACGTCCTCCGATGAGACTTGGCAGGCTGAGTTGACTTGGACACGACGTTGTTCCCCCTTCGAGATGCCTCTCAACGTTCGGGAACAATTTCCGTTCCACCGGGGGAAATAGAGCGTGGACAGGGGCCGATCCCGGCCCCTGTCAGGTCAGGCGTTTCCGCCGACGAGGGTGATGCCGATGCCCCAGGGATCTGTGAGACGATGGCCCTCGGCGCTGCGGTCGACCCTGATCTCCAGTCCCTCGAGCGTTGCCAGAACCTTGTCGAGGGTTTGCTTGTCGTTGAAGGCGAGCGTGTAGTCCTGCAAGCCGGCCATGGCGGTGGTGCGGGCGGGTGCGTTGCGGCTGTTCCAGACATTGGCGGCGACATGGTGGTGATAGTCGCCAGCCGCAAAGAAACTTGCACCCGGATAGCTCGCCATTTTCTTCAGTCCGAGCACGCCTTCATAGAAGCGGTCCGCCTCCGGCACACTGCCGACCTGGAGATGGATGTGGCCGAGCGCTGCCTCGGGCGACATGCCGCCCCATGGGGTCTTGGCGGCACTGTCGTAAAGCGCCTGGAGGTCGAGGCGGTTGGTTGCCATCTCCACCGTGCCATCGGCGTGGTAGGTCCATTCTGTCGGACTGCGGTCTCGGTAGACCTCGATGCCGTTGCCTTCCGGGTCGGACAGGTAGATCGCCTCGCTCACCAGATGGTCGCTTGCCCCGTCGAACTGCAGGCCGAGATGGGCGGCATGGGCAAGCCAATGGGCGAGCTCGGCGCGATCCGGCATCAGGAAGGCATTGTGAAACAGGCCCGCGGCATTGCGTGGTGCAGGCGCAGCATCGCCGCGCGTCGTCAGTGTCAGCAGAACGCGGTCACCGGCGCCGAGTTCGACACCGCTTGCGCTCTGTTCGATGCGCTTCAGGCCGAGCGCCTGCTCGTAGAAGCCAGCCATCGTTTCGAGGTCGCGGACAACGAGATGGGCGCGCCCGACATGGACGGGACGGCTCAGGGCAAAGGATTCGGTGTGTTCGGATACGGCGGTCATCGGGTCTCTCCATCTGCCGCTTGGCGGCGATATCTCCTTATATGGTGGAAATCATCGTTCACATAAGCGGGCATTTTCTCGAAAGATCGTTCGATAAAGATTGACAACGACGACCGCGTCAAAGTTGATCCTGATCAATGCGGCATGTGCCGCCCGGACGCATTGTCTCGCCATAAAGAGGAAACACCCGGCGGGTGACAAAGGAGAGAACAATGTACAAGAAGATCATCGTTCCAGTCGATCCGGCTGCCATCGCCATCGGCGAGAAGATCCTGACCAAGGCCAAGTCCCTGCTCGATGACGGCGGCGAGATCGTGCTTGTGACCATCATCGAGGACATTCCGGGCTATCTCGCCATTGATGTGCCAGTCGACCTGATCGAGGGCGCCATCAACGACGCCAAGACCAAACTGGTCACGCTGAAGCAGAAGACCGGTGTTGCAGCCCATATCGAGATCCGCTCGGGTGCCCCTGCCCGCGAGATCCTGGCAACAGCCGAGGAGCACAAGGCCGACCTGATCGTCGTCGGCTCGCATGTGCCGGACTTCTCCAACTACTTCATCGGCGCGACGGCTGACCGTCTGGTCCGTCACTCCAAGATTTCCGTGCTGGTCGACAGGTGAGATGATGGACAACCCGGTTCAAGCCATGGACACAGCCCATTTCGAACGCATCCTGCTGGCTCGCAAGGACGAGATCGAGCGGCGGCTGAAGAAGATCGACACCGACCTCGGCACGCTGAAAAGCGCCGATAGCGCGGAGCGCGCCACCGAGGCGGAAAACGACGAAGTGCTAGAGGAGTTCGGCCAGGTCGGCGAGGAAGAGCTGCGAGCAATCGACGCCGCGCTGGATCGCATCACCAAAGGGCAGTATGGTCAATGCATGACATGCGGCGAGCCGATTTCGATCGAACGGCTGAAAGCCGTGCCGCACACACCCTTCTGCAAGGACTGTGCAGCCTCCCATTGAGAGGCCGTTTTCGAGGGGCGATGGGCAGGCCGGAGTGATGAGCTCCGGCCTGTTTCTGTTTTGCCGTTACTTCTTGCGCATGGCCTCGGCGAGTGCGGCACCAAGGCCGCCCATCGCCGGCTGTTCCGGCTTCGGCGGGCGAGCGTTGGAATGCTTCATGGCGCTGGCATTGCCCTTGGCATCGCCGCGCATGGAGGGTTGCTGCGCCTCGCCGCCGTCTTTCCGCATGGTGAGCGCGATGCGCTTGCGCTTGACGTCGACTTCCACGACGCGGACCTTCACGACATCGCCGGCCTTCACCACCTCATGCGGATCCTTGACGAAGCGATCGGCAAGCTGGGAGACGTGGACCAGGCCATCCTGATGCACGCCGATATCGACGAAGGCGCCGAAGGCGGCGACATTGGTGACGGTGCCTTCGAGCGTCATGCCGATCTTGAGATCGGTGATCTCGTCGACGCCTTCGGCAAAAGTCGCCGTCTTGAAGCTTGGGCGCGGGTCGCGGCCGGGCTTTTCGAGTTCGGCGAGGATGTCCTTGACCGTCGGCAGACCGAACTGCTCGTCGATGAAGCGCTTCGGGTCGAGGCTCTTCAAGGTCGCGCTGTCGCCCATCAGGGAGCGCAGGTCACGACCGCAGGCGGCGACGATCTTCTTGGCTACGCCGTAAGCTTCCGGATGCACGGAGGAGGCGTCTAGCGGTTCCTTGCCGTTCGGGATACGCAGGAAGCCGGCGCATTGTTCAAAGGTGCGAGCGCCGAGGCGCGGCACTTTCAGGAGATCCTTGCGGCTGGCAAACGGGCCGGTTTCGTCGCGATGGGCGACGATGGCTTCGGCCGTCGTCTTGCCGAGACCGGAAACGCGGGCGAGCAGCGGGGCGGACGCGGTATTGACGTCAACGCCGACGGCATTCACCGCGTCTTCGACGACGGCATCCAGCGAGCGGCCAAGGCGGCCCTGGTCGACGTCGTGCTGATACTGGCCGACACCGATGGACTTCGGCTCGATTTTGACGAGTTCGGCGAGCGGATCCTGCAGGCGGCGGGCAATCGAGACGGCGCCGCGCAGCGACACGTCGAGATTGGGGAATTCCTTAGCGGCGGTTTCCGAGGCCGAATAGACCGAGGCGCCGGCTTCGGACACGATGACCTTGGTGGGCTTTGGCGCGGTGGACGGGAACTGCGCCAGCATGTCGGCCACCAGTTTTTCCGTCTCGCGGCTGCCGGTTCCATTACCGATCGAGATCAGCTCGACATTGTGCTTGCGGATCAGCGAGGCGAGTTCGGTCTGGCTGCCACGGATGTCGTTGCGCGGTGGGAAGGGATAGACGGTCGTCGTCTCGACCACCTTGCCGGTGCCATCGACGACCGCGACCTTGACGCCGGTGCGGATGCCGGGATCGAGGCCCATGGTCGGACGGGAGCCGGCGGGGGCGGCGAGCAGCAGGTCCTTCAGGTTTCGGGCAAAGACGTGGATCGCTTCTTCCTCGGCCCGCTCGCGCAGCTCGCGCATCAGGTCGAGCGACAGCGAGACGGAGAGCTTCACGCGCCAGGTCCAGCCGGCGACCTCCATGAGCCAGCTGGTCGGCGGGGCCCTTGGCCGCAACCTGGTAGGCGTTGCCGATCATGCGCTGGCTGGTCTTGATCGGGGACGTGTCGTCGCGGTCGACTTCGATGGAGAGCGACAGAAACTCCTCGTTCCAGCCGCGCAGCATGGCGAGCGCGCGGTGGCCGGGGACCGTTGCCCAGCGTTCGAAATGGTCGAAATAGTCGGAGAATTTCGCGCCGGCCTCGGCCTTGCCGTCGACTACGGCTTCGCATGGAGGATCGCGCGATCCTTCATGTCGTTGCGCAGGCGCCCTATGAGATCGGCATTTTCGGAGATCTGCTCGGCGATGATATCGCGGGCGCCTTCGAGGGCGGCCTTCACATCGAGGACTTCTTCGGTGATATAGGCTGCGGCCAGCTTCTGGGGGTCGCTACGCTCTGTCTGCAAGGATGGCGTCGGCGAGCGGCTGCAGGCCCTTCTCGCGGGCGATCTCGGCACGGGTGCGGCGCTTTGGCTTATAGGGCAGGTAGAGGTCTTCGAGTTCGGCCTTGGTGGTGACCTGGGCGATCTTGCGGGCAAGTTCATCGGTCATCTTGCCCTGGCCGTCGATGCTCTCGAAAATCGATTTGCGGCGGGCGGCAAGCTCGCGCAGATAGATCAGCCGTTCAGCGAGATTGCGCAGCTGGGTATCGTCGAGACCGCCGGTCACTTCCTTACGGTAGCGGGCGATGAAGGGAACCGTGGCGCCCTCATCCAGCAGGCCAACGGCCGATATAACCTGGTCGGGTCGGGCGTTGATCTCGGTGGCGATAAGGGCGGCAATGGATCTGATGTCGTCGGCCATGGGTCATCCGTCTGATCTGGTAAGCGGCGGACCATAGCGGGCGAATGCGGCAAGGCAACGGGCATGCGGCCCACTTCACAGGAAAGCGGGGGCTTTGAAGGTCAATTCGGCTTGACCTTTGCCCCCTTCCCCCTTAACCGCCGGGCATTCCCTTGTGGCACTGGAGGCTGGTGATGAAGGTTTTGTTGATCGGATCGGGTGGACGCGAACATGCGCTGGCCTGGAAGATTGCCCGGCCCTGATCTCACCAAGCTCTATGCAGCCCCCGGCAATCCCGGCATCGCGGAAGAGGCGGAACTCGTCTCCCTCGATACTGAGGATCACGGCGCGGTCGTTGCGTTCTGCAAGGACAAGGCGATCGACTTCGTCGTCGTTGGGCCGGAAGCGCCGCTGGTCGCCGGCATTGCCGATCGGCTGCGCGAGGCGGGCTTTGCGGTCTTCGGACCGTCAGCCGCCGCTGCCCAGCTCGAGGGCTCCAAGGGCTTCACCAAGGATGTCTGCGCCCGTTTCAACATTCCGACCGGCGCCTATCAGCGTTTCAACAATGCGCCGAAGGCCAAGGCCTATGTGCGCGAACAGGGCGCACCTATTGTCATCAAGGCCGATGGTCTTGCTGCCGGCAAGGGCGTGACCGTTGCCATGACGCTCGATGAGGCGCTGGCCGCGATCGACGATTGCTTCGAGGGCGCGTTCGGTGCCGCCGGTGCGGAAGTCGTGGTCGAGGCCTTCCTCGATGGCGAGGAAGCAAGCTTCTTCTGCCTCTCCGATGGCAAGTCTTTGCTGCCGCTCGCCACCGCCCAGGACCACAAGCGCGTCGGCGACGGCGATACAGGCCCGAATACCGGTGGCATGGGCGCCTATTCTCCTGCCCCCGTCATGACGCCTGACATGGTCGAGCGGACGATGAAGGAGATCATCGAGCCGACCATGCGCGGCATGGCGGAGATGGGCCATCCCTTCCAGGGCGTGTTCTTCGCCGGGCTGATGATCACCGAAAAGGGGCCGGAGCTGATCGAATACAATGTCCGCTTCGGCGATCCGGAATGCCAGGTGCTGATGATGCGGCTGAAGAGCGATCTGTTGCCGATCCTTTACGCGTCTGCCACCGGCACGCTGGATCAGGTTACGGCCGAATGGAGCGATGACCCGGCGCTCACCGTTGTTCTCGCCTCCAAGGGCTATCCCGCTTCGTATGAAAAGGCGACGCCGATTGCAGCCCTGCCGGAACCCGGCCAGGGCACCAAGGTTTTCCATGCGGGAACGGCGCTCAAGGACGGCCAGCTTGTTGCGACCGGCGGGCGCGTGCTGAACGCCACGGCGCGCGGCGCGACGGTTGCGGAGGCTCAAGCCGCCGCATACCGGCTGGTCGACGCGGTCCGTTGGGAGAACGGTTTTTGCCGCCGCGACATCGGTTGGCAGGCGATCGCCCGCGAAAAGGCCTGATATCGCGGGGTTTCAGTCGCATTTCGATCGGGAATCCGTCCGTTCGTTCAAATTTTATCGATGCTTCTGACCGGATCGAAAGAAACGGTTGCTAATGTTCTTCCCAACAATCGGGGAAAAACGTGATGCGCCGTATCGTTTCGACATCCATGATCCTAGCCGCCAGCATGCTGGCCATGCCCGCCATGGCAGGCTCGATCTTGACCGTTACAGGACTTGCGACGACCCAACCGAGCATTCTTGACGTTGAATGTGGCCACTGCCCGGCTCCGGAACAGAGGATCGGCAAGTCGGATTACACGGTGCCCGCCATCCCGGCTGGCAACCAGACTGCTGAAGTGGTCGATGTCGATGGCGAAAAGAAGCTGAAGCGCGTCGAAAGCTGGTTCGGCGGTTCACCTGTGGTCGTCTACAGCTCCGCAGCCGGCTGGGCCACCGACGGCTCCATGGTCGTGGCCGGCGCACTGCCTGCCCCAAACGAGATCGACCATGATGCGACGACCGCTGCGGTCGATGTGCCTGCTGACCAGAAGGCCGCGCCTGCGCTCGCCGGCTTCGAGCTTCGTCTCAACTGATCCCCATCCGCCCGCCAAACGATCCGGGCGCGGCGGTTTCTCGTGGTCGACACGGACATAACGCCCGGCCCAGTCCCGGGCGTTATGCCGTTACCCCCCAATTATTCACCCATCCATTCTTATAGCCAGATATTCGGAGGTGCTTAAACCCCTCTCAATCTTTGAGGGCGAGACTGTGTCCCAAATATTCGGGACATGACGTGCCGATCCGTTCGACTGATCCATCTCACTGGCGCCCGAACCGCTCGACAGACGAAAGCTCTCTCGCCCATGAAAAACCTCCGGATATCGCTCCAGCTGATTCTGCTGATCGGCGGGCTTATGGCGGCCTTCGCCGCCGCCACCTATTTCCAGGTCCGCTCGTCGACGACGACGATATACGAACAGCGCTATGAACTGCTTCGCACCCAGGTCGAAACCGCACTCTCGGTGCTGAAGGACTTCAACGACCGTGCGGTCGCAGGCGAGTTCACCGTCGAGGAAGCCAAGACCCGGGCTTACGACATGCTGAACAAGATGCGGTTCGAGCCGGATGGCTACTTCTTCGGATACGACTACGACGTCGTGATGCTCTTCCACCCGACCTCGAAGGATGTGGGCAAGAGCAACAAGGGCAAGCCCGATGCCAATGGCTTTGCCTATCGTGACGAACTGGTTCGTCTCGGCCAGCTGGGCGGCGGCTTCGTCGAGTTCATCGGCCCGAAGCCGGGCAAGGATCCGGAGGATCGCTCCTATCCCAAGGCATCCTACGGCAAGGCCTTCGAACCCTGGAAGGTCGTCATCGTGACCGGCCTTTACACCGACGACCTGAAGGCGGAAATCCGTTCCAGCGTGATCAAGACGATCAGCTGGTCTGCCGGCATCTTCGTGCTGGCGCTGATCGCTGCTTACATCGTCATTCGCAACATCACGACGCCGCTCAAGGCGATCCATGATGCGCTGGAAGCGGTCGCAGACGAAAATGTCAGCATCGCCATTCCGCATACCGACATGAGCAACGAAATCGGCATGATGGCCAAGGCCACCAAGAGCCTTCAGGACAAGGTGCGCGAGCGCCATGCACTGACCGCGCGACAGGAAGAACAGCAGCGCGAGCTCGACGGCGAGCGCAGCCAGAATGCAGAGGCGCAGCTCGCCGAAGCCCGCCAGCAGGCGCATGTGGTCGCCACCATCGGACAGTCGCTCGAGCAGCTTGCCCATGGTGACCTGACCGTGCGTTGCGCGGATCTCGGGTCCAAATATGCCGGTCTGCGTGACAACTTCAATGATGCGCTTGCCCGCCTCGAAGAGGCCATGGCGCGCGTCAACCTGAAAGGCAACGACATCGCCGTCTCGAAGGAAGAGATCCGTCGCGCCTCGGGTGAACTTGCGACCCGGACCGAACGCCAGGCAGCGAACCTCGAAGAGACTTCCGCCGCTCTCGACGAGCTCACCGTTGCGGTTCGCCAGACGGCGGATGGTGCGCGGGAAGCCGCCAACCGCGTCGGTACGGTCAGCGCTGAGGCACGCCAGAGCGACGAGATCGTCGGCAAGGCGATCAATGCGATGAGCGGCATCGAGCAGTCTTCAGCCGAGATCACCAAGATCATCGGCGTGATCGACGAAATCGCCTTCCAGACCAACCTCTTGGCGCTGAACGCCGGCGTCGAGGCGGCCCGTGCGGGCGAAAGCGGCAAGGGCTTTGCGGTTGTTGCGCAGGAAGTGCGTGAGCTCGCCCAGCGCTCGGCAGCTGCTGCCAAGGAGATCAAGGATCAGATCGCCCGGTCCTCCGCCCAGGTCGAACAAGGCGTGCAACTGGTCGGCCAGGCCGGCGAAGCGCTGAAGCGCATTTCCGACCAGATCGCCAGCGCCAATGACATCGTCTCCAAGATCTCCCACAGCGCCCAGGAGCAGGACACGACCCTGCGCTCGATCTCGTCCTCGATGAACCAGCTCGATCAGGCGACCCAGCAGAATGCCGCAATGGCCGAGGAAACCACGGCGTCTGCCGAGGTTCTTGCCAACGACACCGGCGACCTCCTGAACCTGATCCGCAGCTTCAAAACCAGCCAGACAGGGGCTGGCCGAGAGCAGTATCGCATGGCGGGCTGAGACCCGGACAGACCTCGACATCAACAAGGCCGCCGGAGCGATCCGGCGGCCTTTTTCGTTTCAGCCTCCAGCCGCGATGCGAGCTGCCAGTCGATCGAGTTCACGATCGGAGAAGACCTCGATGCCGGCCCGGCGCATGAGGGCTGCGGTAACGCCGAAGCCGGGATGGCGGGTGCCGGAAAACGAACCGTCATAGATGAAGCCGGATCCGCAGGACGGGCTGCCATCAATGAGGAGCGCTACGACGCATCCCTGCTCGCGGGCGAAGGCCACGGCCTTTTCCCCACCCTGGATGAATTCTTCGGTCACATCGCGGCCCGTGACTTCCAGCACCCGGGCGCGACCGGCCAGCACATCCTCTCCATTCATGCCGCCTTCGATCTCGGCGGGTGGACGGGGTGTCGGCAGGCCACCGGCCTGTTCGGGACAGTAACCGACGAGCCGTCCCTCGGCCTTCCAACGTTCAATCAAGGGATCGTGGAGGGGTTTGCCCTTGCCGTCATAACGGACAGGGCGGCCAAGGAGGCAGGCACTGATTAGGATTTTCGGGGGCATTGACGGCATTGCTGTCATTCGTCCCGCAGGCGTGAGACGTCTGCTCGCTCGTGGATAATACGGACGACTTCCACCGTGCCGTCTTCCAGAATGACATAGAAGATCAGATGCGAGCCGGACCGACGGCGACGGTACCCGGGCGGCAACGACCTCACCTCACTGCCTGACAACGGATAGGTTCCGATTTCCGCAATCATCGCCAGGATCTGTCTCAGGTACCGTTCGGCTTGAGCCTCAGACCACCGATCCCGCGTGTAGTCACCGATCTCCAGAAAATCCTGGCGTGCGGCGGGACTGAGCCGGATCTCAGCCACGACTTTCCCATCTTTCGCGAACGGACGTCATCAGGTCTTCAGGATCGAATGGCACGGACGGCCCGCTATTTTCGCCCTCAATCAGCGCATTGCGCAGCCACTCGATCCGAGCCTGCTCTTCTTTCAGTAGCTGAAGGCCGGCTTCGACCACTTCTTGCGCCGATTTGAACTGGCCGCTTTCGAGCTGAGCGTCGATGAAGCTGTCAAAGGGCTCAGCGATGGTCACCTGGACGGGCTTGTTCATGCGGATGGCTCCCGGTCTTTTCATTTCCACGATAACACAAGAGACGAAGGTCGGAAAACGGTCTCGGGAAACGAAAACCCCGCCGAAGCGGGGTTTCAAATCGTCAGCCGGTGATCTTCGAGAAGTCGGCGACCGTGCCGGTTGCTTCGCGGATGGCCTTCAGGAGCGCCAGGCGGTTGGCGCGGATCGCGGCGTCCTCGTCATTGACCAGGACGTCCTCGAAGAACGTGTCGACCGGGCCGCGCAGCGTCGAGAGCGCCTGCATGGCGGAGCGGAAGTCTTCCGATGTCACGGCTTCGGCTGCCGATTTCGAGGCGGACTGGATGGCGGCGAAGAGGGACTTTTCGGCATCGAGCTTCAACAGCGCTTCCGAGACGCCATCGGCGACGACGGTGCCCTTCTTCTCTTCTGCAGCCAAAAGCTGGGTGGCCCGCTTTGTGCCGGCGAGCAGGTTCAGTCCGTCTTCCGAGGTGATGAAGGCGGTCAAGGCTTCGGCCTTGCGGGCGACCATCAGGAGGTCGTCGGCTTCGGGCGTCAGCACGGCATCGATGATGATCGTGGCGCGCGCCCATGATCGCGCAGATAGACTTTCAGGCGGTCGTGGAAGAAGGAGAGGAGGTCTGGAATCGCATCGTCCGAGCCAAACGACTGTCCTTTCTGGTTTCTGTAGAGTTGGAGACCGCCGGCCAACTGTCCGATCAGGTTCACCCGGAGGCTCTTCTCAAGGATCATCCGCACAACCCCCAGCGCCGCACGACGTAGCGCATAGGGGTCCTTCGAGCCCGTCGGTTTTTCATCAATCGCCCAGAAACCAACGAGGGTGTCGAGCTTGTCGGCAAGCGCCACCGTCAGACCCACCTTGTCTTCCGGCAGGCGATCCGAGGGGCCATTCGGCTTCCAGTGGTCTTCGATGGCTGCAGCGACTGCTGCAACTTCATTCTGCAGAAGCGCGTACTTACGCCCCATGGCGCCCTGAAGTTCAGGAAATTCGCCAACGGCTTCGGTGCGCAGGTCGGCTTTAGCCAGGACAGCAGCTCTCCTTGCGATAGTTCCATCGACCTTGGTCACGTCAACGAGATCGTTGACCTTTCCAAGCATACGCGCGACGCGTTCCCCTTGCGTGCCGAGCTTGGCGTGGAAGGTGACGTTGAGCGCGTCGAGCTTGGCCATGCGCTGGTCGAGCGGCTTCTTGAGATCCAGGTCGAACTTGGCGGCAGAGGCTTTCAGCGTGTCGAGGTCCGGCAGGTCGCCCTGGTCGCGCAGCCAGAAATGCAGCGCGTCCGACAGGCGGGCGCGCACGACCTTGCCATTGCCATGCATGATCTCCTTGCCGCCGTCGGTGGCCTGGATATTGGAGATCAGGATGAAATGGTTGGAGAGCTTGTCGCTCTCCCCCTGCGGGCGCACGACAAAGCACTTCTGGTTGGTCTTGATCGTCAGACGGATGATCTCGGCAGGGATCGAGAGGTAATCCTCCTCGAACGTGCCGAGCAGAACCTGCGGCCATTCGACGAGGCCGGAGACTTCCTCCAGCAGGCCTTCGTCCTCAACCAGTTCGAGGCCGTTGGCGAAGGCGATATCGCGGGCGTCATGCAGGATCATGTCCTTGCGGCGCTCGGCATCGAGGATGACCTTGGCGCGTTCCAGGCTCGAAACATAATCGTCGAAGCGCTTGACGGTGATGGCATCCGGCGCGTGGAAGCGGTGGCCATAGGTGACGTTGCCCGCCACAATGCCGTCGATCTCGAAGGGGACGACCTGCACTTCGTCATGCTCGGGGCCGAAGGTGCAGACGATCGACTGCAACGGGCGGACCCAGCGCAGGCTTTCCATGCCCTTGCCCTCGATGCCGCCATAGCCCGAGCCCTTGGGCATGGAGGCAAAGCCTGATCGCATCGACTTCGGCCAGGGGAAGTTGCGGATAATGCCCGGCATGACATCGGCGATGATTTCTTCGGCCGCACGACCGGGCTTTTCCATGTAGGCGACATAGAAATCGCCCTTCTTCGGATCGGTCTTGACGATGGCCTGATCGATCGAGGTGAGGCCCGCACCGCGCAGGAAGCCGTCGATGGCACCTTGCGGTGCGGAGACGCTCGGGCCCTTTTCTCTTCCTTGATGTCGGCCGACCGGGCGGTCAAGCCGCGGATATCCAGCGTCAGGCGGCGCGGCGTCCAGTATTCGCGCGCACCCTCATAGGTCAGACCGGCATCGACAAGCGCATCGGTGACCATCTTCTTCAGATCGCCAGCCGCCTTGCGCTGCATGCGGGCGGGGATTTCTTCGGAGCGGAGTTCAAGCAGAAGATCAGGCATTGGTGTTCTCCGAGGCCCGCATGCCATTTTCCTGATTGCGCGCCCTCGCGCCTCCGGCGCTGCGGGTGCGCGGCGCGGTGGGGATTTCTTCGGAGCGGAGTTCGAGCAGGAGATCGGGCATCGATTGAGACTTTTTCGCTTGTTGCAGACGGCTGCGGCGGACTTAGCAAGCCGCGCGGCAAAAGTCATCCATGGATGCGTGCAAAATGGCGGGGGATCAGGCGGCGGTAAGATCGGCTCGTACCGGAATGGCAGCCAGCTCTGCGGCTTTTGCCGTCGCTTCCGTCTTCAGGTCATAGCTCGTCTGCAGGTTCATCCAGAACTGCGGCGACATATCGAAATACCGACCGAGGCGAAGCGCGGTATCGGGCGTCAGTGACGTCTGCTCTGCGACCAGGCGCTCGATGCGGGTGCGTGGCACATTCAATAGGCGCGCAAGGGCGCCGGCGCTCAGCCCCATGGGCTCGAGAAACTCATCGCGCAGGATTTCACCGGGATGGACGGGCGGCAGGACGATTGTCATGGCATCTCTCCTTCTTAGTGATAGTCGACGATTTCGACGTGATCGGCCCCGTTGTCGGACCAGACGAAGCATATCCGCCATTGGTCGTTGATCCGGATCGAATGCTGTCCGGCCCGGTCGCCCTTCAGAAGCTCCAATCGATTACCCGGAGGACGGGCCAAGTCATTGAGCGAAGTCGCATTGTCTATCAGCGTCAGCTTCACGATTGCGCGTCTCAACAGATCCGCCGGGAAACCTTTCGGTGCCTTCCCAGATGCCACGGCCTCCGTCATTGCATTGGCATAGGACCGGATCATCTGAAACCTCCAAGATCAGAAATGTATCATCGCATGATACATTTGTCGAGGCCTACCACCCTCCCCCGCCACCGCCGCCACCGCCGCCGCCGGAGGAGCCGCCGGAGAAGCCTGAGGAGGACGAGGAGCTGGAAGGCGGAGGGGTCGGGATGGTGGAGGCGATGGTCGAGGCCATGGAGGAGGAGAAGCCACCGATGCGGTCACCGAAGCCGCCGGGATTGCTGCCGTGATACCAGCCGGGGCTGTAGGCAGCGGCGGCCGCGGCGCCGGCAGCGGCTGTGGCGAGCCAGGTTTCGAAGGCTTGCGACCAGGGCTTTTCGACGCCGAGGGCCACCGCGTATGGCAGGAGCTTTTCGAAGTGGCTGGGCGACATGGTCGGGGCGCCGGCCATGTTCATGCGGTCCTTTTCGGCGAGCGTCAGATAGATGCGCAGGCCCTCGATGCCGTCCATCAGCTTGCGTCCGAGCGGGGTTGGGGCGCCCATGATGTAGAAGAAGAGCAGGTTGACCAGGAGGATGCCGCCAAAGGCGATGAGGACCGGGAACTGGTGGGTGGTTTCAAGGTTCATCCAGGCAGCAATCAACATCAGCGCCATGGTCGACAGGGCGACGAAACCGATGAGGGCCAGCGCCACCACCGTGATGATTTTGCTGAACAGCGAGCGCCGCCGCCTGAACGAATTCACCAGCCCTATGGTGAAGGTACCGAAGAAGACCGAGAAGAAGGTCGGCACGAAGATCAGGGCGTAAACGTCCTCGTGGAGGTCACCGAAAATGAAGAGCGAGGCGACGACGGCGATGGAAAGCCCGATGCCGAGCGAGGTGTAGCCGGCATTGCCCTTGTAATATCTGTTGCGGTGTTCCTTTTCGATCGCCTGGCGGAAACGATTGCCGACAGTCTCGACTTTCTTCCCGTTGGCCTTGTCGATGACCAGCGCGTCGCCTGCAGAAGGGATTTCCGCCATGAGGGCTGCTTCACCGGCCTGAAGCTTGCCTTCCACCGGCTTCTTCGTTCGTCGGATGGTGATGCTGCTGTCTAAATCGTCGAGTTCGACATAACCGCCGACCGCCAGATTAAGCGCTGCGGCGGAAAGAGCAGTCCAGCCTGCGCCGGAAAAACCCCTGTTATCGATATAGTTGACCAGTGCCGGTGAAATGCCGTCGGGCGCATCCCAGCGCGGCACGACCACGCCCTTCGCCGGATCGCGACCGACGGCCAGCCAGGAACGGAGATAATAGAGGAAGATGACGGCAAGGCCGCCGAAGCCGATGATGGTGTTGAGATTGTCGCGGATGAACCACCAGGTGGTCTCTTCCGACGAGGGGGCAGCGACCACGCCCTTGTCGAAGGCGAGCACGATGGTCAGGCCTTCGCCTGGGCCGAGGGACCCAAGGGTATGAAACTCAAGCCCACCCGATCCAGGGACCTCGCGGGCATTCTGCTCCTCCGAGCCAGCAGGCCCGGTGAAGAAGGTGGTCTTTATCGGGACAGCACCGTCGGGCAGCGAGACCGAGGCGCTCGCCTCTTCGATCGGGAAGAGCCAGCCATTGCCCGTGACGTTCCAGTAGAGTTCGTCGTGGTCGTCGAAGTAGCGGATCTGGCGGCCGGTGCGGTAGGTGATGGTGTAGGTGTATTCGCCCGGTTTGAGGAAGACGTCGCCCGAACCGGCATAAATGCGGATGCCGCCGGTAATCGTTTCGGTGTGGTTGGCTTCGGGCTGACCGTCCCGCTCGACCGAGATCAGGTCGAAATCGACCTTCTGGCGAAAGCCGCGTGCGTCCTGCGCATAGAGCGGAACATCGCGGAAGATGCCGCGCTGGATCTTGTCACCCTCAGCATAGACGGTGATCTTTTCCGTCACCTCAATCGTGGCATCAGGAGCCACCGTGATATCGGCGTGGTAGTCGCGGATGACTTCCTCGGCCTGCGCGCCGCATGCCATCCAGAGAACAAGAAGGAAAGCGGAGCACAGACGGAGGAGAGACATCATTTCTGGTCGTTCCTGACGAGGTCGACGCCGAGCGAGGCGAGCGCATCCCAGTAGCCGGGATAGGTTTTGCCAACGCAGGCGGGGTCGAGAATGGTGATATCGCGGATCTTCAGGCCCGCCAGCGCAAAGCTCATGGCGATGCGGTGATCGGCGAAAGTGTCGATTTCAGCCGGCAGCGACTGGCCTGCGAGTGAGGGGTCGGAGAAGACGAGCAGATCGTCGCCCTCTTCCTTGGCCAGGCCCTCGCGGATGTTGTTGAGACCGGTCGAGACGGCGCGGATGCGGTCGCATTCCTTGACGCGCAGGTTCTCGATGCCAACGAAACGCACCGGCGTCTCGTTGAAGGCGGCGAGCACCGCAATCGTCGGGATGGCATCCTGCATCTGGCTGCCGTCGATGACGGCGGGCATGAGCGGGAACTGGGCGATCACGTCATAGGCCTTGGCATCCGGCTGGGTGAAAGCGCCCGACGGTGTGCCGATGTCGATCTGGCCCTTGGTCAGCACTTCTGCGCCCCAGAGATAGGTGGCGGCAGAGGCATCCGGCTCGATGTGGAAGTCGGTCGCGGTATAGCCGGTTGGCTGGATGACCCAGGACGATGGCGTTGGCTGTTCGACCTTGGCGCCGAAAGCGCGCATGGCGGAGAGTGTGAGGTCGATGTAACCGCGGGCGCCGATATCGGCACCGGCAAGCTCGATGGTGAACGGCTCCGAACCGCAGGCGGCAGCCATCTGAAGAGCCGAGACATATTGGCTGGAAAGCCCGGCATCGATGACGACGTGGTTCTTCTTGAAGGCGCCATTGGCGTCGATCGCGACCGGCGGGCAACCCGATGGAGCCGCGATGGCCACGCCAAGTGACTGCAGGGCCTCGACGAGAGGCTTGATCGGGCGCTTGCGCATGTGTTCGTCGCCGTCGACGATGTATCGGCCCTTGCCGAGTGCCAGCGCGGCCGTCAGGAAGCGGGTGGCGGTCCCGGCATTACCGAGGAAGAGTGGCGCTGACGGAGCCTTGAGTTCACCGGAGCTGGTAACGACGAAGGTGGTGGCATCCGGTTCCTCGACGGTCACGCCCATCTGGCGCAGTGCGTCCGCCATATAGCGGGTATCGTCGCTCTTCAGCGCACCTGTCAACCGGCTCGTGCCCTTGGCAAGGCCCGCCAAGAGAAGCGCACGGTTGGTGATGGATTTTGAACCCGGAGGGCTCACCTTGCCGGTCAGGGCATGGGTGGGCGGAAGGATGGTCACGCTGTCAGTCGTCATGGATCTCAGTCTCTGCTGTCGCGTCCATGTGTGGACGTCAGAACTTGACCGTCGGTACCGCACGGTCGGCCTCGTTGGCAATCTCGAAATAGGGTTTCTTCGAGAAGCCGAACTGGCCAGCGACGAGGTTGTTGGGGAAGCTCTCGACCTTGACGTTCAGATCACGGGCAGCGCCATTGTAGTAGCGGCGCGACATCTGGATCTCACCCTCGACGGTTTCCAGCGACTTCTGCAGCTCGAGAAAGTTCTCGTTGGCCTTCAGGTCCGGATAGGCTTCGGCGAGCGCAATGATCTTGCCCAGCGCTGCCCCGAGCAGGCCTTCGGCTGCAGCGCGGCCAGCCACATCGCCTGCGGGTACGGCCTGGGCCTTGTTGCGCAGTTCGATAACGCTTTCGAGCGTGCCCTTTTCGTGGCCGGCATAACCCTTCACCGTCTCGATGAGATTGGGGATGAGGTCAGCGCGGCGCTTCAGCTGCACATCGATGCCTGACCAGGCTTCCTCTGCCATCTGCCGGGCCTTCACAAGCCCGTTATAGATGAAGACGAGATAGGCGCCGATGGCGGCGAGGATGGCAAGTGTCGTGAACATGATGCGAAGGCTCCCCAGCTGAACTGGCCGCACGTTAGCGGGTCATGACCACAAAGTCATGAAGCAAGTTTGATCCGACCCGCACCATACCGTCCGGGAATGATACGGGTGTTGGTTCAAATTGAGGAAAAACGTGAGCCTATCCGTTAATCGGTTATCCCTAATATGCGCATGACGAGGTTTCGCACCGGAGCTATCGCATGCAGGCAACGACCTGGAACAATCTGCCCACGTGGGCACTTATGGCGAGCCGCGACATGCTCAGGGCCGCAGTCCCCGAACGCCGGTTGAGTGACACATTGAAGGAGATACTGGCGGTACTGACTTCGGTGCCGCAGCTCGATCTTTCTGATATGGCAGCCATCTATGTCCGCGAGCCGGGGCAGGATCGGCAGCGGCTCTTTCACAACAATACAGCTGACCAGATGGATCTGCCGATCGATCTGCCGACCGGCGCGCGCATGCCGGAATGCGTCACGGAGCGCGAGGATCTCATTCCATACTGGATCCCGATCTCTGTTGCGGGCGATCCGGATTTCGGCACGGCCGTCTTCTTCAGCCGCAGTGAAAGGCCGATCAATGTCGAGAGCCTGTCTGCGCTTCGAGTGCTCGCCCAGGAGTTCGGCCCGATCATCCAGCAGCGCAATGGCTGCACGGCCTCTCTAATCGACATGGTGGAGTTGTCGACCGACGAGATCTACATCTTCGATCCGCTGCGGTTCACGATCAGCCGGACGAATGCGACGGCGAGCGTGCGTACGGGCTATTCGGCGGAGGCGCTCTGCGGCATGACACCCGCCTCGCTGAAGGTCGGCCTATCGGAACTGGACTACCGCGCCAAGCTGATGCCGCTGGTCGACGGGAGTGCCCGCAGCATCTCCTTCGATGCGATCCAGCGGCGTCGCAACGGAACGGTCTATCCGGTCAAGGTGCATGTCTGGCGCATCCGCGGCCCGTCCTCCGACCTGTTTGCCGAAGTTGCCATCGCGACCGCCGATCAGCGCAAGGCCTTCGGCCTGCTGGAACAGGTTTTCGACGCGATACCCGGCGGCATCGGCGTCTTCGACAATCGCTCGCGGCTCCTGATGGCGAACCGGCGGCTTTATGACCTGATGAACATCCCCCCGAGATGTTCCCGCCCGGATCAAAGTTCGAGGATATCCTGCGCTACAATGCCAGCCGTGGCGAATGGGGTGACGGAGACCCGGAGGCCATGGTGCGCGAGCGGGTCGAGCAGGCGGCACTCGGGCTGCCCTACAGCTTCGAGCGCGAGCGCAAGAGCGGCAAGGTTCTGACTGTCCGATCCGAACCGCTGTCGAATGGCGGCTATGTCTTGAGCTACAGCGACATCACGCTTCGAAAGCGAGCGGAGAAGGAACTAATCCGCAATCGCGACGAGCTTGAAAAGACGGTGCGCCAGCGCACGGCGGAGATCGCGGCCCAGGCGGCGGCGCTGGAGGAAGCCCTTCAGCAGGAAAAGAACATCAATGCCATGCAGCGGCAATTCGTGGCGATGACCAGTCACGAATTCCGCACTCCGCTTGCCATCATCGACGGCGCCGCCCAGCGGATCCAGCGCAAGAAGGGCGAGATGGATACGCATTTCCTGACAGACAAGACCCAGCAGATCCGCTCTGCGGTCGCGCGTATGGTGGAGTTGATGGAGAGCTTCCTCTCCGCTGGCCGGATGGATACCGGCAAGATCGAACTGTCACTGGTGGACTGTTCCCTGCACAAGCTGATTGAGCAGGCCATCAAGCGGCAGAAACTCTCCGCTCAACATCATCGCTTCGATTCCGAAATAGAGGCGCTGCCGCAGGTCATCCGTTGTGACGCCCTGGGGATCTCGCAGGTTATCACCAATCTCTTGTCCAATGCCGTCAAATATGCCCCACGCGCGCCCGACATTACCATCCGCGGTTGGGAGGAGGACGGTTTTGTGTTCCTTTCCGTGAAGGATGAAGGTGTGGGCATCGACGCCGAGGACGTGCCGAAACTCTTCCAGCCCTATTTCCGCGCCCGCACCTCCACCGGCATCGCCGGCACGGGGATTGGCCTATCGCTCGTCAAGCAGATCGTCACCCTGCATGACGGCGACATCTTCGTCGAAAGCGAACGTGGCAAGGGTACCTGCTTCACCCTGGTCCTGCCGATCCAGGGACCGGCAGACCGACAGACGACCGAACCGGCGCCGGAGGTCAGCGCCGCCTGACCCTTCGAGCCCATAGAGGAGAATGATATGATCACAGTGCTTTGCGTCGAAGACGAGAGAGACGTCCGTGAACTGATCGCCGAGGAACTGGAGGAGGCCGGCATTCGCGTGCTGCAGGCGGAGAACGGCAAGGAAGGACTGGAAAAGATCCTGACCCAGCGCCCCGACATCGTCATCTCTGACATCACCATGCCGGAAATGGACGGGATCTCGATGCTGGGCGAGTTGCAGATCAACCACCCGCAATTCGCCAACATGCCTTTCCTGTTCCTCACGGCGCTGGCCGACCGGGAAAAGATGATCGAGGGCCTGGGCGCAGGCGCCGAAAGCTACCTCACCAAGCCGATCGACTTCGACGTGCTGATGGCGAAGATCAACGGACTGGTGGTGCGGATCGAGAACCGGGTGGCGGCGGGGCTGGAGTTTTAAGGGGGAGATGCCCCGGCCTGTTCGGCGTCTGATAGGCTGACGATGTGGAGGCCATGAATAGCCTCGCCAATTCTGTCGAACCTGAGCTTTATCAGATCAAGGAACTGGTGGTCCTTATGCCCATAGGCACGCCAAAGGGCATAAGCGACCATATCTGCGTATTGGACCAGAGGAGTAGCCTTGGAATCGACGAAGAACGGAACATCCACAAGGTTTCGCAGTTTGCCCCAGCGATGACCGTGGGTGCGAAAGTTCAGCGCCAGCTCTTGAAGGCGGGTTTCTTTGGTGGACTCATCCATGATGATGATCCCACGCTGGGTATTGCTTCGTCGGTGCATTCGCCCGAGGAAGTGATCGAAACGGCTACACAGCTGCTCGAAGCAATACTCCATCACATCTTCATTCTGCATCGCCGCCTTTTCAACGATGACACCAAAGAGTGCCGATTCCCCTTTGAGACCTTCCGAAGTTCTCAGCGCATCGCATAGGTAGAAGCGTCGAACATCTCTTGAGCCGAGGCGGCGCCAGCGGTTGCGGCCGGACTGCATCTCGTTGGCGTGAAATTCCAGATGACGCGGCTCTTCGGGCAAGATGGAAGCAGCCAATCCGCTCAAAAGAATATCAAGGTGGAAAACCTGCCGCTCGAACACGGCTATGGCTGCTAGAACGAAGTGTCTCTCGCTCTTGTTCGGTATTGAACCCGCGTCATCAACATAGAGAAGATACATGAGGCGGCCGAGTGAAACAGGGTTTCATTGAACTGCAAAGGCAGCTCTCTCGACCGCGCTCTACATATAGTAGAACATTGCAGAAAAGTCAATTTCGCGCAATGCGTGTCCGGCCTTAAGCCGCCCTGCCGAAATTCGCGCCGCCCGCATCCGTCAGCAGGAAAGCCTCGCCGCAGCTTTTGGCCAGCGCGCGCACGCGACCTATATAAGCCTGGCGTTCGGTCACCGAGATGACGCCGCGGGCGTCGAGCAGGTTGAAGATGTGGGAGGCCTTGATGCACTGGTCATAGGCCGGGAAGACGCATTTGTGCAGGCGCTGGTTTTCGCTGTCGGCGGGAGCGCCGGCGGCGAGCAGGGCCTGGCATTCCTTCTCGGCATCGATGAAATGGCGATGCAGCATTTCCGTGTTGGCGAATTCGAAGTTGTGGCGGGAATATTCCTGCTCGGCCTGCAGGAAGACGTCGCCGTAGGAGATCTTCTCCTCGCCTTCGCGACCGTTGAAGTTGAGGTCGTAGACGTTGTCGACGCCCTGGACATACATGGCGAGGCGCTCGAGGCCATAGGTCAGTTCGCCGGCGACCGGCGAGCAGTCGATGCCGCAGACGGCCTGGAAGTAGGTGAACTGCGAGACTTCCATGCCGTCGCACCAGCATTCCCAGCCGAGACCCCAGGCACCCAGAGTCGGGCTTTCCCAGTCGTCCTCGACGAAGCGGATGTCATGCAGGAGCGGATCAAGCCCGATCGCCTTCAGCGAGCCGAGATAGAGCTCCTGGAGGTTGGACGGGTTGGGCTTCAGGATGACCTGATACTGGTAATAATGCTGCAACCGGTTCGGGTTCTCGCCGTAGCGGCCGTCGGAAGGACGACGCGAGGGCTGGACGTAAGCGGCGCGCCAGGGCTTCGGCCCAAGCGCACGCAGCGTGGTCGCGGGATGGAAGGTGCCTGCGCCGACTTCCATGTCGTAGGGCTGCAGCACTGCGCAACCCTTGTCCGCCCAATAGGCATGCAGCGTCAGGATCAGCGCCTGAAACGAGCGCTTGGGGTCCATGTGCGGGGCAAGGGGCGTGGTCATCGGGCTATCCATCGGGTTGGCTCAGGTTGCGGCCCGTCTGGTGCCATGAGCGGGCCGAAGGGTCAAGCGTCTCGGTTCCCGGCGTCCTCGCCAGTGCCGATCACACGTCGAGTTCGTCCGCGTTCTGCAGCTTGCCGACCAGGGAAAAGGCCACGCCCATGGGCTCGAAGCGGATCGCTGCCTGGCCCTGGAAAAGAACGGATACGACGCGTTCCGTCAGGCGCGAGCCGAAGCCACGGCGGGTTGGCTCGGTAACCGGCGGGCCGCCGCTTTCCTGCCAGTCGAACGTGAAACCGTTTTCCGACTGCTTGTCCCATTGGATGGTCACGCGGCCTTCCGGACGGGACAGCGCGCCATATTTCGTGGCGTTGGTCGCAAGTTCGTGGATCGCCAGAGACAGGCCAAGCGCCTGCTGGGCCGAGAGGTAGACCTGCGGGCCGTCGATCGCAATCCGGTCTTCGCCATCGACATGCGGCGCAACCGCGGTTCGCGCAATCGCCGAAATTTCGGCAGCCGTGACACTCATGCCGGTCAGCACGTCCTGTGCCTTTGCCAATGTCTGGATGCGTGCGCCGATCGTCGTTGCCGCTTCGGAAATTGACGTCGCGCCGCGCAAGCTCTGGCTGATGATCGACTGCACCATAGCCAGCGTATTTTTCATACGATGGGCGAGCTCCCGGTTGAGGAGCTTCAGCTCATCTTCATACTGGCCACGCTCGGCCAGATGCTTCTGGGCCTCGTGATAGGCCTCTTCCAGGGCGTTGCGGTCGACCACCGCCTGGGTTGTCTCGGTGACCGTGTTCAGGAGACCGGCAATCTTGCCGTGATCGTCGTAGAGCGGGCTGTAAGAGAAGGTCCAGAAGGTTTGTTCGTCATAGCCGTTGCGCTGCATGACGAGCGGCAGATCTTCCTGCCAGGTGCCTTCGCCGGAGAGCGCTGTCTGAATGAAGGGATAGACGGCGTCCCAGACATCGGACCAGACTTCGCGAAAGGGCCTGCCCATGGCGTGATCGACGCGGTTGCCGAGCATCGGCGCATAGCTGTCATTGTGGAACTGCAGCAACTCCTCGCCCCACCAGAAAGACATGGGCTGGCGGGTGGAGAGAACGGTGCGCACGACGGATTTGAGCGATAGGGGCCAGCCTTCGACTGGTCCGAGGGACGTCGCAGACCAATCGACCGCATTCAAATGCCGCGCGACGCCACATCTGACGCCCAGGAACTCCTCGCCGATCTTCATCAAACTCCCGCGTCACGCTTTATGGCAAGCCTATAAAGCGCCCAGTTAGAAATTGTTCCATCGCCAAGTCAAAAAAGTCCGGGCACTCTTATGTGGCGAACCAGCTTAGTCGTCATCCTCGCGACGCGGGCGATATTCGCCCGTCTCGGGATCCTCGATCAGCGTTCCCACGGCATCATTTTGACGTTCCTTTTCTTCGGCCCGCGATTTCGCCGCCAGCTTCTCCGCGTCGGAAACGAAACGGCGGTAGAGCAGCCAGGCGCCGCCCACCAGGATCGTCATAAATATCAGCTGCGCCATGTCCCCTCGCCTGTCAGCCCTCGTCCTCAGCTCCGGTCAAAGACCGTAGCGGCCCCATAGTGCCTTTTCTTCCAGCGTCTCGGCAAGACCGGCGACGGCCTGAACCGCGATCTCGTCGGGAGCGGCAAACGCACCAATGCCAGGGGCGCGACGACCGAAGAGGCCCTTCTGCGCGCCGACGAGTTCCAGACGCGCGTCCTTGCCGTAGCGCGTCTTGATCTCCTCGCGCGTGGCCGTTTCCGCGGTCGACGAGGCCAAGCTCCAGGCCCTTGCGGCCGGTCCAGAACAGGCCGGTAAACAGGGCGGGATCATCCGCCAGCTGTGAGCCACGGCGCGCCTTGACCATGTCGATGAAGATCTCGTGGATCTCCGCCTGCAGGGTCTTCAGATATTCAATGTCGCTTTCCTTTTCCGGCTGGAAAGGATCGAGGATCACCTTGTTTCGTGCCGGCCGTATAGACGCGGCGCTCGACGCCGATCTTCTTCAGGAGTTCGGGGAAGCCGAAGCCACCGGAGACCACGCCGATCGAGCCGACGATCGAGGTTGCGTCGGCGATGATCTCGTCACCGGCAATGGCGATCATGTAACCGCCGGAGGCCGCGACATCCTCGACGAAGACGATGACGCGCTTGTTCTTCTCTTCGGCGAGCGCACGGATGCGGTCGTAGATCATGCGCGACTGCACGGGAGAACCGCCCGGCGAATTGATCGAAAGCGCGACGGCAGGACTGTCCTTCATCGAGAAGGCCTTTTCCAGCTGGCCGGCGATGGAGGCGAGGTTGAGGGCGGGGCGGAAGCGGGAGCCGCCGCTCATGATCGGCCCGTGCAACCTGACGACCGGAATGACGACGCCCTTTTTCTGGAAGCGCTTGGGAACCAGCCGTTTCAGAAAGTCTGCCATGGTCGCGTTTCAACTCCTCACAATCTCAAATCTGACCCGAGATGTAAGGAGCCGGGGGCCGAACACAATGGTTCAGGCGAAAAATCAGCCTTTTCAACGTAGCCGTGAATAACCGGTGCGACCATTGTTGAGATCATCGACCACGGGGGCAAAGGCGTGGCTGTCGGGCCGGTCATGCATCAGGAGCGGGGTGCGCATCTGCAGGCGGGCCCGCGATCCCTTGATTGCCGTCACGAGGATGCGGGTCGCGTTTTCGCCCTCGCGCGGATGGATGGCGGTGATCTCGACCCCGCCGAAGCGCCTGCCGCAGGCAGCGATGATCTCGCCGATCGACTGGGGGCGTGCGATCAGCGAGAGCTGGCCACCCGGCGCCGCGATTGCGCCGGCCGTGCGGATCCAGCTTTCGAACAGGTTCTCCGTCATCGCGTGCGCCTCCGCTTTCAGCGCGTCCGGGGCCTTGCGGTCACCGGGGTCATTGAAGGGCGGGTTCATGATGACATGCTGAAAGCTGTCATCTGCAAGACCCGCCATGACGCGGGCGCGACCGGTCAGCGTCACATCCGCCTCGATGACCTCAGCTCTTGAGGCAAGCTCTGCATTCTCAGGCAGAGCCAGGCTCTTGCGGGCGAAACCGGCCATGTCGGCGGAGCGTTCGACAAGCACGACCGAGGCCTTCGGTAGACGGGCCGCAACGGCAAGACCCGCTGCCCCTGCCCCCGCTCCGAGATCTGCGATCCTGATCGGCCGATCATCATCCACCAGAGAGGCGAGCATCATGGCATCCATGCCGGCACGGTGGCCGCGCCCGACGGGCTGAACGAGATGGAAGCGGCCGCGATGAAAGGCGTCGATCGTCTCTGACACGGACTTGTCGAAGATGGGGTCTAAGCTTGCCGCCATGGCACACTCACATCTCGCGGTCGCGCAGTTCTGCCCCGAGGCCGGCATCGGTCAAGATGCGGCGGGCCTGGTCGACGCAATCGGAATCGACCAGCAGGCGACGCTGCAACATGCCAAGCGAACCTTCGAGGATGCTCATCGACTGATCGGCGATCATCGAGGCGATGCCGGCGTCGCGCATCAGGCTTTCAGCGAAGGAGAGCAGGACGACGTCGTTGCTGCGAATGATCTCATGCATCGATTTCAGAACTCACTGTTAACGGCAAAACCGTGTTCAAGCCTGCAACCGAGGCAATTCGCCCCTTGCCGTGGCCTTCCCGGCTTTTTATTGTCGGCGACCAAACTGAACAGGAGTCCGGTGCGTGGGCGTAGTCATACCGCTTGAGGAAAGCAAAAACAAACAGGCATCCGTCAAGCCTCTGGTGGACCTGACGAAAAGCGGCATGGAGCGCGTCAACCAGCTGATCCTGTCGAAGGCGGGCTCCGATGTGCAGATGATCCCGGAGGTTGCCAACCACCTGATCTCGTCCGGCGGCAAGCGCTTGCGGCCGATGCTGACGCTCGCGACAGCGGCGATGTTCGGCTACGAGGGCGACCACCACATCAAGCTCGCGACCTCGGTCGAGTTCATGCACACGGCGACGCTTCTGCATGACGACGTGGTCGACGAGAGCGATCTGCGCCGTGGCAAGAACACGGCCCGCACCATCTGGGGCAACCAGGCAAGCGTGCTGGTCGGCGACTTCCTGCTCGGCCAGGCGTTTCGCATGATGGTCGAAGTCGGCTCGCTCGAGGCGCTCGACGTTTTGTCGACCGCGGCCTGCGTGATCGCCGAGGGTGAAGTGCTGCAGCTTTCCGTCGCCAAGAACATGGAAACGACGGAAGACGACTATCTCGCCGTCATCCGCGCCAAGACCGCGGCGCTCTTTGCAGCGGCCGCCGAAGTCGGCCCGATCGTTGCCGGCACGGATCGTGCGACGCGCAGCGCGATGAAATCCTATGGCATGAATCTCGGCCTCGCCTTCCAGCTGGTCGATGACGTGCTCGACTATGGCGGCAAGGCAGCCGAGACCGGCAAGAATGTCGGCGACGATTTTCGTGAAGGCAAGATCACGCTTCCGGTCATCCTCTCCTATCGCCGGGGCACAGCTGCGGAACGCGACTTCTGGAAGGAATCGATCGAAGGCGGGCAGAACGACGACGCAAGGCTCGAAAAGGCGCTCGGCCTGATCGGCAAATATGGCGCATTGTCGGAAACGATCCAACGGGCCCAGCACTATGGCACCATCGCGCGGGATGCACTCGCACCCCTGCCGGAAACGCCGTGGAAGAGCGCACTGAACGACGTGATCGACTTCTGCATCTCGCGCGTCAATTGACCCTTCACGGTCGATTGCCTTGCGGGGCTGCTTCAAAAAAGCCATTCTATCCGTGAATCATCGCGTATCGTCCCTGCGCGGGCGACATGCGCTCGTCTTCGGTTGTTGAAAGGCTCCTTCATGCGGCAAAGCTCCGCCCTTCGCTATCTCGCCGGCACAGCGCTCGCGCTGCTCCTCAGCGTCTCGCAGGTTCAGATGGCGGCCGCCCAGGCAACCGCTCAGCCGGAAGAGACGGAGAGCTTCGATGTCGACAGCGTCGATTCCTTCGCAGGCGCCTTTCTGGCGGCCCGGACGGCTGAAACCGATCGCGACTACGCAAACGCGGTGAAGCTCTACAAGAAGGCGCTTGATATCACGCCGAACGAGCTGGAACTGCAGCAGCGCCTGATGATCGCGCTGATCATGAACGGCGAATTCGACGAGGGTGCTGAGCTTGCCAAAGTCCTGGAGAAGGACCCGGCCGTGGAACGGGTCACCTCGGTCGCGCTCGGCTTCCGTGCGATCCGCGACGGCGACTATTCCGAGGCGCTCAATCACTTCAAATATGAGGGCCCGAACGATCTCGACCGCCTGATGAACCAGCTTCTGATCGCCTGGACGATGGTCGGCGAGGGCAAGGGCAAGGATGCCCTGAAGCTCGTTCAGGATCTCAACGGGCCGAGCTGGTACGGCATTTTCCAGAATTATAATCTCGGCATCATGGCCGCCATGAGCGGCGACCTCGATACGGCCCGCAAGGCTTTGACCGAGACCGTGACCGATCGCAATGGTGGGGCCACGGCGCCCGACACCTTTGCGCGGGCCGTCATTGCGCTTGCGACACTCGAGGCCGGCGCCGGCAACAAGCAGAAGGCGCTTGATGCGCTCGCCGCCGGCGACGAGCTGATCACCAATTTCGCGCCCTTCAAGGCGCTGCGTGATGAGATCGAGGCCGGTCGCCAGCCGAAGCCGGTTGTCGCCAATGCTGCCCAGGGTGCAGCCGGCGTGCTGTTCTCGATCGGCGGCGCGCTGAACCGAGAGGGCGCCGAAGACACGGTCATGCTCTATCTGCAGCTCTCGCACGCACTGGACAAGGATGCAGCCGACACGCTGATCCTGCTTGGCGGTATTGCCGAGAATGCCAAGCAGCCGGAAAAGGCCATTGCCTTCTACCGTCAGGTGCCGGAGACTTCGCCAATGCGGCGCATTTCCGAGCTGCAGCTTGGCCTGACGCTTGCCGAAACCGGCAAGGTCAAGGAAGCCCGCGAACATCTGCAGGGCCTGATCGCCTCTGATCCGAACGACATCCGCAGCTACCTCGCCTACGGCAGCGTGCTCTCTGACGCCAAGGATTATGCTGCGATGGCGGAGAATTACGACAAGGCCGTCGACATCATCAGACCCAATCCGGCGCGGAACCACTGGTCGGTCTTCTTCCAGCGCGGCATCGCCTATGAGCGTCTGAAGAAGTGGGACAAGGCAGAGCCGAACTTCAACAAGGCTCTGGAGCTCAACCCCGACCAGCCGCAGGTTCTCAACTATCTTGGCTATTCCTGGGTCGACATGAACCGCAATCTCCAGGAAGGCCTGGAGATGATCAAGAAGGCCGTCGAACTGCGCCCCGATGATGGCTACATCGTCGATTCGCTCGGCTGGGCCTATTACCGCCTCGGTCGCTTCGAAGAAGCGGTAGTGGAGCTGGAACGGGCAATCGAGCTGCGCGCTGGTGACGCCACGATCAACGATCACCTGGGCGACGCCTATTGGCGCGTCGGTCGCAAGCTCGAAGCCAAGTATCAGTGGAAGCGGGCGCTGGCCTCGGAGCCGGAAGAAACCGAAGTTCCGAAGATCCAGGCGAAGATCGAGAAGGGCCTGCCGCCGATCGAGGCCGATGCCGCCAAGGTTGACGCCAAGCCGGCTGAAGAGCCCAAGAAAGACGACAAGAAGACCTGATCCGCATGAACCCCGTTTCAGAGCGCAGGCCGGAGCGTGTTGTCGAGACGGCTCCGGCGAAGATCAATCTCGCGCTGCATGTGACGGGCCGGCGGGACGATGGCTATCACCTGCTGGACAGTCTCGTGACCTTTGCCGAGGACGGCGACGAGCTGGTCTTCGAGGCATCCGATAGTGACAGTTTTCGCGTCGTTGGGCGATTTGGTTCGGAACTCTCTGAGGACGACAATCTGGTTCTTAAGGCACGCGACCTGCTGCGGGCAGCCCTTGATGAAAACGACCAGCCGTATGGCCCTGTCTCCATCACCCTCGACAAGAGCCTGCCGATCGCATCCGGCATCGGCGGAGGCTCCGCGGACGCGGCAGCGACGCTGCGGGGGCTTTTGAGGCTCTGGAAGGCGGACTTGCCGGCCGAGAGGCTGCAACAGATTGCGCTCCAGCTCGGGGCCGATGTGCCGATGTGCCTTGCATCAACACCGCTGCGCGCGCGCGGGATCGGTGAGGCGATCGACACGGTTGCCATGCCCTCCGTACCGCTGGTGCTGGTCAATCCGCTGAAGCCGGTGTCGACGCCGGAGATTTTCCGCAGCCTCAAGCGGCGCGACAACGACCCGATCGGCGAGATGTCCATGCCGGCCGATGTGTCCGCCTGGATGCAATCGCTCTCGACCCTACGTAACGACCTGCAGCCGCCGGCGGAAGCGCTGGTGCCGGAGATTGCCGAGGCCTGCGACCTGCTTCGTCAAAGTCTTGCTGGATATGTCCGCATGTCCGGATCCGGGGCCACCTGTTTCGGGCTTTACGAGACCGAGGCTGCGGCGATGAAGGCAGCGCCTGCGCTATCGGTCTACCGGCCGAACTGGTATGTGCTGCTCACACGCACCGTTCCGGGAGACGCCTGATGAGCCGCATCGACGAGAGCCGTCCCTTCATTCCCGTGGGCATTGCCGTGCTCACCGTTTCCGACACGCGCAGCCTTGCCGACGACAAGTCGGGGGATACGCTCGTCGCACGCATCGAAGAGGCCGGGCATCGGCTCGTAGCCCGCGCTATCGCGAAGGACGACAAGGCCGAGATCCGCGGTCAGGTCGAAGCCTGGACGAAGGATAAAGAGATCGATGTCGTCATCACGACCGGCGGCACGGGCTTTACCGGACGCGATGTGACGCCGGAGGCGCTGGAGCCCTTGTTCGAAAAGCGCATGGACGGCTTCTCGGAAGTCTTCCACCGGATCTCCTATGACAAGATCGGGACGTCGACGATCCAGTCGCGGGCAACCGGCGGCGTGGCGAATGCCACCTTCATCTTCGTGCTGCCGGGCTCGCCTGGCGCCTGCAAGGACGCGTGGGACGGGATCATCAAGCTTCAGCTCGACTATCGCCACATGCCCTGCAACTTCGTGGAAATCATGCCGCGGCTCGACGAGCATCTGCGGCGTGGCGGACAGGGCTGATCAGCGACGCGCTTCGCGGGCGACCCAGGAGGGGATGATCTCGGAGGCGAGACGACGCGGCTTGTGGCCCTTTGCCAGCTGAAGCAGTTCCCTACCCTCGCCTGCCAGACCCTGCGCCTGGCGCTTGGGAATGAGCAGTCCGTTTTCCAGGAGCGGACGACTGCGCGTCAGGCGACGGTAGAACGGCAGCCGGTAAAGACGCGATTCGGAAAAGCGCGCAGGCGCCTTATTGAGCGCCACATATTCAGCGACCTCGTCCACCCAGCCCTGCCCCAAGCGGGCACCCGGCTCGATCAGCAACAGCCATTCGCCACGCGCCGTCGCCAGCACGTGCTTCATGTCCCATTGCTGATAAAAGCGGCAACCGGCAGCGTCAGCCACCACGGATGAACCGTCCTTGGATCCGTGATCGAGCACGATGACATCGCTGACAAGGCCTTCGACCGCGCCGGCAACCAGCACGGACAAGGTCTGTGCGAGCTCGGGTTCCTGGTCGTGGCATTCCATGATCACTGTCAGCATTGCCTACATCTATCGCATTGCACAAAGTTTTGCCACAAACAGTTTCTTGAAGTTTGTTCTTGCAATGTTCTCGTTTCGGCGCTAGGAATAAAGTCATCAAGCGGGGCGGAAAACCTGCGAGGAGCAAACATGAACGAGCTGTCTCTTGTGAGCCAGGCTGCCTTTCAGCCCGGCAATACGGCAGATATTGCCGATGCCCTGATGAGCGCTTCGGGCATGCGGATCGAGATCGATCGGCGTCGTGGACGCGCGGCCGGCATCAATCCTGCAGGCCGGTTCGAGACACTGGAGCGTGTCGCCGTCGATGACGGCTGGCAGATGCTCGAGGACATGCCGCCCTTCAAGACCGAGGTGCAGGTCGAAAAGCCGCGCACTGTCATTACCCGCAACGATTCACCCGACATCCCTTTCGATCGCTCGATCAATCCTTACCGGGGTTGCGAACACGGCTGCATCTACTGCTTCGCCCGGCCGACGCATAGCTATATGGGCCTGTCTGCCGGTCTCGACTTTGAGGCCAAGCTTTTTGCCAAGCCGGATGCACCGCGTCTGCTGGAGCGGGAGCTTTCGAAGCCGGGTTACAAGCGTGAAGCCGATCGCGATCGGCACCAACACCGATCCCTACCAGCCGATCGAGCGGGAGTGGCGGATCATGCGCCAGGTGCTCGAGGTGCTGGACAAGGCAAACCACCCTGTCGTGATCGTGACGAAGTCGGCGCTCATCCTGCGCGACATCGACATCCTGAAGTCCATGGCCGAGCGCGGCCTGGTCAAGGTGGGCGATCTCGGTGACGACGCTCGACCGCAAGCTGGCACGGACGATGGAGCCGCGGGCTTCGACGCCAGCGAAACGCCTGGAAGCGATCAAGACGCTGTCGGAGGCCGGCATTCCCGTGGCCGTGATGATGGCGCCGGTCATTCCGGCCCTCAACGATCACGAGATCGAACGCATTCTCGACAGCGGCAAGGCTGCCGGCGCGTCCGAGGCAAGCTATGTGCTGCTGCGCCTGCCGCTGGAGGTGAGCCCGCTGTTCCGCGACTGGCTGCTGCAGAACTATCCGGACCGCTACCGGCATGTAATGTCGCTGGTGCGCTCGATGCGCGACGGCAAGGATTACGACGCCGAATTCGGCAAGCGGATGAAGGGCGCCGGTCCCTATGCCTGGCAGATCAGCCGCCGCTTCGAGATGGCGACCAAGCGGCTCGGCCTGATGCGCCGCAGCCTGCATCTGCGGGAAGACCTGTTCATCTCGCCCAACAGCGACGGGGTGCAGCTCTCTCTGCTCTGACTTGGGTTTGTATTCGTATTCCGGTGCTGTTGTCCGCCGCCTCGCACCGGATGTCGTCCCTGGTAAGCCGCCCCTGTCGCCATGATCGGCGATCGGGACCGGGGACTTGCAGGAGGTCGGGTGCGCGTGCGATTTCTGCCGCATGAAACGACGCACGCCACCCGATTCTCCTGGCCTCTTTCCAGACCTGCCTCTCGTCCCGGATTTCTCGCTTGAGAGCCGGGCGAGGCGAAAGGATCTCTGGCCGGTCGCCGGGACAGACGAGGCCGGGCGCGGGCCTCTGGCAGGGCCTGTCGTGGCAGCAGCCGTCATTCTTGACCCGAAGCGCATCCCCGAAGGCCTCAACGATTCCAAGAAGCTCTCCGCCGCCCAGCGCGAGGTGCTTTACGAGCGCATCCTTCTCGATGCCACCGTCTCCATCGCGTCGTCTTCACCTCGGCGCATCGATCTCATCGACATCCGCAAGGCGAGCCTTGATGCCATGCGCCGGGCGGTAGCCGGCCTTCAGCTGGAGGCGCGTCATGTGCTGGCCGACGGGCGGGACGTGCCCATGGGGCTCATCTGCAGCGGGGAAGCTGTGGTAAAGGGCGATGCGCGTTCTGTCTCGATTGCGGCAGCCTCGATCGTCGCCAAGGTGATGCGCGACCGGATGATGGCCCGGGCCGGCATCGTTTATCCGGACTATGGATTTGAGGTGCATGCCGGATACGGCACGGACCGCCACCGGAGCGCCATCGTCACCCATGGCCCCTGCTCACTGCACCGCATGAGCTTCCGGCCGCTGAAGGCCGTCACGGCTAATGACAGCGAGATCCTGCAGGACTGACGGTCGAGATGGCTGCCTCTTGTGGAAGGGCAGCCGCCATTCCCACAAAGCACCAGTAGACGCCCCAATAGAAAACGCCCCGACCGTGAAATCGATCGGGGCGTCAAATAGACGGTATTTCGTTGCGGTCGGCTGAACTCAGTTCAGGCGCGACTTGACTTCACCGATGGAGGCCTTGAACAGCGCCTGCTGAACGCCGCCATCGGCCTTCTTCGCCAGCACCTTTTCAGCAGCAGCGATGGCGAGGTCAACGGCAGCAGCGCGAACGGCGTTCACGGCTTCGGTTTCGGCCTGCTTGATCTTCTGCTCGGAAAGGGCGTTGCGACGGGCAACGAATTCCTCGGTCTTCTGCTTGGCTTCGGCGGTCAGGGCAGCGGCCTCGCGTTCAGCGGCAGCAACGATCGCTGCAGCTTCGGCTTCGGCTTCCTTGCGCTTGCGCTGGTATTCGGCCAACAGGTGCTGGGCCTCTTCACGCAAGCGCTTGGCTTCGGCGAGTTCGTCGCGGATCTTGTCCGCGCGCTCGTCGAGCGCCTTCGCCATCATGCCCGGAACCTTCAGGTAGGCGAGCAGGACGAAGAAGAGAACGAGAGCAACGAGTGCGAAAAATGAAGCGTCCATGATGCTTACGCTCCCTGCTTGGCGATGCCGGAGACGGCAGCCTTGATGTCGGCTGCGGTCGACTTGGTACCGATCAGTTCTTCAACGATCGTACCGACGGTGTCGATGGCAATCGTGTCGACTTCAGCGAATGCACGGGCCTTGATGTCGGCGATCCGGCTTTCGGCAGCAGCGATCTTGGCGGAGAGTTCCGTCTCGATGGCTGCGCGCTCGGCGTCGGCCTTGGCCTTGGATGCATCACGCGCGGCGGAAGCGATCTGGCCGGCTTTCGCCTTGGCCGCGGTCAGCTCGCGCTCGTATGTTTCGATGGCTGCATCGGCTTCGGACTTCAGACGAGCTGCCTCGTCGAGATCCTGGGCAATGCGGTCGTGGCGGTTTTCGAGAATGCCGCCGACCCGCGGAACGATGACCTTCTGCATGAGCATGTAGAACACGCCGAACGTGATCACCAGCCACAGAAGCTGCGACGGATAGGTCGAGAAATCGAACGGCGGGAACACGCCGCCGCCATGTCCCGCGTCTTGGGCCACGCCGGTCTCGGTGTGAAGCTGGCCTTCTGCCGGAGTTTCCTCTGCAAAGGCGGGGGTCACAAACATGCTCACCTCCAGGTGTATGCTCAAATGCGCGAGATCACGGCTGCCTTGTCGGCGCGCCGTGATCCCAAACTCCAGCCGTTATTAGACGGCGAACAGGAGAAGGAGAGCGATGAGCAGCGAGAAGATGCCCAGAGCTTCCGTAACGGCGAAGCCGAATACCAGACGGCCGAACTGGCTGTCGGCAGCCGACGGGTTGCGCAGGGCGCCCGTCAGGTAGTCACCGAAGATACGGCCGAGAGCGAGGGAGGTACCAGCCATGCCGAGGCATGCGAGACCCGCGCCGATGTACTTTGCTGCTTCCGCTTCCATATGGATACTCCTTCGAATGGGTTGTTGCGGCTGTTTTTGACGCCCGGTTGGCCGGGGCCAGCGACTTTATTCTCAGTGACCACCATGCACAGCGTCGTTCAGGTACATGCAAGTCAGTACCGCGAAGACGTAGGCCTGCAGGAAGGCAACGAGAAATTCGAGACCAGTCATGGCGACGGTCATGATGAGGGGCAGGATGGAGCCCGCGACGCCGACGGCACCGGCAGCACTCATCGACACGACGAAGCCTGCGAAGACCTTGAGCGTGATGTGACCGGCCAGCATGTTGGCGAAAAGACGAACGGAGAGGCTGATCGGGCGCGACAGGAAGGACACGACCTCAATCGTCGAGACCAGCGGCAGAAGCGCTACCGGCACGCCAGACGGCGCAAAGATCGAGAGGAAGTGCAGTCCGTGCTTGTAGAAGCCGTAGATCAGGACCGTCAGGATCACGAAGAGTGCCAGAGCGAAGGTTACGATGATCTGGCTGGTGATCGTGAAGAAGTAGGGGAACATGCCGAGCAGGTTTGCAGTCAGCACGAACA
This sequence comes from Allorhizobium sp., assembly GCA_965283865.1. Classification (GTDB taxonomy): domain Bacteria; phylum Pseudomonadota; class Alphaproteobacteria; order Rhizobiales; family Rhizobiaceae; genus Allorhizobium. The sequence goes on from CBDIQA010000001.1 coordinate 3,827,735, forward strand.
TGAACAGCGAGAAGACCATCGGGAAGAAGTGCATGCCCTTGGAGCCTGCGCCTTCGCGCAGCATGGAGGCGATGAACTCATAGGCCATCTCGGCGACCGACTGCATGCGCGTCGGGATCAGACCGCGATTCGAGGTCGAGAAGTAGAGGAAGCTGGAAGCGGCTGCGACAGTCGCAACCATGAAAAGCGAAGCGTTGGTGAACGAGAAATCAATTCCGCCGATTTCGATCGGGACAATCTTCTGAACCAGGAACTGATGAGTAGGATCGTTTGCCACGTTCTGCTCTTTCGCTTTCGCCGCCGAAGCGGTCAATTCTCATTCAGGCTGGCGCGTCAGCGACCGTCGCCCTTGTCTTTAAAGTCCATCCTGCGATCGGCCGGATGCGGCGATGCCACATATCCGACAACGCGCATGACGTTCAACACGCCAGCACAGAAGCCAATCAGCAGCATGATGATCATGCCCCAAGGCCCCGTACCCACAAAGTAGTCGAAAAGATAGCCCAGAAGTGCACCAACGATGATTGCAGAGATGAATTCGCTCGAGATCTTCATCGCCAGACCATAACCCTTCCGGGTCTGATCGGCGTTTCCCTCGGCGCGCTCCTCATCCCGGGCCTTGCCATCTCGCACTGCGAGTTCGGCGGCCAATCGTCTACGGCGCTCTTCCAGATCTTCTTCCCGGTGGTCCGTCATGGCTCTCTCCGTCCGTTACCTGTTTCAGGGGCCGTTTATGCGCCCGATTTGAATGCAGAAACGGCGAGATAGAAAGCCTTCTGGCCCGCTTTGAAGTCGGGCGCACCATAATTTTGAGGCCCTGCATAGTCAAGGCGTGACAGCACCAAGTTTCACCACAAATTAACCCCGAAAAATCATAGACTTAAGTCCAAGATGCCGATTCATCGCAGATGACGGACGGCAATTCCGGTCAATTGGCCGCAAGGCTGGGCCAGAATCTGCCACATTGGTGGAGAACGGGCGCGCTTCACGTCCGCGATGGCAGGCCGTTCGGCAGTAACGGTTGCGTGGGATACACCGACATGGGAGGCTGCGTGACCTTGCCCGCCCCGAGACGACCATGACACGCTTCCTTATCCGCATTGGAATCAGCATCGTCATCGGCTGGATGATCGGCGTGCAGGCGGCGTTCACCTTCGGTCCGGAGGGCAATCTGACGCCGATGCTCTACATCTTCGGTGCGTTGCGCGAATCCCCCTGGCAATGGCTCGCTGATCGAGCCTGTGGCCGATGGAAAAGACCAGCGGCCGGTGAAGCTCAGCTCCAGCCGCCGCCATAGGTGCGGTAGAAGATGTGCTTGCCGATCTTTTCCACACGCTTCATCGTCGGGCCCCAGGCCGGGCGCACATAGGTCGCGTGGTAATGGGTGGCCGAGCCGACGTCCTTGAACCAGATCTTTCCGGCGGTGACGGCCATCGCGATTTCCTTGGCGATCTTCCAGTGGCGTGGCGAGGCGACGATATCGGGGATGCGGTCGCAGGCGAAGGAGAACTGGCAGCGGTTGCGCCAATCCTCGTTCTGATAGACGACGCCGCAGATGGTGTCGGGATAATGCGGATTGCGCACACGGTTCAGGATGACCTGGGCAACCGCTGCCTGGCCCTTTACCGATTCGCCGCGGGCCTCGAAGTAGATGCCTTCCGCCAGGCACTTCTGTTCCTTGTCGGAGAAGACGTTGGCCGGCAGCGGCGTTGCCGCCCAGGCGTGATCCAGCGGGTCGATATCGGGAATGAAGCGGCCCTGGTCCGGCTGCTTGTCGGCGAGGATGCTGTCGAAGGGCGAAACCGAGGCATAATCCGGCGGCGGCGGGGCATAGGCCGTGGCCAGCACATCCGGAACGCTGTTGGTGACGAGATCGGCGATCATCGGCGTCAGCGAGGGATCGACCGGGGGCTTTTCGCGCTTGAAGTAGAAGCTCGCGAGTTCCACAGGCTTGGTCTTGTCTTCCTCACGGGCGAAGACGGACGGCGTCTTCAGTTCCGGCTCCATGAGAGAGCTGGTGCGCTGCAGGATGGAACCGGCAGAGAAGGCGCGCGGCGGGAGCATCTGCTCGACGGCGACCACCCTGCCCTTCTTCTGATCGCGGGTGACGCGCATTTCATCCGGGAGAGAAGCGGGATCCGCCTTGCCGCCGTCAAAGGCGATGCGGCGACCATCGGGCAGGATGAGGCCGGCGCCACCGGACAGCGCTTGCGAGGCCTCGCCTTCCGAGAAGGCGAGATTGGCTTCGTGGATCGAACCCGCCGGCGTTGTGGTCATTACCATGCGCCAGTTGCTGGCGCCACGGTCGACACCGGCCAGAAGCCCTGCCAGATCGGCCTGGGCGGCAACGGAGGGGAAGATCAGCCAGGAAGCAAGGCCGAAGACCAGGGGAGAGGTCCAGTTCTCCAGCCGGGAGAGGACCTTCTTCGAAGGACGAAACTTGGGACGCAAGGCCACACTCCAACTCATACCGACACAGGTCCGGCGTTCCGGAACCCGACAGGATTACATTAGAGAAATATCTCCTGTTAACCTTGATGCTTGGTTAACGACGGATCACAGCTTCGGGAGCTGCAGCCCATAAACGCACAAGGCCGCCGACAAAAAATCGGCGGCCTTATCTGTGTGGAGTATGGCGCTGCTCAGATGATGACGTGCGAGCCGAGTTCGATGACGCGGTTGGCCGGCAGGCGGAAGTAATCCGAGGGGTCGGCTGCCGCTTCTGCGAGCGCGATGTAGAGGCGGTCCTGCCAGTGGGGCATGCCCATACCGGCACCGGCAACCAGCTTGCGGCGGCCGAGATAGAAGGAGGTCGACATGATGTCGAACTTCAAGCCGCCCCGCCGCAGACTTGCGAGCGTCTTGGAGACGTTCTGTGTCTCCATGTAGCCGAAGCGGATCTCGACGCGCGAAAAACGCTCGGACAGTTCCTCGACGGCAAACCGCTCTTCTTCGGCGACGCGCGGGCGTCCGAGTGTGCGGATGGTCAGCACGATGTTGCGCTCGTGGATGACGTGATTGTGCTTCAGATTGTGCATCAGCGCCGCAGGGGCCCGGGTGGGATCGCTGGTCAGGAAGATCGCTGTCCCGGCCACGCAGGCGGGGCCATGCTCGCTCTTCCGCTCGATCATCGCGATGAAGTCCTCAAGCGCCACATCATCCCGACGGGTCTTCTGGAAGATGATCGCGGAGCCGCGGCGCCAGGTCCACATGACGACAGTGAAGGCCGCCGCGAAGAGAACGGGAATGTAGCCGCCGTCATGAATCTTCAGGAGGTTTGCCCCGAGGAAAACCAGTTCCAGAATGAGAAGCGGGGTGAGCACCGCGACCGCAAGCGGCAGGCTCCAGTTCCATTTCTTGCGAACGAACTCGAAGGCCATGATGGTGGTCACCACCATGGCACCGGTAACGGAGATGCCATAGGCGGTCGCGAGCGCCTCCGAGCTTTCGAACAGCAGGACGAGTGACAGCACGCCGACCAGCAGCAGGGTATTGACCGAGGGCAGATAGATCTGACCGGTCTGGGTCTCCGACGTGAAGAGGATCTGCATGCGCGGCAGGAAGCCGAGATGGATCGCCTGGCGCACCAGCGAGAAGGCGCCGGTGATGACCGCCTGGCTGGCGATGATCGTGGCAAAGGTCGCAAGGATCACGATCGGCAGCAGCGCCCAGGACGGGAACATCAGAAAGAAGGGATCGGAGGCCGTCGAGGGGTCGCTCAGGACAAGTGCGCCCTGGCCGAGATAGTTCAAGACGAGTGCCGGGAAGACCAGGGCGAACCAGGCAAGCTGGATGGGCTTGCGTCCGAAGTGGCCGAGGTCCGCGTAGAGGGCTTCCGCACCTGTCACCGTCAGGAAGACAGCGCCGAGGACGACGATGCCGAGGAAGCCTTCGCGCGCCAGGAAGGACGCGGCATACCAGGGATTGAAGGCGGCGAAGATGCCGACATCATCGAAGATGTGATAGACGCCGCCGGCTGCCATGACGATGAACCAGACTGCGGTGATGGGGCCGAAGAAACGGGCGACCGCGCCCGTGCCGCGCGACTGGACGGCAAAGAGCAGGACAAGGATGACGACGGAGATCGGAACCACATAGTCGCCGAGCGTCGGCGTCACCAGCTTCAGGCCCTCGACGGCAGAAAGAACCGAAAGCGCCGGTGTGATCATGGAATCGCCGAGGAAGAGGGCAGCCCCGATCAGGCCCAGCACCATCAGGATCGGGCCATGGCCATTTGCCGTCTTCGACAGCAGGGCCAGCAGCGACAGCGTGCCGCCCTCGCCGTCATTGTCGGCGCGCAGAAGGAAGAGCACGTATTTCAGCGTGACGATGATGGTCAGCGACCAGATCATCAGCGAAATCAGGCCGATGATCTCGACACGGGTGATGCCGTCGACGCCGATCGGCTTCAGTGCCTCGCGAAAGGCATAGAGCGGGCTCGTGCCGATGTCGCCATAGACGACGCCGACTGAGCCGAGAGAGAGGAGAAGAAGACTGCGTACACCCTTCGGGCCAGCCTGCGGCTGGTGATCGATCTGCTGCATGGGGTTCCAGGCTCGTCAGAGCCAGCCTTTCCAACGGAAAAACAGGAAGGGGATGATGGCGGAGAAGAGCATGGCAAAGAGTGCCATGGGGTATCCGAAGCTCCATCCCAGTTCCGGCATGAATTTAAAGTTCATGCCGTAGATTGAAGCGACCAGGGTCGGCGGCAGAAAGACCACCGAGGCGATCGAGAAGATCTTGATGATGGCATTCTGCTCGACATTGATCAGGCCGAGCGAGGCATCCAGCATGAAGGTGATGTTGTTGCCGACGAAGGCGGTGTGCTCGCCGAGCGACTGGATATCGCGCGCGACGATGAGACAGAGTTCGGCGGCGTCTTCCTCGTGGCGCACGATCGGTTGCGACTGAAGGAAGGTGACGAGACGCGACAGGGAAACGAGGCTGTCGCGCACCTTGCTGACAAGCTGGTGTTGGCTGGCGATATCCAGGAGTTTGTCTTCCAGGAAGCGCGGTGGGCGCCGCTTGGCCGCCTTTCGATTGACGAAAATGGTGATCGAGAGCGAGTCGAGCCCAGTGGCCACTGTCTCGAGGATTTCCGCAGTCCGGTCGACGATGGTCTCCAGAAGATGGCCGAGCAGCTTGGCGGCCGTATCGCACTGGCCATTCAGACGCAACAGGGAGAACGAGCGCGGCTCGGCATAGCGCACCGTCAGCAGCCGGTCGGGCATGAGGATGAAGGCGACGTCGGTGAGGTGCGGCAGGCTGCTTTCCGCCTTCACCATCAGCGAGGCGGTCATGTAGGCCGCGCTGCCGTCCGCATAGAGCCGGCTGGAGGGCTCGATGTCCTTCAGTTCGTCCGGCGTCGGCAGCGGGATGCCGACGAGGCTTTCGACGAAGTGTTCCTCTTCGCGGCTCGGCTTGATCAGGTCGATCCAGATGATGTCTTCGGGGAAATCGCCGGGTGCTGACTCTACGCCGATCACCTCGGCACTTCCGTCTTTTCGATAGGCCCTTATCAAGGACTGGTCACCTTCATGGCACGCCGCGCGTTGAAGTCGTGGACACAATCATAGACCCGGAATGAAAGCCAAATCAATTGCTGCAGCACAGCAATGCAGCCGACGCACGGCTGGAGGCTTACACGCACCGAATCTTTGGGCTCTATTTGCCTGATATCACTCGAAGACGATCGCGGGTGCTGCACGGCCGGAACGGGCCTTGACCTGCTCCCAGACCTTGGTCGCGATATCGCGATAGACCTTGGCCTGCGGACCTTCGGGCTCGCTCACGACAACAGGCGTTCCGGCATCCGAGGTCTCGCGGATCGAGATCGTCAGAGGGACTTCACCGAGGAAGGGCACGCCGATGGTCTCGGCTTCCGCCTTTGCCCCGCCATGGCCGAAGATGTCGTAGCGATTGCCAGTGTCCGGCGCGATGAAGTAGCTCATGTTCTCGACGATGCCGAGGACCGGCACCTCGACCTTGTTGAACATGTTCAGCCCCTTGCGGGCATCGATCAGGGCCAGATCCTGCGGCGTGGAGACGATGACGGCGCCTGATAGTGGCACCTGCTGGGCCATGGTCAGTTGCGCGTCGCCGGTGCCCGGCGGCATGTCGACCACGAGCACGTCGAGATCGCCCCAGGCCACCTCGCGCAGCATCTGCATGAGCGCCGACTGGACCATCGGGCCGCGCCAGATCATCGCCGTGCTCCTCGTCGACGAGGAAGCCCATGGACATGACCTTGATGCCGTAATTCTCCATCGGTTGCACGATGATGCGGTTTTCGATCTGCTGCGGGCGGCCGGTAGATGCCGAGAAGGCGCGGCATGGACGGACCATAGACGTCGGCATCGAGGATGCCGACGCGCAGGCCATTGGCCTTCAGCGCCAAGCGCGAGGTTGACTGCCGTCGTCGACTTGCCGACGCCGCCCTTGCCGGAGGCGACCGCGATGATCGCTTCGATGCCGGGCACCCGCCTTGCCCTGGCTGCCGCGAAGCAGGGGCATGCGGTAGCGGGGCGCGGTGCGGCAGCGATTGGTGAGCATGTCCGTGGCCCTGGGCGGGAGCGGCCGGCTGCGGACGCGGCGGCGGGGCGGACCCCTGCTTGCGCTCTGCCGTCAGCGCTGACCACGGCGCCGTTCACGCCGGGGATGGCCTTGACTGTACGCTCTGCCGCCTGACGCAGCGGCTCCAGTTCCTGGGCGCGCTCGGCCGGCACATTGATCGAGAAATAGACCTTGGCGTCGGATATGAAGACATCGGAGACCATGCCGAGGTCGACGATGTTGCCCTCGAGATCCGGTCCCCGGATCCCCTTCAGCGCCTCAATCACCCGATCACGCGACAATTCGGTCATTTCGATATTCTTTCCGCTCGGACATTCATCTGTGCACGTTCAGATAATGGAGCGGGAGGCTTTCGCCAACTGCAAATGCGATGGCGAGGGTGCGACCATTGCCGCAGAAACAGACAAGCCGCCTGCGGAGAGCACCCCCCGCGGCGGCTTGTCAGGCTGCACCCGTTCTCGGGTGTCACGCTACGTCCCCTCTGGACTGACACTGAGAATGCAGGAAGCGTGCCAGACGCGAATATCCCGCAGCACAGGCGTTTCGGCCTGTGCAGGATCTCAAAAGCTTGAGGGGATGGCGTGAAAAAGGGCGGCGGCGCAGCGGGCCGCACAAAAAAGCACCAGCGTTTACACTTACTTGATCAAGCCGAGGCGCAAGGCCTTGGCGACCGCCTGGGTGCGGTTCACCGCGTCCAGCTTCTTGGTGGCGCGGTTCAGGTAGTGGTTGATCGTGTGTTCCGAGAGCGTCAGGATCTCGGCGATCTCGACGCTGGTCTTGCCGGCTGCAGTCCAATTGAGGCAGTCGAGCTCGCGATCGGTCAGCATGTCGCTGTTGCGACTGTCCATCTCGCGAATTTCGGCGAGACGGTTGAACACATGCGCGGCGATATAGGCGAGCTGCATCATCTCCTGGGTATCGAACGCGTCTCGATCCCCAGCAAAGGAGACCGCACCGCGTGCGCCGGTCGCGTCATGAACCGGGAAATAGGCACCGCGGTTCATGCGGAAACGATGAAAGAGGGATTTCGAAATCTCAGCCGACTTGGGATCGCGCTGCGTTGCCACGTCGTCGATGTCGAAACGCAGCGGAATGGACGCGCGGCGTAGATGGGCGAGCACCGGGCTGCCGGACAGAAGCGCCACCTGATCGAATTCGGTCAGCAGATCGGCGGGCCAGTTGGTGATGATGGAGCTGCTGCCGAGTTCCTGGGCGGTTGCGCCGGGCATGTTCAGCACCATGAAGGCGCGGGCACCGTAAAGCTCGGTCACGCGTTTCATGAAACGGAATACGTCGAACTGGGTCTTGAAGCCCTTCACATCCGTGATCAGGCCATCGACGCGTGCAGACATTGCGCTATCCGGGGTCGTCATCACATCCACGTCCTGACCGGGTCACCGGCCATGATTATCGGGGAGATTGTCCAAGACGTGTTCGTCAATTGCTGCTTCACCTGACATTGGCCAAGATCGGGACCGCGTGGCGAAACCTCAGCTTCCACCAATCTCTCCGAACCCGCATAGGTAATTCTTCTTCGGACCTGCATAGAGAATGAGTGAGGAACACCCAAAGTCGATACCAACGCCGAATCTGTTCCCTTGGGTTGCTGAAGCATAGACTTGTAAAGCACCAAGGGTCCAGATACCCCATGAATTTTACCGTAAACCCCTGTCTGCGACGTTAGTCGCACGACAAGGTCTAGATGAATAGCGACAAGGAGGATATCCGTGATCTCAACCGAAAGCTTCAACGGCAGAATGCTCACCGAAGAGGTGATGGAACTGGGTGAAGGCCCGGCCTACGATCCGATCTCCGGTTCGCTCTTCTGGTTCGACATCCTCGGCAAGACGCTGTGCGAACTGGATGTCGAAGGCGGACAGCTCAAGAAGCACGCCCTGCCCTTCCTCGGCAGTGTCATCGCGGTGATCGACGCCAAGCGGCAGCTGATCGCCTCCGACCAGGGTCTGTTCGTGCGCGACAGCGCAAGCGGCACGCTTTCTTCCTATGCCGCCATTGAGGACAAGCCGCAGAACCGCTCGAATGACGGGCGCGTGCATCCGAGTGGCGCGCTCTGGATCGGCACGATGAGCCGGACGGCGGAGACCGGTGCGGGCGCGATCTATCATGTGAGCGGCACGACGGTGAAGAAGATCTTCGATGCGGTGAGCATTCCCAATGGCATCTGCTTCTCGCCGGATGGCTCGGTTGGCTATTTCAACGATTCCAAGGTCAATCACATGATGCGGGTGGCGCTGGACCCGGCGACGGGCCTACCGGTTGGCGCACCCACTGTCTTCATCGACCAATCGCAACGACAGGGTGTCATCGACGGATCGGTTGTCGATCTCGAAGGTACGATCTGGAACTCGAACTGGGATGGCGGCGCAGTCGACCGTTACGCTCCGGATGGCCGGCATATCGCCCGTTATGCGGCACCGATCCGTCGTCCGACATGCCCTGCCTTTTATGGCAAGTCGCTCGACCGGCTTGCCATCACCTCCTGCTGGGAGGGGCTGAGCGACGAGGAGCGCGCCGAGGACAAACTGGCAGGCGTGACCTTCGATCTCGGCGTCAGCGTCAAGGGAAAATCCGAGCCGCCCTTCAAGCTCTGAGACGCGCGCCACACAGCATGAGCGGGGTCGAAAGCGGCCCCGCAAACCAGTTTTCCGGCTTTTTGTTCCGGTCGATCTGCTAAAATATTCAAGGACTAACGGGCGGAACGATCATGGCCGCCGGACATTTTCCTCTCGAACCGACGCCGCCGAGCCACTCAATGCGAGGCAGCGTCAGTCGCAGACCATCTCAGAGGAAAGGTAGGTCCACCATGAACAAGTCCTTCAAGACGCTCGCCGCCGCCGTACTGCTCGGCTCGACCGCAATCGCTCCGTTCGCCGTCGCCCAGGATGCCACCCCGGGTGCCACCACCACGCCGCCGGCCGCCTCCCCGACGCGCTGCGCACGCCGATGCGCGGCGTGCGCATGGTGCGGCTCGACGGCAGCAGCGGGCACCGCCACGTATCTGACCGAACAGGCCGAGAACCAGATCTCCGTGGCCGACTTCATGGGTCAGGCAATCTACACTGCCGACAACCAGTCGATCGGTGACATCAACGACCTGCTCGTTGATAAGGAAGGTGGCGTTGTTGCAGCCGTCGTTGGCGTTGGCGGCTTCCTCGGCATCGGCGAAAAGAATGTCGCCGTTCCGTTTGAAAACATCACCATCACCCGCGTGGTTGATGATGCAGACGCCATGACCACGACTGATGGTACGGCAACGACCACGACAACGACGGCTACCACCGACAACACCGCAACCAACGCGGAAGAAGTTGCTGATGCTGAAGTTCGTCTGACGACGACCGAAACCGCAGACAGCCTGCGCAACGCTCCCGAGTTCCGCACTCTGGACGATCAGGCTGCTGATGCCGGCACGATGGGTACCACCGACGGTACCACCACCTCGTCCACGGATAATTAATCCGGATACGAGGGACGTGTTACAGTCCTGACGGGCGGCGCTTCGGCGCCGCCTTTTCTTTGCGTAGATGTCAGGGATCAGGCGGTAGCGCGGTCGACGAGCGCGAAGTCGTGATGGTTCTCGGCGAGATAACGCAGGGTCGCAGCTGCATCGACAGGCTTGCCGAAATAATAGCCCTGCCCCATCCCGCAGCCGAGCTCCCGCAGCTTCCGGGCTTCGGCATCCGTTTCGATGCCTTCTGCCACGACTTCGAGGTCCAGGCCCTCGCACATGCTGACGATGGCCTTGATGATATGCTCGGAGGTGCGATCCGTGGTGATGGCCGAGACGAAGGCGCGGTCGATCTTCACCTTGTCGAAGGTGAATTCCCGCAGGCGCCCAAGGCTCGACTGTCCCGTGCCGAAGTCATCCAGCGAGATGCGGATGCCGGCATCCTTCAATTCCTTGATGATCCGCCGGGCCGTATCGGCCGAGGACATGACAGCCGTTTCCGTGATCTCAAGCTCCAGCCGCCGCGGGTCGAAACCGACGCTGTTGAGGATGGAGAGCGTGTTGAACGACGTCCTCAGATCCATGAGCTGGACCGAGGACAGGTTGAAGGAGAGGAAGAGGTCGCGTGGCCAGGCAAGCGTGGCCTCGGCAGCCTTGCGCAGCAGCGTTTCCGACAAGGTATCGATGAAGCCGCGTTCTTCGGCGAGCGGCACGAAGACGGCGGGTGAGACGAAACCGAGATCGGGATCGATCCAGCGGGCGAGCGCCTCGAAGCCGACGACGCGATTGTCGCGCAGGCGCACGATCGGCTGGAAATGCACATCGACCGTATCGTTGATGATGGCGTTGCGCAGTGCCTGTTCGAGCTGCGTCGCCTGTTTCATCTCCTGCGCGATCTCGCGCGAATAAACGGTGATCTGGCCGCGGCCACGGCGCTTGGACCGGTAGAGAGCGGTCTCGGCGCTTTTCATCAGCTCCTCGAAATCTTCGCCAGCAAAGGGATAGACGGCAAAACCGAGGGAAGCGGAGAGGCGCACATTGCGGTCGCCGAGATCGTAAGGGGCGGAAAGCACATCCTTGATCAGCTGGCCTGCACGCTCGGCGCCCAGGCGCTCGAAGACCAGCGGCAGCACGATCGCAAATTCGTCGCCATCATGTCGGGTGACGATCGCACCATCGGGCACGCAGGCCTTTAGGCGGTGTGCGACCTGGCAGAGGATTTCGTCGCCAGAGGCCTGACCGAAGAGATCGTTGATCGGCTTGAAGCCATCGAGATTGACGATGCCGACGGTGAAAGGTGCGGGATCGGCGGCGCGGTCGGCGGCGAGCTGGCGCACCTTGTCGCCCAGCCTGTGGCGGTTGCCGAGGCCGGTCAATCGATCGGTATAGCCTGTCGTCTTCTGGTCGCCTTGGCCATGCGGCTCAGGCGCTCGTCCGGCGGGACCCATTCATGCTTCCTGGTACGGTTCCTTGCACGTGCCAGAATGGGTCTAAAACATTAAAATAATCATATCGATACTGCGGAACGCGGCTCCCTGCCCTCCCCAAAAATCGGGTAATCAGGCGGTGGACGCGAGCCTTGCAATGTCCGGCACGAGCCGTCGGATCGCCTGATCGACAACATCAGGGCTGAGCGGCTTGAGGATGACATCGTTCATACCGGAGGCAAAACAGGCCTCGCGGTCGCGATCGAAAGCCTGGGCGAGCACGCCGATGATCGGTGTCTGCAGGTTCGCGTCCTCGGCCGACTGGCGGATCCGGCGGGCGGCCTCGAAACCATTGATGCCGGGCAGCGTCACATCCATGAGGATGATGGCGGGGTTCAATTCCGCCCGCAGTCGAACGGCCGTCTCTCCGTCTGCGCAGATCCGGTAGGCAAAGCCGAGGCCCTCGAGGATCTGCGAGAAGACGACCTGATTGATCTCGTTGTCTTCGGCGACAAGGACGAGCGACGACGTCGACGGAGCGGCAGGCTGCTGCGCAGAGGCAGCCTTCGGCACACCGGCCGGTGTAGCTGCAGGCTCTTCTTCGGTGGTGATCTCCCAATCGTCGGTCGGCATCGGCGGCTGGCGCAGCGCGGTCAACCGGTCAAGGACGCTAAAGGCGAGGTCGCTGGCGATGTCGAAGACAGGCAAGGTGATGTAGTCGACATCAACCGCCTGCAGGAGTTCCAGGCATCGCATGTCGAGGTCGACATCGACAATCGCGAGGTCGATGACAACGCCGACCGATTGCGCCACGGTCAGGAAGGCATCGAGTTCCGACTGGTCGCGGACACAGCAGTTGTCGAGGCCGAGGAGTTGCAGGATGTCGAGTGCCCTTGCCTCGAAGTCGCGGTCGGCAGTGACGAGAAGGGCCTTGCGTCCATTCAGGCGCCCATCGATCAGGCTGTGACCGGCGCCCTCGTCGCGTGAGGGGGCTTCAAATGCTGCCTCCTGAGAGGCGGGCAGATCGGCAGCGCCACCGACCTCACCGAGACTTGCCACCACCAGATAGCGCCCCGGCTTGCCGACGCGCTGGACATGAACAAGGATCGGACGCGGCGGATCTCCGTAAAGTCGCATCGGAAGGGTGAGCGAAGATGTGACGCCGGTGTCCAATACATGGCGCGAGACGGTGACGAGCCGTTCGGCGACATCCGGTTCAAACAGTGTCGCGATCGTGCCGCCGAGCGCATTGTCGGGCCCCACCGAGGTGGCCGAGCAAAAGACCTTGTTGACGGCCACAAGCTGAAGATTGCGATCCTGGACGAAGACAGGATGGGCAAGATTGTCGAGGATTTCCTCGGTGAGCTGGACGCGCTCGATATCCGCACGCCACTGCTCCTCCCGGCGCTTCTGCTCGGTGATATCAGTCATCACGCAGAAGCCGAAGCCGGATGGCAGGCGACGCTTGGAGAACTTGGTCCAGCGCTTGTCGTCGTCGCAGGCCTGGATCTCGTAGCGTTCCTTCCAGTGAGCAGCGATCTGGCGGGTCAGCCATTCCTCACGGCTGAGTGCTGCACCGTCGGCCTGGCCGCTGGCAGCATGGCGCAGGCCGAGGTCATATGCGGCTCCGAGGATATCCCTCAGGCGCGAACCGGGCTCGAAGAAGGGGGCGGGCAAAGGCAGGAACTGGCGGGCGCTGCGGCTTGCGAAGATCAGGTGATCGTTGCGGTCATAGACGATGAAGGCCGAGGAGAAGGCCTCCGACACGGCGTCCAGCAGGGCAGCGTCGAGAGCGGTCTCGGCCGACGAATTGTCGGGCCCCTGCCGTCGCTTGTCCTGGCCGGGGGCCTGTGGAAACTCGCTCACACTGCTGCCTCTAGGAACCTCGCCATCCGCAGACGACGAGAATTTGGGGGGCTGATGCCATGATGGAGACATGCCGGACCGCGTTCCAGGCAGGGAGATATGCGAGGGACACTCCGGCCCGTATCCTCATTCCACCGCCAGCAGACCTGCTGAAGAGACATTGCAAGTCATTGTTCAAACTAGAGACATTCCGTTAAAGCCCGCTTAATGATGGGCATGGCGGCCACCGCGATACGATTTCGTCTTTCGTCGGAGCTCCGAATCCGGGAAAATGGCCGCATGATCATCAAGCAACTCTCCGAGACCCTCATCAACCAGATCGCCGCCGGCGAGGTCATCGAACGACCGGCCAGCGCGGCGAAGGAACTGATCGAGAATGCGATCGACGCAGGTGCGACCCGCATCGAGGTGGCGACGGCCGGCGGCGGCAAGACGCTGCTGCGGGTCATCGACAATGGCTGCGGCATGGGGCCGGAGGATCTGGCGCTCGCCATCCGCCGGCATTGCACATCGAAGCTCAGCGAGACGCTCTTCGACATCCGTTCGCTCGGCTTTCGCGGCGAGGCCCTGCCCTCAATCGGATCAGTCGCGAAGCTGACGATCACCAGCCGTCCCGCCGGCGCCGACAGTGGCGCGGAGATCGCTGTTGTCGGCGGCAAGGTGGGAGAGGTGCGGCCGGCAGCGGCCAATCCAGGCACGACAGTCGAAGTGCGCGATCTGTTCTTCGCCACACCGGCGCGGCTGAAATTCATGAAGACGGAGAAGGCGGAAGCGGGTGCGATCAGCGAGATCGTCAAGCGCATGGCGATTGCCTTTCCTGCCATCCGGTTCGTGCTCACAGGCACCGACCGCTCGACGCTGGAATTCCCCGGCACCGGTGACGACCACCTGGCGCGCATCGCGCAGGTGCTGGGCGCCGACTTCAAGGACAATGCGATCGAGCTCGATGCCGAGCGCGAGGATGTGCGGCTGACCGGCTTTGCTGGTGTGCCGACCTTCAACCGGGGCAATTCCGCCCATCAATATGCCTTCGTCAACGGACGCCCGGTGCAGGACAAGCAGATCCTGTCGGCTATTCGCGGTGCCTATGCCGAGACGATCCCGCAGGGTCGTTATCCGGTAGCCGTGTTGTCTTTGACGCTCGACCCGGCGCTCGTCGACGTCAACGTGCATCCGGCCAAATCGGATGTGCGCTTCCGCGATCCGGCGCTGGTGCGCGGGTTGATCGTCGGGGCGATCCGGCAATCCCTTCAGCGCGAGGGCGACCGGGCGGCAACGACAGGTGCCGGCGGCATGCTGCGGGCGTTTCGCCCGGGCTTCTCGCCGCAGCCCGCCCAGACCTGGTCACCGGCCAGTTCGCCGTCGCGGCCTCTCTATGGGGCAGCTCCGAGCTTTGGCAGCGGGTTTGCGGCGGCTGCCGCACCCGCTGCGCGCGGTTTTGGCGAGGCGGCGCAGGCAGCATTCGACAGCCTGTCGGTCCCGACCGCCCGAAGCGAACCGATCCCCTCCCCTGCTCCCCAGAGCGCCACCGTCGAGGCGATTGCCAGCTATCCGCTGGGTGCGGCGCGGGCGCAGGTGCATGCCAACTATATCGTGGCGCAGACGGAGGACGGTCTCGTCATCGTCGACCAGCATGCCGCCCATGAGCGGCTGGTCTTCGAGCAGATGCGCAAGGCGCTGACGGGTCGGCGGCTTCCCTCGCAGGGCCTGTTGATCCCCGAGATCGTCGACCTGCCGGAAGAAGATTGCGACCGGCTGATGACCCACGCGACAAGCCTGGAGCAGTTGGGGCTGGCGATCGACCGTTTCGGGCAGGGTGCCATTGCCGTGCGCGAGACCCCGGCGATGCTGGGCGAGATGGATGCGACCCAGCTGGTGCGCGACCTCGCGGACGAGATTGCCGAATGGGATACGGCCGACCGGCTATCAGCCAAGCTTGAGCATGTCGCTGCGACCATGGCCTGCCACGGGTCCGTGCGCTCGGGCCGGCGGCTGCGGGTCGAGGAGATGAACGCGCTTCTCAGACAGATGGAGCAGACGCCGGGCTCGGGTCAGTGCAATCACGGGCGGCCGACTTATGTGGAGCTCAAGCTCTCCGATATCGAACGGCTGTTTGGACGGAGCTGAGCGTGCCACGCACGGGTTTTGACGTGAGCCATCTTTCATTCGCCGGGAGGGCGCTGTATTGCAGTTCCGTGACACGCGGCGCAGGAGAAGAGTGATGAACCGTTTCGAAGGCGGCGGAAACCGCGAAGCCAAGATCCGCTATCTCGATGCCGATTTCCAGATCCTGACGCCGGGGACCTTCGTCACCTGCGCGATCACCGGGCGCCCGGTCCTGGTCGACGAACTGAAATACTGGAGCGTGGCGCGGCAGGAAGCCTATGTGGATGCTGCTGCATCGCTTGAAGCGGAAAAGCGCGCGGGCGCGCTTCCCAACCAGCGCCGCTGAGCCTCAGGCCTTCTTGCCGAGGCGCCTGCGCCGGCAGGCTTCGATCGCCCGGTCGATGATCAGGTCCGGAGCCTTGGGGTCATCGAAGACCATGTCGATCTCCACCACCCGCGATTTTTCCGAAAGCTCCGCCGACCGGCCGTGACCGCCTGACAGGCGGACACTGTCCTTTGCCGTGGTGACCAGTTGCAGGCCCTGGCGTTCGGCGCGAGAAAGCAGATCCGCAATCTCGTCGTCAGCGAGATGATGATGGTCGGGAAAGTCCGCGCGGTCGACGATGACTGCGCCGAGCTCTTCCAGCGTTCGATAGAACTTCTTCGGATCGGCGATGCCTGCGTAAGCGAGCACTGACCGACCCGCGAGATCGTCGGCTGCCTGGGGCGTGACATTGGCGACCAGAACCGGCTTGCCGCTGCGGGACGCCTGGCGGACAAAGCGGTCTGCCGCGTCGCCCTTGCCAACCTTCAGGATCGCATCGAGATGGCGCATCTGGACCTCGATCGGCGCGCGGACAGGGCCTGAGGGCACGACCCAGCCATTGCCGATGCCGCGCCGGCTGTCGACAACGATCAAGGCGTAATCCACGAGAAGCCGGGCGCTCTGGAAACCGTCATCCATGATGACGAGATCGACACCCTCAGCCACCAGCTTTTCGGCGCCCGCGACCCTGCGGCGGGAGATGACGGTCAGCGCTTCGCGGGCGAGCAGCAGCGGCTCGTCTCCGACAGCCGTGGAGCGATGGTGATGCGGGTCAACGACGGTCGTCACATCGAGCGAGCCGCCATAACCGCGGCTGAGGAAACCGGGGGTCAGCCCCCTCGCCTTGGCGGCGCGGGCGATCGCGATGGCGGTCGGGGTCTTGCCGGCACCACCGACGGTGAAATTGCCGATGCAGACGACCGGCACTGCCAATGCGTGGCGGCGACGATGCTGCATGATGGCGCCGGAGATGCGGCCATACACAAAGGAGAGCGGATAGAGGTAGATCGCCTGCCAGCCGGTCTTGGTCCACCAGAAGGGTGGTGCCTCGGATACCATTCTCGTCCCTTCGTGACCCCGGCGCCCCTCTGGCACCGCCTCATGCGCGCAACAAGAACCATTGCAACGCCGAACCGTCAAGCACAGGCGTGCCGAAATGGCACGAGCGCCTTCAGTTGAGGACGGCTTCGAGCTCGGTGATATCGGCGAGCACCATGTCGGAATGAAGCGTCAGCGTCTCCCGCGATCCGGTGCCGGAGAGCACGCCGATCTTCAAGCCGGCGCCGGCATTCTTGCCCATGTGCAGGTCGTGATTGTTGTCGCCAACGACGGCGACTTCTGCCGGTGCGAGCCCGGTCGCGGCGCAGAAGCCGAGCACCATGCCGGCTTCCGGCTTCTTGCCATGGCCGCTGTCATAGCCGGCAACGAAAGCAATATATGGCAGGATGCCGAAGCGCTCGGCGGCGACCCGGATCGAGCGTTCATTGTCGCTGGAGGCAATGCCGAGGCGAAGGCCCCTGCCGTGCAGGCGGGCGAAGAGCGGCTGGAGTTCGGTCACGGGCACCGAGAGTTCGGCGGCCTTTGCGAAGCAATCATCGATCTTCGGCACCAGAGCTTCGAGCGCGAAGGGCGAGCCGGCATTGATCATGCCCTCTGCAATCTCGACCGTGTTGCCGGCGGCGAACAGGCTGTCCGGAACGATCGCACCGCTTAACGGATCCATGCCGCAGGCCAGCAGCAGCCGATCGGCGAGCGCCTCGTCGCCATCGGCGGCCATCAGCGCCACTTCGCGATTGACCGGTCCCCAGCTGGCGTCAAAATCAAGCAGCGTGCCGTCCTTGTCGAACAGGATGCCGGCAATCTTTTGCGTCTGCTGCATGGGGAAGATCCTGTTTTAGGTTCAGCTCTGGCTGGCGGTGCGCGGCTCGAGCTTGGCCTTGACGGAGAGAGGGCTGATATAGGGCTCGAGCCCCTTCAGCGTCGCGCTGAGCGCGCCGCGCATCTCCTGCATGCTTTCAAGGCCGGCATCGATCATCTTCGAGCGCGCCACCTCGTTGTTGAGGAGGAAGTGGACGGCCTTGGCCAGCATCTCGGCATCGCGGACGATGCGGGCCGAACCCTTGCGCACCAGGCGCTGGTAGCTTTCGCGGAAATTGCTGACCTGTGGACCGGACAGAACCGCGCAGCCGAGCATTGCCGGCTCCAGCGGGTTCTGGCCACCATCGGCGGCAAGCGAGCGGCCGACGAAGGCGACTTCGGTCAGGCGCAGATAAAGGCCCATCTCCCCGATCGTGTCGCCGAGGAAAACATCCGTCTCGGGCGTAATGACATCGCCCCGCGTGCGGCGGGCCACCACGAGGCCCTTTTCGACCAGCATGGCCTCGATCTCGTCGCTGCGCTCGGGATGGCGCGGCACGAGCACGGTCAACATGCCCGTATGGGCTTTCAGCGCCCGATGTACCATGGAGGCGATCTTCTCTTCGCCATCAAAGGTGGAGATGGCGGCCCAGGTCTTGCGGTCGCCGATCTGCTGGCGGTAGCGCTCCAGCACCTGCTCGTCGCAAGGCGGTGCGTCGCTGTCGACCTTGATATTGCCGGAGACGCTGACTGGCCAGGCGCCGAGATCACGGAAGCGCTCGGCATCGAGATCGGACTGGGCGATCACCAGCGCCAGCTTGCCGAACAGAGTTTCGGCGATGGACGGATGCCGCTTCCAGCGATCGAAGGAACGATCCGACATGCGGGCATTGACGAGGATCTGCGGAATATGTCGGCGATTCAGCTCGGCGAGTGTCGTCGGCCAGATCTCGGATTCCACACCGATCGCGATATCCGGCTGCCAGTAATCCAGGAAGCGGCGGATCGATGGCAGAAGGTCGAGCGGCACATATTGGTGGAGGACCATGTCGCCGAGACGGTTCTTGGCCACTTCGGCCGAGGTCACGGTGCCGGTGGTCAGGAGCACGTGGATATCGCGGCGGCGCAGTTCGCGCATCAGTGCGACGACGGCTGTGGTTTCGCCGACGCTTGCGGCATGGATCCAGACGAGTGGGCCGACAGGGCGCGGAAGGCTCGCATGGCCGAAGCGCTCTCCGCGACGGGCCTTGTCTTCCTTGCCCTTGGCCGCGCGATAGGCAAGCATCGGCCCCGACAGCGGATAGGCCGCAAGGCCCAGCCAGCCATAGGATGTCAAGGCGAAGGAGGCTAGGCCATCGCTCAGTGCCATCGATCGGACCTGCTCATCTTCATCGACAATGCCATTCTTCCCGGTCAGGAGGCGTCGCTACGCAACAAGAGAGATGCAAGAAGACTGAGTTCAAAACGTGACCCTTGCGGGTCGTCCGGGCGGTCTTTGGAAAACCGCCGGCCTTCGGCTTACTTATCCGAAGGATTCAGCATTCGGTGCATGTGGACGATGAAATAGCGCATATGCGCGTTGTCGACCGTCGCCTGGGCCTTCGCCTTCCAGGCCACCAGGGCGCTGGCGTAGTCGGGGAAGATGCCGACGATGTCTAGAGCGTTCAGATCGCGGAACTGGACCTCTTCGAGGTTCGACAGTTCACCGCCAAAAACCAGATGGAGAAGCTGCTTGTTTTCGTTGGTTTCCGTCATAGTTGCGGCCTTTTTCTCATTCTCAGTCAGTCGGCTTTCATCTGCGCGATTTCGCTGCAAAGGTCAACTCCGAGGAATTCGCGTGATGTTCTTGAGCAATGCCGGAAGAAGCTCCGCCGATGCTGCACAGAGCACCGGATGGGTCACATCTTCGCGATTATATACCAGTGCCTGTCCGTCGAGATCGGTGATCGAACCGCCGGCGCGCGCAAGGATCAGATCGGCCGCCGCCAGGTCCCAGTCGTGCGAGCTCTTCTTGACCAGGGTGGCGTCGATGCGCCCGTCGGCTACGAGCGCCAACCGGTAGGCAAGCGAGGGGATGTGCTCGACGCGTTCGATGCGGGGCCTCAGCACCGGGCTGAAGCTGGCAACCATGTCCTGGGCCGAGGCGACTTTCAGGCTGCCTTCGATGCCGGCGGTGGAGACCGTGATGTCCTGACCGTTGCGGCGGGCAGGACCATCGGCTGTTGCGGTGAATTCCTCGCCCAGCGACGGTGCCACGAGGATGCCGGCGACGGGTTTGCCCTTGTGGACGACAGCCACCGAGACGCACCAGGTGTCCTTGCCGGCCAGGAAGGCACGGGTCCCATCGATCGGATCGATGACGAAGAGGGTCTCGCAGGAGAGGCGCGCCGGATCGTCGTCCGTCTCTTCCGACAGCCAGCCGTAATTGGGCCGGGCATGGCGGAGGATTTCCTCGAGGATCTTGTTGGCGGCGTAGTCGGCGGCGCTGACCGGCGAGCGGCCCTCGTTCTTCCACCAGACTTCCGGCGACTGGCCGAAATGGGCGATGGCTACCTTGCCGGCTTCCCGGGCCGCATCGGTGATCAGGGCGAGGTCGGCCTGCCAGTCGAAGCGCGTCCCGTCCATTGTCTGTCGATCAGAGCCCGGCAAGGGTCATGCCCTCGATGGCGAGCGTGGGAGCTGCGACACCGAACTTGCGGTCGATGTCGTTCGCCACAGTGATCCGCATGAACATGTCCTTGAGGTTCGATGCGATGGTGATCTCCGACACCGGATAGGTGAGCTCGCCGTTTTCGATCCAGTAACCGCTTGCACCTCGGCTGTATTCGCCGGTGATCATGTCGACGCCACTGCCAATCATGTCGGTGACATAAAGCCCCGTACCAACAATGCGGATCAGCTCTTCGGGCGAGATGTCGCCAGGCTCGAGCGCCAGGTTGGTGGAAGACGGAGACACCGCAGTGCCGCCCCGCACGCCGCGACCATTGGTCTTGAGACCGAGTTCGCGGGCAGCGGACGAGGAGAGGAACCAGTGCTTCAGCACACCGTCCTCGATCATGGTCATCGCACGGCCCGAGACACCTTCGCCGTCGAAGGGACGCGAGGACGAGCCACGCACCTTCAGCGGGTCATCGGTGATGTTAAGGCCGGCTTTCAGAACCGGCTCACCCATCCTGTCGCGCAGGAAAGAGGTCTTGCGGGCGACGGATGCACCGTTGATCGCGCCGGCGATTGTGCCGACGAAGCCGCGCGCGACACGCGGGTCGAAGACGACTGTGAGATTGGAGGCCGTCGGGACCTGCCGCGGGTTCAAGCGGCGGATCGCCCGCTCGGCGGCGCGGCGACCAATTTCTTCCGGGCTGTCGAGCTCGGCGAAATAGAGACGGCTGTCGAAATCGTGGTCACGCTCCATCTTGGTGCCCTCGCCGGCGATGACGCCGACCGAGCGGGAGAAACGCGAGCCGGCATAGCTGCCGGAAAAGCCGTGCGAGGTGACAAGCACGAGGCCACCCATGCCGGCCGAGGCACCGGCGCCGAGCGAATTGCTGACACCGTTTACCGAACGGGCCACCTCTTCCATGGCGAGCGCGCTTTCGCGCAGCTGGTCGCTCGACACGTCCGTATCGTCGAAGAGCTGAAGATCGGGGATGTCGCCGGCAAGATCGCTCTCGTCGGCGAGACCGGCGAAGGGATCCTCGGGCGAGACTTTGGCCATGGCAACCGCGCGCTCGGCAAGCGCCGTGAGGTCGAAGCCTGGATTGGCCGAAACGCTCGCCACCTGGCGGCCGATGAAGACGCGGAGCGAAAAGTCGTCGCTCTCGGAAGCCTCTGTTGACTCGACCTTGCCGAGGCGGACGCTGACGCCCTTGGAGCGGGAGCGCACGACAACCGCATCAGCCTTGTCCGCACCCGCCTTTATGGCGAGATCGACAAGCTGTTCGGCGCGTTCCAGGAGATTGGCGGAATCGATTTGATTGGGCATGGGTTGGCCTTTCCTTCCTGCTCCATTTATTGTGCCTGAGATGGGGCATCAAGGGCGGTTCGGGCTTTTCCGTTCACTTGCCCGGCATGCATCCCATGAGCAGGCGCGGCGGATGCCGGCGGACGAGGAGAATACCATTGGCAGGCGCGAGCGAAGCTCTTTTCACGCAACCCCTTCTACTGCTCGGCGGCGCCGTGATTGCGGCACCGATCTTCCGCAAGCTCGGGCTGGGCACGGTCCTCGGCTATCTTGCGGCCGGCGTGGTCATTGGACCGGTCCTGCACCTGATCGGCGGGTCGGGCGAGATCCTTGCCGTGGCAGAACTCGGCGTCGTCCTGCTGCTCTTCATCATCGGGCTGGAGCTCAAGCCCAGCCGATTGTGGCAGCATGCGGCGCGACATCTTCGGATTGGGGACCAGCCAGGTGGTGCTGACCGGCCTATTGCTTTCGGCGCTGGTCTACGTCGCGGGTCTTCTCGACTGGCGGGGCGCGCTGGTGGCGGGCTTTGGTCTTGCCTGTGTCATCAACAGCCTTTGCACTGCAATTGCTCGAAGACTATGGCGACATGAACAGCCGTTACGGGCAGCGCTCCTTCTCCATTCTCCTCTTCCAAGATCTGGCTATCGTGCCATTGCTGGCCATGGTCTCGGTCCTGGGAACACCCAGCGGTGACGGCCAGCAGTCCGCCCTGATCGAAGTGGCCATTGCTGTTGGGGCCGTCGTTGGAATGATCCTCGCCGGACGCTATCTGCTGACACCGCTGTTCCAGGTCATCGCTCGCACCGGTGCCCGAGAGGTGATGATTGCGGCTGCGCTCTTCGTCGTGCTCGGTTCGGCCTATCTGATGCAGGTTGCCGGGCTATCCATGGCCATGGGCGCCTTTCTTGCGGGCGTGATGCTCGCGGAATCCTCCTATCGGCACGAGCTGGAAGCGGATATCGAGCCCTTTCGCGGATTGCTGCTGGCACTGTTCTTCATCGCCGTCGGCCTTTCCATGGAGCTACAGGTGATCGTTGACAACATCGCCCTCATCGCTATTGCCGTGCCGGCGCTGATGGCGGTGAAGGCACTGCTGCTCTACGCGATCTGCCGGGTTTCTGGGTCGCAGCATCGCGATGCGCTGCGGATCAGCCTGCTTCTGCCGCAAGGCGGCGAGTTCGGTTTTGTCCTCTTCACCACGGCGGCGGCCGTCGGGGTGTTCAGCAGCGCCCAGTCCTCCCTGCTCATATCGATCGTCACCTTGTCCATGGCGCTCACCCCCCTGTCCGCCATCATCGGACAAAGGCTCCATGCACGGGAGACCGGCGACAAGGAGGAGATGGAGGAGGATTTCGAAGGTGCGGGCTCCGACGTGCTGATGGTCGGCTTCTCCCGCTTCGGACAGATCGCGGCACAGATCCTGCTGGCGAGCGGGCGCGATGTCACCATTCTCGACGACAGCCCCGACCGCGTGCGACAGGCGTCGACCTTCGGTTTCCGGATCTATTTCGGCGACGGCACCCGGCTCGACATGCTGCGCGCCGCCGGCATTGAGAGGGCCAAAATCGTCGCCGTCTGCACGCATAAAAAGGAGATCACCGACAAGATCGTCGATCTCATTCGCTCCGAATATCCTGATGTGCGCCTTTTCGTGCGTTCCTATGACCGCATCCACAGCCTGGAACTGCGGGCTCGGGACGTGGAGTACGAAGTGCGCGAAACCCTGGAATCCGGTCTGCTCTTCGGCCGTCGCACGCTCGAAGGGCTGGGTGCCACAGAGGACGAGGCCTATGAAATCGGCGAGGACATCCGACGCCGCGACGAGGAGCGGCTGAGGCTTCAGGCACAGGAGGGCATTCTCGCGGGCCGGGAGCTGATTCACAAGCGGCCGGTGAAGCCGGAGCCGCTGATCAAGCCGAAGAAGCCCATCCAGACTGTGGAAAAGGAAGAGGAGGTCCCCGCCGCCTGATCCTCAGCGGCGGACGAAATCTTCCATACGTGCGGCAAGCTCGCGCTTCAGCGGGTCCTTGAGGCGATCGGAGATTTCGAGGATCTGGCGCGCCTTGAAGAAGTCGAGGACCTTGTAGGCGTTGACCTCAGGCCGGATGTAGATGTCCGGCTGGCAGATCTTCATCTTCAGCGCGATATGCGACTGCATCATCAGCTGCGAGGCACCGAACAGGCTGTCGATGCGGTTGGGGACCAGCGAACCGTCTCCCTCAGGCGCGCCGATCACGTCGATGGCGACCATGATGTCGACCTTGCCGACCAGGTGATCGTAAGGCACCGGATTGAAGATGCCGCCGTCGATCATCAGCCGGCCGTCGATGGTAACCGGGGCGAAGAGTGCGGGAATGGCGGCAGATGCCGACAGCGCCTCGTAGAGATCACCTTCGCTGCGCATCAGCTCGCACTGGCCGTAATAGTCGGTGGCAATGACCGTCAGCGGCAGCTTCAGGTCGGCAAAGGTGTCCGGGATCTGGGGTGGCAGGAAGGCCCGCAGCAGGCGCGGCAGGTTGAACTGGCCGAAGCGAAAGCCGCCAAGAGCCCGGATGCTGGCGGGCCTCAGGCTCCAGAAGCGGTTCAGCACCAGCGACCTGTTGTCGGCGAGTTCGAGCGTGTAGTCACGGATGTCGCGGCCGCTCATGCCGGCGGAGTAACCGGCGCCGAGGATCGCGCCCATGGAGGAGCCGGCGATCAGGGCGGGCTTGATGCCCAGTTCGTCGAAGACCTCGAGCACCGCGATATGCGAGAAACCGCGCGCGCCCCCTGCTCCAAGCGCAAGGCCAATGGTCGGATCGGCCTTCACGGCTGTTGACGGGATCGGGGTTTCAGCGACGAGATCCATGGGCCAGCTTTTCTCCGTTTCGGGGATCAGGCTGGCCTATAGGAAAAGAAGTACATTTTCGTGTCACCGAAGGTGCGCTCTTCCAGGAAGGCAAAAACCGGATCGACGGAAACCTGCACGTCACCGCGCTCTTCGAGGATGACAAGGGCGCCCGGCGCGATCCAGCCGCCCAGATGAGCCGACAATAACGCCTTCTCGCCGAGACCCTTGCCATAGGGCGGATCGGCAAAGACCAGTTCGAAGGCCTCGATGTTGTTGGATGGGCCGAGATCGGTGGCATCGCGCCTCAACATGCGCGCGCGGCCATGCAGGCCGAAGGCATCGATGTTTTCCCAGAGCAGGCCGCGGCCCTCGACACTGTTCTCGACGAACAGGGCCGACTTGCAGCCCCGCGACAGCGCTTCTATGCCGACCGCGCCTGTGCCGGCGAAGAGATCGAGAATGCGGGTGCCATCGAGCACGCCCGGATGGGCGTGCGCGAGGATGTTGAACAGGCTTTCCCGCGTCCGGTCGACGGTCGGCCGGATGTCATTGGACTTGGGCGTGGCCAGCGTGCGGCCACGAAACTCACCGCCAACGATGCGCATGACGGCTTACCTCTTGCCCTTGGGGGCGCCCGTGCGGGGACCGGAGGGCTTGCCGCCCGGGCCACCGGAGCGTGGGCCACCGGCAGGCCGTCCGCCCGGCTTGCCGCCGAAGTTTTTGCCGCCACCAGGCTTGCCGCCAAATGACTTGCCAGCCGGCTTGCCGAAGGACTTGCCAGCGGGCCGGTCACCAAAGGGACGGTCGCCCGCAGGTCTCGCGCCACGCGGCTTGTCACCGAAAGGCCTGTCGCCGGCCGGACGCTCGCCCCGGGGGCGATCATCACGAGGGCGATCATCACGGGGTCTGGCGTCACGGGGACGGTCGTCACGCGGCCTGTCATCGCGGGCGCGGTCCGGCGTGAACCGTTCCGTGCGCGGACGATCCGGCTTGTCGCCGAAAGGCTTGCGAGGACCGCGATCGCCGAAATCCTTGCGTGGACCACGGTCTGCACCTTCACGACGCGGCGCGCGGTCGTCGCCTTCACGGCGTGGTGCGCGTTCTGCGCGGTCGCCGAAATCACGGCGCGGGCCACGGTCTGCACCCTCGCGGCGGGCGGGACGGTCGCCGAAGCCACCGCGCTTTTCGCCACGGCCGCCATCGCGACCGCCGGGCTTCTGGTCCGGGCCGTCGGCGCGGATCCAATCACCCTCTTCGTCACGGGCGCGGGTGATCTGGACCGTGGAGGTCGGACGGTCGTCAAAACGTTCGGCGGGCTTTGCGCCACGCGGATCGGGCTTGCGGCGGGCAGCGGCAGCGGCTGCCTTTTCACCGAGCGGACGGGCGCCGGGCGCCATCCATACGTTTGCGGTCCGGCCCTTGGTGTTGGTCACCGGGCGCTTCGGCTTGTCGCCAAACTTGTCGCCAGGCTTGCCGTCGTCGCGGCGCGTATCGAGACGTCCAAGCGCGCGCTCGCGCTTGTCACCCTTGTCAGCCCAATCCTTCGGCGCAGCGCGCTTCTTGTCTGCCGGGCGCTCGCCACGACCCCAGTCAGCTTTCGGCTCGCGGCCGGGCTTCTTGGCCGGTGCGGCAGGCGCGTCCTCTTCGTCCGTCTCCACGCCATGGGCGTAGATCGGCGCGTCGAAGTTGGCCTTGGATTCCTCGATCAGGCGGGGGCCGAGCTGGTCGCGCAGCATGCGGCCGCGGACTTCGAGCACCTGGCCTTCGGGCAGATCGCCGAGCTGGAATGGGCCATAGGAGATGCGGATCAGGCGGTTGACCTCGAGACCGAGCGCGCCGAGCACGTTCTTGATCTCGCGGTTCTTGCCTTCGCGCAGACCCATGGTGATCCAGACATTGTGGCCCTGCTTGCGGTCGAGCGTCGCATCGATCGCGCCGTAAAGCACGCCGTCGACGGCAATGCCTTCCTTCAGAGCATCGAGTGCCGGCTGATCGACATCGCCATAGGCGCGCACGCGGTAGCGGCGCAGCCAGCCGGTGGTCGGCAGTTCCAGAACGCGGGCGAGGCCACCGTCATTGGTGACCAGCAGCAGGCCTTCGGTGTTGATGTCGAGGCGGCCGATGGACATGACGCGCGGCAGGTCTTCCGGCAGGTTTTCGAACACCGTCGGACGACCTTCCGGATCGGAATTGGTCGTCACCAGGCCCGCCGGCTTGTGGTAGAGCCACAGACGGGTGCGTTCGATGCCACGGATCGGCTGGCCATCGACCTCGATCTTGTCGGCCAGCGTTGCGTTCAGCACCGGTGTTTCGAGCACCTTGCCGTTCACGGCCACGCGGCCTTCCATGATCATGCGCTCGATATCGCGACGCGATGCAACGCCGGCGCGGGCGAGGAGCTTCGAGATCCGTTCGGGCTTCATCGTGTCGTCGCCAGCCGGCGCCTCGGCGCGCGGGGCGCGGGCGGGCTTGTCTGCGGAGGCTGCGGACGGCTTTCTGGTTTGCGGCTTGCCGCTGCGGTCGGAGGGCTTGCCCCCCGGACGCCTGGACTTGTCTTTGAATGTCATTTGCTGTTTGCCTGTCGTTTGGGCTGTCGTATCAGAGCGCGCGGCTCTGGTTAAGTGGAAAGTTCGTGCATGGGGAAGACAAACGGCTTCATGGAAGCGGCCTTTGAAGAGGCTCGCGCCGCCGGCGAGCGCGGCGAGGTTCCGATTGGCGCCGTGGTCGTGCATGACGGCGAGATCCTCGGGCGCGCCGGCAACGAGACGCGGGCGCTGAACGATGTCACCGCCCATGCCGAGATCCTCGCCATCCGGCGCGCGGCAGCCGCCATCGGTGACGAACGGCTCGTCGACGCCGATCTCTATGTCACCCTCGAGCCCTGCACCATGTGCGCCGCGGCAATCTCCTTTGCCCGGATCCGGCGACTCTATTATGCTGCCGGAGACGCCAAGGGCGGGGCGGTGGAAAATGGCGTCAGATTCTATGATTCAGCCGACATGCCACCACGTGCCGGAAGTCTATTCCGGCATTCGCGAAAGCGAAGCTGCCGAGATGCTTCGGGGCTTCTTCCAGGAAAGGAGAGACTGATGATCTTCGTTGCGCTCATCGCGTCTATCGCCGGCATGGTCGCCATCGCGGTCTGGGCCTATCGCCATGTAGCGCCCCATACCGACCGGCTGCCGATGCAATGGTCGGCCAACGGCACCGTCAACTGGCGGGCACCGCGGCTGGTTGCGATTGCCGCAACCCCGGTCCTCATGCTGACACTAATCGCGCTGATCTTCGTGTTTTCTCGCCATGACCATGCCGAGCGTGACATGGCTCTGCTCTGGATCTCCTTCATAGCGCCTGCCTTACAGGCACTGCATATGGCGCTGGTGGCGCGCACGGTCGAAAACGAGGAATGAGAGTGCGGGCTCCTTGTAAGCCTCACGCGATCCCAGCAAAATCCCTGAGCGCCTGGCCGGTCATGCGGTAGCGGATCCATTCGGACTGCGGCTCGGCACCGATGGCATCATAGACGCGGATCGCCGGCTCGTTCCAGTCGAGCACGCTCCACTCGAAACGGCCACAGCCCTTTTCGACGGCGATGCTTGCCAGATGTTTCAGGAGCATCTTGCCGGCTCCCGTGCCGCGATAGTCCGGCGAGACATAGAGATCCTCGAGATAAAGACCGTTTTTCGCCTGCCAGGTGGAATAGCTGTAGAACCAGACGGCAAAGCCTGCCGGTTGACCATCGCTTTCCAGGATCACCGCCTCGGTGACCGAACCTTCGCCGAAGATCGATGCGCGGATCGTCTCCTCGGTCGCCTCCACCTCATGGCCTGCCTTCTCATAGACGGCGAGCTCGGTGATGAAACCGAGAATGGTGGCGGCGTCTTCAGGCGTCGCGGGACGGATGGTGAAGGACATGGGAACACCTCAAGCAAAAGGGCAGGTCGTTTCCGCCCTGCCCTGGAGAATTTGAAATCGGAATGCGCTTATTGGAAGGGCATCCACCAGGAGCTGTTCTGCTGGGCAGCCTTGGCTTCCTTCTTGCGGCGCTTTTCCTTCTTCTGTTCCGGTTCGCCGAGATCGGTCAGCGCCACGTCTTGGGTCTGGCGATATTCGGTCGGCGGATCGGAGAGAAGACGGCGCTGGTCGAGATAAGCGCCCTTCTGCAGCGCGCGGGCATCGCGGAAGGCCTGCCACTTCTGCGTCTCGGTCATGGTGCCGGCCGTGCCGTAACCGGCAAGCAGCGGCGAACGATAACGCGGGTTGTCGGCGTTTGCGTCAGCTTCGGCCACGAGACGTTCGCGGGCCTCTTCAGGCGACTCGACCCATTGCGGATTGGCTTCGCGGCTCGCCACCGACGCCTGCGGCGCAACGAGAGCGGCCGTCTGCGTGCCGCCCGGCGGCAATACGAGATTGGGGCGCGGATTGTATTTGGTGCCCTTGTTGGCAGGCTCGCGCGGGGCGATCGACACGGCCGAGCCGACGTCGTCCACCAACTGCTCCATCGCCGTCTTATCGGTGCCATAGGTCGGGCTGCCGACGCAGCCAGACAAGCCAGCGGTCACGCCGAAAAGACCAACCACACCGAGGCCAACTCTGAACAAATATGCCGAATTCATGAATGCCTACCAGCCTTGCCGCAGTTACATCAGTCATGCCGAATAATGGCGACCAGCCCTGCCGGTCGATTTCGGCCAATTTCAGGCAGTTTTACCGGATGACCCACGAAAGCGCAAATCATCCGGTCACATTTCCTTATCCGAGTGCTGCAAGCTCGCGCAGCGCCTGGGCGTCGCGGGCCGAAACCTCGGGGTATTCAGGGTCGGAGCCGACATCCCGGGTGATCTTCCAAGAGCGGGCGCATTTGGTGCCTTCGGCCAGCTTCGGCTCGACGGCGACCTTCGTGCCGTCTTCCAGACGGAAAGCTTCATCAGGGCCCTCCCCTGATACGACCGTGATATCCGAGGTGATGCAGATCTCGGCGAAGTCGAGACCGTCGAGCGCCTTCAGTAGCTCGGCATCGGCAACATGGACGACCGGGGCTGCTTCCAGCGAGGAGCCGATGCGCTTTTCCTTGCGCTCGATTTCCAGAGCACCGGTGACGGCACGGCGGACAGCGCGAACGCCCTTCCACTTTTCGGCAACCGCCTCATTCGACCAGTCGGCCGGAACCGTCGGGAACTGTTCGAGGTGGACGGATTCAGCGTTCGGGTCACGCGACAGCCAGGCCTCTTCCGTCGTGAACGGCATCATCGGGGCAAACCACAGGACCAGGCAGTCGAAGAGCTTGCGGATGACGAAGAGGGCCGAACGGCGCTTCAGGCTCGACGGGGCGTCGCAATAGAGCGTGTCCTTGCGGATGTCGAAGTAGAAGGCCGAGAGTTCGACATTGGCGAAATCCGAGAGGGCACGGACGATGCGCTTGAAGTCGAACTCGTCGTAGCCCTTGCGCACCACCTGATCGAGCTCGGACAAGCGATGCAGCATCAGCTTTTCGAGTTCCGGAAGATCGGCATAGGCGATCTCGTCGCCATGGTCATGGGCGAGCGTGCCGAGCATCCAACGAACAGTGTTGCGGATCTTGCGGTAGCTGTCGATGTTCGTCTGGATGATCGTCTTGCCGAGACGCTGGTCTTCCCAGTAGTCGGTGTTCATCACCCAGAGACGCAGGATATCGGCGCCGGATTCCTTCATCACATCCTGCGGCGTCACCGTGTTGCCGAGCGACTTCGACATCTTGCGGCCGTCTTCCGCCATCGTGAACCCGTGGGTGACGACAGCGTTGTAGGGCGCGCGGCCACGGGTGGCGCAGCTTTCGAGCAGCGACGAATGGAACCAGCCGCGATGCTGGTCGGAGCCTTCGAGATAGACATCGGCCGGCCATTTCAGGTCCGGGCGGTCCTCCAGGGTGAAGGTGTGAGTGGAGCCAGAGTCGAACCAGACGTCGAGGATGTCTGACACCATCTGCCACTTCTCGCCGTCATGTTCGCCGGCCAGGAAACGTTCCTTGGCGCCTTCGGCGAACCAGGCATCGGCACCTTCCTTCTCGAAGGCTTCGAGGATACGGGCGTTGACATCAGCATCCTGCAGCACATTGCCTTCGGCATCGGCGAAGACGCAGATCGGCACGCCCCAGGCGCGCTGGCGCGAGAGCACCCAGTCCGGACGCTGCTCGATCATGGCGCGCAGGCGGTTCTGGCCACCGGCGGGCACAAAGCGGGTCTGATCGATGGCGGAGAGCGCGCGCGAGCGCAGCGTCGTGCCGTCGCCGAGTTCCTTGTCCATGTAGACAAACCACTGCGGCGTGTTGCGGAAGATGACCGGTTTCTTGGAGCGCCAGGAATGCGGATAGTCGTGCTTGATGCGGCCGCGGGCAAACAGGTTGTTGGCCGCGATCAGGGCCTCCATGACGCGCTTGTTGGCGTCGCCCTTCTTGCCGTTGTCGTCGAGCACGCGGGCAGCACCACCTTCAGCCGAGGGGCCGAAACCGGGGGCGTCTTCGGTGTAGAAGCCGGCATCGTCGACCGGGAACGGGATCTTCGGATCGATGCCACGGGCTTCGAGCGCGCGGACGTTCGCCATCCAGGCTTCAAAGTCCTCGCGACCATGCGACGGGGCGGTGTGGACGAAACCGGTACCGGCGTCATCGGTGACGTGATCGCCGTCGAGAAGCGGGACAGCGAAGGTGTAGCCGAGGTCAACGAGCGGATGGGCGCAGGTGATCGCGGCGAGTTCAGCAGCGGTCACGTCGCGGACGAGCTTAAACGTGACCTTGGCCTTGGTTGCTGCATCTTCGGCAAGGCGCTTGGCGAAGATCAGCTGTTCGCCCGGCTGCGGGCCGAAGTCGTTGGTGGCTTCGGTGATCTCGTAGAGGCCGTATTCGATCTTCGAGGAGTAGGTGATCGCGCGGTTGCCCGGGATGGTCCATGGCGGTCGTGGTCCAGATGACGACGACAGCCGACTTCAGATCGGCGGCGCCCTCGACCACCGGGAACTTCACCCAGATCGTGTCGCTCTCGACTTCGGCATATTCCACTTCGGCTTCGGCAAGCGCCGTGCGCTCGACGACCGACCACATGATCGGCTTCGATCCGCGATAGAGCTGGCCGGACATGGCGATCTTCAGGAGTTCGCCGGCGATGCGGGCTTCCGAGTGGAAGGCCATGGTCGTGTAGGGATTGTCGAAATCGCCCTCGATGCCGAGGCGGCGGAACTCGTCCGACTGGATGTTGATCCAGCCTTGCGCGAACTCACGGCATTCCCGACGGAATTCGTTGACCGGGACCTCGTTCTTGTCCTTGCATTTTTCGCGGTATTTTTCCTCGATCTTCCACTCGATCGGCAGGCCGTGGCAGTCCCAGCCGGGCACGTAGTTCGAGTCAAAGCCGCGCATCTGGAAGGAGCGGGTGATGACGTCCTTCAGCACCTTGTTCAGCGCATGGCCGATATGGATATTGCCGTTGGCATAGGGCGGGCCGTCATGCAGGACGAACTTTTCGCGGCCGGCAGCCGAGGCGCGCAGCTTCTTGTAGAGACCCATCTGCTTCCACTTCGCCGCCATTTCCGGCTCCTTCTGGGGAAGGCCGGCGCGCATCGGGAATTCGGTCTCGGGCAGATAGAGCGTCTTGGAGTAGTCGATCTTTTCAGGGGTATCGGTCATGGATCAGCCATCGGATGGAGCGACCGGCGTGGTCGCGGAACTATGTCTTGAATTGGCGGCAAGCGGGCGCTAAGGCTTTCTAACCCAACGCCAAAAACCCGGACCTTCCCGCAGCTCTTCAAGCCGCCGGGAGGGCCGGGCCAATAATTCGAATGATCCGGGCCGCCGAAAGATACGTCATGTTGCCGCGTTCTTTAGGGGTTTTTCGCGACGAAAGGAAGGGGGCAAGATGGGCGAGATGGACAGGTCGCGGCGAGAGCCTTAGACTGTGTTCATCACCCCATGTCAGCGGACCACACAGGATCAGGGCGGAGACGGCATGACACGCAAAGCGCTGCTAAAGGTCGACCTCGACGCCAAGCTCGCTGATGATTTTGCTGCGGCGGTCACATCCGCACAGACGTCCGAAAGCGAAGTCCTGCGCGAGATGATGCAGGATTATGTCGAGCGGCAGAAGGTCGATAGCGGCTATCGTCAGTTTCTGGAGGCCAAGGTCGCGCGTGGCCGCGAGGACGTGGCTGCTGGAGAGGTCGTCGCGGCAGACGATGCCGAACGGATGTTCGCTGAGCGACGGGAACTGGTCATCTGACCATTTCTCTTGCATTGCCGCGTTGATCCGACCGTGCGCTATTCGCCGCCGTCTGCCTCGACGACCGCACGCAGGGCGTCGTTGATCCGGTCCTGCCAGCCGGGGCCGTCCTTCTGGAAATGGGCGAGGACGGCGCTGTCGAGCTTTATCGAGACGAGTTCCTTGACGTCGGGTGCCGCGCGGCGCTCGACCCCCGGGGCTGCCGGCTTCTTCACGGGCTTGAACAGCGCCTCGGCGGCATCCTTCGGGTTAACGGGTCTGCGTGGCGTCATGGCCATGGGGTGCCTTTCCGGCTGTCTCAAGTGATTTGCTGGCCGCACTAGGCGGCAAGGCACCGGCTACGTCAAGATAGGCTCAATGTGCCGGGCGCATCTGCAGCTCAGGCAGACAGACGTGCGTCGTCAGCCAAATCGCGAAGCGGTGACGCCTCCGGATACCCGTCGGTATGCACGTCCCTGTGCGACGCCGGCTCCTGGAAAACAACGCGATTGCGGCCCTGAGCCTTGGCCGCATAAAGGCCGGCATCGGCCATGGCCATCCACGCATCAAGGCTGCGCGCCGGGGCGTCCGTCACAACCAGACCACAGGACAGCGTGAGTCGGAAGCGATGCTGATCGGAGCGAATGTCCTCGGTCGAGACTGCCAGACGGATGGTGTTGAGCATGCTCGATGCAGAGGCACCATTCTGCCGAGGAAGGCAGATACCGAATTCCTCGCCACCGAGACGACCGAAAACTGCATCGGCTGGCAGAATTCTGGACGTCCGTTCGGCGAATTGCACAAGGGCGTCATCACCGCCCTTGTGGCCATAGGTGTCGTTGATGCGCTTGAAATGATCCAAGTCGAGGACGGCGATGGCAGTGCCTGCCTTCGTGGCAAGCGGTGCTGCCTGATGCAGGAACATGCGGCGGTTGACGAGACCGGTCAGGTGATCTCGTTCGGCCAGTTGCCGCTGGATCTCGCCGCCCCGCTCAAGCTTCAACACCATGGCCATCAGGAAGGCCAGCAGGTTGAAAACCAGCAGCAGCATGCTGGTGTAGGTCAGCCATTCCGAGACCGGTGTCGTGCCCACGAACTCGATCGGATAGAGGATCGGGAGCGGTGCGATGAGGAGGCTCGCCAGTGCATAGGCCGCATAAACGGTGGCAGCGAGACGCCCGGATGGCAGGCGCTCCCCAGGCTTTCCGCGCCAGAGATCCCAAGCGCCAAGCCCGATGTTGAGCGCCGAGCCGAGATAGATCAGCGAAACGCGTATGGGCGTGGGATCCTCAAGAACCTCCGCCAGCGCAATGGCCGTGCAAATGACGACGGCAACAGTGAAGGCGTGCCACAACCGATAGGGCTGGCCGTAGAACTCCTTGAAGCCGAGGCGAATAAGCCCTGTTCGGGCGACATAGATCAAGCCGCCGACATAGGCGAGAATATTGTAGGGGACTTGTTCCGTCAGGCTTGAGCAGATCGTGCCAATCACCATGGCCCAGGCAGCCAGGGCCCAAAATGCGATCTCCTTCTGACGCGGATTGCGCGCCCAGGCAATCGTGGCAACCACCATGAGAGCCAGATTGATCACCGCATTGTAGGTGAAGACGGTCACCAGGTCTAACATCGGCTCAGCACACGGTTGACGAAGGATGCCAGCGTTAAATCATAATATTTGGGTATCAATACTTAACAGGCGCGATCGGTTGGCCGGCACAAGCATTGACGGTTAAGCCGAGGTAAAATTCCAGTACCGGGCCAGGTGCATCGTCTTTCAACTTGATTGCCCGACCCTGTCGGCGAAGAAATCCGCCTTCGCGAGCCTTCGGGCGATCAGAATGCCGACGAGCAGGGCGGCAACGAAGATGGCGGCCGAGGCGTGGCCGAGGCCGAGTGCGGGGATCGAGGCGCCGGGGCAGAAACCGGCAAGGCCCCAGCCAATGCCGAAGACGGCGGAGCCGCCGATCAGCTTTGCATCGATGGCGCTCGCCTTCGGCAGGCGGAAGCTCTGGTCGAAGAGCGGCTTGTCGCGCATCCGGAAAAGCAAGGCGTAGCCGGGGGCGGCAACCGCCAGCGCACCGGCCATGACGAAGGCGAGGCTCGGATCGAAGCTGCCTGCGAGATCGAAAAAGTTCAGGACCTTGGCGGGATTTGCCATGCCGGACAGGGCGATGCCGGTTCCAAACAGGGCACCGATCAGGAAAACAAGGATAAAGCGCATCAGATCGAGACCCCGAAGACGTGGCGGATCAGGAAGACCGTGAGAACCGCGAAGGCCATGAAACTTGCCGTGGCGGCGATGGAGCGGCGCGACAGGCGCGCCATGCCGCAGATGCCGTGGCCGGAGGTGCAGCCGGAGCCGAAGGTGACGCCGATACCGGCGATCAGCCCGCCGACGATGAGAGCTGTGGTGGACACAGGAACCGCATAGTCGACCTCGTAGCCACTAAGCGTCAACGCGAGTGGTGCCAGGATCGCGCCGGCGAGGAAGGCTGTTTTCCAGGACCAGTCGGAGCCGAGCGGCGGCAGGATGCCGCCGATGATCGCGGTCATGCCGGCAATCCTGCCCCAGGTGAGCATCAGGAGCAGCGCCGAGAGGCCGATCAGCAGGCCTCCGGCAAAAGACATCAAGGGGGTGAATTCGGTCAAGGCAGTCTCCAGCGCCGCCCGTGGGGTCACGGGCCTATGTTACATATGGCCATGCATATGTGACGCTGAGCGGATCGGCAACTCACATCGCCGAAAACCCTTAAGGCCTAAATCAGAAGGCGATGGCCGTGTCCAACGGGCCGAGGGGGGACACGCCCGCGAGCAGTGCCCTCGCCTCCTCCGCATCCTTGTGGATCTGGGCAACGAGCGGGTCCAGCCCGTCGAACTTCCACTCGTCGCGCAGGAAGCCGAAGAGCGAGACGGAACAGACCTCGCCATAGAGATCACCGGAGAAATCGAAGACGAAGGTTTCGAGCCAGGGGTCACCATTGCTGGTGACGGTCGGGCGATAGCCGAAGCTTGCGACGCCGTCTCGGATGATGCCGTCGGGACGGCGGAAGCGCACGGCGTAGATGCCGGGACGCAGGGTCGCTTCTGGCGGGAGGTGCATATTGGCTGTCGGGAAACCGAGGGTCCGGCCAAGCTGCTGGCCCTTCATGATTTCCGCCTCGACCGTATAGCGATAGCCGAGAAGACCGGCCGCCTGGGCAACGTCGCCGTCTGCAATCAGGCCGCGGATGCGACTTGAAGAGATGACCTCGGCACCCTCGTCGCGGAAAGCATCGACAAGGCTGACGCCGAAGCCGTGGCGGCTTCCGGCCTGCATGAGGTAGGCGGGGCCACCTTCCCTACCCTTGCCGAAATGGAAGTCGAAGCCGGTTACGACCTCGCGGGCACCCAGCCAGTCGCCGAGGATCGACTGGACGAAATCCTCGGCCGAGCGCTGCGAGAATTCGCGGTCGAAGGGATATTCGATCACCGAATGGAAGCCCATGGCTTCGAGAATGCGGGCGCGCAAGGACGGCGGCGTCAGGCGGAAGACCGGCTTGTCGGCATTGAAGACGGTGCGCGGATGCGGCTCGAAGGTCAGCACCAGAGCGGGCACGCCGAGCGTTTCGGCCCGCTCCAACGCGCGCTTGAGCACGGCCTGGTGGCCACGATGCACACCATCGAAATTGCCGATCGCCACCACGCCGCCGCGCAAGACAGCCGGCAGTGGTTCTTTCTTCTCGTTGCGGTGAAAGACGGTCATCGCAGGTCCCGCCTCATGCCAGCCTGTGCATCCAGAATTGCGGCGCGACCTTCTCGCGGTCGAGGAAGAGCTTGAGCCGCGACTCGTCGGTCACGTTGTTGGTCGCGTAATCGGCGGCGTGGATGCCACCAGAGATGTAGAGCAGATCGAGGCCGGCATCGACGGCACCCTTGACGTCGGTCGGCATGCCGTCGCCGATGGCGAGCACGCGGGACTTGTCGAATTCGCCCCGGGCTTCGCGGGCAGCCGCCAGCGTCGCCTCATAGATTGGCGAATGCGGCTTGCCTGCGATGCGGGTCTCGCCGCCGAGTGCCGTGTAGAAGGCGGCAACGGCGCCGGCGCAGGGGATGATGCGGTGGCCGCGCTCAACGACCAGATCCGGATTGGCGCAGATGAGCGGGACCTTGCGGGCGACGAATTCGGTCAGCATGTCGCGGTAGTCTTCCGGCGTCTCCACCTCGTCATCGAAAAAGCCCGTGCAGACGACGCAATCGGCTTCTTCCTTCGACACCACCTCGACGTCGAGGCCGTCGAACAGCGGCAGATCGCGCTCGGGGCCGAGCAGGTAGACCTTCTTCGGGCCGGCGGCGATCAGGGTGCGGGTGACATCGCCCGAGGTGACGATACGGTCATAGGCCGTGTCGGGAACGCCTATGGCCCGCAGCTGCGGGATGACGCCGATGGCAGGCCGCGGCGAATTGGTGATCAGCACGACCGTGAGACCCTTTTCGCGGGCGGCCGTCAGGGCTTCGCCCGCCAGCGGGAAGGCGTCGATGCCGTTGTGCAATACGCCCCAGACGTCGCAGAGAATGACGTCGTAAGCGTCGGTCACGTCGCCGAGGGTGGTAATGCTGCGGGTCATCATCTGTCCTGACTGCTGAATGTGTGTCCGGTGACATGGCAAAGGACGGGCGGCAAGGCAAGGGGCAAGCGTCGCGACGCCCGAAAATGGCAGCCGTTGCCTTCAGCGTCAGAGAAGGAAACGGGCCGCCAGCCCGAGTGCTCCTGATACGAGCAGCGTCTTGCCGATGCCGAGATGCAAGCGGAAGATCATGACGGCAGAGATCACGGCGATCACAAGGGCCTGCCAGTCGAGCGAGGACCAGACCGGCTGCGGAACGGAGAGTGTCAGCGGTCCAAGATTGACCAGATCGACCGGCTCCACCCGGGTGAAGACGACATGCAGCGCGAACCAGACGGCGAGATTGAGGATGACGCCGACCACGGCGGCGGTGATCGCCGAGAGGGCTGCACTGAGCAGTCGGTTGCCGCGCAGCCGCTCGATATAGGGGGCACCGGCGAAAATCCAGATGAAGCTCGGGATGAAGGTGGCCCAGGCGGCAATGAGACCGCCGAGCAGGCCGCCGACCAAGGGGTCGACCGCCCCGCTCTGACGGAAGCCGGCCAGGAAGCCGACATAGGAGAGGACGAGGACCAGCGGTCCCGGCGTCGTTTCGGCGAGTGCGAGACCATCGAGCATCTCGCCGGGTTTCAGCCACGCATATTGATCGACAGCCACCTGGGCGACATAGGCGAGCACGGCATAGGCACCGCCGAAGGTGACGAGCGCCATCTTCGAGAAGAATGTCTGGACCTCGGGAAGTGCGGTTTCAGGAAGCGTCAGCCACAGGATTGGCAGTGGTGCGAGCCAGACGGCGATCCAGAACAGAAGTGCCGCAAGCTGGCGCAGGAGTGGTGGCCGCGCGCTTACCTCTTCCACAATCTCGCCAGCCGCCGAGGGAACGCCCCGGGCATGGACAAGTCCGATTGCGGCAGCGGCAAGCACGACGAGCGGGAACGGCAGGGAAAAGAAGAACAGAGAGATGAAGGCTGCGGCGGCGAGGCCTCGGTGAAAGCCAGTCTTCAGCGCCCGCCGGCCGATGCGGATGACGGCCTCGACGACGATGGCAAGCACGGCAGCCTTGAGCCCGAAGAAGAGGCCGGCGACGAGGCCCGTGTCCTGATAGAGCGCATAGAGC
Organism: Allorhizobium sp.; assembly: GCA_965283865.1. GTDB lineage: Bacteria > Pseudomonadota > Alphaproteobacteria > Rhizobiales > Rhizobiaceae > Allorhizobium. The sequence continues at coordinate 3,866,095 of CBDIQA010000001.1, forward strand.
GTGGAAAGACCGAGGATGACGGCCAGCCCCGGGAGGACGAACAGAAGGCCCGCGACGATGCCCCCGCGCACGCCATGGAGGAGCCAGCCAATATAGGTGGCGAGCTGCTGGGCTTCCGGGCCCGGCAGGAGCATGCAGTAGTTCAGGGCATGCAGATAGCGATCCTCATTGATCCAGCGCTTTTCCTCGACGCAGATCTTGTGCATCAGCGCGATCTGCGCCGCCGGGCCGCCGAAGGACATCAGGCCGATGGGGGCAAAGGCGGAGACGAGTTCGGGGAATGTTGGTGAAACGGAGGCATCCATGGAGGCTTCGGTTGCGTGGATGTCGGTGGATTTCGCCGGCATGCAGCAGTCCCTTTTTTCACGAGCGCGCTTGACTCGTCCGCAGGCTGTTCTTATCTCAGCCTCGCTGGCACTCTCCAGGGGGGAGTGCTAACAAATTCCGATGCGATGCCCTCCAGGGATCGCGAGTGTCATTTGATCGAGGGATTAGACAATGGCAAGCACCAATTTCCGTCCGCTGCACGACCGCGTTGTAGTCAAGCGCGTCGAGTCCGAAGAAAAGACCAAGGGCGGCATCATCATTCCTGACACTGCCAAGGAAAAGCCGGCTGAAGGCGAAGTCATCGCTGTTGGCCCGGGCGCCCGCGACGAAAGCGGCAAGCAGGTTGCTCTCGACGTTAAGGTCGGCGACCGCGTTCTGTTCGGCAAGTGGTCCGGCACCGAGGTCAAGCTCGACGGCGTCGACCTGCTGATCATGAAGGAAGCCGACATCATGGGCGTTATCGGCTGATTTCAGCGCGACCACCCCTCTTCCTTTTTAACCAATTCACCAATGGGCTAGACGCCCGGGAGTTTTGACAATGGCTGCTAAAGAAATCAAGTTTGGCCGCACCGCGCGCGAAAAGATGCTGCATGGCGTCGACATCCTCGCAGACGCCGTGAAGGTTACCCTCGGCCCGAAGGGTCGTAACGTCATCATCGACAAGTCCTTCGGCGCTCCGCGCATCACCAAGGACGGTGTCATCGGTCGCCAAGGAAATCGAACTGGAAGACAAGTTCGAGAACATGGGCGCCCAGATGGTCCGCGAAGTTGCTTCGAAGACCAACGACATCGCCGGCGACGGCACCACCACCGCCACCGTTCTGGCCCAGGCCATCGTCCGCGAAGGCGCACAAGGCCGTTGCCGCCGGCATGAACCCGATGGACCTGAAGCGCGGTATCGATCTGGCCGTTGCAGAAGTCGTCAAGGACCTCCAGGCCAAGGCCAAGAAGATCTCCACCTCGGCTGAAGTTGCCCAGGTCGGCACGATCTCGGCAAACGGCGACACGCAGGTCGGTAACGACGATTGCTGAAGCCATGCAGAAGGTTGGCAACGAAGGCGTCATCACCGTCGAAGAAGCCAAGACCGCTGAAACCGAACTCGAAGTCGTCGAAGGCATGCAGTTCGACCGCGGCTACCTGTCGCCCTACTTCGTGACGAACGCCGGAAAAGATGGTCGCCGACCTCGAAGACGCGTTCATCCTCCTGCACGAGAAGAAGCTCTCGAACCTCCAGGCCATGCTGCCGGTTCTCGAAGCCGTCGTTCAGACCGGCAAGCCGCTCGTCATCATCGCTGAAGACGTCGAAGGCGAAGCCCTTGCTACGCTCGTCGTCAACAAGCTGCGTGGCGGCCTGAAGATCGCTGCCGTCAAGGCTCCGGGCTTCGGCGATCGCCGCAAGGCCATGCTGGAAGACATCGCGATCCTGACCGGTGGTACCGTGATCTCGGAAGACCTCGGCATCAAGCTCGAGATCTGTCACCCTCGACATGCTCGGCCGCGCCAAGAAGGTTTCGATCACCAAGGAAAACACCACGATCGTCGACGGCGCCGGCAAGAAGGCCGACATCGAAGGCCGCGTTGCCCAGATCAAGGCGCAGATCGAGGAGACCACTTCGGACTACGACCGCGAGAAGCTCCAGGAGCGTCTGGCCAAGCTCGCCGGTGGCGTTGCCGTCATCCGCGTTGGTGGCTGCGACCGAAATCGAAGTCAAGGAGACGCAAGGACCGCATCGACGACGCTCTGAACGCGACCCGCGCGGCTGTTCAGGAAGGCATCGTTCCTGGCGGTGGTACCGCTCTCCTGCGTTCTTCCACGAAGATCACGGTCAAGGGCGTCAACGACGACCAGGAAGCCGGCATCAAGCATCGTGCGTCGAACGCTCTCCAGGCTCTGGTTCGCCAGATCGCCACCAATGCTGGTGACGAAGCTTCGATCATCGTCGGCAAGATCCTCGACAAGAACGAAGAAAACTTCGGCTACAACGCCCAGACCGGCGAATTCGGCGACATGATCGCCATGGGTATCGTCGATCCGGTCAAGGTTGTCCGCACTGCCCTGCAGAACGCAGCTTCGGTTGCTTCGCTGCTGATCACCACCGAAGCCATGATCGCCGAACTTCCGAAGAAGGAAGCTGCTGGCGGCATGCCGGGCAGCATGGGCGGCATGGGCGGCATGGACATGATGTAAGACCCATCGGGTCTTGCCATCAGGTCCATTGGAGCCGCCCATCATTTAGGGTGGTTCAGCGCGGCAAGCGCGCTGAACGGGCGGCATGGACATGATGTAAGACCCATCGGGTCTGACATCTGAGCCATCCGGTTCATTTAGAAAGGGCGGCCTTCGGGTCGCCCTTTTTGCGTTTTCCGTTCAGCAACCGCGCCCAAAATTGGCATGGATTTTGGCTCCGCCCGATGATTGACACCAAAGTCCCTAATATAACAATGTGTGGGGAAGCGTAGGCAACTTGCGGGATGGTAAAGGCTAGCGGATGCATTGCGTTGTCCTTATATTATTATTATCTAATACTCGTCAAAGATAGACTTGAGAGAGTTCTGCACCAAAACGAGGCATCGACCGTTTTCACGCTGAATAAATCGTGGTATCCAAGTCGTTAATTCCGGCGTGTTCAGGATGTTCGTCTTCAACCTTCTTGTGGGGGAAGGTTGGAAAACTTGTTTGGTGTGTCGTGCACCACATTACAACGTGCATCTCTGCGGCCGGAGCAGCACGCGACGATGCAGACCGTCCAGCTTTGTCAGTCGGGTCGACTGTCGGGTCTGGCAGTCGATGGCATGCCCTCCCGAACAGGGGCGGGAGAGCATAGTTCAAGCGGTTCCGATTGGAATCGCTTGAAGAGCATGGCGGACGGCTATCCGTTCGTTGAAGTGGTGCCGGCCTGGCCGGATGGGGGTTCGGCTGAGGGGTAGAAAACTCCCGGCCGTGAGAATTGGGGCCAGTTCTGGCTATCGACTTGGGGAAAGCCTTGTTCAAAATAGCAAATGCAGATCTTGCGACCACCTTTAGGGTGAGCGAACAGGATGGAGACGGCCTGCTCGGGCAGCACGCCTGCCGCTTTGGCCTGTCGGAAGACTGGACCGGTGACCTGACCAACGGGCTGTTGAAGCTCGGGAACCACGCGAAGACCCTGCATGGCCTCGAAAACCATGAATGCGGCCTGCTGACGGTGATGCGCTGTTACGAACCGGGTGACCGTGGGCACATCCTGCGGCTTTTCGAACAGGCCGCCACGCAGCCGTCGCGCTTCTGCTATTCGACAACGATCGTCTCAGGCTCGCAGCATCGGCAGCCGGTGTTCTGCATCGGCGAGTCCTCCGGCTTCGAGGGCAGCAGCGGCAATATGGTCGGGCTCTTCATCTTCCCGCGTTTCCAGCTTCCACCGACGGTTTCCGTATTGCCGGTCTGAGCTACCTGCTTTCGCTGACATGGTGTTTTTGGCGAGCGGACGCCCCCTGGGCGGCCAATAAGCACGTCTGAAACTTAAATCCGAATAGCGAACGAGGCACGCACAATCGTTTCGTTTTTGTGAACGAACAGTCAAAGACTGTTAACCTATGCCTGCGACAAAAAAGCAGGCATCAAGGCGGCAGTTACTGGAACCGCCACGGCTGGGGTTTCAGCGTCAACGCTAAACGGAGTTCCCCCAATGTCCGCCAGCAATAATGGCCTTCTCGTTCTCGTTCGCATTCTCCTGTCCTTCATGTTCATCATGTCCGGCTTCGGCAAGCTCGCCGACCCGGCTGGTACCGCCGGCATGATCTCGGGCGCCGGCCTGCCTGCCGCCGACCTGCTGGCCTATGCTGCCGGCCTCTATGAGCTGGTTGCCGGTCTTTTCATCCTCGTCGGCTTCCAGACCAAGATCACTGCCTGGACCGTCGCTCTCTTCTGCGTCTTCACTGGTCTCGTCTTCCACACCGGCACCGTTGCCATCGAAGGCTGGCCGGAAGGCGCACTCGGCTGGATCAACACGCTGAACCAGATCATGGTCATGAAGAACGTCACGCTGGCCGGCGGTTACATCGCTCTCGCCATCACCGGCGCCGGCGCCTACTCGATCGACGCCCGCCGCGGTTCGGCTTCCGCCGTCGCTGCCTGATATCCCTGCCCCACAAGGCAAAAAGAAACCCGCTGGAGCGATCCGGCGGGTTTTTTTCGTGTGTGTTTTCACTATCGCCGTGACGTTCGCCCCCCTCTGCCCTGTCGGGCATCTCCCCCACAAGGGGGGAGAACGGGTGGGGCAGTGCCGCGCACTCCCTCTACTCTCCCCACCTGTGGGGGAGATGTCACGAAGTGACAGAGGGGGGGGACCACGCATACAAAAGCTGATGGCGACCAACTGCTCAGAGTACGCCGCTGATGGCCTCGACGATGCGGCCGATCATGGGGTTGCCGTCGTGCTCTGGCTTCCTGGCGCGTACGAGACAGGCTTCCGAGCGCAGGATCACGCCATCCGACAGCACCTTCAGATGATTGGCGCGCAGCGTCGAGCCGGTCGAAGTGATGTCGACGATGATGTCGGCCTGGCCGGCGGCGGGGGCGCCTTCGGTGGCGCCCAGACTCTCGACGATGCGATAGAGCTGGATGCCGTGACTTCCCGAGAAATGCTGTTGCGTGAGGCGCCAGTATTTGGTGGCGATCGCCAGGCGCCGGCCATGGCGGGTGCGGAAGTCGGCGGCGACATCGCCGAGGTCGGCCATGGTGTCGACATCGTACCAGACCTCGGGCACGGCGACCACGACATCGGCATGGCCGAAGCCGAGCCGCACCGAGAATTCGGCCGTACGTCTGCTTCCGCAAGTCCCTCGCGGATCAGGTCCTCGCCGGTGACGCCGAAATCGACGGTGCCATTGCCGATTTCGCGCGAGATTTCGGAGGCCGAGAGATAGGCGATCTCGACATCGTCGAAACCTTCGACGCGGCCGCGATAGGAGCGGTCATTGCCGACAGCGACGATCTTCATGCCGGCCTTTTCGAAGATGGCGGAGGCATCGTCCTTCATGCGACCCTTGGAGGGCAGACCGATGGTGATGGTCATTGGCTCTCCTCCTTGCGCGGCGATTCCGTCCGAAAACCGGTATCCACTTTTCGGATCGCCGCGTCTGACCTCTCGGTCTCAATGCGATCCAGCCATAGCGAGAAGCCGACGGCCGGAATATGCGTCTCGGCTCCGAGCAGGGTGAGCAGCCGGTCGAAACGACCGCCACCGGCGAGTACGGCGGGTTTGCCCTTCACCGCCACCTCGAAGACGAGGCCGGTGTAATAATCGAGCGGACGACCGAAAGCGGCGCGGTAGGTGATCAGGTCGAGATCGACGCCGGTGCTGGCAAGCGCTGCGACGCGTTCGTCGAAACGGGTGAGCGCTTGCCCGAGCTTGAGGCCCGCGGCATCGGCAAAGCCGGCAAGGGCTGCCGACGCATCGCCAAGCGGCAGCTCAAGCGAGAGGAATTCGCGCAGCAGAAGAAGAGCCGCGCCATCGAGGCGCGTCTCCGAGAGCTCCAGCTTTTCCTTCAGGCGGCGGGCAATCTCCCCCGGGGTGCGGCTGGCATTGGTGAGATAGCCGGTTTCCTGCATGGTCGCATCGATATGAGCGATCAGCGCGTCCTGGTCACCGGTTGCGAGCAGTGCCGACACTTGCGGATCGAGACCCGGAACCGGCGTCGGGGTCGCAAGCCGGCGAAGGAGCTGGTCGATCTGATCGGGATTGCCGAAAGCCTGGATCAGTCGCTTCGCCTGCCGGCCGGCAGGCCGAGCGCCTTGACGACAGCTTCGAAGACCGACTGATCACCCAAGGTGACGGTCAGCGGCTTTGTCGGCAGAAGGCGGGTGAGGATCGCCACACTGTCTGAAATCGCGCGGGCATCCGATGCTGCGACCGCGATATCACCCAGGTCCTCGATGCCGGCCTGGTAAAATTCCTGCGGGCCTTCGCGGCGCTGCCGAAAAACCTCGCCGAGATAGGCATAGCGCTTCGGCGTGCCGGTGGCGGTTTCGATATGGCGCAGGCAGACGGGAATCGTGAATTCCGGCCGCAGGCAGAGGCTCTCGCCGGTCTCGCTCTCGGTCATGAAGATCCGCCGCCGCAGATCCTCGCCGGCCATGTCGAGAAACGGGCCGGCGCGCTGGATGACAGGTGTATCAACGCGGGTCGTGCCGCGCGAGACGAATTCCTGCAGGATGGTCCCGGCGAAATCCGGCATGTCGGTCAGGGGCATGGGGTAGGTCCTGCGATTGGGAAGGATTGCCCCTCATTCGCCTGCCGGCACCTTCTCCCCGCAAGCGGGGAGAAGGCGAAAACGGCAGCGTTTCGGCCAGACGCCGTCCGCGCCTGGGGCACGTCCCCTCTCCCCGCTTGCGGGGAGAGGGTTAGGGTGAGGGGCAGCTTCGCATAGGGTGCTTTATCCCTTCGCCCGACGACGATCTTCCGCCTGGGCGGCCAGGATATCCTTGACCTTGGCGACGAGGTCCGCCTCGGCCACCACTTCCTGCGCTACACGCGCCTCGCGCCATTCGGCATTGTCGGTGATCTCGCCGGAGAGGCGCTTGCCCTCGATCAGGTCCTTGATCTGCACGACGCCTTGCGCGCGCTCGTCGCCGCCCTGGATGATGGCGATCGGGGCGCCGCGGCGGTCGGCATATTTCAGCTGGTTGCCGAACTTCTTCCAGTTGCCCTGATACATTTCAGCGCGGATGCCTTCGGCCCGCAGTTGCTGCGTGAAGCGCTGGTAGCGGCCCATGCTATCGACATCGCCATCCATGACGGTGACGAGGACGGGGCCGAGCACGTCGTCCTGGCCAAGCTTGCCGAGGTTTTTCAGCGCCGTCATCAGGCGCGAGACGCCGATCGAGAAGCCCGTGGCCGGGACCGGCTGGCCCATGAAACGCGAGACGAGGCCATCATAACGGCCACCACCGCCAACCGAACCGAAGACGACCTTTTCGCCCTTTTCATTGGTGACGTCGAAGGTGAGCTCGGCTTCGTAGACCATCCCGGTGTAGTATTCGAGACCGCGGACAACAGACATGTCGATAAGTATGCGATCTGGCCCATAACCAGCGGCGGTGACCAAACTTCCAAGGCTAAGCAGCTCTTCGACGCCGTTCAGGTATGTCTCGTTTTGCCTCTGTCCGCCGAGGAGACCTTGGAATGGCAGCATCATATCCTGCCGGATGGCTTCGGCTGTTTGCTTCTGTCGGGTCGATGCACCGTCATTCGGCTTCAAAAACAAACTTGCGATGAAGTCTATGTACCTTTGTTCGAGGCCCGCACCCTTGGTAAAGTCGCCTGACTCATCCTTACGGCCTTCCCCAAGCAGCAGACGCACGCCCTCAATGCCGAACTTATCGAGCTTGTCGATGGCGCGCAAAACGCCCAGACGACGCCCGGCATTCTCCTCACCGCCGAGGCCGATAGCCTCCATCACGCCGTCCAAAACCTTGCGGTTGTTGACGCGGATCACATAGTCGCCGCGCTTGATGCCCAGCGCCTCCAGCGTGTCGGCCATCATCATGCACATTTCGGCATCGGACTGGACGCCAGGCGCGCCGACCGTGTCGGCATCGAACTGCATGAACTGGCGGAAACGGCCTGGGCCCGGCTTCTCATTGCGGAAGACGTAGCCGGCACGATAGGTGCGGTAGGGGAGCTGGATTTCCTGAAAGTTCTCCGCAACATGACGCGCCATGGGCGCGGTCAGGTCATAGCGCAGCGACATCCACTGTTCGTCATCGTCCTGCAGCGAGAAGACGCCTTCGTTCGGGCGGTCCGAGTCCGGCAGGAATTTGCCGAGCGCATCGGTGTATTCGAAGAGCGGGGTCTCGATCGGGTCGAAGCCGTAGCGCTCATAGACCTCGCGGATGGTCTCCATCATCTGGTTGACAGCGCGGATATCGGCAGCCTCGCGATCGACGAAGCCGCGCGGCAGACGGGCCTTCAGCTTCTGGGGCTTCTTGTTCTTATCGCTCATGATGACAACCGGAATTTTCGTTTCAAAAAGGTGCCGGTGTCTTAGAGGATCAAGGATTTGGCGGCAAGGGCGAAGGCGGGCGTGCGCGAGGCCGGATGCTGGAAAATGGGTGCTTTCACTGGTATGCTGAGGCTTCGAAACAGGGATCGCTCCGATGAACAAGCGCGTCACGCTCGACATGCCGGAAGAAATGCATCAGTTGGTGGTCAAATATGCCGCAGAAGCTGGGACACAGCCGGATGCCTATCTGCTCGAAATGATCGAGGAGCAGCTGGAGGACGCCTACTTCATGCGGCGGGCTCAAGAAGTGATGGAAGCGCGTGCTCGCGGTGAAAGCCGGACCTACACACTGGACGAAGTGAAGCGCGAACTTGGCCTGGACGATTGAACTTGAGGAGAAAGCCAAAAATTAGCTTGCCAAAATCGGCAAGCCCACTGCTGCGCGCATAGTTTCTTATCTTGAGCACCGAGTTGCGCCGCTTGATGACGCCCGGCAGCAAGGCCGTCCGCTTCGGGGGCAAGAATTGAATGGTCTCTGGCGCTACAAAGTTGGCGACTACCGCATCATCTGCGATATCCAGGACGGTAAACTCATCGTGCTCGTGGTCGAGATCGGCCATCGCAGCTCCGTCTATCGGTAAGACATGATCCTCGAAGCCCTGAACTACGCCGCGAGCTGGCCGCTGACTTGCGCCTCCCATCGTCCGTTTATCCGCTCCTCCGTCAATCTTTGGGCGCGGGCAAACCGTTGCGCCACAGCCTGGGCCGATCATGAGCGCCGGACGAAGGCGGCCATTCTGAAGGCGGCTGAAGGATGCCGGCAGCGGCGGACGGTGGTGGTGCTGGGATCGGGGCTGTTGCGCGACGTGCCGGTCATGGAGCTGTCGCGGCTGTTCGACACGGTGGTGCTCGTTGATCTCGTGCATCTTGCCAGCGTTCGGGGCTGGCTCACGGTCAAGCGACTGAAGAATGTCCGGCTGATCGAGCGGGATCTGTCGGGGCTCGATGCGCTGCTCGGGGCAAAGCCATTCGAGCCGCTCGCGTTTCTCCGGCAGGTGCCCTATCTCGACCTTGTCGTCTCCGCCAATCTGCTGTCGCAAATCGGGATCGGCGCCGCGCGACGGCTTGACGGTCATGCGGACAAAGCCACCCTCCTCCGTCAGGTAATCGGCGCGCATGTCGAGGGTCTGGCGCAGGTTTCGGCCGAGACCTGCCTCGTCACAGATGTCAGCTACACGGTCATCGACCGCAGCGGGGGACGTCACGAAACGGTCGATCTGATGCACGGAGCAGATCTGGGGGATGTCCGGGCCGAGTGGGACTGGCCGGTGATCCCCTTCGGCGAGGAAAGCAGGGACTACCGGATCCTGCATCATGTGATTGCGCGGTAAGTCTCCCGGCCTTGCTTTCGTCCCGATCGCAGCCCATCTTCGCTCCATGACATCACTTGCCCGCCTTTTGCTGCTCATTGCTGCCCTTGCCTACGGCGCCATGCCCATGACCGGCATGTCGGCCATTGCTGCCTGGCACGAGCATGCGATGGATGCCGCTCACGATCTGGCGCGAACAGCTACGCAAGATCACTCTACGATGGCAGATATCAAAAGCCTGGCGTCGGTGCATACTCTGCCGTGGCAGATGCCGGACGGCGACGGCGAACATCCGTCCAAGCCGATGAAATCAGTCTGGCATTGCGCAGCCTGTCTCACGCTGCCCGCCGAGACCGTGCTTGCCAACAGCGGCAAGCCGGCGCGGGCTGCAGAAGCGTCAGCGCTTCCCTCAAGGCTCGCTTCACAGCTGCGTGCACCTGCGACGCCCCCTCCCCGCACCTGATCCGATGACACCGCGCGGCCTTTGGCTTCGCGCGATTCCATCATCGATCAGCACAGGAGATTTCAATGCTGAAGACCATTCTCGTTGCGGCGTCGCTTGCGAGCGCGCTTTCCACGTCCGCTGTCCTGGCCCAGGACAACACCATGCATCAGGGCCACGACATGTCCTCCATGGACCATGGCAGCATGAATCACGGCGCGATGGGCGACAGTGCGTCGTCCAAGGCTTTTGCCGAGGCCAATGCCAAGATGCACAAGGACATGGCCGTGCCGCTCACGGGCAATGCCGATGTCGACTTCGTGCAGGGCATGATCCCGCACCATCAGGGCGCGATCGACATGGCGAAGATCGTGCTTGAACACGGCAAGGATCCCGAGATCCGCAAGCTCGCAGAAGAGGTGATCGCGGCCCAGGAGGGTGAGATCGCCATGATGAAGGCGTGGCTGGCCAAGAACGGCCAGTAAGCTCTCCCCAAACCCGAAACTGCGATGGCGCTCACCGGCGCCATTGCTTTGCCCGAGAGACGGATTAGTCTGCCCCTCCTGATCGATAAGGAGGCGTCATGTCCAACCGCCCTGTCTCCGTGATTGGCTTTGATGCCGACGACACGCTCTGGCAGAACGAGCAGTATTACAAGCTGACCGAAAGCCATTTTCGCGGCCTGCTCTCCGAGTTTTCCGAGGGCGATCACGTCTCCGAGCGCTTGCTGGAGGCCGAGAAGCGCAATCTCGCCCATTACGGCTTCGGCATCAAAGGCTTTACCCTGTCGATGATCGAGACGGCGCTGGAGATCACCGAGGGCAGAGCGCCCTCCTCCGTCGTCAGCGAGATCCTCGCCATCGGACGCGATCTCTTGAGCCACCCCGTCGAATGTTTGCCGCATGCGCGGGATGCGTTGGAGGCCCTTTCAGGCAAGTATTTCCTGGTGCTGATCACCAAGGGCGACCTGTTCGATCAGGAGCGCAAGCTGGCGCAATCCGGGCTCGGCGACTATTTCGATGCGGTCGAAATCGTGTCGGACAAGACGGCCACCACCTATCGGCGGATCTTCGGCAAACATGGGGAAGGACCGGAGCGGGCGATGATGATCGGCAATTCGCTGAAGTCCGACATCGTGCCGGCGATCGCCGCCGGTGCCTGGGGCGTGTTCGTGCCGCATGAGCTGACCTGGGTGCTGGAGCATGTCGAAAAGCCCGAGGAGGTGCCGCGCTTTCGCGAGATCCCGGATCTCGGGCATGTGCCCGATCTCGTTGCCAACCTTCAACATTGAGGCCCCATGCGCTCCTTCGATGAAATCTATGCGCTCGCCGTCGCTCGGAAGGGCGAAGACGGTGTTCTGGAGAGCCTGCAGCATCCGAAGCAGCAATCCGAGATCGCGGCCGTGCCGGATGATCGCTTTCTGGCGCTGATGACCAAATGCATCTTCCAGTCCGGCTTCAACTGGAAGGTCGTGGAGGCCATGTGGCCGGGTTTCGAAGCCGCCTTCAACGGCTTCGATATCGGGCTGTGCGCGATGCTGCATGACGAGGATTTTGCCCGGCTCGTCTCGGACACCCGCATCGTGCGGCATGGGCCGAAGATCCGGGCGGTGCAGGAGAATGCCATGTTTCTCTCGGGGATTGTCCGGGAGCATGGCTCGGCCGGCGCCTTCTTTGCCAGTTGGACGACGGAGAACTATGTCGGTCTGCTCGATCTCCTGCAGAAGAAGGGCACCCGGCTGGGCGGCAATACCGGTCAATATTTCCTGCGTTTTGCCGGGGTCGACAGCTTCATCCTGTCGCAAAGCGTGGTGAACCGGCTGATCGCCGAGAGCGTGGTCGACAAGGCTCCGACATCGGCCAAGGATAAGGCCGCAGTGCAGACGGCGTTCAATGCCTGGCGGGCACAATCCGGTCGCTCGCTGACCGAGATCAGCCGAATTCTCGCCGTCAGCATCGACTGACGGTCAGGGGCGCACGAGCCGGGCGCGCAGTTCCTCGGTGGCTAAGCGACGGCAGCAGCCCTCGATATGGTCGTTGACCAGACCCATGGCCTGCATGAAGGCATAGACCGTGGTTGGGCCGACAAAGGTCCAGCCGCGCTTCTTTAGATCCTTGGACAGGCGGATCGAGGTGGGCGATGTGGGATTCGCTCTCAGTGTCGCGTAGTCCATGCGCGGCGGGCGCTCGGAAGCGTCGGGTTCGTAACTCCAGAAGTAGCGAGAGAGCGAGCCAAATTCCGCCGTGAGGTCGATCGCGCGGCGGGCGTTGTTGATCGTCGAGACGATCTTGCCGCGGTGGCGGATGATGCCGGCGTCCGCGAGGCATCGGGCAATGTCGTCATCGCCGAAGCGGGCGACCGGCCGCAACCGCAAAGCCGGCAAAGGCTGCGCGGAAGTTTTCGCGTTTTCTGCAGGATCGTCAGCCAGGACAGGCCGGACTGGAAACCTTCGAGGCAAATCTTTTCGAAGAGCCTGACATCGTCGGTGACCGGGCTGCCCCACTCCTCGTCATGGTAGCGGCGATAGTCTTCTAGGCCGCCATGCCAGATGCAACGGTCGAGACCGTCTTCTCCCCGGATCAGGCCTTCCGCGATCATATCCATGCGATTCTCCCCCTATGCGGGAACGCGTTTACCATTTGTTCACGATTTTTCCAAACCCCACGCTAACCCTTCCGAAAGGTTTACGGGCCCGATCGCATTTTCATGAACGCCTCTTTACCAATTGGCGGGCCTCGCTCTGGCACGATCCGGTGGAATTGGTGGCATGTCCTGCCGCCGCATCCGGTCCCAAGTTCATGAGTTGTCCGATGTCGAAGAAATCCCTGCTGCTGGCCGTTCTGGCCTGCCTGCCGCTTGCCCTGCCCGCCCATGCCAATGACCGCTATCAGAGCCGTCCGCCGGTGATGGTGAGCCCGGATCTGCAGGCCTCCTGGGTGTTGCAGCTGGGTGGCGTTCCCGCACAGACGCGCAGTTCCGTGATGCCGCAGCGCCAGCGCCAGGTCGTTCCGGCTGGCCGCCAGCGGGTCGTCGTTCAGCCGCAGCAGGTGCTTCGCCAGCAGCCGGTGCAGCAGCAGCGCCGGGTCGTGCAGCAGCGTCGCGTGCTCTTCCCGCAGCAGCAGCAGCCGGCAGCACAACAGGTTGCGATGCGGCCGGACAAGCCGGTTCGCACCCAGATCGATCCGCAGTTCCTGCCGCAGATGGTTCAGTACCAGACCGAGCAGAAGCCCGGCACGATCGTCATCGATACGCGCGAACGTTTCCTTTACCTCGTGATGGCCGACGGCATGGCCAAGCGTTATGGCGTGGGTGTCGGTAAGCCGGGCTTCGAATGGGCCGGTACGCACAAGGTCACGTCGAAGCGCGAATGGCCGGATTGGCGTCCGCCGCAGGAGATGATCGCCCGCGAGGCGGCCAAGGGCCACTTCCTGCCCGCCCATATGCCCGGCGGCCCGGAAAATCCGCTCGGTGCGCGCGCGCTCTATCTCGGCTCGACGCTCTACCGCATCCATGGGACCAACGCCCCGTGGTCGATCGGCAGCGGCGTTTCCTCCGGCTGCATCCGCATGCGCAACGAGGACGTCACCGATCTCTACGAGCGGGTGAAGGTCGGCACCAAGGTCATTGTGATCTGAGACACTCATCATATCACAAATGGTGGATTAGCCCTTGCTTTGCAAAAGGAAGAAGCTAGGCTCCAAACCCTGCAAATTCAGGGGACAGAATATGCTCAAGACGATTTCGAAGAGCGTCACCGCCGCCATTCTGGCGGTGACCTTTGCCATGCCGCTACCGGCATCTGCCATCAGCCTCGACCGCATCCAGACCACCGGTGACGTGACGCTTGTTGCGCAGCAGCGCAAGGAAGTGCCGGAGAAGTTCAAGCGCAAGGTCGTGCGCCTGACGACGGATGAAAAGCCGGGCACGATCATCATCGATACGAACAACAAGTTTCTCTACTATGTCGAAGGCAACAATCGTGCGACCCGTTACGGCGTGGGCGTCGGTCGTGAAGGCTTCGGTTGGTCGGGCGTGGTGAAGATCGGCCGCAAGGCGGAATGGCCTGAATGGCGCCCGCCGGCAGAAATGCGCCGCCGCGAAGCCGCCAAGGGTCATATCCTGCCGGTCGTGCAGGAAGGTGGACCGGACAATCCGCTCGGCGCGCGCGCCATGTATCTCTACAAGGGCGGCCGCGACACGATCTTCCGCATCCATGGCACCAACCAGCCCTGGACGATCGGCCTCAACATGTCGTCCGGCTGCATTCGCATGATGAACAAGGATGTCGAGCATCTCTATGATCGCGCCGATATCGGCTCCAAGGTCATCGTCATCGGCCCGGGCAACCGCCAGGGCGACGTGTCCTTCGACGACAAGGGCGTGGATATCCTGCGCACGATCTTCGGCGGCTGAGACCAGCCTCCACACAAAAACGATCGGACGGCCGCGCCCACACAGCGCGGCCTTTTTCGTGTCATGAAGCTGTTGCCTCCGGGGTGCAGTCTCCGCTGGCAACGGGGTTCGGGGCCCCGATGTCGACATGCATCGTTTTCGGGGACTTCAGTTCATGACTTATCGTTTGCTTGCACTCGCCCTCACCGGTGGGGTCTTCACACTGATTGCCACCGTGCCGGCGACGGCTGAAATGGGTGTCTCCGTTTATGGCGGTTTCCAGACGGCGCCGCACAGCGATATCGAGGTCTCGGACGGACCGGACTTCCGCGCAGGCTGGGAAGGCAAGTCGTTTCAGACACCGCCCTATTACGGTGTTCGCGGAACCTGGTGGATGACCAATCTGGGCAAGCCCAATCTCGGTCTCTCTGTCGATTTCACCCATGCAAAGGTCTATGCCGACAGCGAGACACTGACCTCCTCCGGCTGGTCGCATTTCGAATTCTCAGATGGCATCAATCTGCTGACGCTGAACGCGCTCTATCGCATGCCGATCGAGGGGACGAAGTTCGTGCCTTATGTCGGCGCGGGTGCCGGCATCAACGTGCCGCATGTCGAGGTGACGCGTGGTTCGGGCAGGACCTTCGAATATCAGCTGGGTGGTGCGACCGTGCAGGCGCAGGCCGGTGTGGCCTATGATTTCAACGAGAACTGGTCAGCTTTCGTCGAATACAAGGGCAACTATTCCTGGGTCGATGTCGACATCGATTCCGGCGCGTCGCTGAAGACCAATATCCTGACGAATGCGGTGAATGTCGGCGTCAGCTACAGGTTCTGAAGCTCAACGCTTCACATCGCAGAAGATCGAGCCCTCATGGGTGATGATCGTTTCGGCGCCCGCGGTGCTGCCCATTTTCAGCTTCTCGACCTTCATCGCGTAGCGGCCCTTGAAGCGCAAGGCGGTATCGGAGCTACGGTCGGTGATCATCGACATGGTCACCCGGTAGAGGGGCTCCCTTTGCGGGGCGAAGGCATGGATGCTGAAGCGCAGGTCGCGATCGTCGATCCAGTACTGCCTGAGCATTTCCGAGGTGATCTGGAAGCGTCGGAAGCCTGAGGGTGCGGCCTTGTCCTTGACACCGGCCATTCCGCGGAAATGCACCAGCTTTTCCTGGTCCTTATTGCTGAAACCGCTCTCCAGAGACATGTCGATCACCGTGTCGGATGCGGCACAGTATATGCGCTCGATCGCCTCCGCCGGTGTCACGAACGGACAGAGGAATACGAAAGCGACGACTAGACTCTTGTTTGCCATGAAGGCCTCCCGGGATGCCCCATCCCAGGACAGTTATTGCAGAAATCGCTTAACAATTCGCTCAGGCCGACACGCGGCGATCAAGCGCTGAGGGGCGCGGGCCGCCATAGGCCCAGTTCAACAGTTCCACCGTATGCACAACCGGAATGCCTGTGGCCGAGCCGATCTGGGTCATGCAACCGATATTTCCGGCAGCGATGACATCGGGTTTCGTCGCACTCGATGTTCTTCGACCTTGCGGGCGCTTCAGCCTGGCGTGAAATCTCGGGCTGCATGCATGTTGTAGGTGCCGGCGGAGCCGCAGCAGAGATGGCCTTCCGGCACGTCCTTGACGGCGAAGCCGGCGTCCCTGAGGAGTTTCTTGGGCTGCTCGATCACCTTCTGGCCGTGCTGCATGGAACAGGCGGAGTGATAGGCGACCGTCAGTGGACTCTTGGCCTCACGAGATCGGCGAGATCGAGGGTGGAGCATGATATTCGGTGACGTCCTTCGCTAGCCGACGCGACCCGCGCCGGCCTTCTCCTGCATAGGCGGGGTCGTTGGCGCAGCATGGCGCCGTAGTCCTTGATCGGTGGTGCCGCAGCCCGAGGTCGTGACGATGATCGCATCGAGACCGCCCGCTTCGATGGCACGGGTCCAGACGTCGACATTGCGGCGGGCGCTGTCGAGCGCCTGTTCCTCGCGGCCCATATGGTGGACGAGCGCGCCACAGCAGCCCGTCGCCAGGGGCGTACGACGACCTCGACGCCGAGGCGGGTGAGCAGCGAGATCGCGGCTTCGTTGATGCCGGGATCGAGGACGGGCTGGGCGCAGCCGGTGAGGATCGCGACGCGGCCCCGACGCGCAGCGGTCGCCGCATGAGTGGCGGGCTTGGCGAAGTCGGAGGGTGGCGCGACTTTGGAAGGTGAGAGCCGCAGCATGGCGGCCATCGGCTTGAGCGACTTCACCTGATCGAGGAGACCGGCGAAGGGGCGGCCGAGGGCGGCGAGCTCATGCGTCCAGCGGAAGCGGCCGGGATAGGGCAAGACCATGGCCAGCATGTCGCGGGTCAGCCGGTTCATCAGCGGGCGGCGATAGGTCTTTTCGATATGGGTGCGGGCATGGTCGACCAGATGCATGTAGTCGACGCCCGAAGGACAGGTCGTCGTGCAGGCAAGGCATGAGAGACAGCGGTCGATATGGGTGACGATCTGCTCGTCTGCCGGGCGGCCGTTTTCCAGCATGTCCTTGATCAGGTAGATGCGGCCGCGCGGGCTGTCGAGCTCGTTGCCCAGCGTCACATAGGTGGGACAGGTGGCGGTGCAGAAGCCGCAATGCACGCATTTGCGCAGAATGCTCTCGGCTTCCGCGACATGGGGATCGGCGAGCTGTTCGGCGGTGAAATTGGTCTGCACGTTCAGCCCTTAATCAGAACAGCGAAGCCAGTCACGCTTTGCGGCAATTTCTGGCTATCCACAACGACCACAGCCTCATGATAACCACCCCAAGTGTGAATATCGCTTTCATAATCTCGGATTGACGCTTCCACGTCCTCAAGCACCTCTTCAGAGCTTTTCCGTGCGTTTTCCGCCCATGCCGTTTTTGCCCCTAGAAGGACCCCACCTTTAATATTTCCTCCGGCGCTACGCGATTTTCTGATGGCCGCGACAATTCTACCGGCATCCTCCCTAAGAGCAGAGGGGCTGAAATATCTCTTTACCTCGACAATAAGTATCTCATTATCCGCCTCTCCGTAGCAAACTATGTCAAACCTGCCAGTATCCCTGTATTCCCCACTTCCTTCGTCAACCAATCCTCGCACATCTTTTTCCAAGCGAACGTGATCGACGTATTCGTTCACAATCAGTAGATTTTCCGAGAATATCCTACTTGCGATATAGCCACTCACATAGCCTTCAGATCCGGTGTTGTGAATGTGGCCACGGTTCTTGGTAAATCTCATAATCTCAGCGTTTGCGTCGCACATGAATTTGGCAAGTCGCAATACGATATGATTTGCGTGATCATCGTTCACTGCAGAGCTCCATTAAGCCGGGATTAAAGATCCCGTGTGGGTCGAGTTTTGCCCTGACTCGGGCGGAAAGCAAAGCGACGGCGGATGCTTGGGGCTCGAAGGCCCGCACTTCAGCACGGATCGGGGGAGCGGCCCTGACAAGCGTCGCGTGGCCGCCGCCGAGCGTGCGGATGCCATGGCGCAAGACGTCGGCTTCGGGATCGGCCTCCATGCGCATCCAGACGAGCCCGCCCTGCCAGTCGTAATAGGCATCGATGCCGGCGCGCAGCCGCAAGCCGGCGACGAGCTTCCAGGCTTCCGACGGCGCCATGGACACGCGCCAGAGCGGACGCGCCGTGCCGTCGGCATAGGGCAGGACGTCACGGATTTCGCGCCACAGCGCTTTCGAATCCACATCATCGAGGCGGTTGACCGGGCCAAAGCCTGCCATGGCCGCCGCCAGCTTTTCGGCGCGCACGGCTACGGAGGCCTCCAGTCCTTCGAGGCGCATGACGGTGGCGGCCCCATCTGCAAGCTTTCCGGAGATGAAGCGGCCGCGCACGCTTTCCGGCAGATGGGCGGCGCCGAAGACTTCGACGGAGAGCGACATGGCGGCGGCGAGCGCCTTCATCGCCTGCTCGTCCTCGAGGCCGGAGAGAACAAGGGTGGTGGAGGTCTTCGCCACCGGCAGGACCTTGAAGGTGACTTCGGTGAGGAAACCGAGCGTGCCGTGAGACCCGGCGAGCAGCTTGACGAGATCAAGTCCGGTGACGTTCTTCATCACCTTGCCGCCAGCCTTCACGACATCGCCTGCTCCGTTGACGAAGCGGACACCGAGCAGATGGTCGCGGGCAGCGCCCGCAGTGAAGCGGCGCGGACCCGAACTGTTGACGGCAAAGAGGCCACCGATCGTGGGCGCGCCAGAGGTGCCCATGGCGCCACGATGGTCAACGGGTTCGAAGGCCATGCCCTGCCCGTTTGCGGCAAGTGCCGCCTCGATCTCGGCAACGGGGGTGCCGGCACGGGCGGTGATGACCATTTCGGCGGGGTTGAATTCCACAATGCCGGTAAGGCCGGCAGAGGAGAGTGTGGCCTCAGCAGCAACCGGATTGCCGAAGCCCGCCCGGGTGCCACCGCCACGGATCTTGAGCGGGGTTTTGCTGGCAGCGTGCTCGCGGATGATCTCGGCGGCTTCGGTCTCGGTCGAGGGGGTCAGCATGGGGAGGCCCCTTCATGTCTCGGCGCAAGCCTACCCCCTCTGCCCTGCCGGGCATCTCCCCCTCAAGGGGGGAGATCGGAAGCAGCAGGCGCCGCGCCCTTCAGTAAACGTCGAAAGCGGTCGACCGTGGTTGATGGATGTTCGTACCACGGCGACTGCTGCTTTAGTCACGGATGCGGAGGATCGAGCGGCAGCCACAGCCGATCTCCTCCCTTGAGGGGGAGATGCCCGGCAGGGCAGAGGGGGGTGAGTCAGAGACACGAAAGACATGAGCATCATCCCCTCCCCTCCAGCGGAAAGACCTTGGAGGGATTGAGGATCCAGCCCGCATCAAAAGCGGAGCGCACGGCCATCTGTTGATCGAGATCGACTTGGCTGAACTGGTGCAGCATCAGATCCCGCTTTTCGATGCCGACCCCGTGTTCACCAGTCAGGCAGCCGCCGGCATCGACGCAGAGTTTGAGGATTTCCATACCTGCGGCTTCCGCCTTGGCTGCGTCTTCCGGGTCGTTGATGTTGTAGAGGATCAGCGGGTGCATGTTGCCGTCGCCAGCGTGGAAGACGTTGGCGACGCGCAACCCGTAGCGGTCGATGATCTCGGAGGTCTTGCGCAACACGTAGGCGAGCTGGCTGAGCGGCACGGTGCCGTCCATGCAGATGTAATCGGCGATACGGCCGGTCGCGCCGAAGGCGGATTTGCGGCCTTTCCAGATGAGAGCCGCCTCGTTGGCCGACTGGCTTTCGTGCACGGTCTTCACACCATGACGCTTGGCGATCTCGACGATCGCGGCGAGCATGGCGTCCATCTCGGCTTCGGAGCCCTCGACCTCGACGATCAACAGAGCCTCCACATCGAGCGGATATCCGGCCTTGGCGAAGGCTTCGCAGATCTCGATCGCGGGCTTGTCCATGAACTCGATCGCGACCGGTATGATGCCGGCGCCGATGACATCAGCAACGCAGAAACCGGCAGCTTCCGCGCTGTCGAAGCCGAAGAGCACGGGGCGCGCACCTTCCGGCTTGGCGAGCAGACGAACGGTCGCTTCGGTGACGATGCCGAGCTGACCTTCCGAGCCACAGACGAGGCCAAGCAGGTCATAACCCTCGGCGTCCAGATGTTTGCCACCGAGATCGACCACCGTGCCGTCGACGAGAACCATTTTCACGCCCAGCAGGTTGTTGGTGGTGACACCGTATTTCAGACAGTGGGCGCCGCCGGAGTTCATGGCGATGTTGCCGCCGATCGTGCAGGCGAGCTGCGAGCTCGGATCGGGGGCGTAGAAATAGCCGTCGGCACCGACGGCATCCGAGATGGCGAGGTTGGTGACGCCGGCCTGGACGGTTGCGCAGCGATTGGCGTAGTCGACCTCAATGATGCGGGTCATGGCGGAGAGGCCGAGCACGACGGCATCTTCCTGCGGGATGGCACCGCCCGAGAGCGAGGTGCCGGCGCCGCGGGGTACGACCGGGATGCCGTAGCGATGACAGTATTTCATGACGGCCGCGACCTGGGCTGTCGTCTCGGGCAAGACGACGGCGAGCGGGCGGCGGCGATAGGCGATGAAGCCATCGGTTTCGAAGGGCACGAGCGCGTTTCGCTCCTCGACAAGGCGGCCTTGCGGCACCAGCTCCTTCAGATCGGCGAGGATCTCCGCACGACGCGAGAGAACCTCCGGTCGCGGCGGCAAAAAGGCGATGGCCTCGCTCATGTCGGTCTCCTCCTGCTTGCCCGCGATCCTAGCTGCATCGAGGCCAGCGCTCAACTGGTCAAATTTTCTTACCACTAGGACTTTCGCAGGGCAAATGCTATGCACTTATGACCAAATCGGAAAAAGTAGCACGCACTCATGACCAATCTCGGTGATCTTGAAGTCTTCGTCCGGGTGATCGCAGCCGGCAGCATGTCGACGGCGGCGCGCGACCTCGGCCTGTCGCCTGCCGTCGTCTCCAAGCGCATCAAGCGGCTGGAGGACAAGCTCGGCACGCGGCTCCTGCAGCGCACGACGCGGCAGATATCGCTGACGGAAGCCGGCCAGGGATTTCACGAGCGGGTGCTGACCGTGCTGGGCGGGCTGGAAGAGGCAGAGGCCTTTGCGTCGGGGCGCTCCTCGGAAGTCAACGGCACGCTGAAGATCTCGGCATCGACCTCCTTCGGTCGCATGCATGTCGCGCCACACCTGAAACCCTTCATGGAGGCGCATCCGGATCTCGCGATCCATCTGGTGCTTTCGGACGAGTTCACCGACATCGTCGGCGGCGGCTTCGATCTCGCGATCCGGATCGCGGAACTGAACGATTCCTCGCTCGTTGCACGCAGGCTCGCCCCCGTGCGCCGCGTGCTGTGCGCGGCACCAAGTTATCTTGCCGAATACGGGACGCCTGAAACACTCGACGACCTGAAGAAGCATCGCTGCCTGCCGGCGCATAACCATGAATCCTGGCGGCTGGAGGGGCCGAACGGGCCGGTCACGCTGCGTCCGGAGGGCATGCTGATCACCAATTCCAGCGAGGTGCTCCGCGAAGCCGTGATCGCCGGCCTCGGGATCGCGCTACGCTCCACCTGGGATGTCGGGGCGGAACTGAAGAGCGGCAAGCTGGTGCAGGTGCTGCCGCAGTATGAGAGCTCGCGGAACGTGGCATTGTCTGCCGTCTATCCGAGCCGCCAGTTCCTGCCGGCCAAGGTTCGGCTGTTCATCGACTATCTGGCGGAATTATATGGGCCGGTGCCCTATTGGGAGCGCTAGGTTTGGCCCACGAAATAAACTCCGCAACTTCAGAGGTTTCTCTGAACATATATGACGCGATAGGCACCTCAACCGTGAGGGGCTTTCGGCAGTCGTCAGCAAAGCTGCTGTTTCACTTTGCTCTCTATCTCTCGTTCATAGGCGGGAGCATATGGCTGACATGGGAATTCTATGTCACGGACGATGCCAGATTTCTGGTCGTTCTTGCTTGCTTGGCTTTCTTTGCCGTCGCCCTCGGCGCGACGATACATAGACTTCTTGTGTTGAGCGGAGACGTGGTGATCCTCTCCCCAGAGGGCTTCCACGACCTGCGTTTGACGGCAAAGCTTGTACCTTGGAACCTCATCGAGGACGTCTCGGATTGGCGCTTGCGCGGCAATTCTGCCTCTACAATCATTTTAAGGCTTCATGGCGATGCAGAAGACAGCCTCCCACTAACCCTCTATGGTCGATTGATGCGCCCCTATGAAAGGCTACTCGGGATCCAGGGCATCGCTGTGCACACCTGGACCCTCGACATCTCCCACGTCAGGCTCTTGCGGCTCGTCCACGCCTACGTGGCAGCGGCGAAAAAGTCAGATAGCGCTTAACAATCCCACACACTCAACCTCCCGCCAACCCACCCGGCACCGAACTCCAGAAGCCGTATTTCTTCGAGTGATTGCGCCGCAGCTCCGCGAGGAAGGCGGCATGGGTCAAAAGGCCGTGGCCTTCGGGCAGGTTCGGCATGAGGCGCGCAAGTTCGCCGACATAGCGGCCAGCATGGGGATAGGCCATGCCGATGCCGCGCCGCAGGATGTCCTCGACGAGCACACGGTAAAGCACCACGGCAGCCAGCGGTTCTTTTGCCGAGAGCGCCTCGGCGGCGGGGGCGAGGTCGTCGTAGTGGCGACCTTCCCAATCATGCTGATGGCGCAGCACATGGGCGGCGGCGAGATCGAGGCGTGGCCAGGCGAGGAAGAAGTCGAGGCCGAGATAGATGTCCTCGTGCTCTTTGGCGAGCGCCAGGGCCCGGTCGAGCTCGTCGAATTCGGCGAAATCGTCGAGCTTGGACAGGTAAAGTTTCAGCACTGCTGGATCGAGGGTTTCGCCGAATTCTCGCCAGCGTAGCTCCTGCGCGTCTTCGCGGCGTTTGAGCTTGTCCAGGATCTCGGCTTCGAGCAGGCGGCGCTCATGGGCGCCATAGTCCGGGCCGACGGAGGCGAGCACGCCATTGACCGGGATGAGGCGCACGCCGCGCGGGCGCTCGCGCACCCATTCCAGCGCATCCTCGAAGCGGCCGGCCTGATGCAGCATGTCGGCGACGGCCAGCGTGTCGCGGCGGTTGTCGGGCTTCTGGCGTTCGAGCGCCAGGAAGTCGTCTATGTCACCCTGATGAAGAGCGAGCGACTGCAGGAGATCGAGCGCGCCGAGCTTCAGGGGCTCGGAGGGCAGGAGCGCGCCCAGCACCTTTCGCCAGGCCGATGCTGCCGGGGCCGAGACGACGCCCGTGAGTGCGCGCAGAAAACCGGTGTGTTCGCCGTAGCGATCCCGAAGCCGCAGGCGTTCCAGATGCGGCACCAGCAGCGCCTGCTCCTCGGCACCAACGGTCTTGATCAGCTCAAGCGTGGCCAATTCCGTATCCTCGAAGACCTTCCAGAGACGGGCATTGTCGGTGGCGAGACGGGCGGAGACAGGGAAGCGCAGGCCGAGGAAACGAACAATACGCTCGGCTGCGGCCTGGGGATCGGCTGATCCTAATTCGGAGAGAATGTTGCGGGCAAGGGCTGCGAATTCACCGGCGAGATCGCGGGCGCGTGCCCTGTTGATGCGGGTCGTTGACTGGTCGATCGCGTCGAGGCGCTTGTCGATCAGCCGCGCCATCTCGTCCGGACCTGTTTCGCCGGCGAGCGCCGTCTGGAGCCTGGCCTTCAGCGCCTTGTTGGCGGCGGACTCCTCCAGGAGAATATCGACCAATTTCTCGAGCCCAAGGCCTGAAAGCCCCTTCTTGTCGAGTTTCGCCTTGGTCTGCTTCGCCATTCTGCCTGTCATCCATTTCCGCGTGCCTTATATCGAACGGACGGCAAGGCTCGGCAAGGACAAAAGACGCGGCAGCGGTGCGCCGCATCGAGGTCCGGTTGAATTGGTACTGTTTTATGGTATCATCTCCTGATGAAGAAGAAGCATCGCGCCACGCTGGAGCAGATCTTCGCCCAGCCGGTCAGCGGCACCATCCGCTGGCAGGACATCGAGGCGTTATTCATTGCGCTTGGCGCTGAGATCAGCGAACGCGAAGGGTCTCGCATCGGGGTCTTCCTGTTCGGGCAGATCAGGGTCTTTCACCGGCCGCACCCGACGCCGGAGACGGACAAGGGTGCGGTGGCCAGTATCCGGAAGTGGCTGGAAGAAAATGGAATTTCACCATGAACAATGTGATTGAAATCGATGGCCACAAGGCCGTTGTGTCGCTCGACCCGGATCTCGGCCTGCTGCGCGGCGAATTCCTGGGCCTTAATGGCGGGGCCGACTTTTACGGCGAGAGTATCGAGGCACTTCGCAAGGAAGGCGCGATCTCGCTTGCCGTGTTCCTGGAGATGTGCTCCGAGAAGGGTATCGAGCCTTACCGAGAATTCTCCGGCAAATTCAATCTGCGGCTCGATCCGAAGCTGCACGAGGCAGCCGTGATTGCCGCTCGCGCCGAAGACAAGAGCCTCAACGAGTGGATCACGGACGTCATCGCGGAGGCGGCCGAGCGCTGATCAGCCCTCGCTTACGTGGCTCCTGCGGATCCGTCGCACTACCCACCAGACGCCGAAGACGGAGAGCGGCACGGATATTCCGGTAATGATGGCCGTGTCGAACGGCAGGGCGTCGTGCGGGATGGCTTTTACGGCATAACCGACGAGGCCGACGACATAGTAGGAGATGGCGGCGACCGAGAGGCCTTCGACCGTCTGCTGCAGGCGAAGCTGCATTTCGGCGCGGCTGTTCATGGCGGTCAAAAGGTCGCGAATTCTGCCGCTCCAGCTCAACATCGATCCAGGAGCGAACCAGCGCAGTGGCGCGCGAAAGCTTGCGCGAAAGGTTGGCCTGGCGTTCCTCGACCGACTGGCAGGTGCGCATGGCCGGCGCCAGGCGGCGCTCGAGGAAGGCGCCGAGCGTCTCGTAGCCGGGCACCGGCGTTTCATCGAGCGTCTTGATGCGCTCGCGGACGATGCCGTCATAGGCGCGGCTGGCCCCAAACCGATAGAGGCTGAGCGCCGCATTGGCTTCAAGCTCGGCGGCCAGGCGCGTGAGTTCCGACAGCATCTCGTCGGATTCGTCGCGGGCATGGGCCTTCATGCGCTGGGTGACAGCCGTCAGGCCGTCCTCGATGCGGCGGATCTCCGGTGACAGCGTCTGGGCAAGCGGCAGGCCGAGCATGGCCGTGGTGCGGTAGGTTTCGATGTCGAGCAGGCGCTGGACGACGGCGCCGCGACCGGCCTCGGTCATGCCGCGATCGATGACAAGGATCTGGGTGAGGCCGTGGCCATCCTGACGGAAGTCGGTAAGGACGGCGGCCTGGCCGTTCTTCAACTCGCTGTAGCAGAGGCTGGCCGGATCGAAGGCGGCACGGGCATCGGCGATTTCCGGACCATCGGGGCGTAGCTCCAGGCGGATCCCCGAAATCAGCGGGCCGGGCGCGGTAAAACCGTCGCCGAAGGGGTGGATAGGCACCTCGCCGCCGAAGGTCTCCGGCAGCGGCCCATCCCAGAACCAGGTGGAGAATTCGGTGTGGCGCTCCCAGCGCAGGGTCCCCTGCCCCCAGGCCAGCGCATGGTGACGTGCCTGCTTTTCGGGTGGTGCGACACCGCGGGAACGCGACAGCTCGGAGATCGCCGCATGATGCACGGCCGAACCGCCATCCATCATGAAAGCGAGCTGGAAAATGACACGGCCGGACTTTACCAGTGCGTAAGGTCGCGCGTGAATTTCCCCGAGCGCCACCGCGCGCTCCGGCGCCATCGGAAATGCAAAATCACCCTTCGCCACGCAGACCGTCTCCCTTGCCCTGTCGCAAGCTAGCAGTGACATGGCGGAACCGCAAAGGTGCATTCGTCACACCCGAGGGGCACTGCACTGGGAGCAAAAGTGGACAGATTATTTGACCAATTATTGGCGAAGTTGCTAAGTGGGTGCGATGGAGGCCTTGATGAACGAGAGCGACGACAGACTGTTTTCAGGGGTGAGCCACAGCCGCACGGCCGACGAGGTGGTGCAGCAGATCGAGCTTCTGATCCTTGACGGGGTGTTGCGCGACGGCGACCGGCTGCCGGGTGAACGCGAACTCGCGCAGTCTCTGGAAGTGTCGCGGCCGATCCTGCGCGATGCCTTGAAGGAGCTGGAAACCCGGGGGCTGCTGGTCAGCCATCATGGGGGCGGCACCTTTGTTGCCGATATCATCGGCCAAGTCTTTTCCAAGCCGATCATCGACCTCATCTCCCGGCATGCGCGGGCGACGCGCGACTATCTCGAATATCGCCGCGAGCTGGAGGGGCTGACGGCCGAACTTGCGGCACAGCGCGCGACGGAAACCGACAAGGCGCTTCTGACGCGGATCATCGACGACATGCGCCGCGCCCATGAGGATCTGGACCCCGAGGCCGAACTCGCGGCCGATGTGGACTTCCACAATGCGGTCGGCGAAGCGGCCCACAACATCATCCTCCTGCACACGATGCGCGCCTGCTATCGGCTCTTGTCGGAAGGCATCTTCTTCAACCGCAAGGCCGTCTTCTCGCTGCCCAATGCCCGCGAACGGCTGCTGGAACAGCATGTGGCCATCCATGATGCGGTGCTATCAGGCGACCCACAGAGGGCCAAGGCTGCGGCTGAGGCGCATATCGACTTCGTCATGCGCTCTGCCGACGAAAGCGCGCGTGCGGACGAATGGGGCCGCGTGGCCAAGCTCCGGCTGATCCAGCGGGACGGCGGGCGGACAACCCGCACGGGCGCGAATTCCAGGACGGACGGGAAAACTTAAGTCCGCCCTCTGGGCATCGTTGCGACCGGCCAAGCGATTGGAATCGCGACGGGATGGCGCGCCCGCACCGTTTGTAGGCTATAGCTCGTTTACGACAAATTTCGCTCCTCGCGAAATTTTCATCTCATATTCGAAACATTTATCTCTTTATCGCGTTATCATTCCCACTCGTTCAGAACGAAATTTTCAAGAGTGGGGATTATGGCATTACCAACGGATCCGCATGAGACGCCGCGCATTGCGCTCGTTTCCACGCATGGCTACGTGGCTGCACAGCCGCCTCTCGGGGCCGCCGATACAGGCGGCCAGGTTGTTTATGTTATTGAACTCGCGAAGAAACTTGCCCAGCTCGGGCACAAGGTCGACATCTTTACCCGCCGCTTCGAGGATCAGCCGGAGATTGACGAGGTTGACGAAAACGTCCGCGTCGTGCGCATTCCCTGCGGCGGGCGCGAGTTCATTCCAAAGGAATATCTGCATCGTCATCTGAACGAGTGGAACGAGAAGGCGCTGCGCTGGATCAAGCGCGAAGGCCTGACTTACCTCTTCATCAATAGCCACTATTGGGATGCAGGTGTCGCGGGACAGCGACTTTCGGAGGCGCTTCGCGTGCCGCATATCCATACGCCCCATTCGCTCGGCATGTGGAAGAAGCGGCAGATGGAAACGGACTATCCGGAACAGGCGGACAGGTTCGAGCAGGAATTCAACTTCAAGGAACGCATCCAGCATGAGCTGATCGTCTATCGCAGCTGCCAGCTGGTGATTGCGACGACTCCGATCCAGCTGGACATGCTGACCGAGGATTACGGGCTGCCGCGCAATCGCGTGCACATGATCCCGCCCGGTTATGACGACAACCGTTTCTATCCGGTGTCGGAATCCTCGCGCCGGATGGTCCGCCAGCGCTTCGGCTTCGAGGGCACGACCGTGCTCGCGCTCGGGCGGCTCGCGACCAACAAGGGTTATGATCTGCTCATCGACGGTTTTTCGGTGCTGGCAGACCGCGTGCCGGAGGCGCGGCTGCGGCTGGCCCTGGGTGGCGAGAACCTCGATGCCCAGGAAGAGACGATCCTTGCCCAGCTCAAGCAGCAGGTTGCCGATCTCGGTCTGACGGAGAAAGTCGAGTTTACCGGCTTCATTCCCGACGAAGACCTGCCGGATATGTATCGCGCGGCCGACCTGTTCGTGCTGTCCAGTCGCTACGAGCCCTTTGGCATGACGGCCATTGAGGCGATGGCAAGTGGAACGCCCACGATCGTGACCATCCATGGCGGGTTATTCCGGGCAGTAAGTTACGGTCGCCATGCGCTGTTTGCCGATCCCTTCGACAAATATGATCTTGGGATCACCATGATGAAGCCGCTCAAGCATCCGCGGCTCTACGGACGGCTGTCGCGCATGGGGGCCCACAAGGCCCGCAGCCTGTTCACCTGGACCGGAATTGCCCAGCAGCTTGTCGCTCTTGTGGAAGGCCGCCCGGTGGCGCAAGCTCTCGAAGAAAGCGACTGGGCAGAACCATGGAACGACGGGGATTGAAATCAATACGCCTCTTCTCTTCCGATCTCGACGGGACGCTTGCGGGTGACCGCGACGCGTCGCATGAATTCGCGCGGCTGTGGGAGGCGATCCCCGAGGGGACGCGACCGCTTCTCGTCTACAATAGCGGTCGCCTGATCGAAGATATCATCGAGTTTACGGCAGAAGAGGGATTGCCGGCAGCGGACTTTGTCATCGGCGGCGTTGGAACCATGGTGCATTCAAACGCCCATCCGCACCTGACGATGGAATATCAGACGCTGATCGGGGAAGGCTTTGACGTCGACCTCATCGAGGCCGAACTCGTGATGATGGAAAGGCTGAAGCGGCAGCCGGCACAATACCAGCATGACTACAAGTCGAGCTGGTATCTGCACGACGCGACAGCAGAGGAAATCCTGGAACTGGAGCGGTTGCTCACCGGTTCCGGACATCGCGCACGCATCATCTATTCCAGTGCTCGGGATCTCGATGTGCTGCCCGATATTGCCGATAAGGGACAGGCACTTGCCTGGCTGTGCCAGCGGCTCGATATCGGCCCCGACGAAGTGGTCGTCGCCGGGGACACCGGCAATGACCGAGCAATGTTCGAACTTAACGAAGTGCGCGGGATCCTGCCCGGCAATGCCCTGCCGGAACTCGCCAGCCTCGCACAGGCAAAGGTCGGCATGGTCGCAACACAGGGGAAAGCTGCCTGGGGCGTGATCGAAGGGTTGAGCCTGCTTGGCGTGTTTGCGTCGTCTGATGCGGCCTGAATGTCGGAAAAAGCGACTTTTGGGCACAGAATGTCGCATTGTAATGAACGCGTCGCGCGCGCACCTGATAGGCAAGCAATAACCATCGCGTGAGAAGTGCCGTGAGGCGGCAACATCAGGCATATTATGACAGCATTTTGGCGTATTCTAATCAACGAATCGAGGTGACAACTCCTTGGGTATCATTGGCCGCATCACATCCGACCTCAAGCTCATGCTGCAGCGTCCGCCGCGGCAGCAATTTGCTGCGATATGCCATCGCGCGAAGAAGAAGACGGGCGATCTGGAGGTTCTGCTGATCACGAGCCGGGATACGGGCCGCTGGGTCATTCCGAAGGGTTGGCACATGCCGGGCAAGCAGCCGCACGCTATTGCAGAACGGGAGGCCTTCGAGGAGGCCGGCATCAAGGGCAAGGCGTCGGTGGAGCCGATCGGCTACTACACATACATGAAAAAGATGCGCGGCGGGCACAAGGTGCCGACTCGGGTGCAGGTGCATGCGCTCGAAGTGAAGAACCTGATGAAGGAATTTCCGGAAAAGGGAACGCGCCGTCTCGAATGGGTCAGCTGCGAGGAAGCCGCCTCTCGTGTCGACGAGCCGGAGTTGAAATCGCTGTTTGCAGACTTTGCCAAAATGGCCCTCGCTACAGCACCGGCGATGAAAAAGGCTGTAGGACAAGCCTAAAAAACACTGTCACAAAACTGTCATATTGCGAGCTGGCGCCTTTAACGCTAGGGGCTTCTGCAATTCGATGAATTCGTCACACGTGGCTGATTGCCCACGATCAGGCTTCATCATCACCCGTTAGACTGCAGACTGAGGATCCGGACAGGGCCTCTGCCGGAGACACACAGCATGGGCAAGACCAAGCCGAAACTCGTCAAGCCAACCCTCGACAAGGATCTCGACAAGATCGCTCATGTCGAGGAAGCCGCACATCACGTCTCGCGTGGCTTTGCGCCGCTCGGCATCGCGCTGATCTTCCTGGTGCTTGCAACCGTGCTTGCAGGCGCAGCTGTCATGGACCGACCCGGGGCGACCATCATCATCGCGGCCGCGGCGATCGGCGCCTATATGGCGATGAACATCGGCGCAAACGACGTGACCAACAATGTCGGCCCGGCCGTCGGTTCGCGCGCCATGACCATGGGCGTGGCTCTTGCAATCGCCGTTGTGTTCGAGACCGCCGGCGCGATGATTGCCGGCGGCGATGTCGTGTCCACGATCTCGCGTGGCATTGTCGATCCGGCCAAGATGGCAGATGCCGATACGTTCATCTGGGCCATGATGGCCTCGCTCCTGTCCTCGGCGCTCTGGGTCAACCTTGCGACCTGGATCGGGGCGCCCGTGTCGACGACCCATGCCGTTGTCGGCGGTGTGCTGGGTGCCGGCATTGCTGCCGCCGGCATGTCGGCAGTGGATTGGGGTGTCATGGGTGGCATCGCGGCTAGCTGGATCATCTCGCCCGTGCTCGGCGGCATCATCGCGGCGCTCTTCCTCGCCTTCATCAAGGAATTCATCATCTACCGCGAGGAGAAAATCGCCGCAGCTCAGCGCTGGGTGCCCGTGCTGATCGGCATCATGACCGGCTCCTTCATCGCCTATCTCGCGCTCAAGGGCCTGAACAAGCTCATCGCCATCAGCCTCATGCAGGCCTGCCTGATCGGCCTTGCCTTCGGCATCCTGTCCTGGTGGCTGAGCGTTCCCCTGATCCGCCGCCAGTCGCGCGGGCTCGACAATCGCAATCAGTCGCTGCGCAAACTCTTCCAGCTGCCGCTCATCTTTGCAGCCGCCCTGCTCTCCTTTGCCCATGGCGCAAATGACGTCGCAAACGCGATCGGGCCACTCTCGGCCATCGTACATGCAGCGCAGGACCATGAGATCTCGGGCCAGGTTGCCGTGCCGCTCTGGGTGATGGTGATTGGCGCTGCCGGCATTTCGCTCGGCCTGCTGCTCTTTGGTCCGCGCCTCATCCGCCTCGTCGGCGAGCAGATCACCAAGCTCAACCCGATGCGCGCCTTCTGCGTGTCGCTGTCGGCCGCCATCACCGTCATCGTTGCTTCGGCACTCGGCCTGCCGGTCAGTTCCACCCATATCGCTGTAGGTGCTGTCTTCGGCGTCGGCTTCTTCCGTGAATGGTACACGCGCAATTCCAAGCGGCGCATGACTTATATGCGCAACAAGGCAGAACGCTTCGAGATCGAGCCGAAGCCGGAACGCAATCCGGAAGAGATCCGACGTCGCTATCTCGTGCGCCGCTCGCATTTCATGACGATCGTCGCAGCGTGGATCATCACCGTTCCTGCCTCTGCCGGCCTTGCAGCCGTCCTGTATTGGGTTATGTCTCACCTCGTCATTTGATCCCGGAGACGAGACTTCCATGCGTGCCAATTACCGGATGCAGCGGCTCTATGTGACCGCCGATCTCGCTGAAACCCAGGCCTTCGAGGCGACGGCGGAGCAGTACAACTACCTCGCCAACGTCTTGCGTTTCGAGGAAGGTGCGGAGCTTCTCGTCTTCAACGGGCGGCACGGCGAGTGGCGGGCGAGCGTGCATTTCCCTTCACGCAAGAAGATCCTGCTCACTCCTGTGGAAGAAACGCGTCCGCAGCCTCCCGATTGCGACCTGCATTTCCTCTTTGCCCCTCTGAAGGTGGGCCGGATGGATTATCTGGTGCAGAAGGCTGTCGAGATGGGTGCGGGGCTTCTACAGCCGGTCATGACCCAGCATGTGCAGGGCAAGATCGGCAGCGTCGAGCGTTTGCAGGCCAATGCTGTCGAGGCGGCCGAGCAATGCGGCATTCTCGCCATTCCCCGGGTCGTCGAGCCGGTGAAGCTGCGCGATCTGCTCGAGCGCTGGCCGGCGGACCGCCGGATCATCTATTGCGACGAGGACAGCGCGACGCAAAATCCCCTTCCCGCTCTCTCCCGCATCGAGGAGAAATCGCTGGCCCTGCTGGTCGGGCCGGAAGGCGGTTTCTCGGAAGACGAGCGCGTTCTGCTGCGCTCGCTGCCCTTCGTCAGCGCCATTCCGCTCGGCCCCCGGATCCTGCGCGCCGATACGGCCGCGGTTGCCGCGATGGCCGTCGTACAAGCAGCCATCGGTGACTGGCGCTAGCCGTCCGCAGCGCCATTCCACGTTCCGGTTTTTTGAGCGGTGCTTGAGAGAATTTCACTTGCGCGGCACATAAATCCGGTTCAATCAGCCATCTGTGATGGGCCTTCTCGTGCCCTCCTGCGACGCCCAGCAAGGTAGCTTTCATGGCCCGTGACACGACCGACCAGACCCCTCTCGGCACCCTCGATGACATGGCGGCCTATATGGACGCAGGGTCGAAGCCGAAGGAGCAGTTCCGGATCGGCACCGAGCACGAGAAGTTCGCCTTCTTCCGCGCCGACAACAGCCCGGTTCCCTATCATGGGGAGGCCAGCATCTCTGCGCTGCTGACGGGCATGCAGTCCAAGCTCGGCTGGGAGCCGATCATGGACGGCGAGAACATCATCGGCCTTGGCGAACAGCATGGCATGGGCGCAATCTCGATCGAGCCGGGCGGCCAGTTCGAATTGTCCGGCGCGCCGGTCGAGACGCTGCACCAGACCTGCAGAGAATCGAACCAGCATCTCGCGGTCCTGCGCGATGTGGCCGAACCCATGGGCATCCGTTTCCTCGGCATTGGCGGCAGCCCGAAATGGACGCTGTCCGAGACGCCGCGCATGCCGAAGTCGCGCTACGACATCATGACCCGCTACATGCCGAAGGTCGGCAGCCAGGGTCTCGACATGATGTACCGGACCTGCACGATCCAGGTGAACCTCGACTTCTCATCCGAAGCCGACATGCGCCAGAAGATGCGGGTGTCGATGAAGCTGCAGTCGCTGGCGACCGCGCTTTTCGCCTCCTCGCCGTTCACCGAAGGCAAGCCGAACGGGCTTCTCTCCTGGCGCGGCGACATCTGGCGCGATACCGACAACCGCCGCGCTGGCGTGCTGCCCTTCACCTTCTCGAAGGACTTCTGTTTCGGCGACTACGTCGCCTGGGCGATCGATGCGCCGATGTATTTCATCGTCCGTGACGGAAAGTATCACGACTGCACGCACATCACCTTCCGCCAGTTCATGGACGGCGCGCTGAAGGGCGAGATCGCCGACTGGGAACCACAGCAGGGCGACTGGACCAACCACCTATCCACCCTCTTCCCCGACGTGCGGCTGAAGCGTTTCCTCGAAATGCGCGGCGCCGACGGCGGTCCGTGGCGGCGCATCTGCGCGCTCCCGGCGCTCTGGGTCGGCCTGCTCTATGATGAAACCGCGCTTGCCGCTGCGGATGACCTCACGGCAGACTGGACGGTGGAAGATGTCATCGCGATGCGCGATGCAGTTCCGGCTCATGGGCTGAAGGCCTCGGTCGCCGGACGGCCGCTGATCGACGTGGCGCGCGACGTCGTCGAGATGTCACGCTCCGGCCTCAAGGCGCGTGCCCGTGTGAATTCCGAGGGACAGGACGAGAGCGTTTTCCTCAACACGCTGGACGAGGTTCTCGCCAAGCGCACCACCCTGGCGGACGACATGCTGGCGCTGTACCATGGCCGCTGGAACGGCTCCGTTGAACCCGTCTTCGAAGAATATCAGTACTGAGACGCCCTTCGCCTTTCGCATTTCAGCAAGGTGGCAAAAAGCGGTTTGCCTGGAGACCTTTCCGGATATAGTGCTGAATCATCTGCACGCATCCGGGGAGATTTGCCATGCTGCCACTGTTCGACATGATGCTGCAGGCGCAAAATGGCATGGCGATGGACGCCATGGCCAAGCAATATGGTCTGGCGCATGAACAGGCGGCCAAGGCCGTTGCGGCGCTCATGCCGGCCTTCGCCTCGGGCTTCAAGCGCAACACCACCAATCCTTACGATTTCTCGGCCCTCGTTCAGGCGATGACCTCGGGGAATTACGCCAAATATTTCGAGGATATGAGCTCGGCCTTCACCCCACAGGGCATCGCCGACGGCAATCAGGTTCTCCAGCAGCTCTTTGGCTCGAAGGAAGTCTCGCGCGCCGTGGCAGCCCAGGCAGCGCAACTGACTGGCATCGGGCAGGACATCCTCAAGCAGATGATGCCGGCCATGGCCGACACGCTGCCCGGCGAATACATCAAGCAGACGACCGGGCAGTTCCATGGGCGCCGATGCATTCGCCGGGACGCCGATGGCGGCGATGATGCAGCAATGGCTGGAAAGCACCGGCCTGCAGCCGAAGCCGCAGCCCCAACAGGCGGCGATGGCAGCCGCGATGTTCGACAACCCGTTTATGCGCGCTTTCCAGGAGATGATGGGCGGGCAGAAGAAGCCGGAACCGCAGGCTGCCGCGAACCCCTTCCTCGACAACCCCTTCACCAAGGCCTTTCAGGACATGGCAACGGCCTATACCGCGCAGATGACTGGGCAGCCTGCCGAAGCGCCCAAGGCCTCGCCGGAGCCTGCAAAGACGCCGGAAAAGGAAGCGCAGGAAGGCTTCGCCGCGATGATGAACACCATGTTCGACAGCGGGCTTGAAGTGCAGAAGAGCTACCAGAAGAGCATGGAGCAGATCTTCGACACCTATCTCACGGCGTCACGCAAGGACATGCCAGAGCCCGATCCTGACGCCAAGTCCTGAAGCATCCTTCGTATTCGCGCTACCCAGACAATTCACGATGTAGGAATTTTTCACCTTACGGTGAAGGCCGCTGAGCCGTAGGGTGCGCCGGGAACAAGGGGGCGTTGATGAGTTTCACGGGGCATGACTATCACGAGGAATTCGAAGAGCTTTGTCACAATCTGCCGCAGGAGCGTGACCCAGTTGCGGTCAGGGGAGGCCTGATCATCCTTGAATGGAAGCTTTGGGAAGCGCTGCGCACTGTGATGTTGTACAGCTCGATGGCTTGCGCCGGAGTCTTGGTCCTCCCCGCCTATCTATTCGTCGTGACGCCGATGGATAAGTCGGCCAAGTCAGCCACAATTGCGTTTGGCATCTACCTCGTTCTCGCGACGCTGTTTTACTGGATCAGCCGATTTGTCTTTCACTGGGAGTTTTCGAGAAAGATCGAGGGACGAAAGTTCGGCGATCCGTTGCCCCCGCATTGACAAACGAGAGCAACGGCACAAAGCTAGCTGACGCTAGAGCTTTCTCCGTTTTCGCAGAAACGAAAACGGCGCTGTCTCCCGCGCCGTTTTGTTTTTCAGGGGCGAGCCTGGCTCAAAATTCTTCCCATTCGCCATCGGACTTGTTGTCCTTGGCCTGGTTCAGCTTGGCACCGAGACCGATGGAAATCTTGTCCATCAGGGAGCGGGCCGGAGAGGCGACGGCGCGGTTGCCGGCTTCAGCCGGGGCCACCTTAGGCTTGAGGAACGACCGGGCGGCCGGTTTGGCCGCATTGGCCGCATTGGCCGCAGGCTGCGGTGGTGTCGGCTGGGCCGGGCGGCCGAAGCTCGTATCGCGCTGATCGGCGAAACGGTTCTGGATGGTGGAGGCATTGGCCTCAAGGGTGAACTGACCGACGAGGCCCGAGAGCATTTCGGCGTCGCGCGTTAGACCCGACATTTCGGCATTCGTCTGTTCGGCTGCCCGCGCGTTCTGCTGGGTGACGTTCTCCATACGCGCCACGGCGTCATTGATCTCATTGAGGCTCGCCGACTGTTGCTTGGAGGTCGAGGCGATCGAATGGATGTGGTCGCCAATCTGCACGACCTGTCCGGCGATCGACGAGAGCACGGTTCCGGTTTCGCGCACGAGACCGACGCCACTTGCGACTTCCTCGCCGGATTTGGTGATCAGGCTCTTGATGTCCTTGGCCGCGGTTGCGGATCGCTGGGCAAGCTCACGCACTTCCTGCGCGACGACGGCAAAGCCCTTGCCGGCTTCGCCCGCACGGGCCGCCTCGACACCGGCATTGAGCGCCAGGAGGTTCGTCTGGAAAGCGATCTCGTCGATGACGTTGATGATCTTCGAGATCTCGCTCGACGCATTTTCGATACGCTGCATGGCATCGATGGCACCGCCAACGATCTCGCCTGAGCGGTCGGAATTGGCGCGAGCCTCGCGGGCGAGGCGCGACGCGTTTTCGGCCCGCTCCGAGGAGTGGCGGATCGCCTCCATGATCTGGCGGATGGCGGTCGAGGTCTCGACCAGAGCTGCCGCCTGCTGCTCGGTGCGATGGCTGAGATCGGCCGTCGCCGAGCTGACCGTGCCGCTCTTGCGGTTGATCTGCGGCCACATTGCCGTGGACGGCGGACACCGTGCCGGACAAGCGCTCCAGCGATGCGTTGAAATCGAGGCGCAGCCGGTCGAGGTTGCCGGCCAGCGGCTTGCGGATCGTGCCCGTCAGGTCGCCATTGGCCAGTCGCTGCAGGCCGGTGCCCAAAGCGTCGATGGCTTCGGTGAGCTCGGCTTGCGCGGCGGCGCGTTCTGCCTCGCGCTGGTGGCGTTCGCTTTCCGTGGCCGAGCGGCGGCTTTCGTTTTCCGCCTCCAGTTCGCGCTTGTCGATTTCGGCCTTGCGGAAGACGGCAACGGACCGGACCATGTCACCGATTTCGTCGGAACGGTCGATGCCCTTAAGGTCGAGGTCGGTATTGCCATCGGCCAACTGGCCCATGGAGGTGACCAGTTCGGAGATCGGGCGGGTGAGGCTGCGCGAGAAGACAAAGCCGACGAGCGAGCCGATGAGGACGAGAACCGCGCCGATGCCGACGGATTTCAGGCCGGCGGAGACGAGTTGCGCGGTCACTTCTTCCTCACCGATCAGCGCAACGACCGACCAGCGGACGTCGCCGAAATCGAGCGGTACGCTGGCGGCCTGGCTCGTAATGCCGCGATAGCCCTCAATGGCGCCGCTCGCATCCTGACCGCCCATCACGGTTGCCAGCAGCGGAGAGCTCATGGTGACCTTCATGCTGTCCACGTCAGGCGTGCGCGCGCTGTCGGAGACGAGCAGACCGTTCTTGTCCACAAGCACGGTTTCACCGGTTTCACCCAGGCCGCGCGTATTGGCAAAAATGCCATTCAGCTGATCGTTCGGCAGCTGATAGGCCAGCACACCGAGCTTGCGTTCATTCATGATGATCGGCACGGCGACGAAGGCTGCCGGGGCGCCGTTGGACGGCTCATAGGCCTCGAATTCGGAATTGGCGGAAGTCTCCGGGTCGTCGCTTTCCAGGACCTTGCGGAAAACCTGCGCCAGTCCGGTATGCTTGTAGGGACCGGAGATCAGGTTGGTCCCGAAATCCCGCTCCTTCATGACCGTGTAGACGACATTGCCGTCGGCATCGATCAGGAAGATATCGTAGTAGCCCTGCGCCTGGAGGTGCTTCAGGAAGGTCGTGTGGCCCTGACGATGCGCGCGGTCGTAGCTGTCCTTCTTGGCACTATCGAGATTGAACTTCTCACCGACCGGATTGGGGTTTTCGTCGATATAGCGCTTCTGCAGCTCTGCGGTCGGATTGTCACCCAGCTTCGGCCAGGCACCCGTGATGCCGAACAGCGCCTGCTGGGTCATCATGTCAGTTGCGGTAGCACGGGCGTCGAGGCGGATGGCCTCCAGGAAACGCCGCGCCTCGTTGCGACGGCCGTCTGCGGTCGCCTCAAGCTTCTGATAGACCTGTTCATCCAGGATCCGGCTTTGCTGCACAAGGCCGATCGCCACGGAGGCGCTCAGAATGACGAGCGCGAACAGCGTGGCCGCCAGGGGCAGCTTTGTCGATATACGCATGAAGGGTCTCCGCAATAGGTAGCGACGTCAGGCGTTTTCATCGCTGACATATGGCCGTTAGCAACAGGTTACTTCCCGCTGCTTATCCCTTCATATTTCACAATACGCATCGTTATTTTAGCGTTTACAAAAAAGCCCGGTCCGAAAATATCGGGACCGGGCAAGATGCAGGGCTATTGGCTGTCACCCTGCGGGGATGGGAGGCGAGCTCAGTCGCTCTGCTGGCCGCGCAAGGATCGCTCGGCGCGGCGGCGCGCCAGGCGGGTCAGTTGCAGCGAAGGATCGTCAGTCAAACCGTGGCGGCGCAACACGTCCTGAACATCTCCCCGGCTGAGGCCGAGGTCGTTCAGCAGACGTTCGTCGAGGTCGGTAAGGCTGTTCGCAGCAAGACGATTGCGGAGCGCAACGCGAAGGGATCCGAGCCACACGTTCAGACGAGCGAGGCGCGCGGCAAGCGTCCGGCTCGGCGGTTCAGTGACAAGCTCGAGGTCAAAATCGAGGATCCGATCGTTCGTGCGCATAGCGTTATCCTTTCAGCGGGCACGAGAAGATTGCCCCGTCCGCGCAAGCGGACAGGCGATGAGGTTTAGGGGTGGAAGCTTGGCCGGAAACCGGTCGGTGAGGATCACAACCGCGAAGATGCCGAAAGCATATTGATCAGTCCAACGAATGTTTCTAATGGTAATCATCAACACTTCTGATGGACCATTGCCATGTCGGCTCCCCTCGATATCGATCAGCTTCAAACCTTCATCGCCATCGTCGACACCGGCAGCTTCACAAAAGCTGCGGGACGCGTGTTCAAAACCCAATCCGCCGTCTCCATGCAGATGCGCCGTCTCGAGGAGCGCGTCGGCAAGCAGCTCTTCATCAAGGATGGACGCGGCAACCGCCTGACCGCCGATGGCGACAAGCTGCTCAACTATGCGCGGCGCATCATCCGGCTGAACTCAGAGGCGATCGCTGCCTTCGACGACAACCGTCTGGAAGGCACACTGCGGATCGGGACGCCGGACGATTATGCCGACCGTTACATGCCCGAGATTATCGGGCGCTTTGCCAAGACGCATCCGAATGTCGAACTCTATATCGTCTGCGAACCCTCGACGGATCTGGCCGACAAGATGGCCAAGGGCGAACTCGACATCGCGCTCGTCACGCACAATCCGCTTCTCAGGCAGTCCGATGTGGTGCGCACCGAACCGCTTTGCTGGGTGGGCTCTGCCAACCATCCGCTGAAGGACGATGCGCCCGTGCCGCTTGCGGTCGGACGTCGCGATTGCCAGTGGCGGCAGCTTGCCTGCTCGGCTCTCGATGCGGACGGACGCGAATACCAGATCCTGTTCACGAGCTGGTCTTCCACCGTCGTTGCGGCCGCGGTGCTTGCGGGCATGGCGGTTTCGATCCTGCCGGAATCGGCGCTTCGGACGGGCATGAAGGTTCTGACGGCAAATGATGGTTTTCCGCCGCTCCCGCCCGTGCAGATCGGCCTGATGAAGCGTCCGGGGCTCTCGACCTCGCTGGTCAATGCGATCACCGACCACATCACCGCCTGCCTCGACAACATCACACCGGCGCAGGTGGAAGACGATATGGACGGGGAGCCGAAGACCTATTCGCGCTACTATCCGCGCCTGCGTGCCGGAAACGTGATCCCCGGCTGGTGAGATCCGCCGCTCAGTAGGCGAAGATCGATGACCTGATGATGCGGCGCCATTGATCGAGGTGGGCACGCGCTATGTCTTCCGGCTGCTGGGTTGCAAAGCGGATGACTTCGCCGGTCGCCAGGATCATCAGCTTGAGATTGACGCGGAAGCGCTCGAAATCGCTCTCCGGGATAATGTGCGACAGATCACGGTAGAAGCTGGCGATGATCTGGTCGTGGAAATCGCCCGAGAGCTGGGAGAGATCCCGGTCCGTGACGATCGCCTGCCAGAGCGCCATGTAGATCCGCTGCTCCCGAAACATGGCATGCAGTTCCATCAGGCTTTCGGATGCCCGGTCTGAGGCCTCGTCCAAGGTCTGGACGCCCGCAAAGATCTGCCGGATGAAGCCTTCGAGCTGACCCGAGAAACGGTCATGCACGGCCTTGATGACCGCCACCTTCTGGGGAAAGAACTGGTAGAGCGAGCCGATGGAGATGCCTGCCCGCTGAGCAATCTCGCTCATGGTCGTCTCAGCGATCCCTTTCTCCAGAAAGAGCGAAACGGCTGCCTCGAGGATCGCCTCGAGCCGCTGGATGCTGCGTTCCTGTTGGGGGGTTTTGCGCGGCTGCAGTCGACCGTCCATGGTGTGCTCGCTCAAGGCTATCGTCCCACGGGCTCATCCCGCGGTTTCATGTCGCTAAACGGATAGGGAGCGGTTCTGGCCAAAAGGTTAACGCTGGCCCTTCGTCCCCGACCTCTTGACCTTTACACAAAAAAGGTCGGTCGGACGCGTCATCCTTCGATGCGCAGATGTCGCTCTCGCGCAAGGTCGAAGATCTGGATGCCGTCCTTCGGGCGACTGCGGCGGCGCCATTTCGGATGCTGGAGCGTGTAGGTCGCATCGTCGTAGCCCGCCTTCCAGTGCTCCTCGATAGAGCTGCGGGAGAACTCCGCATCCATGGCATGGGTGGCATGCGAGGCACGGCGGTGGATCAAATGGACGATGGTCACGTCGTATTCATGGCCGATGGAGCGAAGAATCTTCGCGTCCTCGTCATCGCGGAACTCGGGCGGCAATTTTTCAAGCAGGCGCTTGGCTGCGCGGCGGACGATCTGGCGTCTCGCAAAATCGTCGGTGTTCATACGGGTTCGGCTGGAATAGCGGATTTCCTTGATCCGGCTCTCGACCTCGAACTGGTCGCGCGGCATGTCTCCCCGCGCATTGAACAGGTCGACCTGGAAGATCTCCATATCACGCGAGGCGTCGTTGACGTTGAGCACATGCTGCAGTGGTGTGTTGGAAACGAGACCGCCGTCCCAATAGTGGCGGCCGTCGATCTCGATCGGTGGGAAGCCGGGCGGCAGGGCACCGGAGGCGGCCACGTGCCGGGCATCCAGACGCGTCTTGCGGTTGTCGAAATAGGCGAAATTGCCGGAGCGGATCTCGACCGCGCCAAGACTGAGGCGTGTCTGGCAATCGTTCAGGAGATCGAAGTCGACCAAGCGCTCCAGTGTCCGCATCAGGGGCTCGGTGTCGTAGGCGCTGAGGCGGACATCCGGATTGGTCAGCAATTGATACGGTGTGGGAAGGCGCGGCGAGAAGAAGCCGGGAATGCCGAAAGCCGTTGCGGCAAGGGCTGCTGCATCGTTCTGGATGCGCCTCAGACTATTGTCTTCTGCCGTCCAGCCGAAGTTCAGGCTGGAGGAGACCGTGTGCCAGAAATCCCGGAGATTGGCGATCCGCCTCTCGCGCGGGCTACCGGCAATGATCGCCGCGTTGATCGCTCCGATCGAAATGCCCGCCAGCCAGTCCGGCTCGACCTCGTTCTCATGCAGGGCTTCATAGGCACCGGCCTGGTAGGCTCCCAGCGCACCGCCGCCCTGAAAGACGAAGATGCGATCGGTTGCGGTGTTCGTGCCGGTGTCGGCGCCAGTCTCTGCCATGTGCCTGCCCATTGATTGCTGCAGTGCAATAGATAGGCGTAGCATGGCGGGGATGCCAGTCCGGATGGCTTCAATCAGCGTTCACTTTTACAGCATGTCTTTCACATCAGACCCAAAAGAAATTCGACGCGCTCATCCCGTTTCGGATTATGACATGGCCAGTGCATTCTCCATCAAGGAAAGCCAGATGATCCGCTCGCTTGCCACCGCCCTGATCGGCGCCACTCTGCTCGCCTCCTCTCCTTGCCTTGCCGACGAGGCCTCTGTCGACCAGCAGATCGAAAACCTGCTCGGCGATGCGGCCGACTACAAGGAACTCTTCTACGCCTTCAAGGTGGCGCTTGAGGAGGAGAAATCCGACATCGTGGTCAGCCTCATCAACTATCCGCTGACGGTGAACATCGACGGCGACGAGGCCACTTACAGCTCGGAACAGGAATTGCTCGACGCCTATGATTCTGTCTTTACCGAGACGATCGTCGAAGCCGTGTCCAACCAGGAATACGGCGATCTCTTCGTCAATTCCGAGGGCGTGATGATCGGCAATGGGGAAGTGTGGATTTCCGGCATCTGCGAAGACAGCGCCTGCACCAGCGCTCCGCCGCGGGTTGCCGTCATTCAATCGGGCAACTGAACCGCGCCTGTAGATACATGAGAGGCGGCATCCGGGATGCCGCCTCTCCACGTTTGAAAGCCGAGATCAGGCAGCGAGGTCGAGCACGATGCGGCCGTCGATCTTGCCTTCTTTCATGCGGTCGAAGATCGCATTGATGTTTTCCAACTTGTCCCAGCTGAAATGCGAGGCAACCTTGCCTTCGCCGGCGAATTGCCAGCGCTTTCCTCGAAGATCCTGAGCCGCGTGCCGACGATCGAGCCGCGCACGGTGATGCGCGTTCAGCACGGTGTCGAAGATCAGGACAGGGGGATGTCGCCGGGCGGCAGGCCGGCGAGCGACACCGTGCCGCTTGCGAGCGCAGGCATGCCGCAGCGCCTGCTCCATGGCCTTGGGCGAGACAGCCGTCACCAGCGCGCCATGCACGCCGCCGGTCTGCCTTCTGGACCTGCGCGATCGGCATCCTGCGCGCCGTGCCATTCACCACCATGGCTGCACCAAGGTCGGTTGGCGAGCTTCGAGCTTGGTCATCGA
Organism: Allorhizobium sp.; assembly: GCA_965283865.1. Lineage (GTDB taxonomy): Bacteria > Pseudomonadota > Alphaproteobacteria > Rhizobiales > Rhizobiaceae > Allorhizobium. The sequence continues at coordinate 3,908,652 of CBDIQA010000001.1, forward strand.
AGATATCGGCGGCCACCACGTGCATGCCCCATGGCCTTGGCATATTGCACGGCCATGTGGCCGAGGCCGCCGATGCCGGAGATGACGACCCATTCACCGGGCTTCACGTCGGTTTCCTTCAGGCCCTTGTAGACCGTGACGCCGGCGCAGAGCACAGCGTGCTGCGGGGCCGAATTCGAGCATTGTCCGGAAGACGGCCGACATAGTCGGGATCGGCCAGGCCGTATTGGGCGAAGGCGCCATTGACCGAATAGCCGGTGTTCTGCTGGCTACCGTGCACAGCGTTTCCCAGCCGGTGCAGGCACGGCGAGCAGCAGCCGCAGGCGGTGTAGCAGCCACGGCACGCCGACGCGGTCGCCTTCCTTGATGCGGGAGCACGCCGGAGCCGAGCTTGGCCGAGACGTAGCCCGACGCCCTCATGGCCGGGGATGAAGGGGGGCTTGGGCTTGACCGGCCAGTCGCCATTGGCGGCATGCAGGTCGGTGTGGCAGACGCCTGTCGCCTCGATACTTCACCAGGATCTGGCCGGGACCGGGATCCGGGATCGGTCATTTCCTCGATCACCAGCGGCCTGCCGAATTCGCGGACCACCGCAGCCTTCATCATTGATGCCATGTCACTCTCCCGTGGGTTTCTCGTCATTCCCGCAGCGCTTGAGCGGCGGGTATGGGGAGAGGGTATGCGCGGGATGGGTGCGAGCAGTTGATCGGTATCAAACGGCCAGAGATTTCATCGGATTGTCATGATCGGGAGCCTCGAGGAGGCTCCCGACACAGATGCTCAGGCGAGGTTCTTCTTCAGGAACTCCACCGTGCGCGACCAGGCGAGGTCGGCGGCGGCCTTGTCGTAGCGGGCAGAAGAGGTGTCGTTGTTAAAGGCATGGTTCACGCCGTCATACATGTTCAGCTCGTAGGTTTTGCTGTTGGCATCAAGCGCCGCCTTGTAGGCGTCGATGCCAGCATTGATGCGCTCGTCGAGACCCGCATAATGCAGCATCAGCGGAGCCTTGATCGACGGCACCTGATCGGCCGGGGCCTGCGAGCCGTAATAGGCGACGCCGGCACCTAGCTCCGGTGAGGCCACCGCCATGCGGTTGACCATGCCACCGCCCCAGCAGAAGCCGATCGCACCGACCTTGCCATTGGTCTTCTCATGGCCTGCCAGGAAGGCGCGTGTCGCCTCGCCATTGGCTGTGGCATTCGCCATGTCGAGCGACTGGAACATCGCGCGGGCCTCGTCTTCATTGGCCGGCGTGCCACCGTTCGGCGACAGGAAATCGGGGGCGAGTGCTACGAAGCCTTCCAGCGCCATACGGCGGGCGACATCGCGGATATGCGGGTTGAGGCCACGGTTCTCATGGATGACGATGACTGCGGGAAGCTTCTCCGCTGCATCCTTCGGGATCGCCAGGTAGCCCTTCATTTCGCCTGCGGCACCCGGATAGGTCACGTCTGAGACGTCGAGGCGCGCATCGGTCTCTTCGACCATGGCGGCATTCGCCTGGTTGGCGGCGAGCATGGGCATGATGGCGGCGGCAGCAGCACCGGAGCCGGCGAGCGCCGTCAGCCTTTGCATGAAGCCACGGCGGTCGACGGTCAGGTGGGTGTATTCGTCATAGGCTTCGATCATGGCCTGCGTGATTTCGGGCTTCGACATGGCACTCTCCTTGGGGCGGATTGGATGCCCTCGCAAGATAGTGCCGCTGCCTTTTGCGCCCACACACGTTGCCGTGAAGGCCTTAGCTGGTGGCCATCCAGGCGGCGAGCCAAAGCCAGAGCAGAAAGAGCGATACAAAGCCCAGCATGAAGAACAAGCGGCGCAGCGGCAGATTGCCGGTCAGCTGCATCGCGGCCTGGACGTAGCGTGCGACAACGAAGATCCAGGCGAGCACGACGGCCACGAGGTTGTCCGCCTCCGTCATGAACAGCAGGACGGACACGGCGTAGAAGAGCACCGGCAGCTCGAACTGATTGGCGATCGCGCGGTTGACCACGCGGCTTTCCTCCGGCTCGGCGAGGTTTTCGCGGAAGGCGATACGCTCGACCTTGCCGGCCCGCACCACGGCGGCGCGGCGGATGACGAGCAGGGCATAGAGGCAAAAAACGAGGAAGGCATGGGCCACGATGGGCCAGAACATTTCGAAACCGGTCATGGGAAAATCAAATCCTCAAAAGTGCGGCGTGCAAGGCATCAATCATCCCTTGCCGGCTTCGGGCCAAAGGCCAGTCGCAGGGCAAGGATGCCGGAAATGACAAGGGTGGCAAACTTCAGACGTGTCAGCCAGGCATGCGCTTCTGCGAGAAGATCAGCATTCCCGGGCGCCGGCACGGATGGCGGAAAGAGCAGGAGGCTGACGACGTTCTCGGCATAGTCGACGACGACATAGGCGATTGGCAGAGCCAAAAGAGCGGGCAAAAGCTGTGCGGCCGGTCGGCCGTAGAGGCTCGCACCGGGCGCCGCGCGTCGGATGAGCAGAACAAGAAACAGGCCGAGTGTGGCCGGCAGTAGGAGATCGGGACCGAGATGCATGGCCCGCAGAAGTGCTGCAGCCTCCGGCTTGCTCTCCAGCACCATCTTGAGGGCAAGCAGCCCCTGCCCTGTGCTCTCGATGTCGAGATCGGGCATTGCTCTTCCGCCGGTCAATTCGGCGAAAGGCCAGGCGAAGCTCAGGTTCATCCAGGCCAGCAGAAGTGCAGAGACGACGCCGCTCCCCCAGAGGAGCGGCGCCTTGATCGGTCCGGGCAACTGCCCCAGGATCATGCGGCGGCGCCCGGATAGTTGGGGCTTTCACGGGTGATCGTCACGCCATGCGGATGGCTTTCACGCAGGCCCGCACCGGAAATGCGCACGAAGGTCGCCTTCTCCTGGAAATCCCGGATGTCCTTGCCGCCGACATAACCCATGGCGGCCTTCAGGCCACCGGCAAGCTGATGCAGGACGGCCGAGACCGGACCCTTGTAGGGAACCTGGCCTTCGATGCCTTCTGGCACGAGCTTCAGCGTGTCGCGCACTTCCGCCTGGAAGTAGCGATCGGCCGAGCCGCGGGCCATGGCACCGACGGAGCCCATGCCGCGATAGGCCTTGAAGGAGCGGCCCTGGTAGAGATAGACCTCGCCCGGGCTTTCGTCCGTGCCGGCGAGCAGCGAGCCGACCATGACCGCGGATGCACCCGCGGCAATCGCCTTGGCGACGTCGCCGGAGAACTTCAGGCCACCATCGGCGATGACGGGGATGTCGAGCTTGTTGGCTTCCTCGACGGCCGCCATGACGGCTGCCAGCTGGGGAACGCCAACGCCGGCGACAACGCGGGTCGTGCAGATCGAGCCCGGGCCGATGCCGACCTTGACGCAGTCAGCGCCTGCATCGATGAGCGCGCGGGTGCCTTCGCCAGTTGCCACATTGCCGGCGATGATCCGGATGGCATTCGACATCTTCTTCACATGCGCGACGGCATCCAGAACCTTCTGGCTGTGGCCATGAGCGGTATCAACGACGATGACATCGCAGCCGGCATCGATCAGGCGCTCAGCGCGCTCGACACCATCATCACCGGTGGAGATGGCGGCCGCGACGCGCAGACGACCCTGGGCATCCTTGGCGGCATGCGGGTTGAGCTGCGACTTCTCGATGTCCTTGACGGTGATCAGACCGACGCAGCGGCCTTCGTTGTCGACCACCAGCAGCTTCTCGATGCGATGCGCATGCAACAGGCGCTTGGCTTCCTGCTGGTCGACACCATCCTTGACCGTCACGAGGTTTTCGCGGGTCATCAGTTCGTAGATCTTCTGGCTCGGGTCAGACGCAAAGCGCACGTCGCGGTTCGTGAGAATGCCGACAAGGCGGCCGGTGCCGCCGTTCTCGACGACCGGGATGCCGGAAATGCCATGGGCACTCCATCAGCGCCTTGGCTTCGGCAAGCGTTGCGTCCGGGCCGATGGTCACCGGATTGACGACCATGCCGCTTTCGAACTTCTTCACCTGGCGAACTTCTTCGGCCTGTTCGATGGGGGTGAGGTTGCGGTGGATGACGCCGATGCCGCCAGCCTGGGCCATGGCGATCGCGAGGCGGCTTTCAGTGACCGTGTCCATGGCGGAGGAGAGAATCGGCAACGAGAGATCGATGTCACGGGCGATGCGTGTCGCGATATTGGTCTGCCCCGGCATCACTTCAGAGTGCCCCGGCTGCAGGAGGACGTCGTCAAAGGTGAGCGCTTCTGCGCCTGTTGCCGACATTACGATGCGTGCCATTGCCAATTCCTTCGTTTGAATAGGCAGAATCCGCCCGGAAAACGGGGATCCCCGTTCGGTCGCTTCTGCATGAAATGCTTGGAAGTTGGCGAGGGCTGGTAACACGTTCATGACAGGAAGGGAATAGCAAAACGTGGACGTATATCGCCGTGATTGGTCACGTCGCGGCCCATACAGAAAAATCGACGATCATTAGAATTTTAAACAGCGCCTACACGGTCTTTGAAGCCCTCGCTTATATAAGGGACCTGCTCTCGGGGCTGGGGGCACAACAAAAAACAAGAAGACCAGGGGATCCAGTATGACTGCATTGAAGAAGCGTGCTCAGGCACTCGAAAACCAGTTTGCCCATCAGGCAGAAATCCAGTTCAAGGCGCGCGTTCGCGGCAGCAAGATGCTCGGCCGCTGGGCCGCCTATACGATGGGCCTCGACGATGTCGAAGCCTATGCGCGCACCGTGGCCGTCAAGCAGGTCATCGAGCCACACCGGCTGCTCGAGCAACTGCGCCAGGACTTCAGCATCGCTGGCGTTGATGTGAGCGACGCCGACATCGACAGCCGCATTCACAATTTCATCGAACAGGCGACGGACGAGATTTTCGCCGGCAAGTAAGGCAAGGGTTGAGGGCCGCGGCTTTGCCGCGGCCCCATCCTGCCTGTCGACATCAGATATCGAACTGATAGGCCTTGGGCACGAAGCGATAGCCCTGATCGACCTTTTCGACGAAGCCCACGGCCGGGAACGGCATGTGGTAGCCGAGGAAGGCGAGCTTGTCAGTTGCCAGCATGTCGAAGACCTTGGCACGGGTTGCTGCCGCTGCTGCCTTGTCCATGTCGAAACGCACTTCCCAATCCGGACGCTGAAGCGACAGCACGAAGTGGTTTGCCGTATCCGCAGTCAGCACCAGCTGGCGGCCTTCCGATTCCAGGCGGTAGATCATGTGGCCCGGCGAGTGGCCGAACGCCGCCATGCCGGTGATGCCGGAGACCACTTCGCCGCCGTCGCCGATGAAGGTCATCTTCTCGGCCATCGGCGCGACATTGGCCAGAACACCCTTGTGGCCGTTTTCGGCCGGGGTGCCGACGCGGGCCGGATCGGCCCAGAAGTCGTATTCCGCCTGACCCGTCACATAACGCGCATTCGGGAAAGACGGCTGGCCGCCTTCCATCAGGCCGCCGATATGGTCGCCATGCATATGGGTGAGGACGACGACCGTCACCTGTTCGGTGCTGTAGCCAGCTGCGGTGATGCCGGCGCGCAATTGTCCCGACCGTTTGCACGACCGCCCTCACCGAGACCGGTGTCGAAGAGGATGACATCAGAACCGGTGTTGACGAGCACCGGTGCGAAGCTGTTGACGAACTTGTCGGAGGGCAGGAAATTCGCCTCAAGCAGCGCGCCGACCGTTTCGGGCGACTGGTTGGTGCCGAAGGTCTCCTGGGGATTTTCCGAGGGGCGCGCGCCATCCTTGACCACCACGACCTCGAACTTACCGACATTGAAGCGGTGGGTTTCGGGCGGCATGGCGTGGTCGATATCCATCGAGGTCTCCGAACCCGACTGCTGCGCCACGGCAGCCCGGGTCATGATCATGGGGGCCGCCAGCGCTACACCGGCACTTCCCAGAAGCATACGTCTTTTCATCGAAATCATCGAAATCTCCTCAATCAAATTCCCTCGCCCCTGATGAGGCTGACCTCGACATAGGGGAAAGCGGGGCGGCGAGTAGCGCCCTCACACCATCGTGATGCCGATGGAAACCAGAGAGGGGAACGGCACCGGTGCAAAGAGGCTTGCCGGCTTCGACCTCTGCGGTTTCAACCGCAGATCGTTTGCGCTATGAGAACCCGTATCCACCGCTTCTGCGGTCCTGTCCGGAATGCCGATGAACCGCATCACACCCCTCATCCTCGCCGTCGCGCTCTTCATGGAGCAGATGGATTCGACTGTGATTGCCACCGCCCTGCCGACCATCGCAACCGATCTCGGCGTCGGGCCGATCACGCTCAAGCTGGCTCTCACCTCCTATATGGTGGCGCTTGCGATCTTCATTCCGGTAAGTGGTTGGCTGGCGGACCGACATGGAGCCAAGCGGGTGTTTCGCGCGGCAATCCTCGTCTTCATGCTGGGTTCGCTGTTCTGCGCGATGTCGGATTCGCTCCTGACCTTCGTCGCCGCGCGCTTCCTGCAGGGCATGGGCGGCGCAATGATGACGCCGGTCGGGCGGCTCGTTCTGCTCCGCACGACGAAGAAGAGCGAGCTAGTCTCGGCCATGGCCTTGCTCACCATTCCCGGCCTGCTCGGGCCGATCACCGGGCCACCTGTCGGCGGCTTCATCACCACCTTCTTCAGCTGGCACTGGATTTTCCTGATCAATATTCCGATCGGCCTTGTCGGCCTGTGGCTTTCGAGCCTCTACCTGCCCGAGATCGAACCGATCGAGACGGGGCGGATCGACTGGACGGGCTTTCTGCTCAGTGCCGCCGCCGCATCCGGGCTTGTGTTCGGGCTTTCAGTCATGAGCCTGCCCGCCCTGCCCGTCTGGGTCGGTGCTGCGGCGACCGTGGTCGGGATACTCTCGATGATCCTCTATGTGCTCCATGCCCGGCGACATCCGGCCCCGCTACTCGACCTCACGCTCTTTGCCAACAGAAGCCTTCCGTGCAGCAGCCATCGGCGGCACGCTGTTTCGCATCTCCGTCGGCGCCAGTGCCCTTCCTGATGCCGCTTGATGCTGCAGGTCGGCTTCGGCCTCTCGCCCTTCCAGTCGGGCCTGACGTTACCTTCATTGCGGCCGTCGGCGCGATCTCCACCAAGTTCATCGCAAGGCGGGCCTTTGCCGCCGCCGGCTTCCGCAACGTGTTGATCCTCGCCGGCATTTTCGGGGCGATCACCACGGCTGCCAACGCCGTCTTCACGCCAGCGACACCCATTTTCGTCATCATGGCAGTGCTTTTGATCGGCGGCTTCTGCCGCTCCTTCTTCTTCACCGGGGTCAACACGCTGGGTTACGCCGAAATCGAGGACCGCGCGGCATCGCAGGCGACCTCGCTCACCTCAGTGCTGCAGCAGGTAAGCCTTGCGCTTGGCGTCGCCGCCGCTGCATCCATCCTTGAGGCGAGCACAAGGATCACGGGCGAAACGCTCTCGCTTGCAGACTTTCACCTGGCCTTCGCCGTTGTCGCCGGCTTGTCGATCTTCGCGATCCTGCCCTTCTTCGGCCTGCCGCGCGATGTCGGCTCTGCCGTCTCCGGTTATCGCCGGACACCCGAAGACGAGACGATCAGCGTGAAGTGATTATTCAGGGCGCTCGCAGAGAGCCGACAGCTTGTTGCCATCTGGATCGCGCACGTAACAGGCGTAGAAATTCGGATGGAAATGGCGAATGCCGGGGGCGCCGTCATCCGTGCCGCCATGGGCGATTGCCGCTGCATGGAAGGCATCGACTGCCGCCCGCGACGACGCCTCGAATGCCGGCATGGAGCCATTGCCGACGGTTGCCGCGCGGCGATCGAAGGGATGATTGATCCAGAACCGGCAGCGGTTGTCACCGGCAGTAGCATAACCCGCTTCGTTCTCGTCCGTTTCGCGGCGCTCGACGCCGAGCGTTGCCATGACCGCATCATAGAAGCGGATGGCGCGGGGCAGATCGTTGATGCCGACGGTGATGTAGGTAAACATGCCGAATGCTCCCTCCGCTTGGCCTTGGCCCAGTCCGCGTTTCTGTCTCGACCTCAGTCCTGATCCAGATCCTCGGTGGCGGGGATATCTTCGCGCGGATCACGGGCGAAACCTTCCTCGTCGAGCTCGATAACGCCCGGGCCATTGCGGCCCTTGAAGCCCTTGGCCAGCAGGAACATCTCGACCGATTCCTGTCGCGACGACGCCGGCTTGATGTGCAGCACCTGGCGGAAATTCTGCTTCAACATGTTGAGCAGATCCTTCTCCGTGCCGCCCTGGAAGGTCTTGGCGAGGAAGTGCCCGCCCTCGGCCAGAACCTCCACGGCAAAGTGTGCCGCCACTTCGCAGAGATGCATGGTGCGGATGTGGTCGGTCTTCTGGTGGCCGGTGGTGGGGGCCGCCATATCCGACAAAACGAGGTTCGGCGTGCCGCCAACGGCTTCGATCAGCTGGCGCGGGGCGTCGGGATCGAGGAAGTCGAGCTGCAGGATCTTCACGCCCGGGATCTGCGCCATTTCCAGGAAGTCGATGGCCGCAACGCGGATATCGTCATCGGAGGAATCGGTGACCTTGGCGGCGATCTGCGACCAGCTGCCGGGGGCGGCGCCCAAGTCGATGATGCGCTTCGCCCCTTTCAAGACCTGATGCTTCTCGTCGATTTCCAGCAGCTTGAAGGCTGCACGGGCGCGGTAGCCCTCGAGCTTGGCGCGCTGGACATAGGGGTCATTGATGTGGCGCTCGAGCCAACGTCGCGACGACGCCTTGAGCTTGCCCTTCTTGACCTTCTGGCCAAGCTTGCGGCCGGTTCTGTTACCGGCAATGGGTGGTTTTGCCATGGTCAACGCTCCCTGGAAACTGGAGGACGGCGGTTGCGGCCGCGGCGCCAGACGCCGTCATCGGCCATCATATCGGTCAAAAGCCCCTCGCGCAGACCGCGATCGGCAACGCGCATGCGGCTCGACGGCCAGCGGCGACGGATCGCCTCGAGGATCGCGCAACCGGCGAGCACGAGATCGGCGCGATCAGGGCCAATGCAGGGATTGGCGGCACGGCCGGCATAATCCCAGGAGAGGAGCTTGGACTGCATGGCGGTCACCTCGGCATCGGAGAGCCAGAGGCCATCGACTTTGCGGCGATCGTAACGCGGCAGATCGAGATGCACACCGGCAAGCGTCGTCACTGTGCCCGACGTTCCGATCAGGTGGAAATCGTCCATGCTGCGCGGGATATCGGGGCATTCGAACTTCGCCAGCATGCCTTCGACCTCGCGGGTCATACCTTCGAATATATCAGGCGTCACGTCGCGGCCGCCATGGCGCTCGGAGAGCGTCACCACGCCCACGGGAAGCGAGGTCCAGTGGGTGATGTGGTTGGCAAGCCGGCTGGAGCGATTGTCGCCGATCTTGATGACCGCGATTTCCGACGAGCCGCCGCCAATGTCGAAGAGCACGACGGACCGCGCCTCACGCCCGACCAGCGAGGAGCAGCCGGACACGGCGAGACGGGCTTCGGTCTCGCGGTTGATGATCTCCAGGTTGAGACCGGTTTCCGCCGTCACCCGCTCGAGGAAGACCTCGCCGTTTTCGGCCGCGCGGCAGGCTTCCGTTGCAATCAGCCGCATGCGCCTGATCTCGCGACCAGCGAGCTTCGAGGCACAGATGCGCAAGGCCTCGACCGCCCGATCCATGGCGTCTTCCGACAGGCGACCGGTGGCGGCGAGCCCCTCGCCAAGACGAACGATGCGCGAGAAGGCATCGACCACGCGGAATTGTCCGGGACGCGTCGGCTGGGCAATCAGCAGGCGGCAATTGTTGGTGCCGAGATCAAGGGCGGCATAAAGATCGTCAGGCGCGCCATCCTGGACGGAGCGCCAGCGACCCTGCGCCTGGATCTGTGCATTTTGTGGATCCGAGCGCGGCTGAGACGCGGGGGTTGCCTGCGGCTCTGGCCGGAGCGGTTTTGCGACGGCTGCCGATGGCGGCTCGGAACCGGCGAGCGGGCGCACATGACCCGGCTTCGGGGCTGCGGCATGGCGGTTGCGATTGCGTTTGCGCTTGCGGCCGGTGCGCTGGCCGGACGGATCGGACAGGCCGACGGCATCATGGCCTAAGTCTTTCTGCTGATGGCGCCTGGGCTCGACGCCCTCGCCACGCCTGCCATCGCCGCGATCTGCTGACGAAGCGGGCACGGCATTCAAGAGACCGGCAGAAGACGCGCCTGCGCCCGGGCCTGCCAGGCCCGTGTTGACGTTCTGATTGTCGCGCTGGTGTTCCGACGGCGCAACGCCGCCTTTGCCGCGCCTGCGGCGCTTTCGTTTACGGATGGGACCATCCGCGAAGGCTGATTCGGAACGTCGCTCGGCCACCGGCGTGCCCGCCGATCCTGCCGAGGCAGAAGCATCGTGACCGTTCCTGACCGGTCCCGACTTCTTGCCCTTGCCGCGCCGGCGGGGAGACCCGCCCTTGCGCTTGCCTGTCGACGCCCCCTCGCTGTTCGGCTGTCCGCCGCGATTGGGGTCTGTCACTGAAGTTATCCACTGCACCGCGCAAGGCGCCAAAACCGACGCATGCCGCTGGTGTCATCATTCGTTTCGTTGGACAAAGCATACCAGCGCCTGCCCCGCGCGCCAAACGGTTTTTCAGAAGCGCTTCAAAGGGCTGCCTGCGCGACGCCGCCCCGGCCTTTCTCCCCTCCAACACGCCTGCGCGTGGACCACTTTTCGCCTCCTGTCATTTTTTTGAAATTCGGTCTTTGCAATGCCAGATGTTTTGGCTATAAGCCCGCTCACCGGTCGCTGCGGCGACACCCTGGTGGGGAATAGTTCAACGGTAGAACGACGGACTCTGACTCCGTTAATCTTGGTTCGAATCCAGGTTCCCCAGCCATTTCTCCCAAAAAGCCTTGATTCTCATGTTTTTCCGTCGTGCCGGATCCCGTTTTGGCATCATCGGCGACCTGATGCCCAAAACTGATGCCCAAAGGCCATTTTAGGTTGGTTTTCCGCACAAATTCATCGACTGTTTCTCACAGAAAAAAGTGACGCCTTCTCAACAGCTTGAGCAATGCTGGCTGCTATTCGCCAGGGCATCCGTCGTGCTGAAGCAGGTCTCGCGGAATTGGCTGGGGACCCGCTGTATTCATAACTAGCTTTGGGTGACGGGTGTTCTCCGCCCCGACTATGTAACCGACGCGCCAGTGCAGCAGGTCCGGCCCAATCTTATGAAAGAGCCAGACCATTGAACGCTCGCCCGACCGACTTTACGCCAAGGTGATACGTCGGCCGGTCCGAACACTTTCCAGTGCCGCGTCGGCAAGCTGGAGTGCAAGCATGCCATCTTCACCGCCGGGCGAGATCAACGCTCCGCTTTCAATCGCGGCAATGAAGCTGGCGATTTCATTGGCGTAGGCTTCGGTGTAGCGGGTCATGAAGAAGTCGTGCAGCGGCGGGCGGGTATAGCCGTCGGCAGTCGCCACCTCAATCGAGATCGGGCGCTGGTTTTCCGCGCTGGCCGAACCCAAAGAGCCGTGAACTTCGATGCGCTGGTCGTACCCATATGTGGCGCGTCGCGAGTTCGAAATCACAGCCTGGCGCCCGGCGACCGTCTCGAGGATTACGGTCACACTGTCGTAGTCTCCTGCAGCGCCAATAGCGGGGTCAACCAGAACAGCAGCGTGAGCGGAGACAGAGGAGATCTTTTCACCATCCAGCAGGAAGCGCGCCATGTCGAAGTCGTGGATCGTCATATCGCGGAAGATGCCGCCTGAACGGCTAATATAGTCGAGTGGTGGAGGACCGGGATCGCGGGACGTGATGGTGATCATTTCAACCTTCCCGATACGGCCGTCGTCTATCGCCTGCTTGACCGCCATGAAATGGGGATCGAAGCGGCGGTTGAAGCCAACCATGAGCTTCGCGTCTGTCTGCTTGACGACGTCGATACACGCTTTGACGCGGGTTATGTCCAGGTCAACTGGCTTCTCGCAGAAGATGGCCTTGCCGGCCCTCGCAAACCTTTCGATCAGATCGGCATGGGTATCTGTCGGAGTGCAGATGACCACCGCATGAATGTCGCGGGCGGCCTCGATTTCATCAATGGTGCGAACCTCTGCGCCATACTGAGCCGCGATTGATTGGGCGGCGGCCGGAAAAGCATCGGCCACGGCGACCAGCTTCGCATCCGGATTGCTGCTGACAGCCTTGGCATGGACGCGTCCGATACGGCCCGCGCCCAGAAGGGCGAAGTTTACGGTCATGGTCTTCTCTCCTATCGGCTCGGTCAGCCGTTGATCATGGTGTTGAAGCGGGCAAGCTCGTCGGCTGGCACACCGACATTGTGTCGATCGGCAGGATAGGCGCCGCTTTCCACGTCCTGACGGAACTCATGGAAGGCGGCGATCCGCTCTTGCTGAAGGCGGTCGTACTCCGCCGCAAAATTGCGATAAGTCTTGGCGTGGCGGGGAACGTGGCCACGGGTTTGGCCGAGCACGTCGTCAGCGAAAAGATACTGCGCATCACAGCGAGCGCCCGCGCCCATGGAAATCATGAAGAGCGAGGTCTTTGCACTGATGATTGCGGCGACGTCTGACGGAACGACCTCGATTTCCGCTGCGAAGGCCCCCGCCTCTTCTAAAGCCTTCACGGCATGCCATATCGAAAGCGCGCTTTCGGCCGTTTTGCCGACAGCCTTGAAACCGCCGGTCCAAGTTGCCTTCGAGGGGATGAGGCCGACATGGCTGCAGACCGGAATGCCTTCGTCACGCAACCTGCGAATGACGCCGAGGCTGGCTGCGCAATAGACGGCATCGCCGCCCGCTCGCATCGCTTGGAAGGCGGCTCGGAGATACTCCTCCGCTGTGATGAAGTCGCCGTATTCCAGGCCAGGAACGGCAAACACCGTCGGGGCCGCTTCGCGGAAGGCTGGTCCGAGCAAAGCCGGGGGAACGGAGACCATTTCGATCCCGGCCTTTTCAGCAGCCTCTGCCTCTTCTAGCGTGACAACCCGCAACATGCTCAATTGCCGCTTACCCTTGAGTGCCAGGATGTCAGCGACAGTGGGACGTTTCGATTTCATGAATCTTCCTCTGGCGCTTGGCGCCTACAAAAGGGATTTGAGCTTGGTAGCAGGGTCGGTTAGCGCTGCTGGGTCCGGATGTGTCCGCCGTGCGATCAGCATCTCAGCGAGCCGGATATCGCGCGCAACGGCGCCTCCTCGGCCAAGGCCGCTGGCTGCGAGAAGTCGTCCATCGCCATCGAGGTGAAAGAGGATTTCCGCGTCGTCGGACAAGTGACGAGCAACTGTAAAAACGGTGCCATCGGCTAAGCCGGCAACCTGCAGTGTCAAGTCATATTGATCCGACCAGAACCATGGCACGGCGTCGAAGGCTTCGGCCATGCCAAGCATGTTGACCGCGGCCGCACTACCCTGCTCCTGCGCGTTTCTCCAGGATTCGAGCCTCACGCGTCGGCCGCCATAAACTGCGACAGGATAGGAGCAGCAGTCGCCGGCGGCGAAAATGTCGGGATCGTCGGTGCGCAGATGATCATCGACGGCAATGCCGTTTTCGAGGGCAAGCCCGGCTTGTCCGGCCAGAGCGGTATTAGGCTCTGCGCCAATCCCAACAACCAGTGCATCAGCGTGGATATGCCGTCCGTCGACGAGTGCAATGATCACACGCGCTTCGTCCTCAACGATGCCCTCGACCCCCACGCCACAGACAATGTTGACACCCTCCTCCTCGTGGCGAGCCTGAAGTGCCAGAGCCAGTCGTTCTGGCACACCCCGCATCAGCACACGCGGCTGCATTTCGATGAGGGTCACCATGGCTCCAAGCTTCCGGCCCATGGCTGCAAGTTCCAAGCCGATAAAGCCTCCGCCCAAGATGGCGAGGTGTTGGCCTTGCCGCATCGCCCCGCGGATGGCTGCAGCCTGCTCTACAGTCCGTAAGGTATGAATACGTTTCCCATAGCTAAGACCGGGAAGCTTTCGTGGCGAAGCCCCGGTTGCCAGAAGCAGTCGCCCATAAGCGAGCGTTTCGCCGCTATCCAAAAGCAGTGAATGCGCGGTGCGCTCGATGGCGGAAACGCGTGCCCCCCGGCGGTACGAAATTCCTGCTTCGGCGAACCGGGCCTCGGCAACGATTGGCCGCACCGTGTCGGCCTCGGCTCCCGCCTTTGACAGGGGCGGTCGCTCATAAGGCAGATGGGGTTCATCCCCGATGAGGCTGATTGTGCCCTGGTATCCTTGTTCGCGTAAGGCAAAGGCGGCGCGGACACCCGCTTCGCCCGCGCCCACTATGACCATGCCGGAAGTCACCATGTCAGCCAACCTGGATCAGCACGCGACCGCCTTCGACCTTCACAGGATAGGTCTTCAGGTTGACGCAAACGGGAGCGCCCTTGGCCTCGCCCGTTTTGTAGTTGAAGCGGCCGTTGTGTTTCGGACATTCGATGATGTCGTTCATCACGAGGCCGTCCGCCAGATGCACATGCCTCATGTGTGCAGTGGCCGTCGGTTGCGTGGTACGTGTCCTCAGGGCTGCGATAGATAGCGAAGCTCTTGCCCTCGTGGTCGAAGCGTACGACGTCCTCTTCGTCGATTTCGTCCGCCTCGCAGACGTCAATCCAATTGCTCATCGGGTTCTCCTCCCCATATTGAATTTTTGAAAGCCAGCCCGTTTTATTCGGCCGCTGGGGCCATAGCCTCGCCATGAAAGTCTTCGCGGTACGGCTTGGCGGTCGGCGGCAGTTGCCGCTTGAGGAAGTAATCCTCATTCCGGAGCTGGCGCAGGAAGGCCGGGATCATCTCGCGATAGCCATGGAGGATCGACGGGTTCGGCGCTGGCAGGTCATCCTTGATCAGGGCATGCAGCTTGGGCAGCGCGTGATAGGGCACCATCGGAAACATGTGGTGTTCGACGTGGTAGTTCATGTTCCAATAAATGAACCGACTGATCAGGTTCATGTAGACTGTCCGGCTGTTGAGCCGATGATCGATGACATTGTCCGCAAGGCCACCATGCTGCAGCAGGCCCGTCATCACGTGATGCCAGGCGCCATAGAGACGTGGTAGACCTATCAGCATGAAGGGCAGGATCGACCCCAGGTAAATGGCCAGTGCTCCCGTCGCGACATAGATCGCCAGCCAGATGCGCGCGACCTGGATGGCCTTAGGCTGTTCGCTCTCAGGAACAAACGTCTTTTCTTCAGCGCTGATCACCCCGATGGCGTTGCGAACCATGTCGATCAGAGCGTGCCAGGCATCGAGCAGGCCGAAGAAGTTGAGGACCAGCCGCACAAGATCCGGCGGACGCATGACGGCGATTTCCGGGTCTCGACCAACTATTACGGTATCGGTGTGATGCCGGGTATGGCTCCAACGCCAAGTGACCGGGTTGCGCATGATCATGAAGCAGGCGATCTGGTAGACGACATTATTCATCCACGTGGTCTTGAAGGCCGTGCCATGACCGCATTCGTGCCAGCGGCTGTCGGATGCTGACCCGTAGAGAACGCCATAGGCGAGGAAGAACGGGATCGCCCAAAGGCTGCCCCAGAAATAAACGCCAAGGCCGCCGAAGACGATCATGGCGCCGAGCCAGATCGCAGTGTCGCGGATAGCCGGGCCATCCTCCCGCTTCATCAACTCCTTCATCTGCTTGCGGGGAACATCGGTGTGATACCACTCGGCCGCCGAAAGGCCGTTGGCAACCGCTGCCCGGGCATCCCGTCCCAGAAGGCTGTAATCTCTCTTGCTTCCTGTGCTCGCCACGACTTCCTCCTGCCTGTCCGGTTCTGGCCGGACCTATTCGCTTGACGAATGCCAGAAGGAATATCGCGGATTTCCATCCACTCAATGGGCCCTTGATATATTCTATCATTTCACATCATATAGATACCGATCGATGATAGAATAACATCAGAAGGGAACAGGTATGGCATCGCGTCCTACTATTGCAGACCTCGCAAATGCGGCGGGCGTAAGCGTGGCGACTGTCGACCGTGTCTTGAACGGTCGACACAAGGTGCGGGAAGATACAGCAAGACGGGTCTACGACGCAGCAAACGAAATCGGCTTCCATGCAGTCGGGTTGCTCAGGCAGCGAGTGTTCGAGGGACTGCCCCAATACAAGTTGGGATTCGTGCTGCAGAAGCCGGATCATCATTTCTACCAGGCGTTCGCGCGCGAGATTGAGATCGCGGTGCAGAACCATCCTGGAATACGGGGTGTCGCACAGATCGATTTCTGCACATCTCAGACACCTTCTGAACTGGCAGACAAGCTTCGTGAGGTGGGCGGACGAAACCAGGCCGTCGCAATGACCGCGCCTGACTATCCCGCTCTGTCTGTGGTCGTCGAAGAACTGAAGGCGAAAGGCGTGCCGGTGTTCTCGCTGCTGTCGGACTTCGCCTCCGGCATTCGGGAGGGATATGTCGGTCTGAACAACCGGAAAGCCGGGCGAACGGCAGCCTGGATAATCGCCAAGACCGCGAAAAAGCCAGGTAAAGTCGCGGTTTTCGTAGGCAGTCATCGGTTTCACGGGCACGAGCTGCGTGAGATCGGCTTTCGCTCCTACTTTCGCGAACATGCTCCTGACTTCGAGGTTCTCGATACCCTAGTAAACCTCGAGACCGTACAGATTACGCATGAAGCAACGCTCGATCTGCTACTGCGCCACCCCGATCTCGTTGGCTTCTACGTTGCGGGCGGCGGCATGGAAGGCGCGATCTCCGCCATCAGGGAAGAAAAGCTCGGCGGAAAGCACATTGTTGTGGTCAACGAACTGACACCTATCTCCCGCGCCGCGCTCGCAGATGAGGTCGTGACCATGGCCATCGCCACTCCGCTCGCAAACCTTTGCCGAGAACTGGTTCAATTGATGGTGGAGGCTGTGGACAGCGGTCCGGCGACCGCTCCTGGACAAACATTCCTTCCCCTAGAGCTCTACGTTCCCGAGAATATCTAGGAGAAGATAGAATTCCATCATGCCAATTGGCAAATTCTATCATGAATGAAATAGAATGCATCCATTTCCGCTTTGACGAACGTCATGAAACCTGATGATTTCGAGGTCAGCGGATCCTAAGGAGGAACTAGGGAGCCGCCAGACATCTCGGGAGAATTTCATGGCTGCGCCCACTTTCGCGCTCAACCACATGGTTGCGCCACAGATGCCGCTTGGCGCTTTCTTCAAGCTCGGCAAAACTCTTGGCATCAACCAGTTTGAGATCCGCAATGATCTCTCCGGCAATGCCATTCTAGACGGAACTTCTCCTTACCAAGTGCGCGAACTTGCAGCAGGAGAAGGCGCGGAAATCATTTCCATCAACGCCCTTCAGCGGTTCAACGAATGGACACCGGCCCGTGAGGAAGAAGCGCGAAGCCTGGCGACCTACGCTAGCGCCTGCGGTGCAAAAGCCCTTGTTCTGGTGCCCGTGAATGATGGCTCCGGCAAGCTTGAAGGCGAGCGTCAGGGAAATCTTCGTGTTGCACTCAAGGGACTGAAGCCGATCCTTGAGCAGGCGGGCATCATCGGTCTCGTCGAGCCGTTGGGCTTCCAGATCTGTTCTCTATGCTCCAAGAAGGAAGCCGTCGATGCGATACAAGCGATCAACGGTATGGAACGCTTCAAGCTGGTGCATGACACCTTCCATCACGTTCTCGCTGGCGAGCCGGAAGTTTTTACGGCGATGACTGGCCTCGTCCACATCTCAGGGGTCGATGACGGCCAGGTTAGCGTCGACGACATGCGTGATCCGCATCGGGTTATGGTGACCTCTGGGGATCGACTCGCCAATGTGGCACAAATTCGGGCTCTGCTCGCTCAAGGCTATGCAGGCCCCTTCTCTTTCGAGCCTTTTTCGCCCGCTGTTCATGCCACGACCGATGTGGTCGGCCTTGTCAAAGGCAGCATGGATTTCATTCGCGAAAAGCTCTGAGCAGATCCCCGGACGCCCAAGAGGAGTTGGACGTCCGGGCGAATTGCCTCCGGGGAGGAGGCGTCCCGGCTTTGAGGGGTGTTGCCGGGCACCGCACAACATGTGGAGGAATCACAAATGAAGAAACTCGTAGCAGGCGCCCTTCTGGGCGTGCTCATGGCATCCAGCGCAATGGCAGGCAACATCGGTGTCTCGATGGCAAACTCTGACACCTTCCTGACTGTCCTACGCAAGGGCATCGAGAAGGCTGCTGGTGACGCAGGCCAGCCTGTTCAGATCGAAATCGCCGATGACGACGTGCAGAAGCAGCTTTCGCAGATCCAGAACTTCATCGCTTCCAAGGTCGACGCGATCATCGTCAATGCGGTCGACACGTCGGCGACCGCTCCGATGACCAAGCTCGCCAATGACGCTGGCATCCCGATCGTATACGTCAACCGCATGCCATCCGACGTCGATGCGCTCGGTCCGAAGGGAGCTTTCGTGGCGTCGGACGAAGTCGAATCCGGTACGCTGCAGACCAAGGAAGTATGCCGCATCCTCGGTGGTAAGGGCGACATTCTTGTCATGGTCGGCGACCTCGCCAACCAGGCCGCCGTCCAGCGCACCAAGGACATCCACGACGTCATTGCGACCCCGGACTGCTCTGGCATGAAGATCCTCGACGAACAGACAGCCGTCTGGGATCCGGTCAAGGCACAGGATCTGATGACCAACTGGATCGCGGCTGGCCACAAGCCGGCTGCTGTCATCGCCAACAATGACAACATGGCCATTGGCGCAATCAATGCAATGAAGGCTGCCGGCTGGGAAATGAAGGATGTGGTCGTGGGCGGCATCGATGCCACCCAGGAAGCTCTCGCCTACATGAAGGCAGGTGATCTCGATGTGACGGTCTTCCAGGACGCTTTCGGTCAGGGTGCAGGCGCCGTGGACGCGGCTGTCAAGCTCGCCAAGGGTGAGAAAGTCGACGCCAAGGTCTGGATCCCCTTCCAGCTCGTGACACCTGAGAACATGGATCAGTTCGTCACCAAGAACTGATGCTAGACTGTACAGGTCCGCCGTCGTCCAGGCGGCGGGTCTGTCATTCGGGGAGGAGCCGAGATGACACGATCACAGGCATTGAGCCCACAGACCATGCAGGCCGTCCGGACCAGCGGGGCCGTTCCACAGAGCGAATACCTGCTTGAGGTCTCCGATGTACGGAAAGAATTTCCGGGCGTTGTTGCTCTCGACGATGTGCAACTCAAGCTTCGCCGGGGAACAGTGCATGCCCTGATGGGCGAAAACGGTGCCGGGAAGTCGACCTTGATGAAGATCCTGGCTGGCATCTACACGCCCGATAGCGGCAGCTTCAAGCTGCGTGGTGTCGACATTCGCCTCAAGAACCCGCTCGACGCCCTGCAGAACGGCATCGCCATGATCCACCAGGAACTGAACCTGATGGCCCCGATGACCGTCTCGGAGAACATCTGGATCGGACGCGAGCCCCTGGGGCGCTTGAACCTCGTCGACCATGCGGAGATGAACCGCCGCACGGCGGCGCTGTTCGACCGCCTCGGCATCGACATCGATCCGGAAATCAAAGTGGGCAAGCTCAGCGTCGCCAATCGCCAGATGGTCGAGATTGCCAAGGCCGTCTCGTTCGATTCCGACGTCCTCATCATGGACGAACCCACTTCTGCCCTGACCGAGAAAGAGGTGAACCACCTCTTCCGGATCATTCGGTCGCTTCGCGAGGATGGTAAGGGCATCATCTACATCACACACAAGATGAATGAGCTCTTCGAGATTGCCGACGAGTTCTCGGTATTCCGTGATGGCAAATACATCGCCACCTGCAACTCGGCCGATGTGACCCGCGACGATATCATCCGCATGATGGTGGGGCGCGAGATCACCCAGATGTTTCCGAAGGAGCCGGCCAAGATCGGTGAGGTCGTCCTTTCTGCAAAGGGCCTCACGCTGAACGGCGTCTTCCGCGATGTCTCCTTCGATCTGCGGGCGGGAGAGATCCTGGGCTTCGCAGGCCTCGTTGGGTCGGGCCGCTCGAATGTTGCGGAAACGATTTTCGGAGTCACGCCGGCCGACGCGGGGACAATCGAACTCTTCGGCAAGCAGGTTGATGTCTCGTCACCATCCGTTGCCATGAGCTACGGCATGGCGTTCCTGACAGAGGATCGCAAGGAAACAGGCTGCTTCCTTCTCCTCAACATACAGGAGAACGCCCAGATGGCCGTTCTTCAGCAACGATATGTGAACTTCGGCTTCGTGCAACAGCAGGAGTTGAGCAAGGCCGCATCGGACATGGCCAACAGGCTTCGTGTCCGCACGCCTGATATGAATGAGCCTATCATCAACCTTTCCGGCGGCAATCAACAGAAGGTGCTGATCTGTCGGTGGCTGATGACCAATCCGAAAATTCTGATCCTCGACGAACCCACTCGCGGCATCGACGTCGGTGCAAAAGCCGAAATCCACCGCCTGATCTCGCAACTCGCAGGCCAGGGTGTCGCGATCATTATGATCTCGTCGGAAATGCCAGAGGTGCTCGGTATGAGCGACAGGATTGTCGTGCTGCATGAGGGCCGGGTCACAGGGATCCTGGACCGCGCGGAAGCCGACCAAGTCAAAATCATGGAGCTGGCGTCGCGTTGACGACTAGCCGGGAGGAAATAATGTCAGATGCGACTAACGAACTAGGCGAGATGTCGAAGACGGGCCTCAAGAAGGTTCGGCGGCTGCCACCTGAAGTCTCGATCCTGGCCGTCCTGATCGGGATCGCCCTCGTCTTCGAAATCATCGGCTGGTACGTCGTCGGAGAGAGCTTTCTTGGCAACAAACAGCGCTTGTCGATCATCGTATTGCAGGTCGCCGTCACAGGTATCATTGCGGTCGGCGTTACCCAGGTCATCATCACAGGCGGCATTGATTTGTCGTCGGGATCAATGGTGGGCTTTATCGCGATGGTCGTGGCAAGTTTCGCCCAGACTTCGCTCAATGCCCGTGCCGTCTTCCTTCAACCAGAATATGCTGCCTTCGGCTTGAACTGGTTCATCGACTCCAGTCCGCTATGGCCAGTTTTGGCTGGTGTCCTGCTTGGAGCCCTGCTTGGCTACATCAACGGACTCATCATAGCCAAGACCGGAATTCCGCCCTTCATCGCAACACTTGGGATGATGGTTTCTGCACGTGGCTTGGCCAAGTGGTACACCGAAGGGCAACCGGTGGCTCTCCTGAACGAGAACTTCACCTGGCTTGGTCAGAGCTTCGATCTCTGGGGCTTTCCGGTACCGCGAACGGTGATCGTCTTCTTCATCGTCGCCACAATCTGTCACATCGCACTCTGCTACACGCGCTATGGCAAATTCACCTATGCTATTGGTGCGAACCCGCAAGCTGCCCGTGTCTCCGGCATCGACATCGGCAAGCACCTGATAAAGGTCTACGCTGTCGCTGGCCTTCTATCTGGACTGGCGGGTGTGATGCTGGCAGCGCGCGCTCAGTCCGGCCAGCCGAATATGGGCGTTTCGTTTGAGCTAGACGCAATTGCTGCTGCGGTGATTGGCGGCACCTCACTGACGGGCGGCATCGGCCGGATTACCGGAACAGTAATTGGTACCATTATCCTGGGCGTTGTGACCTCCGGCTTCACCTTCCTGAAGGTGGGCGCCTATTACCAGGAAATCGTCAAGGGCGCGATCATTGTCGCAGCCGTGGTCATCGACGTACATCGCCAAAAGAAAAAATCTCGCGCCTGATATCATCTCGGCTCGCGCGAGGAGGCGGTGCGGCTCGGGGGAGTTCGCATCGCCTCCCTCCCAATTTTCTGTCCCTCCCTTACATATCGACGTCTTGGAGCATTGGACATCAATGAAGAACTATGTGCTGACCGTATCCTGCCAGTCGACCCGCGGCATCGTCGCTGCGATCTCGGGTTACCTCGCCGAGCAGGGCTGCAACATCGTCGACTCGTCCCAGTTCGACGATCTCCACACCGGCCAGTTCTTCATGCGCGTCTCCTTCATTTCCGAGGAAGGTGCGAACGAAGGCAAGCTCGAAAAGGGCTTCGGCCCTGTCGCCGAGAAGTTCGGCATGACCTGCGAATCTCCACGACGCCGCCAAGCGCATGAAGGTCCTCCTGATGGTCTCGCGCTTTGGCCACTGCCTGAACGACCTGCTCTACCGCTGGAAGATCGGCGCGCTGCCGATCGAGATCGTCGGCGTCGTCTCCAACCATTTCGACTATCAGAAGGTCGTCGTGAACCACGACATCCCATTCCACCACATCCCGGTCACCAAGGCGAACAAGGTTGAAGCCGAAGCCCGGATCATGGATCTGGTCGAGCAGACGGGCACCGAGCTGATCGTGCTCGCCCGCTACATGCAGATCCTGTCCGATCAGATGTGCCAGAAAATGTCCGGCAAGATCATCAACATCCATCACTCTTTCCTGCCGTCCTTCAAGGGTGCCAACCCCTACAAGCAGGCCTTCGAGCGCGGCGTGAAGCTGATCGGGGCAACCGCCCACTACGTTACGGCCGATCTCGATGAAGGCCCGATCATCGAGCAGGACGTTGCCCGCATCACCCATGCCCAGTCGGCGGAGGATTACGTCTCGATTGGCCGCGACGTCGAAAGCCAGGTGCTGGCGCGCGCGATCCACGCCCACATCCACCACCGCACTTTCATCAACGGCAACCGTACCGTCGTCTTCCCGGCAAGCCCGGGTTCCTACGCCTCCGAGCGCATGGGGTAATCCATGTCTGTTGTCATCGACGGAAAGGCAGCCGCCGCTTCGGTGATCGAAGCGGTAACCTCAGCGGCGACCAAACTTGAGGGCTCCGGCCATCGCAAGCCCGGTCTGGCGGTGGTCATCGTCGGTAACGATCCTGCGAGCCACGCCTATGTCGGCTGCAAAGAGCACGCATGGCCAAGCAATGCGGATTCAACTCGCATCCAGCACACGCTGCCGGAAGAGACCTCTGCAGGACGAGTTGATGGCTCTTGGTCGTCGTCGAGCTGAATGCCGACCCCAACGATCGACGGCATCCTCGTCCAGCTCCCGCTACCCAAACATCTGGACAGCCGAGCACGGTCATCCAGTCGATCGCTGCCGGAAAAGGATGTCGACGGTCTGCACATTTCGTCAATGCCGGCAAGCTCGGCAACCGGTGACCTGAAGACACGGTCTGCGTTTCCTGTACGCCGGCGGGCGCCATGATCCTGGTACGCCAGATCCACGGCACCGATCTGTCGGGCCTCAACGCCCTCGTCATCGGCCGCTCGAACCTTTTCGGCAAGCCGATGGCGCAATCTGCTGCTTGAATGCCAACTGCCACAGTCACCATCGGCCATTGCCAGGAGCCAGCGACCTGCCGGAGCTCGCCCGTCACGGCGGACATTCTGGTGGCGGCCGTCGGCCGCGCCGGAAATGGTCAAGGCCGAACTGGGTTGAAGCCCGGCGCCACCGTCATCGATGTCGGCATCAACCGCGTTGCGGCTCCGGAAAAAGGCGAAGGCAAGTCCAAGCTGGTGGGCGACGTCGCCTTTGCGGAGTGCAAGCCGATCGCCAAAGCCATCTCCCCCGTTCCCGGCGGTGTCGGACCAATGACGATTGCCATGCTTATGGCCAATACCGTGATTGCCGCCCATCGCCGGGCGGGTGTCGCAGCACCGAGCTTCTGATAGCGTTCGAATGAGCCTCTAACCGCTGGGAGGGCGTAATGGGACTGGGAGTGGGGTTGATCGGTTCCGGCTACATGGGCAAGTGCCATGCCCTGGCATGGACTTCTGTGGCGACGGTTTTTCCGGACGTCGGCCGTCCAGGGCTCGTCGCACTTGCCGATGCAACACCGGAACTTGCGCGTGAGCAGGCTGAAGCATTTGGTTTCAGCCGAGGGACCGGAGATTGGCGAGACCTGATCTCCGATCCCGCAGTCGATGTGGTCTCAGTAGCAGCCCCAAACCAGTTTCACGCCGACATGGCAGTGGCGGCACTGGAGGCTGGCAAACACGTCTGGTGTGAAAAACCAATGGCCACGTCTCTCGGAGATGCCATCCGCATGCGAGATGCAGCAAGACGCTCAGGCAAGACGGCGATCCTCGGGTACAACTACATACAGAACCCCATCATCCGGCATGCGCGCAGATTGATTGCTGAAGGCAGAATCGGCGAGGTCAATCACATCCGGCTCGAGATGGATGAAGATTACATGGCCGATCCGACCGAGCCCTTCTACTGGAAGAGTGACAAGAGATCCGGATACGGCGCACTCGATGACTTTGCAGTTCACCCGCTTTCGCTGCTAGCAGTCCTCTACGGACGCGTCACCTCCGTGGTCGCCGATATGGCCATACCCTATTCGGAAAGGCCGACAGGTGATGGTGCTCGTCGTCGAGTCGAAAACCACGACATCGCGCAGGCTCTGTTCAGGACCGAATTGGGCGCTTCGGGCGTGCTGATGGTCAACCGTTCTGCGTGGGGTAGGAAAGGTCGAATCGCGCTGCAGATCTATGGATCCAAAGGATCGATCCTCTACGATCAGGAGCGAATGAACGAACTGCAGATTTATTCGACTGAAGATCCTACTGACCTTCAGGGCTATCGTACGATACTCGCAGCACCGCCCCATCCGCCTTATCGCCAGTTTATCCCTGCCCCGGGTCATGGTTTGGGATTCAACGAACTTAAGGTGATCGAATGCCATGAGTTGCTAAAGGCGATCTCCGGCGAACGCGATTCCTATGTCATCGACTTCGAACGTGGCCTGGAAATAGAGCGCACAGTTCACGCGGCGGCACGATCGGCAGGATCGGGCACGTGGGTCAAGATCGAGTACGTTGACTTGCCGTGATCCCTCAGACGCTCAACGGCGAACTCTTCGCTAGCAAAGACGCTGTGCGTCGCGGCGTTTGGGGCCGGGTTTATAACCTCTTCAGATACCTTCCGAGCGGAAATAATTGCCGCTATCCCGCCATGTTGACGTCGGCCCAAAGCCAGGGCACAAAGATGGCATCCACGGTCGCTCGCGGCAGGAAAACAGAGGGAAATCAAAGGCGATTTTATTAAGCGTTTGAAATCATGTGAGAATCCAGGTTCTCCAGGCGGGCCATTTTAGGCTGGTTTTTCGCTGAAAATCAGCGACTATTTCTTACAGAAAAAAGCGACGCCTTCTCAACAACTTGAGCAATCCTGGCTGCTGTTGGCCAGGGGACCCGTCGTGCTGAAACGCGTCTCGCAAGATTAGCTGGGGACCCGGACGATGACAGACTGGGAACCGGCTAAACAGCCAGTCTTCAATCCTTGCCCTCTTGCACCGGGATGATTTGTACGCTGCCGTGGCGGACCGCGCGCTCTGCCGTGATGTGGTCGGCGAAGTGCTGCACTTCGTTCATGGACCCCTTGAGGATGCCCACCTCCAGACAGTTCTCGGCGTCGAGATGCACATGCAGGCTGGCAATCGTCAGATCGTGGTGATGATGGAACGTGTTTGTCAGCCGCCGCGCCAGATCCCGCGCAGCGTGATCGTAGACATAGCTCAGCACGCCGATGCAGGGCTCATCGCCCTTTGCGTTGCGGGTCGCCTCCTTCAAGCCGGTGCGCACGAGATCGCGGATCGCTTCGGATCGGTTCTGATCTCCGCGCGCGGCAATCAGAGCGTCGAGCTCCTGCATCAGGTCATCGTCAAGGGTGATCGTCACACGCTGCATATTGCACTCCGTGAGTATGATGTTTTCATGTAGACATCATACTTTCTCAGGATTATGGTCCCGACATTTCAAGGGTGCGCCACGAACGCACTGACTGGATATAGGGGAAATTTCATGATCATTGCAATTCATCGCGTCACCGTTTCGGCCTTGCTTGCTACCGCGCTCTTGTCTGGAACGGCGCTTGCCGCGCCGAAGTCGCAACTGGTGCTGGCGATCGGGGGCGAACCCGAAGGTGGTTACGACCCGCTGACGGGCTGGGGACGCTATGGTCATCCGCTCTTCCAGTCGACGCTGCTAACACGCGATGCCGAACTCAAGACCAAGCCCGACCTTGCCACGGAATGGTCACTCTCCGAAGACCGTCTGACCTGGACGATCAAGTTGCGTGCAGGCACTAAGTTTTCTGATGGCTCACCGCTGGACGCAGAGGATGTGGCCTTCACCTTCAACGAGGCTGCCAAGATCGGCAGCGCTGTCGACCTGACTGCACTCGACGCAGCACGTGCCATCGATGCGCAGACCGTCGAGATCAAACTCAAGAAGCCCTGGATCACCTTTACCGAGAACTTCTATGCGCTGGGCATCGTGCCATCGGACAGCTACGGCGAGGGCTATGCCCGCAATCCTATCGGCTCAGGACCCTACAAGCTCGTATCCTGGACCGAAGGCCAGCAACTGATTGTCGAGAAGAACCCGAACTACTATGGGGAAACCAGTCCGTTCGAGCGGATCACCTTCCTGTTCACGGAAGAGGATACGAGCCTGGCGGCCGCCCAGGCCGGGCAGGTCGATATGGTCTCCGTCCCTGCGACTGCTGCCGATGCAGCCCCCCAAGGCTTCAAGCAGGTGGTCGCGCAGTCGGTCGACAACAGAGGGATCGTCCTCCCCTTTGTAAGGGACGAAGGAAAGACCGTCGGCGATGGCAAGAAAGTCGGCAACAATGTTACCGCCGATCCCGCCATCCGGCGTGCCATCAATCTCGGGATCGATCGGAACCAGTTGGTTGAGGTGGCGCTGCTCGGTCACGGCAGCCCGGCCTCCGGCCCGGCCGACGGACTGCCCTGGTCGAACCCGGAGGCAGCTCTCACCTTTGACGCTGACCAGGCCAAAAAGACCCTCGATGATGCGGGCTGGGTTCCGGGCGCCGATGGTGTTCGCGTGAAGGATGGCGTCAAAGCCGCCTTTCCGATCAATTATCCCGCTTCGGATTCAACACGCCGCGCGCTCGCGGAGACGGTGTCCGAACAGTTGAAGGCGCTCGGCTTCGAAGCCACGGCAACCGGCAAGAGCTGGGACGAGATCGGCCGCATCATGCATTCGGAACCGGTCCTGTTCGGCTGGGGCAGCCATTCGCCGCTCGAGGTCTACAACCTCTATCAGTCGAGCCTTGGCGGCGTTGAATTCTACAATGCAGGCTTCTATGCCAACCCCTCGGTTGACCAACATTTCGCGGCGGCACAGAATGCCGAAAGCCTCGAAGCGTCCTTTGCGGATTGGCGCAAGGCTGAATGGGACGGCACGACGGGCTTCGGTGCCAAGGGCGACGCAGCCTGGGCTTGGCTCGTCAATCTCGACCATATCTACTATGTCAACGAGTGCCTCGACATCGGGCCGACACAGATCGAGCCTCATGGCCATGGATGGCCGATCACCGCGATGATGCAGACCTGGAAATGGACGTGTGAGTAAGTCCGGCAGATCCGGCCTGCCCGGATTAATCGCAGCCAAGGCTTTGAGATTGGTGCTCGTCCTCGTGGCGGTGGCCATCGTTGCCTTTGCCCTGGCCAAGAATTCTCCAGTGGACTCGATCAACGCCTATCTCGGAGCCGACATCGCGCGTGTCGGCCCCGAGCAAAGGGCAATGATTGCCGAGAAATGGGGGCTTGATCAGCCAGCGATGACGCAATTCTTTCGCTGGGCGGAAGAATCTGATGGCCGGGGACCTCGGCTACTCCATGACCTACAATGCGCCTGTTGCCGACGTGCTTGTCACGCGGTTTCAGGCTTCGCTTCCGCTGATGGCGCTGGCATGGCTATTGTCAGGTGTTCTGGGCTTTGCCTTGGGGGTGTTTGCCGGCGCCTTTGCCGGATCCTGGGCAGACAGGATCATCCGCGTCTATTCCTATGTGCTCGCTTCGACGCCGACCTTCTGGCTGGCGATCATGCTCCTCGTGATCTTCGCCGTCTCTCTCAACTGGGCGCCGGTCTGCTGTGCCACACCGATCGGCGTACTGCCTGAAGACGTGACACTGCTCGATCGTCTTCGGCACCTTGCCCTGCCGCTCGCGACGCTGACCGTGGTCGGCGTGGCCCAGATCGCCCTGCACACGCGGGCGAAGATGGTCGAGATCATGCAGTCCGATTATGCGCTCTATGCAAGAGCGCAGGGTGCTTCGACGCTTGATATCGCCTTGCGCCATGGCGCGCGCAACGCTGCCTTGCCTGCCGTCACCGTCCTTTTTGCCTCGCTCGGTGAACTGTTCGGCGGTTCTGTTCTCGCCGAACAGGTGTTTTCCTATCCGGGCCTGGGCAAAGCGACCGTGGAAGCAGGCATCCGGGGCGATGTGCCTCTGCTGCTCGCCATCACGCTCGCCCTAACATTCGTTGTCTTCCTCGGGAACACGATTGCCGATCTCCTTTACCGGGTCGTCGACCCGCGCATCTCCGGGGGCACGACGCGGGTATGAGCTCTGTCCTTGATCTTCCGCCGAGCACTCCGGGCCGCGCGACCGACGGGCACCGGATGCGCACGCTTGTTCTATCGCTTCTGGCGATCATCGCACTGACTGCAGTGCTGACATCAACCCTTGTCTACGGGCGCTACGGGATCGACGCCGATTTCTCGACCCGTCTGCTCGGCCCGTCCTGGAGCCATCCCGCAGGCACCGATCAACTGGGGCGGGACATGTTCGCCCGTACACTGCATGGCCTTGCCTTGAGTTTCTGGGTAGGTTTCATCGCCTCGTCCATTTCCGTTATCATCGCCATGTTGCTGGCGCTTGTCGCACCACCTGTGGACGTCTAGCCGATGAATCCGTGTCGTTTCTGGTCGATGCGGCCATGGGTCTGCCGCATCTGGTGCTGCTGATCCTGATCTCGTTCATCCTTGGCGGAGGAACCAGCGCGGTCATCATCGCAGTGGCCGTCACCCATTGGCCTCGTCTCACCCGCATCTTGCGCGCGGAACTGCTGCAACTGCGCGAAGCGGAATTCGTGCGGGCCTCGCGTCAATTCGGCAAGTCCTGGTTCTATATCGGGCGACACCACTTTCTGCCGCATCTGGTGCCTCAGCTTCTGGTCGGTCTCGTGCTCCTGTTTCCGCATGCGATCCTGCACGAGGCTGGCCTCACCTTTATCGGGTTCGGGCTGGAACCGTCCAAGCCTGCCATTGGCGTGTTGCTCTCGGATTCCATGCGCTACCTGACGGCGGGGAAATGGTGGCTCGGCCTTTTCCCGGGCCTGGCGCTGCTCTTGGTCGTGCTGTGCTTCGATGCCATAGGCAACGGACTGCGGTTGCTGACCGATCCCAGGCAGGAGCAGACCTGATGCTTCACCTCGACAATCTCTCCGTCTCGTTCCTGCGTTATGACGGTCTACTTCATCGCCGTGAGGTCGTGGCCCTTGGGGGCATCGATCTCTCGGTCTCCCGTGGTGAGGTGCTGGCCCTTGCAGGCGCATCGGGTGCGGGAAAGAGCCTGCTTGCCCATGCTCTCTTCGGCATCCTGCCCGCGAATGCAATCGTACGCGGCCAAATGTCCTGGGACGGAGAGCCCTTGGCAGATCGCGGCGTGGGAAAGGTTCATCGGCGGATGGCAATGGTGCCCCAGTCGCTCAGCCACCTTGATCCGCTGGCCCGCTGTGGGCAGCAGTTGCTGTGGGCCGCAAGGCGCGGAGGCATGCGCAAGACAAGAGCGGAGCTTTCTGCGCTCCTCAAGACCTTTGACCTTCGGCCTGAGGTGATGGAGCTTTATCCTCACCAGGTTTCCGGCGGCATGGCTCGCCGCCTCCTGATTGCCATGGCCACAATCGCCAATCCTGACCTGGTGGTCGCTGATGAGCCAACAAGCGGCCTGGACCCTGAGGCTGCCCTTGCCGTGCTCGCCCACCTTCGCCGCCTTGCCGATCAGGGAAAGGCGGTTCTGCTGATTACCCATGATCTGGTCACCGCCGTTTCGCAGGCCGACCGCGTCGCCATCCTGCACAATGGACGGATGGTCGGTATCGAAGTCGCCAGCGATTTCTCGCAGGACGGCGAAAGACTGGCACACGCCTATGCGAAGGCGCTCTGGCTTGCCATGCCGGAAAACCGCTTTGTGGTTTTGCGCGATGATCAAAGGGGCGAAGAATGCTCGAAGTGATTGGCGTTGACTTCGGTTTTCCGAAAGCAGAACCCATCCTGCAGAACGTGTCCTTCAGATTGCAGCAAGGGGAGATCGTTGGTCTCTCCGGCAAATCGGGTGCCGGCAAATCAACGCTTGGCCGGATCATCGCCGGTCATCTCAAACCACATCGAGGGCAAGTGCTAATCGACAGCCAGACTTTGGGCACTGGTTACCGGGCTGTCCAGTACATCCACCAATCACCGATTTTCGCCGTCAATCCACGATGGCGCCTCGGGCGGATCATTTCGGAAGCCTGGCAACCGGACGAAGCGACGCTCGACGCCATCGGCGTTTCGACACAATGGTTCGATCGCTATCCCCACGAGATATCAGGCGGCGAGCTGCAGCGCGTGGTTCTGGCCCGCGCACTCGGACCACAGACGCGCTTTCTGGTCGCCGATGAACTCTCCGCCATGCTCGATCCAATCACCCAGGTCGAGATCTGGTCTTTTCTGATGAAGCGTCGAGGGACAGAACTTGGCATCCTTGCCATCAGCCACGATGCGGCTCTGCTCAAGCGGGTGAGTTCGCGGCAGTTGGATCTGTCGGGGCAGCGTGTGCAGCCTTTGGGCCGTGGCTGAACGCCATTCCGCTCAAGGCTGGGCCGCCATATGGACCTGGTAATGCGCCACCCCGCCAATCAGCATGATCAGGCCAATAAATGCGATCAGATAGGCTGACACGTAAGGAGCAATGCCCAGAAACCGGTCGAAAAAGTGCGTTCGGCTGGTAATCGCGCGAAGGCCGAGCGCGGCAACTGTTCCAAAGGTCATCAGCACCACGGCAAGGCCAAGCGAAAAGGCGCTGACAAGCACGATGCCGAGTGATGTCTTGCCAAGGTGCAGGCAGAGCAGAAAGACCGTGATCGCTGCTGGGCATGGCACCAATCCACCGGAGAGGCCAAACAGGATCGTTTGCCCTGTCGAGGCCGGCCCGGTCTTCAAACGGCGTTCCAGATCGCGGGCATGAGCCCGGGCATGGGCATCACCGCTTAAGTGCACGTGATGAGAATGGTGGCGGCTGCCTTCTCTCGAATGGTGATGATCGTGGTGATGGTGATGACTGTCACCATGATCGTGATGGTGGATGCCATAGGGATGGTGATGATGCCCCTGGCGATCATGTTTGTGCGTGTGGTCTAAGGCGATAGGCTGCTCGGCTCTTTTTCCCTGTGCACCTGCTCGCCGTGTCTGCCAGAACATCCAGATGGCCAGAAACAGGACAAGGATCCCCGAGCCCATCATGAAAAATGGCTCAAGCTGATCACCGATCAGTTCGTTACCGTAGGTCAGCGCCAAGGCCGCAAGAAGCCAAACGATCAGCGAATGCGAGATGGCGGCGGAAAGTCCCAGAAGAAGGGCCTGCCCGACAGTGCCACGCGTTGCGATAATGTAGGCCGCGATCATTGTCTTTGAATGCCCCGGCTCGAAGCCATGCAAGCCGCCGAGCACGAGCGCCATGAAGAATAAGGCGATTGGGCTTGCAGCACCCGAAGCGATCGCGTCAGAAATGTTCATCGGTTGCCTCTGGAGACTGAGATTGCGGTGCTTCGGTTCATGCCCCCTATCGGTGGCAACCCGTTTACGGCAGAAATCAGGCCAAAAGATCTAAGCCCGCAATCGTCATCGGAGAGGATGCTTGTGAGTTACACGCTAACATCCGGTTTCCGGCAATGCGTCCGGTGGCATGAAGGTCCGACTTGGCGGCGCAAAGCGGCCACGCGAAAACGCTCACGTCACCTCCAGATTTACGCTCTTAAGCGGAAATAATTGCCGCTCTCCCGCCATGCTGACGTCGGCCCAAAGCCAGGGCACAAAGAGGGCATCCACGGTCACTCGCGGCAGGAAAACAGAGGGAAATCAAAGGCGATTTTTTAAGCTTTTGAAATTACGCGATAATCTATGTCATCAGCCAATTCTCAAAAAAAATCGCCCTGATTCTTTCGTTTTTCCGTCGTGCCGGATCCCGTTTTGGCGTCATCGGCGACCTGATACCCAAAGGTGAGCTCCAAGCCGAAATCGGCACGAGGTTGACCTCCAGGCCTGATACAGGGTGTCTTCGTCATGGCTGTCCGCCACGGGGTCGAAAATCTTATCCGCCGGGGAAACATCTTCTACTGGTGGCCACGGATTCCAGCAAAATTCCTTGAAATTGCCAGCGCTTGCGGAGATCTGCCGGGCGGCCACCGCTTATCCGACCGTTTGTCTCTGAGAGATGGAAAAATGTGAGAAAGCGCCGACTGAGGCTTCCCTGCCGAAAACTGCGCCGACACCGATCAGGACAGGTTCGTCTACGCCGATTGTTCGCATGGCATCTGCCAGGCCTCCAAGGGCCCGGCCCAGCGGCGTTCCTGCATGCGGCTGACGGAGGACACGACGACAACCGGCGTGTCGGACGACATGCCGTTCTCGCTCAGCCGTTGCTCGATCTGCCCTGCCATCCGCCCACCCATATAGAAGACGGATGTCTGGTTGGCTTTGGCAAGCGAGGGCCAGTCCAGGGTTCGCGGCAATTCGGCGTTCCGGGAATGGCCGGTGACGAAACGAACCTGCTGGGCGTGGTCGCGGTGGGTGAGCGAGGTCTTTAGCGACGCCGCCATGGCAGAAGCCGCGGTGATGCCCGGCACGACGTCGACGGCAATCCCCTCACTTTGCAGTCTGGCAATTTCTTCGCCCGCGCGCCCGAAAATCATAGGGTCCCCCGACTTGAGGCGGACGACACGTTTGCCGGACTTTGCGAAACGCACCATCATGTCGTTGATGTCGTCCTGGCGGCAGCTTTCCCGACCGCCTCTCTTGCCAACGAGAAAGCGTTTCGCCTCGCGTCTGGCCAGCTCCAGAACCTCTGGCGAGACCAGATCGTCGAACAGGATGACATCGGCTGCCTGCAGCGCCCGCATGGCTTTCAACGTCAGAAGTTCAGCATCCCCTGGACCAGCGCCGACCAGGGTCACAGAACCGGCGCGCGGCTCAGTCGCGATCTGCTCCGCCGTGGCGAGCAGATCACCGGCGATCGCTTCCTCGGGCGGTTCGTTGGTCGAAAGACTCCGGGCAACGAAGCGTTCCCAGAAGAGCCGTCGTGCTGCACCCGGTGGCACGCGGCGATTGACCGCTTCTCTGAGCCGATGCGCAAGGCTTGCCCATTGCTTCAAGGACGGCGGCAAGAGTGTTTCGATCCGCTGGCGGATGGCCTGGGCGAGGATGGGGGCAGCCCCATCCGTCGAGATCGACACAATCACCGGCGAGCGATTGACGATCGAGCCGAACTGGAACTGGCAGAAGGTCGGCTTGTCGATCACGTTGACGGGGACGCCCGCCGCACGCGCAGCACAAAAGAAGGCGCGCGCCTCGTCCTCGGTTTCGCAGTCGGCGAGCGCAAGTGATGCTCCGGGGAAGATGCCGCAATGCCATGGGTGTGCGTGGTGGATCAGTGGCGTGTGCGCAATCAGCGCCGTCATGGTCTCGCCGAGATCATCGGTTTCGCAATAGAGCTCGACCTTGGCACCGCAGGCCTGCAGCAGCTCCGCCTTCCAGGCGGCACCATCCGATCCTCCCGCGATGACCGCCCGTTTGCCCTCAAGATTCCAGAAAACCGGTAGCTTGGCGAGCGCCGAAATGCGCTCCTGTCCGTCACTCGGCGGCAATGGGTTGCGTCGCATCCAGGATCCTCCTGATTTCGGGGCGGCACGAGCCGCAATTCGTTCCGGCACTCAAGGCAACACCGATGGTCTCAATCGACCGGCAGCCACCTCGTGCAGCCGCGTTGATCTGGTTGATGCCGACCGAAAAACAGGAGCAGACGATCGCCCCCTTGTCCGGCCGGCCGGCAGCCGGTCGACCGGCAATCAGCATCGAGCGCGCACTGCGATCCGGATGGCTTTGCCAGAGCTGGTCGACCGCCCATTGCCGCGAGACAGAGACCGGGTTCGACGAGACGAACAGGCCGGCCAACAGTTTCTCTCCCTCGAAGGCGAGCACGCGGTGGTCACCGGCTCGCTCGTCCATGTAGCCGGAGAATTCATGATGACCCTCAAGCTCAAGGCTGCGCCGCAGCCAGATCTCCCAACCCTCGGCAGGCGGATCGCCGGCAAATTCCAGGCGGTAGCCGCCTTCAGCTTTTGCGATCGACCAGTAGGCAAACGGCAGATCGAGCGGGCGCGTTGCCGACACCAGGAAGCCGTGGGTTTTCGCCACGTGGCGGGTGACGGACGCGCGAGCCATTTTCAACGCCGGTTGGCCCGAGATCGGATCGACGCGGGAGGAGACCAGTGTATCGACGCGGGCGCTGGGCGCTGTCTCGCCCGTCCAATGCATCGGGACGAAGATCGAGCCGCGGCTCTGGCGTTCGGTCAGCAGGGCCCGCACGATGATCGATCTGCCGTTTGCGCCTTCGACATTTACCAGCTCAGCATCGCCGATTCCGGCTTTATCCGCGTCCGCCGGATGGATCTCGCAGAAGGGTTCGGCGATATGCGCGGAGAGCCTGGCACTCTTTCCCGTCCGTGTCATCGTATGCCAGTGATCGCGGATCCGACCCGTGTTCAAGGTGAAGGGATGGCATTCATCGGCCTCTTCAAGCGCCGGTGCAGTGACAGGCACAAAGCGCGCCTTTCGGTCTGCAGTGAAAAAGCCGCCATCGGCGAAAAACCGGGCAGTCGATGAGCCGTCTTGCCGCAAAGGCCATTGGAACGGCAGAAGGGCGTCATAGTCTTCCGCGTTGATCTCGGCATGGGCACCAATGTCGAAATCCCGTTCGCCCCCGTTCTCGAAGGCGGAGAGCGCCGCATGCTCGGCATAGATATCGGCCGGACCGCAATAGTCGAAATCGGGACCGAAACCTAAGCGTTTGCCGACCTCTGCCAACTGCCACCAATCGGCACGGGCCTCGCCTGGAACGGGCAGGAATGGCCTCTGCCGGGAGATTCGCCTTTCGGAATTCGTCACGGTCCCGGATTTTTCGCCCCAGCCGCTGGCCGGAAGAAGGACATGGGCGAGACGCGCCGTGTCGGTATCCTTCTGGATATCGGAGACCACCACGAAAGGACAGGCCTCAAGCGCCGCCTTGACCGCATTGGCATCGGGCATGGAGACCACAGGATTGGTCGACATGATCCAGATCGCCTTGATCCGCCCATCGGCCACCGCCTCGAACATCTCAACAGCCTTCAGGCCAGCCCGCTCAGCAATGACCGGCGACTTCCAGAAGCGTTGCACGCCCTCGCGGTGATCTGGGTTCTCGATTGCCATATGGGCCGCGAGCATGTTGGCGAGCCCGCCGACCTCGCGGCCACCCATTGCATTGGGCTGACCGGTCAGCGACAGCGGCCCCATACCGGGTCGACCGATCCGGCCCGTGGCCAAATGGCAGTTGAGGATGGCGTGCACCTTATCGGTGCCGACGGAGGACTGGTTGACCCCTGGCTGTAGCAGGTGACGACCTTCTCAGTCTGGGCGAAAAGGCGGAAGAACTGGCGCAGCAGCATGCCGGAGACGCCGGTGGCCGCAGACAGATCCGCCATGCTTCCGCGCGAGGCGGCAAGCAGGGCTTCGCCAAACCCAGAGGTGTGCTTTCCGACATAGTTTTCGTCGATCGCGCCTGTTTCCGCCAGATAGGCAAGGAGGCCATTGAAGAGAGCAATGTCACCGTCAGCCCGGACCGCGAGATGCAGATCGGCAATGTCGCTGGTCGCGGTTCGGCGGGGGTCGATCACGACCACCTTCATGGCAGGACGGGCAGCCTTGGCCGCCGCCAGGCGCTGGTAAAGGACCGGATGGCACCAGGCCATGTTGGAGCCGACGAGCACGACGAGGTCGGAGAGCTCAAGGTCCTCGTAACAGGCCGGTACGGTATCGGCGCCGAAAGCGCGACGGTGGCCGGCGACGGACGAGGCCATGCACAGGCGCGAATTGGTGTCGATATTGCCAGAGCCGATGAAGCCCTTCATCAGCTTGTTGGCGACGTAATAGTCCTCGGTCAGCAATTGCCCGGAGACATAAAAGGCGACCGAGTCGTGGCCATGGGTGGCAATGGTCTGCTTGAAGGTGCGCGCCACCATGTCGAGCGCGAGGTCCCAGTTCGTGCGCTCGCCCAGGATCTCCGGGTAGAGTGCGCGACCGTCGAGCCCGAGCGTTTCGGCAAGGGCCGAACCCTTGGAGCAGAGCCTGCCGTAATTGGCGGGATGATCGGGGTCACCCCGGACACTGACCTTTCCTTCGTCATCGACACGGGCGATCACACCGCAGCCAACGCCGCAATAGGGGCAGGTCGTCTTGGTTTCACAGGGCATGGCTGCGGCTCCGCGCGTTGGTCATCCCGCTTACTCGGCCGCGACCAGCATGCTTTCGAGCATGATGGAGAGATGACCGTCGATATTGCGGACCGGGATGGTCTTCACCTCGCCTTCGTCGGCGCCGAGCGCCCGGCCGGTTTCCAGCGAGATGACCCAGTTGTGCAGCGGGCAGGTCACCGCCTTGCCATGGATGATGCCCTGCGTGAGCGGGCCGCCTTTGTGGGGGCAGTGATCCTCGATGGCGAAGACCTCGTTGTCAGCCGTGCGAAACACCCCGATCTTGCCCTCAGGCGTTTTTACGCAACGCGCGCCGCGTAGCGGGATGTCGTCAATGGTGCCGATTGCAATCCAGTTTCCGTTCATCGCCTCACTCCGCAGCCTGATTGTAGTTGATGGTCGCCATCGGCTTGAACTCATGCTTGTCCTTGCCGGAGACGCGCTCGGACCAAGGGTCGACCTGGGCGAATTTCTGACTGAAAACGAAGCGGTCATAGTAAGCGCGGCGCTTGTCGGCATCCTCCATGATCTGACGGCGGATTTCGTCATGGCCGATGCGTTTTGCCCATTTGTATATGCGCTCGAGATAGCGACCCTGCTCGCGGTACATCTGAGTGAGAGCCACGATATGCTCCAGCGCCTCGTCCTCGGTCTTGACCAGGCCCAGAACATCGGTGCCCTTGATATCGAGGCCGGCGGCACCGGCGAAGTGGATCTCAAAGCCTGAATCCACGCAGATAACGCCGATATCCTTGCAGGTCGCTTCGGCGCAATTGCGTGGACAGCCCGATACGGCGAGCTTCAGCTTGGCTGGTGTCCAGGAACCCCACATGAATTTCTCGATGCGGATGCCAAGCCCGGTCGAATCCTGCGTGCCGAAGCGGCACCAGTCGGAACCGACACAGGTCTTCACGGTTCTCAGACCTTTTGCGTAAGCCTGGCCTGAGACAAAGCCTGCCTTGCCGAGATCTGCCCAGACGGCGGGCAGGTCTTCCTTTTCGATGCCGAGCAAGTCGATGCGCTGGCCGCCGGTAACCTTCACCATCGGGATCTCGAACTTGTCGACGACATCAGCGATGGCACGAAGCTCGGCAGCATTGGTGACACCACCCCACATGCGAGGCACGACGGAATAGGTGCCGTCCTTCTGGATATTGGCGTGCGACGCGCTCGTTGATGAAGCGCGACTGGTAATCGTCGGCATATTCGTCCGGCCAGTCCGCGACGAGATAGTAGTTGAGCGCCGGGCGGCATTTGGCACAGCCGCAAGAGGTTTTCCATTCCAGTTCCTGCATGACGGCGGGAATGGTCTTCAACCCCTTGGCCTTGATCAGCCGGCGGACATCGTCATGGCCGAGTTCGGTGCAGGTGCACATCGGTGTGACGGCTGCGGGATTGTAGGCGTCGCCCAGGGTCAGGGCCATCAGCTGCTCGACCAAGCCAGTGCAGTTGCCGCAGGAGGCAGACGCCTTGGTGTGGGCGCGCACGCCGTCGAGTCGTCGTCAGGCCTTCTGCCTGTGATCGCGCCCGTGATCTTGCCCTTGCAGACGCCGTTGCAGCCGCAGATTTCCGCATCATCCGGCAAGGCTGCAACGGCCGCCATAGGGTCCAGCGGGGTGCCCCCCTGGTAGGACTGGCCGAAGATCAGGGTGTCGCGCATCTCAGAGATATCGGTTCCACGCTTCATCAGGTCGAAGAACCAGGAACCATCTGCCGTTTCACCATAGAGCACGGCGCCGAGGATCTTGTTGTCCTTCAGCACGAGGCGCTTGTAGATGCCGGCCGAGGCGTCGCGCAGAACGATTTCCTCGCGGTCCGGGGCTTCGGCGAAGTCGCCGGCGGAGAAGAGATTGATGCCGGTAACCTTGAGCTTCGTGTTGACGACGGAGCCATGATATTCGCTGGTGCCGCCGGTCAGGCGATCGGCGAGAACACGGGCGGCCTCATAAAGCGGCGCAACAAGGCCAGAGCAGATGCCACGATGTTCGGCACACTCGCCGAGCGCAAAGACGTGAGGGTCCGAGGTCATCATGCCATCGTCGACGACGATGCCGCGGTTGACGGCGATGCCAGCTTCCTTGGCGAGGCTCGATGCCGGGCGAATGCCGACGGCCATGATCACCATGTCGCCTGAAATGACGCGGCCATCTTCCAGTTCGATGCCCTCGACCTTCTCGGTGCCGAGGATCTGCTTTGTGTTGGCCTTGGTGATGATCTCGATGCCGCGTTCGGTCAGCGCCTTTTCCAGCAGATAGGCGGCGGCCGGATCGAGCTGACGCTCCATGATGGTCGGCATCAGGTGGATGACCGTGACATCCATGCCCCGCCGCTTCAGGCCGTAGGCTGCTTCCAAGCCCAACAGGCCCGCGCCGATGACGATCGCCCTCCCCTTGCCTTCCGCAATCTTCAGCATGGCGTCAACATCGTCGAGATCGCGATAGGGCAGAACGCCGGGCAGTTGATGTCCGGGGACCGGGATGATGAAGGGCAGCGAACCCGTGGCAATGACGAGCTTGTCGTAGGGTACGGTAATGCCATTGGCCGACGTGACCGTCTTGGCATGGCGGTCGATCTCGGTGACCTTGGCACCTTTGTGCAGGGTCACACCGTGGCTGGCATACCATTCGTCATTGTGGATGACGATGTCTTCATAGGCCTTCTCACCTGACAGTACCGGCGAGAGCATGATGCGGTCGTAATTGACGCGCGGCTCGGCGTTGAAAATGGTGACGTCGAATTGGCCGGGCGCCTTTTCGAACAATTCTTCCAGCATGCGGCCGGGGGCCATGCCATTGCCGATGATGACGAGTTTTTCCGTCATTGATTTTACTCCGCGGCTTCGACGAAGCGGTGGCGTTCGTAGAGGAACTTCAACACGGCTTCTCGGGATTTGAGGTAGGTGCGGTCGGCGGCGAGCGCGATGCGGTCGCGCACCCGCGGAATGGGGACTTCAAGCACTTCGCCGATGCGGGCGGCCGGGCCGTTGGTCATCATCACGATGCGGTCGGACAAGAGCACCGCCTCATCGACGTCATGGGTGATCATGATCATCGTGTTTCCGAGGCGGGCGTGGATCTCCATCACCGCATCCTGCAGGTGGGCGCGGGTCAGAGCATCGAGAGCTCCAAAGGGCTCGTCGAGCAACAGGATCTTCGGCTCCATGGCGAGCGCCCGGGCGATGCCAACACGCTGCTTCATGCCACCGGAGATTTCTGCCGGACGCTTGTCCTTGGCATGCGCCATCTGGACGAGATCGAGGTTGCGCATGACCCAGTCATGCTTTTCCGCCTTCGTCTTCTTGCCCGCAAAGACCTTGGAAACGGCGAGATTGACGTTTTCGTAGACGGTCAGCCAGGGGAGCAGCGAGTGGTTCTGGAAGACGACAGCGCGTTCGGGACCGGGCTCATTGACCTCGACATTTTCGAGGAGGACAGCGCCGGCGGACACCCGCGTCAGGCCGGCGATCAGGTTGAGCAGCGTGGACTTGCCACAGCCGGAATGGCCGATGATCGAGACGAATTCACCTTTGCCGATCGTGAGGCTGACGTCCTTCAGGACTTCGGTCCTCGTGCCGCCGCGTTCGAAGCTTTT
Source organism: Allorhizobium sp. (assembly GCA_965283865.1). Taxonomy (GTDB): domain Bacteria; phylum Pseudomonadota; class Alphaproteobacteria; order Rhizobiales; family Rhizobiaceae; genus Allorhizobium. The sequence goes on from CBDIQA010000001.1 coordinate 3,948,494, forward strand.
GTCGATATGGTCGATCTTGAGATAGGCGTTCATGGTCGCTCTCCTCAGTTCTTCGCGGTGCCGCGGGTGATGACGTTGCCGAGGAGGGCGACGAGCTTGTCCAGGACAAAGCCGGTCACGCCGATATAGGCGAGCGCCACGATGATGTCGGATAGACGCGAGGAATTCCACGCATCCCAGATGAAGAAGCCGATGCCGACACCGCCGGTGAGCATTTCAGCAGCCACGATCGCAAGCCAGGAGAGGCCGATGCCAATGCGAAGACCGGTGAAGATGTAAGGGGCAGCAGCCGGCACCATGATGCGGATGAAGAATTCCAGCGGGTTGAGGCGCAGCACCCGGGCGATATTGCGATAGTCGTCGGGAATGTTGCGCACACCGACGGCGGTGTTGATGATCACCGGCCAGATCGAGGTGATGAAGATCACGAAGATTGCTGAGGGGTTTGAGTCCCGGAAGGCCGCCAGCGACAGTGGCAGCCAGGCGAGCGGCGGCACGGTGCGCAGGATCTGGAAGATCGGATCGAGACCGCGCATGGCCCAGACCGACTGACCTACAATCGCGCCGAGGAAGACGCCGACCACGGCGGCGAGACCGAAGCCGATTGCCACGCGCTGCAGCGAGATCAGCACCCGCCAGGCCAGACCGATATCCTGCGAGCCGTAGTCAAAGAACGGATAAGCGATGAGATCATAGCTGTCGATCCAGACCTGCGACGGTGGTGGCAGGGTTGCTCCCGGGCTTGAGCAGGCGATCTGCCAGATGGCCAGCAACGCAATCAGCACCACAAGCGGCGGCAATACATTGCGACAGATGGCCGCCAGCGCCGGCTGTGTGGCGAGCTTGCGGACCGGGCGCCTCGCCATCACGACAACTGTCGTGCCGGTGGCCGGCATCGCATGTGTAGTCGCTTGCGCCGTCTGGTCTGCCTTGCGGGCTGTTGCGGTCATGGTTTGATCCTCTTTCGAGTGTTGTTCTTTGTGGTCAAGCTCGGCCCCTCATCCACTCAAGGATGAGGGGCCAGTGCTTCAGGCGCCGGCCTTGATCGTCAGGCTGTCGAGATAGGCCTTCGGGTTTTCCGGATCGAAGACCTTGCCGTCGAAGAAAGTCTCTGGGCCGCGTGAGCTCGAGGCCGGGATGTCGGCGGCGGCGATACCGAGGTCGGCGGCAGCCGCACGCCAGATGTCCTCGCGGTTGACCTTGTCGACCAGCGCCTTGATATCAGTATCGGGTGCGAACTTGCCCCAGCGGATGTTCTCGGTGAGGAACCAGGCGTCGTGGCTCTTGAACGGATAGGAGGCGTGGTCCTTCCAGAACTTCATCTCGAGCCCGGTGTTTTCCACGAGGCGGCCATTGCCATAGTTGATCGTGCCCTTGAGGCGACCGGCGACATCCTTCGGAGGCACATTGAACCACTGGCGCTTGCCAAGGATCGCCGACATCTCTTCCTTGTTGTCCATGCTGTCGGCCCAGATCTGGGCTTCCATGACAGCCATCATCAGCGCCTTCGCGGCGTTTGGATTCTTTTCGATCCATTCGGTGCGCAGGCCGAGCGCCTTTTCCGGATGGCCTTTCCACAGCTCTCCGGTCGTGCAGGCGGTAAAGCCGATGCCCTGATTGACGAGTTGCTCATTCCAAGGTTCGCCGACACAGAAGGCGTCCATATTGCCGACCTTCATATTGGCAACCATCTGCGGCGGCGGGACGACGATGGTGGAAACATCCTTGTCCGGATCGATACCGCCGGCGGCCAGCCAGTACCGGATCCAGAGATCGTGGGTGCCGCCGGGGAAAGTCATCGCGACCTTGATCTCATTGCCCGCAGCCTTCTTGGCGGCAAAGGCTTCCTTCAGCTTGGAAGCGTCGAGCTGAACGCCGGTCTCGGCATATTCCTTGGCGACCGAAATTCCCTGGCTGTCGAGATTGAGACGGGCGATGATCGACATCGGTACCGGCACATTGTTCTGCGTCACCTTGCCGGTTTCCATCAGATAGGGCATCGGGGTCAGAATATGCGCACCGTCGATACCGTTCGCTTCGCCACCGAGCACGAGGTTGTCGCGGGTAGCGCCCCAGGAAGCCTGCTTCAGCACTTCGACATCGGCCATGCCGTATTTTTCGAAGAAGCCCTTTTCCTTGGCGATGATCAGCGGGGCGGCATCGGTGAGTGCGATGAAGCCAAGCTTCACGCCCGTTACTTCAGGCCCGGCGGTTGCGGCGAAGGCGCCCGACGGAAATGCAAGGCGGGCAGCACTTGCCAGTGCTGCCGCAGCGCCGATCTTGAGAATCTGACGCCGGCTGATGCTCGTTGCTGTGGTCTTGGTCATAGCTGTTTGCCCCTCTTTGTCTGATGACGGAGATCCGGAAAAACGAAAAAACGCCGCGTGCTTTCCTGCGTGGTCCTGGCGGGAGGAGCCGGACAGCAAGAAGCCTGCGACGTCATTGTCTGATGGTTATCTGCGCCTTCAAGGCGCTCATCCGTCCCGCGATCGCCGTTGACCGTGGACATCAAGAGTGAAGCAAGGACCGTGCCAGTTTGGCTCCTCGCCAGGTAACCGCGTGAAACACAAGCGCTGTTCACAATGTCAGACGCACAGCCTGTTACAGGCCACGACGTCCACCTGCCCATTTCGGGGCCTTACCCAGAATGCAAATGCCTCAGCTTTGTGCAGCGCAGCGCTTCAGATGTCGGTCGCGCCAGAAGCCGGTGACAACATTGACCGGACCGGAAATTGCTCGACATAGGCCTGTAGCGCATTCGGGTCGAAGAGCCTGCCATCCATAAACCCGGGATAGCCGTTTGCGCCCTTCTCGCTCGTCTCGTCAGGCATGGCGGCCTCCCGCCTCAGCGCCGCGATATAGAGGTCGGGCCGGAATGCACTGCGGGCGCGCGCCAGACCTTCCTGGCTGAAACCGGACTGCCCCCAGCGGATCATCTGGCTATAGATCCAGCTTGCCTGATCCGGCCGGGGATAGTTTGCCGCGCCGCGATGGAAGAGGAAATAATCCGGGACAACCCGTTTTGCCCCCTGCGCATCAAGGCTGAACTCGCCGCTCAACACGCGGCGGATGATGCTTGTCGGGGCCGCTATGTATTCCGGCGCGCTCAGGATCTCGGCAAGCTCGTTGTGGTGAGCGGGGTCATCGCACCAGCGCGCCGCCTGATCGAGCGCGACGATCAGACGGGAGACCGTGTCGGCGTTGGCATCGGCCCAGTCGGGGCGCATGCCGAGCACTTTTTCAGGTGCCAGAGGCCAGATATCCTGCTTGGCAGCCACGATGCGCCCCGTGCCTCGTTCCGACGCAATCATGTTCCAGGGCGCCCCGACACAGAAGCCATCGATCGCGCCGGCCGCGAGCGCATCCGAAGTCAGCGGTGGCGGAACCACCACCAGCTTCACGTCCCGGTCCGGATCGATGCCGCCCGCCGCCAGCCAGTAGCGGAACTCGTAATTATGCGAGGAGAAGGGATAGGTCATGCCAAGCGTCGGTACCGCCTCGCCCCGCATCCGCATATCGGCGAGCAACGCTGCCAGAGCCCTGGCATTGGCGAGCGCATCGGCATCGTCTGCCAGCCCCGTCAAAGACTTCATCCGTTCGAAGATTCGGGCGGACAGCGTGATGGCATTTCCGCCGCGACCGAGGGAAAAGGGCGCGATCGTCGGCGAGGGATTGGAGCCCAGTCCAAGCATGGATGCGACGGGCATCGGCGAGAGCATGTGGGCAATGTCGAACTGGCGGAAGGCAAGTCGGTCGCGGACATTCGCCCAGGTAACGTCCCGGACCAGCTCGAGGCGCAGTCCCTCCCTTTCAGCAAAGCCAAGCTCTGCCGCGACGATCAGGATCGAGGCATCCATCAACGGGATGTATCCTGCCCTGAGCGTTCTCTGCTCCTTGCCACGCACAGTCACGGGCGCATGGATGGCCGTATCGCCGGATTGGGTTGAAACCATCTCGCTCACCAGCATTCTCCGATCCACGCCGCGCTCACAGCAGCAGTCCTGCGGCCGTCACGACGCTCTGGGCGATGTCGGCCAGCTTCTTCTTCTCATTCATGGCGGTTTGCCTCAGCAGAGCGAAAGCCTGCTCCTCGCTCAAGCCCCGCATTTTCATCAGGATTCCCTTGGCGCGCTCGATGACCTTGCGCTCCTCGAGCGCATTGCGCGCCTCGGCCAGTTCTCGCTGAAGGCGGCTGAAGGCATTGAAGCGGCTCACCGCCATGTCGAGGATCGGCTTGATACGCTCTTTCTTCAGCCCATCCACCACATAGGCCGACACGCCGGCATCGACGGCAGCCTCAATGGCGGCAGTATCCGAGCGATCGACAAACATGGCAATCGGCCGCGAAATCATCCGGGTGAGCTGGAACATATGCTCCATCATGTCACGGTTGGGGTTCTCGATGTCGATGATGATGACATCAGGATCCATCGTCTCGATCAGCCGCGCGACACCCTGCATCTCATGGATCACCCGGACATTCAGATGCCCGGCTTCGTTCAACCCCTCTTCGATGATCGAGGCCCGAATGGCATTTTCGTCAATGACAAGGATCGTCAGATCAGTTGAAGATTTTGACATGCTCACGTCACGGCTGCCACAGACAACCACGAATGCCGCGTGGTTCGCAGACATATCTCTGGAGCCACTGCTGCGTCCAACACGCGCCGTGGCTTCCTTTCAACTGCATGAGTGGTCGTGTGTACGGACAATGCGGCCTCCCACTTACATCTCCCATCATCAAGCAATTTTCACGCCAGATTTCTCGCTTAATATCGGTGGATGGGATGACAACGCTGAACTGTTCGGAAGGCGGAGGAGTATTCCAGATGGTGAAGCAATTCCCGATGCCACCGAGAGGATGAGGCGAGAGACAGCATACTCACTTCGCACTCGTCTTCCCGAGGCCCTGGGAATTCTGCATCAAGTAACGTGCGCTATGGGGCAACGGTATGGTCTCGCTCCATGGTCGCAACGAGCGCAAAGCTGTCACGCCAAAATGCTCGCCTCAACTCCGGCCTGGCGCACCCGAGCGGAAATAATTGCCGCTCTCCCGCCAAGTTGACGTCAGCCCAAAGCCAGCGCACAAAGATGGCATCCACGGTCGCTCGCGGCAGGAAACCACAGGGAAATCAGAGGCAATTTTGTTAAGCCTTTGAAATCATGTGAGAATCCAGGCTCTGCAGGCTCTCCAGGCAAGTCATTTTAGGTCGGTTTTCCGCTGAAAATCAGCGACTATTTCTCACAAAGAAAAGCGACGCCTTCTTAACAACTTGAGGAGCCCTGGCTGCTGTTCTTCAGGCCATCCGTCGTGCTTGACGGGTCCCGCAAAATGGACTGCCCCTAGGCGTAAACCTCTTTCAAAAACGATGTTTCACCGAAGCTGCTCAAACTGGCTAACGCGACTGCTGCGACCCATGCCACAACGTCCGCGTTTAGCCAGAAGAGCTCGACATCATTTCGGAGGCCTTGGCACCAGATCTACACCGCAACGGCAACGTCGTTGCGGTTTTTCGCAACTCGCCATCGGGACCCTGAAGGTGTCAAAGATTGCTCAGGTGAAGCTGCATCAGTTCATCATAGCAGGACTGGTTTGCGGCAAGAACCGGATGTCCGTTCAGGAACTCGGGACCGCTTCCAGGGAAGGCAAGGTTCTTGCCGCCGGCTTCCCGGACGAGGCAGAAGCCGGCCATGCAATCCCAGGCACGCATATGCGGCTCGTAGTATCCAACCAGCCGGCCGGCTGCGACATAGGCCAGCATCAGCGCGCCAGATCCGTTGCGGATGAAGTTGCCGCCACGCTCCATCAGGCCGGCGATGATGGCGCCGACGCGCTCGGGAGTGACGTAGTTGTTGCAGCCTATCCCCGTCATCGCGTTCTGCAGGTTGCGGCTGGGATCGAGGCGCAGGGGCTTGTCATTCAGCGTCGCACCGAAACCGAGCGCCGAGGCGTAGAGCTCATCCGAGCAAGGCACATGGATCACGCCAACGACTGGCTCCCCATCCCGGACGATCGCGACGGAGACACACCAGGTCGGCATGCCGTTGACGAAGGGTGCCGTGCCGTCGATCGGGTCGACAACCCAGGTGAAGCCAGAGGTGCCTTCGTCATGGCCGAATTCCTCGCCTAAGAAGCCGTCATTCGCGTAGATTTCGGCCACGCGCTCCTTGAGGAAGGTCTCGACGTTTCGGTCGGCGATGGAGACGACGTCCTGCAGGTCACGCTTGGTCTCGATCACCAGCGTGTCTCGACGATTGAAGTAGTCGAGCGCCATAGCGCCCGCTTCCGCCGCCAGTGCCTTGGCCAAAGCAAAACGCGCCGCGAGTGCCGTATCATTCACTGTCATTCTCTTATTCCTTGGTCTTCTTCGATAAAATACAGCCGCTGATGACGGCAATGCCACGGTTCTTGAACGCGAGTATGACATCGCTCGTGGCGGCATGGGCATGGTCGACATCGTGATCGATCACGAAAAGGGTCCCGACATCAGTCTCGACCTCGTATTCAACATGCCCACCCGGATACGCGGGGTGGAGGACCCGCCCCTTCAAACCCTCGGCGCCCGCAGCCCCAATGCGGATGGCACCGGGCCGGACCGCGAGTTTGGCTGGGCCAGACGCTGCCCTTGAGCGCAGGCGATGCTGGAGATTGCTGACCTGCACCAGGACTTCTCCGCCTTCCGATTGGACCACCTCACAGGGCAGCACATTCGCCTCCCCCAAGAAGTCGGCAATGAAGGGCGAGGCCGGCGCTTCGTAGAGTTCGCGCGGTGCCCCCGACTGGGCGATCTCACCATCTGTCCGTCGTCGAATGATTTGAGACTTTTGGGGCTCTGGAAGAATGGAGTTTCCGGCTCGGTTTGCAGTTCGATTTAAGCCGCTTTGGCGTGATGGTTCAAGCGGCGCTGTCTGATGGTGTCTCGTTTGATCCTTTCGCGTTCGAGCAGGATGGTCTGGCCGCGCCCGAGATAGACCTCGCACCAGGCGCTGAAATCCATGGGATGCGGATCTTTGGGCACGCCGATATCGCCGAGGTATCCGGTGCAGTAGCGGGCGGGGATGTTCAGGCAGCGGCAGAGCGTAATGGTGAGATGCGCGAAATCGCGGCAAACACCCGTCCGTTCGGTGAAGCCGCCATGGGCCGTGCGCGTCGGGTCAGCCCTGTCATAGTCGAAAACGAGATGGCCATGGACGAAGTCAAGGATGGCCTTCACCCGCGGCCAGCCCAAAGGCGTCTTGGCAAACTGCTGCCAGGCGAAATCGGCCAGACGGTCGGTGTCGCAGTAGCGGCTGCCCAGCAGGAAGACCAGAACATGATCGGGCAAGTCCTGGATGGGGAGTTGCACGGCCTGTTCGGGCAGAAACTCCGGCAATCCGCTATCGCTCACCTCGAATTCGGCCGAGATCATCGTCCTGCCGGGCGGCGCCACGATCCGGCTGCAGGCATTGCCATAGGCATCTAGATAGTCGCGATGGGAGATCGGGCGGCTGAAGGAGAGGTTTTGTTCGGTGCAGAGATCCCGTTCTCGCGATGGGTGAATTTTCAGGACGAGCAGCATCGGCGTCTCGTTCTGGCATTCATATTCGATATGAAACCCTGCGCGGATCCTCATGACACCGCCTTTCTGCAATAGCTGGCCGGACTTAAGAGACGCAACGATCCGGAGGCGCTGGCGTTCCGTTCGATCGCCGCGTTGCTCCCGGACCGTTGCGCTTCGGCCTCCTCAGAGACCATAGTATAGATAGATTGCATAACACGACGCGAAGCCCACGATGATGTTCATCGGCAGCCCGATCTTGACGAAGTCGCTGAAGCGGTAGTTGCCCGCACCATAGACAAGCGTGTTCGTCTGATAGCCGATCGGCGTCGCAAAGCTGGCGCTTGCACCAAACATGACGGCCACAACCAGTGCCCGCGGCTCGACACCCAGTTGTTGTCCGAGACTGATGACGATGGGCGTCAGAATGACGGCGACTGCATTGTTGGTCACGCATTCAGTCAGCGTCGAGGCAAGCACGGAGTCGAGGCGCAAGCCGTGCCAAACGGGCGACACCGTCGACATGATCGGCATGGCCGCATCGACCACGAGAGTGACCGCACCTGTCTCCTGCAGACCCTGGCCGATGACCAGCATTGCAAAAATGAGGATCAGTATCCCGCCCTCGATCGAGCCCCAGGCTTCATCCGCATCGATGCAGCGGAGGATGAGGATGGCAGGGACGGCGATCATCGCGAGGATGGCAATGTCCATGACGTTGAAGGCCGCAAGCACGACGACGAGGCCCAGCGCCAGAAGCGCAAGCGGCGCCTTGGTCGGACGGCAGGCGCGCGCCGTCGAGCGGGTGACGGATACCAGGTCGCTTTCGTGCGACAGTTCGTCGAGCGCTTCGGCAGTCCCCTCGAGCAGCAATTTGTCTGCGGGACGCAAACGGACATTGCCGAGATCGGGTCCCGGAACATGCCGGTGACGATGGGCACCCAGGATGCGGACGCCGAAGCGGCGACCAAGGGACAGACTGGAGTAGAAGCGTGCCATAGCTGAAGCGGCCGGGTGCCACGACGGCTTCCACGACAACCTTCTCGCCGTCGCCAGCCGTGCCTCGCCGTTGCCCGACCCGCAACCCTTCGAGGTTGTTCAAGGTGAGCAGCTCGGGGGACTTGGCAAGCACAATCAGCGCGTCACCTTTCTTGAGTTTGAGGGACGGCACGTCCTTGCGAACGACATTGCCCTCAGATCGCAGACCGACGATCCGCAGACCGGGCTGCTTGAATTCCGCGATCTCACCGATGGTTTTTTCGGTGAAGGGACCATCGGTCATCACGGTCAGTTCCGAGAGGTATTCGGCATCATCCTGGTTGGCCAGTTCGCTGCCTTCCTCGCGCCGGTCCGGCAGAAGGAACCTGCCCAGGACGAGCATTGTGAGGATGCCCGTTCCGGCCGCAGCGAGACCGACCGGCGTGATCTCGAAAATCGAGAACGGCTCCATGCCCTGGCTGCGCGCGACGCCATCGACCAAAAGGCTGGTGGAAGTGCCGAGCAAGGTCAATGTGCCACCCAGGATCGCTGCGTAGGATACGGGAATCAGGAGGCGCGTGGCGGCGATGTCGAGCGCTGCGGCAAGCCGGATCACGATCGGGATCAGCACCAGAACCACCGGCGTATTGTTCATGAAGGCGGAGGCTGCGAGTGCCGTCAGCAGGAAGACGGCAAGCGCCAGCTTCGGATAGGTCTTGGCCCGTTCGAGAACGATGCCTGCGACGCTTTCCAGCACCCCTGTGCGGACCAGTGCGCCCGTCAGGACAAACATGGCGGCGATGGTCAACGGTGCGGAATTGGAGAAGACCGCCATCGCCTTGTCGGTCGGCACGAAACCGAGCACGATGAACAGCGCCGCGCCGGCCGAGGCTGTGACTTCGGCCGGGTATTTCTCCCAAACGAACATCGCAAAGAGCAAGACCACCAGCCCAAGCGCAACCTGAGCCTCATAACCCGCGAAATACGTCATCATCATCTATGTAAAGCCCCCGAATAATCACGTTGCTAAACGCGCAACCCCGATGCTGGCTCCACGGGTCGGAAAAAATATCGGCGGCCGGCGCTTGGGGCCTCGTTCACCGGTATCGCTGCATGAAGCGGCTATCGATACGGTGCTTCCAAAGAGCCACCCAGCGGCCGAGGATCGCGAAGCCCCATTTGTCGGCAATGGCCCGCCCGTCGGCGAGCGAGATCAGGACCAGCCAGGAGGTCTGGGGGCGATAGGGCGCGAGGCTTTTATCCACGAGGCTACGATGGATGTTATCGGCGAGCACCGGTCCCTGCCGCACGGCAAAGACGCCGGCCTTCGGACGGGGGCTCGGCAAGGATGCAACGTCGCCAGCCGCGAAGATCTGCGGATGGGATAGGGATCTCAATGTCTCGTCGACGCGGATGAAACCCTTTTCGTCGAGTTGGAGGCCGGTCTCGCGGAGGAAGGCGGGCGCGCCGCTCGACGTCGTCCAGACGACCTCGTCCACTGAGAGCTGCCGCCCGTCACGCGACACGAGTTCGCCGTCGCGGAAGGCCACGACATCGAAAGCCGGGTGATGGGCGATGCCTGCTTTTCGCATTTCGCGTTCCAGCAATCGCCGGGCCCAGCGGCTGCGCTCCGGAACCGGCTCCGTCGCCCGACCGACAAGGGCAACACCGATACCGCGTCCCTCCAACCGGCGTTTCAGCGCAAAGGCCACCTCGACACCGGCCACCCCCTGCCCCACCACAGCCAGCGTCGAGAGCTGTCCCTCTCTCGCCAGCGCATCGAGCAGCGCAAGGCGATCGGCAAAGCTCGCGATCGGCTTCACGGAGATGCCGGACGATATGCCCTGAGGCAGTGACGGCGTGGAGCCGATATCGATCGAGAGCAGGCCGTAGCTGAGGCTTTCGCCGCTCGCGAGCGAGACCACGCGGCGTTCCGGGTCGATGCCGATCGCGGAAGTTTCGAGGAAGGTGACGCCGGAGCGTGTGCAAAGGGCAGCCAGATCGATGTGGAAGTCGTCGAAGCCGTATTCCCCCGAGATATGGCCCGGCAGCATGCCGGAATAAGGCGCATGGCGAGAGGGGGAAACGAGCGTGATCTGCGCGCCGAAGCCGAGTTCGCCCAGCCGGCGGACCACTTCGACATGAGCATGGCCACCGCCGAGAAGGACGACTTGGACGGGCGTTGCGCGTCCCTCAGCCATCCGAGGCCTCCTTCATGCCGATACGATGAACAGGACCGCCCGCAGCCTCGGCATCGGCTTCGTCATGAGTGACGAGAATGACCGGCAGGCCGGCGGTGCTTGCGCGCTCGAACACGAGGGTCCGCATCTGGGCACGCAGCTCCATGTCGAGTTTGGAGAAAGGTTCGTCGAGGAGCAGCAATCGGGGCCGCGAAACGAGAACGCGGGCAAGCGCCACCCGCGCCTTCTGTCCGCCCGAAAGCGTGGCCGGGTCGCGGTCGGCAAAACCTGTGAGGTCCATGTCAGCCAGAATGTCTGCCGCGATCTGCCGGCGCTGGCGGCGATCCGCGACATCTGCCGGGATGGCGAAGGCGACATTGGCCCCGACGGACATATGCGGGAAGAGCAGCGGATCCTGAAAGAGGATCCCGGCCCGGCGGGCTTGCGGCTCCAGCGCCAGGAGATCGACACCATCGACGGAGACGGCGCCTTTGGCATCAAACACCGGATCGAGGAAGCCGCCGATGAAGGACAGCAACGTGGATTTCCCCGATCCCGACGGTCCCATGACGGTAAAGACCGAACCGGCAGGCACATCTGCGGTCAGCTCGATCAGGCTGACATCACCGAGGCGGATCAGGATATTCGAGAGGGAGAGGCCGTTGGCGGGCTGTCGCTGGAGCATCATCAGACCCTCATGTCCCGGCGATTGCGGTGGAGGGCTGCGGGGATCAGCGCGGCGAGCGCGAAGGCGAGGAAAGGCAGGATGGTCTGCAGCAGGGCATAGACTCCGATGACGCGGCGATTGTTGCCGGAGGCGAGAGCGACGGCCTCCGTGGTGATGGTCGAGAGCCGCCCCTCGCCAATCAGTAGCGTCGGCAGATACTGCCCGACCGAGACTGCAAAGCCAACGGCGAGCGCCGTCAGGATAGGACGGATCAGCATGGGCAGGCGGATCGACAGGAGTACCGAAATCCGCGACCGACCAAGGGCCGTGGCGATGATCTCGTATCGGCGGTCGAGTGCCCGCCACGGATCCGCAAGCGAAAGGAAAACATAAGGCAGCACGAAGACGAGGTGAACGAGCACGAGCGCTGTCAGCCTGTATTCACCGCCGCCACTGCCGATGAAAAGAAGCTGCAGGCCGAAAACGAAGGTGATCTGCGGCACGATCAGCGGCAGATAGAGCATCAACAGCGCCTTCTCGCCGACGCTGCGTCCCGTCTGAAGCTCGCGTTCGAGGCAGCCGATGCTCAGCAGGATGGCCATGAGCGTCGAGGCAAGGCCCGTGACCAGCGTGGTCACGAGTGGGTCGGCAATGCGCGGCAGCGCGCTCATCCAGCTTCGCAGTGTAAAGCTCTGCGGCAGCAGATCGGGAAACTGCCAGAGACCGGCGAGAGACCAGACGGCGAGAATGGCAAGACCTGCAAACACCGCGCCGCCGATCAGGCCGACGATGCCGCCGACGGGGCCGACGCAGGAACTGGTCACGCAGGAACCGCCAGCCTTTTTCTCTCGCCAGGCGAAGCAGGAGAGACGCCAGACGTTCGAGGGCAAACCAGAACAGCAGTGCGACAAGGGTAAGGCCCAGATGCAGAACGGCACCGGCCGAGGCGAGGAAACGCGCCGACAGATCCGGATCATTCATCCACTGGACGAGCCGTGTTGCCAGCGTGCCGGGCAGGTTGGGTCCGAGGATCAGGGCCACGTCCACCACCGAGGACGAGTAGGCGATGACGGCATAGACGGCGAAACGGATCTGGCGGTAGAGCGCCGGCCAGAGCAGATAGACGAAGCCCGCGATGCGTCCGTAGCCGAAGGAGGCGCCAAGCCTTCGGGCCGCGGAGAGTTCGACCTGCGGCAGGGCTGCGAGTGTCACAAGAAAAAGGAAGGGCGTTTCCTTGATCACCAGGCCCGCGATCATCGTCAGCCCCATCGGATCATGGGGAATGAGAATATCCGGCGGCCGGTCGATGCCAAGGAGAGGTGCGACGAGGCGGATGAGGAAGCCTGACGGGGCAATTAGGAAGGCAAAGCCGAAGGCGGCTGCCGCATGCGGAACCGCCAGCAGAGGCGACAGCAGATGCTGCAGGCGCGACAGAGTTGGTGTGCCCGCGTAACTCGCAATGAAGATCAGCGTGATGCCGAGAGAGATGAACGTGGCGGCGAGGCCGGTTGCCACACTCAAGACTGCGGCTGTCGCCAGACCCGGTGTCGCCACAAGGTCTCGAAAGGGTTGCAGGCTGAGGTCATCTCCGCCGAGTGCGGGCAGATAACCGAAGGCCGGCAGCAATGTGCCAAGGAGCCCGAACGTAATCGGCAAGACCAGAAGGCCAAGCGTAAGGGCGACCGCACTCCTCGGAAGACGTGCGGTCAGTCCTGCCACGAAAGAGCGATCGGTCGCCCGGGCTGTCACGGCTTAGTTGCCGCTGGCATAACGCCGGCGCCATTCGACCTCGATGCGCTCCATCCAGCTCGCATGCGGCTCGGCAATCACGGGGCCGAGCTTGTCCGGCGAAAGGGTGGCAACGCCGAGGTCGAGGGCTGCGAAGGCGGCACGATCGGCCTCCGGGAGCTTCGGCATGGCAAGAACGGTGGGGTCACCCCAATAGGTCGGGTCCTGCTTGCGAAGCTGCGCTTCCGGCGAGATCAGGAAATTCGCTGTCAGCAGCGCCCCCTCCTTGGCATTGGCATTGTAGGGAATGGCGACGAAATGGGTGTTGCCGAGCGTGCCGCCGGAGAAGGTGAAGGAGCGCACGGTCTCGGGCAGTTCGCCCGCCTTGATGCCGGCAGAGGCTTCGGACGGATTGAAGGCGAAGATGATGTCCAACTCGCCGTCAGCCAGCTTCTGCTTCATGTCAGGATAGTTCTGCGGGAAGGTCTTGCCCGAACGCCAGGCCACCGGATGCAACTGGTCGAGATAGGCAAACAGCGGCTCGACATCCTGTTCGAAGCTCTCCTCGACCACGGGCTTTGCCAGCTTGGCGGGATCGGCGATGACTTCGCTCAGCACCTGTTTCAGGAAGGACGAACCGATGAAATCCGGGGGGCGGGATAGGAGAAGCGGCCGGGGTTGTTCTTCGCCCAGTCGAGCAATTGGGTGGCATTGTCCGGCAGGTTTGATGCTTCCGTGCGGGCGCTGTCGTAGAAGAAGACCATCTTCGCGCCGCCCCAGGGGCTTTCCAGCCCGTCCGTCGGCTCCGTAAAGTCGGTCAAGATGGTGGGCTGGTTCTCGATATCGACATAACGCCAGTTGGGCAGCGCGGTTGCCCAGCCGGGGGTGAGGAGCAGGTCCTGCTGCTTCATCGATACGAAGTTCTCGCCATTGATCCAGATGAGATCGACCGACCCGCCCTCGTTCTTGCCGGCAGCTTTCTCGGCAATCACCTTGGCAACCGCGCTTGCAGTATCCTCGAGCTTCACCTGCACCACGGTCACCCCGTAGCGCGACTGCATTTCGGCGCCCACCCATTCGAGATAGGCGTTGATGTTTTCAGACCCGCCCCAGGCGTTGAAATAGACCGTCTGGCCGGACGCTGCCTTTTCGATGCCAGCCCAATCGGTGAGCTCGGGGCCGGCAGCCTTCGCCGGAACGATACTTGTGGCTGCCATCAGTGCGGCGGCGAAAATCCCTGTCATCAATCGCATTGTGTGCCCTACTCCCTCAAAATCGACCGCCGGACGCTGAGGCGTTGCGGCTCCTGTTTGAACTACGGTTCAGAGATCCGGCGGATCTCACATTTTCTTGCCAGACCCCATCTGTCGTCGTGCGAGCGCGGCCTTGATCTCCTCGCTCGGCACCGGATCGTGCGTGGCACCCGCCATTGCGGTCAGATCATCGGTGATGCGCATCTGCTCGACGAAGGCCCTGCATCCCCGACACATGGCCAGATGCAACTTGATGTTCAGCCGTGGCCAGAAACCGAGATCGCCATCGATCAGAAGGCTGGCACGCGCGGCGACTTCACTGCATCGAAACATGGTTCAGCCCTCCCCGGACATGGTGAAACGAAGTCTCATGGCGACGTCTTGCGCTTGCGGATCTGGCGCACGAGCGTCGGGATCAGCGCCACCAGCGCCAGCGCGAAGAAGGCGAGCGTGATGTCGCGTGTCACGAGATCCGAGATCTGCGCTTCCCGGCCGCTCGCCTGTGCCGCCACCAGCACACTGTCGACACCCTGACCGAGATAGGCATAGGCGAAGGTGCCGGGCAGGATGCCGAAGAAGGTCGCGGCGATGAACCGGCCGAGGCTGATGTCGAACAGGGCGGCCGCAATGTTGACGACGAAGAAGGGAAAGACCGGCGCGAGACGGATGACGAAGAGATAGCCTAAGGCATTTTCGCGAAACCCATCCGCCATCTTCTTGACCACGCCATCGACCCGGTGGCGCAGAAAGTCGCCGAAGGCAGAGCGCGTGGCGAGAAACAGAAGCGCCGCACCGATTGTGGCACCGATGGCAACCAGCGTGCCGCCGATCATCCAGCCGAAGAGGAAGCCGCCGAAGATGGTCAGCACCGAGGCTGCGGGGAAGGAGAAGGCGACAGCCAGAATGTAGACGGCGAGAAACAGCAGGGCGGACCAGAGGACATTGGCATCGACATAGGCCCTCAGAGCCTGGCGTTGTTCGGCGAGAAACCCAAGGCTGAGATAGTCCTGCAGGCCGAAGGCATAACCAAGCGCGAGGCCGGCGACAACAAGGACCACAGGCGTATAGCGCCAGAGGCTGCGGCTGCCGATAGCGTCCTTCGAGGCGGTGGGGGCGTCCTCCGGGGGACGGCCGTGCTGCGGGGAACGGCTGTCAATCATCGTGGTTTCCTTGAAACGCCCGCGCGCCCTGTAAGATCACCGGTTCCGGCGCGACTGATCCCCTATGGTCACTATGGCTTGATAGGGTCGAATGCTGCTGGACATGGAAGGCGATTGTTTTGCTAATGGCGCCCGGGCTGAGGCAGGGGGCGGCGTGGCGCAAGATGAAGGTGACGATCTGGCTCTGGCGCGGCACCTCGTTGGCGGGGATGCTGCAGTCTTCGAGCTGCTCTATCGCCGGCACAATGCCGCGATGATCCGCTTTTGCGCAGGCATCGTGCGGTCGCGCGACATCGCGGAAGAAGTCGTCCAGGACACCTGGGTGGCTGTGCTCGGCCGCATCGATCTCTTTGAAGGACGCGGGTCGCTCGCAAGCTGGATCTACACGATCCTCCTCAACAAGGCCCGCAGTCGCGCTCGCCGCGAAGGCCGCATCGTATCCTTCGACGATCTGGGAGATGGCAACGATCTCGGCGAGGCTTTCGACGGGCGCGGACACTGGCGCACCAGACCCGAGCTGTGGGAAGATCTGACGCCCGAGCGCCACATTGAGGGGCGAAGCGTTCTGCAACACGTCGAGGCGGTCATCGAAACGCTGCCGCCCGCGCAACGGGCGGTGCTGATACTGCGCGGCCAGCAGGAGCTCGATCCGGCAGAGGTCTGCGCTCTGCTCGACATCTCCGAGGGCAACATGCGCGTGCTTCTGCATCGGGCGCGGCTGACGGTTCGCAATGCGCTCGACCGGCTGAATGCGGGCCTCTGACCGAGATAGGGCAAGGCTCATCGGTCACCTCCCGAAAAGGCGACCCAGCCCTGGCGCCAACGGATGACTGTCGTCAGCGCGCAAAGGGCGGCAAAGCCATAGGCGATCAGCGGGAAATGGTGCGGCAGGAGACACATGACGATGAAGACCGCGATCGTCTCGAAGCCTTCGGCCAGACCGCCGGCGTAGTAGATGCCCTTGGTGGGGAATTCCGGCGCCTTGCGACCAAGCTTCGCCGCAACCGCCGAGAAGGCAAGGAAGGAAGAGCCTGTGCCGACGAAGGAGACGATCAGGACGGCTCCGGGCAGCGCATTGACCTCAGGGATCGCCACCGCAAAGCCGAGCGGGATCAACGCGTAGAAGACCATATCGAGCGCGATATCGAGATAGGCGCCACGATCCGTCGGGCCATGAATGCGGGCAACCGCGCCGTCGAGGCCATCCAGCGCACGGTTCACGAGGATCAGCAGAAGTGCTGCCAGAAAGTAGCCGAAACAAAGCGCGACGAAGGCGCCGAGCCCTGCGAGGAAACCGACAAGGCTGATCTGATCTGCCCGCACCCCGCGATGCGCCAGGAATTCGGCGAAAGGCTGCAGGGCCGCCTCGACGTGCGGCAGGATCTTGGCGTCGACCAGCGCGACTCCAGGTCTGAAAGCGTTCGAGCAGTGACAGGAGGAAGCCGTTGATGTGATTGCGGCGCCACTGGCCGGCGACCAGCTTGTTGGCCTCGGCGAGCGTCGGATAGATGTGGATCGTGCCGAGGATCTTGCCGAGTCCATGGCCATGTTTCATGGCGAAGACGAATTCGGCGAGCAGGTCGCCGGCGTGTTCGCCGACGATGGTGGCGCCCAGGATCTTGTCCTTGCCCGGCACGGTGAGCACCTTGACGAAGCCACGGGCGGATCCGTCCGCAATCGCGCGATCGAGATCGTCGATGCCGAAGCGCGTTACCTCATGCGGGATATTCTTCTCCTTCGCCTCGGCCTCGGACAAGCCCACCCGGGCCACTTCCGGATCGGTGTAGGTCGCCCAGGGGATGACCCTGTAATCGGCTTTGAAGCGCTTGATATCCCCGAAAAGCGCGTTGATTGCCGCAAACCAGGCCTGATGCCCGGCGACATGGGTGAACTGGTAGGGTCCTGCCACATCGCCTGCCGCCAGGATGTTCGGATGCAGTGTCTGGAGGTAGTCGTTGGTCTCGATGACCCTATCCACCTTGATGCCGAGGTCTTCGAGCCCGAAGCCCTTCAGTCGCGGCGCGCGTCCTACCGCAACGATGATCTCGTCGAAGCCGATGCGGAACTTGGCGCCGTCCTTCTCGACCTCGATCCACTTCTCGCCGGCATCTGTTCCACAGGCGACCGCCTTGTGGCTGGTCAGGACATTGACGCCGTCAGCCTTAGTGGAAGCCTCGACAAGCGCGGCTGCATCCTCGTCCTCGCGCATCATCAGGCGCGGTGCCATCTCGATCTGTGTGACCTCGGAGCCAAGCCGCGCAAAACTCTGCGCCAGTTCACAGCCGATAGGCCCTCCCCCCAGAACGACGAGTCTCTGCGGCACGGCTGGGCGATCGCGGAGCCGCTCCCACATGTTGTCAGAGGTAAGGTAGCCGATCTCGGCGAGGCCTGGGATCGGCGGCACGAAGGGTTGCGCACCGGTTGCGATGATGATTGCGCGCGTCGTCAGACGCTGCGTACCGCCGTCGTTCAGCGCGATATCCACCGTCCAGGGATCGATCAGCTTTGCATAGCCCTGCAGGACTTCGACGCCGAGGCCGGTGTAGCGCTCCACGCTGTCGTGCGGCTCGATCTCGGCGATCACCTTGTGGATCCGCTCCATCACGGCGGAGAAAGGCACCTTCGGCTCGACCGGCTCCAGACCATAATGGTCGGCATGGCGCATCTGGTGCGCCACCCGGGCGCTCTTGATCAGCGCCTTCGAGGGCACGCAGCCGAAGTTAAGGCAATCGCCGCCCATCTTGTTCGCCTCGACCAGCGTCACCTTCGCCTTGGCGGCGGCCGCGATATAGGCCGAGACCAGGCCAGCAGAGCCCGCACCGATGACAACCAGGTTGCGGTCGAAGCGCTTGGGCCGTTGCCAGTCGGAGCCGGGTCGGGTCGTTTTCGGCTCTGTGCGATCCATGCGTGCCTCTGCGAGATAAGGGGGCTTGTAGTGACATGACACGCAACGAAGCCGATTGTTACAAGGCCACGGTCATTTTTCTGCTGCTCCTCGAAAACGGGCAGGCCAAGCGCCACTGCAAGCCGCTTTAAACATAGACAAAAGCGATGCGCGGGCGCCCGCTTTCTCAGAACCGTACAGCTCACGACCAAAAATGGGCCAGTTGATAAAACCGAGGTATCGAATTCAGAAGAATCTTAAGGAACAGATGCTCAATTAGGCACTCAAGGGAGTGCCCAACATGCGCGTCATCGTTTCCACCATCGTCTGTTTTGTTTTTGCGTGCCTTTCCGTGTCCATTGCGGCGGCCGCCGAGGATTGGGTCGCAGCGCGCTCCACGAGCGAAGTCTCTTACACGACCGACAAGGAAACTTGGGTTCCGCTGCGCAAGGGCATGGCAGTTCCGAATAAGGCCTGGATATCAACAGGTCCGCGCGGACGCCTGCAACTGGTGCGGGGCAGCGAGAGCATCGCCTTCCAGCCCAATACGCTCGCCTCAATCATCACCCGGGGCAGCACGGCCAACCGCAAGACCGAGGTCGTGCAGCAGGTTGGCGAGATCAGCCTGGAAATCGAAAAGCGCCAGAAGCCGCATACGACTGTTCAGACACCGTTCCTCGCCGCCGTGGTGAAGGGGACGCGTTTCACCGTCCAAGTAGGCAAGAGGGATGCGGCCGTCGCCGTCGATCGTGGCCTCGTGCAGGTGACCAGCTTCCGCAGCGGCGAACGCAGCGAGCTTGCTGCCGGCCAGGGCGCCAGGGTGGATGCAACGGGAATGACGGTCGCGGGGATTTCGCAGAAACCAAGTATCAGCCGTGTCGCTCCCTCGTCGCCTCAGGTGCCTGCCGTCGGAAGCGTGAAGAGCGATGCCGCAAAGTCGGACAAAGCCAGCAGCACATCGAATGGCAAGTCCAAGGCCGAGAGCGCTGGCAAATCCTCGGACAAGGACAATTCGTCGTCGAACAGCAATGCCGGCGGCAACGGCAAGGGCAATTCCGGCGGTAATGGCAATGGCAATTCCGGGGAAAACGGCAGCTCCAGCGGCAGCAACGCTGGCGGCAATGGCAATGCTGGCGGCAACGGTAACGGCAATGCCGGCGGAAACGGTAAGGGCAAAGGTAAGGGCGGTAGCGATGACGATGACGACTGATCCGAGCGCATCAGCCGTCGGCGAGCCTTCGGTCTGCGCATGACGGGTCGCGCCACAACTTTGCGCGGCACCCTGTCGTCCCTGACGTCGCTCAGACTCGCCATGATCGCGATGATCATGGCGCTCCCCTTCCTGCTGCCATCGCTCTCCGTCGTTCAGCATGTCGACAACGAGTTGATTGCCTTCCGTGCCGCTGGGGCTCCTCGTGACGCCAGCGGCGACTTCGTCTTCGTCGCCATCGACAAGAAAAGTCTGATCGAGGTCGGGACCTGGCCGTGGCCACGGGACGTGCATGCCGAGCTGATCGACCGGCTGGTCGCGGCCGGCGCCCGAGACATCTTCCTCGACATCGATTTCAGCACGCCTTCCCGGCCGGAGAGCGATGCCCGGCTGGCCAAAGCGCTCGAAGATGCCGGCGGCGGGGTGATCCTGCCGATGTTTCGCCAGCAGTTCGGAGCACAGTCAAACGCTCCTCTGATGCTGACCTCGCCCATTCCGCTCTTTGCGGACAATGCCTGGACGGCACTGGTGGACGTTTCACTGGATGCAGACGGCCTGATGCGATCCTTTCCAGTGACGGATCTCGTTGACGGCATCCCGACACAATCGGCACCGGCGGTCCTGGCCGGCTACAGCGATGCGCGCACGACCCGGCTCGACATCGACTTTTCCATCAACCCGGAGACCGTGCCCACCTATTCCGTCGCAGACGTCCTGTCCGGAGCAGTGGCAGGCGACGCTCTGCAGGACAAGGCCGTGGTGGTCGGTGCCTATGCCACCGAACTGAAGGATCTCTTTGCCGTCCCGGTCTATGGCATCCTGAGCGGACCGATGCTGCATGTGCTTGCGACCGAGACCCTGGTGCAGGACCGATTGCTGACGCGCCTGCGGGCAGAGCCGATCGTCCTGCTGCTCGCAGCCCTGATCATCGCCTATACGCTGACCTTCCATCGCCTTTCGCTGGCCGTACCGCTCGCAGCCTCAGCCGCGATCGTGACAATCGGAGAGGCGGCGGCCTTTCTCCTCTACAAGAACGAAGCGATCGTCTTCCAGACAGCCACGATCTGGGCAGTGATGGCCTTCGGCTTCCTGATGCTGATGGCGGAAAAGATCGGTCTCAACGGCTGGCTTGCCGAACTGGCGATCACCGAGAACCGCGACATTCGCCGCGTGCTCAAGCGGGTGATCAACGACAGTGTCGACCCGGTCATCGTGCTCGACCAGCAGCACAACCTGCTCGATGCCAGCCACACTACGGCAGATATGCTGGAACTGGACGAGCCGGTCACCCGGGGCACCAATCTGAGCAGCTTCGTGCCGCGCGCACTGATGGACGCAGTCCTCGCCCTCGAAGCCAACCATGCTGCCGAGCCCGACCGGGCGCATAGCGCGCCTCTGTCCTTCAGCATGCCGGGACGGACCGGGCGCCGTCATCTCGAAGCTGTCATCACCATTTCGCCCTACGAGAGCGGCAGAGGCCAGGGCCATTCTTCCGTCGGAACCCATGTCACCTGCATCAGCCTGCGGGACATGACTGCACGGCATCTTTACGAAACCAAGCTCGAGGAGATGGCCCGCGTCGACGATCTCACGGGGCTTCTCACCCGGCGGGGCCTGGGCGATGCCATGGCGAAGGATGGTCGTGGTTTCTCGGTCTTTGCCATCGACCTTCACCGCTTCGGTCACCTGAATGAAACGCTCGGTCGGGAAAAGGGTGACAGCGTGCTGCAGGCCGTGGCCGCGCGGCTGCGTCGCCATGCAGGTATCGATGGCCTTTGCGCGCGACTGGCGGGGGACGTGCTCTGTTTGGCGACGCCCGGCATCGAAGGTGAGCCCGCGCTGGCAGAAAGCGCCGAGAGGCTGCTTGCCCTCTTCGATGCGCCTTTCGGCGTCGAGGGCATCAAGATCGAACTGAATGCACGGGTGGGCGCCTGCAGCGGGTCGCTCGATCTCGGCGATCCCGGCAAATGGGTGGAGGCAGCTGAACTCGCGCTGATCGAAGCGAAGCGGGTCGGCGGCAGCGGCTGGCGGGCCTATGATCCCTCATCGGCGCTGCGGCGGGCGCGCTCCCGCCTTCTGGAAGCCGAGATGCGTGGCGCCCTGGAACAGGGCCATTTCTTCCTGCTCTATCAGCCGCAGGTCGCGCTGAAGAGCGGGCGGCTGGTCGGCGCGGAGGCACTGTTGCGGTGGCAACATCCGACGCTCGGCATGATCTCGCCCGCCGAATTCATCAGCATCGCAGAAGCCAACGGCTTCATCTGCGATCTCGGCCAGTTCATGTTCAAGGAAGCCTGCAAGGCCGCCACCAGCTGGCCGGCGCATGTCAGTGTCGCCGTTAACATATCACCGGTGCAGTTTCTGCGTGGCGACCTGCTTTCCGATATCCGCGCGGCGCTCGCCATCAGCGGGCTCGCACCGCACCGCCTCCATGTCGAGATTACGGAGTCGATCTTCCTTGAAAAGTCGGAGGAGCTTCTGGAAAAGCTGGAGGCCCTGCGCGGTCTCGGCGTGACCATCGCGCTCGACGATTTCGGCACCGGCTATTCGTCGCTCAGCTATATCTCCAGCTTGCCGCTGGACAAGCTGAAGATCGACCAGTCCTTCATCCGCGAGATGGTGAGCGACAGCGCAGCACAGACCATCGTGGAGACGGTCACGACACTTGCGCATGGTCTCGGTCTCAAGGTTGTCTGTGAAGGCGTCGAGAATGCGCTGCAGTGTGAAATGCTGGCCGCGATGCAGTGTGAAGAAGGACAAGGCTATCTGTTCGGCCGACCGCAATCTGCCCGCCAGATCCAGGCGCTTTCGGCAGCCCATTCGCTGCTGGCGAGCAGCGATGCGATCGGTGTCAGTGGCCTGGCGCAGGCCGGGTGAGCACGAAAGCCGCGCAAGCGACGAGGATCAATCCGATCACGAGCTTGAGCCAGAGCTGCGGCGGCCCGAAGAAGAGAACGATGCCGTAGCTCACCGTCATCAGCGAGACCGAGGCGATCTTTGCCTTCTGGGAGATCGCCCCTTCACGGCGCCAGTCGATGAGCGGCTGGCCGAAACGTGGATGGTCGAGCAGCCATTGCTCGAAACGCGGAGATGAGCGCGCGAACAGCGCTGCCGCCAGGATCATGAAGGGTGTCGTGGGCAGGACCGGCAGGAAGATGCCGATGACACCGATCCCGACCATCAGCCAGGCGCAGCCAAGAATGAGCAGGCGCATCAAATCCCCTTCGCTGGCTGCCGTCGCTTCGACTGGAGATATGGCATGATTCGGGATCGGCAAGGATTTTGAGGATTGCGGCAAATGCGGCGATTTTTCGTTTGCGCCGCAACAGGCTGAAATGCATCCTTGCCCGGCAATCCCACCTTCAGGAATTCAACTGACATGTCCAAGGTTACCCTCGTGGTCGGCGCCGGCATTATCGGCGTTGCCTGCGCCCTGCAACTGGCACGCCAGGGCCGGTGCGTCGTGGTCGTCGACCAGCACGGGACTGCCGGCAAGAGACCTCGTTACGGCAATGCCGGCCTCATCCAGCGCGAGGGTGTTTTGCCCTATGGCTTCCCGCAGGACTTGAGCCTGCTGATCCGCTACGGCTTCAACAACCGGATCGATGCCCATTATCATGCGAGCGCCATCCTGAAGCTCGTGCCGTTCCTGTCGCGCTACTGGTGGCATTCGAACAAGAGCCGGCATGAGGTGATTGCCCGCGCCTATGCGCCGCTCATCGAAAACTCGATCACCGAGCATCAGGACCTGATCCAGGCTGCCAAAGCCGACCACCTGATCCGCAAGGACGGCTGGATGGAGATCTTCCGGACGACGGCCAAGCGCGACGCGGAGCTTGCCGAAGCGGCTCGCCTCGCCCGCGAATACGGCGTCAGCTACCGGGCCTTGAACCGCGAAGAGCTTGCCAAGGAAGAGCCGCATATCCGGGGCGATTTTGTCGGCGGTTTGAAGTGGAACGACCCCTGGTCGGTCACCAATCCGCATGGCCTGACGCAGGCGTATCTCACCTATTTCCAGTCGCTCGGCGGACGCTTCGTCAAGGGTGATGCCACATCGCTGGAAACAGGCGCTTCGGGTAAAGGCTGGCGCGTGAAGACCGATGACGGCATGGTCGAGGGCGACGATATCGGCGTATTCGTCTATGACGTCGGAGGAAGTCACCCGCAAATTCGGCTACCGTTTCCTGCTTGGCGTCAAGCGCGGCTACCACATGCATTACGCGCCCGAAGGCAATGCGGTCCTCAACAACTGGACCATGGATGCCGAGCGCGGCTATTTCCTGGCACCCATGGAAAAGGGCATCCGCCTGACGACGGGTGCGGAATTCGCCAATCGCGATGCGCCCAAGTCTCCCGTCCAGCTCGCTCGAGCGGAAAAGGTGGCGCGCGAGATCTTCCCGCTGGCCGACCGGCTGGACGCCGAACCCTGGATGGGCGCCCGCCCCTGCACGCCCGACATGATGCCGGTCATCGGCAAGGCGCAGCGCCACGAGGGCATGTGGTTCGCCTTCGGGCATGCGCATCACGGTCTGACACTTGGGCCTGTGACTGGTCGTCTGATCGGGGAGATGATGGATGGGGAAAAGACATTCATCGACGCCAAGGCCTGGAGGCCTGAGCGTTTTCGCCCCTGAAAAACAAAGCTTTTCTAGCCCCCTTCTCAGGGGGCTAGCCTTTTTGGCGCCGAGGTGGTACTCATTCCGAATAATTTGATCAAATTGTTTCCCGGTGGAAACAGGCCGGAACGAAGCACGCGTCGCAAGAACGCCGCCGGTCGAGGGGATCAGGAAAGACGGACAGTGGCATGCGCCGGTGTTTGATCCATAACGCGAAAAGCGTCTATCGTTAGCGGACCAGCATCCGTTCGCGCTCCATTGCGCGTTTCGAACCCGATCGACA
This sequence comes from Allorhizobium sp., assembly GCA_965283865.1. Classification (GTDB taxonomy): domain Bacteria; phylum Pseudomonadota; class Alphaproteobacteria; order Rhizobiales; family Rhizobiaceae; genus Allorhizobium. The sequence continues at coordinate 3,972,988 of CBDIQA010000001.1, forward strand.
TCAGCCACACGGTGATCCATGGACATGGCCGAAGAGGCACGCGAATTCTTCGCGGCAAATCCCGATATTGAAGTACTTGAAGCATTCGTCATCGACGTGAACGGCGTGCCACGCGGCAAGTGGATCCCGCGCGAGCGGGCCATCGACGTCTTGACCAAGGGCATGGCGATGCCGCGCTCGGTCTATGCGCTCGACGTCTGGGGCCGTGACGTGAATGCAGCGGGCCTCGCCGAGGGTACGGGCGATCCTGATGGCATCTGCTTCCCCGTTCCTGGCACGCTTTCCCGCGTGACCTGGCTGTCGCGCCCGACGGCGCAGGTGCTCTTGCAGATGTACACCCCGGAAGGCGAGAGTTTCTATGCCGACCCGCGTCAGGTGCTGGGCCACGTGCTCGACCGGTTCAAGGCGGCGAAACTGACCCCCGTCGTTGCCACAGAACTCGAATTCTACCTGATCGACCCGGTTCGCTCGGCGCTCGACCCGGTGCGTCCGCCGAACACGCGTGACGGTCGCTGGCATACTGGCCAGACGCAGGTTCTCTCGATCTCGGAACTGCAGGACTTCGAAGAGGTCTTCCACGGCATTTCGACGGCCGCCCGCGCGCAGAATGTGCCGGCGGATACAACGCTGCGTGAAAATGGCCCTGGCCAGTACGAAATCAATCTCAACCACGTGCCGGATGCGCTGGCGGCTGCCGATTACGCGGTCCTCCTGAAGCGCATCGTCAAGGGCGTGGCGCGTGCCAGCGACCTCGACGCCACCTTCATGGCCAAGCCCTACGGCACCCAGGCTGGCAGCGGCATGCATGTGCATTTCTCCGTTCTCAACGAGAACGGCGAGAACATCTATGTCGGCGAAGACGGCCCATCGGACGCCCTCTTCCATTCGGTCGGCGGACTTCTTGAAAGCATGGGCGAAAGCATGGCGATCTTTGCCCCGCACCAGAACTCCTATCGCCGCCTGCGCCCATCCGAACATGCGCCGACCTATGCGTCCTGGGGTTTCGACAACCGCTCGGCGGCCGTGCGCGTCATCACCGCGTCGAAGCCGGCGACCCGCATCGAACATCGCGTCGCCGGATCCGACACCAATCCCTATCTCGTTCTGGCGATGATCCTGTCGGCGGCGCTCGCCGGCATGAAGGAAAAGCTATCGCCCGGTGGCGCGATCTCCGGCGACGACCATGCCGTCAACCACGAGCCGCTGCCGACCAACTGGGACTACGCGCTGCAGCGCTTCGCCAAATCGAGCTTCGCCTATGCGGCGCTCGGGCCGAAATACCGAAGCCTTTATACCGCCTGCAAGCAGCAGGAACTCTCGGAGTTCTCGCTGCGTGTGACCGACGTCGAATACGACGCCTATATCCGGACCGTGTGAGGTGAAGCCATGACGAAGTCGATCGGACCCAATCCCGGCCATGCGGCCACCTATTACGCAGCCTCTGCCCGCGACAAGCGGGTGCGCCCGAAGCTGGATGGCCAGCACACGGCCGATATCTGCATCATCGGCGCCGGCTTTACCGGCATTTCGGCAGCCCTTGAGCTGTCGGAAAAGGGCTATGCCGTCATCGTTCTCGAAGGCGATCGCATCGGCTTCGGCGCTTCGGGTCGCAATGGCGGCCAGATCGTCAACGGCTATAGCCGCGACCTCGAGACCATCGCTCGACGCTACGGCCAGGAAAAGGCGGATCGGCTCGGCGAGATGTCGCTCGAGGGTGGGCGGATCATCCGCGAGCGCGTGGCCAAATACGGGATCGAATGTGATCTCGTCGACGGCGGCTTCTTCGCAGCCTTTACCGACAAGCAGGTGAAGGAGATGGCGGACGTCCGGGCACACTGGATGAAGCACGGGCATGACGGGCTGGAGATGGTTTCCAAGGCCGAGGTCGGCAAGTATGCGAAAACCGATCGTTATGTCGGCGGCATGATCGATCGCCATGGCGGCCATATCCATCCACTCGATCTCGTGCTCGGTGAGGCGGCAGCAGCCGAAAGCCTTGGCGCCAAGATCTTCGAGAATTCCAAGGTCGTGCATCTCGACACCGGCCCGCAGCCTTTCGTCTGCACCGAGGGCGGGATCGTCCGGGCCAAGCACATCCTCGTCTGCGGCAATGCCTATATGGCTGGTATCGCGCCGAAGGTGACCGAGAAGATGATGCCGGTTTCCAGCCAGGCGGTGGCGCTGGCGCTCGATCCGAAGCTGATCGAGGAACTGCTGCCCTCCAACTACTGCGTCGAGGATGCCAATTACGTGCTCGACTATTACCGCCGCACCGCCGACAACCGCCTGCTCTATGGTGGCGGCATCGGCTATGGCGGCCAGGATCCGAAGAACCTGACGGGCGTCATCCGGCCGAACATGCTGAAGACCTTCCCGCAGCTGAAGGACGTGAAAATCGACTATGCCTGGAGCGGCAATTTCGCGCTGACGCTGACCCGTATCCCACATATGGGCAAGCTGTCGGACACCGTCTACTTCTCGCATGGCGACAGCGGCCATGGCGTGACGACGACGCATCTGCTCGGCAAGATCCTTGGCGAAGCCGTGCATGGCCAGATGAGCCGTTTCGACGTGTGGTCGTCGCTGCAGGCCTATCCCTTCCCGGGCGGGCGCATGTTCCGCGTGCCGTTTACTGCGCTCGGTGCCTGGTATTACGGTCTGCGCGACCGGCTCGGCGTGTGAGGAGAAATCAGATGACCCGCACCGTTACCGTCGCCGCGACCCAAATGGCCTGCTCATGGGATCTGCCCGGCAACATCGCTCGGGCCGAAAAGCTCGTGCGCGAGGCAGCATCCAAGGGCGCACAGATCGTGCTGATCCAGGAGTTGTTCGAGGCGCCCTATTTCTGCCAGGACCAGATCGCGGAGTTCTTCGACCTCGCCAAGCCTGCCCATGACAACGAGCTCATCGAGCACTTCTCAGCACTGGCAGAAGAGCTCAACGTCGTCATTCCCGTCAGCTTCTTCGAGAAGGCGGGCCAGACCTTCTTCAACAGCGTCGCGATCGTCGATGCCACCGGCGACGTGCTCGGCATCTATCGCAAGAGCCATATCCCGGATGGCCCTGGATATACCGAGAAGTTCTACTTCTCGCCCGGCGATACCGGCTTTGAGGTCTGGGAGACGCGGCATGCGGCGATCGGCGTCGGCATCTGCTGGGATCAGTGGTTCCCGGAGGCAGCCCGTGCCATGGCGCTGCAGGGCGCCGAACTCCTGTTCTATCCGACCGCGATCGGCTCGGAGCCGCAGGATGCGAGCATCGACAGCTCCGGCCACTGGCAGCGGGTGATGCAGGGTCATGCCGCGGCTAATGTCATGCCGGTCATCGCGTCGAACCGCATCGGCAAGGAAGACGGGCGCAAGGGCACGTCGCTCACCTTCTATGGCTCGTCCTTCATCTGTGACCAGACGGGGGCGATGGTGGCGACCGCCGACCGCGAGACAGAGACCGTGTTGACGGCGACCTTCGACCTCGACGGCATTGCAAGACAGCGCGCCAGCTGGGGCCTGTTCCGCGATCGTCGCCCGGAACTCTACGGCCCGCTGATGGGCTACGAAGGCTGAGCCACAGACTTCAGGCACCAAGACCTTTGAGGGCGTCGGCGACGATGCCCTCGACCGGCTGATCAATGGACACCGTGACCACACCCGGTTCGCCCGTCGGCACTTCGAGTGTGGCAAGCTGGCTCTCGAGCAGCGTCAGCGGCATGAAATGCCCGGTGCGGGCGCCCATGCGGCGGGCAAGCAAGTCCCGCGATCCTTCGAGATAGACGAAGGAGAGGCGACCGTCGGTCGCGGCGCGCAGGTGCTCGCGGTAGATCTTCTTCAGCGCAGAGCAGGAGACGACGATCCCCTCGCCGCTTGCCAGGGCCTCGGCCATGCGCTCGCCGATCACTGTCAGCCAGGGCCAGCGATCCTCGTCGGTCAGCGGTGTTCCCGCGGCCATTTTCGCGACATTGCTTTCCGGATGCAGCACGTCGCCTTCAATGAAGGCAAGCCCGAGCCGCTGTGCCAGCGCCTCGCCGACCGAAGACTTTCCGCAGCCGCTGACGCCCATCACGATCACCGCCTGCGGGGCGGTTGGCAGAATTTCTGGCGGCATTCTCTTCCTCTTCATGCACCCGCATCCAACGGTGGCGACAATAGGAAGGTTCAGGCGAAATGCAATCCGCTCTCGCTGCTCGCGCCCTTCGTGGCCACCCGTTCCCTTGCCGGTCGGACCTCCGCCCGGATGGCGGCCGCGATCTTTTCCGCCATCATGATCACGGGTGCATTGGTGTTGCCGCCGATCAGACGCGGCATGACAGATGCGTCGATGACGCGCAGCCCTTCGACGCCGTTGAGCTTGAGGCTGACATCGACGACCGCAGCCGGGTCCGAGCCCATGCGGCAGGTGCCGACGGGGTGATAGATCGTATCGGCGCGGGCGCGGATGGCAGCGTCGAGTTCGGCGTCCGACGAGCCAGCAGGATAGAGTTCGGCACCGCGATATTTGTTGAGCGCTGGCGCCGCCATGATCTCCGCCATCACCCGGGCGCCCTTGCGCAGGGCCTCTAGGTCGCGCGCATCCGAGAGGAAGGCGGGATCGATGAGCGGGGCTGCCATGGGATCGGCGCTCGCGAGGCGCACAGTGCCGCGCGAATGAGGGCGCAGCACGCAGACATGGCAGGAATAGCCGTAGCCCCAATGCATCTTGCGCACGTGATCATCGACCATGGCGACCAGGAAATGCAGCTGGATATCCGGCCGGTCGAGTGACGGATCGGTCTTCAGGAAGGCACCCGATTCCGCACAGGTCGAACGCAGGTGACCCATGCGCTCGGTGCGCCATTCATTGGCCGCACGCATCAGATCCCGCGCCGCCGTCAGGCCCATGCCGAACATGTCGGTATCCGGCGAGCGGAAGATCATCGTGTAATCGAGATGATCCTGCAGGTTGGCGCCGACTTCCGGGCTGTCGGCCACGACGCTGATGCCGAGCGAGGTGAGATGATCAGCGGGGCCGATGCCAGACAGCATCAGGATCTGCGGGGATTGCAGAGCGCCTGCCGACAGCAAGACTTCGCGGCCCGCGCGGACAACCCTTTGCTCCTTGCCATGGCGATAGGCGACACCGACCGCCCTGCCCCGCTCGACGATGATGCGCGTGACCTGCGCCTCGGTGATCACAGTCAGATTGCGGCGGCTCATCACGTCGTGCAGATAGGCGCCCGAGGCTGAGCAACGCTCGCCGCGTTTCGGCCCGTTCCAGAATTGCGTCGTCTGATAGACGCCCGCCCCCTCCTGAACCGGACCGTTGAAATCGTCGTTCTGACGATAGCCGGTCTGTTCGCAGGCCTTCAGAAAGGCCTGGTTGATCGGGCGCGTCCAGTTCTGGTCACAGACCTGCAGCGGTCCGCCCCGTCCGTGCAGATCGTCAGCACCACGGATATTGTCTTCCGACTTCCTGAACCAGGGCAGCACATCATCCCAGGACCAGCCCTCGCAGCCGAGTGCGGCCCATTCGTCATAATCGCGCGCATGGCCGCGCACATAGAGCATGGCATTGATGAGGCTCGATCCGCCAAGGCCCCTGCCTCGCGGCTGGTAGCCCCGGCGACCGTTCAATCCGGGTTGCGGCACCGTGGAGAAACGCCAGTTGGCGCTCTTCACATGGCCCGGAACGACCGCAGCTGCAGCCATGGGCACACGGGCAAAGATGCCGTCGCCGCGCCCTCCGGCTTCGAGAAGGCAGACGGTGAGAGAGGGATCCTCGCTCAGTCTCGCCGCAAGGACCGACCCGGCCGAGCCCCCGCCGATGATCACGTAATCGTACATGCTCTCCCCCAGAGACCATCGGCAGCACAGCATTTCCACTGCGCCTACATTAAGCAGATTTAAATTGCCGTGAACGTAAGCGTAGCATAGCGGCGGGGGGACGCAAGACTGTCTCAAAGGCTTGCTGCGCAAAGAAAAACCCGCCTTGCGGCGGGTTCAACCAGACTTGTGATTTTCGATGCTTCAGGCAGCTGGAGCGGCGGCCACACGGCGCGGCTGCAGGTCGTCGATGCCGAGCAGAAAGTTGATCTGCGGGCGGGCCTTGACCAGGTCATCGATCGTGTATTCGGAGAGCACGTCGAAGAAGGCATTGAGCGCCTTGCGCAGCGCCGAGTTGAGGCCGCAGCTGTCGATCAGGGGGCATTCCACATCACCGTCATCCTCGAAGCACTCGGCCATGGCGAAGCTATCTTCCGTGACCTTCACGACATCGAACAGTGTGATCTTCTCGGCCGGGCGACCGAGGCGCACACCACCATTTCGGCCGCGCACGGTTTCCACCAGCCCCGCCTTGTTGAGCGGCTGCAGGATCTTGAACAGGAAGAGTTCGGAAACACCATAAGCCTTGGCAATTTCCGGGATCCGGCTGAGCTGGTCGTTGTTCGCGGCGCAATACATCAGCATGCGCACGGCGTAATTTGTCTGCTTTGTCAAACGCATGCACGATTCCTCTGTTTTGTTGAGGCTTATATAGCGCCTTTTGTAGTTTTGAACAATTCCAAAATACTCAAGTTCTGTACTCACGTGTTGGTGATTAAAGTCGACTCGAATTGACAGCTTATCTTATTTCATGAATATGCGCCTCAACAATCGCAAGAGGGAGGCCTATCATGACATCCATCCGTACAATTGCACTCGGCGCCGTTTCGGTGCTTGCCCTTTCGGCAGGTGCCGCTTTCGCCGACGGGGAAGTGAACATCTATTCCTATCGCCAGCCGGAGCTGATCCAGCCGCTGATGGACGCCTTCACCAAGGAGACGGGCATCAAGACCAATGTGCTCTTCCTCGACAAGGGTCTGGTCGAGCGCATCACGGCTGAAGGCGCGAACTCGCCGGCTGACGTCATCCTGACGGTCGACATCGCGCGACTGACGGAAGCCAAGGATGGCGGCGTGACCCAGCCGCTGAACGACGACGACATCAACAACCAGATCCCGGCACAGTATCGCGATACCGATGGCAACTGGTTCGGCCTGACGACCCGTGGCCGCGTGGTCTACGCTTCCAAGGATCGCGTCTCTGAAGATGCAATCACCTATGAAGAGCTTGCCGATCCCAAGTGGAAGGGCCGCGTCTGCATGCGTGACGGCCAGCACTCCTACAATATCGGTCTGTTTGCCTCGATGGTCGCGCATCACGGTGCAGACTACACCGAGAAGTGGCTCGCCGGCCTGAAGCAAAACCTCGTCAAGAAGCCCGACGGCAACGACCGCGCCCAGGCCAAGGCGATCCATGCCGGCGAATGCGATCTCGGTCTGGCCAACACCTACTATCTCGGTCTGATGAAGACCAATGAGAAGGAGCCGGAAGAGAAGGAATGGGCCGCTTCGGTCAAGGTTCTCTTCCCGAATGCTGCCGATCGCGGCACGCATGTGAACATCTCCGGCATGGCGCTGGCCAAGAATGCCCCGAACAAGGACAACGCCGTCAAGCTGATGGAATTCCTTGCCTCGGATGAAGCACAGTCGATCTATGCCGAGCAGGTCTTCGAATATCCGGTCGGACCGAACGCAAAGGTCTCCGAAATCGTCGCCGGCTTCGGCCCGATCAAGGCCGACCCGCTGCCGCTCGTCGACATCGCCGCCAACCGCAAGACGGCGTCGGAACTGGTCGACAAGGTCGGCCTGAACGAAGGTCCGACGCAGTAAGCTTTGGCAGAACCCAAAAAGCAGAAGGGGCGGTCCTGGACCGCCCTTCTTGCATTTCAGCTTAGGGAATTCCGTTGCCGTTCGCCCGTCTAGGACCCGCCGGCGCCGACCTCGCGGGCATGATCGTCGATCGCCTTGCGCCGCTCGGCTGTTCCCGGATGGGTGGAAAGGAAGGTCGAGTCTCCATCGAGCCCGAGTTTCTCCTCCAGCAGCGCGAAGAAGCGGCCAATGGCACGCGGATCGCGTCCTGCCTTCGCCATCAGTTCCACCGAGATACGGTCTGCCTGATTTTCCGCATCGCGCGAATGCGAGAGCGACATGAGGGCAGCACCATTTGTCAGGATATCCTCACCGGCCGCACCAACATCGCCTGCAATCAACATGATCAGTCCTGCCATGCCGGCCGCGCGGTAGAGCTGCCGCAGCGAGTGCTCTTCCTCGACATGGCCGATCTCGTGGGCAAGCACCCCGATGATCATGTCCATGTCGCCATCCGCAAGCTCGATCAGCTCATCGGTGATCACAAGCGTGCCATCCGGCAAGGCGAAGGCGTTGGGTCCGATGACGCCGCCATGGCGGAAGTTCAGGTTGTAACCCGCGCGTCCGCGCGACGAGAGGTCGGCGATGTCGTTGAAGGCCTCGCGGATTTCGGTCTGTCGGGCATCCGGCAGTTTGCTGTCTTCGAAAATTGCCTGATCGAGCGAGAGCAAGGTGCCGCTCGCCATCCATTGGGTCACCGCCGGCGGTGTCACCAGGACGGCAACCTCGACCAGCGCCGGCACCGCATAGCGATAGATCAGGCCGGCAAACAGGAAGACGGCAAGCACGAAGGCGATCAGCCGCGGATGAAAGCGCTCCAGCTCGTGGACGAAGCCGCTTTTCCCATGCCTTTTCAGCCAGAGATCGACGGCATCGTTGTCTTCGGTCTCGAACATGGAGCCGTCTGCAAAACTGATCCTACGGGGAATGCGACCGACCCGGGCGGATACCTCCGTCCGAACCAGATCTCCGATAGAAACCGGATCGCCCCCTGCAGCCAGCCGGACATAGAGCGTCTTGCTCTCGCCCAGCAGGAGGGCTGGCTCCGCGCGGCTGGAGCCGGGCGGATGCCAGCGACCGGAGGCGATACGCTTGTCGTCAGAAGCCAAAGTCGAATCCTTCGAGATCGAGATATTCCGCCGTCACGGCAGAGCCGGAAGCCTGCATCGACGATACCACATCATCGAGCTCCCCATCGACCACGATGCCGGAATGCTCGATCACATAGCGATGTTCGCGGACCGCTGCCCAAGGGCGCATCAGGCTGAGGGTGAGGACAGTGACCACCAGGTTCGAGATGACGATCCAGAAGTAGCGCAGGCGTCCGAGATCGGAGAACAGGGTGTGGCGGCTATCGAAGCGGGTGGCGTTCATCACCACGTTGCGAACGCCGATCCGATAGAAGATCGCGGCCACGCCCCAGAGTACGATCGCGGGAACCAATGCGCCATAGATGCCGAGAATGAGATCCAGCTCCGGATCCATGCTGGTACCGGCACCTTCAACGGCGCTGTAATAGGCCGCGATGCCGAGCAAGCCGCCGACGGCAGCACCAACCAGCATCAGCAGGAAGGCCGGCAACCAGACGCGGTAGAGCGCTCCGATCTTCGGATCGGTCTCGAAAGCGCGGTCGCCATAACGCAGGTTGTTGAAGATGTAGCGATAGAGCCAGCGGCTGGCGAAGGGTGCCAGAATGCCGAGCGAAAAGAAGGACACGAGGCCGCCGACGATGATCGCGAAGAAGGCGCCGCCGGTCTTGCCGACGAAATCGAAGCGGATGTTGCGGTAGCTCGTGACGCGCGCGTTGAAGCGCAGGCTGCGCATGACGATCCACGGCAGGAGGACCAGCATCAACAGTGCCAGAATGCCGCCGATGATCGGGCTGAAGGTCAGAAGCAGGTTGTAGGCGACGATGTAGCTGAAGACGATGGCACGGCCGATGAAGATCTGCAGGCCACGGGCGTGGTAGTCGAAGGAGTGACCGTCAATGAACGAGTTTCCGTAGAAATAGCGATTGCGCCGGACCTTGGCCCAAGCGGAATAGATGCCGACCGTAATGATGGTCAGCAGGATGTTGACTATCCAGATGCCGAAATACTCACCGGCGCTGCCGCGAAACTCGCCGCGACGCAAATTGGCCGCACGGCCAAAAACTGCCTCTTGCATGAAATGTCCCTCATGAAATCAAAACCGGCACGTCGCTATCCCCCGCGACGCGCGCCTGAACATTGATCATGAGAGCACCACGCACTCAAGTGCGCTAGGACACTTCGGACGCCTGCAGGCTTCAGGTTTCGGCGATCTCGATGCACCACCATTTCGGCCGGCCACCCTTGTAGGAATGATAGGCGGGTTTGAGATCGGCTGCGCTTGTCCGATCGAAGACACCCAGCAGGAGCGCGATCGTGGGCTGGTCATCGATGGCGCCGAGCGAGGAGCCGCACGTGCCGCAAAAGGCGCGCGACGAGATGTCAGATGACCGCCAGGTGGAAGGCTGGCCTGAAGGCCCGATCCAGCGGACGGCTTCGCGCGGGAATTCGACCCAACTGGCCGTCAGGCTTCCGGTGTGGCGCTGGCACATCTTGCAGGAACAGGTGTGTGGCTTGGCAGCCGGCGCATCGGCCTCGAAACGCACCGCTCCGCAGAGACAGCCTCCGGTGTGGATCTTCTTTTTCGGCATGTTCAGCCCTCCCGACAGCAAAGCTATCAAGTGGCAACAGGCTGACAAGAGAACGCCACCCCGTCGTTCGACGGAGTGGCGCAAATGTGATCGAATAGGTGGTTCGCTTACTTCATCGTCGGCATGACGAATTCGGCGCCATCCTTGATGCCGGACGGCCAGCGCGAGGTGACCGTCTTGGTGCTGGGTCCAGAAGCTTGATCGAGTCCGTGCCGTGCTGGTTCAGGTCACCGAAGGACGAGGACTTCCAGCCACCGAAGGAGTGGTAGGCGAGCGGAACCGGGATCGGCACGTTGATGCCGACCATGCCGATGTTGATGCGGCTGGCGAAGTCGCGCGCGGCATCACCGTCGCGGGTGTAGATCGCAACGCCATTGCCGTATTCATGCTTCATCGGCAGGTCGAGGGCTTCTTCATAAGTCTTGGCGCGCACGACAGACAGAACCGGTCCGAAGATTTCGGTCCTTGTAGATGTCCATATCAGGCGTGACGTGGTCGAAGAGGCAACCACCGACGAAGTAGCCGTTCTCGTAGCCCTGGAGCTTGAAATCGCGGCCGTCGACCACGAGCTTGGCGCCAGCCTTCGACACCGACTGTCGATCAGCGACCCTTGATGCGGGCTCTAGGGCCTGCCTTGGTGACGACGGGGCCCATAGTCGGCCTTGTCATCGGTGTACGGGACCGATGCTGCAGGCTTTCCACGCATCGGGGTCAGTTTTTCGATCAGGCGATTGGCGGTTTCTTCACCGACCGGAACAGCGACCGAGATCGCCATGCAGCGTTCGCCGGCCGAGCCGTAGCCGGCGCCCATCAGCGCCTGGGCGGCCTGGTCGAGGTCGGCATCCGGCATGATGATCATGTGGTTCTTGGCGCCACCGAAGCACTGGGCGCGCTTGCCGTTCATGGCAGCCGTTCGCATAGACGTAACGGGCGATCGGGGTCGAGCCGACGAAGGAGACGGCCGAGATATCAGGATGGGTCGAGGATGCCGTCGACCGCCGACTTGTCGCCATTGACGACGTTGAGGATGCCGGCGGGGAGACCGGCCTCGATCGATCAGTTCGGCGAGGCGGATCGGCACGCGAGGGATCGCGCTCCGACGGCTTCAGGATGAAGGCGTTGCCGCAGGCGATGGCAGGCGCGAACATCCACATCGGGATCATGGCCGGGAAGTTGAACGGCGTGATGCCCGCGCCGATGCCGACAGCCTGGCGGATCGAATACATGTCGATGTTCGGGCCGGCGCCTTCGGTGAACTCGCTCTTCGATCAGATGCGGGATGCCGATGACGAATTCGACACACTTCGAGGCCGCGGATGATGTCGCCCTTGGCGTCCTCGATGGTCTTGCCGTGTTCGCGCGACAGGAGTCTCGGCGAGGCTCATCCATGTTGTCGTTCAGAAGCTGGACGAACTTCATGAAGACGCGGGCGCGGCGTTGCGGATTGGTGGCGGCCCACTTGGCCTGGGCGGCCTTGGCGTTCTCGACGGCAGCATTCAGCTCGTCGGCGCTGGCCAGCGCAAACTTCGCCACTGCACCTCGCCGGTGGCCGGGTTGTAGATCGGCTGCTTGCGACCCGAGGTGCCGGCGACATGCTTGCCGCCGATGAAATGACCTACCTGATACATGGGTATCCTCCTGGATTGTTGTGGAGGCAGTATGCGCTTTGATTTCTACAAATCAACACGATGACTTACGCATCTGTTGTGCACAGATTGAAGCAAGGTGGTTTTCTTATTTCCATAGAGAGGCCTCGATCAAGGCACGGTGTGCCGAGATTCCGGCCATGACGCCGGAGGCACTGGCGAGCGTTGCATTGTGCATGGGGCTTGCCGCGTCGCCGGCTGCAAAGACGCCAGGCTCGCTGGTGCAGCCCATCTGGACCTTGATGTGAAAGCCTTGCGGCCCCTCTTCCAGTTCAAGGCCGAGCTGGGATGCCAACGGCGAGGCGATGGACACCTTTGATTGGGCGAAGAGGGCGTGGACTTCCACAATGCGTCCGTCAGCCAGGCGAACGCCTTCAAGCCCCTGCCCTTCGCCGATCAGCTCCACCACGCGTTCGGTCTCGATCGCGACCCCTCGCGCGGCGAGCATGGCTTGCTGTTCTTCGTCGAAGGTGACCCCGGGTTCGACAAACATGGTCGTGCGGCCCCAATCGGGCAGGATGCTACCTTGATGAGCCGCAAGCGGTGATGAAGCGAGGAGGCCGATCGGGCCGCCGCCGATTTCGTAGCCATGGCAATACGGGCAATGCAGGACCGTGCGACCCCAGCGCTCAGCGAGACCCGGGATTGACGGGAGCGTATCGGTGACGCCGACAGCAAGCACGAGCACGTGCGCCTCGACCACACGGCCGTCGGCCATGCCGACCCTGAACCCGCCCAGGCAGCGTTCGGCGCTCTCCGCCTCCCCTTCCAGCAGAGTGAAGTTCGGATAGCGGGAAAGCTGCTCCAGAGCACCGCGGCGGATCTCCGATGGTGCCACTCCGTCCTGTCCGAGGAAGCCATGCGAAGCGTGAGCAAAACGATTGCGCGGGCGCGCCGCGTCGACGAGCAGGATGTTGCGGCGGGTGCGGGTGAGCTGCATGGCGGCCGAGAGACCGGCGAAACTTCCACCCACGACGACGGCATCATACTTCATGCGAGACCCTTTCATATAACTTTTGATGTTATGTATCTTATTAAGTTACGTGAAGCCTCGCCGTCAAGTGATGTAACTTGACTTGTTGCATGACGCCGGCTGCGCTACGGATCAGTCAACACTGGAGGAAACGCCGATGCGCGGGGATAGCCGCCTCTCCCGCATGCTGCATGTGCTGATCCATCTCGGGCGCCGCAAAGAAGCGGCAACGTCGGAGATGATCGCCAAGATGCTCAACACCAATCCGGTGGTCGTTCGCCGGACGATGGCGGGACTGCGCGAGCGCGGCTATGTGCAATCCGAAAAGGGACATGGCGGCGGCTGGAAGCTCACCAGGAGCCTCGACGAGATCAGTCTGCTCGATGTGTATGAAGCGCTTGAGCGGCCAGAACTCTTCTGCCTCGTCAGCGCGTCCGACCATCCGGGCTGCCTTGTGGAGCTCTCAGTCAACGAGGCGCTCGAGGATGCGCGGCGAGAGGCCGAGGCGCTGTTGCTCTCGCGTTTCGCGACGCTCAAGCTCTCGGATATCGCCGGCGATTTCGACAGACGGATGGACATGCTGGGCTTGAGCAAAGGCGCACATGGCTTGGACGCATGACGTCTGTAAACGCGGAACGGAGGAGGCCTTGGCATGAACTGGGATGACGTTCGCATCTTTCTGGCCGTAGCCCGCACAGGCCAGATTCTAGCCGCCTCCCGCCGCCTCGGCGTCAACCACGCCACGCTCAGCCGCCGCGTCAGCGCGCTGGAGGAAGCGCTGAAGACGCGGCTCCTTATCCGCCGCACCAATGGCTGCGAGTTGACCGCCGAGGGCGAAGCCTTTCTCTCCTCCGCCGAGCGCATGGAAACAGAAATGCTGGAGGTGCAAGCGCGGCTCGGGCGCACCGATACGCAAGTTGCCGGTACGGTGCGCATCGGCGCACCCGATGGTTTCGGCGTGTTCTTCCTCGCCTCGCGGCTGGGCGCCCTGATCGAGCGGCATCCGGAGCTGAAGATCCAGCTTGTGCCGGTGCCGCGCTCGTTTTCGCTGTCACAGCGCGAGGCAGATATTGCCGTGACGCTGGAGCGGCCGGATCAGGGGCGGCTCGTTTCGTCGAAGCTTGTCGACTATACGCTCGGCCTCTATGCCTCGAGAGGTTATGTCGAGGCGAACGGCTTGCCGGCAACGCCGGAGGAGCTCAAAGCCCACCGCCGGATCGGCTATGTGGAGGACCTGATCTTCACGCCCTCGCTGAACTTCACCGGCGAGGTGATGCGCGACTGGAATGCGGGTTTCGAAATTTCCTCGGCGATCGGCCAGACGGAAGCGGTGCTGGCGGGTGCGGGCATCGGGATCCTGCACAGCTATATCGCCCGCCAGCACGAGAGCCTCGTTCGGGTCCTGCCTGAGATCACGCTCCGGCGAGCCTACTGGACGACCTTCCATGAAAGCGCGCGGGAACTCGTGCGCGTTCGGGCGGTCGTGCAATTCCTGCAGGATGCCGTCGAGCAGGATAGGGCGATCTTCAGCTGATGCAGCTGGACAATGCGCGGAGCGCGTTTTGAGGACGCTTTTCCGTCATGATCGACGCAGATAGACTGTGCCGATCTCATCACCCATGGATACTGACATGCGCCAGCCCTTGCTTCATCTCGGCCTTCCCGCCTTTCTGCTCGCACTCCTCTCGGCGCTTCCCGCCCAGGCCCATGTGATGGACGGGCCGCTCGGCGGGTTCGGCTCCGGCTTCGGGCATCCGCTCGCCGGCTTCGACCATCTGCTTGCCATGCTCGCCGTCGGTCTCTGGGGCGCGCAGATGGGCGGGCGCTCGGTCTGGACGCTGCCCGCGACCTTCCCGATGATCATGTGCGTGGGCGGGATCATCGGCATGACCGGCATCCTGCCGGACCAGCCGATCGAATACGGCATTGCCGTTTCGGTCATCGTTCTCGGCGGTGCGATTGCGGCGGCCTGGCGAGCGCCGGAATGGGCGGCGCTGGTGCTGATTGCAGCCTTTGCGCTGATGCATGGCTATCCACACGGCGTGCTGGCACCCCGCGCCAGCGACCCCGCGGCCTTTACCGTCGGCTTCGTGGTCTCGACCGGCGTGATCCATGTGATCGGGATTGCGATCGGCGCGGCGCTGAAGCCGATCGGCGGCGGGCGACTGGTTCAGGCGCTGGGCGCTGCCATCTCGCTTGCCGGCTTCTGGTTCCTGTTTGGGCTCGTGACGGGCTAAACCGGCTCCCGACCCTGCAGACCAAGCGTTTTGCTGCATCGCGATAGCACGGTTTCTGTTGACAAACCGGGATCAAACCGCACAAACGACGGCACCGGCTGCGACCGTTTCATCGGCGTGGCCCGCACAACCGTGAACAGCTCAGGCACAGGCTCTCCATGACCACGAATACCGCACTTCTCGACTTCCAGATCGTTCCGAATGCCTCGCCCATGCCGGAAGCCGAGCGGCTCGCGGCTTTTGAAAACCTGGGCTTTGGAACGCTGTTCACCGACCACATGGCGGTCGTGCATTGGCATGTCGACAAGGGCTGGCACAGCCCGGAGGTCACAGCCCGCAAGCCGTTCCAGGTCGATCCGGCAGCCAGCGTTCTGCACTATGCCCAGGAAATCTTCGAGGGCATGAAGGCCTACAAGGGGGCCGATGGCCGCATCACGCTCTTCCGCCCGGAAGAAAATGCCCGCCGCTTCAACAAGTCGGCCGAGCGCATGGCGATGCCCGATGTGCCGGAAGCGCTGTTCCTCAAGGCTGTCGAAGAACTGGTAAAGATCGACGCCAAGTGGGTCCCGGAAGGCGAAGGCAGCCTTTATCTGCGCCCCTTCATGTTTGCGAGCGAAGCCTTCCTTGGCGTTCGCCCGTCGCGCGAATACATCTTCTGCGTCATCGCCTCGCCTGTCGGCCCCTATTTCAAGGGCGGCAGCAAGCCGGTGACGCTCTGGGTCAGCGAGCACTACACGCGCGCCGCTCCCGGCGGCACGGGTGCTGCCAAGTGCGGCGGCAATTATGCGGCGAGCCTTCTTGCCCAGAAGGAAGCAGCCAGCCGCGGATGCGACCAGGTCGTCTTCCTCGATGCTGCCGAGCACAAGTGGATCGAGGAACTGGGCGGCATGAACGTTTTCTTCGTCATGGACGACAACACCGTGGTCACGCCGCCGCTCTCGGGCACCATCCTGCCCGGCATCACCCGCAACTCGATCATCAAGCTTGCCAATGACAATGGGCTGAAGGTTGTCGAGCGCCCCTATTCCTTCGACGAATGGATGGCGGATGCTCGCAGCGGCAAGCTGCGTGAGGCCTTTGCCTGCGGCACAGCCGCCGTTGTTGCCGCCATCGGCACCGTACGCCATCCGGGCGGTGAATTCGTCATCGGCAATGCCGGCACCGGGATCGAAACGGAAAAGCTGCGCAACCAGCTCACCGGCATCCAGCGCGGCTCGGTTGCCGATGCCCATGGCTGGGTGAAGGAAGTCACGCGGGTCTGAGACCTTTGCAGCCGTCGCCAAAGTTTGAACCCCGCTACGATCCCGTGGCGGGGTTTTTCGTTCTTGATCTTCCGGCCAATTGAATGATGGCGGAAGAACACTGCGTTTTCAAAGTGGCCCTGCAGCGACTGCGCATTCGACATCCGCTGGTCCGCAGCCCCTTCACCTTAATCCCTGGGGAGAGATGTCAACCGAAGTTGACAATCAAACTTGTCTTTTATTAGGCTCTAATAAAACGAGTCCTTGTCGCCCACCGTGTCGCAGTCGCATGCATGACGCATACACCTTGCACCGATGGAGCTCCCCTTGCAGGCAGATCAACATGCCCAACCACCGTGTTCCCTCAACTTCTTTCCACTGACGCACCGGAAGGATCTGGTGCTTCAGGCCGCACAGGCGCTGGACCGCCTGAATGGGGCAAGCGCCGACCGCTATTGGATCTCTTTATGCCGTTCGCTCGGCGCCGAGTTGACTGCTCTCGGCTGTCCGCATGAACGCGCCGGAGGAGAAATTCTGGCGTTTCAGGAGGCTGTTCTGACAGCGCTCGTGGCGATGAACCGAGACAACCGGTCTTCGGCGATCATGCAGGCATGAGAGTGGTGAGCTGTGGCGCGAGCCGCTGCATAACGGCGGCAGATATGGTGCTGCGAATTCGGGCGCCGATCTGACCGTCTTCAGACCAGATCACTTCACCATGCAAGACGCCGAAAGCGTTGCCATGCAGGATGAAGGCTTCGGCCTCCTCCAGCGTCAGGCCATCGCTAAGGACCAGTCGCAAGCCGGTTTGGCTCCAGTCGGATATGGATGCCTCGAAATGGCACCCGTACATCAGCACCAGGGCATCCATGTCGCAAAGCGAACGCTGCTCGTTTCGACGCTCCATCGGCTCTCCCATTGTTCGGGCCAGTCAGAGCATCAAACGGCGACGCTAGAAAGCGGGAAGTGCCGGAACCCTTGTTTTCGGGTAAACGCAAAGGATCGAATTTTAATCGATCGTCGCGCCGCAGCGCTGCCAATGCACGCAGCCGCGGGGATAGGCCGATGACATATTTGGGCTTTGGGAGAAAATGGTACGGTTGGGGGGTCTCGAACCTCCGACCTCAGGTGCCACAAACCTGCGCTCTAACCAACTGAGCTACAACCGCACATGACCGCGTCGCTGACGCCGTCGAGGGGTCACATACGAGCAGATGGATTTTTTTCAAGCCCTTTCTGCGCATTGCGTGAAAAGGCTCGGGATAAGAAAAAGGCCGGGCTGTGCGCCCGGCCCAAGATCCTTGGGAGGATTTTTAAAGTCGCGTCAGGCGATCAAGCAACCTTGAGCGAGGACATGACCTTTTCGGCGGCTTCCTTGCCCGGCTTGGTCATCGTGTCGGCAACCTTCTTGGCGGTTTCCTGGATGGCCTTGGCCTGTTCGATCGTCACTTCAGCCTGCTTGCGGATGAAAGCGGTCTGCAGCTCGACGAGCTCGGCAACCGACTTCACGCCGAGAAGCGCTTCCATGTGGGACAGCGAAAGGTCAGCATTGGTGCGCATGGCGTCGATGGCCTTGAGGCCGAGTTCGACGGTGCCGGCCTGAGCCGTCTGGACGGTGGCTTCCACGGTCTTCGTGGCTTCTTCCGTGGCAGACTTCATCTTGGCATAGGCTTCCTTCGACTGGGCTGCACCCTTTTCGGCGAAGTCACGGAAGCTTTCCTGCATCTTCGAAGGATCGAAGGAGGAGAAAGAGAAGATATCCTTGGTATTCATGGCGCATTTCCTCTTGTCGCGGGATCCTTGGTGACCCCTCATGTTTCATTCATGAACCCTATATAGCACCGAATATTGTGCATTGCAATATCATTGTGCGCTGCACAATTAGATTTTTCGCATGTTGATAATCCGGCCGGATTAACCTTATCAATCGAAAGGCGCCCCACTTTCTGGACCCAAAGGCACTGCCTAGCTATTAAAAATCTGTTAATTTGCTTGCAGGCCATGAAGTGACAGGTCCCGAAATGCCCGCTCAATATCCGTTTATCGACGTCGCCGTGCACGACCTCATACGACTGCGCCTGGCGCGCGGCGAGGCGCTCGTGCTGTTTGCGCCGCGTCTGGAGCGGGTGCTCTGGTGCAATGGGGAGGGTGCGCGCTTCTTCGGTGCCGCGTCCATCTATGACTTTCTTGAGGAAGGTCCCAATCGCGGCGACATCACCTTCCGGCAAATCGAAACAGCGACCCAGCAGCTGGTGGCAGTGGGCGATACGCGCAGCCTGATGCTGCGCATCAGCTCCGGATTCCAGAAGGTGCCGGTGACGGCGGTCGCGGAATGCGTGGAAATCCGCAAGGGCGAACCGACGATCCTGCTCGCCGTACCGCCGCTCAAGCGGACCGATGGCAGCTTGCGTCAGCTTGCTCTCGAATTGATGAGCGGCTTCGACGACCCCGACACGCATATGGCCGTCCTTGATGGCGACGGCGGTCTGGTGGCGAGCTCCGAGGGCTTTGCCGGCCTCGGCATTACGCCTCAGACGGCGCGCATGCTGGTGAACCTTGTCGAAGCCGATGCCGACCGTGCTGGAGCTGGAGGCCTATCCGGGCTTCACCGAGGCCGCGATCGGCAAGATCGCCGACGAGGCGCGGGCCCGCTGGGCGCTGCACGACGTGGACGATCCTGCGACCGCGATGGACCCTAGCGGCGATTTTTCGAACGACGCGGATGAAGACCTTCCGATCGCAGTGGCCGAGCCGGTTCGCGCCGACGATACGGTTGCGGATGACGTCAGCGCGCCGTCGGCCGAAGATCTCGACATACAGTCTGCCGATGAGACCGAAGCGGAAGCACCGGCCCAGGACGAAGACCTGCCCTCACCTGCCGTCCCGTTCGAGAGCGTGATGGCGGCGATCGGCGACATCGAGGAAATCGAGGCCGAACGGACGATCTGGACGAGATCGATGCTGCTGAGGAAGAAGCGTCGGAAGAGGCTGATGATTTCGTCGAGCCTGAGCTCGATAGCGTTTCGGTCGAGCCGACGGAGAGCCCGGAGACGCTGAGCGAGGACGCATCCGCTCCTGTTGACGATGTCGCAGGGGAACTCGCTCCGGTCGCCGAGCCGGTGCATTCCCCTAGCCTCCCGGTCCCACCAGCAACGCCTGCACCTGTGGCAGAGCCCGAGCGCTTCATCTTCAGCCAGGACCGGCGTGCGACCCGTTTCGTCTGGAAAATCGATTCGGAGGGCCGGTTCAGCGAAGTCTCCTCCGAGTTTGCCCAGGCCGTCGGCCCGCGTGCAGCCGATATCAACGGGGTTGCCTTCTCGGATCTCGCCGCACTCTTCAACCTCGACCCCGAGGGCAAGATCGGCGAGCTGCTGAAGAAGCGTGACACGTGGTCCGGCAAGACGATCTACTGGCCCGTCGAAGGAACGACGCTTGTGGTTCCCGTGGATCTCGCGGCCCTTCCGACCTACACGCGCAATCGCGATTTTGACGGTTTCCGTGGCTTCGGCATCGTGCGTGTCGCGGACGCGCAGGAGGATCCCGATGCGATCGGCATGACCTTCGTCGAGCCGGAGGTTTCGGCGGATGCATTCTCCGACGAGCCGCCGCTGACCGACAGTGAACGGGCTGAAGAGCTTGCCGAATTCTTGAGCGAGCTCAGCGAAGGCGAGAACCATCCGCCGGAAGACTTCGTCGAGGAACAGGTTGCAGAAGCGGGTGAGCAGAGGCTCGAGGCCCTGGTGGACGACGCTGACAACGGCAGCGACGACCTGGAGCCTGAGTCTGAAGACGACATCGAAGCCGCGCCGACGCACCAGATCGACGAACCCGCTCCGAGGCCTGCCGGCTTCGAGCCGCCGGTGCTCCGGGTCATGGAACCGCGCAAGCCTGCCATGCCGGACAAGGTGGTGCAATTGCAAGATCATCGTCAGCGCCAGCGCGACAGCCTGACGCCCGGCGAGCAGGCGGCCTTCCAGGAGATCGCGCGCAAGCTCGATCCGCTGGGGCTCCGCGCCAAGGTGGAACAGTCGCTGACGGCGTCGGAACCACCGGTCTTGCGCACTGAAGCGAGCGCGCCGGTTGCGAAGGCACCCGAACCGCCGGCCGCCGCCGCGATTGCCGCAGTCGAGCCGCCTTTGGCGGAACCGCAGATTGAGCGCCCGACGGGTAAGCGCGAGCGTAGCCTGACGGCCGAGATCATTGACCTGATGCCCGTGGCGCTGCTCGTCCATGTCGGCGACCGGCTAATCCATGCCAATCCGGAATTCTTCAGCCTCACCGGCTACAAGACACTTGCCGAACTCGATGAGGCCGGTGGTCTCGATACGCTGATCCAGCGCCGTGATCTCGAAACACCCGGCGACGAGGCCGGCCAGGTCGTGGCGCTCTGTGCCGATGATCGCCTATTACCGGTCACTGCCCGGCTGCAGTCGGTGCGGTTTGAGGAAACGAGCGCGCTGATGCTGGCGCTGATCGCCCAGCCGGAACTGCAGACGCAACCGGAGCCGGATGCCGAGCCGGTAGTGGTCACATCAGCGCCTGTCGCGGCGCCGGCCCAGACGGTAGAAGTCGCCCGCCTCAAGGTGGAAGTCGACGAGCTGCGCTCGATCCTGGAGACGGCCACCGATGGCGTTGTCATCCTGGATGCCGACGGCGATATCCGCTCGATGAACCGGGCGGCGAGCGCGCTGTTCAACTTCGACGACATGGAAACGCGCGGCAAGCCGTTTGTCATGCTGTTTGCCCATGAAAGCCAGAAGTCGATCCTCGACTATCTGAACGGGCTTGCCGGTCATGGTGTTGCAAGCGTCTTGAACGACGGGCGCGAAGTCATTGGCCGCGAGGCCTCCGGTGGCTTCCTGCCGCTGTTCATGACGATCGGGCGCCTGAACTCGTCGAACGGTTACTGCGCCGTCATCCGTGACATTACCCAGTGGAAGCGCACGGAAGAAGAGCTGCGCAACGCCAAACGGGCGGCGGAGACGGCAAACGCGCACAAGACCGACTTCCTTGCCCGTGTCAGCCACGAGATCCGCACGCCGCTCAACGCGATCATCGGCTTTGCCGACATGATGGCGAACGAGCATTTCGGCCCGGTCGGTCATCCGCGCTACGGCGAGTACGCCCATGACATCGTGCGCTCGGGCCGCCATGTGCTGGATATCGTCAATGATCTCCTGGACATCTCGAAGATCGAAGCGGGCGAGATGGAGCTCGACTTCTCCTCCGTCGGACTGAACGAGATGGTGCAGGCGGCAGTCTCGATCGTGCAGCCGCAAGCGAACAGCCAGCGGGTGATCATCCGGACAGCCCTGTCGCAGGCCGTTCCGAACGTTGTGGCCGACGGCCGCTCGATCAAGCAGATCGTGCTCAACATTCTCGCCAACGCGATCCGCTTCACGCCGTCCGGCGGGCAGATCATCGTGTCCTCCGCCTATGAGCCGAACGGCAGCGTGGTGCTCCGGATCCGCGATACCGGCATCGGCATGTCGCGCAGCGAGCTGGAGCAGGCGATGAAGCCGTTCCGCCAGGTCTCGACCGGCACGCCGCGCAATCGTGGCGACGGCACGGGTCTCGGCCTGCCGCTGACCAAGGCCATGGTTGATGCGAACCGGGCGCAGTTTGCAATTTCGTCGACGCCGAACGAAGGCACATTGGTCGAGGTGACCTTCCCCTCGCCGCGCGTTCTGGCCGATTGAGGTCCGTGCGAGCGGCGCATATCAGGCGTCGCGTGGCATACTGATTTCGAAGGCAGCGCCGTTTCCGTAGGCCGGATCGAGGCGGATCGTTGCCCCGTGGGCGGCGAGCACGGCTTCGACGATGCGGAGCCCCATGCCCGTTCCGCCCTCCTCTGCGCGGGTTGTGAAGAAGGGGCGGAAGATGGCGTCCGCGGTCTCCATCGGTATGCCGGATCCGTTGTCTTCTATCCGGAGATGAAGGCCGCCCGCGTCTTCCCTCAGGCTGAGTGTCAGGCGCGTCGCGCCGTGCTGGAGCGCGTTTTCCGCCAGGTTCGCCAAAGCGATCGTTGTTGCCTCGACCGGCAAGGGGACCGATCGTGGCGCGGCTCCGTCGTCGACAATCTGCAGATCCGGGAAACGGCCAGCGAGTGTCGAGACGACGCCAGAAAGCTGCGAACTGCCGCCGGCAACGGGCGTCTCGGCATGGGCGAGCTCGCGCAGGCGGATCAGCAACCGATCAAGGCGGCGGGCGTCGGACACGATATTGTCGAGGAACAGGCGTCGCTGCGCGGGCGTCATCGGCTCGCTGTCCGTCTCACTCTCCCGCAGGAGTTCTGCCGCACCTGCGATGGCGGTCAGCGGCGACTTCAGCTCATGGGAGACATGGGCAGCGAAGGTTCGGACATAGTCCGTTCGCTCGACCAGATCGCAAGCGAGATCGAAGATGCCCTGGGAAAGTGTGGCAACTTCGCGGGTGCCATAACTCTCAAGCGGGCGGATGGCATCGCGACCATCGAGAGCGATCTCCCGGCTACGCGCGACGAGGGCATCGAGCGGTGCCTTGATGGCACGGACGAGCACGTAGCCGATGAGCATGGTGAAGCCGAGCACGACGCACAGGGCTCCGAGCTCCGTGATGCTCAGAGGTTTCACATCGAGTGCTGCCGGGCGAAACCAGGCCAGCAGGAGGACGGGAAGAGCCATCACCGTCAACAGGACGGAATAGATGACCAGCGCCAGCGGCGGGCGCCATTTGGGAATGATGATCAGGCGCGATGTCATGATGCGGCACCGGCCTGGTGAAAGCGGAAACCGACCCCGTGAACGGTCGCAATGACCGGCTGGGCGGAGACTTCGGCGGCCTTGGCGCGGATGTTGCGGATGTGGCTGTCGATGGTGCGGTCGGAGACATGGACGCCGGGATCGTAAGCCGCCTGCATTAGCTGCTCGCGGGTGAAGACCATGGCAGGCCTGGTCATCAGGGCGTCGAGGATGGCGAATTCGAGCGCTGTCACCTGAAGAGCGCAACCGGCCAGATGAACCGTTCGCCCTGCCCGATCGAGCACCACTTCGCCGACAGTCAGTGTCGCCGAGGCATCGGCGGCGCCATTGCCCGTCCCGCTGCGCTTGAGAATAGCCCTGATGCGGGCGATCAGTTCGCGTGGGCTGAAGGGCTTCGTCACATAATCGTCGCCGCCCATTTCGAGACCGAGGATGCGATCGATCTCCTCATCGCGCGCCGACAGGAAGAGGATCGGCAGGGCGGAGGTCTTGCGGATTTCGCGGCAAACCTCAAGGCCGTCGATGTCAGGCAGACCAACGTCGAGCACGACAAGATCGGGACGGGCGCGACGAAAGGCCGTGAGGGCTTCCTGGCCCGACCGGGCAACCACGGGCCGCATACCGGCCCGCTCAATGGCAAAGCAGATGACATCGCGGATATGCGGCTCGTCGTCGACCACCAGTATCTGCTGCATTTCTCTGCCCCTCCCCGCGCCTTCCGCCTGTCTCATCCAATGCTCTTAATCTGCCACCCCGGACCTTGCGAGGTAATTTTCGAGCCTCTGGGCCCGCCATGTCCAGCTTCGCCAATCACGTGAGCGGATCTGGAAATCGAACAGAAGGTCGCTGCGCAGTTCTTTCATGCGCGCCAGCTTGAATTGGGGAATGTGGTGAAACGAAGCGCGTTCGAGATAGAAATCGATCGCCGGCAGAGCCGTCGGGCCGAGGGAGCGCAGATAGTAAGCATCGAGCCACGCGCCTCCACCATCCCGATCGCTGGAATGCTCGACATTATAGCTTGCGATGTGGCCCGGAATATCGGTGACGGCCACCCCGTAGAGCACCACCAAAAGGCTCGCGCCGTTTGTCGCAAAGAGCCAGAGGTTGCTCTTGTCGAGGAGGATCCGCATCATGATCAGGGCAAGGCCAATAGCGACCAGAAGCATCCAGAGCCCTGCAGCCACGCGCATGCCGGTCAGCGAAAAGGCTTCCACATAAAGGTCGAGCCGCAGGATGGCTGAAATGCAAAGCAGGATGTTCTGGCCGATCCAGAGATAGACCAGGCCCCGGATCAGGCGTGCGCGGGCGCCATCCTCGCCGCGCCCAATGGCCACCAGCACGAAGAGGGCGGCAAGCAGTGCCGTGACCACCAGCGGATAGGCGCCGCGATGGGCGTATTGGGCATGGGACATGCCCTCCGGCAGGTCGAGACCGCCCCAGAGATAGGCCGCGTCCAGCACGGTCTGGATTGCAAAAAGCAGGTTGAAGAGCAGAAGGGCCCGGAGCACGACGGGCTCGCTGATATGCGAGGCGCTGCCGATGCGGATGTCTGTATCAGCGCGGTTGCGGCAGCAGCGGCGGGAGAGCCTCGGGCGCAGGAGAACCCAGACCATGACGGCCATCACCGACCAGAGGAAGATGCGCTGGATATTGATGTAAGACAGGAGCGCCGCGAGGTCGATCGCCTGAAGGGCGCGTTCAATCAGGGGATTGGCGCCAGCGAAGAGACCGACGAAGATGGTGCCGAGCGCCAGCGGCAAGACCCAGAAGCGAAGCTCAATGCCGATGCCGCGGGCGGTTGCCGGGATCGTTCCGGCCGTCATCAAGCGTCCCGTGCCACGGATGGTTCGCTGCGGGATTGCCAGCGTGAACCTCGCCAAGACGGGGGGAATGGCGGACGGCAACCGCGGCAGCAGGCCTGCCGCCGCCAACGCCAACAGTGTGATCGCAAAGGCCGATACAATCCGCGAAGAAAGTGTCGCGGCTTCGATCATCGGCAGCATGCACAGAAGCGCCAGCAGGGCAAAACGCGCCAACCTCGTCGGCCTGACCACGCGCGCCACCTGGACGATGGAGGCCACGAGCAGCAGGCAGAACACGAAGCGGTTGATGCCCGGCTCCTGGCCGAAGAACAGAAAGTCAGCGGCAACGACCAAGCCGACAAGCAGGAGAGGAGCGAGATGCCCCTTCAATCGCGGGAGAAGGGAATGACTGTTCGGCACATTGTGCTCCTGTGTTCCTTCGATGGGAGGCTGATGCACGCGCATCCGGCCGCCGCGTCTGGTGGATCGGGATGCAGCTGCGGGGGATCATCCACGAGCCACCAACCCTCCCGGATAAGGCGGGCCGGCAAGCGGGGTACGGGGAAATCGGGATCGTTGCGGAGTGAGGTCATGGGCGCAGAATGCAGACGGTATTTGCAGATCCTGTGCAGATGACGCGCAGCTTGTGAGGATTAGTCGTGGCTTGACCGACCGTTGCAGAGGGCTTGCAAGCACGCCATTCCGCCAATAGCCTCGCAGTCCACTTAAGCAGCCCCCGGACGGAGACGACATCGGCATGGCAACCTTCAGCGTTCTCCTCGGCATCATAATTGCGATCGGGATCGGCGCGATGAGTCCCGGCCCGAGCTTCGTGCTTGTGTCACGCATATCGGTCGGGAATTCCCGCCTTCACGGCCTCGCGGCGGCAATCGGCATGGGCCTCGGCGGAGCGTTCTTCGCCGTCCTGGCACTGGCCGGTCTCGTTGCGCTTCTGGAACAGGTCGAGTGGCTCTATCTCGTTCTCAAATGCGCCGGCGGGCTCTATCTGGTCTATCTCGGCATCGCCATCTGGCGTGGCGCACGCGAACCGATTGAGCTTGCCTCTGCCAATGGACGCGGCCCGCTCAGTGTGCCGCGCGCGCTCGTTCTCGGTCTCGTCACGCAGGTCAGCAATCCAAAGACCGCCGTGGTCTATGCCAGCATCTTCGCCGCCCTCATGCCGCAGGAACCGCCGCTGGCACTTGTTCTTTCCCTGCCTCCCCTGATCCTCTTGATTGAGGCCGGATGGTATGCCGTGGTCGCGATTGCCTTTTCAGCGCCGCGATCGCAGCGCGCCTATCTCAACGGAAAACTCTGGGTCGACCGGCTGGCGGGAGCCGTGATCGGCGCACTCGGGCTTCAGCTGATTGGCGAAAGTCTGGCGGTTCTGCGCCGGTAAGACAGGCGTGACCTTCCGGCAGGTTTCCATCGCCGCGGCTTTCGGCTAGAGGAAAGCCATTCCCGCATTTGCAAGGGCCGATCGCTTGTCCACACTCCCGCGCCCGGGCACAGCCCACCCCGCCATTTCCTCCGGTGCACCCGCCGGAAAGCGGATTGGTACGGCGACGATCGCCGCGCTCATTGCTGCCGCACTCGTCTCCATGCCCATCGTTGCCATCTTCGTCATCGGCTTTTCGGCGGACCCTGAGAACTGGCGGCACATGATGACGAATGTCATCCCCCGGGCCGGGATCCGCACCTTCTGGCTTCTGCTGTTCACGGGCATCGTCACGGCTGTGGTCGGCATCGGCAGCGCTTGGCTGGTTGCGGCTTGCGAGTTTCCGCTGCGGCGGCTCCTCTCTCCGGCGCTGGTGCTGCCGCTGGCCATTCCATCCTATCTGGCAGCCTATGCCTTCGGAGAGTTTCTCGATTTCACAGGGCCGGTGCAGACCGGATATCGGGCGCTGTTCGGCTACACCTCATCCCGCGAGTACAGTTTCTTCGACGTGAAGTCGCTTTCGGGTGCCGTGCTGGTCATGTCCGCCGTGCTCTATCCGTATGTCTATCTCGCCTGCCGCTCGATGTTCCTGATGCAGGGCCGCGCGGCGGCGGATGTTGCCCGCACGCTCGGGTCCAGTCCCTTGCGGGTCTTTGCCCGCATCCAGGTGCCGATGGCGCGACCCGCGATCATGATCGGCCTGACGCTGGTGATGATGGAAACCCTGAACGATATCGGTGCGGTGGAATATCTCGGCGTACAGACGCTGACCTTCTCGGTCTACGACACCTGGCTCAATCGGGGCAGCCTTGCCGGTGCGGCGCAGATCGCCTGCGTGATGCTGGTGATCGTTGCAGGTCTCCTGATCGTCGAGCGCATGGCGCGTCGACGTCAGCGTTTTACCAGCCACAAGACGACGGCAGTCGTGCCGGATGCTGTGCGGCTTCGGCTGACCGGAATGAAGGCGGCGCTTGCCGTGCTTTTCTGCACCGGGCCGATCCTGATCGGCTTCTTCGTGCCCGTCTTCGTTCTCGGTGGATTTGCCCTGCGGCGTATCGAGGTTTTTCTCGAACCGCGCCTCTTGGACGCGCTCTGGCATTCGACGCTGGTTTCTTCGGCGGCGGCGCTGATCACGGTGGTTCTGGCCTTTGTCTTGTCCTATGCCACGCGCACCGATCGCTCGCGTCTCGCCAAGGGAGCCGGACGGCTGGCCGCTCTCGGTTACGGCATTCCCGGCACCGTGCTCGGCATCGGTGTGCTGATCCCGCTTGCGGCCTTCGACAATGCGCTGGATGGCTGGCTGCGCCAGAGCTTCGGCATTTCGACGGGCCTTCTCCTATCCGGTACGGGCTTTGCCATTGTCTATGCCTATACTGTGCGCTTCCTGACCATGGCGGAAGGAACCGTCGATGCGGGCTTTCAGAAGCTCTCGCCGCATCTGGACATGGCGGCCCGGACGCTCGGTCGATCGGGTCTGCAGACACTCCGGCAGGTGCTTCTGCCGAACCTGCGGCCGGCGGTGCTGACGGCTGCGCTGCTGGTGTTCATTGAGACGCTGAAGGAGCTTTCGGCGACGATCCTGCTGAGACCTTTCAACTTCAACACGCTGGCGACCCTCGTCTACGAAGATGCCTCGCGCGGAATGGCGCAGGACGCGTCCGTGGCCGCGATGATCATCATTGCGGCGGGCCTCATTCCCGTCATCCTCGTGTCGCGCTCGCTCGACGAGAAACGCTGATCAACTTCATACCGAATAAAAAAAGGGCGGCCGAAGCCGCCCTTAGTCAATGCTGTCGAACCGGAGTGGTCGAGCGATCGACATTCTGTCGGAGGCGAGGCCTCACCGTGTCTGATCGCGCATCTCCAAGTTGGGCTCAGTCTTGCCGAATGCCAGTTAAGAGAAACTTACCGAGCAGGCCGCCCGGCTACCCAACATTTGAGGTATTGCCCTGAAATTGCTGTGTTTCGGGACAGATTTTCGTCAGGAACGCAACTGCCGGAGGTCTGCGAAAAGTGAAAGCGCTTCCGGATTGGCGAGCGCTTCCTTGTTCTTGACCGGGCGCCCATGCACCACTTCGCGCACCGCGAGTTCGACGATCTTGCCGGATTTGGTGCGGGGGATGTCCTCAACCTGAATGATCTTGGCGGGCACATGGCGGGGCGATGCGCCGGTGCGGATCTTGGTCTTGATCTGCTTGTCGAGCTCTTCCGTGAGGCTCAGTCCTGGTGCGAGACGCACGAAGAGAATGACGCGCACGTCGTCCTCCCAGTCCTGACCGATGCAGAGTGCCTCGACCACTTCGTCCAACTGCTCGACCTGGTTATAGATCTCCGCCGTGCCGATGCGCACGCCGCCGGGATTGAGCGTCGCATCGGAACGGCCGTGGATGACGAGGCCATGATGCTCCGTCCATTCGGCGAAATCGCCATGGCACCAGATGTTGTCGAAGCGCTCGAAATAGGCCGCCCGGTATTTGGCGCCATCGGGATCATTCCAGAACATAACCGGCATGGAGGGGAAGGCACTCGTGCAGACGAGCTCGCCCTTTTCACCGCGCACCGGCTTGCCGTCATCATCCCAGACATCGACCGCGAGGCCGAGGCCCGGGCCCTGGATCTCTCCGCGCCAGACCGGCTTCAGCGGGTTTCCAAGCACGAAGCAGGAGACGATGTCGGTGCCGCCGGAGATCGAGGCGAGCTGGATGTCGTCGCGGATCCCCTCGTAGACGAAGGAGAAGCCTTCGGGCGAGAGCGGCGAACCAGTCGAGGTCATCAGCCGGAGGCTCGACAGATTATGCGAGGTCTTCGGCGTCAGCCCACCCTTGCGCACGGCGTCGATGTATTTAGCTGAGGTGCCGAAGATCGCGAAACTCTCGTCGGCAGCGTAGTCGAACAGCACATTGCCGTCGGGATAGAAGGGCGAGCCGTCATAAAGGCAGAGGGTCGCGCCGCAGGCGAGGCCGGAGACCAGCCAGTTCCACATCATCCAGCCGCAGGTGGTGAAGTAGAAGAGCTTCTCACCGGCCTGAAGGCCACAGTGGAAACGGTGTTCTTTCAGCTGCTGCAACAGGGTGCCGCCGGCGGAATGCACGATGCATTTCGGGACGCCGGTCGTGCCGGAGGAAAAGAGGATGTAGATCGGATGTGAAAACGGCAGCCTGCGGTATTCGATATCCCAGACGGAGAAGTCGGAGATGAACTGGTCGAAGCTGCGGCCATCCGGCAGTCGGGCAAGCAGTGCTGCGGTGTCACCGGCATAGGGCACGACGAGGACCGGAACGTCGAGCTTGGCGGCGACGTTGACGATCTTGTCCGCAACATCCTGGCGCTTGCCATTATACCAATAGCCATCGCAGGCGATGAAGAGCTTGGGCTCGATCTGGCCGAAGCGGTCCAGCACGCCCTGATCGCCGAAATCCGGAGAGCAGGAGGACCAGATGGCACCGAGCGACGTTACCGCCAGCATCAGGGCAACTGTCTCGGGCATGTTCGGCATCATGGCCGCGACACGGTCGCCTTCGCCGATGCCCATGGCCGCAAGCGCCTGTTGAAGGCGGGAGACCGTGGCGATGAGGCGCGACCAGGACCAGCGGTCCGAGACCTTGTTCTCGCCGCGGAAGATCAGCGCATCGCCATCGCCGGCATGAGCCAAGAGATTTTCAGCGAAGTTGATCTGCGCCTTGGGGAAGAAGCGTGCCTTGAGCATGTCGCCATCATCGGCGAGTGCGACATCCCCCTTGTCACCGACCACACCGCAATAGTCCCAGACGGCCGACCAGAAGGACGCGCGGTCCTCGATGGACCAGGCGTAGAAGGCGTCATAGTCGGCGAAGCTCAATCCCTCGCGGGTGGCGCACCAGGCCATGAAATGGGTCAGGGGCTGTGCTGCCTTGAAAGCGTCGGACGGCGTCCAAAGGGGTACCTGTTCAGTCATTCCGCTCCTCCTCGTCATGTCTTTTCTATAGCATACCGCAATGCGATACAAAGCGGTGAAACCAATGGACGACCGTCCATTCGTTGCACGGGCGGCGGAATTCCTATATCCGCCACAAGAACTAGACGAAGCTCTTGGACACGGCCAGAATGACATTCTTGCGACGCGCCGGACAATCTGAAAGCCCTGGATCCGCAGGCCGTGGCCGTCGTACCCGACGGCTGCTGAAGCTCGGACTTCTGGTGCTGGCTCTGGGCGCCATCGTCTCCATCTCCTTGCGCGTCGCTGCCCCCTATCTGATTTCGAGCTCGGTGGTGCGCTCGGCGATCGAGTCTGCCATGGCACAATGGGCGGGCCATCCGGTTTCCATCGAGGATGTATCGGAACTGCGCTTCTGGCCGCGACCCGAGGTGACCATTGAAGGCGTGACGATCAGGCGAGACGATCTGCCTTTCGTCGAGATCGAGAGCCTCACTGCCGAGTTCAGTCTGTTGTCCGCGGTGAAAGGCCAGCCCGACTTCAACGACTTCCGTTTCGAGCGCCCGCGCATACGGATCGAGCGGGATACCGATGGTCGGCTGAACTGGAGTGGTGACGGGCTTTTGAACGCTGCCGTCCGGAGTGCACAGACCGGGCAAGCCGATGAGCCCCTACAAGGCGAGGCCGAAGAACCGGAGATCGGATCGATCGAGATCGTCGATGGCGAGGTTACCCTGATCGATGCGAAGAGCGGCTCGACGATCGTGGCTGACGGGATGAATGCCAAGCTCGATTGGCCGCGTCTGACGGCGGCCCTTTCCGGGCAGGCGACGTTCACCGTTGCAGAGCGCCGCATGTCACTCACCCTGACCACGCCGACCCCGCTGCTTCTGCTCGGGGGTGCTGCCAGCGAGGTCGACCTTTCCGCCACGCTTCCCGGCCTCAGCGGGCAGGTCAAAGGATTGATCGACCTCAACCAGTCGAGCCTGGATGCGGCCGATCTTGAGCTGCGCGTCACGGACGTGCCGCAGGCCGCCGCAGCACTCGGGTTGCGGCTCGCCGGCACCGAACGGTGGCAGACCGCCTCGCTTACCGCGCAGGTGACAAATGCCGAGGAGGAGTGGCGGTTCGACAACCTGGCATTCGAGATCAATGACAGCCGCGGCGACGGCAGTCTGACACTCAAAAAGCGAGGCGATGCAAAACCGCTTCTGAGCGGAACGGTGGCCGTTGACCTCCTCAATCTCGACGATTTCCTGCAGGCGCTGTCGATCAGTCTCGAGGACCGCACCGATGTGCGGCTGCCGAGCCTCACTCGCTGGGTCGACGTCGACATGCGGCTCTCTGCCAATTCCGCAACATTCGCGAGCTTTCAGCTCGAAGACCTCGGCGCGAGCCTCATCGGTGGCAACGAGTCCCTGAAGCTGGTGATCGGCGACACGCAGCTCATGGGCGGCACCTTGTCCGCGCTGCTCAGCGGCAGCGGCGAAGGCTTCGACAAGGGGGCGGATATCGCCATCATGCTGGACCGCGTCGATCTGGGATCGCTGATGTCCCGAGTGGCGCCCGCAAGCCTGTCCCTGAAAGGCACCGGGTCGGTGACGCTTAATGCCAAGCTGGTAGGGCCCGGATGGCGTCGCAATATTGAGGCGATGTCCGGCAGTCTCAGCATCCGTGCCGACAATGGCGCACTTCTCGGTTTCAACGCAGACGGGCTGCGACGCTTGTCGTCCGATCGTGCCTATTTCCAGCTGAGTGCGGCCGGTTCGGGGGAGTTCAACTATCAGACGCTGGACATAGCCGTGCGGTTTTCGGATGGGTCGGCGGAAGTGGGCAAGGCGCAGATCGTCGGCGAGACAGAAACCTTCGTGCTTTCCGGGATCATCCCCTATAGCCGTCAGGCGCTTGCCCTGACGGGCACGCTTTCACAGCCGGCGGCAGCGCCCCAGCCGGATTCGTCGCCCTTGCGCTTCTTCATCGGTGGGGCATGGCATGACCCCGTGATCTCGCCGATCCCCCCCGTTCCCGTCACGGGTCAATAAAGGTCTCGCCCTGCCCTTGCCTGCTGTTTCATTCGAGACTGCAAATACTAGAATGGACCGAGTCGGGGATCCGGGGGACGAGACGTGCAGTCAGTGTTATCGGGTTTTTTCAAACTGGCGCTGGCCTCACTGCTGGCCGGCAGTCTGTTATCGTTCTTCGGCATCACGCCAAGGGCGGTGCTCGACAGCATGGGCGTGACGGCGGAAGATCTGCACAATGGCATCATATCGGCCTTTGCCTGGGCCGCGCCGCGCATGGTGATGGGGGCAGTGGTCATCCTGCCGATCTGGCTCACCACCTATCTCCTGATGCCGCCCCGGGGTTGACCGGGGCAGCCTTCAAGAGCTTCAGGCCAAGGTGCCACGGGCGGCAACGTGCTCATCCCGCTGGCGCTGGAGTTCACGCTGCTTGGTGCCGATGGAGGCAATGATCACGCCGATGGTGACGATGCCGATCAGGATGGTGCAGATGGCGTTGATCTCGGGCGTCACGCCCAGGCGGACCTGCGAATAGATCTTGATCGGAAGGGTCGTGGCACCCGGCCCGGTGGTGAAGCTTGCAATCACGAGATCGTCCAGCGACAGCGTGAAGGCCAGCATCCAGCCGGATATGACGGCCGGCAGGATGAGCGGCAGGGTGACCTTGAAGAAGGTCTTGACCGGCGGGCAGCCGAGATCCTGGGCGGCTTCCTCAAGGCTCGTGTCGAAGGTCAGCAGGCGAGACTGCACGACGATCGCCACGTAGCACATGGTGAAGGTGGTGTGGGCGATCACGACCGTCATCAGCCCTCGGTCGATGCCGATTGCGACGAAGAGCAAGAGCAGCGACAGGCCGGTGATCACCTCCGGCATGACCAGCGGCGCATAGACCATGCCGGAGAAGAGCAGTCTGCCGCGAAAGCGCGTGTAGCGAACAAGTGTAAGCGCCGCCAATGT
The DNA here is from genome assembly GCA_965283865.1 of Allorhizobium sp. Taxonomy (GTDB): domain Bacteria; phylum Pseudomonadota; class Alphaproteobacteria; order Rhizobiales; family Rhizobiaceae; genus Allorhizobium. Next base: position 4,006,356 of record CBDIQA010000001.1, read on the forward strand.
GCCGAGGATCGTGCCGAGCGTCGCACTCAGGAGGCCGACCTGCAGCGTCACCCAGGCCGCACTCATCAGCCCGTCATTGCGCCACATCTCGCCATACCATTTCAGCGAGAAGCCGCCCCAGACCGTCACCAGTTTCGACTCGTTGAAGGAGTAGATCACCAGGATCAGGATCGGGATGTAGAGAAAGGCGAAACCGAGTGTCAGGATCGTCGCGTCGAATTTTCCGGGTCTCATCGGTCCGCCCTCACACTTTCTGCTGCTGGTTCTGGAAGATCGCGATGGGGACGACCAGAATGAGGAGCAGCAGGACGGCAACGGCGGAGGCAAGCGGCCAATCGCGATTGCCGAAGAACTCGGTCCACAGCGTCTTGCCGATCATCAAGGTATCGGCACCGCCGAGCAGATCGGGGATGACGAATTCGCCGGTGATCGGGATAAAGCAGATCATCGAGCCGGCGATGGCGCCGGGGATCGAGAGCGGGAAGGTGATCTTCCAGAACGCCTTCCAGGGCGGGCAGCCGAGATCGCTTGCGGCTTCCAGCAGCGTGCCGTCCATCTTTTCGAGTGCCGAATAGAGCGGCAGCACCATGAAGGGCAGATAGGAATAGACGATGCCGATGAAAACGGCGATTTCGGTGCGGAAGATCTGCACCTGACTTCCCTCGTCCATCAATCCGACTGACTGCAAAGCCACGGTCAGCAGGCCCTCCGGCTTCAGGATGCCGATCCAGGCGTAGACGCGGATCAGGAAGGAGGTCCAGAAGGGCAGGATCACCAGCATGACCAGGGTCGGGCGAACGGAGACGGAGGCGCGCGCCATGGCAAGCGCCATGGGATAGCCGATCAGCAGCAGAAGCAGGGTGGAGATCAACGCGATCCGTAGTGAGGACATGTAAGCGTTGACGTAAAGCGGGTCCTCCGTGAGGAAGAGATAGTTCTCGAAGTCGAGCTGCGAGATGAAATCGCCAATCGCCGAGAAGCTCTCCAGCACCGGCGTATAGGGTGGCATGGCAATCTCGGTATCGGACAGCGAGATCTTCACGATGATGAGGAAGGGCGTCAGGAAGAACAGCACCATCCAGAGATAGGGAATGATAACGACCAGCCAGCGGGCTAACCCTGGTTTGGAGGCGGTGACACTATCGGCCATGGGGCGCCCTCCTCAGCGGGTCAGAACGAGGCCGGCATCGGCCGACCAGGACAACCAGACCATGTCACCGAAGGTGATCGGGCGATCGACGAGACGGGCGACATTTGCCTGTGCTGCGCGGAACATGCGGCCATCATCGAGACGGACGATGAAGACCGAGAAGTCCCCGAGATAGCCGATATCCCAGACCTCGCCATGCAGCGAGTTGGCCACAGTGCCCTCAGGAGCCGTGGTCGAAATGCGGACCTTTTCGGGGCGGATCGCGAAGGCGACTGCATCGCCCTTCGCGGCTTCGCAGGCCTGATCGACCGTGATCTTCACGCCCTCACTGTCGATGTGGACGAGCTCGGCGGCGCCATGGCTTTCCTTGGTTTCGACCTTGGCCTCGAGGATGTTGATGTCACCGATGAAGTCCGCGACATAACGCGAATTCGGTGCCTCATAGATTTCGGCGGGCGTTGCCACCTGGACGAGGATGCCCTTATCCATGACCGCAATACGGTCGGACACAGTCATTGCCTCTTCCTGGTCATGGGTGACGATCAGGAAGGTCAGGCCGAGCTTGGTGCTGGATGTCCATCAGCTCGAACTGCGTCTCCTCGCGCAGCTTGCGGTCCAGCGCGCCGAGCGGTTCGTCGAGCAGCAGCAGCCTTGGGCCGCTTCACCAGGGCGCGGGCCAGCGCCACGCGCTGCCGCTGGCCGCCGGAGAGCTGATGCGGCTTGCGCTTGCCGAATGCGGCGAGCTTGCACCAGCTCCAGCGTCTCGTCGCACGCGCGCGCGCGATCTCGGCCGTCGGCAGCGCCCTCGCGTCGCAGGCCGAAGGCGATGTTCTTCGCGCACCGTCATATGCGGAAACAGCGCATAGGACTGGAACATCATGTTGACCGGCCGCTTGTAGGGCGGCACGCCGGATGATGTCCTGCCCCTCGAGCAGGATGCGGCCGGATGTCGGCGCCTCGAAGCCGGCGATCATGCGCAGCAGCGTGGTCTTGCCGCAGCCCGATGGGCCGAGCAGCGAGAAGAACTCGCGCTCGTAGATATCCAGGCTCAGATTATCGACCGCGATGAAATCGCCGAAACGCTTTGTTACATTTTCGAAGCGGATGAACGGTACGGCATCCGGATCAGTCCAAGGAGAGAATTTACGCTTAACAGGCCCCAGTGTCTTCGCCATTACCCGATCCCAGCCGTTTTTCTTGTTGCCCCTATCCGCAAGTGCCTCGCCGACGACGCTTTTGGCGCCCGGCGATCTGTGTCTGGTCAGCTACCGGTCTTGATCGTTGTCCAGACCCGGTTCAGCACGCGTTGTTCGCGCGAGCCGTAAGGCGAGATCGTGAAGAGCTTCGCCATGACATCTTCCGGCGGGTAGACGGCCGGGTTGTCCTTCACTTCCGGATCAAGCAGATCCTTGGAGGCCAGATTGCCGTTGGCATACTGGACATAGTTGGAGGCCTTGGCGATCACGTCCGGCCGCATCAGGAAGTTGATGAACTCATGCGCTTCGGCAATGTTCTTGGCATCCGCCGGGATCGCCATGTTGTCGAACCACATATAGGTGCCTTCCTTCGGGATGACGTAGTTGATCTCGACGCCATTCTTGGCTTCCTCGGCGCGAGCCTTCGCCTGCAGAATGTCACCCGACCAGCCGATCGTCACGCAGACGTCGCCATTGGCGAGATCGTCGATATAGGCAGAAGAGTTGAAGGTGCGCACCGAGGGGCGGATCTTCATGTAGACTTCGCCACCGGCTTCCAGATCAGCGGTTTCCTTGCTGTCCGGGTCCTTGCCGATATAGTTCATGGCAATGGCGAAAGTCTCGTCCGAGGCATCGAGGATGTTGATGCCGCAGGACTTCAGCTTCTCGGCATTCTCAGGCTTGAAGATCGCATCCCAGCTGTCGACCGTGAAGTCTGCGCCGAGCGCTTCCTTGACCTTGGCGACATTGTAGCCGATGCCCGTGGTGCCCCACATGTAGTTGACGGCGTATTCGTTGCCGGGGTCGTATTTCGCCAGACGCTCGCTGACCATCGGCCAGAGATTGGTGAGGTTAGGCAGCTTCGACTTGTCGAGTTTCTGGAAAACGCCGGCCTGGATCTGGCGCGCGAGGAAAGGCGCTGTCGGCACGACAACGTCGTAACCCGAGCCGCCGGCGAGAAGCTTCGTCTCAAGCAATTCATTCGAATCGAAAACGTCGTAGACGACCTTGATGCCCGTTTCCTTGGTGAAATCGGCAAGGACGGATTCGTCGATGTAGTCGGACCAATTGTAGACGTTGACGACGCGCTCCTGCGCCTGGACAGCCGATGCGATGAAGATCGTCGCCAGGGCTACCGACGCCGTACGGATGAAATGAGCCTTCATTTTTTCTCCTGTTCCAGCCCGAGGAGCAAGGAGCTCCCTGTGCCATTCCCATTATTTTTAAGAGACTAGAAAGGAATTGGACGGGCGACAAGCGAAATTCTTCGCAGTCGCGAATGCTTTATCGAGGGATTTCGCACTGGAAATCGAAAGCCGACAGGCCCGTGACCATTTCGTCGAGGCCGAGTGGCCGGGTGAGCGGCGGCTCGGCACCGGTGTGGGAGCTGGCCGCCCTCTGCCTGCTGGGGCCGATGGCGATTGCCGGCCACCGAGCGGTCCGGAAGGGCGGCTGCATAGGCGACCTCGTCCCGGCTCGATGCATCGCAGCCGACGAGCAGCGCCGTGCGGCGAATGCGTTCACCGAAGCTTGCCTGGGGGCCTTCCAACGTCCGTGACATCGTTAGAAAGGCGCTACCATCAGGCATCTCGACCTGCTCGACCAGGACCTGACCCGGCTGGGAAAAAGCGGCGTGGACATTGAGCTTGGGACAGCCGCCGCCGAACTTCGAATGCGGGAAGCCGGTTGCGCCTGCCCGGCGGAAACGGTTTCCGGCATTGTCGATCTCCATCATGAAGAAGGGCACGCCTGTAGCACCCGGGCGCTGCATCATGGTTAGCCGATTCGAAGCCTGTTCGAAGGAGACATTGAAGCGGGCTCGCAGCACGCCGATGTCGTAGCGGGCGACGGATGGCCGCCGAGAGGAAGGCGGCGTAGGGCATCATCAGCGCATGCGCCGTGTAGCGCGCCAGCTCGAAGCGGGCGATGCGGCGCGCCTCGCCGGACGACAGCTCCAGCAGTTCAAGCTCTGCCTGGACATGTTCGCCGAGCGCCAGAAGCACCACTTCCATGGCAACTTCGCGCAGCTGATCGAAGGGTGACAGGCGCTCCGAGAGGAAGAGGCGCATGGAATGGCGGTCGTAGCGGCGGCGCAGCGACGGCATGGTTTGCACAGGAAGCGCGCGGACCACGATGCCGTGGGTCGAACGAAGCCAGGCCTTGAGAGCGACGGCGAGATCATCCCCGGCTGACAGGCCAAGACCAGCGTGGAAACTCTCGGCCGCCTCGTCGAGCCGGGCGAAATAATTCGGTCGGCGCTCAAAGACTTCGCGGACTTCATCGATCGGCAGGCGGGCGCCTGACAGAGAGGTCTCGTGCCCCTCGCGGGCGAGGAGATCGGCGAGATCGGAGAGCCGGGCCGCCTGTTCTCGATAGGCGCGGTAAAGCTTGACGATACCGCTCGCGGCATTGGGTGCGGCTTCTGCCACTTCGATCAGCTCCTGGTCGCCGGGGAGTTCGCCCGACAAGAGCGGATCGGCGAAGACTTCGCGCAACTGGCTCGTCGAGCCGCCCGCCTCCCCCTGCAGTTCGTCCAGATCAACCTTGTAGACGGATGCGAGCTTGAGCAGCAGCTGGACCGTGAGCGGGCGCTGATTGCGCTCGATCAGATTGAGGTAGGAGGGAGAAATCTCGAGCGCCTCGGCCATGGCCGTCTGAGTGAGACCAAGGCCGTTCCTGATACGACGGACACGGGGGCCTGCGAAGATCTTGCGCTCTGCCACTTTACAGCTCCTTTACAAGATTTGCCGAACTCGGCGCCTCACCCTTCTTGACTGAATTTACAAATTTACACTCGCTCCTTGTCAAAGACAAGACAGCCTAACCTCTTTCATCCCGTTGTTTTATCGAATTTTCTGGCCGTATTTTGCAGTGCGATGTAAATCTAGTCACATCAGAAGCGACCAAGGCAACCCGAAGAACTTCACTTGGTCAGCGCCGCGCAGTGACAGGGAGACACGTCATGACTGAATTTTACAATCTCGTTCCAAACGCCCCCAAGGGCCGCTATGACGGCATCGATCGTCCCTACACTGCAGCAGACGTGCAGCGCCTGCGTGGCTCGGTCGAGATCAAGTATACGCTTGCCGAAATGGGTGCGAACCGCCTGTGGCAGCTGATCAACGAAGAGCCCTTCATCAATGCGCTCGGCGCGCTCTCCGGCAATCAGGCCATGCAGATGGTTCGCGCTGGCCTGAAGGCCATCTATCTTTCCGGCTGGCAGGTTGCTGCCGATGCCAACACGGCCTCGTCGATGTATCCTGACCAGTCACTCTATCCGGCGAATGCCGCACCGGAGCTTGCCAAGCGCATCAACCGCACGCTGCAGCGCGCCGACCAGATCGAGACGCAGGAAGGCAAGGGCTTGTCCGTCGACACCTGGTTCGCGCCGATCGTCGCCGATGCAGAAGCCGGTTTCGGCGGACCGTTGAACGCTTTCGAGATCATGAAGGCCTTCATCGAAGCCGGCGCTGCGGGCGTTCACTTCGAGGACCAGCTCGCGTCTGAAAAGAAGTGCGGCCATCTCGGCGGCAAGGTTCTGATCCCGACTGCAGCCCATATCCGCAACCTGACGGCAGCCCGGCTGGCAGCCGATGTCATGGGCATCGCCGACGCTGATCGTTGCCCGCACCGATGCCGAAGCCGCAAAGCTTCTGACTTCCGACATCGACGAGCGCGACCAGCCGTTCGTCGATTACGATGCCGGCCGCACGGTCGAAGGCTTCTACCAGGTCAAGAACGGCATCGAGCCCTGCATTGCGCGCGCCGTCGCCTATGCTCCCTACTGCGACATGATCTGGATGGAGACCGGCAAGCCGGATCTCGAACAGGCCCGCAAGTTCGCCGAAGCCGTGCACAAGGTCCATCCGGGCAAGAAGCTCGCCTATAACTGCTCGCCTTCCTTCAACTGGAAGAAGAATCTCGACGACGCGACGATCGCCAAGTTCCAGCGCGAGCTGGGCGCGATGGGCTACAAGTTCCAGTTCATCACGCTCGCCGGCTTCCACCAGCTGAACTACGGCATGTTCGAACTGGCGCGCGGCTACAAGGATCGCCAGATGGCAGCCTATTCGGAGCTGCAGGAGGCGGAATTCGCTGCCGAGGTCAACGGTTACACCGCGACCAAGCATCAGCGCGAAGTCGGCACCGGCTATTTCGACGCCGTCTCGCTTGCCATCACCGCTGGCCAGTCCTCGACGACCGCGATGAAGGAATCGACCGAAACACGAGCAGTTCAAGCCGGCGGCTGAGTAATCCGAGGCAATTGCCCCTCACCCTACCCTCTCCCCGCAAGCGGGGAGAAGGTGGCGGCAGCCGGATGAGGGGCTGCGCTCTCGCATAGATCAACGTTTCAAAAACCCCTGACACCAAGAGGAGAAATGCCATGACACCCCAGACCCGAGTCAAGGAACGCGCCGAAGAACAGTCGTCGGCCATGAGCAGCGATCAGCAGGCGATGATCCGCATGCTGGCAAACGACCTGCACCGCCTCAACCATTCGATCATGAAGGCCGTCGACGCCGGCGTTTCGGTCGAACTCGTTCGCTCCGCACGCCATCATGGTGGCGACGGCAACTGGGGTGATCTGCTGATCCCCGTCATCGTGACCCAGGGCAGCCATCAGGCCGCCTGAGCTTTTGCTTCCGCCAACCCGCCGGCTCTATCAGATCAAGAATCAATAGCTGTTCAAAACTCTACGGATGGGGCGAGTTCCGACCGTCTGGAGCTCGGTATCGCCCCTTCCAGTCAGCCCCGACAAAAGTGCTCAAGCAATTCGCATAGATCTTCAAAGTTGCGGTACGTTAACTTGTGTGGCAATCTTGGGGCGAGTTCGGGGTGGGACATCTTGATGACATTTCGCATCAGGTTAATGGAATTATTCCAACGTATCCGCACTGCAGACTGGCTTTCGATCAGCCGGTCAGCAGCATCTTGGATTCGTGAAAAGCTTGGCACGGCGGCATTTGCGATCTGGAGCCTGATTACCAAACCTTCAATGATAGCTCTAGCCGTCATCATCGGGCTCGGTCTGTGGTTCGGTCTGCACCCTGGAGTCGATGCATCCAGGGACTACATGCCGAAGCGCTGGAACGAATCTGTGGAGCGCCTCGGCATTACCCCGGTTTACCCTCCCCAAGAGGATATCTATGTGGGCGACCTGATCCTCCAGATAGTGGAGTCGGGATACACGTTTTCAAGATTTCCCGACGACCTCTCCAGCGAAAGCGAGGCGTTCGTCGGCAAATACATCAAAATCGGGCAGTTGGACAACGTCCGGCGCTACATCGGACTTCCATCTTTCGCGCCTGACCTCGGCGACAGCAAATGGGAGGACGAGAAACTCACGATCGATCAGCCGAGACTTGAGGCAGGCGGCGATACAGGAGTTGCCGGCAAGGTCAGGCTGACAGATGTTCTGTTTCCGGTCATCAAGATTAGCCGGAACGACGGCATTGGCGGCATCCTAAGCTGGTTCTCGTTCGGCATGGCTTCGGCTCACACCGAGGAAATAGAGCTTAGGGGTGTACAAACCTACGCCATGAACCCGCTGCATACCTACACGGAATTGATGAAGTTTTGCACGGTTGCGTCTGACTATTGTGAAGACCGTACCGTCCGCAATATCCTGTCCTACACGTTGGACCGCGATATCCTCAGGAAAGCCTGTACCACAAACGGTAAGTTGCGGTATCTGTATGACGTTAAACTGCTCGCAGTCCGACAAGTGTTTACGGCGCGGGGGCTTGAGGTCCGAACCGGAAGAGGCGTCGGCAGCTACCTGCAGGCTCGGACTGGTGGAGCAGCGGCAGACAGCAGCGAGGCCCTCGATCGCCAGCTAGCGGAGGCGGCAACCGCCGCCGAAAGTTCTGTCGCACCGTCCAGCACAGAGACTGAACAAACTCTAGTCGTCCAAGCGCCCGAAAATGAGGCAGGTGCATTTCAAAGCCAGTCGAGTTCCGGGCTTTTTGCGACCGGGAGGTTCAGTCGCCCGCTGGTAATCGGGTTCAATGCGGTTTCAGTGGGCATGAAGAACAGCAGCCCGGCTTGGATCGAGGAAAACATCGAAAGGGCCGTCGCAGGTTCTGGCGGTTACAAGCCGACCGGGAGAGAGGATAATACATGTCAATCCTGACACATCTCTCACTCACGTCGACAATCCTGTTTCAGACGTTCGGACAGGCGGGTATCCAGATCGACACATTGCCCGTGCCGGGTGAACCACCGCTTAGGCTGGAATGCCTCAAGACGCCGCCGCCACTCAGCTGCCTGGACTTCGGGCCTCTCTATCCACCGCCGCCCCCTGCTCCTGGCGATGGAGGCGGCATCCACAATCTGCCGGGCCTTCCCGATTTTCCGAGCTACGATAATTGTTCCGCAGCGGAACATCATGGAGAATTTTCGGCCCGAGGATTTCAACATCCAGGATTTCTCAGATCCCATGCAACTACGTTGAGCACGCCCCCTATTCTCGGATACGGCTCTAAGGCGCGGAGGCCTTAAGGGACGGCGGCTCCTCACAGGAAACACATGCCTTCGGTATGCAACGGCGACCTCGCCTCAACCGTGCTTGGTCAGCTTGATGCTGGATGCAACAAAGCCCGGCGCGAGGCGCCGGGCTCCTGGTCTTGCAGTTCATGTGGCTCAAGCTGCGCGGGTCACCGGCTGCTTGCGATCCGCTTCGATCCGGAACTGCTGCAGAAGGTCCCGCAGCTGATCCGTCTGGGCCGAGAGGTCCTGGGTGGCCGCCGTTGCTTCCTCGACCATGGCCGCGTTCTGCTGGGTCATCTGGTCCATGCGGCCGACGGCACCGTTGACTTCGTGCAGGGCGCCGGACTGTTCGCGGCTGGTCTCGGCGATCTTTTCGATGTGTTCGCTGATCGTCGCGATCTGGCCGCCGATGCGCGACAGCACCGTGCCGGTCTGCTGGACATGTGTGGAGCCGCTCGACACTTCTTCAGCCGAGCGATTGATGAGCGCCTTGATTTCCTTGGCGGCACCGGCTGAGCGCTGCGCGAGTTCGCGGACTTCCTGAGCGACGACCGCAAAACCCTTGCCGGCTTCACCGGCGCGGGCTGCCTCGACGCCTGCATTCAGAGCGAGCAGGTTTGTCTGGAAGGCGATCTCGTCGATCACGCCAATGATATTCGAGATCTGCCGCGAGGCTTCCTCGATGCGGCCCATGGCCGAGATGGCGCTGCCGACGACGACAGCAGATTCATCGGCATTCTTCTTGGCTTCGCGGACGACGCCGTTGACCATTTCGGCGCGCTCCGAGGATGAACGGACGGCGGCGGTAATTTCATCGACGGCGGCGGCGGTCTCTTCGAGCGAGGCGGCCTGCTGTTCGGTGCGGCGGGCGAGATCGAGCGCCGACTGGGCCATCTGGCGACCGTTGTTCTGTATCTGGTCAACATTGCCGGAGATCTGGTGCATCGTATCGCGCAGACGGGATAGCGACAGGTTGAAGTCGTTGCGCAGCTGTTCGAGGCGACCGTGGAAGCGGCCCTCGATCTCGAAGGAGATATCGCCATTGGCGAGACGCTCCAGAGCCTGAGCAAGCTTGCCGACGGCATGTTCGATCTGCTGGTCGAGCGCCTGCTTTTCCTCGTCGTTGCGGAGGCGCTCGGCTTCCGCTTCCATCTGCTCGCGCTGGCGCTCGGATTCAATCTCAAGCTTGCTGCGGGCATTGGTCACTGAAGACGGCGAGCGCGCGGGCCATGGCGCCGATTTCATCACCGCGCTTGTCGCCGGCGATGCCGGCTTCGAGGTCACCTTCGGCCAGCCGCTGCATGGTGGCGGTGATGCGGGCGATCGGACGCTGGAGGGTCATGACAAGGGCGATGCCGCCGATCACGGCGAGCACGACGCCGGCAATCATCGTGCCGATCGACAGGCGGTTCGCCTCCTGGCGTTCGGTGCCGGCGACATCCTTCTGCAGATCGGCAAGCGAGGTCAGCGATGCCCAGATCGAATCCATGGTGCGGCTTGCTTCATCGAAACTCGCGATGCGCTCGGCGCTGGTCTTCACCAGACCTTCCGTGTCGGTCGTCAAGTTGGCCAGCAGCGGTGTGATGGCTGCGGTCAGGCTGTCGTAGAAGGCCTTGTCGGAGATGCTGCCGCCAAGCACCGTGAGATTGTCGCCGATCAGCTTGATCTGGCGCAGGATCGGCTCGCGCGTCTTGTCGTCCTTCACATTGAGGAAGGTCGCGGTCATGATGCGCAGATCGTAGACATCGGCAATCAGGGTGCGACTGCCCACGAGGATGTCGGCAGCCTGCACGGCACCGGTCTCGACCGCTGCGAATTTCTGGACGGATTCGGCGTATTTGGTGGCGGCGCTCTCCTGCAGAATATCTCTGGAAACCGCGGAAGCGGGCGAGGATGCGCCTACAGCGCGGCCAGCTTCCATGCTAGTATCGCCTGCTCCAACCACCTTCTTGATCTCGTTGATCGCCGTCTGAAGCTCCTTGCCCATGCCCTTGTGCTCGGGGGGCAGCGCATTGGCAATCTTGCGATGGGTCTTGACCAGTTCGGGCACCTGCTTTTGCAGATAGGGGAACTGGGCCTCGGGCAAGCCGGCGGAGAAGTAGCCCTTGCTGACGTCTGCAAGCTGACGCGCGGCGGCCGAGAGGCGATCGGCCTCCTTGAGCGCGCTCTTGGCGTCGTTTTCACCGCCAAGTACTGCGCGCTGCAGTTTTTGCGCCTCATCGGAGACGCGGATCTGCTGCGCCATCAGGCCCTTGAGATGTTCCTGAATGGCGGCGGCGAGCTTGACCTCGGCTTCGTGGAATTGCCAGAGCGTGTCGATCTTCTGGTTGACGTTGCCCGTGCCGGCAATTGCCTCGTCGAGGAAATTGCGGCCTGTGCCGTCGCTGCCGATTTCGGCAATGTTCTGATTGAGTGTCGCCTGCTGCCCTGAGAGTTCGGAGATCACGACGCTGCGCGTTTCCTCCGAGGTCTGGTCGAGAAAGCGGGTCATTGCGGCGGTGACGTTCTTGAAACCGTTCAGCGACCGCATGGTGCCGTTGGAGATCTCCATGCGCTGCTGCAGGAGGCCGGAAGCATAAAGCCCCATCAGACCGACAGCGGTGATCGAGAAGACGAAGGGAAGCACAAAAGCCAGCACCTTGGTCGAAATCGAAAAGCGCGAAAGAATATGGTCGATCAAAACAGTTCCTCCAACAACAAGGTGCTGCGCTCCCGGCGCATGCCCCTCAAAATTCGACAGCACCGATCAGCATCGGCGCCGTCTACACTCCACTCCTAAGACTAGGGTTGCAGTAAAAGTCTCAAGACGGAGTTAAGGTGGTGGGAGGGGTCCCGGCGCGGGACAGGACAGCCAAGACGGGACGAGGCTAGCGCCGCATTGGAGCTGAGCGTGCGCGCGGGTCAGCTAGACGCATGCGTCAGGGTGCACGCGGGCCGCCTGCAGTTCATCTAAAGCTTCGGATTAGCCGAGGAGACCGATGGCGAGAGCGGCAACGGCGCTCGCGGCATAGAGGCAGAGAATGGTCACCTGACGAAAGCGGGCGCGCTCTTCGTCACGGGCACGGGTTGCTGCAATGGCGATGGCACGGGGCTTGCGGGTCTCATGGTTCATGGGGCGCGGTCCTTGATGCGGCCAGGGAAGGTCATGCCCTTGCGGGCGTTTGCCGGCCAGACCTCATGTCGCGACATCTGGGGACGTCACACCGGCATTCAGGCAGGATGACCGACGCATGTTAACAAGTCCTGAATTACTAGGGAAAGCTTGCCCGGAGCGGGAGAGACTATCAGACGCTTTCGCCGGCGGCACGGCCTGGAAGCCCAGGCCCACTGGAAGTTGTAGCCGCCCAGCCAGCCCGTGACGTCGACGCATTCGCCGATGAAATAGAGCCCGGGCACGGTTTTCGCCTGCATCGTCCGGCTGTCGAGCGCGTTGGTGTCGACCCCGCCGAGGGTCACTTCCGCCGTGCGGTAGCCTTCCGAACCCGCCGGCTTGATCGACCAGCGGCGGATGCGCTCGGCAAGCGACGACAAGGCCTTGTCGGGGAGATCCGCGAGCGGACGCTCCAGCTTGGCAGTCTCCGCCAGATGTTGCGCGAGGCGCTTGGGCAAATGCTGGGCAAGCACCGTCTGGACCTGCTGGCGGCCGTTTTCGCGCTTCGCCGCCTTCAGGTGTTCGAGGAAGTCCACGCCTGGCTCCAGCGAGAGCAGTATCTCGTCTCCCTCGCGCCAATAGCTCGATATCTGCAGGATCGAGGGGCCGGACAAGCCTCGGTGGGTGAAGAGCAGCGCCTCGTTGAACCGGGTCTTGCTGCAGGAAACATCCGCATCGACGGCGACGCCCGAGAGCTCCGACAATTCACCAAGCAGATTGGGTTCCAGCGTCAGCGGCACAAGCGCGGGCCGCGTGTCGGTCACGGGCAGGCCGAACTGCTCGGCAATCCGATAGGCAAAACCCGTCGCTCCCATTTTGGGGATCGACTTGCCGCCCGATGCCATGACCAGGCTTGCCGCCAGGATCGGGCCTTCGCTCGTGGACAGACGAAAACCATCCGGGCCGTTCTCGACCTCGGAGATCTCGCAGGAGAGTTTCAGGTCGACATGCACCGCGCGCATCTCTTCCAGCAGCATGCGGATGATGTCTTTCGCGCTGTCATCGCAGAAAAGCTGCCCGAGCGCCTTTTCATGCCAGGCGATCTTGTGGCGATCGACCATGGCGATGAAGTCGGAAGGCGTGTAGCGGGCCAGCGCGGATTTGGCGAAATGCGGGTTCTGCGAGATGTAGTTCTTCGGCGCGGCATGGATATTGGTGAAGTTGCAGCGCCCGCCGCCGGAGATGCGGATCTTCTCGCCCGGGGCCTTGGCATGGTCGAGCACGACGACGGAACGGCCGCGCCGACCTGCCGTGAAAGCCGCCATCATGCCGGCGGCACCGGCTCCGATGATCGCGACGTCATACTTCCTGGCCATGATGCTGCTCCCGGGGATCTGCCGCCTGTCTCGACAAACTTATGATCAAAGTCAACGCGTCCCCCTCGCCAAAGGCCAAAGTCTGGCTATGATGGCCCCATTAACAACCAACCGGTGAGACATGCCCGCGAAGAAGTCCATGCTGAGACCACAGAACGCGCCCTCCAAGAAAGCGGCCATCCCGCCGGACCCTGGATCGAAGCGCGGCGTCTCGAGCTGGAAGGAAGCGGCGACCTGGCTGCTCGCCCGCGGCATCGAAGACATCGAATGCATCACACCCGACCTTGCCGGCGTTCCGCGCGGCAAGATGATGCCGTCGTCGAAGTTCACCTCGAACACGTCGCTGGCGCTGCCCTCAGCACTCTATCGTCATACGATTTCGGGCGAATATCCTGACGAAACCGAGAACTTCCGCTATGAGCCGCGCGACAGCGACCTCAAGCTGCTGCCGGATCTTTCGACGCTGTCCGTCGTGCCATGGGAGACCGATCCGACAGCGCAGGTGATCTGCGACATCGTTGATGTCGACGGCAAAAACGTATCCTATACGCCGCGCAACGTTCTGAAAAACGTGCTGCGCCTCTATGACGAAAAGGGCTGGAAGCCGGTCGTCGCGCCGGAAATCGAGTTCTATCTCGTCGCGATGAACGACGACCCGGACTATCCGCTGCATCCGCCGAAGGGCCGCTCCGGTCGCTCGATCATCGGTGGCCAGGGTTATTCGATCGCCGCCATCAACGAATTCGACGAGTTGATCGACGACATCTACCACTTCTCGGAAAAGCAGGGTCTCGAGATCGATACCCTGATCCACGAGGAGGGTCCCGCGCAGCTCGAAATCAACCTGCGCCATGGCAATCCGATCGAGCTTGCCGACCAGGTCTTCATGTTCAAGCGCACGATCCGCGAGGCGGCGCTCAAGCACGGGATCTATGCCACCTTCATGGCGAAGCCGATGCAGGGGCAGCCGGGATCCGCGATGCATATCCACCAGTCGGTGGTCGATGCCAAGACGGGCAAGAACGTGTTTTCCAACCCCGATGGCTCTGCGTCGCGGGAGTTCTTCCACTTCATCGGCGGCATGCAGAAATACGTGCCGAGTTCGCTGGTAATGCTGGCGCCTTACGTGAACTCCTATCGCCGCCTGACGCCCGACATGGCCGCGCCCGTCAACAACGCCTGGGGCTATGACAACCGGACGACGGCCTTCCGCGTGCCGGTGTCGGATGCCGCCGCACGGCGTGTCGAAAATCGTCTGCCGAGCTCGGATGCCAATCCCTATCTCGCGCTCGCGGCATCGCTTGCCTGCGGCTATCTCGGGATCATCAAGGAAATCGAGCCGACGGCGGCAGCCGAGGGTTCGGCGAACGAGGGATCTGTCGATCTGCCGCGCGGCCTCCTGGAAGCGGTCGCCCTGCTCGAAGGTGAAGCCGACTTCAACGAGGTCTTCGGGCCCGAATTCATCGGTCTTTACGCTGGTGTGAAGCGCGGCGAGTTCGAGACCTTCATGCAGGTGATCAGCCCGTGGGAACGCGAATTCCTCCTGCTCAACGTATGAGGATAGCAATCCGATGACATGGCAAAGCCCGATTGCACCGGGGATCTCCTGGTATCAGGCGAGCGTTGGTGAGCGGCCGGAATATCCGGCCCTTGACGGCTCGGTCACGGCTGACGTCGCGATCATCGGCGGCGGCTTCACGGGGCTGCAGGCGGCCTACAATCTCGCACGGCTCGGTGTTTCCGTCGTGCTGATCGAGGGCGGCCGCTTCGGCGATGGCGCTTCAGGGCGCAATGGCGGCCAGCTCGGTACCGGCCAACGGGCTTGGCCGGCTGAGCTGGAGGCCGAGCTTGGCTTCGAGCGTTCGAAGGCGCTGTTCGAGCTGGCGGAGAATGCCAAGCACTACCTGCTCGATTTTGCCGAACAGCACGGCATCGACATCGAATATCTGCCCGGGCAGATGAATGTCTCGCACAAGCGCAACGGCGAATCCGACTACCGGCACGAGGCCGAGATCATGGCGGTGCGCTACGGCTATCCGCATGTCTCCTTCATGGACCGGGAGGAAACGCATGATCGTGTGGGCTCCACCCGCTATCACTTCGGCGTTCGCGATACCGGCACCGGGCATATCCACCCGCTGAAGCTTTTGGTTGGCCTGGCGAAAGTCGCGGCCGCCGCCGGGGCTCGCATCCACGAGATGACGCCGGCCAGCGCGATCCGTCAGGCTGGTGGCAAGACCGTCATCGATACGCCGAAGGGCACGATCACTGCGGACCGTCTGCTGATCGCGACGAATGCCTATATCGGCAATCTTGAGCCGGTGACGGCAGCCCATGTGATGCCGATCCGGTCCTTCATCGGGGCAACGGAACCGCTCGACCGCTTCCCGCAGGTGCTGCGCGGCTCGGAGGCCGTGGCCGACAGCCGGTTCGTGGTGCGCTACTTCCGCAAGAGCCGCGACGGGCGGCTGCTGTTTGGCGGGCGCGAGGCCTATACGGCGGACAGCCCGCGGGATATTTCCAGCCATATCCGCCGGCAGATTGCCGAGATTTATCCT
The DNA here is from genome assembly GCA_965283865.1 of Allorhizobium sp. Lineage (GTDB taxonomy): Bacteria > Pseudomonadota > Alphaproteobacteria > Rhizobiales > Rhizobiaceae > Allorhizobium. The sequence goes on from CBDIQA010000001.1 coordinate 4,022,216, forward strand.
GATCTGAAGACGATCGAGATTACCCATGGATGGGGTGGCTCTGTTGGCATCACCCTGCCGCGCAAACCCTTCGCGCGCGACGTGATGCCGGGCGTGACCTCGCTTGCGGGATATTCGGGACACGGCGTGATGCTCTCCAACTATTGCGGCAAGATGTATGCCGACATGGTGGCCGGCAATGCCCGGGAGCTGGAGCTGTTGAAGGACCTGAAGATCCCGCCCTTCCCCGGAGGTGCCAGCCTGCGCAAGCCGCTGCTCTTCCTGGCGCTTACCTGGTATGCCCTTCGGGACCGTTTCTGAGGATGGCAGATCGGCAGGCCGATGCACTGGTGCGCGTGGCGACCGTGTTCAACGCAGCCGAGTTTGGCGTGACACGCTCCTTCCTCGCCGCGCATGGCATCCTCATTGCGGCCGAGCCGATCCATCTGATCAACAACTACTCACACCTTGCGACCGCGCTGGGTGGTATTCCGATCCTGGTCCCCGCCTCACAGGCAGGCGAGGCAGCACAGTTATTGACCGTAGTCGATGAAGCCGGGCACGGCGGCAGGATGAGCCCGTTCCGCAGGCTGGGTTACATCCTTCTGTTTGGTGTTCTCTGTGGCCTCGGCGTCGCGCCGCCGTCATCCGGGCGTGTGATTCATTGTCGCAGAACAGCGCTCGCGCAGGGCTTCGAGGCCGTGTAAAGACAAAATCGCTGCCGTAAGGGTGGCTTTTTTAAATCGATTAGATTAGAACCGATCCAACCAGATTGCCGAACGAGAGATGCCGCATGAGCAGCCAGATCATCCCCGTTGAACCCTTTGACTATGTCGTCTTCGGCGGCACCGGCGACTTGGCCGAGCGGAAGCTTCTGCCGGCCCTGTTCCATCGCCAGCTCGCGGGTCAGTTGACAGAACCGACCCGTATCATCGGTGCTTCGCGCACGGCGATGACGCATGAGGAATACCGCAAGTTCACGCTCGATGCCCTGCACGAGCACCTGAAGGCCGAAGAGCTCGACGAGGCCGAAGTCGCGAAGTTCCTCGAGCGCATCTATTACATCCCTGTCGACGCCAAGTCGGATCAGGGCTGGGAAGACCTCAAGAAGCTGCTCGACCAGGGCAAGGACATCGTGCGGGCTTTCTACCTTGCCGTTTCGCCGTCGATCTTCGGCGATATCGCCGACAAGATCCGCGACCACAAGCTGATCACCAAGTCGACCCGCATCGTCGTCGAAAAGCCGATCGGCCGGGATCTCGCCTCGGCGCAGATCCTCAACGACACGATCGGCAAGGTGTTCAAGGAAGAGCAGATCTTCCGCATCGACCACTATCTCGGCAAGGAGACAGTGCAGAACCTGATGGCGCTGCGCTTTGCCAACGCGCTCTACGAGCCGCTGTGGAACTCCGCCCATATCGACCATGTGCAGATCACGGTCGCCGAGATCCGTCGGTCTCGAAGGCCGCGTGACCTATTACGACAAGGCCGGTGCGCTGCGTGACATGGTGCAGAACCATATCCTGCAGCTGCTCTGCCTCGTCGCCATGGAAGCACCCTTCTCGATGGATGCCGAGGGCGTACGCGACGAGAAGCTCAAGGTGCTGCGCTCGCTGAAGCCGATCACCGAGGCGAATGTCGAAAAGCTCACGGTGCGCGGACAGTATCGCGCTGGCGCTTCCGCCGGCGGTGCCGTCAACGGTTATCAGGAAGAGCTGGGCTCGGCCTCAGCGACACCGAAACCTTCGTGGCGATCAAGTGCCGAGATCAACAACTGGCGCTGGGCCGGCGTTCCCTTCTACCTGCGCACGGGCAAGCGTCTGGCGCACCCGCATGTCGGAAATCGTCATCGCCTTCAAGCCGATCCCGCACTCGATCTTCGGCGATGCTGCCGGCCGTATCGAGGCCAACAAGCTCGTCATCCGCCTGCAGCCCGACGAAGGCGTCAAGCAATGGCTGATGATCAAGGATCCGGGTCCGGGCGGCATGCGCCTGCGCCACGTGTCGCTCGACATGAGCTTCGCCCAGGCTTTCGACGTCCGCAATGCCGGATGCCTATGAACGCCTGCTGATGGACGTCATCCGCTGCGAACCAGACGCTGTTCATGCGCCGCGACGAAGTCGAGGCGGCGTGGAACTGGTGCGATCCTATCCTGAAGGCCTGGGAAGAGATTGGCCAGCGGGCGCAGGGCTACACGTCCGGCACCTGGGGTCCGAGCCAGGCTATTGCGCTCATCGAGCGTGACGGCCGCACCTGGCATGAAAACGACTGAGGCCGGGATCTATGGCGCATCAGATGAAGACATTCGAAAGCGGAGCGGCTCTTGCAGCTGGCCTCGCTGATGCGGTCGCTTCGGCCTTGTCCGCAGCGATTGCACGAAGCGGCGAAGCGACGCTTGCCGTCTCCGGCGGCTCGACGCCCAAGGCTTTCTTCGAGGCTCTGTCGACACGGGCCCTCGACTGGACCAAGGTGAAGGTGACGCTGGTCGACGAACGTTTCGTTCCCGAAGACAATCCGCGCTCGAACCATTTGCTGGTGAAGACGCATCTTCTGAAAAATGCCGCGGCGGCCGCCCAATTCGTGCCGCTCTACCGCCCAGAGGCGACGATCGAGGAGGCTGCGAAAACGGCATCCGGGATCGTGCCGGGCATGAGACAACCCTTCGACGTGGCGATCCTCGGCATGGGGACGGATGGGCATACGGCTTCCTTCTTCCCCGGCGGCGATCACCTTGCCGCAGCGCTTGATCTTTCGCTGCCGCGCCGCGTCATGACCATGGAAGCGCCGGGGGCGGGCGAGGCTCGCCTCACCCTCTCCTTCTCGGCGCTTCACGATGCCGGCCTTCTCGTGGTTCACATCGAGGGTGCCGAAAAGCAAGGCCGTGCTGGAAAAGGCGCTTGCCGGCACGGACGAGGCAGAGATGCCGATCCGGGCCGTTCTTGAACGGGCCCAGACAGCCACCGACATCTACTGGGCGCCCTGAGGGAGAGCCCTCGCCTGCCGGAGCGTTTCGGCAGGTGATGCGCATAAGACGAGTTTCACGGCCGAGGAGGCCTTTGCGCGATGTGCGCTTCAGCGCCCGCGCCAGATGAGGAGCCATATCTCATGAGTGCAGACAGCCGCATCGAAGCCATCACCAAGCGGATCGTCGAGCGATCAAAGCCGACCCGCGAAGTCTATCTCGACCGCACACGCCGTGCCATTTCCAAGGGCGTGCACCGCTCGACGCTGTCGTGCGGCAACCTTGCCCATGGCTTTGCGGTCTGTTCGCCCAGGGACAAGGAAGCACTGGCCGGCGACGTGGTGCCGAACCTCGGCATCATCACCGCCTATAACGACATGCTCTCGGCGCACCAGCCTTTCGAGACCTATCCGGCGATGATCCGCCAGGCGGCTTCGCGAAGTGGGTGGCGTGGCCCAGGTGGCGGGCGGGGTGCCGGCAATGTGCGATGGCGTGACCCAGGGCCAGCTCGGCATGGAGCTGTCGCTGTTCTCGCCGCGACGCGATCGCCATGTCGGCAGCGCATCGGCCTGTCGCACAACATGTTCGACAGCCGCCGTCTATCTCGGCGTCTGTGACAAGATCGTACCGGGGCTAATGATCGCTGCCCTTACCTTCGGCCACCTGCCCGCCGTTTTCATCCCGGCCGGACCGATGACCTCGGGCCTGCCGAACGACGAGAAGTCGCGCATCCGCCAGCTCTATGCCGAGGGCAAGGTCGGCCGCGCCGAACTGCTCGAAGCCGAATCCAAGTCCTATCATGGTCCGGGCACCTGCACCTTCTACGGCACGGCCAATTCCAACCAGATGCTGATGGAGATCATGGGCTTCCATCTGCCCGGCGCCTCCTTCATCAATCCGGGCACGCCGCTGCGTGACGCGCTGACCAAGGAAGCAACCAAGCGAGCGCTCGCCATCACCGCGCTCGGTAACGAGTTCACACCCGCCGGCGAGATGATCGACGAGCGCTCGATCGTCAACGGTGTGGTCGGTCTGCACGCGACGGGCGGCTCGACCAACCACACGATCCACCTCATTGCCATGGCCCGTGCCGGTGGTATTCAGCTGACCTGGCAGGACATTTCGGAACTGTCCGACATCGTGCCGCTGCTTGCCCGCGTCTATCCGAACGGGCTAGCCGACGTGAACCACTTCCATGCCGCCGGCGGCATGGGCTTCCTCATCCAGCGAGCTGCTCAAGGCCGGTTACGTGCATGACGATGTGCGCACCGTCTACGGCCAGGGTCTCGCCGCCTACACCATCGACCCCAAGCTCGCCGAAGATGGCGACCGTGCATCGCGCGCCGTCCGCCGAGGAGAGCGCCGATCGAGAAGGTCCTCACCACGATCGACAAGCCGTTCCAGGCAAATGGCGGGTTGAAGATGCTGACCGGCAATCTCGGCAAGGCCGTCATCAAGATCTCCGCCGTCAAGCCGGAGCGCCATGTCATCGAGGCACCCGCGATCGTCTTCAACGACCAGCAGGCGCTTCAGGATGCCTTCAAGGCCGGCAAGCTGGAGAAGGACTTCGTTGCCGTCGTGCGCTTCCAGGGTCCGAAGGCCAACGGCATGCCGGAACTGCACCGCCTGACGCCGCCGCTCGGCGTGCTGCAGGACCGCGGCTTCAAGGTCGCATTGGTCACGGATGGGCGCATGTCCGGCGCATCGGGCAAGATCCCGGCAGCGATCCACCTGACGCCCGAGGCTGTCGACGGCGGCGCGATTGCCAAGATCAAGGACGGCGACATGGTGCGGCTGGATGCTGTTGCGGGCACGCTTGAAGTTCTGGCCGACGCCACCGAGTTCAATGCAAGGCCGCTTGCAACGACCAATCTCGACGACAATGAATTCGGCATGGGCCGCGAGCTGTTTGCGAGCTTCCGCCGGATCGCAGGTCCGGCTGACCAGGGCGCCAGCGTCCTGTTCTAAACGTCTCAATTTATAAGAATAACGTCAAAGGCTGCGAGCGATCGCGGCCTTTTCTGTCTGCTCTTGTTGACACAACTTTCGTCTAGAGGAGTGCCAACATACGGCGCATTAACACTTTCGACATTTCTAATTTTATATATTTTGTTCGAGAAACACACGCGATATCAACACGTTGTACAAACAGACGATCTTGCGACGGCATCTTCGCCCTTTGTCTACCTTTTGAATGCGCGGTCCGGTTTCTGAAGCAGGAAATTGGCCAAAGGACCAAGGCAATATGTTTGGAATGTCCAGCAACACCCGCTCGCAACTCGAATCGCTTGAAGTCATCACCGCGAACATCATGATCGCCGACGAAAAGCTCAACATCCGTTACATGAACACCGCCACCAAGGCGCTTCTGAAGGAAGCGGAGAGTGACCTGAAGAAGGAACTGCCGCGCTTTGATTTCGAGAGGCTGATCGGCAGCAATATCGACATCTTCCACAAGGACCCAAGCCATCAGCGCAATATGCTGTCGAGCCTGAAGAACCAGCATAAGGCAACCATCTGGGTCGGGCATCGAGCCTTCGACCTGATCGTCACGCCGCTGAAGAATGGGGCCAGGACCACCGGATTCGTCGTCGAATGGGCGAATGCCAAGGAGCGCCTCCAAAACCTCGATTACCAAAACCAGATGGAAGCCATTAGCCGCGTTCAGGCGATCATCGAGTTCACGCCAGAAGGTGAGGTCGTTTCGGCCAATCAGAACTTCCTCGACGCCCTCGGCTACCGGATGGACGAGATCAAGGGCAAGCAGCATAGCCTGTTCGTCGATCCCGAATATGTGAGGTCGCCAGACTATGCTGAGTTCTGGAAGAACCTGCGAGCTGGCAAGTTTCAGGCGGCCGAGTTCACCCGCTATGGCAAGGGCGGGAAGAAGGTCGTCATCAAGGCCTCCTACAATCCCATCCTCGACGCCTCGTGGTCGCGTGACCAAGGTGGTGAAGTTCGCAACCGATGTGACCGAACGCGTACACGCGGTCGACACCATCGGCGATGCGCTGGGACGCATGGCCCATGGTGACGTCAGCTTCACCCTCGACAAACCTTTTGCCACGGATTTCGAGGCCCTACGGACCAATCTGAACGAAGCCGTGACGCAGCTGGCAACCACCCTCGGTGCCGTTGCAAAGTCGACCGACCAGATCGACAGTGGCAGCCGCGAGATCAGCTCAAGCGCCGAGGACCTGTCGAAGCGGACCGAACAGCAGGCGGCATCGCTGGAAGAGACGGCAGCCGCCCTCGATCAGATTACCGTCAACGTCAACAACGCGTCGAAGCGTGCCGAGGAAGCCCGTCACGCCACCCAAGCAGCCGACACCAGCGCCACCCGCTCCGGCCAGATCGTGGCCGAAGCCGTGGGCGCGATGGCCCGCATCGAGCAGTCGTCGAACCAGATCTCGAACATCATCGGTGTGATCGACGAGATCGCCTTCCAGACCAACCTCCTCGCGCTGAATGCTGGCGTTGAAGCAGCACGCGCCGGCGAAGCCGGCAAGGGCTTTGCGGTTGTCGCCCAGGAAGTGCGTGAACTCGCACAACGCTCGGCGCAGGCGGCAAAGGAGATCAAGGAACTCATCCGCAACTCGTCGGAAGAGGTCAAGAACGGCGTGAAGCTGGTCAGCGAGACCGGCGAGGCGCTGAAGACGATCCAGGACAACATCGTCGCGGTCAATGATCACATGCAGGCAATCGCAAGCTCGGCCCGCGAACAGGCAACCGGCCTTTCCGAGGTCAACTCGGCTGTCAACCAGATGGACCAGGTGACCCAGCAGAACGCCGCGATGGTCGAGGAATCCAACGCTGCGAGCGCGACACTCGCGACAGAGACCCAGCGACTGCGTCAGTTCATCTCGCGGTTCACGCTCGGCCGGCACTATACCGGCAAGCAGAGTGCTGCGCCGACAAGCCACGCAGCCCCACGACCCGCACCACCGGCAACGCCGACCAGCGCCCCGCGAAAAGCGCCGTCCCGCCCTGCCCCGATGCATGGCAATGCGGCTTTGAAGCAGGACGAGTGGCAGGAATTCTGAAACCAGACGGTCGCGCCCATTCCGGTGGGCGCGACTGATCGTCAGGGCCTCGGCATCTTGGCGAAGCCCTTGCCCAGGATCGGCCCCGTCGGTTTGCCGGTCGGTGAACCGCCCAGGGGCTCTACGGTGATCTCGTAGAGCTGTTCCTCCATGGGCCCCGGAAGGTCAGGACCTTCGACGTTTGCCGTGCGCCAGCCGTCGAGGACACCGAGAGATACCGGGCCGGTATCCTGAGACGGCAGGGTCCAGAGCTGCAGCGATCGATCCGCGTCAACGGACACATCGGTGAGCGGGATGACCTTGGCAGTGTCGTTGCCGAAATCCTCGATCATGACCACGGGCTCGCCTTCGGCATTCATCAGGACGGCAATGACCTGCGGTTCCGCACGCCCCAGGACCGTATAGGTCAGAGCAGCAAGCAGCAACACGGAGGCTGCAGCAGCGGACATGCCGACGCTACGCCACCAGGCAAGGCGATTGTCGTTGCGGCGCATCGCGGCGCTGGCCGCACGGCGGCAGCTTGCTGTGGCCCAAGCTTCTCCTCAATCCGCGACCAGAGATCGGCGGAGACGGTTGCTGCTGGTCCTGCAAGATCCAATTCGAGAAAGCGGTCGCGCGCCTCGCCGACCAAGCGAGCCAGCTCGCCGTTCGCTTCCATCTCCGTTTCGACTGCACGGCGCTCGTCCTCGTCCATCAGTCCAAGAACATAGGCATCAACGCGTTCTGCTTCGGTTTGCCAGGTGCTCATGCCATGCACTCCCTCAGGGCCACGAGGGAGCGGCGGATCCAGGCCTTCGCCGTGCCGAGCGGCAGCTTCAGGCGGCCGGCGATTTCGCCATGACTGTAGCCGGAGACATAGGCCATCATCACCGTCTTGCGACGCAGACCATCGAGCCGCCCAAGGCAGGCGCGCAACCGGCTTGCGGTGTCCAGCTGGTCGAAGAGATCGTGATAAAGCGCATCCGCGCCTTCATCCTGCAGACGGTCGAGACTGTCGGTCTCGGTCAGATCCTCCCGACCACCGTCGCGCAGCGCGTTCAACGACCGGGAACGGACAATGGCGTAGATCCATCCGCGTGCGGAGCCACGGCTCGGATCGTATTGCCAGGCCTTGTTCCAGATCTGCAGGAAGGCCTCCTGAACGATCTCTTCTGCCAGATCATGACGCCGCAAGATGCGTTGAGCGACCGTCACCATGCGGGCGGCCTCGCTTTCGTAGATCACGGCCAGGCCCTTGCGATCGCCTGCGGCACAGGCTTTCAGTGCCGCACCGAGCTTGTCTTGCTCATTCCCCATCCAGCTTCCTTCCAAGAACCTGGGCGGAAAGTAGCTCACTCGCCTGATTTGGCAACCGGCACCGGAAGCGCTGGTCGAAGAACTGCCGCTCGTCATCGTCACGTCCATGACTTTCTCCTTCATTTCGGAGACACGCGAGCACCGTTTCCGGATGCAGACGAAAAAAATTATGGGCGGCTGCATCCAAACGCCTAAGCCCACGTGTCGTGAGATCAGGAGGCACCAGACCGGTGCCACCGCCATTCAAATGGGAGAGTTTTCATGACCAGCATCCGTATCCTCAGCCTTGCCGCCGCCACCGCCCTGACTGCCTTCGGAGCGCAGGCCGCCCAGGTCGTCGGTCTCGCCGGTGACAAGACCCTTGTCATGTTCGACACAGCCAAGCCTGAAGTCTCCAAGTCGATGGATGTCACCGGCGTTGACCGTCTCGTCGGCATCGACTACCGCCCGGCCAACCAGACCATCGTCGGCGTGACGGCAGACAACGTGATCGTCACCATCGATCCGGCAACCGGCGCTGCGACCGAAGTCGCCAAGATGGACAAGCCGCTGACGATCGGTGACGCGCCTGTCGTCGTGAACTTCAACCCGGCCGCTGACCGTCTGCGCTACATGACCGGCACGACCAATCACCGCGTCCATCCCGACACGGGCGCCGTGACCGTCGACGGCAGCCTCGCCTTCGAAGAGGGCGACATGCACAAGGGCGAGACCCCGAACACGGTTGCCGCCGCCTACACCAACTCTGTTGGCAAGCCGGAAAAGACGGCGATGTACAACATCGACGCGACGATTGGTGCGCTCATCCAGCAGACCAAGCCGAATGACGGTACGCTGAAGGCAATCGGCAAGCTCGGCATCGAAGGCAGCCCTGCGTCCTACGCCTTCGACATCGAAGCAGGCGCCGACGGCAAGAACACTGCCTGGCTGGTCGCGGACAGCGCCCTCTACACTGTAAACTTGGAGACGGGTGCAGCCACGAAGGCCGGCGATATCAGTGGCGCTCCCGCCGCGATCAAGTCGATCACCGTGATCCCGGCGATGTAAGCCAAGCAGGCCCCGTGATGCGGGGCCTGAAGAAACTGCGCCGAAAACAGGAAGGCCTCCGTGACACTGTCGCGGAGGCCTTTTCGTCAGAGCATCGCCATGTATTTTGGCAGATCCCGCATGCTCGGGACCACGATCAAGGTGTGTACGTTCCCGCGCTTGTAGGCGTTCAGGAAGCGATTGTAGTCTTCGAAGACCACGCAACCCGAACTGTCCCCGCGGCGGCGGAGGAGATAGGTGTGGGTCAGGAAGCCATCGCGATTGTACATCTTGGCGTCACCGACCGGGTTCATGCGGATCGCCTCGATACCGTGGAAGCGGGCTTCGCGCATGCGCAGCTTGTAGACGTTGGGCGGGGTCGGGCCGTAGTTCTTCACATGCACGAACTTCGGATTGTCGCGCATATGGCCACGCCCGGAATGCGCCTTCAGCTTCTCGCCGTTCGGCATATGCACGACGGAATCCTCGATAACGTAGACGGCGATGCGGCTTCCGGGACCCGGCAGGCTGTTCTTGCGCTGAAAAATGCCCCCTGCCCCGTCATCCGTGGTGACCGGATTGTCAGGCTTGGCATAGGCCAGCATGTCCATCAGTGTCTTTTTCTTCGGCTTTTCCGGCGCCGTGGCAACAGCCGGGGCCTCTGGTGCCGGCACGCGCTCGACACGGGGCTTCGCCTGCGGATTGGCGCCGGGAAGCGGGCCATCATCCGGAAGCGCACCGTGATCTTCAGCGGCGGGCTCCGACAAGAGCTCCTGGAAGGGCTCTTCACGCGGGTCGGCGGCTGCCATCATCTCAGGTGCAGAAGGCACGGCGGCATAGCCGAGCGCAACGGAGGTGGCCACTGTCGTATCGCTCGGGATCGACGCGGTGACGACCGGATCGATGTCATCAAGGCCGCTACGGCGCTCACCGGCTGCCGTTGCGAGGGCCGCCTGCTGGCGGCCTGCCTCTGCCTGCAGAAGTGCGTCGCGTAGAACGGCAAGCGCCTGGGAGCCCGTCACGCTTTCGACGCGGGCGAGGAGGAGCCGGTCCGACTTGTCGACTTCCGCAAGCCGCATGGCGGCCGGGAGCATGAGAAGACCAAGATGATCAGTCGCGGCCATCGCCTCGGCGAAGCGATTGTGCATCTCTTCGAGAGCCGCAAGGTTCGCGGCTTTCGCCGGCGTCGCCTGCGAAGGGACCGGCTTGACGACAGCAAGATCCGGCTTCGGCAGGCTGTGACCTGCAATGGCGGGAGCCTGGATGGTGGAGGATGAGAGGCCCTTGAAGACGGCGAGGCTTGCGGTGCCCCAGAAGAGGCAGGCGAGTGAGATGCCCAAGACCGTCGGCAGGCTGGAGCCGCGCGCCTTCCTGCGCGACTTCGTCTTTTGAACGGCGGCACGATTGCCACCGGTGACCTTCAGGGTCGAGGACGCCATGATACTTGAACTCGCTTACCAAAACTCTGGAGAGCCGACCGCCTAACAGCGGAAACCGACTTTACTGGGACAGGCAACCGAAAGGTCGTCCTGTCGACTGTCCTAAAGAATGAAGAAGTTTGGTAACCAAGAGGTTTACGCCCGGAGGTTTCTTGTCGCATTCCGGGCGTGGCGTTCGAAACAGTCTCAAACGTGACGGGTTAGCCCGCCGTCGACCTTGAGGTTCTGGCCGGTGATGTAGGCCGCGCCATCGGATGCCAGGAAGGCGATGGTGGCGGCGATTTCCTCGCTTGTCCCGTAGCGCTTCATCGGCACACCATCGCGACGCTCTTCGGTGGCGGGCAGGCTGTCGATCCAGCCCGGGAGCACGTTGTTCATCCGGATGTTTTCAGCCGCATAGGTATCGGCAAAGATCTTGGTAAACGAGGCGAGGCCTGCGCGGAAGACGGCAGATGTCGGGAACATCGAGGAGGGCTCGAAGGCCCAGGCGGTCGAGATGTTGATGATCGTGCCTGACTTCTGCGCCTGCATGATCGGGGTGACGAGCCGGGTCGGGCGAATGACATTGAGCAGGTAAACATCCATGCCTTTCGCCCACTGCTCGTCGGTGATCTCGAGGATCTGGGCGCGCGGTCCGTGGCCGGCACTGTTGACCAGAACGTCGACGCGGCCATAACGCTCCATCGTGCCGTCAACGAGGCGGGCGAGATCGTCCGGAGACTGGTTCGAACCGGTGATGCCGTAGCCCCCAAGCTCGGCGGCAAGCGCCTCCCCCTTGCCGGAGGAGGACAGGATGGCGACCTTGAAGCCATCTGCGGCGAGACGCCTTGCCGCAGCCGCCCCCATACCGCTTCCCCTGCCGTGACGATGGCAACCTTTCCACTGGACATGCATGCTCTCCTTTGCTGTTTCAGGAAGATCGAGGCTCCGCTCGGTGATGTCCAGTCAGAAAAGCTGAAGGCCGATGCAGCCTTCGCTGCATCGGCCCAGCCGAAAACTCTGAAGCTCTGGTCTTACCAGCTGCGGACGTCGAGCACGCGGTCCTTGTGCGCCGGGTGGGTCGAGAAGACGAATATACGGTCGAGCTCCTTCTGCGTCAGCAGGCGCAGGAAGCGGATCTCGGCGGTGTTGTTGGCAAAACTCTTCATCAGGACAGCACCGACCTTGTTGATGCGGGCGTCCGGGATGTCGAGATAGAACTGCTTGGGCAGGTTGACCTGCGTGATCAGGCTGATCACGGCACCGCTCAGCGAGATGCGCAGCACGTCGCAACGGCGCGCCGCCATATGGGTCATGCCGTTCTCAGTGTATTCGAGGCGCCCGGCATTCATCGTATCCTCCATGCGATACCGGTTTTCCCGGTCGTACATGAAGGATTCCTCCTTTTTCAGGAAATGAGATCCGCCACTTGCCGTTCTCATCGTTTCATGCCCTCGTCTTTTGTCCGTTGTTATGAGCAAAAGGCTACCAGCCACTGTTTAACAGTCGGTGTTGGCGGATGGATCATTCTTGGGAGCAAAAAGCCCTGTCATCGGTAAGGATAACAGGGCCTTAAACAAGGTGATGGCGAGACGTTCAGCGGCGGTAGGCCTGACCGTCGGCGTCGAAGAGGTGCAGCTTGGTCTTGGTTGCGGAGAAGCGCAGCGTCTGACCCTTCTTCACGTCCACGATGCCGGGCAGCTTGACCACCACCGGCTCTTCCTCGACCGGGCCGTTCACATAAAGCAGCGTGACTTCGCCGAGCGCCTCGACGATGTCGACGACGCCCTCGAAGAGGAATTCGTCGCCGGTTGCGATCGCCAGATCTTCCGGGCGCACGCCGAAGCTTGCGGCCTTACCCTGGTCAGACGCAGACGTGGCCACATCGACCGTCACTTCCGAGCCGTCCTTCAGCTTGATCCGTGTTGCATCCCCCGTGCCGATCACGGTCGCCGGCATGATGTTCATGGCCGGCGAGCCGATGAAGCGGGCGACGAACAGGTTTGCCGGGCGTTCGTAGAGTTCGAGCGGCGGTCCAACCTGCTCGATCCGGCCGGCCGAGAGCACGACGATCCGGTCTGCCAGCGTCATCGCCTCGACCTGATCGTGGGTGACGTAGATCATCGTCGTATCGGCCATCTGCTCGTTCAGCTTGGCGATTTCGATGCGGGTCGCGACGCGCAGGGCTGCGTCCAAGTTGGACAATGGCTCGTCGAAGAGGAAGACCTTAGGGTTGCGGCACGATCGCGCGGCCGATGGCGACGCGCTGACGCTGGCCACCAGACAGCGCCTTGGGCAGGCGATCCAGATACGGGCCGAGCTGCAGGATGTTGGCAGCCGAGCGGACGCGGCGGTCGATCTCCTCCTTGCTTTCGCCCGCGATGCGCATGCCGAAGGCCATGTTGTCGTAGACCGTCATATGCGGATAGAGCGCATAGGACTGGAACACCATGGCGATGCCACGCTTGGACGGGGGCACGTCGTTGACGAGCTGGCCGTCGATGTAGAGTTCACCGCCGGTGATGTCCTCAAGGCCCGCGATCATGCGCAGCAGTGTGGACTTGCCGCAGCCCGACGGGCCGACGAAGACCACGAACTCGCCTTCCTTGATCTCCAGATCGATACCGTGCAGGACCTTGACCTGCCCGTATGCCTTGCGGATGTCCTTGAGTACCAGACCCGTCATGCTATCCTCCCCTGTCAGGCGTGACGCGCGAAATAGGCGCCCCAAGCCGGCAATTCTACCTTGTTATCGTTGACGTTACTGACAAACCCATGGCCTTCCAGCTCGACCCAGTTGCCCGCCGGCATCGAGAGCGAGGCCTGATCCGCGCCCATATTGAACATGCAGAGCAGCTTCTCATTGCCGAAGGCGCGGGTGTAGACGAGCGTGTCTTCGCCCGCCTCATGGAAGGTGATGTCGCCCTTGGCAAAGGCCGGATACTGGCGGCGGAAGGCCAGGAAGCGGCGATAGTGCTCCAGCACGGATTCCGGCTTGCCAACCTGCGTGTTGACCGATCGGAGCACATGCTCCACCGGGATCGGTAGCCAGGGCTTCGGCGCCGTCGAGAAGCCGGCCTGGACGGCATGATCGTCCCAGACCATCGGCGTGCGGCAGCCGTCACGGCCCTTGAATTCCGGCCAGAACTGGATGCCGTAGGGGTCTTGCAGGTCTTCGAAGGCGATTTCGGCTTCGGTGAGGCCGAGTTCCTCGCCCTGATAGATGCAGACCGAGCCGCGTTGGGTGAGCAGCAGGGCAGACGTCATCTTGGCATAGGCATCGCGGTCGAGGACGGTCGCGCCCCAACGGCTGACATGGCGCACCACATCGTGGTTGGAGAAGGCCCAGCAGGCCCAGCCTTCGGGGGCAGCGGCAGCAAAAGCATTCTGCGTATTCTGGACGACCGACGGGGTCAGCGGTTCCGGCGCCAAAAATTCGAAGGCGTAGCACATCTGCATCTTGTCGTTGCCAGACGTGTATTCCCCGACGATTTCGAGACCACGCTGGCTGTCACCGACTTCGCCGACCGCCGCAATCGCCGGATATTCATCCAGAAGCGCGCGGAAGCGCTTGAGGAAGGCGATATTCTCAGGGCGGTTCTTGTCGTATATGTGTTCCTGGAAGTTATAGGGATTGACCGCGGGCGCCGTCGAGGCATTGCGGCGCTCAGGCGCCAGTGCCGGGTTGTCCCTCAGTTCCTTGTCGTGGAAATAGAAGTTGATGGTGTCGAGACGGAAGCCATCGACGCCGCGGTCCAGCCAGAAGCGGGTGGCGGCCAAGAGCGCATCCTGCACTTCCGGATTGTGCAGGTTCATGTCCGGCTGCGAGGTCAGGAAGTTGTGCAGGTAGTACTGCATGCGGGTCGGGTCCCACTGCCAGGCAGAACCACCGAAGATCGACAACCAATTGTTCGGCGGCGAGCCATCCGGCTTCGGATCGGACCAGACATACCAATCGGCCTTGGGATTAACCCGGCTGGACCGGCTTTCAACAAACCAGGGATGCTGATCCGACGAGTGCGACATCACGAGGTCGATCATGACCCGAATGCCGAGGCGATGGGCTTCGGCGATCAGGCCGTCGAAATCGGTGAGCGAGCCGAACATCGGATCGACGTCGACATAGTTCGAAACGTCGTAGCCGAAGTCCTTCATCGGCGAGGCGAAGAAGGGCGAGATCCAGATCGCGTCTGCGCCGAGTTCGGCGATATGCGTCAAACGGGCCGTGATGCCTTTCAGGTCACCAATGCCGTCGCCGTTGGAATCCTGGTAGGAGCGCGGGTAGATCTGATAGATCACCGCGCCGCGCCACCAGTCCTTGTCGGGCGTCATGACGGGATTTGAAACTGCACTCATTTAGACATTCCTGTTGGCTTGGTCTTTCGTCCCGGCGTCAGCCACCCTTGACCGAACCGGCAAGGAGGCCACGCACGAGATAGCGTTGCATGAAGAAGAAGACGAGGAGCGGCACGGCGATCGACACGAAGGCTGCCGTTGCCAGAATTTCCCAGTTGCCCCCGCGGGTTCCCAGCAGTTCGACGATCTGGTTGGTCATAACCGTGGTGTCGCCGGTCGCATCGATCAGGAAGACCTTGGCGACGAGCAGATCGTTCCAGGTCCAGAGGAACTGGAAGATGGCGAAGGAGGCGAGCGCCGGGAAGAGAGCGGCAGGATGATGCGCGTGAAGATCTGGAAATCGGTCGCACCGTCCACCTTGGCGCATTCGATGATGTCGCGCGGAAGCCCGACCATGTAATTGCGCAGCAGATAGATCGCGAGCGGCAGACCGAAGCCGGTATGGGCGAGCCAGACGCCGAGATAGCCCTTGCCGATGCCGATGGAGAGATGCAGGCGCAGCAGCGGGATGAGTGCGAGCTGCAGCGGCACGACGAGAAGTGCGACGACGGCTGCGATCAGCAGTGCGCGTCCCGGAAACTCCATCCAGGCCAGCGCATAAGCGGCGAAGGCGGCGATGACGATCGGGATGATGGTCGCCGGAATGGTGACGGTGAGCGTGTTGAAGAAGGCCTTGGCCATCGAGTCCGTCGTGGAGCCGGAGAAGAGCACCGTCTGCATCAGCGCCGATGTGAATTTCGGCGGCAGTTCGGCCGTCACGAAGATGCGATCGCCACGGCTGCCGGTCAGTTCGACATCACTTTCCAGGCGGTAGTCGCCGTTCGCCTGCACCGTCACGCGGCCGCTGTCGCCGAGGGTAGCCGTCGCCCCAGGCTCATATTCGTTGATTGCGCGCGAGGTCGTGCCCCAGGCGGAAATTTCAGCTTCTGCGGAAGCGCCGCCTTCGCTCAGCACATTGCCTTCAATGACCCAGAGATTGCCCTCTTGGCGCTGGGTCGACGGTGCCGCCGTTCTCAAGACGAGGTTCTGCTCCTGGGAGAACAGCGAGCTCCACCAGCCGCTGGTCGATATCTGATCCGCTGTCCGGAAGGACGAGATGAAGAGGCCAGTGGTCGGGAGCAGCCACAGGATGACCAGTGCCGCTACCGAGATATGCACGGTCCAGACGAGACCGGATTTCTTGCCTGCGATCTTTGCCATGGTCCCGCCTCCCCTCAGCGCATTTCTTTTCGAGCGTTGTAGACGTTCCAGACCAGGATCGGCAGCACGAGCAGCATGATGACCATGGCGCTGGCCGAGCCGACGCCCCAGTCATTGGCGCGGAACAGCTTGTCGAACATGTAGTTGGCGAGGACCTGGGTCTCCCACTGGCCGTTGGTCATCGCGAAGACGATGTCGAAGACCTTGAGCACGACGAGCGTGATCGTCGTCCAGACGACGACGACGGTTCCCATGATCTGCGGGATCTTGATCTTGAAGAAGATCTCGAAATCGTTGGCTCCGTCGATGACGGCGGCTTCGATGGTTTCCTCCGGGATGCCACGCAGGGCAGCAGAGAGGATGACCATGGCGAAGCCGGTCTGGATCCAGATCAGCACCACCATCAGGAAGAAGTTGTTCCAGAAGGGCACCGTCAGCCAGGTCTGCGGTTCACCATAGGGATAGGCGAAGGTGAGCACGGAATAGATCGATATGACGGCGCGGTAGGCGAGCCAGACACCGGCAAGCGTCACGGCTGCGCGGACGACCACGCCGAACTTCGAGCTGCCGCCACGATAGCCAATACCGCCGGCGAGCGGGCGCAGCAGCTGGTAGATGCCGTAGGCGACAAAGGCGATGAAGGCGACCAGCAGCAGTGCGGGAAGCACGCGCAGAACGAGGACGGTGCCCATTCCGCCATCAAAGGAGAGCCACAGGGCATTCAGGATGCCGATCTGCTCTTCGCCTGCCGGGCGCGTGTCATAGACCAGCTTGAAAATGACGGAGGCGCCGACGAAGGAAATCGCCATCGGCATGAAGATCAGCGATTTGGCGATATTGCCCCAGGAGATCCGGTCGGTAAGCTGTGCGGCGAGCAGACCGAAAGCAGTCGACACGGCCGGAACGACGGTCAGCCACAGCAGGTTGTTGCTGATCGCTTCCCAGAACTTCGGTTCACCGACCATCCTCTGGTAGTTATCGAGGCCGACAAATGCGCCACCAGCGCTGCGATCGGTCACCGAAAGCCAGAGTGTGGCCACCACCGGATAGGCCAGATACATGCCAAGAGCGAAGATTGCGGGAAACAGGAACAGCCAGGGCCGAACCATGTTGGCGCGGTTGATGTTGCGCCCGGCATGCTCTCCCTTTGCGGGGAACAGCACCCTGTCGATGAACATGTTCGACAGATAGAAATAACCGACACACCCACCGACACCGATGACGATCGTGATCAGAGCCTGCAACGCTGGATTCATGATGGTCTCCCCCTCCGCATGCCTTCTCATTATTTTGTGCGAACGCCCGGACCCAATGGCCCGGACACTCGTGAGGCAGCTCTGCTCTACGGCAGCTTACTTGATGCCGTCCCAGGACGTCTGGATCGACTTTGCAACATCTTCGGCAGACTTGCCACCGACATAGTCGACCATGCCGGTCCAGAAGCTGCCGGCACCAACGGCACCCGGCATCAGGTCGGAACCGTCAAAGCGGAAGGTGGTTGCCTGCAGCAGGATGTCGTTCATCTTGCGGACCGTCGGGTCGGTGAAGACTTCCGGGTTCACGCCCTTATGCGGGGTGAGGAAGCCCTTCTGGGCCATCCAGACTTCGTGGGCGATCGGCGACTTCAGGAATTCGATGAAGGCGCGGGCAGCCAGGCGTATCCTTGGTGATGGAGACCAGCGGTGCCGGCACCGAGAACCGGGCTGCCGAGGTTCTTGTCGGCATAGGCGGGGAAGTAGAAGAAGTCAGCATCTTCACCGACCGACGTGCCTTCGGGGAAGAAGGACGGGATGAAGGAGGCCTGGCGGTGCATGTAGCACTGCGGCGGCGATGCGAAGAGACCCTTCGGGCTGTCGCGGAAGTCGGTGGATGCAACGGCACCGGCGCCACCGACGACGAACTTGTCGTTCTTGGCGAACCAGCCGAATTCGTTGATGGCGTTGACGACAACCGGATCGTCGAACTTCATCTCGTTGGAGACCCACTTGTCGTAGTCTTCCGGCGATGCCGTGCGCAGCATCATGTCTTCAACCCAGTCGGTGGCCGGCCAACCGGTGGCGGCACCCGAGCCGAGACCGATGCACCACGGCGTACCGCCGTCAGCAACGATCTTCTCGGTCAGAGCCTTCAGCTCTTCCATGCTCTTGGGCACTTCGTAACCGGCATCTTCAAAGTTCTCAGGCGAATACCAGACAAGCGACTTCAGGTCGGTCTTGAAGGGGAAGCCGTAGAAAGCCTTGTTGCCGTCCTTGCCGGCATAGGTGCCGAGGTCAACCCAGGACTGACCAGCTGCATAGTTGTCCTTCAGCCAGGATGCGTTTTCAGCACCGAGATCGGTCAGGAAGCCGCGCTTTGCCATGTCGGATGCAAGACCCGGCTGCGGGAAGATTGCAATATTCGGAGCGGAGCCTGCTTCGAGGTCGACAACGACCTGCTGTTCGAAGCTGTCGGAACCGGTGTAGCGAACGTCAGCGCCGGTCGCGGCTGCGAAATAGGCCAGAACGCTTTCCACGAGCACCTGGTCCGGGCCGAGCCAGGGTCCAAAGATCGTGATCTGTTCGCCAGCAAGCTGGGTCTTCTTCAGCTCTTCGAAGCTCGCCCAGTTGAACTTGGCGTCCTCACCCGGCGCGAACTTCAACTCCTGCGCGCCGACAGAGCCGGCCACGAGCGCAGCGGCTGCCACGGTCATCAAAAACATCTTCTTCATGTGATTTACCTCCCATCACATCGGACGGCCAAACGTCCTTGGTCAGCGCATTATCCTCAAAGCGCTTTGGCCCCTATTTCA
Organism: Allorhizobium sp.; assembly: GCA_965283865.1. Classification (GTDB taxonomy): domain Bacteria; phylum Pseudomonadota; class Alphaproteobacteria; order Rhizobiales; family Rhizobiaceae; genus Allorhizobium. The sequence goes on from CBDIQA010000001.1 coordinate 4,041,285, forward strand.
TCCCATTGGGTTCCATATTGAGTCAAGCGCTTTTCTGGTTCTGCCGCATTTTGGCGCAACGCTTCGCACGCCCAGCGGCATCTGCATTGATTTATAGCATTTTTCTCTTGTCGCCGGCCCGGCGTCTGCGCCATAGTCGAAGCGCTTTGGCCACCTGTGGAGGGAACTGGCGGTCCGGCAAGGGAGAGGAATGCCTGCAGTGAATCTGAAAGAATTGTCACAGATGCTCGGCCTGTCGCAGACGACAATCAGCCGCGCACTCAATGGCTACCCTGAAGTCAACGAGGAGACACGCCAACGCGTGCTCCAGGCTGCCAAGGACACCGGCTATCGTCCGAACCGGGCGGCACAGCGTCTGGCAACCGGCAAGGCGGGATCGATCGGGCTGATCATGCCTATTTCTCCCGACCATAGCTCGGACATGCACTTCGCCGAGTTCCAGAGCGGGCTCGCCGAGGCGTCGATCGTCCATGATTTCCATTTCGTCATCATGCCGTCCCGGGCTGAAGAAGAGGAACAGGCGATCCGCTGGCTCGTCTCAAGCGGCAGTGTCGATGGCTACTATCTCGCCTATGTGCGCGAGAAGGATCCGCGGATCGCGATGGCGAAATCCTTGTCCCTGCCCTTCATCGTGCACGGGCGCAGCACGGCTCGATCTGGATTACCCCTTCCTCGACGTGGATAACGAAGGCGCTTTTTATGATGCGACGCGCTTCCTGCTGCAGCTTGGGCACAAGCGCATTGCGCTCCTGAACGGTCAGGCGGAGCTCGACTTTGCCTATCGGCGCCGACTTGGAACGGAGAAGGCGCTTGCTGAGAAAGGGCTCCTGCTCGATCCCCGGCATACCCGGCACAGTTTCATGGGCGACGAGCAGGGCTATCGCGGCATGAAGGAGATCCTGGGCTTACCCGATCGTCCGACCGCGGTTCTGTGTGCCAGTACCGTGCTTGCGCTTGGGGCCGTCCGAGCGATGAACGAATTCGGGCTGAAACTTGGGACCGACATCTCGCTGATCGCCCATGACGACGAGTTGCCGCTGCTGAAGCCGGAGAACTTCTCGACGCCGCTCACGACGACCCGCTCCTCGCTGCGGGCAGCAGGAAAACGGGTCGGGGAACGCCTGATCGCAATGATCAACCAGAGCGAACCGGCGTTGCCGGAGCAGGAATTGTGGAAGGTGGAGCTGGTGGTGCGGGCCTCGACGGGACCGGCGCCGGCCTAAGGCACGGCGCCCGTTGCAATCCGTCAGAAGCTTGGCGCTGCCACACCCGCCCGACGATGGGCGGCAATCACGGTATTCGCCATCAGCATGGCGATGGTCATCGGACCGACGCCGCCAGGAACAGGGGAAATGGCCTTGGCGACGGGCTTGCATTCGGCGAAGGCGACGTCACCCACCAGCTTGAACTTGCCTTCACCCTTTTCGGGTGCCGCCACGCGGTTGATGCCGACATCGATGACGGTCGCACCCGGCTTCAACCAGTCGGCCTTCACCATTTCCGCGCGGCCGACGGCGGCGACCAGGATGTCGGCCTGACGGGCGAGTTCGGGCAGATCGCGGCTTCGCGAATGGCCGATCGTGACGGTGGCGTTTGCATTGAGAAGAAGCTGCGCCATCGGCTTGCCGAAGAGGTTGGAGCGGCCGATGACCAGGGCATTCAGGCCCGAGAGATCATTGCCGTGGATCTGGCGCACCAGGATCATGGCGCCGGCCGGAGTGCAGGACAGAAGGCCGGTCTTTAAATCGCCGGTCGCCAGCTTGCCGGCGTTGACGATGTGCAGGCCGTCGACATCCTTTTCCGGCAGGATCGACTGGATGACGGGCTCGCTGTCGAGATGCTTGGGCAGCGGCAACTGCACGAGAATGCCATCGATGTCAGGATCGTCATTGAGCGAGGCAACCAGCGCCATCAGATCGGCTTGAGAGGTTTCCTCGGGAAGCGTGTGCTGGATGGAGTTGAAGCCGCACTGCTTGGCCATACGGCTTTTCGCACCGACATAGGCATGGCTTGCCGGGTCATCCCCGACTATTACGACTGCAAGGCCCGGCTTGCGGTGGCCGGAGGTCTTCAGCGTCGTAGCCGCTGAGGTTACCGCTTCGATTACCGAAGCGGCGGCTGCCTTTCCATCGATTACCGTGGTCGTCACTGTGCTCAATCCCCGTCTTCCACTGGCAGCAAGCTAGCGCCAACGCAGGGGCACCATTTGCCTGTCACCGTCCTATGCTGTCAAATTGCGGCATATTGCAAGGCAGGAATTTGCGGGGTGCCTCAGGTGGTGGGCGTGTTTTGATGGCGCAGCCGGTAGCTCACCACATGGGCAAGGAACACGGGAATGCCGAGAACATAGCGCCGCCAGAGACGCGAGGGCTCAAGCCAGAGGCGGAAGAGCCATTCGGACCGCAGCCGTCGCATCCAGCGCGGCGCACGCGCCACCCGCCCTGAGACGAAATCGAGCAATGCGCCCACGCTGATCACAACACGGGCATGTTCACTGGTCAGGTGCCGGTCGACCCATTTTTCCTGCAAAGGTGTGCCCATGGCAACGAGCAGCAGGTCGATGCGGGCAGTCTCTATGCGTTTCAGGATCAGGGCCGGATCGGCCCGGTCGAAATAGCCATCCGAGATTTCAACGAATTCGTGCCAGGGCGTCTGCCGGCGGAGGTTGGTCGCCGCAGACTTCAGAACGGCAGAGGTCGCTCCGAGCAGCCCTACCCTCAGGGGCCTGGAGATGAATGTCAGCGCTGCGGGGACGAAATCAGTGCCGTTGAGATTGGCGGAGAAGCGACCGCCGTGCAGGAAATGCGCGGCGATATCCACCCCAATGCCATCCGGCAGGACCAGGGAGCGCTCCAGAACCGCGCGGTATTCCGGGTCGCCCACCATGACATTGGCGTTGTTGGCATTCAGGAAGGCAATGTGGGTGAAACCGTCGCGGGCGACCAGCTTCTGCTCCAGATGCACCAGAGCCTCGTTCCAGCCGAGATCACGGACCGGCATACCGAGAATGGGCAGCACAGGAATTGCACGCTCGGCGGAGCCAACCGCAGAAATTTCTACCGGCTGCTTCCGGGCGGAAGATGAAGAAGGTCGCATGGCGGGTCCCGAAGATCTGAGGCTCGGAACCTATCAGCCATCGCTGAAATTCAAGTGAAAAACGGGGCTAAAACTCTCAGGATCGGATCAAGGTTTCGTTCACCATGTTGGCAAAACGAGGCCGAAGCCTGATCAGTGGCCAGACGAAGCCGGCGCCTCTTCGACCTTCTCGCCTTCGACGACCGTGGTCATCTCCATGGGCTTGGACCCACCGTCGGCGGCTTTGCGGGCGGCGTCCTTCGAGACGTAGTCGAGCTGTTCGATCAACACCTGATCGACCATGCCTTCGCCCAGTCGCTCATTCATCTCGACCTTGATCTTCTCGCGGAAGTCGTTGACGTCGAAGGCCGAGACGTTGCCGATGTCGACCATCTTGTTGCCGACAAGCAGGGTGAAGAGCTGGTCGGTCATCAGCTCGGTCGTGGGCAAGTCCTGTCCCTTGACCTTTTCCTTGTCCATCATGAAGGAAATGCGGGTGAGGAAATAGCCGGTGACATCGCCATTACCGATGACGGGAATGGTGATCGGCTCGCCCCGGATCAGTTCCAGGGCGGCCTTCTTGGTTTCTTCCTCGCTCGGGCCGGCAGGGGCTGTCGCCAGGAAGATCGAGCCGTAAACGGCTCCCAGCGTGACGATGCAGACCCAAAGGCCGATTCCGAGTATCTTGCCCATCAGAACTCGCTGAACTGGAACTGTTCCTGAGAATAGGTGCCGTCACCATCGGCGTCACGGACAGCATTCTTCAGGAGATCGGCGACGGCGCGAACGGCTGCGAGGTGGGCCTCGACACGGCGCGCATTGAGGGCGAGCTTTTCCTTGAGAGCATGGAGCTGCTCGACATAGTTGACGGCGAACTCGCGCGGATCGGTGTCACGGAACAGCATCGTCAATTCGTAGAGGCAACGGCTCTTGTGCGCGTTGGAGACCTTGAAGTCGAATTCCGGATCCTTGCCGATGCGCTCGTTTTCGTTGTCGATGATGCGCTCCAGGCGGCTCAGTACCGTCTTGACGCGATATTCGCTCGAAACAACTTCCATGAAATTCTGCCCTATCTTCCTAAATTAATCATTTCTTGTTGTCGGCACCAGCACCCAGGGTGCGGCGTTCCAGATCCGTCACCCAGCTCATCGCCAGACCGCGATCAGTCTCGTCGGTCGAGGCGTTCACGGCTTCGGCGTCCTCGCCACGAACGCGCTGAAGGGCGGTTTCATACATCTGCTCTGCGATGCCGACGCCGCCTGACTCAGCAATGGTGGAGCCGAGCTGCTCGGCCATCATGCTCTTCCACATCTCGCCGGCATTGCCCTTGCCGTACACTTCCTCGCTTTCGTCCGGCAGCATGCTCTGGACGAAGTTGGTCAGATAAACGGCTTCGAAATCGCGATAGATCTTAGGTGGCTTGCCGGTGTCTTCGACCTTCTCGGCCATCGCTTCCGTGCGGGCTGCATTAGTGGTGCGGTTCAGGATGTCGACGGTCGCACCGAAGCCTGCGCCCTTTTCAGCGAGACTGGACGCCATGAAGTTGGCGCGGTTGATCTTCAACTGTTCCTGGGCGGCGGCGACTTGCGCCGGATCGGCGGCGCGGATCACGTCCAGCACCAGATCGCTCGGAGGAGAAATGGCCACCGTGACATCCTCGATTTTTGTTCGAGGCGACTATCACTCGTGAAGCTTGCTGGAGGCTGGTGTGGCGAACTTGATGTCGATCAGGTCGTAGATCGCGTCGTCGTCGCGCTCGCGTTCTTCGTGATCGCGGGCATCCTTCATGTTCTCTTCCAGCCGGTCACCCTTGGCACGCTCGCGCATCAGCTTCATTTCCTGAACCTGCTGGAGGCCGTGCAACTGCTTGTCCGTGTTGGAGAGGCGGTCGAAGCGGTCGGCATAGTTCTGCGCGAACAACCGGTGCAGCGGCTCGAGCGAGCCGATCGCCTCCATGACGTTTTCCATCGAGCGGGCGTTCTCTTCGATGCGCTGGGCGGTAATTCCAAGATCGCTTTCGGCCATGCGTTCCATATGGCGCTGCACGGCGACGAGACGCTTCAGCTTGTCGGATTTCTTCTGCGTGGCCATGGCGTCCTGTTCAGAAGTTGAAGATCATTGGAAAATACTGACCGAACTGCATCACCATGGCAGCAATGGTGAAATAAACCAGTATCAGGCCGCCGAGCAGCAGATACGGGGTCGAGATGTAGAAGACCGGTACCTGGGGAGCGAGCTTGTTCACCAGACCGACGGCGAAGTTGAACATCAAGCCGAAGATCAGGAACGGACTGGCAAGCCGCAGCATCAGCATGAAGGTCTGAGACAAGGTGTCGGTCAGCGTGATCAGCATCTTCTGGCTGTCCGGCATGCCGCCCAGCGGCATCACGGCGTAGGAATCAACCAGCGCACGGAATACGACGTGGTGGAAATCCAGCATGAAAAGCACGAGGAGCCCGCTGAACGAGATGAGGTTGGTCATCTGGTTTTCAGAAGTGTCCTCAAGGATGTCGGTTGCGCCCGGCGTGTTCAGGCCGATCGCCATTGATATCGCCGAGCCGGTAAACTGCAGTCCCAGCACATAGAGGCGCGGCACGAGGCCATACATGGCACCGATCAGAAGCTCGGCAAGGATCACGCCGACGAGGGTCGCCGCGGTGCCCTGGACACTCGGGTAGATCGTGTCGAAGAGCAGCGGCGTCATGGCCATGGAGACCGCAAACGCCAGGAAGAACCGGATGGTGGTCGAGATACGGGCAGAGGAAAAACCCGGAAGGGTCATGATGCAGGCGCCGATGCGGCAGAAAATCGCCACCAGCACCAGCACAGTCCCCTGCGGGTCAGCAATCATGAAATGGAGCCCAAAATCTTGATCTCGATGCCCTTGGCCAGTTCGACATGGGACAGAACGGGCAAGGTCGCAAAGAGTCGTTCGATGATCATGCGCACATAGGACCGCGTTTCGGGCGAAGTGACAAGCACGAAGGGCAGACCACGGTCCATGAATTCACGGATTACCTGGCTTGCCTGTTCGGAAAACTCCTCCAGGCTGCGGGGATCGATATCGAATTCGACGATCTCGCCCTTGGCATCGCGCTTGAGGGCCTGGTGGAAGACGAGGTCCCACTTGGAGCCGAGACGCAGGACGCGAAGGACACCGTTGTCGGTCAGGTCGCCGCAGAGCTGCTGGGCCATACGGACGCGGACGTGTTCGACGATCTGCTCGGTCTTGCGGACATGCGGGGCGAGCTCGGCCACAGCTTCGAGGATCAGGTGCAGGTTGCGGATCGAGACCCGTTCGGCGAGCAGCAACTTCAACACCGCCTGCAGGCCCGAATAGGACATGTGCGACGAGCAGATCTCGTCGGCAAGCTTCTTGTATTCGGGATCGAGGCGATCGATCAGAACCTTGACGTCCTTGTAGGACAGGAGCTGCGGCAGGTTGTTGCGGATGACTTCCGAGACGTGGGTCAGGACAACCGAGACGTTGTCGATCGGATGGAAGCCTTCGCGCTTCAGTTCCTCGGTGAAGGTTTCGAGGACCGAGACAGCCGGCATGCCGAAGGCGGGTTCGCGGATTTCGTCGCCGGGAACATTGGGCCTGCGGCCGGAACCGGTGACGACGAGGACTTCGCCGACGCGCAGGTTGTTGGAGGCGACCGTCGTCCCGTGGATGCGGATCTGGTAGGCCTTTTCCGGGATCATGATGTCGTCGGTCACCTTGATCTCAGGCACCACGAAACCGTACTGGCTGGCGAACTTCTTGCGCATCTTGCCGACGCGGAAGGCCAGTTCCTGGTGTGCACCCAGAAGACGGGTGGAGACGAGCTTGCCGAGCGCGAGTTCGATTTCCGAGGTCTTGAGGACGGCCTTGACCGAATCCTTCTCGGCTTCCTTGTTCTGGATGACCTTCTTTTCTTCCTGGTCGCGCTTCAGCTGGTTTTCCGCTTCGAGCTGGCGAGGAATGAACCATGCGCCGAAGGCCATGAGGCCTCCGAGAGCAACGAAGGGAATCATGGGCAGGCCCGGTACGATCGCGAGGGCGCCCATGAGGCCCGCTGCCACATACAGTGCGCGCGGATAGCCGCTCAGCTGGTTGACGACGGCCTGGTCGGTCGAGCCTGGCGTGCCGCCGCGCGAGACCAGAAGGCCGGCTGCCAGCGAGACGATCAGGGCCGGAACCTGCGAGACGATGCCGTCACCGACGGAGAGCTTGACGAAGACGTCGGCTGCTTCGCCGAGTTCCATGCCGTGGCGGAAGTAGCCGATGATGATGCCGCCGGCGACGCAGATAGCAGTGATGATCAGGCCGGCGATGGCGTCGCCGCGAACGAACTTCGAGGCGCCGTCCATGGCGCCGAAGAAGGAGCTTTCCTGCTCGAGTTCGCGACGTCTGTGCTGGGCTTCCTTTTCGTCGATGATGCCGGCGGACAGGTCGGCGTCGATCGACATCTGCTTGCCGGGGATGGCATCGAGGGTGAAGCGGGCGCCGACTTCCGCGATACGGGTGGCGCCCTTGGTGATGACGATAAAGTTTACCGTGATGAGGATCATGAAGACGATCAGACCGATGACGAAGTCCCCGCCCATCACGAGGTTCGAGAAGCCTGCAATGACGCCGCCGGCCGCTCCGTGCCCCTCATGGCCATGCGACAGGATAACGCGCGTCGTCGCGATGTTGAGCGACAGGCGGATCATGGTGGCGATCAGCAGGATGGTCGGGAAGGACGAGAAATCGAGAGGGCGCTGGATCCAGAGCGAGACCATCAGGATCAAGACAGAAAGCGCGATCGAGAATGCGAGACCGACGTCGATGAGGAAAGGCGGGATAGGCAGGAACAGGATGCACAGGATCATCACGATCCCAAGCGCGAAGCCGATGTCACGCCCGCTGGGGCTTACCTTCGGAATTACGAGTGCAGGAGGTTGCGCCATTTCCGTTCCATCTCTTCATGAGAAGTCATCCGGAAGATCATGCTTCCGGCAGTCTGCCCTTGAGAGATAACGGTCGAAGCTTGCGCGAGGGTGTCAGGCGCCCGGCTAGAAGCCGGATTGTATTCGCGAGAAGACCAGCGTTGTGAAGAGATTGATCTGCGCCCCGACGAAGGGGGCGGAAATGCCGATGGTAATCATTATCGCGAGGATCTTCGGCACGAAGGTCAGGGTCATTTCCTGAACCTGGGTCAGCGCCTGGATGAGAGCGATCACGACGCCAACGATCATGCCGGCCGCAACGGCCGGGCCGGACGCGATGATGATGGTCCAGATCGCAGCCTGGAGAATGTCGAGAGCGTCTGCCTCATTCATGAGACGGTATCCTTTCGGAGCGGCGAATCATGCCATCCACCCCGAAAGGCCTAGCATATCAAGAACCGGTCGTCGTGGTGCTTGCAGTGCCGACGCGAACGCCGACAATAATCGGGATTTCCTTGCCGTCCGTCGTGGTAGCAACCATCGTGTCACTGTAGACGCGTACGGAGGCCACGACACCGCTGGTCTTTTCATCGGCGCTCGTGATGGTCTTGCCGATGTAGGACGAGGCATTGGTCAGAGCATTGCCGGTGATCAGAGTCTCGAGGTTCGAGTTCATCTGGATCGACTGCTCGACCTGCGAGAAGGTGGCAAGCTGGGCGATCTGCTCGCTGGCGTCCATCGGATCCGTCGGATCCTGATTTTTCATCTGGGCAATGAGCAGCTGCAGAAAGCTGTCATAATCCAGAGACGCCTTGGCAGAGGCTTGGCTTGCCGCGCTGCTTGAGGTCGACGACGTGGATGTCGTGCTCGTTGTGGTGGTCGTGCCGGTGACTGCGTCTACCGCCATGGCGCAATTTCCTTGCGGATCTGTTCGATCGTTGCCGGCGCCATTTCCTGATTGTTCAGGATGCGGTCCTCGATGGGATATAGCTGACGGATGGCCTTGAGAGCATCGAAGGCGCGGCCGGATGACACCATGCCGTCGATGCGCTTCAGTTCGGCGAGGATTTCCTCGTTCTCGAAGCACGACAGCAGCATGATGACCGACTTGCGGAACATCGCAAGCGACTGATCCTTGCCTTCCGGGTTGATCAGCATCATCTGTGCGATGAAGTAGAGCTGACGCAGCGGGGTCGTGGCCTGTTCGGGCTGGAGAACGTGGTTCTCAAGCAGGAAAGTCACATCGTTCAGGAACTCGAGGGCAACCTTGCGGTCGACGCGCAGAACCGCTCCATTGATGAAAATACGTTCGCCCGACTTGAGCGAGATGCGCAAAGTGCTCTTCATTTAAGTCCATCCCTGATGATGGTTGTCACGTCGATAATGCCCTGGAAGTTTTCCGACTCGCGCTTGCGGATCCGGTCACATTCTTTCAAAATCCAGATGGCGATGGAAATCAGGTTGGCGCGGATTTCCTCGCCCAACTGGTTTTCCGGGTTTTGCAGATCTTCGATCAGCCGGACCCAGACCCGGCGTGTATAGAAAAGTGCCTCGATCGCTTCGCGGGAGTAACCCTTCTTGTCCCGCGCCGCGCTAAGAAGCTGGATGCAACGGTCAAGGGCCTGACGTTCGCGATCCTTGGCGTCAGCGACGCCATCCTCCATAATTTCGGCATATGAGAACTGGTACATTCAGTTGCCCTTCAGGTTCATTTCACCCTTTGCTCATCAAAGGTAGTTGACAAGGCTCAGCGCCTGGATCTTCGCGGTCAGCGTGTAAGATGCTTCCACCATGGAAAGCAGAGAGTTAACGCGAGTCGAGGCTTCGTACGCATCTACTTCAATTTTACTCGACAGGCTGGTCTCGATTATATCCACCTGAACCTTGAGCGAGGCATCCGCCTTCTCAACACGGTTCTGCGAAAGGCCGAGTTCGGAGCGCGTGGAGTTGATGCCGGTGATGGCGCGGCCGGTATAGTCGATGGCCTTGTTGATCGCGACTGTGACCGCATTGGCCGGTGCGCCGATGTTCATCAGCTCCGTGGTCAGGACCGCCGCAAGCGCGAAGTAGCGGAAGCCGTCCTCATTCACGGATGCCGAGGTCTGAACCGTCTCGGATTGAGTGATGCGGCTCGTCATCGCCTCGTCGCTGGCGCTGGACCAGTTGGTGTTCCAGTCCGCACCGGTGAACATCGGCTCGAGCGTGGAGGTGATAAAGTCCTCCATGCTGGGGGCCGCACCGCTTGCCGCGATCGTAGCTGTACCGGCTGTGTCGGTGGGCGCGAAGCCGAAATAGGCAGTGAAGGCTGTGTCGAACGCCGTCTTTGCAGCCGAGGTCTCGGTGTATTCGCTGATCGGCTGGACGTCGGTATTGATCCCGGCAAACAGAAATTCGCCGTTGGCCGATTGGCTGGCCATGCTGGTCATGGTCGGAGGGTTCACCGCGCTGTTCGGCGGGCTCGTCATGCTGTTGGATGAACCGGAGATGGTGATCAGCGCGTTGTTCATTTCCTCCGCAGCCGTCGCGATCTGCGTCAAGGCTTCCTGGGAGGCCGAGAGACGCTGGGTCGCGATGGAATTATTGCTGATCATCGATGTCAGCCGCAGGCTTTCGCGATTGAGGTCCACCACCGTCGATGTCCTGCTGCCAAGCTCTGCACCGACGTCGGCGTAGAAACCCGTGCTGACTTCCTGCTGGGACTTCAGGAGCTCGTTCTGCGCCTGCCGGATCGTCAGGCGCATCGATGTCTGGGTCGATAGGTTAGAAACGCTGGCTGTCGACATCAGGGATTACCCCGCCATTTCGAGAACGGCCTTCAGCATCTCGTCAACGGTAGAGACGAGCTTGGCCGCGGCCTTGTAGGACTGCTCTACATCGAGCAGCAGCGATAGCTCTTCATCGAGGCTGACTGCCGTCTTGGAAGAGTAGGTCTGGAAGGTCCGCTCATAGAGCGCCTGCTTGTTTTCGTTCGCCGTCGTCGCGTTGGAGCGGAGTTCCTCAAGCCAGCCGATCGAGTTGCTGGCGAAAGACAGAACACTTGCATCCGTCTTCAGATCGGCATCCGCGGAGAAGCTGCGGTTGGCTGCGAGTTCATCAACATAGGCATTGATGAGGTCGGTGTAGCCGGAAGACCCATCGACGTTCTGCACATAGGCGGCGCCGTTGATGCCGCCGTCACGGATCAACATCGGGTCACCGCCGGCATCCGAGCGAACGGCCGAATTGACTTGAATGAGGGCAGCCAGTCCAGGCTCGACAGTGCCGGTTGCCGGAACAGTACCGGTCGGCCAAGTGAACAAGCCGGGCAGTTCACCGCCGCCACCTGTGTCGGTTTCCTGGAAGGCCTCGACCAGGCCACGGGCAATTTCATCGAGCTGGGTCTGGAAGGTCGGAGCGATGACATCGCGGATCTGAACCAGCGAAGCCAGCGAACCCTGGCCGTCCGTATTGCCACCAACGCCGGCGCGGACCGGTGTGCCATCGATGTAGATCGCGTTGCCGGAGACGGTCGCGTCGTAGGTATAGGTGCGAACGAAGCTGACTTCACGCGGATCGGTCTCGAACAGCGTCGTGCCATCATAGGTGTAGAGGACCATGTCGCTGTTGTCGCGCATGTTCACGGAAACGCCGATGATCCCGGAGATTTCCTTGAGCAGCGTGTCGCGGCGATCGAGATAGTCGTCGGCATTGCCCCCGGTTGCCGTCTGGCGCACGACCGTGTCGTTGACGATCTTGAACTCGGCGAGCAGCTTGTTGAGCGTGTCCACCTGCTCGAACATCTGAGCGTCGGTGTCTTCGCGCAGTTCCTGCGTCGTGGTGGTCGCGTTGTTGAGCGAGTTCACCACGTCGATCGCATCCGTCACCACCGTGGAGGCGAGTGCATATTCGCCTGGTGATGCCGCAAACGACTGGAGGCTGCTCTGCAGATTGGCGAGATAGGCAGACGGCGAGAGTTCGTAGTCATTGCCCCCGAGCGCATCGGAAAGCGTGGTCAGTCCGTCGAGCAGGGTCGACTGCGCACTTTGCTGCGCAGTCGAGGATGACATCTGCCGCAACAGAGCCATCTGCTGCGACCGCTCGTTCTGCACCGACGAGAAACCGTATACGGACTGCGTGACCACCGCGTCACGGCGAACGTAGTTTTCGTTGCCGGTGTTGGCGATGTTCGTCGAGATCACGGACGTCTGCTGCGACGTGTTCCGGAAGATCGAATTGGCCGTATTGAGCGACGATGCAAGCGACATAGGACTAACCTACTCTTTCGATTATCTCTTCAGGTTGACCAGGACTTCCATCAATTCGGAGCCGGTCTGGAAAACCTTGGAGTTTGCGGTGTAATTCCGCTGGGACTCGATCATGGCCGTCAGCTCTTCAGCGACGTCCACGTTGGAGTCTTCAAGAGCGCCGGACAGGATCGTGCCAAAGCCGCTGGAGCCGGCATAACCGAGGATGACGACACCGGAATCGTTCGACTGGGTGTACATGTTGCCGGCAACCGGATTGAGGTTGTCCGGGCTTTGGACGCTCGCAAGAGCGACGCGGAACTTCGGCACCAGGTCGCCGTTTTCGTAGGCGATCGAGACGACACCCTTGTCGTCGATCTCGTAGCCCTTGACCTTCGAGGCAGCGTTGCCGTTGACCTTGCCTTCTTCAACGGAGAAGGCAGACGCGAGCTGCGTCGTGTCGCCGATTTCCAAGGTGATATCCGGCACCACCGCACCATCGATATCGAAGGTCTGCAGCGTGAGGGGCGTCGGGCTCAATGCCGTATCAAGCTGGCCGTCCGTGGTGAAGAAGAGGCTGGTTACGCCGAGTACAGTGGCCGGAACACCGGGACCGGTTGCTTCTACCGTCCACTCGTTGTCGGTGACTTTCGTGTAGGTGAATTGAATCAGGCGGCTGGAACCCTGGCTGTCGAACACCTTCAGAGAGGTCGTCTGTACAAAACCGTCTTCCGCACCGTTGGGCAGGTTGACGTTGAGGGTACCGGTCGTCGAGGCGACAGCGGAGATGCCCGAACCGGACAAATCGACGTCCTCAAGTCCATCGAAGCCGTTCACAACGATGGTCGGATCAGCCGTGGAATCGTATTCGTAACCCTGGAGGGTATAGCCTGCGGTGTTCTTGAGCGTGCCGTCATCCTGGAGAACGAAAGAGCCCGCGCGGGTCATGTAGGGAGTGCCGTCGTCGCCCTTCACGATGAAGAAGCCGTCGCCATTGATTGCGAGGTCCGTCTCGGAGGTCGTGTAGCTGAAGGTGCCCTGGCTCGAAATCGAGTAGCGGACATCCGTGTTGACGCCGCCGGAATTGTAGGCGCCGTTCGTGGTCGGCAAAATCATGGATGAAAACTGCACCGAGGCCTTCTTGTAGCCGACGGTGCTGGAATTGGCGATGTTGTCAGCGACAGTGCTCAGCCGGTTCGACTGGGCGTTCATGCCGGAGACACCCGTTCGCATGGTTCCGTAAAGGCTCATGTCAAAATCCTCGTTTTATAGTCAATGGGAGAGTATGAGGTGGGCCTTGCGTGAAGCTGTCTGGCTGGAGGGCCCTGCCGTTTTTTCACCTCGTGGCGAGGAAAACTGCGGCCGCACAAGGGCGGCCGCGGGATGCAATTATCAGCTCCAGTCGATGCAGTAACCTAGGAAGCGTTTGGAATCGACGGGGTCGAAACCGAGCTTCTTGCGAAGCTTCTTGCGAAGCTTGGAGATGTGGCTTTCGACGACGTTCTCTTCGACTTCTTCGTCGAAGATGCCGTAAATCGCGTTGAAGATCTGGGTCTTCGAGACGCGACGACCGCGGTTGGAGACCAAATATTCGAGGATGCGGCGCTCGCGGCGCGGCAAGGGAAGACGTCGCCGGCGATCTCGGGATCGCGGCCGTCGGAGAAGACCTTGATCGGGCCGATCTCGGTGAAGTTGGTGATCGCCCGCAGACGCCGGCGGATAGCCGCAGCGCGTGCCAGGATTTCGCGAGGATGGACAGGCTTGCGCACGACATCATCGACGCCGCAGTCGAAGAGTGCGAGGGTTGCCTCCAGGGATGGCTGATCGCTGACTGCGATCACCGGTGCCTGGGTCCGGTCGCGGATTGCCCGCGGCAGTTCCAGGGTCGCCTCGCCCTGCCCGAGCAGGAATGCTTCAACCGCCGCGATGTCGGAATCGGCCGCCGTATTGACCCATTCCCCGAACTCGCGTGGGTCGAAACCCGTCGAGGGAATACCCTCGCGCCCAAATAGTGATGTGTATCCGTCTTTCACGAGCTCTGCGCTCATCTACCACGACGATCATTCAGCCGCCTCCGAATCAGTGTGGTGTTTCGATGCACCATGGGTACGAATCGGGGGATTTATGAACAACTAGGAGAACTTAACCATAGTAATTAACGATTGATTAACCATTTGGTGCCGATTTGAACTAGATATAGTGGCTCCCCGGGTTTTCAGACACTATTTTCCAGTGGAAAAGTTAACGCAAGTTTCGCACAAGCTCTTGCTAATGCCTCTTTCATCGCAGTCTCGCCACATTTCGCAAATCGGCACAATCGTGGCTGTCAAACAACCTTCGATTGTTATTCACCGCAAAATTGTCGCGCATTGGGCGTCCAGCTTCCATAGCCCGTCGCCACCAAATTTGCGATCACGCGACACACATAGCGCTTCTGGGCCGGGTCGTTATTCGGCCCCGCGTGGTACCTTGCAACAGCCATCGTCCATGTTTCGTGACGGCTATGCAGATTGCTGAGAAAGCGCGCTGCATATTCCACGTTACGCCGAGGGTCAAACATCGCTTCTACGGAGCTGAAATGCTCTCCGTGGAAGTGCTGGTTGATCTGCATGCAGCCGACGTCGATGAGGACCGCGCCACCTTCCCTCGCCCGCTGGAACGCCTCGAGCGCCTCCTCCAGCTCATCGAAGTAATAGGCTTTGCCTTCGACATTCATGGCGAAGGGCTGAAGGCTGCCCTTGCGCCCCGTCTCGGTCAGGCCCACCGAATAGAGGATGCCTTCAGGGATGCCGAACTTGGCGGCGGCCGCACTGATGGCGCCTTCACAGGCACCAAGGCTTGCCGCTGCCTCAGACGTAAAGCTGATCAGGGCGAGCGCCGTGAGCGTCGGTAGCCGGAGTATCCGTCGTTTGAACCAGGCGCTCATCTGCCGTCCGTACCCCGTTTCCTGCAGCCTCACCCTGCTGCTGCCGTTCGCTGCCACCCTGGTTTCCGGACTGGAATGTCTGTTGGCCTGCTTGCTGGTTCTGCGCACTGTTCTGACCGGTGTCGGCGCTGCGATCGACAGTCGCGACCTGCATGTTCACCTGCACCTGGTCGACGACCAGACCCTGCGCACGCAGAGCCTTCAGGATGTCGCTCTGATCGTTTGAGAGCTGGCGGAGCGCTGCCGGATTGTCGACGGTCAACTGGACGCTCAGTTCCTCACCCGATAGCCGCAAGGTCGCGGTGACGCTTCCAAGCTCGATCGGTGTCATCTGGATCTTCAAGGTATGCACGACCTTGCCCTGGCTGGACTGGGTCGCGGCGTTGGCGAGCTCAGAACCCGGCGACATGGCGCCGACCCACTCGCTGTCGCCCAGCATGGCCGCTGTGATCGAAGCACCGTTGGTCGTCGAGACCGGCGCGATATAGCGTCGGCTGTCGACCACGGTAACCGTCTCGACTGCCTTTTGCTCGGTCTGTTCAGATCCTTCTCTGCGCAGAAGCACTGGCTCACCCTTGCCATCAGCCCTAACGAAGCGGAAGTCGCGATTGCCTTCCGAACCACTGTCATCCGCGGTGGAGGCGTCTGCCTCTCCCTCTGAGACCGCTGGCACGGCAAGGCCGTCAACGGCCTTCTGATCTGACTTGGCGCTCTTCTCACCCTTGACCGGTTCCTCGTCCTTTTCTGAGATCTTGGCTTCACCACCGGCCAGAAGCTGCAGCACATCCGCAAGGTCAGCGGTCGTTGCCTCGGTGGCTGCAGTCTCGCCGGATGCCTGTTCGGCCGGAACCTCCTCGGTGCCTTCCTCGCCCTTGCGGTCGCGGACGGCGACCATGGCCTTGGCGAGCTCCGCCTTGAGTGCGGGATCGAGACCTTCGATCTCGACCTCGGGCTCCTTGCTCTCCTTCGTGCTTCCCTTGCCCTGTGCCTTGGCGTTTGCGAGAAGGCGCACGAGGTCGCCCATGGACACGTCGTCCGGCAGAGCTTCGAGTTCGGCAAGCAGCGCATCGTCGATGGCAAACAGCGATGGGTCGGCGCTGCGCGGGGAGGTCTTTGCCGCCGGAAGATCAGCGTCGGTGTCTACGCTTGCCGCGTCCTCTTCAGAATTTCCGCCCTGAGACGCGCCGCGCTCCTGCTCTCCCGAACTCGACAGCACCTTCGAGAAGCTGCCGCCGTCTTCCGCCCTGTCGCTACGACCGGAGGCGGATTGCGAGGCTGCGCCATCCGAAACAGGCAATCTGGGAGCTGAGAGTGCATCCATCATGATCAGGGGCCTTCTTTCTGGAGAAGATCGTCTATGGCATCGAGTTTGGATCGTCCCGCATCGACGAAGGTTCGCAGTTCGGGATCAATCTCGGCCTGCTCCGCCGGTGGCGTACCGGGCTCTGCCGCAGCGGACTGAACTTCGGCCTCACCGGGGGCAGCATCGGCCGGCTGCGGCTGGGCAAAGGGATCCTGCTGTTCCTGGTCGGTCGCAGCAGCCTCCACCGCTTCGCCTGCCTGCGGAGCGTCGACCGGCGGGGGCGCTTGCGGGGCGGCTACGGGTTCCGGTTTGCGCAGAACCTCCTTGGCCACGGTTTCGGCGGCCTGGCGCAGCGCGCGATCGCGAGGCGAAAGCGCATCTTCCGGGATATTCATCAATACAGCCATGGCATCGTCGACATTCTCAGTCGGGACGCCGACGAGGCTGCCATAGAGCTTGGCAAGGGCGTCTGCGCCCTCTTCGCTGCCGGACAGGAGCTTTGCCTGGTCGGCGGCCATGGTGGCGAGTTCCTTGCGCCCGGCGATCGCCGCTTCGCGCGCAACCCGGAGGTAAACCTCACGGCGCCGGTCGATATCCATGTAGCCGAGCGTGGCATCGATATCGGCGGGCTTCAGTACATCATAGTGCTCGACGACGAACCGCACGAAGAGATCGGCGAACTGGCTGGCATAGGGCGAATAGAGGAAGCGGCGTGCGTAGCCATTCGCATAGAGCGACGCCTTGTCGACGATCTTGGCGTCGACAGCGACGGCGAGCGAACGGCGAAGGGCTGCCTCTTCGACAATGGTGCCGGGAGCCGTCAGGCGTGCCCAGTCGTAGAACTTCAAGGCGGCAGCCGGATCCTTGGCGAGGGTGACATTGCCGGCAACGAGCGCGAGATAGGGGCCAATCCTGTCGTTCTTGTATTCGACGGCCATGTCGCCCAATGTCTTGGCGATCAAGGTGCCCTTGCCGGTCAGATACTTGCGTAAGGCATCGCTGACGCGATTGTCGAAATTACCTTCGATGTCACGGGCGACCAGCAATTCCAGCGTCGCGGGATTGCCGCCGCTCATCGCATAGATCAGGGCCGCATCGACGTTGCGCGGATCCTGGAAGATCTTCGGATCGGCGGTGCGCAGCCGCTCGTCGATCGTGCCCAGCATGAAGCGCTGCATGTCTGCTGCGGAATGGTCACCCCGGATGACGGTATCCTGGACGAATTGCAGCGAACGCAGCATCCGGTAGGGTTCGAGCGTCTCGTCCACCGACTGCGCATGGCTCGGCGATCCGGCAGCAAATGCCGCCAGACCGGAGAGCAGAACGCAGAGGGACAGTCGCCGAATGGCCATGCTCACCCCTCATCCGCTTCGATCAGGATTTCGATGCGGCGGTTGGCATCCGCGAGCGGATCTTCGGCAACCTGTGGGCGACGATCCGCAAAGCCGGAGACCTGTTCGACGCGGTCCTCGCTGAGGCCGCCACGCACCAGCATGTAATAAGCGCTGTGGGCGCGTGCCATGGAGAGGCGCCAGTTGTCGTTTTCCGTACCCTTGAACTGGCGGGCATCGGTATGACCGCGGATGACGATACGGCCGGGCTTGTCCTGCAAAAGCTTGCCCAGTCGTTCCATCGCCAGCACCAGTTCGCGGCGCGGCACGGCCGAGCCGACATTGAACATGGCAGCATCGCTCTGATCGCTGATGGTGACGAGCAGTCCGCCTTCCGACGGTGTGACGAGGAGGCCCTCGGCAAGCTTGCCGGCGGCGCCACCGAGCGTTTCCTCGATCTCGGCCTTCAACTTGTCGGCCGCGGCGAGCTGGACCTCAAGCTGCGCCTCTGCCGTGGGATCGACCTTGGCGGTCTCAACCTTGTCTTCGGTCTTGGTCTCGGAGTGATCGGTCTCGCCGACGTCGCTCTTCGGCATGTCGGCTTCCGCCGGCTTGTCGCCACTCAATGCTTCGGAGGGAGTTGCCGGATCCACAGGCTTCTGTCCGGGAACGACAAGGGCGATCTGCTGCTCAGGCTCGGTTGAGGGATCAACCGGTTCGGTCGCCGGCTGTGCTGCGGTTTGGGCCTGCTCCGCCGGTGTCGGGGCATCGGTCGGCTCACCCGGCGGGCCGTTGGCCGTCTGCACCTGCTGGGTCCAGAAGTCGGGATCGAAGGGATCGCGATAGGCTTCGCCGCCCTGCGCACCGGTCGATGGGCCGGAATCGGCTGCACCGCCCTCGCCCTTGGCGCTGACATTTGCCTGCTGGCCGACTTCCTGCGCGATTTCAGCGAGCACGGAATAGGGGTTTTCGAAGAAATCGGCCTCGGAGTAATTGGCCTCGTCGCCGGACGACGCCGTCTGATCGTCGCCAGTTGCGGCGGCCGAACCGACCTTGTCCTGGTCCTCGTCGACCTGCGACCGTTCCTTCTTCTCTTCGCCTTCGCTGGTCTCGACCGGCTTCTCCAGGCCCTTTTCGGTGGGCTTTTCGTCAGAGAGCTTGATCGGATTGAAGTAGCTGGCGACCGAGGCCTTGGTTTCCTCGTTCGCGGCGTTGACCAGCCACATGACGAGGAAGAAGGCCATCATCGCGGTCATGAAGTCGGCATAGGCGATCTTCCAGGCGCCACCATGGGCACCATCGTGGTCACCCTTGTGGCGCTTGACGATGATGATCTCGTTTTTGCCGTGGTGGTGATTTTCGTCGCTCATGCCAGCACTTTCTTCAGGCTCGCCGTAAAGGCGGAGATGCGGGTCACAAGCGCCGCGTCACCGAACTCGGCCGTCAGGTCGAGATCGTCATCCTCCGTATGGCGGAGGAAGCTCGTGTGCTCTGGCATTTCGGACTGCAATTTCTGGAACAGCAGGCGCGGTCCCTTCACTTCGATCGTACCCGCGTCGCCAGAGGCGATGGCTGCCTGGAGCACGACGGCGAGATCCTTGACTGCCTTCTCCGCAAGCGCCTCGCCGATCACCGGCGCGAGGGCAACAGCCGCCTGTTCGCTGACGGCAAGCGAAAGCTTCTCGATCAGCTCGGGCAGTTTTGTGCCGACGATGGCCGCGAACTCGTCGCGCAGGCGTTGGTCGCGTTCCGCGAGCGCCTGGGCGTGGGCAATCTCCATCGCCTGCCGGTCGACCTCGAAACGCTCGGCGGCAGCCTTTTCGCCAGCCTCATGCCCTTCGGCATAGGCTTCGCGCCTGAGGGCTTCGACATCGATCGGGTCAGGTTCGGGCAGTGCCGGAAAGTCCATGTCGAACGCATCGACGCTCGGCAGATCAAAGGTCGGCGCCTGCGTCGGCGGTGCCGGCGGCGCAACGTCGCTGGAAAAATCCTTGAGATAACGTGCCAGAGGCATGCTCATCGGCAATCGCCTCCATCGGCGACATTGAGAGGCCAGGAAACGCGGCGCTCCGCGAGAAGAAGATCAAACTTCAGCATATCCGTACGCGTTCTCTCATCTTCCAAAATTGTTCGAAGCTCGTTCGGCACGGATTGGCGCTTTTGTGCCACGTGCTTTCCTAAAACTAGGGGTTCAAACTTGCGCGAAGATGAATGACGTTTGCGGCCAGCTGCTTCAAATCGATACGAGCGCGCCGGATGCTTGCGCCTCCGGCGTCTCAACTGTTAGCGCTGGAAGAGGGTGAGAAGCTTTTCGGCGCTGCTGTTGGCGATCGAGAGAGCCTGGATGCCGAGCTGCTGCTGGGTCTGCAGGGCCTTCAGGCGTGTCGATTCCTCGTTCATGTCAGCATCGACCAGACGGCCGATACCCTTGTCGATCACGTCCATCAGGTTGGAGACGAAGTTGTCCTGCATCTCAATGCGCGACGTGATCGCGCCGAGCGTGGCGGCGGCATCAGTCAGCTGCTGGATGACGTCGTCGACGACGGCAATCATGTCGTCGAGCTGTTCCTTGGTCGTATTTGTATCGATGGCGATTTCAGTGCCGCTGGTCGGTGCGCCCATGTCGAGGAGGTAGAATTCGCGGGCACCTGTACCGGTGTTGCGCAGCACATCGGCGTCGATCGACTTCGTCAGAAAGCCTCGCGAGGCATCCTGAATGTCGATCAGGACCGATTCCTCGGTATCGAAGTCGAGTGTCGTGACCTGCACGCTGCCATCGGCTCCGCGAACGAAGGACGAGACAACCTGCTTCGTGCCGAGCTCCGCCGCATTGGTATTGTAGAGCCAGTTCTCACCGGAGAAGGATGCGGACTGCGCCGCGGAGATCAGCTGATTCTTCAGCTGCGTCATTTCTTCGTTGATCTTGTTCTTGTCGACGCCCGGCTCGCTGGCGGCCACGAGCTTCGCCTTGATGCTCGACATAACGTCGACGACGTTGTCGAGCGCCGTGTAAGCGGTATCAACGGTCGCCGCACCGAGGCCGAGCGCGTCGGAAACGGTCGAGAGCGCCGCATTGTCGGAGCGCATCGTGGTGGCAATGGACCAATAGCCGGCATTGTCGGCTGCGGTTTCTACCCGGTAGCCCGAGGAAACACGCCGCTGGGTTGTCTCGAGGTTGTTGTCGATCGAACGAAGCGTCTGCAGCGCCGCCATGGCGGCCGCATTGGTCATAATACTGGTCATGCTTGGTGCCCCTAAGCGTTCAGGACTGTGCATCCGGCGCTGGCCGGCAAGACGGGAGGGCATCATGCAGACCGCTTAAGCGCGCGGTCCCCGTCACTGTTAACAAATCGTTAACAGCGGCAGTTAACAAAGAGACCAAGGGCATGGCAAGGCATCGAATTGTCTTTTGTAGTCCAAACGAAAATGCCAAAAGTTTCGCGCAAGGCTCAAGCGAAAATCCGCGCCTCTTGCGAGGCGCGGATTCACACCGATAACATCCGACACAGTCAGGGCGGGACGAAGTCGCCCCTAGCCAGAGCGCCGCTTACTGACGGAAGAGTGTCAGGATGCTTTCGGAAGAGGTGTTGGCGATCGAGAGCGACTGGATGGCCAGCTGCTGCTGGGTCTGCAGTGCCTTCAGGCGGGTCGATTCTTCGTTCATGTCGGCATCCACGAGGCGACCCACACCACTGTCGATCGAGTCGGTGAGAGCCGCGACGAAGTCTTCCTGCATGCCAATTCGCATGGAGATCGAGCCGAGAGCAGCAGCCGCGCTGGTCATCTGCTGAAGGCCGTATTCGACGAGTGACAGGGCTTCCTGCATGCCGGCGGTCGTCAGGCCGGTGATGTCGAGCTGGTCGATGGAAACGCCTGCGATTTCGGCAGCTGCGACACCGGCCGTTCCGTCATTGTCCCAGTCGACAAAGGCGTCGAAGGTATCCGAAATGCTGCCGATGATACCGGAGTTGTAGTCGATCAGTCCGGTCGCATCACCACCGAACAGAACGGTCATTCCATCAGGGGTCGTGGCATCGAGGGAATAGAGGGTGGTCGAAACGGAGACATTGCCGCTTGAGTCACGGATGAAGCCGGAAACGACCGTCACATCCACGGGGGCAGTCACTGTGTCGGTACCGGTAGCAACCCAGTTCTGGCCGCTGAAGCTTGCGGATTCGGAGATCGAGCGAAGCTGCTCCTGCAGCTGGTCGATTTCTTCCTGGATCTTGGTCTTGTCGACGCCTTCTTCGTTGGCGGCAACAACCTTGGCCTTGATTTCTTTCATCACCTCGATGGAGCTTTCCATCGCGGCATAGGCGGTGTCGATTTTCGCGGCGCCGAGGCCGAGAGCGTCCTGGACGGCGGAGAGCGCCATGTTGTCGGAGCGCATGGTGGTTGCGATCGACCAATAGGCGGCGTTGTCAGAAGCGTCGCCGACACGCAGACCGGAGGAAACACGCGCCTGGGTGTCCTGCATCTTCGAGTCGATCGAGCGGAGTGTCTGAAGTGCAGCCATCGCTGCGTTGTTTGTCAAAATGCTGGTCACGGTCGTGTCCCTTAATGGCTAGATCTGGGGACATCCCGGTCTTTCCGGGAACGATGACGCGGCGTAATGCCCTTAACCATTTCTTCGTCTTGGTTAACTCACCGTTACATGACCTCATGTAACCGGCTTATGGTTAACGCATGGTTAATCGAAACTGTAAAAATCCTTAATACGAAAAAAAGCCGCCCCGGAGGGCGGCTTCGATGCTGGATCTCTTCAGTCTTAACGGAAGAGCGAGAGAATGACTTCCGAAGAAGAGTTGGCGATCGAGAGCGACTGGACAGCCAGCTGCTGCTGGGTCTGCAGTGCCTTGAGGCGGGTCGATTCTTCGTTCATGTCGGCGTCAACGAGGCGGCCAACACCGGAGTCGAGCGAGTCAGACAGCTTGTTGACGAAGTCTTCCTGCAGTTCGATACGCATGGAGATCGAGCCGAGGTCTGCGCCAGCGCTGGTCATGTTGGCGAGCGCTGCGTCAACGAGCGTCAGGGCTTCTGCCATGTCGTCGTTTTCAAAGTCGGTGATGTCGAGCGTGTAGACAGACATGCCGGCTACGTCGGTGGTCGCACCAGAGTTGGTCGTACCGTCGGGCAGGGTGAAGGTCGTGGTGGTCCAGTCGGAACCGACAGTACCCAGGATACCGGTCACTTCGTCGATTGCGCCCGTCGCGTCGCCACCGAACAGGATGGTCATTTCGCCAGCAGTGGTAGCGTCGAGCGAGTAGGTCGTGGTCTTGACGGATACGTTGTTGCCAGCGTCGCGAACGAAGCCGGAAACGACGGTCACATCGGCAGCGCCGGTTGCCGTGTCGGTGCCGCCAGCGATCCAGTTTTCACCGCTGAACGAAGCCGATTCTGCGATCGACATGAGCTGCTGCTGCAGCTGGTCGATTTCTTCCTGAACCTTAGCCTTGTCGACGCCTTCTTCAGTGGCGGTGACCAGCTTGGCCTTGATTTCCTTTACGACGTCGATGGCAGATTCCATACCGGCATAGGCAGTATCGATCTTCGATGCGCCGAGACCGAGTGCGTCAGACACGGCAGACAGCGCCATGTTGTCGGACTTCATGGTGGTGGCGATCGACCAATAGGCAGCGTTGTCGGAGGCTTCGCCGACGCGCTGACCGGAGGAAACGCGGGCCTGTGTGTCTTCCATGTTGCTGCCGATAGAGCGCAACGTCTGGAGTGCGGACATGGCGGCGATATTGGTGAGAATGCTCGTCATAGTAGTGTTGCCCCTTGAATGGCTGACTAAGAAGGGACATTCCGGTCTCTCCGGTAACGGCGCACAGCATCATGCCTGCTAACTGGCTGATTTTTAAGAGTTAGCTCGCCGCTTCGATAGGCCTAGATAAAACTATCAAGGTTAATGAAGGCCTAAACGAAAACGGGAAATCGAATTTTTCTGAAAATTTCTGCAACCTTCACGCGTGCGCGCGCGTAGCAGATTATGTTTAACAAAACGGAAAGGCCGCATTCGTTTCCGAATGCGGCCTTTGCCTTGCCTCGTGTCCAGGTCAGCCCCCGGATGTTGAAGCTCTCCCTTCGCACGCCTCTGGTCAGCCACCAAGGCATATCGGCGTCGGGACAGTCTAGCCGGCCCGTACGGGCCGGCCCGTTCTTTCGATTAACGGAAGAGCGACAGGATGTTCTGCGAGTCGCTGTTGGCGATCGAGAGCGCCTGGATTGCCAGCTGCTGCTGGGTCTGCAGGGCCTTGAGGCGGGTCGACTCTTCGTTCATGTCGGCGTCAACGAGACGGCCAACGCCCTTTTCGATGGCGTCAGACAGCTTCTCGGAGAAGTCAGACTGCAGTTCGATACGCGAGGAGATCGAACCCAGGGCAGCGCCAGCGCTCGTCATCTTCTCGAGAGCGGCATCGACGGATACCAGAGCGGCGTCGATGTCGTCGCTTTCCACGTCGATGTCCTTGACAGCGATCGTGGTGTAGTCAGTGCCGTCGACCGTGATGGTGTCGCCGTTGGCGCCCAGGATGCCGTTGTCGTCTTCGACTTCGCCGTCGGCATCGAAGGTGTACAGCATGGAGTCGTTGTCCATGGTGTATTCGGTCGTCTTGACGCTCACGTTGCCGTCAGAGTTACGGACGAAGCCGCTGACAACAGTCTTCGTGTCAGCCGTGCCGGCAATCCAGTTTTCGCCGTTGAAGGACGAGCTCTTTGCGATCGAGACGAGCTGTTCCTGAAGCTGCGTGATTTCTTCCTGGATCTTGGCCTTGTCGACGCCTTCTTCCTTGGCGGCAACGATCTTGGCCTTGATTTCCTTCACGACTTCGATGGCGGAGTCCATACCGGCGTAAGCGGTATCAACCTTGGCAGCGCCAACGCCGAGGGCATCGGTAACAGCCGACAGAGCCATGTTGTCAGAACGCATGCCGGTCGAGATCGACCAGTAAGCAGCGTTGTCAGATGCCTTGGAGACCTTCATGCCGGTCGAGATGGCGTTCTGCGTCGATTCCAGGCTGGAAGCGATCGAGCGCAGGGTGGAGAGCGCGGACATCGCGCTGGAGTTGGTCAGAATGCTGGCCATGTCAATTTGTCCCTTAAACGAGATACAAGAGGGGACATACCGGACTTACAAAACTTACCGGTCACGGACGTTCGGCATCATGCCTTTTGGTATTTTTCGTTGCTACCAGACCCGTCGTGCGAGGTCCAAACTCGCAGCCAATCCTTGCCAACTTCTTTACAATTGAAGGCGGCTCAGAGGGCGCTGATGACGTGGTGAATCCCCCGTAAGGGAGCGTGGTGAATCAACCCTCAACCGTCATGGTTAACTCAGGCAAACGATCGGACGAGGCTTCCGACGAGCAGGTTCCAGCCGTCGATCAGGACGAAGAACAGGATCTTGAACGGCAATGAGATGGAGGTGGGCGGCAACATCATCATACCCATGGCCATGGTGATGGTCGCGACCACCATGTCGATGACCAGGAAGGGCAAGATGATGAGAAAGCCGATCTCGAAACCTCGGCGGATTTCCGAGAGCATGAAGGCCGGGATGAGTACCCGGTAGTCGACCTTGCCGTCGACGATGGTTGCCTGGCCCCGTTCGTTGGCGATGTCAACGAAGAGCGCGAGATCCTTGTCACGCGTGTTCGCCGTCATGAAGGTCCGGAAGGGTTCTGCAATCAGGGCGACTGCCTCAGCTTCCGTGATCTGATTACTGAGCAATGGCTGCACGCCTTCACGCCAAGACCGGTCCATGGTCGGGGCCATGACATAGAAGGTCATGAACAGCGCCATGCTGGTCAGAATCATGTTGGAAGGGGTGCTCGCAAGCCCCATGCCGGAGCGCAGGATCGAAAAGGCGATCAGGAAACGCGGGAAGCTGGTGACCATGATCAGGATGCCCGGCGCAACAGACAGCACCGTGAGCAGACCGAAGGTACGAATGATCCACGCCGCCACCGATCCATCGATCGGGGTGTTGAAGATATCCGTCGGGAACTGCTGGGCCACAGCCAGTTCCGGCGCCATCATCATGACGGCGACGAAGATGAGAAACCGAATCATTCGATCACGAGCGTTCTGAACATCACCTTGGATACGCGGCCTTCCGAGCGTAGGTCAACTCGCTCCTGAAGGTCATCCTTGAGATATTGAAAGCCCCTTGGGCCCTCGACCTGTTGCAGTGAGACCGTGCGCAGATAGGCCATGATGTCCTGGTGGACATCCTCGGCAATCTTGACGTCCGGAGGGCCGTTGAACATTAACGCGACCTCGAGCCGGATCCAGTTTTCGGAGGGGTAAGCAAGGTTCGTGGTGATCGGTTCAAGCGCGACCACGCCGTTCGCCTCCGTGGAGATCGGAGGCAGTCCCTCCTCCTCCTTCTTGGCCTCGCCGCCATGCTCACCGGCGGCAGCTTCCGCGGCCTTGGCGGCATCTTCGGCCTGCTTCACCTGCGGGGCGAGCATATTGCCGATGACCCAGCCGCCGCCGCCGCCGACAGCGGTCAGTACGACGAGGGGGATGACAAGCGCCATCATGCCCGACTTCTTCTTGCCTTCGCCTTCCTGAGGTTCTTCCATGTGACTGTCCTCGGATCCGGTCAGAAGGGCGAGTAGATGTCGACGACCTGCTGGCCGATCGGCGGCTGCTGGACCTCGGTCAGACGGCCACGGCCACCGTAGGAGATGCGCGCTTCGGCGATCCGGTCGTAGGAGATCTCGTTGTCTGCATCCACATCCTGCGGACGAACGATACCGGCGACGTTGAGGATGCGCAGTTCGTGGTTGACGCGCACTTCCTGGGAACCGCTGATCAAGAGGTTGCCGTTTTCGAGCACGCCGGTGACGACGGCTGCGACGAGAAGGTTGAGGCGTTCCGAGCGCTCGGTCGAGCCCTTGCCGGACGAACTGGTGGTGGAATCGGTCGAGAGATCCCCCGACGTCCCGGTATCCGTGGAGAAGCCGAGGAAGTTCGAGATCTCCGCACCCCAGGACAGGCCGGTATTGTTGTCACGGCTGCGGTCCGTTTCGTTGTTGAACGAGGCGCGGTCGTTGATCTCGATGTTGACCGTCAGGATATCGCCGATGTTGAGGGCTCGGGCGTCCTTGAACAGGGCCGACTGGCTGTCGCTCCACAGCGAATAGCCGCTGGCCGTCTGGGCCTGCTGCTTCGGATACATGGCCATCTGGGGTGTCTGGCTATAGCGCAGACCGGACCCGATCGGGCTCATGGATGGCGCGTTGCCGATTTCCTTTATGGTCTGGCTCTGGCAGCCGGCCAGGAGGAGTACGGCCAGCAGAGCCGGAAAACGCTTCATCATGATGGGTCCTTCGATGTGGTGGGGTCGCCGGCGCTCGACATGATCGAGGCGACCTGTGCCGCCTTGTCAGCACTCATCTCGGTGAGGATGAGGCTCGACTGGCGAGGCGGCAGCTTCATGATGATGGCGGCGGCGAGGATGACATTGGTCTCCTCGAGCTGAGGTGCTGCCGCATCCGGCGCCATCTTCTTGTAGATCTCCACGAGCTGGCCTTCGGCCTGCTTCATGAATTCGTTCCGGCGCGTGAGCCAGTCCTCATACTCGGCGCGGCGCTGTTCCAGGATCGCGATGCGGCTGTCGACATCGGCCTGGAGCTTTTCGAGCTCCTGCTTCTGCAACAGGTAACGCTGATCGCGTGCCGCATCGGCGATGCCGGTGCAGAACTGGCGGATTTCGGCTTCCGTCGCACTTTCCGGCGGCTGCTGCTGGCCAAGGGCGGTCTGCGCGAAGGCCGGGAGCGTGACAATCGCGAGAACTGCCACAGCATTGCGCAATACCACGCGGGAGAAATGAAGCTGGTTCAGCTTGATCATTGCAGGACGAGCTCCGCTTGAAGGGCGCCGGCCGACTTGATCCCCTGAAGGATCGCGATGACGCCGTCCGGCTTGACGCCGATGCTGTTGAGGCCGCTCACGAGGGTTCTGAGATCAGGGCCATCGACGATGGCGATCTGGTCACCTTCCTGGCGGATGGAGATATCGGTCTGCGGCTGGACCGCCGTTTCTCCACGGGAGAACGGGCCTGGCTGAATGACCTGCGGTGTTTCCTGGACCTGCACGGTCAAGGTGCCGTAGCTCACGGCAACGCGCGAGACGCGCACGTCTGCGCCGATAACGATGGTGCCCGTGCGCTCGTTGATGACAACGCGGGCCGGCGAATCGGTCGCCACGACGAGGTTTTCGATGTCGGCCATCAGTCTTGCGAGGTCGGCGGTCCGGGGCTTCTGGATCACGATTTCCAGACTGTCGCGCGCTTCGGCGATCGGCGCGCCGTAATTGGCGGCGGCATAAGCGTTGATGGTGTCGGCCACGCGCAACGATGTGGTGAAGTCGGGGTTCCGGAGCTGCAGCACGAGATTGACGCTGTCCTTGAACTTGGACGGCAGCTCACGCTCGATGATCGCGCCTGTCGGCACGCGGCCTGAGGTCGTGATGCCCTGCTGAACGGCTGCAGCATCACCCTGCGCATTGACGCCCGAGACAACCACTGAGCCTTGCGCCACGGCATAGATCTGGCCGTCAGCACCGGTGAGCGAGGTCATGACCAGCGTTCCGCCGCGGAGCGAGGTCGAGTCACCGAGCGAGCTCACGGTCACGTCGATACGGCTGCCGGGGCTGGCGAACGGCGGCAGATTGGCGGTGACCATGACGGCCGCCACGTTCTTGGCGTTGGACTGACCGCCCTGGGTGGAAATACCGAGGTTCTGCAGCATGGCGCGCATGGACTGGTCGGTGAAGGGCGAGGAGCGCAGGCTGTCGCCGGTTCCCTGCAGACCCACCACGAGACCATAGCCGATCAGCTGGTTGTCACGGCCAGACTGCAGCGAGGCGATGTCCTTGATGCGCGAATTGGCGCTAAGTGCCGGCTCAAGAGGAGCCAGAACCAGCGCCATTGCACAAAATGCGATCCGTATGGGTGCAATCAGTTTCATTTTGCCATCACCTGTACGGTACCATCGGCCATGACCGTGCCGGAGACGATCGAGCCGGAATCGATGTTGCGGACCTTGACGACTTCACCGACGGAGGCATCGGTCAAAGGCGTGCCGCTTGCGCTGATCAACATGTTGCCGATGGCGAAGGTCAGACGAACGCTGCTGCCGCGCTTCACCGCAAAGGCTTCGCGCAGGCCATGCACCGGAATGGTTCGACCGGGAAGCAGCGTGCGCTTGGCGACCATGCCGACCACTTCTTCCCGCACACGGGCGTAGCCGCCCGCGAGGTTGGGATTGGTGACGGCGACGACGTCGATCTGCTCGGCGGAAATGGTTTCGCCCGGATAGATCACCTGCTTGGGGATCACAGCCGTGTTTTGTGCCAGCGCAGTGCCGGCGGCGAAGCCAAACGCTGCGGCGGCGATTGCCGCCGCCCGGAGGGCATGTCCGAATATCCGGCGAAACCTCATGTTTGCCTCCAGTTGTCTTACTTGAGGTTCTTGCTGACGATCTGAGCCATCTCGTCGGCAGTGGTGATGACCTTGGAATTCATCTCGTAGGCGCGCTGTGCAGAGATCATGTCCGTGATCTCCTTCACCGAGTCGACGTTCGATGCTTCCAGATAGGACTGCTTGATGTAGCCAAAGCCCGGATCTTCCGGCGCGCCGACGATGGCGGCACCCGAAGCGGCGGTTTCGGCAAACAGGTTGTCACCGAGCGGCTTCAAGCCCGCCTCGTTGACGAAGTTGGCGATCGTCAGCTGTCCAAGGTCGGTGTAGTCGGCATCGTTGCCAATGCGCGCCTGAACCTGGCCGGTGCGGCTGATGACAACTTCGCTGGCGTCCTGCGGAATGGTGATCGCGGGTTCGACCGTATAGCCGTCGTCGGTGACGAGCTGGCCTTCGGCATTCATGTTGAATGCACCCGAGCGGCTATAGAGCGTGGTGCCATCAGGGCTTTCGATCTGGAACCAGCCGCGACCGATCAGCGAGAGGTCGAGTTCGTTGCCCGTCTGGGTCAGCTGACCCTGGGTGTGGATGTTACGGACGGCCGCCGTCTGCACACCGAGACCGATATTGGCACCTTCCGGCACGATGGCCTGGTTGGCACGGTTCGGCACGCCCTGGGCGCGCTCCGTCTGATAGAGAAGGTCGGAGAATTCAGCACGCGCCCGCTTGAAGCCGGTCGTGTTGATGTTGGCGATGTTGTTCGCGATGACCTCAAGATTGGTCTGCTGGGCGTCCATACCCGTGGCTGCGATGGCGAGCGCTCTCATAGTTTGGTACCCCTGTCAGATCTGCATCTTGGTGATTTCGAGATAGGCGTTGACGATCTTGTCGCGGAACGCGATCGCCGTCTGGAGCGACTGCTCGGCCTGCATGACGGCATCGACCACCTCACGGGTGTTCGCCTTGCCCATCAGACCGTCGAAGGAGGTTTGTTCGGCCTGCTTCAGATTGTCGGATGCTTGCATCGCCATGCTGTTGAGCGCCGAGAGAAAGGTTTCTCCGGTCGCCGTGCCAGGCGTTGTGCCCTCGGCGGTGAGGCCCTTGGTCGAGAAGGAACTTGAAAGCGAGTCCAGGCCGTTGATGCCTGAAAGAGCGCTGGTCTTGGTCACGGATTCAATCATTGCGAGGCCTTCAGGAGCGCTATGGTCTGGGAAATCATCTCGCGTGTCTGCTTGATGGTTTGCAGATTCGCTTCGTAGCTGCGGTTGGATTCGCGCATGTCCGCCATTTCGATCAGGACATTGACGTTCGGCATCTTGACTATGCCCCGCTCATCCGCCGCCGGATTGCCGGGGTCGTATTCCTCGATAAAATCGGCCAGATCGACGCCGAGCTTCTTGACCTCTACGGTCTCCGCACCGGTGATGCGATCGAGTTCGGCACCAAAGCTCACCGTCTTGCGGCGGTAGGGGTCGGCGCCGGGCGTGTCGCCGGTGGTGCGGGCGTTAGCGATGTTTTCAGAAACGATGCGAAGGCGCGTCGACTGGGCTTCAAGCCCGCTTCCGGCAACCTTAAGCGTTGCGAGCAGTGGATCGGTCATCAGCGTTTCACCGTCATTAGCATCATGCGATGGAAGGAAGACATCAGCGAGGTGTTGAGCTCGTGATTGCGCTTGATCTCACCCGTCTTGCGCAACTCGTCCGACAAGGCGACGGTGTTGCCCGATCCCTGGATGCCGATCTCCTTGTTGAGATCTTCTTCTTCGACAGCGATGTTACGGTCACTGTAATCGGCAGCGGCCATA
This sequence comes from Allorhizobium sp., assembly GCA_965283865.1. Classification (GTDB taxonomy): domain Bacteria; phylum Pseudomonadota; class Alphaproteobacteria; order Rhizobiales; family Rhizobiaceae; genus Allorhizobium. Next base: position 4,072,292 of record CBDIQA010000001.1, read on the forward strand.
TGGCCCGGCTGCGTCACGGCCATGCCCTGCACCATGCCGGTCTTGTCCAGAACCGCGCTGAAGGGTGTGATATCCTTGGCCATGAATTTCGGCGTGTTGACGTTGGCGATATTGGTCGCAACAACCTGCTGGCGCACCGAGAGCCACTCGGCCTGTCGGGAGGCCAGCTCGAACAACTGGATGGGATTCATTCACATCACTCCGTCTATTATTGATCGGAGCCTAGGCCAGTAATCTTGCGTGGGACTTGCCCGCCCCACACTTCTTCAATTGTTTTGGACAACCTCACCCGTAGAGGTGACGATGACCCACTTGCCCTCACGCTGTTCAAGCGTGGCAACGCGGCTGTTGTCGGGCAGGATGGAGCCGATACGAACCAGATACATGCCGGCCTTGTCCTCGATCAGCGCACGACCGTTGGCAACATGCAGCAGGCGGAAGCCGGCCTTGCCCGGGAAAGGCTGCGTGGCCGCGGTGTCCCGACCCTCGGGCTTTTCCAGACCGAGGGTCGGAACAGTCGCGGTGACGATCTGATCGACTTCGGGGTCGCCTTCACCATCGCCGCCCTCGTCGTCACGATCGACCAGAGCCAGAGGGGAAACGCTGAACACGTCTCGGCCCGGGCCCTCCGGCAGATCGCGGGTGCGTTCCCAGTCGGCAACCTGGATGCCGAACTTCTCTTCGTTGAAGAAGACATACCAGGGAAAGAAGGCAGCGCCGCAGGCGAGCACGATGCCGGTCATGGCAAGCACGCGGTCGATTGTCGGGATGCGGCGACGGGTGAAGACCGGGCGCAGCGGAGCCACGGGCTCGTCAGCATCGAAATCGGTCATAGTCAGCCCCTTTGTCTCATACCCTGCCCGCCGGCGGCCGCCTTCAAGGCATTGGCCAGATCGGCATAGGCATCGAGCGCCGGCTTTTCACCCGGCGTCTGCTTCAGAATGTCGTAGATGACCGGCACCTGCTTGATCGCCATATCGAGATCGGGGTCGGAACCGTTTCGGTAACCGCCGATCAGGCGAAGATCGCGCGTTTCCTCGAAGCGGTGGATCAGCGCCTTCAGGCGCGACACCAGCTTTTCCTGCTCGGAGGTCCAGGCCTTGCGGGCGAGACGCGAAATCGAGGTCAGCGGATTGATGGGCGGGTAGCGCCCTTCGTCGGCAAGCGCACGGTCGAGCACGATGTGGCCATCGAGAATACCGCGCGTGGAGTCGGCGATCGGGTCGTTGTGATTGTCGCCATCGACCAGGATCGAGATGATCGCGGTAATCGTGCCGGCACCTTCGGCTCCCGGGCCGGCGCGCTCGAGCAGGCGCGGCAGTTCCGTGAAGACGGAAGCGGGATAGCCACGGGCGATCGGCGGTTCGCCGGCTGCGGTTGCGACTTCGCGGATCGCATGGGCGAAACGGGTCACGCTGTCGACGATGAAGAGGACGTTCTGTCCCTTGTCGCGGAAATGCTCGGCAATGGTGATCGCCGTCAGCGGCGCCATTTTGCGCAGCATCGGACTCTCATCGCTGGTGGCGACCACGGCAATGGACTTCGCCATGTTGTCGCCGAGCGTGTCCTCGATAAACTCACGCACTTCGCGGCCGCGTTCGCCGACCAGCGCAATCACGACCTTGTCGAACGCATCGGCGCGGGCGAGCATCGAGAGCAGCGTGGACTTGCCGACGCCGGAACCGGCGAAGATGCCGAGGCGCTGGCCAAGGCAGAGCGGCGAGAAGATGTCGATGGCGCGGACGCCTGTCTTGAAGCCCGTTTCGACGCGGCTGCGGGTCATGGACGGTGGTGCGGTCGTCGAAATCGGCCGCCGCTCCGGTCCGGGCGCCAGCGCCGGTCCGTTGTCGATCGGGTCACCCAGTGCGTTGATGGTGCGACCACACCAGCTGTCATCAGGGGCGACACGGAAGGCGCCCTTGCGGATCACGACATCGTGGATACCGATCGGTTCGCCCGGTTCGATGGGGCAGACATAGCAGACGTCAGGCTCGACACGGACGACTTCGCCCAGATGCACGCCGGTTTCCGAACGATGGGCGACGAATTCGCCGAGGCGCACATGTCGTGACAGACCGGTCACCGTATAATGTCCGGCAGCGATCGTGCGGACATGCCCGCCCTGGGTCACGGAATTAGCCGGGCGCGAATAACGCTGCGCCAATGCCGCCAGTTGTCCGAGCTTGGGGGAAAGCGGAAATTCGTCTGGTGTCGGCGCGCTCATGTCCATCCGATCTCAGGCTCAGTTGCCGCCGCCGAGGACCTTGATCGCCTCGCTCGTGGTGCTCTCGCTGGTGCTGATCAGGGCACTGATCGCCTCGAAGGCGCGGTTCACCTGAATAAGCTGCGTCATCTCGCTGATGCCGTTGACGTTGGAGTTCTCGACATATCCCTGAAGGATCGAGATTTCCGGGTTGTCGACAACCGGCTGCGGATCGTCGACCGTGGTCACGCCGCTGTTTTCGAAGCGGAGAAAGCCGTTGCGGACGTCGGCCGTAAAGACACCCAAAGTGGCCACCACACGGCCGTCCTGCATGATCTGACCGCTGGCACCGACTTCCGGCGGACCGCCGGCACGGTTGAGCTGGATCGGCGCGCCGCCGGCGTCCAAGACGGGATAGCCGCGGGTGGAGACGAGCTCTCCGGTATCGGTCATCGTGAAACGGCCGTCCCGCGTCAGAACCTGACCGACCGGCGTATCGATCGCGAACCAGGCGTCTCCCTTGATTGCAAAGTCGAGGACGTTCCCGGTTTCCATCAACTCCCCGCTCTTCGTGGAGAGATAGTCGTTGCCCTGGCTGACGAAGGCGATCTTGGCATTCATTTCATTGCCAGTGCGGCTCAGCATCTCGTCGAACTTCACATCCGTCGAGCGAAAACCGACCGTGTTCACATTGGCCATGTTGTCGGCGATCGTGGTGAGACGGCGCTCGAGGGCCATCTGCGACGACAGGGACACGTAGATACCGGATTGCACTGTTTTGCCTCCGCAGGTGAAGAATATCAGTAAATCATTATTTAACGCAGGATAGCCTACGCTCCATTCCACTCTTCTTGCGGCAAAAGGCTTGCGCGAAACTGTCGAGGGAACGCCCGGAAATCCGGGGGGAAGCGCAGCCCAAAATTGGCTCCGTGATTCAGCCTCACGCAAGGCAGGGGCTCTATCGCTTACGGTGAATAGTAACGTTCGGGTGCGGGCAAAATGAACTTAATCGTCGGTTTCATCATCACACTGGGCTGCGTTCTCGGCGGCTTCATGGCCATGGGCGGCCACCTAGACGTCCTCGTGCAGCCGTTCGAGCTCGTCATTATCGGCGGTGCCGGTGTCGGCGGCTTTATCATGGCCAATCCGATGAAGGTCATCAAAGACACCGGTAAGGCCATGGGCGAGGCCTTCAAGCAGACGGTTCCGAAGGAGCGCGACTATCTCGACGTGCTCGGCGTGCTGTACTCCCTGATGCGCGACCTCCGCACCAAGTCGCGCAACGAGATCGAAGCGCATATCGACAACCCGGAAGAGTCCTCGATCTTCACGGCAGCTCCGAACCTCCTGAAGAACAAAGAGCTCACCGCCTTCATCTGTGACTATGTCCGCCTGATCATCATCGGCAACGCCCGAAGCCATGAGATCGAAGCGCTGATGGATGAGGAAATCGAGACCATCCACTACGACAAGATGAAGCCCTACCACGCCATGACCGCCATGGGCGACAGCTTCCCGGCGATCGGTATCGTCGCGGCCGTTCTCGGGGTTATCAAGGCGATGAGCAAGATCAACGAATCCCCGGAAGTCCTGGGGGGCCTGATCGGCGCCGCGCTCGTCGGCACCATGCTCGGCATCTTCCTGTCCTACTGCCTCTGCAACCCGATCATCGCCCAGATCAAGATGGTTCGCACCAAGCAGCACCGCCTCTACATCATCGTGAAGCAGACGCTGCTCGCCTACATGAACGGCTCTGTTCCGCAGGTGGCCCTGGAATACGGCCGCAAGACCATCTCTTCCTACGAGCGTCCGTCCATCGACGCCGTTGAGCAGGAAATGATGAACCCCGGCGGCGGCGGCGAGAGCAAGGCGGCCTGATCATGACGGAAGCACAGACTGACACAGCACCGCAGATGGACCGCGCCCTTCTCGCCAAGCTGACCGGCGGGCTGGGTGATTCCAAGACGCTGCAGAAGCTTTGCGCAGATTTCGGCCAGCTTTATGTGGAGTTCCTGCCCGACGTCTTCCACAGCGAGACGGGCCTCACGATGCAGGTCCATTATAACGGCCACGAAAGCGGCCTCATGACGGACCTGATCGCCGATCTCGGCGACAATGTCTCGCTGGCCGACGGACAGCTGCGCAACTGGTCGCCGAACTTCGTGCTCGCTTGCGGCAACAGTTTCGTCATCACCTTGATGGAGAACCTGCTCGGCGCGCTCCCCGAGACCATTCAGGAGCCGATCGAACGCCCGCTGTCGCAGATCGAGCTCGATCTGGCCGTGATGGTCTACGACAAGATCGCCAATGTTCTGCGTTCGGGCGTCAATGCTGCCGGGGGCTTCGAGCCGCTGCTGGAGAAGGCGCACAACGCCGAAGATCGCCCGAAGCCGGACGAGGATCACGTCGACGAATATGCCGTGACGGTCAAGCTCGGCATCACGCTCGGCACGGTGACCTCCGAATTCTACCTGGTCATTCCGCAGAAGGCGCTGCTGAAGACCGTCGTCACCATGCCGAAGTCGAAGGGCCAGGCCGGCAAGTCGAAGAAGGAGTGGCAGGAGCAGATCGCCGAACAGGTGCGTCGCTCCCAGGTCACCCTGGAAGCGCGGATCCGGCTCGACTCACTGACGCTGGCCACTGTCTCCCGCCTGATCGCCGGCGACGTCATCCCGTTCCGCGACAAGGGCGACGTGATGGTCGATGTCAGCGCCAACGGTAAAAACCTCTACGTCTGCGAATTCGGCCGGGCGGGCGACCGTTACACCGTCCGGGTGAAGGACAATGTGAGCAGCGAAGATGAAATTCTAAAACATTTGATGAGCTAGCAATTTACCCGGGCTTGACCCACGGCAGCTTGAGGCAAGTTTCAAGAGGAATAATCAATCCATGGCAACGAAGAAGACACCACCGAAGGATGACGACGCGCTGGCGATGCCGGGCGCGAGCGACAGCGATTTCGACCAAGCGGTCGATGACCTTCGCGGCGTCCTGAAGGCAGATGCAGACGGCGGACTGGGCGATTTCGGTTCCGATCTCGGTCTCAAGGACGATCCGCTTGCGGCGTTCGAATCAGATTTCGGCGGCGGCGCTGCAGCGGCCCCGAGCGATGACTTCGGACTGGGCGATTTCGGCGGTTCCAGCGATCTCGGCGGCGGCAGCGACTTCGGTGGCTCCAGCGATTTCGGCGGGTCGAATGATTTTGGCGGTGGCGATTTTGGCGGCTCGACCGGCAGCCAGCAGGAGCCAGGCAGCGGTCTCAGCGCCAATCTCGACCTGATCATGGACATTCCGATCGAAGTCCAGATCGTGCTCGGATCCAGCCGCATGCAGGTTTCAGGGCTTATGAACCTCGAGGAAGGCGCCATCATCGCGCTGGACAAGAAGATCGGCGAGCCTGTCGAGATCATGGTGAATGGCCGCCGCATCGCGCGCGGCGAGATCACCGTTCTCGAAAACGACGATACGCGATTTGGTGTCAAACTGATTGAAGTGATGGCGACCAAGACATCCTGACCCATGATGGGCCAGAGAGGACAAGACCATGATGGACTTTGACGATTTTGGCGGCCCCTTAACCGGAAAACCCCTCTCCCAGGCCGATAAGGCAGCCGCAGTGCTGCTGGCCATGGGGAAGGGTGTCGCCGGCAAGCTGCTCAAGTATTTCACGCAGGCCGAGCTGCAGACGATTATCGCGTCTGCGCAGACCCTTCGCACGATCCCGCCGGATGAACTGACCGAACTCGTCAACGAATTCGAGGACCTCTTCACCGAGGGCGCCGGCCTGATGGACAATGCGAAGGCCATCGAGAGCATTCTCGAGGAAGGCCTGACGCCGGAAGAGGTCGACGGACTGCTCGGTCGTCGCACGGCCTTCCAGGCGTTCGAAGCTTCCATCTGGGATCGTCTCCAGGATGCCGATCCCGATTTCATCGCACGGTTCCTGATGCGCGAGCATCCCCAGACCGTTGCCTATATCCTCTCGATGCTGCCCTCCTCCTTCGGTGCAAAGGTTCTGCTCAAGCTGCCGGAAAGCCGGCGTGCTGATATCATGAACCGCACGGTCAACCTGAAGAACGTCAGCCCGAAGGCTGCCCAGATCATCGAAAACCGGGTCCATGACCTGATTGCGGAGATCGAAGCCGAGAAGAATTCGACCGGTTCGGCCAAGGTCGCGGAACTGATGAACGAACTGGAAAAGACCGAAGTCGACACGCTGCTCACCTCGCTCGAATCGATCAGCAAGGAATCGGTCAACAAGGTTCGTCCGAAGATCTTCCTCTTCGAGGACCTGCTCGTCATGCCGCAGCGCAGCCGCGTGCTGCTCCTCAACGACATCTCAGGCGAAATCCTGACCATGGCGTTGCGCGGTGCCAGCGCGGAAATCAAGGAATGTGTGCTGGCCTCCATCAGCCCGCGCTCACGCCGCATGATCGAATCGGACCTGCAGGCAGGAACTGCCGGCATCAATCCGCGCGAGATCGCCATCGCACGACGCGCCGTCGCCCAGGAAGCAATCCGTCTTGCGAATGCCGGTCAGATCCAGCTCAAGGAAACCGAGGGCGATACGCAGGCGGCCTGACCGGTCACCTCTGTTGAAAACCACAAGCTTTCTGTCACCCGCCGATTGAACCCCAATCGGCGGGTGTTTACGTTCGTGTCGCCGGGAATTCTCCGGCGAGCCGTCGGCGCCCGGCACCGATGACTGGATCAGCCAGGGCATCGATCCCGCCCGGTGCACGCCTCCTGGAGGGCAGCGGTCATGGCCGAAGATGACGACGACGACAGCAAGACCGAAGACCCGACCGAGAAAAAGCTTCGGGACGCGCTTGAGAAGGGCAATGTGCCGACCTCGCGCGAGGCGCCGCTCTTTGCCACCGCGCTTGGGTTCTATCTCTATGCCGTCTTCTTTTTGCCCAATGCCATTGGCCGCCTCGGGCAGACCCTGAAGGACATCTTTGAGCGTCCCGACCAATGGTATCTGGGGACGGCCGTCGACGTGGTATCGCTCTTTACCCACCTGGCCTGGGAGATCGGCGCATTCCTGGCACCGATGCTGATCATGTTGGTGCTGTTCGGGGTGAGCGCGAACGTCGCCCAGAACATGCCCTACTTCGTGCTTGAGCGAATCAGGCCGCAGATGAACCGGATTTCGCTGTTTGCGGGCTGGAAGCGGATCTTCAGCGCCCAGGGCATGGTGGAGTTTGGCAAATCGATCTTCAAGATCGTCGTGCTCTCCGTGATCATGGTCTTTGCCCTGAAGAGCGACTATTTCGGCGTCATTGACACGATGTTCTCCGACCCGCAGGTCATCTTCGTCAAGTTCTCGGAAATCCTGAACAAGATGATGATCATCGTGGTGATGGCAACGGCGCTACTGGCGACCGTCGACGTCTTCTGGACGCGCTATCATTGGTATGAACAGCTGCGCATGACCAAGCAGGAGGTCAAGGAAGAGTACAAGCAGGCGCAGGGTGACCCCATCGTCAAGGCGCGCCAGCGATCGATCGCACGTGACCGCGCCCGCAAGCGCATGATCGCGAGCGTGCCGCGTGCGACGCTGGTGATCACCAACCCGACCCACTATGCCGTGGCACTGCGCTATGTCCGCGAGGAAGGCGATGCGCCGGTGGTCGTTGCCAAGGGGCAGGACCTGGTCGCGCTCAAGATTCGCGAGATTGCCCGCGAACACGACATTCCAATTTTTGAAGACCCGCCGCTCGCGCGCTCCATGTTTGCGCAAGTCTCGGTGGATAGCGTCATTCCGTCAATATTTTACAAGGCAGTCGCAGAACTCGTGCACCGGGTCTATGCGTCGAAGGCCCCCAAAAGACGGATACGCTAGGCCCGATGAAGAAATGCTCATATACCAACCAGCGTGAACGCATTGTGGCCGAGGCGATCAGCCCCGTCGCGAGCGAGTTGCGCCTTCTCGATGCTGCCGACCTTATTTCACTTCTGCGTTTTGAACTTTATGGCAATCTGTCGGACCTCGTCTCGTCGGCAGCAGAGCTCTATTTCCACCCGGGCACCGTGGTTTTCGGTGCGGGTGGAGATTATCGGCTGGAATGGGGTGGCCCACCGGAAATCGTGCTGGATCTCGAGATCAAGCCGCGCGGCATCACGATCTATTCCCAGCTGACGCTTACCAACGAGCAGGCCGGGCTCGACATCAAGCATATCGCGTTTCACGATTCGTCCGGCGATCCGGACACCAATACGCGTATGCTCGAAGAGCGCCTGCAGGAGGCGCGCTTCGTCAAGGGACAGACGTCCCCCCTCTACGGATGAGGTTTGATCAGGTGATGTAGCCGAGGCGGATCGCCTTGGCGATTGCCTGGATCCGGTTGACCGAATCAAGCTTGATCGTGGCAGAGCCGAGATAAGCGTTGACGGTATGGACCGAGAGGCCGAGGCGCTCGGCGATTTCTTCACTGATACGACCGTCGCCAGCCAATTGCAGGCAGGCGATCTCGCGTTCGCTCAAGGTCTCCGAAGGCGCTGCACGCCGCTCATCCAGCGACAGGATGTCCGTCATCACCTTGTAGCACCGGCTGTGCACGGCAAGGATCAGTTCGCCCGGAAGATCGGCCCCGCCGATCGTTGGGAAGACGACATAGCCGTTTCCGACAGCGCCGAGGCGGACGGGGAATGCGACGCCGGAATAGGGCAGCAAGCGCTCCTGCAACTGGACGGCAAACGGGGTGAAGTCCGAGGCATCAAGGAAGCTCGTCTTCTCCTCTGCGCTCCAGAGCAGCGGCAGGGTCGACGTTTCGATATGCGCAAGCAGGATGTCACCATAGGCGGCCACAAAGGCGTCGCGACCGCTGCTGAGACCGCTGCTCCAGTTCTCGAATTCAGGGTCGAGGCGCCGCTTGTGAGGCAGGCTTGCGCCTCCGACACGAAATGCTGCAAAACCGCGCGCGTTCAACGACCGCTGCAGGGACACCAGTTTCGGGAAGATGTCCGAGCGGGATGTAACGGGGCGCTGGCCGGACCAAGTCGCATCTTCGAGGATGGCTCCGCCTGGTCTGGTATTGGTGGCCATTCCTGCTCCCTTAGACGAGATTGTTGCGGACCGCATAAGCGATCGCTTCCGAGCGTGTCTTCGTTGCTGTCTTACGCATGACGCTGGTGATGTAATTGTTGATCGTATTGCGCGAGATGCCAAGGATCGTCGCGATTTCGTCGCTCGTCTTGCCTTCTGCAATCCAGAACAGGCATTCCAGCTCGCGATCGGTCAGATCGAAATCACGATCGCTCTTGTGGCCCTTGTTCGTGGAGAGGCTGAGCGCATAACCCGCGAGCAGCCCGACTTCCCGAAGCCTTTCGGGCGAGAGCACATAGTCCTGCGGGAACAGCAGCATCAAAGCGAGACGGGTGCGACCGACATTCATCGTAACCGTGCAGTACTGACGGCTGATGCCGAGCGGCACATGCGCGTCGTCTGGCAGGATCGCGTATTTGGGCTGCAGGACCGAGAGGCATTTCTCCAGCTCGGTCGATTGGGAATAGCTGGTGGCCAGCTCGCTTTCGAGGCGACGGACGAGGTCGAACGGCCAATCGGCAGCGACCACGAAATCGAGGCCTTCTTCCTGGACAAGGTCGTAACGCGCCAGAAGGTGATGCGAGGCGCCGACATAGTCACACAGAACCCGCAGGCACTGTCCCATGTCACCCGAAAGCGCCGGCGTTGCCAGCTTTCGGATCAAGACGTCCTTCGACGAAGAGCCTTTTTGCGGAGGCTCCATAGGAGCAGCCGCACGGGCCCGCCCCTCTTGGCCCTCCGTTGTCAGCTCGGCATTCATTCAATGTGCCCCTTTGAACAGCCTTGCAGTATCGCAGTCTTCCCCGCGAAAGAACACGGCCGACTCACACCGTTCCGTAATCTCAAGCTACCGAATCATGTTCACTCTAAAATATAAAGTGGCAAAGGTCACAGGTGTCTTCGGTAATCTTGGACCGCTGGAAGCATGCCCGTCTGTGGGCCATGTTGCAATCCCGCATGCCGATGGGATTACAACGCAAAACCGCGCCCAGGGGGCGCGGTTGGTACTCGTTTGTTCTTGATTGTCAGGCTGCGTTGTCCACAGCCCATTTGCGAAGGATCTTGGCGGCGCGCTCTTCCGAGATTTCCACCATGCGCGACAGGCGCCGCTCCGGACCTTCCTTGACCCGGCGGTTGAAGCCGCCATTCGGATCGTCGTCCATGGTGAGCAGGTCGTCGGTCGAGTCGAAACCGAAGTCGGAACCGAAGCCATCCATGAGGCCGCCACTTGATCCACCGCCCAGCGCGGGAGAGAAGTCGGGAAGCTCGAGACCTGCGGCCTGCTCGCCGATACCACCGGCGAGTGCCGTGTCTGCTCCGCCGCCGCCTGCGGTGCGGATCATCGGACGAATGCCCATCCAGACGATCAGGAAAGCGACTGCAACGAAGGCGAGCGAGTTGATGATGCCACCGAGGTTGCGGCTTATGATTTCCATGAAGCCGGGGCCGGTCGCGGATTCTTCCAGCAGCTGGTTTTCGAGGAAGTCCATGGCGGTCAGGGTGACCACGTCGCCGCGCTCGCCGTCGAGGCCAGCGGCCGAGCTCACGATCTTCTGCATCTCGGCAAGATAGGCGTCGATCTTCGCCTGGTCGACGGGCTCGCCGACCATCTTGGCGATGCGACCGCGGTTGACGACAACCGCAACCGAAAGCTTCTCAACGGTGTAGCTGTTCTTGACCGTGGCGACAGTCTTGCTGTTGATTTCGTAGTTGGTCTGCTCTTCCTTCTTGTCCTGCTCATCCGAGGACTGAGGACCGCCGCCACTAGCTTCAGGCGCCGCCTGCGGGATGTTCTGCTCGACGGTGGCTGCCGTATCGGACTGGCTCTGCAGCGACTTCTGCTGCTCCTTGGTCACGCGGACAGACCGTTCGACTCGCGATTCCGGATCGTAGATGGTTTCCTGGATCTGCTGGCTGTCGGTGTTGATCTGGGCCGTGACGCTGGAGCGGAAGTTGTCCATGCCAAGGAATGGTGCGAGCGCCTTGTCGATGTTCGTCTCGATCTCGCGCTGGACGGACTGGACGACGCCGAGCGAACGCGAGGCTTCGCCGCCCGTCTCATCGCCGGCTGCCAGAAGCTGGCCGGTCGAATCGAGAATCGTGACGTCCTCGACATCGAGACCTGGGACCGAAGAGGCCACCAACTGACGAATGGATGCAGCAGCCTTGCGGCCGGCATCCGAGGAGGCACGAATCATGACGGATGCGGTCGGCTTCTGTTCGCCTCTTCGGAAGTTGCCGATATCCGGCATGACGATGTGGACCCGTGCTGCGGCAATGCCCGAGATCTGCTGGATGGTGCGTGCGACTTCACCTTCCAGAGCGCGAACCCGGGTTACTTCCTGCATGAACGAGGTCAGGCCGAGGGAGCCGACATTGTCGAAAAGTTCATAGCCGGCATTGGCGCTGTTGGGCAGGCCACGTTCGGCGAGCAGAAGACGCGCCTTTCCGGTCATGCCTGCGCGCACACTGATGCTCTGACCGTCCGCACCCGTTTCAAAATCGATGCCCGATTCAGCCAGCGCAATGCTGATCTGGTTCAGATCGACGGGTTCCAGACCGACGTAGAGATTCTCGTAGGAGGGTTTGTTGACGTAGAGGGCGCCGGCAATGATGATCGCAAAGGAGACAACGGCCACACCAGCCATCGCCAAAATCTTCGCCTGACCCATCGCCGCGAAATTTTTTGGTATCTGAAGTAATTGATTTAACAGATTCATTCTGTCTCGCACCATCTACAAGAAGGTTCGGGCGTTTTTGCCCTTGGCGCGACAATAGAAATCGAAACTTGTGCGAACGTTTCGCGGGGCGGGAAAGCCGAATTCATTTCGGCTGATCGCAAACGCAGAATCTGCGGCCCGGTCGTCCTTTAGAGGACGGTTAGAAGAAGTCGAAGTCGCCAGCCGCCTTGACGAGCGGTTGGGAATGTCCATGACGAAGACCTGCCCCCAGCGCCTTCTGCATGTCGGCAAGTTTCACCAGGCTCAACGCCGTCGTCATGTCGATCATCCAATCGGACGGAATTGTCGCCGTGATGGTGTCGACGAATTCGGCCAAGCCCCGTGTCTTCTGAACAGCCAGGTCAATGCCCTGCAGTACTTTCAGGCTTTCGGGATGCTGCAGCACCGTTGGACCACCGAGTTCAAGGAGGTGCGGCTCCACACGCTCGATCAGATAAGCTACGTCGTGCAGCTCGCTGACGATGCGCATGAGGATCTCCGGAAGTTCTTCCTGAGTGTCCTGATTTCCCGCCAAGTGTTCGTTTTGCATCCGATGTCCAGTACTAGAAGAACTCGATTGAAGTTTCCACCGGCTTCGAAACAGGAACTGGACGCTGCTCCAGCGCCACCGTCTTCTGTGTTTCTGCGCCCGTGAGCGGATACTGTCTTGCCCGACCGCTGACCGGCCAGAATTCCAATTTGCGGCCATGGTCTCCGCCCGTGGAGGACCCAACCACCTTGATGCCTTCGTCGCGCAGGAACTGCTGGGCGAAGGCGGCATTCTGTTCGCCGACGTTCGAGAAGGTCGCGATCGTCTTGGCGCCACCGAAGACCTTGGCCTCCAGGCGGTCCCTGCGGGCGCCCTGCTTCAGAAGACCGTTGATCAAGAGTTCCATCAGGTGAACCCCGTAGCGGGTGGCGTCACCGCCACCGGCTCCCGGCACGGCCGAACCCGGCAGCAGGAAGTGGTTCATGCCCCCTACCCCTGCAATCGGATCCCGAATACAGGCAGCAACACACGAACCGAGGATCGTCGACAGGACCACATTCGGATCCTTGCTGACCTTCCACTCCCCTTGAATAATGTGGACGCGCTTTGCTGCACCGTCTTCAGTCATTTTAGGGCTCCAAATACGGCCTCGATGGCCGCCTTCATTTTTTCGATGGTGAAGGGTTTGGCCAGGACGTTGTTGGCGCCCAGCTGTGCGGCCTTCTGGACCAGCGCGCGGTCGCCCTGCGCGGTCAGAATGATGAAGGCGGCCTTCTTCGTATTCGGGTTGGTGCGCACAGCCTGGAGAAGGCCCAGACCGTCCATCTTCGGCATGTTGAAGTCCGAGATGACCAGGTGATGGGGCTGCTGCTCCATGATCTTCATGCCCTGCTCGCCGTCGCCGGCGGCAGTGATCTGCTTGAAGCCGAGCTGGGTCAGCGCGTCGCTGAGCAGCAGGCGACTTGTGACCTGATCGTCGACGATCAGAACTTTGATTTTTTCAGCTAGGGACATTATTCGATACCTTCTTTTCGGGCAGCAGTGAGTTTGAGGATTTCCTCGCCAATGGAGGTGAGAGGTAGTTGATGCTCGACAGCGCCCAGCTCATAGGCGACTCGAGGCATCCCATAGACCACACAGGTCTTTTCGTTCTGGCCAACGGTGCGAGCACCGGCATGACGCATCTTCAATAGGCCGGACGCACCATCGCGCCCCATGCCCGTCAGGATAACCCCGACGGCGTTCCGGCCAGCGAGTTCTGCGACGGAATCAAACAGGACATCCACCGAAGGACGATGTCCGTTGACCGGCGCGCGCTCGACGAGGCGGCAGCAGGGAGCCGAGGCATTCGACACCTGCAGATGCCGTTCCCCACCCGGAGCCAGATAGATCTTGCCGATCTCAAGCCTTGCACCATCCGTGGCCTCCTCCACCACAGGGGCGCAGAGACGATTGAGACGTTCGGCAAAGCTCTTGGTGAAGGTCGGCGGCATGTGCTGCGTAATCACCGTCGGGGGGCAATTGCGCGGGAACTTCTGCAACACGGCAATCAGTGCTTCCACGCCACCGGTCGACGAACCGATCGCGACGATCTTGCGGCCGACACGGAAGTCCGCGACCGGGGCTGCAGACACGGGCTGCACATGTGGTGCAGCATGGTGGCGGTGCTGAGAGCGGGCCGCAGCCTTTACCTTTTCGGCCAGTTCGCCGAAGGGACGGGCATCACCCGGCTGCGGTTTGGCTACGCAGTCAAAAGCACCGATTTCCAGGGCCGCAAGCGTTGCTTCGGCGCCGCGGTGGGTCATGGTGGAGACCATGATCACCGGCATCGGCCGGAGCTTCATGATCTTTTCCAGGAACTCCAGTCCGTTCATGTTCGGCATCTCGATGTCGAGTGTCACGACATCGGGATTGAGCTGCTTGATGGCCGCGCGGGCTTCCATGGCGTCGCCGGCCTGACCGATGACGCTGACATCAGGGTCCTGACTGAGCACGGCCGTGATCAAGCCGCGCATGGTCGGGCTATCGTCGACGACGAGAACGCGAGCAGGTGCTGCCATTATTTGCGCCCTCCGTTCTTGCCCAGGTAGCGATAGGTCGTGATGCCGATATTGTCGAAATCGTTCTTCGAGTCGCCGGAAACACGCTCCGAATGGCCGATGTAGAGATGGCCGCCGACCGGGAGCAGGTCCGCAAAGCGGGTCCAGATCCGCATCTGTGTCGGCTCGTCGAAGTAGATGACGACGTTGCGGCAGAAGATGACGTCGAACTTGCCCTTGAACGGCCATTGGGCCATCAGATTGAGCTCGTTGTAGGTGATCAGCCGCTTCAGGCGGTCGTCGACCTGGAACTTGCGACGTCCGGCGATGTCGACTTCCTTGAACCACTGCTTGCGCATGGCCGGCGAAACCGTCTCAAGCGCCTGCTCGTCATAGGCACCCTGCCGGGCGATGGCGAGGATCTTCGGGTCGATGTCTGTTGCCAGGATCTTGAAGTCATAGTCGAGGACGTTCGGGAAGGCCTGGAAGACCGTCAGCGCGATCGAATAGGGCTCCTGGCCGTCAGAGCTTGCAGCCGACCAGATGCGCACGCGGCCACCGGACTTCGCCCGCTGGATCAAACCCGGCAGAACCTCATCGCGCAGATGCTCGAAGTGATGGTTCTCGCGGAAGAAGCGGGTGAAGTTGGTCGTCAGATGCGACAGCATTTCGCGGCGCTCGCCTGCCCCTTCCTGAGAGGCGACGAGTTGGCAGTAGGCGCGGAAGCCGGAGAGGCCGAGATTGCGGATGTGCTTGGAAAGGCGCGAGTAGACGAGCGAGGCCTTGCTGTCGTTCAGCGCGATTCCCGCATCCGAATAGATCATGGCGGCAATCTCGTTCAAATCCCGCCGGGTCAACGGGTATTCGCCGCTGGCCAGGACCTCGTCGTCCGATTGACGGGATGTACTCATTACAAAGGTCATGCAGCCTCGCTTTCGGCGGCTTCGTTGAAAAGTGCACCAAGCTCGATCAAGCAGATCATCCGCTTGTCGATGGCGAGAATGCCTCGGGCATATTGTCTTTCGAGGTCGGAGGAGACCTCCGGCGTCGGCTGTATGTCATCGTCGGTCACGGTCAGGATGTCCGAGACTGCTTCGACGAGCAGTCCCACGATCCTGGACTTGACCTGGGCCACGATGATGACGTGGCGGGCGGTCGGTTCGGCGGGCTTCATGCCCAGGCGCAGAGACAGGTCCATGATCGGCAGGACAGCACCACGCAGGTTGATGACGCCCAAAACATAGTGTGGGGAGTGCGGCAGCGGGGTCGCCGGGGTCCAACCCCGGATCTCACGCACCGCCATGACGTTCACGCAGAACTCCTGATCGCCGATACGGAAGGCGATGAGTTCACGGTTTCCCTGAGCTAAGTTTTTGACCGCATACGACATACTATTACCCTGCGACGGCTAACGACATTTCCTGCTTGAGTGAATGACCGCGCGAGGCGGCGACGACGGCATCGACGTCCAGGATGAGTGCCACTCGACCATCACCAAGGATGGTTGCGGCTGCGATACCCGGGACATGGGTGTAGTTGGCTTCGAGCGACTTGATGACGACCTGACGCTGGCCCTGGATCGCATCGACCATGAGGGCGCGCTGGCCACCGCCTTCGGATTCCACCAGGAGGGCGACGCCTTCCATGGGGTTTGCCTGAATGCCGCGGAAGTTCAGGATCCGGCCTACATCCACCAGCGGGCAGAAGGAGTTGCGGATCGAGATCAGGCGCTGGTTGGCACCGAAGGAGTGGATGTTCTGCGCTTCCGGCTGCAGCGTTTCGACGATCGCGGTGAGCGGGACGACCAGTGTCTGGCCGGCGACCGTGACCACCATGCCGTCGAGAACGGCGAGCGTCAGCGGAAGGCTCATGGTGAAGGTCGAACCGAGGCCCGGACGCGAGGTGATCGAGATACGACCCCCGAGTGCCTGGATCGAACGCTTGACCACGTCCATACCGACGCCACGGCCGGAAATGTCGGAGATCTTGTCGGCGGTCGAGAAGCCCGGTGCGAAGATCAGGTTGTCGATTTCTTCGTCGGTCAGGTTGGCGTCGGCAGCGATCAGTTCGTTGTCGATTGCCTTCTGGCGAACGCGTTCGCGGTTGATGCCGGCGCCGTCGTCGACGAGTTCGATGACGATACGGCCCGAGCGATGCTTTGCCGTCAGCTTGATCGTGCCTTCCGGCTCCTTGCCGGCGGCCGCACGCTTTTCGGGGCTTTCGATGCCGTGGTCGACGGCATTTCGGATCATGTGGGTCAGCGGCTCGGCGAGCTTGTCGATGACCGTCTTGTCAACTTCGGTGTTTTCACCTTCCGTGACCAGGCGGATCGACTTGCCGACCATGTCGGCGACTTCGCGAACGATACGCGACATGCGCTGGAAGACCGGCTTCACCGGCTGAGCGCGGATCGCCATGACCGAGTCCTGGATCTCGCGGGTGAGCTGCTGCAGCTCTTCGAGGCCCATGTTGACGGCGGACGTGCCGGTTGCGTCGTTTTCGATAACGCTCTGCGAGAGCATTGCCTGGTTGATAACGAGCTCGCCCACGAGGTTGATCAGGCGGTCGACGCGATCAAGATCAACGCGGATGGTCTGACCGGCCGTGTTATTGGCCTGGGCGGCGGCAGCGGCTGCTGCGGCGGCAGCGGCGGCGGCAGGCGATTCCTTTTTCTCAGTCTTGGCAGCACTTGCCGCCATCTTCATGACGTTGGAGGCCGTCTCGGCAGCTTCGACGGCTGCTGCTACGGTTTCTTGCGGAGCGTCGGCGCTGTCGTCGAGAGCCGACAGGTCGAACGGAACCGGTACCATCGGCAGTTCTTCAGTCGGGGCGGCTGCTTCGGGCTCGCGGAGCTTGACGTCGAGGTCGCAATCCCATTCGGCAAATTCGAAGACCTGGCGGATGCCTTCTTCGCCCTTTTCCGCCTTGATCTGAATGGTCCAGTGGAAATAGGCGGCTTCCGGATCCATGTCGTCGAGCGACGGCAGGTCGTCCATGTTGCAGTTGATGCTCATCTCGCCGAGGCGGGACAGATCACGCAACAGCAGGGCTGCTTCATTGCCCTTCGAATAGAGGTCGCGGCGTGGCTTGAAGGTCACGTCGAATGTGGAGATTTCAGCGGCTGCTTCATCTTCGCCGCCGAAGCCGTCGAAGGTGAAGGGGATCGGCTGGAAGCCACTGTCATCGCTCGGGGCGGCAGCGACGGGCGCCGGCGCCGCCGGCTTTGCGGCGGCGACAGGTGCTGCCGACGGGGCTGGCATCTCACCGTTCGCCAGCGCTTCCAGTTCCTTGACAAGACCACTGGAACGGCTCGCGTCGACACTACCACCGTCGCGGGAGGCGGTGACCAAGTCGGCCAGAACGTCGGCCGACTTCAGCATCACCTTCATGACTTCAGGGCCGGGTTCCAGCTTGTTGGAACGAACGCAATCAAGAGTCGTCTCGAAGACGTGCGCGAAGGCGACCAGGTCGTCGAGACCGAAGGCGCCAGCACCGCCCTTGATGGAGTGGACCGCGCGGAACACGGCGTTCACCGTTTCCGGATCCCGATCTCCATCATTCATTTTCAGAAGACCGGATTCCAGTTCTGCGAGCTGCTCCTCGCATTCCTGGAAAAAGATCTCTTTGATTTCGTTCATATCCATAGGAGAAAATCCCGGCTTAGGCGGTTACACGCTCGATGGCATCGATCAGTTTGGTCGGATCGAAGGGCTTCACGATCCAGCCTGTCGCGCCGGCCTGGCGAGCGCGGTTCTTCTTTTCCGCATCGCTTTCCGTGGTCAGAACCAGGATCGGGACAGCGCGGTACTTTTCGTTCCGGCGGACGCCCTCGATGAAGCCGAAGCCGTCGAGACGCGGCATGTTGATGTCGGTCACGATGACGTCCGGATTGCATTCCTCGAGCACTTCCAGGCCCTCGACGCCGTCTTCGGCCTGGATGGTCTCAAAGCCGGCATTGTTGAGGGTGACCAGAAGCATGTTTCGGATGGTTCTGGAGTCATCCACTGTGAGCACTTTTTTCTTCATTGCCGGATCTCCTTAGCGAGCAGATGGTCGATGTTCACGCCAATCAGTTGAAGGGTTTTCAGAAAAGCCTCAGAGGCCTTTCCGTACGAGAAGGGGTGCTTTTCGGCTTCCCAGGTCTTGGCCGCGGCCATCAGAACCTGCACGCACTGAGCACCGACACGTTCGACGCCGGACGCGTCGATCGTCAGAGGAGCACCGCGCATCGAGAGAATATTGGCCTTGAGATTGGAGGCCTCATTAAGGTCCAACACAGCGGCCAGCTTCAGGGCCTTCTGCTCGCCTTTCTTACTTGCCATCATTTCTTTCCTTGTGTCCCGAGGCTGCAGCAACCAGGCCCAAACGTGGGTCCCGGGAGAACCATTCCCCCGGACAGATTGCCGAAATTCCCGCCCTTAACTTCCTTTTGTAGCGCATGGTGGTAAACAATCCCCTCACCCTCCAAGCCCTGCGATATGAACCGGAAAGCTGAAATCCGCCGTTTCGTCTTCCAGCATTTCCGATGTCGAATATGGCCCGCTCGCTGCTGTTGCAGACACCTGCTCACGATGGGTGGAGAGCTGGATGCGCGCAGCCTGCGCCTTCGGCGCACGCGTCTGGCGCTCGATGTGGAACTCGCGGATCGTTGCGCCCAATTCGAGAATGACCTTGTGGAGATCATCGGTGCCTTCGAAGGACTGGCGCGCCACGACGGCGTTGCTGCCGATCTCGGCGCCAAGGCCTGCGACAGTCCCGGCAATACCTGCGAGCTCGGTGGCCTGACGGTCGGTGCGGGCTGCAATGTCGGAAACCGTGCCGCTGATATCGCCCACCTGGAGAACGATGTCGGCGATGGCGCCTTGCGTTTTCGCCACCATATCGACCCCGGCCTCGACCTGGTTCTTGGTGGTCGCAACGAGCGTCTTGATTTCGCGGGCAGCATCAGCGGAGCGCTGGGCAAGGGCCCGGACTTCCTGGGCTACGACCGCAAAGCCTCGACCACTGTCGCCGGCACGGGCGGCCTCAATGCCGGCGTTGAGTGCCAGCAGGTTTGTCTGGAAGGCAATTTCGTCGATCGCGCCGATGATGTGGCCAATCTGTTCGGCGGAGGCCTCGATGTCAGCCATGGCCGAGATTGCTTGGCCGACGACTTCGCCACTTGCTTCGACGGATGTGCGGGTTGCAGCGACCGTGGCTTCGGCGCGCTTCGTCTGGCCGGCACTGTCGCGCACGCTCGATGTCAGATCCTGGAGGGCGCGGCTGGTCTCGTCCAGAGCGCCGGACTGGTCTTGAGCACGGTCCGCATAGGTACGGGCCGTCTCGACCATCTGGCCGGTCGCATCGCGGAGATGGGCAAGCTTCTCTTCGGAGGAGAGAAACGCGGTCTGCAGCTGTTCCAGCGCCTCGTTCATGCTTCCAGCGAGATCGGCATAGGCCTCTGGAACATCTGAGGCTGTGCGCACGGTGAGGTCACCAACAGCCAAGCCGTCGACAACAGGGCGGAAGACAGCTTCGAATTCGGCGCGGTCATGCTCACGCTGCGCGGCCAGATCCCGGTGGTGCTTGAGACGCAGTTCGTTGAAACGCAGCGATACGGCGATTTCGACATCGACCATGACGAGCCGGACGAGCGCGGCAACGAGGTCCGTGACCTCGCGCTGGCGGCGGCGGCTGGAAGGGAGGAGCCCCCCGCTATTCGCGTCGCCGATGGCGGCGGTCAGCAGATGCTCAAGCACCACGGCATGGCCCGCGACATGCCAGCGCGGATCGAGACCCATGCGGCTTTCGCTGTCGGAAAGCACCTTGACCCGCTCGGCATAGAGAGCATCGAAACGGGCATCGGTGAGAACGTCCCAATGGGACGAAAGAAGATCGTGCAGCCTGTCGTACTGGCGCTCGCTGGAGAAGACACGGGCGGCATCCGGCGACGATTGGAGGCGCTGAAAAAGGTCGCGAAGCGCT
Organism: Allorhizobium sp.; assembly: GCA_965283865.1. Lineage (GTDB taxonomy): Bacteria > Pseudomonadota > Alphaproteobacteria > Rhizobiales > Rhizobiaceae > Allorhizobium. Next base: position 4,092,756 of record CBDIQA010000001.1, read on the forward strand.
GTCTTCAGGGGCTGGGAAAGGACATGGCGGTTCTGGCGCAGAAGCTCGCACTGGGCCTCATCGAGACCGGCAAAGCGCAGTCGGTCACGCAGGCTGCCCGCCTGTGATCCCGTCGCCCGCTCCGTGGACATCCCCTGACCCGTCATTCGTCCCGCACTATGGCCACCCAGAGGGGGCCTTCCATCGGTCCAATGATCGTGCAGTCAAAAATGCGGATTCACAGGTGCTCGGGATCCGATCCCTATCGCCGTCCGCATCATGTCTGCAGGTTCATCGAACTGCTTCCATGTGAAATACAGACCGGACCAGAACCGGTACGACGGGATGGCGTCATGCCCGAAGGAAACTCTGATGCGAGTCCCACTCCGACGTGTCATCCAATCTTTATGGTTAATTCCTTGCTCGAAGGTTAATGAAATCTCCACTTCAAGCCGCAGTCGCTAATATGAGAGAATAACGTTATAATTTGTCCCGAAAGGCCTTCGGGCTTCGCGGAACAAAGCCGACGCCTGCCTCGTTGCGCCGAAAAGCGACAGGAGTGAAGCGTGAACGCGAGAGCTATCTGGAAAGGCCACCTTTCGATCGGCGATCTGGGATGCGCGGTGGCGCTTTACTCCGCCGTCAACGGTTCAGAACGCGCCGCGTTCCACATCATCAACCGGGATACCGGACACCGTGTGCGGCGTGAATATGTAGACGGAGACAGCGGGCGCCCGGTGGACACGGACGACCTGGTCAAAGGTTACGACACGTCCGAAGGGCAGACCGTGATCCTCGAGCCCGACGAGATCCGCGATGCCGTGCCGGAAAGTGACAAGCGGCTGGAGCTTTCAGCCTTTCTCGCCTGCGACCAGATCGACACGCTTTATCTGGAGCGACCCTATTTCCTGGCGCCGGCCGATCGGCAATCGGTCGAGGCCTATGAACTGATCCGCAACACGATGGAAACGCAGAGCGTGGCGGCCATTGCCCGCACCGTGCTGTTCCGGCGGGTGCGCAGCGTGCTCATCCGGCCACAGGGGAAGGGTCTGATCGCCACCACGTTGAACTATGATTACGAAGTGCGCGATCCGGTCGAAAGCTTCGAGGGTATTTCGAAGGTCAAGATCGAGAAGGAGATGCTCGAACTCGCGCGACATATCATCGGCACCAAGATGGGCGAATTCGACCCGGGCCAATACGAGGACCGCTACGAGGCGGCACTCACCGAACTCGTCAAGGCCAAGATTGCCGGTCGCAAGCCGAAGAAACTGCCGAAGCGCAAGGCCGAGAACGTTACGAGCCTTCTCGATGCCCTGCGCAAGAGTGCGGGCGCAACCGAGGAGAAAACTCCGGCAAAACGTAAAGCGACGGCCGCGTCCGGTGCGAAGCAGAAGAAGGCCGGCTAACGATGTCGCTCTCCGAGTATCGCCGCAAGCGCGACTTCAAGGCCACACCTGAACCCAAGGCGGCAAAGGCCAAGAACAAGGGCAACAGCTTCGTCATTCAGAAACATGCCGCGCGGCGTCTGCACTACGACCTGCGGCTGGAGATGGACGGCGTTTTGAAAAGCTGGGCGGTGACGCGAGGCCCGAGCCTCGTGCCGAGTGAAAAGCGGCTTGCCGTTCATGTCGAGGACCATCCGCTCGCCTATGGCGACTTCGAAGGCGTGATCCCGCCTGGGCAATACGGATCGGGCGAGGTTATCGTCTGGGACCGCGGCACGTGGGAACCGCTGTTCGATGTGCGGAAGGGCTACAAGAAGGGCCATCTCGAATTTTCGCTCGATGGCGAGAAGCTCGGAGGACACTGGCATCTCGTGCGCATGGCCGGAAAAGAGGGCGAGACGCGCGAGAACTGGTTGCTGATCAAGGGAGAGGACGAACTGGCACGAACGCCAGACGATCCTGACATCGTCGAGGAAATGCCGCTCTCGGTGAAGAGCGGCCGACCGATCGAGAGCCTCAAGAGTGACGGTAAGGCCGCCGTCTGGAACTCGCGAAAGACCTCCAGCAAGGCAGAGAAAACGGCTGATGCTCGAAGCGCATCTGCGAAGGCGGAAAATCTGAAGATCAAGGGGGCGAAAGCGGGCAGCCTACCGGAGTTTCTTCCCCCTGCCCTCGCGACACTCGTCAAGACTGTCCCCAAAGGAGACCGCTGGCTGCATGAAATCAAGCTGGATGGGTATAGGATCGAGGCGCGGATCGATCACGGCAAGGTGCAATTGCTAACACGCACGGGACTGGACTGGACGGACCGCTTCGGTAAACGGCTGGTCTCGGCGCTCAAGGCGCTCCCCGTCCAATCTGCCCTGATCGACGGGGAGATCGTGGTCGAAAGCGGCAATGGCAGCAGCGACTTCTCGCTTCTTCAGCAGGATCTGAGCGAAGGGCGAGACGACCGTTTCACCTATTACGTCTTCGATCTCATGCATCTCGACGGTCAGGACCTGACGGGTGCGTCTCTCACCGATCGCAAGGCAACGCTGGAGCCGCTGATCGCGGATGCCGGCGATCCGTTGAAGTTTTCCAGCCATTTCGACGAAAGCGGCGAGCTCGTGCTGAAACACGCCTGCAGGCTCAGCCTCGAAGGTGTAATCTCCAAGGTCGCATCCGCGCCTTACCGGTCAGGCCGAGGGCGAGACTGGGTGAAATCGAAATGCACGGCGCGTCAGGAGTTGGTGATCGGAGGTTATGTCCCCTCCTCCGTCTCGGACAAGGCGATCGGATCGCTGATCATGGGCGTGAACGAGGCGGATGGCCTGCGCCATGTCGGGCGGGTGGGGACCGGCTATACGCAGAAGCTTGCGCGGCAGGTCTTCGGCAGGCTTCAACCTCTCGTTCGTGAAAAGAGCCCGTTCAAGGACAAACTGACCGGCCTCGAGCGCAAGGATGCCGTGTTCGTCGAGCCGGAAGTGGTGGCAGAGATCGAATTCCGCGGCTGGACCGGGGACGCCCATCTGCGGCACGCCTCGTTCCGTGGGCTGCGGGAAGACAAGGCAGCCAGCGACGTCGTGCTGGAGATGCCTGCGCCGAGCACGCCGACAAAGAAGACCGGCAGTCGCAAAGGCGGCTCGGCAGAGACGAAGAAGGAACGGGCGGCTGCCCAGGCGGCACGCCGACGCATAACCCTTACGCACCCCGACAGGCTCTACTGGCCGGAAGCGGGTGTCACCAAGGAAGGACTGGCCGATCACTACGCGCTGGTCTGGCCACGCATCGCGCCCTTTATCGTCGATCGGCCGCTTGCGCTCCTGCGCTGCCCGGAGGGTCACGAGAAGACCTGCTTCTTCCAGAAGCATGGCTGGCGCGGCATGCGCAAAGAGATCATCACCATCCGTGACCCGAAGGACGATGAGGCATTGGTTGCCATTCGCGATCTCGACGGGCTTTTGGCCCTCGTGCAGGGCGCAGCACTCGAGATCCACCCGTGGGGATCACGCGGCGGAGACCTGGAGAGGCCTGACATGGTGAACATCGATCTCGATCCCGGTCCCGATGTGACCTGGCAGCGCGTGATCGAGGCGGCTTTCGAGGTGCGCCAGCGCTTTGCCGATCTCGGGCTCACCGGCTTCGTCAAGACATCCGGCGGCAAGGGCCTGCATGTCGTCGCTCCGCTCAAGCCGAAGGCCCAGTGGCCGGAGGTCAAGGCAGCGATGAAGGCGCTGGCGGAGAGCATGAGTGCCGACAGCCCGGAGGACTATGTCTCGACGATCAGCAAGGCGAAGCGCAAGGGCCAAGATCCTGATCGACTATCTTCGCAATGGCCGCGGGGCAACGGCTGTTGCACCCTACTCCACGCGCGCCAGACCGGGCGCGCCGGTGTCGATGCCGCTCTCCTTCGAAGAGCTCAGCCCTCAGATCCTGCCAAACCACTTCACCGTCGGCAATGTGCCTGCGCGGCTTGCCGAAAGCGATGGGGACCCCTGGGAGGATTTCAGAAGCGCGGAAGTGCCGCTTCAAGGAAAGGCCAAGGCGAAGACGCGCCGCTGAACCTCCTACTTGCGCTGGGACGGCTTTTTCTCGGATGCGAGGCTGCGGCGGAGCGCCTCCATGATATCGATTACATTGTCCTTGCGCTCGGGCTCGACCTTCTTCGGCTTCGTTCGCTTCGACTTCTTGGTACGGTTTTCGATGATCTCGTGCAGACGTTCCTCGACCGGATCGCGCACCAGCTTCGGGTCCCAGTCGCGCTGGCGTGCCTCAACGAGCTTCTTCATCATGGTCTTGGCGCCGGTTGCCGGTGAGGCATTTTCCGACAGCTTGAAAAACGGGGCCGAGTCCCGGACTTCATCGCCGTAGCGGAGCGTCCAGACCACCATGCCCTGATCCCTCGGGACGAGGAGAACGGCATGCTCCCGGCGATAGAGAACGAGACGGGCAATGCCGCCGGTGTCGGTCTTCAGCATGGCTTCGCGAATGACGGCGAAGGCCTCCTCGCTCACCTTGTCGGCAGGTGCGAGATAGTGGGGGCTGTCGTACCAGATCCAGCCGATTGAATTGCGCGGGACAAACGTCTCGATGTCGATGGTGCGCGTGCTTTCGAGCGCGACATCCTCCAGCTCTTCGTCTTCGAACAGGACATAGTCATCCTCCGCGCGCTCGTAACCCTTGACCTGGTCCTCGTCGTCGACAGGCTTGCCGGTTTCGGAATCGACATAGCGGCTGACAACCCGGTTTCCGGTCTTGCGATTGATGTTGTGGAAGCGGAGCTTGGCGCTTTCCGTCACAGCTGGCGTCATGGCGACGCGGCAGGTGACCAGGGACAGCTTGAGATAGCCTTTCCAGAACGCGCGCTGCGCCATGTCTCTCTCCTTCGCGAGGCGGTCCGTCCGCAGCGCTGCCCCGGAAAACGCAAGCAGGACGGAACTGTTCCGAGGACCGTTCAAATCGGCGGTTGCACCGGGAACCGTTTGCCCTTCCTGGCGTTCATCTGATGCCTGTTCCTCTTCAATGATGAACCGGAGGATCCGAGGTCGATACGGGGGTATCGCAGACAGATCCGACCGGGGAGCCGGCGGGCGCGACGAGACCGCGCTCGGCGGACGTTTGGGCATGTGGACCGGGAAAGCGGCGACGACGGAGATTTACCATGGCTGAACGAGACTATGACTGGATTGCCCGGCGAGCCTACTCGCTTTGGGAAGAAGAGGGTCGCCCAGATGGTCGGGACGAACATCATTGGCAGACCGCTCTGAGCGACTGGGAAACCCTGAATGCTTCTGCGACCGAGACAACGGCGAAGGCCGGCCGGCGCATTGCCGAGGCACAGGTATCCGCAGTGCAGGAAGGTCTTGTGATCACAGAGGAGCCGGTTCAACCGGCCCGCAAATCGGCAAGGAGCCGGAAAGGGTGACGAAGGTGGCCGGAGTGGATCTTTCCCTAGCCCTCAGCCGAGCGCAATTCATTCAGCGAGTGCGTGATGCCTACCATCGTGAAGATGAGGAGCTGCGCGCCCGCCGCAATTACCCCACGCGTGTGCCCTTGCATGTCCTGGCGGTGACCTCGGAAATCTATCCCCTGATCAAGACCGGCGGCCTCGCCGATGTGACCGGCGCGCTTCCGAAGGCGCTGTCCACCTATGGCATCGAAACCCACACGCTGGTCCCCGGCTATCCATCCATCCTCGCGCTCGCACGACTGCACCCGCCGCTGATGGAGTTCGACGATCTGCTCGGTGAGAAAGCAACTCTGCGCCATCTGGAGATCGACGGCCTCAGCCTGTTTGTGCTCGACGCGCCGGCGCTTTATGAGCGGCCAGGCGGCCCCTATGTCGACGAGCACGGTGTCGACCATGCCGACAACTGGAAACGCTTCGCCGTGCTTTCGCTGGCAGGCGCCGAAATTGCGGCTGGCGCGCTGCCCGGATGGAAGCCCGATCTGGTGCATACCCATGACTGGCAGTCGGCACTGACCTCCGTTTATCTCCGCCAGATGGGATCTGACGTTCCCGTCGTTCTGACGATCCATAATCTCGCTTTTCAGGGCCAGTATTCCGCATCTCTGCTGCCCTATATCGGCTTGCCGCCCGAGGTCTACTCGGTCGAGCAGATGGAGTATTTCGGCGATATCAGCTACCTGAAAGGTGGCCTCGTGACGGCCGATCACATCACGGTCGTGAGCCCCACCTATGCGCGCGAGATCCTGTCGCCGACCTTCGGCATGGGCCTGGACGGTGTGCTGAACGCCCGCATGGACCGACTTCAGGGGATCGTCAACGGCATCGACGACAGCTGGGACCCCGCCACGGATCCCTATCTGCCGTTTCGCTACGATATGAAGACGCTGCGCAACAAGAAGAACAACAAGGCCCTCCTGCTCGAGCGCTTCAACCTGGAACCGGGCGACGGCCCCCTGTTCTCGGCTGTCACGCGCATCACCTGGCAGAAGGGCATGGACATGCTGGCCGAGGTGGCGGACGAGATTTTCCACTGGGGTGGGCGATTGATTGTCCATGGCCAGGGAGACCATGACATCGAGGATGCGCTGAAGGCCACCGCCGCCCGCTTCCCGGGCCGCATGGCCGTCTCGATCGGCTTCAACGAGCCGACCGCGCACCTGATCCATGGTGGCTCGGATGCCATCATTCAGCCATCGCGGTTTGAGCCCTGTGGCCTGACGCAGCTTTACGGCCTGCGTTACGGATGTGTACCGGTGGTATCACGGACAGGCGGTCTGTCCGAGACGATCATCGACGCCAATGACGCGGCGATTTCTGCACGCGCGGCAACCGGCTTCCAGTTCCATCCCGTTCGCCCGGAGGGCCTTCGCCATGCAATCCGGCGTGCGGCTGAGGCCTATGGCGACAAACGGAAATGGGCGCGCCTTCAGTTGCAGGCGATGCGGGCCGATTATTCCTGGGATCGCAGCGCCGAAAGCTATGCCGAGGTCTATGGTCGGCTCACGGAAGCTTCGGTGGAGCTGCGTCACTGACCGAACGCAGCGCCAGACAGTCATGACAAAGGGCCCGGAACTGATCCGGGCCCTTTGTTTGTTGCAGGGTGGTTCGCCTTAAACACCCTAGCTAGATAAGAGAAGCTGTGCGCCTCATCTCCAATCGTCCATATGCTGATCGCCATCCGCGTTGAACCGCTCGCGCGCGGCGATGGTCCGCTCCAGCGCGGCAATGTCCTCGCCGAAGGCCGGAACTGGATCATCGGCGATGGCTTCGAGGACGGCGGGATCGATCGTGCCGGCACGAATTGCCATGCGCAGGGTTTCCCTCGTCTGGCGCTCCGCCTCCAATTGCGCAAAGAGCGCGATAATCAGCCGATCGCGCGGATCGGGAAAGCGGCGCCAGCGTGGCGGGCGCACCGTATCGGACATGATGCACTCCTTTTCGACAGAAGAAATTGCTCCCTGAGGAAACATTTGGAGCCGCCCAATGTTCCCCTCTCGCACCATAGGAGACGGGTTCATGGAAACAGACTTGAAGACACTTGAGGCAAGGCTCAACGCCCACCGTGAAATCCTGATTTCACTGTTGAGCGACATCCTCATCACGCCGGATCAAGCGCCGGAACTGCTACGCAATCTTGAGCAGGAAGTGCTGCTCAGGGACGGCGCCGAGGATCCGGGCGCTGAGCCCTCCGCCGGCATCGGGCGTGGTCATGAAAAGGGTGAGGCCATTCGCGATATCCTTGAGACAGCAAAGGCACGGGCATCGGCCCTGCGCCGGGCTTCATCCGATCTTGGCGAACCCAATGGCTTCACCGAGGCGCTGAACAAAAGCGATTGATCGGTTGCGGCGGGGACTTGCCCCGCCTCTCCGCCTGAGAGCGACCTCTCGGACGCAGACGGTCTGCCGAGCGGCAGCATTGGTTACTTGTCCTGAGAGTGGTCGCTCACATCGAAATTGGCGTCCCAATCCTTCGGCGGATCCTTCTTGCCGGGCGGCCACTTGTTCACGGTCGCATCTTCGGAACCGGTGATGACAGTCGGCTTGGCGCTGACTACGCCATCGCTTTTACCCCCGGCCTGCGTGCCCGCGAACTGGCCTTCGGCATCCTTGTGAACGCGGTCTAGATCTTCATCTCGACGCTCTTCAGTCATGGCATCTTCCTCCGGTGATATCGTGGTCAACACGACACCGACGCCAAAGGTTCCGAGCTCTCACTCACCGTCATCAGCGGATGCCTGGGCAAGGAAGGAAGACAGCGGGGCGACGAGGGTCCAGCGTAGCCCTGCCGGGTCGAAGTCGACCGAGACCTGGCCCCCAAGGAGCTAGCCGCGTGCCGCTCGATGACCGTCGAGCCGAAGCCGCGGCGGGTTGGCGGACTGACCGCCGGTCCATGCTGTTCGGACCAGGTCAGGCGCAGCCTTGGCTCCTCGCCTTCCTCCAGCGGCGCCAAGATTTCCCACTCGATGCGGAGCCGGCCCTCGAGAACGGACAGGGCTCCGTATTTGACTGAATTGGTGGCGAGTTCGTGAAAGACGAGGCCGAGATTCTGCACGGCATTCGCATTGACCAGCAGATCGGGACCGCGGCGGGAGATCCGGTCGCTAGAGCCTGTCACGGTCGTCAATTGCAGGTCGACCAGCGAGGCGAGCGGAATGCCGCCCCATTGCTGTTTTGCCAGCGCTTCGATCGACTGGGCGAGACCCGCCAGGCGGCCGCTGACGGCACGTTGAAAATCCTCGACGTCATCAGTGCCGCGCGCAAGCTGCCGCATCATCGCCTGAACCAGCGAGAGGATGTTCTTCGTCCGGTGCACGAGTTCCTGCAGGATGAAGTGGATGCGGTCTTCGGCTTCCGCACGGTCGAAGGAGGCATTGGACAGGGCGACAGCGACCTGGTTTGCCTCGACGATCTTGGTCCTCTCCGGTGAGACGATGTCTCCGTGGCCGATCCGGTCGGCCATGCTGGCGATCTTGCGGATCGCCGAGCGGAGATGGTGGGCGGCGACCATGACGACACCGAGCATCAGTGCGAGGAAAACAAGACTTCCGATCAGCAAGCTCTTCCACAGCGCGACGAAGGAGCTGTTGAGGCTGTCCACGGGTCCCCAGACGATCGCACGCCAGGGCCAGTCTGCGACCTTCGCATAGCCCATCAGGTGTTGCCTACCGTCGCGGTAGAAGACGGCGCTGTTGTTGGATCCATACATGAGTTCTAGCCAGCTCTGGTCCACCTGAGCGCCAGACGGCCGATTATCCGCGCCGCTCGACACCACGATGCGGCCCTCGCCATCCACCAGAGCAGATGACCAGCCCGGAGGGAGCGCGTTTCGGGAGGCCAGACTTCCGAGGCTGGCTGCATCCTGGGTGAGCACAACGGCGTCCACACCCGCCGGGCCGCGCTCGCCGAGCGGCATTGTCAGATTGACCACCCAACGCTGGCTGGTTGCACCCAGAAAGACGTCTGAAATTTCCACATTGCCCGACCTGAGAGCAGAGCGCACGGACTCCGGGTTAGCCATGGGTAGAAGCGGCGTTCCCCAAGGCAAGCGGGTGTTGACGATCTGGTTTCCGTCACGTCGTGCCAGGATCACATAGAGCGAGCTTGCCTTCAGGCTTTCCCCTACCCGCGTGTGGAACGCCTGGAGATCGCCCTGTTGGAGTTCCACCGAATTGGCCAAGAGGGCGAGCGTAGTTTCCATATCTGCGATCTTGCGTTCCACCGACTGGCTGATCGCATGCGCATCATCCGCCACGTTGGTGCGCAGCGCCTCGAACTGTGAGCGCTCAAGCTGCATCAGCAGAAAGGCGACAAAGGCGAGAAGCGGCAGTGTCGAAAGCACCGCCATGACCGCGAGGTACGAGCCGATGGAGGCGGTGGGAAAGGCGCCCAGGAATGATCTGGCCAACCTGTTCACACGACGACGCTCCTGAGGGACCGATGCAGATTGATGATTTTCACACCGAACCAAATGGCCATGGCGGCGTTAGGATCCTGAGACTGAACAAGGAGGCTGCCATGATCTTCAAACCGCAACGTTTCCACGGCGAAACGCCGGTGGTGGCGGACGAAAATCCGCCCGAGACCACGCTCGAACAACGGGTGGCAAACGCGCTCGCCTTGACGGCCGGCACCGGTGCCGAGGGTCTGAAGGTCGTCGCCAGCGGAGGAGAGATTTTTCTCTTCGGTGCCGTTGCCTCTCGCGACGAAATGGATCGTGCGGTCGAGGTGGTCTTGACGGTGCCGGGCGTGGAGAAGGTGACGGTCCGGATGCAAACCGACGAGGCGCCGTGACAATCGCAGTTGCGGGGCATTTCTATCTCTACGATTGTCAGGCCCGCGCGCACGCAAATGGGTGGCTGAACACCATCCATGCATGCCTCGCTGGGCCGCGTCTGCGCTGATCGAAGTCACTGATATTCCGATACCTTCGGCCGGACTTAAGTCAGGCGCGCCCACCCATTTTGGAAGAGTTCTCCTGACCCCAGGCATGAACGATGCCGGCGACTTCCAGCATACGCCCCTTCAGATCCTGATGACGCAGCACAGGTATCTTGCGCTTGCCGACCTGGCTTTCGGAATAGCTCCGGGCGGCTTCCACAGCGAGCCTATGGCTCGGATAGATCGGCGATTGGCCTTCCTCGGACAAGAAGCACCAGCCACCGGCTTGAGGGATGATGTCACAATATACCTGGGTCATGCCGCACTCCTCCTGATATCCCCCAAACGTCCGGGTGCGGCAAACGTTCCCGCCACCAAGAGCTATTTTCGCCTGCAAGTTTTGCTCATCCGCACGCCACGATGAGTGAATGGGGCGGAAAGTTTGCGAGATCTCGGATATCCGACGCGGCCTGGTCCGCCCCTCGCGCGAGCTTCTCGGAGAGACAACACGATGGTGCGCTGGACGGGCCGTTCGTCCGAATTCTCTGCCGATTCCAATTCAACCAACTGCTCGCCCTTTCGGGGATACTCTCAGCGCAAGGAACCGCGCGGCATCCGGACGATTTTGGAGCATGCCCGCCCGTTTGAAGACGTAAAACGGCGGATTTTCAGGAACAAAGCGAAGGATAGGCGAATTGGTCTTTACCGGACGGCCTCAACCGCATCCCGCGGAAAGGCGTCCCACAAGGGAGATGACCATGCCCATCAATGATCCATCATCACCGTTTGGCGATCAGCCGCCGATGCCGGCCCCCACCTGGGCACCGGAGGTCCCGGTCGAAGAGCCGGAGCCGGACCTTCTGCCCGGCGAATTGCCGAACCCCAATCCGGACGAGACACGTGACCCGCCGGTGACCGAACCCGGCGTCGGAATCTGAGCAGAGGCGGCGCGGGCCTCAGCGCAGGCCCGCAACCCTTTCCCAGCCCTTCTTGCCAGCAACCCAATTCTGCCAGTCAGACACCGAGCCGTAGAAGACGTTGAGGTCGATCTTGCCATTGACGCCCTGCGAGAGGCCCGAGCCCGAATACTGCCAGAACACCCACTTGCGATCCGGATAGATCTTGGAGGGATGGGCAGCGACCGAACGCAGCCAGAAGGGATAATCAACGAACTGACCACGCAGGTTGTCCTTGTAGAAATCCGGGGCCGTGTAGATCACGGGACGCTTGCCGTAGTGACGCTCGAGGCGGTCCATGAAGACCTGCATCTTCTCGCGGGCCTTTTCCGGAGACAGCCGGAAGCGGCAGCTGGATTCACCGTTATATTCGACATCGATGACCGGCGGCAGCGCGTCGGGATCGCGCGGGACATTGCGGATGAACCAATCAGCCTGCTCGGAGGCGACGCGGCACCAATAGAAGAAGTGATACGCGCCGCGCTTTACGCCGGCTTCTTTCGCCCGCCTCCAGTTGGTGTGGAACATCGGATCCAGATGATCGCCACCATCGGTCGCCTTGATATAGGCGAAGTTGGCGCCCTGGCTGCGCAGCGTTGCCCAGTCGATATTGCCCTGCCAGCGGGATACGTCCACGCCGTGAACGGCATGGTGCTTCGGCTTGACCTTGCCGAAGTTCATCGGCTTGGCATCGCTGAAACGCTGGTTGTAGACCCGGTGGCGCCCTGCGGATCGCGCGGGAGACTGTTCCGGTGCGGCCAGCGGAGATACCGGCGGCGCAAGCATCGCGACCGGACGCTGATCCGGCACCGGCATTCCGGCCGTCATCGTCGCAGATTCGAAGTGGGCCTGGTTTGACGTGTCACCAGCCCAGGCGAGCGCATGCGGTTGCGGTTGCGCCCCTGCAGGTGCAGCTGCGATCGACCCTGTCTGCTCGTTCACGGCGACGGCCGGGGTGGGCGCGGCAGATGCGGCCTGGACCGGTTGTGCTGGACGGGATTGCAGCCCCAGAGCTTCGATCGGATTGGTGCGCGCGCTACAGCCGGCGAGCATCAGACAGCCGAGAAGGAGCGAGGAGAAAACCTTGGAACGCATGGCACACGGACTCGGACACTTGGGCCGGGCGCATGCGAAGGCGGACACCCGGAGCTTCTGGGAATTGCTAACAAAGCTTTACCGGAGAAAGGTGAATGCAATCTTTACGCGGTGGAGCAGGGCCAAGATGGCGGCCGTCGTTCACGGATATGTGCGTTTGAGCTGAAATCCCGAGTGCACGGCGTGGCGTACTGACTGTGCTTACTAAATCGAAATTCTTCGAAAGTCTTGCCAATGCTGCACAGGCGATCCTTTCTTCTGACCTCACTCCTTGCGATCAGCGGCGGCACTCTCGTCGGCGCGGCCGAAGATCATTGGGAGGCCTTAAGGTCGGGCAGCGCCTTCGTGCTTCTTCGCCACGCGATTGCACCGGGTACGGGCGATCCGCCGGGCATGCGGATCGGCGCTTGCGAGACACAACGGAACCTGTCGGCTGAAGGACGCGAACAGGCATCGCGAATTGGCGACCTCTTCCGGGAAAATGGTATCCGCGAGGCATCCGTCCATTCCAGCCAGTGGTGCCGGTGTCTCGATACGGCAGACCTGCTCGGCATTGGGTCGGTCTCGCAGCAGCCGCTTCTCAATTCCTTTTTTGGCGAGCCGGAGAACGGCAGGGCGCAGACCGAAGCGCTGAAGACATGGCTGGCGTCCCGTCCATCAGATCTTCCACTGGTGCTCGTCACCCATCAGGTCAACATCACCGGCCTGACATCCGTCGTTCCCCGCAGCGGGGAACTGGTCTTTGCCACGTCCGATGCGGGCGGTGCTGTGAGCGTTATCGGTCGGCAGTCCGCCGGGGCATGACGGGGAAAAAAGGTCGCGGCGAAAATAAGAACCGCCGGTGATGAAAGGCATTGCAACAAGCTTAGGTGCGGCGGCAATCCGGACGTGCCCCGGCGGACGCGGCCGGCAGGGTCCGGCAGTTGCATCATTCTCCAAAACCAAAGCGGCGAGGAGTCTAAAATCTGCATCTTTCGTGTGCAGGCGCGTTGTTTCGTTCCCAAGCGGGATGGACGCGTTGTAATCGCCGTCACGGCGGAGCCACATGCAACGTGCTAGCTTTGCCCTGCAATTGGAGAGCGGTGGAGAATGGATGTTTCGCGGGCGCGGCTGGACGACCAGGCCTATGAGGATGCCATCCGCTATTGCGCCAACAGCATCCTTCCGATGCATTTCGGCGAAAAGCTGATCAACAAGATATTCGGCCGCAATCTCCAGTCCCATGCCGCGGGCCTGCTTGCCGTGATGCATTGCGAAGCAGAGCTTGGCCTTGGCGAGCGTCCGACACTGACCCGTATCCAGGCAGAGATGGGTCGCTCGCGCACCCTTTCGGGCTTCTTCGCACTGCTGCGGTTTGCCCGCTTCATCGAGACCATCGATCATGCCGAAGACCGGCGCGCCAAGATACTTGTTGCGCGACCACCCCTGCTCGACGGGCTCAAGACCTGGCTTTCCCATCACATGACCTGCGCCGAAGTGGCGGGCCTTCTACCGACGGGCAGTACCCACAGGCTCAAGACAGACGACGATTTCGCCCTGCGCTACATCGCAGCGGCGCGCTTGATCCTGGACAGGGTCAGGTCGCATATCGCGTCCCGCCGTGATGCATGGTCCTGGTTCGACAGTTTTGATTGTGGCGACCGGATCGCGCTTGCCTTGTTGCGAGCCCATTACGAGCCCCCCGAGCAGGAGATACGCTGGTTCCTGCTCGAGACGCGGCAACTGGCCGAGCGGCTCGGCATCTCGCATTCGCACCTGCGCAATGTGCTGAACGGGGCGGAAGGATGCGGATTCATCCTGCAGGATCGTCGGACCCACCAGATGGCACTCACGCCGCAGATGCAAAATGATATCCGCGAATTTCATCTCTCCTTCTGGAGCTGGGTCGCCGAGAGCGCCGATCAGGCCGACAATCTCAAGCGCACCGCCGCCTGACAGTTTTCAACTGCGGCCTCCGTCCGCAGACTTGCAGCCATGACGCGGCGCACAATAGGATGGTGAGAGCAACGAAAGCAGAGGGGATCAGATGGACGAAGCGCATGACACCAGCCAGCTTGAAATGGTGGTCCTGATGACACCCGACATGGCAAACTTTTCCGGCAAGGTGCATGGCGGCGCGCTTCTCAATCTCCTCGATCGCGTCGCCTATTCCTGTGCCTCGCGCTATTCGCAGCAATATGCGGTGACGTTGTCGGTCGACCAGGTTGTTTTCCGCCAACCGATCCATGTGGGCGAACTCGTCACCTTCCGCGCCTCGATCAACCAGGCCGGCCGAACCTCGATGGAAATCGGCATTCGGGTCGAGGCCGAGAACATCCGGACCGGCGAGCGGCGACATACCAATTCCTGCTATTTCACGATGGTCGCCGTGGATGCAGAGGGTCGGCCGACGGCTGTGCCCGGTTATGTACCGAACAGCGAAATCCGCAAGCGCCGGCAGCGGGCCGCAGAAACCCGCCGTGCGCTGCGTCTGGAATTCGAAGCGCGCTTCAAGGAAGCGAGCGAAACTGCCGAGGAAGCGCATCGGATCGGCTGAGTGCCGGCCAAGCAGGCTTGACTTTGAGGGTCGGTTGGCCAAGTCCGGGTTCAGGAGAATTCTGAGCGGAGGTGCTTGCGATGCATGATCTTTTCAACCTGGAAGGTCGACGGGCTCTGATCACCGGCTCGTCCCAGGGCATCGGGCTTGCCCTTGCAACCGGTTTGCAAGACGCAGGGGCCGAAGTCGTGCTGAACGGCCGCAGCCTCGATAGGCTGGAAAGCACCGCGCAGGCCTTCCGCGCGGGCACGCATGTTCTTGCCTTCGATGTCACCGACCATGTCGCCGTACGGGACGCCGTCGACCGGTTCGAGGCGGAGGTCGGGCCGATCGACATTCTCGTCAACAATGCCGGCATGCAACACCGGGCACCGCTTGAGGAGTTTCCGGCAGAGGCCTTCGAGAGGTTGATGGTGACCAATGTCTCCAGCGTGTTCAATGTCGGGCAGGCCGTCGCGCGCCACATGATCCGGCGGGGCCGCGGCAAGATCATCAATATCGCCAGCGTCCAGACGGCGCTCGCCCGTCCGACGATCGCGCCCTATACCGCGACCAAGGGGGCTGTCGGCAATCTGACCAAGGGCATGGCAACGGACTGGGCACGCCACGGCCTGCAATGCAACGCGATCGCGCCCGGCTATTTCGAGACGCCACTCAACGCAGCGCTCGTGGCGGATCCGGAATTTACAGGCTGGCTGTCGAAACGCACGCCGGCCGGACGCTGGGGCAAGGTCGAAGAGCTGATCGGCGCCTGCGTCTTCCTCGCCTCCGATGCGTCCTCTTTCGTCAACGGCCATATCCTCTATGTCGACGGTGGGATCACCGCGTCGCTGTAGGCGGTGATGGGGGAATTGCCGGGTTCTCAGATCCGAGAGAAGGCCGCCAGGATCGTGCGCTCGGATTGCAGGAGATAGGCTTCGAGTGCGGCAGCCGCCGCCTTCGGGTCGCCTGCCTCCAGCTTTTCCAGAATGGCGGCGTTCATTTCCACATAGGGAGCATGGAGCAGTTCGGGCTCCTTGAGGAGACCGAAGCTCAGGCGCAGTTCTGCTGCGATCTGGGCATAGAAGCCGTTCAGCCGCTGGCTGTCGGCGAGGTCAACGATGGCTGCGTGAAACTTCATGTTCTCGCTGCCGACAGCCGTCCAGTCATTCTGCTTGCTCGCGGCGCGGGCTGCATCGACAGCCGAGCGCATGCGGTGGACGGCTGGATGATTGGGGTAGGCATTGGCAAGTGCTTGACCTTCGACCACGCGGCGCACGCGGTAGATGTCGATGATCGAAGCCATGCTTGGCGTCGCGACGAAAACACCCCGGTTCGGTTCGTGCTGAAGCAGGCCTTCCTTGGTCAGCAGGCGAAATGCCTCGCGCAGCGAATTGCGGGACACCTCGAAATCGGCACTGAGGGCGGCCTCCGACAGGCGTTGGCCAGGCTTCAGGTCGCCGCTGATCAGTCTGTTGCGGATTGCTTCCGCGAGGCGTGGCGCCAAGGCTGCCGTCGTGTCCGTCTCTGCCATTAGTTTCCCCAGTGACCGGATCGCCCGGCATATTGTCACGACCCACTACCGAAACAGCGATCGGCTCACGACTCCGCTGCCTTATCCTCTAGTTGTGAAATCGCAGCAAGACGGGAGCCAAATACGGCCAAAAATTGTCCTCCTTTGTTCGAAAACTGCTGATCCGAGCATCAATCTGCTCAACATTGCGGCAAAATAGTAGAACGATAAAATAAAATCGTTGAACAATATTGACAGAATTGTGAAACCGGGAGACGCTCCTCGCGCAGGTGAACAACAAGCTCCGCGCGAAGCAGGGGTTAGGTCAATCGAGAGGGAACCATGAAACAGACATCGGCTACGGGCGATCAGGCCCCAACAGGCGGTATGTCCGCCAAGACGCGTCGCGGCGCTTTGATCGCTGCAATCTTCCTGATGGCGACCTCCGCCATCGGCCCGGGCTTCATCACCCAGACGGCGACTTTCACCACGAAGCTTGGCGCTGCCTTCGCCTTCGGCATCCTCGCCTCCATCCTCATCGACTTCGTCGTGCAGCTGAACATCTGGCGCATCGTGACGCTGACGCGCATGCGCGCTTCCGACGTCGCCAATGCCGCCATTCCCGGCTCCGGCTATCTTCTGGCCATCCTCGTCATCGTCGGTGGCCTGTTCTTCAACATCGGCAATATCGGCGGCACCGGCCTCGGCCTCAATGCGGTCTTTGGTCTGCGGGCCTCGCGATCAATCAGCGCGCTGATCGCGCAGTTGCCGACCAGGCCCAGCTCGAGCGAGGCCGCCGCGGCGCTCACCGGGTGGCCTCCAGATCGTGCTGACGCTTTACGTCGCCTTCGTGTCCGGCCCGCCGGTCGGCGACGCACTGTTCCAGACCGTCCTGCCCGACACGATCGACTTCGCCACGATCACCACCATCGTCGGCGGCACGGTCGGCGGCTACATCACCTATTCCGGCGCACACCGCCTGCTCGACAAGGGCACTGTTGGCATCGAGAACCTCGGTGCGGTTAACCGTGCGGCCCTGTCCGGCATCGCCGTTACCGGCGTCATGCGATATGTGCTGTTCCTCGCGATCCTCGGCGTTGTTGCAAGCGGCGTGGTGATCGACGTCTCGGGCAAGGGTGCCAATCCGGCGGCTCAGGCCTTCCAGGCAGCGGCTGGCGATGTCGGTCTTCGCATCTTCGGCGCCGTACTCTGGTTTGCCGCGATTACCTCTGTCATCGGTGCGGCCTACACCTCGGTGTCGTTCGTTACCGTCTTTAAGCCTGATATCACCGAGCGTGGCCGCAACATCGCGACGGTCATCTTCATCGCCGTCTCGCTGTTCTTCTACGTGATCATCACGACGCCGCCGGCACAGATGCTGGTCTTCGTCGGTGGCCTGAACGGTCTCATCCTGCCGATCGGCCTGTCGATCTTCATCTACGCCGCCTGGGCACGTTCCGACCTGATGGGTGGCTATCGCTATCCGCGCTGGCTGCTGATCCTGGGGGCGCTGACTTGCGCGCTCACCTGGTACATGGGCTACAAGTCGATCGGGCCGATCTTCGCGCTGCTGACTACGGCCTGAGAACGAGAAAAGGGAGGACGACATGACTGCCATCGATCTGAACAGCGACCTTGGCGAAAGTTATGGCGCCTGGGCCATGGGCGACGACGAGGCGATGCTATCAATCGTCTCCAGCGCCAATGTTGCCTGCGGATTTCATGCCGGCGATCCCGTCGGCATTCTGAAGACCGTCAAGGCTGCCGCCGAGCGTGGTGTTTCGATCGGAGCGCATGTCTCCTACCCGGATCGCGTCGGCTTCGGCCGGCGCGACATGGATGTCACATCGGCGGAACTGATCGCCGACGTGATCTATCAGATCGGTGCGATCAAAGGTGTCGCTGCGGCAGCGGGCGTCACCGTCGGATACGTCAAGCCGCATGGGGCGCTCTACAACCGCATCGCCCATGACGCCAAACAGGGGCAGGCCGTCATCGACGGCATCAAGGCGATCGATCCTGATCTTGTGATGATGGGGCTTGCGGGGTCACCGATCCTCGAACTTGCCCGCGCATCCGGCCTTAAAGTCGTTGCCGAAGCATTCGCCGACCGTGCCTACACGCCTTCCGGCACGCTCGTATCCCGGCGCGAAGCCGGCGCCGTGCTGCATGATGCAGGCCTCATCGCCAAGCGCATGCTGCAGCTTGCGCATGACGGCACGATCGAGGCGATCGATGGCTCGACCATTAAGATCGATGCGCAGTCCATCTGCGTGCATGGCGACAGCCCCGGCGCCGTGGCGATCGCGCAGGAAATCCGACAGGCTTTCGAAAAGGACGGCATCGCGGTGCGCTCCTTCCTCAATCGCTGACATCGGCAAGGAGAGACTTCGATGATTGATCTTGAGACCTTGCGCCATGTCGATACGACTGCAGCACGGACAGCCCGCGAACGCTATCGCGCGGGTGCCGTCGAGCCGACATCCGGCGTGGCACCGGGCTTTACCCAGGCGAACATGATCGTTTTGCCGCGCGACTGGGCCTTCGACTTCCTGCTTTATGCGCAGCGCAATCCGAAGGCCTGCCCGGTGCTCGATGTTTCCGATCCGGGTTCGCATGCGACCGTGCTTGCCAAAGGCGCCGACTTGCGCCGCGACGTTCCGCTCTACCGGATCTGGCGGGATGGCAAGCTCGCAGAGGAAGTGACCGATGCGACGGAAGCCTGGGCCGAACATCCTGACCTCGTCAGCTTCCTGATCGGCTGCAGCTTCACCTTCGAGACACCGATGATGGAGGCGGGCATCGATATCCGCCACATCACCGACAAGTCGAATGTGCCGATGTACCTGACCAACCGAGCCTGCCGTCCGGCGGGCCGGCTGCATGGCAATCTCGTGGTTTCGATGCGCCCAATCCAAGCCTCTCGCGTGGCGGATGCGGCCACCATTTCGGGCCGCTTCCCGGCGGTTCACGGCGCGCCTGTTCATGTTGGCGCACCGGAAGAACTTGGAATTGCGGATCTCGGCAAACCCGAGTTCGGCGATGCCGTGCGGATCGAACCCGGCGAGGTGCCTGTCTTCTGGGCCTGTGGGGTGACGCCCCAGGCTGCCGTGATGGCGTCTAAAGTCCCGTTTGCCATCACCCATGCGCCCGGGCACATGTTCATCACCGACATTCCCGATTCCGCCTATCACGCCTGAGGCTTCGAATGCGCTTTCTCCCCGTCAGCCTGACCGTTCTGATCGTCGAATTGAAAGACCTCGACGAGACGCTCGCGCTCTTTGCCTCGCTGGAAGCCGATCCGGTTGACGGCGTCGTCGACATCGTGCCGGCGGCGCGAACGCTGATGATCCGGTTCCGTTCGGACATGCTGACGGCAGAAACGCTGGCTGCTGCGATCGCCCATCGCGACCTCTCGGCCAAGATCCCGCCATCCGATATTCTGGTCGAGATCCCCGTCACCTATGACGGCGAGGATCTGGGCGATGTCGCTGAGTTGACAGGACTTTCCGTTGAAGAGGTGATCGAGCGACATACGGCGAGCGAATTCACGGTTGCCTTCTGCGGTTTTGCGCCCGGCTTCGGCTATCTCGTCGGTGGTGATCCGGCGCTGCAGGTGCCCCGCCGGCAGAGCCCGCGCACCAAGATCCCGGCGGGATCTGTGGCGCTCGCCGGCGCCTTTTCAGGCGTCTATCCGCAGGCGAGCCCCGGCGGCTGGCAGATCATCGGCACCACGCCGGTGAAGATGTGGGATTTGACACGCGAGCCGCCGGCCCTTTTCCAGCCGGGATACCTGGTGCGCTTCTTCGATCTGGCCAAGCGTGCGCAGACGACGATTGCCGAGACCGCTTCGGCTAGGGTCGCGACCGCAGCGGTCGAGCATTCGGCATCAACCACCATCAAGGTCACTGCGGCGCCCATGCCGGCGCTGGTGCAGGACCTCGGCCGCTTCGGCCAGACCGGCCAGGGCGTATCGTCCGCCGGCGCGCTCGATCAAGGTGCGTTCCGGGCGGCGAACCGCATCGTCGGCAATCCGGTAGAGGCTGCCTGTCTGGAGATCACGCTCGGAGGATTTGCGTTCGAGGTATCGGGCCCCACCGTCATGGCACTGACTGGTGCACCCTGCCCGCTGACGATCCGTGACGTCAAAGGTCGCGTGATCGAGGCTGCAAGCTACCAGCCGGTCTCGCTGGAATCCGGCGACACGGTCACACTCGGCTTTGCCCCCAGAGGCGCTCGCAGTTACCTCGCCTTCCGCGGCGGCCTTGACGTCGCACCGGTGCTCGGTAGCGCTTCGACCGACACGCTGGCCATCGTCGGTCCCGACCCGGTCGGCGCGGGTGCGGTGCTTGCCATCCGCGCCGTTGGTCGCGGCCTCTCTCCCGTATCACTCGACGAGAGCCCTGCCTTCGACTGTCCCGCGCCCGGCGAGGTCGTCACGCTCGACGTCGTGATGGGTCCGCGCAGCGACTGGTTCACCGAACGAGGCATCGAGACACTGGCGACCCAGACTTTCGATGTGACGCCGCAGTCGAACCGGGTCGGCATCCGGCTTTCAGGGCCGGAAGCGCTTGAGCGCAAGGACAAGGCAGAGCTTCCCAGCGAAGGCACGGCGACCGGCGCGATCCAGGTTCCGCATAGCGGGCAACCGGTTCTGTTTCTGGCCGACCATCCGCTGACCGGCGGCTATCCCGTCATCGGCACGGTTCCCGAATATCATCTCGATCTCGCCGGGCAGATCCCGGTGAATGCCAAAATCCGTTTCCGACCCATCACGCAATTCGCCGAGATCACGCCCGCCAAGGCATGATCTCGCGCCGAGGACGATGGCGCCCAAAAAGACAGTGAGGAGACCCCGATGAAGAAAGTGCTGATTGCCAATCGCGGCGAGATTGCCGTGCGCATCGTCCGCGCCTGCCGCGACTACGGGCTCCAGCCCGTCACCGTCTATGCCGACCCTGACGTGGATGCGCTGTTCGTGACCTTGGCAGACGAGGCCTATGGTCTTGGCGGCAGCCGTCCGGCAGAGACCTATCTCGACATTCAGAAGCTCATCGACATCGCTCGCCGTTCCGGCGCGGATGCGGTCCACCCCGGTTACGGCTTCCTCTCCGAGCGGGCGGAATTCGCCCGTGCGGTGCAGGAGGCGGGCCTCACCTGGATCGGCCCGGACCCGCATGTGATCGAAGCACTCGGCGACAAGGTCGAGGCGCGGCGGATCGCGCTTTCCGTCGGCGCACCGCTGGTGGCCGGCAGTGAGGGTCCTGTCGAGACGGCCGAAGAGGTCGTGGCCTTCGCCAAGCAGTACGGGCTTCCCGTTGCGATCAAGGCTGCCCATGGCGGCGGCGGGCGTGGCCTCAAGGTCGCCTGGAAAATGGAAGAGGTAGCCGAGCTCTATCACTCGGCCGTCCGCGAGGCGGAGGCCGCCTTCGGGCGTGGCGAGTGTTTCCTCGAACGTTTCCTCGATCGGCCGCGCCATATCGAGGCTCAGGTTCTGGCCGACAAACATGGCAGTGTGCTGGTGCTCGGCACCCGTGACTGCTCGCTGCAGCGCCGCAACCAGAAGCTCGTCGAGGAAGCGCCGGCACCGTTCCTCAGCGACACTCAGCGCCAGGCGATCCATGACGCGGCGCGGAAGATCTGCGCGGCTGCGGGCTATTCCGGTGCCGGCACGGTCGAGTTCCTGCTCGGCGTCGATGGCACGATTTCCTTCCTTGAGGTCAATACACGCCTGCAGGTCGAACACCCCGTGACCGAAGAGACGACCGGCATCGACCTGGTCGTCGAGCAGTTCCGGATTGCCGAGGGCAAGGCGCTTGAGGTGCTAGAGACCCCTGCCCCGCGTGGCCACTCTATCGAGTTTCGCATCAATGCCGAGGATCCCGGTCGCGGCTTCCTGCCGACGCCGGGTGCGATCACCCGCTTCGACCCGCCATCGGGACCGGGCGTGCGTCTGGACACGGGCGTTGTCAGCGGTTCCACCATTCCTGGTACCTTCGATTCCCTGATGGCGAAGCTGATAGTGACCGGAGCGACGCGCGAGCAGGCGCTGGCCCGTGCCCGACGGGCGCTTGCCGAATTCAAGATCGAAGGGGTGGCGACCGTCCTGCCCTTCCATCGCGCTGCGATGGAGGTGAGCGACTTTACCGGTGAAGACGGGTTCCGCGTTCACACGCGCTGGATCGAGACGGACTTTGCCGAAACGCTGGCATCCGCTCCCCGACCGGAGCCGCTATCGGATGCATCGCTGATCCGCACGCATGTGGAGATCGACGGCAAACGTCATGAACTGGGCATTCCGGCCGTGTTGCTATCAGGGCTTGGCGGCCTTGCCGGTGCTGGTGGAAGTGCGAGCGGACAGACCTCGTCAAAAGCCGAGGATGCCGACAGCATCACCGCGCCGATTTCCGGAACGCTGCAGGCTTTCAAGATTGAGGACGGGACCGAGGTTCAGGCTGGAGATCTGATCGCCGTCATGGAAGCGATGAAGATGGAAACCCAGGTGACGGCTGCACGCACCGGTCGGATCCGGTTCAAGGCTGCGGCAGGCGCCTATCTGCAGGCGGGCCAAGAGATTGCGCGCTACGAAGGGTGAGGCGAAGCCCCATCAGAATTCGCCACCCCGAAACGACAAAAGGCCCGCCTAGGGCGGGCCAAATGTTCTGACGTAAAAGGCTCAGGCCTTATCGACGACGTTCTTCACGGCTTCTTTCGCCTTGCCCTTGGCCTGCTGGCCATGGCCCTTCGCTTCCTGGGCAGCGCCCTTGGCTTCCAAGCTGTGATTGTCGGTGGCGTCGCCAACGGCCTGCTTTGCCTTGCCGGCCAGTTCATTCGCCTTGCCGGAAATCTTGTCGGATGTGGAACCCATAATCGTTCTCCTTGTTTGCGGTACCGCCCAGCTTTCAAGTCGCTATCCGGTCATGCGCCGGGTAAGTCCGTCTCTGGCTGCTCTACGACCCGCTTGCATCTACAATGCTTGAGGGAGACGATCGTTCCGGTGACGCGCTCATGCGGCACCGATCTTTTGGGTTCTCAGTCCATTCCTCAGCGCTTGTAGGCGCCGAGACCGGGGCGATAGGTCTTGTCGTCGAGGAACTGTTTCAGGCCTTCAGCGCGCCCATTGCTCTTGTCGAGGAAGAGCATCTGCTCGAGCTTGGCATAGATGTAATCGTCGGCCTGCTCCCAGGGCATGTTGCGCACACGCTTGAACGTATCCTTGGCGGCCTTCAGGACCGTGGGGTTCTTTTCAAGCAGGCTCGCGCAAAGGGCGCGGACGCGGGTTTCGAGATCGGCGAGCGGTACGGATTCGTTGACCAGGCCCATCTCGCGGGCCTTCTGGCCGCCGAAGGTCTCGCCCGTCATGATGTAGTAGAGCGAGTCACGGTGGTTCATGACCTCGGCCACGGCACGGGTGACGTTGCCACCCGGCAGGATGCCCCAGTTGATTTCGGAAAGGCCGAAGGTGGCCTCATCAGCCGCGATTGCGAGATCGCAGGAGACCAGCGGCGTGAAGGCGCCGCCGAAGCACCAGCCGTTGACCATGGCGATGGTCGGCTTTTCGAAATACATCAGGCGGTTCCACCAGCCACCCGACTGGCGGCGGCTCTTCAGAACGGCCGCTCGGCCCTTGCCGTCGTTCTCGCGGAAGTATTCCTTCAGGTCCATGCCGGCGGACCAGGACTGGCCGGCGCCGCGCAGGACGAGCACGCCGCAGCGGTCATCGGCTTCCAGTTCGTCCAGCACTTCGAGCATGCGGACATTCAGCTTCGGGTTCATCGCATTGCGCTTTTCCGGGCGGTTCAGCGTCACGAAGGCGATGCCGTTGTCGAATTCGACCAGAACCGGATCTGGCGTGGTGTTCGTATCAGTCATGTTTGGCTCCTTGAGGCATTTCGTTGGGCGCTGTGGCCGGTTCAATGGTGTTCAGCTGTTGGCATGGGTCTGGCGCAGGATATGCTTTTGCGCCTTGCCCGATGCCGTTCGCGGGATCTGGTCGAGGAAGACGATGCGGGCCGGGCGCTTGTAGGATGCCAGGCGCTCGGCGCAGTGGGAAAGGATCTCGTCAGCTGACGGGCTCTCGCCATGGGCCACGATGAAGGCCACGCCGCACTCGCCCCATTTGGGATCCGGCAGCCCGAGCACGGCCACGTCCCTGACCTTGGGATGGGCGCCGATGACGGCTTCGATCTCGGCCGGGAAGACGTTTTCTCCACCGGAGATATACATATCCTTCAGACGGTCCGGGACATGGATCACGCCACCTTCCGCACGGCGCCCGAGATCGCCGGTGCGATACCATTCGCCGACAAAGGCGCGGGCCGTCTCGCCTGGCTTGTTCCAGTAACCGGGGGTCACCGATGGGCCCTTGACCCAGATCTCGCCGACGTCACCGTCGGCTACATCCTGGCCATCGTCGCCAACGAGGCGGACGGCGAGGAGCGGTGCCGGGAAACCGACGCTGCCGGGGTGCCGCGCGACCGCATCGCGGTCCAGCGGCATATGGATCGTCGTGCCGGCTTCGCTCATGCCGTAGCCGTTGACGAGCGGGATGCCGTCTTCGAGGAAGGTTTCGATCAGCGCCGGAGAGAGCGGTGCTCCGCCGATGAAGATCGCCTGCAGGGCTTTCAGTGCCGTCGGATCCCAGGCCGGCGCATTGCGCAGTGCTGCTGCCATCTGCGGAACGGCAAAGTAATGGGTGACGCCGAGGGCTGGATCACCGAGGACCGAGAGCGTCCGCTCGGGCAGGAAGCGATCCGGATCAAAGGCATGGGCGATTCTTCCATCAGTCGACTGTGCACGGTGGACGACGCAGGGCGATCGTGTGGAAGAAGGAAGATCGCAGAGCGCCACGGAGCGGCTTGTGACCTCCCCCACCAGCGCAAAATTCACAGCCGAGGCAAAGGCATTGCGACGGGTGATGATGACGCCCTTGGGGCTGCCGGTTGTCCCTGACGTGTAAAGCATGATGCAGGGTGCATCCGCTTCGGTGGGCTTAGGCTCAGCCCGCTCGGTGCCGGCCAGCCTTCCGACCCACCCGCCTTGCCCCTCGAGGGCAATGGTGCGCGGCAGTTGCTGCTCGACATCTTTGAGAACCGCGGAGAATTCGACGTCATGCAAAAGCAGAGCAGGCTCGCAATCGGCGATGATCTGTCCGAGCTCGGATGCTCCGAGGCGCCAGTTCAGGGGGACGAAAACGTGGCCGGCGCGCTGGCAAGCAAGACACACGGTGATCTGTTCGATCGAATTGCGCCCGAGAAAGGCAATGCGCTGCGACGCCGGCAGACCGCTTGTGAACTGGGCGATCAGCGCGGCCCCGCGGCCGACCGCCTCATCCAGCGCTGCATAGGTCTCGGAGCGGCCCGTCGCGACTTCGTAGACCGCCTGGCGCTCGGGGCTAACCATGGCGCGATAGATCAACGGATCATCCGTCTCCAGTCCGACGGATCCCACTTCCATCGCCATCGCTTGGAATTCAGGCTGCATATTCATCCTCCCATCGCCACCCGTAAGGGCCTCCTTGGCGAATTGTATGTTTAACATACTAATTACGCGCTCCGCATTTGACAAGTGGGAATTTGACTGTTGCAGTCGAAAGTGATCATGAATGATTTGCAAGTTCCGTGCCGCATGATTGGAAGAGGAGCCATGACTCGACATAATGACCTGAAGCCGGCCAATGACGACGACGTATTCGAAGTCGGCGCTCCCTTGCGCACGGGCCGTCTCGACGAAATTCTCGGCTTCCATCTGCGCATGGCCAATGTCGCCATCTATCAGGACTACACGGCGGCGATGGGGGACATCGGCCTCACCCAGAAGCAGTTCGCCGTGCTTGAGCTGATCGCGGCCAATCCGAAAGTCAGCCAGATCGATATCGCCAATCAGCTGAGCATGGACCGTGCCACAATGATGGCGCTGGTCAACCGGCTGGAGGGTCGAAACCTCCTGGAGCGCCAGCCCTCGCCGGTCGATCGGCGGCGCCAGGAATTGCTGCTGACCGGTGACGGCGCCGAGATCCTGAAACAGGCCCGCAACATCCAGGAACAGCACGAACTGCGCTTCACATCGCGCTTTTCGGCCGAAGAGCTCGAGCAATTCATCGACGGCCTGAAGCGCATCTACGCAGATATCATGCCGCGCTCGAACCAGACTGACTGATCTGGTCTATCGACATCCCCAAACAAAACCGCCGCCCAGAGGGCGGCCGTTCCTGTTTCCAATATCAGAAGGGGTAGTGCTGGTTCGGATCTTCGATGGTGATCCAGCGCAGTTCAGTAAACTCGGCAATCGCCGCCTTACCACCGAAACGGCCATAACCACTGCCCTTGACCCCGCCGAACGGCATGACTGCAGGCTCGTCGCGACGGTCGGGCTGTTGATGTGGCAAATGCCAGACTCGATGCGGGCGGCGACAGCCAGCGCGCGGCGGATGTCACGGCTGAAGACGGCACCGGACAGGCCGTATTCCGTGTCGTTGGCGACGCGGATCGCCTCTTCCTCGCCGCTGACCCGGATGATCGGCTTAACCGGGCCGAAGCTCTCTTCCGAATACATCCGCATCTCCGGCGTGACGTTGTCGAGAAGGGTCGCCTCAACTACGCTGCCCTCGCGCTTGCCGCCGGCGACAAGCTTTGCGCCCTTGGAGACAGCGTCTGCGATCAGCTCGTCCATTTTCTTTGCGGATTCAAGGCTGATGAGCGAGCCGAGCACGACATGACCCTTCGGATCACCGGCCGGCAGCTTCGAGGCCTTGGCGGCAAGCTTGGCGACGAACTCGTCGGCGATCTTCTCGTCGACGATGATGCGCTCCGTCGACATGCAGATCTGGCCCATATTGGCAAAGGCGCCGAAGGCAGCCGCGTTTACGGCCGCATCGATGTCGGCATCGTCGAGGATGACGAGCGGTGCCTTGCCGCCGAGTTCCAGAAGGGCCGGCTTGAGGTTGCGGCCGCAAAGCTCGCCGATGATCTTGCCGACCTTGGTGGAGCCGGTGAAGTTGACGCGCTTGACTGCCGGATTGGTGATCAGGGCTTCAACGATCTTGCCCGCATCTTCAGGCGCATTGGTGATGACGCTAATTGCACCCGTCGGCAGACCGGCTTCAACGAGGCATTGGGCGATTAGGCGATGGGTGCCGGGGCACTGCTCGGACGCCTTGAGGATGACGGTGTTGCCGCAGGCGAGCGGCATGGCCACAGCGCGGGTGCCGAGGATGATCGGTGCGTTCCACGGCGCGATGCCGAGGCAGACGCCGACGGCCTGGCGCATGCCCATCGACAGGGAGCCCGGCTTGTTGGACGGAATGACCTCGCCGGAGATCTGCGTCGTCATCGAGGCAGCCTCGCGCAGCATGCTGGCGGCAACCATGACGTTGAAGGCGCCCCAATGGCCGGTCGCGCCGGTTTCTGCGATCACAAGCGCGGAAAACTCCGCTGTTTTCGATTCCATCACATCCGCTGCCTTGAGCAGGATCTTGCGACGCTCGCCGGGTCCGGTCTTCGACCATGCCGGGAAGGCAGCAGCCGCAGCGTCGACCGCAGCGGCGGCGTCTTCCAGGCTTGCGGCCGAAGCGGTCGTTGCCACTTCCTGCGTGAAGGGATTGATGCGGGTAAAGGTCTTTCCGCCTGAAGCCTGCTTTTCGGCTCCGTTGATCAGCAGCGATATATGCATATTCATGGGTATACCTCCTCCATTGTTGTAACGTTCAGAACCCACGCCACCAGCAGGTGACGTTGCCAGATCACCACTCTCGATAGATCATCGAGCCCCCGGGCAAACGGCAAATTCAGGTACCGGGCGTCTCCGCCACCCGGCTATTTTGTAAGTCTAACAAACAATTGAAATTTGACAAGTGGCGCTGGACCGGTGATCAGTAGGGAAGCCCGACGTAATTTTCCGCCATGGCCGTGGACGCGGCTCTAGAATGGGTCAGGTAGTCGAGTTCCGCCTCCTGGATCTTCTGACCGAAGTCTCCCGTATCAGGGAAACGGTGCAGCAATGTGGTCATAGACCAGGAGAACCGGACAGCCTTCCACACACGTTTCAGTGCGCGCGCCGAATAGGCGTCGATGCCGGCGTCGGACTTTTCCTGATAGTGCTCCAGCAGGCCGCTGATGAGGTAATGCACATCGGAAGCCGCAAGGTTGAGGCCCTTGGCGCCCGTGGGCGGTACGATGTGGGCGGCATCGCCGACCAGGAAGAGACGACCGAAGCGCATGGGTTCGGCCACGAAGGAGCGCAGAGGCGCGATCGACTTTTCGAAGCTCGGACCGGTGACCATGGCTTCGGCATGGTGGGCCGGGAGCCGGCGGCGGATCTCATCCCAGAAGCGATCGTCGGACCACATGTCGACCGTGTCTTCGAGGGAGCATTGAACATAGTAGCGGCTGCGGGTCTCCGACCGCATTGAGCAAAGCGCAAAGCCACGCGGATGGTTGGCGTAGATCAGTTCGTGATTGACCGGCGGCACGTCGGCGAGGATACCGAGCCAGCCGAAGGGGTAGATCTTCTCGAAAGTCTTGATGGCACCTTCCGGCACCGCCTTGCGGCTCGCACCATGAAAGCCGTCACAGCCCGCGATGAAGTCGCAATCGATCCTCTGGGAGAGGCCGTCTTTCTCGAAGGTCACATAGGGGTGATCGCCATCGAAACCCGAGGGGGAGACATTGACGGCGTCATAGATTGTGATCCCGCCATCGCGCTCGCGACGGTCGATCAGATCGCGCGTCAGCTCCGTCTGACCGTAGACCATGACCCGTTTGCCGCCGGTCAGGTCGAAGAGGTCGATGCGGTGATCGCGGTTATCAAAGGTCAGCGAATAGCCGTCATGAGGCAGACCTTCCCGGTGAAGGCGTTCGCCGACGCCTGCACTATCCACGAGGCCAACTGTGCCTTCCTCGAGCACGCCGGCACGGACACGAGCTAGAATGTGATCCTTGCCGACGCGATCGATGATGACATTGTCGATGCCGGCATTGGTCAGGAGTTGTCCGAGCAGCAGGCCTGACGGGCCCGATCCGATAATCGCAACTTTGGTCCGCATGACTTTCCTCCCATGGCGCACGCAACTTGTCTTTCGCCAAGTTTTCGGCTGAAGAGCGAAGCGCCACAATGGACGTATCGCGTCTTTTGTTGCACAAATCGAACATGACCAAACGCAAGTCTCCGGCGAAAGCGCCGATCCCGACCTATGAGCTCTACGGCGAAGACGATCCTGCGGGATCGCGCTTCTGGGTGCATTGCGAAACGATTCCAGCCCGAAGCGCCCTGCATCACTGGGAAATCGGCCTTCACCGGCACGAGCGCTACTTCCAGATCCTGCTCGTGACCGGCGGCTCCGGCGACGCGGTCTTCGACGGCGAAGTTGCCCGTTTCGAACCCGTCTCCATCGTCACCGTACCGCCGGCGATCGGTCATGGGTTTCGCTTCTCCCCCGATATCGACGGCTATGTGTTCACCTTTCTCGCGAGCCGCCTGCCGGTCCGTCCGGGCGAGCCGAATGCGCTTGGACGGTTTCTCTCAACGCCGCTGATCACGCGGCTTGCGCCTCAGGACCCGGACGGCGATCTCGTTCTTGCGCACCTGCTGCGGGTCGCGGCCGAGTGGCAGGGGCGCCTGACGGGACGCACGGTCCTGATGGAGACGGGGCTTGCCGCAGCGCTTGCCCTCACGGCTCGTCTTGCAGCCCAGGACCGGATGGAGACCGAAGGGGCGGATGACAACGACCGGCGTCTTGAGGCTTTTTCATCGCTACTGCACCGCGAAGTGCGCAACCATCGTCCGGCATCGTTTTATGCCGATGCGCTCGGGATCACCCCCACGCATCTCAACCGCGTTCTGAAGGCGAAGACGGGCTTTGGGACGCAGGAGCTCGTGGCGCAGCGCCTGATCGAAGAAACGCAACGCGAACTCCTGTTCACACCCGGGAGCATCAAGGAAGTCGCGTTCCGGCTGGGGTTTTCGGATCCGGCCTATTTCTCCCGCTTCTTCAGCCGTCAGACCGGCATGACGCCCGGCGCATGGCGCGAGCAGGAGCAAGTCCGGCTCGGTTCGCGCGAGGAGAATGCGGACGGAGTTATCGCGCGCTGAACAGGTCGATCAGCACCTGGCGCATGGCGTTCATCGGCCATTCGCGCGTCTGCGCCGCAGGCAACATGCCAGGGTGGAAGCCCTCGCTTTCAAACCGCGCGATCAGCTCTCGGTCGGCGGAGACGACATGGATCGGGACAGCGCGCGACGCATTCGGTCCCGTGATGATGGCGGCGGGCTGGTGATCGCCGAGGATGACGAAAACCGCATCCTTGCCGAAACGCGCCATGTAACTGCCCAGCGTTTCGAGCGAATAGTCGATTGTCTGGATGTACTGGCGGCGCACTCGCTCCGGATCTGCCCAGACCACGGACGGCGGATCGCCACTTTCTGCCTGGGCGTTGAAGATCGAGCCATCGCCGACGGCATCCCAGTCGATGAGGCGCGGTACGGGCGTCCAGGGCGCGTGGCTCGATATGAGTGCTATCTCGGCCATAACCTTCTCCCCCGCCGCGCCGGCAGGCGCTCGACCGAGACGCTCGAAGGCGGAGAGCGTATACTGGTCCGGCATCGTCACCCAGTTGAAGGGCTTGCCCCGATAATCCAGATCTGCGGCCGCCAGAACCTGTCGGTAGCCGTAATAATCCGCTTCGGGCCAGTCCATCGTGATCGCCGGCATGGCGGCAACGGGTTTCCAGCCAGCTTGGCCGAAGAGTTGGTTGAGGCTCGGCTGGCGGCTGATCATCAGGCGGTCGTAACGCGCCTGACTGTCGACCCAAAGACCTGAGAGCAGCGTGCCATGGGCAAGCCAGCTCAGGCCGCCCACTGTGGGCGATGTGACCCAGGCGCTTGCTGAAGTCAGACCCGCCGCGCGGATCTCCTCGTCTACCTGTTCCAGGCGTGGCCGTGTGATGTCGGCATAGCGTGGATCTTCCACAGCCGAACGACCGTAGGATTCGACGAAGATCAGGATGAAGTCCTTGTCCGCCAGACCTTCGAACAGACCCTCGCCGCGGCTTGGCCCCTCCCCCTTCGAAAGCGCCGCCTCGAAGACATGCATGTCCTGCACCGAGCGGACGACAAGGGCGAGCCGATTTGTGAGATAAGACGGCATGCGAGCTTCGACCCGCGGCATGCCGAGCAAGGTCGCGGCGCCGCCCAGGACGACGACCGCTCCGAGCCCGAGGATCAACCAGGATCGACCGGGCCGTGGGGTCTCCGCCAGCCAGCGGGCTGCGAGGAGGAAGAGAACCAGCAGCAGCACCAGACCGACAAGTGCTGCCGTCACACCTGCGAAAGCCGCCACCGTTCCGAGCGTACCGGACATCAGGTTCCAGCCATCCGCCAGCATCTTGACGTCGAGATAGGGATTGAAGGGCCGCTGGAAGGCGGCCTGGGTGCCGATGTCGGCGAGCTTCAGGAACAGGATGAGGAGGAGCAGAATGCCGCAAAGCAGCGCTGTCGGCCGGCGCCAGGTTCTGGGCACCAGGAGCAGGAGGAGCATGACGAGAGGCCATTCGAGCGGTAGCTTGGCGAAGGCCTGCACACCGATCGCATCGGGATGATCCGGCAGGGTGAAGGCAAGCCAGGCAATGGCCGTCACGATGAGTGCGCCGGCAAAGATCCGGAGGGTGCTGACAGGCCGCATCATCGGCAAACACTCCATCCACGGAACTCATGGTCGTCGCACAGGGACGTTTCTGCCGTCATCAAAGTCTGCCGCCTTACCTTTTGCGTATAGTTGTGTGAAAGCTCATTCACGACCCACGGAATTCTTCCTGTTTGTCCATACTTCGCATCCTCACGCCGCTCGCTCTGATCGCTCTTCTGGCCTTTCTGTTGTCCAGGATTGACCTCGGCGCGCTGCAATCGGCGTTTTCGCAGGTCTCGGCTGTGCATGTGATCGCCGGCCTTGCCCTGGTGCAAGTGCAGATCGTCGTTTCGGCGCTCCGTTGGCGGTTTACCGCTGCCCGCCTCGGCGGGAGCTTCCCCGTTTCGCTGGCCATCCGTGAATATTACGTGGCGAGCTTCCTGAACCAGAGCCTGCCCGGCGGCGTGGCAGGTGACGCCATCCGCGCGTTTCGCATGCGCAGTGCCGGCCCCGGCGGATGGAAGGCGCCGGCCAAGGCCGTGCTCTTCGAACGGCTTTCGGGGCAGATGGCCTTTTTCCTGCTGGCTCTTGTCGGCCTGTTCGTCTGGCCCCTCGTTCTCGGTGGGGAGACTGAAGGACGCCAGGCTTTTCATCTGGTGCTTGGCTTCTTCCTCATCGCGGCGGTGATCGCAGGTGGTGTCTTTTTCGCCAGACGCCGCCTGACATGGGTGACCCGGATCATGGGGGATGTCACCGATGTCTTCCTTCGCGACCGGGCCCTTCTGGTCCAATCGGGCACAAGCCTGCTGATTGTCTCGACCTATGTCGCGACCTTCTTCATCGCGAGCGATGCTGTGGGAGCGCCGCTCCTCTGGGAAGCCGCACTGACGATCGTGCCCCTTTGCCTGATCGCCATGCTGATCCCGGCTGGTTTCGGTGGCTGGGGAACCCGCGAGGCGGCAGCGATGGCGCTGTGGCCGATCATGGGTGCCTCTGCGGCCGAGGGGCTGGCGGCCAGCATCATCTATGGCGGGCTTTCCCTCGCCGGAGCGCTGCCTGGCCTGGCGCTTCTCTCGCTTGAGGCGATCAAGGCTCGGCCGCGGCGCGCCTGACACGCCCATCATGGGGCCTCGATGCGGGCGTAGACATCACCGGACGGCGCATCAGGCGGCATCTGAGAGAGTTCGACGAGAATCTCATCCGCCGTCTTCCAGCGATCCCAGACGAAGCGATGTTGCTCGCCAACGACGCGATTGAAGCGATAGCCGCCGAGGCCCATCAGCCGATCAATGGCATTCGAGGCCACCGACGGCATGGCGGGGATGTAATCGAAGGCGATCAAGGGGATCGGCTTGGACAGGCCGTGAAGGATGTCGGCCTCTGCTCCCTCGACGTCTATCTTGCAGAAGGTCGGCAAGCCGTATTTCGCAATCAGGTGGTCCAGTGTCACCATGGGAACCGTGACCTTGCGGTCCCAGACGACTTGGGCAAAGCCCTTGTTCTGCTTCACCGTCTCCACAAAACTGCTGGAGATGCTGGTCACCGTCGGGTGACGGCTGGAGATCAAGAGAGCGATTTCGCCCGCCTTGCGCCCCACGGCCACCCGTTCGAAGCCCGTCAGCGCGCCTGAAAACCGGCTCTCGATGAAATCCGCGAAGGCCGGCTGCGGCTCCACCGCAACGACGCGCGCGCCGAGGTCCAGCAAAGTGCGGCTGCGGCTCCCGACATGGGCTCCGATGTCGAAGACCAAGTCGCCGGGCTTGACGACAGAGGCATAAAAACGCCGCAAGGCGGAGCGCCGCCAGGGCTGGCCGTAATAGACGACCAGAGAGCGGGCGAGACCGAAGGACGTGGAGAGGCGCTGGACGACACCACTCATGGAGCGACCGGCCTTCGCAACAGGTAGATGACATCCACCGAGAAGGAATAGACCAAGGCCACCAGGGCAAAAGCGGCGGCTGCGGTGGAATATGGTGGGGTGACGAAGGGGATCAGGATCAGGCAGAGCACCGAGATCTGGATCACGCAAACCAGCTTCCGGCGGAAAGATGGGAACAGCTCTCCGTTCAATCTCGGCAGCATGATCCCGGCTGCAACGAAGCCATAGCGCATCAGGCCTATCAATAGCACCCAGAGCCCTGCCTTTTCCAAGAGCGCTGCCGCGACCGACAGGACCAGGATCAGGAGCGCATCGATTTCCATATCGAAGCGGGCACCGAGTGCGGATCTCGTGGCCGTAGCTGCGGGCGAGATAACCATCGACACCGTCAAGGGCGAGCGAGGTCAGCACCACGCCGACAAGCGTCCAGAGCGCGATATCGGCGCCTGCCAGGCTCTCGAAAAACAAAATGGTCGCACCCGTCAGGCTGACGAGACATGCCCGAAACGCCGTAACCAGATTGGCGGGACCGAAGCGGCGGTGCGGATGATCGGGCAGCGCATAGACGACAAGCGCAAAGATCAGCGCCAGCGACAGGATCACGGAGGCGACGAAATCCCAGCCGAGCGGCAGGCGGAACGAAACGGCCACGGCGACGACCGATGTACCCACGAGCAGGCCGGAGAGGCCGCCGAGGGTATCCCTCAGAAGCCCGCGACGCTGGCGCATCATCGACGCCCAGTCCACTAGCGCCTGCGTCCAGGGGCGACCAAAGCCATCGCCAAGCCGTTCAGGCTCGCTTGCCATCCTGTAATCCTCCCTGCCCGCTCGAAGCTTACTCTGCAGCGACCAGTGTTTCCAGATCCAGCATATGGCCGGCGCGCAGTGTCTTCGTGCGCAGGTAGTTTTCGTTCTCCGCGGTGACGCGCCCGGTCACGGGTGAGCGCGCCTCCACCTCGATGCCGCCCAGTTCAAGGCCGGCGATCTTGGTCGGATTGTTCGTGTAGACGGCGACCCGGGCGATCCCCAGATGACGAAGCATGGCGACTGCCGCCTCGTAACGGCGATGATCCTCGGCCAGGCCGAGTTCTGCATCGGCATCGATCGTATCGAGACCGAGATGCTGGTAGCCGTAGGCGCGCATCTTGGCGCCGATGCCGGTGCCGCGACCTTCCTGGTCGAGGTAGAGCAGAACGCCGCCGCCGGCCTGCTTCAGCAGGGTGAGACCATTGCGCAGCTGGTCGCCGCAGTCGCATTTCAGCGAGCCGCAGAGATCACCCGTGATGCAGGAGGAGTGGATACGGATCGGAACGGTCTTGGAGACATCCGGCTTGCCGACGATGATTGCCACCTGATCCTTCTGGGCCAGACCCCCGCGGAAGACGACAAAGTCAGAATCGCCGAGATCCTTGAGCGGCACGCGGGTGCGGACGACCTTCTCGAAGCGCTGGCGGGCGACATCGGCGCCCTTCAGGCGGCTCGATGCAATCTCGCAGCACGCAGCAAAGCGATCGCCGATCGCCGTGACGTCCGCCAGAACCATGGCGGGAAGCAGAAGGGCCAGACGCGCCAGTTCGGTCGACTGCGTTGCCAGGGCATCGGCGGGCTGCCAAACTGCCGGACGCTGAGCGCCGAGTGCGTAAGACATACGCGACGCATCATCGAAGGACAGACCTGCGAGCGGTGTCACCACGTCGCGGTTGCCGGAGATACCGAGGCGCGTGGCGCGCGGTGCAGTCAGCAACAGGCTGTGGCGGTTTTCGGTGACTTCCGCGAACTGGTCGAAGAGGGAGGGCGCCACGCAATCCAGCGCCACGACCGCCAGCTTTCTCTCCCCCTCGGTGACAACGACGGGCCGCCCATAGCGGAGCTCGGCTACGGCGCGTTCGACTTCGATCTCGGCGGTCGGAAAATGAAAGGCGGGCTGGCTTGAAATGGACATGAGGCATACTCTCCCTATCAGTGGCATCCAATACGCCGGAGTTTCGGCGACGGTTTGCGCTACCGTCGTAAATTTATTTTGATGACGGTATGGAACCAAATGCCCGCTGTCGCGATACGTTCCAGTCGGAGACATATTTAGAGAGTGGGGGGCGCAGTTTGAAGTTCGAGATCAATGAACAAACCGTATCCGACGGTGAAACCGCGTCTGCGCTCTGGTTTGAAGCCAAGGAAATCTGCCGGCTGCGCCAGGAGCGCCTGCCTGCACGCTCTCCAAACGACGTCTTCGTGCGAACGCTTTATAGCGGGATCAGCCGTGGGACCGAGGCCCTGATTTTCCGTGGCGAGGTGCCGGAGAGCGAATTCGAACGGATGCGCGGACCGCATATGGAGGGCACCTTCCCCTTCCCGGTCAAATATGGCTATGCGGCCGTCGGGCAGATTGAGGCCGGGCCGGCAGAACTGGTCGGCAAGAACGTCTTTGCCCTTCACCCCCATCAGGACAGCTTCATCCTTCCCGTCGACCAGGTGACGCCACTGCCGGACATGCTGCCGCCGCGTCGTGCCGTGCTCGCCGCCAATATGGAGACGGCGCTTAACATCGTCTGGGATGCCGGGATCCAGCCGGGGGATCGTGTGGCCGTCTTTGGAGCCGGCGTGGTTGGCTCGCTGGTTGCCTACCTCTCCTCCCGCATCGTGGGGACCGAGACAGTGCTGGTCGACCTGGATACGAAAAGACAGGGTCTGGCGGCGGATCTCGGTCTGACATTTTCCGAAGCCGACCGTCTCGACGGCGAATTCGACGTATTGGTGAATGCCACGGCGTCAGCGGGCGCTCTGCAGAATGCCATCGCGCATGCCGGCGTCGAAGCGAAAATCGTCGAAGCAAGCTGGTATGGCGATCGGCCGGTGACGATATCGCTCGGCGGTTCGTTCCATTCCAAGCGGCTTTCGCTCGTGAGCTCGCAGGTGGGATCCATTCCGCCCTCCCGACGGGCACGCTGGAGCTATGCCCGCCGGATGGCCAAGGCGCTCGATCTGCTGCTCGACGTCAAACTCGACCGCCTCATTTCCGGTGAGACCACATTTTCTGAACTGCCCGCCGCTTACGCACGTATCTTGTCCACACAGGACACCTTGTGCCATCGCATCCGCTACTGACGAAAGAGAGCTCATGTTCGCTGTTGAAGTCCGAGACCATATCATGATCGCCCACAGCCTGCCGCGCCCGGTCTTCGGTCCGGCCCAGGGAATGCACGGAGCGACCTTTGTCGTGGATGCCGCGTTCCTCACCCGGGATGTGGACGAGGATGGGCTGGCAGTCGATATCGGTGCTGCGACCACGGTGCTGTCCGAGGTATTGAAGCCGCTCAACTACCAGAACCTGGACGAAGTCGAGGTCTTCAAAGGTAAGGTAAGTACGACGGAAGTCATCGCCAAGCACATCTTCGACCAGCTGGCGCAGGCTGTTTCCGACAAGCGTCTCGGGCCTCGCAGCCACCGCATCTGCCGGCTGAAAGTAACCCTGCACGAATCCCACGCCGCCCGCGGCTGGTACGAGGCCGATCTTTGAGCCGTTCGCTGGTCTTTGCCTATCCGGGTGATCTTTCGCTGAAGACCGGTGGCTACGGCTATGATCGTCAGGTCATCGATGGGCTTCAGGCCCTTGGCTGGCAGGTGAAACGCCTGCCGCTTGGGGACGGCTTCCCGGTGCCGACGGACGACACGCTGCGCAGCGCAGGTGAGGCTTTGTCCTCCCTGCCAGACGGGACGCTTGTAGTCATCGACGGTCTGGCCTTCGGTGTGCTCGATGCGTGGGCTCAGGTCGAGGCTGACAGGCTGCGGATCGTTGCTCTCGTCCATCATCCGCTGGCGCTGGAGACCGGCCTGTCGGACGACGAACAGCGCCATTTCCGCGACCGCGAACGGACGGCTCTTGCCACTGTCCGTCACGTGGTCGTCACCTCACCGATGACGGCGCGCGAACTTGCGGCAAATTATAGTGTCGAGGCATCGGATATTACAGTCGCGCCTCCAGGCACGGAGAGGGCCGCACCGGCGCAGGCCTCCAGCTCGGTTCCGCACATCCTGTCGGTGGGAACGCTGTCACGCCGCAAGGGCCATGACGTGCTTCTGGCTGCGCTGAAGTCGGTGGAAGATCTCCCATGGCAGGCGACGATCGTTGGCAGCAAGACGCTGGATCCGGCAACCAGCGCGGCTCTGGCTCATCAAGTAGAGACGCTTGAGCTTGGCGAGCGGGTGACGCTCGCAGGCGAAGTCGCGGATCCGCGAACCTATTTCGCCACGGCGGATATCTTCGCGCTTGCCAGCCGCTACGAAGGCTATGGTATGGTGTTCGCCGAGGCGCTCTCGCATGGGCTTCCGATCGTCGCCTGCCATGCCGGCGCCGTGCCTGAGGTCGTGCCCGAGGATGCCGGCATCCTCGTTCCTGTCGATGATGTCGCCGCGTTTGCGGCAGCTCTCCGCCGATTGCTCAGCGATCCGAGGGAACGGCAGGCACGGGCTGGCGCGTCTCTGCAAGCGGGTGCGCTTCTGCCGGACTGGGCACAGACGGCCAAGATCATTTCCAACACACTGGACAGAATAGCATGAGCGGTTTCGACAAAAACTGGCTGGCATTGCGCGAACCCGTCGACCTGAGGGCGCGCGACGCATCGATGGTCGAG
This sequence comes from Allorhizobium sp., assembly GCA_965283865.1. Classification (GTDB taxonomy): domain Bacteria; phylum Pseudomonadota; class Alphaproteobacteria; order Rhizobiales; family Rhizobiaceae; genus Allorhizobium. The sequence goes on from CBDIQA010000001.1 coordinate 4,131,218, forward strand.
CGGTTTTCGCGGCATCTGGAGCAGGTGCCAGCACCTGTAATCGTCGACATCGGCTGCGGAACAGGCTCCACCTGGCGCAGCCTCTCCGACCGCGTGCCGCGGACCGCGCAGTGGCAGCTTCTCGACTACGATCCGCTGCTTCTGGCGGAAGCGGAGCGCCGTGCCGGCGACGCCGGCGAGGTTACCTTTCGCCAGTTTGATCTGAACCAGATCGAAGAACTACCGCTTGCCGAGGTGACGATGGTCACGGCATCCGCTCTGTTCGACCTGTGCTCCGCCGACTTCTGCAATCGTTTTGCCGACACACTCGCCCGCAGCAAGACCGGGGTCTATGCCGCGTTGAACTATGATGGAGTGATGGAATGGTCGATCCGGCATCCCCTCGATGGGCAGGTGACCATCGACTTCAACCAACATCAACGCCAAGACAAGGGCTTTGGCCCGGCGCTCGGACCCGACGCCACAGAGCATCTGAGGCTTGCGTTCGAGAACATGCGTTATCGCGTTACCGTTGCGACCAGTCCCTGGGTCATGGGGCCTGAGGATGCGGCGCTTCAGCTCGCACTTCTAGAAGGGCTGGAGAAGCCACTGCTGGAGATCGGCAGCCTGACGACCGACGAGATCAAGGCCTGGCTGCAGTTCAGGCGGGAGAAGGTGGCAGAAGCCGGCAGTTCATGCGTGGTCGGCCACACGGATATCCTCGCCCTGCCGAGAAACTGAACGTGACGGGCCCTTGAGGTCACAATCAAAGAGAATGTCGCTGCCGAGGCCATAAACCTTGGCGGCGGGCCGATGAGCGCTGGAGAGCCGCTCAATCGGTGACAGCGCGATGCCGGCGGGACCGGAGCCGATGATCAGGGGCGCAATCGCCACATGCAGGCGGTCAATGAGCCCGGCTTCAATGAAACGGGCGATCGTCCGGGCGCCGCCTTCCACGAGGATCCGCCTAAGACCACGGGCGGCGAGCGCGTCGAGGATATCCTGCGGATCAAGCCCGCCCTCGCCCCGCTTCACCCTGATCACGTCGGCGTCGTAGGCTTTGGTCGGCGCATCATCGGACTGGATGAGGATGACGGGTGCGCCGCCATCGGCGAATAATTGTTCGTCTCCGGTGAGTTCCGCACCACAATCGATGACGACGCGAACGGGATTGGGGCCCTTCACGGCCCGAACGGACAGGCGCGGATCATCGCATTTGACGGTTCCGACGCCCACGATGACGGCCTCCACCAAGGCACGACAACGATGGAGATGCGCAATCCCTTCCGGCCCTGAGATATCGCGTGCATCGCCGGACGGGGTCGCCACGCGACCATCAAGGGATTGGCCGACCTGAGCGAGGACAAAGCCATCCTCGGCTGCGGCAATAGGCGCGTAGAGAGCCATGACAGGGTCGGCATCATCCGATATCGCATGGCCAGCACTGCCGCGCATCGCAAGCAGGCGTGCCCAGAGCTGATCCGTCATGTCGATCTTACGCATCGAGATCCCGTCCTGAATTACAAAATACGATAGAGCGTTCGGTCGCGGCGGATCACGTGGTGGAAAATCACCGCCGCAAAATGCAACGCGAAGAGCGCCAAAAGGATCCATGCGCTCCATTCGTGGATGGCCGACAGAGTGCCGGCGATATCCGGCGACTTGCCGATCGGGCTCCACACAGTGAAAAGGCCAAACCAGCTCAGCGGAAATCCGTGGGCGTTCGTTGCCAGGAAACCCGACACCGGCATGACGATGAGGAAGACATAGAGAAGGCCATGGACGAGGTGGGCGGCGGCCTTCTCAAGCGGCGGCGCCTCAACCAACGGGGCCCCGCTCGTCAGCCGTGTTCCTATCCGCAGCAGCATGAGCCAGAGCACAAGGAAACCCAGGCTCTCATGCACCAGATAGAAGTCGAGCTTCACGTCGTCCTTGACGAAGCCGATCATGAGACCGAGCGGCCATGTTGCCAGGACGAGACCTGCAATCAACCAATGCAGAACGCGCAAGCGCCCTGCATAGCGCTCGCCCTCAGCGGTCAGCTGTACTTCGCTCATCGGGCCATGCTCCACCTTAGACCGTTTGCGCCGCCAGCCTCCTCGCCAGCGCAGCATCGATTACTCCGACACAGAGAATGTGTCGGTTCCACGACAATGTAAACGGAAGATGACGGTCGTTAGATCAGGTCACACTGTGGTGATCACAGTGTTGGTGGTGCTTTCTGGAAGAACACATAGGAGCCCTTGGCAACTTTGAAGATATCGCAGTTGCGCCGAACCTTGCGCTCGCCCTCCAGACGGAAGACACCGAGCGATCCCGAGAACCCGTCCGGAGACATGATGCGCTCGGGTGCGAAGGCGACCTCGCCGAAACGTCCGGCAAGACCGATCGCCATTGCCATGGCATCAAAACCATATCCGGCCTGAGCAGAGGCCGGCATGCCATAGCTTGCCATATAACGGCTGCCGATCCTTGCCTGCACATTCTGGTCGTAACGGCAGACAATCGCGCCCGTCAGCTTGGGCTCGTTCAGGTCCTGGGGCGTCAGCACGGAACTGGCGACCACGCGACGGCCAGGGCGCGGAGGCTTGGCGGCATCGGCCTTCTTCAAGACTTCGCCGGGCGATTTGACGCCGGGCATCAGCACGACCATGTCGGCCTTACTCCAGGAGGCCAGCGCCTTTGGCGGAAGTGCGCCGCCGGCAAGCTCGACGATCGGCTCGACCTTGCCGCCGAACGCCTTGACCTGGCGGGCGATCCGCTCGGCTTCCAGCTTCTCGGCCGGAGATGACGCCAGGATCACCGCATGGGTCGCTCCTTCGGCCATGGCAAAGGACGCGCTCTCGATGAGGCTGTCGGCTGGGCTGGACACGAAAGCGTAGACATCAGGAGGCAGGACAGCGTCGTTGGTCTGGAACGCGACCATCGGGACCTGCAGGCCACCGAGACCGCGCTGGATCGCCTCGAATTCCGCGCCACCCGCGGTGGTTATGATGAGAGCGACCTGCTGGCGCGCGAGCGTCTTGGTGGCAGCCTCGATCGCCTCAGGCTTGTCGAGGGTCTCCAGCATTGTCAGCTTGACGACGTCGGGGCCGAGCGTGTTGACGGCCAGTGCCGCGCCATCGCGATACTCGCTGTCGGCCTGACGGCTGTGCTGATCCTGACGGCGGATACCGAGATAGGCAATCTTGACCGGACCGGATCCCAGTGTCTGATTGTAAAGCCCCGTCGTGCTGGCTGCTGTCGAGGCGGCCGCCCCGGCGCCTTCGCCGCTTGCTGGCTTGAAGTCGTCCGTCTGACAGGAAGCGAGACCGGCGAGCGCCAAAGCCAAAGCTCCGGCGCGCAGGAAGCTCCGCGTGGTAATTTCTGATCCGACCATGATTTCAGCTATGTTTCGCTTCCGATCCCGTTGCGGACCGTAAGCACTGACGCGCAGCGGCGCAAGAGTGAAGGCGTTCCATATCTGGGCAGATTGAGATCATGGTAACTTTAGCAGGCCTCCTCACTGGTGAGACGGGAGACGTCAGCAAACCGCGGATTTCCCTTTTATTGCAGGACCTGTGCGCGGCATGGTTAAAACTGAGTTGCCGCAACCCAATGCATTTTACTATAATATAGTTTTGCATATTTACAGTATACACTCCAAGCATCAGAACCAATAATTCAATCAATACAGCTATTCTACGATCAACAATCGGAGAATAGCGATGTTCAATAAGAATAAAAACACTGTCGCAGCCTCGGTCTTCGCAGTTGCTTCGCTGCTCTCGACCAGTTCGATCGCCGCGCCCATCCTGCCGGGCACACTCTCATCCTACTCCACGGTGGCGCAGACGCTGGTGCTGGGAATGAGCCCATTTGCCGTATCCTTCGGCCAGAACCTTCAGGCGACCATCGCCGAGCAGTGGCAGCAAGCGGCAAAGACGCTTGCGCCAAGCACACCGATCCAGAACATCGCTCTGCTGCCAACCGACAAGGCTCTCTCGACCGGCGCCGTCGCCTCAACTTCGAAGGCCGCCCCATCGAGCCGCAACAAGCCACAGTCCGACGATGTCTTCGGGTCGGTCGCCATTCCCTTCAAGAAACTGGGCGCGCTGAAGAAGGCAGCACCGACCTTTGCCGAAATCGCAAAGGGTACGGCCCTGCGCTGCGGTGGCAAAGACTGCTTTGACGCAGAGGCCATCGTGCATCGGACTGCAGCCGGTAGCGGCATGTCGTCCATTCGCGACAAGCTCAATTTCGTCAATCACGAAGTCAACAGCCGCATCACCTATCGGAAGGACACAGACAGCCATGGTCAGCTCGACAAATGGTCGTCGCCTTCCCAGACGCTGGCATCCGGCTTCGGCGACTGCGAGGACTATGCGCTTCTGAAGATGGCCGTGCTCGAAGCCCAGGGTATTTCCCTGCAGGACATGACGGTTGTCATTCTCTACGACAAGAAGCGCCACTTCTACCACGCCGTGCTCTCGGTCGAGGTTCAGGGTGCCCACTACATCCTCGACAACATGCGTGATCAGGTGCTGGTCGACAGCCGCCTGCCTGACTATCAGCCGCTGTTCTCGATCTCGAATGGTCGCGGCTTCCTGCATGGGACCCGCACCAAGGGCAAGGCCATGGCGATGAAGAGCTTCGACAGCATCGCGCCCGGCGAGGGCGGCGAACTCTGAGCAAGGCGTAATCCGCGCCTCTCCCGTAGTCGCTCAGCCGCGCACGACGTAGCCGATTACCATCTGCTTCTGATGTGTTGGGGCCATTGCGAGGTTCATCTGTCCGGACAGCTGTTTTCCGGCGCAGGTTGCGGTGAAGCCAGTCGTCACCATCTTGCCCTTGGCTGACAGGCTCTGGATCGCGTCATCGACCTGCGTATCAAGGACGAAGCGGAAACCCGCCGAAAGCTGCGCGATGTTTCCAAGCACCAGCCGCTGCTTCAGCATGGTCATGAATGGCTCATTGAAGAACTGGATCTTCTTGTCGCGCGTGAGCACGATTGCCGGCGTTGGGCAGGCCTGGATCAGGGTGTTCAGGTGATCCAGCGAGTAGACATTTTCCATAAGCGCCAGACGACGCCACATCCAGCGGAAGGCAACGACCCGCAACATGGAAGCGAGATTGCTGTTCTCCCCGACCTGGGCTGCTGCCTGATCCACGACATCGCCGATCGACTGTCTGGAGCCGTTCAGGAGCCAGGAGAGGCCATCCCAATAGATGGTTTCGAGCCGGATGCCGCGCCGGGCGCCACCCTTGCCGATGATGGCGCGGAACTTTGGCTCCGCGTCACTTTCCTCGATTTTCTGCAGCGCCGCCGGATTGAGATCGGGCTGCTCTGTCTGAAACAGATGCCGGTCCGGAAGCGACATGTTTCACCGTTCAGTCAGGGCGACGGACTGCGCCTTGTTGATCGGCTTCATCAGGTAGCTGAGGATGGTCTTGCGGCCGGTCATGATCTCAGCGGAGGCGACCATGCCGGGAATGATCGGATAGGACTTGCCGTCGCGCATCAGTTCCGACTGGTCGGTCTTGACGTGCACCAAGTAGAAGGTTTCCCCCTTCTCCTTGTCGACGATGCTGTCGGCGGACACATTCGTGACCTCGCCTTCCAACCCGCCGAAGATCGAGAAGTCATAAGCCGTGACCTTGACGATCGCCTTTTGTCCCCGGGTGATGAAGGCGACGTCGCGCGGCGAAATCTTGGCTTCGATCAAGAGCGTGTCTGCCGTCGGGACGATACCGGCCACCACAGTGCCCGGATCGACATAGGCGCCGATTGTATTCACTTCCAGCGTATTGACGATGCCGTCCACCGGTGAGCGAATATCGGTCCGGCTGACGCGATCGGTCGCGCCGCGGATGGTCTCGTCGATCACCGAAAGCTCGGCCAGCGTCTGCGCCTTCTCGGTCAAGGCCTGCTGGCGCAGCTGCAAGGCCAGTTCCTCCACTTGGAGGCGCGCTTCTTCGACCGCACCGCGCAAACGCTCGAGGCTTTCCTGATAGACCGTAATCTGGCCGCGCTGGTCGGTCAGTTCACGCTCCAGGGTAATCAGCTCCGTCTGGGCCACGAGGCCTCTCTTGGCGAGAGGGCTCATGAGATCGTACTGGCGGGTTGCCTGCGCGATATTCTGCTCGAGGCGAACGATATTGGCCTGCGCCTCGCTCAATTCGTTCTCGCGCTGACGCACGCGCTCGCCCAACACGCCGGCCTTGTTGAGATAGGCCGCCTTATTGGCTGCAAACAGTCGTTCTTCGTTTTCGCAAACCTTGCCGGCGACCGACTGGACTTCGTCGGGGCAGATGAAGGCCGTGTCGTAGGCACCCACCTCTTCCAGGGCCAAGCGAGCGATCTTCGCGCCCAGGGCCCGAGCCTTGGCGACGGATTCGCCGAGCGAGGATTCTGTCGTGGTGTTGTTGAGCTGGACGATGAGTTCGCCCTTTCGAACAACCTGACCGACCTGCACGGAAATGGTTTCCACGACGCCGGCTTCCGAAGACTGGATGATCTGGGTCTTCGAAACGGGGATGACCTTCCCTTCGCCGCGGGCAATCTCATCGATCTCGGCAATGGCAGCCCAGGCGAGGAAGATGACGATCAAAGCCGCGACCAGGGCGACGATCATACGGGCCATGAAGGGCGGGGTATCTGCAACAGGGCGGCTCATGGCTTAATGCCCTTCTTCTGCATCGCTTCGATGACCTGTTTTTTCGGTCCATCAGCCACGATGCGGCCCTTGTCGAGCACGATCAGGCGGTCGACGAGGTCAAGCATGGTGAAGCGATGGGTTGCGATCAGCAGGGTCGTATCCTTGTCGAAGGCAGTGCTCAGGCGATTGATGAGATGGCGCTCGCTTCCCAGGTCCATGGCGCCGGAGGGCTCATCAAGGAAAACGATCTTCGGCTTGGTGAGCAGCAGACGGGCAATCGTCATGGCCTGCTTCTGGCCACTGGAGAGGTTCGACCCGCGCTCGCCGACAGGCATGTCGAAGCCGCGCGGATGACGGGAGACAAACTCCTCGACCCCGGTCATGCGCGACACTTCGAGCAGCTCTTCATCGGTTGCATCGGCGCGGCCGATCAGGAGGTTTTCCTTGACGGTGCCGGAGAAGAGATCCGAGGACTGGCCTGCGACAGCGACGGCCGAGCGGACCTCGGACATGTGATACTGGCGAATATCGACGCCATCGATCAGCACCCGGCCCTCTGTGGGCACGAAGAGGCCATCGAGCAGGCGGCCGAGCGTCGTCTTGCCCGAGCCGATACGGCCGATGATGCCGACCTTTTCACCGGGTGCGACCGAAATCGACAGCTTGTTGATCACCGGATTGTCGGATCCCGGGTACTGGAAAGTCACATCCTGGAAGCTGAAGCCGCCATGCTTGATCTCTCGGTTGACGAAACCGACGGTCGAGGGCCGGTCTTCCGGCTGCTCCATGACCTGATCGAGGATGCGCAGCGACAGCGTTGCCTGGCGGAAGCGGGCGAGCGTCATGGCGATCTGCCCAAGCGGCGCGCCGGCGCGGCTGGCCAGCATCACGGTGGCGACGATCGCGCCCATGGCGAGGCGGCCTTCGGAGAACTCATAGGTCCCGGCAATCACGATCAGGACGCCGACGATCTGCTGGATCAGCGCCGTCAGGTTGATCGCGTTGGTGGAGATATGCTTGATCTCTTCGCTGGTGCGACTGGAATGCTTCATCAGCTCCTGCCAGCGGCGCAGCATCGTCGCTTCGGCGCGCAGGCTCTTCAGCGTCTCGATGGTCGAAATCGTTTCCACCAGCAACGACTGGCGCTTGGAGGCCTCATTGGAGGCGGCTGCCATGCGGTGGCCAATCTGGGCCTGAGCCCTAAAGCCAATAGCGACGGACAGGATCAGCGCCACCGCGGGGATGATCGCGAGCCAGCCGGAGATCAGATAGATGACAATCAGGAAGATGAAGACGAAGGCCGTATCGATCATCAGGCCGATGGTGTTCGACGTGAAGAATTCACGCACGAACTCGTACTGCATCACCCGGTTGGCATATTCACCAGTCGACATCGGTCGCGATGCGAGCGTTGTATTGAGCACTTTGTCGAAGATCATCTGCGACAGGCGCAGATCGGCATTGCGCCCTGCATGATCGATCAGGGCTGCGCGCGCCTCTTTCAGCAGATAGTCGAACAGGTAAGCGAGCAAGATGCCGACGGCGAGCACCCAGAGCGTCGGGATCGCCTTGTTGGGCAGCACGCGATCGTAGACGTTCATCGTGAAAAGTGGCGAGCCGAGCGCAATCAGATTGATGAACAGGGCCGCGATGATGACGCGCAGATAGGTGCGCCAATAGGGCATCAGCGCGCGCACCAGCCAGTGGCGCTTTTCGATCTGGTCGGCTGCACCAATCACCGCCTCTTCGCCATCATTGCGATAGAATAGCGTAAAGGCGAAGGCCGACACTGGAGCAAGGGCCAGAAGTTCCTGATGGGTCAGGCGGGCAGCCGCCGTTCCTTCGCGAATGTCGAGCGTGTAGATACCGTCATCGCTGACTTCGAGCAGCGGCAGCGTGCCGCCATCCTTGAGGACCACGATCGCGGGACAGTCGAAGTCGTTTTCGCGAATGGCGCGTTCAGCGACATTCATGACCTGCAGGCCGATGCGCTCGGCAACATGCTCTACGTCGTCGAGCTGCAACGACTCGACGATTTCATCCGGCAATCCGGAGAACAAGACGGTATCCGAGCTGGGCCGACCGTAAAATGTGGCGACAGCCTTGAAGGATGCACGAAAGCTCAGGCGGGCACGAGGGCCCGCCGGTTCGATTAACGAATTTAACATGTCATCCTATCGGATGGGCGTTTACTGGAGCGGCGCCAGGAGGTCCATCGGAATTCCTGCCTTTTGCCGCGGATCCCGCTCGACATAGGCCCCGTTCGGGGTCGTCTTTACGGAAAACTCGTTGCGGGCGTAGCCTTCAGCCTGGCCAACCGCCTTAACGTTCATCGTCTTCAACAGCGAGCCAGAGGCTGCCAGGATCTTGTACTCGGCGAAGAGTGCGGCCACACGGGCGGTCTCGGCGACGATGCTGGTGTTGAAGCGCGTATTCTGTGCATCGAGCACGTCGAGCAGCGAGCGCTGGCCGATCTTGAACTGCTCGCTGTAGGACGAGACGAGCTGGGCGTTCTGCGACGACTGCGAATTCAGGATCTGAGACAGTTCGCCACGGCTGCTGCGCTCGTTCCAGGCCGAACGAACCGATTCTTCGAGTTCGCGATGAACCTGGTCGGAAGCATAACGCTGTTCGCTGGCGCGACGGATCTGCTCCTGCTCGCGGGCCTGATCGATGCCACCACGATAGAGGTTCCAGCGGGCGACCAGACGAACCTGGACGTCGTTGGTGTTGCCCTGGCTGCTGCCGACATCATTGCCGACGCTGGCGCGGCCTTCGAGGTCGACGGTCGGCGCGTAGTTGGAGCGCGCAGCGCGGACGGCTGCATCAGCCGCATCGATATCGGCGCGGGCCGAATAGATGCGCGGATTGTTCGACTTGGCGGTCGCAATTGCATCCTGAAGCGAACGCGGGATGAACTTGCCAACAGAGCCCGGAACCTTGGCATTGGTGATCGGCTCGCCAACGGTCTTCAAGAAGCGGATCTTCGTCAGCTCCAGCTCTTCCTGCGCTTCACGCAGACGGGCGCGAGCAGCCTCAAGGCGCTCACGGCCCTGCAGTGCGTCGACTTCGGTCAGCGCGCCACCGGAGATGCCCTGATTGATATCGCCGAGAATGCCATTGTGGAAGTCGACGTTCTGCTTGGCGACGCCAACGATCTTGGTCTGCAGGATGTATTCGAGATAGTCCTGGACGACCTGGAGAGCGACCGTTTCCGAACGCTCGAGAACGCGGAAGGAGGCTCCGTCGACGCGGGAGGCCTGCTGGTCGAGCTGCGCACGACGGCCACCGCCATCGAGCAGACGCTGCGTGATCGTCAGGCCGACTTCGGAATTATTAAAAGTCTCGTAGTCCTGGGTTGCCGATCCCGTGCTGTCGTTCGACAGGCGGCGCTTTCCCACGCTTGCCTCGAGATCGACGGAGGGGAGGTAGAGCCCGCGCGCCTGGCGCAGTTCGAACTCGACCGCCTCGCGGTTTTGAACCGCCTGCGAAATCTGCGGGTTGGTGGTGAGAGCCTTCTGGATCGCTTCCTGCAGCGACATCGCACTCGCGGGCGTCACAGACGCAATGGCGAAGGCTGCCGAGGTATACAAGGCCGCGAATAATGTCTTTTTGGTCAACAACTGAGTGCCCCTACCCAAATCTTCCGTTGGCGAACATATATACCGACGCCACTACTGCTGGGAAGTCCAATCGACCTGTCCAAAAGATGCACCCAATTTTGATCTGTTGAAACAAAATTACGCAAATCAAGGAAAACGGGGATTCTTGTCTTAAAGCTGAACTCACTGCGCTTGCATAATCCAGCAAACAACACTTGTTTCGAATTGATTTTCCCAGTTTGGCGATTAACCCTCTGCGAATGTTCCCACACTTCCCTACCGTAACGTTACAGTTCCGGCGCGACTGTCTCCCAGACGCAACAGCCTTCGGGCGCTTTCCACACTGCCGGTGCAGCATCGCCCGTACCCGGCGTGAGTCTTTCGGCTTCGCCGGCGAGTAAAACACGGGTTCGCATGCTGGAAAGACAAAAAGGGCGCCGGAGGGGCGCCCTTTTCTTTAGCGATAATCTTGGCCGTATCAATCGTGCGGCACCGTTACCGCGTGATTGTCATCAAAGAGGATCTTGACGTTCGCATGGTTGCCTTCAAGCATGACGATGTCCTTCGGACCACCTGCCGTATCGACACTCACGAACGTATCTCCATCCTGCAACCTGATACTGACGGCGCCTTCCCTTGCTGCGTCACCGGCGGCTTCACCGAGCAAGCTGTCGAGCAGGGCAGACACATCCAACATATCACCTTCGTTCAGGCTGTAGTCCGTGATCACGTCCGCAATTTCGAACTCGCCGAGCGCGGTTTCGTCGAACATGAAGGTATCAGCACCATCGCCGCCGGTGAGCGTATCGAAACCGAGACCGCCGAACAGGATGTCGTTGCCGTCGCCGCCATTGATGGATGTCATCGCCATCGCTACCGATCAGGATGTCGTCGCCGCCGAGACCGTTCATGGTGACGCCGCCATCGGCTGCGTCACGGACGGTCTCGACCAGCGGGTCGGCTTGGTTCAATGGCGTCGATCCGGTTTGGACAACGTCAACGTCTGCGAATGACCAATTGCGATTAGACCTGTACTCAAAGGCTCCATCTACAGCAGTGGATGCATTCGTCTTTATCAAGAACGAATTACTAGAACCATTGTAGGTGATATCGAAGCCATCACCCCTCAACTCCGCAGCGAGTACCTCAGCCGTCTTGTCAAACCGCTCATTGCCAGTTGAGACCCCGGAATTGTTCGCATTTTCGTAGTACCACTGCGAACCAATCTTGATTGCAATTGTCCCAGAAGCTTCGAACCACCAGATTGAGTCTGCGAAATCGACCTCATAATGCCACTTCGTGCCAACGTCGTTGCTGTTGTCCACTTCAGCGGCAACATCGAACGCATTGTCTGCGCCAGCAAGGCCAGTCCATGTGACGGTCGTATCAGACCTTACATCAGTGATCCCCTCTTCCGCGAGCAGCTGCTGAAGCGTCTTCGTTCCACCCACTGCGGTTGTCGTCTTCAGGGCGTTGTAGACTGCGCTTGCCGTGGTACCCCCGGAAACGACCGTGTGAGAGAAGGTCTTCCCATCCAGCGTGATCTTGACCACATCGCCGACATCGTAGCTGTTGGCGAACTTGATGGTCGTGATCTGGCCGAGTGGCTTCGCGACACCCACCAGGATGTCCCCTCCGCTCGTCCCATTCAGAGGGCCCGTCGTATCCTGTTCCACCGTCACACGGACACTGTTCGACAGCAGTTCGCCATCTGAAGCACGGTAGTTGAACCGACCACCAGCAGAACCGGTGTCCACCACGATCACACCGTCAGAGCCCGTCGCAGCACTCAGGCCAACACGGTCGCTGATGGACGTCACAGTCAGATCGTCGCTGTCGACATCCGTGTCATTGAACAGCAAGGCCCAATCCGGAATTTCGAACGTGGTCCCCACACCGGCATTGGTGATGATCCGGTCGCCGTTGGCTTCCGGCGCATCGTTGACCGGGTTCACCTTGACGGTGATCGTCGAGGTATCCGACAGGGAACCACCGGCCCCGGTGTTGCCACCGTCACTGAAGGTCACCGTCACAGTGCGGTCGGCATCGGTCGGGTTGTCGGAGGTCGACTTGTAGAGGATTGAGGCCAAGAAGAACTCAACACGGCTCTCAGTCGCATCCGCCGTCAAGTCGATCTTGACCGAGGTCTGACCGAAACCACCGGATGCGAGCGTACCGATGGTGACCCAATTGCCGAAATACCCACCGGACCAGACCTGGACGTTGCTTCCGCTCAGTCTGATATCATTGTCAGCATAAATCTGATCTCCCTCAACTGCGGTATCATCGAGCGAGATCTCGATGCTGCCGCCGTTGAAGTTTGCCGGATTGTCGACGTCGCTGACATTGACGTTGCTGAAGAGATAACGACCGCTGCCGTCCTCGGTGAACTCGATTTCGCGAGTTTCCGGCGACAGGACCGGCGCATCATTGACCGCTGTCACCGTGATGGCAACGGTGTCGACATCCGTCTTGGCGCCACCGATGCCGGTATTGCCGTTGTCGGTCGTCGTGATCTTGAGCTGGTCGGCACCGTTGAAGTTCAGGTCGCCCTTGTACTTCATGCCGGTCAGTGCCGCGTTGATCGCGGAAACCGAACCGGTCAGCGTCACCATGTCGGAGTTGTTGCCGGAGACGACGAGACCGTTGGACGTAGCGAGCGTCAGCTTGCCTTCTTCAACCTCCAGCTTGACGGTGATATCGCCGCCGTTGGCGTCGACGTCGTCGACACTGATGCCGTTGATCACGAGTTCCGTATCTTCAGCCGCCGTGAGCGAGGACGGGACAGTATTGACCGGCGCGTCGTTCACGGCCTCGAGATTGATCGTCAGCGATGCTGTCGCCGTATCGCCGTCGCCATCAACGATGACGTAGTTGAAGGTCTCGCTGGAGTCGACGTCCAGTTCGGACGGGGCAGCATAACTCCAGGCGCCGGTCTTGAAGTTGAAGATCAACGATCCGCCCAACGCGGTTGTCACGTTCAGGACCTTATTCCCCTCGGTGCCATCCCAGGTGTGCGTGACGCCATCCACAACAATCGACTGGATCCGTCCGCCGTCTGCGCCAAAGCTATCGTTGTCCAGCACGAAACCGGAGGCGGTCGTCGGCATCTGCGGGGTCGGAACAACCGTCGCAAGCAAGGCCGCATCGTTAGCAGTCGTGATGACGATCGGGTTGCCCGGATGGGCAACATCCGACAGATCAGCGTCATTGGCGCTGAGGCCCGATCCGACACCGACTGCATAGGACGTCATGCCGTTGCTGTTGACGAAGTTCTGCCAGGCAACCGTCTCGGCGTCGTCGAGCGAATAGGAACCGCCACCTGCATTGCCGTCCGAGAAGAAGTAGACGGTAGAAGCCGGCTTTGCAGATGTCATGATCGCCTGGATGGCACTGTCGTAGTTGGTGCCGCCAGCCTCGTTCGGGATTTGACCGTTGATGTAGGCGATCGCATCCGCCTTGCTCATCCAGATCGAAGAGCGCGCGCTGTCATTGAAGGTTACAATGAGCACCGACGCAGCATCTGAGCTGGCAAGCAGATTCAGCGCGGCAGCCTTTGCCACATCGAGCTTGGATTCATACCGCCCGTTGGTAACCGCGTCTTCGTCCATACTGCCCGACACGTCGAAAGCAAGGATCAGGTTGCCGCCAACAACTGGTGAGGCTTCCCGCACTGTCGCGCTTTCGCCAACTGCGACAGGAACGTCGTCGACGATCTTGATCTCGAACGAACCACTCTCGATGTCACCGTCGCCATCCGTCGCCGTGTAGGTGACGTTGACGCTCCACGTGTTTTCGAGGTCATCGCCTGGGCCGTGCTCTAGCGTGTTCTTGAGAAGGTCGAACTTATAGGTGCCGTTGCTGTTGAGCGTGATCTTCCACGACCAATCGGATGCCGTCAGGGTCTTGTATACGGGATCCCAATTCGCATTCGGTGCGGACAGAGCGACGCTGCCGCCGTCTGCGCCGAGCGAGATGCTGAGATTGCCGGTTGTGGACAGACCTTCCTTGGCGGGACCGTCGTCGTTTCCGAGCGGGAGATCGTCCTCATCCAGCGTAAGGCCGGTCGTCGGGGCGCTGACCAAGGTCGGCGTATCGTCGTCGATCAGAAGCGTCAGCTTGCCATCGGCCGTGTCGCCGTCGCCATCGGTGACCTTGAAGCCGAGCTTGAACTCAGCCTCGTTTTCATCGCCACCTGCCGTGTGCAGGAGGTTCGCCGTCTGAGTGTAGACATAGCTGCCGGTTACCGAATTCAGGGTAACCTGTGCGATCTGAACAGGGGAGACCCCGCCCTGGTTCTGGAAGATCAACAGCGTGCCGGAGGAATTCACCGCGAAGGTGATGCCCGTTGCACCGCTCAGAACCGAGATATCGGCAAGGTTCCAGGCAACCGTTGCGCCGTCGGCGCCTGCCGAAAACTGCAGCGTACCGGTCTTGTTGTATTCCTGGCTATCCGAGCCGCTGCCGTCGGTCGCGTTCGAACCAAAGCCAGGATTACCATTGCGGCCAACGACCGTGTCATCATCGCTGATGATACGCATCGTGTTGACATCATAAGGCTTCACCACCGGCGTGTCGTCGTCGATCAGAAGCGTCAGCTTGCCGTCGGCCGTGTCGCCGTCGCCATCGGTGACCTTGAAGCCGAGCTTGAACTCAGCCTCGTTTTCATCGCCACCTGCCGTGTGCAGGAGGTTCGCCGTCTGAGTGTAGACATAGCTGCCGGTTACCGAATTCAGGGTAACCTGTGCGATCTGAACAGGGGAGACCCCGCCCTGGTTCTGGAAGATCAACAGCGTGCCGGAGGAATTCACCGCGAAGGTGATGCCCGTTGCACCGCTCAGAACCGAGATATCGGCAAGGTTCCAGGCAACCGTTGCGCCGTCGGCGCCTGCCGAAAACTGCAGCGTACCGGTCTTGTTGTATTCCTGGCTATCCGAGCCGCTGCCGTCGGTCGCGTTCGAACCAAAGCCAGGATTACCATTGCGGCCAACGACCGTGTCATCATCGCTGATGATACGCATCGTGTTGACATCATAAGGCTTCACCACCGGCGTGTCGTCGTCGATCAGAAGCGTCAGCTTGCCGTCGGCCGTGTCGCCGTCGCCATCGGTGACCTTGAAGCCGAGCTTGAACTCAGCCTCGTTTTCATCGCCACCTGCCGTGTGCAGGAGGTTCGCCGTCTGAGTGTAGACATAGCTGCCGGTTACCGAATTCAGAGTAACCTGTGCGATCTGAACAGGGGAGACCCCGCCCTGGTTCTGGAAGATCAACAGCGTGCCGGAGGAATTCACCGCGAAGGTGATGCCCGTTGCACCGCTCAGAACCGAGATATCGGCAAGGTTCCAGGCAACCGTTGCGCCGTCGGCGCCTGCCGAAAACTGCAGCGTACCGGTCTTGTTGTATTCCTGGCTATCCGAGCCGCTGCCGTCGGTCGCGTTCGAACCAAAGCCAGGATTACCATTGCGGCCAACGACCGTGTCATCATCGCTGATGATACGCATCGTGTTGACATCATAAGGCTTCACCACCGGCGTGTCGTCGTCGATCAGAAGCGTCAGCTTGCCGTCGGCCGTGTCGCCGTCGCCATCGGTGACCTTGAAGCCGAGCTTGAACTCAGCCTCGTTTTCATCGCCACCTGCCGTGTGCAGGAGGTTCGCCGTCTGAGTGTAGACATAGCTGCCGGTTACCGAATTCAGGGTAACCTGTGCGATCTGAACAGGGGAGACCCCGCCCTGGTTCTGGAAGATCAACAGCGTGCCGGAGGAATTCACCGCGAAGGTGATGCCCGTTGCACCGCTCAGAACCGAGATATCGGCAAGGTTCCAGGCAACCGTTGCGCCGTCGGCGCCTGCCGAAAACTGCAGCGTACCGGTCTTGTTGTATTCCTGGCTATCCGAGCCGCTGCCGTCGGTCGCGTTCGAACCAAAGCCAGGATTACCATTGCGGCCAACGACCGTGTCATCATCGCTGATGATACGCATCGTGTTGACATCATAAGGCTTCACCACCGGCGTGTCGTCGTCGATCAGAAGCGTCAGCTTGCCGTCGGCCGTGTCGCCGTCGCCATCGGTGACCTTGAAGCCGAGCTTGAACTCAGCCTCGTTTTCATCGCCACCTGCCGTGTGCAGGAGGTTCGCCGTCTGAGTGTAGACATAGCTGCCGGTTACCGAATTCAGAGTAACCTGTGCGATCTGAACAGGGGAGACCCCGCCCTGGTTCTGGAAGATCAACAGCGTGCCGGAGGAATTCACCGCGAAGGTGATGCCGGTGGCACCGCTCAGAACCGAGATATCGGCAAGGTTCCAGGCAACCGTTGCGCCATCGGCGCCTGCCGAGAACTGCAGCGTACCGGTCTTGTTGTATTCCTTGCTGTCCGTAAAGCTGCCATCGGTGGTGCTTGAGCCGAAGCCGGGGTTCCCGTTGCGGCCAATGACCGTGTCATCATCGCTGATGATACGCATCGTGTTGACATCATAAAGCTTGACGCTCGGACCATCGTCCTGGAACTGGATGCGATCACCGACGGACACTTCGCTGACAGCCTTGTCGCCATCATAATCGGTCACTGTCAGGACGGCATTGAGCTTTCCGGCCAAGCTCTGAACCACTGTCGACAGATTGTTGTCGTTCGCATCATCGTTTTCGTCATGGTCAGCCGGATCGTCATGCTTGATCGAGACATACTGGACCATGGACAACGTGCCGTTGTCCGACAGGTGCAGCGCGAAGGCGGCCGGGTCGGACGCGTTGACCGCGCTGTTGTTATCTGTCGGGCTGTCGTAGCGACCGACGATCAGGTCGCCTTCGAGGAACAGCATGATCGAGCGGCCGTCCGTGGTCATCAGACCCGAGGCGAGGCCGTCAGCTCCGTTAAGCTTCAGAGCCCAGTCGATCTTGACGTCGTCATCGGCGCCGCCCTCGATCTCGGAAGCCACGAAACCCGTCTGCTGGGCAAACTGCGCTGACATGTTCGGGTCGGTGCCCTTGTTGGCGACACCGTTGAACAGAGTGAGCGGACCCGCGACATCGTCGTTCTGCTGGCCGGCAGTCTCATCGACCACCAGCGTCTCAGATGTATTGCGAGCGACTGCCGTGGGAACGTCGTCGCGCACCTTGATCGAGAATGCACCATCCAGCGAAATCGTGTCGCCGTCATAATCGGTCGCGGTAATCAGCTTGCCGAAGTTGATGGCGGTGACGTCGGCATTGTTCAACTTGTCCTGCAGATCGACATTCTGATCGGCAATGCCCTGGCCGTCGCCATTGTCGTCGAACGGGAGATCATGGTCTAGCTGGTCGAAGAGACGGAACTCGTAGGAGCCATCGGAGTTGAGCTTCAGCGAGAAGACAAGACGATCGTTGTTCTTGTCGTAGTTTTCATCCGTGAACGGCCCCTTGTTGTCGAAGGCATAGAGAACGCCGTTCGACTGAAGATCGTAGCTGAGGGTCGACCCCTTAGACGAGAGACCGAGCAGTGACAGCTGGTTGCGGATCGCTGTTTCGTTGATAAACGAGAAGGTGATCGGATCGTCTGCGCCGCCCCGGACCAGGGTCGCGAGCGAACCGGAGATATAGGCCGGACCCGGCTGGTTGTTGCTCGGGCTGTCCGTATAGGACTGGTCCTCAGTAGCGCCATCATTCGGGCTTGTGCCGAGCGATTCACCCGGCTGGCTCATGCCCAGCGTCGAGATGTCGTCCTCGTCGATGATGCGGTCTTCCTTGGTGCCGCTCAGAACCGGAACGTCGTCCTTGACGGTGATCGAGAAGGCGTCCTTCAGGACGACGCTGTCGCCGTCGAAATCGGTTGCCTTGATGATCGAGCCGAAGTCGATCGCTTCGACGTCACCAAATACGTTGTCCTGGAGATCTGTGTTCTCGTCAGCGCCCGAATACGGCTTGTCGTGGTCAAGCTGATCGACGAGTTCGAAGGTGTAGGAGCCGTTCTCGCTCAAGGTCAGCTTGAAGACCAGGCGGTCACCATTGTCCGGATCGTAGCTGTCGCCCTTCTGCGAACCCGCATTGTCGAAAGCGTAGAGGACGCCATCGCGGATATCGTAGCTGAGCTCGGCGCCCTCGGACCGGAGGCCGAGCCGGTCGAGTGTCGCGCGGGCCGTGTTCTCGTTGATGAAGGAGAACTTCACCGTATCGTCGGCGCCGCCCTTGATGAGGCTGGCGAGCGAACCCGAGATGTTGGCCGGACCATTGCCGTCGCTGTTCTGGCTGCCGGTGAAAGAGCCGTCGCCATTGCCATCGTTCGGGAAGTTGCCCGTCGACTGGAGGTTCTTGATGTCGTCTTCGTCGACGAGGCGGTTTTCTTCCTTGCCGCTCAGTTCCGGAACGTCGTCGCGGATCTTGATCGAGAAGGCGTCGTTCAGCGAAACGCTGTCGCCGTCATAGTCGGTTGCCTTGATCAGGGCGCCGAAGTTGATCGAGGTGACATCCTTAAACCACAGGCCATCCTGCAGGTCGAAGTTCTCATCTGAATTGGTCGGGCGCTCCCGGAAATCATCACCGGGGGCGTCGTGGTCGAGCTGATCGTAGAGACGGAATTCGTAGGATCCGTTGCCGTTCAGCTTCAGCTCGAAAACGAGACGATCGCCGAACTGCGGGTCATAGCTTTTGCCAAGCTCCGAGCCAGCGTTGTCGAAGGCGTAGAGAACGCCGTTGCGAATTTCGTAGCTGAGTTCGGCGCCCTTGGAAGAAAGGCCGAGACTCTCCAGCATGCCACGAGCAACATCGCCATTGATGAACGAGAAGGTCAGCGATTCGTCGGCGCCAGACTTCACGAGGCTAGCGAGAGAGCCAGAGATAAAGGCTGGGCCGGGCTGGTTGTTGCCCTGGCTGCCGGTAAAGGAGCCGTCAGCATTGCCATCGTTCGGGCTTGTTCCGAGCGATTCACCGGGGAAACGGTCACCGATCGTGGAGATGTCGTCTTCGTCTACCGTGCGGTCTTCCGAAGCGCCGCGAACCAGCTCCGGAACGTCGTCACGGATGGTGACGGAGAAGGAGTTGGTCAGAAGAACGCTATCGCCGTCAAAATCGGTCGCCTGGATCACCGAGCCGAAGTCGATCGCATTGACGTCCTCGTCATCGAGATCGTCCTGAAGGTCGGTGTTTTCGTTGCTACCGAACAGCGGCTTGTCGTGATCGAGCTGATCGTAAAGCTTGAAGGCGTAACCGCCGTTAGCCCGGACCTCGAGCGAGAAGACCAGACGATCCTGACCGGCGTTGTATTCGACACCGGGTGCACCGGCGTTCACGAAGGCGTAGAGCGTGCCGTTGATGACATCGAACGAAAGCTCGCCACCCTTTGAGGTGAGGCCGAGCGCCGTCAACGTTGCGCGGGCTTCCTCCTCGTCGATGATCGAGTAGGTCGTAACTTCGTCGTCGGCGCCAAAGTCGACCATGCCGGCAAACGAACCGGAGACTGTTGCCGGACCCGGGCGGTTGCTCGAAGAATTGCCGGTGTAGGAACCGTCGGCATTTCCATCATTCGGGCTCGTGCCAAGCGATTCGCCCGGAATGAAGCCGCCGATGGTCGAGATATCATCTTCGTCGACGGTGTGCGAAATTGCTTCACCGATAACGACCGGCTCGTCGTCCTCGACGCGAACGGTGAACTGACCATCAACGCTATCGCCATCGGAATCGGTTGCGGTGAACGGAATTTCAAGGTCGAGCTCTGCAAGCTCAATCAGGTCGGCCTCAACATCTACGAGGCGCGCATCGTTGTTCGAGCCGCCATCCGTCTCGCGAACCGTGTAGTGATCGAGGTTGCCGATCAGTTCAAACGTGTAAGTACCATTCGTGGTGGTCGGATCGAGCGTAATGACGAAGACCGTCTCGCCGTACTCCTTGCTGATCGGATAGTCCGGCTTGCTGACTGGCTCTTCACCAGACTCGGCAAGGGCAGCGACCTTGTACATCCCCTCGCCGTAGTCGCCGTAGTCGCCGTAGTCGCCATTGTCCTTGTAGGCGACCAGTCGGTAGCCGCCATTCCAGTTGTCGTCGGCATCGCGGGTATACTCGATGCGGTAAGACAGCCGGAAGCCGTCGGAGCTGAGGTTTGCCAGGTCTGGGATCGCAGCCCGGATCTCTTCGGAGGTCGATTCGGTGTTCAGACCGGTGAAGCCCAGGGTACGACCAACCGGGTCATCGCCGGTCGCCTCACCCTCTTCATTCAGCGTTTCGCTCTTCAGATCGTCGTCGGCACCCCAGCGAATGCCGAGATTGCCAGACGTGAATTCGCTTTCATTCGTATCGAGATCGTCTTCCGAAACCGTGTTGGCGTCGGAAAGCTTGACAAGGGTTTCAATCGTGCCGGTTTCTTCTCCGCCAGTGCCTTCCTCGTCTTCGACAACTTCCAAGATCGTCGGCGCATCGTCCTGCACATCGATATTGAAGGAGCCGACGACGAAGTCACCGTCGAGATCCGTCACCGTGTAGGTGAAGCCGAGACGCAGCAGATCGTCGAGATCGTCCTGCGAGCCGTTCTGGCCAGCATCCGGATGCTCGAGCTTGCCAACGAGTTCGAAGGTGAAGTCGCCGGTGGCGCGGTTCACGCTGATCGTGAAGACGAGGCCACCATCAGAGTCACGGCCTTCAAGAGCGACAAAGTCCGGGCCAGTCAGCGCCGCCGAAACGCCCGTCACCGAGATCGGGAGACCGCCAGAGGTGAAGCCGGTCAGAACCTTCAGACCATCGCCTTCGTTCACGTCGGATGCGCCGACGAAGCCGATAGCGGAGATGGCACCAGAGTCCGGGCCCGGATTGAATGGCAGGCGGCCTGTGATGATCTTCTGACCTTCGCCGCCAGCAATTACAGCTTCATCATAGATGAAGGACTCTGTCAGAGGGCTCGGGATGGACGGACGACCATCACCACCGAAAACCACGCCGGTCCGCAGTTCGTCGCCGAAGCTCGTGTCGCCGAGCAGATCGGCGAGCGCCAGATCTTCCGGGCCTGCGTCGATCGGGTCGTCGTTGAAGTTGCGGCTGGCGCTCGGCGTGCCCTGGGCGGAGAATGTCCCGTCCGGGCCGGCTGCGACGTTGATGTTGGAGCCTTCCAGGGCTGCGAAGAGAGCCACCTGCGGAAGCTCGACATCGCCGATCACGAAGGTCGGGATGTTGGCTGCACCGCCGAGGACGACGATCTCGGTGCCGTCGGCCAGAACGAGAACGAGGTTCTCACCGTCGACTTCGAATTCCAGGTTGTCGAGCTCGATGCCGGCCGGCAGCGTCACGACATTCTGTTCGTTCGGCTTGACTTCGGTCGGGATGGTTGCCGCCGCGACTTCAACCGGAGGCGTCTGCGCCGGCAGGCGGTCGGTGCGGGTGGCGTCAGGCGTCTCGGCCTGAGCGACCTCGATGCCACCTGCGGTCTCGCTGGCGTAACCCAGATGCTGCTCGACCGCAGAGTCGAAATCGTCAGCTGCGGAAGTATTGTCGATGCTGGACAGGCGCGGATCTTCGATGGACATGGTAACTCACCCCTTAACAAGTTGATCGCAGTTAAATCGCGGTCCCGGGGCGGGCGCAACGGTTTCTTAACCCTGAAAATATAACCGGTTATGCTTGCAGCGACCATTATTGAAAGAGAAGTTAACTTCGGGCCGAAAAACCCTTTTATTTCTGTAATTTACTCAAATTTTAGCGATCCACCGACACCCAAGCCGTCCACCTGGATCCGACCCGTCTCACTGCCTTCATAGACCAATCGCCTGCCGCCTGCAGGCTCCCGCGCCCAGACACACAAAAGCCGGGCTCTGCGGGAGCCCGGCCTGAGCGACTTCTGAAGCAATACTTCGCTCAGTCTTCCGCAAAAATCGGATCGTTGACGAAGGGACCGCCCTGATAGATGGCAATGGCATCCTCAGGCTTCGGCTTCGGGACCGTTGCATCGATCTCGGCACGGAAGCGCTCGGCATTGTCCTTCGGATACCACCCCAGATAGGACACATGGGAATTGTCCCACCAGCGTGTGTCATTGTCGGAGCAGCCCCAGATGACGGGGCAGCCGAGACGCGGAGCGCGGAAGATGCATTCGATCATCGACAGAAAGTCGTCATAGCTCATCCAGGTGGAGAGCATGCGGTGGTTCTTCGGCTTTTCCATGCAGCTACCGATGCGGACCAGGGCGGTCTCCTGGCCGAACTTCTCGAAATACATGCGTGCCAGCGCCTCGCCGAAGCATTTCGAGACCCCGTAGAGACCATCCGGTCGCAGCGCGGCTTCGTGGTCGAGGTATTCGTCCTGACGGTAAAAGCCGATCGTATGGTTGGAGCTGGCAAAGAGAATGCGTGGCATGCCGTTGGCGCGTGCCGCCTCATAGATATTGTAGAGGCCGAGCAGATTGGCATTCATGATCTTGGAGAACTTGTCCTCCACTGAGACGCCGCCGAGATGGATGATGGCGTCGCAACCTTCAACGAGCCGGTCGACAGCCTCGCGGTCGCCGAGATCGCAAACCACAGCCTCCTCGTGATCCGCGATTGCACCGAGTTCGACGATATCCGAGACCCTGACGATCTCCGCGAGCCCCTTCAAGCGACCACGCATTGCGCTGCCCAATCCGCCGGCAGCTCCCGTCAGCAAAAGTCTCTTCACGCCGCTTTCCTCCATGATGTGATTTGTCAACTTATCATACAGGTTGCCCTTACCCGGTCAATATCGTAGACCTTGGGGGCCACAGGCTGGCCAAAGCAGGCGCAAGCATGGAATATTTGCAGCCGGGGCGTTTCGAAGACGGGGAAGTACGGATGGCATTGCAAGCAAGGAATGAAGCGGGCGCGGGCACCCTGGTGCAGAGACTTGGCGATACGCTCAGGAAAGCGATCGGTGCTGGCCAGTTTCCGCCAGGCAGCAAGCTGCCGAGCGAAGCCCAGCTGTCGGAAGCCCATGGCGTGTCGCGAACCGTCGTGCGCGAGGCAATCGCGTCGCTGCGGGCCGACCGGCTGGTGGAGGCTCGCCAGGGCGCCGGCGTTTTTGTGCTCACCCCTCAGGAGCCGACGCCCGCCCCCTTGTTGATCGGCAATGTGGATCCGGCGCGCGTTTCGTCCATGATTGAACTCCTGGAGCTCAGGACGGCGGTGGAAGTTGAGGCTGCAGGCCTCGCCGCCTTGCGACGCTCGCCCGCCCAGGAAGAAGTCATTCTTGAACGGCATTATGCCATTCGCGCCTGTCTTGAGGCCGGCCAATCAACCACGGAAGCCGATTTCGCCCTGCATCTTGCGATCGCCGAGGCGACCAACAATCCGCGCTTCCGCGAATTTCTCGCCATGATCGGCAAGAATGTCATCCCTCGCGCCGCCCTCCGCGACGAGGACAGCGAAGAGGATCAATCGGCCTATCTGCGCCTGATCGACGCCGAACATGCCGATATCGTCGAGGCGATTTCGATCGGGGATGAAGACGCTGCGCGAGATGCCATGCGCCGCCATTTACGGGGCAGCCAGGGCCGCTATCGCACGCTTTTGCGAGAGCAGCGCCAACCTGTACGATAACATTTGACACAGGCGTCCTGAATACGTATGACAACTTGGCCGGAGGAGGCCAAGAGAGGACATTCGAACATGACGCCGCAAGACATCAAGGCCGCGCTCGGCGCCGGCCTTCTCTCCTTCCCTGTGACGCATTTTGATGATGCAGGGAATTTCAAGTCCGACAGTTATGCCGAGCATGTGCATTGGCTGTCTGGTTTTGATGCACCGGTGCTGTTTGCGGCCGGCGGCACAGGAGAGTTCTTCTCGCTGACGCCAGCTGAGGTTCCGCGCGTCGTTGCCGCTGCCAAGGAGGCCGCCGGCAAAACGGCAATCGTGTCAGGCTGCGGCTATGGCACCGAGGTCGCCATCGAGATCGCTCGCTCCGTCGAAAAGGTCGGCGCCGACGGCATCCTGCTCCTGCCACATTACCTGATCGACGCGCCGCAAGAGGGCATGTACCAGCATGTCAAGCGCATCTGCCAGTCCGTCGGCATCGGCGTCATGGTCTATGAACCGTGACAATTCGGTTCTTGGCGTCGAGACGCTGCAGCGCCTGTGCGACGAATGCCCCAACCTGATCGGTTTCAAGGATGGCACGGGCGATATCGGTCTCGTGCGCCAGATCACCGCGACGATGGGCGATCGGCTGACCTATCTGGGCGGCATGCCCACGGCAGAACTCTTCGCCGAGGCCTATCTCGGGGCCGGCTTCACGACCTATTCGTCCGCCGTCTTCAACTTCGTGCCCGGTCTCGCTGTCGACTTCTACAGGGCGTTGCGCGCCGGTGAACGCGAGCGCTGCGAGACAATCCTCAAGGACTTCTTCTATCCGTTCATGGCCATCCGCAGTCGACGCAAGGGTTATGCGGTCTCGGCCGTGAAGGCGGGTGTGCGTCTGCAGGGCTTTGCAGCCGGCAAGGTGCGCCCTCCGCTCGATGACCTGACGGCGGAAGAAGAAGAGATGATGGCCAAGCTTATCGCGCCTTGGAAGCGCTGAGCAAAGGACGCGCAGACATGAAGATCGCAGAGGTTCGCACCCATCTTCTCGAGCACCGGCTCTCGGTGCCGTTCCAGAGCGCCTCCATGCGCTTTGATCGGCGGGCGCATGTGCTCGTGGAGATCATCTGCGACAACGGGCTGACGGGCTGGGGCGAATGCCTCGGTCCGGCCCGGCCGAATGCGGCAGTGGTTGCGGCCTATCGCAACTGGCTGATCGGCATGAACCCTCTGGAGACCGAGAAGATCTGGGCGGTTCTCTACAACGCCCTTCGCGACCAGGGCCAGCGCGGCCTGACACTGACCGCACTGTCCGGCATCGACATCGCGCTCTGGGATATCAAGGGCAAGCATTTCGGCGCATCCGTGTCGACGCTGCTCGGTGGGCGCTTCCGCGAAAGCGTGAAGGCCTATGCCACGGGTAGTTTCAAGCGCGACGGGGTCGACAGGGTCGAAGACAATGCGAATGACATCGCACTCTATCGTTCGCAGGGTTTCCACGCCTCCAAGATCAAAGTCGGCTTCGGCATCGAGGAAGATCTGCGCGTGATCCGGGCGGCCCGCGACGCCGCAGGTTCGGACATGCGTCTCATGGCGGATGCCAATCATGGCTACGGAGTTCTCGAAGCCGTCGAATTCGGACGGCGGGCCGCGGAATATGGTCTCGACTGGTTCGAGGAGCCTGTCGTGCCCGAGCAACTTGCCGCCTATCGCGAAGTGCGGGCCAAACAGCCGATCCCGGTCGCGGGCGGGGAAACCTGGCACAGCCGCTGGGGCATGCAGGAGCCGATCGAGACCCGCGCGGTCGACATCGTTCAGCCGGATCTCGCCGGTGTCGGCGGGTTTACGCGCAAAGCACGGCGAGATGATCTCGCGGCGCTGCACGGCAAAGGTATCCGGCGCCTCGGGGGAACGGCCGTGCATATTGCAGCGGCCCTGCAGTTCATCGCGGCGATGGTGCCGGATCCCGTCCGCGTCAATCCGATCGAGCCGATCCTGGAATTCGACCGCACGGACAACCCGTTCCGCCAGGCTGTCATCCAGACGCCGATCGAACACGAGAATGGCGTGGTCACAATTCCCGACGCTCCCGGGCTTGGCATCGAGATCAACCGCGATGCCCTGCAGGAATTCAAGATGAAGGACGAGGCATGAGCCTGATCCGCCCCCTCTCCGGTCGCAAGCCTGCAATCACCCTGCCCAAGGGTGCGATCGACACGCAGATGCATGCCTATCTGCCCGGCTATCCGGCCTTGCCCGGCGGGCCCGGTCTTCCAGCCGGTGATCTGCCCACGCCGGAGCAGTATCGCCAATTCATGGACTGGATCGGTATCGATCGCGTCATCGTCACGCAGGGCATGGCGCATCAGCTTGATAATGCAAACCTGGTCGCATGCCTTGAGCAGTTCGGTGATATCGCCTGGGGCATCGCAGCGGTCGATGCCAGCACCAGCGAAGCCGAACTCGACCGCTTGTCAGCGGCCCGCGTCCGCGGCGCGCGCATCATGAACCTGCCGGGTGGTGCTGCCAACCTGACCAAGCTTGAGGAAGTGGACGCGATCGCCGCAAGCCGCGACTGGATGATCGCCATCCAGTTCGATGGCAGCGACATCCTCGACTATGAGGCGCGGCTCTCGAAACTGAAATCCCGCTGGGTACTCGACCACCACGGCAAGTTCTTCTGTGGCGTCACACCTGACAGCCCGCAGGTCAAGGCCACCAAGCGGCTGATCGATGGCGGCCGCTGCTGGTTCAAATTCGCCGGCGCCTACGAGTCCTCGAAGACAGGCGGACCTGACTTCGCCGACGTTGCGGCCGTCGCGCCGACGATCCACGGGCCGATGCGCCCGAGCGCATCGTGTGGGGATCCAACTGGCCGCACAATCTGGCGCGCGCACAGGCGGACTACCCCGACGATGCTGACCTTGCCGACACTGTGCTCGGCTGGCTGCCCGACGAGGCTGCCCGCCAGCTCGCGCTCGTGGACAATCCGACAGAACTTTTCGGCATCGCGCCTTTGGGAGACCGATAGCCGGACTGCAATCCGCCGGAACGGGAGGTTTCGGCGGTTCAATCAAAGAGGAGGAAGACCAATGAAAACTGCCGCAATGCTCAGCCTCGCCATGGGGCTTACCCTCGGCGCAGGCGCTGCCTTCGCCCAGGAAATCACCCTGCGCTCCGCCGACATCCATCCGGACGGTTATCCGACGGTCGATGCCGTGAAATTCATGGGTGATCTGGTCAAGGAACGCACCAATGGTCGCATCGCCATCCAGGTGATGAACAATGCCGCGCTCGGCACCGAAAAGGATACGATCGAGCAGACCCGTTTCGGCGTCATCGACATGAACCGCGTCAACAGCGCGCCGTTCAACAATCTCGTGCCGGAAACGGTCGTCTTCGGCCTGCCCTTCCTGTTCCGCGACACCGAGCACATGCATAAGGTGGTCGATGGCGAGATCGGCGACGAAGTGCTGGCGGCCTTCGAACCGCATGGCCTGATCGGGCTTGCCTTCTACGATTCCGGCGCCCGCTCCTTCTACTCCACCAAGAAGCCCATCCAGAGCCTGGCCGACCTCAAGGGCATGAAGGTCCGCGTTCAGCAGTCCGATCTCTGGATCGCAATGATGGAAGCCTTTGGTGCGAACCCGACGCCGATGCCCTTCGGTGAAGTCTACTCGTCGCTGGAAACCGGCGTCGTGGACGCAGCCGAAAACAACTGGCCGTCTTATGAATCCTCGCGTCACTTCGAGGTTGCCAAGAACTACACGCTCACCGACCATTCGCTGACGCCGGAAATCCTCGCGATCTCGAAGGTGACCTGGGACAAGCTGACACCGGAAGACCAGAAGGTCATTCGGGAAGCCGCCAAGGAATCTGTCGGCAAGATGCGTGAACTGTGGCAGGCCCGCGAGAAGGCCTCGGAAGAAAAGATCCGCGCGTCGGGTGCCAACATCATCACCGTCGACAAGGCAGAGTTCGTCGCCGCCATGCAGCCGGTCTACGACAAGTTCGTCACCGATCCGAAGATGAAGGATCTCGTCGAGCGCGTTCGCGCCGTCAAGTGAGACGACAGACCGGCCGCATCCACGATGCGGCCGGTTTTCTTTATTCTGGATTTCGGAGGGATCCATGTTGCGTTTCATGCGGGCCATCAGGCCCGGCCTGCACTGGCTGAGCCTTGCCTGCCTCTATCTGGCCGGTATCGGCGTTGTCCTGATGACCGTGATCATCGGCTGGCAAGTTTTCGGTCGCTACGTCCTCAACGACACGCCAAGTTGGTCGGAACCGCTTTCGCTGCAGCTGATGTCCTGGTTCATTCTGCTGGGGGCTGCTGTCGGTGTGCGCGAAAGCGTGCATCTCGGGCTCGACATCGTGCGCTACAACATGGCGCCCCGCGTCCAGCGCCTGATGGATCTGATCAGCCTCGGCCTCATCTCCGGCTTCGGGGTCGCCATGTCCTACTACGGCGCCCAACTGGCGGCCGGCACCTGGACGGCAAGGATCCCGGTTCTCGGTTGGCCCGGCGGGATCGACTTCATCCCGCTCATCGTCGGCGGGGCCTTGATCTCCATTTTTGCGCTGGAACGCTTCGTCGACACGCTGATCGCGCCCGCCGCGGTGGTCGCCGACAACGTGGCCAAGGCCGAGGTAATCTGATGGCATACTCGATCCTTTTTGGCACTTTCGCGATCCTGATGGTCCTCGGCATGCCCATCGCGTTCTGCCTCGGCATCGCTTCGTTTGCCACGGTGCTCTATCTCGGCATTCCGCCGATCGTGATTTTCCAGCAGCTCAATTCCGGCATGAACGTGTTTGCCATGATGGCGATCCCGTTCTTCATCTTCGCGGGCGATCTGATGGTCCGCGGCGGGATCGCCTTCCGTCTGGTCCGTTTCGCATCGGGTTTCGTCGGCCACATGCGCGGCGGCCTCGCCCAGGTCAACGTCGTCATTCCTCGACCCTGTTCGGCGGCATTTCGGGCTCGGCCGTGGCCGACGCTTCGGCGATCGGTGGTCTCATGGTCCCGCAGATGGCGGCTCGCGGCTACGACCGTGGCTATGCCGTCAACGTCACGATCAGCTCGGCCCTGATCGCCCTGTTGATCCCGCCGTCGCACAACATGATCCTCTATTCGATCTCCGCGGGCGGTACCGTCTCGGTCGCGGACCTGTTCACGGCCGGCATCATTCCGGGCATCCTGCTGACCATCGCCCTGATGATCACGGCTTATGTCGTGGCACGCAAACGCGGCTATCCTGCCGAGCCTTTCCCGGGCTTCGGCAAGCTGTTGATCTTCTTCTTCGCCGCTCTTCCGGGATTGCTGCTGATCGCGATCATCTTCGGCGGCGTCCGCTCTGGCGTGTTCACGGCCACCGAGAGTTCCTGCATCGCGGTCATCTACGCCTTCCTTGTCGCTGTCTTCGTCTATCGCGAACTCGACTGGAGCGGCTTCGTGGAGGCGATCCTGGGGGCTGTGAAAACGACCTCGCTTGTTCTCCTCGTCATCGGCATGGCCGCCGCCTTTGCCTGGCTGATGTCCTTCCTGCAGGTCCAGCTCACGCTCATCCAGGTGGTCAAGTCCATCTCGGACAATCCGATGGTGGTGCTTCTCCTGATCACGGTGGCGCTTCTGGTGCTCGGCACCTTCATGGACATGGCGCCACTGGTTATCATCACGACGCCGGTATTTCTGCCGATCGTTCAGGCCTTCGGCATCGATCCGGTGCATTTCGGTGTGATCATGATCCTGAACGCCGGCATCGGACTGATCACGCCTCCCGTCGGAACCGTGCTGTTCGTCGGCTGCGCCGTCGGCAAGATCTCGATCCGGGAAGCCATGCAGACCATATGGCCGTTCTTTGGAGCCTGCGTTGCGGTGCTGCTGATGGTCACCTTCATTCCGGAACTCTCGCTCTGGCTTCCCGCGCAGTTCAAGTGATCCTCCGTCCTCCCGAAGAGGATCCTTCGACAGGGGCTTCGGCCCCTGTCTTTATTTGCGCTGTCACTATGCGCAAAGCCTCATCGCACTTTGCACATCAAGCTGCGCAAACTGACAGATTATCGCCGTTTCGATTGTGCCTGAGCCTCGCTAGACTGGCTGCACCTTCCTTTTCAACCGGTGGATCATGACAGCGCCAGCCCCTTCGGACAAAGCCCTCGTCCCCTTCGTCAGCGTCGAGAACATGATGCGGCTCGTGCATCACATCGGTATCGAGCGCGTGCTCACCGAGCTGACCGATGTCATCGAAGCCGATTTCCGCCGCTGGGCTCTGTTCGACAAGACGCCGCGCGTCGCCTCGCATTCGCGGGAAGGCGTGATCGAGCTGATGCCGACCTCGGACGGCGAGATCTATTCGTTCAAATATGTGAATGGCCACCCCAAGAACATGGCGGAGGGCCTGCAGACGGTCACCGCCTTTGGCCTGCTCGCCGATGTCTCGACGGGCTATCCGGTCCTATTGACGGAAATGACCCTGCTGACGGCGCTGAGAACAGCTGCAACGTCCGCCATGGCCGCGCGCCATCTGGCACCCAAGGGTGCGACCACCATGGCGATGATCGGCAATGGTGCCCAGGCGGAGTTCCAGGCGCTGGCGATGAAGGCGGTGCTGGGGATCACCCATATCAGGCTCTTCGACATTGATCCGAAGGCAACGGAGAAGACCCGGCGCAACCTTGAAGGCTCCGGCCTTCATGTCACGGCCTGCACCACGTCACAGGCGGCGATCGAAGGTGCTGAGATCATCACCACCTGCACCGCCGACAAGCAGTATGCCACCATCCTGACGGACAACATGGTCGGCGCTGGCGTACATATCAACGCGATCGGCGGCGGACTGCCCTGGCAAGACCGAGCTGCATCGCGACATCCTTTCCCGCGCCGACACCTTCGTCGAGTACCCACCGCAAACGCGGATCGAGGGCGAGATCCAGCAGATGGATCCCGACTACCCCGTCACCGAGCTCTGGCAGGTCGTGACGGGCGAGGTCGAGGGGCGTCGGAATGACAAGCAGATCACGCTGTTCGACAGTGTCGGCTTCGCGATCGAGGATTTTTCGGCCTTGCGATACGTGCGCGAGCGGGTTCGCGGGACCGCCTTCTTCCAGTCTGTCGACCTGATCGCCGATCCGGACGATCCGCGCGACTTGTTCGGAATGCTCCAGCGGGCCAAGGGCTGAGAGCCGGCCTTGCGGCTCAGGCGGGGCTAAGCAGGATTTCCTCGGCTTCTTCACGCTCCATGTCGAGCACACGCTTGGCCAGATCGAAGCCGAAACCCTGGCGGGCGAAGGACGCGATCTCCTTGCTCCAGCGGGCGTCGTCGGCTTCCACATCCGGCAGGCGGAAGGGCCCAAAAGCCTTCTTGCGCGCATAGACGACGGCGGAGCGAAAATCATCCGCGTCCACGAGGACGGCCTCGACGATACTGCGTTCCACACCCTTCTCAGCCAGCTTGCGAGCAATGGCGCGCTTAGAGCGACCGCTGCGCGCCGCCGAATTCGCCCGGATCTCGGCATAATTCTGGTCGTCCAGCGCCTTCATGCTGCGCCCGAAGGCAAGGGCCGTCTCGGCGAGCGCATTCAGCTGCGCCTCGCTGATGTCCTCGAACTTGCTGCGCGCCTTCCGCCTGATGGCGTCGGCGAGTTCGCGTTCGGTCATCATGCGCTTGGCGAGCCGGTAGGCAGCCGAGTTTTTCGCCCAGGCCAACATGCGTGGCGTTGGCTGATCTTCAGTAGCTTTCGACGGTTCGTCCATGGACCCGGTCTCCCAACTTCGCGGGCGATCGTCAACAGCCATCTCGAACCCGCAGAAGGATCAATGAGACCGCAGCCACTCCGCAAGTTCGGCTTCGGCGCGCTCCAGGGCGCTGTAGTTCAACAGCTTGCGCAGAAGCGCGACCGTTACGGCCCTTGCCCTCAGATTGAAGCGCCCCTCGTCGCTATCCTCGACCGACATCTGGTAGACGCCGAGCTTTTCGTAAAGCTGCTGAAGACGGTTCTGGACGCTGCGGATCGACAAGCCACGACGGCGGGCGATCGTGCGGTCTGTGAGGCCGAGCGCGATGTCGACGAGGATCTCATATTCGCTGTCGCTGAAGCCACGCACCTGGCCGAGGCTCTTCTGCTGCATGCCGCGCACCTCGCGGTCGATGACGCATTGCGCCTCGACGAAGATGCTGCGGAGCGCGAGTTTCAGGCGCTCGTCGGAGGCTGATTTGAGCACGTAGCCGTAAGCCGCGCCATCCGGCACGATGCGCGAGACGCCGCGCACATAGGCCTCGTCGGAATAGTTCGACCAGAAGAGGATGCGGGTATCGGGTCGTTCCTTCCAGATGGTACGCGCCGCCTCGATGCCGTTGCGCGCGTTCATCTGCAGGTCCATGACAACATGGGCGGACTTGTGGTCGCGGGCCAGGCGTTCGCCTTCGGCCCCGTTGCCGGCCTCGATGACCTTGTCGCATTCGGGAAGGGCGGCACAGACGGCCTCCAGCAGATAGGACCGATGCAGCGGATCGTCTTCGACGATGAGAACCTTCACTTGGATTCCTCCAGCAATCCTGCCCTAGCGAGGGTGAGCGGCATCTGCACGCGCATCACAGTCCCTTTGCCCTCGCGCGCCGTGCCCAGCGTCAGCTTTGCGGAAATCAGCCGCGCCCGCGTCACCATGTTGTCGATCCCGCCGCCTGCGCTGCGATCCGAGCGGGAAAGCCCCTGCCCGTCATCGGTCACCTCAATCGTCAGGGCATGTGCCGTACTCTTCAACTTCAACTCCAGGACATTTGCCTGCGCATGGCGCACGGCATTGTTGATGGCTTCCTGCGCAATCCGGAACAGGGCGATCCGGACAGACTGATCGATGGTGTCGATTAGACCATCCGTGTCGTCGCTGAGGCTCCAGGCAAGCTGCGAGCCGTGATCGCGCACGGCGCGGTCGAGATGGTTCTCGATGGCATGGGCAAAGCCGAAGAGCTGCAGCACCGAGGGTTTTGCCTCCTCGATGATTTCACGAAGATCCTGCATGCAATGCTGCAGACCCCGTCCGACCGGCTCCAGCGCCTCGCCCTTCACCTCGCCTTCCTGCATCAGGCGGTCAATGCGCCGCGACAGGCGGGTGAGGTCGGCGAGCGTCTGATCGTGCAGATCCATGCCAATGCGCTGCCGCTCGCGTTCCAGGGCTTCCGTCAGGCTCAATGCGCCTGCCCGCAGCCCCTCCTCGCGGGCGCGCGCCTCGGCTTCGACGATCGCGGATTGCTTGGCCTGTTCGGCGGCCCTCAGAGCAAAGAAATAGGGCGCGAGCAGATCAGCGATCGACTGGGCATTGGCCACATCCTGCTCGGTGTAGAAACCGACCGCATGCGAGGAGCAGCTGAGCGCGCCAATGACCTCACCGCGCACCTTGAGCGGCACGTGGAGACGGCTGCGCAGATTGTGCTCGAAGATCGGGCGGGTGAAGGGCGTGTCGACGTGGTAGCGAGTCTCCTGTTGCGCATCATCCGTCAAAAGGAAGTCGATCTCGCCCCAGAGCAGGGTGCGGATCGGGCTACTCGCCACGGGAGCGGGCGCGGTCTGGCCCCAGAAGGTGTCGAGGCCGGTCTCGTAAGCCGTGTGGTAAAGGCCGTTGACCATGGTGATGCAGACATCGAGGTGGTCATGCGGCACGATATGCGATACTTCGACGCCAACGGCCTTGATGGCCGAGCGGAAATCGAGCTGACCGGCCAGAAGCCTGGATATGCCGAGATAGTGATCGAGCAGCGCTGACGGCGCGATCTTGAGCATGATGTCCTCCCCGCGACCACTCCCACGGCCGCATCGCCTTCATAACACATCTCGATAGGGTGGTCGTCCTGCGGGATCCCGCAGGACTTTGCGTAATTCCCGCAAACGTCCTGCCGTCCCCAACCTGTACAGGCCTCGCCGTTCGATCCATCCTGATCCTGCCGAGAAGAGGAACTCGGCGGGGAATTCAGACCGGGCCACGTCCGGCTGTTTGGAGGAAACCGGCGCCAAGAGTGCCGGACAACAGGGAGTGAGATCATGAAGACCAGCAGATACCTTCTAGCGAGCGCGGCACTGTGCCTTATCGCCACATCCATGCCCGCAATGGCCGACACCGCGGCCAAGAAGATTGCCCTTTCGAACAACTATGCCGGAAACTCATGGCGTCAGGCCATGCTGACCAGCTGGGAAAAGGTGACCGGTGAGGCCGTGAAGGCCGGACAGGTCGCAGCCGCCGACGCCTTCACCACCGCTGAAAACCAGGCGACCGAACAGGCAGCCCAGATCCAGAACATGATCCTGCAGGGCTATGACGCGATCGTCATCAACGCCGCTTCGCCGACGGCACTCAATGGTGCGGTCAAGGAAGCCTGTGACGCCGGTATCACCGTCGTCTCGTTCGACGGTATCGTCACCGAACCCTGCGCCTGGCGCATCGCCGTCGACTTCAAGGAAATGGGCCGCAGCCAGGTCGAATATCTCTCCGGCAAGCTGCCGCAGGGCGGCAACCTCTTGGAAATCCGCGGCCTTGCCGGCGTCTTCGTCGATGACGAAATCTCGGCCGGCATCCATGAAGGCGTGAAGCAGTTCCCGCAGTTCAAGATCGTCGGCTCCGTGCATGGCGACTGGGCGCAGGACGTCGCGCAGAAGGCCGTGGCCGGCATCCTGCCGAGCCTGCCGGAACTGGCCGGCGTCGTGACCCAGGGTGGCGATGGGTATGGTGCCGCCCAGGCGATTGCGGCTGCCAACCGTCCGATGCCCGTCATCGTCATGGGCAACCGCGAGGACGAGTTGAAGTGGTGGAAGGAACAGAAGGACGCCAACAAGTATGAGACCATGTCGGTCTCGATTGCGCCCGGCGTTTCCACACTTGCCTTCTGGGTCGCCCAGCAGATCCTCGACGGCAAGGAAGTGAAGAAGGACCTCGTCGTTCCCTTCCTGCGCATCGACCAGGACAACCTCGAAGCCAACCTGGCCAATACCCAGGCCGGCGGCGTCGCCAATGTCGAGTATTCGCTCGAAGACGCCCAGAGGGTCATCGCGTCCGCCAAGTGATCGAATGGAAAACCTCCCCGGACCGTCCGGCCTTCGGGCCGGGCGGGATGAGGAACCCTTGGCGCATGAGTGAGAGAGTTGTTCAGAATGAATGCCATGGTCGATAAGGGCGATGGACGGCCCGTCGTCAGCGTTACCGACGCAAGAGTGAGTTTCGGCGCGGTGAAGGCGCTCGACGGCGTCACGCTGGAGATCGGGGCTGGAGAATGCGTCGGCCTGGTCGGCCATAATGGCGCCGGCAAATCCACCATCGTCAACGTAATCAATGGCGGGCTGAGCCCGCATCAGGGCACCATCCGATACGGTCACGGCAGCGGAGGCCACAGCATCAATGCTGCGCGCGAGGCCGGTATCCGTTGTGTCTTCCAGGAACTGTCGCTCTGCCCGAACCTGACGATCGTGGAGAACACCCGCGTCATGCATCGCAGCCTGAAAGGCTGGGGTTGGCGCAAGCGGGGTGCGGCCCTGATCGAGAGCAAATTGCAGGAAATCTTCCCGGGTCATTCGATCGATTGCCACGAGGCCGTCGGCACGCTCACCATTGCAGAGCGGCAGATGGTGGAGATCGCGATTACCTTCTGTAAGATCGGCAGCCCTGTCCGTCTCGTCATCCTCGACGAGCCGACGTCGTCGCTGGATGCGCGGCTTGCCGAGCAACTGCTCGCCTATGTCGAGCGCTTTGTCCGCGATGGCGGCTCGATCCTCTTCATATCCCACATTCTCGGCGAGATCCTCTCGGTCTCCAGCCGCATCGTCGTGATGAAGGACGGCAGGGTGGTCAGCCAGAGGCCGGCCGAGGAATTTTCGGAACACGGCCTGATCGAGGCCATGGGCAGCGTGGTGAAGACGCGCGAGGCCCGCACACACCTGCAGAGGACGGACACGGCAAGTGTGCTGACCGCAGCGCCGGTGCGCGGACGCGGCCTCCCCTTCCAGGCCATGAAGGGTGAGATCGTCGGTTTCGCCGGTCTCGGCGGGCACGGCCAGACGGACATGCTGGTTGGCCTCTTCGAATCCCGAACCGGCAACTGGCTACGGGCCGATGACCCGGCCGTTGCATTCGTCGCCGGCGACCGTGCGGTCAATGGCACCTTCACGCTGTGGAGCATCTTGAGAAACCTCAGCATCGGCATCCTGCCGGATCTGTCGCGGCTTCAGACCCTGGATTTCAATCGGGAGGAGACGCTTGCCGCAGGTCTGGCAGAAGAAGATCGGCATCCGCACGCCCGAAATGAACAACAATATCTTGTCGCTTTCGGGCGGAAACCAGCAGAAGGTGCTCTTCGCCCGAGCACTGGCCAGCCGCGCACCCGTGGTTCTGATGGACGACCCGATGCGCGGCGTCGACTTCGGCACCAAGCAGGAGGTCTATGCGATCCTGCGCCAGGAGGCAGACGCTGGCCGGACCTTCGTCTGGTACTCGACCGAGATGGATGAGGTCTGCCTCTGTGATCGCGTCTATGTGTTCAACAACGGCATGATCGTTGCCGAACTGAAGGGCGACGAGGTGACAGAAGAAAACATCCTCTCCGCCTCCTTCCAGGAGGCCGCATGACGAAGTTCTTCTCCGCCGACGGGTTGCGCCTGCTGATCCCTGCTCTTTCGCTGGTCGGGCTACTCGCCGCCGTCTTCTATCTGCAGCCGCGGGCCATGAGCTATACGGGGCTCAACCTGCTGTTCAATCTCGCGGTGCCGATTGCGCTCGCGACCATTGCGCAGATGCTGATCATGACGGTCAACGACCTCGATCTGTCGATGGGCACCTTCGTCAGC
Source organism: Allorhizobium sp. (assembly GCA_965283865.1). GTDB lineage: Bacteria > Pseudomonadota > Alphaproteobacteria > Rhizobiales > Rhizobiaceae > Allorhizobium. The sequence continues at coordinate 4,167,743 of CBDIQA010000001.1, forward strand.
TTCGTCGCCTGCGTGACGGCGACCTTCCTGCAGTCGTCGCCTTTGCTGGGTGTCTTCATTCTGATGGCCGCGATCGGCATCTACGCCCTGATCGGTGTGATGATCCACCTTCGGGATCTGCCCTCCATCGTCGTGACGCTCGGCATGAGTTTCGTCTGGGGCGGACTTGCCGTGCTGATCCTGCCGGCACCCGGTGGTGAGGCGCCCGGCTGGATCCGCACGATCATGACGGTCAAGCCGCCGCTGCTTCCGATGGCGATTGTCGCCAGCATCCTGATCGCCGTTGTCAGCCACTATGTCATCATGCGCTCGTCCTTCGGCGTTGTCTTGCGCGGGGTGGGCGGCAATAGCCGCTCGGTTGCCCGGGCCGGATGGTCGATCATCGGCGCACGGGCGGCCGTCTATGGTCTCGCCGGGTTCTTTGCGGTGCTCGCCGGCATGGCGCTGGTGGGGCTCACCACCTCGGCGGACGCCAATATCGCGCTGCGCTATACGCTGCTCTCGATCGCCGGTGTCATTCTCGGCGGCGGTGAATTCGTCGGCGGGCGCGTCTCGCCGATCGGCGCTGTTATCGGTGCGCTCACCCTGACACTGGCCGGCTCTTTCCTGTCCTTCCTGAGGATTTCGCCGGACTGGCAGATTGGCGCTCAAGGGGCGATCCTGATCCTTGTCTTGACGCTGCGCCTGGTCCTCAATCGCGCCGAAGGCCGGAGGGGCAAGTCATGACCCAGACACTCTCCACACTCTTCTCCCGGACCTGGATCTGGTCCTTTATCGCTGCCGCCAGCGTGTTCCTGGTCACCATCGTCTTCACCGGCGGGGCGAGCACCGTTGGGCTTGCGCAGGCCGCGCTGACCTTCGGCGCCTTCTCGGTGTTGGTCGGCCTCGGGCAGATGCTGGTGATCACGCTTGGTCCGGGCAATATCGACCTGTCCGTTCCCGCCAATATGACACTCGCAGCTACCGTCTCACTGAAGGTCATGAATGTCGAAAACAGCATGATCCTGACTGGGCTGCTGGTTGCCATCGCCATTGGGGTCGCGATCGGGATCGGCAACTACGCGCTCATCAAGCTGCTGCGCATCCCCCCGATCATCGCGACTCTGTCGATGAGCTTCATCGTGCAGTCGACGGCGATCTGGACGAACCGGGGCTTGCGCATCAAGCCGCCGAGCTGGCTTGCGGACTTCACTACTTCTTCGGCTGTGGGCATCCCGAATGTCGCGATCGTTGCCTTCGCACTCTCCGTCATCGTGTGGTACGTGCTCAACCGCACGGTCTATGGCCGCTCGATCGCCGCGATTGGCCAGAGCATCCGCGCCGCCCGCATGGCCGGCATCCCGATCGACGGCACGCGGCTTGTCACCTACCTGCTCTGCGCCGTGCTCGCCTCCCTCTGCGGTTATCTGCTCGCCAGCTTCTCCGGCGGTGCAGCACTGAACATGGGCACGGAGTATCTCCTGATGTCGATTGCCGTTGTCGTCATCGGCGGCACGGCGGTTGCCGGAGGCAATTCGAATGTTCCGGGGATATGGGGCGCCTCGCTCTTCATGTTCCTTGTCGTTTCGATGCTGAATACCTACGGTTTTGGAGCCGGCATCCGCCTCATTCTCACCGGTCTCATCATCATCGCCGTCATCATGCTGCCGACCACGCGCAGCGCCGGCAAAACCTGAAGCCCTGCCAGGATCGTCCCATGGAAAACCCGCATTACGAGATCCGTGACCCCCGCTTCTGCGACCTGCTCGTGTCCAGCGCCGGCCTGGATGAGCTTTACACCGGCTGCAGATGGGCCGAGGGTCCCGTCTGGTTCAACGATGGCGGCTATCTGCTGTTCAGCGACATTCCGAACGAGCGCGTGCTGCGCTGGATCGAGGGGGCCGGCATCTCGGTCTATCGCGCGCCCTCACAGTTCATCAACGGCAATACCCGCGACCGCGAGGGACGGCTCGTGTCCTGCGAGCACGGCGGGCGCCGCGTCATCCGCACCGAAATCGACGGGACGATCACCACGCTTGCCGATCGCTACCAAGGCAGCCGGCTGAACTCCCCCAATGACGTGGTGGTGAAGTCAGACGGCAGCGTCTGGTTCAGCGACCCGTCATACGGCATTCTCTCTGACTACGAAGGGTACAAGGCGGACGAGGAGCAGGCGAGCCGGAACGTCTACCGGCTCGATCCTTCGACGGGTGAGCTTGCCGTCATGGTCGACGACTTCCTGCAGCCGAACGGCATTTGCTTTTCGCCTGACGAGACCTTGCTCTACGTCGCCGATTCCGGCGCCAGCCACAAACCAGACGCGCCACGGCATATTCGCGTCTTCGATGTCACCGAGGACAAACACCTGACGAATGGGCGGGTCTTTGCCCATATCGACAAGGGCATTCCCGACGGCATGCGGACGGATGTCGACGGAAACCTCTGGTCGAGCGCTGCCGACGGCGTGCACTGCTTCCATCCCGACGGCACGCTGCTCGGCAAGATCCTGGTGCCCCAGGCGGTGGCAAACCTCACCTTCGGCGGCCCGCGCCGGAACCGCCTGTTCATCACGGCCTCGACCTCGCTCTATGCGATCTATACCGCGACGCGCGCGGCACAGGTGCCGTAAAGCCAAGTCTCGCATTGGCGCCTGCGTCAGGCAGGCGCCAACGGACGATCACTTCCTCGACGCGATATAGGCGCGCCAGCCGCCGAGATCGGTGACTTCCTGCGCGCCTTTCATGGCATAGGGCTCGCAGAGGAAACCGGACACCTGACTTCCATCGTCGAGCGTGACCTTGCCGATGCCGAGCGGTGCGGGGATATTCTGGACGAAGCGGCCGAAGGCAGCAGGCGTGACCTTCCAGACCTCGACCTCCAGTCCCTTGCCGGCGAAGCCCGGCTCGCGGATCAGGCCCGGCTTGGGCGGCGTGGTGTTGGGCAGGACAAAGAGGCGGTAGTCGCCGGCCGTGCGGCAGGTCTTCACCAGCTTGCCGCCGGGGCCTGTCAGTTCGTGGTTCAGCGGCATGCCGGTCAGGTGCGCGCCGACGACCATGATCGTGACAAGGCCATCGTCCGGTTCGGCAACCTTCGAGCCTTCCGGCAGGGCTGCAGTCTTGTCCTTGCCCATGCCGGAGGCGCAAGCGCGGTGCATGGCATCGGCAAAGGGGGCCAGGGCATCGTCGGAGAAGGAGGGGCCGAAGAAGGTGACGCCGCTGGGCAGACCATCCGAACCCAAACCGCCCGGCACGGCGATGGCCGCATAACCAAAGAGATTGGCAAAGTTGGTGTAACGCCCGAAATGGCTGTTCTTGACGATCGGGTCTGCGAGCATCGCCTCAACCGTATAGGTCGTCGGCGAGGTCGGCAGCATCAGGACGTCCAGCTTCTCCCATTCGACAAGCGCCTTCTGGCGGAGATGGCCGAGCTTGTACTGGCCCTCGAAAGCCGCGACCGCGTCGTAACCCCTGGCACCCTCGATGATGGTGCGCACGGTCGGATCGAAATCATCCGCATTGGTGCCGATGAACTCCTTCACCGCTGCGAGACGCTCGGCGACCCAGGGGCCGTTGTAGAGCAGTTCGGCAGCCTGTCGGAACGGCGCGTAGTCGAAAGGGACGATGGTTGCGCCGAGCGATTTTGCCCGCTCGATCGCCTGATCGTAGAGCGCCTCCACCGCCTTGTTTCCGAAGAATTCGCGCTCGGCTCCTTCCAGTACACCGATGCGCAGGCCTGAACCCGGCAGGGCCACTGGTAACGCCTTGCGGGAATAGGGATCACCGGCGTCATAGCCATCCATCACCTTGCGGATCGCGACACCATCGCCGACGGTTGCAGCAAAGACCGTGACGACGTCAACGCTGCGGCAGGCCGGCACGACGCCGACATTCGGCACAAGCCCGGGTGTCGGCTTGATGCCGACAAGGTTGTTGAAGGCGGCGGGCACCCGGCCCGAACCGGCGGTATCCGTACCCAGCGCAAAGCTCGCGAGGCCGGCCGCGACCGTGACCGCCGAGCCGGACGAAGAGCCGCCGGAGACATAGGCCTTGTCGAAGACGGAGCGCGGAGCACCATAAGGAGACCGTGTGCCGTTGAGGCCTGTCGCGAACTGGTCGAGATTCGTCTTGCCGATGACGAGGGCACCCGCAGCCTTCAGTCTCGCAACGACCGTGGCGTCCTTCTCCGGCTGGTAGGCGAAGGCTGGGCAGGCTGCGGTGGTCGGCAGGCCGGAGACATCGATACTGTCCTTCACAGCAAAGGGCACGCCCCAGAGCGGCAGACTGTTCGGCTCCGGCGCGCGCTCCATCAGGGCCTTTGCGGCTGCCCGCAAATCATCATCCGGCGTCTCTGTAATGAAGACCGCCGGATCGTCGGAGGCCTTGCGGCGGGCGATCACCTCCTCGACGAGGTCGAGCGGGGTGAGCCCGCTGGCATAGGCGGCCTTGAGCGAAGCAAGATCGAGAATAGTCGGCAGCATTACAAATCCTCCAAGATGACCAGGACATCGCCGGCCTTGACGTTACGACCCGGCCCGGCACGCAGGTCCCGGACTGTGCCGGGGGCATGGGCGGTGACGGTGATTTCCATTTTCATCGACTCGATGATGGCAAGCGTATCCCCAGCCTGCACGGACTGGCCTTCCTCGACCAGCAATTTCCAGACATTGCCGGGCACGGCACTTTCCACCCCGAAGCAGCCTTCGGGGATATCGCCGCCGAGGCTTGCGCCCGCGCCGTCATCGACCTGGAAACTATCGAGCCCTTCGTCCTTCCAGCGCTTCCGCTCGGCCTCGAAGGCCGCCTGCTGTCCCTGCTTGAAGGCGCCGATGCTTTCTGCGTTGCGGGCCATCTCCGCCTCGTAGTCGGCATAGGAGAAGGTGCCCTCCTCGATGCGGATCGGATAGCCGCCATGCGGGAAGGCGGCGCGGGCTTCCGTTAGCTCTTCATGGCTCACCGGGAAGAAGCGGATCTGGTCGAAGAAGTCGAGCAGCCAGGGCTTGTCCTTGGCGAACACATCCGTCTGCCGCCAGGTGTTCCAGACCTGGATCGTGCGGCCGAAGAGCTGATAGCCACCCGGCCCTTCCATCCCATAGATGCACATATAGGCGCCGCCGATGCCGACGGCGTTTTCCGGCGTCCAGGTGCGGGCCGGATTGTACTTCGTCGTCACCAACCGGTGGCGGGGGTCGATGGGGGTGGCAACCGGCGCGCCGAGATAGACATCGCCGAGGCCCATCACGAGATAGGAGGCGTTGAAGATCGTGTCCTTCACCGCCTGCTCGTCGGGGAGCCCGTTGATGCGGCGGATGAACTCGATGTTGGAGGGGCACCAGGGCGCATTGGGGCGGACGAGTTCCTGATACTTGCGCATGGCCAGTTCCGCATCCGGATCGTTCCACGAAAGCGGCAGCCAGACGGTCCGGCTCGGCACCTTGACGGCCGAGACCGGAGGGAGGCTCTTCTCGATCTCTGCGAGGGCGCCCAAGAGTTTCGAGCGCGACAGCGTGGTGCTGTCATAATGGATCTGCAGCGAGCGGATACCGGGCGTCAGATCGATCAGGCCCTGAAGCCTCGCCTCCTTCACCGCCTGCATCAGCAGATGGACGCGCATGCGAATGCCGATATCGAGCTGCATCGGGCCGTATTCGACCAGCAGATTGTCATCGCCCTGTCGGCGGTAGACGACGGGAACGGTGCCCGCCTCTGCCGCTCCGATCACAGCCGACCCGGCTGCTTTCGAAATGCGCTTCACTGTCGGCCCTGCCAGCGGATCGCTTGCTCGGGCCACGGCATGAAACCGGACCTTATCCCCCGGCTTGAACTGGCCCATCTTCCACTGCTCGTTGCGGGCGATGACCGCCGGGCAGACGAAGCCGCCGAGGCTTGGGCCGTCGGGGCCGAGGATGATCGGCATGTCGCCGGTGAAATCGATGGCGCCGATCGCATAGGCATTATCATGCAGGTTAGAGGGATGAAGCCCCGCCTCGCCGCCATCGGTGCGTGCCCATTTGGGGGCCGGGCCGATCAGGCGGACACCCGTGCGCGCCGAGTTGAAATGCACCTCGTACGGCGTCGAGAAGAGCGTCTCGATGTCTTCCTCGAGGAAGAAGTCGGGCGCACCATGTGGGCCGTAGAGCACGCCGACGGACCATTCGCGGGTCAGTTCCGCCGGTTCCGTTGCCGGTAGCACATCGGTCTGGTTTCGACGGGCCAGGCGCAAGACATGGCCGGCACGCAAGGTACCGGTGGCATTGCCGCCGAACTGGCCGAGGCCGAAGGTGGCGCGGGAGCCCATGACCAAGGGCGCATCGAAGCCGCCGGAGACCGCCAGATAGGCGCGTTGACCGGCACCGGCAATGCTGCCGATGGCCAGCGTCTGGCCGGCCTTGACCTGGACCGCATGATTATGGGGCAGCTCGACGCCGTCGAGCTTCATCGGCATAACCGCGCCAGCGAGCGCGATCACCGTATCGGAGAAGAATTTCAGCACCGGCCCGGAGACGGTGAGTTCCAGGGCCGCCGTATGATCGTGGTTGCTGACCAGCCGGTTGGCATGGCGGAAGGAGCGGTCGTCCATCGGGCCCGAGGGCGGGACGCCGACATGCCAGAGACCGAGACGGCCCGGCAGCTCCTGCAGGCTCGACTGCGCACCGGGCGCGATCACCTCGACCACATCCGGCACGAATTCGAAATCCTTCAAGGCCGTGGTCGCAACATCGCCGCTTCGGAACAGGTCGGAGGTGGCAATCGCCTTCAGATATTCGAGATTGGTCTCGATGCCGGCAAGCGAGGTTTTTTCCAGCGCGGCCGAGAGCGCCGAAATGGCTGCGTTACGATCAGCACCCGAGACGATGACTTTGGCGAGCATGGGATCGTAAAAGGGCGTGACTTCGGTTCCGGTCTCTACCCAGCCGTCGACGCGGATGCCATTGGGGAAGGCAACTTCGGTCAGCAGGCCGGCACTCGGGCGGAAACCGGCATGGGGCATTTCGGCATAGACGCGCGCTTCGATCGCCGCGCCCCTTGACACCAGGTTTTCCTTGCCCGTCAGCACATCTTCCCCGGCAGCCTGGCGGATCATCCATTCGACCAGATCCACACCGAAAACGGCTTCCGTGACCGGATGCTCGACCTGCAGACGCGTGTTCACTTCGAGGAAGTAGAATTCTTCGCGGGCGGGATCATAGATGAATTCAACGGTGCCGGCGGAGGCATAAGCGACCTGCTGGCCGAGCGACACGGCGGCGGCGTGCAGGCGCTGGCGCACGGCATCGGACAGACCTGGCGCCGGCGTTTCCTCAATCACCTTCTGGTTCCGGCGCTGGAGCGAGCAATCGCGTTCACCGAGCGCAATCACCCTGCCCTTGCCGTCGCCGAAGATCTGCACCTCGACATGGCGGGCCTTGGAGACGAAGCGTTCGAGATAGACGCGGGCATCGCCGAAGCTGGATTTTGCCGTGCGCTGGACGGTGTCGAAAGCGGCTGCCAGCGCATCTGGCGTGTCGCAGAGCTGCATGCCGATACCGCCGCCGCCGGCTGTCGATTTCAGCATTACCGGATAGCCTATCTGCTCCGCTGCGGAGAGCGCCTCTTCCAGGCTGTCGAGCAGGCCGGAGCCGGGCAAGAGCGGCACGCCGCTCGCCTTGGCAAGCTCGCGGGCCGTGTGCTTCAGGCCGAAGGCGGAGATATTGTCCGGCGTCGGGCCGATGAAGGTGATGCCTTCCGCCTTCAGCCGTTCGGCAAAGCCGATGTTCTCCGAGAGGAAGCCATAGCCGGGATGCACGGCTTGCGCACCCGTCTCACGGCAGGCGGCAATCACGGCATCGACGTTGAGATAGCTTTCGCTGGCGGGCGCGGGGCCGAGGCGCACTGCCTCGTCGGCCATCAGCACGGGTTTCGAATAGCGGTCGGCATCGGAATAGACCGCAACGCTTGCGATCCCCATTTTCTGCAGCGTCTTGATGACGCGCACGGCGATTTCGCCGCGATTGGCAATCAGAACCTTCTTGAACATCAGGCCGCCTCGTCGTCCCAGACGAGCACCCGGATCGGGGTGGGATCGAAGCCGTTGCAGGGGTTGTTGATCTGCGGGCAGTTGGAGATGACGAGCAGCACGTCCATCTCCGCCTTCAGCTCGACATAGTCGCCGGGTGAGGAAATGCCGTCGACGATGGTCAGCGCGCCGTCTTCCTCCACCGGCACGTTCATGAAGAAGTTGATGTTCGGCACCACGTCACGCTTGCTCATGCCATGTTTGGAAACCTCGATGACAAAGTTGTCCCGGCAGGCATGCAGATATTTCGTGTAGTGGCCGAAGCGGACCGTATTGCTCTCGCAGGAGCAGGCGCCGGCAGAGGTATCGTGCCGACCGCAGCTGTCGGCGGTCACCGTCAGCATCACCCGGCCTTCGTTGGAGATCACCTTGGTGCCGGTGGAGATGTAGGCCGCACCCTGCTCGCGCATGGTGTCCTGGCTCGAATAGCGCTCGGAGAAATCATCGGCGTTGTAGAAGAGCGTATCGACGGCCTGCTGGCCATAGGTGTCTTCTATGCGCACCACCTGACCCTTTTTGATGAAGGTCGAGAAGGGCGCTTCGGCAGCGATATAGTGATCCTGCGCGGTGTTGGAGAGCGTGCGGGCGGGAGAGGTCTGGATAAAACTGGTCATGATCGCCTCTCCTCTCACAGGGCCGCAAAAGCGTTGTTTTCAAAGCCACGGATGGCTTCTGCAGTCGCTGTCCGGCAGAGATCATCGGCTGCTGGCTCTAAGGCCGCGCTCCTGAGGATGCTGACGGGATTGGGGGCATAGACCGGGTTTGGATCGAGCGGATGCGGGCAATTCGAAAAGCCGACGATCATGTCCATCTCGGCGCGCAGATCGACATAGTCGCCATCTTCAACGAGATCGGGTTTCCACTCGAATTTGCCATCGGCATCGACACGGACGGGTGCGAAGAGGGCGAGAGCCGCCGGAATGTCGCGTTTGTCGAGGCCGGCCTTGGTCGCGATCAGCACGAAGTTGTCGCGGGTGTTGCGCAGTGCCGGGCCGTTCTGGCCGGCATATTTCTTCGCGTTCGAAGAGGCTGTCGAGCCGCCCATCAGCACGTCATGAGCGCCGGAGCTGTCCTCGGTGATCGAGAACATGACCTTGCCCATGTCGGAGAAGATGACACGGCCCTTTCCAAGCCCGGTGGTCCACTGGACCTTGACGGTATCCGGCAGGTTCATGCGCTCGGTCGGGTCTTCGGCATTCCAGGCGACGACGGATATGGTCGACAAACCTTCGTCGAGCGCGATGCGGAGCGTCTCGTTGGCCTTGACGCGGGTCCACCAATACCAGCCGCCGGGGAGCTTTTCCTGGTGTAATATCTTGTCGGCAGCAATTGCAGGTGCAGGTTTTACGCTCTTGGCCGGCAGTGCCTTCGGTGCGAATTCCAGCCCCTTCTTCTGATGCTCCTCGTAGCGCGCGCGGTTGGCGGCGATCTCTTCAGGGGAACGTCGGATATGCATTGTCATCTCCAGTGGTTTCGTTGGCCGGGTCGTCCCGGCTATTGACCCTTTGAAGAGACCGGGCCGTCCCGGTCGGGGCGAAAGAGGGAGGCCTCGCCCGCCTTGCGAGGCGGCCAGATGGCGATGTCGCGGGTGATTGTCGCGCCGTAGCGGAGCTTTTCCTCCGGGCGATCGCGGGGTCGCTCGAAGGCAACGACGCGGGTCGCCAGCGTGAAGGCCTCGCGCATGTCATGGGTGACCATGACGACGGTCATCGGCGCCTCGTTCCAGAGCTTCTTCATCAGCGTGTGGATCTCGGCGCGGATACCGGGATCAAGCGCGCCGAAGGGTTCGTCGAGCAGCAGCACCTTTGGCCGCATGATCAGCGCCTGGGCGAGCGCCAGCCGCTGCTGCATGCCACCGGAGAGCTGGGCCGGGTACTTGTCCTCGGAGCCGGCAAGCCCGACCGCGGCGATCATCGCGCGGGCTTCATCCTCCACCGCGCGCTTTGCCGCGCCAAACAGCCGGGCGGCGAAGCGCGAGGCCTGGAGTTCCTTGCCGAGCATGACATTGCCGAGAACGGTCAGATGCGGGAAGACCGAGTAGCGCTGGAAGACCACGCCACGGTCCGGCCCCGGCTCCTTCGGCAGCGCTGTCCCGTCGAGGAGGATGTCGCCCTTCGTTTGGCGCTCCTGTCCAAGCAGCAGGCGCAGGAAGGTGGACTTGCCGCAACCGGAAGGGCCGACCAGCGCGACGAAAGCTCTGGATTCGATCTCGATCGAGACATTTTCCAGCACGATCTGGTCGCCGTATTCCTTCCAGAGGTTCTTCACGGAAAGCGCGCTCATTTGCCCTTCTCCAGTTCGGACCAAGGGAAGACGGCGATGCGCAGGCGATCGAGCAGGATGTCGGTGAGGATCGCGAGCAGCGTGATCCACAAGACATAGGGGAAGATGACGTCCATCGAGAGATAGCGGCGGACGAGGAAGATGCGGTAGCCGAGGCCGCTGTCGGAGGAAATCGCTTCGGCCGCGATCAGGAACAGCCATGCGGGGCCGAGCTGCAGTCGCAGGCAGGTGAGCAATCGTGGCAGAATCTGCGGAAGCACGACACGCAAAGCGATCTGCCAGGAGGAGGCCGAAAGCGTTTCGGCCTTGACGATCATTTCGCGCGGCAGTTCGATTGCCTTCAGCGCAAGGTCACGGACCATGATCGGCGTGACACCGATGACAATGAGAGCGATCTTCGAAGCCTCGCCCAGCCCCATGACGATGAAGAGGATCGGCAAAAGGGCCAAGGGCGGAACCATCGAAATTGCGCCTACAAATGGCGAAAGCGTCGCCCGTGCATAGGGCAGGATGCCGATGACGAGACCAAGGAGCAGCGCGATCGCAGTGGCGATGCCAAGCCCGGCAAAGAGGCGCCCCAGGCTCGCCCAGGTATCCGACCAGAGCAGGTATTCGCCGGTTCTGACGTCAGCCGTGAACGCCATCCGATTGATCCCGTCCCACAGGGCCGCGAAACCGGGCAGCAGCTTGTCGTTCGGGTTTTCGGCGAGCCGCTCTGCCGAGCCGATCATATAGGCGCCAAGCACCAGCACGAAGGGCAGAAGCACCAGCGTCAGGCGCGCGCCATTTCCGGGATGAGCATTGATCCAGCGCATCGACCACTCCAGGATTTCAGGAGGCGAAAGCCGCCCGGAAGGCATCATCCTCCGGGCGGCGATCATGGCCTCAGAGGGCACCCTTGGCGGCAGCGTCCATGTAGGTGGTGGTGAAGCGGAACTTGACGTTCTCCTTGTCGCCGAGAACCGTGCCGTCTGCCAGTTCGATACCGATGACATCAGCAGACGGCGCGCCGCTGCCGAGAAGGCCCTTGTTGAACAGGAAGGTGCGGACGAGATCCATGGTCTTGGACAGATCCGGCGAGGCGGTGAAAGCTAACGCATCAGACGGCTTGTCGAAGAGCTTGGTGGCGGCCATCTGGGCTTCGAAGCCGGCGAGGTCCGTGCCGGAAGCTGTTCCCATCGCGGTCCGGGCTGCCTTGCCCTCTTCGGTATCGGCGGTCATGACGGCCATGGTGTCGTACCAGATCCCGGCCAGCGCCTTGCCGAAGTCCGGGTTATCCTTGAGCACCTCGGTATTGGCGACCATCAGGTCGATGATCTCGCCCGGGATCTGGGAGCTGTCGAAGACCTTCTTGGCGGAGGCATCTTCGAGAATGGAGGAAACCAGCGGGTTCCAGGTGACGACCGCCGTGACGTCAGACGTCTGGTAGGCGGCGACCATGTCGGCATCCGAGGTGTTGACCACCTTAACATCGCGCTCGGACGAGCCAATGGTCTCAAGCGCGCGGGCCAGTAGATAGTGGGAGACCGAGAATTCGACGAGATTGACGTTCTGGCCCTTCACATCCTCGAGCTTGTCCTTGCCCTTCAGGATGAGGGCGTCATTGCCGTTCGAAAAGTCCCCGACGATGACGGCGGTCGTGTCGACGCCACCAGCGGCGGGGATCGACAGGCCATCCATGTTGGTGAGCGGTCACCGCATCGAAGGCACCGGCGGTATATTGGTTGATCGATTCCACGTAGTCGTTGAACTGCGTGACCTCGATGTTGATGCCGTATTTGTCGGCCCACTTCTTCACGATGCCGGTGTCGTTGGCATAGCCCCAGGGCATCCAGCCGACATAGATCGACCAGGCGACCTTGAAATCCTTCTTCGGCGCGGCTTCGGCCGGTGTCATCTGGCCGAAGGCGAGCGCGCCGGCCAGCGCCGTGATGGACAGGAGTGTCTTGACAGTCTGCATGTAGAAATTCCCCTTTTGCGTCTTCGAAAAGGGATCGGCATGGACCATCGCGCCGCCAATCCCTTGGCTTACGAGGTCTCCCGGGCTTTTGTCCCGCCGTGCACCCGATGGGATGTCTCTCCATCGGGAGCCGCTCTCGGACCAGCCGCGCCCTGCGGCGCCGGAACCCTAGCGGCTAACTCTGCGAATAAAGGAGCAAGGGGCGTGCCAAGTCTGCTTCTGGCTCCACACACGGCAAAACCGGCTCTCCAGCCGGTTCTGATCGTCACCGATGCATGTGTGGAAGGCAGCCATGCCTGAGAAAGAGGCAGAACGAACGTTTGCTCCAATCAGGAGGTTTTCGCCTGCAATACTTGATTCATGCGAAAACCGCCCGTCCAGGGGGGACGAGCGGTCCTCGGTCATGCCACGTGTGGGATATGACATGTCCGGATCGGCCTGGCGGAGACCGATAGGGAATGTCAGGCGACCATGGATTTGAAAGCGCCGGACTGGCTCTCGACCCATGCCTCGAAGCTCTGGGGTTCGACGCCCGTCAGCGCCTTGAAGTCGCCGGTAATGTTCGCCAGACCGCCATGGCCGACCATGGTGTCGATCGATGCGAAAACGCGTGCCACAGGTTCCGGCAGGCCTGCACCGACCATGCCCTGCACGAGCCCTTCGACCGGGACATCGATGACTGCGATTTCCTTGCCAGCGGCGGCGGAGATCAGCGAAGCCATTTCGCGATGCGTGTAGGACGTGGATCCCGTCAGCGTGTAGACCTTCTTCTCGCTGCCGGCTGCAACCAGTGCTGCGGCGATGGCACGGGCGATATCATCGCGCAGGATGTGGGCAACCTTGCCTTCGCCGGCCGCCGAGTACCAGTGGCCCGAGGCGAGTGCCGGACCGGCGCTCATCATCACGTTTTCGAAGTACCAGTTGTTGCGCAGGATCGTCCAGGCCGGCAGCGCGCTCGCCTCGATGGCAGCTTCGGTGCCTTCATGGTCGGGTGCGAAGAGCAGCGGCGAGTTCTTGGGCTCGGGCATCGAGGTGTAGAGCAGATGCTGGACGCCAGCCTTTTCGGCAGCGGCGACAGCTGCACGATGCTGCACCAGACGGTGGCCCGGGCGATCGAGCGTGTCCGTGCTGATGATCAGCACGCGCTGTGCGTCTGCAAATGCGGCCTGCATGGAGGCTGCGTCGTCGAAATCCACGCGACGTGTCTGAACGCCCTTGGCGGCGAGTTCTGCCAGCTGCTCGGGCTTGCGGCTTGCTGCGATGATCTCGGAGGCCGTGACGCCTTCCGTGGCCAGGAGATGATGAAGAACGCGCTGGCCGAGCTGGCCGGATGCGCCGGTGACGAGATACTTGGCTGTCATGTCAGTTCCGTTCGATGTGCCCATGAATTTTAGGGCTGGTTTAAATTTCAGAGTAGGTCTAAATTACAGATCAGCATTCTGCCGTAAAGTAGGCAGTTTTTTAGAACCAGGTTCTGAGGACGATACCCATGACCGCACATGCCAAGACACAGCCCGATTTCACAGCGGCGATCGGAACGGCGATGGCTATGATGAGAGAACCGATCAATACGGTGTTCGACGCGGCGAACTGCCCGGTCCGCGACGTCTTCTCTCACATCGGTGACAAGTGGGCGTCGCTCATCCTGCAAACACTCGGTTTGAAGCCGCATCGTTTCGGGGAGTTGAAGCGGGCGATACCCGATATCTCGCAGGCGATGCTGACCGGCACCTTGCGGAGCCTGCAGCGTGATGGGCTTGTCCACCGCGAGGTATTTCCGACACAGCCGCCGAGCGTCGAGTACCGATTGACGGAACTCGGACAATCCTTGCTGGGGCCGGTGGCGGCGCTCGTCGTGTGGACGGCAGAGCATCATGGACGCATCCGCGAAGCGCGCGCCACATACGATGCGGACAACCCGCCTGCGAAGAAAAAGGTGGCGGCCGCCTGATCGACGAGGGCCGATAGCATTTCCGTAACCATGCCAATGAACGGAATCGACACAAGACGCCTCTAAATTACCCATAACTTTATGGGGGTAATTTATGCTAGGGCGTTTTTTCCGTGACCGCAGCGGCAACTTTGGTGTGATGACGGCGATTATGCTGGTGCCAGTCATCGGCGTTGCTGGTTTCGCGATCGATATCAGCAATGCACTGATGGTGCGAAGCACGCTGCAGGCTGCCGCCGATGCGGCGGCGATTGCTGCCGTCGCGGAAACCTCCGCAGGTGTCATGCAGGCCATGCAGATGAAGTCGGATGGGCAATTGTCCGCGGCCATCGAGGACGCCAAGAAGGTGTTCATCGGCCACGCCAAGATGTCTGAAGAGTACGAGCTCAAGAACTTCGATGTGGATGTGGTGAAGACGGGAACGCAGGTGAAGGCGATCTTCACCTTCGATGCGACCGTCCCCACATCGCTTGCCCGCATCCTTGGCCAGTCCGATGTTACCGTAGGCGGCAGGGCGGAAGCCGTGTTCCAGACGGATACGTTCCGCGACTTCTACCTTCTTCTCGACAACACCCCATCCATGGGCGTCGGAGCCACCCCGGCCGACGTGACCAAGATGGTCGACAACACGAGGGACAAGTGCGCCTTCGCCTGCCATATCGTCAAAGACGGCGTGGAGGACAAGAACAGCTATTATTACCTCGCCAAGAGGTTGGGCGTCACCATCCGCATCGATGTCGTGGCCAAGGCGACTGCGGCCTTGATGGAGACGGCAAAGAGCTCGCGCAAGAGCTCCAATCAATACCGCATGGCGGTCTATACCTTCGGCGAGAAGGCCGAGGACACAAAGCTGCTGCAGGTCGCGTCCCTCACCGACAATCTCGACCAGGTCAAGGCGAGCGCATCCGGGATTGGGCTCATGTCGATCCCGTACCAAGGGTATGACAACGACCAGCAGACCGATTTCGACCGGGCGCTGAAGAACATCGGCGAGCTTATGGGGACGGCAGGAACCGGCTCGTCGGCCGGCAATCCGGAGAAGATCCTTTTCTTCGTCTCCGACGGCGTGGGCGATGCCTACAAACCCAGCAGCTGTACCAAGAAGACGACGAACGGGCGTTGTCAGGAACCGATCGACACTACGCAATGCGAGGCGTTGAAGAGCAAGGGCTACCGGATCGCCGTTCTTTACACGACCTATCTGCCGCTGCCGACCAACGACTGGTACAACAAGTGGATCAGTCCGTTCCAGAGCCAGATCCCGACACGGATGCAATCCTGTGCATCGCCGGGGCTCTTCTTCGAAGTCAGCCCGAGCCAGGGGATCACAGAGGCGATGAACGCGCTCTTCCTCAAGATCGTCACCACACCGCGCCTTGCGAGCTGACGGTTGCCGGCCTGTTCATGTGAATGATCAGGCCGGGCCCATTGAAATGCCATTGCCATCCGAAAAGATTAGGCCGTGGCGTTCGAGCGCCTGGCGGATCGCCGAAAGCGAAGTGGGGCGCGTGGAGCGCTCCCCTTCACCCTCGATACGGCGGATCGAGGAGACGGACACGCCGGATTCCCGGGAGAGATCGTCCAACGTCCATTGCAGCATGGCGCGGCCGGCCCGGATCTGCATCGGTGTCAGGTTTGTGCCGACGGCAGGTTTTCCATTCGCCAGTCTTTTGAACTCGCTGTGGTCGATGATCATGCCCAGCCACTCGTGCGGTCGGCCACTCTTGTGCAGGATCGGCACCGCGCGAGCGTGAAACCACTCATACTCGCCATCGGCCTTGCGTATCCGCTGGTCGGCCTCATACGGCGTGAGATTGGCCACGGCATATTGCCATGCCGCCATCATCTGCTCCCGATCATCCGGATGAATTGCGCTCACCCAGTTGCCGTTCAAAAATTCGGATTCTCGCTGGCCTGTCAGTGCAGTCCAACCATTCGAGAACACGGGTTCGCCACTGGCTGTTGCGCGCCATTCCATAGTCGCGACGGAGCCGATCAGCGCCCGGTAACGCCCGAGGCTCTCGTCCAGCGCCTGGCGGTTCTCGTGCTCCTGGGAGACATCCTGCAGCAAGCCAATGGCCCGAACTGGACGCTGGTCGGCATCGAGCACGACTTCCGAACGGAACTCGACCCAGCGGATCGTTCGATCGCCACGAATGATCCGAAAATTGCGGTTGACCGGCACGCCTGAACGAATGAGGGCCAGAGGTCCTCGCAGCGCGATTTGTCTTCGGGGTGAACCTGATCGAGAAGATCCTGCATCCGGAAGGGCTGCGGCGTCTCAAGACCCATCACTCGCAGGAGCCCCGGGCTGCTGGTGCATTGCCCGGTGAGAAGATCGCAGGTCCAAAATCCGGTGGTACCGCGCTCTTCCAGCAACTTCAGGAAGTGGGCCGATGAAACGCCGGAAACTCTGCGAGCCGTCGCATACAGATCCCCATCCTGGCCTTGGTTCGCTTCAGCCTGGGCGGAAGGTTCAAGAAAGCTTCTCATGTCAGTCTAGTCGCGTCCATCATGCCATCTGCGAAGGGGTATCGACGTCTGCGCCTCAACGCCTTCTTCGCCTGCCAAAGAACGCTAACGGCGCCGGAGGCGGTCGACAAGTGCCAATTGACACATTGGTATTAGACAGGCGCAACCCTTGCGGCAAGTCACAACAGCTGGCGCCTGCGAGCGCGTGTACCGCCGTCGAATTGCCCTTCATGCAGAGAACGGGAGCGACCGACTAAGCAGACTTGTCGCGGCCCCGCGATCATGGCAGGAAGCTAATGAAGCGCCCGAAAGCAGCACGAGAGAAACCTGAATGTCGAACGTCATCAAATTCGAGCGTCCACCCGAGGAAAAGCCGCCGAAGCCGAAAATGACGGTCTCGCCGACGGCCCGGAAAGCCCTCACCTGGGTCGGCATCGCCGCAGCCCTCGTGGCAGCCTGGGGTTATTTCACGCTGTTCGGCGGGGGAGCCCCGATCTGACGCATAGCCGGGCCGTTACGACGGCCTGACTGCGTCCGGGACCAAAGCGCCGCGCGCGCCGATGACGTTCGCCGCCAATCTCGCCCCGGCCGCAATCGCATCCTTGACCGACGCGCTGGCGAGTTCTGCAGCCAGATATCCCGCATTGAAGCTGTCGCCAGCCGCCGTCGTGTCGACGATGTGCTCGACGGGCGGGATGGCAGTTGTCGATATTTCGCCATTGCTCCCGGCGAAGGTGACGTCACCCGCCCCATTTTTCACGACCACACGCCGCGCGCCCTCCGCCAGATAGCGTTTAATCGTGGCTTGAGGATCGGCATCGCCGAACCAGGTCGCCTCGTCCTCGAAGGAGGGAAGGCAAAGGTCGCTGACTGCCGCCGCACGGTGGATCCAGCCGCGCATGCTCTCCGGATTATCCCAAAGCCGCGGCCGCAGATTGGGATCGAATACGACAGTGCCGCCGCGACCGGAGAACTGGCTCAATGCCTCGATCAGGGCGAGGCGATCCTGGTTTGACAGGATGGCCAGCGTGATGCCGGACCAGTAGGCCAGATCTGCCCCCTCCAGTGCGCGGGCAAGGGCTGCGGGTTCGCTCGCAAGCTTCTTCGCGGCGCTGTCGCTCCGCCAATAGGTGAAGCTGCGCTCACCGTCCTTTAAGGTGATGTAGTAGAGGCCGATCGTCTTGTCGGCGAGCTGGGCGATATGGTGGGTGCCGATATCTTCGGCCTTAAGAAAGTCCAGCATTCTATGGGAGAGACCATCCGTGCCGATGGCGGTGACATAATCCACCTGCCAATCCGGCCCCAGGCTGCGGCGGAGATAATAGGCCGTGTTGAGGGTGTCACCGGCAAAGCCCATGTTGAGGGTCCCCGGCGTGCCGGTCTCCGACAGCTCCCCCATGCATTCGCCAATCGATACAATCCGTCCCATGCCTTCCCCCCTCTGTCGTTCTGATTCTGCTTAGCGCGCCAGCCAGCCGCCGTCGACGGGCAGGATCGTGCCATGAACATATGCAGCTGCATCCGATGCCAGGAAGACAGCCGCGCCACCCAGTTCCTGCGGGTCTCCCCAGCGGCCGGCGGGGATGCGTGCGAGGATATCGCTCGACCGCTTGGCATCCTCGCGCAGGGCCGTCGTGTTGTTGGTGACGAAATAACCTGGGGCGATTGCGTTCACATTGATGCCCTTGGCCGCCCATTCGCAGGCAAGCAGCCGGGTGAGACCCGCAAGGCCACTCTTGGAGGCGGTGTAGGACGGAATCCGGATGCCGCCCTGGAAGGAGAGCATGGATGCAATGTTGATGATCCTGCCGCGACCGTTCGGGATCATGCGCTTCGCCACCGCCTGAGACAGGAAGAACGCGGTCTTGAGATTGACGTCCATGACCGCATCCCAATCCGCCTCGGTGAAATCGATGGCATCGGCGCGGCGGATGATGCCAGCATTGTTGACCAGGATGTCCACGGATCCGAACGCGGCGACAGCAGCGTCAACGATGGCGTCGACGGGCTCGATCGTCGAGAGATCGGCGGAGAAGGACGCGAAGCGCCCGCCGACATCAGCAATCTGCGCCTCCGTTTCAGCCATGCTCGACCGACCAACACCGAGAATAGCCGCTCCGGCGCTTGCCAGCGACACGGCAATAGCCTGACCGATGCCGGTATTGGCACCTGTGACGACGGCTGTGCGGCCGGAAAGGTCGAAGTTTGGCTTCATGGTGCAGCTCCCGGAATATGTCGCAAGGTGTGCGCTCTAGAGGTCGAGGAAGAGGTTTGGGTCGAGGTGCTCGATGTCTTCGAGCTCCTCAGTGAGCCGCCCCACATGCTGGCTCATCGCCAGAACGGCGGCGCCATCATCCCGGTGGCGGATGCCATCGATGATCGCTGCGTGTTCAGCGATCACGAGATCGAGGCGGCCCTTCTGCGGCAGGGTGGAATAGCGATAGCGGTCGATCTGGACCTTGACCTGTGCGACGACTGCCCAGATCCCGGGATAGCCGCCGATCTCGGCGATCAGCTGATGGAATTCGGTATCGATCTGATGGAAGCTCGCGATGTCGTTGGCTTCCGCAGCCTTCACCAGGGATGCCTGATTGTCCTCAAGCTCCGGCAGCCGGTCGTTCTCCTTCATCGCAACGATTGCGAGGGACACCGTGGTTGCCTCAAGCGCCCGGCGGATGAGGATCGCCTCGTAAAGCGCCCGGCGCGGGATGCGCGACACAAAGGTTCCCGACTGGGGATAGATCTCCACCAAGCCCTCGTCCGCCAGGCGAAGAAGGGCCTCGCGCACCGGCGTGCGACTAACGCCGAAGCGCTGCCCCAGCTGCTTTTCGTTCAGCATGTCGAGCGGCTTGAATTTCATGCAGACGATTTCGTCCCGCAGTGTCGCATGGATTTGCGTCGCAGCTCTGCCGGCGCGGGTCCTGCCGCGCTGGTGCTCTGCCGGAACCGCCCTGGTTTTCAAGCCTCTGACATCCTGTTCCGACATGCGTCCTCCCGCAACTGAAATACTAGTATATCAATTACGGGCGTGTGTAAATCCACGTGCTGGCAGGCACCGGCGACTACGCCGGGGCGACCAAGAAAATCTACCGTCGGTCAAAGACCCAAGGTGCCGATCACTTCTCCGCGCAGATCGCGTAGCGGTGCTGCGTACCGCGCTCCAACCCCTTAAAGAAGGAGAAGTTCTTGCGTTGGGTTTTATGGATCGCCCGCATGTCCTGATCGATCGTGACCTTGGAGAAGCCGGCTTCCTTGAGCAGATCTGCGACCGCATCGGCATGGGCACCGCCGGAGAAGTGCACTCGGGACAGGATCCGGTTGTGTGTCTCTGCCATATCGGCATTGGGCGCGCCATGCATGGCATCGCGGGCAAGACCAATACGGCTTGCGAACCTCGTCGCTGCCTTGAGCAAGCGCGTGAGCCTGGACGTGTTGACGAAGTCACCGTCGACGATCAACAGCTTGCCGCCCGGCTTCAACACGCGGTGCCATTCCCGGAAGCAAGCGAGAGGGTCGACGAGCGTCCAGACAAGGTGGCGATTGGTGATCACGTCATAGGAGCCATCCGCCTCCATCGTGCGCTCGGCGTCGCCCATAAGAAAGCGGATGTTTCGGCCGCGAGCCGCAGCCTTCACACGTGCCCGTTCCAACATGGGCTCCGCCCAGTCGAGGCCAGTCACCTTGAAGCCGAGGTCGTCGAGCAGATGGGAAATGACGGCCGTGCCACAGGCGAGGTCGAGTGCCGCTCGCGACTTTCCCTCTCCCAAATGCTTGCGGAACAGAGCGTGCCAGGCAGCCCTCTCCTCTTCGGAAAAGATCTCGTGACCTGGCTGGCTATCGAATGTCTCGGCGCGGAGTGACCAGTAGGCTTTGATTTCGTCTCGAAGGTCATGGTTGGAAAGGGAGCTAACGGCCTGCATTTTCGTGTTCTTTCGGATCGGGGCGGAGAGGCTGGAACACTTCTAAAAGATAATTCTTGACTGTTAAAGTCATAAAAATCTAGATCACGTCACAATCACAAGCAGGAGAACTGATCGTGTTCAAAATGGAGAAGGTGGCGTCTGCCGCCGCTATTTCGCTCGCCCTTTTTTCAGGCGTCGCGCTGGCCGGCGAGACGGTGAAGATCAAGGACATCACCGGTCGTGAAGTCGAAGTAAGCGTTCCGGTGGAACGCGTCATCCTGGGTGAAGGTCGCCAGATCTATTTCACCGCAGCGCTCGACACCGACAATCCGTTTGGCCGCGTCATCGGCTGGCGCGACGACTTCAAGAAGGCCGATCTGGACGGCTACAACATCTATCTGAAGAAGTATCCGGAGATGGAGAAGATCCCGACCTTCGGCGGGATGAAGGACGGTACCTTCGACATCGAGCAGGCGGTGGCACTGAAGCCTGACGTCATCATCATGAACACGGAAGCGAAATCGGCGACCGAGGAAAGCGGCTATATCGAGAAGCTGGCTGCCGTCGGCATTCCGCTTGTCTATATCGACTTCCGCGAGAAGCCGATGGAAAACACCGACGATTCCATGCGGATCATCGGCAAGCTGTTCGGCGAGGAAGAGCGCGCCGAGGAATTCGTGAAGTTCCATGACGAGCAGATCGCCAAAGTCACCGACGTTCTGGCCAGCCAGACAGACCTGAAGAAGCCCGTCGTCTTCATGGAACGCGCCGGTGGCTATTCCGACGATTGCTGCATGTCCTTCGGCAACGAGAACTTCGGCAAGATGGTCGAACTCGCCGGCGGCGTGAACATGGCGAAGGACTTCATTCCGGGCACCTTCGGCACGGTCAATCCGGAGCAGATCATCGCCTCCAACCCCGACCAGGTCATCGTGACCGGCTCCAACTGGGAGCTTTACGTTCCTGGCGGCAAGTGGATCGGCGTGGGTCCGGGCGCCGATAAGGCAGAGGCTGAACGCAAGCTCTCCGAGCTGATGAAGCGCCCCGGCTTTACCGACATCAAGGCGGTGAAGGACGGCAATGTGCATGCCATCTGGCACCAGTTCTACAACAGCCCCTACCAGTTCGTTGCCGTGCAGCAGATCGCCAAGTGGCTGCACCCGGATCTCTTCAAGGATCTCGACGCCGACGCCACTTTCAAGGAAATGCATGATCGCTTCCTCCCGGTCGAATACAAGCCGGGCTACTTCGCCTCGCTGAAGGCCGGATCCTGACCGACCAAGCGACCGGCACCCCTTCAACGAGTGGGTGCCGGTCCTCTTTCGAGGATGACATTTTGATGCTGACCAAGTTTTTCGGGGCGTTGATCGCCCTTTCGACCTTTCTGGTATCGCCTCTGCTGGCGGCAGAAATCACCGATATTGCGGGCCGCAAGGTGGAGATCAACCTCCCGGCCAAGCGCGTGCTGGTCGGCGAAGCCCGGCAGATCCATACAATCGCGGCGCTGAAAGGCGAGCACCTGCTCGATCATATCGTCGGATGGCGCGACGACTTCTTCACCAAGGATCCCGACAGTTACGAGGCCTATGTGGAACGCTTTCCCGCGCTCGCCACACTCCCGCGCTTCGGTTATGTGCCCAACAACACCTTCGACCTTGAAGCTGCGATTGCGCTTAGCCCCGACGTGATCACGCTCAATCTGGAATCCCAGAAGGTGGCCGTCGAGAGCGGCATCGAGGAGAAGGCTGCCGCCGCCGGTATTGCCATCGTCTATGTCGATTTCCGTGTCGATGCGGCGAAAAACAGCGAAAACAGCATCCGCATCCTTGGCCAGGTCTTTGGCGCCGAAGACAGGGCCGATGAACTGATTGCCTATCGTCGCGAACAGCTGGCGCGGGTCACCGATCGGCTGGCGACGGTCGCAAATCTCGTCCGCCCCAAGGTCTTCATCGAGCGGGCGCCGGGCAATGATGCGGAGAACGGTTGCTGCCGCAGCTTCGGTCCTTACAATTTCGGCGAGATGGTCGAGCAGGCAAGCGGACACAACATTGCTGCCGACGTGATCAAGACCACTTTCGGTGATCTCAATCTCGAGCAACTGATCATCGAAAATCCGGATGTCTACATCGCAACCGGGTCGAACTGGGCAGCCGAGTCCAAGACGAACCGTTTCGTGCATGTCGGTCGCGGCGCCGATCCAGCAGCTGCACGCGAGAAGCTGAAGTCCCTGATGGAACGCACAGGCTTTGCCGAACTGAAGGCGGTGAAGACCGGCAATGTGCATGCCGTCTGGCATCAATTCTACGGCGTGCCCTACGAGTTCGTGGCAGTCCAGCAGTTTGCCAAATGGTTCCACCCGGATCTCTTCGCCGACCTGGATCCGGACCAGACCTTCCGCGACTTCCACGAAAAGTTCCTGCCGGTCTCCTACCAGCCGGGCTACTTCGCCAGCCTGGTCGAGGAGACAAACTGATGGCGGTCACCCTCGTAGGCACAGACATGACAGAGGGACGCACGCGTTACCGTGCTATCGCCGCGCGCCGTACAGGCATCCTCTGCTTGCTCGTCCTGGCCTTGCTGGTCAGCATCGCCGTCGACATGGCTTATGGTCCGGCACGCTATAGCCTTTCCGAGGTCATCTCGACCATCTGGAACCCGGCTAGCGCCAGCAACCAGCTGCGCGTGGTCATCTGGGACATCCGGATGCCAATCGCGCTGATGGCCGTGACGGTCGGTGCCTGCCTGTCCTTGGCCGGCGCGCAGATGCAGACGATTCTCGCCAATCCGCTGGCAAGCCCGTTCACACTGGGCATCTCGGCCGCCGCCGGTTTTGGAGCAGCCCTTGGCCTCGTCGCCGGCGTCGCGGTCTTCCCCGCCGCCGTGCAATATATGGTGCCGATCAATGCCTTCCTGATGGCCATGCTCGCCTCGCTGTTCATCTACAGCGTCTCGACGCTGCGCGGCGTGACGGTCGAGACGATCGTGCTGCTTGGCATCGCGCTCGTTTTCACCTTCAACGCGCTTCTGTCTCTGCTCGAATATCTGGCCTCCGAACAGGCGCTCGCGGCGGTCGTCTTCTGGACCATGGGCTCGCTGACCAAAGCGACCTGGGCCAAGGTGGCGGTGACATTTGCCGTGCTGGTGCTCTGCGTACCGCTCTTTGCCCGTCGCGCCTGGGCGCTGACGGCGCTCCGCCTCGGTGACGACAAGGCGGCTTCCTTCGGCGTCAACGTCAAGGGCTTGCGGCTCGAAACCATGATGCTCGTCAGCCTCCTGGCTGCGATCCCCGTTTCCTTCGTCGGCACGATCGGCTTCATCGGCCTGGTCGGGCCACACATCGCCCGCATGCTGGTCGGTGAGGACCAGCGCTTCTTCCTGCCCGGTTCGGTGATTTGCGGCGCGCTGCTCTTGTCCGTCACTTCGGTCGTCTCGAAGATGCTGATCCCCGGTGCCATCCTGCCGATCGGCGTGATCACGGCACTGGTCGGCGTGCCCTTCTTCTTCTCGCTCATTTTCACCAACAGGAGGCGCGCATGGTAGCCCTCAGGCTCGAAGCAGTCGGCGCACAGTATGGCCGGCACCGGGTGTTTTCCGAGATCACGACCTCGGACATCGCAGGTGGGGCACTCACCGCCGTGATCGGCCCCAATGCGGCGGGGAAGTCCACCCTGTTCAAGCGCATTGCCGGCCTGCTGAAGGGCGACGGCGTCGTGCATGTGAGCGGCGAGGAGAGCCTGCGGCCGATCTGTTACATGCCGCAGGACACCGGCGCCAATGCCGTGCTCACCGTCTATGAAAGCGTGCTGCTCGCTTCCAAGCAGGGTTCCGGCTGGAAGGTCGCCGATGATGAGCTGGTCGAGATCGACCGGATCCTGCACGCGCTTCGCATCACTGATCTTGCTTTCCGTGACCTTGGCGAACTGTCCGGCGGCCAGCGCCAGCTGGTGGCAATCGCCCAGGCCCTGGTGCGCAAGCCGGAAATCCTGCTGATGGACGAGCCGACCTCGGCGCTCGATCTCTTCCGCCAGATCGAAGTGCTGCAGTTCATGCATACGCTTGCCCGCCAGACGGGAATTGCCGTGCTGATCGCACTGCATGACCTCAACCACGCCATCCGTTACTGCGACCACGCCCTGGTCGTCGCCGATGGCCGGCTGGTGGTGAGCGGTGCAACCCTCGATGTGATCACCCCTGCCCTGCTCCGCGACGTCTATCATGTCGAGGCGCGGGTCGAGGCCTGCACCCAAGGACGGCCGATGGTCATTGTTGATGCGGCACTGGGGTGACCAAAGGCTGCTGACACGAACCAGCGCACCGTGAACCAGATGGCCGGGCCCTGCTGCGTGAGCAGTATCACACTACGATCACTCGACCCACTTTGCTTTATGGACAGATAGCAAAACACTCGCTTATGCTCCGCGCCGTCATTTTTCGACTGCACGGAGCCAAGTCATGCTGAAGCGCATTTTGATTTGCATGTGGTCAATTCTGTTCGCCGTCACCGCGACACTTGCCAAAGACACTCCCGGCGGCGAGGACTATCCACTCGTTGGTCGTTACGAGGGATCGTCGATGACCCTCTACAAAAGCAGTGATTACGAAGAGCAACGTATCCCGACAAAGCAGATCACCTCTGCAGATCGACGGGAAACAGGAAAAAGGGTCAACGACAAGAACAGCATTGCTGTGGCTGGAAAGTCGATCCGGATTCGCTATGAAGGCCCTGCCGGTCGTTCAACGCTCGAAGTTGTACGCAACTTCCAGAACGAGATGAAGGCGAAGGGCTTCGAAATCCTGTTCGAGTGCAAGGGCGCAGAATGTTCCGATCTCGGCGGCTCTGAGCTCTACTTCGCACTGCATGACGAAAGCCCGCTCGGTAATGGCGATATTCATTCCAATCCAGGTTCTCAGATCTTCACGTCGGCGAAGCTAGCCCGCGCCGAAGGAGACGTCTATGTCACCATCTATGTCGGCGAATTCAAGAAGGCGCCGGAAGTGTTGATCGACGTGGTCGAGACGGCGCCGATGGACACAGACAAGATCGTCTTCGTTGATGCCGCGCAGATGCAAAAGGACATTACCGCCTTCGGACGCGTGGCGCTCTACGGCATTCTCTTCGATTTCGACCAGGCAACCATGCGGCCGGATTCGCAGCCAACGCTGGATGAAATCGTGAAGTTCCTGAGGTCGAACCCGGACGTGAAGGTCATCGTTGCCGGGCACACCGACTGGAAGGGCGGCTTCGACTACAACATAGAGCTTTCGAAGCGCCGCGCTGATGCCGTGGTGTCTGCCCTGACCGGCCTCGGCATTTCCACGTCTCGGCTGCGTGCCTTCGGTGCAGGGCCTGCAGCGCCCGTGGCAAGCAACGAGAACGAGGCCGGTCGCGCCAAGAACCGACGCGTCGAGCTCGTCAAGGCGGAGTGACAGCCCTCAGCTCAAACCCATGTAGCGGCCGGGCTTGTGGTTGATCGCCAGGATCAGGTTGGCGATCGCCGCGCCAAGGACCGAAAGCGCCAAGCGATCGGCCGGCAGCACGAAGAAGGCTATTGCGAGGATCGTCAGATCCACGCCGAGCTGGAAGTAACCGGCGCGCAGCCCCGTCTTTTCCTGCAGATACATGGCGAGGATGTTGATGCCGCCGAGGCCGGTGCGGTGGCGGAAGAGCATCAGCAATCCCGTGCCGATCAGCCCGCCGCCGATGACGGTGGCATAGAGCGGATCGAGATGGGCAAAGTCGATCCACCGGCTGTTCAGCTTCGACAGCACGGACACCAGCGCGACGGCCGTGAAGGTTCTGAACGTGAAGGCCCATCCCATGCGCTTCACCGCCAGGATGTAGAAGGGCAGATTGACGACGAAGAAGATCACACCGAAGCCCCAGCCACTGACATAGGACAGAAGCAGGGCAAGGCCCGCGCTCGAACCGACCGTCAGCATGGTTTCGGTATAGATCAGCGTGCCGAGCGACACGAACATCGTGCCCGAGATCATCGCAAGCACGTCTTCGTAGAGGCGATGGCGCTCGGCGCCCGCCTGATTGAGGGTGTTGGTCGTCATGATCTCAGCCCAGAAGCGGTTTCAGCACATTGGCGACGCGCGGGATATCAGCGCTTTTCAGGCCCGCAATGTTGATGCGCCCGGAGGTCGGCATGTAGATACCGTGATGCTTGCGCAATGACAGGACATCGGCCTCCTTGAGAGGCAGCAGCGAGAACATGCCCTGCTGTTCGGCGATCTGCGGCGCCAGCTGCCACCCGTCCCCGAGTGCTGCCGCCAGCTCGTGGCGCAGGCCGCTCAGTCGGTCGCGCATGCTGTTGAGCTCGTCGATCCAATCCTGGCGCAGGCTCTCCGTCGAGAGGATGGTGCGGACGACGGCGGCACCATGGTCAGGCGGCATCGAGTAGCTGGTGCGGGCCATGGTCACCAGATTGGAGCGGGCAGTATCGGCCGCTTCCTGGGTCTCGGCGACGGCGAAGATCGCGCCCGTACGTTCGCGGTAGATGCCGAAAGACTTGGAGCAGGAGACGGCGATCAGTGCTTCAGGTGCGGCCGCAATGATCGTGCGCAGGCCGGCCACGTCTTCCTCGATACCGACGCCGAAACCCTGATAGGCGGAATCGATCAGCGGTATGAGACGCCGCTCCGCAATCACGGCGGCAAGTTCTTCCCATTGTGCCTCGGTGAGGGCAGCACCGGTCGGGTTGTGGCAGCTTGCATGGATGAGCACGGCATCGCCACGGGGCGCGCTGCTGAGCGCCTTCATCATGCTGGCAAAACGCACATCCTGGGTCGGCACATCGAAGTAGGGATAGGTTTCGACGGCAAGGCCGGTGGCACCGAAGATGCCGGCATGGTTCGGCCAGCTCGGTAGGCCCAGATGCAGGCGGCCGCTGCCGGCGCGTGCAATGAGGTCCGAAGCGAGGCGCAGCGCGCCGGAGCCGCCGGGCGTCTGGACGCCGGCTGCAAACTTGCCATGACCCTTGCCGCCAACGAGATCCCAGAGCAGTTCGAGGAACACCCGGTCGCCTTCCGGCGCCACATAGGACTTACTTTCCTGCTTCTCCAGGAGCTCCTTCTCCGCAGCCTTGACCGACCGCATCACCGGCGTGCGACCGAGATCGTCGCGATATACGCCGACGCCAAGGTCGATCTTATCGCTGCGCTCATCGGCATTGTAGAGCCCGATCAGGGCAAGCAGCGGGTCATTAGGCTGGGAGGCGAGCTTGTCGAACATCGGGAACCTTCATCGAAGAGCGATTGTGCTCGGATAGAGATATCAATAATCGCGCGCAAAGTCTCTGCGGATTTCGGCATCGGGCAGATGCCAATGCTTAGGTTATTGCGGCTATCCATTACAATGCGATAGAAATTTGCGCGTAACCGCTCAAAAGAGAGAGATGATGGAAGCCGGCGCTATCACTTTGGACAAGATCGATCGCAGGATCATTGCCTGCCTTCTGGACAATGCGAGCCTGAACAATGCGGAGCTGTCGGAGAAGGTCGGCCTTACAGCTGCACCACTGTCACGGCGCCTCGCACGGCTCTATTCAAGTGGCATCATTCGCCAGGCTGTGATCATCGAGCCTTCGCGCGTGGGGCTCGGTTTGCAGGCCTATGTGGAAATCACCCTCGACCGTACCACGCCTCAGGTCGGCGAGCGCTTTATCGAGCATGTCGGCAAGCTGTCGGAAGTTGTCGAAATTCATGCAGTGGCGGGAGATTTCGATTTTCTGCTGAAGATCTCCGTGCGTGACATGGCCGACTTCAAGCGGCTCATCTGGCAGGAATTCGATCGGCTGGCGGAGATCAAGACCATCCGGTCGACCATGGTGTTCGACAGCCCGAAGATCTCGCATGGCTACCTGCCCTGAAATGGCTCAACGCCGCGATCTGGCAGCGTTGAGATCCGAATTTCCGCTCGAGCTTTGCTAATGTGTTAAGGGGTTTTGTCCATGGTGAGCGCTGGTACGAGCACGCTCGTTTCTGACATCAGACCCCATGGTAGCCTCCTTGACGCAATCTGACCTCGCACGCGGAAATCCAGGCCTCTTGCACGGCACCGGACCATCTCCTGCCATGGCGGTGACGATGGACGGCGTGATGGCACATCTGCACCATGCGTCGGGTTCGACTGGGATCGTATTCTGCTCACCCTGGGGTTTCGATGCGCTGTGTACGGTCAAGTTTCACCGGCTGGTCGCAGACGACCTCGCTCGCCGGGGATTTCCCTCGATCCGCTTCGACTATCCCGGCGAAGGCGATTCACTGCCTGTCGAGGAAGGAGCGACCTTTGCGACCTGGGTGAACGCCGCGGTCCGAGCGGCGGCAGAATTGCGCAGCCGAACCGGGTGTACGCAGATCCTCTATTACGGCATGGGCATCGGTGCTGCGGTCGCGCTGCAGGCCGGACGGCAAGACGAAAGACTGGCCGGCTATATGCTTGCGGCTTCCGCCCTCAGCGGACGGCGCTATCTTCGTGAAGTGGCACTCCGGGAAAAGGTCATCGAGGACGGTATCGGCATCGACTTCGGTTATCCGCCGGGCTCGACCGTGCTTGCCTCCTTCATCATGGACCCCCGACTGGCGGCCGACCTGAAGGCCGTCACCGTAGGCGTCGATACCGTTTCGCCCAACCTGCCTGTGCTCGTTCTGGCCAGGCCAGAGAATTCCGCTGACCGTGACCTGGCGGAGGCGCTGGGCGCTGCCGGAGCTTCCGTCACCTGCACGGACTTCATCGGCTATGGCGCCATGCTGGATGGGGTCGTCACATCGCCGATGCCGATGACGCTGATCGAGACGATTGGGGACTGGTTCAGCCGGGCCATCCCGACCGAGGCCGTTTCCAGACCTTCCGATGCGGTGGAGGCCGAGCCTATGATGCTCAGCACAGCCTCGTTTCGTGAGCAGGCGGAGATCGTCGCTACACGTCTCTTCGGTGTCTTGTGCCAGCCTGCATCCGGCACCGAAAGCGCCGTGATCATTCTGCTCAACATGGCCTATGCACCGCATAACGGCTGGGGCAATATCTGGGTCGACACGGCACGGACGCTTGCGCATCAGGGCGTTTCAACGTTCCGGGTCGATCTCTCCAATATCGGCGAAAGCCCCGCCGACCCGCGCGAGCCCGGTCAGGTCGTCTATTCCGAGACGCAATTGAACGACGTGCAGGCCGTCATCCGCAATGTCCGCCGCATGAGCAAGGCACCGATCCTTCTCGCCGGGATTTGCAGTGGGGCGCATTCGGCTCTGTATGCCGGGGCTGCCAATTCGGAGGTGGCGGGCATCGTCTCGATCAACCAACTGCGGCTCGTGCTCGACCCCGACGAGGATGTGGAATCCTTGCTGATGGCGGGCGCGCGGCCGCTCAGCGACTACAAGCGACGCGCCTTCAGCCTAGGCACTTACAAACGTGTTCTGAGCGGTGACGTGGACGTCCCCAAGGCGGCTCGAAACATTGCCAGTCACGCCAAGGACAGGCTTTCGCGTGGGGTCTCCCCCTATCTCGGAGGACTGACAAAACTCGGACGCTTGCGCGGCCAGTTGTTCGGCATCCTGAGACGGCTGGAAGAGCGGAAGGTTCCAGTCACCTTCATTTCATGCCGCACCGATGGCAGCCTTGATCAGCAACAGCTCTATTTCGGTAAGTCGCTATCCGGGCAGCGTGCCTTCCCGGGCCTGAAGCATATTCTCTTGGAAAACGCCGACCATACGCTGAGCCCACCCGCCATCCGTCGGCAGCTCATCGACATCCTCGCTGAGGCGGCGGTGGAGTCATCAAGGCGGGGTTGATGGCGAGAGGGAGCCGTCTCGAAGACGCTCCCTCCAGCCTTTTTCATTTCAATCAGCCTGATACGACCAGCTTGCGCTTAGCCATACGGGCGCGGATCGATTCCACGTCTGCACGCGGCGTCGCGGTGAAGAGCGTGCGGGTGTATTCGTGCTGCGGGTCGGAGAAGACCGCATCGCGCGTGCCGTATTCGACCGCCTCGCCGTAATACATCACCATCACCTCGTCGGCGATGTAGCGAACGACCGAGAGATCGTGGCTGATGAAGACGTAGGTCAGGCCGAACTCTTCCTGCAGGTCGGCGAGCAGGTTGAGCACCTGGGCCTGGACCGAGAGGTCGAGCGCCGAAACAGGCTCGTCGAGCACCAGCAGCTTCGGATTGAGCATCAGGGCGCGGGCAATCGCGATGCGCTGACGCTGGCCGCCAGAGAACATGTGCGGGTACCGGTTGTAGTGCTCCGGACCGAGGCCAACCTTGACCAGCATTTCGGTTGCCCGTTCGCGCCGTTCGGCAGCGCTCATCTTGGTGTTGATGAGTAGCGGTTCGCCGAGCACGTCACCGATCTTCTGGCGCGGGTTGAGCGAGCCATAGGGGTTCTGGAAGACGATCTGCACCTTGCTGCGCATGTCGGCTGTCAGATGGCCCGGACGGGTATCTACCTTCTGGCCATCGATCAGCAGTTCACCTGCCGTCGGTTCGTCGATGAAGGTCAGGATGCGGGCAAGGGTGGACTTGCCGCAGCCGCTTTCGCCGACGATGGCAAGCGTCTTGCCCTTGTCGAGCTTGAAGGAGACGCCCTTCACCGCATGGACGATCTTGTCCTGCTTGAACATGCCCTGCGGCACGCGGTAGTCGCGCTTGATGTCGCGGATCTCGAGCATCGGGGTCTGTGTCGCTTCGGTCATGCTGCACCTCCCGTTTCAGCGGCGGCCAGGAAGTCAGAGACCGTGGTCAGACGGTCGCCGGTGGCGTTTTCCGGAAGGGCGGAAAGCAGCGCGCGGGTGTAGGGGTTCTTCGGGTTTTCGAAGAGCGAGAGCACGGCGGCTTCTTCCATCTTCTTGCCCTTGTACTGGACGATGACGCGGTCGGCGGTCTCGGCCACCACGCCCATATCGTGGGTGATCATGATGAGGCCCATGCCGGTCTCGGCCTGCAGCTTCATCAGCAGATCGAGGATCTGCTTCTGGATCGTCACATCGAGCGCGGTCGTCGGTTCGTCGGCGATCAGGAGCTTCGGATTGCAGGCGATTGCGATTGCGATCATCACGCGCTGGCACTGGCCACCCGACATCTGGTGCGGGAAGTGGTTGAGGCGCTCCGCCGGATCGGGCAGGCCGACCAGCTTGAAAAGCTCGATGGCGCGCTCATGGCGCTCCTTCTTGCCGAGGCCCATGTGCAGGCGCAGGACTTCCTCGATCTGGAAGCCGACGGTGAAGCAAGGATTGAGGCTTGCGACCGGCTCCTGGAAGATCATGGCGACATCCTTGCCGATCAGCTTGCGCCGTTCGGCGGCCGAGATCTTCTGGATGTCGCGGCCCTGGAATTCCATCTTGTCGGCGGTAATCTTCGCAGTCCAGGGCAGAAGGCCCATGACGGCGAGCATGGCAACCGACTTGCCGGAGCCGCTTTCGCCGACGATGGCGAGAACTTCGCCCGGCTCGACCGACAGGGAAACGCCGTCGACCGCCTTGAACCAACCGCTGGCCGTCTCGAACTGGACGGTGAGGTTCTGGATATCGAGAAGTGCCATGATCAGGACCTCTTCAGCTTGGGATCGAGCGCATCGCGCAGGCCGTCACCCATGAGGTTGATGGCGAGCACGGTGATCAGGATGGCAAGACCCGGGAAGGTGACGACCCACCAGGCGCGCAGGATGAACTCGCGCGCTTCGGCGAGCATCGTGCCCCATTCCGGAGCCGGCGGCTGGGCGCCCATGCCGAGGAAGCCGAGGGCGGCTGCATCGAGGATGGCGTTCGAGAAAGAAAGCGTCGCCTGGACGATCAGCGGTGCCATGCAGTTCGGCAGGATCGTCTTGAACATCAGGCGAAGCGGGCTTGCACCGGCAAGCCGTGCCGCCGTCACATAATCACGCGTTTTTTCCGACATCACCGCAGCGCGGGTCAGGCGGACGAAATGCGGCTGCAGGACCAGCGCGATCGCGATCATGCCGTTGGTCAGGCCTGGTCCCAGGATCGCGACGAGCACGAGTGCCAGCAGCAGCGACGGGAAGGCCAGGATGATGTCCATCAGGCGCATGATCGCGGTGTCGAGCCAGCCGCCGTAGTAACCGGCGATGACGCCGATCGCGATGCCTGTCGTCAGCGACAGGGTCGTGACGAAGACGCCGATGAAGAGCGAATACTGGGAGCCGTAGATCAGGCGCGAGAGAATGTCGCGGCCGACCGGATCGGTGCCGAGCACGAAGCTCCAGTTGCCACCCTCGAGCCAGGCGGGCGGAAGCAGAACCGCTTCACGATACTGGCTCGAACGGGCTGAATGGGGTGCGATCGACGTCGGCGAAGACGGCGATCGAGCAGGATGACCAGGAAGAACGCGAGGCCGATGACGGCGCCCTTGTTGCGCGAGAAATAGAACCAGAATTCGGAAAGACCCGAGGGCGGCGTGCCACCCGTCTTGGTGTCGGCCGTGTTTTGAACCGTGCTCATGGATCGCCTCCTAGTGCCGGATACGCGGGTTGACCCAGCCGTAAAGCAGGTCGACCACGAGGTTGACGATCATGATGACGGCAGCGATCAGCATCAAGCCACCCTGCACCACGGCATAGTCGCGCTTGAAGACACTGTCGACCATCCACTTGCCGATGCCCGGCCAGGAGAAGATCGTCTCGGTAAGAATGGCGCCCGCGAGCAGCACGCCGACCTGAAGGCCGATCGTGGTGATGACCGGGATCATGGCGTTGCGCAGTGCGTGCAGCCCCACCACACGGAAGGGCGAGAGGCCCTTGGCGCGTGCTGTGCGGATATAGTCTTCCGACAGCACCTCGAGCATGGCCGAGCGGGTCTGGCGCGCGATGACGGCGAGCGGGATCGTGGCGAGCACGATCGACGGCAAGATCAGATGGCTGACGGCCGAGCCGAAGGCACCCTTCTGGCCCGACAGCAGGCTGTCGATCAGCATGAAACCCGTGACCGGGGGGAAGAAGAACATCAGCGAGATACGGCCCGATACCGGTGTCCATTGCAGGATGCCGGAGAACAGGATCATCAACAGAAGGCCCCACCAGAAGATCGGCATGGAATAGCCGACAAGGGCAATGCCCATCATGGTCTGGTCGAAGACGGAGCCACGCTTGATGGCGGCGATGATGCCGGCGGGAACGCCGATCGCGACGGCCAGCAGGATCGCACAGAGCGACAATTCAACGGTGGCCGGAAACAGCGCGAAGAACTGGTCGATGATCGGGCTCTTTGAGACGATCGAAGTGCCGAAGTCACCGGTCAGGACGCCGCCGAGATAATCGAAATACTGGACCACGAGCGGACGGTCGAGGCCGAGCTGGGCGCTGATCTGCGCGTGGCGCTCGGGCGACATGACGCGCTCGCCGGAGAGCAGCGCGACCGGATCGCCCGGCAGAAGCCGGATGAAGGCGAAGGCAATGATCGAGACGCCGATAAAGGTCGGGATCAAGACGGCGAGCCGTCGCAGGAGAAAGCCAAACATGTGTGAGACCTGTTGTTTAAGGGAGGTCGAACCACGGCACCAAGGCCGTCTGTGGTTACCCGAAATGCTTCACCTGAGCTTTCGAGCATGACGCGAGATTGGTCTCGCATCAACGACAAACGCCGCGGGCCAAGGCCCGCGGCGAAAGATTGCGTGTTTCGATTACTCGGCGATGTCGACGTTTTCGAAGGTGAAGTCGCCAAGCGGGCTCTGAACGAAGCCGGAGACTTCCTTGCGCATCGGAACGACCGAGAGAGAGTGGTCGATCGTGGCCCAAGGTGCTTCGCGCTTGAAGACGAGCTGTGCTTCTTCGTAGAGCTTGGTGCGCTCGGCCTGGTCAGAGGTGACCTTGGCCTTCTTCACCAGGGCGTTGAACTCCTCGTTGCACCACTGAGCGCGGTTGTTGCCGCCAACGGCTTCGCAGCCGAGCAGTGTGTCGAGGAAGTTGTCCGGGTCGCCGTTGTCGCCGGTCCAGCCGAGCATGACGGCGCCGTCACGATCCTTAGCCTTCGAACGGTCGAGGTATTCGGCCCATTCGTAGGAAACGATCTCGACGGTGACGCCGATCTTGGCGAAGTCGTCCTGCATAATTTCAGCGGCGCGACGTGCGTTCAGCATGTACGGACGCGAAACCGGCATGGCCCAGATCTTCATCGACAGACCGGTGACGCCAGCTGCTTCGAGTTCCTTCTTGGCAGCATCCAGGTCGTATGCGTCGTCCTGGGTGGACTGGTTGTAGGACCACATTGTCGGCGGGATCGGGTTCTTAGCCGGTGTCGCCATGCCCTGGAATACGGCGTCGACGATGGCTTCCTTGTTGATCGCCTTGTTCA
Organism: Allorhizobium sp.; assembly: GCA_965283865.1. Lineage (GTDB taxonomy): Bacteria > Pseudomonadota > Alphaproteobacteria > Rhizobiales > Rhizobiaceae > Allorhizobium. Next base: position 4,202,647 of record CBDIQA010000001.1, read on the forward strand.
GAGCCTTGCGGACTTCCGGCTTGTCGAACGGAGCCTGGGTCGTGTTGTAGGCTAGGTAAGCCACGTTCAGGCCTTCCTGCTCCATGACCGTCAGAGCCGGGTCGGACTTCATGGTCTCAACGTCGGCAGCGTTCGGGAACGGCATCAGGTGGCATTCGCCAGCCTTGAGCTTCTGGTAACGAACAGCGGCGTCCGTGGTGATCGCGAAGACGAGATCGTCGATCTTCGGCGCGCCACCCCAGTAGTCGGCGTTCTTCTTGTAGCGGATGACGGCGTCCTGCTGGTAGCCGACGAAGGAGAACGGACCTGTGCCGACCGGCATCTGGTTCAGCTGTTCCTTCTTGCCTTCAGCTTCGAGCTTGTCGGCGTAATCCTTCGACACGATCGATGCGAACGGCATTGCGAGGTTGGCGAGGAACGGCGCTTCCGGCTTGTTGAGCGTGATCTTGACGGTCATGTCATCGACCTTTTCGATCGACTTGATCAGCTCGGGGAAGCCCATGCCTGCGGCATATTCCCAGGAAGTGCCAGCAACATACTGGTTCCAAGGATGATCAGCCTTCAGCTGACGCTCCAGCGAGAACACGACGTCGTCAGCGTTGAATTCGCGCGACGGGGTGAAGAACTCGGTGGTGTGGAACTTGACGCCCGAACGCAGCTTGAAGGTGTATTCGGTGCCTTCAGCGTTGACTTCGTAGCTCTCGGCCAGGCCGGCTTCAGCTTCGGTCGTGCCGGGCTTGAATTCCATCAGGCGGCTGTAGATCGGATGCGCAGAGGCATCGAAGGTGGTGCCGGCGGTGTACATGCCGGGGTCGAAGCCCTCAGGCGAACCTTCCGAGCAGTAGACAAAGGTCTTGGCGCTGGCAGCGCCCGACAGGAAGGTGGCCGCGGCAAGTGCTGCGGCGGCAAGTGCGAACTTGGTTTTCATGAGCAGTCTCCCAAAGGCGAAAGGCAGATGCCTTCGCCGGTTCTTTTGGTCCCGCGGCGCGTGGATCGCGCCCGTGTTTTGAGAAGGTCGGGTTTCAACCGGTCTTCCGGCGATCGAAGGACGGCAGTCGCGCGTCGTAAACTGACAAGCGGCAAAGACCATCCATCTGATCACTGACGCAGTGTCTTATCGCCTTCGGAAACGTTGTAAAGAGAGATTCGGCTCAATTCCGTCACAGAATTGGTCTGGTTTTCGCCACAATAGCTTCGATGCAGTGCGGAAATTTTGTCGGAATGGCGATCAGCTAATGAAGCCATCAAAAGTTAGCGATTCAAGATAGTGCCGCAGAATCAAGGCCTCACGCTTTGCGAGTCGCAAAAAGAAAACTCATGATTGCCTGACGGTGCCGATGTAGCAACGCGACAAAAATTTATCAACCGATCAAAAAAAAGAACATATCGGACGGGCGTCCGCCCTGTGAATCAAGGGGGAGAGGAGGAGGGACTTGGGGAACCCCTCCTCCTCTCTTTCGGTCACGCTGTGTGGGGAGAGCGACCGAAGAAGAACGCATAGGCGGCCGGCAGCACCAGAATGGTGAGCACAGTCGCAACCAGGATACCGCCCATCATCGCGTAGGCGAGCGGACCCCAGAAGATGCCGCGGGAGATCGGGATGAGCGCGAGAACCGCCGTGAGCGCCGTCAGCATGATCGGCCGGAAGCGGCGCACGGCGGAGCCAATGATCGCTTCTCGACGATCCATGCCGGCCGCGATGTCCTGGTCGATCTGGTCGATCAGGATGATCGAATTACGGATGATGATCCCGAGCAGAGCGATGACGCCGAGGATCGCGACGAAGCCGAAGGGGGCGCCCGAGATCAGCAAGGCAGCGGCGGCACCGATGATCCCGAGCGGACCGGTTGCGAGCACCAGCATCGCCTTGCCGAAGTGCTGGAGCTGAACCATCAGCAGTACGACAATGACGAGCAACATGATCGGGGCCTTGGCCGCAATCGAGTTCTGGCTCTCCGCACTGTCTTCCGCACCACCCTGGATCTCGATGGAATAGCCGGCGGGCAGGCTGTCGCGCAGCGACTGCATTTCCGAGTACATCTTCAGGGTCACGTCGTTCGACTGGACCCCATCCGGCAGCGTGGCGCGAACAGTGATCGTCGGCAGACGGTTGCGGCGCCATTCGATGCCCTGTTCCAAGGTGGGCACAACCCTTGCGATCTGCGACAGTGGAATGAATGCGCCCAGATCCGTCGGCACATAAATCGAATTCACGGCCGTCAACAGGCGACGGCTCTCCTCCGGCTCGCGCGCCACGATCGAGATCGTTTCTTCACCCGCACGGACATCGGCCAGCGGCGCGCCGCTCATCGTCGCCTGCAGCATCTGGCGCAGGCGCTGCGATGATACGCCAAGCGCACGGGCCCGATCCTGATCGACGACCAGCGTCATCGACGGAACCGGCTCCAGCCAGTCGTCATGCACGGCTTGCAGCAGTTCGTTCTGGTTGAACCGCGCCTTCACCTGATCGGCGATGCGGCGCACCTCCTCACGCTCGGGACCGCTCACGCGCATCTGGACGGCCCATCCCGTCGGAGGTCCAAGGAAGAGGCGATCGACCTTGCCGCGCACCGAGGGGAATTCTTCCGCCAGCATCATGCGGAGCTTGGTGATCAGCCTTTCACGGGCCTCTTCGTCCCTCGCCATGACCAGAAGCTGGGCATAGTTCGGATTGCGCAGCTGCTGGTCGAGCGGCAGGAAGAAGCGCGGCGCCCCCTCGCCCACATAGGTCGCAACAAAACGCTGGTCCTCATCGGCAAGGATCGCAGTTTCCAGGCGTTTTGCCTCGGCTTCGACTTCCTTGATCGAGGTCCCCTCGGGCAACCACATGTCGACCAGAATTTCTGGGCGCGAGGACTGCGGGAAGAAGTTCTTCGGGATGAACTGGAACGACCACAGGCTGACCGCAAAGATTGCGAGCGTAGAGCCGATGACGATGATGCGATGCTCGACGGCCCAGGACACGACCGAGCGCAGGCGGCGGTAAAAGGCCGTATCGAAAGCGTCGTGATGGCCGCCCGTATGCGTCCTCTGCTTGAGGATCATGTAGCCGAGCCAGGGCGTGAAATAGACCGCGACAAACCAGGAGATGACCAGGGATATGCCGACCACGTAGAATAGCGAGCGGACATATTCACCGGCGGTGGATTCCGCAAAGCCCACGGGAATGAAACCCGCCGTGGTGATCAGCGTGCCGGTCAGCATCGGGAAGGCTGTCGAGGAATAGGCGAAACTCGCTGCATCCAGCTTGTTGAGCCCCTCCTCCAGCTTTCGCTCCATCATCTCAACAACAATCATGGCGTCGTCGACGAGCAGACCAAGCGCAATGATCAGAGCGCCGAGCGAGATGCGCTGCAGATCGAGGCCGAATTCGTACATCACGGCGAAGGTGGCAGCGAGGACCAGTGGAATGGCGATTGCGATGACCAGGCCAGAGCGCCAGCCGATCGACACGAAGGAGACGACGAGGACGATCAGAAGCGCCTCTCCGAGGGCCTTCATGAACTCGCCGATCGCTTCGCGCACGACTTCGGGCTGATTGGAGATCTGCGAGACTTCGAGGCCGATCGGCAGGGTGCCCTCGAAGCGCTCCAAAGTCTGCTCTACGGCATCGCCGACGTCGGTGACTTTGAAGCCCTTGGCCATGACCACGCCGACCTGGACGGAATCCTTGCCGTTGAACCGGAATTTGCGCTGATAGGGATCTTCCAGACCTTCGGTCACCGTGGCGATATCGCCGAGGCGCGTGACCTGGCTGCCGGAATTCAGCCGAAGTTCGCGAATGTCCTCCGCCGCCGAGAAGCCACCGTCGACGGAGATGCGCACGGAGCGCGACCCTGTGTCGATGGACCCTGTCGCATCGATGGCATTTTGTCCGGCCAGCGCGTTCTGCAGGTCGGCAAAGGTCAGGCCGCGTTCGGCCAGCGCCTTGGACGAGACTTCAATGAAGATCTTCTGTGGCTGGTCGCCCAGGATGACGGCCTTTTCGACACCCTGGGTCGAGAGCAGCACGTCGCGGGCCTGGATCGCATATTGCTTCAGCTCCGGATAGCTGTAGCCATCGCCGGTCAGGGCATAAAGCGTGATATATGTATCGCCGAATTCGTCGTTGAAATAGGGGCCGAGCAGGCCTTCCGGCAACTCGTTCTCGATATCGCCGACCTTCTTGCGGACCTGATAGAAGGCATCCGCCACATCATTGGCATCCGTGTTGCCCTTGACCTGCAGGGTGATGATGGCGGAGCCCGGGCGCGTGTAGGACTTCACCCAGTCGAGATAGGGCGTTTCCTGCAGCTTGCGCTCGATCTTGTTGACCACCTGATCCTGCATGTCGGTCAGCGAAGCGCCTGGCCAGAAGGCCTGAACGACCATCACACGGAAGGTGAAATCGGGATCTTCCTTCTGCCCCATGCGCATCAGCCCGAAGAGGCCGGTCAGCAGGATCAGGCCGAAGAGGAAGCGCGCGATGCTCGGATGGCCGATCGCCCAGCGGGACAGGTTGAACGAGCCCGGCTCTGCAGGAGAGTGTGTCATGATATCTGGATCCAGAAGCTAAAGGGTCGCTGGGCTCAGCGGGTCGCGGCGTCAGGCTTTGCTGCGTCGGCCTCTGCCTCGGCTGCCTGCGGCAGGTTCTCATCGGCAAGCCGCACCTTCATGTCTTCCGTCATGAACTGCGTACCGGCCACGACCACGAGATCACCCGGGTTGAGGCCTGCGGAGACCTGAATCCCCGCGTCGGAGAAGGTGTCGATGGTGACCGGGCGGGCATGCACCGTGGCTGCCATCTTGTCGACCGTCCAGACGATGGTCTGATTTGCGCCATCGCGGGTCAGCGCTGAGAGCGGCAGCTCGAAGAAGCTCTTGTCCGACGGTGCAGTCGCGGTCACGCGCGCCGTCATGCCCAGCAGGATCTGCGGATTGTCGGACAGCGAAATACGGACTGCAAAGGTGCGCGACGTGGCATCGGCGCTGCCAGCGACCTCGCGGACGGTGCCATCGAGGGCGAGCCCATCCTTCGACCAGAAACCGACCTCGACCTTCTTGCCCGGGGCAAAGGCGAAGATCTCGTTTTCCGGCACGGCGATCAGTACTTCCTTCTCGCCGTCCGCAGCGACCGTCACCACCGGGCTACCGGCAGCAACCACCTGGCCGGCATCTGCACCAATCGTCGTGACGATGCCGGGCTTGTCAGCCTTCAACTCGCCATAGGCGACCTGGTTGCGGGCCTGCTCGAGCGAGGAGCGCTGGCTGTCACGCGTCGCAAGTGCCTGATTGTAGGTGAGCTGCGCCTGTTCCAGCTGTGCCTTGGTGGTGACCTGCTGGCGATAGAGCGCATCCGCCCGCTTCAGGGCGAAATCTGCCGTCTCGAGCTGTCGCTCGGCGGCCGCGAGGCTTGCCTCGGCGCTGCGCATCTGGAGCTGATAGTCGGTAACATCAAGGCGCGCGAGCACGTCGCCTGGCGCCACGCGATCACCGATATCGACAAGGCGCTCGATGATCTTGCCTGCAACCCGGAAGCCAGCGGCAGCTTCGCTGCGGGCCTTGACCGTGCCTGAGTATTTCAGCTCCCGATCCGTCGACGGGGCCTGAACCTCAACCACCTTGACCGGCCTCAGGCTCGGTTCCTGGACAACTTCGGCTCCGCCTTCGGTACAGGATGTGAGACCGAGGGTGACGAGCAGAGGCAGGGAAATCAACGAAAGGCGGACGCTGGCGGACATGGTGGTTCCTCCCCGGAGGGGCTCAGACTTTGAGGGCTCGGATGGCGAATTCGGTCAGGTCTTCAGGGGCGGCCCGATTGCTCTTGACGATGGATTCGCGGGCCACAGCGAGGGAATCGGTCCGCGCCTGCGGGGTTGCCATGTCGCGGGCGGCATGGGCCGGATCGCCTAGGGCGAGCTCGTCGAAGAGCTCCATGCCGCGCCGATGATGCCGGTCAGGATCGCCTGGATTTCATCGATGTGCTGGTCGATAACGCCCCAGCTCTGCTCAATGGCAACCACCACCATTTCATGCACCTTGCGCTCATCGAGCATGGTCGACACGGTGAATTCGAAATGGTTCATGGAGTAGCGACGCAGCCTCTCCTCGGCACTGACGGGCAGGTCGGCCGCGGCCTTGGCGAGCGTCAGGCTCTGTTGCAGCATGCGGGCGCACACGCCCTCCAGTAGTTCGCCCTTGGAGCCGAAGAAGCGGTAGATGTTCGCCGGCGACATGCCGAGTTCCTTCGCGACATCGGCGACGGTCGTCTTGCTATATCCATAGTGTCGAAACTGCGCCTCCGCAGCCTCAAGGATGCGGGTGGCGGTATCTGCTACATCGGGTAAAGGCGAAGCATTTTCTGACATGGCGATTTACGACTGACGAATTTTGAATTTCGTCAGTCGTAAATCATAAATCAGCATCGGTCAATATGTTCGGATTGGCGACTGTCGATTTGTGAACCGCTCACACGACCAGAAGTCGTATCAATGTATCCCTAACACGCCCAGTCTTACGGAAAGCTAAAGTGGCATAGCGCGCCCCCCACGCATCTCTCCGTGCGTCTACAGCCTCGCACAAGCTCTTTACCACAGAAGAATAGGGGGTGTGAGGTAAGTAAACTTCCTCGGCTCACGAGCGTCTGAGGGACAGAGGGATGCAACGCTATGACTACTGCAGCTGCTGCAGATTTTGCTTATCCTCCAATCTCCACTTTACGGCTGGATGATATGACAATTCAAAACGATGAGCTTGTTCATCAGACCTGGGCCTTTTCGAGGGAAAACGGCGAAGTCATTGCTCCAGTCGTGCGCTTGCTGGCAAACGGCATTGTCGGCGGCTATATCCATCCCTTCGAGCGTTGCTGGGCGCTGGTCGACGGCGCTCTCCGCTTTCAGAGCATCACCGGCCAAACCACGACCATATTTGACGAAAGCGAGCGGGATGAGCACGGCCTTCTGCGTCTGACCGGGCGCTCGAAGGTCGACCCGAATATCGTGCATGTGCTGAAACGCGTTCATATGCCGACGGCGCGAGACTTCGGTCAGAGTGCGTCAGACGACGTGCCCGAACTTCGGCAGGCAGAAGGCCTCCCAGGCCGCAAGCGCCGTAACCTCGTCGTTCTGCGAGCCAATGCGCAATCTCTTCATATTCACTGGGCACGCAACATCCCGGAAGAGGACCGCAACTGGGATCTCTGCATCAGCTGGTATGGCAAAGAGGTACCGTCGGACTTGAAGGAGTGGGAGTATTTCACCCACCAGCCGAACGACCGGAAGTTTTCGGCGATCTACAAGCTCTTCTTAGAGGGTAGCCCGCTGCTCGATTATGAGAACGTCTACCTGCCGGATGACGACCTCATGATGAGCTGGGCGGACATCAACAAGCTCTTCAACATCTTCCGTATCGGCGGGTTCGATCTTGCTCAGCCATCGCTGGTCGCGACCTCATACGTCACCCATCCGGTCACTGCACAGAACCCCGAATACCTGGTGCGCTACACCAATTTCGTGGAACTGATGTGCCCCGTTTTCAGCCGTTCGTTTCTGCAGATCTGCCTTCCGACCTTCGAGGCATCGTTCAGCGGCTTCGGGCTGGACCATATCTGGTCGCAGCTGGGCGGTCGCGTGCCCGGACGCATTGCGATCATCGACGATATCGCCGTGGCGCATACCCGGCCGCCGAACAAGAACTACGATGTCATGGCCGCGATCATGGAAGAGCGCTCCATGGCCGAGCTCTACCGCTCTTCGAAAACCTACGAAAACTATGGCGGCGTGATCCGGAAGTATGCGTTCGGATAAAATGGCCCTCCAGGAGCTCAGCATGCAGTTCAAGCCTAAAGCGATCATTCTTGCCGGAGGGCTTGGCACCCGCCTGGCGGAGGAGACCTCGACAAAGCCCAAGCCCATGGTGGAAATCGGCGGGCGGCCGATCCTGTGGCACATCATGAAAATCTACAGCGCGCATGGCATCAATGATTTCATCATCTGCCTTGGCTACAAAGGTCACGTGATCAAGGAATATTTCGCGAATTATTTCCTGCACATGTCCGACATCACCATCGATCTGCAGAACAACCGTGTGGAAACCCATGCGGCGAAAGCGGAGCCGTGGCGGGTCACCCTGGTCGATACCGGCGAGACCACGATGACGGGCGGCCGCCTGAAGCGCGTCATCCCCTACGTTCAGAACGATCCCTACTTCTGCCTCACCTACGGGGACGGTGTCGGCGATGTCGACATCACCCAGCTGGTCGAATTTCACAAATCCCACGGCCTTCGGGCGACAGTCACCGGAGCCCAGCCGCCCGGTCGCTTCGGTGCCCTGAAGCTGGAGGACGACAAGGTCGTTTCCTTCATGGAAAAGCCCGTTGGCGACGGCAACTGGATCAATGGCGGCTTCTTTGTTCTGACGCCCGATGTCGCCGGCCTCATCGCAGGGGACGAAACGACCTGGGAGCAGGAGCCGCTCGAAAGTCTCGCGCGCGACGGGCAACTCGCCATCTACCGCCACTACAATTTCTGGCAACCGATGGACAGCCTGCGCGACAAGACGCAGCTGGAGAAGCACTGGGAAAGCGGCAAAGCGCCCTGGAAGATCTGGTAGCAGGTCGCCGCCGGCGGCCTTTGCCCTGAACACGTACAACATGATCAGGGCAGCCCTGCCCGAACCGACAAGAGATGACAGTGAGCCTTGAGAGCACATTTTCCAACGCACGCGTCCTGATTACAGGGCATACCGGTTTCAAGGGAGCCTGGCTCAGCGCCTGGTTGGTCAGTCTGGGTGCGAAGGTTTGCGGCTATTCGCGCGACATTCCAACTACCCCTTCTCTGTTCGAACTCTCAGGCCTGGCAGGCGAGATCGAGCACCATATCGGCGACGTGCGGGATCTCGAGAAGTTGTCCGGCGTCATCCAGTCCTTCCGTCCTGACTTCGTCTTTCACCTCGCCGCGCAGGCCATTGTCTCCGTCTCCTATGACGATCCGCTGGAGACCATCACGAGCAACGTGATTGGCACGGCGCATGTGATGGAAGCTCTGCGCAAGGTCGACTGGCCCTGCCGTGCCGTCATCATCACGTCCGACAAGTGCTATGACAATGTGGAATGGGTCTGGGGTTATCGCGAGACGGATGCCCTTGGTGGCAAGGACATCTATTCCGGTTCCAAGGGCGCAGCCGAGCTGATCTTCCGCTCCTATTTCCACTCCTTCTTCCAGGGCAAGAACCATTCCGTGCGGCTTGCCACCGCCCGCGCCGGTAATGTGATCGGCGGGGGGGACTGGGCGGCCAATCGCATCGTGGCCGACTGCATTCGCGCCTGGGGAGACGGCAAGACAGTCGAGATTCGCTCGCCTGCCGCAACGCGTCCCTGGCAGCATGTGCTGGAGCCCCTCAGTGGTTATCTGACACTTGCCCAGGCACTCTCCTTGTCGGAGCGGCTGAACGGGCAATCCTACAATTTCGGCCCGAGGGCGGAGCAGAACCGAACCGTCGTCGATCTGATCGGCAGCCTCGGCAAGATCTGGCAGCTGGACGAAGGTCTCGCGCCTTACGAGGTCACGGGCAACATTCCGTTCCATGAGGCAAGCCTGCTCAAGCTCAACTGTGACAAGGCACTGCTCGACCTGAACTGGGAAGCAAACCTGAAATACGAGGAATGCGCCGACATGACGGGCTCCTGGTACAGGCGCGTTCTAAAGGGCAAGGAGCAGGCGCTTTCGGTCACCCTGGAGCAGATCGCAAGCTTCACGAGGCTTGCGCGCGATCGCGAACTCGTCTGGACGGCCGACCGCTGACATGACAGCCCCATTCCTCACGGCGCTGAAACGGATTTCAACCCCGAAAGGGGACGTGTTGCACGGGATGAAGGCCAGCGATCCGGGCTATGAGGGTTTTGGCGAAGCCTATTTCTCGCAAGTCTTTTCAGGCGACACGAAGGGATGGAAACGACACCTGCGCATGACGCTCAATCTCGTTTGCGTCGCAGGCGCGATCCGGGTGATGGTGCGCGATGGAGATGGTCGCATGGTTCTCGATACCCAACTCTCGCCCGATACGCCGGATCTCTATAATCGACTGACTGTGCCACCCGGTTACTTTGTCGCGTTCCAGGGGGTTGCACCGCAGACCTCTATGCTTCTGAACGTCGCCTCTATTCCCCATGATCCCGACGAGGCCGAGACCCGTCCGCTGGATGCCTTTGGAGATGTGCCGTGAGACCGGCGCGTATCCTGCTGCTTGGAGCAAGCGGCATGCTGGGGAGCCGTTTCGCCAGTCAGCTCCTCGGCCGCGACGTCGTTACTCTAGACCGCTCTCTGCTGGATGTGACGCAGCCGCGACAGCTGATCGAAGCGGTCATGGAGACGCAGGCGTCCATCATCATCAATTGCGTGGCAGACACGGATGTCGAGCGGGCGGAAGACGCGCCGGATCGCGCCTTTGCCGTCAACGCACTGCTTCCGGGCCTCTTCGGCCAGGCAACGCGGCGCATGGACGCGCTTCTGGTGCATTTCTCCTCGACCGGCTGCTATGGACTTTCCGAAGTTGGCACCGAGCCGCATTCAGACTTCGCGCCTCTTCATCCCACGACCGCGCATCACCGAAGCAAGGCCCAGGGCGAGGTTGCCGTTCTCGCCAGTGGTTGCCGGCATCTGATCCTTCGGCTAGGCTGGCTCTATGGCGGCAGCCTTGCTCATCGCAAGAACTTCGTCTGGGCCCGCATTGTTGAAGCCCGTCAAAAAGCCGAGATCTATTCGGATCCCTATCAGATCGGCTCACCGACAAACGTTGATGACGTCGTCCGCCAGACAGAGATCTTGATCGAAGAAGGGATCGAGGGAAGCTTCAACTGCGTGGCAGGTGGCGCAGTCTCTCGGTTTGATTACGTTCGCCACATCCTGCTTGCCGCTGGGCTTTCACCTGTTCTTCTGCCGCAGCGGTTTGTCCGTCGGGCACCCGTTTCGCCCAACGAGGCGGCGCAGAACAGCAAGCTCACTCTCCTTGGCCTGAACCATATGCCGAGCTGGGATCTGGCCCTGAGCGCCTACGTGCAGACACTGCTGGAACAGGAAAAGGCGGCTCAATGAAGCCAGACCACGAGGTGATCATTCTAGGCGCCGGAATTGCCGGGCTGGCCGCGTCTGCACGCCTGCGGGAGCATGGTCTTGAGGCCCCACTGTTCGAGGCAGCCTCTCGTCCGGGTGGCCTGCTGGACAGCTTCACGCTTGAAACCGCAGAGGGAAGCTGGACCTTCGACAATGCCGTGCATCTGTCCTTTGCGTCCGAGCCGGAAGTGCGCGAAGTATTCGACCGCACGCCCTATCTCAGCCATGAGGCGCGCTCGCTGAACTGGGATGGGGGATTGTGGATCCCACATCCGGTGCAGAACAACATGTTTCCTCTCGCAGCCGATGAGAAGGCCGACCTGGTGGTCGATCTAGCCCATCATCTGGCGCAGGTTTCACCGGACGCACCCATCGAAAACTACCGCGACTGGCTCTATAACCAGTACGGTGCCAAGATCGCCGAGCGCTGGCCTCTGCGATACACAAGGAAATACTGGACCCTTGACGCGGCAGAGCTCGGAACCGGCTGGATCGGCAACCGCATGCGCCGCGCGGATCTGCGCGAGGTCGTGCTGGGAGCGGTCTCGGAAAACCCACCCAACACCTATTACGTCTCGACGATGCGGTATCCGGAACGGGGCGGCTACCGGGCGTTTCTTACGCCGCTTCTCGAAACGGTTGACGTCCGGACAGACATGAGAGCGGTCGGGATCGACAATCGGAGCCGCAGCATCCGCTTCCAAAATGGCGAAGTCCAGCAGTACGGGAGGATGATCTCAACCATGCCGCTGCCGCTGCTGATCCAGATCATGACGGATGTGCCATCAGAAATCCGCGCGCTTGCCGATACGCTGTTTGCCACGTCCATCGACATTGTCTCGATCGGTTTTCGGAAGCTACGCGTTTCGCCGAGCCTGTGGTTCTACATCTACGACACCGACATTCTCGCGTCCCGGGCCTATTCGCCGAGCATCAAGTCCCCGCACAATGCGCCGGAAGGCCATTCATCGCTGCAGTTCGAAATCTATTCCTCATACCGGATGCAGCATGGCTTGTCCCCCGAGGCGCTGATCGAACACTGTTTGCAGACGGTCGAGACCATGGGACTTGCGGAACGTGACGAGATCGTTCTCACCCATCATAAGCACCTTCCCTTCGGCAATGTCGTCTTCGATCTAGGGATGGAGGAACGCCGCAATACTGTGCGCGAGTGGGTCGAAAGTCAGGGAATTGCCCTCGCTGGGCGCTTCGGCGAGTGGGACTACCTTTGGTCCAACCAGGCCTTCATGTCCGGCCGCGCTGCCGCTGATGCAATAGCCAAGTGAAAGCCACGGCAGTCGCTCAACCGTTCAAGCCACGCACAAGATTGCTGATGCACTACGGCTGTTGGGGACTGAAAGGGCTGCCATCCGCGCAGTTGGGCTAGAGAAGCTTCCGCTCAGGTGCCTCGATAACCGGAGGCCTTCCATGAATCGCGTGATACTCGCCCGCTACTCGGAACCGTTGGAGTGGATCAAGCTGATCCCGGACGACTTCGAAGTCGTGATCTACAACAAAGGCGAACCGATAACCTCTCCGGAGATCATCCAGCGCGCCACGCGGATCATCGACCGCCCGAATGTGGGCCGGGAGTCTGAGACCTATCTCAATCACATGCTGAATGAGACCGAGGATAACGACGATTTCACCGTCTATGCGCAGGGCGACCCCTTCGAGCACAGCCCTGACTTCATCAATCTTCTCCATACCTGGAAGCATTGGCAGGACTTGCAGCCCATGTCCTGGCAGTGGCTTGAGGACAAAATGGTCCCGCCGACCACGCTGCTGGCGGAATACCAGCGCGGCCTGTTCGGGCGCCCTCGGGTCAGGGTGGAGCGCTTCTCGCTGCTGACATGGGGCCCGATCGATTTCGTCGACCAGGGTGCCTGGGGCATGGGCAATGTCTACCGCGTCATTCACGGCGGACTGCCTGACGGTACCAACATCGCGGCACATTTCCTGCGCCTTGCAAAGCTCGACGAGCTGGCCGCCAAGGCAGACCAGCACTCGATCGGCGTCTTCTCCTACGGCGCGATCTTCGCGGTCCGGAACAAACGTGTGGCCGCGATCTCGCCTGAGGCGCTGAGCACCATGCTGAAATACACCGTGTCCGGTGTGACGGTCTATGGTTACATCCTGGAGCGCCTGTGGCTGCACCTGCTCGGCGAAGACTTCGTCTTGCCGAAGATCTCGCCACCACCGCTCTGAGCGACAACAAGTTTCAACTCCAAACGATGAGGCCGGTGTGCTCACGCAGACCGGCCTCATCGTTTTGCGGTCGAGAATGACCGTCATACGCGTTGATGCGAATAAAGGCCTGCGGGCCAAACGCCGCAGCTCGGGCGTTGACGGCGGAGACGGAGTCGACAACAACGCCTAACTCCCTGTCTTAACGCAATTCCGGATGCAAAACCCGCTCCAGCTTTCGCCAGAACTGCTCTAACGCTGGGCTATCGGGGCGGACCGAGATGGCCCCTGCTGCATGGACAGTTTGGTCCTGCAAAAGGAGAATGCCCGGTTCTGGCGTGTTCAGGACAAGCGCGCCCCTTTTGCATGGACACCCGGGGCACCCATCACAAGTCAGGATGGCGATTGACGTCCTTGTAGAGCAGATAGCGGAAGCGTCCCGGACCACCGGCATAGCAGGCCTGGGGGCAAAAGGCGCGCAGCCACATGTAGTCGCCAGCCTCGACCTCCACCCAGTCCTCGTTCAAGCGATAGACGGCCTTGCCTTCCAGCACATAGAGCCCGTGCTCCATGATGTGCGTTTCCATGAAGGGAATGATCGCGCCCGGCTCGAAGGTGACGATGTTGAGGTGCATGTCATAGCGCACATCGGACGGATCTATGAAGCGGGTGGTTGCCCAGCGGCCCTCGGTATCGGGCATGGCGTGCATCACGCAATCATCTTCATGGGTGAAAATGGCTGGCGGCGGCTCCAGGCCGTCCACGACCTTGAACGCTTTGCGCACCCAATGAAACCGGATCACCGCCTCGCTTTCATTGCTGAAGGTCCATTTGGCGCCGGCAGGCAGATAGGCAAACGAGCCGGCGCGCAGCTGATGATCCTGATTGTCGTAGGTGATCTTGCCCTCGCCTTCGACGACGAAGATCGCCGCCGACGCGCGAGAATCCGGCTCCGGCCTGACGCTACCGCCACCGGGCTTCACCTCCATAATGTACTGGGCGAAAGTCTCTGCAAAGCCGCTGAGTGGTCGCGCGATGATCCAAGCCCTGGTCTCGTCCCAATGCGGCAAGACGCTGGTGACGATATCGCTCATCACCGTCTTCGGGATCACGGCATAGGCTGTCGTAAAGACGGCCTTGCTGGAGATTGTCTGTGTCTGCGGCGGAAGTCCGCCAACCTGCGAAAAATATTGATTACCGCTCATTCTGCCACCCATGTCTAAACTGTCTTTCGGCAGCCCCAGTCCTGTGGCGTAAACGTCTTGATGTCAAACTGATCTCGCGGTGCCCGGTGCGGTTCAGATGTCTCAAGTCGCCGTGACAGAGACTGCAGTCAAACGCAGCAATCAATGGCTATCTGTCAATGCAGGACCTGCGACAGAAAGGTCTTCAACCTGTCGCTCCGTGGAGCCTCGAAAAAACTTTCGGCCGACCCCGATTCTACGATTTCCCCTTTGTCCATGAAGATGCATCGATCGGCGACCCGACGGGCGAAACCCATCTCATGCGTCACGCAGATCATGGTCAGTCCATCATTGGTCAGGTCCTCCATCACCTGCAGGACCTCCTTGATCATCTCGGGGTCCAGTGATGAAGTCGGCTCGTCAAAAAGCATAATCCGCGGCTCCATACACAAAGCCCTTGCAATCGCTACGCGTTGCTGTTGCCCCCCCGAGAGCTGGCTCGGATACTTATTGGCCTGATCCCCGATTTGCACACGATCCAGAAAGCGTCTCGCAATCCGCTCGGCGGCCTCAATTGTTGCACCTCGGGCCAAGCGCGGGGCAAGTGTACAATTCTCGAGGATTGTCAGATGCGGAAACAGATTGAACTGCTGAAACACCATTCCCACTTCGATGCGGACATCCTGTGTGGTCGCTCGTGAACCGTCGAGCTCTATGCCATTGACGACGATCGTTCCCGCATCATGCGGCTCCAGACGGTTAATGCAACGGATGAGCGTTGATTTACCTGAACCGGAAGGACCGCATACGACGATCTTCTCGCCACGTCGCACATCGAGATCGATCCCATTCAGGGCACGAAACGTTCCATACCGTTTCTCGACACCCTTCATGCTGACCGCGATGGACGAGGACGGGGTAGGACCTGTCAAGGATGGCTCTACCGCTGTCATATGGCATGCTCCTTGTGGGCAGCGGGGATCGCGCGGCTCGACTTCAGCCATTCGAGTGGGCGCAACATGGTCGATCCGGCAGTTCTGGCTGAGGTCTGATTGCGGCGGGCATCTTCGGCCGCATGATGACGGTTGAGGTGGGCTTCAAATCGGCGAAAGCCAAGCCGCATCGTGTTGACCAGTATCCAGTAGAAGGCAGCGACAGTCAGCATTGGCGTGAATGGATCGTAGGTTCTCTCGAAAACCTCATTGGCGACCGCTGTCAGGTCGATGATGGTGATCACGCTGATGACTGCCGTGCCTTTGGTCAGCATGACGACTTCGTTCTGGTAAGCCTTGATTCCGTAACGCATTGCCAGCGGCAGCTGGATGTATCGGAAGGTGTCGCGCGGCGAGATCCCGAGCGAATTCGAGGCTTCACTGAGACCAGCGGGAACCGCCTCAAGACTCCCCCTCACGACGTCGACCATGAAGGCAAGGTGATTGAGCGTCAGCCCGATCACAGCACAGGCGAATGCGCTTCCGAAGATGAACCAAAGCGGCCCGTCCCGCAGCGCCTCGATCTGGCCAAAGCCATAATAGACAAGATAGAGCAGGATCAACAGGGGCGCGCCGCGGAAGAACATCACGAAGAAGGCCGCCGGCAAGGCAAATGCCCGGTTTGACGACATTCTCGCCAGCGTCAGTGGAACGCAGAAAATCATGCCGAGAACCAGGACAATGACGGTCACCAGCACCGTCGTCATCAGCCCGTTGAGCATGGCTGGCAACGACTCCCAGACAAGTTCAAAGTCGATCACGAGCGCGTTCATGTGTTCACCCTGGCTAGGCCGCGGTTGAAGCGAACTTCTATACGGGCGGCGAGTGGCATGGTCAGGGCGCTGAAAACGATGAAGAACAGCGACGCTGCGATGAAGAAAACAAAAGGCTCGTTGGTGGCGCCGGCGGCGATTTTCGCATTGGCAACGAGATCGTTCAGGCCCGCAAGAGACACCAATGGGGTATCCTTGAGAACGATCAGCCAGATGTTCACGAGGCCCGGAAATGCGAGACGGGCGACCTGCGGCAGAATCACGTGTCGCCAGGCGTGAAAGGTACTGAGATTAAGCGCTGCGCATGCCTCGAATTGTCCCCTTGGAAGATTGCGTACTGCGCCATGAAGCAGTTCGGCGACATAGGCCGCGTAGACGATGGTCAGCGCCGTCAAGCCGGCGCCGAACGGCGTGACATCGATCGAACGCGACATCCCGAAAAGACCAGTCAGGATGGCGCTTCCTCCATAATAGAGCAGGAAGATGACCAGCAGTGACGGGACGCCCATGATGATGGAGGAATAAACGCGCCAGATAGTCTGGATCACGATGTTTCGTGACAGCGTGACAATCCCGATCAACGTTCCAAGCAGGAGCGCCAAGACAAAGCCGGACACAAAGAGCTGCATTGTGACGACCGCGCCACCGCCGATCTGACGTACATATCCCCAAAACTCCGCTGATGATATTTCCATGCTGGAACCCTTTCATCCGTGAGAGCAACAAAGAGGGCGTGTTCAGTTTGTCTTGCCTTCGCAGGCCTCGTCCTCGGGCAGAATGGCGATATCCATGTATTTTTTGCGGATAGCGGTGTAGGTGCAATCCGCCATGATTGCCTTGATCGCCGTGTCCATGCGGGCCACCAGGGCCTCTTCTCCCTTTCGGGTAACCCATGACAAGCCGCGCTCGTTCTCAGGGACGGAGGGCTCACCAATCCAGTATTCTTCGCCGACAATCTCGAATGCCTTGCCTTCCGGCTTGCTGAGGAAATCAACGACGACGTTCAGCTTGGCCTCGAAGGACATGTTGATCCGCCCTGCCACCATATCGAGATGGATTTGGTCGGGATTGTCATAGAGGACATATTCCACGGCATCGCCGAACATATCCTCCGCGACCTTTATATGCGCGCCACCACGTTGCAGCCCCATCTTCAGGCCCTTGCCTGTAAGGCCTTCTTTGGTAAGCGTATAGTTCCCATTGGCAGGAAGGACATACACCATCGGGTTGGCGACGACGCGGGTGCTGAACAGCATCTTCTCCTTGCGCTCTGCCGTCGGCGTCACCTGGGAGACCAGAATGTCGAACTTGCCCTGAAGGAGCGATGGGATCAGCGCCTTGAAATCCATTACGATGATTTCGCATTCGACCTCCATCCGCTTGCACATCTCCCGGGCGAGGTCGGCCTCGATGCCGGTCAGAGTGCCGTTGGCATCGACCATGCTGAAAGGCGGATAAACGCCCTCATTCCCGAGTTTTAGTGTTTCAGCCGCGGCCGGCAGATGGCCAAGAAGAACGGCCACTATGCCTGCCACGACAACCTTCAGGTTGCGCACCTTGGCTCGCCGTCGATCGCCGGCCTGGTTCGAGAAAGAATACCTGCTGATGCCTGGTGTTGAGAGCATGCCCATGGACTTCATTCCCATTGGTTGGAGACAGGTGGACAGGTGAGGTGCGCAGCTATTGCAACGCCCTATTCGGAGGCGGCACAGGCCTCCTCGGCAGCGAGTATCGTGATGTCGAGATATTCCTTGCGCAACTTGGTGTAGGTGCAGTCTTCGATGATCGATTTCAGGGCGACGTTCATGCGCTCGACGATCGCCTCGTCATCCTTGCGCACAGCCCAGCTGTAGCCGCGCTCGTTCGGGGGAATCGCGGGATCACCGAGCCAGTGATCGCCGCCGGCAAGCATGTAGTCCTTGCCTTCAGGCTTGTTGATCAGTTCGAGCGTCCAGTTGATCTTGGAATCGAAGATCAGGTCCACGCGGCCGGCGAGCAGATCGAGACGCATCTGGTCGGGATTGTCGTAGAGGACAGGCGTGAACAGGCCGGCGAAGTTCTTCTCGACGTAAGGGATCGAGGAAGCGCCCCGCTGAAGGCCGAGCTTCAGCGATTTGCCGGCAAGCCCCTCCGGCGTGAAGGTAAGGTTGCTGTCCTTGCGCACGACGAACGTCGCCGGATTGTAGACGATCGGCATCGCGTATGTGAGCTTTTCCAGACGCTCGGGGGTCGGTGAAAGCTGACTTGCCAGGATGTTGAACTTGCCCTGCAGGATCGACGGAATGAGCGCCTTGAAATCCATGACGACGAATTCACACTCGACGTTCATTCGCTTGCACATCTCGCGTGCTAGCGCCGGTTCGAACCCCGTCAGGGTTCCGTCGGATGCAACGATGCTGAAGGGAGGATAAACCCCTTCATTGCCCAGCAGAAGTTTTTCCGCCGACGCCGGGCCCGCCGTCAGTGTCCATGCTCCCAAGAGCATGGAGGCAACAGTCAATACGGTTCTCGAATGCTTGGACATGAGTGAACTCCCTGGAAGTGAAGATGTGGTAGGCCATGCCGGATCGGGCCGTGTCTGCGGATGCTAAAAGTCCAGAAGATTGTCGCGTAGCTGCTCATGCGCGTAGGCGTTGCGAGTCAGTCCGCGATGCTGCAAAACGGGCACGAGGCCGTCGGTGATCGAGGCGATCGTGCGGCGGTTGACATTCGGTTGTTCGATGAGAAAACCGTCACCTCCTACCTCCTGCATGACCTCTGCCATCTGGCTCGCAATGCTGTCGGGCGTGCCGACCATGTCAACGCAATAGCCGCTGGTGGTATGCTCGATAATTGCCTCACGCAGTGTCTTGCCGGATGAGCGCGCAAGGAACTGAGCCAAGCTGGACTGATGGCCGTTGGTGGTAAGTTCGCCGATCGGGGCGTCGAGATCGCAGCCAGAAAGGTCGAGATTGGTGCTCCAGCCGAAGCGCGCCAGACGCTGGTCGATGTATTTCTCGGATGCGGCCTTGCGCTCGGCAATGCGCTCGGCGGCTTCCGTCATCGTCTCTGTCACAATTGGCTGGACGAGGAAGAGAACCTTGCACTTGTCCGGATCCCGCCCGATGGCCGCCATCTCGGTTCGGACGTCATTGCGATACTGTTTCATTGCTTCGACGCCCTTCGGGGCCGCGACAATGGTGTCGGCATACCGGGCAGCAAATCCCTTGCCGCTCTTCGAACCGCCGGCCTGAGCAATAACAGGCTGCCCCTGCGGAAGCGGGCCGGAATTCAGCGGACCGCGGGAGGCGTAGTACTTGCCCTTGTAATCGATCGTGTGGACCTTGTTGTGGTCGATGAGCACCCCGGTCTCACGATCACCGACGATCGCGCCCGGCTCCCAGGACCCCCAGAGCCCTTGGCATATCTGCATGTATTCTTCGGCCATGACATAGCGTTCATCATGGTCTGCGAGCTTCTCCATCCCGAAATTCTGAGCAGAAAGGTCCGAGCTACCGGTCACCACATTCCAGCCGCCACGCCCCAACGAGATCTGGTCGAGCGTGCCGACGATCCGCGAGGTGAGATAGGGGTGATAGGCAAAGGTCGACAAAGTGGGAACGATGCCAAGCCGTGTGGTCGCAGCCGCCATCAGTGTCGCAACGACCGAGGGTTCCTGACGCGGAACACTGATGCCGTTGGTTAGAAATATTTCGCGGGAATCCTGCCAATTCTGGCCAACATAGATCGAGTCTTCAATGAGGATATAGTCGAAGCATGCGCGCTCCATCGCACGCGCGAGGTCCAAATAGGCGCTGGGATGCATCCATTCTCTGGCAATATTCCCAGACCATTTATCGCCCCAGCCGCCGATGCTTGAGCCCTGCAAAAACCATCCAAGATGAAACATATTCGTTGGCATGAAATCCGCTCTCCTTCGCAGCGCTACCTACCTCACTTGAGGATCTTGCTTTGCTGCATCGCAGTATGAGGACCGTAGCGACGTTTCCCGCTGATAAACATGGCGAAAACTGAAAATGAACTCCGGCTGAACCGAAGCTTTTGGCGCATCTTATTGCATCGCGATGCTGCCTTTTTAGTCAACGAATAGCGCGCCAATAGACCGTCATCACCAGAATCTGCATATTCACCGCACGCAGGATTGCATGGCCCCTCTCGGAACGCCTGCAAGTAGAGTGTAAATAAATCGACAGTGCTTTTCAGATGCCGCAGCAAGTTCTGCGACTGACGCCACTCATGGCAGTCCGCCTGTGGGCATGACTATGATTGCAGCAAATCTGCACTTCATCCCTCCAGCCAATTACTCTGACTGGTGAAGGCCCTCGATCGTCTTGCCGCGGAAGAAAAGGAGGGGTTCGCCATCGGCGCGGGAGGAGGCAGCAACCACCCTTCCTATGACGATGGACACATTGCCGTGCTCAACGACGGTCTCCACGAGACAATCGAAAACGCCAAGAGCCTGACAATACACCGGAGCACCGGTTGCAAGTGTCGCCCATTCATCGTGGACGAAGCGATCGGCATTCCGCAGTCCGGACTTACCTCCGAACGCTGTCGCGACATGGGCAGCGGCCGCATCGAGAAAGTTGACTGCAAAGTGCCCCTGAGACAGGACGCCTGCGAGCGCGCTGGTTTTGCGATCGATAGAGACCAACATGGTGGCGGGGTCGGCCGCCACATGCGTCGCAGACAGGCCGAGAAATCCGACAGGTCCCTCGTCACTCATGGCCGTGACGATTGTCATACCGGTGGCGCGGTTGCCAAGGGTGCGCCAGAACGTGCCTTGATCAATGGTGAGCAACTCGGAAGTTGTCGGTGGAATGGCGCCGATCTCTTTCATCACGAAGTCTCCGATGGTTTGTGGACCGTCATAGCCAGAACTCGGACGCCCGACCCGGCCGGTCCTCCGTTGCCTGTGTTTGATTGATCCCCGCAATCAGGCCATAGGAGGCCATGCGATCAGAGAGCTCATATGCCGGCGCGAGGATCACCATCTCGTCTATTGCGTAATCGGTCTTGAGCCCGGCAATCCTGGCGTAGACCTCGTCGGGAGTCCCGAACACCGCCGTTTTGCGCAGATGCTGGATCGTGTCCTGGTCGAGGCCGACAGCCGCTCTGATCGCCTGGTCAGGCGGCTGCAATGGCACCATACGTCCGGCATCTCTTGAGACACGCCAAGGGGCGTAGGAGAGGAAAAGGCGCTCGGCTTCGGCACTGGTTGGGGCCGCCATCGCAATGAGGCACAGGCCGACAAGGGGTTCTGTCAGGGTCGGCGAGGCGCGAAAGCCTGCGCGATAGGCACCGATCGCCTGGGCAGCTTCGCTGTCGCTGCCAAAGAAATGCGCGTGACAGAAGGGCAACCCGAGATGACCCGCCAGACGTGCCGAGTATTTGCCCGACCCGACGATCCAGGGCTGTGGTGCCGTTGGCCCCTGGGGTTGGGCAAAAACTCCGGCGAAGACATGGTCGTCACCGAGTGGCTCGCCGCGAACCAAGGCAAGTGTGTCCTCGACATTGGTCGGAAAGCTGTCCATCGCAGACATGGAGAGGGGATTGTCCAAGGCATCGGGCCTCAAGGCATAGGCCGTCTGGCGATCGGCACCGGGACCGCGACCAAGCCCGAGATCGATGCGCCCAGGTGCCAGTGCTTCAAGCACACGGAACTGTTCGGCAACCTTCAATGGAGCGTAATGCGGCAACATAACTCCGGCACTGCCGATCCTCATTGTGCGCGTCGCCATGGCGAGTGCACCAAGCAGGACTTCTGGCGCCGACCCCGCCATGGCCGCATTGCCATGATGCTCCGAGACCCAAAAGCGACTATAGCCGAAGCCTTCGCAGGCCCGGGCAAGCGAGACGCTGTCCCGAATTGCTTGCGCTGGCACATGCCCGGCAGAAACGAGCGATTGATCGAGGACGGACAGTCGCATCCTCATGGTGGAGGTGCCAGCGATGTTACCGCATCGCAGCATGACGAGCGGCCGCGTCTGCATCAGGGAAGGGATGATCGCCGATGGCGTAGCGGTGGGCGATAAGATCGGCAATGGTTCCGACCTTCATTCCATGACGCATGGCAAAGGTCATCAGGTCCGGCAGGCGCGCCATGGTCCCGTCCTCGTTCATGACCTCGCAGATGACGCCGGATGGCGGCAGTCCGGCGAGACGGGCCACATCCACCGCCGCTTCGGTATGGCCCGCTCTCGTGATCGTCCCACCATCGCGGGCAACGATCGGAAAGACATGGCCCGGCATCACCAGATCTGACGGCCCGGCCTCGGGATCGATGGCAACCGCGACCGTGCGCGCCCTGTCATGCGATGATATCCCCGTGGTCACGCCGTCGCGGGCTTCAATGGAGACGGTAAAGGCCGTCTTCAAGGGCGCACTGGCAACAGGTGCCATTGGCGGCAATGCCAGGGCTTCTGCGCGTTCGCGCGTGATGGCGAGGCAGATCAGCCCGCAGGCGTTCCGCGCCATGAAGTTGATGACATCGGCGTGGGCGAAACATGCCGGGATTATGATGTCGCCTTCGTTTTCGCGATCTTCGTCATCAACGAGAATGAACATACGCCCCTGTCGTGCCTCCTCGATAATCTCCGCAGCACTCGCTACGGTTCCAAGCGGCAGCGCCTTCGTCCTCTGAAATTCCGGGGTCATGATGTTCACTGCAGTCTCCTATCGTTCGCACGTCATTTTGCTTGAGACACGCCCGAGAGCCTCAGGCGACGGCGTGAAATTTCCGGTCGAAATATACGAGGGCCCCGCTTTCCATGGCATCTTGGCCGGCCACGGCCAGGACCTCGCAGAAAAAGACGTCATGTGTGCCAATTGTACTGACACCCGTGACGCGGCAGTCAAAGTTGACGATGGCACCGGTCAACACAGGCGCCCCGGTGGCAAGCTGGCTCCAATCCCCGCCTGCGAAACGCTGTGCCATATCCTTGTTGCCGCCCGATCCGGCAAAGGTCATCGCAAGCTCCTCCTGCGGCCCGGCGACCGTATTGACGCAAAGGACACCCGACGCTGTAATCGTCCCATGGGCCTGGACTGTGCGCTTGATGCAAACAAGCAGCGTCGGCGGGCTGTCCGTGACGCTCGAGACTGCGGATGCGGTAAAGCCGCACCATCCGTTGTCGCCTGTGCTGGTGATGATGTTCACCGCCGCCGCGAGCTTGGACATCGCGTTCCGATAGTCCTGAGCTTCGACGGGAGGGCGCAATGTCAGGCTGCCCTCGGGCCCTGTCGTCTGGGAGATGATCTCATCGATTGCATCTGTCATCGGGGACCTCTTTTCGGATGTTGGCTCCTGGTCGTGGCATCCAAAGGTGATCAGAATTCCCGCAGCGTTTCGCGCAGGGTCGACTTGGTGTATTCGGTCCGGGTTAGACCCCGGCGCTGAAGCGCAGGGACGAGGCCCTCGCAGATTTCGAGGATATATTGGCGGCTGATTGTCGTCGTGAATGGGCGTGTGATGAGGAAACCATCACCCCCGACCTCCTCCATGATCTCCCCGAGCCGATCGGCAACCTGATCGGGCGTTCCGACGAGTCCGTAGATTCCGCGCGATACTTGCTCCATGCAGATCTGGCGCAATGTCTTGCCGCTGCCCCATTGCGCAAAGGCGTCAAGCGACCCTTGTTCGCCATTGGTGGTCAGGTGCGGCAGCTCGGCGTCCAGGTCGAACTGCGAGAAATCGATATCGGTGATCGAACTGATCGAGGCGAGGACTTTCTCGATATAGTCGGGATGCGCCGATATCCGCGCGAACTTGGCATGCGCCTCCGCTTCTGTTTCTCCAAGCACGGGGGCAATGACGAACAGGACCTTGATCTCATCTGGATCGCGTCCGCCGGCTCGCGCGCGGGCGCGGACGTCGTCGCGATAGGCCTTGATGCCATCCACACCTGACGAGGGCGCAATGATACTGTCGGCGGTCATTGCTGCGAACTGGCGCCCGCGCGGCGAGCCCCCCGCCTGCACGAAGGTCGGGCGACCCTGTGGGCCAGGCACGCAGTTCAATGGCCCACGGCACTTGTAGTATTTGCCGACAAAATCGATCGGCCGCACCTTGCTGAAATCGGCATAGGTGCCGGTCTCACGATCCAGCACGACAGCATCCTGGTCCCAGCTGCTCCAGAGCTGCTTGCAGAGCTCGACATATTCGTCCGCCATATCATAGCGGTCCTGGCGGGGTGGGAGTTCGTCCATGCCGAAGTTCTGGGCGGCGAGATTCTCGCCACTGGTCACAATATTCCAACCAAAGCGTCCGCCGGAAATGCTGTCGAGCGTCGAACAAAGACGGGCGAGCATGAAGGGCGGATAGGCCATGGTCGACATGGTGGCGACGACCCCGAGATGCTTTGTGTTGGCGCCGATCAAGGCCGCCATTGGTGCGGGATCCGCTTTTGGGCCCATGATCGCATGCTTCAGATAGGCCTCCGTGCTGTGGCCATAAGCTTCTGAAATCATCAGGGTATCTTCAAGCATGATATAGTCGAAACACGCGCGCTCCATCGCCTTGGCCATGTCGATGTAGAAGTTCCCGTCCCATGGCCGGCCTCCGGCACCAAAAGGATGATTCCACTCGCTGACAGCAAAATTCATGAACCAACCAAGATGAAAGCGCTTTGGCATGTCGGGTGTCCTCTTGTCTGATGCAGATCGATCGTTCATCCCCGGCGCGGGTTCCTAGAACTCGCGAAGGGTCTCGCGCAGCGTCGGCTTCGTGTAGGCCGTGCGTGTCAGGCCACGACGCTGCAGGGCCGGCACGAGGCCTTCGCAAATCTCGGTGACGTACTGACGGCTGACTTTCTGGAAGGGCGAACTGATCAGGAAGCCATCACCGCCAACGGCCTCCATCACCTCGCCCAGCCGTTTGGCAACCTGATCAGGCGTACCCACGACACCGTCGAGACCACGCGTCGCCCGGTCGCTGATCAGCTGCCGCAGCGTCTTGCCGCGTCCCCATTGCGCGAAGGCGTCGAGCGAGCCCTGTTCGCCATTGGTGGTCAGCCGAGGCAGTTCTTCGTCGAGCTCGAATTGCGAGAAGTCGATATCGGTGACCGAGCTGATAGAGGCCAGCGTCTTCACCTGATACTCGGGTGAGCTGATGTATTCATCGAGCTTCGCCTTGGCGGCAGCTTCGGTCTCCGCCAACACGGGGGTAACGATGAAGAAGACCTTCACTTCGTCCGGATCACGCCCGCCGGCTGCCGCACGGGCACGAATATCATCGCGATATTCCTTCATCGCTTCGATCCCGGATGCGGCTGCAATGATGCTGTCGGCGGTCATCGCCGCGAACTGGCGACCACGCGGCGATCCCCCTGCCTGCACGAAGGTCGGGCGTCCTTGGGGCCCCGGCACGCAGTTCAGCGGCCCGCGGCACTTGTAGTATTTACCAACGAAATTGATGGGTCTGACCTTGCGGTAGTCGGCATAGGTGCCGGTCTCACGGTCGAGCACGACGGCATCCTCTACGTCAGCTACCCCAGAGCTGCTTGCAGAGTTCGACATATTCATCCGCCATGTCATAGCGGTCCTGACGGGGTGGCAGCTCGTCCATGCCGAAGTTCTGGGCGGCGAGATTTTCGCCGCTGGTCACGATATTCCACCCGAAGCGCCCGCCGGAAATGCTGTCGACCGTCGCACAGAGGCGGGCGAGCATGAAGGGCGGATAGGCCATGGTCGACATGGTGGCGACAACGCCGAGATTGCTTGTCTTGCTGGCGATCAGCGCCGCAAGCGGCATGGGATCGCTCTTCGGCCCCATCAGAGCATGCTTGAGATAGACCTCCATGCTGTGGCCATAGGCTTCCGAAATCATCAATGTGTCTTCGAGCATGATGTAGTCGAAACAGGCGCGTTCCATCGCCTTTGCCATGTCGACATAGAAGTTTCCATCCCAAGGCTTTCCACCGGCCGAAAACGGAGCATTCCAGTCATCGACCGAGAAATTCATGAACCAGGCGAGGTGAAAGCTCTTCGACATTTTGCGCTGTTTCCTTGCGGCCGTCAGACCTGCCGCAGCCTGAGGATTGCTGGCAGTTACAGGGGTTGAAGGAACGTTAATCGCAGTGCAGCATGGGTGACTATCGGCAAAGCTCGATGCTTTGATTGGTCAAGATGGATGCTTTTCGAACAGGTCGTTTCCCAGCAATCATAGTATCTTGCGCGGTTGTTGAGGGAGCCTCCGGGAATATTTTCGACTTTCAGCCTTGGCGAATAAGCCACGCAAGCTGCCATTCCACGACCGGAAACTGTTGCGGTGCACCATTTCGGTCAAGCAGTGCCATTTACATGAGCAGTTGGCGCATTTGCGCTATGGCTCACTTGCGCCCCCCTTTGAGCGCCACAGATTCCAAGCCTTTGAAAAATTGACTTTTATCAAAGATCGCAAATGCGTTTCTTGTGTTGGCACAATCTTTGCTGAGGACCTTACTAGGGCGGCTCAAACAGTCAGAACTGGTTTGCAATGTCGAATTTGTCCCAGATCTACGATGTAGACCTCAAACTGCTGCGTTGCTTTTGCACGATCGTGGAGGAAGGCAGCTTTACGGCTGCTCAGTCGGTCTTGAACCTCTCGCAGTCCATGCTGAGCGAATATCTGAAATCGCTGGAAATCCGTCTCGGTGTCCGGCTCTGCCAACGTGGTCCGAAGGGATTCAAGCTCTATCATGAAGGCGAGGTGGTCTATCAGGCCGCCAAGGACCTGTTTGCCTCGGTCGAGAGCTTCAAGCAGCGTGCATCCAATCTCAATGACAGTGCCGGACATGAACTGATCATCGGCGTCCAGGACCATATCGTCGACAATCCGCGTTCACGCATTGCAGAGGCCATCAGTCGTTTGGCTGAGTATTATCCGAATGCGCGCTTCAAGCTGGAAGTGATGCTGGGATTTCAGATGACGGGCCATGTGGCGGACGGCCTCATTCACGTCGGGATCGGCCTGACCGACGACCACTTCAGCCAACTGACCTTCGAACCGCTGTTTCCGGAAGCGGCAGCGATCTATTGCGGTCGGGCGCATCCGCTGTTTCACATCCGCGATTCAGACATCACGATGGAGCAGATCGAAAATGCTGTCTATGCCAATCGCGGCCATCTCGAACACTTCCATCCCGAACGGATCCGGAATGCTGCGACCCGCGGTGACATTGGATACGGCGCGCATGCTCATATGACGCTGATCCTGTCTGGCCGCAATATCGGCTATCTGCCTGACCACGTGGCTCAGCCGCATGTAGAAACCGGCATGCTGCGGGTGCTGCGTCAGGATCTTACCCGAAAGGTGCACGCCATCGCAGCAGTGACGGGACCGAGTTCCAGCGAATTCAAGCTCGCGCGCCGCTTCGTCGATTGTCTGATCGACACCCATATGGAAAGCATTCCGATGGCCAGCAAGCTGGCCAAGGTCGCGTGCTGAGAGGGCCGGCGTCCTACGGCCCTGATTCGTGGAACGCTTTCTGTCCATGGTTGTCGTCATGCCGCGAATTTCTCCGCACCGTGTAAATCGTCGAGCCCATGACAATCAGCGCACCCAGCATGGTCGATAGCTCCGGTATCTCGCTAAAGACCAAGTAGCCAAGGACTATGGCAATCAGAAGCCGGGTGAATTCAAGAGGTGCGAGCGCCGATGCCTCCGCCACCCGAAATGCAAGCGTGAACAGATACTGTCCCAACGTTCCGACGATGCCGATGACTGCCAGGAGCATCCATTCCTTGTGGCTGGGCCACTGCCACCACACAATGCTCGGCACCGCATAGGCCGTGCAAAGCACGAAGGATTGATAGAGCATCACCGTTTCAGTCGCCTCGGTCCTGGCCATCAACCGGATGGATATGGTCACACCACATAGAAGCAGCGCACTCAAGACAGCGACCAGCGAATAGACGTCGATGGTCCCGCTGCTCGGTCTCAGCATGATAAGGACGCCAACGAAGCCGACCATTGTTGCCAGCCACCGCCGCCAACCCACGTTTTCCTTGAGAACAACGACGGCGGCAATGGTCATGAAGATGACCTGACTGAAGCCGAGTGCTGTCATATCGGCGAGCGGCAGATAGAGAAGCGCCAGAAAATAGGTGTATTGCGAACCGAGACAGACGAGCCCTCGCAGCAGGTGTCTCCCCAGGTATTGGGTCTTGAGTGCACGCGAGATGCCACCAGGCAGCAACGGCAGAAGTATCACGGTCAGGATCACCTGGCGGATCAGCAATATCTGAGGCAGCGGCAGCCCCGTGCCGATCTCCTTGATGGCAACCATCATGATACAGAACAGCACAACCGACAGGATGAAGAGGATCGACCCGCGCATGTTGTCAGGCACGGTGGTCCATTTCTGCCTACTCCGACGATGCAGTCCAATGAGACGATCCAGAGACCCGGACAAGGGAGGTACAGGCCGTTTAACCACATTGACCGGCTCGTGCCCGGTCAGGATCGGCATCGCGGCAGCCGCCAGACTGACAAGATCCGCAGCATCAACTGGCGGCACCTGCTCTGGAACGCAGCACGTCTGGTCGTGATGCAGTGCAGTTTTTCCGGGACCCATTTCCTGTTCACTCATTTGGATCCTGCCGCGTGACTTTGGCATAGCGCTTTATCAGGACCAACCCGATCAGGCCTTGCAACGTCGCAAGCCCCAACCAGACCTCCTCAATTCCGAAGCCAACGAGCAGATGATAGGCCGCACCCAGAGGGAGCCCGATACCCCAGTAGACGACGATCACCACCACCATTGCGTAGCGGTTATCCCCCAGTCCCCGAAGCACGCCCATGCCGGTCCCATAGACCCCGTCTGCGAAGATGAAGAGGCTGGCAAAGAGCACCAGGGACTGAGACGCTGCCAGCGTTGCAGCATTGCGGGGATCGGCGATGTCGATGAACAAACCGATGAAGAGGTTCGGAAAGGAGAGAACAACAAGTCCAGCAGCCGCCATCGAGACCGTGCCCAGGGTGACGCCAACAAAGCCTGCGATCCGCGCATCCCTGAAAACCAGTGCCCCTCGCCGATAACTGATGCGCAATGCTGCTGCGTCACCGAACGACACCGCCAGCGAATAGGCGATGGTGCCGAAGTTCAAAGCGATCTGGTGTGCTGCGAGCGCAGCCGCCCCGAACTGTCCGACAACGACTGTGGCAATCAGGAAGAAAATCCCGTCAACGCCCTGCAGGGTTCCTATTGGCAGGCCAGTCCGAAAAAGCTCCCACAGGAGCGACCATCGGATCCGTGTGAAGGGGATAAGGGAACGGCTCGGCCCGAAGTGGACGGCAGCCAGCATGACCAGCGCCGTCAACCATATCGTTCCAACCAGAGCGACTGGAATTCCGACAACACCCATCGGTGCGAAGCCATGAAAGCCTGAAACAAGCGCATACCCTGCGATTGCATAAAACAGCAAAGAGACTGGCGTAAGGGCATAGAGGATCCATGTCATGCCAAGAGCTGGGAGCATGGTGCGCATCAACCCGAGGCGCAGCAGATTTGCCGGTTCGCCCCAACGCAAGATGTGAAGAATTCGTTCTGCTTCAGCCACGACTTCTGGAGGTTGGCCAAGGACAGCAAGCAGGCCGGGCGCAACAGTCATCCAGATAAAGGATAGCACCGACAGGGCAAATGCCAGGTAGAGGCCGTTCCAATAAACACCGGAAACTCGCTTGGTGTCCCGCCCCCCGTTCGCACTCGAGGCGACAACGCCGACGACAAGAAGAATACCTGCCAGAATATTCGTGCTGACAGCCACACGGATCGCAAGCCCCGCTGCCGCGAGTGAACCACTGCCCATCCAGCCAAAGAGAAGCAAAGTCGTCGTGGTCATCGCGAAGTTTGAGAGATGGCCCATGAGGATCGGACCCGCCAACCGCGTCGTCTGGCCAAAATGCGAGGCAAGCGTCTCTGCAAGGGGATCTCTGTTCAACCCAGTTCCCCATCGCCTCACCTGGGAACCCAAGCCAGCGGCATAACCGACGACCCTTTGGCTTGCCGGTTCGGAGAAATTGTCCATGCGGTTCAGACCAGTTGAGGAGATGACATTCATTTCACGACTGCGCCACTCGAGACGGCGGAGCGGAAATCTGGCTCCCGGATTAGACCAGCCTTGGGCGCGATCAACTGCGCCGTCGGGTCCGACCGCAAGGGCTCTGGGTAAGGATTTGCTGGCCCGTCTTAGCTTTGCTGGACGTACCTCAACCATCACAAAATCCAAAAGCGCGGTTCGACTACCCCCGATGTTCGGCAAACGATCCCAAATAATCGAACCGCAGTTCAGCTCGCAGTTTCGATATTCACCCGGCTCTCACTGTGTGCACGTCACGCGGAAGATTGCCCAGCGGTTACCGCTTCTTCCTTGCTCCGGCACCCATTCTGGAATGCTTCTTCGCGCTTCTTTCTGACCGATGGCAGAACAACCATCAGGAGCAGGCCAGCGCTCAGCGGCCGGGTGGAAAGGATGCTGGGGCGCTTTTCGAGACGAGAAACGTCCGGCACAGGAATTGTTGCATCACCGGCCCGAGGATGAAGACGAGCAGCATGGGAGCCGGCTCGACCTCCAGCTTGCGGAAGAGGTGAACGTCCATGCCAAACAGCGAACACGAACGCTGTTCTGTGCCGGGCATTCGCAGCGGCTCAAATCAATCTTCCGTAAAGCACGTACAAAAAAAGCCAAAGCGAGCACTGGCCGTGAGGCATGTTGCAATCTATACTATTTATATATGATACATATATTTAACACAAACATTCCAACTTGCCGCATTGATCCGTGACCGACTTAAAGATGTACAGTATAAGTTCGCAAGACGAACTTGAGACGCAGTCAATCTCTGCGAAGACTTTCCGTCCGTCGGAGTTCTGGCGACTCAAGGAAGCCGGTCCGTTTGACATCCAGGCGAACATCACCTCGGTCTGCAACATTACGCTTTGGCGGATCTCGACCAGCTCCGGATACGGGGTGCGTTATGGATGTCCGAAGCACCACCAAGTTGAGCTCCATTTCATCGAAGAGGGCCGATTCTGTTTTCAATCGGCAGATGAAGAGATCGAAGCTCCGGCCCTTGGTGCCGTGCTGATAAAGGACACGCGAAAGGTTACGGTGACGGCATGTCCAGGCTCCCGTAAACTCTCCGTGGTCATCCCGTTCGAGCAGGTGGCTCCGCACATCAACCGCAGCCACGGAAGCGCCGGATGGGGCCTGGCTGCACTGCAAGCTCATGTTGCGACCGCTGCAGGCATCGACATCATCCACCAGATAGCAGCACACCTTTTGTCTGGACTCGACCCGAATGGGCTGGGTCCGGATAACGCAGGCACGCCCGCACTGATCCGCGATGCTCTAATCATGATGTTCGTCAGTCTCTGGCCCAGGGAGGAGATCAGGTCCGATCAGCGCCCTACCTTGCCCCGCCATCTTGAGCGCGCCATCGACTGGCTCGAGCGGCATGCCGATCAGGATATCGCCATCGAAGAGTTGGCACGCCGATCCGGCGCCAGCATTCGGACACTGCAGAATTCGTTCAGGCATCATCTGTCGACAACCCCCAACGCTTACATTCTTCAGATGCGCCTCAGCCGCGTCCATAATGATTTGCTTGCTGGAACAGGGGAGGAAAGCATCGAGAAAATCGCCTCACGCTGGGGCTTCCGACACATGGGGTATTTTGCCGCCCGCTATCGCGCGCAATATGGAAAAGCGCCTTCCGATACCCGCAAAGGCCGCAAAGACCTGGAATGACAACCGGTCGATCACAAATACGCAAAGCCGTCGCTGGAACGCATAACATTGCTCGCACCCTTTAAAAAAATACACGCTTAAGTCTGCGTTAACATGCAGCCTGCAGTCTTGCTGCACGTTCAGGGCTAGATCACGCAGCCACATCAAGCCGCATGACGCGGATCTCACGAAAATCAACAATATAAAGCTGTCCCGCCGCCCAAATAGTATTTGGCGGCCGAGGGAAGATCATGCGCATATTCGCAATAGACGATAGTCCGTCAATTTTATCCTTTATCCAGCGCGCGGTTGCTGAGACTGATGCGTGTGGTGTCCTGTCGTTCCTTGATCCCCTGGATGCACTGAGCGTGCTCCAGACGACACAGGCCGATCTGATCCTCGTCGACTACAACATGCCAGGCATGGACGGCATCGAACTGATTTCTCGCGTCAGGACCTTGTCAAATGCTCGGGACGTTCCGGTCATCATGCTGACTTCGGAAACTGATCCGACAATCAAGATTGCTGCGATCGCGGCAGGTGCGACAGAGTTTCTGACCAAGCCGATCGATCAGACAGAGTTCACAATCCGGGTCCGCAATCTCCTCGCCTTGCGCAAGGCCCAACAGGCTTTGGCGAGCCATGCCAAGTCACTCGAGAGAGACGTGGCGGCAGCCCGCGCCCGGATCGCCGCCCAGGAGCGGGAGATTATCTGGCGCCTGTCAAAAGCCATGGCCTGTCGGGATGGCGAAACTGCCCTGCACCTTGAGCGTGTCGCGGTCATTGCCGAGCTGATCGCGGAAGAACTCGGCTTTGACCGCCCCACCTGCGAGATGATCTCCATGGCGAGCCCCCTGCACGACGTCGGCAAGATCGGCGTTTCCGACGCCATTCTGCTGAAGATCGGGCCCCTCGACGCCAGAGAGATGGACGATATGCGTGCGCATGCCGCCCTCGGTGCCGAGATTCTCGAAGGCAGTGATTCCGATATCATCCGTATCGCTGCCACCATCGCCGGAAGCCACCACGAAAAATGGGACGGCACGGGCTATCCGAAAAAACTGTCCGGCGAAGACATCCCGATCGAAGGCAGGATCGTCGCCGTTGCCGATGTTTTCGACGCCCTGTGCTCGGAGCGCCCTTACAAAAAGGCTTGGCCGGTGGATGAAGCCCACCGCGAAATCCTGAGAGGCAGCGGAGCGCATTTCGACCCCGCCTGCGTCGCCGCCTTCGACCGAAAATGGCCGGCGATCCGGGCGCTTTATACCAAGCCGGCAGTGCCCGGTGACGGATCACCAACCACCGTTCGGACCATCACGACATTGGAAACAGTAGCATGACCGAGGAATTGAAGACGCTCCGACTGGAAGGCGCACTCACCATCAAGACTGCAACGGAAACACACGAGCAGCTGCATCTCGCTTTCCAGGATGCGAAGCGAACAAAACGCCCACTGAAAATCGATATTGCTGACGATTGCGAATGCGACCTCACCTTGCCGCAGCTTTTGCTGTCGGCGCAATCGATGGCCGCCAGGGACGGCGTTGACCTTCGCATCCACGCAACCCCGAAAAGTGCTTTTTTCACCACGCTAGAACGAGCGGGCCTTTCCGCCGCACTTGGCGGTGGTTCCCTGACGACCATGAACGGAGACCAGAGATGAGTGCCAACATTCTCACCGTAGACGATCCCGCCAGCATCCGAATGACCACCCGGATCGCACTCACCAATGCCGGCTACAACGTGACCGAGGCCGTTGATGGTGCCGATGGTCTGCAGAAGATCAAGTCCGGCAACTTCGACCTGATCGTTACCGACCTGAACATGCCGAACATGGACGGTCTCACCATGATCCGCAGCCTGCGCCAGTTGCCCGCCTATATGGGGACACCGGTGATCTTTCTCACCACCGAATCCGATGGCGACATCAAGCAGCAGGCCAAGGCAGCGGGCGCCACGGGCTGGCTCACCAAGCCCTTCGATGCGGACAACCTGACCAAGATCGCGCGCAAGGTTCTCGGCCGATGAACAATCTCGATCCCATAGCTGTCTTCCGCACGGAAGCGGCCGAACAGTTGGAGGTCATCGAAGCCGGCCTGCTCGACCTGACCCGCAACCTCGACGACAGGGCGCAGATCGATGCCGTGTTCCGCGGCCTGCACACGCTTAAGGGATCGGGCTCGATGTTCGGTTTCGACCAGCTCGCTGCTTTCACGCATCATTGCGAAACGGCTTTCGACCGGGTGCGCAAGGGCGAAGCGCCGGCGACCAGCGAACTGATCGCCGCCGTCCTCGATGCGCAGGGCCATATGCAGGCTCTGCTCGATCAACCCAATGGCGACCATGACGCCATGAGCACGCGACTGCTTGAGCAGTTGCACAAGGCCGTCGGCCGTGAAGCATCGAGCGCTAGCCAGTCTTCCGCTGGCAAGCCTCAGGCATCAGCAGCACCGACCCTGCGCACATGGCAGCTCGCATTCCGACTTCCGGCCGATTCGATGATCAATGGGACAAACCCCTTGGGCCTGATTGACGAATTGCGGGAGCTTGGCGAGTGCAAACTCAGCGCCAGCACCGACGCCTTGCCGACGCTCGACACAATGGATCCGCGACAGCTCTATCTCGGCTGGAACGCGACCATCGTCACCGACAAGCCTCGCTCCGACATCGAGGACGTCTTCATCTTCGTCATGGACGAGATGGTGATGGACTTGAGGGACGTGACACCGGCGGCCGAAGCCAGCGATTCAGCGTCGGTGGTAGCGCAACCAGTTGAAGTGCAGGCCACTGAAGCGCCCTCCGCGCGCGAAGAACAGCGGGCTGCGGTCGGTGACGCCAAGTCCCAGCGGCAGTCGGATAACGTACGCGTCCCGGCTCTGCGCCTCGACGAAATGATGGACCGCGTCGGCGAACTGGTGATAGCGCAATCAAGACTGAGCCAGATGGCCGGATCGGCCGTCGATCTCGGGTTGCGCTCCGTCTCCGAAGAAATCGAGCGTCTGGCCGGCGAATTGCGTGACACGATGATGGTCTTACGCATGATGCCGGTGGCGAGCCTGTTCAGCCGCTTCCGCCGGTTGGTGCACGACCTCGCACGCGAGACCGGCAAGGAAATCGAGCTCGTGACCACCGGCGAGAGCACGGAAGTCGACAAGACTGTTATCGACCGGCTGGCCGATCCGCTCGTCCATCTCGTGCGCAATTCGATCGACCACGGCCTCGAACTGCCGCAGGACCGGGTCGCTTCCGGAAAACCGGCTGTGGGTCAGGTAACCCTCTCGGCACATCAGACCGGCAGCGAAGTGGTCATCACCATCAAGGATGATGGCCGCGGCATCGATCGAGCTCGGGTCCGGGCCAAGGCCGAGGCCAACGGCCTGATCCAGCCGGGCCAGCCCCTGTCAGACCAGGAACTGCTGCAACAGATCTTTCAGCCGGGTTTCTCGACCGCTGAGAAGGTCACCAACCTTTCGGGCCGTGGCGTCGGCATGGACGTGGTCAAGAAGACCATCGAGGCCTTGCGCGGCTCGATCGACGTGAAGAGCGACGAGGGTGCCGGCGCGGAAATTGCCCTGCGCATTCCGCTGACCCTTGCCATTATCGACGGCCTGCTCGTGCGAGTCGGCAATGGCAACTACGTCATTCCGCTGTCTGCCGTCGAGGAATGCCTCGAACTTTCGATCGATGAGGATCTTCGCTCCAGAGGACGCAGCTTCATCTCGCTGCGGGACGATCTGGTCCCCTTCCTCCGGCTTCGCGAACTCTTCCGAACCGGCAGCCAGCCGGATCAATACCAGAAGGTCGTCGTCATCTCGACCGGACGCGAACGCGTCGGCCTCGTCGTCGACCAGATCATCGGCGACCACCAGACAGTGATCAAATCCATGTCCAAGCTGCACCATGACGTCGACACCTTCTCGGGCGCGACGATCCTCGGCGATGGAAACGTTGCCCTGATCCTCGATGTTGCGCACCTGATCGCGGCCGGACAGCAACAGGAGGCGCAATTGCGGGCTGCAGGATGAGCGAACAACATGCAAAGACGGACCACCGCGCGGTCTTCATGGGCGCGGACGATCTCTCAGTTCTGACCTTCACGCTGAATGGCGAAACTTTTGCCATTGAAGCGACGATCGTTCAGGAAATCCTCGATCTCCTGCCCGAAACAAGCGTGCCCGGCAGTCTGCCCTTCGTCGGTAGCGTCATCAACTTCCGTGGCAAGGTCATTCCGCTCGCCGACATCCGTGTCGCCTTCGGCATGGAAGCCGGTGACGTCACGATCGACAGCCGGATCGTGGTGACGGAACTGGACCTCGACGGCGAACTCTCCCTCATCGGCATCCGCACCGACAAGGTGCACGAAGTCACCCGCCTTCCGGCCTCGGCCAGCGAGCCGCCGCCGATCGTGGGGATGCGTTGGCGTCCCGATTACATCCATGCCCTCGTTAAGAGGGAAGGCGAATTCATCATTCTTCCCAACCTGCAGGCCATTTTCGCCTCGCAGCGCGGATCCACCATTCCAGCGACAGCTTGATAGAAAGCGAGGGGGCCATGCGCTTCACGATCAAACTTAAACTTCTCATGGCATTCGGTTTCATCATCACAATGCTGATCGGCACCGCCTTCTTCAGCGTGTCGAGCATTGCCGATGTCAACACGCATTGGACTGAAACACTGAACGGTCCGGCAGCCCGCCTGAGTGCGGCTCAGGATCTCAACATTGCCCAGTTGCAGCAGGTCCGTCAGCAGAAAAACATGCTGGTATCGGCCTCCGCAGCCCAGATGGAAGAATACATCGACAACAGTGACAAAGCCCGCGCTGAATATGACGAAACCTTCGGCATGATTCTGGAAAAGGCAACCGAGCAGGGCATGGTCCTGTGGAACAAGCTGAAGGGCCTCACCGCCGACTTCCGCAAGCAGGATGACCAGATCCGCAGCCTCATGCAGGCGGGAAATCTGGACGCCGCATTGCGCATTTCAACGACCACTGCGCGCGAAACCACGTCTCAGATCGACGAGCTCTTGGCGGAGGTCTTTGAGCTGGAGCGCGAACGTCTGGCTACCGCAAGCAAGAACGCGACGGATGAGTACTTCAACATCCGCTCGATCGTGATCGGCCTTGCCGCAGTCGCCTCGTTTGCTGCCCTTGGCGCCGCTCTCTGGATCATCATTTCGATCAGCCGCGGCATCAGCACGGCGGTGACCACCGTACAGCGCGTGTCTGATGGCGATCTGACTAAGTTTGCCGAGATCCGCACCAGCGACGAAATCGGCATGCTCCTTGGCCATGTCAATGCCATGGTCGAGCGTCTTCGTGGCGTAGTTGGCGATGCACTGGCCGCCTCGGAAAATGTCTCTTCCGGCAGCCAGCAGCTCTCGTCTGGTTCGGAGCAGCTGTCCCAGGGCGCAACCGAACAGGCATCGTCCGCCGAAGAGGCTTCGGCCTCAATGGAAGAGATGGCAGCGAACATCAAGCAGAATGCCGACAACGCCGCCCAGACCGAGAAGATCGCCCGCCAGTCGGCAACCGACGCCGAGGAAAGTGGCAAGGCCGTCGACAAGGCCGTCACTGCCATGCGCACGATCGCCGAGAAGATCTCAATCGTCCAGGAGATCGCCCGCCAGACCGACCTGCTCGCCTTGAACGCAGCGGTGGAAGCAGCCCGTGCCGGTGAACATGGCCGTGGTTTTGCCGTCGTCGCCTCGGAAGTGCGCAAGCTTGCCGAACGCAGCCAGGCGGCAGCGGCTGAAATCTCCGGCCTGTCGAGCGAAACCGTTTCGGTCGCCACCCAGGCCGGCGAGATGCTGACACGCCTCGTGCCCGATATCCGCAAGACCGCCGAACTGGTCTCGGAAATCTCGGCGGCATGCCGGGAGCAGGACATCGGCTCAAGCCAGATCAACGAGGCGATCCAGCAGCTCGACAAGGTGACCCAGCAGAATGCCGGTGCATCCGAAGAAATGTCGGCCACCTCGGAAGAGCTCGCAGCCCAGGCCGAAGAACTCCAGGCATCCATCGCCTTCTTCAAGGTGGATACGTCGACAAAGACGTCGAGCGCACAGGGCAGCAATCAGGCCAAGCAACTGAAGGCAGTCGCCGCGAAAATGGCAAGCCACGCTCCGGCAAAGCGTCCTGCTGCACGGCCGAGCGCCGGTCCGTCCAAAGGCCAGGGCTTTGCGCTCGACATGAGCATGGGCGGACCCGACAGCGACGACCAGGAATTCCGGGTCGCCTGAACGATCTGCGCCCGGCTCCCCGGGCGCAGCCTCTAAATCAAATCGGCCGGAGAACCCGGCGGGAGTGAATGTCCTCACTTCTGTCGAATGAAATCTGGCGAGTGACCTGCGCAGCGCCCGAACCCGCTGCGACCTGTCCTTGCATCAATAGCCGCTTCCTCTGGTCTGCTCGCGGACAGACACATGCACAAACTTTGACATGACGACACCAGGACATGGGGACAAACTTATGCGTTTTACGATCAAATTTAAGCTGGCAGCGGCGTTCGGCCTGATGCTTGTGTTGCTCGTCAGCACGATGGGCTATGGAATTTACAGCCTCGGCATCCTCAATCAGTCGATCTCCGATACGATTGCAGGTCCGGCGGCCCGGCTCGAGAAAGCTCAGGAACTCGGCAACATCCAGCTCCGCCTGACGCGTGCACAGACCAATATAGCCCTTTCGGAAACGCAGTCCGACGTCGCGAAGTATATTGAAGCCAGCGACCGTAACCTGAAGAAGTTCGAGGAGGTGGTCACTTGGCTCGTTCAGGCTGCCTCTACGGAAGCCGGCAAGAAGATGTGGCAGGAGGTCCAGACAGACTTTCAGCAAATCCAGACCCTCGACCGCCGCCTGAGGGAACTCGCGAGAGCTGGGGATAGAGCCGGCGCAACGAGGCTGATCATGGTCGAAGCCCGGGCCATGACCGACAAGATCGAGGAAACCATCAACGCACGGATGGAGTCCAACCGTGACCAGATGAAGCAGGCTGATCAAGATACCGATGCGCTCTATTTCTCGACGCGCAACATTCTCCTAGGTGTAGCTGCACTGGCTGTCTTTGCAGCAATCGCAACCGCAACCTGGATCGCAATGAGCATTAGTAACGGCCTGAACAAGATCAAGCTCGTTGCGGAGGCCGTCTCGATCGGTGACCTGGAACAGAACGTTGAAATAAAGACAAACGACGAAATTCGCGATCTGGTCGAGACCATCAACAAGATGACCGCCAATCTCCGCCAGATCGCCGGCATCGCCAGCCAGATTGCCAATGGTGACCTGACTGTTACGCCGAAGCCGCTGTCGGACAAGGATACGCTGGGCCTCGCACTGGAAAGCATGGTCGAACGCCTGCGCGGCGTGGTGAGCGACGCGCTGGCCGCTTCAGACAATGTCTCCGCCGGCAGCCAGCAGCTGTCGTCGGGTTCGGAACAGCTCTCCCAGGGCGCGACCGAGCAGGCATCGTCCGCCGAAGAGGCTTCGGCCTCAATGGAAGAGATGGCAGCGAACATCAAGCAGAATGCCGACAACGCCGCCCAGACGGAAAAGATCGCCCGCCAGTCGGCAACCGACGCCGAGGAAAGTGGCAAGGCCGTCGACAAGGCCGTCACTGCCATGCGCACGATCGCCGAGAAGATCTCAATCGTCCAGGAGATCGCCCGCCAGACCGACCTGCTCGCCTTGAACGCAGCGGTGGAAGCAGCCCGTGCCGGTGAACATGGCCGTGGTTTTGCCGTCGTCGCCTCGGAAGTGCGCAAGCTTGCCGAACGCAGCCAGGCGGCAGCGGCTGAAATCTCCGGCCTGTCGAGCGAAACCGTTTCGGTCGCCACCCAGGCCGGCGAGATGCTGACACGCCTCGTGCCCGATATCCGCAAGACCGCCGAACTGGTCTCGGAAATCTCGGCGGCATGCCGGGAGCAGGACATCGGCTCAAGCCAGATCAACGAGGCGATCCAGCAGCTCGACAAGGTGACCCAGCAGAATGCCGGTGCATCCGAAGAAATGTCGGCCACCTCGGAAGAGCTCGCCGCCCAGGCCGAAGAGCTCCAGGCATCCATCGCCTTCTTCAAGGTGGATACGTCGGCCAAGCAGGGCAACATAAACCAGGCAAAGCAGCTGAAGGCTGTTGCGGCAAAGATGGCAAACCCGGCTTCGGCGAAGCGCCCTCTCGCAAAGTCGGCACCCGCGGCAGCACAGGGACGTGGTTTCGCCCTGGACATGAGCATGGGCGGACCGGACGGCGACGACGACCAGTTTCGCCAGTCGGCCTGACGGGACCGATTAACACCAATTCAAACACCGGCTCGTCTTTGTGTCACGGACGGGCCGGTGTCCCTTCGCCGGCTCCCCCTCACCTGTCCAGTGCGACAAGGGATCCGGCGCGGTGCAGAACCTCTAGGAGAGCGCCTCATGGCCAATGCAACTGAATCACAATATGTGACCTTCAGCCTTGAAAACGAATGCTTTGCTGTTCCGGTCGAGGTCGTCCGGGAGATCCTCGATCACGAGGATCCCTTCCGAATTCCACACGGCCCAGATTATCTCCTCGGTCTGCGCGATGTCCGCGGTCAGGGCGTACCGGTCATCGACCTTCGCCTGCGGCTGGGTATGTCACAAACCCAGAAGACTCCGCACACCCGCATTCTCGTCATCGATGTGACAATTGACGGGCGCGCCCTGTCGCTCGGCCTTGTCGCCGACCGCGTCTTCGAGGTCACGTCTTTCCGAAGTGATGCGATCGAGGCGGCCCCCGACATCGGCATCCGCTGGCAGTCAGACTACATCGCGGGCGTCGTTCGCCGGACCGGTGATTTCGTCGTCATCGTCAACCTGACGAAACTCTTCTCGGGCACGGACGTACGTGCCCTCGGCTCCGTCGCGACCAATTCCCTGGAACACGCATGATCGCTCAGGCCTTCAAGACTTCAGTGACCACCGACCAGGAGCGCCGACCGATGGCATCTGCCCTCGGCGACGGCCTGAGCCCCCGCAATTTTGAGCTGCTGTCGCGTTACATTTACGATTACAGCGGCATCAAGATGCCCCTCGCGAAGAAGACAATGCTGGAAGGCCGGCTGCGCCGGCGCCTGCGGGCAACCGGCATTGCCAGCTTCAACGACTATTGCGACTATCTCTTCAAGCACGGCGGCATCGAGAAGGAAGCGATCTTCCTCATCGACGCCGTGACCACCAACAAGACCGACTTCTTCCGCGAGCCGGCGCATTTCGACCACCTGACCGGCAAGGCTCTGCCGGATCTGGTCGCTCAAGGCCACCGGCGACTGCGCGTCTGGAGCTCCGCCTGCTCGATCGGAGCCGAACCCTATACACTTGCGATGGTCATCGAGGATTTCATCCGGGAGAGGAGTGGCCCGGATTATTCGATCCTCGCCACGGATCTGTCGACCGACGTGCTCCGGGTGGCAAAGCGGGGTATTTTCTCCAGCGCCATGATCGAGCCTGTCGATAAGGAGCGGCGCAAACGCTATGTGATGGAGCCCCGCGACGCCGGCCGTAACGAGGTGCGCATCCATCCCCAGCTGCGCTCCAAGGTGGGTTTTGCTAGGCTGAACCTGATGGATGCGTCCTACAAAGTGGGCGACGCCATGCATGTTATCTTTTGCCGCAACGTCCTGATCTACTTCGACAAGAAGACACAGGAAAAGGTGCTGTCCCGCCTCTGCGAAAAGCTGGTTCCTGGCGGCTACCTCTATGTCGGTCATTCCGAAACCATCACCGGTTTGGCGCTACCCGTGCGGCAGGTGGCCAACACCGTCTTTCAGAAGGTCTGAC
Organism: Allorhizobium sp.; assembly: GCA_965283865.1. Classification (GTDB taxonomy): domain Bacteria; phylum Pseudomonadota; class Alphaproteobacteria; order Rhizobiales; family Rhizobiaceae; genus Allorhizobium. Next base: position 4,244,371 of record CBDIQA010000001.1, read on the forward strand.
CGCGCGATGGCCAAGAAGATACGCGTCTTGATCGTCGATGACTCCGCCAGCGTCCGTCAAGCACTGACCCAGGTCCTGGAGGCCGATGGTGACATCGAGGTCATGGGCGTGGCTTCGGATCCTTTCGTTGCGGCACGCCGCATTCAAGAGGAAGTACCGGACGTCGTGACGTTGGACGTGGAAATGCCGAAGATGGACGGCATAACCTTTCTGCGCAAGCTGATGGCCCAGCACCCGATCCCGGTGGTCATGTGTTCGTCATTGACTGAGGCGGGTTCGCAGACGCTGATGCAGGCGCTGGAAGCCGGTGCCGTCGACATCATCCTCAAGCCGAAGATCGGGGCCGCCGACCATCTGGCCGAGGCAGGCGCCATGATCCGGCAGACGGTGAAGGGCGCCGCTTTGGCACGGGTGAAAGCGGACCGCCGCCGGGCGCCCTTCCCTGGGGCCACGGAAGCCAAACTGACGGCCGATGCCGTCCTGCCGCCGCCGACCGGACGCGCCATGGCCAAGACCACCGAGATGGTGACCTGCATCGGAGCCTCCACCGGTGGGACCGAAGCCCTTCGCGAACTGCTGGTCGCCCTCCCCGCCAATGCGCCCGGTATGGTCATCGTCCAGCATATGCCGGAGAAATTCACTTCCGCCTTCGCCTCGCGGCTCAACACGCTGTGCCAGGTCGAGGTCAAGGAGGCTGTTCATGGCGATCCGGTTCTGCGCGGCCATGTGCTGATCGCGCCCGGTGGCCGCCACATGCTGCTGGAGCGTCAGGGCGCGCGCTACATGGTCGCGATCAAGGAAGGCCCCCTCGTCTCGCGCCACCGCCCCTCGGTCGACGTGCTCTTCCGTTCCGCCGCCCGGGCGGCCGGCTCCAATGCCATGGGCGTGATCATGACCGGAATGGGAGACGATGGCGCCCGGGGAATGGACGAGATGCACAAGGCCGGCGCCTACACTGTGGCACAGGACGAGGCAACGTCCGTCGTTTTCGGCATGCCGAAAGAGGCGATCGCAAGGGGCGGCGTAGACCGCATCCTACCACTCGAGCATATCGCCCGCGAAATACTGGCAGCAGACCGACGGCATCTCGGTTGAAGCAATGTCTCCGCGCCCACCGCGACGAGACAAAATGGACAAGAGCAAGGAAGGCCCGAGATGAACACCCAGCGAGCGCAACAAATCGATTGCTTCTCTACCCCGGCGGTCGCTATCGGCAAGAAACTGGACACAGCGCTGGCCCAGATCGAGCAGCGTTTTCTCGATGGGGGCACCGTGCTGGTGGCCGTGCTCGATGTCTTCAGCGGGCTGCTCGCCTCGCTCGGCGGCATATCCGATGCTCTGAAGGAGGAGGAAGCGACAGAAGCCACGGAAGAACTCCTTTGCACCGCCGGACTGATCAGGGCCCTTCCCGCCCAGCAGCAGGATATGCGAGACCGCTTTGCCAGGATTGGCGATTATGGCCGGATACTGTCGGACGAGGTGCTCGCCATGGAGGACACACTTCGCTATCTGCGTACCTTCGCCGTCACCGCCAAGATCACAGGCGCAGGCATTGCGGATTTTGCCGGTTTTGCGGAAGAAATCGTCGAGCGCATCCAGTTTGCCACGCAGGAGGTACAGTCATTCGGAGAGCGCATTGCCACTCTGCAGGCCCTGATCAACCGCGCCCGGGCCGGGACCGATGGACTCGCCGGACATGACCGCGCCATTCCAATCATCGTCGAAGACCTCGGCCGCAATGCTGGCGCCATCCAGATTCAACGCAATTCTCTCGCCGGTCTCGCTGCCAAGGTAACCGGTCTCGCAATGCAGGTGCAAAGCAGGCTCGCCGGCACCTTGTCGTCCCTGCAGATCGGTGACGTCACGCGTCAGCGGCTAGAGCACTGCCAGACAGCCTTCGACATCGCCGGCGCCCATCTGCAGGCCTCGACAGCACACGGCCTCTCTACAGAGGACAAGGAGCGGATAATCCTTCTGGTGACTTGCCTCGTGCGCGACCAGTTGATTGCCATGTCGGAAGACTTCCGGGCAGAATGCAAAATGATCGTGCATAATATCGGTGCCTTTTCCAACGACGTGACAGTGCTGATGGACCTACAGAATTCCATGCTGACGGTCACTGATGACGCTGGCAAACCCTCTGCAATGGGGGAGGTGCGGGAGAGCCTGCAGACGGCCCGCAGTCTGGTTGCTGGGGTCGAACAGTCCGCAGCCGAGGCACAGAGATTGAGTGCTGCCGTCGGCGGTATGGTGAAGGATCTCGTCGACAGCGTCGAAACCATCCAGCTCGTCCGCACCGACATCCAGTACATGGCACTGAACACCAATCTCCGCTGCAGCAAGCTCGGGGAGGAAAGCCGCGCCATCAACGTCGTTACCAATGAACTGCGTGCCTTTTCGGCAAGGCTCGATGAGGTCACCGATCGCGCTCTCGCCCATCTGCGGCTTCTGGATGAGCAAGCGGTGGGGCTCAGCCGGCCAGAAGCGAGCATCGACGAGAAGGGCGACCCGGACCTCGTCGCCCGCATCGAAATCGCCCTCGCCCATGTGTCTCAGGCGAGCGATGCCCTGGACGAAAAGCTGAACGACCTGCAGCAGAAGGGACACGAGATCGCGCTGAAAGTGGGAAAGGCCACGGCAGGCCTGGATTTCCATCAGGATCTGACGGCCATCCTTGACGATTGTATCTCACTGGCAGTCGAGGCTGTCAGCGAGGAACCGCCATGCGCAGGCCTTGAACATGTCTTATCGGATATCGGCGCCGAGATATTCAGGACTTACACCATGAAGTCTGAGCGCGACGTTCATGTCACGATTTTCGGCACATTGTCCGAAGGCATGGACGCGGAGCCCGCCCTTCAGGGTCAGCCGATATCCGATGAAGACCTGTTCGACGAAGCCCTGTTCTAAGAGGCGGCTCTCACCGCCTCAAGGGCGTGTCAGGCAACAAGCCGGACAGTTTCTGGCGCCGGAGCCGTCCCGGCGTTGATCGAGCAATAGCGCTTCAGCCGCGCGAGCACTTCTTGGCCGAGCATCTGAGCATTTTCCTGGGCCCGGTCGAGATTGCTGACGTGGCGGGGATCCATGGTGTAGAGCGTCTCGCCGCAGGAGAAAACGTCGCGGAATGCAGCGCGTTCAATGATCGGTGTCGTCAGCAGATGCACCCTCTTCTGCGCCAGGAGTTGTTTCACACCCTGCAGCGCCCGCGTGGTGATGATCGGATTGATCCGCGTCAGGACGACGGAATGGGGAATTCGAACGCCCGCCTTGTCTTCCAGATAGCTCAGAAGATCGATGACATTGGCCGCCCCTTGCGCATCCATCGCCGAACCTTGAGAGGGGATCAGCACGTAGTCCGAGTGCCCCATCGCCTGCGCGATCAGCGGGCTTCGATGCCCGGGTAGATCCAGAATGACAAGATCGACTGCCGACTGCCAGCGTTGGATCTCACGTTCCAGACTGGCTGCGGACACGTAAGGGACGACTTGCAGCCGCTCCGGGCAGTTGGTCCCGAGCTGCTGGTGCCAACGCGAAATCCAGTGCTGCGGATCCGCATCGAGGACAGCAACCCTGAGCCCTATCCGCGCCAGTTCGGTCGCGATCAACAGCACAGCCGTCGTCTTGCCGGCACCGCCCTTTGTATTGGCGAAAGTCAAAACAGGCATCGCTGCTCCCGTCCTCAAAACTCGGCTGGCATCCCTGACGCCAGATCATCACATCGAGTGACGAGAATGGAGCGGATATGCTTAACTGCCGGTAAAACAAAGGCAAAGAATCCAGCCTTGGGCAATGGCGAACGCCTGACTTTACGCCCTTGAGTTCTTGAGCATAGACCCCGATCCGTCAGCGCTTGATGTTTGCCACACGTCCACTCGTTCGCCGGCTGCGTCTGGCCGCCCATTTGTCATTCCGGTCGCTGAGCAACGCGGCGACCCGCCTGAAGATGGCGCCAGCATTGGAAAAGATCCCGGCGACGTCTGAACGTCGGTTGATCTCGCCGTAGAAGTGCTCAATGTTTGCGACCGTTTCGGGCCCATAAATTGAGGATTTCGCAAGGTCATATGGTGTGCACTTCATATCGACGGAGCGCACTCAAAATTGGATAAACTTGGTGGACAAGATCAATGATAGCCAAGCACGTCAAACGTCGGCATGGCTATTGCTGACAACACCACATCATCTTGATCTTGCTGAATAAAAATGGTGCCCGGAGGCGGATTTGAACCACCGACACGCGGATTTTCAATCCGCTGCTCTACCAACTGAGCTATCCGGGCATCTCGGCTTTTTTTTCAAAGCCTGCCGGTCTTTATTTCAAGACCGCCGGGGCATTTCCCCGGGAGCGAGCGGGGTTATAACATCTTGTTCGGCCATGTCCAGCGCCTTCGGCCACTTTTTTGAAGAAGATGTGAAAATCGCAGAAAGGTGAGCGGGAACAAGGGGATCGCAGAGGATGGGCGACCGGCTTTCCGGGCGCCAGAGCCGTCAATCGCGGTAGTCGTCGTCGGCCTTGGCTTCGTCGTCGGCCACGGGAATGGCATAGGAACCCTTCAGCCAGCGCGACAGGTCGAGATTGCGGCAGCGGTCCGAGCAGAAGGGATAGTTCTCGCGCGTCGAGGGGCGACGGCATTCGGGGCAAGGCAGTGCCTTGCGCAGCGGCTCGACCTTGGCGGTCCGCTGTTCGTCTCCTTCCGCCATGGTCAGCCCTCCGTCCAGCCCGTATGCACGTCATAGCCCTCGCCCGAGAGCATCTGCAGCGTCTCGAAGAGCGGCAGGCCGACGACATTGGTGTAGGAGCCGACGATCTTCTGGACGAAGCTGCCGGCGATGCCCTGGATGGCATAGGCACCGGCCTTGCCGCGCCATTCGCCAGAGGCGAGATAGCATTCAATGTCGTAGCCGGAGAGGCGCTTGAAGCGGACCTTGGTCTCGACGATCTTCTGGCGCAGCTTGCCATCAGGGGCGATCAGGCAGACGCCGGTGAACACCCAGTGGCTGCGGCCCGACAGAAGATGCAGCGCCGAGGAAGCCTCCTGCATCAATTCTGCCTTGGGCAGAATGCGGCGTCCGACCGCGACCACCGTGTCGGCGGCGATGATGTAGCTTCCGCCCCAGGTCAGATCCTTGCGAATCTGCTGGTAGGCCGCGCCTGCCTTGTCTGCGGACAGGCGGCGGGCAAGCGTGCGCGGATGTTCTGATTTCTTCGGCGTCTCGTCGAGATCCATCGGCATCAGGCGTGCGGGCTCGATGCCCGCCTGCTTGAGGAGATCCACGCGGCGCGGCGACCCGGAGGCCAAAATCAGCTTCTGTCTCAATTCCATCCGAACGCGCTCCTCAAGCCTCAGCTTTTGGCCTAAGGCTTACTTGAAGCGGTAGGTGATACGGCCCTTGGTCAGGTCGTAAGGGGTCATCTCGACCAGGACCTTATCGCCGGCGAGAACACGGATACGGTTCTTGCGCATGCGGCCGGCGGTGTGGGCAATGATTTCGTGTTCGTTTTCGAGCTTTACGCGGAAGGTGGCGTTCGGCAGCAATTCGGTAACGACGCCGGGGAATTCGAGGACTTCTTCTTTTGCCATAGAGCGGTTGTCTTTCCTGGGGTTTTAAAGCGGGGCGCGCGAAGGGCCCCGAAAATGTGGGCGGAAACTACACAATCGCCCGGCATTTGTGAACCTTGTAGATTCGGCTTTTGGAATTTGTTTCAAGAGGGGAAAAACCGCCGCTAATCCGGGGCAAGAACCAGCCTGTCACGGATCAGCTTCGTCAGGCGGTCCCGCACGTCGCGATAGGCGGAAAGCCGCTGCTCGCGGCTGCCGGTCTCGACCGTCGGATCCGGCATCGGCCAGTATTCCACCTCGACCGCGGACGACCGTGTCAATTCGAGCGCTGCGTGATGGGCTTCGGGCGTGAGAGTGATCACGAGGTCGAAGTAGTCGTCTTCCATATCCTCCAGCGTCTGGGGCTGGCGGCGGCCGAGCGACAGGCCGATCTCGTCGAGCACGACATCGACGAAGGGATCGCGCTCTCCCTTCTTCACGCCGGCAGAGGCAACCCAGGTGCCGGACGGCAGGGCCTGTCTTGCAATCGCCTCGGCCATGGGGCTGCGGATGACGTTCTGGCCGCACATGAAGAGGATCGCGCCGGGCCGCGACGGACGGCGGCTGTCGTCTGCGCCCTCGCTCATCGATCCTAGCCCCGCCAATAGAGAACGCAGACCAGGGTGAACAGGCGGCGTGCCGTGTCGAAGTCGATCTTGATCTTGCCCGAGAGCCTGTCCATCAGCGTCTGCGAGCCATCGTTGTGGATGCCGCGGCGGCCCATGTCGATCGCTTCGATCTGCGACGGGGTCGAGGAGCGGATCGCCTCGTAATAGCTTTCGCAGATCATGAAGTAGTCCTTGATGATCCGCTGCAGGGGCGTCAGCGACAGGATGTGAACGGCGACATCCTCGCCGGCTTCCGTCTTGATCGAGAAGACGAGCTTGCGGTCCATCAGTGACAGAAAGAGGTGGTATGGCCCGCCGGGATGGCCGGCGGGTTCGAACGTGTTTTCTTCGATCAGGTCGAAGATGGCGACCGCCCGCTCATGCTCGACATCGGGGGTCGAGCGCCCGATGGTCTCGTCCAGCACGACATCTGAGAGCCGGAAGTCGCCCGCCGCCATGTGCTAGTCCCCGAGATTGAGGCGAATGGCGACGGAACGGGCATGGGCTTCGAGCCCTTCCGATTTCGCGAGCGCAATCGCAGCCGGTGCCAGCTTGCGCAACTGCTCCGGCCCGAGCCGCAGGATCGAGGTACGCTTGACATAGTCCAGCACCCCCAGCCCCGAGGAGAAGCGGGCTGAGCGCGCCGTCGGCAGGACATGGTTCGAACCGCCGACATAGTCGCCGATCACTTCCGGCGTATGACGACCGACGAAGATTGCGCCGGCGTTGCGGATGCCTTCGATCAGAGGTTCCGGATCATCGACGGCCAGTTCCAGATGTTCGGCGGCGATGCGGTTGGCCAGAGGTATCGAATCCTCGAGCTTCTCCACCATGATGATCGCCCCAAAATCGCGCCAGCTCACCCACGCCAGCCTCGGCGCGCGGCAGGGATTTGCGCTGCCGTTCAACGGCCGCCTCCACCGCTTCGCCGAGCGCGCGGTCATCGGTGATGACAATCGACTGGGCGCCGGGATCGTGTTCCGCCTGGGCGAGAAGGTCGGCCGCGAGCCAATCCGGATCATTGTCCTTGTCGGCAATGATGAGAACTTCAGAGGGACCGGCGATCATGTCGATGCCGACGGTGCCGAAGACGTGGCGCTTGGCCGCCGCGACATAGGCATTGCCCGGGCCGACGATCTTGGCAACCGGAGCGATCGTTTCGGTACCATAGGCAAGGGCTGCCACGGCCTGGGCGCCGCCGATGCGATAGATCTCGTCGATGCCGGCGATGCGCGCCGCCGCCAGCACCGTCGGGTTGATGGCGCCGCCGGTGGCCGGCACCACCATGACGACGCGCGGAACACCGGCCACCTTGGCCGGCAGCGCGTTCATCAGCACCGAGCTCGGATAGCTCGCCGTGCCGCCTGGCACGTAGAGGCCGACGGCATCGATCGCCGTCCAGCGCGAACCGAGACCAACGCCAATCGCGTCTTCGTAGATGTCATCCTTCGGCATCTGGCGGGCGTGATGGCGCTCGATGCGCTCGGCGGCGAGCTTCAGGGCGTCAATCAGCTCAGGCGCTGTGGAGGCGAGTGCTGCTGCGATCTCTTCATCCGTCACCCGCATGGAAACGGTCGAAAAATCCATGCCGTCGAAACGTTTGGAATAGTCGGCGAGTGCCGCATCGCCACGGTTGCGCACATCGTCGATGATCTTGCGCACGACATCGTTGACGTCGTCGGAGACTTCACGCTTGGTCGTCAGGAAGGCCGCAAAACGCGCCTCGAAATCTCCCGATGCCTGATCCAGCCAGATTGCCACGCCCCGTATTCCCTCTCAAGCAGTCTCAAATCAATCAAGCCGCGACGATTGCGCGTCGCTCGGCCTCATCAGCCAGCCTCGTGTTCCGGCCGTGTCGTCGTTTCCCAGGCACCGCCGGTATCTGCCAGCTGGGCCTCGATGCATTCCACTTCGAGCGCGATCGTGCCGCCACCGGCGAGCAGCAGTTCGACCACACCATCAGGCCCCTCGCCTTTCGGCAGGTAACGGATCGCCAGAAGGCTCATCACCTCGTCGGCATTGCTGCGATCAAAACCGATCGAGCGAACTGCCTCGACGCGCTTGAAGCTCAGAGCCGCACGACGGCGCTCGAAGCTCTTCGACGCACGTGCTGCCTTTTCCCAGACGAAGCGATTGGCCGCCAGCGAAAACAGGCCAGAGCGGGCCGAGAAGCTCAGATCGCCGACCTTGAACACGGCGTCCTGCATGTGGGCCGAGATGATCGAGAGATCATCGGCATCGAGCGCCAGCAGTTTCAAGTCCGTCATGTCACCTCACAGTATCGCCTTTCGGCGGTGCCCGTCGAATTTCATGTTTTCGACATAGGTTGCGGCTTGTCCAGTGGCAACGGGGCAAAAAGACTTTTCGCCCCGCATCGCTGCGAAAGAGTGCGACCGAGCCGAGCCTCAGTCGCTGATGCGCTCGACGATGGCGCCGCAGCGGGTGAGTTTTTCTTCCAGGCGCTCGAAACCGCGATCAAGGTGATAGACGCGGCTGACCATGGTCTCGCCTTCGGCAGCCAGACCAGCGATGACAAGCGAAACTGAGGCACGCAGATCGGTTGCCATCACGGGCGCGCCACGCAGGCGGGTTACACCTTCGATGCGGGCGGTCTGGCCCGATAGCGTGATCTTTGCGCCGAGGCGGGCCAGCTCCTGCACATGCATGAAGCGGTTCTCGAAGATCGTCTCGGTGACATGCGAGACGCCGTTCGCACGGGTCATCAGACCCATGAACTGCGCCTGCAGGTCGGTCGGGAAGCCCGGGAAAGGTTCGGTCACGATATCGACCGGGCGGATCTGATCGCCATGGCCGATGACGCGGATGCCGCCTTCGACGGCCGAAACTTCGGCGCCGGCGCGACGGATTGCCTCAATCGCAGTGTCGAGGAGCGTGATGTCGGTGCCCGACAGCGTCACGTCGCCGCCAGTCATGGCGACAGCCATGGCATAGGTGCCGGTCTCGATACGATCCGGCAGAACGCGGTGCCGCGCGCCGGAGAGGCTGGTGACGCCCTCGATCGTGATGGTGGAGGTGCCGGCACCTGAAATCTTCGCGCCCATGGCGTTCAGGCAGTTGGCGAGATCGACGACCTCAGGCTCGCGGGCGGCATTGCCGATCACGGTCGTGCCGCGCGCAAGCGAAGCTGCCATCAGCATGACATGGGTCGCGCCGACCGAGACCTTCGGGAAGGTGTAGCGGGCACCGATCAGGCCGCCCTTCGGCGCCTTGGCGTTGATGTAGCCGCCGTCGATTTCCATCTCTGCGCCGAGCGCCGTCAGGCCCTCGATAAAGAGATCGACCGGACGCGTGCCGATGGCGCAACCGCCCGGCAGCGAGACCCGCGCCTGGCCTTCGCGGGCAAGCAACGGGCCGATGACCCAAAAGCTGGCGCGCATCTTCGAGACCAGCTCGTAAGGTGCGGTGGTATCGGCCACGGTGCGGCAGGTGAAATGCACGGTGCGCGAATAGGACCCGTCCTGATGTTCGCGGCGACCGTTGACAGCGATGTCGACGCCGTGATTGCCGAGAATGCGGATCAGGCCTTCGACATCGGCGAGATGCGGCACGTTTTCGAGCGTCAGCGTATCGGACGTCAAAAGCGAGGCGATCATCAGGGGAAGCGCTGCGTTCTTGGCGCCCGAGATCGGGATGATCCCGTTCAACGCATTGCCACCAACAATCCTGATGCGATCCATGAGAGCCTGCGATACGGGCGAGAAATGCCCGCCTTTCCTTGAGAAGGTGTGAGGGGAAGCCAATCCGGCGAGGCTGGCTCTTTAGACGAAAAGTACAGAGGGTTCAATTGACGCTGCAACGCTCGGTTAATCACCGGGTTTGGACGAATTTGCGGCAGGATCGGCATTGTTCACATCCCGATCACCGCCCTCGCCCGCCGCCGCGGGCTCCACCGAAGTCGCCTGCGCGGCCGGCAGCCCCACGCCGTCTTCGGCCTCACCGGCTCGCCGCGCCCGAAACTGCTGCTTGCGACGGGCCAGATTTTCCCTGAGCTTGGCCGCCGCGCGTTCACGTCGCCGCTGCTCTGCATCGGGAGCACCGTTGTCGCACGATCGGACGAGCTGGCGCGCCTTCGAGCCGGCCTTCGTCCGATTCGACCTGGCGTTCCGGGTCATTTGTCACTGAGCGCGTGATATCCGATCGGACAAAAATCGAAAAGTCCCTTCCGCCCCCGTTACAAAACTTGGCCACACAAACGCTTTACGGCTTGCGCTGCCCGAAACTCTATGGCAATAGGCGCCTCGTTCCGGGCCGACCACATGCGTCGCCCGCCAGATGCTGCTATAGCTCAGGGGTAGAGCACTCCCTTGGTAAGGGAGAGGCCGAGAGTTCAAATCTCTCTAGCAGCACCATTCTTACCCGCATCCCCAGCGCACGTAATTCATCACCCGCAAATCGCAGTCGGTCGCGAGTCGTCGGCAAACGCCCATTCGGCCCATAAGAACGACCCGCTCTCGCCCTCACGCCCCTCGCGGTGAGAGGCCGTTGAACACCAAGTCCAGATGGGATCTCACATAAGCGGCGATGTCGACCGAACGGCGGCCGTTGAAGATAAGATGGTCCATCATCAGCGCCAGGATCGGCGCGACGATGATTTCGGCGTTGGCGCCTTCGCAGTCCCGGAATTCCCCGGCAGCGACGCCCTCTTCCAGAAGTCTTTGCGTACACGTGATGAGAGGGTCGACCAGTTCTGCGTGGTGCATGTCGATGACCTGCGGGAACCGCGCTCCTTCGGAGATGACGAAGCGGAGAAGTTCCCGCGCCCGCCGGTCCTGGGTGATGCGATCATAGGCGAGAAGCAGAAAAGATCGCAGACGCTCTGCATAGCCGCCCTTGAGCGTCTCCATATTCCGGAGCAACTCTTCAAGCGGCACCGAAATATGCGCAATCATCGCCGAGAAGAGATCCTCCTTCGTCGGGAAATACACATAGATGGTGCCCTTGGTCACCCCGATCCGGTCGGCGATATCTTCGACGCGGGTCGCGGTGAAGCCATGGGCGACAAACTCTTCGAATGCGGCATCGAGGATTTGTTTGGGCCGGAGCGCCTTTTGCGCGGCCCTCGTTAACTTCTTTTCGTTCAGCATCAATATACCTTGTTCCGCAGCCTGCGCAAAAATTCATTGACTAACCGGTCATTCAAATATAGCTCTGAACCATCAAACTTCAAGGGGCATCCATGCGACGGTTCCGTTCAATCCTGATGGTGGCGTGCTCTTGCGCCTCCCTTATCGCCTGCGCTCCCGCCGAAGAATCCGCCGAGAAACCCGCCAGACTGGTGGAAACGGTCACGGTGAAGGCGGAGCCCTGGTCGGAAAGCATCACAAGCACAGGCGAGATCAACGCCCGCGTCCAGTCGGAATTGTCTTTCCGGATCAGCGGACGGATCACCGAACGTCTGGCTGATGTCGGCGACAAGGTCGAGGCAGGTCAGGTCCTGGCGCGCATGGACGCCGAGGAGCAGCAGGCCGATCTGCAGGTCGCACTCGCCTCGCTGCAATCTGCCGAGGCCCAGCGCACCCAGGCGCAGCAGGCGCTGGAGCGCCAGGAAAGTCTCTTTACCACGGGTGTTTCAACGCAGGCGGCGCTGGATGAAGCGCGGGAAGCACTGCTGCGTGCAAAGGCGACCGTCGATTCGGCACAGGCACAGGCCGACACGGCCCGCGACACGCTTGCCCAGACCGAATTGAAGGCGGATGCGGACGGGGTGATCACCACGCGTAATGCCGAAGTGGGCCAGGTCGCACAGGCCGCGCAGTTGATCTTCACACTCGCCCAGGATGGACCGCGGGACGCCGTCTTCAATGTCGACGAATCGCTGTTGCTCGGCTTCGGTCGTGAGTTCGAGAGCGAGGTCGACATCGTGCCGCTCAGCGGCGGCGACCCGTTGAAGGGAACACTGCGCGAAATTTCACCGACCATCGACCGCAGCACCGGCACCATCCGGGTCAAGTTCAGCGTCGAAGAAGGTGCAAAGGTCAGCCTTGGAAGCCCCGTCATTGCGGTGGCGCGCTACAAGCCGGTCACAGCAATCCGACTTCCCTGGTCTGCGATCGCCTCGGATGCGGGCCGCACAGCCGTCTGGGTCGTGGATCCAAAGACATCGAAGGCCTCGCTGCGCCCAGTCGACATCATCACCTATGGCAACGGATATTTCTCCGTCAGCTCGGGCATTACACCGGGAGACATCGTCGTGACGAGCGGCAACAAGTTCATCAGCAACGGCGAAGTGGTGGCGTTTGAGGGAGCAGGCCAATGAACACGCTCTCAAAATTCGCCGTACTTCTCCTGGCCGGCAGCGCTCTTACAGCCTGCCAAGGCGAGCAGGAGCCTGAGGCCACCGCTCCCCGCCCGGTGCTCTCCCTCGTCGCCCAAGTGGAACCTGCCGTTCAGCTGTCGCTGTCGGGAACGGTGGAGGCCCGCGTCGAGACCGAGTTCGGCTTCCGCATCCTCGGCCGGGTCGTCGCCCGCAACGTCCAGACGGGCGATCTCGTCAAGAAGGGTGATGTGCTCGCGGCCATCGATCCGCTGGCGCTCGAACTCGCCGTCAAGAGCGCCCAGTCCGATCTCGCCAACAGCGAGGCGCAACTGGCCAATGCCATTACCACCGAGCAGCGCCAGAAGACGCTGTTTGAAAGGCAGTCCGGCGCAAAGGCAGCCTATGAGACGGCGCAACTGGAACTGAAGACCGCCGAAGCGGCGGTCGCCAAGGCGAAGGCCAATCTGGGCAAGGCAACAGAGCAACTCGGCTATGCGCAGCTTATCGCCGAGTTCGACGGCGTGGTGACGTCGACGTCCGCAGAGATCGGCCAGGTCGTCTCGGCCGGCCAGGCGATCGCAACGGTTGCCCGGCCGGAGGTGCGCGACGCCGTCATCGACGTTCCAGAAGCGCTGGGCGCGAGCTTGCAGTCTGGCGCGCCTTTCGAGGTGGCGCTGCAACTCGACCCGACACTGCGTGCGAAGGCCGTAGTCCGCGAAATCGCGCCGCAGGCCGATGCGATCACGCGCACCTATCGCACGAAACTGACCCTTATCGATCCGCCCGATGTCATGCGGCTCGGTTCCGTGATCACAGCAACGAGCAGCAATGGAACGGCACCCGCCATTCGGCTGCCCGCCTCGGCCATCAGGACCGAGGATAACAAGACCTCCGTCTGGATCGTCGATCCGGCGAGCAAGACGGTCGCCTCGCGCGCCGTGACCATCGAAGGAAGCCCGGCTGCCGGCGGCCGTGTCGCCGTAGTTTCCGGGGTGGAGGCCGGTGACCGTATTGTCACTGCCGGCGTCAACAGTCTCGAAGAAGGCCAGTCCATTCGCGTCGATCAGGAGATGACCCAGTGAAATCCTTCAACCTCTCCGATTGGGCGCTCGAACACCGCTCCCTCGTCTGGTACTTCATGCTCGTCTTCGTCTTTGCCGGGACCTTCTCCTACCTCAATCTGGGGCGTGAGGAAGACTCCGGCATTCACGATCAAGACGATGATCATCAATGCCCAATGGCCCGGCGCCTCTGCCGAGGAGGTGACTCTACAGGTCACCGACCGCATCGAGAAGAAGCTCGAGGAACTTGATGCGCTCGATTACACGAAGAGTGTGACCAAGGCCGGCCAGACCACGATCTTCGTGGAGCTCCTTTCGGTCACACGAAAGCCAGCGAAGTCACGGAAAACTGGGTCCGTGTCCGTAACATGATCTCGGACATCCAAGCGCAATCTGCCAAGCGGCGTGCTCGGGCCTTTCTACAATGACAGCTTCGGTGACGTCTACGGCAATATCTACGCCTTCACCTCGGATGGTCTCACGCCAACGCCAGATGCGCGACCATCGTCGAAGATGCCCGCGCCAAGCTGCTGACGGTTCCGAATGTCGGCAAGATCGATCGTCATCGGGGCCCAGGACGAGGTGATCTATCTCGAATTCTCCACGCGCAAGATCGCAGCGCTCGGCATCGACCAACAGGCAGATCATCGATACGCTCCAGGCCCAGAACGCCGATCACGCAATCGGGCGTGGTCGAGGCGGGTGCCGAGCGGATTGCGTTGCGCGTCAGCGGCCAGTTCACCTCCGAGGAGAGCCTGAAAGCGATCAACCTGCGCGATCAATGATCGCTTCTTCCCGCTCACCGACATCGCGACGATCAAGCGCGGTTATGTCGACCCGCCGATCGTCGCTGTTCCGGTTCAAGGGCGAGCCCGCGATCGGCCTCGCCATCGGCATGAAAACCGGTGCCAACCTGCTCGACGTTCGGCGAACAGCTCGATGCGCAGCTCGAACCGGGTGCGTCGCCGACCTCCCGATCGGCGTCAATGTCGAGCGTGGTCTCCGACCAGCCGGCGGTGGTCGAGGAGGCCGTCTCGGGCTTCACCACGGCCCTGTTCGAGGCGATCGTCATCGTTCTGGCGCCATCAGCTTCATCAGCCTTGGCGTAAGAGCCGGTCTGGTGGTCGCGATCTCCATTCCGCTGGTGCTCGCCATCACCTTCGTCTTCATGGAATACACCGGCATCTCGCTGCAGCGCATCTCCCTCGGTGCGCTTGATCATCGCGCTCGGCCTGCTGGTCGACGACGCCATGATTGCCGTCGAGATGATGGTCTCTCGCCTGGAGGCCGGCGATACGCTTCGCGAGTGCGGCGACGCATGTCTATACCTCCACCGCCTTTCCAATGCTGACCGGCACGCTGGTGACGGTCGCTGGCTTCATCCCGATCGGCCTCAACAACGAGTGCTGCCGGCGAGTTCACCTTCACGCTGTTCGTCGTCATCGCCGTATCGCTGATCGTGTCCTGGGTGGTTGCCGTTCTCTTCACGCCCCTTCTCGGTGTGACGATCCTGCCGAAGACCATGAAGTCTAGCACTATGACAACGAAGGGCCGCTTCGCCGAGCATGTTCTGCGTGGCTTCTCGCGCTTGCCATGCGCTGGCGCTGGATGACGATCCTTTCGACTGTCGTGACCTTCGCGGTGTCGGTCGGTGGCCTCGGCCTCGTGCAGCAGCAGTTCTTCCCGGCATCGGATCGTGTCGGAACTGATCGTCGACTGGGACCTGCCGCAAAACAGCATCGATCGCCGAGACGCAATCGACCAGATCTCCCAATTCGAGCAGCGAAAAGCTAGTCGGCAATCCCGATATCGACCACTGGTCGACCTATGTCGGCGAAGGCGCACCACGTTTCATCCTCGTCCTATGACGTGCTCGTCGTCCGGCCGCCTGGATGGGACAGGTCGGTGATCGTGACCAAGGATCATCGAAGCGCGCGATCGCGTGCGGGCGGATCTGCAGGAGCTACCTGTGCGAAGACCTTCGCCTGGAACGGATGCCTTCGTGAAGCTGCTCGATATCGGTCCGCCAGTCGGCAAGCCCGGTGCAGTATCGTGTCGGCTGGACCCGATATCCAGAAGGTCCGTGACCTCGCGCAGTGAGTTTGGCGGCGATCGTCAACAGCCATCCCGAAGCTCGACGCAACATGACGTTCGACTGGAACGAGCCTTCAGCGCGTGGTCAAGATCGACGTGCTGCAGGACAAGGCCCGTCAGCTCGGCATTTCCTCCTCGCGATATCGCCAATGCGCATCAACGGGATCGGTCGAGCGGATCGTCGGCGACGCAAGGTGCAAGCGATGACATCTACCTTATCGACGTCATCGGGCGGGCCCACGCGATTCCGAACGTGGCTCGATCGAAACGCTGAAGAACCTGCAGCTTCCGACCAGCTCCAGCGAGGCAATTCCGTGCCGTTGTCGGCAGTCGCCAAGTTCCGCTACGAGCTGGAACAGCCCTTGATCGCGCGGCGTGACCGCATTCCAACGATCACCGTGCAAGGCGGCCGTCATCGGCGTCGTACCCAGCCGGCCACCATCGTCGAAGAGCTGAAGCCATCAGGTCGAGGCTTTCACCAAGACGCTGCCAGCTGGGTTACACGGTCGAAATCGGCGGCTCGGTCGAATCCAGTGCCGAGATCTCAAGGGCCGATCATCGCCGTTGCTCCCGCTGATGCTGTTTGCCATGGCGACGATCCTGATGATCCAGCTGCAGAGCTTCCAGCCGCCTGTTCCTGGTGCTTCGCCGTCGCACCGCTCGGCGCTGATCGGTGTCGTGGCGGCACTGTTGCTCGAGCAATGCGCCTACTGGGCTTTGTTGCCATTCTCGGCGTTCTGGCGCTGGTCGGCATCCTGATCCGAAACTCGGTCATCCTGGTTGTCCAGATCGAGCACGTTGTAGAAGCGAGGGCATGGACCGCCTTGGCGCGCCGTCGTGGAGGCTACAGAACATCGCATGCGGCCGATCATGCTGACGGCAGCGGCGGCAACGCTGGCCCTGATCCCCATCTCGCGTGAGGTCTTCTGGGGTCCCATGGCCTATGCCATGATGGGCGGCATCGTGGTTGGCACCGTGCAATGACGCTCCTCTTCCTGCCGGCGCTCTACGTTGCCGTGGTTCCGGATCCCCGCCGAGGAAGCTGCCGCACAGCCCGAGACACCGAAGGCAGAGGCGGTCTGATAGACATCGCGACTGCGGCGGCAAGCCGGCGCAGTTCATGGATTGAAAAGAAAAGGGTCGGCTGCAGCCATGTGGCGGCAGCCTGCCCTTTCATCATTTGAGTGCTGGCCTTTTATTTCGTCGCGAGCGTTTCCGAGATGCGCTTGAAGAAATCCAGGTTCTCGCGCTCGTAGCCGAGCGGGCTTGCGGGGGCTGCGAGCTTGACGATCACCAGGTTGTTCGACCGATCGACATAAGTGTACTGATTGTAGAGGCCGACGGCGGAATAGGCGTCCGAGCCGCTGATCGTCCACCACTGGTACCCATAGCCATAGCCCACCTCAGGATCGACCACTGCGGAATCGGCGGGCGCAACGGTCGAGGCTTCGACCCAGTCTTGGGGGACGACCTGCGTTTCGCCGACTTTGCCGTTCTCCAGCATCATCAGGCCAAACCGGCCATAGTCGCGAAGGGTGGCATTGAAGCCGGCACCATAGAACTCGCGACCAACCGCGTCCGAACCGTCGAGCACATAGAAGGCCTGCGCTTCCATGCCAGCCGGCTTCCAGATCTTTTCGCTCATGTAGTCCGCGCCCTTCATGCCGGTCGCGGCTTCGAGGACGCAGCCAAGAACGGACGTATCGAGGGTCGAGTAGTTGAAAGTGCTTCCCTGTTCGTTCAGCGGCTTTGCCTCGTTGCGCGCGTAGTCGCACCAGCGGTACTTGTAGCCGACCAGCGAATTGTCATGGACTTTGGTGAGCTGGGTCTCGCTGCCGAACTCGTAGATCTCCTTCCAGTCGATGCCGGAGCGCATGCGCAGGAGATTGAGGATCGTGACATCAGCATAGGCCGTGCCCTTCCAGTCGGGCAGGTAATCGACGACCTTGTCGTCAACGCTTTTGATCTTGCCTTCGGAGATCGCGATGCCGATCATGGTCGCCAGCATGGACTTGGCCATGGAAAAAGACATGAAGCGGGTCTGCTCACCGCTGGTGTTGCGGTAGATCTCCTTGACGATCTTTCCGTCCTTGATGACCAGCAGCGCGTTTGTCGCCGTGCTTTCGAGGAAGTCTTCCAGCCCCTGCTCCTTGCCTTCGAAGACGAAGCTGTCGCCGATGTCGCGCTCCTCGCGCGGCAATTCTCTCCTGGTGTCCCCCGCCGCCACAGGCCGCGTGGCGAAAAGCTGATCCATGTGCTGGAAAGTCAGGTAGTTCAGTTCCGGCATGAGCATGGCTGCTCGGCCATTGATCATCGTCGGCGTCTCCCAACGCGACGGTTCGGCCGCCATAGCGGTGGTCGAGATTGACAGCGCAAGGCCGACAGAACAGGCTAGTTTCGATTTCATGAGAACTCCTCCTTTGTTCGCAAGACATACAAACTAGGTGAAGCGCATGGGGCACTCTATCCAGGTCCCTCCAGGGGATACGCTCAATAATTGGGCAGGAGCTGCATGGACCTATCGGAGCCAGGCGTTCGACGACGTGACCGAACAGGCTGGCGCTATCGGAGGGTGGCAGATCGCCAGCAACCAGTTGGGGCGGGGCCGCTATGCGGCGCTCTCGGAAACGCTGTCGATCGGACAGATCACCATCACGCGCGACCGCATCAATCTTCCGATCGGCCAGGAGACGATCAGTCCCGGGGGACGTGTGTCGCTGTTCTTCCCGCTTCGATCCAAAGGGGGGTGGCGCGTCGATGGCCGGTGCGAGACGGAGGCCGTCATCGCCATGCGGCAGGGGCTGACCCATCTGCTCGTTGCGCCCGGCAGCGACAGCGAACTCCTGCATGTGGAAATGCCGGCCTCTCTGCTCGCTCTCGATACGGATGAACCTGTCATCCAGTCCAGAAGGCTGCGGCCGGAGGACGAATTTCTGCGCAACTGGCTACTTTGCCTCCTCGGCCAGGCGCGGACTGGCGGTGGGCTCGACACATCAGCGGCGGCTGCGCTGGAGGAGGTTCTCCTGATGCGCCTTTCAAGCTGTGCCGGTGCTTTTGCACCCTCGCCCAGTCAGAGGATCAGCCGGTCTGCTGCGATCGACCTTGTCAGCCAACTCGAACGCGCGCTCCTTGAAGTAGACGATATCCCCGAGACCTTCGGAGCGCTCTGCGAACGCTGGTCCTTTGAGCAGAGCGAGGTTGCGGCAGCAACGCTCGCCGCCTTCGGACAAGCCCCTGATCGATGGTACCGGATGGCGCGGTTGAACGGCGTTCACCGTGATCTCAGAGCGCGGTCTCGCGGCCTGACCGTGACCCGGGCTGCCACGCGCTGGGGTTTCTTTCACCTCGGGCGCTTCTCCGGTGACTATGCAGCCTTCTTCGGCCGCCATCCGCGGGAAACGCTCAAGGCAAACTGACGCAAAAATCGGCCGCGGCCTTCCGAACCACGTCGGAGACTTCCGTCAATTGCTTGGCGATCGGGCTCGTCTTGCGCCAGATCATGCCGATTGTGCGCGAAGGCTGCGGATCATCGAAGCGGGCGATGGAGACATCGGCGGAGCGGGTTTCGACCGGCATGGCGATTTCGGGGATCAGCGTGACACCGATCCCGGCGCCGACCATCTGGACCAGCGTCGAGAGCGAACTGCCCTCGCAGGATCTCGCGCGGACGTACCGAGCCCATGTCGCAGAAGGAAAGCGCCTGCTCGCGATGCGCGGGGCCTGGCGAGAACCGGGGACAGGCGCATTTCGCGCAGCATGTCGCTGCTGGGGACGGGCTTGTCGGCGTCGGCCCTCGGGCGGACAAGCACGAAGTTCTCCTCGAACAGCGGCATTTCGGTGAGCGATGGCTCGGAGACCGGCAAGGCGACGATCGCCGTGTCCAGGCGACCTTCCGCCAGTTCCTGCAGGAGTTTCGGCGTTACGGTTTCACGGACATGGATGTCGAGATCGGCATTGTCACGGGTCAGCGCCGAGATCATGCCGGGCAGCAGATAGGGAGCGACCGTCGGAATGACTCCGATGCGGAGACGCCCCACCAGATGCCGACGATGGGCGCGGGCGAGATCACCCAGTTCGTCCACTGACCGCAGGATATCGCGAACCCTGAGCAGAAACTCCTCCCCGAAGGCCGAGAGACGTAGCTGTCGCGCGGCGCGCTCGAAAAGCTCCGCGCCGAGGGCTTCTTCGAGCTCCTTGATCTGCACGGACAAGGCCGGCTGGGAGATCGAGCAGGCTTCGGCGGCGCGCCCGAAATGCCCGTGCCGGGCCAGCGCCTCGAAATAACGCAGCTGCCGGAGGGTGAAGTTTATCATAACCATGTCCTATGGAACTGATCACATTTTCCAACTTACATTAATCGCTCCACTTTGCTAGAACAATTCCGGAAGTCGTCGGGGGCCACCTCAGTGGTGCTAGTCTCCAGCTTGCCCCTGCATGGGACCAAGCGGGCGACGGATCAGGCGGGGCGGTCCAAAGTCCTGCCGCCAGTTCATCGGATTGTGATGCGGACGTGCTCTTCAAGGGAGTGTCAGCAATTCGATCCTGGAAAAGCGGTTTCTTCAAGGAGGTACATAATGGATACCCTGAGCAACAAAGGCACCGGCAAATGTCCGGTCATGCATGGTTCGAACACGGAAAGCGGCGCGACCGTTATGGCCTGGTGGCCGAACGCGCTGAACCTCGACATCCTGCACCAGCACGACACGAAGACCGACCCGATGGGCAAGGGCTTCGACTACCGTGAAGCCGTCAAGCAGCTCGACGCCGCAGCCCTGAAGGCCGACATGAAGACCCTGCTGCGCGACAGCCAGGAATGGTGGCCGGCTGACTGGGGGCACTACGGCGGTCTGATGATCCGTCTCGCCTGGCACTCTGCCGGCTCCTACCGCCTGGCCGACGGCCGTGGCGGCGGCGGCACGGGCAATATCCGCTTTGCTCCGCTCAACTCCTGGCCTGACAATGCCAGCCTCGACAAGGCGCGCCGCCTGCTGTGGCCGCTGAAGAAGAAGTACGGCAACAAGATCTCCTGGGCCGACCTCATCCTCTTTGCCGGTACCGTTGCCTACGAAGACATGGGTCTGAAGACCTTCGGCTTCTCCTTCGGCCGTCGCCGACATCTGGGGCCCGGAAAAGGACGTCTACTGGGGTGCGGAAAAGCAGTGGCTTGCCCCCTCCGACAGCCGCTACGAAGACGTGACCAAGCCGAACACGATGGAAAACCCGCTCGCCGCCGTGCAGATGGGTCTCATCTACGTGAACCCGGAAGGCGTGAACGGCAAGCCTGATCCGATGGCGACCGCCGCACAGGTGCGCGAGACCTTCGCCCGCATGGCGATGAACGACGAAGAGACCGCAGCGCTGACCGCTGGTGGCCACACCGTCGGCAAGGCACACGGCAATGGCGACGCGCAGGCACTCGGCGTTGAGCCGGAAGCCGGCGACCTGGAAAACCAGGGCTTCGGCTGGATGAACCCGAACCAGAACGGCAAGGCGAGCCTGGCCGTTACTTCGGGCATCGAAGGCGCATGGACCGCCAACCCGACCGTCTTCGACATGGGCTATTTCGAACTGCTGTTCGGCTATGACTGGGAACTGACGCACAGCCCCGCTGGTGCACAGCAGTGGCAGCCGATCGGTATCCGCGAAGAGCACATGCCGGTGGACGCCACCGACCCCACGATCCGCCGCATGCCGATGATGACCGATGCCGACATGGCCATGAAGGTCGACCCGGCCTACCGCGCCATCTGCGAGAAGTTCATGGCGGATCCAGGCCTACTTCCAGGACACGTTTGCTCGCGCCTGGTTCAAGCTGACCCACCGCGATCATCGGCCCCAAGGTTCGCTATATCGGTCCGGAAGCCCCGACCGAAGAGCTGATCTGGCAGGATCCGGTTCCGGCTGGTCGCCAAGAACTATGACATCGCTGCCGTCAAGGCGAAGATCGCCGCCTCCGGTCTCTCGATCGCCGAACTGGTTGCCACCGCCTGGGACAGCGCCCGCACCTATCGCCAGTCCGACATGCGCGGCGGCGCGAACGGTGCCCGCATCCGCCTCGCCCCGCAGACGTGACTGGGAAGGCAACGAGCCGGCCGCGTCTCGGCAAGGTCCTCGGCGATACTCGAGACCGATCGCCGAGGAAGCCGGCGCAAGCCTCGCCGACGTCATCGTGCTGGCCGGCAATGTCGGCGTCGAGAAGGCTGCGAAGGCTGCCGGCTACGACGTGACCGTGCCGTTTGCTGCAGGCCGTGGCGATGCCACTGCAGAGCAGACGGATGCCGCAAGCTTCGCCCCGCTCGAGCCACTGGCCGATGGCTTCCGCAACTGGACCAAGAAGGACTACGTCGTCAGCCCTGAAGAAATGCTGCTCGACCGTGCACAGTTGATGGGCCTCACAGGCGCTGAAATGACTGTCCTGCTTGGCGGCATGCGCGTTCTCGGCGCCAACTATGGCGGCACCAAGCATGGCGTGTTCACCACCCGCGAAGGCCAGCTGACGAACGACTTCTTCGTCAACCTGACCGACATGGGCTTCACCTGGAAGCCGACAGGCAAGAACTCCTACGACATCTGCGATCGCAAGACCGGTGAGAAGAAGTTCACCGCGACCCGCGCCGATCTCGTGTTCGGTTCGAACTCGGTCCTGCGTGCCTATGCTGAGGTCTACGCCCAGGACGACAACCAGGAGAAGTTCGTGAAGGACTTCGTTGCCGCCTGGATCAAGGTGATGAACGCCGACCGCTTCGATCTCGAAGCCTAAGAGCTAAGGCTCCGAGGCTCGTGCCCGAGCATCGGAACCGATAGAGGAAGCCGGAGATGCGAGCCGCATCTCCGGCTTTTTCTTTGCCGCCAGTCAGCGTTGAACCAAGAGAGCGACGTTTCACTTCAGGAAGGTGCGGAATCGCCGGAGTGACAGGAAAAAGAACACGGTCGAGATCACAATCAGCGCCATGAGCTGCGGCCAAACCACCGTCAAGCCGGCATCACGGAACAACACGGCCTGTGCCATGATGACGAAATGCGTGTTGGGCGCGGCAGACATAATCCACTGAATGACCTCCGGCATGCTCTCCCGCGGTGTCATGCCGCCGGACAGGATCTGCAGCGGCAAAAGGACGAGCACAAGCAGGAGGCCGAACTGCGGCATCGATCCGGCGATTATCGCGAGAAAGATGCCCATGCAGGTTGCCGCAACGAGTTGCAGGGCGGCACCGACAAGAAACAGTGACAGGGATCCCTGCAGCGGGACGTCGAGGGCAACCTGCACGACGACAAACAGCGAGAAAATCGTCGCAAGCAATACAACGAGCCCCATGGACCAGATCTTGCTCAGCATGATCTCCGCCGGCGTGACCGGCATCACCAGGAGATGCTCGATCGTCCCATGCTCTCTTTCCCGGATGAGGGCCGCGCCCGTCAGGATGATCGATAGCATGGTCACAGCAGATATCACCTCGTTGATCGACCCGAACCACCCCTTGTCCAGTTGGGGGTTGAAACGCGCTCTCAAGGACAACGACACCGTCGGAGGCTGCTGCGTGTCTCCACGGTCGAGGAAGCCGTTCACTTCCCGGGCAACTATATCCTGGATATAGCGGCCGCCCGAGAAAGCCTGGGTCATGCGGGTGGCATCGATATTGAGCTGGATCTGCGGCACTTCCCCTGCGAGCAGGTCCCGCTGGAAATCCGGGGGAATGTCGAGGACGAAGGTGTCGGTCCCCGCATTCATCCGAGGATCGATCTCGGCAGGCGTGATCATCTCTGGCGGCAGGAAGTACGGCGGATACAATGCGTTTTCAATACGCGTCGATACCTGCGATTGATCCTCGTCGACGATGGCGACTGCCGCATTGTTGAGCGTCTCCGGTTCCGCGGTGGCAGCCGTATAGATGTTGAGCGTGAAGGCATAAACGATCAGGAACATCAGGCCCGGATCACGGGCAAGACCGCGGATTTCCTTTATGCCGAGCTGCAGAACATTTGTCAGACGCATGGCTCACACCGCCTGTTTCTTGAGAAGCAAAGCACCGAGCAGAAGCAGCACCGGACCGACGATCGCCAGCGCAAAAAGCTGCGGTCCGAGATCAGCGAAATCCAGGCCTTTGGAGAAGACACCGCGCGAGATCGTGACAAAATGGCTTGCCGGGTAGATCTGGCCGATCAGAGCACCTGCCCCCTGAAGCGCCGAGACCGGCGAGAGCATTCCGGAGAACTGGACGGCCGGGATGATCGTCAGCAAGGTAGTCCCGAATATTGCCGAGATCTGGCTCTTCATGAAGCTCGAGAGCAGCAGCCCGAGCGCGGTGGCGGCGAACACATAGAGGAACGCTCCCAGCGCCAGCACCGCAAAGCTGCCGGTCATCGGCACCCGGAATCCGAAGACAGCAAAGCCAGTCAACATCAGGAAATTGAGAAAGGCGATGGCGATATAGGGCAGTTGCTTGCCAAGAAGAAACTCAAGCCTGGTCACCGGGGTAACGTAGAAATTGATGATCGAGCCCAGCTCCTTCTCGCGCACGACGCTGAGCACGGACAGCATGGCAGGGATAAGCATCAGCAGCAGCGGAATGACCGCCGGTACCATGGCCACGAGGCTCTCCACATTGGGATTGTAACGGTAGCGCAACTCGATGCCGAAGCTCGCAGCTGTGGCTTTGTCTCCATAGAGTTCGCGCGCCTTGCGGGCGAGCCAGGTCGCATGCATGCCCTGGACATATCCGGAAACGGTCTCCGCCCTTGCCGGCATTGCACCGTCTATCCAGGCGCCGATCTCGACGCTGCGATTGCCGCGTGACAAGTCGCGCGCAAAGCCCGATGGTATCTCGATCGCAAGGCTGATGTCGCCAGATCGCATCCGGCGATCGAGATCGGCATAGTCGATGATCGGTGGCCGCTCGATGAAATAGCGGGAACCGGCAATCTCTGCGACATATTCCCGACTGAGCAGGGTGTCGTCCCGGTCGAGAGCGGCAAAGGTCAGTTTCTCGACATCGAGATTGATACCATATCCAACGACGAACATCAGGATCAAGCTGCCGAGCATGGCAAGCGTGGCGCGGATCGGATCACGAACGAGTTCAAGCGCCTCACGCCGGCTGAAGGCGAGTAGCCGCCGGCGGTCAAGCAGCGGACGGTGCCGCTGCTTCGGCTCCGCGACGGACGAGGTGGGAGAAAGCGCATGCTGCCTGTCTTCTGCGTCGAGTTTCGGCGCGGTCTCCCCGCCGATCGCCGCCTCCAGATGCTGGATGAAGGCCTGTTCCAGGTTTTCGGCCTTCTGGCGCGCGACGATCGCCGCGGGTGTATCGGTTACCAGGACCTTGCCCGCGTGCATCAGCGAGATCCGGTCGCACAAGGCCGCCTCATTCATGAAATGGGTTGAGACGAAGATGGTAACGTTGTCGCGTCTGGAGAGAGCCGCCAGCAGCTGCCAGAAGCCGTCTCGTGCCACCGGATCAACGCCCGAAGTGGGTTCGTCAAGGATGAGGATATCGGGGCGATGAATGAGTGCGACTGCCAGCGACAGACGCTGGCGCATGCCCAGCGGCAAGGCTTCCGGCCATTCATCGAGCACAGCCGCCAGACCGAATTCGTCCACCAACTCCGCAATCCGCGGCGCGATCTCCTTGTCCGTCATGCCGAACAGGCCACCATGCAGCTCCAGGTTCTGGCGCAGCGTCAATTCGCCGTAGAGCGAGAAGGCCTGGCTCATGTAGCCAACGCGACGGCGGATGGCGATGTCCTTGGGGTCGACGGGATGGCCGAAGACTTCGGCCGTGCCTTCGCTGGCTGCCAGAAGGCCCGTGAGCATCTTCATAGTGGTCGTTTTGCCGCAGCCGTTCGAGCCGAGGAAGCCGAAGATCTCGCCGCGGCCGATCTCGAAACTGACGTCATCCACTGCGGTGAAGTCGCCGAAGCGCATGGTCAGGTGGTCGGCCCGGATCGCGACCTCGGTCGCGGATCCGTCGTCTCGAGCCGGGATCTGCAATGGTTCCCCGCGCCCCCGTTTGTGTTCCGGCAACAATACGACGAACGCGGCATCCAGAGTCCGGGTTGCAGTGCGCTCTCGCAACTCGGCCGGAGTTCCTGTCGCCAGGATCTGGCCCTCGTCCATCGCCACCAGCCAGTCGAAGCGCTCGGCCTCTTCCATATAGGCCGTCGCGACCACGACGCTCATGCCGGGTCGTTCGGCCCTGATGCCATCGATCAGTTCCCAGAACTGGCGGCGCGAGAGCGGGTCAACACCCGTTGTCGGTTCATCCAGGATCAGGAGGTCCGGATCGTGGATCAAGGCACAGCACAGGCCTAGCTTCTGCTTCATCCCCCCGACAGCTTTCCAGCGGGGCGATCGGCAAAAGGCGTCAGTCCCGTTGCCTGCAGCAAACCAGCAATCCGATGCTCCCGCTCGCGCCGGTTCTGGCCGAACAGTCTCCCGAAGAACTCAATATTCTCAAAGACCGACAGCGTGGGGTAGAGGTTCTTGCCAAGCCCCTGCGGCATGTAGGCGATACGTGGGCAGGCCTTGCCACGGTGCGATGCTCGCGCCATGTCACCGCCGAAGACTTCTACACGGCCCGACTGAATCGCGCGGGCGCCGGACACAAGGGAGAGAAGACTCGATTTGCCGACACCGTCGGGTCCGATAAGGCCGACCATACGGCCAGCCGGTATGTCGAGCGAAACGGAATGCAGGGCTTCAGTCCTGCCATAGGAGAGGCTCACGTCCTGAAGCCGCACCACAGCCTGTCCGACCGGATCTTGTTGTAGCGCACCCATCATCTCACCGCACCAGGGTCGTGGTCAGACTTTCGGGCCAGGCGGCTGCGGGATTCAGATTGACATAGGCAATACCCGGCAAGCCCGTCTTGACCTGCTGAATGTACTTCTTCAGCAGTGCCTGCGGGATCTGAGCCTTGACACGGAACATCAGTTTCTCCCGTTCTTCATCGGTCTCAACCGTCTTTGGCGTGAACTGCGCCACGTCAGCAACAAAGCTGACCTTGGCCGGAATCGTATAGGTTGGCGCGGCATCAAGGACGATCCGCGCCTCGCTGCCCACAGCGATCTGGCCGACCTCGGCCGTCGGCAGAAAAAAGGCCATGTAGACGTCGGAAAGATCGACGATGTTAAGAACGCGCCCGCCGGCGCCAAGGACTTCAC
Source organism: Allorhizobium sp. (assembly GCA_965283865.1). Taxonomy (GTDB): domain Bacteria; phylum Pseudomonadota; class Alphaproteobacteria; order Rhizobiales; family Rhizobiaceae; genus Allorhizobium. Next base: position 4,271,165 of record CBDIQA010000001.1, read on the forward strand.
CTAGCTGAGCCACACGGTATTGGACCCGTCCGTCGCGGGGCGAGCGCAAGGTGCTGTCGGCAATGTCGGCGTCGATGCTGTCTATGGCGGCCGCGGCAGCGGCAACTGCGGCTTCCGCATCGATAATCTGGGCATGGGCAGCGCCGATTGCGGCATCAGACGCTGCGACCTGGGCCTTGGCGGCTGCAAGGGCAGCCCGGGCACTGGCTGCCGCAGCGCGACCGTCATCCACTACCTGCTGGCTGGTCGTACGGCTCTCCATCAGGCGCTCAGTGCGGGCCAGCGTGGTTTCCGCCGAATTCAGCTGCGCCTCACGCTGCGCGACAGTCGCCAGCGCAGCCTCGCGCTCCGCTTGCCGCTGTGCGGCGACGCTCTTGGCCGTATCAACGCCGATCAATGCCCGGCGGTGCTCTGCTGCGGCCTGGCGCCTACGGGCATCGAGCTGATCGGTATCCATGACGGCGAGCACCTGTCCCGTCGTGACGAAATCGCCCTCGCCGACGAGGATGTCCTTCACACGCCCCCCGCTCTTCGTGGAGATGTCGATCTCGACCGCCTCGATGCGGCCGTTGCCATGGGCGATGTTGGCGGGGAGACCATCGCCCTCATAGGTCTTCCAGCCGAAGTAGGCAGCACCTCCCACCACAATCAATAGCAATACGGCCAGCCAGCCGCCCTGACGCTTCGCCATGCCCGTTCTCCGTGATCAAAAGGACGCAATCGCCAGCGTCCTCTCGCGATTCATAGGGGCGATCGCACAGGCCGAACTTGATCTAAGTCAACTGGAGATTGCCATAGACAGCGACACTCGCCTCAAAAAACAACACCGCCCCGGCAAGCCGGGGCGGTGTCTCTCTGGCGCAACGAACAGCGTATTCAGAAGCCGCTGGCAAGCCGACGGCGAAGATCCTTGATGTCGGGCTCAGCGACCTGCGCAAGGCGGCGCTCCCAGGACAAGGCGGTTTCGACGATGACGCCAAGGTCGTCATAGCGCGGGACCCAGCCGAGAACCTGCTTGGCGAGGCTTGAATCGGCCACGACCAGCGGCGCGTCTCCCGGGCGGCTTGGGCACAGAAAAAGCCCTATCGACATTCGTGGCGCGGCGCACAGCCTCGACGATATCGAGCACCGAGTAACCCTTGCCATAGCCGCAATTCGCGACCAGCGGACCGCCGCCTCTGCGCAAATAGGTCAAGGCCTGCAGATGCGCGTCGACGAGATCGTTGATGTGGATGTAGTCGCGCACGCCCGTACCGTCAGGCGTGTCATAATCCGTACCATAGACCGACATCGCGGATCGCTTGCCCAGAGCCGCCTCGCAGGCCACCTTGAGCAGGTGCGTCGCACCCGCCGCCGAATTGCCGGCGCGACCCTTCACATCGGCACCGGCGACGTTGAAATAGCGCAGAGCGACGTAGCAGAGACCATGGGCGCGCGCCGTGTCGCGCAGCATCATCTCGCTCATCAACTTGGACTGACCGTAAGGCGATTCCGGCCGGAGCGGCGCGTCTTCGCGCACCGGCAGCGGCTTGTCGGGCAGGCCGTAGACTGCCGCCGTCGAAGAGAAGATGACCTTGTCGATGCCGGCCTTGACGGCTGCCGCGAGCAGACGCCGGGTATTCTCGGTATTGTTCTCGTAGTAGTTCAGCGGATCCGAGATCGATTCCGGCACCACGATCGAGCCGGCGAAATGAATGATCGCCTCGATGTCGTTTTCGGCGAAGACCTGTTTGAGCACGTTCGGCTTGCCGATATCGCCAAGATAGAATCGTGCTGCCGGTGCGACCGCCCAGCGAAAGCCGGTCGACAGCCGATCGACGACGACGACTTCCTCACCCGCGTCGAGGAGAGCCCAGACCATGTGGCTGCCAATGAAGCCGGCGCCACCCGTCACCAAGATCGCCATGACTTTTCTTCCCGTTGTTCTTGTTATCGGGAACAGAAAAGCAGGCACATCTTACAGAGTACTTATGGACAGCACTCAAGCTCTGGAAACAGCTTCACTTTCAGGATTCGTCGTTAAGCCTGGGTGAGGACATCCGTTCAAATTTTAGCGAATGTCCGCATCCCATGCGATACCTGCCTAGAGAGCTTTCACATATTGGCTCAAGCGCTCTGCGGCATCGGCAATCTGGGCGGGGTTGCGCAGGAAGCAGGCGCGCAGGAAGGGCAGCCCGCCCTCGCCAAAGGCCGTGCCGGGTGCCATACCGACCCCCGTTTTGTCGACGATGTCGAGAGCCGCCTGGCGGCTGTCGGTGATGCCGTCGATTTTCAGAAAGGCGTAGAGCGCGCCTTCGGGCTTCAGGGTTTCGACCCGGTTGGTGGCGATCAGGGCATCGCAGAGAATGTCGCGAGAGGCGGTCGCTCGTGCGATGTTTTCGCGGATGAAGTCGTCGCCCTGATCGAGGGCCACGACGGCCCCCCGCTGCATGAACTGGGCGACGCCCGAGGTCGAATACTGGATGAGGTTTTCGAGCGTCTGGCCGAGTTCCGGGGGAGCAACGATCCAGCCGACGCGCCAGCCCGTCATGGACCAGTTCTTCGAGAAGGAGTTGGCGAACATGACCTTGTCGCCCGCCTCCATCACGTCGAAGAAGGACGGCGCACGCTCTTCAGTGCCGTAGTAGTAGAGCGCGTAGATCTCATCGGCGAGGATCCAGATCCCGTGACGGCGGGCGATCTCGAGGATCGCCTTCAGGTCTTCGCGGTTTGCCGTCCAGCCCGTGGGATTGGACGGCGTGTTGATGAACAGCGCCTTTGTCTTCGGCGTGATCGCCTTTTCCAGCCGCTCCAGATCGAGCGTCCAGCGACCATCGGTGAAGGAGAGCGGTACGCAGACGGACTTCGCGCCGGCAAGATCGATCGCAGAGACAATGTTCGGCCAGCACGGCGACAGATAGATCATCTCGTCGCCGGGCGAGGTCAGCGCCTGGACGGCGAGCGCGATCGCCTGCATGCCAGATGCCGTGACATAGAAATGCTCGACCGGCAGATCGACGGCGAAATGGCGCTGATAATAGCGGGAAAGTGCCTGGCGAAGCTCGGGGATGCCGCGCTGCCAGGTGTAGAAAGTTTCTCCGCCGAGTAGAGCTTCGCTCGCGGCACGATTGATGAAGTCAGGTGTCGGCAGATCACCCTCGCCTGCCCAGAGCGGCAGCAGACCGTCGCGACCCCGCGCATAGTTGATAATCTCGACGATACCGCTTTCCGGGGCGGCGAGTGCGCGGGGGCTGAGGCTATCCAGCAGGGTCATGGGGTCTTCACTCCTTCGATCAGTGCGGCATGTCTAGCTGATCGCCGGGCAAAAATCCCATGATATTCCTTGAGGCTGATATCGATCTCGCTGATGGGTTCGGCGACCCGCAAGCGGGTCACCTTGTGTCTTCAGCGGGTCTTGAGCAGGTCCCTGATCTCGGTCAGGAGCTGAATGTCAGCCGGCGGCGGTGCGGCTTCCTCGGCCTTCTTTTCTTCCTTCTCCATCGACTTGCGCAGGGCATTCACGCCCTTGACCATCAGGAAGATGATCCAGGCGAGGATCATGAAGTTGATGACGACGGTGATGAAGTTGCCATAGGCGAAGACTGCGCCCTGCTCGCGGGCCGCAGCCAGCGAATTGGCCGTTACGTTGCTGCTCAGCGCAAGGAAGTAGTTCGAGAAGTCGAAGCCGCCAAAGATGACGCCGACGACCGGCATTACGATGTCCTGTACCAGCGAGTTTACGATCAGGCCGAAAGCGCCGCCGATGATCACGCCGACGGCGAGATCCATGACGTTGCCGCGCGCGATGAAAGTCTTGAATTCTTGTAGCATTATCCCCTGCTCCTTTGTGGTCCTGACTGGAGCGGCCCCTGATGGCCGATCCCCTGGCCATGGTTAATGAAACTTTGTCCATTCGAAAATGGTGAATTTTCATTTCTGACGGTTTCGCTTCGACTAAGGTCAATATCCGAAACGATTTCAAAAGCCGCAGACTTGTCCTAAGGTTCCGCCTTGGGCGCAGTCGAGGAGGAAAAGGTGTTCCCAGGCTGGATCATCGTTGCGTCAGCGATCGGTTACCTCTTGTTCCTGTTCGCCGTGGCAAGCTACGGCGACCGCAAGACGCGCGTGCATGGCGTTCCAGCGGGTGGCCGGCCGGTCGTCTATGCGCTCAGCCTTGCCGTCTACTGCACCTCCTGGACCTATTTCGGCGGCGTAGGACTCGCGGCGCAGCACGGCCTCGAGTTCATGGCGATCTATATCGGCCCGATCCTCATGTACACGCTGGGCATGCCGATCCTGAAGCGGATCGTCGAACTCGCCAAGACAGAGAAGATCACCTCCGGCGCCGACTTCGTCGCCGCACGCTATGGCAAGAACCCTGTTGTCGGCATGCTGGTGACCGTCATCTATCTGGTCGGCATCATCCCCTATATCGCCCTCCAGCTGAAAGCCGTTTCCAGTTCGGTCGCGGCCGTGATGGACCCGACGGCCTATGGGATCGGCACCGGCAATCTCTATTTCATCGACCTGCCGCTGATCGTCGCATTTATCCTCGCCTGCTTTGCCGTGATCTTCGGCACCCGACATACCGATGCGACCGAGCATCAGGACGGCCTGATCCTTGCCATCGCGATGGAATCCGTCGTCAAGCTCGTCGCCTTCTGGACACTCGGCGTATTCGTCATCTGGACCATGTTCGACGGCCCCGCCGACCTCTGGCAGAAAGCGACCGAGAGCGAGACGGTCATGGCGGCGCTGTCGCATGAGACGCCGGCCAGCCGCTGGATCCTGCTGATCGCGCTCTCGGCCTTCGCCATCATCATGCTGCCACGCCAGTTCCACGTGACGGTGGTGGAGAACCGGACGCCGCGCGAATTGAAGCTCGCCGGCATCCTGATGCCGATCTACCTGATCGCCATCAACATCTTCGTGCTGCCAGCGGCGATCGCCGGCATTCTCATCTTCGGCGGCAGCGGAGACGCCGACCTCTATGTCCTGTCCCTGCCGCTTGAGGCCGGATCCGGCTTCGTTTCACTGCTGACCTTCATCGGCGGCTTTTCGGCAGCGACCGCCATGGTGATTGTCGCCTCCGTCGCGCTCGCGATCATGGTTTCCAACGACATGGTTCTGCCGATTTTCCTGCGGCAGAAGCTCTTGGGTCGGCCAAGCCAGCGCGAGGATTTTGCGAAGACGCTCTTGCATATCCGCCGAACCGCGATCTTCGGCGTCTTGCTGCTCGGCTATGTGTATTTCCGGTCGGCAGACAACACGACCGGCCTTGCCAAGATCGGCCTTCTGTCTTTCACGGCCATCGCGCAGATCGCACCCGCGATGTTCGGCGGGCTGATCTGGCGGCGGGCCAATGCGCGCGGGGCCATTGCCGGCCTGACCATCGGGTTTCTCGTCTGGGCCTATCTGCTGTTCCTGCCCAGCCTCGGGGCGGAAGACCATTCCTGGATCGCGTCATCGGTGCTGGCCTTCCTGCTGCCTGGCCTTTCGATGTTCGAGCCGCAATACGCGGATCCGCTGGTCAATGCGACGATCTTCAGCCTGCTGATCAATACGCTCGCCTTCGTCATCGGCTCGCTCAGCCGAAACCCACGCCCGGTGGAACGCATCCAGTCGGCCATCTTCATCAAGCGCCAGCCTCGCTCAAACTTCGCCACGCGCGGCTGGAAGACCAGCGTCGCCGTCGGTGACCTGAAGGCTGCCATCGCGCGCTATCTCGGCAACGAACGGATGGAGAGGTCCTTCCGGTCGTACGAGCAGACGGTCGGGCGCAAGCTCGCGGACGACAGTCCTGCCGACATGGCCTTCATCCATTTCTCCGAACAACTGCTCGGCAGCGCCATCGGCTCGTCTTCGGCGCGCCTGGTGCTGTCGCTCATCCTGCAAAAGGCCGAGGATCCGTCCGCCGATACCGTCTGGCTGCTCGATCAGGCATCGGAAGCGCTGCAATACAATCAGGACATGATGCAGACGGCGCTCGCCCAGATGGAACAGGGCATCGCCGTCTTCGATGCGTCCGACCGTCTGACGATCTGGAACAGGCGTTTTCGAACCCTTCTCGATTTGCCGGAACACGTCGGGCAGGTCGGTTTTCCGCTGCTCGACATGATCACGATGTTGGCGCAAAGGGGCGACGTACAGGCCGGCGAGACGCAGGCTGTGATCCGCAGCTTCCACCAGTTCGACAGGCCATTCCAGATGGTGCTGGGTGGCGGCAAGCGGATCATCGAAGTCCGCTGCAACCTGATGCCCGACAAGGGGTTGGTCGCCACCTTCAGCGACATCACCGCCCGCGTGGAAGCCGATCAGGCGCTGAAACAGGCCAACGAAACCCTGGAACAGCGCGTCAGCGAGCGCACGGCGGAACTGACCCGCGTGAACCATGCGCTCGCAGAAGCCCGCGCGGCGGCCGACGAGGCGAATATCGGCAAGACCCGCTTCTTCGCGGCGGCCGGCCATGACATTCTGCAGCCGCTCAATGCCGCCCGGCTCTATTCATCCTCGCTCGTGGAGCGGCTGGGCGATTCGGAAAACAGTGCGCTGGTCGAGAACATCGATTCCGCGCTGGAATCGGTCGAGAGCATTCTCGGTGCCGTTCTCGACATTTCGCGGCTCGACACCGGCGCCATGAAGCCGCGCTTCTCCAGCGTGCCGCTCAATAGCCTGTTGCAGCGTATCGAGACGGATTTTGCTCCCATGGCGCGGGAGAAGAATTTGAAACTCGTGGTCATCCCTACGACGCTTTCGGTCCGCTCCGACCCCACACTTTTGCGCCGCCTCGTGCAGAACCTCGTCTCCAACGCGATAAAATACACGCCATCCGGCCGCGTGGTCGTCGGCGCCAGGCGTCAAGGCGACAAGGTGCTGATCCAGGTGACGGACTCCGGCATCGGGATTCCCTCGTCCAAATTCCGCACCGTGTTCAAGGAATTCGCCCGCCTTGAGGAAGGAATGCGGACCGCCTCTGGCCTGGGCCTCGGTTTATCAATTGTGGACCGCATCGCAAAGGTTCTGCAGCACCCGGTGGAGCTCGCCTCCAAGCCCGGCAAGGGCACGACCTTCAAGGTCGTGATGCCACTCGATATCGCCAAACCGGCTGCGAAGGGCGTCATCCCCCTCGATGCCGGCAGTCGCTCCACGCCGACACTCCAGGGCTTCCGGGTGCTCTGCATCGACAACGAGCCAAAGATCCTCGAAGGCATGCAGCTCCTCATTTCGGGTTGGGGCTGCAATGTCGAATGCGCAGGATCGATTGCGGAAATGGACGAGCTTCTGAGAGCGGGCGACCCGCCGGATCTTGTCATTGCAGACTACCATCTTGGAGACGGCAGCGGCACGGGAGCGATCCTTCGGCTTCGGGCGCTGACCCAGTCCGACGTGCCGGCGCTGCTGATCACGGCCGACCGCTCGGCAGAAGTGCGGGCAGAAGCCGAACGGCATTCGATCACGCTTCAGCATAAACCCGTGCGGCCTGCGGCCTTGCGCGCGTTCATAACACAGGTTTCGTCTCAGCGCCGCGCAGCCGCGGAGTGAAGGGGTGCCTGAGCGCCGTCCTAGATCCGGCCGCTCTCACCAGCTCTTCAGCGCGCGCAAGGTTGGTGTCTTCTTGAACATGTGGTCGTTCATCCGCCCCATGAGACGGTCAAGCAGAGAGACAGCCTCGACCACGGCCGGGCCCTTGTTGAGCATCACACATTCTGCGCGCGCGGCCATCGCTGCATCGGTCATCTCACCGCGCGTCGGGATACCTTCCTTGACCATGTCCTCGAGCACCTGCGTGGCCCAGATGCAGGGAACGGATGCCGCTTCGCAGATCCAGAGGATTTCCTCCTGCATCTCCGCCAGCCGCTCGAAGCCGATTTCGGCGGCGAGATCGCCACGGGCGATCATGACACCGAAGGGGCCGCGTCTGCGAGCTCTTGCCATCAGCTCCGGAAGGTTGGTGAGCGCGAGCGGCTGCTCGATCTTGGCAATCAGGCCGAGAGGCCGATCCTGCAAGCCATGTCGGGCAAGCACGGTGTCGAGGAGATCGATGTCCTCAGGGCGACTGACGAAGGAGTAGCCAATGAGATCGGCGCATTCGATGACGGTGACCAGATCGGTCTCGTCTTTAGCCGTGAGCGGCGAGAGACCAAGGGCAGTATCGGGCAAGTTGATGCCCTTTTCAGGTTTCAGCTTGGTGCCACCGGACTTCGTCCGCCGGATCAAGATGACGGCCTCGCCCTCGGCCAGACTTTCCACCACGGCTTCGAGCTTGCCGTCGTCGTAGCGCAGCCGATCCCCGACAGAAAGCCGGGTGACCATTTCAGGCAGGGAGACGGCCGCAGAGAAGGATATGCGTTCATCAACGCGCGGCGCGCCCGACGCGACCAACCGAACGCGGTCTCCCGCCTGAAGGCGGGCCTTCTTTTCGACGGAGGCAACCGCGCCGGTCCGGATCTTGGGACCTGCAATATCCATCAGCACCTTGATGTCCCGACCGACGATTGCTGCCGCATCCCTCACGAAAGCGGTCATCGCACGCCAGGCTTCGGGACCGTCATGGGCGCAGTTGATGCGCGCCACATCCATGCCTGCACGGGCAAGATCGAGCGTTAGGTCTGGGCCGTCGGCTGCCTGGCTGGGCAGCGTGACCATGATGCGTGTGCGGCGCCCGGCTGGCGGAGCGCCGAACAGGGCGAGGCTTGCTGCCTCCAGTCTCGCCTCGCCGGCAAAGAAGTCTGCCTCCAACGGCATTGCAGGGGCATTTTCGCTACTGTCCACGAGGCAAGACAGGGCCGATAGAACCGCATCGATGGTGGGCAGCACCCGCCCTTCAAGCCGCCCCATCGAAGACAGGCCGAGTGCCATCAGCCGACGTTGCAGCGAGCGTATGTCGTGGCGACGCAAGGCGAGATAATGGCCTAGATTGACGATGGCCGGATCTTCGGTTTGCCCAGAGGTGACGGACTGGGCGGCTTCGGTCAGGATCGCCTGTCGAAGTGCCATCATCTCGGCATGGATTTCGGCTGCCCGGGTTGAAGCGCCCGCTGTCTCTCTCATGATCATCATCGGCCCTGTGTGGATCTCGCCGTGACCCTAATCCCGGCTCGTTGACAGGCAAATGACAGAGGTCAACCGGACAAACTCAGAGCCTGAGAGACCAGACCGTCGCGTTGCTGACGATGCCGGGCTCGGCGATCAGCCTCAAGGAGCGAACCGGCTCGAAACCTGCAATTCGCTTGGTGCCGGCGATCCGGCCTCCATCGGCAAAGACCTCCAGGGATCCATAGTCGAGGAATATGCGCAGGCGCCGGACATTTGCGGCACGAGACAGATAGCGCGGACCCGGCGGCTCCTCCGGACGGTCGAGATAGCCATGCAGGATTTCCAATCCCTCTTCGTGCTGGGCGATGGCGAGGCGGATTTCGGGATGATCGAACTCCAGACGGAATGCACCGCCTGCCTCCGAGAGATCAAACGTGATCTCGGCAGCGCCGTTCGGCAACGAAACGACCTGTCCTGCCGCCAGCCTTGTGCGGTCCAGCATGCGGGCGCGCAGGCTCTCGGCCGCTCCGATCGGCGGCGTGAGCAGTGTGTCGCCCTCCATCGTCAGCGTCCGTGGCAGCGTCATGGCAGAGGGAAAATCGATACTGGGGCCAGTATCGGCCCAGTTGCCCAGCCAGCCGATACCGACGGGTGTATTGCCGTCGACGAAGGCCTGGAAGGCATAATTGTCGGTGCCGAAATCGAGCTCGCGGCCGAAGGACTTGGCGAAGCTTCGTCCATCGAACCAGCCGATATCGATCATCGTCATGTTGCGCCTGCCGGTCTCCTTGTCCTCGCCATTCATCAATCCGTAGATCAGCGCCCAGCGGGTCGCGGGGTCCCGATGGTCCCCGTCCATGGGCAAGAGACAAGGGCATTCGAGCGCCGAGGTCTGGTATCGGGTCTCGGTGTAGAGCTTGCCGACATAGGTCCAGCCATCTGCCGCCGTATTGTCCTCGGTCTCGTACAGCAGGACGACACCGCCCTCGGCACTTTGGCTCCCGAGCAGCATCTTCCAGAGACCGTCAGGGCCCCGGAAGACATAGGGGTCGCGGAAATCGAAGGTGAGGCCTTCGCCATCCGGTCGTCGGGGAAGAAGGACTTCGGCCGCACCTGCACTGAAGAGGTCCGTGGAGGTCGCCGTCAGTTGGATTTCCTGTTCGGGAATGCGCTCGGCAATCTTTTCGGTGAAGAAGACGCGGATACCGGGACCGTCGGTGCGCGCGATCGCCGAGCCTGAGAAGGCGCCGCCCCGTTTGTCGGGTCTGACGGTCAACTCCTCGGAAGGGAAGAGGAAGACCGGCAGATGGCGCCAGCGCAGATAGTCCGAGGAAACGGCATGGCCCCAATGCATGTTGTTCCAGATCCGGCCATGCGAATAGTGCTGGTAAAAGAGATGCGGGCGGCCGCCGAAGCGACCGAAGCCATTGGGATCGTTCATCCAGCCGAAGGGCGGGCGGAAATGATAGCCATCGGGTAGATCCGGCGGCTCGTTGGCGGGGTTGGTGTGGATGACCGTGATGCCGGTTTCCAGAACGTCTGACGGCGTGAACCAGTAGGCCACCGACAGCGACGTGGTTGCAAGGTCGTAGGCCAGCGTCACCGTGCCGCCGCCGCAGACATGGTAGATGCGGAAGGAATTTTCCTCGGCATTGACCGCCTGCACCTCCCCAAACTTTCCGTTGGCGCTGTAAAGGGAAACGGACCCCGGTTCATCCGGCGTGACCGCCTTCAGCCACAGATGCAGCACCGCATTGACGGGAAGCTCGACGTCGATGGCTCTCAGGCCGTCCGGTATGCCGTTCGCAGTCGTCATGCGCGTCTCCCTCATGATTGTTTCCGCACGTCTCAACGGCACCGCTGCCAGCCTGTTCCATTCTCCGTTGTCACAGAGGCTTCAGAAAACCGTCACGGCGGCTTCACTCGAAGCACCTAATGCGACGGGAACGACATTGAAGATCGGAGCCCTGCTCATGCGTCTCGCCGTTCTCGTCCTTGGCCTTTTGCTCTCCCTCGTCACCGGGGCCGCGAGCCTGGCGCCCATTCCGCCATCCAACCGGGCGGCTCTCATCCACGAACGGCTGACCGAGGCCAATCTCAACCGTGATCATGTCATGGTCGTGGCCCATCGGGCGGGCTGGAAGAAGGATGGCATGAACGTCCGGGCCGAGAATTCGTTCGCAGCCATCGATCATGCGGCTTCCACCGGCGTAGAGATGGTCGAGCTTGATGTGCGCCGTTCGAAGGACGGTGTGCTTGTGATCATGCATGATGAGACGCTGGACCGCACCACGACCTGTCGGGGCAAGGTGGCAGAGCATACGCTAGCTGAACTCAGACCTTGCCGGCTGGTTGTGGAAGGTCAGCGGATGCTAACCGATGAGCATGTGTTCACACTCGAAGAAGCCATGCTGCATGCACGCGGTCGCATCCTGATCAACATCGACAACAAGCTTGAGCCCGAAGCCCTGGTCGAAGTCACCGATCTCGCACGAAGCCTTGGCATGCCGGATGGCGTGCTGCTCAAGCTTGCCGTCTGGAATGCCGAACGGCTGCAGCTCGCCCGCGACATCCGCCGCGCGATCGGCCCTGACATCGCCTTCATGCCGATCCTCGCCGACGACGCGGTGACAGAACCGGCCTTCATCGACCGCACGCAGTCTGCACTCGGCGCACCGGCAGCAGAGCTCGTGCATTGGTATCGGGACGCATCGAAGCCCATCACTGCGGATGGTGGCCCTCTTTTGTCGCCGCTTTCCCGCGCAGCCGCGATCCGCAACGACGCGCATCTGTGGATCAATACCTACCCGATCACCGATCGGCCCGAGGGCATGGTGGCCGGCGGTCGCGGCGATTACCTCGCACTCTCGACCGGACGGCCTGAGGATGTCTGGGGCTTCTTCGTCGAGCGCGGTGTGACGATCATCCAGACGGACGAGCCGGAGGCGGTAATCGCCTGGCTTGAGCGCGAAGGCTTGCGCCGGTCGTATGAGTTGACGAACTGAGGCTTTCATCTCCCCCTTTGCGGGGGAGAAAGTGAAATCGAGGAATTGGCCCGCTGAGGGCCAAACCTCAGATTTCACAAGAGAGGGGCTCCGTTCGTGCTTCACTGTCATCCCCCCTCTTGGAATTTCTAGCACTTAGCTGCGCTAAGAGCTGAAATTCCATTCTCCCCCGCCAAGGGGGAGATAGAGTTGGCGCAAGTGGCACCGTCGCTGACTTGCTTCAAGCAGCCTTTGCGGCTTCACCATAGGGGTCGAAGCGGCCGTAGAAGGTTTCGCCCTTGGCGGCCATGTCCTTCAGCAGCGGCGTCGGGGTGAAGTGAGCGCCGTAATCTTTGGCGAGGCGTTCGCAGAGCTCGACGAAGGTCTTCACGCCCATCCCGTCGATGTAGGACAGGGCACCGCCGGTGTAGGGTGCAAAGCCGAAGCCGAGGATGGAGCCGACATCAGCTTCGCGCGGGTCAGTGACGATGCCTTCTTCGACGGTGCGGGCGGCTTCCAGTGCGATCGTCGCGAGGAAGCGTTCCTGAAGCGTCTTGACGTTGACGTCGTCAGGCGTCTGCTGCGGATAGAAATCCTTCAGCCCCGGCCAGACATGCTTCTTCGCAGGCTTTGCCGGATAGTCATAGAAGCCCTTGGCGTTCTTCCGGCCGAAGCGCTCTTCCTTCTCGACCATGCGGGCGACCAGCTCCATGTGGCGCGGATCAACGGCCTTCTCACCGAGATCGGCGACGGTGGCTTTCAGGATCTTGTAGGAAAGATCGATCGCCACTTCGTCGTTCAAGGCGAGCGGACCGACCGGCATGCCGGCGAACTTCGCGGCATTTTCGATCATGACTGGCGGCACGCCTTCGATCAGCATGTTGTAGCTCTCGGCCATGTAGCGCAGGACGCAGCGGTTGACGAAGAAGCCGCGGGTGTCGTTGACGACAATCGGGGTCTTCTTGATCGCGGCGACATAGTCGAGGGCCACGGCCAGTGCCTTGTCGCCGGTTTCCTTGCCGAGGATGACTTCGGTCAGCATCATCTTCTCGACCGGCGAGAAGAAGTGAATGCCGATGAAATCGACCGGGCGCTTGGAGTTTCCGGCGAGACCCGTGATCGGCAGGGTCGAGGTGTTGGAGGCGAAGATCGCGCCTTCCGGCAGCACGGCCTCGACCTTTTCGATGACTGCCTTCTTGACGTCACGGTCTTCGAAGACGGCTTCAATGACGAGATCGGCATCGGCAAGCGTACCGTAGTCGTCAGAGGGCGTGATCAGCGCGAGCAGCTTGTCGCCGTCATCCTTGGTAATCTTGCCCTTACCGACAGCGCCAGCAACGAGGCCTTCCGAATGGGTCTTGCCCTTGCCGGCAGCTTCCATGTCACGGTCGATCAGCACGACATTGATGCCGGCTGCTGCCGTCACATAGGCAATCGAGGCGCCCATGAAGCCTGCGCCAACGACGCCGACCTTCTTGATCTCGGACTTCGGCTGACCGGCCGGGCGACGCGCGCCCTTGTTGAGCTCCTGCATAGAGACGAAGAGCGAGCGGATCATCGAGAAGGCCTCGGTGGTCTGCAGGATCTCGGTGAAGTAGCGCTGCTCGATCTTCAGGCCCGTATCGAAGGGAACCTGCAGGCCTTCATAGACGCATTTCAGGATGGCGAGTGCCGCGGGATAGTTGCCAGCGGTTTCACGGCGCAGGATGGCGGAAGCGGCCGGCCAGAGCTGGGCTGCGGCCGGCGTCCAGATGCCACCACCGGGAACCTTGAAGCCTTTTTCATCCCAGGGCGCGACCGGCTTCAGGCCGTCCTTGATCATCTGCTTGGCAGCATTGATCAATTCGCCGGGCTCGACGACCTGGTGCACCAGGTTCATTGCCTTGGCGCGGGCGGCCGACAGCGTCTGACCTGTTGTCATCATCTGCAGGGCGTCCTGCGTGTTGGCGAGACGAGCGACACGCTGCGTGCCGCCGGCACCGGGGAAAATGCCGACCTTGACTTCGGGCAGACCGATCTTGACCGACTTGGCGTTCGAGGCCACGCGGCCATGGCAGGCGAGCGACAGCTCGGTCGCGCCACCCATGCAGGTGCCGTTAATGGCGGAGACCCACGGCTTGCCGTTGGTTTCGATCTTGCGCCAGAGCCAGGTCATGCGACCAACGGCGTCGAAGATCTTCTGCATGGCGGCTGCCGGGTCCTTGACGCGCTCGGCGGCAATCGTCTCGAACATGCCCTTGATCATGGTGAGATCGGCGCCACCGGAGAAGGCGGACTTGCCGGAGGTGAAGACCACACCCTTGATGCCGTCATCGGCAACGGTCTGGTCGAGGATCTTCTCGATCTCGTCCATGACTTCGACGGTGAAGACGTTCATCGACTTGTCGGGCATGTCCCAGGTGACGAGGGCAATGCCGTCTGCGTCGGTCTCGATGGTGAAGTTCTTGTAGGTCATGATGGGATTCCTCTTCCCTTGAATTCGCCGATGTCGCCGCCGCTCCGCGTTGGGTGCGATCTGGCGGGGTTAAGCCCCTCCCCCTTGTGGGGAGGGGTTGGGGAGGGGCTTGGTGCAAAGACCCCTCCCGCCTGCCGGCCACCCTCCCCACAAGGGGGAGGGTTAGACCCCATCAAACGCGCTCGATCACCGTCGCCGTGCCCATGCCAGCGCCGATGCAGAGCGTGACCAGCGCGGTGTTCAGATCGCGGCGTTCCAGCTCGTCCAGCACCGTGCCGAGGATCATGGCGCCGGTGGCGCCGAGCGGATGGCCCATGGCGATTGCGCCGCCGGCGACGTTCATCTTCGAATGATCGACGTTGAAATGCTGCATGAAGCGCAGGACGACGGCGGCGAAGGCTTCATTCAGTTCGAACAGGTCGAAGTCGGAAATCTTCATGCCGGTGCGCTTCAGGAGCTTTTCCGTCACGTCAACCGGGCCGGTCAGCATCAGCGCCGGATCGGAGCCGATATTGGTGAAGGCGCGGATGCGGGCGCGGGGCTTCAGACCCATGGCCTCACCGCCGGCCTTGGAGCCGACGAGAACGGCAGCAGCACCATCGACGATGCCAGACGAGTTTCCGGCATGGTGGATATAGTTGATGCGCTCAATTTCCGGATGGGCCTGGATGGCGACGGCTTCGAAGCCGCCCATTTCGCCGGGCATCTGGAAGGACGGGTTGAGGCTTGCCAGCGACTGCATGTCGGTGCCGGGGCGCATGTGTTCGTCGCGGTCGAGGATAACGAGGCCGTTGCCATCCTTCACCGGGATAACGGACTTCGCAAAGTTGCCGGCAGCCCAGGAGGCAGCCGAGCGCTTCTGGCTCTCGACGGCATAGGCGTCGACGTCGTCACGGGTAAAGCCATACTTGGTGGCGATCAGATCGGCCGACACACCCTGCGGCATGAAATAGCCGGGGAAATTGACCGAGGGGTCCATGTACCAGGCACCGCCCGACATGCCCATGCCGACGCGGGACATGCTCTCGACGCCACCAGCAATCACAATGTCGTCCGAGCCTGCCTTGACCTTGCCGGCTGCGAGGTTGATCGCGTCGAGGCCCGAGGCGCAGAAGCGCGAGATCTGAATGCCGGGGGCGGCGAAGTCATAACCGGCCTCGAAGGCCGCAGCCTTCGGGATCACGGCGCCGGCTTCCATGACCGGATCAACGCAGCCGAAGATGATGTCGTCTACGGTCGAGGTATCCAGGCCGTTTCGGTCGCGCAGCGCTTCAAGCGTCTTGGCGGCCAGGCGGGGGGTCGGCACTTCGTGCAGCGATCCGTCCTTCTTGCCGCGCCCGCGGGGCGTGCGCACGTGGTCGTAAATGAAGACTTCAGTCATCGTCTCTCTCCCTTGGGCGCACGGGGCGCCGGAATTTTACTGTCCTCCCCCTGCCGTTCTCTGGGCAAGACGGGGGCCGCATCTCGGGTCAACCCTCCCCTTGTGGGGAGGGTCGGAGCGCAGCGACGGGGAGGGGTTAACCTTCAAAGGCCCTCCCCAACCTTCCCCACAAGGGGGAGGGAGCAGGTCGCACAATCAAAACGCTTCGGCTGCCATTTCCATCAGGCTGTCGGCGCCGGTTTCGATGCGGGCCTTGCGCAGGGCCGTCTCCGGCATGACCTTTTCCATGTAGAAACGGCCGGTCATCAGCTTGTTCTTGTAGTAGTCGGCATCGCCAGAGCCTGCGGCCAGATTGTCGTTGGCGGCCTTGGCCATCTTCGCCCACATATAGCCGAGCACGACGAGGCCGAAGAGGTGCATGTAGTCGGTCGAACCGGCACCGGCATTGTCAGGCTTGGCCATGGCGTTCTGCATGAACCACATGGTAGAGGCCTGCAGATCGTTCAGGCCCTTCTTCAGGCTCTTGGTGTAGGCGGCGAGGTTCTCGTCCGGACGGTTCTCCTCGCAGAAATCGCCGATTTCCTTGAACAGCGCCATCACTGCACGACCGCCGTTCAGGCCGAGCTTGCGGCCGACGAGGTCGAGCGCCTGGATGCCGTTTGCGCCTTCGTAGATCATTGCGATGCGGGCATCGCGGACATACTGGCTCATGCCCCATTCTTCGATATAGCCGTGACCGCCATAGACCTGCTGGGCCATGACCGCGTGGTCGAAGCCCTTGTCCGTGAGCACGCCCTTGAGAATCGGGGTCATCAGGCCGAGCACGTCGTCAGCGAGCTGCTTTTCAGCGGCGTCGCCCGAGCGATGCGCGATGTCGGACTTCAGCGCCGTCCACAGCGTGAAGGCGCGGCCGGCCTCGTTGAAGGACTTGATGGTCAGCAAGACACGACGGATGTCCGGATGGACGATAATCGGATCGGCCTTCTTCTCGGGCGCCTTGACGCCCGACAGCGAGCGGCCCTGAATGCGCTCGCGGGCATAGTTGGCAGCGTTCTGATAGGCGATTTCGGAGATCGACAGACCCTGCAGGCCGACGCCAAGGCGGGCCTCGTTCATCATGACGAACATGGCCGCGAGGCCCTTGTTCTCGGCGCCGATCAGGTAACCGGTCGCCTCGTCATAGTTCATCACGCAGGTCGCGTTGCCGTGGATGCCCATCTTGTGCTCGATGGCGCCACAGGAAACCGTGTTACGGCTGCCTACCGAACCGTCGTCGCCGACCATGAACTTCGGCACGATGAAGAGCGAGATGCCCTTGGTTCCCTCAGGCGCGCCTTCGATGCGGGCAAGCACCAGGTGGATGATGTTATCCGACATGTCGTGTTCGCCGGCCGAGATGAAGATCTTCTGGCCGGAAATCTTGTAGGAGCCGTCGCCGTTCGGAACCGCCTTGGTGCGCAGAAGGCCGAGGTCGGTGCCGCAATGCGGCTCTGTAAGATTCATCGTGCCGGTCCAGATGCCCTCGACCATCTTCGGCAGATACTTCTGCTTCTGCTCGTCGGAGCCGTGTTCCAGGATCGCGGCGATCGCGCCCTGGGTCAGGCCCGGATACATCATCAGCGCCATATTGGCCGACGACATGTATTCACCGACAGCCGAATGCAGGGTGTAGGGCAGGCCCTGGCCGCCGTATTCGGCAGGCACTGCGAGGCCCAGCCAGCCGCCCTGACAATAGGCGTCATAAGCCTGCTTGAAGCCCTTCGGCGTCTTGACCGAGCCGTCATCGTGAGCGAACTTGCAGCCTTCCTGGTCGCCGGAAAGATTGACCGGAAAGAGCTGTTCTTCCGCAAGCTTGGCCGCCTCGCCGACGATCGCCTCGATCATGTCGGGGGTCGCATCCTCGAAGCCGGGCAGGTTGTTGTACCGCTCGAGACCAAGGACGTCGTTGAGAATGAAAAGCGTGTCGTTTACGGGGGCCTTGTAGACAGGCATCGGTCATCTTCCTCCAAAGACTTCGGTTCCGACGGGATCGGACTGTTCTGGCTTATACAAATAATTGACGTGCGCGTAAACGTCAAAATTTTTAGACGCGGCATTTTTGCGAAATTCAGCCGTCACTTTCGCTTTATCCGCCCCTCCTAAAGAAAGCCGCTTGTGCGAGGCGTGACGCCACAGCGCAGATGCATGCCGCATCGTTTTTCCGGAAAAGCTTAACGGCTTGTTTACCATGTTTCATGAAAGGTTGCGTTTGAAAGCTGGTGATCCATCCGCGATTCCGACTCGCCTGCCTGCCGTTACGTCAGGCGCCTCTGTCGAAGCCGAAATGGACCACCCGGACGCATTCGGACGCTAGCGTCGTCCGGTATCATCGAGGCGAGCAGAACCATGAACGGATCGCGATCCCAGACCCAACGGCCCGGCAGCCCATCCTCCCTGGATGCGTTGAGCCGCACGATCGAAGGGCTTGAGGCGCGCATCGAAGGGCTGATCGGACAACAGGCCGCCCGCAGCCGCGCAGACGAGCCCGTGTCACGCGCCCTGCCCGGTCGCCGTGCTGACGATCCGGTGCGCAGTGACCGCGACCAGCGTCCTGATCCGCTCGCCGAAATCCGCCAGCGCCAGCGGGCGCTCGAAGAGAGCCGCAATCGTGGCGGCGACCGCAGCCTCTACAGCCGCAGCGATGAACCGCCGGCCCGCGCACCGTTGCGCCAGCCCCTGCCCCCGCTTGCCGACCCGCAGCCAGCCTATCCGCCACGCGCGGCTGCCCCGGCCCGCGCCGGCCTCGAGTTCACCGAAGCCCTGAGCGGGCTGCGCCAGGAGTTGAAGCAGGACATCGCCGAGAGCCTGTCGCGCGAGATCGCCGGGCTGCGCAACGAGATGCGCTCCATCCGCGTGCTGGCCGAAGAGAGCCGGCCGCAGGATGACATGCGCCAGGATATCGCGCGCCTCGCCGAGAGCCTACAGCGGCTCGAAGGCATCAAGGCCCCCGGCACGGACGGGTTGCGCCAGGACTTCAACGAATTGCGCTCACTGATGGACGGCCTTGCCCGCGAGGATTCCGTGCGTCGCATGGAGCGCCGCTGGGACCATGTCGAGGTTCGCCTTGATGGCCTCGACACCGGCGCGATGCGCGACGAGATCATTCGCATTGCCGACCGGCTCGATGACATCAAGTCGCAGCTTGGCGGCATGGGCGACACGCGCGCGATCCGAGCCCTCGAAGAGAAGCTGGTCACGGTCGCAGCCGCGCTTGAGCACATCGGCGCGCATATCGACCCGAACGAGCGCATGGTCATGGAGCAGTTCGCAGCTCTCGACACGCGCCTCGACGAGATCACCCGGGCGATTGCCGCCGGCAGCCGCAACAGCGGCCCGGGCAATGATCCGGCAACCTTCCACCGGCTGGAAGACCGACTCTCTGGCCTCGCTCGACAGATCGAGACGCTGTCGGATCTCCGTGCGCCGCAGCACGATGCTTCCGACGAGATGGCAGAGCGGCTGGAGCTTTTGACGGCCCGGATCGAACAGCTCTCGGCCGAACAGGGCGCTGTCCGTATCGAAGAGCGCCTCGACCAGCTCTCCTACATGCTGGAAAAGGTTCAGAAGCCCGCTCCGGCCCCGGAACTCACCGGCTATCTCGCTGACATCTCGCGCAAGATCGACGCACTGGACGGCGGCGCGGGCAATGATCGCCTTGCCGACCGGCTGGAAATCCTCGCCCAGCGGATCGAGGAGCTGGACGCCCCCGCCCCGGTCGCCATGATTGACGACAGCGCGCTTCGCAACCTGGAAGATCGGCTGAATGCCGTCGTTGACCGGTTGGAAGAGACGAGCTCGACAGGCCCTGTCGGCGGCGAAAGTGCCAGCCTGAAGGGGCTCGAAGACCAGATCGCCCACCTCTCTGCCCTGATCAGCCAGCCGTCGCCTGCCGATCCGGAAGTTGCCGGGCGCATCTCGGCGCTCGAAGACTATGTGGCGACCAGCGACGAATACATTATCGAGGCCGCCCGTCAGGCAGCCGAAACCGTCATGGCCAATTTTGCCCATCGGTTCCCGGCCGGAAGCCAGGCGGCTGCCGCCGACATCTCGGCCCTTTCGGCTCTCTCCGACCATCTGCGGCAGCTCGAAGACTATACCCGGCACTCGGAAGAACGGACCCACCGCACCTTCGAAGCGCTGCACGACACGCTCGTGCAGATTGCCGGCCGCCTCGACGACCTGCATCATCCGGAACCGGCGCCGCTCTTTTCCCAGGCGCCACTGCCGACCCCGCAGCCGCTCCGGGCCGCCGAAAGCCCGGCGGCTGTCCAGCCTCCGCGCATGGTGGCCGAGCCTGCCCCGCACCCCTCGCACCCGATCGACGAGGAACTGCTGGCAGCCGCTGACGACTTTGCCCAAACCATGACGGCGCTGCCTGTCATCGATGCGGCGCGCGAGAAGAAAGCGGCCAAGCCGAGCCTGCTCGCCGGCCTCGGCAAGAAACTGATGCCGGCCAAGAAGGCCCCTAAGCCGACGGTCGAAGCACGGCCCGCCGTCGATCCCGCGCCGTCGGTCGATGCCGTCGACGTGCTGCCGCCTGACGATGCCAATGAACTCCTCGAGCCCGGTTCGGGTGCGCCTGATGTGCGCAAGATCCTGGAGCGCGTGCGCGCCAGCCAGCAGGCCGCCAAGTCTGGCCCCTCCTCTGACGAAAGCAATGACCGCACCGACTATATTGCCGCTGCACGGCGTGCCGCCCAGGCAGCTGCCATGGAAATGGATCGCGCCCAGAAGGGTGCCCCGACCGGCAACAAGATGATGGCCGACGTGAAGGCCAAGTCGAAGGCTGGAGAGGCCTCGCTCTTTGCCCGCTATCGCCGCCCGATCCTGATGGCCGTCGGCGCCATCCTGCTCGCAGCTATGGCCATGCCGCTGGTGAACACGCTGACCCGCAGCGAAGCGCCCGTCGTGCTCGAGGAAGCCACTCCGGACCAGACGAGCGAGATCACCCCGACGGATGCTTTGCCGACCGACGAAGCCGTCAACAGCGTTGACGCAACCGCGCCGGTCGAGAGCGCAGCGGTACCCACCGCCGATTTGGCCACAAGCGAACCGCCTGCGGAAACGGACGAGCAAGTCGCGGTGACGCCGGAGCCGGAAGTTGCTGCCGCTCCTGTTCAGGTCGGCAATGCGGCACGGGTGAATGCCATGATGGCGCCCGCACAGACTGCGCCGGGCCAGACACTTGAAGCACCGGCCTCGGCTCCTGTGGCCGACACGCTTGCAGCAGCGCCCAAAGAACCGGCCGAGTCGGCAAAGGTCGTGGTCGCCGAAGAGATCCAGCCTGCCTCCACGCCCGCAGCAGAGATCGTCGTTCCGGCCGAAATCACCCCGCCATCGCTCTCCATCGCCGCAAAGAACGGCGATCCGCTGGCGCTCTTCGAGATCGGCGCGCGCTATACGGAAGGCCGCGGCGTCGCGAATGATTTCGCAGAAGCTGCCAAGTGGTATCGACTGGCGGCCGACAAGGGCTTTACGCTTGCCCAGTATCGCCTCGCCAATTTCCTCGAAAAAGGGACGGGCGTGGCACCGAACATTGCTGAAGCCAAGCGCTACTACGAAATGGCGGCGAATGCCGGCAATGCGAGCGCCATGCACAACCTCGCCGTCATCTACGCCTCCGGCAAGGATGGGGCGCAGGATTATGCCAAGGCTGTCGAATGGTTCGGCAAGGCCTCCGACTACGGCGTTTCGGACAGCCAGTTCAATCTCGCCATCCTCAGCGCGCGTGGCAATGGCACGACGCAGGATCTGGTGACCTCCTACAAGTGGTTTGCGATTGCCGCAAAGGGTGGCGACACGGATGCTGCGCAGAAGCGGGACGAAGTGGCCAATGCCCTGAAGCCCGATCAGCTGGAGCGCGCCCGCGCCGAAGTCGATCTCTGGAAGGCCAAGGAGCTGAACCCTGACGCCAATTCGGCCAATACGCCCGACGAATGGGCCGGCAAGGGCCTGAAGACCGCCAGCGTCGACATGAAGAAGGCGATCCGCAACATCCAGGCCATTCTCAACAAGAACGGCTTCGATGCCGGCACGCCCGACGGCGTGATGGGCGCAAAGACCGTCACCGCGATCAAGGCTTTCCAGGCCTCGATCGGCGAACAGCCGACCGGCCAGGTGTCGGACAAGCTGGTGACGGAACTGCTCGCCCGCAACAAGTGATCTGCCTGTCATAAAAGACCGCGATTGAGGGTCTATGACGGGCTCGCGAATTGACTTGATTGGCCGTGAGGCGCAAGAAAGAATTCGAAAGGGAGCAAGCCCGATCAAGGACTTGCACCCGCCCAGCATGAGAAAGAGCAAGGGGCTTTAGACCCTGACGTGACCGCGCCATCGTGCGCGGCTACCTGCATTTGAGGTCCTGACGTGACGATCTATCTGCCGATCGCCGAATTGTCGGTCAATGTCTTCATCATCCTCGGCATGGGCGCGGCTGTTGGCTTCCTCTCGGGCATGTTCGGCGTGGGCGGCGGCTTCCTCATCACACCGCTTCTGATCTTTTACAACATTCCGCCCGTCGTCGCCGTCGCAACCGGTGCGAACCAGGTTGTCGCGTCCTCGGTCTCGGGTGCCATCTCGCATTTCCGGCGCGGGACGCTGGACATGAAGCTCGGCACGGTCCTGCTGATCGGAGGTCTCGCGGGGGCGACGCTGGGTGTGTGGATCTTCTCCTGGCTGAGACGTCTCGGCCAGCTCGACCTGATCATCTCGCTGCTCTACGTGGTCTTTCTCGGCACGGTCGGCGGTTTGATGCTGGCGGAAAGCCTACGGGCGCTCCGCCGCGCGGCCCGCAATGAACCGGCACCTCTGAAGCGCCCCGGTCAGCACAACTGGGTGCATCGCCTGCCCTTCAAGATGCGCTTCAAGAAGTCGAAAATCTATCTGAGCGTGATCCCGATCCTGGCCCTCGGTTTCGGCATCGGCATCCTGACCTCGGTCATGGGTGTCGGCGGCGGCTTCATAATGGTGCCGGCGATGATCTATCTGCTCAGGATCCCGACGAATGTCGTCGTCGGCACGTCGCTCTTCCAGATCATCTTCACCACCGCCTACACGACCATCGTCCAGGCGGCGACAAACTATTCGGTCGATATCGTGCTCGCCTTCATCCTGATGGTCGCCGGCGTGATCGGGGCGCAATACGGCGTGCGCGTGGGACAGAAGCTGCGCGGCGAACAGCTGCGCGCGCTGCTCGGCCTTCTCGTGCTGGCCGTCGGCGTGCGTCTCGCGATCGAACTGGTCGTCACCCCAGACGACTTCTACTCGCTGGCGATCGGAGGCTGAGATGAGAGCGCACCTCCTCGCCCTTGCGCTTTTCGCCACGATCGGGATCTCGTTTCCGGCCTCCGCCCAGGATCCTTTGACGTCGCAGCTGGCTGAAACCGAAGGCCTCGACATCGGCACCTCGACGAGCGAGATCGCGATCACCTCGGACTTTTCCGGCGCCGATCTCACCATTTTCGGAGCGCTCACCAATACCGACCAGTTGCTGCTCGCCATCGGCCAGTATGATGTGGTGGTGACACTGGAGGGTCCACGCGACTGGACGACCGTGCGCCGCAAGGAGCGGCTCTTCGGGATCTGGGTCAACCGCACATCGCTTACCTTCGAGCAGATGCCGATCTCATACTCGCTTGCCAGCACAAGGCCGGTGGAGGAAATCGCAGCCGACGACGTGCTGACCTCGCTCGGCATCGGCATCGACCACGTGGCGCTCACGCCCACGGGCTTTATCAGCAATTCCGTCAATCTCGGCGAGTTCCGCGATGCGTTCCGGAGACTGAAGCAGACCGGCGGGCTCTATCAGCGTGACACGGGCGGTGTGCGCTTCGTGTCGTCGAGCCTCTTCAAGGCGACGCTTAGGCTCCCGGCCAATATCCCGAACGGGGTGCACATGGTGCATGCCTATCTGTTCAAGTCGGGCGAGTTCATCGCGGAAAAAGAACTGCCGCTCCGCGTCATCAAGACGGGCCTGGAAGAAGCGATCACCGAGGCGGCACATCAGCAGCCACTCGCCTACGGCACGTTTGCCGTTCTGCTCGCACTGGTCACGGGCTGGGCTGCGAGCCTGATCTTCCGCAAGGACTAACGGGATTAGTCGGCATTCATCTGTGCCTTGACCTCGAGATAGGCTTCGGTCAGTTCGCGCAGGACATCGCGGGCTCCGGCCTTCCGCTCAGCGCCCAGATGGATCACCCTCAGCTCCGCCATGAAGGCCTCCCATAGGTCGGGACCGCCATGCTCGAGAATTTCGGCGCGTATCGACAAATCTTCGCTGGCCGAACGATGCCTCCTGCCCCAGGCGCCCATCGCAGCGAGCAGCGGGACGAGCTGGATTGCAGGCTCCGTCAGGCTGTAGACACCCTTTTGTCTGTGCGTCGGGTCATCGGCGCGGGAGAGAAGCTCATTGGCGACCAGGCGTTTTAGCCGGTCGGCCAGAATGTTCGAGGCGATGCCCTCTTCCGAACTCTGAAGTAGCTCACGGAAATGCCGGCGATTGCCGAACATCACGTCACGGATGACGATCAGGCTCCAGCGATCGCCGAGCACTTCCAGCGTCAGATTGATCGGGCAGCCCGAGCGCCGTGCCATGTCACCTCTCCCAAAACTGATTGCGTCTTGCCACCAGATGCGCTACCGATCAACCAGTTTCAATATGCAATCGGTTTTGGGAGGTTTGGGATGCGCAAACTGATCGGATGGAACCTCATGTCGCTGGACGGCTATTTTGAGGGCGAAACGCCTTGGGACCTGTCCTTTCACATGACCGCCTGGGGAGAGGATCTGCGTGAATACGCACTGTCGTTAGGCGAGGAGACCGACTTCATCGTCTTCGGCCGCAAGACCTATGAAGGGATGGCAGCCCATTGGACGGAGACGACGGAAGAGCTTGAGATCAAGGCCTATATGAACGGCAAGCCCAAGGGCGTTGCCAGCCGAAGCCTGAGCGAGGCGCAATGGAACAACACGCGTGTGCTTGCGGATGCCGTGTCGCAACTGCGGGCGATGAAGGCGGAGCCGGGCAAGACCATCTTCATCTTCGGCAGTGCGGGACTGCAGGATACGCTGCTGGACGCCGGGCTGATGGACGAAATTCGCGTCTGCCTCGCGCCCGTGCTGCTCGGAAAAGGCAATCCGTTGTTCAAGGCGGGTTCGGAGAAAAGGCTCGCATTGCTTGAGGCCCGACCAATCGATACCGGCGCTGTCATCCTACGCTATGCTGTCACTGCAAGCTGAAAGGTCGGATCAGCCGAGGAGATTGCCGTAGCGCACCGAGTAGATCCGGTCGCGGCCGAGCAGATGCGCGATCAGTTCGGTGCGGGCGAAGAGGCCGGTGAAGGCCTTGTGGCGCAGATCAAGGCCGCCGGTGGTGACGCCGAAGGATGGCATGACCATGCGCAGGCCGTCGGTCGCAAAACAGGGCCGACGAACGGATTTTTCGCGGCGGCGGACGGTCGCCGACGGGTGGAGATGGCCGGCCACCTCGCCCTTGCCATGGGCAAGCGACGGCTCGTGACGGAAGGTGAGGCCCGCGAGCGAGAACTCATCCATCGACACCCCCGGCAGAGCCGTCGTGCCATCCGGATCGTGGTTGCCATTGATCCAGAGGATATCGCGGCCACCGGCAAGGCCGAGGATCATGTCGCGGAAGACCTGTGGCATCAGGGCCGAGCCGACGCGGTCGTGGAAATTGTCCCCAAGGCTGACGATGATCGCCGGCTGGTAGCGATTGACGACACTCTCCAGCAAACGAAGCGTCGCGAGCGTGTCGTAGGGCGGCAGCAGTTGTCCGCGCCTCGCGAAGGCCGCGCCTTTTTCGAGATGCAGGTCAGAGACGACGAGCGTGCGATGATCTGGCAGGTACATGGCACCGGTGAGATCGCAGACGGCGGCCACGCCCGAGAGGGCGATCTCGGTCGTCGTCTCCACTGTCTCGATCGGCGCGAGGCGCCGGGCCGTCATACCCGTCATTTGCTCATTCCGCGGCATCCGGCCTCGTCATAGCCGCTCTGCCTGATTCACGCCATGGCTTCGGCGATCAGATCGTCTGCCGCCATGGACAGCACGTGTTCCTGGGCCTCGCCTGCCACAGGCTCCTTGCCGATCTCCAGCATGACCGGAACGGCAAGTGGCGAGATTTGGGTCAGGCGCTTGTGCAGGATGTGTCCCTTGATTCGCTCCAGCATATCGGCAAGGCGGGCAATGTCCAAAAGTCCAGCGGCGGCATCCTGTCGCGTTGCCTGCATGAGGATGTGATCCGG
Source organism: Allorhizobium sp. (assembly GCA_965283865.1). Taxonomy (GTDB): domain Bacteria; phylum Pseudomonadota; class Alphaproteobacteria; order Rhizobiales; family Rhizobiaceae; genus Allorhizobium. The sequence continues at coordinate 4,297,301 of CBDIQA010000001.1, forward strand.
CTCGTGGCTGCGCAGCACGTCGTAGATGAGGTCGGATGACACCGTCACCTGGCGGCCGGATTTCTCCTTGCCCGGATGGCGCTGTTCAATCAGGCCCGCAATGACGGCACAATTGCGGAATGTGCGCTTCAGCATGAAGCTCTCGTCGAGCCAGGTTTCGAGATCGTCGCCCAGCATGTCCTGATCGAAGAGGTCTGCGAGGCTGAGCGCTCCCCGCGCGATCAGCGAGCCCATGTCCTCCAAGGCCCAGATCGCGAGGGCGTAGTCTGTCGCCACGAAGCCCAGCGGCTTGGCCCGCATGCGCTCCAGCCGGCGTGTGAGCAGCATGCCGAGCGTCTGATGCGCGAGCCTGCCTTCGAACGCATAGATCACCATGTAAAAGCGCTCGCCGCGCGGGAAGGTCTCGATCAGGAGATCGCCGCGCTTCGGCAGAACCGACTTTTCCGCCTGCAGTGCCAGCCAGTCGCGCACCTGGTCGGGCAGGCCCGTGCGGCGGGCGGGATCGTCCAGCATCGCGCGCACCTGTTCTGCGAGATAGGTCGAGAGGGGGAACTTGCCGCCGGCATAGGCCGGGATCTTTGGATCCATCGAAAAGGCGTTGGAGACGAGGCACTCGTTGTCTCTGATGCCTTCGAAGCGCAGCACCTTTCCGGAGAAGAGGAAAGTGTCGCCCTGGGTCAGCTGTTCGAAGAAATACTCCTCGACCTTTCCGAGCGTCATGCCGCCGCGACCGATCGAGCCCAGATGGTTGCGCTTGACGAGCCGGACATTCAGCATCGGCATCTCAACGATGGTGCCAAGGTTCAAGCGATATTGCTGGGCGACCTGAGGATTGGAGACGCGCCAGAGCCCGTCCTTGCGACGGCGGATGCGGGCGTAGCGCTCGTAGGTTCGAAGCGCATAGCCGCCGGTTGCTACGAAATCGACGATGCGGGCAAACGTCTCGCGCGGCAGGGCGGCATAGGGAAGCGCCGTCGTCACCTCGCGGAAGAGGTCATCCTCGTCGAAGGCATCGGCACAAGCCATGCCGAGAACATGCTGGGCCAGCACATCGAGCGAGCCTTCACCGACCGGAGGCGTGTCCTGGGCTCCGATGTAATTGGCATCTAGGGCGGCCTGACACTCCATGACCTCGAAGCGATTGGCTGGCACCAGGATCGCCCGCGAAGGCTCGTCCATGCGGTGGTTGGCGCGGCCGATGCGCTGAGCAAGGCGCGAGGCGCCCTTGGGCGCACCGACATGGATGACGAGGTCGACATCGCCCCAGTCGATGCCGAGATCAAGCGTAGAGGTGGCGACGACTGCACGTAGCCGGTTTTCGGCCATGGCGGCCTCCACCTTACGGCGCTGGGATACGTCGAGCGAGCCGTGATGCAGCGCGATCGGCAGGTTATCGTCATTGACGGTCCAGAGTTCCTGGAAAAGCATCTCGGCCTGGGATCGCGTGTTGACGAAGAGGAGCGTCGTCTGAAACTCCTTAAGGACTTTGTAGACCTCGGGGATGGCATAGTGCGCCTTGTGCCCCGACCATGGAATGCGCTCGTCCGTTTGAAGGATGGTGATGTTAGGTCTAGCACCGCCCTCAACGGTGATCAGCCCCGCGGCGGCCTCGCCTTCTTCCGGCTGGGAGACCAGCCAGCGGCGCAGATCCATGGGCTGAGCAACCGTGGCCGAGAGGCCGATGGTCTTGAGGCCGGGAGCGAGTTTCCGCAGCCGCGTGAGACCGAGCGACAGCAGATGGCCGCGCTTGGAAGTCACCAGCGAATGCAGCTCGTCGAAGATAACGTAGCGCAGATCCTTGAAGAAGCGCTCCGCATCCGAGTGGGAGATCAGCAGAGCCACCTGCTCGGGCGTGGTCAGAAGGATATCCGGCGGATTGGTCTTCTGTCGCTGGCGCTTGTGGGCCGGCGTGTCGCCGGTGCGGTTCTCGATGGTGATCGGAAGCCCCATCTCGGTAACGGGCTTCATCAGGTTGCGCTCGATGTCGACGGCGAGCGCCTTGAGCGGCGAGACGCAGATCGTCGGCCGCGGTGAAGGCCTCGCCCGGCTGGTCCCTGAGGGCCGCGAGGACGCGGGCAATCCGCCGGTCGAGCGAGCGCGGCGGCAGCGGCGCTCCGAGGCGATCAGCAGCAGGCTTTCCCCGCCGTCGTCTCCGGGTCTCGCCCGGGCCAGCAGCTCCAGCTGATGGTCGCGCGGCTGCCAGCCCTTCTCACCGAACCAACGGAGGAAAGGGGCAGGCAGAAGTGCAAGGGCGGAATCAGCTGTCGTCACTGCCCCAAGGTAGTGGACGGGCGGTGAAAGAGAAGAGGCGAAAGAGGCATCACCGCAGCGCGATATACCGATCCGAGCGGTGGTTGATCGCGAGGAAGAGGTTCAGCACCACGGCGCCGATCACCGAGTAGAGCACCACGGAGGGGCTCACGACGGCAAAGGCCAGCGCCATGACGCAGAGGTCGAAGGCAAGCTGTACGAGGCCGGCGCGGATGCCGAAACGGTCCTGGATATAGACGGCGAGGATGCCGAGCCCGCCGAGGCTGGCGCGGTGGCGGTAGAGCGCGAGCAGGCCGAAACCGAGCAGAAGGCCGCCGAGGATCGCCGCCCAGACTGGCGCGATGCTCTCTATGACGAGGAAACGGCTCTCGATTTCAACGATGAAGGAGGTGAGGCCCACGGCCAGGAAGGTCTTGATGGTGAAGTCGAGGCCGACGCGACGCAGCGACAGGATGTAGAACGGCAGGTTCAACACGAAGAACAGGAGTCCGAAGCTCCAGCCGCTCCAGTAATGCAGGACGAAGGCGAGGCCGGCCATGCCGCCGGTCAGAAGTCCGACCTGGGCGAGGAAATAGAGGCCAAGTGCTGCGATCAGGCTGCCGGCCACAAGGCCCTGCAGATCTTCCGCCGGTGTGTGGCGGGTCGGGTTCGAATTCCAGATTCCCAGCATGCTCGTCAACTGCGCCATGTCACGTCCCCAGAAAGCGATCTCGGAGCGCAAATAGTACTCGAGATCCCCTGGAAAACAAGGATGATAGGTCAGCAAAGCTGACCTATGGAGCAATTCGCAAGAAAGCTGCTTCTCAGGCCGTGCGGCTCGCAAGAAACAGAATGCCAAAGACCGGTTTTCCGCCATCCATGCGAATGGTGGTGCGGGTCAGAACGAGGACTTCGAAGCCGGTTTCGGCAAGACGCTGCCGGACATGCTGTTCGGTATGGGCGTAACGCAGACTTGGCGCCAGCCGGAAACCATCTCCCTCGCCCGCGTCTTCGACCGAGAATGCGAAGAGTGCACCAGGCTTTGCAAGCCGTGCCGCAAGCGCAAAGGCATTGGCGAGATCACCGAGATACATCAGCACGTCGGCTGCAGAAACGAGGTCGGCACGGGTTTCCGCCAGGCCGATTTCGAAGAGGCCCGAGCCTGCCGGATCAAGCGAAAGATCGGCCTTTGCAAGCAGATCGTAGAGGCCCTTTTCCTCCGCCTTGGCCAGCATGTTGACCGAGAGATCGAAGCCTTCCAAGTGGGCGACCCAATCGCGGATCTCGGCGCCGAAGAGCCCCGTGCCGCAGCCAAGATCGATCGCGACTTCGAACCGCCTGTCATCGTGTTCTGCGATCAGCCGCGCGAGCTTGGCCGGAACGGTATAGCCGAGCCGCTCGACGAGCGCCGCATCGAAGCGATCGGCATAGTCGTCGAAGAGAGCTTCGACGTAACGGGAGGGTGGCTGATCCGGGACTTCTTCAGCGCCGAGAAGCGCGAGTTTCAGCCGCGCTCCGAAGATATCCTCCGGGTCGAGTTCCAGCGCGCGTCGCAAGGCAGGAACGGCTTTTGACGGCAGGTTCGCCTTCTCGGCATAATCCGCCAGCCGCACGAGGCCCGCCGGCCAGTCGGGCACCAGTTCCAGCGCCTGCTCCATCAATTCCACGGCTGCCTCATGTTCGCCATTCTCGGCAAGCATGCGGGCATAATCGGCGCGGCGGTCGGCGATGACGTCGCCGGACGAGAACTGGGTGGGGTGCATAGAAGAGATCCTCACGCCCTCCAGCGTGGAGTGGGCCAGCATGGAGACGGCTCGCGGTCTTGACCGATCGCCGGAAAAAACTCAAGTCCTATCGCAAGCCCTGCTTCGCCGGCTTGCAGGGCGGGCGGGCCGCGCACATATCAGCGGATGACAACAGGAGATACGCATGGCTGATGGCATCAATCGATTTCTCGGCGACACCCCGGGCCGCACGCTCGTCAAGCTGATCGTCGTCTCGCTCATCGTCGGCTTCGTTATGTCGGTGTTCGGGCTCGATCCGGCCGACCTCCTGAACGGCGTCCGCTACTTCCTGATCGACCTCTGGTATACCGGCTTCGACGCGCTCGGACGGGTCGGGCAATACCTCCTGATCGGTGCGACGATCGTCATTCCGGCCTTCATCCTGCTGCGTCTCTTCGCCTCCAGGAACTGAGTGTCCATGTCGCACGCCACCCTACCCCGCCGCCGGCTGATCCTGATTTCTGCCGGCCTCTTGACTGCCGCAATCGCCGGCTGCCGCTCAACCGATATCCTCAATCCCGATGATGGCACGTCGCGAGCGGAAACTACGGCTGCGCTGCCCATAGTCAACCGCTTGCGCCAATCGCGCGGCCTATCTTCCTTGTCGCGCAGCCGACCGGCTGAAGTGGCGGCCATCGCCCAGGCCAAGCGCATGGCACGCGCCGGTGAGATGTCGCACCTGATCGGCTTCAACGACAGTTTCGGTGCGCGCATGAAGGGTCATGACGTGCCTTTGCCGGCCGCGGAAAACATCGCGGCCGGACAGGACACGGTTGAGCGCGCAGTCCAGGCCTGGATCGATTCCAAGCGGCATCTGGACAACATGCTTGGTGGCTTCAACGGCCTTGGCGTTGCGGTCGCCTGGGATTCCGCTTCCGGCAACCGCCCCTACTGGGCCATGGTGCTATCGGCCTGAGTGATTCTCCTGCTCCGGTCCCGTCCGGAGCTTTCCATGCACAGCCCATCCACTTTCCCATCCCGGCCGATCGAGGTCAGCCACCGCAGCGTGCTTGCAATTGCGGTGCCGATGACGCTCGGTTTCGTCACCACGCCGCTGCTCGGCCTCACCGACACTGCCGTTGTCGGGCGGAGCGGTGACGCGGCGCAATTGGCAGGCCTTGCGATTGCAGCGGCCTTGTTCGACCTGCTGTTTGCCAGCCTGAATTTTCTTAGGGCTTCCACAACGGCGCTTGTCGCACAGGCCCAAGGGCGTGGCGAAACGACGGAACTCTTCGCCGTCTTCTGGCGATCGATCGTCTTGTCCGTCGGCTTCGGCCTTCTCATCCTGATCGCATCCCCTGCCATTGTCGGCTTCGGCCCGGCGATGATGGGTGCAGATGGCAGCGTGCAGGCGGCGGCTGCGACTTATATCGGCATTCGCATTCTCGCCGCCCCAGTGACGCTCTCCAATTTCACCCTGCTCGGCTTCGTGCTTGGGCGCGGACTGGGCTCCGTCGGACTTGCGCTGCAGATCCTGCTCAATGGCGTCAATATCGCGATGTCGATCCTGCTCGGCATCACCTTCGGCTTCGGCATCGCCGGTGTCGCCTGGGGCACTGTCATCGGCGAGGTCGTCGCCACCGTCGCCGGCTTTGCCTTCATCTTCTGGCGTTATGGGCCGGCCGCCGTTCCCCAGGTTTCGATGGTCACGGACCGCGCCAAACTGATGGCGCTCTTCCGGCTCAACCGTGACATCCTGATCCGCACCTTCTCGCTGATCACGGCCTTCACAGTCATGACGCGGATCGGAGCGGGCTTTGGCGCGGTGACGCTCGCTGCCAATGCCGTTCTCATGAACTTCTTCATGATCGCGAGTTTCTATCTCGACGGCATGGCAACAGCAGCCGAACAGATCACCGGCGAGACGATCGGCGCACGGCAGCGGCCAGCCTTCGAGCGGGCGGTTAAGCTCACGGGGCTCTGGTCCTTCGGGCTGGCCTTGGCCAGCCTCGCCTTCTTCCTGATCTTCGGGAATGCGATCATCGGCTTCATCACCACGGCCGGCGACGTGCGGAGCGTTGCCGAGACCTACCTCGTCTACGCGGCGCTGACGGCGCTGACAGGAGCGCTCGCCTTTCACATGGACGGCGTCTTCATCGGAGCGACCTGGTCATCTGACATGCGCAACATGATGCTGTTGGCGCTCGCGGGCTATCTCGCCAGCGTGGCCGTGCTCGTGTCGTTGTTTTCCAACCATGGGCTTTGGGTCGCGCTCAACGTGTTTCTCGGTTTGCGCGGCCTGCTGCTTCTCGCAAGGTTGAAGCCGAAGACGGATCAGACCTTCACCGACAGCCAGTGATCCAGCCTTGTGTCGCGCAACTCGCGGATATTGGCGACCGTTTCGCGATCGAGCAGGGTCGAGAGACCTTTCACGATGCGGCCCGGCAGTGCCGGCCCCTCATAGACCATGCAGGAATAGAGCTGCACGAGATCGGCGCCGGCGCGGATCTTCTCCAGCGCCGTTTCAGCCGACGAGACACCGCCGACGCCGATGATCGGAAGGGTGGGTCCAACGCGCTTCCGCATCCGGGCAAGGACAGCGGTCGACTTGTCGAACAGCGGGGCGCCGGAGAGGCCTCCCACCTCGCCTGCGAGCGTCGCATCAGCAAGGCCGTCGCGGGATAGCGTGGTGTTCGAGACGATCAGGCCATCGAGATCATGGGCGGCTGCGACCTCGGCGATATCGTCCATGCCCTCTTCGGTGAGATCGGGTGCGATCTTCAGGAAGACCGGCAGGCGCTTGCCGGCCTTCAACCCCTCCTCCGAGCGGGCAGCGAGCACGGCCGAGAGAAGCGCATCAAGGCTTTCCTTCGCCTGAAGGTCACGCAGGCCCGGCGTGTTGGGAGAGGAGATGTTGGCCGTGAAATAGGTCGCCACCGAATAGAAGCGGCGGATACCGGCGACGTAATCGGCAATCCGGTCCGTCGCATCCTTGTTGGCGCCGATGTTGATGCCGACGATGCCTGGGCGGTTGCGACGGGCAGTCAGCCGGTCCAGCGCTGCGCCATGGCCCTCGTTGTTGAAGCCGAGACGGTTGATCACCGCGCGGTCGCACTCCAGGCGGAAGATGCGCGGCTTCGGATTGCCGGCCTGCGGCTTCGGCGTCAACGTGCCGACTTCGGCGAAACCGAAGCCGAGCGACAAGAGCGCATCCGGCACTTCGGCATTCTTGTCGTAGCCGGCTGCCATGCCAAGCGGATTTGGGAAACGGATGCCGGCGACCGTCTGGGCAAGACGCGGATCGGCGGGCGCCTTGCAAGCCGGCACAAGGCCGGTCTTCAGCGCTGCGACCGAAAGACCATGCGCCGTTTCGGCGTCGAAGAGAAAGAGGCCGCGACGGCCGAGCGAGAAAAGGTCAAGCATCAGCGGTTCTCCTCGACCATGCTCGGAAAGACATGCAGGCCATCATCCCCGAGGGCCAAGGGCTTTTCCCACAGCACGGCATCGAGCGGGAGATCGGCATAGAGATGCGGGAACAGATCGCCGCCACGTGACGCCTCCCACTTCAGGGCTTCGCCGAAGAGGGTGGCGTCGACAGCGACCAGCAAGAGATCGGCCTGACCTGCAAAATGCAGCCGTGCCGTCTCGATCGCCTGGGCAGCCGTCGAAAAATGGATGTAGCCATCCTTGAGATCGATCAACGCGCCTTTGAAAAGCCCGGCCGTGCGGGCCTCCTGCCATAATTCTCTCGGCACGATCTTGTATATGGTCTTGTCCAAGGTCCGGTCTCTCGCAGATCATGAGGGTCGAGGCGGTTTGCCGCAAACGCGGACAAATGTCCACGCCCGGCAAGACGGACGACAGGAGGAGGCATCCGTGGCCATCACGAAGATAACAGTCCTGACATTTGTTTTTCTTGCGCTTTGCACTCCCTTCGCCACGGCGCAGGAGGCCGCGACCGACCGCTATACGCTCGAGAAATCGGAGAGTGGCTTCGTGCGGCTGGATCGCCAGACGGGCGCGGTCACGCTGTGCACCGAAGCGGAGGGCACTCTCACTTGCCGGATGGCGGCGGACGAACGGGCGGCCTATGACGAGGATCTCGGCAGGCTGGAAAAACGGGTAGAGGCCCTGGAAAAGCAGATCGCCGACGGCACGGTTGCGCGAAGCGGCGAGCTTCCGAGCGACGCCGAGATCGACCGGTCGATCGGGATCATGGAGCGCTTCATGCGGGCCTTCTTCGGTCTGGTACAGGAGTTCCGGGGCGAAGAGCAGGAAACGCAGCAGGGCGTAGTTCCTGACCGAACCTGACCGCGACAAGGCCTGCTTTCGCCCATTCGTTGCACGACCATTGTCTAGTGCCTCGGCAAGCGCTAAAAGAAGTGCACGCAATCGCGCGCAATATGACATCGCTCTTGGGAGGGGGCTGTGACATGGCTGCATCGACTTTTATCATCGCCGACGATCATCCGCTGTTCCGTGGTGCGCTGCGCCAGGCCGTGACCGGCATCGACGGAACACAAACCATCATCGAGGCAGGCGATTTCGAAGCGGCGCGCAAGGCGGCCGCCGAGCATTCGGACGCGGATCTCATGCTGCTTGATCTTGCCATGCCCGGCGTCTCCGGCTTTTCCGGCTTGATGTCACTTCGCGCGGAGTTTGCGAGCCTGCCGCTGGTGATTGTCTCGGCCACGGACGATGCCGTCACCATCCGCCGTGCGCTCGAGCTCGGAGCCTCCGGCTTCATCTCGAAATCGGCCGGCATCGACGAGATACGGTCGAGCATCCAGTCCGTTCTGGAAGGCGACATCGCCACTCCCGCCAGCTATCAGGGCGGGCAGGAAACCGATCCCGATGTCGCTGACCTGATCAATCGCCTGAGAACCCTGACACCGCAGCAGAGCCGCGTGCTCGGCATGCTGGGTGAAGGCTTGCTCAACAAGCAGATCGCCTATGAGCTCGGCGTGTCGGAAGCAACGATCAAGGCACATGTTTCGGCCATTCTGTTGAAGCTCAAGGTGGACAGCCGCACACAGGCCGTCATCCAGCTCGGCAAGATCAACATGGCCATGGTTGCCTGAGCGGAACAGAGGATTTTATTCCTTTTTTGCTTTACTAACCATGTTCCATCCTCTAATATTTGCGCCAAAGCCGGACAATGGAACTCGATGTTTCCGGCGCTGAAGAGGCGCGAACATGCTTTCGCATGACAGCATATGGGCCGCGATTGATCGGCTGGCGGAGCAGCATTCGCTGACGCCATCAGGTCTTGCGCGCCGGGCAGGCCTCGACCCTACCTCTTTCAATAAGTCCAAGCGTGTCGGCGCCGACGGGCGCATGCGCTGGCCCTCGACCGAATCCATCGCCAAGGTGCTGGAGGCGACAGGCGCCAGCCTCGACCAGTTCATGCGCTACGTCTCTCCCGAAGCCTTGCGCGGCAGCCCCCTGCCCCAGGGCACTTTTCCGCCGCAGGCAAGCTCGATCCCCCTGCTGGGCATGGCACAGGCGGGCGCTGGTGGTTTTTTCGACGATGGCGGTTTTCCTGCCGGCCAGGGCTGGGACCTCGTCGAATTCCCGGCAGCGCCCGGCCGCAACAACGGCGTCTATGCGCTGGAGGTCCAGGGCGAGAGCATGAAGCCGCTCTACCGCGACGGTGACATCCTGATCGTCGAGCCCGGCGCCCAGGTCCGCCGTGGCGACCGCGTCGTGGTGAAGACCCGCGAAGGCGAAGTCATGGCGAAGATCCTTGCCCGCCAGAGCGCCAAGTCGATCGAGCTGCAGTCGCTCAACCCAGACCATCCGCCGCGCACTCTCGACATGAGCGATGTCGAATGGGTGGCGCGGATCATCTGGGCAAGCCAGTAGGAAAACGCACCTATGCGACGCATCGGCACCTTCATCGCAGGCGCGATCGGGCTCCTTCTCTGGGCCTATCTGGTCGTACAGGCCGGTGAGAGCCTGCGGGAAGATCCCGTCGACTACAACATCGAGGATCTCGACGTGCCGGATCCCTCAGAGCTCGATCTGCCTGAAGTCGGGGCAGCGGGCGACGAGATGATCGAGCCAGCCCCACAGGCTGAAGCGCGTCGCGCTGTCCGTGCGATCGAGCCAGAGACTTTTGGCTCCCCGGCCTTCACCGACAGCGGAGATCTGGAACGCGTGGCTGCACGCGCGCCGCTCTCGCCGGTCGAGGAGCGGGCACGGCCTAAGGTCGTTCTCTTACATCGCCCACTCAGTCTTTCGGCCGGTGTCGTTGCCTTCAACGCTGACCAGCGCATCCGCCTTGCCGATATTGCAGAGACAGATCCGGACCGGACCTGTCTTGCGGAAGATGGCACGTCCTGGCCCTGTGGGGTCATGGCCCGCACGCAGCAACGGCTTTTTCTGCGCAACCGGTCTCTTTCCTGCGAGACGGGTTCTACTGCATGGCAGGGGGAGATCCGCACGCGCTGCTGGGTCGGTGTCCAGGATGTCTCGTCCTGGCTTGCAAAATACGGATGGGCAGAGGCCGAACCCGGCTCCGCCCTTGCCGTACTCTCCGAGGAAGCCCGCGCCGCAAAACGCGGGCTTTTTGGTGACCCCGTGCGGTAATGCGAAGGCCGCTACTCGTCACCGCGAGACCTCATCCCTTGAAAGGCCTCACTGCGCCTCCTACTCTCTGGCGAGAGCAACTGGAAAGCACCTTACATGAACAAGCCCGTATCTCCGGAAGAAGCCCTGATCTTCGTCATGGTCATGGCTTCCGCCGTCGACAATGCCATGGCCGAAAAGGAACTCGTGCGCATCGGCCAGCTGATCGACATTCTTCCGGTCTTCGAGAATTTCGACAAGGAACACCTGATCGAGGTTTCGCAACGCTGCGCCACCCTGCTCTCCGGGCCGGAAGGCCTCGATATCATGCTTGAAACGATCCGTGACGCACTGCCGGACTGGCTGCATGAGACGGCCTATGCGCTGGCTGTCGAGATCGCAGCGGTCGATCTCTCGGTGCGTGCAGAAGAGTTGCGCCTGCTGCAGATGCTGCGCGACCGCCTGGGGCTCGACAAGCTGGTCTGTGCCGCACTGGAACGCAGCGCCTCTGCGCGCTATCGCCGGATCTGACGGCTCTTAGTCAGCTCCGCCGTTCGGCGGGATTGCTTCAGAACAAGCCGGCCGGGAAATAGCGGAGATAGATCTCCTCCAGCCGGCCGTCCTTGGAGAGGGCTGCGAGCGCGCTTTCGAGCGCTGCCATGAGCGCGGCGTCCTGGCCGCCCACCATGATCGTCATGCCTTCGCCCAGATGCCGCTCCGACAGGAAGGGGCCGTCGAGGAAACGGCAGCAGCCGGCTGCCGCCGGGCTCATCATCCAGAAGGACAGCTGCAGGGCATCGGCAAAGACCGCCGGTACCTGCTTTTCCTTCAGGGCCTTCATCAGAGCATCCTGATTGTCGAAAGCGACGGCTTCGATATCGGGGAAGAAGTTGTTCAGCATCGCCGCGTGGGCGGTATCCTTGACGACGCCGACCTTGCGACCGAAGAGCCCTTCGGCATCCTGGCGTGGCAGCACCGTGTCGCTCTGCATCAGGAAGCGGGCCGGCAGGAGCAGATAGGGCCGCGTGAAATTGAACCGCTGCCTGAGCTCCGGCGTCACCGCGACACCCGCCATCACTGCCTCACCCTGTCCCGCCTCAAGTGCCGAGACGAGCTGGCCGTAGGGGAGCGCCTGGATCTGGCAACGTGCCTGCAGGCCGAGTTCCTCACAGAGCGTTCTGGCGAGGTCGATGTGGAAGCCGGACAGACGGCCGCTCTGGTCGGTGAAATTGAAGGGCGGGAAATCGGTGGTCGTTAAAAAGCGGAGCCGCAACACGCTGCTGACATCGGGCCGCACCAGCCGCTCACGGGCGTCGAACAGGATCGGAAGATCCGTCGCTTGAGCCCGGACTGGCGGTGCCGGCAGAAGAAGGCCCAGCAAAAGGCCGAAAATCGTGGCCCACAACCCCATGAAATCTAGGGATGTAACTTTTGCGCGCATCTCTATCATCGTCAACCGGGGTATGAGTGGGGCGTTATTCCGAGCGAATGACGTGTAGCAGCTTGGTGTGGACGAGGGAATATGGCCCGCGGATCGTCGCCGTGCGCCATGGGTCGACGCGAGAGCATGGCCAACGGGGCGTGGACCGCGCGACCGGCCCCTCAAGATTTGACCGTCTGAAGACGGAAGCAGGTCTTCTGCATATCCTTGGAATTTCCAAGCCGCTGATTGCGCGCATGGCGCAGCGGGCAGCGTCGATTGGCACCTCGATCGAAGCGGAACTGCTGGCGAGTGGTGCGATCGAAGAAGAGGCCTATTTCGCCGGCCTTGCGCGCATGTATGGCCTGCCCTTCCTTGCCGAGATCGATCCCTCCCTGCTTTCCGATCATGCCTATGGCGACACGCAGCTTGTCGAGCCGCGCATGCTGCGCCTGCATCACAAGGACAGGCCGCCGGTGGTCGCGGTGGCACCGCAGATCCTGCATATGGAAGGCCTTGCGAGACGCTTCGGACGCCATGCAAACGGCGCCGGCAGCCTTGTCGTCACGACGCCATCCGCCATCCGGCGAGCCACCTGGAAGGTGGGGGAGGCCCGCCGGGTCGGCATTGCCGTGCGCGGATTGTTCGACAGCGTGCAGTCCCTCTCGGCGCGTCTGGTTGTCACCGGTGACCAGGGTTTCGTCGCCGGCGCGATCCTCTGTTTCATCAGCCTGATTCTGGTCTTCGCGCCCCTGCTTGCTGTCGTCGCTGCCCATATGCTGCTGTCGTTCTTCCACACGGCGGCTCTCTTCCTGCGGATCATGGCGGTCTCGCATGGCAAACGCCACCCGAAGGTGGAAGTCTCGCTCGAAAGCGCCTCCGACTCCCTGCCGGTCTACACGGTGATGGTCGCGCTTTACCGTGAAGCCGCTGTCGTTCCGCAATTGATCGCAGCGCTCGACGCGCTCGACTGGCCCCGCAGCCTACTCGACGTGAAGCTGGTCTGCGAGGCGGATGATCGCGAGACGCTGGAGGCAATCCGGCAGGCGCGACCCGGGCCGCATATCGAAGTGGTGGAAGTGCCTGATATGGCGCCGCGCACCAAGCCGAAAGCGCTCACCTATGCGCTTGCCGGTGCGCGGGGCGAGTTTCTCACCATCTACGACGCGGAGGACCGGCCGCATCCGCAACAGTTGCGCGAGGCCTTCCATACCTTCCGGCTCGGCCCTTCAGAGCTTGCCTGCCTGCAGGCGCCGCTGGTGATCGGCAATGCCGGAGAAAGCTGGATCAGCGCGATCTTTGCGCTCGAATATTCCGCGCTTTTTCGTCGGCTGCTGCCAGCACTTGGCTTCTACCGGCTGCCGCTGCCACTCGGCGGCACGTCGAACCATTTTCGAACGGCCCTGCTCCGGGAAAGCGGCGGCTGGGACCCCTTCAATGTCACGGAGGATGCCGATCTCGGGATGCGCCTCTGTCGCATGGGTTACCGCTCGTCGACGCTGACGCTTCCGACCTATGAGGATGCACCCACGGAGTTTCGCGTGTGGCTCGCCCAGCGCACCCGGTGGTACAAGGGGTGGCTGCAGACATGGCTGGTGCTGATGCGCCAGCCTCTGCGCACCGCCCGTGACATGGGACCCCTCTCCTTCCTCGTCTTCCAGCTTCTCGTCGGCGGCATGCTGGTCGCGGCCTTGAGCCATCCGGGACTGATCGTCTTCGTCACGCTGTCGGTCCTGTCGCTCATGCAGATTCCCGCGCCGCAGCCAAATGTCTTCACGACGATGATGCTCGCCATGGACGTCTTCAACATCCTCGGCAGCTATGCCGTCTTCTTCGCGCTGGGCGCGACCCCGATGAGCGACCGGGAGAAGAAGGGCATGGGCTGGAAATGGGCGATGATCCCGATCTACTGGATGGCCGTGTCGCTTGCCGCCTGGAAGGCGGTCATCGAGCTGAGGCTCAAGCCCTTCCACTGGAACAAGACGCCGCACAGACCGAGCCGCAGCGGATCACTGCCTCCCGGCCTCGTTCAACCTAACCAGTCCGCCGAGGCGCTGACATCGGCATTCGACAAGGTGTGATCGCCCGCCACGGTTAGCAGTTCGACCTCGGCACCCCGCGTCTGGAGTTGTGCCGAAAGATCGGATGCCTCGCCGGCCGCCGGATCGTCGGCGCCCGTCAGGATACGGATGCGGGTGCCCTGAAGATCGACATCCGGCGGATCAGCCAGTACGGGCACCGGACGCAGCAGCAGTGCATCCCGCACGAGGCCCGGATGCAGCATGATGGCTGCGGCGAGGAAATTCGCGCCATTGGAATAGCCAGCAAAACGCAGGCGCGTTGTGTCCAGGCCGTAAGTCTGCGTCGCCTCTTCGACGAAGGCGGCGAAGGCTTCCGCTTCCGCGCGGATATCCTTCTGATCGAAATCCCGCGAACCGAAGCGGCGGAAGAAGCGCGCGATGCCCTCCTCCGTCGAGCGGCCTCTCGGACCAATGAGAGTGGCGGAAGGCGCCAGTTTGCGCCCGAACGGCAGGAGGCTCGCCTCATTGCCGCCCGTTCCATGCAGGAGCAGAAGCGTAGATCCATCCGGCACCTCTGGCTCATGGATCCGGTGCACAAAGGGAAGGTCGCGATAGATGATGCGCGGCTCTCCCGGAAGCCCGAATTGCGGCAGCATGGGCACGATGTCTTCAGGGCGCAGATGAAAGTGTTCGGGGATGAAGAGCTGGTTGCCGAGCGTGTCCGATGGCTCGTCGATCGCAAAGCCCGGTCGATCCGAGGCGAGTTCGATCAGCCCACCGGCGGGCTCGCGGACATAGAGCGAGTAGAAGTATTTGCGGTCGTGCATGTTGATCGTGTTGTCACCGCGCGATCTGAGATCAGCCGCCTGCGTCTCGACGGCGTCGCGATCGGTCATGCGCAGGGCGATATGGTCGATGGCACCGGTTCCCGGAGCTGCCGGCCAGAAGCCGCCCGCATCGCGAACGTCTACCGCCTGCCCGCTCTTCGAGGTGAGCCGTGTGATCGTGCCTTCTGTTGCCGCGACTTCAAAGCCGGCATGGCGGCAGAGGAAGTCGACACTGTCTGCCGGTTTTTCCGACAATAAGGTCGCGGCTCGCAGCCGGGTGATCGCGTCCCCCGGCTCGATGCCGCGTACCGCCCAAGTCTCCCCTGGCTCGACCTCCGTCGTCCCGACGAGCTTGACGATGATGCCATCAGGGTCGGTCAGCCTCAGCACCGGCTCGCCGAATTCGGTTGCGGGACCTGTGGCTGCCACGCCGAACTGCAGCGCGCGCGTCAGCCAGAAGCCGATCGCTTCGGGGCGAATGGCAAAGGCGATTTCACTTGCCGCACCATGACCGACGCGCCCCGGGGAACCGTCTTCCCACGCCAGGAATGTCACCAGCGAGCCGGGGCTGGCCACCGCATCGCCATAAAACAGGTGAAGCTGGGCCGCGTCCTCGAAACCGCCTGTGCGCTTGACGAGCCTCAAGCCGAGAAAGCCGCAATAGAAGTCGACATTGGCCTGGATCTTCCGGGTGATCGCCGTGATGTGGTGCAGGCCGCTGGTCATGCTTATCTCCCTGTTCTACCCTCCCTTATAACAAATCGAGACGAGGAAAAGACCATGGTGACACTGCTTGGCATTTCAGGAAGCCTGCGCAAGGGCTCGCTCAACTCGACACTCTTGAAGGCCGCAGCCGGCCTGCCGGCCGAGGGCTATGCTCTGCAGACAGCCGGCATTCATGGCATTCCGCTCTATGACGGAGACCTGGAAGACGCCGAAGGCATTCCGGCGGCCGTCACGGCCCTCAAGGAAAAGATCATCGCCGCCGACGGCGTGATCCTGTTCACGCCCGAATACAACAACGGCATCCCCGGCGCTTTCAAGAACGCCATCGACTGGCTGTCGCGCCCCTCTTCCGACATGGCCAAGGTCTTCGGCAACAAGCCCTTCGCGCTGGTCGGCTCCTCGCCCGGCAATTTCGGCACGCTGCTCAGCCAGAATGCCTGGCTCCCGGTCCTGCACACGCTCGGCTGCCGGACGTTTTCGGAAAAGCGGCTGATGGTGTCTCAGGCGCATACGCTGTTCGATGGAGACGGCAAACTCACCGACGAGGCAACGGCCAAGAGGCTGGGGGATCTGCTGGCGGCGTTTGCGCGGTTTGCGGGAGGAGAAGTGAGAGAATTGTAGCAGGACGGGAGCGGGAGGCGCGAATCGAACTCGCGGTCCCGACTGGATACTGGAACAAAATGAAGATGATCGGGATAATTGAACCGCGCTGTCATGCGGTTCGTTCAGGAGATGTGGAATGCCTAAGGCACTAAAACGATTGGATGATGCGAAGTATTATCATCTGATCGCAACCGCAGATCCGTTCGAAGCGATCATAAAGGCCGCAATCGCGATCGAAGTCGAGATGGAGGAGCTTTTCCGTATCGTCTTCATCGACCCGGACGCATTGGTCGAGATGAGAATGACCTACGATCAAAAGGTCATGCTGATGATAGCGCTCGGGCTCGAACCGAGATTCATCACCCCGCTACGAGCGTTGGCGCGCCTGCGAAATCGATTCGCACATACGCTTGACGCGGAATTCGCACCCCACGACGCGGACAACTTCTATTCCTGTTTCGCAAAAGAGGATCAGGAAATAATGGCCAGTACGCTTGCAAAGGGAAGCGCAGGCCAATTTAAATCTTTTGATGCCCGTGACAAATTGAGTATCTGCGTCGTGACATTACGGGCCGCCGTCATCGCGGCCCAGAAAGAGGCAAAGCAAAGGCTGTAGCGGAATTGGCATCGCGGTGCTTTGAAAAGCACTTGGAGCGGGTGAAGGGAATCGAACCCTCGTATTCAGCTTGGGAAGCTGCTGCTCTACCATTGAGCTACACCCGCGACGGGTTGAGAAATCCAACAGTTCGGCTGGAGTGTCAAGCCGGATGGGACGGAAAGGGGCGCGAATGCTGCGCCCTCTTTTGTCAGGGCAAGCGGAAGTGTTTCGACAGCTTCAAGCCCTGCGCCTGGTAATTGGAGCCGAGCCCCGTGCCGTAGAGGCCCTCCGGGCGTTCCTGCATGTGCTCATAGACCAGGCGGCCGATGACCTGGCCGTGTTCGAGGATGAAGGGCACTTCGTGGCTTCTCACTTCCAGAACTGCGCGGCTGCCTGAGCCACCGGCTGGCGCATGGCCGAAGCCCGGGTCGAAGAAGCCGGCATAGTGCACGCGGAATTCGCCGACCAAGGGGTCATAGGGCGTCATTTCGGCGGCATAGAGCGGTGGCACATGCACGGCCTCGTTGGAGACGAGAATATAGAATTCGTCCGGGTCGAGGATCAGTTCGTCGCGGCCGCGGCTGTAGAGCGGCTCCCAGAAATCCAAAACCTCATGGGCGCCCTTCAGGTCGACATCGATGACCGAGGTATGGTGCTTGCCGCGATAGCCAATCAGGCCTTGTGGGCCCGAACCCTTGAGATCGATCGACAGCGCGATACCGCCGCCCGAGACATTCGGCATGTCGCTTGCGACCAGCGTCTCGGCCTTATGCAGATCGAAGAGTTGCGTCTCGCCGAGCAAGGCATGGCCGACGCGGAAGCGGATCTGCGACAGGCGCGAACCGCGGCGCACGATGATCGGGAAGGTGCGCGGCGAAATCTCAAGATAGAGCTGGCCCGTGTAGCCGGCCGGCACCTTGTCGAATTCCTGGGCGTAATCGACCATCACGCGGGTGAAGATATCGAGGCGGCCGGTCGAGCTCTTCGGGTTCGCCGAGGCCGAGATCTCGGCCGGCAGGTCGAGGCTTTCCATCAAGGGCACGATATAGACGCAGCCGGTCTCCAGCACGGCTCCGTTTTCGAGATCGATCTCATGCAGGGTGAGCCGCTCCAGCTTTTCGGCCACGGTGTGGCCGCGGCCCGGCATGAAGCTCGCGCGCACGCGGATCGCCTTGCCGCCCAGACGCAGGTCGAGGCTTGCCGGCTGGATCTGGTCCTTGTCGAGCATGACCTCGCTTTTCAGCTGGCCGCCACCGAACAAGGCGCCGATCGCGCGATCGGACAAAATCCCGGGTTTCAAGGTCATGATCTCAATCCTGTTTGGGCCCGACAAAACCAAAGCCCACCAATTGACGCAAGGCCCGCGAAGGCGTAAGGCAGCCTTATCCCGTGGTGATTTGGCCGGTCGGCTTGCAGCCACGTTAAACAAGTGGCTAAATAGACCGGGTTTACGAAACCGGTCCGTTCACGCGACCGGTTTTTTTGTGTTCGAAAGGCACGTGCATGAGCAAGAACTGGCGCCCGGCCACCACCCTCGTCCATGGCGGCACGCTGCGCTCTCCTTATGGCGAGACGTCTGAAGCGATCTTCCTCACCCAGGGCTTCGTCTATGAGAGCTCGGAAGCGGCAGAAGCCCGCTTCAAGGGCGAGAACGACGGCTATATCTACGCCCGCTATGGCAGCCCGACCAATGACATGTTCGAAAAGCGCATGTGCATGATGGAAGGCGCCGAGGATGCGCGTGCGATGGCGTCGGGCATGGCCGCTGTTGCCGCTGCCGTACTCTGCCAGGTCAAGGCCGGCGATCATATCGTCGCTGCCCGCGCCCTGTTCGGTTCCTGCCGCTATGTCGTCGAAACGCTGGCACCGCGCTACGGCGTGGAATGCACGCTGGTCGATGGCCGTGACCTTGCCAACTGGGAAGCCGCCATCCGGCCGAACACCAAGGTGATGTTCCTCGAAAGCCCGACCAATCCGACGCTGGAAGTGATTGACGTCGCAGGCGTGGCCAAGCTCGCCGACCAGATCGGCGCCAAGCTGATCGTCGACAACGTCTTTGCGACCCCCCTCTTCCAGAAGCCGCTCGAACTCGGCGCGCATGTCGTCGTCTATTCCGCGACCAAACATATCGACGGCCAGGGCCGCTGCCTTGGCGGCGTGGTGCTTTCGGAAGGAATGGATCAACGAGAACCTGCATGACTATTTCCGTCACACGGGTCCCGCCATGTCGCCGTTTAACGCCTGGACGCTGTTGAAGGGCATGGAGACGCTTCCGCTGCGCGTGAAGCAGCAGACGGAAAATGCAACCGCGATTGCCGATTTCCTGGCCGAGCAGAGTGCCGTGGGGAAGGTCATCTACCCAGGTCGCAAGGACCATCCGCAGGCCGACATCATCGCCAAGCAGATGACCGGTGGCTCGACGCTGGTGTGCTTCGAGATGAAGGGCGGCAAGGAAGCGGCCTTCAAGCTGCAGAACGCGCTGGAGATCATCAAGATCTCGAACAATCTCGGCGATGCGAAGAGCCTGATCACTCATCCGGCGACGACGACGCACAAGAACCTTTCCGACGAGGCCCGCGCCGAGCTCGGAATCTCGGGCGGCACCGTTCGGTTGTCCTGCGGCATCGAGGACACGCAGGACCTGCTGGAAGACTTTGCCAAGGCGATCAAAGGCCTCTGAGCACCGTTCAAAGCGCTTCATATTGCAACAATTTCAGCCGCGATAATCCTCGCGGCTGAGCAATTGCCCTTGACGGGTCCGGTTGCGTCGTTATCCCTTGAAAGCATCGTGACGTTCGGTGGCTGATCTTGTTACCGCCACAAAGAGCGCCATGTCTGTCATGATCGCAGGCAAGTTTTCGCAGGGTCCACGCATGTATCGCGCACTGACACGGGACATAGAGGTTCTGGTCGAACCTTACTATCTCGAGGAACAGTCGGACCCGGATGACAGTCGCTATGTCTGGGGCTATCGGATCGTGATCTCCAATCACTCGGCGAAAACCGTCCGCCTTACCCATCGCTACTGGCACATCACCGATCAGAATGGCCAGGTCGACGAGGTCAGCGGCCCCGGCGTGATCGGCGAGCAGCCGCGTCTCGATCCCGGCGACACCTACGAATACTCCTCCGGCTGCCCGCTCGATACGCCATCCGGCATGATGTACGGCACCTACCGAATGGAAGCCGACGACGGTGGAGCTTCGACGTCGAGATCCCGGCCTTCTCGCTCGACAGCCCGGGCATGGTGCGTACCCTCAATTGACGATTGGCAGTTGAGTTGACCGGCGGCTGCCGCTATCTGGAAGGCTCGATCAGCGTCGTCAGCCAAAGGTCCCGCCCGGTATGAGCATTACCCATCTCGTCACCCATAGTGGCGGCTTTCATGCCGACGAACTGTTGTCGTCCGTGATCCTGACACGCCTTTTCCCTGATGCGACGATCGTGCGCAGCCGCGCACCGGACTGGATCACGCCCGCAGCAGGCCGCATCATCTATGATGTCGGAGGTGCCTATGACGCGGATAGCAGGATCTTTGATCACCACCAGCGCGGCGCGCCGCTGCGGGACGACGGGCAGCCTTACAGCTCCTTCGGTCTTATCTGGAAGCATTACGGTCGTGACTACCTCGCCGCTGTCGGCATTCCCTCGGGGCATATCGAGGCCATTCACAAGGGCTTCGACACCAAGTTCGTGCTGCCGGTCGACCTCCTGGACAACGGGGCGCTCAGCCCCGCAACAGCGGGCCCGCTCGCGGATCTGACCTTGCCGAGCCTGCTCGAAACGCTGAAGCCCGTCTTCGACGACAAGCAGCCCGGCGCCGATGATCGCGGCTTTCATGCAGCGCTGTCGATCGCCCGCGCCATCGTCGAAGCCGGCATTGCGCAACGCGCCTCCAAGCTGCGGGCCGAAAGCATGGTGCTCGAAGCCATCGCCGCAACCGGTGACCGTCGCGTTCTCGAATTGCCGATGGGCATGCCTTTCCGCCCGGCGATCGTGAAAGCCGGGGCCGACCACCTGCTCTTTGTCGTGCATCCGCGCGACAAGGACTGGTGCATCACCGGGATCCGCAAGGTGGAAGACAGCTTCGAGCAGCGGGCCGACCTGCCTGCCGCATGGGCGGGCTTGAGCAATGGTGACCTTGAGGCCGTCTGCGGCGTGAAGGGTGCCAGCTTCTGCCACAATGGCCGCTTCATCGCCGCTGCGAACTCGCGCGAGGCGATCCTCGCCATGGCAGATATCGCCGTCAAGGTCGCGCTCGAGACGGCATAGACCGACAGCTTGCCTGATCCAACCGTGAACAGCTAGCTGGAACGCGGAGGGTGACCTCAGCGCTCACGCCGCACTGCTGTCGGTGTCCTGCTGTTCGGCGCGCAAGAGAAGGCTGAGCACGTCGCGCTGCGCCATCGGCCGACCGAAGAGATAGCCCTGGATCAGCTGCGGCGACAGGGGCGCAAGGGTTGCCATCTCGCTTTCGGTCTCCACGCCCTCCAGGACGCATTTGAGATGCAGGTTGCGGCAAAGCGTGATGATGGCGGCAACCACCTCCCGGGAGGTGACGCTATCGGCCACCTTGCGCACGAAGCTCTTGTCGATCTTGACCTTGTTCAGCGGCAACTGGTCGATGTATTCGAAGCTGGAATAGCCCGAGCCGAAATCGTCGAGCGCGATCTTGAAGCCTGCGGAGGAGAGGTCTTCCAGCAGAATGCGGGACGTGGCGATATCCTTCATCACCGCCGTTTCGGTAATCTCGAACTCGATCCTTGCGGGGCTGATGCCGCGCGCATGGACCTGGGCGACGAGGAGAAGACAAAGGCACGGTCGGCCAGATCCTGGGCTGAGAAGATTGAACGAGACAGTGATCTCGTCCGGCCAGAGTTCCAGTGCGTCAAGCGCCTTGCCGAAGAGGATGCGGGTGACCTGCTGGATGAGACCCGCCCGCTCGGCGGCCCGGATAAAACGGTCCGGCCGCACCGGACCGAGCGTCGGGCTTTGCCAGCGTGCAAGCGCTTCGAAGCTCACCACCCTTCGGGCGGCAATATCGAATTGCGGCTGGAAGAGGAGATGGAACTCATCCTCCATGCGCGCCTCTCGGAGCGCCCGTTCGAGCGCCAGGCTCTCGCGCATTTCCTTGTCCTGATCGACGGTAAAGATCGTCGACTGGTGGCGGGCAAACTGCTTGCCCCGATAGAGGGCGAAATCTGCTTTCTCATAGATCTGTCTGGCGGTGGTTCCCATTTCCGGAAACTGGGCAAAGCCGATCGTGCCGCTCACGGACAATTGCAGCGGCTGGAAATCATAGTCCTGGGAGATGTCGTGGATCAGACTATTGCCGAAGGCTTCGACCTCGAATTCACCCGGGTCGCCCTCGATCACGATGGCGAACTCGTCTCCGCCGATGCGACCGAACTCGAGGCCTTGTCGCTGGCGAAGCTTCAGCCGCTCGACGACCTCGCACAACAGATGATCGCCGACAGCGTGGCCGTAGATATCGTTGATCGACTTGAAGCCATCGAGATCGAGAATGCCGACCCAGAACGGCTTCTTTTCCTCGACCAGTTCATCGATTCGAGAAAAGACCGAACGGCGGTTGGCAATGCCTGTCAGGCTGTCGCGCGCCGCCAGCTGGTCGGCAAGCAGTCGGGCATCGATCTGTCGAAGGATCGCCTTGCGCAGGAGGCTCGCCATGCCGAAGGCCGCAAAGGAGGTGGCCAGTCCGATGAAGACGAATTGCTTCGCCACATCGGGGGAAGCCTGGGCGGAAAACCAGAACAGGCTGCCGATGGAGAGGACGACGCTTGCCAGCGTTGCGCGCAGGGTGACGCCTGAGGTGGAGAACACCACCGCCATCAGCACGAAATAGATGAGCTTCTGCTCCTCAAAATGCAGAAGCATGTAGGCGAGGACGTTCGAATACATCAGAAGGTTGGTGGCGAAGCCGACGGCTTCCAGCCGCGGCAATGAAGTCCGGCCGGCTGGCAGCAGCAGCCAACGGAAGGCCGTGTAGCAAACGGCTGTGAGCAAACTGATGCCGCCGAGGATCAGAAGACTGAAGCCGCTTTCGTCCTGCCAATGGAGCCAGGTGACGAGGAAGTAGTAGGCGGCGCCCGGCAGCAGAAACCCGCGCACGATGGGCCGATAGGCTTCGGCCATGGCACGTCGTCTGGTGGCACTCGTCCATACCCGGTATTGGCGCTTCGCGGAGATGCTCAGCCGGGCCAGAGACCAAGCATGAGCCTGAGGGTCCTTCCCTGCGACCAATTCCCCGCGACGTCCAGCCGCGTCCTGTGACGAATGCATTCCCGGTGTCCCCAAAGCGCTAAGGCCACCCTAGGAGACATTCATTTAGAATAGCTGAATAGTATAGAAAGAATGTGTAGCAAACAAATCTGCAGTGATCGCGGACACATTCTTCGTGCAAAGGGCCCGTCTTTGGGCCCTTTGCCATCGCCTGTCTTTGTTAGACAGCGGTGAGTTCGTCGGGAGAGAACTCGTAGTTCGTCGAGCAGAACTCGCAGCTGACTGTGATCTTGCCGTCTTCGGTGCTTGCTTCGATCTCCTCTGCATTGAAGCCCTGGAGAACACCCTTGAGGTCGCTCTCGCGAGCAGCTGCAGCGATCATGCACGGCCTGCGGCTCGTAGGCACGCACGCCCCGCTCATGGAACAGGCGGAAGAGCAGCCGTTCAATGCCGACCTGGGGATCGGTGAGCTCGTCGGCATCGATGGTCTCGACCAGCATGCGCGCTTCATCCCAGGCGTCGTCGCCGTGCAGATCCGTATCACGATCATCGCCGTCACCGCCGTGCAGGTCGGGCTGGCGCATCCGCTCGGGCGCTTCCGGCAGAAACTGCGCGATCAAACCGCCGGCCCGCCACGTGCGGCGCGGCTTGCCGTTTTCGTCACGATCGAAGAGTTCGGCTGCACCGAGGCGCACCCGCGTCGGGATCTGCTCCGACTGGCGGAAATAGACGCCAGCGATATCCTCAAGCGAGGTCCCGTCGAGCGGCACGATGCCCTGGTAAGGCTGCATGTAGGAGCCTTGGTCGATGGTAAAGGCCAGCACGCCCTCGCCGAGCAGCTGTTCCGGAGAAGCCCGTCCCTCGGCCACAGCATCGGCCACCGCCTGCTCGTCGAAACGGGCATAGGCGCGGACGCTTTCGGGCGAGCTGAAATCGGCGACCAGCAGATCCACCGGGCCGTTGCCCTTGGTCTGGACCGTGAACTTGCCTTCGAACTTCAGCGAGGTGCCGATCAGCACCGTCAGCACAATCGCTTCGGCGAGAAGGCGGGCCACCGGCGCCGGATAGGCGTGGCGATCGAGGATGGTGTTGATCAGCGGACCGAGCTGCACGGCGCGACCGCGCACGTCGAGACCCTCCACCTGGAAGGGGACCACACGATCGTCACCGGCGAAACCGAATTCGCCGAGTTCTGCTTGTTTCATCGCCATGAATGTACTCCCGGCACACGGGGCGCCATACGCTAGGCCTGAGAGGCCCGATCAGAAAGGGCACAGATGGGATCACCTGCGCGAAACGTCAAGTCACCCGACAGGCGCCCGAAATCCGACCTCAGATGGCGCCGAGGCACCACGCAAGGATCGACTTCTGCGCGTGCAGACGGTTCTCGGCTTCGTCGAAGACCACAGACTGTACGCCGTCGATTACCTCGTCCGTCACTTCCTCGCCGCGATGGGCCGGCAGGCAGTGCAGGAAGAGCGCCTCGTCATTGGCCTTCTTCATCAGCTCCGCATTGACCTGGAAAGGCTGGAAGACATTGTGGCCGCGGGCCTTGTGCTCCTGGTTCATCGACACCCAGGTGTCGGTGATGACGGCATCGGCACCGGTGACTGCGCGGTCGGCATCATGGCGAAGCGATGATCTCGCCGCCATTGTTGCGGGCCCAGTTGAGGATCTTGTCATCTGGCTCGGAGCCGAGCGGCACGGCCATGTTCATCTTGTAGCCAAAGCGGGCCGAACCTTCGACCAGCGAATGCAGCACGTTGTTGCCGTCGCCCGTCCAGGCAAGCGTCTTGCCCGTCACCGGGCCACGATGCTCTTCAATCGTCATGATGTCTGCCATGATCTGGCAGGGATGGGTGAGATCCGTCAGCGCGTTGATCACGGGAACCGTCGCATGCTCGGCCATCTCCAGGAGGCGGGCATGATCGGTGGTGCGGATCATGATCGCATCGACATAGCGCGACAGAACCTTGGCGGTGTCACCAATCGTTTCGGCACGACCGAGCTGCATTTCAGTACCGGAGAGGAACAGCGTCTCGCCACCCAGCTGGCGCATGCCGACGTCGAAGGACACGCGCGTACGGGTCGAAGGCTTCTCGAAAATCATCGCGAGCATTTTGCCGGCAAGCGGCTTGTCGGCGGTGCCGGCCTTGGTCGCCTGCTTGCGGGACTTTGCGTCTTCGAGAATACCGCGGAGGTCCCCAGCCGTGACAGCGGAGAGATCGAGAAAATGCTTGGGAGATGCCATGAAAGAGGGTCCTGTCTTAGGCAGACGCTGCGACTGCGGCCTTGGCGCGGATATGTTCGGCGGCCTGTTCGATACGGGCGATGCCGTCACGGGCCTCTTCTGCCGTGACCGTCAGCGGCGGCAGCAGACGGATGACGTTGTCGCCTGCGGGAACGCCGAGCAGGTGCTCGTCACGCATCGCCAACAAGAGTTCGGTGTTCGGAACCTTGGCCTTGAGGCCGAGCATGAGGCCTTCGCCACGCACGTCCTCGATCACGTCGGGGAACCGGTCCTTCAGCGACGCCAGACCCTGGCGGAACACCAGTGCGGTATCGCGCACGTTCTCAAGGAAGCCGTCCTCCAGCACGACATCGAGCACGGCATTGCCGACAGCCATGCCAAGCGGGTTGCCGCCATAGGTCGAGCCATGCGTGCCGGCTTTCATGCCGTAGGCCGCCTCTTCGGTCGCAAGGCAGGCGCCGAGCGGGAAGCCACCACCAATGCCCTTGGCGACAGCCATGAGATCCGGCGTGATGCCTGCCCATTCGTGGGCAAAAAGCTTGCCGGTCCGGCCGACGCCGCACTGGACTTCATCGAGGATCAGGAGGAGGCCATGCTCGTCGCAGAGGTCGCGCAAGGCGCGCAGCATTTCCACCGGGATCGGACGGATGCCGCCCTCACCCTGAACGGGCTCGACGAGGATTGCAGCCGTCGCATCGCTGATGGCTGCCTTGACGGCTTCGAGATCTCCGAAGGGCACCTGATCGAAACCGGGCGCCTTCGGGCCGAAGCCTTCAAGATACTTTTCCTGGCCGCCAGCGGCGATCGTCGCGATGGTGCGGCCGTGGAAGGCGCCTTCCATCGTGATGATGTGGAACTTCTCAGGATGCCCCTTGGCGAAGTGATAGCGCCGCGCGGTCTTGATCGCGCATTCCAGCGCTTCCGCACCCGAATTGGTGAAGAAGACGCGATCGGCAAAGGTGACATCCGTCAGGCGTTTGGCCAGGACTTCCTGGCCCGGCACCTCATAGAGGTTCGACAGATGCCAGACCTTGTCGGCCTGATCCTTCAGAGCGCCGACGACATGCGGGTGGCCGTGACCGACAGACGTTACCGCCACACCGGCTGCGAAATCGAGGTATCGCTCGCCACTCTCCGTTACAAGCCAGACGCCCTCGCCTCGCTCGAAACGCAGCGGCGCCCGATTGTAGGTCTGGTAGAGCGGCGTAGCTTCGGCCATGGCTGTCACAATCCTTCTCGACGATCCGTCACACGAGACGGCGGGACGCCTCAGAGGTCCCGGAACAATTAAAAATGCCGCCTCGCGGCGGCGGGGGCACTATCAGCATTCGCCCCTGCGATGTCAACGTTTTCTGCAGGAATCGCAGGAGTAGACGCGGATTCGGTCGACACGCGCAGCACGAGCGCCGGAGAAGATTCCACCTGTTGCATACTTGACTCACTCGGGAAGCAAGTTGGGGAAAACCGCGAAATCGATTCCAGATGATTCCTGCGACTCTTGTCACGGAGTCAGCCGACCTCTAGGTTAAATTTCATTAATAGATTGCATGCGGCGGAAGTGCTCACCGACAGTTATCGAGGCGGTTTTGTTTCGGATTCGTTCGAAGCAACGGTGACGGATTCTGCCATCACAGACGCGAGCGGCGGAGAGAATTGGCATGACGACTATGCAATGGACTGACGACAGGGTCGAGAGACTGAAGCGGCTGTGGGCTGAAGGCCTCAGCGCGAGCCAGATTGCAGCACAACTCGGTGGCGTAAGCCGAAATGCCGTTATCGGCAAGGTGCACCGCCTGAACCTACCCGGCCGCGCAAAGGCTGGCGGCAGCTCGTCTGCGGCCCGTCCGGCAAAGCGCCCGGCCCAGACCCAGCGTCCGGCCACCTTCCAGAACCGTCCGGCGGCCAACACGACCACTCGCACGGTGACCCGCGCTGCTGGCGCAACCATGCTGAAGGAAGAGGTCGAAGTCGAAGCCTACGAGGAAGTCGAAGTTCGCCGTTCGCTCAACGTGGTCGTGCCGATCTCGCGCCGCCTGGCTCTAACGGAACTGACCGAGCGCACCTGCAAGTGGCCGATCGGCGACCCGATGAAGGACGACTTCCACTTCTGCGGCTGCGAAATCGCCGATAGCGCGCCTTACTGCACCTATCACGCGAAGCTCGCCTATCAGCCTGTCAGCGAACGCCGCAAGGCCGCCCGCTAATCCATCGGCAAGATCGATACATGCAACGGGTCCTTCGGGGCCCGTTTTCTTTTGCGCTATAGCCTGAAACGAAAAGGGCCGCAGCGGATGATCCGTGCGGCCCCTCAATCGAGAAAAACTGGCTTGCTCAGGCTTCCATGGAATAACCCGCGCCGCGAACGGTGCGGATGACATCCTGCATGTTGGAAAAGTTGAGCGCCTTGCGCAGGCGCCCGACATGCACGTCGACCGTGCGTTCGTCGACATAGATGTCGTGACCCCAGACACCATCCAGCAGCTGGGAACGCGAGAAGACGCGGCCCGGCGACGCCATCAGGAATTCCAAGAGCCGGAACTCGGTCGGCCCAAGGCGAACCTCGCGGCTCTTGCGATGCACGCGGTGTGTCTCGCGATCCAGCTCGATATCGCCACACCGCAGAACGCTGGAAAGAACCTCGGGCTTGGCGCGGCGAAGCATGGCTTTGACGCGAGCCATCAACTCGGGCGTCGAAAAGGGCTTGACGACATAGTCGTCTGCACCCGTCGCCAGGCCACGCACTCGTTCACTTTCCTCGCCACGAGCCGTCAGCATGATGATCGGCAGGCGCTCGGTCTCGGGGCGGACCCGAAGTCTGCGGCAGAGTTCGATGCCGGACACGCCCGGCAGCATCCAGTCGAGGATCAGAAGGTCTGGAACCCGCTCCTGCAAGCGGATTTCAGCCTCGTCACCCCTGAGGATCGTCTCGACCTCATAGCCCTCGGCTTCAAGATTATAGCGAAGGAGGACCGAGAGGGCCTCCTCGTCTTCCACCACGGCAATTTTCGGCTGCATCAGGCATCAACCCCGCTGGACAACGTCACTCGGTGATCGCGCCGACGGAAGAGGTCAGGTCTTCCTTCGGGCGCTCACCTTCCGGCTGCGCACCGGTCGTCATGTAATAGATCGTCTCGGCGATGTTGGTCGCATGGTCGCCGATACGCTCGATGTTCTTGGCGCAGAAAAGAAGATGGGTGCAGCTCGTGATGTTGCGCGGATCTTCCATCATGTAGGTCAAGAGCTCGCGGAACAGCGAGGTGTAGATGGCATCGATCTCCTCGTCGCGGTCACGGATCGACTTGGCCTTTTCGGCCGAGCGCGTCGTGTAGACGTCGAGGACTTCCTTGAGCTGAGCCAGCGCCAGATCCGAGAGATGCTCGAGACCACGGGCGAGCTTGCGCGGTACGCCGGTCGCCTGGACGGCGACAACGCGCTTGGAGTTGCTCTTGCCGAGATCGCCGACGCGCTCGAGGTCGGCGGCGATGCGAAGAGCGCCGATGATTTCGCGCAGGTCGGAGGCAACCGGCTGACGCTTGGCGATGGTGATCACGGCCTTGTCGCCGATCTCGCGCTCCATGGCGTCCATCAGGACGTCATCGGAGATAACCTTCTGGGCAAGCGCCGCATCGGAATTCACCAGAGCGCGCACGCTTTCGGCGACCATCTGTTCCGCGAGACCGCCCATTTCGGAGATGCGGCGCATCAGGAACTTCAGTTCCTCGTCGAAGGCCGAGTAGATGTGAGAGGAGCCCATTTGAAACGTCCTTGAAATTGAGTTCAACCGTGGATGACGTCGAGGCTCAGCCGAAGCGGCCCGTGATGTAGTCTTGGGTGCGCTGATCCTTGGGATTGGTGAAGATCGTCGTCGGTATCGCCTTCCTCCACCAGCGTCGCCCAGGTGGAAGAACGCGGTGCGCTGCGACACGCGCGCGGCCTGCTGCATGGAGTGCGTCACGATGACGATCGAGTAGTTTTCGCGCAGCTCGTCGATCAGTTCCTCGACCTGTGGCGGTGGCGATCGGGTCAAGCGCGGAACAGGGCTCGTCCATCAGCATGAACCTCAGGTTCGGTGGCAACGGCGCGCGCGATACACAGGCGCTGTTGCTGCCCCCCAGAAAGACCTGTTCCGGCGGAATGAAGACGGTCTTTGACCTCGTCCCAGATCGCACCGCGACGCAGAGATTTCTCAACAATTTCATCCAATTCCGCCTTGTTCTTTGCAAGGCCGTGAATGCGCGGGCCGTAGGCCACGTTGTCATAAATCGACTTCGGGAAGGGGTTTGGCTTTTGAAAGACCATGCCGACCTTGGCGCGCAGCTGAACCGGGTCGACGCGCTTGTCGTAGATGTCTTCGCCTTCCAGCAGGATATCGCCCGTTACGCGGCAGATATCAATCGTGTCGTTCATACGGTTCAAGCAGCGCAGAAACGTCGACTTGCCGCAGCCCGATGGGCCGATAAAGGCGGTGACGGTCTTGTCCTCGATCTCGACGTTGACGTCTTTGATGGCATGGCTGTCGCCGTAATAGACGTTGACGCCATTGGCTGCGATCTTGGTACGTTGGGTTTCCACGGTGCTATCCATTGCTGTCATATCGTTCATTGTAGTGCCCCTCCTTACCAGCGGCGTTCAAATCGGCGGCGCAAGATCACGGCCAGTGTGTTCATGGTGATCAGGAAGACCAGCAGAATGATGATACCGCCGCAGGCACGTTCGTAAAACGCCGGGTCAGCCGCGCTTGGCCCACTCATAGATCTGCGCGGGCATGCGCAGAATCTGGGTCGAAAGCAGGCCTGCAGGCAATGCTATCCGGTGCGTTTGAGGCGATGAAGCCCACCATGCCGATCAGACAGCAGCGGCGCGGTTTCGCCAAGCGCCTGCGCGAGACCGATGATGGTCCCGGTCAGAATGCCGGGCATGGCCAGCGGCAGGACATGGTGAAACACCGCCTGCATTTTGGAAGCACCAACACCAAGCGCGGCATCACGGATGGACGGCGGAACCGCCTTCAGCGACGCGCGGGTGGCAGATGATGATGGTCGGTAGCGTCATCAAGGTCAGAACCAGCCCCCCACCAGCGGCGCAGAGGTCGGCAGCCGTGCATGTAGTTGATAAAGACCGCAAGCCCCAGAATACCAAACACAATCGACGGAACCGCCGCGAGGTTTGAGATATTCACCTCGATGATGTCGGTGAGCCAGTTCTGCGGTGCGAATTCCTCAAGGTAGATCGAGGCCGCCACACCAATGGGCAATGCCAACGCCAGCACGACAAACATCATAAAGAGTGAGCCCAGCATGGAAACCCCCATGCCTGCAGCTTCGGGACGTGCGTCGGATGCGTCCGCGCCGAGGATAAAGTCGAGATTGAAGCGTCTTCTCGATCACATCCGCTGCGACAAGCGCATCCACCAGATCGAGTTGCTCCGGCAGAGATGTTCTTGTCGTTCTCAATACTATCGCGGCTCACACGTCCTTTCAGATAGCCGTCAACACGGCTCTGGGCAAGGAAGTCGGAATTCGACCGTTTTGCCGATCTCATCGGGGTTGTCGATGACAAATTCGCGCAAGGTTGCTGCGGCGTCCTTGGACAGAAGCCCAGCCATGTCTTTGCCTTTGAGGGGTGTTTCGACACCCAGCTCGGTCACCTTTGCCTCAACGGCAGCTTGCGAATGATCGAGGGCATAGCCGAAGGTGGTGACCTTCTTGATGTCTGTCCAGATCGCGGTTGCCGTTTTTGTCGAGTTTTTCTTCCAAGAGCTCCACCTGAAGCGTGATGAAAGTCTGGCTGGAAGGCGCCTAAGCCCTTGCTGACGATGGTCGTCACGAGAACCACCAGCATCAACAGGCCGACCGCAATGGCCGCGATGCCACAGGCCATCTGGAACCGGGTCTCGGCAGCATTGCGGCGCTGGGTGCGATCCGTCAGTTCAAGTAGGGAGTTGCCATGTTTGCGAGGCATAGGGACGTCTCCGGAGGCGGGAGTTTGACTGAGATCGGTCATCAGTCGTACTGCTCCCGATATTTGCGCACGATATAGAGCGCGACGAACGTTAAGGCCGAGGGTCATGCACGAAGAGTGTCAGACCAAGGGCGAAGGCGACCAGCGTCTCGGGGCTGGCGAATTCGGTGTCGCCCGTCAGCTGGCTGACGATCTTGACCGTCACCGTCGTCATGGCTTCGAAGCGGATTGAGACGAGCTTCGCAACGGCGCCTGCCGCCATAGCCACGATCATGGTCTCGCCGATGGCGCGGCGAGGCGGCCAGCAGGACGGCACCGACAATACCCGGAAGTGCTGCGGGCATAACCACCCGACTTGAACGGTCTCCGATCTGGGTTGCGCACCGAGGCCCCAGAGACCCGTCGCGCATCGCCTGAGGCACCGCGTTGATGATGTCATCCGAAAGCGACGACTGACGAAGGGGATGAGCATGATGCCCATCACCACGACCTGCGGTCAGAACCGAAGTGACGAAGAGGTCATCCACAGGCCCAGCGGCTGCCGTTTTCGCCAAGACCAAAGATCGCGGATCAAGCGCTGGACCGACGGTGACCAGAGCGAAGAGGCCGTAGACGATGGTCGGGATGCCGGCGAGCACTTCGATTGCGGGCTTGGCAAAGCTGCGCAGTGGTCGCGCCGGCGTATTCGCTGAGAGATAGATCGCCGCAATGAGCAGACCGAGCGGAACAGCAACCAGGAGTGCGATCGACCGGAGACGTAGAGCGTGCCCCAGAGCAGCGGCAGAATCGCCAAGCTCTGACGCCGCCGCGGAAGCTGTGGGTGTCCATGTGCGGCCGAGAAGAAGAATTCGGAGGCCGGAATGCAGCCGAGAAGAAGTTGCGTGGTCTCGAAGACAGCAGTCGAGCCAACGATGCCGACGGTGGTGAGGATGGCGAGCGTGGCAGGACGCGATCAGAAGCACCGTCACGAAGGCCCTCGCTCGACACGTTGCGGGCGCGCATGTCGGTGCGGATCCGGCTCATGGGACCAGAGGCCGAGACCGATTGCGAGCGACCAAGGCAACCATCGATCGGTCATCGCGATCGATTGCCGGTGCGCGAGAGGGTCGCGGTAGGCCTTGCGCGGCGTCGAAGAACTTCTGGCCGGCACATCACGCGGCCAAGGGCCACGCCGACCTCGGCCAGGCGCGCCGCGGACCGTGGAGACGTCGATCTGGCACATCGACAAGCGCGCTGGCGCTTGCGTCCTGGTTCTGCGGTCATGGCCGTCGAGGCCACCGGCGATACGGCGGCACATCACGTCAGATGAACGAGGCCGACGGTGCGCCACCTTCGGGGATCGTCTCTGTCAGGAATGATGCGCGTGCTGCGCGGCTGCTCGACGAATCATCGGCTGCAGGAAGAGCCAGGCCAACATTGCAAGAAGTGCGAGCGCCGGGACCGCGGCCAAGAGGGCAACGGTCTGTGCCCATAGTAAGCCCGGAAGCGAGTGAAGCTTCTCGCCGTCTGCGATCTGAAAGAAAACAGAGCGCGGTCGCTTGCCGAGGACGAAGCCGGCGACCGACAGTGCGATCAGGACGAGGACAAGCCAGAAGGTAGACACTCATGATGCTCGCCGACGGTGCATATCGTAAGGACGCCGGCCTGCTTCAAACAAAAAAGACCGGCGGCACGAAGCGCGCCGCCGGCCGATTCACCGTGCGCGATTGGTTCAGGCGTTGCCGCCCATGGTTGCGTGCGGAAGCCTTGACGGCTGCCTGCGTTGCAGCCAGTTCCGGGTCGGAAACGAGGCCGTACGGCAGCAAGCGGGCCGTCCGGGCCAGCCATTTCGTCAGAAACGAAGAACTCTAGCGTATTCCTGGAGGCCAGGGATGACGTCGAGGTGAGCGTTCTTGACGTAGAAGTAGAGCGGACGCGAAACCGGATACTCGCCCTTGGCGATCGGTCTCAACCGAAGGCATGACGCCGCCCATGGTGGCTACGCGCAGCTTGTCGGTGTTGTTCTGGTAGAACGAGAGACCGAATACGCCGATGCCGTTCTTGTTGGCATCAACGCGAGCGAGCGTCTCGGTGTAGTCGCCGTCGATGTCAACGGAGGTGCCGTCGGTGCGCAGAGCCATGCAGCCCTTCTTAGCAGCATCCTTGTCGCCGTTGTTGGCGGTGAGGAGAGCTTCGTGGGTGCCGTTTTCTTCGCAGCCGGCTTCGAGCACCTTGGTGTCAAAGACTTCGCGGGTGCCGTGCTTGGTGCCCGGGATGAAAGCGAGGATCGGCTGAGCCGGCAGGTCGGCGTCGGATTTCGTTCCAAGCCTTGTACGGGTTGTCGACCAGCTGGCCGTCCTTGAGGACCTTGGTCAGACGAGAGCATTGTGAACCAGTCGGCCGGGGTGAAGCGCGAATTCCGGGCCAGTCGATGTCGGAGGCGAAGACGATGCCGTCGTAACCGATGCGGACTTCCATGGATGTCGGTCACGCCAGCTTGGTCTTGCAGAGCTCGATGTCGGACTTGCTTGATGCGCGAGGAAGAGTTGGCGATGTCGATGGTGTTCTCGCCCACGCCTTCGCAGAGCTTCTTACGGCCGGCGCCAGAACCGCCGCGATTCAACGACCGGAGTTCGGGAAGTCGGTGTTTTCGCCGAAGGCTTCGGCAACGATAGAGGCATAAGGCAGAACCGTGGAGGAACCAGCAATCTGGATCTGGTCGCGGGCAATGGCAGCGCCGGCGAAGGCCACAGAGGCCGCCAAGGCAGCTACGGAAAGTTTCAGAGCGTTCATGATCATCTCCCAGAATGGGCTTGTGTGTCTTTGCGGCCGTCGCGGCATCTACCAAGCGTCGGCAGGTGCGTTCTAGCGGCTCTAGGCTCACGCTTTTATGTCAGTTCAGTGAAACATTTGTGACA
Organism: Allorhizobium sp.; assembly: GCA_965283865.1. GTDB lineage: Bacteria > Pseudomonadota > Alphaproteobacteria > Rhizobiales > Rhizobiaceae > Allorhizobium. The sequence goes on from CBDIQA010000001.1 coordinate 4,331,389, forward strand.
AATAAAACTATTGAGAAACAATGGGATGCAAAACCAGTCCGTTTGAAGATTGCGGTTTTATGTCAGAAACGGACGGTAAACTCGCTGCCGGCACCGAGCTCGGACTTCACGATCAGGCGGGCGCGGTGGCGGGTGAGGATGTGCTTGACGATGGCAAGGCCGAGACCAGTGCCCTTTTTCGACCGGCTGTCCTCGACATTGACCCGGTAGAAGCGCTCCGTGAGGCGCGGCACATGCTCCGTCGGGATCCCCGGACCGTGGTCGCGCACGCTGACCTCCGTCGCACCGCCCGGCTCCTGCCTGAGCGACACCTCGACCACCTTGCCGTCCTGGCCATACTTGCAGGCGTTCTCGATCAGGTTTTCGAAGACCTGCACCAGTTCGTCGCGTTCGCCCATCACTTCGACCTTCGCCTCAGGCAGATCAAGCTTGATCTCCACACCGAGATCAGCGGCGAGCGGTGCGAGACTGTCGCGCACATGCCCCAGGATCGGCGCCAGTTCCACCTTCTGGTCGGGCGGCAGATGCGCCTTGAGCTCGAGCCGCGACAGAGACAAAAGATCATCCACGAGACGGCTCATGCGGTTCGCCTGATCGAGCATGATGGCGAGGAAGCGGTCCTTGGCCTTCGCATCGTCGCGGGCCGGGCCCTGCATGGTTTCGATGAAACCGCGCAGCGAGGCGAGCGGCGTGCGCAACTCGTGGCTGGCATTGGCGACGAAGTCGCTGCGCATTCGGTCCAGGCGGCGCAGTTCCGAAATGTCGCGGAAGGACAGGAGGAAATAGGGCGTCGCATTCGTCTCGTCCGACAGGACACGGGCGACGCGGACGATGTAGACCCTTTCGGAGGGCAGGCGTTCAGAGTGCTCGATCTGGTTGGGTGCGCCGGTCTCGATCGTCTCGCGGATCATGTCGAGGATGCCGGGCGATCGCCAGCGGGTCGAGACATGCAGCCCGATCGGTGGCGCGCCGAAAATCTTGTCCGCCTCATTGTTTCCAGCGATCAACTCGGCCTCTGCGTTGAGCACAAAGATCGGCATGTCGAGAGCATCCAGCGAGGCCAGGATCAGCGGCAGCGGCTCCTGTGGCAGCTCGGACGCGACCTGGACGGGCGCGATCATAGTCTGATCGGCTTCGGCCGGAAGCTGCCGGAACACGACGAGGAGAAACAGGAGCACGAAAAGTGTGACGGCATAGCCGGTGGCAGCACCGGTTGCCCAGGCACCGAGCGCCAGCGCGGCCGCAGAGAGAATGTAGACCCAGGCGGACAGAACCCGCCGCAGATCGCCACGCCAACCCTCGCCCGTTTCGCCTGCGCCTGCGTGGTCTGCCCCGGTGTCGTTTGTCATTGCGCGCCGCGCGCTCCGCTTCGTCATCATCGATGCCTGATAACCGTGATTCATGACAGAAGTTACACCACAGGGCCATTGTGCCCCCTTGCTTATCCCCGGCGCTTATCCCCGCCGCAGGCATTAGGCCCGAGCGGGAACCGGGAGGCTTGAACTTCATTTCGGCTTAGGCTCAAGTAGCGAAACAAGATCAGACACTGGACAGGGGGAAGATGATGGACGCGAAGACGGAAAGCCGGGCAGTCACCTTGACGGTGGGCGGCAAGCAACGGGTCTACGATATCGACCTGCCGGATCTGCCGGACTGGATCGAAGACGAGGCCTTGAGATCCGGTGGCTTTCCCTATGACAAGAAGCTGTCCCAGAAGGACTACGATGCCGAGCTGACGGCCCTGCAGATCGAACTGGTGAAGGTGCAGTTCTGGATGCAGAAGACCGGCGAGCGCGTGATGGCGCTGTTCGAAGGGCGCGATGCGGCCGGCAAGGGCGGCGCGATCCACGCGACACTTTCCTATATGAACCCGCGCTCCGCCCGCGTCGTCGCGCTGACCAAGCCGACCGAGACCGAACGCGGCCAATGGTATTTCCAGCGCTATGTCTCGCACATTTTCCGACAGCCGGGCGAATTCGTGCTGTTCGACCGCTCCTGGTACAACCGGGCCGGTGTCGAGCCAGTCATGGGCTTCTGCACGCCTGAGCAGATACGAGGGCTTCCTCGAACGAGGTGCCCCGACTTCGAGAAGCTGCTCGACCGCGAGGGTATCCAGTCTCGTTCAAGTTTTTTCATCACCATCGGCCGGGAAATGCAGCTCAAGCGCTTCCACGAACGCCGTCACGACCCGCTGAAGCAGTGGAAGCTGTCGCCGATGGATTTGCAGTCGCGCGTGCGCTGGGAGCAGTACACCAAGGCCAAGGAAGAGACCTTCGCCCGCACCAACATTCCCGAGGCAGTGATCCATGCCAATGACAAGCGGCGGGCCCGGGTCAATCTCATCCGCCACATGCTTCTGTCACTGGACTACGAGGGCAAGGATCTGGAAAAGATCGGCAAGCTCGACAAGAAGATCATCGGCAGCGGGCCGGACTTCCTGAAGTGAGTGAGCGGGCGCGGGGGACCACCCTGCGCCAGCCAAACCTCACTGGCCCGGCAGAATACGGATGGCATAGAGGTTCACGCCTCGTCCGCCGCCTGCGAGATCCGCGTTGATCAAAAGACGGCCCGGCGTCGACGGTGCCATGCCATTGTCAAAGGAAACTCGGAAGAGAGCATCGAGCTTCTGCGGGTTCACCGTGAAGCGATGGCGCGGGCAATCGCCCATGCGCGGGAAATCGCATTCGACCGAGATCTGGACGGGCTTGTCATCGGTCGACTGCACCGTGAGTGCGATGGTTGAGGTGCGGCCCGCCAATTCCCGCAGGATCTCAGTCGGCACGGTCACTTCCACCACACCCGCTGCATCCCCGCTGCGCGACACGATCTGCGCGGCGCTTCCGTCGCTCGCCGTCACGATATCGACCAGCGCGTTGGCGCGTGGGCGAAGGGCGGAGACCTGCTGGGGCTCGAAAACCTCGATCCAGTCATCGGAGAAACCACCTCGGGCATCGATGGCCTGCGGCCCGGTCGGCGCAGCCGGAGCGGTCGCTTGCGGTGTTCCGGAGAAATCCTCCGATTCGACCCGTGGCGGCGGATTGGGAACGGATGTGTCGCGCTCCGCCTCGGACAGGAGCAGACCGGAGGAATAGACCCACCAGGCACCGATGCCGAGCGTTGCCACAAAGATCGACATGATCAGAAGGCGCGCCACAATCCCTCGGCGACGGCGGGGCGCCTTCAAGGGGCGCTCGGAGCGCATGTCCGGCATCGGGCCTTCATCATCGACATGGGTGTCGCGGTCGACGCGCGGAGATGCCTGGAAGTCCTCGTCAAAACCTGGTTCCCTCGCCGGTTCGGGCGCACGGCTTGCAGGCTCGACAGACGCAAATCCTGGCTCCACACGACCGGTGCGACGCTCTGCCTGCGAGGACAAGACCGGCTCGGCTGCGACTGCAGCAGGCGCCACGGCCCGGGGTGCGGCCACGGGCGCTAACGGCTCTGCCGGCGGCTCCGGCCTCACCTCGAGGCGGGCGCGCTCCTCCAGCTCGATTTCATGAATGAGCGCCTCCAGCCGGCGGCGTTGATAGTTGATTGCTTCCGGATCATCGATATTCTGCTTGCGCAAGCCGGTCTCGAGAGCCTGGCGCGCCGACTGATAGACGCGGGCGCGCGCTTCCGCATTTGTACGCTCGGAGCGCTCAAGGGCGTTTCTGATGGCCGTTTCCAATCCGCTCATTGGCCGCCATACTCCTTTTGGGGTCGCCCCAGCCACATCGTCATCATCGTTCAGATTCGGTAAACGCTCGATTTTTCCAGCACAAGCCCGGAAGATCGCTATGGAGCGCAATAAACACAGGAATGAGGCCGGACGCTTTGGCCATACAGAGGAACAGCGTCGGATCCCTTAGCCTGGCACGTAGGCCACGCACCCGCTTTCCTCGCGGCGAAGGATCTGATATTTGACGTTTGCGTAAACGTAAACTTCATGGGAGGTGAAGTCATGGCCCTGCCGTCGATCCTGAAAGACAATCTGAGGCTCCCCGTCGTCGCCTCGCCACTCTTCATCATATCGGCGCCCGAGCTGGTGATCGCCCAGTGCAAGGCCGGCATCGTCGGCTCGTTTCCGGCGCTCAATGCGCGTCCGGAAGCGCAGCTGGACGAGTGGCTCGCCGAGATCACCGAAGAGCTCGCATCGCACAACGCCAAGAACCCGGACCGTCCGGCGGCCCCCTTTGCCGTCAACCAGATCGTGCACATGTCGAACAAGCGGCTGGAGCACGACCTGATGATGTGCGTCAAACACAAGGTGCCGATCGTGATTTCCTCGCTCGGCGCCGTGCCGGAGGTGAATGCCGCGGTGCATTCCTACGGCGGCATCGTGCTGCATGACGTGATCAACAACCGCCACGCCAATTCGGCGATCCGCAAGGGTGCAGACGGTCTGATTGCCGTTGCCACCGGCGCCGGCGGCCATGCCGGCACGCTGTCGCCCTTTGCGCTGGTCCAGGAAATCCGCGAATGGTTCGACGGGCCGCTGCTGCTTGCCGGCGCGATCGCCAATGGCGGCGCGGTGCTCGCGGCCCAGGCAATGGGTGCCGACATGGCCTATATCGGCTCGCCCTTCATTGCGACGGAAGAGGCCCGCGCCTCTGACGAATACAAGCAGGCGATCGTCGACGCCCATGCCAACGACATTGTCTATTCCAACTACTTCACCGGCATCCATGGCAATTATCTGAAGCCGTCGATCGTGGCTGCCGGCATGGATCCTGACAACCTGCCCGTGGCCGATCCCTCGAAGATGGACTTCGACAAGGCAACCACTGGCGCCAAGGCCTGGAAGGATATCTGGGGCTGCGGCCAGGGCATCGGCGCCGTCAAGGCGGTCGAGCCGGTGGCAGCCGTCGTCGACCGGCTGGAGCGCGAATATTTAGACGCAAAAAAGGCGATTTGCGGCTGAAGCCACCCCTGCTAGCGTCCCCGCAGAATCGTTTTGCGGGGACCTCGTCATGCATCTCAAACTTACTCTTTCGCTCGCTGTCATCATGGGCAGCGGCGGGGCCGTCTTTGCCGGCGATGGTGCCTTCAAGGAATTCAAGTCCTGGCAAGTCTCCTGCAGCCAGACACAAACCTGCAGCATGCGGCAATACCTGTCGGACAATCCTCTCTCCAACTTCGAACTGCAACGACGCGGCGGACCGGAAAGCCCGGTGTCCCTGGTGTTTGCTCCCAGCGAGAGCGCCATTCTGGAGGCTGGCAGCCCCGAGGTCAGCATTGCCATCGATGGCGGTGCGCCGCTTCCGATCAGCGCCAAGGATGTGACCGTCGACACCGGCAGCGGGACGGTCTCCCTCAGCGGTGACTTTATCGGCAACGGCCTGATCGATGACTTGAAGAACGGGACCACTGCCACGGTCGAGATCAAGGCCGGAACGTCCAGCCTCTCCGCCGACATACCGCTCGCAGGTGCTGCTGCCAGCCTCCTGTTCATCGACGAATATCAGAAGCGCATCGGCCATACCGATGCACTCAGCGCAAAAGGAGACAAGGCGCCCAATCCGCCGCTGCCGATCCAGGAGCTTCGCAGCATCGCGGAACTGCCGGATGCGGTTCGAGCACATTTCGAGGAGGGCGGCGCCTGCGCTGATACGGATCCTCTGATGTTCGACGGCAATTCGATGTCACACACGCTGGATGAGAACACGACCATCTATGTGACACCCTGCGGAATGAGCGGAGCGTACAACGTTCCCTTCCAGGCCTTCGTCGATTCCTTCGGCATGGTCACGACACTCGCCTTCCCGGTGATGCTGGACGGCGCGCCGAGTGCTATGGCCCAGGCCTACAACCTCGGCTATGATTACGAGGACAAAAGCTTCTCGTCATTCTTCAAGGGACGCGGGATCGGCGATTGCGGCACATTCAGCGAATGGAAGCTGTCCGAGGGTGCCATGGCGCCACAGTTGGTGCTCGTTGAGGAAGCCTTCCGCGACTGCCCATCCGAAATCAGCGAAAACGAAACCATCGACCCCGCCGAATGGCCGAAGACCTGGCCGCTGAAATAGGATCTGAAATCGCGCAGTGGGCGGGGAAATTTTCCACGCCCACTGAAATGCGTCTTGAAATCAGCAGGCAATCCCTGTATCAGCCCCTCACCAAACGCGGCAGGGATATTCCTTGTCCAGCGTAGGCCGCTTTAGCTCAGGTGGTAGAGCACATCATTCGTAATGATGGGGTCGCAGGTTCGAGTCCTGCAAGCGGCACCATTTTCCAGTTTGTCCATTCCTGACACATAGGTAACATCGCGCACCTACGCACGTGCGGTGGCGGACCACTGGCGAAAGCAAATAAGCTCAGGTGAGATCCAAGCTGAAAATTTCGTGCAGGAGAGAACCCAAAAACGCTCAGACCAAGGCCGCAACTTTGAGTAAACTTGGGCATGCCGATTCGATATCCTGTTGCGCCCGGAACTCTTCTGCTCTGCAACTACGCCCTTGGTGGGTTCATGCCTCCCGAGATGGTCAAGCGCCGTCCAGCGGTCGTCATTTCTCCTCGGCTTCCACATCGAGACGGCCTATGTGCTGTCGTTCCGCTCTCCACTTCGCCTCCTGAACGACAGTTCAGCTATGTCGTCGAGGTTAACTTCTTGCCGCCACTGCCAGCCCCCTTCGATTCCCCCGTGATGTGGGCAAAGTGCGATATGGTAGCGACGGTAGGCTTTGAGCGGCTGGACCTATTTCGAAGCGACCGTGGCGCTAATAGGAACCGCAGATATTTGACCAGACGTGTCGATGCCGAGACATTCGAGAAAATCAGGGCCGGCGTTCGATCAGGGCTTGGGATTTAACTTGATCTTTCCGAGCGAACATCCATATTCAGCCTGATCGCTGGCGGCAGATGCCGTTCAGCCTCAAGACCTCCTCGGAGGCAGACCCCGCCAATGCGATAACAAGCATGGCGGGGTTTCTTGTTTTAAAAGCTTTGAACACGAGTACCGCGCGCTGCCTGATGACGACAATGTCTTCTTGCACCCAAGAAGTTTCATCAAGCTCACTTCCCCGCCGGGGCTTTCTGTGCCAAGAGCGCCGTCGGGCGCGAGTGCCGTAAACTTTAGTACGGGCTCGGGCGGGTTGATTGACGTCTCTCCTGCTGCAGCGCGATTACGCTGCCGTCCATTTTCCCAGTTTTCGGCATTCTGCGCATGAAAAAGCAACGGTGTTACGGGTCAAGCACCGTTGCCGCATGACTGCGCATTCTGGCGTTTAGAATGATGATCATTTTACGCATGACGGCGACGAGAGCGACTTTGCCTGGCTTTCCATTTGCTCTGAGCTTGGTGTAGAAGGTTTTGATATCCGGCTCGAAGCGTATGGCTGGAAGTGCTGCAATGTAGAGGGCATCTCGCACCGTCTTTCTTCCGCCTGAGATCATGCGCTTTCCCCGCATCTGGCCACTGTCTCGATTGAGTGGCGCGACCCCGACCAATTTTGCGATCTGGCCCTTGTCCATGCTTCCCAATTCGGGAAGCCCAGCTAGGAGGAAGCAGGCAGTGCGCAAGCCAATCCCTTTGATCTGCATCACGACCGCAGCCTTCTGCGAAAGCGTTGCGTCTTCTTCCAGGCAGCGGGCCATCTCACCGACGACGACTTGACGCTGGCTTTCGAGGAATTTCAGGCTTTCCTCGATCCATTCCTGCGTTCGACCGGCGGCCTTGTTGCCCAGCTTTTCCCGACGGTTCTTCTCCTGGACGATCATATGCGAGAGTTGCCGGTAACGTGCGACGAGTTCGACAAGGGTCGCTTGTGCCTCAGAAGCAGGCGATAAGAGCTTGGTTTCCATGCGTCGGCCATAGTCAGCCAGGATGTAGGCATCGATCCTGTCGGTTTTGGAGAGCTGGCCGCAAGCGCCCGCGAATTGCCGGACCTGTCTGGCATTGACCCGCGCCACCGGGATGCCAGCAGTAAGAAGCGCTTCGAGCACACGATGCTCATAGCCACCGGTGGGCTCCAGCAGACATCGCTCGAGCCTGTCCAGTGAGGCGACAACGCTGATGAACTTGGCAATTCCAGCGGCCGTGTTGGGAAAACTGGCCGAGCGGTTATCCGGCAGAATGCAGATGTCGAAGGAGGATTTCGATATGTCGATGCCGACGAAACGGCTAGTATAAGACATGAGGCTGGTCTCCCTTATACGCGAGCGCGAAGCTCTCTCAACGGTGCGACGATGCCTCAAGCAGTACGAAGGGTTTTGCTTTTTTACGAACGAGAGTTCAGGGCCCGCAAGCCCAACCGCTTCGCACTGCGCCATTGCGGTGTTGCGATCACCCCAATGACAAACGAGGCCGGAGCATCATAACCGATGCTCCGGCCTTCAATGTATAAGGGCCCCGCATTGCGAGGCCCTTCGATCGTCTATGGATGATCGGAACGGTCAGATCCAGTAAGGCGGGACGCCATAGTAGTCGTAGACCGAGCGACCGTTGTTCCGGTACCAGTCTTCGCTGTCGTCCTTGTAGCGGGGTGCGGCTTCCACCTGTTCCTTGGTGAGATCGATGCGGTAGCCGTCGAGGCTTTCGTCATAGGTCAGCTTTTCCCAAGGGAGCGGGTAGTAGTCGTCGCCGATGCCCCAGAAGCCGCCGAAACTCAGGACCGCATAGGCGACGCGACCGCCACGCTTTTCAAGAATGATACGCTGGATCGAGCCGATGCGCTCGCCATCGCGGCCATAGACCGCCGTGCCTTCGACCTTGTCGCTGGCAATCAGGCTCGCCGTGTCCTTGACATAGGGATCCTGGCCGCTGGTCGCTGTTCGATTTTCCTGCAACATGGGGATATCCTCCTTCTGGTTGTGGATGGAAGGGTAACGGCGGAACGCGAGGCATGGTTCCTTTCGAGACGGGGCAAAGCCCGGACAGGATTGTTGACGTTTACGTCAAGGTTAGATAGCGTTTGTGCGAGTTGCACTGTCGGCGCGGAAACGCGTAAGGTTTCGGGGACCTGAGGAGGAATCGGCCCCGAGACGGGCATGCAGACAACGAAGGTTTCGGGAGGAACATGATGACGGAAACTTTGAGCCGCCTGAGCGGCCGCGCGGCCGACAAGATCTGGGTCCAGTCTTACCCGGCTGCGGTGCCGGCCGAGATCGCGCCGCATGCCCACCAGTCTCTGGGCGCCCTCTTCGAAGCGAGCTGTGCAAAATTCGCCGACCGGCTGGCTTTTTCCAGCATGGGCCGGTCTATGACCTTCCGCGAGCTTGAGCAGCAGTCCCGCAAGGTCGGCGCCTGGCTGCAGTCGAAGGGACTTGTCAAAGGTGACCGCGTTGCGGTCATGACGCCGAACATCCTGCAGAACCCGGTCGCCGTCTACGGCATCCTGCGCGCCGGCATGATCGTGGTAAACGTCAATCCGCTCTACACACCCGCGCGAACTCGAGCATCAGCTCAAGGATTCCGGCGCGAAAGCGATCGTCGTCTTGGAAAACTTCGCCCATACGGTCGAGCAGGTGGTTGCGCGCACCGACGTCAAGCATGTCGTGGTCTGCGCCATGGGCGACATGCTGGGGTTGAAGGGCCATGATCGTCAATCTGGTCGTGCGCAAGGTGAAGAAGCTGGTGCCGGCCTGGTCGATCCCGGGCCATACGAACTTCAAGGCCATGCTGTCCGAAGGCGAAAAGCTGCAGCTGAAGCCTGTCGACGTGATCTCGAGCGACGTTGCCTTCCTGCAGTATACGGGTGGTACGACCGGCGTCTCCAAGGGCGCGACACTCACCCATGCCAATCTGCTCGCCAACAAGCAGCAGATTGCGCTCTGGCTGGAAGCAGCCTTTGCCGGGCAGTCCCGTCCAGACGTGTTGAACTTCGTCTGCGCGCTGCCGCTCTACCACATCTTCGCGCTGACGGTGAATTCGCTGATGGGCGTGGCGCTCGGCGGCCACAACCTCCTGATCGCCAATCCGCGTGACATCCCGGCCTTCATCAAGGAGCTGCAGAGCTTCAAGGCGCATGTCTTCCCGGGTCTCAACACGCTGTTCAACGCGATGATGAACAACCCCGAATTCAAGAAGATCGACTTCTCCTCGCTGATGCTGGTACTTGGCGGCGGCATGGCGATCCAGCGGCCTGTGGCCGAACGCTGGCTTGACATGACGGGGCGTCCGATTACCGAGGGTTACGGCCTGTCCGAGACGTCGCCGGTTGCCACCGTCAATCGTCTCGACGCACGTGAATTCTCCGGCATGATCGGCCTGCCGCTGCCTTCCACCGACATCGAGATCCGCGACGAGGACGGCAACACACTGCCGATCGGCGACGTGGGCGAGATCTGCATCCGCGGACCGCAGGTCATGGCCGGCTACTGGCAGCGCCCGGAAGAGACGGCCAAGGTCATGACGCGAGGATGGCTTCTTCACGCTCGGGCGACATGGGCCTGATGGACGAACGCGGCTATGTGAAGATTGTCGATCGCAAGAAGGACATGATCCTCGTCTCCGGCTTCAACGTCTATCCGAACGAGATCGAGGAAGTGGCCGTCATGCATGCCGGCGTGCTGGAATGCGCAGCGGTCGGCGTGCCGGATGAGCATTCCGGCGAGGCGGTGAAGCTCTTCGTCGTCAAGAAGGACGAGAACGCTCACCATCGACGAGCTGAAGGCCCATTGCGCCGCCAACCTCACCAATTACAAGCGGCCGCAGTTATATCGAGTTCCGCGACCGAGCTGCCGAAAACCAATGTCGGCAAGATCCTGCGGCGCGAGTTGCGTGACGGAAAATAAATCGATTTAAATTTGGGGAGGCTCTAGCCTCCCCTTCGTCTTGATCCCGTCTCAAGTCGCTAATAAGGTCCCCGGTATTCATCGTCGAACCAGGGACATTCCGATGCAATCCATCATCGACACGCTGACGAGCACGGTCGCCGCCACCCATGCCGAAGACCTGCGTGCATCCTTTGGCGCCGATCCGCAGCGCTTCAGCCGTTTTTCCGCCTCGCTCGACGACCTGTTGATGGATTATTCCAAATGCGCCGTGAATGACGAGGTTCTCGACCAGCTCGAGCAGCTCATCACGGTTGCGGGTGTTGCCGAGAAGCGCGACGAAATGTTTTCGGGCGCGCCGATCAACTTCACCGAAGGCCGCGCCGTTCTGCACACAGCCTTGCGCAACCGCTCGAACCGCCCTGTCATGGTGGACGGCCGCGATGTCATGCCTGACGTCAACGGCGTGCTCGACGCCATGGGCAAGTTTGCCGATGGCATCCGCTCCGGCGAGATGAAGGGCGCCACGGGCAAGGCAATTACCGATGTCGTGAATATTGGTATCGGCGGCTCGGATCTTGGCCCGGTCATGGCAACCCTTGCGCTCGCCCCTTTCCATGACGGCCCGCGCCTGCATTTCGTCTCCAATATCGATGGCGCCCATATCGCAGACACGCTGAAGACGCTCTCTGCCGAGACCACCCTCTTCATCGTCGCATCGAAGACCTTCACCACCATCGAGACGATGACGAACGCCCAGACGGCGCGCGGCTTCATCGCCGATGCGCTCGGGGAAGCGGCCGTCGGCCACCATTTCTGCGCCGTTTCGACCGCGCTCGACAAGGTCGCCGCCTTCGGCATCGATCCCACCCGCGTCTTCGGTTTCTGGGATTGGGTCGGCGGTCGTTATTCGATCTGGTCGGCGATCGGCCTGCCGCTGATGATCGCGATCGGGCCGGACAATTTCGGCGACTTCCTTGCCGGCGGCCATGCGATGGACGAGCATTTCCGCAATGCGCCCTTCCGCCAGAACCTGCCGATGCTGCTCGGCGCACTCGGCGTCTATCATCGCAATGTTCTGAACTATGCCACGCGGGCGATCCTGCCCTATGACCAGCGCCTGTCGCGTTTCCCGGCGTACCTGCAGCAGCTCGATATGGAATCGAACGGCAAGAGCGTCACGATCGACGGCAAGCCGGTCCAGGGCGCGTCCGGCCCCGTCGTCTGGGGCGAACCCGGCACCAATGGCCAGCACGCCTTCTACCAGCTGATCCACCAGGGCACGAGCGTGATCCCGGCCGAGTTCCTGATCGCCGCCAACGGCTTCGAGCCGGAGCTGCGCCACCAGCATGAACTCTTGATCGCCAATTGCCTCGCACAGTCGGAAGCGCTGATGAAGGGCCGGACCCTTGCCGAAGCCAAGAGCCAGCTGACCGCCAAGGGTGTTGCCGACGAAGAGGCCGATTTCCTCGCCCCACACCGCGTCTTCTCCGGCAACCGCCCGTCGATCACCTTCGTCTACGAGCAACTGACCCCGTTTACGCTGGGACGCCTGATCGCGCTCTATGAACTCCGCGTCTTCGTGGAAGGCGTGATCTTCCGCATCAATTCCTTCGACCAGTGGGGCGTGGAGCTCGGCAAGGAACTGGCGACGGGGCTGTTGCCCGTGGTGCAGGGCAAGGTCGCGGCCACGGGGCATGACAGCTCGACGGTTGGGCTGGTGTCGGCGCTGGCGGAGCGGCGGCAGGGGTGATGTGGCGGCATTGAGCCCGGCTGAGGACAACGCAATCCAGACTTCCGGGGCAAGCGGCCCATGCACGATGACCAACTGACCATCACCGAGGCCCAAGCCCGGTCCCTTATCGCGGATCAGTTTCCGCAGTTTCGGGGCCAGGAAATCCGCGGGCTTGAGACCGCTGGCACGGTCAATGCGATCTTCCGGATTGGCGAGAGATATGCGGCCCGCTTTCCCCTCCGGCTCACGAATCCGGTGGACTTTCTGCGTAACTTGGAACAGGAAACCGAGGCCAGTCGCGAATTCCATGGGTTGTGCCCCTTTCCCAGCCCGGCACCGGTTGGCATCGGACGACAGGGCGCGGGCTTTCCTATGCCATGGCTGGTGCAGACCTGGATCGACGGCGAAGTCGCCACTCCTGGCGGTCTCAGCTCTTCACCTGATTTCGCGCGCGATCTTGCCTACTTGATCGGCGCATTGCGGAAGGTCGAGCTGAAGGGTCGGACCTTTTCCGGTCCCGGTCGAGGCGGAAAGCTGACTGATCACGATGACTGGATGGAGGTCTGCTTCTCAAAGAGCGAAGATCTTCTGGATGTCGCGAACTTGCGCCGCCTGTGGGGACGCCTTCGAGCAATTCCCCCTTCACGGGCAGACGCGATGAGTCACAAGGATCTCATACCGACGAACCTTTTGGTGCTGAAGGGTCGCCTGATCGGGGTGCTCGATACGGGCGGCTTTGGTCCAGCCGATAGAGCGCTTGATCTCGTTGCCGGGTGGCACCTCATGAACCGGGATGCTCGCACGATCTTCCGTGAAGCACTGGAGGTCGATGACGTCGAATGGCAGCGAGGTGCCGCCTGGGCGTTTCAGCAAGCCATCGGTTTGGTCTGGTACTACAAGGACACCAACCCCGTCATGGCCGATCTCGGCAGGAGCACGCTTTCTCGACTTGACGAGGACGAACCATGAGTTGCCGACTTCGCGACTTTGCTGACAAGGTCCACCAACGATAGGTCATCGCAGGAAATGTCCCGGTCAGCGTCGGATCTCTGTGTGAAAATCTGCTGCCCAGGATGCTGCTCGATGCCTTACCGCCCTGCGAGCATCTTATCCAGTGCATCCTGCAACATGTCGACAGACGCATCGTCGAAATGAGAGTGGTAGAACTCAATGCCCTGCCGCGCCTTCTCGGTGAAGTCTATGCGGGAGGTATCGGTAGCCAAGTCCGCCTGCTCGCCGGTGACTGCAGAGATCTTCAGGGTCATGCCGAGAAAGGCCGAGCTTTCGTCAAACGACATCTCGCCGTCGCGGAGTTGTCCGTTCATCCAGTCGAACAATTCCTGCCGGGTCATGCTGGTGAAATCGAGCGTGCCATCTTCGGCGCGGCTATCGACGGGTTCATCACGCGTGTCCGCCGTCTTCCCGGACAGGATAGCCCCGAACTGCTGATCATCGACGCGAGACCCCGAAAGGTTGCGCGCCCCCGAGAACAGATAGCTGGCACCCGTTTCGACCTTCATGATTGCCTTTCCTTTTGCTTTGCGCAAATTGGCAATCGTGTCTTGCGTAAGGCTGTAACGACAGTCAGGAGCAGCAGAGAACTTCGCGGCCTCAGCACACTGGCACGCGGCCTTCTTAGAACGGCTGATCGAACGCCCGCCGTAAAGCGCGGTCACCCCGGCGTCGTTTCCTGCGAAAAGCGCTGCCAGTCTATCTCCGGCTCGCGGCGCTTCGATCTGCCGGCAGCCTGCAGCAGCGAGATACCGCGTCGCAATTCGATTTCCATCTTCAGGGCAAAGTTCCGCGCCTTGCTTGCCGGGCGAAAGACGCGGGGCTCGGCGGACCTGACAAAGGCTGGCGTCTCCGGTGCGTCCGGCAGGAAGCGCATCTGCACCACCTGGACCGGCTCGATCATCTGGCCCTGCAGCCACGGGCGCTGCCAGAGATAGGAATCGATCAGGCGGTAGTGCCGTGTTTCCGACAGCATGCGCGCTGCCGCCTCCGGGCCGATGACATAGCCTGCCAGACCGACGCGGTTGCGGTAGATGCGGCTCGCGCTCAATCCGCCGGACGCATCCTGCCATGTCGGGCGCTCGGCGATGATGTGCGGCTCGGGCGTGAATTCCAGGTCGTAGACGTGACGCCAGTCCCGGTGCCTCTCCTCGATGACCGCCAGTGCGGAGACGATCGTATTGGCAAGAACGGCGTCATCTTCCAGCACCAGCCCGAGAGCCTTGTCCTCGACAATCTCACCCCATGCTTTCCGATGCGAGTGAAAGCAGGCGATATCCTGGGGCAGCGTCGCACCCGGCCAGGTCTGCGCGGCCTCCAGGCACAACGCGTCGGTCAGATCCGTCGCTTCAACGGCGTCGACGAAGGAAAACGGCAGGCCGAGACGCTGCATCTGTGCGGCCTGAAAGGCGCGCCGGCTTTCGGCGCCAATCCTGCTGATGATCCTGATCTTCAAGCGTGCTTGCCTTCGAGACTGTAGACGTTCGGAACGCGGCTCTGGCTCTTAGAAGCCGATCTCGGCTGCCGTCGGCGGGTTGGCGCCTGCCCGCGACACGGTCACCGCCGCAGCCTTCGCCCCAACGGTCAGCGCCTCGCGCACAGCCTCTTCCGAAAGCGTCGCAACCTTTTCCTTGGTCAGCAATCCCTGACGCTTCAGGGAGGCGAGGATGCCCGCGTCGAAGGTGTCGCCGGCGCCGACTGTGTCGACGACCTCGACTTTGTTGGAGGGTACCGAGACCTTAAAGTTCGTGGTGTAGCCAGTCGCGCCTTCCGCACCCTTGGTCAGCACCACGAGCTTGGCGCCGCGCGTCAGCCAGTAGGCGGCGCGTTCGTCCTGGGTACCGGGGAGGTCGAACCAGTCGAGATCCTCGTCGGAGAATTTCAGGATGTCGGACATGTCGGCCATGCGGGCGATGCGGGCCTGGTGGGCGGCCTTGTCCTTGATGAAGCCGGGGCGGATGTTCGGGTCGAGGGAGATGACGTGGGTCTTGTGCTCGCGGGTCATCAGCGCCTCGTAGGTAGAGCCGCAGGGTTCCGGAATCAGGCTGATCGCGCCGAAATGCAGGGCCTCGCAGCTGTCGTCCAGGGTGGGCAGGTCGAGATGATCATCCGGCCGGCCGTGTTTTCGTCGTAGAAGGCATAGGATGCCTGGCCGTTAGTGAGCTTGACGAGCGCGATCGTGCAGGGGCGCGAGAGCGTCGCACAATAGCTGAAATCAACGCCGGAAGATTTCAGCGTGTCACGCAGGATGTCGCCCAGCATGTCGTCGGAAAGTCCGGTGAAGAAGCCGGTGTCGATGCCGAGGCGGCCAAGGGCAATTGCCGTGTTGAAGATCGCGCCGCCGGCATAGGGCGAGAAGGCCCGCTCGCCGAGCGTGGTTTCGCGTGGCAACATGTCGATCAGCGCTTCGCCGCAACACAGGATCATCTCGACCTCCCAAGGATTCCGTTTCAATCGATTTAAACCAAGCCGCTCCGATTTTCCAGTGCGACTTTGGGCATTTGCTCAGACGAGCGACGAAATCCCACCATTACGACCCGACCAGGCGAGCGGCGCATCGAGGAAGGCCTCGACTTCCGACAGAGTCTTCTCGTCGAACAGCTTTTGCTCGCGGGCGACGGCAAGCACGTTGCGCCATGTGGCGATGCGGTGCAGCTTGACGCCGCCATTGGCGTAGCGCGCTTCGGCTTCCTTGAAGATGCCGTAGTAGAACAGCGACATGCCGTGATCGACCACGCCGCCGGCGGCACGGATCGCATCGATGAAGGTGAACATGCGAGCCGCCGGCAGTCGTCAGGTCCTCGATGACAAGCACGCGCGCGCCTTCCGGCATCACGCCCTCGATCTGGGCATTGCGGCCGTGGCCCTTGGGCTGCTTGCGCACATAGATCATCGGCAGAGACAGCCGCTCGGCGAGAAGCGCTGCGAAGGGAATACCCGCCGTCTCGCCACCGGCTATGCAGTCGAACTGCTCGAAGCCGGCGTTGCGCATCAGGGTGGCAGCGGCAAAATCCATGACGGCGGAGCGCACACGCGGATAAGATAGGAGCTTGCGGCAGTCGATATAGACAGGGCTCTTCATGCCTGATGATAGCTTGTAGGGCTCGGCCGCATTGAAATGCACCGCCTTGATCTCCCAGAGCATCTTCGCCACGAGTTCGGCCATGACGGCGGGGTCGGTGAAGGGGGTCTGGATCATGGGGCTCTCCTGTCTGATACGGTCAAAAGCGCAATAGCAGCAAGCTGCCCTGCCCGCCAGATGCAGGCCCCATGGAACAATCGTCCTCAGCAGATCTTTAGTGGTCACCAACCCACAAAGGATCCTGAAGACATGGACAACGCCCTCCTCATCCAGCCGCTCGTCGCCCTGATCGCGGGTATTCTCATCCTGATCATGCCCCGCCTCCTCAACTATGTCGTGGCGATCTATCTGATCGTCGTCGGCGTGCTCGGCCTCTGGCCGCAGCTTGCGACGATGGGAAGCTGATCCCAAGACGCAAAAGGGGCCTGCAAATCTGCAGACCCCTTGAGGATGTCGCGAGTGCCCGCGCTTACTTCAGCTTCTTCACCTTGCGGAGTTCGCATTCGGGCTTGAAGGTCTTCAGGTACCAGTTCGGTCCAATGCAGTTGCCGCCATCCGACTGCATCTGAACCTTGGCCGGGACAACCGGAGGGGTCGATTCGATCGGGGTCACCGGAGCAGGCTTGGTGGGCTTGTGCGGCTTACCATGACCCCAGCCGGGCTTTCCATGGCCCCAGGCAGGCTTGCCGTGCTCCCACCCAGGCTTGCCATGGGGCTTGCCGTGTTCGTGCTTGCCGCGGGGCTTGTGGCCTTCGTGCTTCCTGCCCTTGTGGTCGCGCTCGGCCTTGTGCTTCTTGCTGTCGCGATCTTCGCCGTGGCCGCCGCGCTTCTTTTCCCGGTCGCCCTTGGCCTTGTTATCGCGATCATGCTCGCGGCCTTGGTGCTTGTTGCCGTGCTCGTTCTTGCCGTGCTCGTTTTTGGCGTGCTCGCCCCGATCGCCCTTTCGGTCATCACGTCTGTTGTCACGCTCGTTCTTGGCCTCGTCACCATGCTCACCCCGGCCATTTTCGCCCCGGTTGCCGTGGCGGTCCTCACGCTTCTCACCACGCTCGTGCGTCGCGTCTTCGCCGCGCTTCTCCTTGCGGCCTTCATCCTTCTTGTCACGATTGCCGCGCCGCTCGTTGTCGCGCTTGTCTTCATCGCGCTTGTCTTCATCGCGCTTGTCTTCATCGCGCTTCGCTTCGTCACGCTTGCCTTCGTGGCGCTTCTCTTCGTCGGGACCCTTCGACGGACGTTCGTCGCCAGGCTTTTCGTCATTGCGGTTTTCAGGCTGATTGCCGACAGTTTCTTCCGGCTTGCTGTCGTTCTTTTCCTCAGAGCGACCATTGTTCTGAGCGCCGCCTTCGGAACCGCGTTCCTCGCGGCCGCCCTCACGGCTGTCGCCGGAGCCGCCATTCTGGCTACCACCTTCAGAACCGCGATTGTCGCGACCACCCTGCTGGCTGCCTTCGCTGTCGCGGCCACCCTCACCGCCGCCTTGCGGCGCTGCATAGGCAACCGAAGTTGAAAGGCTCATCGGCAGATCTACAGCCGTCGATGCAAACAATGACGCCAGAAACAAAACGGCGCCCTTGTTAACACTTTTTGAGAAAAGGTTAACAGAAGTGCCCGATATATTCTTTGAAGAACGCATTACACAACTCCCCACAAGACTTCTGGATGACCAATTCATCCGTTGTGAGATAGTTATCCACAGCTTTGTTGCTTGTATATATGGAAATTTACAATCTATAAACCATAGTAAATTTAACCAAGCTCGTTAAGTTACTTGGTTTTAATAAAATTTTAATATTAATACTTCTTATAATACTTGCGCGGTCTCGCGGCACATCTGCAGAAGCCGGACCGTCGCCATAGCTACGTCATTTTAAGCAATGAATTCAAAAAGTTGCGGACGCGGAGCCGCCTATGCACGCGCACAGGCACTCAGACGGCAAGGAATTCGCAATGGGTCAGGGAGGGGGCAGCGATGCGTGATCAGCTGCATGGCGGCGGCGATCCTTCGCCGCGCTTGGGGATCATCGCGCCTGGGCTTGAGCGCGATGATCGAGGACTACTTCAGCCCTAAGACCTCAAACAACATCCCAATGGATCGGGAACATAGGGTCGAAAACCGTGACTGGCCCCGCGCCGGTGAAGATCTTTCCCGGAAACTCTACGGGCGTGTCACGCTTCACCAGCGTGATCGTCTCTTCATTCGCAGCGAGGCCATACCAGGCGGGGCCGTTCAGCGAGGTGAAGGCCTCGAGCTTTTCGAGCGCATTCTCCTGCTCGAAAACATGGGCAAGGCAGCTCATCGTGTTGATCGACGTGTAGATGCCGGCGCAGCCGCAGCCGCATTCCTTGAGCGGGTCGACATGCGGCGCCGAATCGGTGCCGAGGAAGAAGCACGGCCTCGCCCGATGTGGCGGCCCTGCGCAAGCGCCAGCCGGTGATGTTCGCGCTTGGCGACCGGCAGGCAATAGTAATGCGGCTTGATGCCGCCCACGAGAATGTGCGTTGCGGTTGATGATCAGGTGATGGTGTGGTGATCGATCCGGCAAGATTGGATGTCGCGCCGTCGATATAGTCGATGCCTTCCTGCGTCGTCACATGCTCCATGGTGATCTTCAACTCCGGCAGACGGTGGCGCAGCGGATCGAGCACCGTGTCGATGAAGACCTTCTCGCGGTCGAAGATATCGACTTCCGGTGTCGTCACCTCGCCATGGACGCAGAGCGGCAGGCCGATCTTCGCCATGCGCTCCAGCACGGGCATCGCCTTTTCCATGTCGCGCACGCCACCATGGGAATTGGTGGTCGCACCCGCGGGATAGAGCTTCACCGCCGTGATCAGGCCGGAGCGCTTGCCCTCTTCGACGTCGTCAGGGTTGGTGTGCTCGGTGAGATAGAGCGTCATCAGCGGCTCGAAGCGGTCGCCTGCAGGTACCGCCTTCAAGATACGGTCGCGATAGGCGCGCGCGTCATCTGTCGTCACCACCGGCGGCACGAGGTTCGGCATGATGATTGCGCGGGCGAAGTGGCGGCTGGTGTCGCCGATCACGCCCTCCAGCATCGCGCCGTCGCGCAGATGCAGGTGCCAGTCGTCGGGGCGGCGGATGGTGAGGCGATTCGGGGCGTCGGGCATCCGGCTGAGAACTCGCCGCCCTTAGCATGTCCGCCCAGCCGGATCAAAGGATCAGGCGACCCGTTCGTTCGCCGATGCCATCGTCTTTTCTGCTTCCTCGGCCTGCTCGCGGCGATCCTGCTCCATGATCGCCTGGATGCGCGGCAGTGCGCGCTCGAAAGCGGCCACGCAATCCGGATCGAACTGTGTGCCGGCACGGCCGAGGATATGCTCCACGGTGCGCTCGAAGCTCCAGGCCGGCTTGTAGGGGCGCTCGGTCGTCAGAGCATCAAAGTTGTCGGCGATGCAGACGATGCGGCCGGAGATCGGGATCGCAGTGCCGACCAGACGATTCGGATAGCCCTGCCCGTCCCAGCGCTCATGGTGGCTGGCGGCTATCTCGGATGCGAGCTGCAGCAGCGAGGAATGGGAGCGGCCGAGGATGTCGCTGCCGATCTCCGCATGCGATTGCATCTGGCGATACTCCGCTTCAGTCAGGCGCCCCTGCTTGAGGAGCACTGTGTCGGGCATGGCAACCTTGCCGATGTCATGCATGGGCGCCGCCTTGCGCAGCATGTCGTGGCGTAGCCCACCGTCTGCCCCAGCGCGAGGGCCAAGGCCTCGGCCAAGTAGCCAATGCGCAGCGATGTGCACGCCGGTGTCATCGATCCTTGTAGCCGGCGGCCGGTGTCAGGCGATGAATGATCTCCTGCTCGCGTTCGCGCAGTTCGCCAACAGCCCGCTCCACCTCGCGGCGCAGCCATTCCGCCTGGTCAGCGAGCTGGCGGCGGGCGCGGGCAAGGCTCACGATATTCTGTACGCGCGCCTGGAACTCCACAGGGTTCACCGGCTTGGTCAGGAAGTCGATCGCACCGGCATTGAGGGCTGCCATGCGGGTCGTCATGTCCTTGTCCGCCGTGACGAAGATGACGGGGACTTCGGCATACTTCTCGAAGCGGACGATCTCGGTGTAGAGCTCGACGCCGTTATAGACCGGCATCTGGTAATCGATGATCGCAATGTCGAAGTCGAGCTCCGGCAGGGCCGACAGCACGGCGTCGGGGCTGGCGAAGGGCAATGCCTCGCAATTGTCCAGCTTGCCGACGAGCTTCGTCAGGAGCTTCAGATTGGTGCTGTTGTCGTCCACCAACAAAATACGCATGAACGCCTCCTTCGCTTATCAAGCAACCAGTTTGAATTTAAGGGCGAGGATTTCCTCGCCGAACATTTCGATATCTGCAGGCGCCGGGGTTTGGCTTCTGAGCGCATTGGCCTTCACGGCGAGATCGTTCAGCCCGACATTGGAGGCCGCACCCTTGATCGTGTGCAGAACACGATCGATCTTCTCGGGATCGTTCTTGCGCAGAGCCTCGTTCAATTCGTCCATCAGGCCGGTCGCATCGTCGAAGAAGGATTCGACCAGTTCCTGGAAGACGTCTTCGCCGAGCGCATCCACCAGCTCCGCATGGCGGGCTTCATCCAGCCCTTCGATGCCCAGGCCCGGCATGGACTGCAGCTTCATCTCGCCGAGATCCAGCTCTGGCAGTTCAAGCTTCTGGGGCGCCGTGGTCGTGGCCGGCATCGAAAGGGGTTCGCGCGTCGAAGAGGTTGAATGAGCAATCACGTTCTTCAATCTTTCAAGAGTAACAGGCTTGGATTCGAAACCCTTCATGCCGGCCTCGAGGCAACGGCGGCGGTCGTCGTCGGAGGCATTGGCGGTCATGGCGATGATCGGCGTTTCTGCGGACGGGCCGCCTTCGGCAATGATCCGCTTCGTCGCCTCGACGCCGTCCATGACCGGCATCTGCATGTCCATGAGGATCAGGTCGAAGGCCTGCTCGCGGGAGATCGAGACGGCTTCGGCACCGTCATTGGCGATCTCGACATCCTGGCCGAGACGGGCGAGGAAACGGCTGGCGACGATCTGGTTGACCTTGTTGTCCTCGACGAGAAGAATGCGGCAGCGCGGCAGGGTTTCTTCGGCCATCACCTTGGCGGCAAGTCCGCTCGCCTCTTGCCGGCTCACCGGTACAACGGACAGTTCGAACCAGAAGATGGAACCGACGCCGACGGTGCTGCTCATGCCGAGCTCGCCGCCGAGCTTCTCGACGATCTGCTTGCAGATCGTGAGGCCGAGGCCGGTCCCGCCATAGCGGCGACTGATCGAGGCATCGACCTGCGAAAAGGGCTTGAACAGCTTGTCGAGGCCGGCCTCATCGATGCCGATACCGGTGTCTTCCACCTCGAAGCGGATCATCAGCTTGCCTTCGCGGTAGAAGTCGCGCAGGCGCAGCGTGACCGTGCCCTGATGGGTGAACTTGACGGCATTGGACAGCAGGTTGAGCAGAACCTGGCGCAGGCGCGTCGGATCGGTCTTGACGTAGAGCGCGTGGAGGGAATCCGGCAGGTCGAGGATCACGGTATTGCCGTGGTCGTCGGCGCGGCCCCGGATGATGCTGACGCTGCTTTCGGCGAGTGCACAGACGTCGAAGGCGCGTTCTTCAAGCTCCAGCTTGCCGTGCTCGATCTTGGAGAAGTCGAGGATCTCGTTGATGATCTCGAGCAGCGCCTCGCCCGAGGAGCGGATCGTCCTGACGCTGGACAGCGCATCGTCGGGAAGCTCGGAAAGCTCCAGGAGTTCGGACATGCCGAGGATCGCGTTGAGCGGCGTGCGGATCTCGTGGCCCATGGTCGCCATGAACTGCGACTTCGCCCGGTTACCGCCATCGGCGGCCTCATAGGCCTCGCTCAGCTGTGTCGCCATGACCTGAAGTTCGTGGCTCGATCGGCGGACCGAACGGAGCTGGCGATTAAGGGTCACGACCAGGAAAACCACCGACACCATGAGCAGGCTCAGCATCACCGTGGAGGTGCGCTCAAGGTCGAGGATCGTCGAGCGGCTCTCTGCACGCTCGTGGCTGACGCGGGTGTTGGTGTAAAGCAGGAAGTCCTCGGCCGTTCGGCTCATCGGGACCAGGGACGCCTCGAACTGCTCCAGCTGTTCGGTGGCTGGCGGCGTGCCTGCCGCATAGGCGTCGAACATCGGCTGCGCTGCCTGAACCGCTGCAATGATGGCGTCCATATAGCCGCGGATCTTCTCGTCGCCGGAAAAATAAGTGCCAAATTTCGCCTGATCGAGGATCGCCGTCCGCGAATAGAGAATGTCGTAGCGCAAGGCGAGCTCATCGAGCATTTGCGGGTTCTGTTCGCCACCGCGCACATTTGCCATGCTTTGGCTGAGCTGGCGCACTTCCCGATCCAGCTGGTAGACCGACCAGAGCGAGTTCTCGCGCACGCCGTCTTCCATGATGCGATACTGGCGGGCGATATCGACAAAGAGAACCAGAAGGACGAGCAGGAGCACAGCAGACACGGTCTGCAGGACGAAGGCAACCGTGCCTCCGCCTGCAAATCTCCGCGCTGTTGCTCCCGTCAATGTCACTGGCCGACCTCGATTTCCTTGATCTGCCAGACGGAGCGCGAGAAATACTTCTCGTTGTAGAGGTCGGCATCGAGATCGAAGGGATAGACGAGCATCAACGGGCCCTTGTCGCGGATCGACATCGGCTTGCCGTCAAGCTTGGTGGCAAGAATGGTATCGAGCGTGGCGTCTTCCGCCGGCACATCGGCGGCGTAGTCGTTGAGCGCGCGGACCTTGAGGCTGGCGCCGGTCGCGCCGACTGCGGCGAGGACTTCGCGCAGCAGCGGGCCTTCAAAGGTCACCGTACCCTCGGTCCAGGGAGTTTCCATTACCGCCTTGCGACCTTTAAGCGCCTCCAGCATCGCAAGATCGAACTGGGCGGTATCGCCGGCATTGGTGTTAGAGATGGTGCCCTTGACCGTCAGAACGACAGGTCCGGTCGGTGCATCCAGCGCGAGGGCGGCAGTCGCAGTCAAAGCGCTCGCAAGAAGCGTGGCGAGAATGCTCTTCATGGTCCTGCTCCTCTTGTTAGGCCGAACGCCGTTCAGGATGGACGGCCGATGCACCCAGATGGTCTGCCAGCAACTTGCGGAAGGCGACGGCCTCGACCGGCTTGTGCAGGAAATCGGTGACGCCAGCCGCCCTTGCCTCTTCGCGCAAGCGCGGATCATCTTCTGCCGTCACCATCACAACCGGCACATCCCGGTAGCGATCCATCAGGCGTACGGCCTTGGTAAACTGCAGCCCGGACATGCCCGGCAGCAGATAGTCGACGATCAGCATTTCGAAGTTCTCGGCATGACACAGCATCAGAGCCGTGTTTCCATCGCCCGCGACCTTAATCTCTTCGACCGTCACCTTTTTCGCGAGATGCTTGATGATCATCGCGTTGGTCGGATTGTCTTCGACAATCAGAATGGCCATTGTCTACCCCCTTTGAAAGCACCCGATCGAGGCTTCCAGCAACCTCGTCAACACAGCGGGTGCTGCGTTAACCTTTCATGGAGGAGTTGTATCAGGGGGAGGCTGAAATTCGCTGAACCAAACCGATACAATTTTACGGATGGCACATTTAATTAGAACTTAATAACTTTCGAAGGTGCGACTACGCCTGAGAAGCGGCACTTTCAGAACAGATCGAAGGTGAAATCCGCGGTCCGGCTGCGCTCGAGAACAAGCCTGCCATTGGGCAGATCGTTGCTTTCCACTTTCGCTTCGATCTGTGCCGGAGTGAGACCGTAATGGACCCAGCGCGCAATGAGCCGCCGCTCCAGTTCCTCGATCGGCGGCGCCACCATGACCGTCAGATTGAAGAGATCGGCAAGGCCTGCCCACCGCCCCTGATCGAGCAGAAGATAGTTGCCTTCAGCGATGACG
The DNA here is from genome assembly GCA_965283865.1 of Allorhizobium sp. Taxonomy (GTDB): domain Bacteria; phylum Pseudomonadota; class Alphaproteobacteria; order Rhizobiales; family Rhizobiaceae; genus Allorhizobium. Next base: position 4,355,812 of record CBDIQA010000001.1, read on the forward strand.
ATGCGATCTTCCGGTGCAATACAACGGGCAGCCGCAATCGCCAGCTCCCTCGACCGGTCGAAGACAGGCACGAAGACCTCGCCACCGGCCTTCACGGCCCGCAACAGGTCGGCAAGCCCGCGCACGTCGAAGGTGTGCGGCGCGCCCTTGCGGGCGAGATCGCCGCGTTGCTCGAGGACCGCGTTGTCGAGATGAAAGCCGTCCATGGGCAGGACCGCACTGCGCTGTCCCCTTTGAGTGAGGATCTCATGCAGTTGATCTGCGAGCGTGGACTTGCCGGCACCCGGAGGGCCGGCCACACCGATCAGAAGGCGGCTGCTACCACGCGCCCGCCTTTCTATCTCAGCCAGCAGACCCTCAAGCGACTGGCTCATGCGGCGCGCTCGGCCTCCGGCGCCGGTCGAGCACCGGTCATGAAGGCCACCGCGTCGGACATGGTATAGTCCTTCGGATTGATCACACAGAGCCGCTTGCCGAGACGGTGCACATGGATGCGATCGGCGACCTCGAAGACATGCGGCATGTTGTGCGAAATAAGCACGATCGGCAGACCGCGTGAGCGCACGTCGAGGATCAGCTCCAGAACCTTGCGGCTTTCCTTGACCCCGAGTGCTGCCGTCGGCTCATCAAGAATGATGACCTTGGAGCCGAAGGCTGCCGCACGTGCGACCGCCACACCCTGACGCTGGCCGCCCGAGAGCGTTTCCACCGCCTGGTTGATGTTCTGGATCGTCATCAGGCCAAGCTCTGAAAGCTTGTCGCGGGCGATCTTTTCCATCGCGGGACGATCCAGCTTGCGGAACACGCTGCCCATGATGCCCGGTTTGCGCAGTTCGCGGCCGAGGAACATGTTGTCGGCAATCGAGAGCGCCGGCGACAGAGCGAGGTTCTGGTACACGGTTTCGATGCCGGCATTGCGCGCGTCGATCGGCGAGCGGAAGTTGACCGGCTTGCCTTCGAGCTTGATCTCGCCTTCATCGGGCGAAACGGCACCGGAGATCGCCTTGATCAGCGAGGACTTGCCGGCCCCGTTGTCGCCGATGACCGCGAGGATTTCGCCCGGATAGAGATCGAAGTCTGCCTGATCCAGGGCGGTGACGCGGCCGTAACGCTTGACCAGGCCGCGGGCTGTGAGAATGGGTTCCTTGGTCATCAGCCTGCTACCTTTCTGATCCACTGGTCGATTGCCACGGCGGCGATGATGAGAACGCCGATCAACAGATAGGTCCATTGCGGATCCGTACCGATCAGACGCAGGCCGAGCTGGAAGACGCCGACGATCAAGGCGCCGAAGATCATGCCGAGGATCGAGCCACGCCCACCGAAGAGTGAGATGCCGCCAATCACCACAGCCGTGATGGACTCGATATTGGCGAACTGTCCGGCGGTCGGGGAAACCGAACCGATACGGCCGATCAGGGCCCAGCCGGCGAGGGCACAGATGAGGCCGGACAGGGTGTAGACGGAGATCAGCATGCGCTTGACGTTGACGCCTGCCAGTTCCGCCGCATCCGGATCGTCGCCGACCGCATAGACGTGGCGTCCCCAGGCGGTGTGGTTGAGCACATACCAGAGCACAGCGACGAGCAGCACCATGGCGATAACGCCATAGGTCAGCACCGCGCCGCCCATGCGGATGTTCTCGCCGAAAAATTTGAGGATCGGCGCATTGGCGTCGATGTCCTGGCTGCGGATCGTCTCATTGGCCGAATACAGGAAGTTGGTGGCCAGGACGATCTGCCACATGCCGAGCGTGACGATGAAGGGTGGCAGTTTCATGCGCGCGACGAGCACGCCATTGATGAAGCCGCAGAAGGCGCCGACGCCGAGACCGCAGATCACCGCAAGCTCAGGCGGGAGGCCGTAGCGGAAAGCAAACTGGCCCATCACGACCGACGACAGGACCATGATGGCGCCGACCGACAGATCGATGCCGGCGGTCAGGATGACCAGCGTCTGAGCTGCACCGACGATACCGACGATCGCGACCTGCTGCAGGATCAAGGTCAGCGTAAAGGCGGAGAAAAACTTACCGCCGAGAATGAGGCCGAAGACCGCAATCGACAGGACAAGCACGATCAGCGCTACGGCTGCCGGACTGGAATGCAGGAAATGTTGGAAACGCTCGAGCGCGGTGCGCTCATTCCGGTCGAACGAGGCGACCTCGGTCGAGCTCGAAGACAGAACCTTTTCAAATTCCTGCGGGGTCCGCGTTTCGGGATTGGCCGGCTGCATGGGTCATCCTCCCTGCCGTTGTCTCTAATTTTTACATGAAGGATACGCCCGGCCTGCCGCCGCGCAAGGCCGGGCGATTGCGCCCACCGGCGAGCTTGCGCTCGCCGGCGTTTCAGTTCAGGCGCAGGAGGCTGAAATCAACCCCAGCACTTGTCCGTGCCAGCCTTCGTGTCGATGGACTCGACGCCAGCTGCCGGCTTGTCGGTGACGAGGGCGACGCCCGTGTCGAAGAAGTTCTTGCCTTCGGTGGCGGCCGGCTTCTCGCCGGTGTCAGCGAACTTCTTGATCGCTTCGATGCCGAGCGATGCCATCAGCAGCGGATACTGCTGCGAAGTCGCACCGATGACGCCTTCAGCGACGTTCTTGACGCCCGGGCAACCGCCGTCGACCGACACGATCAGCACGTCGCCTTCCTTGCCAACAGCCTTCAGCGCTTCATAGGCGCCGGCAGCAGCCGGTTCGTTGATGGTGTGGACGACGTTGATGGACGGATCCTTCTGGAGAAGATTTTCCATGGCGGTACGGCCGCCTTCTTCATTGCCGTTGGTGATGTCGTGGCCGACGATGCGCGCATCTGTTTCGTCGCCAATCTTGTTGATGTCGACGGTGTCGATGCCGAAGCCCTTCATGAAGCCCTGGTTACGCAGAACGTCAACCGACGGCTGCGAGGGGGTCAGGTTGAGGAAGGCGATCTTTGCGTCCTTGGCAGCGTCGCCGAGGGTGGCAGCAGCCCACTTGCCGATCAGTTCGCCGGCGAGAAGGTTGTCGGTGGCGAAGGTCATGTCGGCGGAATCGATCGGCTCCAGCGGGGTGTCGAGGGCGATGACGAGGAGACCTGCGTCACGGGCCTTCTGGACGGCCGGAACGATGCCCTTGGTGTCGGATGCGGTGAGCAGAATGCCCTTCGCGCCGTCAGCAATGCAGGTTTCGATGGCGGCAACCTGGCTTTCCGAGTCGCCATCAACCTTGCCGGCATAGGCCTTCAGGGTCACGCCGAGTTCGGCGGCCTTGGCGGTCGCGCCTTCCTTCATCTTGACGAAGAAGGGGTTGGTGTCGGTCTTGGTGATGAGGCAGGCGGAAACGTCGGCTGCCTGTACCGGCGCGGCGAAGACAACGCCGAGGGCCAGTGTCGACAGGGCAGCAGTGATCAGAGACTTTTTCATTTGGTATTCCTCCCGAATGGTGTCGGCCAGCTCCTCCGGCCGCAACGTGTCGGCACGGACCGCCCCTTGACGATCCGATCGGGTGCCATCAGGCATCCCACTCCTCCACGAGACCATTTAGAACATCAGAACATTTGGGCTGTCAATAAATAAATCCAGTTGAATTATTAAATCGGTGTGACATTCTGCGGGGGCTTTCGTAAAAGGAAGCGGTCGGGAGGAGCGACCTCAAGTGTCACAGGATGATCATGCACGACTGGCGGATCCGGCGCCCAGGGTGAGTGCCGGCGGCGGCTCGAACCAGGTGCGCGTGCGCGCCTATAACGAGCGGCTTGTGCTTTCGCTTGTCCGCCAGAATCCGGGTTGCTCGAAGGCCGACATCGCCCGACTGACCGGCCTTTCGGCCCAGACCGTGTCCGTAATCATGCGGTCGCTCGAAAGCGACGAACTGCTGGTGCGCGGCGAGCCCATCCGGGGTCGCGTCGGCCAGCCTTCGGTGCCGATGTTCATCAACCCCCAGGCTGTCTTTTCGTTCGGCGTAAAGATCGGACGGCGCAGTGCCGACCTCGTGCTGATGGATTTCGCCGGCAATATCCACAAGCAGCGCCACCGTACCTATCGCTATCCGCATCCCGATCATCTGCTGCCCTTCATCTGCGACGGGATTGCAGAGATGGAAGCCCAGATGGATGCGACCATGCGGGCGCGGATTGCCGGCATCGGCATCGCCGCCCCCTTTGAACTCTGGAACTGGGCCGAAGAAGTGGGCGCACCCGAAGGGGCCATGGATATCTGGCGCCAAGTCGACCTGCAGGTCGAGGTTCAGGCACGGATGGCGCATCCCGTCTATCTGCGCAACGACGCGACCAGCGCCTGCGGGGCAGAGCTCGTCTTCGGCGCCGGGCAGCGCTATCCCGATTTCGTCTATTTCTATATCGGCTCGTTCATCGGCGGCGGCATTGTCGTCAACTCCGCCCTCTTCGTTGGTCGCACCGGGACTGCCGGCGCGATTGGCCCGCTCCCCGTGCGTGACAAACATGGCCAGACGCGCCAGTTGCTCGACATCGCCTCGATCTTCGTGCTGGAAAACCTCCTGCGCGAGCGTGGCATCGATCCGCAGCCGCTCTGGTATGCTGCGGAAGAATGGATCGATTTCGGCGAGCCGCTGGAGATCTGGCTGCAAGACACTGCAGCCGCCCTCGCTCAGGCCGTCATCGCGGCCGCCTCGATCATCGACTTTGCCGCTGCCGTCATCGACGGCGGCATCCCGGCCAGGTCCGCCATCGCTTGGTGAAGGCCACCATCGAGGCAATGAACCGCCTCGACCTCCAGGGCGTCGTCATCCCCGACATCGTCGAAGGCGAAGTCGGCGACCAGGCCCGCGCCATCGGCGGCGCCAGCCTGCCGATCTTCGACCGCTACCTCATCGATCAAACCGTACTTTTCAAGGATACCACCCATGCTGAAGGGCATTGATCCCCTCCTGAGCCCCGAGCTTCTCGCCACCCTGCGCGCCATGGGCCATGGCGACGAGATCGCCATCGTCGACGGCAACTACCCGGCGCTCGAACATGCGCGACGCCTGGTGCGCCTCGACGGCCACCACCTCGTGCCCGTGCTCAACGCGATCCTCAGCGTGATGCCGATCGACGATTTCGTGCCGGAAGCAATCTTCCGCTCCGTGGTCGGCGGCAAGCCCGACCAGGTCGATCCCGTGCATCAGGAAATCATCGACTGCTGCGCACAGCACGAGCCGAAAGTGCCGGTGACGCAGCTGATCGGTGCGGATTTCTACAACCGGGTGAAGGCCGCGCATACGGTCGTGCAGACCGGTGAGCCGCGGCTTTATGCCAATGTCGTCCTGCGCAAGGGTGTGATCTACCCGTAAGCCTCAGCCCTCGAGGGCACGCGAGATCCGTCGGGACAGTTCCACAGGGTTCTTCAGAACGATGGCACGGCTGGTGCGCTCCACCAGCTGCTCGCGCGCCAGCCTCGACATTTCGCGCGATACCGTCTCGCGGCTTGCACCGATATGCTCGGCCAGTTCCGCATGCACGAGCGGCGGAGAAATGATGCGCTCGCGGCCGCCGTCGTTGCGCACGCGCGAGAGGCGCAGCAGCGTGTTGTAGAGGCGGTGCTTGGTGTCGAGGAAGGACAGTTCCGACAGACGGTCGTTCATGGCGCGGATGCGCTTGGACAGGAGCTGCAACAGGGTCAGCGCCACGTCCGATCTCTGCCGCAGGATGTCGTGAAAGACGATGCAGGGAATGACGGTCACTGTCGCATCGCTGACGGCCATCAGGCTCGCCGAGCGCGCCATGTCGTCGATCGCCGCCTGCTCGCCCAGAATGTCGCCGCGCTTGAAGCTGCCCAGGATCGCTTCCTTGCCGACAGAAAATCTGAGCACCGCGCGGATCTCGCCCGTCTGGACCACGAAGACATCCTTAGACATGTCCTCGAAATCGACGAGACTCTCCCCGGCACTCAAGGTGCGTGAATGGCAGCGGGCAAGCCATTCACGGTCTTCTTCCGGCGAGAGGCCAGCAAAAATCGCACAACCGCGCAGAGTCGGCGGCGTGCTTGCCGGAAGCGGCAGGGCGGAACCTGTCGTAGCGTTTGCTTTCATTTACAGATTACTTGTCGTGTTCATGACGGTGAGGCTTACTTATTCGCTGGCCTTGATCGATAGCAAGATGCCGAAAACCAAGACCCTTACAATTCGGCTACCGGATATCGTAGAATTTCATTCAATTTGGAACAATGCAGAAACGCAGCTGACAAAGTCAACCGATGGCCCCTGAAGAGGGCCCCCAGACATCCGTCAGAGCGAAGCCGCGCTCGAAGGGATCGAAGGGATCCAGCGCCACCTGATGCAGCCCGAAGGTGAAGCCGCGGCCACTGATGGTCGGGATGACCGCCGGGCGTCCGGCAACTTCGGCAAGGGCGGAGAAGCCGACTTCGAACTCGGAGCCGATGATCGACCGCGACAGCATCGTGTCGCCGACCTTCACCTTGCCACGCGCATGAAGCGTCGCCAGATTGGCCGAATTGCCGGTACCACAGGGCGAACGGTCGACGCGGCCCGGCCACATGGTCGTGCAGGTGCGGATTGCGCCATCGGGATCGACATCGCGGAACATTACATAGGCCACACCCGAGATCGCCGGAATCTCGGGATGGACCACCGGGATCTTCCGGTTGATCTCTTCTTTCAGGATCATGCCGGCTTCAACCAGCGCCCGGGCATTGCCCTTCTCGATGGTGAGACCCACCTGACCGACATCGACCAGCGCGTAGAAAATGCCGCCGTAGCTCAGGTCAAAGGTGATGCGGCCCCATTGCTCGGTGTCGAGCGTCACATCCAGCTCGTGGACGAAGGACGGGACCATGGTGAGCTTGACGCGTTCGCAGCGCCCGTCGCGGCATGTTGCCGTTGCCTTGACGAGACCGGCTGCGGTTTCCAGCATCACGATCGTCTCGGGCTCCTGCATCTCGACCATGCCGCTTTCCAGAAGCGCCGTCGTCACGCAGATCGAGTTGGAGCCGGAACTCGCATGGGCCTGATCCGGCTGCAGGATGACGAAGGCTGCATCGGCTGCGGGGTTCTTCGGCGGCAGCAGCAGGTTGACGGAGCCGATCGGCGCACCGCGCGGCTCAAGCACCAGCATGCGCCGGAGCGCTTCGCCCTTGGGATCCGTATTCAGCCAGAGCAACTGCTCCGCCACGGTCTCCCCGGGGATCTTCGGCACGCCGCCGATGGCGACCTTTCCGATTTCACCTTCGGCATGCACGTCGAGCAGTTGAAGCGTGCGCTTCCATCTCATGTCACAATTCCCACAGTCGGTCGAATTCACGGCCCCGAAGCGGGGCATGCTCATTCAAGATCACAGGCATGCCCATGAGCTCAAGTGGCCGCTTTGCGTTTCTCGACCTGCAACGTTGCCGATCTCTGTTAAATCAGCACAGCGTCATATCCAAGTTCTTTTGTTGAACAGTTGTGAAATGAGAGATGACAATAATCAGGTCGCGCGGCGATGCCCCTGCCCGGCGCGATAGCCGGACGGTCTGATGGCATGGCAAAATGCACCGAAGAATTGATGACGCGGATATCATGCGTTCAATGCTTCAAGTCGAAATTTTACTGAAGGGGAAGAATGGCGCACCCGAAGAGATTCGAACTCCTGACCCCCAGATTCGTAGTCTGGTGCTCTATCCAGCTGAGCTACGGGTGCGTGCCAACCGACTGTCCGTCGGCGTTGGCGATCCTCTAAAGCGGGATGATCCGGAATGCAAGCACCCTTTTTGAAAAAAGAGTCATTTTCCTGTCATGTCTCAGCCGTCGGTCGGTCAGGCGCGGGCGCGCCAATCGTCGAGAGCAACTGGCCTGTCGGGGATCTCGACGCGGAACATGGTGCCGGGGCCGGGCTTTTCCACAAGCGCGATCGTGCCGCCATGGGCGATCACGAGTTCGCGGGCAATCGCAAGACCAAGCCCCGTACCGCCTGATCGGGCCGAGCCGCGGAACGCGGTAAAGAGGTTTTCGCGGGCCTTGCGCGGCATGCCCGGCCCCGTGTCATCAATGATGATCGCCACCACAGAGCCGGTGCGCTGCGCCGAGACCGTGATGCGCCGCGTGTGATCCGGCTCCTCCGGCGTGAAGCCGGATAGCGCCTGGACGGCATTGCGGCATATATTGTGTACCACGCGGAAGAGCTGCTCGCTGTCGGCATCCACCTCGATGTCGGTGCCGACACTGTCGACGAATTCGATCCCGGTTTCCGGGCTCAGATGCAGAAGATCCCGGACCTCCTGGCAGAGCTCCGACAACAGGAACCGGCGACGGCGCGGCTCGGCCTCCGAGGTCTGACCATAGGAGAGGACTTCGCTCGTATAACCGACCGCACGGTCGATGGTGCGCAGCAGCTTCGGCGCAAAGCTCTTCACCAGGGGGTCATCGACATCCACCAGGCGGTCGGACATCAGCTGCGCGGAAGCCAGGATGTTGCGCATGTCGTGATTGATCTTTGACACCGCAAGCCCGAGATCGGCGAGCGTCTTCTGTTGGCGCAGGGTCTTTTGCAATTGCTCCTGCATGCGCGACAGATGGCGGCCTGCCACGGCGATCTCGTCATTGCCGTCGGTTGCCGGCAGCACGCGCGTCCGATCCTCCGGATTTTCGGCGAAAGACTGCATGCTGCGGGCAAGCCGCCGGACCGGCATGATCATCACCCGGTTGATCGCCAGGAACATCAGGAAGGCGGTGATGACGGAGATGATCAGGGAGACCACGAGGATGTTGCGGGCATAACCCAGCATCGCCTTGCGCAGCGGCGCCTCATCGATGACGATTTCCACGGTCACGTCGCTCGCCTCGGCAATCGGGCCGTAAACCCGAAGCAGCCGGTCGCCGCCGAAGAAGAGCGTATATAAAGCGTCGCGGATCGAGCCGAATTCGGAATACTTCGCCAGATCGAAGGCGGCGTCGACCTCGTTCGGCATTTCGGTCACAGCGAGCAGCTGCGAGGTGCCGTCCTTGCGCAGGACGATGGCCTTGGTCCCGGTTGTTGCGAGCGCACTGTCCTGCACGCTGCGCGGCAGCTCCAGCGGCTGCAGCCCGTCGATCACGACGCTCGCGGCGGCGGCCGTGTTCAATCGGTCCTGCAGCCACCGTTGGCGCATGGTGGCGACTGAGGGTGCGAAAATGAGGATTTCGGCGAGCATCACGAAAGCGATGGTCAGCCAGAGCAGTTTGCCCGACAGGCCGCGGATGCGGGACGGCATGGCGTAACCTCCGGAGAGGTCGGACTGCAGATCGCTGTCCTGCCCGTCAAGCATCAAGTCGAGTTCCTGTCTTCCCAAGGGTAGATTTCGGGTGTGGCAGCGTCTCCAGTCTAGTGGAGCGTTGATGCCATGACCACCTGCAAGATTGCTGCAAACATTAATCTTTCGTCATGAAATCAAAACGGCCGCGGTGCTGGCTGTCGCGACATATCGCGACCGTTTGCAAGAATGTCCAGATTGAACCCCGACAGGGATCGAAACTCTTCCCGGTTCGCCGCTTTTCGGGAGCCTCCAGGCCACCTGCTTTGCCTGGATTTTTGCGGTGTAGGGCCTTCCTTCAAATCCGCCGTCCTGCGATTGACTCTTCCGACCCGCGACCGTATAAGCCGCGCACGTTCGGAAAGGTGCCCCGACGGGGCTTATCCGTGCGACAAAACCAACGCTTTTGCAGCAATGCAAATCCCAAGAAGGGCCGCACACCGCGGTATTAAATAAATGTCGAAGCGTACTTTCCAGCCTTCCAAGCTTGTTCGCAAGCGCCGCCACGGCTTCCGTGCGCGTATGGCCACCAAGGGCGGCCGCCTTGTCTTGAACGCACGCCGCGGTCGCGGTCGCGCCAAGCTCTCGGCCTAAGGGCCGAACGAGCCCGACGAGATGACGGGCCCATGACGTCCAAGGACTCCAAGAAATCTGTTGGCCGGCTCAAGAGCCGGCCTCAGTTCCTCGCCGTCAGGCACGGCGAAGCGCGCAAGGGTCGCACCTTCCTTCTGGAGGTGCTTGATCACAAGAATGATGCGCCGCCCCGCGTGGGTTTTACGGTCACCAAGAAACACGGCAATGCAGTGGAGCGGAACCGCATGCGGCGCAGGCTGAAAGAAGCTGTGCGACTGAATGCGGCGTTTGCAATGCAGCCGGGACACGACTATGTCATTGTCGCCCGGCGCGAGGTGCTGGACATCCCGTTTGATCAATTGTCCCGACAGCTGATCCACCGCATCGAAAACCGCCAGACGAACAACACCCGGTCTCACAAGACCGCTCCCAGGAAAGAGTGATGCAGAACAACCGCAACTATTTCATCGCGATTGCCTTATCGGTGGTGATCGTCCTCGCCTGGCAGTTCTTCTACATGAACCCGCGCATCGAAGCCCAGCGCCAGGCGCAGGAAGCCCAGATCGCGCAGCAGCAGGCCCAGGCCGAGCAGCAGGCAGCGACCCCGACCCCGGCCGCGACCGTCGATGGCAGCCTGCCGGCCAGTGCAGCCGCCAATCCGGAAGCCAGCCGCGAAGCCGCTGTCGCGAAGACCGCCCGCGTTGCCATCGAAACCCAGGACCTGGCTGGTTCGATCAATCTGACCGGCGGTCGCCTCGACGACCTGAAGCTCCGCGCCTATCGCGAAACCGTCGATCCGGCAAGCCCGATCGTTACGCTGTTCAACCCGGCTGAAACCCGCGACGCCTATTTTGCCGAACTCGGTTTCATCGCTGGCGAGAATGCCGGCTCCGTTCCGGGTCCGAACACTGTGTGGACAGCAACCGCAGGCGCCAAGCTCACCGAGACGACGCCGGTTACGCTGACCTTCACCAATGAAGCCGGCCTCACCTTCACCCGCACGATCGCGGTTGACGAACATTACATGTTCACCATCGAAGACCAGATCGTGAATAATGGTATGGCTGCCGCGAGCCTCGCGCCCTACGGCCGCATCACCCGCTACAACAAGCCCTCGACACCATCGATCTTCGTTCTGCACGAAGGCTTCCTCGGCGTTCTCGGCGCCGAAGGCAGCCTGGTCGAACACGACTATACGGATGTCGAGGAAGAGGCGATCGCCAATGCGAAGGCGACCGGCGGCTGGATCGGCATCACCGACAAGTACTGGGCCGCGTCGCTGATCCCACAGCAGACCCTGCCTTACGAATCGCGCTTCTCGCACTTCACCGATGGCCAGGCGCGCTTCCAGGCTGACTACAAGAACGATGCGGTCAGCATCCCGGCCGGCCAGAGCACCACGGTCAAGACCCTGCTGTTTGCCGGTGCAAAGCAGGTTCCGGTCATCGACAGCTATCAGGAAAGCCTCGGCATTCCGAAGTTCGACCTGATGATCGATTGGGGCTGGTTCTACTTCATCACCAAGCCGATGTTCCACCTGATGGATTACTTCTTCCATCTCGTCGGCAATTTCGGTGTCGCCATCCTGCTCACCACCATCGTCGTCAAGCTCATCTTCTTCCCGCTTGCCAGCAAGCAGTATGCCTCCATGGCCAACATGAAGCGCGTGCAGCCGAAGCTTGAAGAGCTGAAGGCCAAGTTTGCCGACGACCGCATGGGCCTGCAGCAGGCGATGATGGCGCTCTACAAGGAAGAGAAGATCAATCCGGTGGCTGGCTGCTGGCCGGTGCTCCTGCAGATCCCGGTCTTCTTCGCCCTCTACAAGGTGATCTACGTCACCATCGAAATGCGCCATGCGCCGTTCTTCGGCTGGATCCAGGACCTTTCCGCGCCGGATCCGACGACCTTCATCAACCTGTTCGGCCTCCTGCCGTTCGATGCGCCGACCTTCCTGCATCTCGGCGTCTGGCCGATCATCATGGGTATCACCATGTGGCTGCAGATGCGCATGAACCCGACCCCGCCGGACCCGACCCAGGCGATGCTGTTCAACTGGATGCCTGTCATCTTCACCTTCATGTTGGGCACCTTCCCCGCCGGTCTCGTTATCTACTGGGCGTGGAACAACACGCTGTCGATCCTGCAGCAGGCCCTGATCATGAAGCGCCACGGCGTCGAGATCGAACTGTTCAAGAACATCGGCCGAATGTTCAGGCGAAAGCCCGCCGCCACCAAGTGACGATCAAAAGCCCCGGCCAAGCCGGGGCTTTCTCTTTTTGACGAGATCCGCCGATGACAGACTCTTCCGTAAATCCTCCCCGCTCCTGGCTCGGGATGGCGCTTGTCGGCGGCTCGGCGCTTGCCTGGAGCTATGGCGGCGCCATCCAGCGCTTCATCGGCGTGGAAGACGGCTGGACGATCGTGTTCTGGCGCTGTCTGTTCGCCGGTCTTTTCCTCCTCACCTTCATGCTTGTCCGCGACCGGATCGACGGCACGATCCGTCTTTTCCGAGCCATGGGCTGGCCCGGCTTCTTCATCGCCGTCGGCTTTGCGCTCGTCTCGACCTTCTTCGTGCTGGCCGTCACCATGACGCCGGTTGCCAATGTCGTGCTGTTCATGGCCTCGATCCCGCTATTTGCGGCCCTTCTTGCACGCGTCGTGCTCGGCGAGCCGATCACGCCGGTCACCTGGGGCGCGATCGTTGCCGTCATCCTCGGTGTCGGGATCATGGTCTCGGCTTCGATCGGCGAAGGCGGCTCGATCCTCGGCCTGACGCTGGCGGCTGCCATCCCCGCCATCTTCGCCTGCATGACGGTGCTGACCCGCCGTTATCCCGGCATCAGGATGACACCGGCCGCCTGTGGCGGCTCCTTCATCGCGTCCGCGATTGCGGCCAGCCAGGCTGGCGCCTTTGCTGTCGGCGGACAGGACCTTGTGCTGCTCTTCTGCTTCGGGGCGCTTAATCTCGGGCTTGGCATGGCGCTCTATGTCACCGGAGCCCGCATGATACCCTCGGCGCTCGCCGCCCTCATCGGGACTGCCGAGATGATCCTCGCCCCGGTCTGGATGGTGATCTTCCACAACGAGGTGCCCTCGGGTCGCACGATCCTTGGCGGGGCGCTCGTGATGGCCGCCCTCTTCACCTATCTCATCAGCCACGCGCGGCAGGCGTCGCGGCCCGTTCCGACCTCTGCTGCTTGACTTTCCGGGCCAAAACCCGGATCTGTCCGCCTGACGAAAGGCCTAATCTATGACCGAAACACACGACAAGCCCGATCAGCCGCTCTTCGGCCGCCCCTGGATCTTCATCCGCGGTGTGCCGTCGATGGAATTCCTGCCGCCGGAAGGACCGCTTGAAGTGGCCTTTGCCGGGCGCTCGAATGTCGGCAAATCGTCGCTGATCAATGCGCTGGTCGGCCAGAAGGGTCTCGCCCGCACGTCCAACACACCCGGACGCACCCAGGAACTCAACTACTTCGTGCCAGACGGTTATTCCGGCGGCGCCGGTGACCTGCCGCCGATGGCGCTCGTCGACATGCCTGGCTACGGCTATGCCCAGGCGCCGAAGGAGCATGTGGATGCCTGGACGAAGCTGGTTTTCGATTATCTTCGGGGTCGCGCGACGCTGAAGCGCGTGTACGTGCTGATCGACAGCCGTCACGGCATCAAGAAGAACGACGACGAAGTACTGTCGCTGCTCGACAAGGCCGCCGTCTCCTATCAGATCGTGCTCACCAAGACCGACAAGATCAAGGCGCCTGGTGTCGTGAAGCTGATTGCGGAGACGCAGGAGAAGATCAAGAAGCGGCCGGCAGCCTTCCCGGGTGTTCTCTCGACATCCTCTGAAAAAGGTGATGGCCTCGACCAATTGCGCGGGGCAATCAGCGAGGCCATCGGTCGGAGCCTTTGACGCTCAGGCTCTGATCAGGTCGGCCCTATCAGGCGGAGGCCGGGCCGAACCGTCGTTCCTTACATCTTCGGCAGGATGACCGCGTCGACGACATGGATGACGCCGTTCGACTGCTTGACGTCTGCGATGGTGACGGTCGATACGCCGCCATTCTCGTCGGTCAGCGTGACCTTGCCGTCAGCGGCCTTCGCCGTCAACACGCAACCGCCAACGGTGGTGACGTCGTGTTCGCCGCCATCATCGGAGATCATCTTGACGAGGGCTTCGGCCATCACGTCGGCGGCTACCACGTGGCAGGTCAGCACCTTGGTGAGCTGCGCCTTGTTTTCCGGCTTCAGCAGGGTGTCGACAGTGCCGGCCGGCAGCTTGGCGAAGGCATCGTTGGTCGGTGCGAAGACGGTGAACGGACCGGCGCCCGACAGGGTTTCAACGAGACCGGCTGCCTGGACGGCGGCAACAAGCGTCGTGTGATCCTTCGAGTTGACGGCGTTTTCGACGATGTTCTTGGTTTCGAGCATTTCACCACCGCCGACCATCGGATTGGCGGCATAGGCTGCGGCAGCGCCTGCCAGGATGGCTGCGGAGAATGCGAGCGGGCGAAGAGCGGTCTTGAACATTACGGTTTCCTCTTATCCTTGGTGTTCTCGATCGTGTCCCTGCGGGTTCGGGCGGGACATCGGGGGCGTTCCTCAGCAGGAACATGACCAAAGACGGCGGATCGTCCGAACAAGTTTCAGGCGGCTCGAAAAAATCGGCCGCCTGAAGAAACTCCATTGATTTTATGAGAGAATTTCTTCGTCAGGGACGAACTTCGCCGAGCGCGACAACAGGCCCGGTGGCTTTTCCGGTCGGCGATCCACCGAAAGGCTCGAGGCTGACGGCCAGAACGACACCTTCCGTCAGGCGGGCACGCAGATCCTCAGGAACATCAAGCTCGCCCTGCCCGGTCTGCGGCAGCACGCCGAGCGAGATCGGCGCCTGTTCACCCTCGACGAGCCAGAGCTCAAGCGACTTCTCATCAGCGCCGCCGCTTGCGACGGGGGTTACAGCGAGGCGGCCGGAGTTCCCGTCGTAGCGCGCATGCAATGCGATCGCCTGGTTCTCGCCTGCCAAGTCCGCCGTCAGCGCCGCTTGAGGTTTTGGGCGCATGCGTTCGGCATAGTCGAACCCGACAATCAGGCCGAGCGCTGCAATCGATGCAAAGCTCAGGCCGCGCCAGAGCACCAACGAATTCCACAGGCCACCCTTCACAGCTGCGACGGTTGCCGGCGATGCAAACAGTCGATCCTCGATCTTCGAAAACAGCTGATCCGGCGGCGAGGCCTCGGCGTAGTCGTCGTTGAACTGGGTGAGGTTCTCTTCCCAGCGCTTGACCATGGCGGCGAACTGCCGGTCGTGGCGCAGACGTGCGTCCACCTTCTGGCGCTCGGCTCCGCTCAGGACACCGAGGACATATTCGCCCGCGAGAACTTCGTCCCGCGACCGGTCTCCCTTGCTTTGGTCAGGCGTGCTCATCCATGCACTCTCTCAGTTTCAAAAGGCTGCGCCGCAGCCATGTACGCATCGTGTTCAAGGGAACGGCGAAATGATCCGCTAACTCCTGATAGGACAGTCCTTCCACATAGGCCTGGCGAACGGCGAGCGCCCTGTCAGGATCCAATGCCTCCAGGCATGTGTCAATGCGGCCACCTTCGGATCGGAGCATCGCATGCTGCTCCGGATCCGGCGCCAGATCCGCCAGGTCGATCGCTGCCTCGATGTCCTCTCCCTGCGGTCGACGCGCTCTCAAGCGATCGATGCAGTGATAGCGGACGATGGCGCAGAGCCATGGATAGGCATTGTCGCCGTCGCCCGTATAGCTCCCGGCCTTATGCCAAATCTTGACGAACACATCCTGGAGCGCCTCTTCGGCCTCTCCCCTGTCTTTGAGCATACGGATGCAGATGGCGAAAAGTTTCGCCGAAATACGACCATAGAGCAAGGAAAAGGCGGCACGGTCCTTCAGCGCTACCCGGGCCAGCAATACGCCGATGTCGTCGCGTTCCATAGAGCCCCCTCAACCAGTGGCCATGATATAGCGCGTCATCTTCGGTCGACAATGCGACGGGAAGAAGAAGCATGTCACGCTCCGCTTATATTGCAGGACGATTATTCCATCCCGGCTGCACATGCGCTAAAAGGCCGCCATCCAATGCGAGGTTCCCCATGACAGCGTCCGAAAGCGAAATCCAGGCCCGCCTTCTCGTCCAGGCCCTGCCCTTCATGCAGCGCTACGAGAACAAGACCATCGTGGTCAAATATGGCGGCCACGCCATGGGCAATCCCGAGCTCGGCAAGGCCTTTGCCGCCGATATCGCACTCCTCAAGCAGTCCGGCGTCAACCCGATCGTCGTGCATGGCGGCGGCCCGCAGATCGGCGCCATGCTTGCCAAGATGGGCATCGAATCACGCTTTGAGAACGGGTTGCGCGTCACCGACCAGAAGACGGTCGAGATCGTCGAGATGGTCTTGGCCGGCTCGATCAACAAGGAAATCGTCGCGCTCATCAACCAGACCGGCGAATGGGCGATCGGGCTCTGCGGCAAGGACGGCAACATGGTCTTTGCCGAAAAGGCGCAGAAGAAGGTCCGTGATCCCGACAGCAATATCGAGCGTGTGCTTGATCTCGGCTTTGTTGGCGAGGTGGTCGAGGTTGACCGCACCTTGCTCGACCTGCTCGCCCGCTCCGAGATGATCCCGGTCATCGCCCCCGTCGCCCCCGGCCGCGACGGCGCCACCTACAACATCAATGCCGATACCTTTGCCGGTGCCATTGCCGGTGCTCTCAATGCCTCGCGCCTGCTCTTCCTCACCGACGTTCCCGGCGTGCTCGACAAGGACGGCAAGCTGATCAAGGAATTGTCGGTCGCCGAAGCCCATGCGCTGATCAAGGACGGCACGATTTCGGGCGGCATGATCCCGAAGGTCGAGACCTGCATCGAGGCCATCCAGGCCGGCGTGCAGGGCGTTGTTATCCTGAACGGCAAGACCGCCCATTCCGTGCTGCTCGAGCTCTTCACCGAGACGGGTGCCGGCACGCTGCTCGTCCCTTAAGCCGATGATTTCGTCCGCTGCCGGTCACTCGATCGGCAGCGGACGCTCCAGCTTCTCGCTTCCCGGCGTCACCGCGCGCATGGACAGGACAGCGATCAGGACGATCGCATAAGCGATAAAGTTGTAGATGAGGCCGAGGCTCAGGCCTTCGGCATAGGCCTGCTTGCCTGTCATGCCCTCAGCCGCATTGCGCACCAGATCGGAAAAGAAGATCTCGCTGACAATGGCGATCCCGAGCGCACTTCCCACCTGTTGGATCGCCTGAAGCGCGCCCGATCCACCGCCCGCATCCTGCGGCGGGACACCCGCCAGCACGAGCTGGAACATCGGCGCAATCGCGATCCCCATGCCAAGGCCGCTCAGCAGGAACCAGGGCAGCAGCGCCATCCGGTCAATGCTTTCGCCGACCGCCTGGATCTCGCCCCGCAACAGCCCCATGCCGATGATGACCATCGCCACCCCGACGATAACGCGGATGCGGGGCGTGATATTGCCAAGCCGCCCCGAAATCAGCGACGCGATGAAGATGCCGATGGAGAAGGGCACGGCGGTCATGCCCGACTGAAGCGGGGTGAGTCCGTAACCCTGCTGCAGGAACATCGCGAAGATCAGGAAGAAGCCGGGCAGCGTCGAGAAGAAGGTCGCGGTCATCAGCGAGCCGATGACATAGTTGCGGTTCTTCATCAGCGCGACCGGCAGGAGCTCGGGCGCCTTCATCCGATGCTGTCGCCGCTCCCAGAGGCCGAAGGCGACCCCAAAGGGAATGGCCATGGCGAGCATGACGAAGCACCAGACCGGCCAGCCGAAACCACGGCCCTCAATCAGCGGGAAGATGACGCAGAAGATCGTGAGGGCGGCGAGCGCGATGCCGCCGAAATCGTTCTTCAAACCCGGCTTTGGCGCCAGCGCCGGGATCATCCGCCAGCCGAGCAGAAGGGTGATGATGCCGACCGGGATATTGATCAGAAAGATCGGCCGCCAGCCGAGGCCCAGCACATCAAGGCTGATCAGCCAGCCGCCGAGGATGGGGCCGGACACCGAAGCAAGTCCGGCGCTCAAACCGAAGAGCGAAAAGGCCGCCGCGCGCTCCTTCTACGGCAGCAGGACCTGTGGCACTACACCGCATCTGCGGGATGGTGACGCGTGCCCCAGCCCCTGCAGGAGACGTGCGGCCACCAGCCAGCCGATATCGGGTGCCAGTCCACACAGAAGCGACGCAAAGGTGAAGGCCGCCACTCCGACCAGAAACACCTGCTTCTTGCCCCGTACGTCGCCGAGTCGTCCAAAGGGCAGGAGCCCGAGCGCAAAGACCAGCACGTAACCGGCCACGACCCATTCGATCTGACTGGAGGTCGCGCCAAGCTCGGATTGCAGGCTCGGCAGCGCGACATTGACGATGCTGACGTCGAGCAAGGTTCGACGAACGTTGGCGAGCATCATCACCATTAGCGCCGCCCAGCGCTTCGGGTATGGCTGCGCGGCGTCGACGCTGATCGACGGTATCGCGGGTGTCTTGGCGTCCATCATGTCTCTCCCGCCCTCGGCGCGCTGCTACGTCCGGTGTATCGCGCGGTGCGACGGGTCGCAACGGGGCAAAGGGTATCCGCCGCCCTCACACCAGAACCAGCAGCAGCACGCCGAATACGATCAGAACACATCCCGCAATCTCCAGCCGGTTGATCTTCTCCTTGAAGATGAGCACCGCGGAGGCGAAGGTGAAGAGCATCTCGACCTGGGCCAGTGCCTTGACCACGGCTGCCTGCTGCAGCGTCATCGCCGTGAACCAGCCGAAAGAGGCGGTGGCGCCGACGAAGCCGACAAGGGCGCTGACCTTCCAGGCGGCTCTGACCCGCGTCAGTTCGGCGCGATCGCGCCAGATCATCCAGAGAAGCATGGAGACCGTCTGGATCGTGATGACCATGCAGAGCGTGTAACCGGCCTGCACCACGGCATCGGGTGTGGGAAGGCTAGCGGCGAGCGACAGCGATGCTGTGCGATAGGCAATCGCAGAGATCCCGAAGAAGAAGCCCGACGTCAGGCCAATCAGGGCGGTGCGGCTGACGACCGACGTCACGAGGCTCAAGGGCGTGAAGGCGGTGCGCGCGACTGAGATCAGCATCACGCCGAGGATCGATACTAGGATGGCAGCGACAGTCCCGAGCCCGATCGTCTCGCCGAAGAGAACCAGCGCCAGCAGTGCCGCCTGGGCTGGCTCAGTCCGCGAATAGGCAGTGCCGACGGCGAAGTTGCGGAAGGAGAAAAGGTGCACGAGCAGAAAGGTCGCGGCGATCTGTGCGAGCGCGCCGATGACGGCCCAGATCGCAAAGGTCAGCCCCGGGACCGGCAGCGGACGGCCGAGGCCAACATGCAGGCTGGCGAGATAGAGGAAGGCAAAGGGCAGGCCGAAGCCGAAACGCACAAAGGTGGCGCCGGTTGTGCCCATCTTGCCTTTCAGGTGTTTTTGCAGCGTCGAACGCAGGTTCTGCAGGAAGGCGCTGCCTACCGTGATGATGGCCCAGAGTTCCATGGGAGAGTGTCCAGAAATGCCGCAGCGCGTGTCGGCAGGCATGCGGCGGAGTTGGGAAAGGGTGGCGGTTTGGCCTCAAGCGTTGGAAACGCGGGCCGGTTGGCTCAACCCTGACGGTGGCGGATGGTACCCGCGCTCACCGGATGGAAGCGCGCAGGCAGGCGCTTGCGGTCCTGCAGGACCACAACCTGTTCCATTGCCGCTATCGACATCTTCTTTCCCATCTTTTCCAGATAGCACTTCCCGAAGCCGCGACCAATGCTAATTAGAGGCCGATGCGCCCAGCGGCAGCCTGCATTCCGCAGCCGCCCAGCACTGCCCCAAGAGGACCTGATGAACAGCCCAGCCAAGATCCCCTCGCCTGCCGATTTCGCCCATGTGCGCGACTGGGTCTTCGACCTCGACAACACGCTCTATCCGCATCACATCAACCTCTTTGCGCAGATCGATACGAACATGACCGCCTTCGTGTCCGAGCTTTTGCAGCTGGAGCCGGCCGAGGCGAAGCTTCTGCAGAAGCGCTACTACCACGAACACGGGACGACGCTGGCCGGGCTGATGCTGCATCACAAGGTCGATCCGAACGCGTTTCTGGAGCGGGCACATGCGATCGATTATTCAGCGCTGATCCCGGACGAGGCACTCGGGTCTGCAATCAAGCGGCTGCCGGGGCGGAAGTTCATCTTCACCAACGGCACGGTGGCGCATGCGGAGGCCGCAGCCCGGGCACTCGGCATTCTCGACCATTTCGACGACATCTTCGACATCGTCGCTGCCGACTACGTGCCGAAGCCGGCAGGCGCCACCTATGACAAGTTCGCCAGCCTCAACCGGATCGACACGAAACATGCCGCCATGTTCGAGGATCTGCCGCGCAATCTGATGGTGCCGAAGGCGCTCGGCATGAAGACGGTGCTGCTCGTGCCGCGCAATCTGGGCACGGCGATCCTGGAGACCTGGGAGCGCGTCGAACATGTCGACGCAGAAACCGTCGATTACCTGACGGACGATCTCACCAGCTTCCTGCAGGCGCTGCTCGCGGATAAGGCGTGAGCGGAAGCTTACGAAAGTTTCATGCAGCTTACAGAGAGTTAAGTAGGGCCAGGGCCTTCTCGCAGCTACGGTCATCCCATCGAAGCAGACACTCGAAAGGATATCCCAATGAACGGCAAGACCCTGACGCTGGCCGCCGTGGCAGCCTCCCTCCTCATCGGCACCACCGCCGGCGGCGCCTTTGCGCAGGACCGCGGCGAGCGCCGTGGCGGCCCTGGCCGTGGCGGTCCGGAAGTGATGTTCGTGCAGATGCTGCAGCAGCATGACACCAACAAGGACGGCAAGATCAGCAAGGAAGAAGCGACGGCTGCGGGCACTGCGATGTTCACGGCCATCGATGCCGACAAGGACGGCGTGCTGACCCCTGGCGAAATGCGCCAGCACCGCGAAGCCATGCGCGAAGAGCACAAGGCGGAACGGGAAGCGATGCGCGCCGAACGTCAGGCGGAGCGCGAAGCAGCCAAGGCCGATGCACCAACCCCGCCCCCGGGTGATGCACCCCAGGAACAGGCCATGAATGACGATGGTCCGCGTGGCGAGGGCAAGGGCCCGCACGGCAAGCGCCACGGCTGGCACAATGAACGTGCCGAGCGCGGCGAGGATCGCGGTGGCCGGGACGGCATGCGTGGCCCGGGCCGGATGATGCGGGTCGCGGATACCGACGAAAACGGCCAGATCAGCCAGGCGGAAGCAACCGCCATGGCCGACAAGATGTTCACCCGGATGGACCGGAACAAGGATGGCGTCATCAGCGCCGACGACATGCCGAAGCGGCCGGTCATGTTCCGCTGATCAGGCGGTCAAACACCCAAAAGAACTGACAGGCGGCCCCTCATGGGGCCGTTTCGTCGTTCAGGTCGTAGAAGTCGGCGATGATCTTCCAGGCTTCCTCCGCGGTCTCTGCGAACTGGAAGAGGGCGAGATCCTCGGGTGCGATCGTGCCGAAGGCCGCGAGCGCCTCGAAATTGATGATGTCCTCCCAGAAGGCGCGGGAGAAGAGGATCAGCGGGATCGGCGCCATGCGCTTAGTCTGGATCAGCGTCACGGTCTCGAAAAGTTCGTCCAGCGTGCCGAAGCCGCCGGGGAAGACGACCAGTGCCGCCGCGCGCATCAGGAAATGCATCTTGCGGATGGCGAAGTAGTGGAAGTTGAAGCTGAGCTCAGGCGTGACATAGGGGTTCGGCGCCTGCTCGTGCGGAAGCACGATGTTGAGGCCGACCGAGGGTGCGCCGACCTCTGACGCACCGCGATTGCCGGCTTCCATCACGCCTGGACCACCCCCGTCACCACGACATATTCGTGGTAATCCATCTTCTTGGCCTGAGCCGAGCAGAGCTGCGCGAACTTGCGGGCCTCTTCGTAATAGATCGAGGCGTTTTCCAGGTTCTTCTTCTGGATATCGTTCTTCGCCGCCCAGGCAGCTTCGCCGGGGGCCGGGATGCGGGCACCGCCGAACATGACAACCGTCGACTTGATGCTCCGCTCCGTGAGGATCATCTCCGTCTTGAGCAGTTCAAGCTGCAGACGGACCGGTCGGAGTTCCTCGCGGCAGAGAAATTCCTCATCGACATAAGCGAGCGTATAGGACGAGGACGCCGATTGCGGCGTGCGCGGAATGACTTGTGCCGTCTGCTTGTCGGTGGAGCTATCCTTCAGCGGATCCCAGGATCCGTCCTTGCGCCTGTGCTTGCCGTTCTTCCACCGTGCCATGCCTCTTCCTTTCCAAAACGCAGAGCTCCTGCGGCTGTTTTCTTCCAGCCCTTTATGCGCTAGAGCTTTGCGCGAATTTTCGATCAGATCCTGATCGTTTCCATCCCCACGGTAGACAACGAAGTTTAAGGAATTCAGATGAGCGCCTCCGATCTCACCCAGCTCGAACACGTCATCGAAGCGGCATTCGACAATCGCGATACCGTTACGACGGCGACCAAGGGCGAGATCCGCGATGCCGTCGAAACAGCGCTCAACCTGCTGGACAGCGGCAAGGCGCGTGTCGCCGCTCGCGGCGAAGACGGCACCTGGACCGTGCATCAGTGGCTGAAGAAGGCCGTGCTCCTCTCCTTCCGCCTGAACGACATGGAAGTCGTCAAGGGTGGCCCTGGCGCGTCCACCTGGTGGGACAAGGTTCCCTCGAAGTTCGAAGGCTGGGGCGAGAGCGAATTCCGCTCGGCCGGCTTCCGCGCGGTTCCCAACGCCGTCGTGCGCCGCTCGGCTTACATCTCCAAGGGCGTCGTCCTGATGCCGTCCTTCGTCAATCTCGGCGCCTATGTCGGTGAAAACTCCATGGTCGACACCTGGGCGACCGTCGGCTCCTGCGCCCAGATCGGCGCAAACGTGCATCTCTCCGGCGGCGTGGGCATTGGCGGCGTGCTTGAGCCGCTGCAGGCCGGCCCGACGATCATCGAGGACAATTGCTTCATCGGTGCGCGTTCGGAAGTCGTCGAAGGCTGCATCATTCGCGAAGGCTCGGTTCTCGGCATGGGCGTCTATCATCGGCAAGTCGACCAAGATCGTCGACCGCGCCACCGGCGAAGTGCATTACGGCAAAGTGCCGCCCTACTCCGTCGTGGTCGCTGGCTCGATGCCCTCGGGCAATGCCGTCGTGGCCAACGGGCAGCCGGCGCCGCACCTCTACTGCGCCGTCATCGTCAAGCGCGTCGATGCCCAGACCCGCTCCAAGACCGGGATCAACGAACTGCTGCGCGACTAAGTTGCCGGATCAGCCACGGGACAGTGGTCCGGCGAACTGATACGTCGTCTAGGCCGGCGCATCGGTCGGCGCGTCTTCATACTCGGCACGCTGTTCTGGATGATGGCGAACGCGGCCGTGATCGCGTTCGTGACGGGATCGGACGACATTTCGCCCGGCTCGTTTTCGCTTTTCCTGACAACTGCGAGCCTGTCGCTCGTCTCGCTGCTGATGCTGGGCACGAAGCGGCTGCACGATATCGGCATGCCGGGCATGGCATCCGTTCTCTTGCTGCTGCCTGCCTTTTCGCTGATCCTTTTCTTCGTGCTCTGCGTCTGGCCGCCGGTTAGAGACGACAACCGTTACGGCCCGGGATCGGACATGCGTTCGTCCTGAGCGGTGGGTGACAGGTTCGGGCGGATCAGCTAAGTCTGGCTCATCTTATCAAGGCACCGACGGCCGGGTTGAACCGGACCTCGGTCAATCCCGTAAAAGTGTTCATGACCGCTACCAATCCCGTCGATGTTCTCCAGGCCCTCATTCGCTGCCCTTCCGTCACGCCTGCCGAAGGCGGTGCGCTCGATGTGCTCGAAAACCTGCTCTCGCCTCTCGGTTTCCGCGTCGATCGCATGATCGCGAAGGACGAGGGCACGCCCGATATCGAAAACCTCTATGCGCGCGCAGGATCCGATGGCCCGCATCTGATGTTTGCCGGCCACAGCGATGTCGTGCCGGTTGGTGCCGAGACCGACTGGAGCGCTGGCCCGTTCTCCGGCGATATCAGAGACGGCATGCTTTATGGCCGTGGCGCGGTCGACATGAAGGGCGGGATCGCCTGCTTCATCGCCGCTTATGCGCGACTGGTCGAAGCCGGCAAGGTGCCAAAGGGCTCAGTCTCGCTGCTGATAACAGGCGACGAAGAGGGACCCGCCGTCAATGGCACGGTGAAGCTGCTCGAATGGGCGGCGGAACGTGGAGAACGCTGGGACGCCTGCCTTGTCGGCGAGCCGACCAATCCCGATAGCCTCGGCGACATGATCAAGATCGGCCGGCGCGGCTCGGTTTCGGGCACAGTGACGGTCAAGGGCGTGCAGGGTCACGCGGCCTATCCGCATCTTGCCGACAATCCGGTGCGAGGCGCGCTGTCGCTGGCGAAAAGCCTGATGTTCCCGGCCTTCGACACCGGCACGGAGAACTTCCAGCCGTCGAACCTGGAAGTCACCACCATCGATGTCGGCAATGCGGCGACGAACGTCATTCCGGCTTCGGCGCGCTTCAAGTTCAACATCCGCTTCAACGACGTCTGGACCGCCGATAGCGTCAAGGCCGAGATCATTCGCCGTCTCGATGCGGCCGCTGTTGATCCCGAGCTGCGGCCGGATCGTGCAGCGATCGGCTACGACATCACCTGGTCGGAACGGCCAAGCCATGTTTTCCTGACGCGCAACAATGCGTTGATTGCCTCGCTGTCGGGTGCAATCGAGACGGTGACCGGCAGGACGCCGAAGCTCTCGACCACCGGCGGCACGTCGGATGCCCGGTTCATCAAGGATTACTGCCCGGTCGTCGAATTCGGCCTGGTGGGGCAGACCATGCACATGGTCGACGAGCGGGTCGCTGTTTCGGATCTGGAGACGCTCACCGTCATCTACCAGACCTTCATCGAGCAGTGGTTCGCCCATGCCGACGCTTAAGGAGGTCGAGTTCTATCTCAAGGGCCTCTGGCTGCTGTTCAAGCAGGATCCCTCAGGCTTTGCCTATCTCGACCTGACAGACCGGGGCGCGATGCGCTCCTTCTGGGCGATCCTCTGGGCGCTGCCTGCGATCCTGATCTCCTTTGCCTGGTGGCGCCTGCTCTATCTCCAGGGCCTGCCGGAGGGGACGGAGACGGGTGGCCTGTTCTTCTTCCGCCTGGCGCTGGTCGAGGCGTCCAACTGGCTTTTCCCGCTGATATTGCTCGGCATTCTCTGCTGGATGGTCGGCATCGGCGAGAAATACGCATCGATGGTCGTGGCGATCAACTGGCTCGCCGTGCCGGTATCCTATTCCTACGGCCTGCTGGTGCTATTGATGATGTTCTTGCCGGCGCTTGCCGGTGTCGTGGCATTCCTGTGGCTCTTGCTGATGATCACGCTGATCGCGGCTCTCTTCCGCATCGTCAGGATGATCGTGGGCGACCAGTTGCTGATGGTATCGACCATCATCATGGTGCTGCTTGTGCCGTCGATGATCATCGCGGAAGTGCTGGAACGCTATCTCGGCGTTTATCCGGGCTGAGGATAGGCCTCAGCCGCTGAATGGCTCATCGCCGGGATAATCCACCCTCATGAAGAACAGCCCCTCCGGCGGCGCGACCGGTCCGCAGGCCGCACGGTCGCGGGCGTCGAGTGCTGCGCGCACATCTGAAGGCGTCATCTTGCCCTCGCCTGCGAGCTTCAAGGTGCCGGCGAAAGAGCGGATCTGGTTATGCAGGAAGCTCTGGGCGGTGGCGCGGATCTCGATGAGTTCACCTGACTGCGTGACGTCCAGACGATCGAGTGTCCGCACCGGGCTTTTTGCCTGACAATGGGCAGAGCGGAAGGTAGTGAAGTCGTGGTGACCGACGAGCTGCTGGGCAGCTTCGTGCATGGCCTCGGGATCGAGCGGCTTCGGCACCCACCAGGCCCGTTTGTCCTCCAGCGCCAGGCGCGCCGGGCGGGTGATGATGCGGTAGAGATAATGGCGGCGGAGCGCCGAAAAGCGGGCGTCGAACTCTTCGGGCACGGCCTGCACATCGAGCACGGCGACCTGTTCGGAGGCCATGGCCAGATGGGCGTTCAGCGCGTTGCGCAGCTTGTGTGGCACCCAGGCGCGGGAGAGGTCGGCATGGATCACCTGGCCCATGGCGTGGACGCCGGAATCGGTGCGGCCGGCGCCACGGATGACCACGGTCTCGCTGGTGAGTGACAGGATCGCCTGTTCGAGAGCGGCCTGGATGGAATGGCCGTTTTCTTGGCGCTGCCAGCCGACATAGGCCGAGCCATCATACTCAACGGTCATCCGAAAGCGGGGCATCAGGCGATCACCGTGCCCTTAGGCAACGGCGTGCCACGCAGGAAGTCCTCGGCGCTCAATGCCTTGCCGCCCGCCTTCTGCAGACGGACCAGGCTCACGGCGCCCGTGCCGCAGGCGATCGTCAGGTGATCGTCGAGGGCTGTGCCGGGGGCCGCGATTGCGCCCTGCCCTTCCGCAAGGCTCGAGGCGAGGAGCTTGACGCGCTCGGGCTTGCCATTGACGTCCATCTCGGTCCAGGCGCCGGGGAAAGGCGAAAGGCCGCGGATGTGATTGTGCACCTCGGTCGCCGGGCGGGTTAAGTCGACGCGGGTTTCGACCTTGTCGATCTTGGCCGCATAGAGCACGCCCTCTTCGGCCTGTGTGACCGTTTCCAGCGTACCGGCTTCAAGCCTCGCCATCGCTTCAACCATGGCTTCGGCGCCGACGACACTCAGGGCATCGTGCAGTTCACCGGCCGTCATGTCAGGATCGATCGTCACTTTTCGGGTGAGTGCGACGGGGCCGGTGTCGAGGCCCTTGTCCATCTTCATCACCATCATGCCGGTTTCGGCATCGCCGGCCATGATGGCGCGCTGAATGGGGGCTGCTCCCCGCCAGCGCGGCAGGAGCGAGGCATGGCCGTTATAGGCGCCAAGACGCGTACCGTTCAGGATCGCTTGGGGCAGCAGCAGGCCATAGGCGACGACGACGGCGACATCGGCCTGAAGTGCAACGAAGGCTTCGCGATCGGCGGGATCGCGGAAATTCAGAGGGTGGCGGACCTCGATGCCAAGGTCTTCGGCCGCCTGATGAACGGGAGATTTCTGCAGATCGAGGCCACGGCGGCCACCGGGACGGGGCGGCTGCGAATAGGCCATGACGATCTCGTGGCCCGCCGCATGCAGCGCTTTCAGGGTCGCGACGGAGAAGTCCGGCGTGCCCATGAAGATGATGCGAAGTGCCATTCTGTCAGCCTTCAAGCGCGGGGTTGAACGACGCCCAGAGCATTTCCGGCGAAAACGGAGGCGCCGTCAGTGCTCCATCATTTTGTTCTTAAGCAATTCCGGACGCAAAACCGCTTCGCACTTTTGCTGGATTTGCTCGATATCAGATCTTCTGACGGGCGGCCTTGGTGAACCTCTTGATCACCATCTCGCGCTTCAGGCGGGAGATATGATCGATGAAGAGCACGCCGTTCAAATGGTCGATCTCGTGCTGAAGGCAAGTGGCGAGCAGGCCGTCGGCCTCAGTCACCGTCTCCTTGCCGTCGCGGCCGATCGACTTGACCGTGATCGAAGCAGGGCGCTCGACTTCGGCGTAATAGTCGGGGATCGAGAGACAGCCTTCTTCATAGACCGAGCGCTTATCCGAAGCGGAGACGACTTCCGGATTGATGAAGACGAGCGGCTTCTTGTCCTCGCCCTCCTTCGAGACGTCGAGCACCAGCATGCGGCGCGGCACGCCGACCTGGATCGCGGCCAGCCCGATGCCGGGGGCCTCGTACATGGTTTCGAGCATGTCATCGATGAACTGCTCAAGCTCGGCATCGACGCGCTCGATGGGCGCGGATACCTGACGCAGCAGGGGATCGGGCAGGATGATGAGAGGCTTGATGGTCATGGCCTCCCCTTAGCGCAACTTCCCGGCGGAGGAAACGGAAAAAACGCTTCCGTTTCTCCGATTCTGAGCCGGATCAGGCGACCCGACGTTCCATGATGCGGCGCGCCTGCGGGGCGGCGTCGGCACGAGTGCGGATCTGTGACAGCTGCTCGACGAGACCGGCGACCTCTGCCCTGAGACGGCGCGTCTCGTCCGAAGTGCGCTCCACCATGTCGCTGTTCTCATGGGTCAGCAGATCCATGTTGCGGGTGGACTGGTTGACCTCGTTGAGGCCGATCGCCTGATCCTTGGCGGCGGCTGCGATATCCGAGACGAAGGTGTCGATGGCATCGATGCGGGTGATGATGTCGTTCAGCGCCTCGCCGGTGCTGGTGACGAGGCCGACGCCTTCCTTCACCTGATCGGAGCTCTGGGAGATGAGCTGCTTGATCTCCTTGGCGGCATCGGCTGAGCGCTGGGCGAGCTGGCGAACTTCCTGTGCGACCACGGCGAAGCCCTTCCCTGCATCGCCGGCGCGGGCGGCCTCGACACCGGCATTGAGGGCCAGAAGGTTGGTCTGGAAGGCGATCTCATCGATGACGCCGATGATCTTGGAGATCTCGGTGGAGGATTTTTCGATCGCGCCCATGGCGGAGACAGCCTGGGAAACAACGGTGCCCGAGGTCTTTGCCTGAAGCTGCGTGTCGCGCACCTCCTGCGAGGCGCGCTCGGCATTGGCGGCCGTCTGGCTGACGCTAACGGAGAGTTGCTGAAGGGCGGTCGAGCTCTCCTGCACGCCGCTTGCCTGGCGGGTGGTGCGGCTGGCGAGTTCACCGGAAGCGTGCGCAATCGCGTCCGTGCCGGTCAGGATGCCTTCCGAAGCGCGGCGGATCGCGGCAAAGGAGGTGTTCAGGCGATCGACGGTTTCGTTGTAGTGGCCGGCCATTTCCCTGAAATTGTCGGGCAGGTCCGTCGTCATGCGGGCTTCGAAATCGCCCTGAGCCAGCGCTTCCAGACCACGACGCAGATGCTCCATGGCAATCGCCTGATCAGCGGCAAAACGGGCGCGCTCTTCTTCGAGGGCCTGACGCTTGCTCTCCAGCTCTTCGAGATAGACGGATATCGAATAGTCCATGTCGAGCATGGCCGCCTTCACGACCGCTCGAAGCTTCTCGCCGAGCGAAATCGCATGCTGCTTGCCGAAGGGGAATGGCCAATGCTTGACGAGGACTCCTGCGAGGAGCTCGCCGACCAGCATCGAATAGCCGCCGATATACCAGCGCGGCTCGAGACCGATCCGGGCATGGGCCTTGCCGACGGCGGTGACGCCCTTGACGTAGTTCTCGTCGAAATTGCCACCGGCGACCTTGTCCCAGTGGCCGATCTGGGCGCTCTTTGCGCCGTTCATATGAGCGCCGTCGCGGAAATGGCCGGCGATCTTTCCAGTCTTCGTCACCTTGGCGTAGAACTTGTCGAGCGCGCCGCCCAGCACCTCCTTGATCGACGGGCGAAGCTCGGCCAGCGTGCTGCGCGTCTTCTGATCGATCTCAAGGAACTCCAGGCGTTCGGACAGGTCGTTCTGGGCTTTGGTGCTCATGATGCGATGCGGACTCTCGGGTTGATTGGTATCAAGTAGAACTGTCACGGTTTGTTGAACAGATCCTAAACGCATGGCGACAAATCATGCCGCCATGCGCGGTCGGCTGAGGAGGCTACCCCGCCATGCGGTAGGCGCCCTGGCTTGTGTTCTGCGACTTGCCGCCGGATGTCTTGAAGCCCTGCAAGGCCTGCACCAGACGACCGGCTTCCTCGCTCAGTGTGGCCGTCTGGGCCGAGCTTTCCTCAACCATGGCGGCGTTGCGCTGGGTGATCTGGTCCATGGAGGCCACCGAGGTGTTGACCTCGCGCAGGCCGCCAGACTGGTCGGCTGCGGCAAGCGCAATCTTGCCGACGATGTCGTTGATCTCGCCGATGCGGACGATGATCTTGCCGAGCGCGTCGCCGGCATTGTTGACAAGGCCGACGCCGGCTTCGACCTGAGTGGAGCTCTGGGAGATCAGGTTCTTGATCTCACGGGCCGCATTAGCGCAGCGCTGGGCGAGTTCGCGGACCTCCTGGGCGACGACGGCAAAACCACGGCCGGCCTCACCCGCACGGGCTGCCTCGACGCCGGCGTTCAGCGCCAGCAGATTGGTCTGGAAGGCGATCTCGTCGATCACGCCGATGATCTTGGAAATCTCGTCGGACGACTTCTCGATCGCGCCCATGGCATCGACGGCGCGAGAGACGACCTCTTCTGAAACGCGGGCCTCGGTGAGGGCGACGCCGACAACCTGCGATGCTTCCTTCGCGCCATCGGCCGTCAGCGTGACGTTCTGGGTGAGCTCGTGCAGAGGCCGCCGTCTGCTCCAGGCTCGCCGCCTGCTGTTCGGTGCGTTGGGCCAGATCGTCGGTGGCATCGGAGATCGCGGCCGTCGACTTGAAGATCTCGTCGGCAGAGTGGCGCACGGTGACAATGGTCGAGCGGAGCGCTTCGACAGAGGCATTGTAGTCGCTTGCCATCTGCACGAAATTGGCCGGCAGATCATCCGGCAGACGGGCATCGAGATCGCCAGCGGAGAGCTTAGCGAGCACGCCGCGCAAGGCGGCAAGCGCGGTTGCCTGCTCCGCCTCGGCCTTCAGCCGTGCATCCTCTGCCGCCTGACGCTGTTCCGCGAGGATGGCGAGATAGACCGAGATGGAATAGTCCATGTCGAGCAGGGCAGCCTTGACCACGACCGAGATTTCCTCAGCCAACTGTTCGGATTTCTGCCGGCCGAAGCGGCTTGGCCAGCGCTCGCGGGTAACGGCGTGTACGAGCTGCTCCAGCACGAGCGCGTAGCCGCCGATATACCAGCGAGGTTCAAGACCGATGCGGGCATGCGCCTTGCCGACCTTGGTGACGCCCTCGACATAGCTGTCGGTGTATTCGGCGGTGCCGACAATGCCCCAATGCTCTTCCTGACGCTTCTTGGCACCCTTCATGTGGTCATCGTTGCGGAAGAAAGCCGCAGTTTCCGGGACCTTGCGGACCTTGTCGTAGAAGATGTCGAGTGCGCCGCCGATGTTATCGCGAATCAAGGGGCCGAGCCGACGCAGGGTCTCTCGCCCTTTGTCATCGAGCCCGAGGAAACGAAGGCGATTCTTAAGATCGGAATTGTCGTTTTGCGACAGCATGACAGGCACATCACTTTCCTGGTTGTAATATCAGACATTTCTGATGGATACATCTCAGAGGAAGCTAAAATGGTAAATGTTCGGTTGTCTGTCTGGAGCGTTTTCTTGCCATCTGCTCCCAGCCTGAGCGGCAATGACCGCAAATACTCCACAAATGCGGGTCAAATCTGATATTTCTCAAATAATACAGGCGCGAATTTTTTTGACCCGCAACCAAGGCGGAGTGAGGTGGATCGAGAGCGTTCACTCTTTGATCTGTTCTCGGTGCCAGAATCAGCTATCATCGATCCATGACAATTCTCGACATTCCGGCGGTGACCATCGGCTCAGTCACTCTTTCACCCGCGTTCCTGCTTGGGCTTGCGGCAGCGGTTCTGCTGCTCCCGATCCTCACCGTCGTGATCGTGGCGCTGAGGGCGGCGCGGGCGCGCGCCGAGATGCGAGAAGACGCGCTGCGGCGCGACGAGGCGGCGGAAGCAAGGCTCGCGGAACTCCTCAAGGCTCAGGCCGAGATGCAGGGGCGGCTCGCCACCATGGCCGAGGTTTTTGGCAGCCGACAGGCAGAGCTCAACCAGTCGATCAGCCAGAGGCTCGACGGCATGACGCACCGGCTGGGGACCACGATCACCGAGCAGACGAAGTCGACGCATGACAACCTGCGCACGCTGCAGGAGCGGCTGGCGGTGATCGATGCGGCACAGAACAACATCCAGTCGCTGGCGAAGGATGTCGTCGGCCTGCAGGCGATCCTGTCCAACAAGCAGACGCGCGGCGCCTTCGGGCAATCGCGAATGGAGACGATCGTCGCCGACGGGTTGCCGATGGGGGCCTATGCGTTCCAGACGACGCTGTCGAACGGGTCGCGTCCCGACTGCACCATCCGGATGCCGAACAATTCACCGCCGCTGGTGGTCGATGCCAAGTTCCCGCTCGAAGCCTGGAATGTGATCCGCGAGACGGAAAACCCCGAGCAGAAGAAGATGGCCTCCCAGCAGTTCAAGCGGGACATAGAGGTGCATATCCGCGACATCTCGGAGAAATACCTGATCGCGGGCGAAACCCAGGATATGGCCTTCCTGTTCGTGCCGTCGGAATCGATCTTCGCCGAGATCCACGAGAACTTTGAGGGCGTCGTGCAAAAGGCCCATCGGCAGAAGGTGGTGATCGTCTCGCCTTCGCTTCTGATGCTCTCCATCCAGGTGATCCAGGCCGTACTCAAGGACCAGCGCATGCGAGAGCAGGCGCATCTGATCCAGGGTGAGGTGATCCGCCTGATGGAAGACTTGAGCCGTCTCGACGACCGCACCCGCAAACTGCAGAGCCATTTCATCGCGGCGCAGAAGGATGTCGAGATGATCATCACCTCCTCGGACAAGCTGGCCAAGCGTGGGGCGAAGATCGAAGCCATGGAGTTTGAGACGCCGGGCGGGCGCGAAGATGGCGAGGAGATCCCGTCGCGCGCGGTGGAGAGCCGGACCGGCATGCTCAAGCTCAGGGTTGTTGACGAGGACTAAGGCGCTGGTCCAAAAGAGCGAAGAACCCAGGGAGGCCTCTCGCTCATGATCACCGTCTTCGGCTCCATCAACATGGACCTCGTTGCCACCACGCCGCGCCTGCCGAAACCGGGCGAGACGGTTCCGGGAACCGGCTTTGCGACGGCAGCCGGTGGCAAGGGCGCAAACCAGGCGCTGGCCGCAAGGCGCGCCGGTGCATCCGTACGCATGGTGGGGGCCGTGGGGCGCGACGAATTTGCCGCCCCTGCCCTCGACCTTCTCGACAAGGCGGGTACCGACCTTTCCAGCGTCGCGCGCGTGGATGGACCGACCGGGACGGCGCTCATTCTGGTTGGCGGCGACGGGGAAAACATGATCGCCGTGGTGCCGGGTGCCAATGGAACCCTCAGCTCCAGCCAGGCGGCTGAGGCGGTTTCGAGCAGCCAGCCGGGAGACATTCTGATGCTGCAGCTCGAAGTCCCGGCCGCATCCGTGAAGGCTGCGCTGCAGGCAGCCAAGGTGCGCGGCGTGCGCACTGTGCTCAACACGGCGCCGCTTACTGCCGAGGCCGCCGAGCTTGCGACGCTCGCCGATATCGTCATCGCCAACGAGACGGAATTCGAACTGCTGGTGGGGCGCGAGGCGCTGACATCCGGGGAGCGCGAAGAGATGCTTCTTCAGATGCACAAAGACACCGGACAGATCCTGATCATCACGCTCGGAGCCGAAGGTGTCGTGGCGGCCGAAGGCGGCGGCTTGCACCGGACCAAGGGGCTGAAGATCGAACCCGTCGATACAGTCGGTGCGGGCGACACGTTCTGCGGCTATCTGGCCGCGAGCCTCGACGCGGGACTTGCGCTTGGTGAAGCCCTTCGCCGCGCGGCCGTCGCCGGATCGCTTGCCTGCCTCAAGGCCGGTGCCCAACCGTCGATCCCTGACGCGGGCGAGGTTGCGGCCGCACTTTGACGCGCGCCCGGGCACAAGTCTGATTTATTGCCCGTTAAGCAATGGAACATAGCATCTGGTGTGATCGGGGTGCGCGAAAGCGCGCCCGGCCATGCCATGAGGGTGTGGAACGAATGTCCCTGCGTCCTGATCCTCAGTATTCGAGGCTCCTATGTTCGCTTTTTTTACCCGTTCGATCGCAGCCAAGCTCCTCGTCGTGACCGGCATAGCAATCGGCCTGGTGCTTTTCCTTTCCAATCTCGTCCTGATTTCGCAGACCCGTGATCGGGTTCATTCCCTCACCATGGAACAGGCCGACGCCGAGGCCAAATCCATCGCCCGTGAAATCGCCGGCGATATCGGCGAACTGGCGAGTGCCGCACGCACCATGTCCGGCGTCATCGGCCGCGGCCACGAAGGCAAGTCCTTCGACCGGCAAGGCATCACCAACGTCCTCAAGGCCAATCTCGAACAGAACCCGTTCGCCTTCGGCAGCTGGATGGCGGAAGAACCGCGTGCGATCGACGGTCAGAAGGACGAGATCAAGGGTAAACTCGAACTCTCGGCCAATGACGATGGCGATTTCACGCCCTACTGGTCGAAGAACAAGACTGGCGAGATCCAATTCTCCACCTTCCGCGCCGACTATGCGGCCGAATGGTATGCGCTGGCAGCCAAGAGCGGCAAGGGCGCCATTACCGCCCCCTATCTCGCCGAGGGCACCGACGTTCCGACGACGATGAGCTCGATCGCCTATCCGGTTGTCTCCGGCGGGAAGATGATCGGCGTCACCGGTGTCGACATCTCGCTTCTGTCCCTGTCTGAAAAGCTGAAGGCACTGAAGCCGTTCGAGACGGGCCGTGTTCTGCTCGTTGCACAGGGTGCTCAGTGGCTGGTAGCCCCGAAGGACGACTTGCTGATGAAGCCATACGAGGTGGAAGGCACCGATGCCCTGAAGACCGCGCTTTCGAGCGGCAAGGGCAGCGTCGTGACCGATCTCTCCAACGAGGCTGGCGAAGGCTTCGACCGGCTGCTCTATCCCTTTGCCGTTCCCGGCGTGAACGCCACCTGGGCCGTCATCATCGATATCCCGCATGCGGCGATCAATGCGCCGGTCGAGGCGCAGACGATGATGATGATCATCGGTGGCCTGATCGTGCTTGCCGCCGTGATGCTGGCACTGTTCCTGGCCGTGCGCTCCCTGGCGCAGCGCCCGCTCCATGGTCTCGTCGGTGACGTCGAGCGCATGACGAAGGGCGACTATGCAAACGACGTTTCCAACCAGCATCGCGAGGACGAAATCGGCCTTGTCGCCAAGGCGCTTGACGGTTTCCGGCACAAACTGGCCGAGAGCCACACGCTGGCGGCAGAGGCCGACGCCCAGCGCAAGTCAGCCGAAGGCGAACGCCGTCGCAACGAGGAGGAGCGCAATGCCTCCGCCTCCGTGCAGCAGCATGTGGTGACGGCGCTCGGTAGCGGACTTTCGCAGCTGTCCCAGGGCAATCTCACCTATCGGATTGCGGATGATTTCCCGGGCGAATACGGAGCGCTCAAGCGCGACTTCAACGATGCCGTGGCAAGCCTCGAACAGGCGATCGCCTCGGTGAACGGAAGCGTCGTGAACATCGCCGCCGGCACCAGCGAAATCTCGGAAAGTGCAGCCGATCTTTCCAAGCGCACCGAGCAGCAAGCAGCAAGCCTGGAGGAAACGGCGGCCGCACTCAACGAACTGACCGAGCAGGTCAATTCGAGCGCCGACAATGCCGGAACCGCGGCCAATACCGTTTCGGTTGCTGTGAAGGATGCAGAGAAGTCGGGTGAGGTCGTGCAAAAGGCGGTCGCCTCGATGCATGGCATTGAGCAGTCGTCGCAGGAGATCTCACGCATCATCGGGGTCATCGACGAGATCGCCTTCCAGACCAACCTTCTTGCCCTCAATGCCGGCGTAGAAGCTGCCCGCGCCGGGGAAGCCGGCAAGGGCTTTGCCGTCGTTGCTCAGGAAGTGCGTGAGCTTGCCCAGCGTTCCGCCACGGCTGCGAAGGAGATCAAGGCGCTGATCAACGCCTCGGCAGCCCAGGTCAAGGACGGTGTCGAACTCGTCGGCGAAGCAGGGCAGACGCTGGAGAAGATTTCCCAGCAAGTCATGCAGATCAACGGCCTCATCCGGCAGATCTCGGCATCGGCCAGCGAACAGGCATCCGGCCTCAAGGAGGTCAATGCCGCTGTCAACCAAATGGACCAGGTGACGCAGCAGAACGCAGCGATGGTCGAAGAGACGACGGCAGCCAGCATGGCGCTGCGCAACGAATCCGACACGCTGCGTGGGCTCGTCGCAAAATTCCAGGTGAGCGGTGCGTCCGCGCCGGGATCGGCGCTGCGGGCGGCTGCGGCGACCATGCGGACCGCTTCGGCCCAACCGAGCGCGAGCCCCAAGACACCATCCTACAGCCCGGCACCGCGCAAGGTGGCGGCAGCAGGCGGCGCGTCCGCCAGCGCTGACAATTGGGAAGAGTTCTAAGCTTGTGAAGCTTGAAAAAGAAAAGGGCGCTGCCTCGGCAGCGCCCTTTTCGTTCCGCTCAGATGCGGGCGAAACGCTCGATCAGCAGATCGAAGAAGCCGTCGGCATCGACGTTGCGCATGACGGTGGCGTTCGGCGTGCGGCCCGAGACGCCCCACCAATCGACGACGGTCATGCCGACCGTCAGCTCCGACTGGAGTTCGATCTCGACATTGCAATGGCGACCGCTGAAAAGCTCCGGCTTCAGGAGGTAGGCGACAACCGTCGGATCATGCAACGGGCCACCGTCGGAGCCGTATTTCTCCTCGTCGAAGCGCTCGAAGAATTCGAGCCATTCGACCATGGTTTTCGCCGGCTTCGTGCCGATCGCGGCCATGCGGGCGACGCGGGCCTTGGTGGTCATCAACTGATGCGTGACGTCGAGCGGCATCATGGTGACCGGGATGCCCGATGCGAAGACGGCTGCGGCAGCATGAGGATCGACATAGATGTTGAATTCGGCAGCCGGGGTGATGTTACCACCCTCAAAGAAGCCGCCGCCCATCATCACCAGTTCCTTGACGCGCGGGGCAATATCGGGGGCCTTTTGCAGGGCAAGGCCGATATTGGTGAGCGGGCCGAGCGTGCAGAGCGTCACGGTGCCGGCGGGCTCGTTGCGCAGGGTCTCGATGATGAAATCGACCGCATGCTGGCCCTCGACCGTCATCGTCGGTTCGGGAAGGACAGCGCCGTCTAGGCCGGTCTTGCCGTGCACGTGTTCGGCCGTCACCAGCGGGCGCACCATGGGGCGATCCGCGCCCTCGAAGATGCGTCGGCCGGTTTCGCCGCAGAGTTCGCAGACGATGCGCGCGTTGCGGCTGGTGTAGGAGAGAGGCACGTTGCCTGCCACCGTCGTGATGCCGAGAAGGTTAAGTTCATCGGGGCTTGCAAAGGCGAGCATCAGTGCGGCGGCATCGTCCTGACCCGGGTCGGTGTCGATGATGATCTTGCGGGGTTCTGTCATGGGGTATCCTAAAGTCTGAGGCATGAGGCTTGGAACGCGAGGTCACGTTTGTCAAGCAAGAGAGTGCTTGTCGGGTGCCGTGGGATTTCCCATATTCCTGATGACTGAGGGACAGCCCATGGCGGGCCGAACAAGGGACTGCAATGACGCGCACCAGACTTCCGACCGAAGCCTTTCTCATCACGTTCGATACCGGGGACGGCAGTGCGCTCAGGCGGCCGCGGGGCAGCGACGGCTATCCGCCCTATGATATCGAACGCCTGCCCCCGCAGAAGGGGGTGGAACGGCTGCGTGTGACGCTCGCGGTCGCAGGCTTCGATGAAAACGAGCTTGATGTCAGCGTCGAGGCCAACCAGTTGGTGATCCGGGGCAAGCAGGCGGAGCGGGAAGAGGCAGACTATCTGTTTCGCGGCATTGCCTCGCGGCAGTTCCAGCGGGTCTTTGCGATCGAGGATGGCATGGAGGTGATGGGGGCATCGCTCAGAAACGGGCTGCTCGCAATCGAGATCATCCGGCACGATCCCGTACATCTGGTAAGGAAAATTAACATCTCCACCGCAGAATGAGATTTGCGGCAATGTTCGGCCGCCTCTCCCTCATTCGCGGAGGATCGGAATGTTACTGAAAGAAGCCTCGTCCCGCCTGACCAAATCAGAGCTTGCGCATCTCGGTGCCGGCGAAGTGGGCTATATCCGGAAAATGAAGTCGGACGAAGTGTCCCGCTGCTTCCCGGAAGCACCGGAAATTGATCCGACGCTGGACCTCTGGGCGCTTTTTGCCGCCGATGGCACACCCATTCTGCTTACGGACAATCGCTCCAGCACCTTCTTCAAGGCAGCGGAAGACGATCTGAAGACCGTATCGCTGCACTGAAGAGTGCAGCTGATCCCTCGCCGCCGAAGAGGTTGGCGAATCAGCGCTTGCGGAATGTCAGATAGGCCGAAGAACGGCCTTCACGACGGGCCTTGGCCTCGTAGCGCGTCCCCGGCCAGCCGTCATAGGGCGTGAGCCAGTCGGTCGCATTGCGCGCCGTCCATTCGAACCCACCATGATCGCGGCAGTGCTGCAGCGTCCAGTTGACATAGGTATCGATATCGGAGGCGAAGCAGAAGATGCCTTCCGGCTTCAGGACCTTGTGGAAGCGGTCAAGGTTGACCTGCGAGACGAAGCGGCGCTTCCAGTGGCGCTTCTTCGGCCAGGGATCTGCATAGAGGAGATCGATCTGGTCGATCTGGCCTTCCGGCAGCCAATCAAGCAGCTGGGTAGCGTCGTCATCATAGACGCGAATGTTCTGCAATCCCTCGGCCTCGACGACCGCGAGCAGCTTTGCCATGGAATTGATGAAGGGTTCGACGCCGATGAAGCCGGTGGTCGGATTGGTGCGGGCGCGGTGAACGAGATGCTCACCGCCCCCAAAGCCGATTTCGAGGCGGATCTTGTCGACGGGCAGAGGAAACAGCGACTTGAGGTCGGCCGGCACCGGTGCTTCCAGGTCGACCTTCAGCTCCGGCAGGATGGTTTCCATCCGCCCGACCTGCTGGTCGCGCAATGGCTTTCCCTTGCGTCGACCGAAGAAGGCTTCGGTCGACCTCGTCCTGCGTTCCTGTTCCGTCATTCAGATCAAGCCTTGATCGCATCCTTGAGCGGCTTGACCAGATCCAGCTTCTCCCAGGAGAAGGAACCGTCGCGGCCAGCCTTGCGGCCGAAATGGCCGTAGGCCGACGTCTTAGCATAGATCGGCTTGTTCAGGTCAAGATGGCGGCGGATGCCCGATGGGGACAAGTCCATGACCTTGCGGATGCCGGCTTCGACCTCGTCCTCGGTCACCTTGCCGGTGCCATGCAGGTCGACATAGATCGACAGCGGCTGGGCAATGCCGATGGCGTAGGAGATCTGGATCGTGCAGCGGTCGGCGAGACCGGCGGCAACGACGTTCTTGGCGAGGTAACGGGCAGCGTAGGCTGCCGAACGGTCGACCTTGGTCGTGTCCTTGCCGGAGAAAGCGCCACCACCATGGGGGGCTGCACCGCCGTAGGTGTCGACGATGATCTTGCGGCCGGTGAGGCCTGCGTCACCATCCGGGCCGCCGATGACGAACTTGCCGGTCGGGTTGATGTACCAGGCGCAATCGCCGGCGATCTTCAACTCGCCCAGGGCTTCGCGGATATAGGGCTCGACGACCTGACGGACCTTCTTGGAATCCCAGTTCTCGTCGAGATGCTGGGTGGACAGAACGATCGAGGTGGCTTCAGCCGGCTTGCCGTCGACGTAGCGGACGGTGACCTGGCTCTTGGCGTCCGGGCCGAGCTTACCGACGTCTCCCTCGCCCTTCTTGCGGGCAGCGGAGAGGGTCGCGAGAATCTTGTGCGAATAGTAGATCGGCGCCGGCATCAGGTCCGGTGTTTCCTTGCAGGCGTAGCCGAACATGATGCCCTGGTCGCCGGCACCTTCGCTGTTGGAGCTATCGGCAGCCTTGTCGACGCCCTGGGCGATGTGGGCGGACTGGGAGTGCAGGAGAACGTCGATCTTGGCGGTCTTCCAGTGGAAGCCGTCCTGCTCGTAGCCGATATCGCGGATCGCCTTGCGGGCGGCGGACTTGAACTTGGAGGGGTTGATGACGTCGTTGCCGTCCTTGTCCTTCTTCAGAAGGCTTGGCGGCAGGCGCACTTCACCAGCAATGACGACGCGGTTGGTAGTGGCGAGGGTTTCGCAGGCGATGCGCACGGTCCAGGGATCCACCCCGGTCTTGGCCGCTTCACGATAAACGAGATCGACGATTTCGTCGGAAATTCGGTCACAAACCTTGTCCGGGTGACCTTCGGAAACGGATTCGCTGGTGAAGAGGTAGTTTGCGCGCATCGGGATTCCCCTCAAAGTATGGATTTCGGCATCGTTACTCAGTTCAAGCGACGATGACAAGGACACAACCACATAAATATATCTTTATGTGAGTAAACATTTCCTTCCATGTGCATAAAAAAGCGGCCCTGCGGCCGCTCTCTTTGTCAGGGGTAATTCAGCTCACTCGCTGTCGGCTTCGGCCGCCAATGCCTTGACGAGATCAACGATCTTGCGGCGAACCTTGGCATCGCCAATCTTGACGAAGGCGCGGTTGAGCTGGAGCCCTTCCGAGGAGGACAGGAAGTCGACCACGTAGTTGGAGCTCGATGCCTCTGCCATGCCGGTCGCGTTGGAAGGCTGGTCACCCGGCGCATCCTCGAAGAAGAAGGAAACCGGTACAGTCAGAATGTTGGAGATGTTCTGCAGGCGGCTGGCGCCGATGCGGTTGGTGCCTTTTTCGTATTTCTGGATCTGCTGGAAAGTGATGCCGAGGCTGTCGCCAAGCTTCTCCTGGCTCATGCCAAGCATCGTACGACGAAGGCGGATCCGGCTCCCGACGTGGATGTCAATCGGGTTCGGCTTCTTCTTGTTCTCGATCATTAATGTCGTCCTGACAAATTGTTGGCGTTGCGACCCTAACCCGATGCCCGCCTAACGATTACGAGACGTTGTGCTCGCCGTAGATGATCTTTCAGCATACTTGCAGATTACCGGTCTAAGCCACTATGCAATTTTAGGGGTTTTTGGTCAATTCGTGCGCCTAATAAAACCCAGACTAGAAAAGGCGGCTATCAATGTCATTAGGCCGACGACCAACCAAAGGTTTAAAGCGTGATTATAGCTGGCCCGAATTGGAACAGAATTGACACTGAGAGTTGCATCAACAGCTCCAACGGTGTTCAAAGAAAGTCCCTGAACGATACGCCCGAGCGGATCGATAACTGCCGAAATACCGTTGTTTGCCACCCGAATCAGCGGAACGCCTGTTTCAACGGCCCTTAGCCGGGACTGCAGGAAGTGCTGGTAAGGGCCCGGGGTCGCCCCGAACCAGGCGTCGTTCGTGACGTTCAAAATGGCACTCGCACCGGCGAGATCCGATGCAACCTCACCCGGAAAGATCGCCTCGTAGCAGATAAGCGGATAGAACCCGATGCCGGAGGGAAGCTTCAAGGGCATGCGGCTCGAAGCTGCGGTGAAGCCGCCGGGCAGGCTGATCAGTTCCTCGATGCCAACCTGTCGGAGCAGGTCTTCGAAGGGGACATATTCGCCGAACGGCGTCAGATGAACCTTGTCGCTCGCGCCAAGGATCTGCCCCTTGTCATCGATCATGTAGACCGAATTGTAATAGAGCGGCGGCTGACCTGCCCCACGCTCCTCGGCACGGATCGCTCCGGTGAGCAGGATCTGGCCATCCTGCAGAACATCGCCGATGCGCACCAGAGCATCGGGGTTCTCGGTCAGGATGAAGGGCACGGAGGTTTCCGGCCAGACGACCACGTCCGGCCGCTTGCTGCCCTCTTCCGGCGCTGCGGCGGTCAGCGCCAGATGTTTCTCGAAGATGCCGATGCGATCGGTGTTTTCCATCTTCTGCGACTGGTCGATCGACGGCTGGACAAGACGGACAGTGACGGTGGTGTCCCCTTCCTTCGGCGGGTCGACATAGAGGCGGAAAGCGCCGTAGCCGAGATGAGCGAACAGAAGCGTGCCGGCCAGCAGCAGACCCGGCCACGCACCCCTGCGCGTGCCGAGCAGCGCGGGGCTTGCGAAGACAAAAACAGCAAGCGGCGTGATGGCGAGAATGCCGAGGACATGGCTCGACTGCATCATCAAGGGTACGGGCATCGCCGCGTAGCCGATGGCATTCCAGGGAAAGCCGGTGCAACGAAGCTGCGAAGCCATTCCAGCAGGCCGAACGCTGCGGCAAGCGCTGCAATCCGCCCCATGCCGTCGGACCAGACAAGGCGGGCGAGCAAGGTCGCAAAGCCGTAGAAGATGGCAAGGACAGCCGGCAGACCGAGGACCGCAAGCGGGATCGCCCAGGCAAATTCCTCCGCTTCCAGGAGAAGGGCATTGCCGAGCCACCAGAGGCCGCAGACAAAATAGCCCAGGCCGAAGAGCCAGCCGATCCAGAAGGAAGATGAAAACCCCGCGCGCCCGGTCTCCGCATTGCCTGTCGCGCCGTCAAGCAACCAGACGAGCAGCGTGAACGACACGAACATCGCCGCGAAGATGTTGAATGGCGGAAGCGCCAGCGCCCCGATCGCTCCTGCGAGAATGGCGAGGCCTGCTCGCCTCACGCCCCACAACAGCAGGATCCTCGCTGCCAAAGCCTGCATATCCACCCCTTATGACCGCG
The DNA here is from genome assembly GCA_965283865.1 of Allorhizobium sp. Lineage (GTDB taxonomy): Bacteria > Pseudomonadota > Alphaproteobacteria > Rhizobiales > Rhizobiaceae > Allorhizobium. Next base: position 4,397,879 of record CBDIQA010000001.1, read on the forward strand.
AATCAACCGCGGGCAGTCTCCCAAAAAACGGGAGCCGTGTCGCGGTCTTCGCTTGGGTGGCGCCCGACCGTCAGATTGACGGCCGGTCGGTGCTTTCCAGCGGGGTCTCGACGCTCGCGGCGACCGGTTCGTTCGATGGCTCTGAGGACTTTACCCCGGCCTTGGACGCACGCGGCTTCGCCGGCGCCTTGGCCCGGGCCTTGGGTGCGATCTCTCCCTGCGCGAGAGCCTCCACCTTGGCCACCTTGGCATCGACGTCGCCGTCGGCGCGGGTATCAACCTCACCCTTCGCCGTCGAGCGGCGACGGGCGCCGGCGCGTTTGCGGGCAACCCGAACGCGCTTGATGCGGCGAGGATCCGCATCAAGGATGTGGAACTCGAAGCCGGCCAAGGCCTGAACAACCTCGCCACGGGCTGGGATGCGGCCGAGCGCGGAGAAGATTAGGCCGCCCAGTGTGTCGACGTCTTCGAGGCGATCCTTGATATCGAAATCCGGGCCAATCGCCTCGGCGATCTCCTCGAGCTCGACGCGCGCATCGGCGACGATCACGTCATCGGAGACGCGGCTGAACATGACTTCTTCGTCGTCGTGTTCATCATCGATATCGCCGATGACCATCTCGACGATGTCCTCGTGGCTGACGAGACCATCAGTGCCGCCATACTCGTCGATGACCAGATGCCGTCTGGGTGCGGGCGGCCTGCATGCGGGTCATCAGGTCAGAGGCCAGCATCGATGGTGGCACGAAGAGGATGGACCTGATAATGCCGGCTTCGGCGACCGTCTTGCTGAGATCGATGCGGGCGAGATCGAAATCCATCTTCGGCTTTGCCGGCGACTTCTCGACCTTTTCCGTCTTCTCGGCTCCATTCGGGGCTGCCGCGGACTTGGCAACCCGCTTGCGGCTGCGGGCCTGCTTGGTGACATAGGACAGGAGGTCGCGGATGTGGACCATGCCGCGCGGGTCATCGAGCGTCTCGGCGTATACCGGCATACGCGAGCGGCCTGAGACATCGAAAATGGTCATGAGTTCACCAATGGTGACGCTCTGGTCGACCGCCTCGATATCGACGCGCGGGACCATGATGTCCTCGACGCGCACTTCCCGGAAGCGCAGGATGTTGTGAAGCATCGCCCGCTCTTCGGGCGTGAAGGCCTCGCCCAAGCTCGCATCAGCTTTCAGCGCGACGGTTAAGTCCTCGCGCAGGCTGGTGGAGGAGGAGGGCTTCAGGATACGGCCCAAGCGGGCCCAGAAGGAAGGGTGTTGTCGGGCCGAGCTTTCCGCTCGGGAAGGACTACTGCCCTCTTCGGAAGACGCTCCCTCGTTACCCTCTTTGGCCTCGGGGGCCGTTCTCGTCGCAAAATCGGTCATTGTTCCAAACTATCAGATCGGGTCTTGTCCCGCATAGGGGTCAGATAGGCCAAGTTCCGCCAGAATGCGAGTCTCCAGCGATTCCATTTTCTCTGCATCGTCAATTTCGATATGATCGTAGCCGAGGAGATGCAGGAATCCGTGGACCATCAAATGGGTCAGATGATCCTCGAAACTCTTGTCGAGTTCGACTGCCTCGCGCTCGACGGTCTCTCGCGCGATGATGATATCGCCCAGCATCGGACCGGGCATCTTGCCCGGTGTCACCGGGAAGGCGGGGAAGGACAGGACGTTGGTCGGCTTGTCCTTGTTGCGCCATTCGGCATTGATCTCGCGGATCATCTCGTCATCACCGAAGACGAGCGAGACCTCGGTCGGCTGCTTCGGGAAGGGCTGGCTTTCCTTGGCCGCCATATAGGTTTCGGCCACGCCGAGCACGCGAAGGGCCAAAGCCTCCAGCGCGGTCTCGTCTGCCCAACCGTCTGCCTCGACGGCGATCTGTATGTCCAACTGGCTCATCATTTGATCGCAGAGCGGGCTTAGTGCTCGCTCTGCTCGCTCTCGTCCTGTACCTTGTACTTGGCGTCATAGGCCTGCACGATGCGGCCGACAAGCGGGTGGCGCACCACATCCGTATCCTTGAAGCGCACGACCGACACGCCTTCCACGCCCTTCAGCACCTGCAAGGCCTCGACGAGGCCGGAGGTTACGCCGCGCGGCAGGTCGACCTGGCTTGGGTCACCGGTGATGATCATGCGGCCGTTTTCGCCAAGACGGGTAAGGAACATCTTCATCTGCATCGATGTGGTGTTCTGTGCCTCGTCGAGGATGATGGCGGCATTCGCGAGCGTGCGGCCGCGCATGAAGGCGAGCGGTGCGATTTCGATGACGCCGGCGGTGATCGCGCGTTCGACCTTGTCGCCGGGGATCATGTCATAGAGCGCGTCGTAGAGCGGGCGGAGATACGGATCGACCTTTTCCTTCATGTCGCCGGGCAGGAAGCCCAGGCGCTCACCGGCTTCGACGGCCGGACGGGTCAGGACGATGCGATCAACAATACCGCGTTCGAGCAACTGCGCCGCATGGGCAACGGCCAGATAGGTCTTACCCGTACCGGCCGGGCCCACGCCGAAGACCATTTCCGACCGTTCCAGCGCCCGCATATAGGCGTCCTGGGTGGGCGTGCGGGCAGCGATGGTCTTCTTGCGGGTGGAGATCTGCGCCATGGAGAGCTTGGCCTTGCGTTCCAGCGTCGGCAGCGTGAGCTGGTCGTCGGCGGCCACTGCCATGCGGATTGCGCCTTCGACATCGGAGGCTTCGACGGAGCCACCGCTCTGCAGACGGGCATAGAGGAAATCGAGCGCACGGCGGGCCTGGTTGGTGGCCTGGAGTTCGCCGGTGATAGCAACGGAATTGCCGCGGGCACGGGCCTCGATCTGGAGGCGTTGCTCAAGCAATTTCAGATGCTGGTCGAACTGGCCGAAAAGCTCGCTCGCAAGCCGGTTGTTCTCGAACGTCAAGATGAAGTGATTGGCGTCGGTCGCAGGGTTGCGGACATTGCGCGAGGGTGAGGAAACCACTTCTGTTGCGTTCAAGCGATCAGGCTCCTGTTGCGATCAGGTTCAGGCCCTCACTCTAACCCTCTGCCACCTCGGCAAACAAGCTGTTTGGGCCGGCTGCGGTGATTCGTACCTGTATAATGTCACCGATTTGCGATGACATTGCATCAACATTCACAGACTGCAGCCAAGGCGAGCGTCCAATAAGCTGCCCCGGCATGCGACCCGGCTTCTCCAGGAGCAGATCCATGGTCTTTCCGACCATCGACTGCATGAAGGCCTGCTGCTGTTCCAGCAACAGCGCCTGGAGCCGTGCCAGGCGTTCCGTCTTCACATCCTCGGCCACGTGATCGGGCAGATCGGCACCGGGTGTTCCGGGACGTGTCGAATACTTAAACGAATAAGCCTGCGCGTAGTTCACTTCGCGCACGAGGGCCATCGTGTCCTCGAAATCCTGATCCGTCTCGCCGGGGAAACCGACGATGAAATCGCCTGACAGGGCGATGTCGGGACGGACGGAGCGGATGCGCTCGATGAGGGCGACGTATTCAGACGCCTTGTGACGGCGGTTCATCGCCTTCAGGATCCGGTCGGAGCCAGCCTGCACCGGCAGATGCAGATAGGGCATCAGCATACGCAGGTCGCGATGGGCTTCGATCAGGCGATCGTCCATGTCGCGCGGGTGGCTGGTGGTGTAGCGCAAGCGGGCAAGGCCCGGGATTTCAGCAAGCTTGTAGAGGAGGTCACCAAGGCCGATCGCCCTGCCCTTTTCGTCTTCGCCATGCCAGGCGTTGACGTTCTGGCCAAGCAGGGTCAGTTCGCGCACACCTGAATCCACAAGACGGCGGGCTTCCGTCAGCAGCTGGGAGAGCGGGCGGGAGACTTCGGAGCCACGGGTGTAGGGCACCACGCAGAAGGTGCAGAACTTGTCGCAACCCTCCTGGACCGTGAGGAAGGCGGTGACCGAGCGCGGCTTGCCGATGACCTTGGTCGGGTCCGGGAGGTGCTCGAACTTGTCTTCCAGTGCGTATTCCGTATCGACCACACGCTCGCCGGCACGGGCCTTCTGCAAGGCCTGCGGCAAACGGTGATAGGTCTGGGGGCCCAGCACGACATCAACAGCGGGTTCGCGGCGGGAGATTTCCTCGCCTTCCGCCTGGGCCACACAGCCGGCGACGCCGATCATGAATTCCTTGCCTTCCGCCGCACGCACCTTCTTGTGCTCGCGCAGACGGCCCAGGGCCGAATAGACCTTTTCGGCTGCTTTTTCGCGGATGTGGCAGGTGTTGAGAAGGACGAGATCGGCCTCTTCCATGATCTCGGTCGGGGCATAACCATCCGCCGCCAGGGCATCGGCCATGCGGCCGCTGTCATAGACGTTCATCTGGCAGCCATAGGTCTTGATGAAGACCTTGCGCGTGTTGGCGCCCGGCGCCGGGGTATCGGTGAGGCTCGCGGTTTCCTGGGTCATGGCGCGCTATTTAGTGGTTTTCGGCCCGTGATTAAACTGAAAAATTACGGTGACGCAGAAACCCACTAACCTTCGATCTCCGATTTTGTACGGAGCTTTCCCCGTTGCCGAGCATCGGCGCGCCATAGTCTCTTTCTGGCATCCGGCGCTTCCAGATGGCGATACCTGCCGCCGGAAAACTTTGGCCAGTCGAGGGCCATTCCAGCACGCACAAGCTCGGCAGCAATATCGCGACCATCCGGCAGGAAGCACTCGGCCACTACACGATCGTATGAAAGATCCGGGCGCAGTCTTGCAGTAACAACTTGGCCCTTGCACATCTGCACCAGAGTCCACTTCGACTTTTGGCCCCAGGGATGATCCAGTTCTGGCGCGTCGATGCCTGCGATGCGAATGTGCGTACCGTCTATGACGATGGTATCGCCATCCACGACCCAACACTGTCCTCTGAGAATTCGTTCGGCTGCGGGCTCAGGTGGCAGGTGGACCACAACGACTGGCGGTCTGCTAGAAATTCTGGATCGTCGCTTTGTCTCACGCAGCAATAGCCTCAAGAGCATTCGAAGCATTCGGCCTTCCCCCACCGCATTTTGTTGCGATTAAGATGACCCAACGGCGCCCAGACCACAACTACTGGCAGAACCTCGCTCAGCGACCATGTCGGCCGCGAAGATGGGCCAGCAGCATCGCGCGCAACTGTTCCTCTGTGCGGATGGCGAGCGCCTTGCGGCTGTCGCCCTTTTTGAACTCCACCGTCTCGCCGAAGGTGACATCGACATCGAGCGCGCCGGCGCGCAATACGCCAACCAGGTGCTCCATGAGGCCGGTATCGCCTGGCCAGCCGGCGATCGGACGATGATAGCGGCCCATCGGCATGCCCTGGACACGGGTATAGGCGATGGCGACGGGCTGGACGTGGACGACACCATCCTCCTCGCTCGGCAAAGCAGCGGCAGCGGCTCCGAAGAGCGAAGACTTGATGCCGAGAATTCGATTGCCGTCTGATGTCGTGCCTTCCGGGAAGAGCACGACGATTTCGCCATCGGCCATGCGGGCGGCGATCTCGTTCACCTGCTCGCCGGTGCGGCGCTTTTCCTCGCGGACCACGAAGATCGTCTTCTGCAGCCTGGCAAGGAAACCGAAGACCGGCCAGGAGGCGACTTCGGTCTTGGCGATGAAGGCGACGTCGGCCAGCGAGCCGAGGACGAGGATGTCCTTCCACGAGGCGTGGTTGGCTGCGATCATCAGGGGGCGGTTCATTTCGAGCGCGCCGTGGACATGGACGCGGATGCCGAGAAACCAGAGCGCCATGCGATGCCAGTAGCGCGGCAGGCGGCGACGGAGTGGCCAATCGAAGCGCAGGGCCAGAAGCTGAACGGGGATCATCAGGCCGGAGACGACCAGCAGCACCAGGAGGAAAAAGCCGACCCTCAGCCAGTTGATCACGCGGGCCTCACAGGCGTGGCGGACATTGGCTCACTTCTCGTCTTTCGACAGCGGGATGCCATAGAGCTCGAGGCGATGGCCGACGAGGCGGAAGCCGTGTTCGCGGGCGATGCGCTCCTGGAGCGCTTCGATTTCCGGCGAATGGAATTCGACCACGGTGCCGGTCTTCAGGTCGATCAGGTGATCGTGGTGCTCTTCCGGGACGGTCTCGTAGCGCGAGCGTCCATCGCGGAAATCGTGACGCTCGATGATGCCGGCATCTTCGAAGAGTTTGACGGTGCGGTAGACGGTCGAGATCGAAATCTTGGCGTCGATCTTGGAGGAACGACGATAGAGTTCCTCGACATCGGGGTGATCGTCGGAGTCTTCGAGGATGCGAGCGATGACGCGCCGCTGCTCGGTCATGCGCATGCCCCGTTCGGCGCACAGCGTTTCCAGCGATTTCAGGGCGTCATTCATAGGCTCAGCATATCCGCAGATGGTCGGTTCGTCCAACGGACCGGTTAGCGAAGATCGCGACGCATGACAAGCGCGGAGGACCGGCGGCCATTTTCATCGGTGTAATAGGCCGGACGCTCGCCAGCCTTTTCGAAGCCAAGCTTGCGGTAGAGGCCGAGGGCTGCGTGGTTGCCGTCATCGACCTCGAGGAACATGGATTCGCCACCCCTGCCCTTTGCCTCGCGCAGGGCCGCCTGCATGAGGCGCCAGCCGAGACCGAAGCGGGCGACCTTTTCACCGACGGCGATCGTCAGGATCTCGGCCTCGCCGGCCACTTCGCGGGACAGCACGAAACCCGCGAGCGGCGCCTTGAAGATCAGCGTATTGGTCTGCCAGGCAGCAAAGCCGAAGCTGTTGGGCTGGAGCAGCAGGCTCAGGAACTCACCATCGCCCCAGGCGCGCGGGAAGCGCTGGCCATGCAGTTCGGCGACTGCACGGCAATGCTCCGAGGTCATGGGGACGATTTCGAATTCGGGCTGGCGGTAGAACAGGCTGTCGCGCATGTCAGGCTCTCGATACGGCAAACCCGGTCTGCGGTTTCGCATCCGGTCCGCGCAGATAAAGCGGCTTCGGCTTGCCCTGAGCTTTCGCCGTTGCTGAAATGCGGGCGACGATCTCGATGGGATAGTGATCGGGACCGGTTTCGGCATTCCGGTCTGCGGCGAGGGCCGAGGCGGAGCCAACGAGCACGGTGCCCGGGACAGCGGCGCGGGCGAGGTAATCGTCGAGTTCGAGCAGCAGCGGCTCACCAACGGGAACGCCAGCCTCGAAGCCCTGGGCATAGACTTCGTCGCGATGGGCGTTGATGGCGGCGAGAACCGGTTTATCAGTTTCGGGTGCAGTCTGCGCCAGCACTTCCAGTGTCGAGACGCCGACGCATTCCACGCCGAGTGCAAGAGCCAGGCCGCGTGCTGCGGCGACGCCGACGCGGATGCCGGTGAAAGAGCCGGGGCCGACTGTGACGCCGATGCGGCCGATATCAGTGAGCGAGAGGTTGGCCTCGATCAGCGCCTCGTCAATCATCGCCATCAGGCGCTCGGCATGGCCGCGGCCGATGGTTTCGCTGACGCGGCCGAGCAGCTTGCCACTGCCGGAATCAAAAACGGCGGCTGCGCAGTCCACACCCGCCGTGTCGATCGCAAGAACGATCATGTCGTCTCCAGTCCGGTCCGATCAGACCGCTTCGACTTCCTGCACTTCCGGAACGAAGTGGCGCAGCAGGTTCTGCACGCCGTGCTTCAGAGTTGCCGTCGAGGACGGGCAACCGGCGCAGGAGCCCTTCATGTTGAGGAACACCTTGCCGTCCTTGAAGCCGCGGAAGGTAATGTCGCCGCCATCCTGGGCAACGGCCGGGCGGACGCGGGTTTCGAGCAGTTCCTTGATAGTGGCCACAATCGTTTCGTCGCCGGCATCGAAGAATTCTTCGTCACCATCGACCTGCGCCGAGGTGGAGGCCGAGCCCATGACCGGGGCGCCGCTCATGAAGTGTTCCATGATCGTGCCGAGGATAGCCGGCTTCAGGTGCTGCCATTCCGGGCCGTCCTTGGAGACGGTGACGAAATCGTAGCCGAAGAAGACGCCGGTGACGCCTGGGATCGCGAAGATGCGGGCGGCAAGCGGCGAAGCGCTGGCGCTTGCTTCGTCGCGGAATTCGGCGGTGCCGGTTTCCATGACCACCTTGCCGGGGAGGAATTTCAGGGTCGCCGGGTTCGGCGTGGCTTCGGTCTGGATGAACATTTAGGCCTCCGGGCGGCGAAGACGCCGCTAAAGATTAGAATGTTTCAAAAATAGACCCTGCGGGTCGCATCTTCAAGACGCGATCGACAGGATGTTGAAATTAGCAGAGCGCGTCGATTTCCTCGTTGGTCAACGTGTCCGGCAGGACTGTGACCGGGATCGGGAAAGCGGCACCACGGCCGGCGATCATCGAAACCAGCGGACCAGGCCCCTCCTTGGTGGAGCCGGCGGCCAGAACCAGGATGGCGATATCGCGGTCTTCGTCGATCAGGCCGTTGATCTCGGCGAAGGAACTTCCCTCGCGAATGACGATCTCCGGCTCGATGCCGATTGTGTCACGCACCGTCTGGGCGGCCTTCGCCATGATGGCTTCCGCCTCTTCGCGGGCCTCGGCGCGCATGATCTCTTCGACGCCCAGCCATTGCTGGAAGTCGCCTTCCGGGATCACGTAGATCAGCACCAGTCCGCCGTTGGAATTCTTGGCGCGACGGCCGGCATAGTGGACCGCGCGCGAGCATTCCGGGGTGTTGTCGATCACCGCCATGAACTTGCGGCGGTGACCTTCAAGACGTGACAGACGCGTTGAAACCATTGAGAACCCCGCCGCCGGACAGATATCATGTGGCGAAGGCGGGCTCCGGGCGGACCCGCCTGCCTGCCGACCTTATCGCACGAATCCGATGATGTCGCGGACTTCGTTCATGGTCTTTTCGGCGCGGGTGCGGGCACGCTCGCCGCCGTCCCGAAGGACCGCATCGATGTGACCCGGGTCTTCCATGAGGCGGCGCATCTCGGCATTGATCGGTGCCAGAACCTCGACCGCGAGATCGATCAGCGCCGGCTTGAAGACCGAGAACTGCTGGCCGCCAAACTCGGAAAGCACATCGGCCTTCGACTTGTCGGCAAGAGCTGCAAAGATGCCAACGAGGTTGTCGGCTTCCGGGCGACCCTTGAGGCCATCGACTTCGCTCGGCAAGGCATCCGGATCGGTCTTCGCCTTGCGGATCTTCTTCGAGATCGCGTCCTGGTCGTCCATCAGGTTGATGCGCGACAGATCGGACGGATCGGACTTCGACATCTTCTTGGTGCCGTCCTTGAGGCTCATGACGCGCGGGGCCGGACCATCGATCAACGGCTCCACCATCGGGAAATAGGCGTGCACCGGCTCTTCGCCAACCTTGATGTCGATGCCGAGGCCCGTCGGTCGGATCTTGTCGTTGAAGTCCATGTTGAACTTCATCGCGATGTCTCGGGCGAGTTCCAGATGCTGCTTCTGGTCTTCACCAACCGGCACATGGGTGGCACGGTAGACGAGGATGTCAGCGGCCATCAGGCTTGGATAGGCGTAGAGACCGAGCGAGGCCTGCTCGCGATCCTTGCCGGCCTTGTCCTTGAACTGGGTCATCCGGTTCATCCAGCCGATGCGGGCCACGCAGTTGAAGATCCAGGCGAGCTCCGCATGCTGCGGCACCTGGGACTGGTTGAACACGATATGCTTCTTCGGGTCGATGCCGGCGGCCAGGAAGGCAGCCGTAATCGAACGGATCTGGGTCGCCATGTCCTCGTGGACCAACTGGGCTGTCAGCGCGTGCAGGTCGACGACGCAATAGATGCAATCGTTGTTTTCCTGGAGTGCGACGAACTTTCTGATCGCACCGAGATAATTGCCGAGATGGAGGTTGCCGGTGGGCTGAACGCCGGAGAAGACCAGCGGCTTGAACTCAGTCATTTTTGTCCTCAACAGGCTGGTGGAGGGCCCGATCTTCTGATCGTGTCGGTCAGGGCTTATGCACGGCGGGCGAGGCGCAATCAAGCGCTCACTTTTGCGTCTGAGGCTTCGCACGCTCGATCAGATCCCAGAGATTTCCGTAGAGATCGGCAAAGACAGCGACAGTGCCATAGGGCTCGTAGCGCGGCTCCTCCTGGAAGATGACGCCGGCTTCCGTGAAGCGGCGGTGGTCGCGAGCGAAATCATCGGTTTCGAGGAAGAAGCCGACGCGACCGCCGGTCTGGTTGCCGATGGCCGCGCGCTGGGTCTCGTCCGAGGCCTCGGCGAGCAGAAGCGATGCGCCTTCGCCACCCCTCGGGCGGACCACCAGCCAGCGCTTGCCATCAGGCATTGCGGTGTCTTCCAGGCATTCGAAGCCGAGGCCATCGCAATAGAAGCCCTTTGCCCGATCATAGGTGTCGACGACCAAGCTGACGAGAAAGAGGCTGTTTCGACTCATGAAATCGCACTTTCGGTTCGTTGTGTGACGAAGTCGTTCCCGATGTCACGCATAGGGAAATTTCCTCCCAGAATCGAGGGGTTTAGGGAATGAATTCGCGATGCGCCGGAGCAGCGATCCGCAGCCTTGCGAGGCATCAAAAAGCAGAAATGAGCAAAGCGCACCAAATTTGACACATTTGCGGGAATAAAAAACCGCCACAAGCGATCTGGATCGCTCAAAACAACAATCCCATTCCAGAAGGTCACTCATGCGCACTTTGTTTCGCGTCGCGCTCGGCTGCGTTCTTTCGGTCTGTCTCCTCTCCCCCGTGGAGGCCGTCGAGAAGAAGAAGCAACACTTTTTCATGAAGCACGACACAGCTGTCGCCTACACGCTGCAGCGCGTCAGCGTCAAAGCCAACTGCTTTCCCGACGAACTCAAGGGCATCCTTGCTCATATCGCCAAGAAGACCGGCAAGAAGCCGGTCGTGACCTCCGGCCATCGCCCGCGTTCCGGCCGTTCCCAGCATAGCCACTGTTTTGCAGCCGATATTCGCGTCCCCGGCGTATCCGAAAAGAAGATCGTCGCGGCAGCCCGCACGGCGCCGGGCATTGGCGGCATCGGCCGCTATTGCAACGGCATCGTGCATGTCGACATCGGACCGAAGCGGACCTGGACCTACTGCTGATCTGGATCGGTTGAGGTCGTCGCGGCCTCGTCGGCTGTCTTCTTCCTGCGCTTCAGGCTGCGGCGGATGATGCCGATATCGGCGCCACCGATCAGGAAGGCGATGCCGAAATAGACCGGCATGGCGATCACGACCAGACCGCCGAGCGCCAGCACCTGGTCGAAGAGCGGGCTTGAAGGCGCAAGCCAGGCGGACCAGCGGTCGGAGAGATAAACGAGCAGGCCGGCCATGATCGCAGACGCGATCATCAGGCGAGCCGTGCGGGTCACGAGCGACCATTCGAAAACGAGATGGCCGCGCCAAAGCAGGACGGAGAACAAAAGGATCGTGTTGATCCAGCCGGCAGCGGCTTCCGCGATCGCGATGCCACTTTCCTCAAACATCGGGAAAAGCGTGATGGCCAGACCCGTGTTGAGTGCGACCGAGACCATGGTGAAGCGCATCGGGGTCTTGGTGTCTTCGCGGGCATAATAGCCAGGCTGCAGGGCCTTGATCAACACGAAGCCGGGCAGACCGATGCCGTAGATCGCAAGGATCGAGGCAACGACGGCGGTGTTCTGCTCGGAAAAGGCACCGCGCTCGTAAAGCACGCGAATGATCTCGTCTGACAGTACCCAGATAGCGGCAGCGGCGGGTAGCGTCAGGAAAAGAACGAACTCGATCGAGCGGTTCTGGAGAGTGCCAGCCTCTTTCATGTGCCCGCCCTTGAGGGCGCGGGCCAGCTCCGGCAGGAGCACGACGCCGACCGCGACACCGACCACGCCGAGGGGCAGCTGATAGATGCGATCGGCATATTGAAGAGCCGCAATCGCACCTTCCTTGGTCGAGGCAATCGCCTGGCCGATCAGCTGGTTGATCTGGGTGATGCCACCGGTGACGGCGGCGGGGACAGCAAGCACCAGCAGACGCTTCACATTGGGCGTGAAGCGCGGACGCTTGAAGCCGATGCGGATGCCGGCATGGCGCACGCCGAGATAGACGACGGCCATCTGCAGGAGACCCGCCCCCAGGACCGACCAGGATAGAGCCCAGGCGGTGGCGGCCGGGTTAGCGCCCGTCCAGAGCGCCCAGCCGAGGGCACCGATCATCAGCACATTTAAGAAGACGGGGGCGATGGCGGCTGCAAAGAAGTGGTGCAGCGAGTTCAGCATGCCGCTCAGCATGGCCGTCAGCGACATGCACATGAGATAGGGGAACATGACGATCGCCAGGCGTACCGTCAGGTTGAACTTTTCCGGGTCGTCGGCAAAGCCGGGCGCAATGATCCACTGCACCAGAAGCGGCATGGAAAGCTGCATGCCAATGGTGAGGATCAACAGGACCGAGAAGAGGACCCCGAAGACTTCCTCAGAAAAGCGCTTGGCCCCATCGATGCCGTTCGCCTCGATCTCCTTGGCGAAGAGCGGCACGAAGGCGGCATTGAAAGCCCCTTCGGCGAAGAGGCGGCGAAAGAGATTGGGGAAGCGGAAGGCGGCATAGAAGACGTCGGCGACCGGGCCGGTGCCCAGCGCTGCGGCCATCAGGGTTTCGCGCGCGAAGCCGAAGATGCGGCTGCCGAGCGTCGCCCCACCGACCGTCATGAATTTCTTGACGAGGCTCATTCCTCAGGCCCGTGCCTTTTTCGGCGCTTGTGCAGCGCGGTGTGGCTGGGCGATGATGCCCGAGGGCATATTGTCCTTCAATTCGTCGGGCTGCTCGGTCATCACGGGTTTGAGGCGATTGGCGATATTGGCCTGACGGTTCTCGTTGGTGACCTTCTGGCCGACAAGATCGGTGACGTAGAAGGTGTCGATGACCTTTTCTCCGAAAGTGGTGATGCGGGCCGAGTGGATATCGAGCGACAGGTCGGACAGGACAGCCGTGATTTCGGCAAGAAGGCCAATGCGGTCGAGGCATTCGACCTCGATGACGGTGAACTTGTTGGAGAGCGCGTTGGAGATGCGCACATCCGGCTGGACCGGGAAGGTCTTGTTCTTCTTCTTGCCCTTGGAGCGCGTGGCGATGACTTCCGGCAGACGCTTGCGGCCCGAGAGTACGTCCTCGATCATCTTGCCGATCGTGGCGGCGCGACGGGTTTCGTCCTCATCGATCGGGAATTCGCGGTTGATCAGGATCGTATCCAGCGCGCGGCCATCCGAGGTCGTGAAGATCTGCGCGTCGGCGATGTTGGCGCCAGCCGCGGCACAGGCGCCGGCGATGATCGACAGCAGGCGCGGATGGTCGGGCGAGAGGACCGTAATCTCAGTGATCGCGTGGAACTGATGGGTGCGCACCATGGTGGCGAGCGCCTGGCCTGATTTGTCGGTCTGGCGGATGAAATGGGCGTGGCGCACCTGATCTTCGAGATCGACGGAGAGCAGGTAGGGCTCGTAATGGAGCTTGGTATAGGTGCGCTGGTCCTTCTGGCTCCAGCCTTCGAGCGCCTTCGACAGCTGCTCGGCGGCATGCTTGGCGCGCTCCTTGCGGGAGACCTGGGAGAAGCCGCCCGAGAGCAGCAGTTCGGTCTCGTAGTAGAGCGTGCGCAGGAGCTGGCCCTTCCAGCCGTTCCAGACTCCCGGGCCGACGGCGCGGATATCGCAGACCGTCAACACAAGCAGCATCTTCAGGCGGTCGAGCGACTGCACCTTTTCGGCGAAGTCGGTGATGGTCTTGCGGTCGTGCAGATCGCGGGTCTGGGCGACCATGGACATCAGGAGATGCTGGTCGATGAGCCAGGCCACCATTTCGGTCTGCTTGGGGGAGAGACCGAGACGCGGGCAGAGCTTGCGGGCGACCTTAGCACCGGCAATCGAGTGATCTTCCTGGCGGCCCTTGGCGATGTCATGCAGCAGGATCGCAACGTAGAGTGCCTGACGATCCTCGATCTCCGGCATGATCTTGTTGGCGAGCGGGTGGACTTCCTCCGCCTTGCCGTTGTCGATCTCCGAGAGAACCTCGACGGTCCGGATGAGATGCTCGTCCACGGTGTAGTGATGATACATGTTGAACTGCATCATCGAGACGATCTTGCCGAATTCCGGCATGAAACGACCGAGCACGCCAGCCTCGTTCATGCGGCGCAGGATGAATCCCGGATCCTTGCGCGAAGTGAGGATCGACAGGAAGAGGCGGTTCGCCTCCTCGCTTTCGCGGAAATTATTGTCGATCAGCGACAGCGAGCGGGTGACGGCTTTCAGCGCGTCCGGATGGAATTCGAGCCCGTTCAGATCCGCCACATGGAAGAGGCGCATGATTGACATCGGGTCTTTCTTGAAGACACCGGGGTCGGCAAGCGCGATGCGGCCACGATCATCGATGAATTCGCTGGCACCGGGGATCTTGCGCGGGCGATTGGCGAAACGGCCGAGCATGCCACCGATGCCGGGCGCTGCCTTGGCCTGCTGGTCTTCCAACGCTGCCGCAAAGATGCGGGTGAGGTCACCGACGTCCTTTGCCACCAGGAAGTAGTGCTTCATGAAGCGCTCCACGGCGGAGAGGCCCGGGCGAGCCTGGTAACCGAGGCTTTTTGCGATCTCCGGCTGTATGTCGAAATAGAGGCGTTCTTCCGGCTTGCCGGTCAGGTAATGCATGTGGCAGCGGACGGCCCAGAGGAAGTCATCCGCTTTCTGGAAGAGGCGCCATTCGTGGCGCGAGAGCACGCCGAGGCGGACCAGTTCGTCGGTATCGCGAACGTGGTAATTGTATTTGGCGATCCAGAAGAGGGTCTGGAGATCGCGCAGGCCGCCCTTGCCTTCCTTGACGTTCGGTTCGACGAGGTAACGGCTGTCACCGGCCTTTCGGTGGCGCTCGTCGCGTTCGGCGAGCTTCGCGGCGATGAACTCGGGCGCGGTGCCGGTCGTGACTTCCTGGTCGAAACGGTGCTGCAGCTCCGTGATCAGGGCCTCGTCGCCGCAGATGTGGCGGGTTTCCAGGATCGCGGTCCGGATTGTCATGTCCGACTTCGACAGGCGGATGCATTCCTCGACCGTGCGGGTGGCATGGCCGACCTTGAAGCCGACATCCCAGAGCAGATAGAGCACGAACTCGACGGCCTTCTGCATGCCAGGGCCCGCCTTCTGCGGCAGCAGGAAGAGCAGGTCGATATCGGAGCCCGGCGCGAGCGTGCCGCGCCCATAACCGCCGACGGCGGCCACGGCGAGACCGTTTGTATCCTTCGGATAGACATGGATGCGGGCGAAATCGAAGATCACCGAGATCAGCTGGTCCTGGATCCAGGAGATGCGGTTGGCGCAGTTCATGCCGCTGCCATCTTCGAAGAGCTTCAGGCGCGCCTGTTCGCGGGCATCGGCCGAGGCCTTTTTCAGGATCGGCAAGAGCTTCGAGCGGGTCTCCAGCATATTGCCGCATCCGGCCTCTGCGATGGTCTTGCAGGACGCGCGAAGCGCGTCGATATCGAGGAGGTCATCGAAGGCGAGGTCTGCTTTGGCCATGGGGGCGGCATCATCTCTTGGGACCCGGGAATCAGCCGGGATTGGTGGCGCTATAGCGCTTTTCGGGCGCGATTGACAGGCACTCTACCGGTCAAGACTTGCCAAGTTGTTTCTTGAGATCATAGAGCGCATCGAGCGCCTGGCGAGGCGTGAGGTCGTCAAGATCGAGTGAGCGCAAGGCCTCCTCGACCTTGGAGGGGCCGGATTTCTGGGTCTCCTCGCGGCGCACGGCGACCTGGAAAAGCGGCAGGTCGTCGATCAGCTGGGCCGCCGGGTTCTTGCGGTCGCTGTCTTCCAGACGGGTCAGGACCTCCCGCGCACGGGCGACGACGGCAGCCGGCAGGCCAGCCAGACGTGCGACCTGGATACCGTAGGAACGATCGGCGGAACCCGGGCCGACCTCATGCAGGAAGATGACGTCGCCGTCCCATTCCTTGACCCGCATCGTGACGTTCGACATCCGCGCGAGCTTTTCCGAGAGTGCGGTTAGCTCGTGGAAATGGGTAGCAAAAAGCGAGCGGCAGCGGTTGGCCTCATGCAGATGTTCGACGGCGGCCCAGGCGATGGAGAGGCCGTCGAAGGTGGCCGTACCTCGGCCAATCTCATCCAGGATAACCAGCGAGCGATCGGTCGCCTGGTTGAGGATGGCGGCGGTCTCGACCATCTCGACCATGAAGGTGGAGCGGCCACGGGCGAGATCGTCGGAGGCGCCAACGCGGGAGAAGAGTCGATCAACGATCCCGATATGGGCGGCACCGGCGGGCACGAAGGAGCCCATCTGGGCGAGGATGGCGATCAGCGCGTTCTGGCGCAGGAAGGTCGATTTACCGCCCATATTGGGGCCGGTCAGCAGCCAGATGGCGCCGGGGCCCTTGGTATCATTGGGCGAGAGATCGCAATCGTTCGCGATAAAGGGGCTGGCTGCTTGGCGGCGGAGCGCCTGCTCGACGACCGGATGGCGGCCGGCGGTGATGGCGAACATCCTCGAGTCGTCGACCAGTGGGCGGCAATAGCCCTGCTCTTCGGCGAGTGCAGCAAGGCCTGATGCGACATCGATGACGGCAAGCGCGCAGGCCGCGGCTTTGATGGGTTCTGCGGCTGAGACGACCTGACCGACCATCTGGTCGAAGGCGGCGAGCTCCAGCGACAGCGCCTGGCCGGCAGCATTGGCGATGCGGCTTTCGAGATCAGCGAGTTCGGTCGTGGTGAAGCGCATGGCGTTGGCCATGGTCTGGCGATGGATGAAGCGGGCTTTCGCCTCGTCACCCTCGGTCATCGGGCCGGCATTGCCAGCTGTCACTTCAATGAAATAGCCGAGCACATTGTTGTGCTTGATCTTCAGTGACTTGATGCCGGTTTCCTCGGCATATTGCAGCTGTAGGCCGGCAATGACGCGGCGGGACTGGTCGCGGAGCGCCCTGAGTTCATCCAGTTCCGATA
Organism: Allorhizobium sp.; assembly: GCA_965283865.1. Taxonomy (GTDB): domain Bacteria; phylum Pseudomonadota; class Alphaproteobacteria; order Rhizobiales; family Rhizobiaceae; genus Allorhizobium. The sequence goes on from CBDIQA010000001.1 coordinate 4,414,731, forward strand.
TCGCACCATCGCGCAGGAAACCGCCGTCGCGCTTCAGGAGCGGCAGTTCGTCACCAAGCATCGACGCTAGGCTCGGCGCGAGATCGGCAGGTAGCGCTGAGAGATCAGCAAGAGCTTCGGACAGTTCCGTCGGGAGGCTGGACGGATCGAGCAGTCGGCCAACTTCGGCAGAGGCTGCAAGACCGGCGACGATGGCACCGAGGTCACGCGGCCCACCGCGGTCGAGTGCCAGACGGGAAAGCGCGCGCGGCATATCGGGCACGCGCTTCAGGGCGTCGCGCAGGCGGTCGACGAGCAAGCCGTCAGCCAGCAGATGGGCAATCGAGTCCTGGCGGTCGCCAATCGCTTCCGGGTCCGTCAGCGGCGACATCAGGCGCTCAGCCAGCAGGCGGGCGCCGCCGCCGGTGACGGTGCGGTCGATGGCCTTCAGCAGAGAGCCGTTGCGCTCGCCGGACAGCGTCTTCACCAGTTCCAAGTTGGCGCGGGTGGCGGGATCGATGAAGAGGGTGGAGGCGGCATTTTGTCGTTCGGGCAGGCCGAGCGGCGGGCGCTCGGAGATCTGGGTCTTTTCCACATAGGCGACGGCTGCGGCAGCTGCTGCAATCTCGGCGCGCGAGAAGGCGCCGAAGCCATCCAGCGTTCCGACACCGAAGTAACGCGCGATGCGGCCTTCGGCGCTGGCGCTGTCGAAAAGCACGCCCGGCTGGGGCACGACCACGCGGCCGAGCACGTCGAAGGCCGGCTTCAGTTCCTCGTCGTGGAAGAGCGTATCGGGCACGATCAGTTCGCGCGGCTCGATGCGCAGGATGTCGGCGAGCAGTCGCGTCTCGGTGGTTTCGGCCAGACGGAAGATGCCGGTGGAGATGTCGATCCAGGCGAGCGCTAGCTGCGGGGCAGAGCCGCCCCGGATGCGGGCGAGCGCCATCAGATAGTTGGATTCGAAGGGCGAGAGGAGCTTGTCCTCGGTGATCGTGCCCGGCGTCACGAGGCGCACGACGTCACGCTTCACGACGGATTTCGAGCCGCGCTTCTTCGCCTCGGCCGGATCCTCGATCTGCTCGCAGACTGCAACGCGGAAGCCGAGCGAGATCAGCTTCTGCAGGTAATCGTCGGCTGCGTGCACCGGCACGCCGCACATGGGGATGTCCTGGCCGAGATGCTGGCCGCGCTTGGTGAGCGTGATGCCGAGCGCGCGGGAGGCATCTACCGCATCCTCGAAGAAGAGCTCGTAGAAATCGCCCATGCGATAGAAGAGCAGGCTGCCGGGATTGGCGGCCTTGATCTCGATGAATTGCTCCATCATGGGGGTGGCCGTTGCGCGGCTCTCTTCCGAGGTCAGCTCGGCGACGTTCAGGACATCACTTTGAGTGGCTTGATATAGCGTCACGGGCTCAATGTTTTCTTGAAAAGGAAGTCGTGCAACACTAACGACTTAAGGCGAGGAAAAACAACCAGGATGGGCCGGCGTACGCCCGCTGCCCACAACAAGGTGAGGGGAAGCATGCCAAACGAAAAGACGACCGGCCGGACGAAAGTCTCGGTGACGGAACAGGAAGCGCTGGACTTTCACTCCCAGGGCCGCCCGGGCAAGCTGGAGATCACGCCGACCAAGGCGATGGCAACCCAGCGCGATCTGTCGCTCGCCTATTCCCCGGGCGTCGCCGTTCCCGTGAAGGCGATCGCTGCCGATCCGGCAACGGCCTATGACTATACGACCCGTGGCAACATGGTGGCTGTCATCTCCAACGGGACAGCAATCCTGGGCTTGGGCAATCTCGGGGCGCTCGCCTCCAAGCCGGTCATGGAAGGCAAGTCGGTTCTCTTCAAGCGCTTTGCCGATGTCGATTCCATCGACCTCGAGGTCGATACGGAAAATGTCGACGAATTCATCAATTGCGTGCGTTACCTCGGCCCCTCCTTCGGCGGGATCAATCTCGAAGATATCAAGGCGCCGGACTGCTTCATCATCGAGGAGCAGGCTGCGCGAGTTGATGGACATTCCGGTCTTCCACGACGACCAGCACGGCACCGCGATCATCGCCACTGCAGGCCTGATCAATGCGCTGGAGCTGACAGGGCGCGACTTCAAGACGACCAAGCTCGTGTGCAACGGTGCCGGGGCTGCGGCCATCGCCTGTATCGAGCTGATAAAGGCGATGGGCTTCAACGGCGAGAACATCATTCTCTGCGATACCAAGGGCGTGATCTATCAGGGCCGCACCGAGGGCATGAACCAGTGGAAGTCGGCGCATGCGGTGAAGACCGACCGGCGGTCGCTCAAGGAAGCCATGGTGGGCGCCGACGTGGTGTTCGGCCTGTCGCAGAAGGGTGCACTGTCCTCCGAGATGGTGGCCTCGATGGCGCCGAACCCGATCATTTTCGCCATGGCCAATCCGGACCCGGAAATCACGCCTGAGGAAGTGGCTGCGATCCGCGACGATGCGATCATGGCGACCGGACGTTCGGACTATCCGAACCAGGTGAACAATGTCCTGTGCTTCCCCTACATCTTCCGCGGTGCGCTCGATGTGCGCGCCAGCCAGATCAATGACGCGATGAAGATTGCCGCTGTCAGGGCGCTCGCGGATCTCGCGCGTGAGGATGTGCCTGATGATGTGGCGGCGGCCTATCAGGGCGAGCGCCCCCGCTTCGGGCCGCAATACATCATTCCCGTGCCCTTCGATCCCAGGCTGATCTCGGCCATTCCGGTGGCTGTTGCGAAAGCTGCGATGGAAAGCGGCGTGGCGCGCAAGGAAATCGAGGATCTCGGCGCCTACGCGCATGAGCTTTCCGCCCGGCGCGACCCGATTGCGGCCGCCACACAGCGGATCTACGAACATGTGCGCAGCCATCCCAAGCGCGTCGTCTTTGCCGAAGGCGAAGAAGAGCAGGTGATGCGTGCGGCCATCTCCTTCGTCAACCAGGGGCTCGGCACCGCCATCCTGCTCGGCCGCGACGAGCCACTGAAGGCGACCGCCGAGCGGGCCGGGATCGATCTCGACCGCCCCGGCATCGAGGTGGTCAATGCGCGCATGTCGACGCGCGTCGATGCCTATACCGAATATCTCTATGCCCGGCTGCAGCGGAAAGGTTACCTGCATCGCGATGCGCAGCGGCTGATCAACACCGACCGCAACCATTTTGCCGCCTGCATGGTGGCGCTGGGCGATGCGGATGCCATGGTGACCGGCACGACGCGCAATTATTCTACCGCACTCGAAGACGTGCGTCGCTGCATCGACACGGCACCCGGCCATCGGGTGATCGGGGTTTCGCTGGCGCTAGCGCGTGGACGCACGATCGTGGTCGCGGATACCGCCGTGCACGACATGCCGACGGCCGAGGAGCTGGCCGATATCGCAGAAGAGGCGGCTGGCGTTGCCCATCGCCTCGGACTTGAGCCACGCGTGGCACTGCTGGCCTATTCGACCTTCGGGCATCCGACCGGCGAACGCTCCGAACGCGTGCGCGAAGCCGTGAAGATCCTCGACCGTCGCGGCGTCTCCTTCGAATATGACGGGGAAATGGGTGCTGATATCGCGCTCAACCAGCACCGGATGGAGCAGTATCCCTTCTGCCGCCTCTCAGGCACGGCAAACGTGCTGGTCATGCCGGCAATCCATTCGGCGGCGATCTCGACGAAGATGCTGCAGGAACTGGGTGGACTGACCGTTATGGGGCCGCTGCTCATTGGCCTCGAAAAGTCGGTGCAAATCGCGCAGATGGGCGCCAAGGACAGCGATATCGTCAACATGGCGGCAATCGCGGCCTACAACGCCGCGGGTTAAGCGAAGACCGGAGCGACTTTTGCGAGCCGCTCCATGTCGTCCTCTATCTCCCGCTTCAGCCAGCGCTTGAACTTTTCCACCTTGTCCGAGCGGCGCGCGTTCTCTGATGTCACGAAGTAGTGGCCGAAGCCGGTTTTGACCGCCGGGCCAAAGGGCGCGACGAGCTGGCCGTGCTGCAACTGATGCGAGGCGATGGTTTGCCAGGCGAGCATCACCCCCTGCCCGGCAATCGTCGCATCGAGGCAGAGCGAGGCTTCGCTGAAGGTGTGGCGGGCCTTGATCTCGGCGCCTTCGAGACCCACGGCTGAGAGCCAGACATCCCAGCTGAACATGGCCCTGCCATCGATGACCTTCGGCAGGTCGAGGATGTCGGCGGGTTCGCGCAGTCTTTCGGCCATGGCGGGTGTACAGAGGGGTGCTACGCGCTGCTCGAGGATGAGCTCAGCCTTGAAGCCTGGCCAGTGACCGCGCCCGACGCGGATCCTCAGATCCAGATCGGTCTGGCTGGCATCGGTCAGGCGGTCATTGGCGTCGATGCGCAGTCCGATTTCCGGGAAGCGCTCGGAAAAGGCGGGAATGCGGTGGACAAGCCAGCGAGCTGCAAAGACGGGGGCGACGGAGATTGTCAGCACGCTCTCGTCGCTGCGTCTGGCAAGGGCCACGGCGCCCGAGAGGTGGCGGAAGCCATCGGACAGACGTGCCAGCACATCTACAGCCGTTTCGACCGGGACCATGCCGCGGCTGGTGCGCTCGAAAAGCGGGCGGCCGAGCTGCTGCTCGGTCTTGATCACCTGCTGGCTGACGGCGCCGATGGAGACGCCAAGCTCTTCCGCCGCCGCCTGGAGTGAGCCAAGGCGGGCGACGGCTTCGACGGCACGCAGGCCGTTCAGATGCACCTGATTGAGATTCTTCATATAGGAAAGCTATAGCCGATCGCGGCAAAACTCAATTGAATTTCGCAGCTTGAAAGCAGAGAAACAAGCATCACGGAACCGATCGCGCCGGTCATGCGGCGCATGGAGGGACTGCCATGTTCAAGCTTTCCTGGAGGAAAATACGCGGGGCGCAGGGCTGCAATGAGCAGGACTGGCGTCATGATCCGATGGGGCATCCGGCCTTGCTGGCGATGAGTGCCCGGGAGCTGGCGGACATGCCGATGGTCCCGGAGATGCCTGTGCGGACGACAAAGGTGGAGGTGGTCGCGTTTAATTGTCGGCACGGCGTCGGCGTGGATAAGCCCGCCGAAAGTGCGGTTTGACGGTGATTGGCAAGAGCTGAGAGCTTTGTGGTTCGGCTTCGCCGTCCCCCTCATCTCCCTGCCGGGATCTTCTCCCCGCCGGGGAGAAGAGACCATCGTCAACTGGCGCTGGCGAAGCGGCCGGCGTCGGCGCCGTAATAGTTGACGTAGCGGCCGGAAATGCTGGCGATCGGCAGGATGATCAGGACGTCTGTCGTGTTGAAGGCCTGGTCGACCACCGCGCCATTGCCGACCATGGCGCCGAGGCGGAGATAACCCTTGATCAGCGGCGGCATGGAGACCAGCGCGCTGCCGGGCATTGACGGCCTCGGTCGGCATCAGGTCCATCTCGCGGTAGAGATGGGGCAGTGCGTCGACCGCCCATTCGCCACTGGGCGACGGCGTTCTGGTGAAGGAAGGAAAGCGCCAGCGCATGCTCTTCCGGCTGCACGCCGGGGAAGGAGCCGCAGCCGAACATGGCATCGATGCGGTTATGCAAGGCATAAGCCCAGCAGCCCTGCCAGAGCAGCTCGACCGTGCGCTTGGTGCGATACTGCGGCAGAACGCAGGAGCGACCGAGCTCCATGAAGCGCTTGTCCGGATGGCGGGCGACGAGCGCATCGACGCCGAACTCGGAGCCGGAATAGAAGCCGCCATGGGCGATCGCCACTTCATGGCGCAGCAGGCGGTAGGTGCCGACAATCTGGTCTTCAGCGTCGCCGTCGATCGAGCGATCTAGAACCAGGAGATGTTCGCAGAGGCTATCCCAGCTATCGACCTCACGACCACGGCGAGCATCTTCGGCGCAGACCTGCGCCTTCATCTCCTCGACGAAGACGCGGTAGCGCACGGCCTGAGCCGCGTCGATCTCGCGTTCGGTGCGGGCAATGCGCGTTTCCAGGCTACCAATTCGGCCCAGGATATCGCGCGAAGCGGGAAGCCCCAGCGGCATAACGGCCGGGTTTTCCAGAAGAAGGTCTCGTTCGATCAGTTCCACGCTCATCGGATCTATCCAGCGTTGAAGTCACGGGCCTTTAAACACGAGACTGCTACAGGAAAGTGACAAAACTTCGGAGGCTTTCGCCTCCGTCAAGCCTCCGGCGGCTTCGGCTTACGGTGCTGGATGATCTCGTCGATGACGATGAAGATCGCGCCAATGGTGATGAAGCTGTCGGCCAGGTTGAAGACGGCGAAGGACCAGGTCTGCGTGTAGAAGAGGATATAGTCGACCACATAGCCATAGGTGAGGCGATCGATGATATTGCCGAGCGCGCCTGCGATGATCATCGCAAAGCCGAGATGGGCGAAATGCTGCTCCGGGCCGGTTTTCCGCCAGAGCCACAGGACAAAGGCCACGATCACGAGGCGCAGGCCGATGATGAACCAGCTGTCGAGATGCGACAGCATGGAGAAGGCGACGCCGAGATTATGGGTCCGGTAGAGCGCCCAGAAAGGCATGACCGGGATCAGCTCATGCATCGGCAGATAGATTTCCACCGCATATTTGATGGCCTGGTCAAGGATCAGGGCAATGGCGATGAAGGTCAGAACCGGGCCGGGCCGGTTGAAGGCGGCAAGCATTGTCACTTGGCTCCGTCGAGGGCGAGCAGGTGGCGGCGGACCTCGAACAGCATGACGCCGGTTGCGACTGCGAGGTTCAGGCTATCGGCCATGCCGACCTGGGGAATGCGGGCGAGCTTGTCTGCGGCCTGCGCCAGTTCATCCGGCAGGCCGGATTGTTCATTGCCCATCATCAGGATGACCGGCTTGGAGCGGTAGTCGATGGTGCGGTAGTCGACGGCACCGGCCAGATGCGTGGCAACGAGGCGGGCATCCACCGACTTCTTCCACTTGAGGAAATCGGCGGGCGTGGTCTTCACCAGCGGCAGGGCAAACATCGAGCCCATGGTGGCGCGCACGGTTTCCATGGAAAAGGGATCGGTGCAATCACCGACTAGGATGACGCCCGAGGCGCCGGCAGCGTCGGCGGTTCGTACGATGGTGCCGAGATTGCCGGGATCACGCACGCGGTCGAGCGCGATCCAGGTTTCCGAGCCCTTCGGCTGGATGTCCTTGAGCGGCGTCCAGCGCTGTTCGAAGACGGCGGCGACCATTTGCGGGTTGTCGCGCCGCGTGATCGAGGACATCACCTTTTCGCTCACTTCCAGCACCAAGCCGCCGGCGGCGACCGTCCGGGCGGCGACCTTTTCGACCAGCGGCTTGCCCTTGCCGGCCTTGGCATAGACGAGCGTGCGGATGGTCCAGCCTCGATCAAGCGCATCGATGACCAGCTTCAGGCCTTCAGCAAGGAACGTGCGGCTTTCGTCGCGGCTCTTCTTCTGGGAAAGCGCCTTGATGTCCTTGATGATGGGATTGGCGAGGCTGGTGACTTCCTTGACCTGGCCGACGCGGCGCGGGCCCTCGTTTCGATAGTCGTCGGTCATTTCGGCACCCAGCGGCTGAAGAGAGAGGTGGAGAGCGCACGCCCCGGCGTCTTGCCGTCGAGGCCGGCTTCGCGGATGACGAGCTCGCCTGACTCGACGAGCCCGCCCTTGCCACGCATGGTCTCACGCATCAATTCATGGATGGAATAGAAGCTCGCGCGGATCGAATAGGCGGTCAGAACAAGCCCGACCGCCTTAGGCGCTAGCAGCTCGCGGCAGACATCGAGCATCAGCGGCAGATGATCGAAGAGCTGCCAGACTTCACCATTGGGACCACGGCCGAATTTCGGCGGGTCGGTGAGGATGATGTCGTAGCGGTGGCCGCGACGCTCCTCGCGCAGGATGAACTTCATCGCATCTTCGCAGATCCAGCGGATCGGCGCCTTGTCGAGGCGGCTCAACGACTGGTTCTCGCGCGCCCAGCCAATTGCCTTCTTCGAGGCGTCGACATGGGTGACTTCGGCGCCGGCAGCGGCGGCCACAAGCGAGGCAACGCCGGTATAGCCGAAGAGATTCAGGACCTTCAGCGGCCGATCGGCAGCTTCGATCTTCTGCTTCATCCAGCTCCAGTGGGCGATTTGCTCGGGAAAAACGCCGACATGGCGGAAGGCGGTGAAGCGGCCGTGGAAATCAACGCCGAGCAGGGACAGCGGCCAGGTTTCGCCGAGCGCCTCGCGCTGGAAGCGCCAGCGGCCCATGCCGTCCTCGTCGGTATCGCCGGTGAACACGGCATCGGCCTTGTCCCAGACATGGGTGGGCAGCGCCTTCGGCCACAGGGCCTGCGCTTCCGGCCGCACGATGCGATAGGGACCGTATTGCTCGAGCTTCAAGCCGTCGCCGCTGTCGATCAGGTGGAAGTCGCCAGCGCCTGCCGATTCCAAGATCAGCGGCACGCGCTCGGTCGGACGGTCACCGTTGCGGACCGTCAGAGCACGGGCGGGTTCAGCCGTCGTATCGGGCGATTGCAGCTGGGGCTTCGGCTTTGGTGCCTCGGCATCACGGCGCGGCGGGCGGGCCTGGCGCTCGTCCCTGCCCTTCGATGCATAAGGCTTTGCCGTTGCCGGCCGTGTCTCGCCACTGCCTTTAGCCTTCGCTCCCGGGAATGGCTTGGCGCCGGGGCGACGTTCCTTGTTCTTCACGTCAATGATCCGTGGGTCGTGTTCGTCTCGGCCAGCCCTTAGCATTGCCGGCCCGGCGCGGAAAGGAAATTTGCCGCGAGCGACCGGAGCTCAGGTTTGCCGAGGCCTAGCGGGCGCCCAACTGGGGAAGGGTCGAGCCGGCAATCTCTTCGGCCCGCGTCTTCTGCCGATCGGCTTCGGCCTGCCACTGCTGGGCAATACGCGACTGGCTGCGGGCCTTCTTGCGGTGCTTGCCTTGCGTGAACCACGTGACCGTGGCGCCTAGAAGAACGCCGAGCATGACGGCCACAATCAGGAAAACGAACAGTGGCGCGGAAACGGACAGCGCCTGATCCGCCGGATTGAACGGGTTGAGGGCCAGATTGACCGAGGCACGGTTGGCAACGGCCAGAACGACCAGAAGCACTCCGAGCGGAAGGAACACCACGAGGCTCACGATTTTCCGGACCATCTCGACAACTCCCTCATCTCTTCCAGCCCCCTGCCGGGACCTCTCAGAGGTTCAAGTTAAGGACAGAGGCGGAATTTTCAACGCGAAAAGCGCTTATTCGTCGTCTTCGTCGCCCATGCCGGGGTTCAGACGCTCGCGCAACTCCTTGCCGGTCTTGAAGAAGGGGACCCACTTCTCCTCGACGAAGACTGTCTCGCCGGTGCGCGGGTTGCGTCCAGAGCGGGAGGGGCGATTCTTGACCGAAAAGGCGCCGAAGCCGCGCAGCTCCACGCGATTGCCGGCTGCCAGCGCGTCGGTGATCTCGTCCAGGACTGCATTTACGATATTTTCGACATCCCGGTGATAGAGATGCGGATTACGGGCCGCGACGATCTGCACCAATTCCGACTTTATCACGCGGACCCCCTGAATTTTCTAATGTGACGTGAGCGCTGACAAAGGTGCCAAAGCAAAAAAGCTCAGTCAAGGAACAACTTAACCATAAAGTGCCGGCTTTGCGAGTGCTATGACGCCCATCACACGCGGATTCGTGAACGACACTGCCTCACTTTCTCCGCGGGACCGCTGCATCGTCGATCTGGCATGCTTCTTGTAATGGGCCCGCCACAATCCATATTGGCAACATCCCATAGACATGCGAAACGACGAGAATGGGCGAGCGGGCTTCGGCTGGCCGCCATGAAAACGGGTTCCTGTTAATGCTGCAATCAACACATGATGGCGCGCCGGCCACTGGACACGGCTCCGGTGCGGACACCTATCGCAGGGCGATGAGCCATTCGCGGCGTGTGCGGCGTCTGCGCATTCTCCTGCCAGTCGTGGCACTTGGGATCACGCTTGCCTTCGTCGCGGTGTCGCTCGTGCGCGGCCTCATGCCGGACGAGCTGCAGATCGAATCCGCCAAGATCGAAGATGGCAAGGTCGTCATGGAGAAGCCGGCGATCGCGGGCCGCAATTCCGAAGGCGTTCGCTATTCACTGCGGGCCGAACGCGCCCTGCAGGATATCAAGAACCCCAACATGATCACGCTCGAGTCGATCGCTGCAGCCGTGCCTGTCAATGACAAGGTCCTGGCTCGCGTGGTGGCGACGAGCGGCATCTTCGATCGGGGCGCCAACCTCCTCAATCTCGACAAACCGTTCACGCTGAATTTGAGCAGCGGCATCGATGCCCAGTTCGGCTCTGCCAATCTCGACATCGGCGGCGGCACAATGAAGACCGAAGACCCGGTGGCTATCCAGACCAAAGGCGCGTCGATTGTTGCGAACTCGCTCGAGATGAAGGATAAGGGGCGAACCATGATATTTACGGGCGCCGTCAAGTTGAACATCGAGCCGTCCGCCCTTCGCAGCAATCGGTCAATGGAAGCCGCCCAGCCATGATTCACCGCTCCTTCGCCAAGATTTCCGTCGCTGGCTTCCTCCTGCTTTCCGCAAGCGGTTTCACCGCGCTTGTCTCGGCCCAGACAACCAGCAGCCAGATGGATGGTCTCAAGCTTTCCAACGACCAGCCGATCCAGATCGAAAGCGATGCGCTTGAGATCCGCGAGGCGGAAAAGAAGGCTTTCTTCACCGGCAATGTGAAGGTGGTTCAGGGCACGACGACCCTACAGGCCGGCTCCATGACGGTCCTCTATCGCGGCGAAGGCACAACGGTTACGCAGGGCAATGCCGACATCGAAAAGATCGATGTGATGGATAAGGTCTTCCTGCAGTCGGAGACGCAGCAGGCGACGGCCGACAAAGGCTATTTCGACATGACCCAGCAGGTCTTCGTGCTCGAAGGCGAGCGGGTCGTTCTGTCCGAGGGGCAGAACGTCTTCGTCGGCTGCAAGCTCACCGTCCAGATGAATTCTGGCCAGGCCAAGCTCGACAGCTGTGGCCGCCGCGTCCAGATTCAGCTCGACCCCAAATCCCAGAAGAGCAACTGACGGGTCAGCGTGAACGTGCACATTCCCTTCCTTACCAAGTCCAAGCAGGCCAAGAAGCCGGCTGCCCCGGCAATCCTGCCGGGCGACAAGTCGCGCTATGAAGGCACGCTGATCGCCCACGGGCTGACCAAGACCTATAATTCCCGCCGTGTGGTGAATGGCGCCTCGCTGGTGGTTCGCCGTGGTGAGGCCGTCGGCCTGCTCGGGCCGAACGGTGCCGGCAAGACGACCTGTTTTTACATGATCACCGGTCTCGTGCCGGTGGATGCCGGAACGATCTCGATCAACGGCAATGATGTGACATCGATGCCGATGTATCGCCGCGCCCGCCTTGGCGTCGGCTATCTGCCGCAGGAAGCGTCGATCTTTCGCGGCCTGACCGTGGAAGAGAACATCCGCGCCGTACTCGAGGTGCATGTCACCGACAAGCGTCAGCGAGAAGCCAAGCTCGACGAGCTTCTAGCGGAATTCCATATCGAGAAGCTGCGCAAATCCCCGGCAGTCGCACTGTCCGGTGGTGAACGCCGTCGACTTGAAATCGCCCGCGCGCTCGCGACGGATCCGACCTTCATGCTGCTCGACGAACCGTTTGCCGGCGTCGATCCGATATCGGTTTCCGATATTCAGAACCTGGTGCGGCATCTTACTGCGCGCGGCATCGGCGTTCTCATCACCGACCACAATGTGCGCGAGACGCTCGGCCTGATCGACCGGGCCTATATCATTCATGCCGGCGAGGTTCTGACCCACGGCCGCGCCAACGACATCATCAACAATGCCGATGTCCGCCGCCTCTATCTTGGCGAACAGTTCAGCCTCTGAGGGCTGGACGAAGAAAACGCCACCCCAGCCCCTCCTGCGGCTTGACCAAAGTAAAATAAAAAGCAATTTTTGGGCCAAGTGGATTTTCCCGCCATCAATGGCGGGATTTCGGGGGAATGTAGGGGAGTCGAACGTCCGCCATGGCCTTATCCGCCAACCTATTCCTGCGACAAAGCCAGTCTTTGGTGATGACTCCGCAGCTGATGCAATCCATTCAGCTGTTGCAGATGACTCACCTGGAACTGATGCAGTTCATCGCGCAGGAAGTGGAGCGCAATCCGCTGCTCGAAATGGCAGCAGATGACGGAGATTTGGGCGGCGAACTTCCCGACAATGCCGATCGCCACAGCGCAAGCGCGCAGCAGGACAGCCAGGCCACGGTCGATGAATTCGCGGCACCTCCCTCACTCGACAGCGACTGGTATGAGAACGACGCCAGCGATCGGCTGAACGATCGCCTCGACACCAATTATGACACCGCCTTTGCCGACGAGGGATCTGCCCAGCGGCCCGACGCGCCCGAGCTGCTGGGACAATGGAAGTCGATGCCGGGGCAATCCGGCGATGGCAGCGAGAGCTTCGATCTCGATGATTTCGTCGCGGGTCAGGTCAGCCTGCGCGACCATCTGAACCAGCAAATCCCTTTCGCGCTGAGCGCCGCACCGGACCAGTTGCTGGCCTCCGTGCTTGTCGACCATCTCGACGAAGCCGGCTATCTGCGGGCTGATCTCCAGGATATCGCGGAGAGGCTCGGGCTTTCGCTCGCGGCGGTGGAGGGGGTGCTAACCACGCTGCAGACGCTGGAACCTGCCGGCGTCTTTGCGCGCTCGCTCAGCGAATGCCTGGCGATCCAGTTGCGCCAGAGGGACCGGTATGATCCGGCGATGGCGGTACTAGTCGCCAATCTCGAGCTTCTCGCGAAGCGCGATTTCGCGACGCTGAAAAAGATCTGCGGTGTCGACGAGGAAGACCTGATCGACATGCTATCGGAGATCCGCAAACTCAATCCGAAGCCGGGCAGTTGCTTCGAACATGAGGCGAGCGAATCCGTCACGCCCGACATCGTTGTACGCGCCGACGGGATTGGCGGATGGCGGGTGGAACTGAACCCGGATGCCCTGCCCCGGGTTCTGGTCAACCACAGTTATATGGCAGCGGTTCGTCCGGGCACGGCGAAGGATGCGCCGGACCAGGCCTTCATGTCGGAATGCCTGCAGAATGCCAACTGGCTGACCCGCAGCCTCGACCAGCGTGCGAAGACGATTACCAAGGTCGCGGCCGAGATCGTGCGCCAGCAGTCGGCTTTTCTCGATCACGGGGTCGATCACCTGCGTCCGCTCAATCTCAAGACGATCGCAGACGCCATCAAGATGCACGAATCGACGGTAAGCCGCGTTACCACCAACAAATACATGATGACGCCGCGCGGGCTGTTTGAGCTCAAATATTTCTTCAGCGTTTCCATCGCCTCGGCAGAGGGCGGCGACAGCCATTCGGCAGAATCTGTCCGGCATCGCATCCGTGCCCTGATTGCCCAGGAAAGCCCGGATGCCGTGCTCTCCGACGACGATATCGTCGATCAGTTGAAGTCCGGTGGTGTCGATCTCGCACGCCGCACGGTCGCCAAATATCGGGAGGCGATGAACATCCCCTCCTCCGTCCAGAGGCGCCGGGAAAAGCGGGCCATGGCCAAGGTTTCGGCCGTCTGACGGACACCTTCCGGACGCAAAGATTAACAGGACATTGACTCTTCCTCAGATGGCGGCTAGAAGCGCGCCGCAATCGACAGCGCACACTGTTGCCCGAGGGGACAAACCCTCGACTACGCCCGACAAACGAAGGCACAGACTGACCGAACCGCTCGAAAAGCTTGGACGCGGGCGTCGCTTGGCGTAAAATGGAGACGCAACCAATCATAAGAAGGGAAACTCCATGAGTGTGCGTGTATCCGGCAAGCAGATGGAAATCGGTGAAACGTTCCGGCAGCGGATCGAAGATCGGATCCAGGATGCGGTTACCAAATACTTCGACGGAGGGTATTCCGGGCAAGTGGTCGTCACGAAGTCGCAGTCGCGCTTCGCGGCCGATTGCCTGGTGCATCTCGATACCGGCGCAAACCTGCATGCCGCAGGCGAGGCTAATGATCCGCAAGTGGCCTTCGACACCGCCTTCGAGCGCGTCGAGAAGCGCCTGCGCCGCTATAAGCGCAAGCTGAAGGATCATCACGCGGGCGAGGCTCAGAACGCGTCGATCGAGGTGGCCTACACGGTCATGGATTCCATGGACGACGATCACGAGGAACTGCCGGACGACTACGCGCCGACAATCGTGGCCGAAAGCACCAAAAAGCTTCGGACCATGTCCGTAGCCTCGGCGGTTATGGCACTCGACATGACGGATGACCCGGTTCTTCTGTTCAGAAGCCCGGGAAGTGAACAATTGAATATCGTTTATCGTCGGAATGACGGTAATATCGGGTGGATCGATTCCGCCAACATCAAAGGCTGAAGATCGGCTTGGGCGACTGCGCACTGCAGTCGCCCGCTCCTCGATCCGAGGCATGAAGGACATTGATATGGCATTGGCAGATTTGCTGCAGCAGGATGCTGTCGTACCGGCCCTCCGGGTGAACTCCAAGAAGCAGCTGCTTCAGGAACTTGCGGCCAAAGCCTCCAAGCTTACCGACATTCCGGAACGGGAAATTTTCGACGTGATCCTGCAGCGCGAGCGTCTTGGCTCGACCGGCGTGGGTAACGGCATCGCCATACCGCATGGGAAACTCAACAAGATCAGCAAGATCACCGGCATTTTCGCCCGCCTGGAAACGCCCGTGGACTTCGAGGCCCTGGACGACCAGCCGGTCGATCTCGTCTTCCTGCTGCTGGCGCCGGAAGGTGCAGGTGCGGACCATCTGAAGGCTCTGTCGCGGATTGCACGCGTGCTGCGCGACCACGATCTGGTGGCCAAGCTGCGCGCGACCGAATCGGCATCGGCGATCTAGCACCTTCCTCAACGAGGAACAGGCTTCGAACGCCGCCTGAGGCCATTACGCCTCCCAATCAGCTCAAGAAAAAAGCGCCTCGAGAGGCGCTTTTTTTATTCAACCATGCTCACGGCCGATCACGCCTTGGCGCTATCCTCTGAGGCGGCATCCGTCTTCGGACCACCTTTGGCGACGCCGACCATGGCCGGACGCAGCACGCGATCGCCGATGGCGTAGCCTGCCTGCACGACCTGTACGACCGTGTTGTTGGCGACATTTGGGTTCGGAACCTCGAACATCGCCTGGTGGAAGTTGGGATCGAACTTCTGGCCTTCGGCCTCGATCTTGCGCACACCATGACGCTCGAGCGTTGCCAGCATGCCGCGCTCGGTCATTTCCACGCCTTCGATCAATGCCGTCATCGTGGCATCGGCAGATGCGCGGGCTTCGTCCGGCAGGGTCTCGATGGCGCGGCGTAGATTGTCGGAAACCGACAGCATGTCGCGGGCAAAGCCGGTCACGGCATAGGACTTGGCATCCTTGACTTCACGATCCGTGCGGCGGCGCAGATTGTCCATCTCAGCTGCCAGGCGCAGGAAGCGGTCGCGCAGGTCGGCATTCTCGGCCTTCAAGGCTTCGACGGGATCGACCTGTCGTTCCGACGCGCCCTCTTCCTCGCCTGCAGCCTGCTGTTCAGCCGCTTCGGTTGCGTGCGCCTCGTGGGCGGCCGCGTCAGGTCCGTTCTTGTTGGTTTCTTCGGTCATGACGTTCTCCGAATGGTTTAGGTGTTCGAACTCTCGGTGTCGAATTCGTGCCCGATATCAGGGTTTGGTGTGAAAAAATCAAGGGTTGGCGGCAAATCCGCCTAACGACTGCCGCGCGAGAGCCTGGCCATGAGCTGTGCGGTGTAGTCGACCATGGGCACGATGCGCGAATAGTTGAGCCTCGTGGGGCCGATGACGCCGACTGCGCCGACGATCCGGTCTTCACCGTCTCTATAAGGTGCGACGATCAGGGACGAGCCGGAGAGCGAGAAGAGCTTGTTTTCCGATCCGATGAAGATGCGCACGCCGGGTCCGCTTTCGGCGAGGTCGAGGATCTCGATCAGGCTTTCCTTGCGCTCCAGGTCGTCAAAAAGCAGGCGAAGACGATCGATGTCATCGGAACCTGCCAGGCCTTCTAGCAGATTGGCGCGACCGCGAACGATGAGCCGTGCCGGCTGCTTTTCCGCCACTTCGCCCGACCAGACGGCAAGCCCGCGCTCGACGAGATCCTGCGACAGTGTATCCAGCTCGCTTGCGACCTGCGTCTTGAGCTTCTCGATCTGGCTGCGCAACTCTCGCATCGTCTGGCCGGCGAGATTGGCGTTCAGGAAATTGGCTGCTTCCGTCAGCTGGGAGGCGGTGACACCGGCCGGCAGATCGATGATGCGGTTTTCTATCTGATTATGTTCGCCGACCAGAACGGCGAGCGCCTTGGTCGGCTCCAGCCGGATGAATTCGACATGCTTGAGGATCGGATCGTTCTTCGATGAAATGACGAGGCCGGCACCGCGCGAAAGCCCGGAGAGCATGCGGCTCGCTTCGGTGAGCATGGCTTCCATCGGCTGATCGG
Organism: Allorhizobium sp.; assembly: GCA_965283865.1. Lineage (GTDB taxonomy): Bacteria > Pseudomonadota > Alphaproteobacteria > Rhizobiales > Rhizobiaceae > Allorhizobium. The sequence continues at coordinate 4,431,139 of CBDIQA010000001.1, forward strand.
CGCTGGTCGGGCGGATCTGGCGCTCGATCTCGTCGCGCTCACCATCGAAGCTTGCCGACCTGCATGAAGGCATCGACGAAGAAGCGGAGCCCCGCTTGCGTCGGCAGGCGGCCGGCACTGACATGCGGGGCGTAGATCAGGCCGAGGTCTTCGAGGTCGCTCATCACGTTGCGCACGGAGGCGGGCGACAGCGACATCGGGAGGAGACGCGACAGATTGCGCGAGCCAAGGGGATCACCGGAGTCGAGATAGGTCTCGACAATACGGCGAAACACCTCCCTGGAGCGATCGTCCAAGGACGCGGAAACGTCTGCGACGGTTGTCTTCAGTGATGCCATTGGCGCAGCGGACAGGATCTCAGATGTTTCATGCTGGAAATATAGTCACTGCGCGATGGATGACCAAGCGGTAATTCCGGGTCTTCGCGCCTCTCGGCGCTGCGGGATGGTTTTTCTTTGCAAATGGCAGGCTCCCTCCTTAGAAGGCAACAGACAACCCAGGAGATTACGATGCGGCCATCCGGCAGAAAAACCGACCAAATGCGCAAGGTTTCGTTCGAGCGCAATTTTTCCAAGCATGCGGAAGGCTCCTGCCTGGTGAAGTTCGGCGATACGCATGTGCTGTGCACCGCGAGCCTTGAAGAAAAGACGCCGCCATGGCTGCGCAATTCCGGCAAGGGCTGGGTGACAGCCGAGTACGGCATGCTGCCGCGCGCCACCGGCGAGCGCATGCGGCGCCAGGCCGCGCGCGGCAAGCAGAGCGGTCGCACGCAGGAAATCCAGCGACTGATCGGTCGCTCGCTGCGCGCCATCGTCGACCTGGAAGCGCTGGGCGAGCGGCAGATCTCGATCGACTGCGATGTCATCCAGGCGGATGGCGGCACGCGGACTGCGGCGATCACGGGTGCCTTCATCGCCCTGCATGATTGCCTCAAGCGTTATCGTCCCGGCATGATCAAGGTCGAGAAGGTCCTGAAGGACCATGTCGCCGCGGTCTCCTGCGGGATCTTCGCCAGCCAGCCGGTGATCGACCTCGATTATCTGGAAGACTCGGCAGCAGAGACCGATGCCAACTTCGTCATGACCGGCTCCGGCGGCATCGTCGAGATCCAGGGCACGGCCGAAGGCAAGCCGTTCAGCCAGGACGAATTCCTGACCCTGCTCGGCCTTGCCCGCAACGGGATCGACGAACTGGTCGCGCTGCAGAAGCAGGCGATCGGCTGAGACGAAAGTCCGGAGAGGCATCCATGCGCAAACTCGACACCCGCACCATCGTCGTCGCCAGCCATAATGCCGGCAAGATCGCAGAGATCGCCGATCTGATCGGCCCTTTCGGCTTTTCGGCCAAGTCGGCCAAGGACCTCAACTTCGTCGAGCCCGATGAAACCGGCACGACCTTCGAAGAGAATGCGGCGATCAAGGCGCTGGCCTCGGCCAAGGCGTCGGGCCTGCCCGCCCTCTCCGACGACAGCGGCCTTGTCATCGACGCGCTCGACGGTGCGCCTGGCGTCTACACGGCCAACTGGGCCGAGCGCGAGGATGGCAGCCGCGACTTCGCCATGGCAATGGAGAAGGTCGAGAAGGCGCTTGCAGAGCGCGGCGCGACCGAGTCTGCACAGCGCACCTGCCGCTTCGTCAGCGTGCTCTGTCTCGCCTGGCCTGACGGCCATACGGAATTCTTCCGTGGCGAAGTCGAGGGCACCGTTGCCTGGCCGCCGCGTGGGTCTGCCGGTTTCGGCTACGACCCGATCTTTCAGCCGGAAGGGCATGAGCGGACCTTCGGCGAGATGACGGCGGACGAGAAGCATGGCTGGAAGCCCGGCGATGCGGCGGCCCTTTCGCATCGTGCACGGGCCTTCAAGCTTTTCGTCGAAACCTGCCTGGAGGCCTGAGGCTTTGACCGATCGGTCCTTCACGCTGCTGCCCGACACGGGGGAGCCCGGCTTCGGCGTTTACGTGCATTGGCCCTTCTGCGCGGCCAAGTGTCCTTACTGTGATTTCAACAGCCATGTACGTCACCAGCCGGTGGATCAGGCGCGTTTCGTTTCGGCCTTCCTCGCCGAGCTCAAGGCCGTGCGCGCGCTGTCGGGCCCGAAGACCGTCACCAGCGTCTTCATGGGCGGCGGTACGCCATCACTGATGGATCCCACGACGGTCGGGGCAATCCTCGACGGGATCGCCGCCAACTGGCACATGCCCGATGGCATCGAGATCACGATGGAGGCGAACCCGTCCAGCGTCGAGGCGACCCGCTTCCACGGCTACCGGGCCGCCGGCGTGAACCGCGTGTCACTCGGTGTGCAGGCGTTGAACGATCCGGACCTCAAGTTTCTCGGGCGACTTCATGACGTCGCGGATGCGCTGAAAGCCATCAAGCTGGCGCGCGAGATCTTTCCGCGCATGTCCTTCGACCTGATTTATGCTCGGCCGAACCAGACGGTGGAGGCCTGGGAGCGCGAGCTGAAGGAAGCCATATCGTATGCGGTCGATCATCTGTCGCTCTACCAGCTGACGATCGAGGAAGGCACGGCCTTCTATGGCCTGCACAAGGCGGGCAAGCTGATCGTGCCCGACGACGAGCATGCAGCGACGCTTTACGAGGCGACGCAGGAGATTACGGCGCGCGAGGGGCTTCCGGCCTACGAGGTTTCCAACCACGCCCGCCCGGGTGCGGAGAGCCGGCACAACCTGACCTATTGGCGATACGGCGATTATGCCGGTATCGGCCCCGGCGCGCATGGACGGCTGACGCAAGGGCGGACGAAGATTGCCACCGTCGCTGAACGGCATCCGGAGACCTGGCTTTCTGCCGTCGAGCAGAATGGCCATGGCATCATCGAACGCGAAGAGCTCGATCATGAGGCCCAGGCCGACGAGCTTCTGTTGATGGGACTTCGGCTACGCGAAGGGGTCGATCTCGCCCGCTGGCAGCAGCTTTCCGGCCGCGATCCCGATCCGGACAAGGAGCAGTTTCTGCTCGAACAGGGCTTCATCGAGCGGCTCGGCAATTCGCGGCTGCGCTGCACGCCGCCGGGCATGTTGATCCTCGACGCTGTCGTCGCCGATCTCGCCTGCTGAGGGAGTGAGAGACGATGCCGGTCGATCCAGCCTTTGCCCGTTTCGACATGGCCCGCCTCTATGACGCCTTCAACCATCATGGCGAAGACGGCGATTTCTACGAGAATTTCACCAAGACTCCCTGCCGCGTGCTCGACATCGGATGCGGCACGGGATCGGTGACGCTGCGTCTGGCAGACCGCGGGCACACGGTGACCGGCGTCGATCCGGCAGACGGCATGCTGCGGGTTGCGCGGATGAAGGACGGGCAAGGTGGGGTCGACTCGGTTCAGGCACCCGCTGCCGAGTTCTTGCTCCCCGACCGCTTCGACCTTGCCATCATGACGGGGCATGTCTTCCAGGTCTTTCTCGACGATGCCGAAACCCTGGCTGCCTTGCGCAACATTCACCGGCACATGGCGCCGGGTGGCAGGCTGATCCTTGAAAGCCGCAATCCGCAAGACAAAGCCTGGCAAGGCTGGACGCGGGAGAAGACACGCGAACAGCGGGTCATCGACGGCATTGGGCCGGTCGACGTCTATTACCAGATCAAGGATGTCGAGGGTGAACACGTGACCTTCGATGCGGTCTTCACGATCGAGGCCACGGGCGAGACATTGGTCAGCGAGAGCCGGCTGAGGTTTGCGCCGGTGGAAACCATCCGGGGCCTGCTCTCCGCTGCGGGATTTGGCGAAGTCGAGCTTCTCGGCTGGTGGGATGGTACGCCCTATTCGGCAACCAGCCCCGAGATCATCGCGATCGCCCGCGCCTGAACCCGTATCCGGATACGAAAAAGCCACCGCGAGCCCATATCAAGGATCGCGGTGGCCTATATCTCTGCGACTGGTCGCTTATTCGTTGATCAGGCGGCGCAGCAGTTCGATTTCCTGCGACAGCTTCTGGTCGGCCGAGATCAGTTCTTCGATCTTGCGCACGGCATGCAATACGGTCGTGTGGTCACGTCCGCCGAAGCGACGACCGATCTCCGGGAAGGAGCGCGGGGTCAGCGTCTTCGACAGATACATGGCGATCTGGCGCGGCTTGACGATGACGCGGGTGCGGCGGTTCGATACCAGTTCCTGACGCGACACGTTGTAATGACGGGCGACGACGCGCTGGATGTCTTCAATGCGTACGCGCTTCTGGTCACCGGCACCAACGAGGTGGGCCAGCAGTTCATCGACGCGTTCGATCGACAGGTTCGGCTCGAAGGAGCGACGGAAGAGGAGCTGGTTGAAGGCGCCTTCCAGATCACGACCACTGCTGGTGATGTTGCGCGCAACGTGTTCCAGGATGTCAGCAGGGATATCGATCGACGGATCGTCCTTGCGGACCACGTCCAGGCGCGACTTCATCATGTCGAGGCGCATGTCGTAGTCGGGCGCTTCCATTTCGATGGCAACGCCACCCTGGAGACGCGAACGAACGCGCGGATCGAGCGATTCCAGCTCCCAGGGCGCACGGTCGGCGGCCACGACGACCTGCTTGGCGCTGTCGAGCAGCATGTTGAGCAGATGGCAGAATTCGTGCTGGATCATCTTCCCCTGCAGGAACTGCATGTCGTCGATGATCAGGAGGTCGATGTTGCGCAGCGAGTCCTTCAGCGTCAGGGCATCATTGTCGCGGATCGCTGTTGCGAAACGCCACATGAAGTATTCGGCGGTCAGGTAGACGACGCGCGGCTGACGCGGGCTGTGAACCGCAGCATTGGCGATCGCCTGAAGCAGGTGCGTCTTGCCGAGACCAACCGAGGAATGGATGAAAAGCGGGTTGAAGCGCACGGCGCCGGCGCCGGCTTCCGCAATCGTCTTGGCGGCCGCGAGTGCCACACGGTTGGACGCGCCTTCGACGAAGCCGTCAAAGGTGTAGCGGCTGTCGAGCGGCGAACCGAAGAGCGGGCCGCTCTGGCTGCGCGCGGTGGTGCCGGAGGAGGAGACCTGCGGGGTTGCGATCTGGCCGATTGACTGGGGGCCGGACTTGCGGACGGCTGCGGGCTGTACTGCCTCGGTGCTGGCGGGACGATCTTCGGCCTGCGGACCACGGGTGCTGCGGCTTGCACTGCGCACCATGATCTCGACCTTGAGGATCGACGGATCCTCGGCCTGGAAGATCGATGTGATGAGATCGAGGTAACGGTTGTTGATCCACGACTTCAGAAAGGTGGTGGGTACCGTCAGGCGCACCACGCTCTTCGATGCGGAATGGAGCTTCAAGCGTCCAAACCAGCTCTGGTAGACGTCGACCCCGACCTGGGCCTTCAGTCTCTTGCTGAAGCGGTCAAAGAGATCGTTATGCTTCATATCGGCGTTCTCTCCTGCTCCTTCGGAGCACGTGGCGCCGAGCGCCGAATGTGCATTGTCCCCGTTCGCCAATGCACCGGCCGTCATAGAGTTCATATGCATGTTGCCGCCTTCCAAATTCATTCCAGGTGCCGGGCGTTTCTATCGCCGTCCGACAGCCGCTTCATCTCAAGTCGATCCGAACGGATCGACGGTCCCCGAACGCGTCACGTCAGCGCTTCAGCCAAAAGCACCCACATGACTTGCCCCTCGCCTCCCTCACGGCGCTGGTCGCTCCATATGCACAAACCACATCCTCGACATGCGGCTCGACAGTCACCCGCCCGGTCTGCAACACTGCAGACAAGACGCAAATCGTCATCGCGCGGAAACGGCTACGTCTCCGATGCAACGCCGATTACTTTATGAGAAAACGGAATGGAAACACTCCGCTCCGGCAAAGGCGACTTGTCTTGTGGGCATTGCTGCCGTTCAGACCGTCGTTTCGGGCTAGTCCCTCGCCCTTTGCTGAGACACATTAAGGCAGGATCAAATGTGAAGATCAACACCGATTTTTAGGCTATCGGGCGCTTGGACCATTGACTCTTCGTACTTCATTTTTGCGTCACATTCGGCCGAAAAAGAATCGCTTTTGAATCAAGGAGATTCCCAAACGGGCACAAAACAGGCCTCTCGCAAAGCGAAAAAATAAAATTTCTCTTGACTCAAGAGGGGGCCAACTTCCCCCAGGGTGAAGTGGCGATGGAACAAGGCACCTCCCTGAACCTTTTGAATTATAAGGATTTTTTATGTCACCGGACTGACAAGATGCAGTGCAGCAGAAAGCGCTAAAACATCAATTTCCGGTAAGACGCAGCGGAAACGACAAAAAGCCCGGCGCAACGCCAGGCTCTTCAGAATTTGTCGAAAAGGTGTCTTAAATTAGACAGCCAGGGCCTTCACACGAGCGGCCAGACGCGAGATCTTGCGCGATGCCGTGTTGGCGTGAACCACGCCCTTGGTGGCGGCGCGCTGGATCTCCGGCTGAGCAGCCTGGAGGGCGTCCTTGGCAACCGCTGCGTCGCCGGAAGCGATGGCTTCCTCGACCTTACGGATGAAACCACGGACCCGCGAACGACGAGCCTTGTTGACTGCAGTACGGGCAGCGATCTTGCGGGTCGCCTTCTTCGCCGAAGCTGTATTGGCCATAGATGCCTCTCTCGAATTCAAACCAAAGCCCACCATCGCCGCGTCGGGTCGTTGCGACCTGCCATACCAGCACATGGGGAGCTGTTTCATGGGAAAAGCGCATCGGCTTTCCCAACCGTGGGCGGGCATATAGCGGGAAAGCGGGAATGCGTCAACGCGGATTCTGCAGATAACGCGCCGTCCCTGTACCAAAGTCACGGATTGGAAGCTATGCGACCAGATCCGTGACTTTGGCATCACGCCTATCTGTTCTTGAAGGCGGCCTTGCGCTTGTCGGCGAAGGCCGCCATGCCTTCCTTCTGGTCTTCGGTGGCGAAGAGCGAATGGAAAAGCCGACGCTCGGAACGCAGCCCTTCGGTCAAGGTCTGCTCGAAGGCGCGGTTGACCGCCTCCTTGGCCATCATGACCGATGGCAGGGAGAAAGACGCGATCTTGGCGGCGGCTTCCAGCGCCTCATCGAGAAGACGCTCGGGCTCGACCACGCGGGCGACAAGACCGGCGCTCTCGGCTTCGGTCGCATCCATCATGCGGCCCGTGAGGCAGAGATCCATGGCCTTGGCCTTGCCGACCGCATGCGTGAGCCGCTGAGAGCCACCCATGCCGGGGATGATGCCGAGCGTGATCTCGGGCTGGCCGAACTTCGCGGTTTTGGAGGCGATGATGAAATCGCACATCATGGCGAGCTCGCAGCCGCCGCCCAGCGCAAAGCCGGAGACAGCGGCAATCAGCGGCTTGCGGAAGCCGGCAACCTCGTCCCAGCCGCCGATGAAGCCGCCGGTATAGGCGTCGACGAATTCGAGCGACTGCATTTCCTTGATATCGGCGCCAGCGGCAAAGGCCTTTTCCGACCCGGTGAGCACGACGGCACCCACGGTCGCATCCGCCTGCAGCTCGGCCAGAAGCTGGCAAAGCTCGCGCATGACGGTGGAGTTCAGAGCATTCAGCGCCTGGGGCCGGTTCAGCGTGACGAGCGCCACACGGTCACGGCGTTCCATCAGCAGGGTTTCGAATGACATGGTGTCCTCCCTTGTGCGGCCTCAGAGGCCTTATTTCTGGCAGCGGCTACAATAGAATGTCGAGCGGCCGGATTGAACTATCCTTTCGACGGTCCCCCCACAACCATCGGTGAGACACGGCTCGCCCTCGCGGTCATAGGCGCGGAAGGAATGCTGGAAGTAACCGAGCGTGCCATCTGCCTGGATGTGGTCGCGCAGCGACGAGCCGCCCGCCAGGATCGCATCGACGATGACGTCGCGGATAGACTGGGTCAGCAGCGCCAGCTCCGCCTTGGGCTTGCCCTTTGCCGTCACAAGGGTCGCTACCTTGCGGGTTGGCGACAGGTGCGAGCGCCAGAGCGCCTCGCAGACATAGATATTGCCGAGACCGGCGATCACCTTCTGATCGAGCAGCGCGCCCTTCAGTGGCTGGCTGCGTCCGGCAAACCGCGTCGCCAGATAATCGGCGGAGAGCATGTTGCCGACAGGCTCGGGGCCTAAATCGCGGAAGGCGGGATAGGTGTCGAGTTCTGATCGGGCCATCAGCTCCATGAAGCCGAAACGGCGCGGGTCATTATAGATGACGCGGACCGGTCCCTCGGCCCCGTCCAGATGGAAGACGACGTGATCGTGCTTCTCGTCCTTGCTGCGCTCATGGTGGAAGACGCCGGGCGCCTCCACCGCGGCTCCTGCCTCGATGCGAAACGAGCCGGACATGCCGAGATGGGCGATCACGGTCAGGTCATCCTCAAGGTCGATCAGCAGGTATTTCGCACGGCGCGACAGGGCTTCGATCCGGCGCCCCTCGACCCTTGCGGCAAAATCGCGCGGCAGGGGGAAGCGCAGATCAGGGCGGCGCAACTCCAGACGCCTGACCCGCGCGCCTTCCATTGTCGGCGCCAAGCCGCGACGTACCGTCTCTACCTCTGGCAATTCCGGCATTTCAGCCCATCTTTCTGTTTGAACCGCTTCTTTAAAGGTCTATAGACCAGCCAGCCTTCGGCTTCTTCAGCGCAGATAGCGCGTCGGAAGCCTTTTCGCTATGGTCTGCCGACCGTTCCGTTACGTGGAGTGAACCGATGACTGCAAGCCGCATTTCCGCCGAAGGCGGCATGGAAACCTCCTACGGGTTCCGCCAGGTCGACGAGCAGGAAAAGCAGGGCCTGGTCAATGATGTCTTCCACAAGGTGGCCAAGCGCTACGACATCATGAACGATGTGATGTCGGCTGGCCTTCACCGCGTCTGGAAGGATGCGCTGGTCGCTTCGCTCAATCCGCGCAAGGACGCCAATTACAAGGTGCTCGATGTTGCCGGCGGCACGGGCGACATCGCGTTCCGCATTGTGGAAGCCTCCAATCGGCTGGCCCATGCGACCGTACTCGACATCAATGGCTCGATGCTGGGGGTCGGTGCTGAACGCGCAGAGAAGAAGGGGCTCTCGCCCAACCTCACCTTCGTCGAGGCCAATGCCGAAAGCCTGCCCTTCGAGGACAACAGCTTCGACGCCTATACGATCGCCTTCGGCATCCGCAACGTGCCGCATATCGATGTGGCGCTGTCGGAAGCCTTCCGGGTCCTGAAGCGGGGCGGACGGCTTCTGGTGCTGGAATTCTCGGAAGTCGAACTTCCGCTGCTCGACAAGGTCTATGATGCCTGGTCGTTCAACGCGATCCCGCGCTTCGGCAAGATGATCACCGGCGACGCTGAGCCCTACCAGTATCTGGTGGAATCGATCCGCAAATTCCCCAACCAGCCTGATTTTGCGCGGATGATCGAGCGCGCTGGCTTCTCCAATGTCCGCTTCACCAACTATACCGGCGGCATCGCGGCATTGCATTCCGGCTGGAAGATCTAAGCCGCATGAGCACGATCGGGGCATATTTCCGCCTGGCGCGGGTCGGCTGGGTGCTGGTGCGGGAAGGTGTTGTCGCGGCGCTGCCCTCCGAGGGTCTGCCGCCGCTCGTGGGTATCGCCAAGGCCGCCGTCGCGCCGTTGGCGCGCAGCCGGGCGAAGTCCGCGGAGCGTTCTGACCGGCTTGCACGTGCGGTGGCACGGCTCGGTCCCTCCTATGTGAAGATCGGCCAGTTTCTCGCGACGCGCCCCGACGTGGTCGGTGCGGATTTCGCCGAAGATCTCGCAGGCCTTCAGGATCGAATGGCCTTTTTCCCCACCGAGGCGTCCAGGTCGACGATCCAGGAGTCACTCGGTCGTCCGGTCACCGAGCTCTATACGCATTTCGGCGAACCGATCGCCGCAGCCTCGATCGCGCAGGTGCATCCGGCCGAGGTCGCGACGCCTGACGGCCCTCGCAAAGTTGCGGTCAAAGTCATCCGCCCGGGCGTGCGCAAGCGGTTCGCCGCTGATCTTGAGGCCATGTATCTCGTTTCCCATCTGCAGGAGCGGTTCATTCCCAATTCGCGGCGCCTGCGCCCGGTCGAGGTGACGAAGACGCTTGAGCAGACCACCAAGGTCGAGATGGATCTTCGGCTCGAGGCGGCAGCACTTTCCGAAATCGCCGAAAACACCAAGGCCGATCCCGGCTTCCGCGTGCCTGAGGTCGACTGGGAACGCACCGGCCGCGATGTCGTCACGATGGAATGGATCGACGGCGTCAAGATGTCCGACGTCGAGGGCCTGAGGGCCGCCGGCCACGACCTCAATGCGCTGGCCGACACGCTGATCCAGTCCTTCCTGCGCCATACGCTGCGCGACGGCTTCTTCCATGCCGACATGCATCCCGGCAATCTGTTCGTCGATCCCACTGGCATGATCGTTGCGGTCGATATGGGCATTGCCGGCCGGCTCGGGAAGAAGGAACGGCGCTTCCTCGCCGAGATCCTCTACGGCTTCATTACGCGCGACTACATGCGCGTCGCTGAGGTGCATTTCGAGGCAGGCTATGTGCCCTCGCACCACAATGTCGCGAGTTTCGCTCAGGCGATCCGGGCGATTGGCGAGCCGATCCATGGGCAGCCGGCAGAAACCATCTCGATGGGCAAGCTGCTGACGCTCCTGTTCGAGGTCACCGAAATCTTCGACATGGAAACGCGTCCCGAACTGGTGATGCTACAAAAGACGATGGTGGTCGTTGAAGGTGTTTCGCGCATCCTCAATCCCCGCTTCAACATGTGGAAGGCTGCCGAGCCGGTCGTTTCGCACTGGATCCGCGACAATCTCGGGCCGAAGCGTATCGCCACCGACCTCAAGGACGGCGCCAAGGCAGCGCTCAGGCTTGCTGAAGCGTTGCCGGAGATCGCCGCCAAGACCGAGAAGCTGCATGGCGAGATCGTGCGGATGAGCGAAGAAGGCCTTCGTTTTGATGCCGATACTGCGGAGCGGATCGGGCGGGCCGAGGCGCGGCATACCAGGCTCGGGCGTGTGGCGCTCTGGGTCATCGCCGTGGCTGCAGTCGTCATTGCGGTGCAGGTGTCCTGAGCCGCCTCATCGGCAGCAGGAAAACCAAAATTTCTTGATCTTTCGATGGAACAAAGTCGTGAATGCCGCGTTGGAACGGCGTTACGCTTTTCTTGTTCCTTCAGGAGTTCCATGTCCGCCACCCAAACCGGCTTCGTCCGGTCCACGCTGCTTTTCCTCCTGATCGGCACCGGAATTCTCATCGGGATCATCGTCGCGACCTTAGGTCTCGTTGAGCGCACGCGCTCGACCTTCGACTACATTCTCCAGGAACGGAACATCCGCCGCATGGCGGCTGACCTGATGCAGAAGCTGACGGATGCCGAAACGGGCCAGCGTGGCTTCGTCATCACCCGCGACGAGGTCTTTCTGCAGCCCTACGAAGCTTCGGTCGGAGCGATCCGGGAGGACGTGGACAAGCTGGCGAAGGCTGTGGCTGATCGGCCTATCAAAGCGGCCCAAATGGACAGGCTGCGCGACCGCATCCGGGGGAAGCTCGCCGAGATGGGGCAGGCGATCAACCTCGTCCGCAGCGACGAGCAGGACCAGGCCATCGAACTGGTCCAAAGCGATGTCGGCCGCGAATTAATGAACGACATCCGCCAGATGCTGGACCAGTTCAAGCAACTGTCTGACGCCAATGTCGACAGCGGGACGGAAGCCCAGCTCTCTGCGACCCAGCAATTGCAGTGGATCACGATCGGCGGGGGCATCGCGATCATCGCTGTGATGGGCGGGGCAATTCTCGTGGTTGCGCAGCATGTGCGCGCATTGGCGTCCTCGAGACGCGAAGTCGAAGTGCTCAACCAGGGCCTCGAAGTACGCGTCGCCGAGCGCACCGAAGACCTCATGCAGGCAAACCAGGAAATCCAGCGTTTCGCCTATATCGTCACGCATGACCTGCGGGCGCCGCTCGTCAACATCATGGGCTTCACCGCCGAACTGGACGCTTCGCTGAAAGCCTTGCAGGCCTATGTACTGAACGATGGCAAGCCGGTGTCGGAAGACCAGATCCGGGAGGCGCGACTGGCGGCCTCCGAGGACCTGCCGGAGGCGATCGGCTTCATTCGTTCGTCGACCAAGAAGATGGACGGTTTGATCAATGCCATTCTGAAGATTTCCCGCGACGGACGGCGTCAGCTGAAGCCCGAAATCGTGGAGCTGCAGCCATTGCTGGAAACGATCACCAACAGCGTGTATCACCAGATCAGCGAGAGCGACGGCAAGATCGATCTCGACATCAAGGCCCCTCGCCTCAATACCGACCGGCTTTCGGTCGAACAAATTCTCGGTAACCTTTTCGACAATGCTATCAAATACAAGCATCCGGATAGGCCCTTGACCCTCGCCGTCCGAACCGCGCCCGAAGGGCGTCACATGGTTCGGATCGAAGTGGAGGACAACGGCCGCGGCATTGCAGAACAGGACCACGAACGCATCTTCGAACTCTTCCGCCGTTCCGGTCAGCAGAACCAGTCCGGCGAGGGCATCGGCCTTGCCCATGTCCGCTCGCTCGCGCGGAATCTTGGGGGAGAAATCACTGTTCGCTCCCAAATCGGAGAGGGATCGACGTTCGTCCTGCGACTGCCATCTGACCTGTCACGCTTAGTACGGAGTTGAATATGAAAGCCGTGGGTAAAGAAGTCACCATCATCATGGTCGAGGACGATGAGGGTCATGCCCGTCTCATCGAAAAGAACGTCCGCCGCGCCGGCGTGCACAACGACATCATCCCGTTTACCAACGGAACCGAAGCGCTCGACTATGTTCTCGGCAAGGATCGCAGCGGCAAGGTGTCGGAAGATCGCTATCTGCTGATCCTGCTCGATCTCAATCTGCCCGACATGTCGGGCACCGATATTCTCGAAAAAATCAAATCAAATCCGCATACGCGACGGCTCCCGGTCGTTATCCTCACGACGACGGATGACGAGCGCGAAATACAGCGGTGCTACGATCTTGGGGCCAATGTCTATATCACCAAGCCTGTCGATTACGACAATTTCGCCAATGCCATTCGTCAGCTCGGATTGTTCTTCTCCGTCATGCAAATTCCCTGACGGCGGCCCGGCGATGCGCTTCAGCGTCCTATACATTGACGACGATGCAGCCATCGCCCGACTGGTGCAGAAGCATATGGGCCGCCTCGGACACGAGGTGGCGCATGCCGAGAATCCAGACGAGGCGCTCCACCTCCTGCAGACCGACGTCTTCGATGTCGTCGTGCTTGACCACTATCTGCGCCAGACGACCGGCCATGATGTGCTCGCTCGCATGCGGGAGGCCGAGGTCGACGTGCCCGTGGTCTATGTCACCGGGTCCAACGAGGCGCAGGTTGCGATCGAAGCCATCAAGGCGGGTGCTGCCGACTATGTGATCAAGACCGTCAGCGACGACTTTCTCTCGCTGCTGTCGAGCGCCATCGAGCAGACGGTGGCGAATGCACAGCTGCGGGCGGCAAAGGTCCGGGCCGACGAAGAGATCCGTCTGGGCAAGGAGCGGGCAGAAGCCCTTCTCGCCGAGGTGAACCACCGTGTCGCCAATTCGCTGGCGCTGGTCGCAAGCCTTCTCCGGCTGCAGATCTCCAGCGCCCGGAGCGAAGAGGTGAAGGCGGAGCTTGCGGAGACCCAGGCGCGCATCACCGCCATCGCCGGCATGCATCGCAGCCTTTACACCTCCGACGACGTCAGCCGGGTCGAACTCGACCGGTATCTGAGCCGCCTCACCGCCGAGCTCTACAGCTCGCTGCACAGCGCGGAAAAACCGATCCGCCTGCTGCTCGACGCCGATCAGATTTCGATGAGTGCCGACAAGGCGGTTTCGGTCGGCATGATCGTGACCGAACTGGTCACAAATGCCTTCAAATATGCCTATGCCCCCGGGCAGCCCGGCGATATCCGCGTGCATCTGAAGATGCTTCCCGACGGTGCGGCCATGCTGCGCGTTGAAGATGACGGCATCGGCATCGATCCTGACAGCGCGCCCAAGGGTACCGGTCTTGGCAGCCGTATCGTCAAATCCATGGCGGCGACGCTGGGGGACGGTCTCCATTATCTCGAAGGCACGCATGGCACCGTGGCCGAGGTTCCCCTGAAGCTCGACGGCGCGAGCTGAGGCGCGTTTACCAGTCTAGCGTCCGGTGATTTGCCAGCGACCCGATTTGCGTTAGGGTCGCGCCGCAGAGATTAAGGGTTGTTCTTCATGAGCTTGGCCGGAAAGCGCATTTTGCTTGTTATCGCGGGTGGCATCGCCGCCTATAAGAGCCTCTACCTCATCAGGAGGCTCCGGGAGCGCGGTGCAAGCGTGCTCCCAATCATGACCCGTGGCGCCCAGGAATTTGTCACGCCGCTCGCCGTCGGGGCTCTCTCGGCCTCGCATGTCTATACCGAGCTCTTCTCCCGCGAGGACGAGCAGGATGTCGGGCATATCCGGCTGGCGCGCGAATGCGACCTCGTGCTCGTTGCCCCCGCCACTGCCGACCTGATGGCGAAGATGGCCAACGGGCTGGCTGATGACCTTGCGTCCACCGTGCTGCTCGCGACTGACCGTCCCGTGCTGATTGCACCGGCGATGAACCCGAAGATGTGGGCACATCCGGCCACGCAGAGAAACTTTGCGGTGCTCCAGCGCGATGGCATCCAGGCTATAGGACCGATGGAAGGCGAGATGGCCGAAAGCGGCGAGCGCGGGCGCGGGCGGATGGCGGAGCCGCTCGACATCGTTGCCCGTGTCGAAGACCTGCTCTCAGGCCCGAAGCCGCTCAGCGGCATGAAGGCGATCGTCACCTCGGGCCCAACCCATGAGCCGATCGATCCCGTGCGCTACATCGCCAATCGCTCGTCGGGCAAGCAGGGGCATGCGATTGCCGCAGCCCTCGCACGTCTTGGCGCAGAGGTGACGCTGGTTTCCGGGCCGGTCACGATCGCGGATCCCTTGGGCGTGAAGACCATTCACGTCGAACGCGCGGACGAGATGCGCGACACTGTTCTTTCGGCCCTTCCTGCCGATATTGCCGTGATGGTTGCCGCCGTCGCCGACTGGCGGGTCGCAACGTCTGCGGAACAGAAGATCAAGAAGCAGCCGGGCGAGGCCCCGCCGCCGCTCGAGCTCACGGAAAACCCAGATATCCTCAAGACGGTGGGGCATCATGACATGCGTCCGCGTCTCGTCGTCGGCTTTGCGGCAGAGACCGAGAATGTCGAAGAAAACGGCAAGGGCAAGCTCGAGCGCAAGGGCGCTGACCTGATCGTCGCCAATGACGTGTCCCCGGAAACCGGGATCATGGGCGGAGACCGCAATCGGGTGAAACTGATCACCCGCGACGGCGTTGAAGGCTGGCCGGATCTTTCCAAGGACGAGGTGGCCGAACGGCTGGCGCTCTGGATCGCAACCCAGATCGGGGGGACCGGCGCATGAGCCTGTTTACCCGCCCTGATTTCGACGCCTTCGCTGAAGGTTTCGCCGGAACCACACTCATCGACCAGTGGGACAGCCGTATCGCCAAGGTCGGCGACAAGGTCTTTGCACTGCTGACAGACGCCGAACGGCGCATCTGCTTCAAGGTGAGCGAGGAAAGCTTCGAGATCCTGACATCACTTCAGGGCGTTTCGCAGGCCCCTTACTTCGCCAAGCGCAAGTGGGTGACGGTGAACCCGGATACGGAACTCAGCGAAGCAGATGTGCGGGAATATCTCACGCGCTCCTATCGCACGGTCAGCGGATCGCTGACGCGCAAGCTGCGCGCGGAACTCGGCATCGTCGAGTAAAACCCAGGCGTCAGCCTGCGGCCATGGCCGGCTGACGGATTTGATCCACCCGTGTGCGCTCGACTTCCGGCTTGAACTCGGCGGCATCGAGGCCGTTTTCGCTGAGGATCACGGCACTGCCGGCGGGGATTTCCACCCAGGTATCCGTCTCGTCGTTCAAAGGCTCCGACACGAGACAGAAGCTGCCCTTCGGCCCCATGGGTGCTGCAAACAGCGTCGGCGCGTGTTCGTCCGTTGAATAGCGCACGGCATAGAGCGTCTTGCCATCAGAGAAGGCTGCCGTCATGCGGATGCGGGCCGTGCCCGTCAGATGCAGGCTGATCTGCTCGACGAAGCCCACGGCCTCGCTCATGGCGGCGATCGGGCGTTCCCTCAGGCCGAACTGGAGGGCAAGCAGGAAAAGCAGCTCGCTGTCGGTCGTGCCGACACGTGCGTGGAAATGTTCGTCGTCCAGCATGCCTTCCATGGGCCGGCGGATGCGATCGAAATTGTCGATCTGGCCGTTATGCATGAAGGACCAGTTGCCCTGGACGAAGGGATGGCAGTTGTCGCGCCGGGTGGCGCCATGGGTCGCGGCGCGGACATGGGCGAGGAAGAGCGGCGAGCGGATCTGGCTTGCAAGGCTCTTCAGATTGCAGTCGGACCAGGCCGGCAGCACATCGCGGAAACGGCCCGGCTCGGGACGGTCACCATACCAGGCGAGGCCGAAGCCATCGCCGTTGGTCGCCGTCTTGGCGCGGGTCGCACAATGGGATTGCTCGATCAGGGAATGCGCAGGCGAGGTGACAAGCTCCTCGAGGAAGATCGGAACGCCACGGTAAGCTGCCCAACGACACATATGCTTTTTGCCCCAGTTCCATCGAACCGACTGCTCGTTTTCAACAGTCTTCGCCCGATAGACTAATGATTTGCAAACATGAGCCCATTCATGACAAAATTTTGTCGGGCAGTGCAACATTCTTCCTGACGTCGACTGGCACAAAAGTGAACACTGCGTTCTGTTCAGCGGGCCTGCGTGCACCGGCCCCCTCGCCTATATTGCCACCTGAGCAAAGAGCCGTTTCCCGAGGAGGTCCCCGAATGTCCATCCGCCCCGTCAAGCATGAGAGCCGTGCAACGCCGACCATGGAAGGTGCCGGCGTGAAGCTGCACCGTGTGTTCGGCTTCGGCGATCCCTCGATGACCGACCCCTTCCTGATGATGGACGATTTCCGCAATGACGAGCCGATGGATTACGTCCGCGGCTTCCCCTGGCATCCGCATCGCGGCATCGAGACAATCACCTATGTGCTGGCCGGAACCGTCGAGCATGGCGATAGCCTGGGCAATCAGGGCATGCTGGGCGCGGGCGACCTGCAATGGATGACTGCCGGCAGCGGCATCCTGCACCAGGAAATGCCGAAGGGGGACTTCGCCGGCCGCATGCATGGCTTCCAGCTCTGGGCCAACCTGCCTTCGTCGCTGAAGATGACGAAGCCACGCTACCAGGACATCAAGTCGCCCGAGATCCCAGTTGTGATCGATGATGACGGCACGTCGGTGCGGGTCATCTGTGGCGACTTCTGGGGCAAGAGCGGCCCCGTGGACGGCATCGCTGCCGAGCCCGTCTATCTCGACATCTCGGTGCCGCCCGGCAAGCGCAAGACTTTCCCGGTCGATACCTATCGCTCGGCCTTCGCCTATATCTTCGCCGGGTCCGGCTCGTTCCGGGATGCGTCCAAGCCCTTCGGCGTCAAGGTCGAGAAGGAGTACATGGGCGAGGAGCTGAATATCCGCGACCTCTCCGGCAACCGGACGCTCGTGGTTTTCGACACAGGCGACGAGGTCACGGTACAGGCCGGCGACCAGGGCATCCGCTTCCTGCTGGTGACCGGCAAGCCAATCAGAGCTGAACCGGTCGCCTGGCACGGGCCGATCGTGATGAACACCCGCGAGGAACTGATGCAGGCGATGAAAGAGTTGCAGAACGGAACCTTTATCAAGGCCGATCATTAACCCCACGCAGTCAAGTTCACTTCAACCCGGCGTCTCCAGCGCCGGGTTTTCTTTTTCTACATTCACCGTCTCTGAATTCAAGCCGGCGTCAAAGCCGGCCAAAGTGCGTAAAAGTGGTGGACCGGCCCGTGGCCGGAGCCAACAGACAGGCTGCCCGATGTCCGAACGGCCTCCTTGAGCCAGGCCTTGGCGGTGCGTACGGCCTCCTCGACATTTCTCCCCTTCGCCAGTTCAGCCGCCAGCGCACTCGACAAAGAGCAGCCCGTGCCATGGGTATTGCGGGTCTCGATACGATCTGCCTCGAACCAGGTCACCTGGCCATCGGCCACCAGCACATCAGGGCTTTCGCTACCGGCAAGATGGCCGCCCTTGATCAGGACGCCGCGGGGGCCGAGCGTCGTCAGTCTGATCGCCTGGGATTCCATCGATGCGCCGGTCGCAGGCTTCACCGTCGCCGAGCAGGGCTGCAGCCTCAGGCAGGTTCGGCGTGAGCAGAGTTGCGAGCGGCAGGAGTTCGATCTTGAGCGCCTCGACGGCATCCGGATCGAGCAGGCTTGCGCCGCCCTTGGCGATCATCACCGGGTCGAGCACGATGGGAATGCCGCGATGGGGCTTCAACGCCTCGGCGACTGCCATTGCGATCCCGGCATTGGCGATCATCCCGATCTTCACGGCATCGACGTGCACATCGGCAAAGACCATGCGGATCTGCTCGACCACGAATTCGGGATCGAGCGGCACCACGGCGGAGACGCCTTGCGTGTTTTGCGCCGTGAGCGCGGTGATGGCCGCCATTCCGTAGCAGCCGCAGGCGGAGAATGCCTTGAGATCGGCCTGGATGCCAGCGCCACCGGAAGGGTCGGAGCCGGCAATGGAAAGCACGTTGCGAATGGGGGAGGCTGTCATGTCTGCTTCTCCTTAGCCGGCGAAGAAGCAACGGGCAGGACGCGGAGAGCCCGCGGCGCCCGAGCGACTCCCTCCGCCAGCATGATCTGGTTCAGGTTCAAAGGGTGCTTCTCAGCCCGGCTTGCGCCAGACGCCCCTGTCTCTCGCGTCCGAGACTAGGGCAGAGAGGGGGCCATGTCACCTGTCATCCCGGCCTATCCCGATTAAGTGTTTGCAGGCCGGGTTCAGAGCCGGTACGGGAGCCTCATCTTGCGTTCGACCAAAGGATCCAGGCCTTGCATCATTCCCCCGACCGGCTTTTCGACCGCTTCTACGACGCCTTCCTCTTCGATATGGACGGCACGCTGCTCAACTCCATCGCCGCGGCCGAGCGCGTGTGGAGCCGCTGGGCGCTCAAGCATGGGCTTGATCTCCAAACCTTCCTTCCGAGCATGCATGGCAAGCGCGGGGTCGACACGATCAGCGCGCTGAACCTGCCCGGCATCGACGTGGTACAGGAAGCGCTTGAAGTGGAGCGCGGCGAGATCGCTGCGCCCCAAGCTCGCCGCCATCCAGGGCGCCATCGCCTTTCCTTCTGAGCTTGCCGGCCGAGCGCTGGGCGATCGTGACCTCGGCACCATCAGCCCTCGCCCGCGCCCGCATCGGCGCTGCCGGCCTGCCGCAGCCGCTGCAGATCGTGACAGCAGAGGACGTGAAGATAGGCAAGCCCGATCCCGCTGGCTATCGGCTTGGGGCAGAGCGGCTGGGCTTCGATCCTTCCCGCTGCCTGGTGTTCGAGGATGTGTTGGCCGGCGTCAGGGCTGGAGAGGCTGCGGGCGCTGACGTTGCCGTCATTACGGCCACCCATGCCCATCCGCTCGAAACCTCCCATCCGACCATCGCCAGCTACGAGCATCTGCGGGTCGATTTCCACGCTGCCCAGGGGCTGCGGATCGGGCCTGCGCGCTGAGGGGAAACGCGGGGCGCTCAGCCGCCCCGCACTGGTCGCACTCTCGTCAGAACTGCTTCTGGAAGCTCAGTTTGACGGATTGCGCATTGCCACGGTTGCTGTAGCTGCGGGCGATGCACAGAAAGATCAGCTTTTCGCCTGGCGACGGCATGTCGATGCCGGCCTGCAGGACGAGGCTGTTGTCGGCGACCGTCTTGCTGGAGGTGACGAAATCGCTGCCACCGGAAAAGGACAGAGTTGAGGCCGTTTCCGTATCGCCGAAAGCATGCTGCCATCCGGCAGCCCCCGGACTGTTGCATTCATGCCGGCCAGCGCCACCTCGGTCGCGGCCCGGAGACCGATATTGGTGAAGGTCAGGTTCATGTCATTCGCCGCGCGCGACAGGGAGGCTGCACCGCCTTCTTCGGTGAAGGCGGGCGTGTGCATGTGGACGTGGGCGAGGTTCACGAAGGGCTCCAGGCGAACGTCCTGGACCTTGATCTCATAGCCCAGCTCCGCAAAGGCCTGTGCGGTGTTCGTCCCGTAGTCCGCCGAGAGCTGGTCGGTGAAGCCGCCAAAATCGACGGTGCGTTCTGTCGAGACCTGCTGGTGCTTGTAGAGCGCACCGAAGCGAAATGCGAGCGGACCCCACTGGTTGCCGCCATAGATCCCGATATCGAAATCATCGCTGTCGCCGCTCGACAGACCGTCGCTCAGCTCAAACGAGGCTGCGCCGTAACCACCGAGAATGCCGAGGCGCCAGGTGGTATCGGCGAGCACTGTGTCGATGCCGAAGGCGATGCCGCCGATCGAATTGGAAAGATCGGCATCGCCGTTCTCGCCGAAGCTCTTGCCCCAGCCGCCATAGGCTTCCGCCCAGGCAACGGGGCCGGCCTTTTCCGGTGTAACCAGGATCGACTCGGCCGCCAGTTCTGCCGGGGTCTTCGCCTTTTCTTCGCCATAGGCCAGCGCAGCGCTCGTGCTGCCGAGGGAGACGACATTGGTTGGGCCGGCGCCAACGGAGCCGAAGGCGGAGCGCATGCGGTTGCCGCCCAAGCTGCGGATCAGGCCGCTGTTTTCGAGGCTCACGCTCGTGCCCTGGCCATGGACTTCGCCGGAAAGCTGCTGGAAGGCCGTCGCGGCCGCCTCATCGTCCAGGACAACAACCGCGTCGTAGACCGCATTGCCCGAGCCCAGGCTTTCGATTGCGCCTGCCGTCGCAGACTGGTTCGTCGATTGCGCGACATCGGCGAAGTCGGTTGCATTCCGGGTCAGTGTCAGCGTCACATCATTCGCATCGTAGCCGAGCGCGGCATCAAGGAAGCTGTAATCCGTATCGACCGTGTCGAAGGTTCCGGTCAGGCCGCCATCAGCCGAGAGAATGACATAGGACTGGTTTGCCGCATAACCGCTGGAAGGCCCGACATGGAGGACGGAGCCTCCGGTGAGGTTTGCCTCGCCTGTGGCATGCAAGAGGTCGCTGGCGCCGGTCGAGGTGTTGACGTCGACCTTATAGGTCGCGCCCGCGGCGAAAACCAGATCGCCGTCGACCGTCAGGGTCCCCACGCCGGAGCCCCCGGGGGTTACCGTGGCACCACTGGAGACCGTGGTCTCCCCCACCGTGCCCGTCCCGCTCAGCGTTCCCCAGCCGGAGACGGAGAGTGTGCCGCCAAGCGTGGCATTGACGAGGTTTAGCGTGCCGCCGGTGATATTCGTCTCGCCAGTGAAAGCGCTGCCATTGCCTGCGTAGATGACCGTGCCATTGGCCACAGCGATCTCGCCGCTTCCTTCGATGCGCGCGTCGAAGGAAACATCATCACCGCCGAAATTGAAAACGAGCTTGCCCGTACCGTTGCCAAAATCGATTTCATTGACATCGAAACTGGCGCTGCCGCCCGCTGTCTGTCCGAGGGCGGCGCCGATGATGAAAGTGCCGGTCGAACCTGCCTGGTTGGCAATCTTGATCTCGTCTGCAGACACGAAGCCGCCGCCTGTGACAATCAGCGTGCCAGTGCCCGCGTTGCCGACCAGGAGGTCCCCGGTGGTGGCCCAGGTCGAGCCGTTGCCTGAAACCGTAGCGGTGCCTATCGATCCGGCTTCGTTGCCGATCAGACTGCGGGCTGCCGTCACGTCGCCGCCCAGGGCGATCGTCATCGCACCATTTCCGAAACGGCCAACATTCAGGTCGCTGGAAACGTCCCAGAGAGAGCCATCGCCGGTCACGAGCATTTCGCCATAGGATCCGGCGAGGTCGCCAAGGATGCCTTGGCGGTTTTCAATGAGGCCACCTGCCGAGATCGTAACCTCGCCTCTTGCATCGTCGTTGTGGCCGATCAGAAAGTCACCGCTCATGATCCAGCTCGAGCCGGTTCCGTTGACAGTGGCTTCGCTTTCGGAGCCGTTCTCCGTGCCGACGTAACCGTCTGTGCTGGTCAGGTCACCGCCGGTCAGAAGCTGAAGCGTACCATCGCCGACATTGCCGACGTAAAAGACACCTGTGTTTTCCCAGAGGCTGCCGTCGCCGGAGATGGTGACGAGACCGGATCCGGACGCCTCGTGACCGATGAGGCCTCCGGTCGAGGTGATCTTGCCGCCATTGGTGATGTTGACGGTGCCTTCGCCCAGCCCGCCGACGCTGACGCGGTCGGAGAGGTCCCAGAGCGAACCCGTTCCGTTGACATTGACCGTGCCTTCCGACCCTGTGCTGTCGCCCAGGACCGCAGAGGTGCCGTTGACGGTCGCGCCGGCCAGGATATCCAGGGTTCCGTTGCCTGCGACCGAACTGGACGTGTCGGAGCGATCGCCACCAATTAGGAGGGCACCAGTGGTCCAGCTGGAGTCCGTGCCGCTGACGGTGACCGTAGATGTTGAGTGGCGACCGATGACAGCACTGCCATTCGACACCGTGGCACCTGTGAGAATGTCCAGTGTAGCGTCACCCAAGGAGCCAACGAAGAGCTCACCGGTATTGACCCAGGTGGTCCCTGCACCCGTGACCGTGACGCTGCTGCCGTCAGCATCTGCCCCATTGCCGATATAGGCCGCCGTACCGGATACATCGGCGCCTTCCTTGATCAGCAAGGTGCCGACACCGCCGCCACCAATCGTCAGAGCATCAGAGAGCGTCCACTGCGACAAGGTCGCGACTGTGGCGCTGCCCGAGGAGCCGATGCCGTCAGCGATGACCGTGCGCCCCGTCGTCGCCGTGGCGTCCTGCTCCAGGGTGAAAGTGCCGTCTCCTGCATAGCCGATATAGAAGCTCGTTGCTTCGAAGCGGCTCTGGTTCGAGACGTTGAGCGTACCCTCTCCTGTCGAGCCTGCGCCGAGATAAACGACGCCGCCGAGAAATTCGCCCTGGGTCAGCACGTTGACGGTGCCGGTCCCGTTGTTGCCGATATAGGTGGACCCCGTATTGGTCCATTCCCCGAGGTTGCCGCTGACCGTGATCGTGCCAGACGAGCCGCTGTTGTAGCCGAGGGTCGTGTTGGTGGTGTTTAGCCCCTCCTGAACGGTGAGGCCACCGGCAGACACAATGCCGACGAAGAGGTTTTCTGCCGCCGCATCCTGACCATTGATCACGACACCCATCTGGCCGATGCGCGCATCGTCGCCGGCCACCGGTGCGCCGGTGCCCCATTCCCAGTTGCTGCCCGTGAACCAGTCAGTCGAGGTTGCGCCGGTCCAGCTGACCGAGCCGGCCTGTGCTGCACCTGTCAGGAAAGGCAGGATGCTTGCCGATGTCAAAGCGCCCGCAGGCGGGCCTTACGAGAAAATGTCTTGAACAAAACGCCCCGGTCGCAACGACCGCCCACACAAGATTTGAAGTTGTATGAACAGTATCACGCCGGGGTGAGCAGCAAAGGTCAGTATTCGGCCAAAATCCGCAGGGATTCGGACCACTTCTGGGCAGATTACGGCTTGGTCACGGCGCCTTGGCGACGTGATATTCCTTGATGGCGACCATCTTGATTGCGGGATAGCGCTCGGACTCGTAGCGCAGCGAGAACTGGTCCTGCGCCATGAAGACCGGGTCGCCATCGAGATCCCGGCAGATGTCGCCGCGGCGCTGGGTCATGAACTTTTCCAGATCGTCCTTGTTCTCGGCCGAAATCCAGCGGCAGACCGAGAAGCGCGACATTTCGAAGGAGACCGGCAGGGTGTATTCGCCCTGGAGGCGTTCCTTCAAGACATCGAGCTGCAGCGCGCCGACAACGCCGACAATGGCAGGGGAGCCATCTTCGGGCGAGAACAGCTGCACGACGCCTTCTTCGGCCATCTGGTGCAGCGCTTCCTTCAGCTTCTTCGCCTTCATCGCATCTTCCAGCCGCACGCGGCGCAGGATTTCCGGCGAGAAGTTCGGCACCCCCTGGAAGACGAGGTTTTCGCCTTCGGTCAGCGTATCGCCGATGCGGAGCGTCCCGTGGTTCGGAATGCCGACGACATCACCGGCAAAGGCGGTCGTCGGCCAGCTGACGCTGGGCAGGCAAAGAAGAATTGCGGTGCCGTCAGGCCCATCAGCTTGCCGGTGCGGGCGAGCTTGGCCTTCATGCCGCGTTCCAGTTTCCCTGAGCAGATGCGGGCAAAGGCGATGCGGTCGCGGTGGTTCGGGTCCATGTTGGCCTGGATCTTGAAAACGAAGGCCGTCATCTTTTCTTCCGAGGCATGCACCGTTCTGACATCGGCCACCTGGTCGCGCGGCGGGGGCGCATAGGCGCCCAGCGCATTGATCAGATCGCGAACGCCGAAATTACGCAGAGCCGAGCCGAAGAAGACGGGCGTCATATGGCCTTCGAGAAAAGCCTTATGATCGAAGGGACGGCATGCCTCGACGGCGAGCTCCAGTTCGTCGACGAAAGCCGCGCGTTCGTTTTCCGGCAGGTGATCGGCAACACTCTGCGGGCCGTTGACCTTGGTCGGCTCGCGCCTGGGTATCACTGCCGCGGAAGGTGCTGTTCGCCAGATTGTAGGAGCCGCAGAAGCTTTTCGAGCGGCCGACCGGCCAGGTGATCGGAGCCGTATCGAGCGCCAGCTTCTCTTCGACCTCGTCAAGGATCTCGAAGGGATCCCGGCTTTCGCGGTCCATCTTGTTGACGAAGGTGATGATCGGGATGTCGCGCATGCCGGCAGACTTCGAACAGCTTCAGCGTGCGCGGCTCGATGCCCTTGGCGGCGTCGATGACCATGACGGCGGCGTCGACGGCGGTCAGCGTGCGATAGGTATCGTCGGCGAAGTCTTCGTGGCCGGGCGTGTCGAGGATGTTGAAGACATTGCCGTCATACTCGAAGGTCATGACCGAGGTGACGACCGAGATGCCGCGCTCGCGCTCGATCTTCATCCAGTCCGAACGGGTCTGGATGCGATCCTTCTTGGCCTTCACTTCGCCGGCGAGCTGGATGGCGCCGCCGAACAGCAGCAGCTTTTCGGTCAGCGTCGTCTTGCCCGCGTCCGGGTGCGCGATGATAGCGAAGGTGCGGCGGCGGGAGACCGCCTCGGCGAGCGTTTCAGCCATATCTCTGGAATTCCTTGTGGTCGGGCGGTTATCTAGCGTTTCGAGGGCCAATATGCAATTGAGCGCGGTCAACAAAGGAATCTCGCCATGTCCTCCATCAGCCCCGAAATCCTCGGCCCCGTCCTGAACCTGAAGCGCCTGCCGCATGGCGTGGGCCTCGACCTGCCGGCTTACGAAACGGCGGGGGCAGCCGGCATGGATCTGCGCGCAGCCGTCGGAGACGATGAGCCGATGGTGCTTGCACCGGGTGCGCGGGCGCTGGTGCCGACGGGCGCGCGCCGCATGGGCGCCAGTCCGCACGCCAATGGCGGCATCGCTCCGGCCTTGCCTTCAAGAGCGGCGTCACCTGCCTCAACACGCCCGGCACCATCGACAGCGACTATCGCGGCGAGGTGAAAGTGCTGCTGGTCAATCTCGGACAGGAGGATTTCGTGATTACCCGTGGCATGCGGATCGCGCAGATGGTGATTGCGCCGGTGACCCAGGTCAGGGTGGCCGAGGTGACGGAGACATCCGACACGGCGCGGGGTGCCGGCGGGTTTGGCTCGACGGGGGTGTGAGGGCGCCCATGCCGGAAACGCTCACGCTGCGGGAAGGCTACTTTGGAGATCCCGCGGCGTTTCAGGCGCTCGCGGATCTGCTCCAGGACATATTCGGCATCGACATCTCTCTCCAGATGGCCCTGGGCGGACCTGATCCCACATCGATGCCGTTTGGCTATTTCGATCCGTCAGGACGGTGCGTTGCAAACTTCTCAGCCTTCTCCATGCCGTTCGTCGTCAATGGACGGGTGGTTCGGGCTGCGGGCTACCAGTCAGGCGCCGTGCGGCCGGACTATCGCGGACAAGGGCTATACCGGACCTTGATGCAGAGGGCATTCGAGTGGGCGGAACGCGAAGGGTTCGAAGCCGGGATACTGCTCACGGACAAGCCGGGGCTCTATGAACCCTACGGCTTCCGGACCGTGCCGCAGTTCAATTTTCATGGTGCCGTTCCACATGCTCACTTGGCCGTGCCCATGGCGCGAGACCTCGACCTGAAGCAAGAGGCGGATCTCCACATCGTTCGGATCGCACTTGAGGCTCGGCAACCCGTCTCGGAGATCTTCTCCGTTGTGCGGCAAAAGGAGATGTTCCTGCTCAATGCCCACTTCGATCCGGACATCAGGTTGAGCCTGCTGGGAGAAGACGATGCGGTCATCGCCTGGAAGCCCCAGGGGGACACGTCGCTGCAGATCCTGGATGTCGCGGCACGCCAGATCCCACCGCTCGGCCATATCGTGGCGAGCCTCGGGGCGCTTTTTGAGCGGGCAGAGGTATTCTTCCCCGTAGATCGGCTCGGTTGGAACGGTGTGGCAACACCGCATCAAGGCGACTGTGTGCTCATGGTCAAGGGCCTGGACCTCACGTCCCTGGCTCAGCCCTTCATGCTCTCGCCGCTGGCAGATTTCTGAAGATCTGCCTTTTCCTGATGTTCAGCGCTGCGCTTCCGTCACCATGCGGATCGCAAGAGCCGCGAGCACCGTGCCCATCAACCACCGCTGCACCACCATCCAGAACGGGCGGCCGGCGAGGAAGAGCGCGATGGTACCGGCTGAGAGGGCAATCAGGCCGTTGCCCGTCACGCCGATGATGATCTGCGTAAAGCCCAGAACCAGCGACTGGAGCAGCACGCTGCCGCGGGTCGGATCGATGAACTGCGGCAGAAGCGACATGTAGAGTATCGCGACTTTGGGGTTCAGCAGGTTGGTGACAAGCCCCATGACAAAGAGCTTGCGGGGACTGTCGGCGGGCAGATCGCGCACCTGGAAGGGTGAGCGCCCACCAGGCCTCAGCGCCTGCCAGGCGAGCCAGCCGAGATAAAGCGCGCCACAGAATTTCAGCACCTCGAAGGCGAAGGGAACGGCGAGCAGCAGCACGGTGATGCCGAAGGCTGTGAGAAGCATGTAGACGATGAAGCCGAGTGCCACGCCGCCCAGCGAAATGAGGCCCGCCATGGGGCCCTGGCAGATAGACCGCGACACCAGATAAATCATGTTCGGCCCGGGAGTAAGGACCATGCCGAGGCAGATCAGGCTGAAGGCAAGGAATGCGGGCAGGCTTGGCACGACATCGTTTCCTCACGGCGATTGATTCCTCCTAACGGCAAGCGGCTGAGGGCCGCAATCGCGATCGTGTCACCGTTGCAAGTCTTTCCGTCCGAGACTAGGAGTGGGCGAGGAGGAGCCCCCTATGACACTGACGACTCTCATCGCCTATTGCGGCGCCCTCTTCATTGCGGCTGCCATTCCAGGTCCCGGCATGACGGCAATCGTGGCGCGTGCGCTGGGCTCCGGTTTCCGCCCGACCTTCTTCATGGGGCTCGGGCTCATCCTCGGTGATCTCGTCTATCTGACCGCCGTCATTCTCGGGCTCTCGGTGCTGGCCAAGACATTCGTCACACCCTTCATCATCCTCAAGTTCCTCGGCGCGGCCTATCTCATCTATGTCGCCTGGAAGCTCTGGACTGCGGGCCTCGTCCCTCAGGACATCAAGGCGCAGAAGGCGATGCGCCCGGCGCTTTCCTTCCTGTCCGGCCTGCTGGTGACGCTCGGCAATCCGAAGACCATGCTTTTCTATGTCGCGCTGGTGCCGACACTCATTCCTCTCGAGGCGATTGGGCTTGCCGACTACATCCTGCTGGTCGGGTTGACCTTCGTGGTGCTGATGGCGGTGCTCCTGCCCTATATCCTGCTCGCGGCCCAGGCGCGCGGACTGCTCAAGCGCCCTGAGGCGCTGAAAATCCTAAACCGCAGCGCAGCTGGCATTCTGGCAGGGACGGCAGCGTACATCGCGGCGCGCGCCGCTTGATTTTCGACCGCATGCAACAATCCTGGCCCTGGGCGCTTTTCCCCTCAGGGGCCACAAACGAGCGGGCGGCGGAGCAGATTTTTCCAAGGATGCTGCTCGCCGCGGCATGGCTATGCTGGAATGCACGGGGCACCGGGCGTAAGCTCGCGCCAACCAAATCATCAGGGAGAGACACATGACTGAGCAGAAGAAACCCGGTCGCGGACGCGTCTATGGCTCGATCACCGAGACGATCGGCGACACGCCCGATCGTACGGCTCGACAAGCTGGCCAAGGAGAAGGGCGTCGTCGGCCAATCTCGCTCGCCAAGCTTGAATTCTTCAACCCGATCGCCTCGGTCAAGGACCGCATCGGCGTGGCGATGATCGAGGCGCTGGAGGCGGCCGGGCAAGATCTCGCCCGGCAAGACGACGCTGATCGAACCGACCTCGGGCAACACCGGCATCGCGCTTGCCTTCGCCGCCGCCGCCAAGGGCTATCAAGCCTGATCCTGACCATGCCGGAGACCATGTCGGTCGAGCGCCGCAAAATGCTGGCGCTGCTCGGCGCCGAACTGGTGCTGACCGAAGGCGCGAAGGGCATGAAGGGCGCGATCGCCAAGGCCGAGGAACTGGCCGCGACGATCCCGGATGCCGTCATTCCGCAGCAGTTCGAGAACCCGGCCAATCCGGAAATCCATCGCAAGACCACGGCGCGAGGAAATCTGGAACGACACCGAGGGCAGCGTCGACTTCCTCGTCTCCGGCATCGGCACGGGCGGCACGATCACCGGCGTCGGGCCAGGTGTCTGAAAGACACGCAAGCCCGCTGTGCATGATCATTGCGGTCGAGCCGGCCGAGCCTCGCCGGTGCTGTCGGGCGGCCAGCCCGGCCCGCACAAGATCCAGGGGATCGGCGCGGGCTTTGCGCCAGCCATCCTCGACACCCACGATCTATGACGAAGTGGTCACGGTTTCCAACGAGGAAGCCGTCGACAATGCCCGCCTCGTCGCGCGGCTCGAAGGCGTGCCGGTCGGCATCTCGTCCGGCGCTGCCCTGACAGCCGGCGATCAAGGTCGGCCAGCGCGAGGAAAACGCCGGCAAGACCATCGTCGTGATCATCCCGTCTTTCGCCGAACGTTATCTCTCGACCGCCCTGTTCGCAGGCCTCGGCGAGTAAGCCACCACCGGAAGCGCCGGCGCTCGATCGGCGCTTCCTCCATTGCGGGCGTCTCTTTCCCCGGCTAGATTGCCTCACAACAAATTGATTTCGTTTTTCAAGTTCTCATCGGGGATCCATGCGCGCACTTCTTCACCGGCTGCCTGCCTTCGCTTCTGTCAAGGAGCGACTGTCTACCGGCGGCCTGATTGCCACCTATGTGGCAAGCCTGATCGTCTTTGCGGTAGCACTTGCGGTCCGCGCGTGGTTCGATAACGTCCTGCCGGCCGGCTTCCCCTTCCTGACCTTCTTCCCTGCAGTGATCATCTGCGGCTTCGTCTTTGGGCTGCGCCAGGGAGTGCTCGTTGCCATCCTCTCAGGACTATCCGCCTGGTATTTCTTCATCAGCCCAGGGCGGTTCGACTTTTCCATGGGCACGCTGCTTGCCATGGGCCTCTATCTTTTCGTCGTCACAACCGAACTGACGATGATCTATCTTGTTACCCGGGCCTACCGGCAGGAGATCGACACACGCGAGGAAATTCAGCGGCTGGCCGAGCAGCAGGAGGTCATGGCGCAGGAGCTCGACCACCGGCTCAAGAATATCTTCGCCACGATCAATGCGATCATCAGCCTCTCCCTGAAGAATGCCTCGAGCGCTGATGAACTCGCCGCCCGGCTGCGTGACCGGCTGGCCGCACTCGGCCGCTCGAACCTCCTTCTGCGGGGCCTGCGCGAAGGCGAGGACGCCTCGCTGCAGAGCGTCGTCTTCCAGGCGCTTGAGCCTTTCGCGATCGTCGGCACGCCACGGTTCGACGCGAGCGGGCCACGGGTTCCGATCGGCGGACAGACTGTGGTCGTCTTGAGCCTCATCCTGCACGAGCTTGGAACCAATGCTGCCAAATACGGCGCTCTCAGCGTAGCTAGCGGTCACGTCGATCTCGCCTGGTCGATCGACGCTCGCTCGGATGCCGACGATCAACTCGTGATCACCTGGCGCGAAAGCGGCGGTCCAGTTCCCACCCCGCCGCTTGTCGGTGCGGGCGGGTTTGGCTCCACCTTGATGAAGCGTGTCATCGCCGGCGTGCGCGGACAGACCGAGATCAGCTATCCCGAAACCGGCGCCGTGATCCGCCTGACGCTGCCGGTCGACATGCTGCGCCCGACTGCCGAGCCGCCCTCAGACCACCACTGACCAACGCCGCGCCCTGCACTTCGCGGCCTTCACATCGTCGCCGTCATGCCGCCGCCGCGAGGCGTTCGGAGGCGATGCGATAGGAGATGGCTTCGGCCAGGTGAATGCGTCCCAGCGTCTCCACGCCATCGAGATCGGCCAAAGTGCGCGCAACCTTCAGCACCCGGTGATAGCCGCGGGCCGAGAAGCGGAATTTCTCGGCCGCATCACGCAGGAGCTGGAGGCCTGAGGCATCCGGCTCCGCCAGCGCCTCGATCAGCGCCGTCGAGCAGCGGGCATTGGTGCTGAAGGTGAGACCAAGCCGCTCGAATCGATCCCGCTGGCGGGCACGGGCAGCTGCCACGCGTTTCGCCACATCGGCGCTGCTTTCGGCTGCGCGCGGCTTGATCAGATCCGTCGCCGAGACCGCCGGAACGTCGATCCTGATGTCGATGCGGTCCATCAGCGGCCCGGAAATACGGCCCTGATACTCGGTTTGGCAGCGCAAGCCGCGGGCGCAGACATGTCCGGGCTCCCCCGCCATGCCGCAGCGGCAGGGATTCATGGCGGCGACCAGCTGGAAATCTGATGGGTAGGATACACGGTGATTGGCCCGGGCGATGATGCATTCACCGGTTTCGAGCGGCTGGCGGAGAGCATCGAGCACGGGCGGCGCAAATTCCGGCAGTTCATCGAGGAACAGAATGCCGTGATGAGCGAGCGAGGCTTCTCCGGGCTTGGCCCTGAGCCCGCCGCCGACCAGGGCCGCCATCGTGGCCGAATGATGCGGGGTGCGGAAGGGACGGCGGTCCGACAGCTTGCCGCCAGAGAGCTGGCCAGCAATCGAATGGATCATGGAGACTTCGAGCAGTTCGGGCGCTGACAGCGGCGGCAGGATCGAGGGCAAACGCGCGGCCAGCATCGACTTGCCCGAACCCGGGGGGCCAACGAAAAGTAGGTTGTGCCCACCGGCGGCTGCGACTTCCAGAGCGCGCTTGGCGCTTTCCTGGCCTTTGATATCGGCAAGATCAGGCAGATTGGCAGGAAGTGCCCGGATCGAGGGTTCGGGGCGGGACAGAACCTGGGTTCCACGAAAATGGTTGGCCAGCGCGATCAGGCTGCGGGGCGCGAGGATGTCGATCTCGCTGCCGGCCCAAGCGGCTTCCGCGCCGCTGTCGGCCGGGCAGATCAACCCTTTATCCACGGCATTTGCACTGATGGCCGCCGGCAGCGCACCGGCGATCGGCGCGATTGTGCCATCCAGGTTGAGCTCGCCGATGACAAGGAAGCCGGAGAGTGCGTCTCCGGGGATCGCGCCGAGGGCAGCCATCAAGCCAAGCGCGATGGGCAAATCGAAATGCGAGCCCTCTTTTGGAAGGTCCGCCGGCGCCAGATTGACCGTCACGCGCTTTGCCGGCAGGGCAAGTCCCGAGGCGTGCAGTGCCGCCTGAACCCGCTCGCGGCTTTCCGCCACCGCCTTGTCGGGCAGGCCGACGATCTGCATGCCGGTCTTGCCGGGCGCGACCATGACCTGAACCTCGACGGGCACGCCCTCGATGCCCTGGAATGCAACCGTACTGATACGCGCTACCATCGCCCGCCCTCGCCGATCGACCTATAGTCGCCAATGCAACTTCATATTGCGTGTGGCGACTGGAACAATCTGGCATAAGAGGCATTCGAGCGCAAGAACATTTGCGGAACATCCGCATCTTCAGATAGACGAGCGGTTGCATCCGGTTGAACAACTGGAACAACCGCTGA
Organism: Allorhizobium sp.; assembly: GCA_965283865.1. GTDB lineage: Bacteria > Pseudomonadota > Alphaproteobacteria > Rhizobiales > Rhizobiaceae > Allorhizobium. The sequence continues at coordinate 4,463,123 of CBDIQA010000001.1, forward strand.
ACTTCTAAAGAGGATTCAGAGCGTTAGGCGCGCTTGCGCTCGATCGCATCCCAGAGAAGGGCTGCGATGTCTGCGCCGCCGAACTTCTTTACTTCCCGCAATCCGGTCGGCGAGGTGACGTTGATCTCGGTCATGTAGTCGCCGATGACGTCGATGCCGACGAGCAGGAAGCCGCGTTCGCGCAGCGCTGGACCAATGCGGGCGCAGATCTCCCGCTCGCGTGCCGTCAGTTCTGTCGGCTCGGGCCTTCCGCCAGCATGCATGTTCGAGCGGGCGTCGTGTTCGGCAGGCACGCGGTTGATCGCGCCGACCGGCTCGCCGTCGACGAGAATGATGCGCTTGTCACCCTTGCGCACCGCCGGCAGGTAGCCTTGAGCGATGAACGGCTCGCGGAACATCTGGCCAAACATTTCCATCAGCGAGGAGAAGTTGCGATCGTCGCGCGTCGAGTGGAAGACGCCGGCGCCGCCATTGCCGTAGAGCGGCTTCAGGATGATATCGCCCTGTTCTTCGCGGAACCGGGCGATCTCGGCCGGATCCTTCGTGATCAGCGTCGGAGGCATCAGGTCGGCGAATTCGGTGACAAAGATCTTCTCCGGCGAATTACGCACCCAGGCCGGATCGTTGACGACGAGCGTCTTCGGGTGAATGCGCTCCAGCAGATGGGTCGAGGTGATATAGGCCATGTCGAACGGCGGATCCTGGCGCAGCAGGATGACGTCCATCGTCGAGAGGTCCACCCGCTCGGGCGCGCCGAGGGTGAAGTGGTCGCCCTTCACATCACGCAGTTCCATCGGCTCGACGGTGCGCAAAGACCTCGCCATCGCGCATTGAGAGCCGATCCGGCGTGTAGTGGAAGAGCTTGTAGCCGCGCGCCTGGGCCTCCAGGCTCATGGCGAAGGTGGAGTCGCCCGCGATGTTGATCGTGGATACATGGTCCATCTGGACCGCGACATTGGTAATCTTCGCCATGTGGTCTGTCTCCGTTCGGAAGTCTCGGAGATTTAGGCGGTGCGGCGGGCGATAGCAACGCCGCGCGGCCTCAATTTTGCTGAAGGAGCCTTCAGGTCAGAGCGCCGAATACTTGCCGCGCCGCAGCGCGTTGCGGATGCGGTAAAGCGTGGCCAGCGGCTCGGGGAAGGGTTTGCGCAGAAAGGCAACCTTGCGGACGTAAGTGTCCACCCGCCAGGTGGACCAGGTGCCCTGGCGGAAATAGGCGATGTCGCCGGCCTTCAGCAGACGCTGAACGCCGTCCTCGGCGGTGACGTTCACCTCGCCCTCCTGGATGACCACAGTCTCGTCCCAGCCGAAGAACCAGCGGAACTCGCCTGCGGTACAGTCCCAGACGGCTGTGAGGCTCGCCTCGTCGCCGCTTTGTGAATGCTCGCCGATGCGGGCGAGCGGCGTGCCGCGGATGATCCAGTCCGGGTTGATCGGTGCAGCCTTGAATGCCAGATGATCGCCGTTGGCGGCGATCACGGGCGGCTGGGCGTCGGCACGGCGGTTCGGCGCCGCCAGCGACACGCTCGCCATTCCCGCCAGAAGAAGCTTCAGAGCCATCATTTCCCCCTTAAAAGTCGCTGCGGACGTTAGCAGCAAGCTTCTAAGGACGCGTGTTCCCTATCGCTAAAATGCTTCGGATCTGATCAGGCCAGGACTGGGCTCCGCTCGGCTACGACGGTCTCGGCAGCGCCATCGCGTGCAACGGCTTCAAGGCGCCGCCCGGTGTCGAGCGCGAAGAAGTGCAGACGCTCCGGCGCAATGCGCAGGGGCAAACGATCGCCGAGCGGGACGTTGGAGCCGAGAACGGCGGTCAGAGGCTGATTGCCGACCAGTCCATGAACAAGACGCTGGGCACCCAGCTCTTCGACATAGTCGATCGCGAGGTCGAACATCGTTTCGTTTTCACTGGCGACGACCAGATCTTCGGCCCTGATACCGACGCGGACACCGCCTTGAGGCCAGGCACCGCTCAACGGAATGCGTGCGTCGCCGATTGCGAGTACGGCTCCATCAATGTGGCCTTCAACAAGGTTCATGGCTGGCGAGCCGATGAAGCTGGCCACAAACGTGGAGGCCGGGCGATTGTAGACTTCGAGCGGCGTGCCGATCTGTTCGATGCGGCCGCCGTTCAGGACCACCAGGCGATCGGCGAGTGTCATCGCCTCCAGCTGGTCGTGGGTGACGTAGATCGCGGTGGTCTTCAACCGCTTCTGCAGCTTGCGGATTTCGCCGCGCATGGTGACGCGCAGCTTGGCATCGAGGTTCGACAGCGGCTCGTCGAAGAGGAAGACGTGCGGGCTTGCGCACGATCGCGCGGCCCATGGCGACGCGCTGGCGCTGGCCGCCTGAAAGCGCGCGCGGCTTGCGGTCGAGATATTTCTCGATCTCCAGCATCTTGGCGGCTTCCGCGACGCGGGCTGCGATTTCCGTCTTCGGCGTGCCGCGGTTCTTCAGGCCGTAGGCCATGATTGTCGTAGACGGTCATGTGCGGATAGAGCGCATAGTTCTGGAAGACCATGGCGATATCGCGATCGGCAGGCTCGACCTCGTTGACCACGCGGTCGCCGATCGAGATCGTGCCTTGCGAGATGTCCTCAAGCCCGGCGACCATGCGCAGGAGCGTGGACTTGCCGCAGCCGGAGGGGCCGACGAGCACGATGAACTCGCCGTCCTCTATCTGGATGTCGACGGTATCGACGGCCTTAGCGCCGCCCTTGTCATAGATCTTGGAGACTTCGGTGATGTCGATGGACGCCATGGTCGGCACTCCCTTTACTTGTCGGTTTCGGTGAGGCCCTTGATGAACCAGCTCTGGAACACCACCACCACGATGACCGGGGGCAGGAGTGCGAGCACGGCCATGGCAAAGGCTTCGTTGTAATCGGGGATCTGCGAGCCGACCCAGACCTGCAGGATCTGCTTAATGCCGCGCATCAGGGTGTAGAAGCCCTCGTCCGTGGTCATCAACATGGGCCAGAGATACTGGTTCCAGCCATAGACGAACATGATGATGAAGACCGCGGCGATCATGGTGCGCGAGAGCGGCAGCAGGATATCGATGAAGAACTTGAAGGGGCCGGCGCCATCGATGCGGGCGGCCTCCAGGCAGTTCGTCGGGCACGGACTTGAAGAACTGGCGGAAGAAGAAGGTGCCGGTGGCCGATGCCAGATCAGCGGCAGGATCAGGCCCTGATAGCTGTTCAGGAGCGAGAGTTCGCTCATGACCTTGTAGGTCGGCATGATGCGCACTTCGAGCGGCAGGAGCAGCGTCGTGAAGATCAGCCAGAAGGCGAAGTGTGGCAAAGCGGAAGCGGAAATAGACGATCGCATAGGCCGCCAGCATCGAGAGCACGATCTTCCCGATCGCGAAGCCCAAGCCCAGGATCAGCGAGTTCATCGCCATGGTGAGACCCGTCACCTGGCCGGTGAAGCCACCGCTCTCGAAGAGCACCTTCTCATAGGTCTCGGTGAAATCGTCACCGACCGAGAGCATCAGGCCGTTCGAGTGGATTTCGGCTGCGGAATGGGTTGAGGTCGTGAAGGCGACGACCAGCGGCCCAAGCATGAAGATGACGCCCGCGATCAGGATCAGGTGGTCGAAGAATTTGGTGCGGTACATGGCGCTCTCCTCAACCGTAATGGACGCGGCGTTCGATGAAACGGAACTGGATCATGGTCAGCACGAGGACGATCACCATCAGGATGACCGACTGGGCCGAGGACGAGCCGAGGTCGTTGCCACGGAAACCATCGAGATAGACCTTGTAGACCAGCGTGATCGGGTTGTTCGCCGCGCTGTCCTTCACGATGACGTCGACGACGCCGAAGGTGTCGAAGAGCGAATAGGTCATGTTGATGACGAGAAGGAAGAAGGCTGTCGGCGCAAGGAGCGGGAGCGTCACGGTCCAGAAACGGCGCGTACCGGACTTGCAATCCATCGTTGCTGCCTCGCGGATCGAGGCCGGGATGCCCTGCAGGCCGGACAGGAAGAAGATGAAATTGTAGGGGATCTGGTTCCAGACGGCGATCAGCACCATGGCGAAGGCCGTGTCGAAATAATTGATGCCGATCTTCATGTCCCAGCCGAACCAGGAGACGAAGGTCACGAAGGGGCCGATATGCTGGTCGAAGAACATGAGACCGATCAGTCCCGCGACCGGCGGTGCGATGGCATAGACGACGATCAGCAGCGTCTTGTAGGTCGACTGGCCGCGGATCACCGCGTCGGCCTTAAGCGCCAGCAGCAGGCCAAGCGAGAGGACCAGAAACGTGACGACCAGACTGAAGACGATCGTGAAGCGCGCGATGCGACCATATTGGGAGGCCGAGAAGATATCGGCATAGTTGCTCAGACCGACGAAGGTCGAGCCAAAGCCGAACGGGTCCTCGATGTAGAAGGAGGACTGGATGGCCTGCACCGACGGCCAGTAGAAGAAGATCGCGATGATCGCCAGCTGCGGCAGACAGCAACAGGTAAGGCAGCGAGATCGGCGGATTGAATCCGGACGCGCTTCATGAGGGACCCCTCCATCGGCAAAGCACGGGGACCGATGGTGCCCCGCGGAGCGACACTAGACGGGACGACGTAGCTCAGCCTGGCGGTCTTGGCAGAAGCGGGCCAGGAGCTCGTTGGCCTCGGCTCTCGATTGTCGTTGAAGGCGTCGTCCGACGCTGAGGCTTCGCCGGTCGAGGATGCGTGCCATACTCGCGGTTCATCACGTCACGGATCTGCGGCGTAGAAGCCCATGCGGTAGCCCTTGGACCACTCGCCACCCGGCAGCGATCAGCTGCTGGATGACCGACTTCGGCCTGGCCGGGGTGCGCTCGTAGTGGCCGTCCTTCTTGGCCAGCTCGTAGGCAGCGGTCGTCAGCGGCACGTAGCCGGTTTCTTTGTGGTAGTAGTACTGCACGTCCGGCAGAAGTCGATGAAATTCAAAGAACTTCGCCGGTGCGCTTCGTTCTCCTCAGCGCGGCTTGCCCGACATGGCGAAGAGGGCATGCACCACCGATGAAGGTCTGTTTGGTGCTCGGTTGCCATCGATGCTTCTCCAATACGGCAGGTAGGTTGCGGAGAATGTCAAAGCCGAGGTCTTTGCTCATCAGACCGCCGAAAGAGCCGGAGGAGCCGAGCCAGATCGCAACATCGCCATCTTCGAACGGCTTCTGGTTGTCGTCCCAACCGGTGCCGTACCACTCAAAGAAACCGCTGTCTTTCCATTCGGTCAGGGCGGTGAAATGCGCCCTGATCGCGTCGTTGTTGACGAGGATCTTGAGTGCCTTCTGCGCCATCATAGCCGTTGTCGTTGGTCGCGAACGGCAGGTTGTGGCGGGACATGAAGTTTTCGGTGAAGATCCAGGGCAAATGCGACTGGCTCATGCCGATATAGCCCGCTTCCTTCAGCTGCAGGTGCGGTGACGGACTGGAACTCTTCCCAAGTTTTTGGCGGTGTGACGCCTGCTTTTTCCAGCGCATCGACGTTGTAGTACATGATCGGCGTTGAAGAGTTGAACGGCATGCCGACGAACTTGCCGTCTGCATCGGCGTAGAAGTAGCGAACGCCCTGGATGTAGTCTTCGGCGTTGAAGGTGTGGCCGGCTTCGCGGATGATGTCTTCAGCGGCAACGGTTGCGCCCTTGGCATTGATGATGGTGGCGGCACCTGCGTCAAACACCTGCATGATGTTGGGCTGCTCGCCCGCACGGAAAGCGGCGATGCCAGAAGCCAGAGCTTCTTCGTAGGTACCCTTGGAAACAGGGGTCAGGACGCAGGCCGTCTGGGCCGCATTGAACTTCTGGGCAAGCTCGTTCAGCACTTCGCCGTTGCGGCCACCCATGCCGTGCCACCAGGTAATGTTGGTCGCGGCAAGCGTCGTCGGATGCGGTCATGGTTCGGGGCCAGAGCGGCCAGGGAAATCTTCTTGATCATGGGATAGATCCTCTCCACCGGTTGTTGCGGTGAGGGCTCCATTAGGCGTGCTCCGTGACAGCGACTTGAAAGTTTTATGTCACGGCTGTCACAAAGCGAAGGCTCCACTCTCTCCAGGTCGAAGGTGAAAACGAAGCTAAAATGCACTCTCGAAATGGGTCGGCCAGCGCCAGGGCCGGCAATCGCGCGAGTGAGATCATGGCAGAAGTGACAGGCCGTGTTGCATCGGATTGCCTGCGAAGCCAACGATCTGCGGCACTCGCGATGCGCCGCTCGGCCGGCATAGCCGACGGCATCGACACCGGCGCGCAGGTCTCGTCTGGCTTTCTACTTCGACGAAAATGACCAGGCCGCCGCGGCGGGCGATGATGTCCACTTCGCCTGTCGCTTCGTCTTGTAGCGCAGCGCCACGATCCGGTAGCCCTCTGATAAGCAGCGCGAGCGCCGCCCGGTATTCCGGCCAGCGGCCCAGCCTCTCGGCGCGGATGCGTTTTCGATCCGCGCCTTTGGGCGTCATGCGGCCCCCTTCAGCTCCAAAAGGCCCGGTAGGCTCCTTGCGCATGTCGCGGGCGAGCTTGGCGACTTCCGTCGGCATGGTGGCGGAGAAGAACAGCGACTGTCGCAACGGCGGCGTCAGGGGCAGCATCGGGGGCCGGCGGGCCGATGACAAGGACGATCTCGCCCTTGACCGTCTTGTCGGTATAATCGGCGGCGAGATCGCCGAGCGGGCCGCGGCGGAATTCTTCGAAGGTCTTGGTCAGTTCCCGGCAGACGGAGGCCGGTCGATCACTGCCGAGTTCCTCGGCGGCAGCAACCAGCGTATCGCCGATGCGATGCGGGGACTCGAAGAAGATGAGCGTCGCCGGTACCTTGGCGAGCTCGCGCAGCCGGTCGCGCTTCGCCTTGTCCTTGGTCGGCAGGAAGCCGGCAAAGAGAAAGGCGTCGTTGGGCAGGCCCGAGCCGACGAGGGCTGCGAGCGGAGCAGAGGCGCCGGGGATCGGCACGACGCGGTGGCCGGCCTCGATGGCAAGCTGGCCGAGGCGATAGCCGGGGTCGGAGACGAGTGGCGTTCCGGCATCCGAGACGAGCGCCACGGACTTGCCGGCTTCGAGCGCCGCGAGCAGCCGGGCACCGGCCTCGTCGGCGTTGTATTCGTGATAGGCGTAAGGCCGGTTCTCGATGCCGTAGCGGTCGAGGAGGACGCGGGTGACGCGTGTATCCTCGCAGGCGAGCACATCGGCACCGGCCAGCGTTTCCAGCGCGCGGATGGTGATGTCGCCGAGATTGCCGATCGGCGTCGCCACCAGATAGAGCGCAGGCTCCAGCGGCCGGGCAGCGATCAGCGTGTCGTTGAGGCGATAGCGCTTCGAAGCGGCCGCGACCGGCGCATTTTTGTC
>CBDIQA010000002.1:0-240620 GCA_965283865.1 Allorhizobium sp.
ACATGGGAGAGGGCTTTGGCCCCTATCGCCTTTGTGATGACGAAGCGATGATGGATCTCGTCTCCTCCACCAATATCGCGTGCGGATTTCACGCCGGTGATCCGACGATCATGACGAATATGGTGCGGCTGGCCAAGGCGCGAGGCGTTGATGTTGGAGCCCATCCTGGCTTGCCCGACCGTGAAGGCTTCGGTCGTCGCGAACTGCCGTTCAGTGACGCGGAACTGCGCCAGCAATTCCTCTACCAGCTTGGCGCCCTGATCGCGATTGCCAAGGCAGAAGGCGTCCGCGTCTCGCATGTCAGCTTTCACGCGGCGATGGGCAACATGGTCAATCGCAGCGAAGCCCTTGCGACCGCGATGATGGAGGCAATCCACACCATCGATCCTTCGCTGATCGTTTTCTGCACGGACGGCAGCATCATCGAGCAAACAGCGAAGGCCGTTGGTTTGCGCACGCTGAGCCTGTTCCTCGCGGATCGGGCCTATCAGGCCACCGGAGCGCTGGTGCCTCGCGGCCAGGCGGGTGACTTGGTCAAGGACGAAGCAGTCGTGCGCCAGCGTGTGCGCCAGTTCCTCACCGAAGGTACGGTGACGGCGATTTGCGGCAAAGTCATTCCGATAACTGCCCGCTCGATTCTCATCCATTCCGACACGCCTGGTTCGCTGGAACTGGCGAAGCGCGTGCGCGCTGAGATCACGGCCGCTGGTGGGGAAGTCGTGCCCGTCTCGCAGCTGCTCGGCTGATCATCCCACCATTCGATCCGACTTTCCTGTAACCGAAAGCAAAGACCATGCCCGCAATTGCAGACCGCCTGAAAAACGTCTCCGTCTCTGCCTCCGCCGCCATGACACAGCGCGCCCGCGACCTCGCAGCCAAGGGTATCAAGGTGATCAGTCTCTCGTCGGGGGAGCCGGATTTCCCAACACCCACCAATGCCATCGAGGCTGGACATGCGGCGGCTCTTGCAGGAGACACCAAATACCCGCCGCTGGATGGCACGCTGCAACTGCGCGAAGCCATCTGCCGAAAGTTCAAGCGCGACAACAATCTTGACTATGCCGCCGACCAGATCGTCGTTGCCGGCGGCGGCAAGCAGATCATTTTCGATGCGGTACTGGCAACCTGTAATCAGGGTGACGAGGTGGTCATCCCGGCACCCTCCTGGATCAGCTATGCCGACATCGTCAAGTTTGCCGGTGGCGTGCCGGTGGCGGTCGATTGCCCGGAAAACAATGGATTCAAGCTGCGCGCAGAAGACCTTGATAAAGTCATCACGCCCAAGACGAAGTGGCTGTTTCTAAACTTCCCGAACAACCCGACCGGTGCTGCATGCTCGCGGGCCGAGATGAGAGCTATAGCCGAGGTCATGTTACGTCATCCGCATGTGTGGATCATGACCGACGACATGTATGAACACCTGATCTATGATGGATTTGAATTCTGCACCATCGCCGAAGTCGAACCGCGTCTTCTGGATCGGACCCTAACGGTCAACGGCGCGTCAAAGGCCTATGCCATGACCGGCTGGCGCCTCGGCTGGTGTGGTGGATCGCGTGATCTCATCAAGGCGATCAGCAATGTCAACGGCCAAAACAGTGGCGGGACGTCCACCATTACGCAAGCCGCAGTAGCCGCAGTGCTTGACGGTCCTCAGGAGCTCCTGAAAGAACGAGCAGAGATCTACCGCCAGCGCCGCGACTTTGTGGTGAAGCGTCTGGGCGAGATCGACGGCATTCGATGCCACAAGCCGGAAGGTGCTTTCTATGTCTTTCCGAATATTGCTGGACTTTTGGGAAAAACCTCGAAGGGTGGACGCAAAATTGAGACGGACACGGATTTCGTTCTGGCGCTGTTGGACGAGCAGCACGTCACAACCGTTCAGGGAGCGGCCTATGGCATGAGCCCTTACTTCCGCATTTCCTATGCCACGAGCATGGATAAGCTCGAAGAGGCCTGCAATCGGATCCAACAGTTCTGCGAAGACCTGCGCTGGAGTGAAACGAGTGTGTCCGGCACGCAGCGGCGTGCCGGATTGATGTGTGAGGCGCGACCCGTTCATGGGGTTGCGTCTCATTTCTTCAGATTATTTGTCAGCTCGAGCAGGATCGCCTTCACCGCAGATGCCGGCGCCGATAGCTCGCTCTGGTCCGAAACGCATAGCGATAGGGTCTCTTCGATCTTGGGTGTAATGGCGCGCAGCACCAGCGGTTCAGAAGACTCACTCAAGATCCGCTCGGCAATTGCCTTCGGCATGATAGTTGCCCCGGTTCCTGTGTTTACCACCTTTGCCAAGGTCCGGACAATTTCCACCTCAGCTACCACGTTCAGCGACAGCCGGGCTCGGCTGAAAGCCAGATCGACGGCGCGACGTACAAAATTGTACGGCGGCGGCATAAGGAGCGGCACATCGCTGAGTGCCGCCACCGGTATGGGCGCATCAACATTTTCGATGCCGATATCGCGATGCGCTACGAGGTAGAAATCCTCAGTCAGCAAAGGTTCGAAACGAACGCCTTTGATTGGCCCGCTGCCATGAATCAACGCCATTTCCAGTCGGCCATTCATGATCATCTGGCTATAGGTCTGGCCAACACTTTCCGTCAGGTGCAGGAGGATGCCGGGATGGCGTTTACGGGTCTCGATCAAGAGGTCTGCGGACAAGGTCGCGGCGCTGCTGAACGGAACCAGCCCGACCGATACGCGCCCGACAAGCGTTTCGCCCGCGGCCTTCACGGCAGCCTGGGCAAGATCCATTTGCCGGAGGATCGTCTGAGCGTGCTGATAAACGGCACGACCCGCCTCGGTCATCGTGACACCCTGCTGGCTGCGCAACAGGAGCTTCTGCTGGAAATGATCTTCGAGAGCGGCGAGCTGCTGGCTCAATGCGGGCTGGGCGATATGCAGGACATCGGCTGCGCGAGTAATGCTGCCTGTGTCGACGATCACGATGAATGGCACGAGACGCCTTGTGTCCATGGAATTCCATTCCTTCTGCAGCAGGTGGAATGTCGCAAGCCGAATTGAGCATTGCAACACATAACTGCCGGTCGGCTCGGACGTTTTCAGGAAGATCGTGTAGGTCGAAATGCACTGATTTCCCATGAGAAAATAACCTCCCCAAGAGATCCATAGGGGTTTTATCGATCCGAATTCAATCCGTCTTAGAGCAGCGGCTCTAAGGTCCGCTAATCTTATTCTCACAGACGAAGAGGAACATAATGTCATTCTCGGATTACAAGACAGCACTCGTAACGGGAGGATTCTGGCGGTATCGGGGCTGCCATCGTCGAGCGGCTCCGTCGGGAGAATATTGACGTCCACGTGGTTGCCCGCAATGAGGCCGCGCTCGAAGCGCTAGCGGCGAGGACTGGCTGTATTCCCCATGCAATCGATGTCACGGATCGCCAGGCTCTGGCAGAACTGACCGACCGCACCGAGTTTGACATTCTCGTAAACAATGCCGGTGTCGACCGGCCGAAAAAGTTTCTTGAGGCCGAGGACGGCGATATCGATCTGCTCATCGATGTGAACTTGCGTGCTGTCCTACATCTGTGCCGCATGATCGTTCCCGGCATGGCTGCCCGCGATCGCGGGCATGTCATCAACATTTCCTCTATTGCCGGTAACTACAATTTTGGAGGCAACTCCACATATCACGCGACCAAGGCCGGTATCGCCATGCTGTCCAACCAGCTTCGAATCGACACCTTTGGCAAGCGAGTTCGGGTCACTGAAATCTGCCCCGGCCGCGTCGCAACAGATATCTTCAGCCATGTCCACGGTGACGATCCCTCGGTGCGAGAGCGATTCATCGATGGTTTCGAGCTGCCGCAGGCGTCAGATATCGCCGATGCCATCGCCTTTGCGATCGCAGCACCTGTCGCTGTTAATATCGGCCACATGGAAATCACCCCGACCCTGCAGGTCATGGGCGGTCTCCAGACCGCCAAGCCCCAATCTCCATCCGGGGAGGGGCGCACGTGAATGGCTTCGATCTCGGCGTAGTTCTGTCCAATCCGGAATACGTATCCATGCTCCTGCGTGGGCTTGAGATGACCTTCATCATCGCCATCGGCTCATGGCTCTTGGCAATGACCCTGGCGATCGTTCTCCTGGCGATCCGCTTCTCTCCCGGCCCAGTCGGTCACCGCGTGGTGGCAGCATACGTTTCCTACCACCGCAATGTGCCGACACTTGTGCAGCTGATGCTTTGGTACTTCGGCATCTACACCATTCTACCTACGGCCGTGTCCGACTGGCTGGCCTACAATTCGGCGGAAATGGTGTTTGCGATCCTTGGGCTCGGTCTGTGTCAGGCCGCTTACTTCAGCGAGGACATGAGATCTGGACTGCGGTCCGTGAGCGCCGGCCAGATGGAGGCCGCTCAAGCGCTTGGCCATGGATACCTGTCGGCGATGCGGTATGTCGTGGCACCGCAAGGTATCCGCAATGCGCTGCCTGCCCTCGTCAACCACAGCGTATCGCTTTTCAAGAACAGTAGCCTTGCACTCGTCATCGGTGCGCCGGAGCTAACCCATGCGATCAAGGAAGTCGAAAATCTGAGCTTCCGTACATTCGAGATCTATCTCATCGGGACCGTGATCTACCTGGCGATCTCGCTCGTCATCATGTGGGTAGGCGCCTACCTCTGCTGGCGTGCCGACCCGGCGAATGGGGGCGCACGATGATCCAGGATATGATTGCAATTCTCGATCAGTTCGGCTTGCTCCTGCTGATTGGCCAATATCCGAACGGTCCACTGGGTGGACTCGCCAACACACTGATCCTGTCGGCGCTGGCAATCCTGTTTGCCTTTCCGGTTGCCATCCTGTTTGCCTTCGCTCGGCTTTCTCGTTTCCGAATCTTGCGCTGGCCAATCACGGTGCTTGTCTATGTGACGCGAGGTGTGCCGCTGCTGATGCTCATCCTGTGGTGCTATTTCCTGGTGCCGCTGCTGACTGGCGCGGACGTCCCGAGCTTCGGAATTATGCTGGTAACCCTCGTCATCTACCAAGGTGCGTTCCTGAGCGAGATTGTTCGCGCCGGGATCATTGCGCTTGGTCAGGGCCAGATGGATGCCGCACGGGCACTCGGTCACAGCTACTTCGGTGCCATGCGATATGTGATTCTGCCGCAGGCGCTTCTACAACATGATCCCAAGCATGTTGTCGACATTTGTTGCGACGATCAAGGACACGACGCTTGGATATGTCATTAATGTTCCGGATCTGACCTTTGCCGCAAGCCAGGTGAACAACCAGCTTTTGACGCAGCCGTTCCAGGTCTTCCTGATCCTCGCATTGACCTATTTCATCTTGTGCTGGTCACTGACCTGGCTGACCAATGTCGTAGAACGTCGCATCACACGTCGGCGAGCCGGTCTCGGCGGAAAACGCCCTAACGACGTGCACCCCTTGAATCCTCGTGTAGTGGAGCCGCTGCCATGACCGCCACGCCCGTTTCTAACGCTGCTGACATTGCGATCCAGATTTCTAAAGTCAGGAAAGCTTATGGCGACTTTGAAGTGCTGAAGGGCATCAACGCAGACGTTAAGCGCGGCGAGGTCGTCGTTGTGTGCGGCCCCTCAGGTTCTGGAAAGTCGACGCTGATCCGGACCGTCAACAGGCTTGAGGAGATCAGCGCAGGTTCCATCCTGTTTGAAGGTCAGGACATTCACGCTCCGATGAAGACCCGCGAGCTGAACCGCTTGCGTAGCCGGATCGGTTTCGTCTTTCAGAATTTCAATCTCTTCCCGCATCTGTCCGTGGTCGAGAACGTCGCCATGTCTCCGATTAAGGTGAAGGGTGTGAACCCGGCAGAGGCCCATGACAAGGCTATTCGCCTGCTCGCTCGTGTTGGTCTGGCGGAGAAGGCGAACGCTTATCCCGGACAGCTTTCGGGTGGCCAGCAGCAGCGCGTGGCGATCGCCCGCGCGCTTGCCATGGAGCCACCGGTGATGCTCTTCGATGAGCCGACCTCGGCACTGGACCCGGAAATGGTGGGCGAAGTGCTGGCGGTGATGAAATCACTCGCCGCTGATGGCATGACCATGATGTGCGTGACCCATGAAATGGGCTTTGCTCGTGAAGTGGCCGATCACGTATGGTTCATCGATGCCGGCGAGATCATCGAGACCGCAAAGCCGGAAGAGTTTTTCACCAATCCGAAACACCCGCGCGCGCAGCGCTTCCTTTCAGACTTGCGGCACTAAACGCCGCAGGAACGAGCAAATTCTACCGGCCCTTCCGGGTCCGGCAGGAGAGCCATGCCCGCATCTTTGCTGCGGCTTGTCTCGAACATGAGTGCCCAACAATAAATCAAGGAGAACAGTCGTGAAGTGCAAGTCCATTATCCTCGGCACCCTGCTTGCCGCATCAGCTCTGGTGACCGTGGCGAAGGCCGATGTCCTCGCGGATATCCAGGCCAACAACACCCTGCGTTGTGCGACATTCGCGGACGTGCCGCCATTTGCAGCACCAGATGTGAACACCCGTGAAATGGTCGGCTTTGACGTCGACCTTTGTAAGGCCATTGCCAAGGAACTCGGCGTGAACGCCGAGATCAAGCCGGTTTCCGTCGAGGCGCGCGTGCCGGAAGTCAAGCTGGGCCGTGTGGACATCACCATTGCAAATCTCGCCTATACTCTCAGCCGCGCAGAGCAGATCCAGTATTCCGATCCTTACTATCTCGCCAAGGAGATGCTGATCGTTCCCGCCGATGACGCCGGTCAGTCGAAGGCCGATTTCGTGGGGCAACGCATCGCATCCACCAAGGGCTCGACCTCTGAAATGTCGATCAAGCTCAACAAGTCCGAGCCACTGACCTTCCAGGACACCGCATCGGCATTCCTTGCCGTCCAGCAGGGTAAGGCGCGTGGCATGGTTGCCAACACGATGACGACCACCAAGCTCGTCAACAGATCCAAGACCAAAGGCAAGGAAATGCGGATGATTCCGGAGCCGATGCTCTTCCAGCCCATTGGCGTCGGCATGCAGAAGGACCAGCCAGCGCTGACTGCCAAGATCAACGAGGTTCTGCGCAAGCTCGATGAATCGGGGGAGATCAACCAGATCTGGGACAAGTGGCTCGGCCCGAACACCGAGTTCAAGATGACCCGCACCGACAAGGTCGTTCCGCTCTCCGAACTGAAGTTCGACCCGATCCCCTGACCTACACGACAGCCATCTCTTTGGCGGCTCCGGACACTAAAGAAACCAACGTGGCGGGCAGGCATGCCCGCCCGAATGATCACCTGCGAGGAAACATGGCCCATATTAAGAAAATCCCTGTCCGTCCGGCAAAGGCCGACATCGAGGCATTGTCGAAGTTTTCGCCTGCCACCATTCACGAAGCCCAGGGTCGCCGTGGCGCCTTGTCGTCCCGCATCAAGCCGGTTGACTATCGCATGAAGCTCTGCGGCCCGGCTTTCACCGTTCGCTGTGCACCGCGCGACAACATCATGCTGCAGCTCGCAATCAACTATGCGCAAGCCGGCGACATCATTGTCGTCTCCGGCGGTGAATACGAAGAGGCGGGCTCTTTTGGCGACGTACTCGCGAATGCTTGTCTGGCAAAGGGTATCGGCGGCCTTGTCACGGATAGCGGCGTACGCGACAGCCTGCAGCTGCGCGAGCTCGGCTTCCCGGTCTTCTCACTGAGCCTCTGCATCAAGGGAACGGTGAAGGAAACCCTTACCTCAACGAATGACTCGATCATCATTGGCGGCGAGATCGTGCATCCGGGCGACCTCATCGTCGGTGATGCCGATGGCCTCGTCGTGGTGCGTCGGGAGGAAGCGGCAGAGGTGGCTGCCCTTTCCCAGGCTCGAGAGGATGCTGAAGCCGGGTACATCGCGGATTACAAAGCTGGAAAATCGGTCATCGAGGTCTCCAAGCTTGAGGCAGTCCTGAAGGCAAAGGGTCTCACGGTCGAAGCCTGACCGTGAAGCAATTGCCGTTGAGCTGCATCAAGAACGATCGATGCAAACTGGAGACTATGTCGAGATGACCAGTCCATTATTTGACCTATCCGGTCGTCGTGCTCTGATCACAGGTTCGTCGCAGGGCATTGGCTTTGCACTTGCCGAGGGGCTTGCGGCGCATGGCGCCGAAGTGGTGCTGAACGGCCGTGACCGGGTGAAGCTTGATGCAGCGGTCAGCACCCTGCGGGACGCCGGCTTCAACGCCTCCACCAGCGACTTCGACGTGACGGATGCCGAGGCTGTCAAGGCAGGCATTGCCGCGATCGAGGCCGGGATCGGTCCGATCGATATCCTGATAAACAATGCCGGCATGCAGTTTCGTTCGCCTTTGGAGAACTTTCCTGCCGACCGTTGGGAGCAGCTGCTGAAGACAAACATTTCGAGCGTCTTTTATGTCGGTCAGGCCGTGGCTCGGCACATGATTGCGCGCGGTCGCGGCAAGATTGTCAATATCGCCTCGGTGCAGAGCGAGCTCGCCCGTCCCGGTATTGCACCCTATACGGCCACCAAGGGGGCGGTGAAAAACCTGACGCGTGGCATGTCGACCGACTGGGCCAAACACGGCCTGCAGGTCAATGCGATCGCACCGGGCTATTTCCGCACGCCGCTCAACCAGGCACTGGTCGATAATCCGGAATTCTCCTCCTGGCTGGAGAAGCGCACGCCGGCCGGCCGCTGGGGTGACGTGAAGGAACTGGTCGGTGCGGCCGTGTTCCTTTCGTCGAACGCTTCCTCCTTTGTGAATGGACACACGCTTTATGTCGACGGCGGCATCACGATCAGTCTCTGAATTGGCAGTCGCTAACCCGACAATCGCGACCACGACTTATTCGCCCGGCCCGATCGTGGTCATGGGTGTTTCGGGCAGCGGCAAGTCGTCGGTCGGCGCGAAGCTAGCGGATTGCCTTGAGGCGATCTTCGTGGAAGGCGACAGCCTGCACCCGCCGGAAAATGTCCACAAAATGCGACTCGGCACGCCGCTTCAAGATCAGGACCGGTGGCCCTGGCTCGACAAGGTTGGCCAGTTGCTGTCGAAGGGGTCGAAAGGCGATCGGCCGGTGGTGGTATCATGTTCGGCGCTAAAGCGTGCCTATCGTGATCGGCTGAGAGATCTTGCCGGCCAGCCGGTGAACTTCGTCTTCCTTCAGGGCGACCGGGCGCTGCTGGCCGCGCGCATGGCCGAACGCCGCCACGAATACATGCCGCTGTCGCTGCTCGACAGCCAGCTCGCAACGCTGGAACTGCCACAGGCGGAACCGGATGTAGTCACGATCGACATCAATCAACCGCTCGAAGCCATCGTTGGACGGGCCATGAACCTGCTTGCGCTGCACAGACAAAAGACGCGCTGAACAAAACACATCGGAGGACACCATGAGCAAGCCCGAACTCCTGCTGGTCGGGCCCTATCCGGAATGGGATATGGTCGAACTAGACGCGCATTACACGGTCCACAGGCTTTATGAGGCGAGCGATCGCGATGCCTTCGTTCGCAGCCATGCGGACAACATTCGGGCCATTGCCACGCGCGGCGAGCTCGGTGCTTCGGCTGAGCTGATCGCGGCCCTGCCGAAGCTGGAGATCATCTCGATTTATGGTGTCGGCTTTGATGCGGTCAATCTTGATGCAGCCCGCGCCCGGGGCATTCGCGTCACCAATACGCCTGACGTTCTGACCAATGACGTAGCGGATCTCGGGGTTGCGATGATGCTGGTGCAGTCTCGCGGCATGATCGGAGCCGAGACCTGGGTGCGCGACGGTAGCTGGGCGCAGAAGGGCCTCTATCCGCTGAAGCGCCGCGTCTGGGGCCGCAAAGCTGGCGTACTCGGCCTCGGCCGCATCGGCTACGAGGTGGCCAAGCGCCTGAAGGGGTTCGACATGGACATCGCCTATAGCGACGTCTCGGAAAAGTCCTATGCGGAAGGTATGACCTACATCGCCGATCCGGTGGAACTGGCCTGCCATGCCGACTTCCTGTTCGTGACACTGGCAGCCTCTGCCGATACGCGCCACATTGTCGGCAAGCGGGTGATCGAGGCTCTGGGTCCGGAAGGCATGTTGATCAACATTTCCCGTGCCTCGAACATCGATGAGACTGCATTGCTTGATGCTCTGGAGACAGGCGCACTGGGTGCAGCGGCCCTCGATGTCTTCGAAGGTGAACCGAAACTCAATCCCCGTTTTCTGGCGCTCGAGAACGTGCTTGTGCAGCCGCATCATGCGTCTGGCACGATCGAGACACGCAAGGCGATGGGCAAGCTCGTGCGCGACAATCTCGCAGCCCATTTTGCAGGCGCAGCTCTGCCAACCCCGGTCCTCTGAGGAGCTTGCCCCATGAAAGCCATCGTCATTCATGCCGCCAAGGATCTTCGAATAGAAGACCGTGAAGTCGAGGCACTCGGCCCCGGCCAAGTGGAGGTCGCGGTCGATGCCGGCGGTATCTGCGGTTCGGACCTGCATTATTACAATCACGGCGGTTTCGGCGCCGTCCGGCTGAAGGAGCCGATGATCCTCGGCCACGAGATCGCCGGCACGGTCGAGCGCGTGGGCGCCGGACGTCTCATGCGGTGGAGCCCGGCGACCGGGTGGCGTGTCAGCCCGAGCCGGCCCTGCAATACACTGCGGCTACTGCCTGGAAGGCAAGCAGAACCATTGCTTCAACATGCGCTTCTATGGCTCGGCCATGCCAATGCCGCACATCCAGGGAGCATTCCGTCAGCGGCTGGTCGCGGAAGCCTGGCAGTGCCATCCGGTCGATGACGGGATCTCGATCCACGAGGCGGCGATGGCTGAACCCTTCGCAGTGACGCTGCATGCGGTTAAGCGGGCAGGGGCCCTTGCCAACAAGCGCGTGCTTGTCACCGGCTGCGGCCCGATCGGGGTGCTTGCGATCATTGCCGCACGCGCCCATGGCGCCCGTGAGATCGTTGCAACGGATGTCATGGATGCGGTGCTTAAGAAGGCGCTGCAGGTCGGGGCCGATCGGGTCATCAACAGCGCCGAAAACCCTGAACGTCTTTCAGACTATGCGGCCAACAAGGGCTACTTCGACGTGCAGTTCGAGGCCTCGGGCAACGAGCGTGCCATGCGCTCGGGGCTGGAAGCGCTCCGGCCGCAGTCGACCCTGGTGCAGCTGGGCCTAGGCGGCGATATCTCCTTCCCGCAGAACATGGTGGTGACAAAAGAGATCGAGCTTAAAGGCACGTTCCGCTTCCATGAAGAGTTCGGCTTGGCAGTTGATCTCATCAACCGGCGTCGAATTGATCTCTCTCCTCTCCTCACGGGTGTCTACCCGATTGATGAGGCCGTGCGCGCCTTCGAGATTGCCGGGGATCGGACCCAATCCATGAAGGTTCAGCTAGCGTTCTGATCGCGCTGAGAAACGGAGACAGGCACTATGCAGCAGGCAGAAATCGGACTGATCGGTCTCGGGGTCATGGGCTCCAATCTCGCACTCAACATTGCGGAAAAAGGAAACCGGATCGCCGTCTTCAACCGAACGCCGGCGCGCACGGATGAATTCCTGGGCGAGGCGGGTGATCTGGCCGGCCAGATCATCGGTTGCCATACGATCGAAGAATTCGTCGCTGCGATCCGCCCGCCGCGCCCGATCATCATCATGATCAAGGCCGGGGACGCCGGTTGACCAGCAGATGGCCGCACTGATGCCGTATCTGTCGAAGAACGACATCATGATCGATGCCGGCAACGCGAACTTCCGCGACACCGATCGCGCCGTTTCGAAGAAGCTCGTCTGGCACCGAGCCTGACCTTCATCGGCATGGGCGTATCCGGCGGCGAAGAGGGCGCCCGCCACGGTCCCGTCGATCATGGTCGGCGGGACGGAAGAGAGCTGGAAGCGCGTCGAGCCGGTGCTTACCTCGATCGCCGCCAAGTTCAACGGCGACCCCTGCGTTGCCTGGCTCGGCACCGATGGTGCGGGGCATTTCGTCAAGACGATCCACAACGGCATCGAATATGCCGACATGCAGATGATCGCCGAGATCTACGGCATCCTGCGCGATGGCCTGAAGCATGTCGGCCGCAGGAAATCGGCGGCATCTTCGGTCCAGCTGGAACAAGGGTCAGCCTCAATTCCTACCTGATCGAGATCACGGAGAAGGTGCTGAAGGCGACCGACCCGGAAACCGGCAAGCCGATGGTGGACGTGATCATCGACGCGCGCCGGTCAGAAGGGCACCGGCAAGTGGTCGGCCATTGAGGCACAGAACCTTGCGGTCGCGGCGACCGGCATCGAGGCCGCCGTTGCTGGCGCGCGTGTCTGTCGTCGCTGCAAGCGAGGAGCGTATCGCGGCCGAGAAGCTGTTTGGCATTGCCGGCTGGCATCGAAGTCACCGAAGCGATCGGGCAGCCTTCATCGCCGACCTCGAAAACGCGCTGCTTGCCGCCAAGGTGGCCGCCTATGCGCAGGGTTTTGCGGTCATGACCGCGGCATCGGATGAATTCGGCTGGTCGCTTCCCATGCCGACCATTGCCCGCATCTGGCGCGCCGGTTGCATCATCCGCTCGCAGTTCCTCGACGACGATCACTTCGGCCTTCAGCCAAGAATCCGAACGTGCCGAACCTCGTCGATGACGCCGGCTTTCGCATCGATGGTGCAAGGAGACCGATGGGTCGCTGCGCCGCGTCGTGGCTCATGGCCGCGCTCGCCGGGCTCGCCGATCCCGGCGCTCTCTTCGGCACTTTCCTATTTCGACACCTATCGTCGCGGCCGCGGCACGGCAAACCTCATCCAGGCGCAGCGCGATTTCTTCGGTGCTCACGGCTTCGACCGCCGCGATGGCAAGGACATCCATCACGGCCCCTGGGCTGGCCAGTTCTGCCATTCGGACCATGGGTGACAAGATCGCAGTCAACCGTGAACGAGGGCCTTGCGAGGTTTTTGGGATTTGTCGCGGCGTTCATCGTCGTTGGGGGCACGTTTTTATGGTGGCTGATGCAGTAGGCCCCCAATGGGCGTCGACTCATAACAGCGCGTCTTTGGTTGCATCCTGTCCTCACCACTATGCGAGAGACAGGCCCTTCGTAAGGTAGAGTCCCGAGGCCTTTCAGCTTTCGAGGACTGTGATTTTCAGAGCTTCGTGGGTTTGTAAAGCGACCAATAGTCTCTTAGCCGGCGGTCAGCCACATGACCGACCGCCAGCTTCATGCTGCTTATTCCGGCAACGGGTTCTGACCAATGACCATTTCGCCCTTGCGGGTCGCGTTGCGGACGACCTCGAAGCCATAGCTGGTCATGTCGTCTTCATAGACCTGCAGGGCCTCTGCCAATTTCCGCTCCTTGTTGGAAACGGCAATCAGCTGCCGACCGAGATTGGCTGCATCGCGCAGGGCGACGTTGGCTCCGCGGCCAAGACTCGGCGACATTGCATGGGCAGCGTCCCCGAGCAACGTGACATTGGGAGAGTGGCCAAGGTCACCGGGAATGCTGCTGTACATCTCGACATAGAAGAAGGAACCGCTGTCGGCCGCGGCTATCACGTCGCGTCCCGCCTGCGGCCAATCGTGCAGGAGTTTTGAGGCCAGGCCCTGCAGATCTTCGTTGGTGGCCAGGCGAAGCTTGGCGTCAGTCTCGCCTATGAACTCTGGCCGCGCCGCAACGATGCAGGCGATGTAGTCGTCCCGGTGGGGAAGAGCAGCCTCGGGTGCGAGACTGCGGGATGCGCCCGACGGTTCCATTGGGAAAAGGACACCGCCCATGCCCAACAGGACCTTTCGCGCATCGGACGAGAATGTGAACACATCGGCGATCGCATGGGACGGCAGTACCCGGCGGGCCTCGGCCATGGAGAGGCGACCATACAGGCAGCGAACGCCGGTATCCATCATCCGGGCCTGCGGGGCACGCTGCTGCCGGACCGCCGAACGGATGCCATCTGCTCCGACAAGCACATCGCCGCGCACCTGCTGGCCGTCGGCGAGCGTGACCACGACACCGCTCGGTTCGCTTTTGTAGGACGTGACCGGATTGCCATAGTGGACGATATCGTCCAGCCCCGTCAGGAGAATCCGACGCAGGATCGCACGGTCGACGTTGACATGCGTCGCCATCCCGGCCGCGATGTGGTGTTCGGTGTGACTGTAGGTGTCGATGGGGATGCGCTTCTGGATGGCCAGATTGCCGTCCACCATCGTGGTGTAGGGCAAGGCGCACATCGCGGTCGCCTCGAACAGTGCGAGCAAGCGGGGCGGCAGGACGGCACTGACACCGTCGACGCCGTCCGCATCGATATGCAGGCGATAGCCCTGGGCACGCTCCCAAGGGCCAGAGTCGCGCTCGAAGACGTGCACATCGATACCGGCATTCTTGAGCATCTGTGCCAGTGCGAGGCCGCCGAGGCCGGCACCGGCGATAAGGACTTTGAGTTCAGGACGCATGAGTTCTCCACTGTCAAACAGCATTCGGCACATGGAGATGGAAGCAGCCAAAAAGTGAGCAACAACGAACACCATGCCCGAAATGCCTTCGGGTTGATGTCGTGGTTATCGCGAGAGCGATGTGGACCTAAGACAGGGACCGGGAATACCAACCGGTCGTTTCCTTTTCGACGGACTGCGGATAAATGCTGAAAGTTGTTTTGTCAAGACGGCGCCTACTTTCAGAAGTATCCATGTGCCACAAGTTTGTAGAGGCACCGGTAATCCTCCCCGTTTTAACGGGGTTCAGCGGTAGAATTCACGCGGCCATTTTCAGTTTCTGAGCGGGTGTGATGCCGCCAATGCCCATGTTGGGCCGTTCGTGGTTATACGTCAAAGCCATTCCGTGGCGATCTCCTGCACCTCCGTTATGCTGTCAAAAATATACAGATCGAGCCATTCATGCCGAACAGTTCGGTCGTAGCGCTCAACACAGGCGCTCTGCTGAGGCTTGCCGAGCTGGATGTAGTTCAATGCGCTCCCTTGTTTCTCTGCCCATTCGACCAGTTTCGAACTGACATATTCGGGGCCGTTATCGACCCTAATCGCCAGCGGCTTGCCCCTCCATTCGATGATCTGGTTGAGGCTGCGCACCACCCGCTCGGCAGGTAGTGAGAAATCGACCTCGATGCCCAATCCCTCTCGGTCGGCGCATTGGGCACCGCCAGTTCCTCGGGCTTCTCGCGCTTCAGCCGCCGCCGAGGCTTGATCCTCAGGTTCAGCTCAAGCTTCCGGTGGATGCGGTAGACACGTTTGTGGTTCCAGCGATAGCCTTGGACGTTGCGCATATGCAGGAAGCATAGACCGAAGCCCCAGGTCTTTTTCATCTTCACAAGCCCAAGCAGCAGATCGGCGATCTAATCGGTATCGGCATTGCGCTTTGGGCTATACCGATAACAGGTCCCGCTGACGCCAAACGGCCTGCATGCCAGCGCGATACTCACACCGCGTTGCGCCACTGCCTTCTCGGCCAGCTCCCGGCGCTGAGATGGCCGCGTCATTTTTTCCGGCCTCCTTTAGCAGATCGGCCTGCATGCTCAAATCGGCATCCGCTTCAATCGGCGGTTCTCGTCAAGCGCCTTCATCTGGCTCATCATAGAGGCATCCATTCCTCCATATTTTGCTCGCCATTTGTAAAAACTGGCACTGCTGATGCCGTGCTCATTGAAGCTCCTTAATGCTTTGTACAAGAGTTCCATAATTCTGCATACGCCGCACTGAGCGGCTAAGCAATTGATAAAGCTTTATCTTATGGACGCGCCGCAGGTTCGATTCCTTTCAAGGCAGACACACTTCGAACGGTTGAGCTTTACACCAGCCTTGGCAAGCGGCTCAACGCAACCATTCGCCAATTGGGTTATGCGACCAGGACTGCGTTGAGGGGTAAATCTGCTTGACCGGTTCAGGAAGATCGAGACACGTGCCCTTCGAGATTGTGTCCCGCGGAGTGGTGTAGCTTAGACGACCAC
Source organism: Allorhizobium sp. (assembly GCA_965283865.1). Taxonomy (GTDB): domain Bacteria; phylum Pseudomonadota; class Alphaproteobacteria; order Rhizobiales; family Rhizobiaceae; genus Allorhizobium. The sequence continues at coordinate 15,893 of CBDIQA010000002.1, forward strand.
GGCTCATCCCAGAGGGCCGGATGAGTGTCAGCTTGCGGCTGGCAGGCTGATGAGCGGATCATCGCTCATCGTGGCGATGGTCTCAAGTGTCATGTAGCGGGATCGCTGGACAGCCCACTCGTCGTTTTGTTCGAGGAGCAGCGCTCCCACGAGCCTGACGATTGCGTCATCGTTGGGAAAGATGCCGACGACCTCTGTGCGGCGCTTAATCTCGCCGTTGAGGCGTTCGATCGGATTGGTGCTGTGGAGCTTGGTCCAGTGCTGCCTGGGAAAGGTCATGTAGGCGAGCACGTCCTGTTCGGCACTATCCATCAGCGTGGCGAGTTTCGGCACCTTCGGCCTGATCTGGTCGGCGACATTGCGCCATTGAGTGCTCGCCGCCTCTGGCGTGTCCTGGGCAAAGGCCGTGGCGATGAAGGCGGAGACGACACGCCTTCCGCTCTTTCCGGCATGGGCCAGCGCGTTACGCATGAAGTGAACCCTGCACCTCTGCCAGGTGGCGGAAAGCACCTTCGACACGGCCGCCTTGATACCCTCGTGCGCATCGGAGACGACGAGCTTGACGCCGCGCAGGCCTCGTCTGGTCAGCTTGCGTAGGAACTCGGTCCATATCGCTTCTGCCTCAGATGTGCCGATTTCCATGCCGAGCACCTCGCGTCGGCCATCGGTGTTCACACCCACGGCGATGATGACCGCGACAGAGACGATGCGACCGCCGCGACGAACCTTCAGGTAGGTGGCATCGATCCAGAGGTATGGCCACTCGCCCTCGATGGGGCGGTCGAGGAAGGCTTTGACCTTGTCATCGATCTCTTCGCAGAGCCGGGATACCTGGCTCTTGGAGATGCCCGACATCCCCATCGCCTTGACGAGATCATCGACTGAGCGGGTTGAAACGCCTTGGATATAGGCTTCCTGAATGACTGCCGTCAGGGCCTTCTCGGCCATGCGGCGCGGCTCCAGGAAACTCGGGAAATAGCTGCCGGTGCGAAGCTTCGGAATACGCAGCTCGACGGTGCCAACCCGTGTCTCCCAGTCTCGATCGCGGTAGCCGTTGCGCTGGGCAAGTCGGAAGCCGTTCTTCTCGCCATAGCCCGCGCCGGTCTTCGTCCCGACCTCCAGCGCCATCAGCTTCTCGGCAGCAAAGCCGATCATCTCGCGCAGCAAATCGGCGTCGGCGCTCTTCTCAACGAGTGAGCGCAGGTTCATCATGTCGTCGGTCATCGGTGGTGTCCCTCAGGTTGGTCATAAGCAACCCGACCCTACCGGAAATCACCGATGGCTATGAAATCCAGCTACACCACTCCATGGGACACGATCCCCTTCGAGTTCCCCGGTATCCTAAATCACTGATGTCAATGGAGCCGCGCTTCACATGCGTGGCGCAGCTTTCTGCTCGACTATGCGCTTCCATCCTTGGCATTGGACTGCAGATAGCTCAGGACCGCATCCTTGATCATCATCTTGTGGCGCCCGTAAATGGTCGGTTCCGACAGGTCACGCTGGAAGATTGTGCCGAAGGTGTAGCGGTTTGACACGCGGAAGAAGCAGAAGGCGCTGATCAGCATATGCACATCAATCGCGTCTGCGCGGCGCTTGAAGACGCCGGTTCCAAGGCCGCGATCGATGATGTCCTGGATCGTCCGAATGACAGAGATGTTGAGGTCTTTAATCTCGCTCGAGCGCTTCATATGCATCGCATGGTGGATGTTCTCGATACTAACCAGCCGGACGAAGTCGGGGTTCTGTTCGTCGTGGTCGAAGGTCGTGCCGATCAGCTGACGCAGTGCTTCCTCTGGCGGGAGTTCGGCCAGCTGCAGGTCTGATTCCAGCGACCTGATCTTGCGATAGGCGCGTTCCAGCACCGCAAGGTAAAGCCCTTCCTTGCTGCCGTAGTAATAGTAGATCATCCGCTTGGACGTGCGTGTCTTCTCGGCAATCGAATCCACCCTCGCGCCCGACAGGCCGAATTCGGAAAACTCCTCCGTCGCCACATCGAGAATGTCCTCCCTGGTTCGTTCAGGGTCATTCCGTCGCGTATCCTTTGCCGATTTAGCCATGCTCCTCCACCCCGCTTCGGCGTGAGCGGAGATCTGTTCCGCGTGCCGAGACACCTGTTCATAGAACTCCGACACTGCCGCATCAAGTCTGTGCGCTGTTGACACTAACTAGTTAGTACATTATTGCTGCCTTCAGGTTGGGAGGCCGCATGACGCAAAGGCGGTCATGTCTCGAGGATGGGAGTTTGAATGTTGCAGCAGCGCAAAGAGGCGAGGGCCGGACTGATCGGCTTTGGCATCCAGCGATCGCTGACGCCCGCCATGCACATGCGCGAAGGTCGTGCCCACGGTCTGGCCTATTCTTACGAACTCATCGATCTCCACGAACGCAAGAAGACCTCGGATGATCTGGAGGCACTGATCGCAGAGGCTGAGGCGCGGGAGTTCTGCGGACTCAACATTACCTATCCCTGCAAGCAACTGGTTCTCCCGCTTCTGACGGAAGTCTCGGATGATGCGCGCCGGCTCAGGGCCGTCAACACTGTCGTCCTGCGAGATGGTAAGCGGATCGGTCATAATACGGATTGGTCTGGCTTTGCCGAAGGTCTCAGCCGGCAGTTGCCGGATGCCGACCTCACATCCGTCGTCCAGATCGGTGCGGGAGGAGCTGGCGCGGCTACTGCCTTGGCTGTTCTGAAGATGGGCGCGAGCAAGCTGTCCATATTTGATATCGATGTGAGCCGCTCCGTCGAGCTGGCCGGCGAGATGGCTGGGCTTTTCCCCGAGGCTGAGGTTGTGGCGGGGCGCCATCTCGAAAATGCGATGGCAGAGGCCAGCGGTCTCGTTCACGCGACCCCGATGGGTATGGACAAGCACCCAGGCCTACCTCTGCCCGCGGAGCTTTTGAACCCGCCGCTCTGGGTGGCGGACGTCGTCTATTTCCCGCTGGAGACGGCCCTCCTGCAGGCCGCGCGGCGGCGCGGCTGCCAGATCGCCAATGGCGGCGGGATGGCGGTTTTTCAGGCCGTTGGGGCCTTCGGCCTGTTTACCGGGCTGGTGCCCGATGCGCAGCGCATGCTGGCGCATTTCGCCGAACTCACCGGCACCGATGAGATGGCTATGGCGCGGCTTGCCTGACGCGATAAGACTGAACCGGCCTCTTGCGCCAGTGTGAGACATGTTTCGTCGACCGGCCCCCGCCGGTCAGGGAGAAGAAGATCCCGAAGCCCGAGGAGGGGCAGGGACAAGAGGAGGAAGACATGATGATGGAATTTTCACGCCGCATGTTTCTGGCGGGCTCGGTCGCGCTTGGCGCAATGATGGCCGTTTCCATGCCAGCACTCGCGCAGGAGCCGGTGACGCTCAAGCTGTCGGCCGTGTTCTCCGAGCAGGATATCCGCGCCGGCATGGTCAAGATGTTCGCCGAAGAGCTGAAGGACGACTTCAAGGTCGAGCCCTTCTTTGGGGGCACACTGTTCAAGCAGGGCACCGAACTCGTCGCGCTGCAGCGCGGCAACCTCCAGATGGGCAATATCGCCCCGCAGGACATTGCCAAGCAGGTGCCGGAATGGTCGGTGCTGACGTCGGCCTATCTCTTCCGTGACGCTGCCCATGTGCGCGCCTTTTTTGCCAGTGAGCTCGGTGCCGAGTTCAAGAAAATGGCCGAGGAAAAGGCCGGCGTTTACATCCTTGGTCCGACCTATTTTGGCGCCCGCCAAGTGGGATTGAAGAGTGATAAGACAGTCTCGACCCCCGCTGATCTCTCGGGCGTAAAGTTGCGCATGCCCGGAGGTGACGCCTGGCAGTTCCTCGGAGAGGCACTGGGCGCCAATCCGATCCCCATGGCGTATGCCGAAGTGTATACCGGTCTCCAGACCGGCGCGATCGATGGTCAGGACAACCCGCTGCCGAACGTCAAGAACATGAAGTTTTACGAAGTGATGTCGCAGATTGTTCTCACGTCGCACTTGATTGGCTATGACCTGCTGACGATCTCGGCCGAAACCTGGAAATCGCTGTCTCCCGAGCAGCAGGCCAAGGTGCAGGCCGCCGCCGATAAGGCGATGCAGTGGAGCGAAGAGCAGCATCTTGCCCAGGAGAAGTCGCTGGTCGAAGAGTTCAAGGCCGCCGGCCTAAAGGTCTACGAGCCCGATGTCGCTGCCTTCCGCAAGTTTGCCCAGGAGAAATACCTCGCCTCTGATCTGGCGAAGTCCTGGCCTGAGGGTATCCTCGACAAAATTGGCGCGCTTTGAGCCTTATCCCGCGATCCCCGGAAGCCGGCCATTGACCGGCTTCCGGACCTTCAAGACAGGGCTGGATACATGAAACATCGTTTTGCGACCATCGGGAGCTGGCTCAGACGTCGAGCCGAAAATCTGCTGGCCATGATGCTGCTCGCGATGTTCGCGATCTTTCTGCTGCAGATTGCGTCCCGTTACCTGTTTAACCTGTCGATCGGCTGGACCCACGAGGCAAGTGTCGCGCTCTGGATTTGGATGGTGCTGTTCGGCTCTGCTTTCGTGGTGCGCGAGGTCGATGAGATCCGTTTCGACCTCTTCTGGGGGGCTGCGACGGCGCGCGGGCTTCGCGTGATGCAGGTCATCGGTTCAGCCAGTCTGGTGGCGCTGTTTACCTGGTCGCTGCCGGCGGTCATCGACTATGTCGCCTTCATGCGTGTCGAAAGCACGGCTTATCTCAAGATCCGCTTCGACGTGCTTTATTCCATCTATGTCGTCTTTGCGATCTCCATGATCGTGCGCCATCTCTGGCTCTGCACGCTTGCGATCCGCGGCAAGGCGCCCGAGGGCTTCGACCCGACCAAAGCGAGTTCCGGCGTATGACCTTTGCCAGTCCGTTTTCCATATCCATCGTCGTCATCACGGTACTTGCCTTCCTCGGTCTTCCGATCGGGCTTTCGATGATCTGCGGATCGATCCTCTATCTGGCACTGTCTGGCGCCGACATGGGGATTGTTGCCGAGCAGTTCCTCAATGGCATGTATTCGAATTACGTGATCCTCGCGGTGCCTCTCTTCATCCTGGCAGCCGAGCTCATGAATATCGGCTCGATGACCGAACGGCTTTTGTCCTTCTGCAACGTGCTGGTCGGGCGTTTTCGTGGTGGTCTGGCGCAGGTGAATGTCGTCCAGAGCATCATCTTTGCCGGTATGTCCGGCTCGGCAATTGCCGATGCCGCAGGGACTGGCAGCATGATGCAAAAGCTGATGACGGATGGAAACCGGTATACGCCGAGCTTTGCAGCGGCGCTTACCGCCGTCACCTCGGTGATCGGACCGATCATTCCCCCGTCGATCCCTATGGTCATCTATGCGCTCGTCTCGGATGCCTCGATCGGCTACCTGTTCCTGGCAGGCATGGTCCCGGGCTTGTTCATGGCCATCCTGCAAATGGTGCAGGTCGGGATCACGGCTCGACGCCGGAACTTTCCGGTCGAGGAACCGGTTCCGCTCCGCGATATCCCCGGCATCACCTGGCGGGCCCTACCTGCCCTTCTCATGCCAGTCCTGCTCCTCGGGTTCATCTATTCCGGCATCACCACACCGACTGAAGCCGCTGCCATCGCCGCTGCCTACGCCCTGCTGATTTCGGTGGTCATTTATCGAAGCATCACCTGGGACGCGTTTTACAGGGCCCTGCTTTCCAGCGGCAAGACGACGGCGTCGATCGGCATGCTGATCGCAGGTGCGCTCGTCTTCAACTATGTCGTCACCATTGAGAATATCCCCGAAAGCATCAAGGGTGTCCTGACGAGCTGGGACATGTCCCCGATCGTCTTCCTGATCTTCGTCAACGTCCTGCTGCTGCTGCTCGGCTGCTTTCTGGAAGGCACAACCATCCTGCTGATCGTCGTCCCGGTGCTCATCCCGACCGTACACGCCCTCGACATCGATCTCGTGCATTTCGGTGTCGTCGTCGTGGTCAACATCATGCTGGGGCTGGTGACGCCGCCCTATGGGCTGCTGCTCTTCATTGTCGCGAAGATCTCGGGCGCACCGCTACGCGACATCGTCCTCGACGCCTGGCCCTTCATTCTCTGGATGGTGTTTTGCCTTGGCATCATCACCTTCATTCCGGACACGGTGCTCTGGCTGCCGCGGCTTCTCGGCTATCAGGGCTGAGGGTGTTGAAATGCCCGAACACAAGCCTCTCTTCATCCTGAATGGGCCAAATCTCAACCGGCTCGGGCGGCGTGAACCCGAGATCTACGGTCAGCATACGCTTTCCGATGTCGAGTTCTGGTGCCGGGAGGCCGCCGGGGAGTGGCCTGTCGTCTTTCGGCAGACGAACAGCGAGGAGGCGTTGATCGAGTGGGTTCACGATGCAATCGACGAGGCCTCGGGCATTTTGATCAACCCGGCCGCCTTCACCTTCACCTCGCTGGCGCTTCTTGATGCGCTGAAGATGTTCAAGGGACCGATCATCGAGTTCCACATCAGCAATGTGCATCGGCGCGAGCAGATCTATCACAAATCCCTCGTCTCGATGACGGCGACAGCCGTCATGGCGAGCCTCAGGGCGACGGGATACCCCCATGCGGTACGAGCCCTCAAATTGCTCGTCGCAGAAGGCAAACGCTGAAACGCCAGCGGGCGAAACGGAGAATGCAGCGATGAAAACCTCGATTGCGACGGTCTCGATCAGCGGCGAATTCCAGGAGAAGCTCTCGGCGATCGCCCGTGCCGGCTTCGACGGGATCGAGATTTTCGAGAACGACTTTCTGGCCTTCGACCGGTCGCCCGCAGAGGTCGGTCAGATGGTACGCGATCACGGGCTGAGCGTCTCGCTGTTCCAGCCGTTCCGCGACTTCGAAGGCATGCCGGAGCCGTTTCGCAGCCGCAACTTCGACCGCGCCGAACGCAAATTCGACCTCATGGCTGAGCTGGGTACGGATCTCATGCTGATCTGCTCGAACACCTCGCCGGTGTCGCTTGGCGGCATCGACAGGGCAGCGGCCGATTTCCGTGAACTCGGCGAACGGGCGGCCAAACGGGGCTTGCGCGTCGGATACGAGGCGCTGGCCTGGGGGCGTCACATTCAAGATCACCGCGACGCCTGGGAAATCGTCCGTCGGGCCGATCATCCGAACATCGGCCTGATCCTCGACAGCTTCCACACGCTGGCGCGCAAGATCGATGTCAATTCGATCCGCTCCATCCCGGGTGACAGGATCTTTATCGTCCAGCTCGCCGATGCACCGCTGATCGAGATGGATCTGCTCTACTGGTCGCGCCACTTACGCACTTGCCGGGCCAGGGTGACCTTGCGGTGACCCCTTTCATGCAGGCGATCGCCGCGACCGGCTATGACGGCTATCTCTCGCTCGAGATCTTCAACGACCAGTTCCGCGGCGGATCGCCCGAAGCGATCTCTCGGGACGGTCGACGCTCGCTGGTCTATCTCATGGACCAGGTCCGGCGCGTCGAGCCCGACATGCGCATTCCGGTTCCCGACATGCCGGCACGTAGCGAGGTCTCCGGCATCGCCTTCGTGGAATTCGCGGTCGGTGATGACGACGGGCGCGAGTTGGAAGCCCTGTTGCAGATTCTCGGTTTCAGGACCGTCGCTCGCCACCGCACCAAGGCGGTGACGTTGATGCGTCAGGGGGGTATCAATCTCGTCATCAACCGCGAGGAAAAGGGCTTCGCCAACGCCTCCTATCTTGTCCACGGCGCCAATGCCTATGCTTTTGGGCTGATGGTCGACGATGCCGCCGCGGCCCATGCACGAGCGCTACAACTTGGCTCGGAAGACTTCCGGCAGGCGGTTGGTCCAGGCGAGATGCAGGTGCCCGCCATTCGCGGTGTCGGCGGCGGCATCGTCTATTTCCTCGATGAAAAGAGCGCGCTTGCGAGCATCTGGGACGTCGAGTTCGAACCGGTGGCCGATGCGACTGAAGACCGCGTTGCCGTTGGCCTGAGGCGCATCGACCATCTGGCCCAGACGACGCGTTACGAGGAGATGTTGACCTGGCTGCTCTTCTACACCTCGCAGCTTGCGACGCGGAAGACGCCGATGGTGGACATCATCGACCCCGCCGGCGTTGTCCGCAGCCAGGTGGTCGAGACGGAAGACGGTCGCTTGCGGATCACCCTCAATGGCGCGGAAAACCGCAATACCCTTGCCGGACGCTTCATTGCCGAAACCTTTGGCTCCGGTATCCAGCACATAGCGTTTGAAACCGATGACATTTTCGCGGCGGCGGCAGCACTTGCCCAAAACGGCTTCAAGTCCCTTATGATTTCACCCAACTATTACGACGACATCGAAGCCCGGTTCGGCCTCGACCCGGATATGGTCGAACGTATGAAGGCCTCGAACATACTTTATGATCGCGACGATGCCGGCGAGTATTTTCAGCTCTACTCGCCGACCTATGGCGAAGGTTTCTTCTTCGAGATCGCGGAACGACGCGGTTATGCCGGCTATGGCGCACCCAATGCGATCTTCCGGATCGCGGCGCTGAAGCGACATCTGAGACCGGGCGGGCTTCCCCGGTGACCGGGTTACCGCGTGAACTGATCAGAGAGTATGGGCAAGCCACGAAACCGGGCGGTGACCTGAGTGCTCATCCGGGTCACGAAAGGTCACATGTCATTGCGATTTCTGAGAAAGGCGCGGATCAGGCGATAGAATGGGGCCTTTGTCTTGAGCGCTCGGGTTTGTTGCGATGGGTTGCCTCAGCCATCTCTCGAGGACGCAGCGCGTCAGGCGATGATAGTCGGTTGCTGCATTGGATTGCGGGAAAAGATCGAAGACAATCGTTGGTGAGGTGACCGGCCGCAAACGCGGCCGCGTGTTCAGCTACCAACGATATCTGGCAATTCTGAGCAAAGGCACCGATCCCTTGCCCCTCGGTTCATGAGCAATAGATGGACCGAAGGTTCGATTCCTCTCAAGAGCGCTAACCCGCCTGCTTCCCGTCGCGTTCTAGACCCGCCAGGAAGTCATGAAAAGGATCCGCTTCTTAAAGCTATTGCCGCTTACTTTAGAACGGCAGGATCGCTGCGTTTACCCGGTCGCGCCAACCGCGTGCGGCGATCAGTTCAGGAGGAAAAAGACCTGCTATAGTAAAGAAGGATGCGGACGGGTCGGTGGCGTCCATGCTTGCCGCCGCCCCAAGCACCTCATTCCGACGGGGATCGCCGCAATCGCCTCGCTTCTTCACCGATGCCATCCAGACCCCCACTGCATAGGCGGTCGCTGCCGCTGTCTGACCTTTCGCCAACATGTCGACCGTGGGCGCCAAAAGCCGCTGCGGCAATTTTTGCGTCGTATCGAGCGCGATCTGGATGTTGCGATGGTCGATGGTCGGATTGGAAAAGCGCGCCAGGAGATCGTCGATATAGGCGGCAAGGTCGATGCCAGGCACCGGATCGAGCGTCGAGACGACTTCCTCCATATGCAGACGCGCCTTTGCCGCCAGATGCGGTACGGCCATCACGTCGCGAATATAGTCGAGGTTTCCAAGGATCCCGAGATGGGCAAGCAGCGTGTGCGTACCGTTGAGCAATCGCAGCTTCATCTTCTCATAGGGCTCGACATTGCTAGCGAAGATTGCGCCGCCGGCCTCCCAGGCGGGGCGACCGGAAACGAAGTCATCCTCGATGACCCATTGCAAAAATGGCTCCGTATCGATTGCCAGTGCGTCCTGGGCTCCGAGCAGTCTTTCGGCACGAAGTCGGGTGGTGTCGGTCGCGGCGGGCACGATCCGGTCGACCATGGAGCAGGGGAACCGACCCTTGTCGGCGATCCAATCGGCCAGCGCGGGATCGCGCAGCTGGGCCATCTCCAGAACCAGGCGACGCACGACCTTGCCGTTGGATGGTAGATTGTCGCAACAAAGGACCGTGTAGGGTGCGAGCCCCGCAGCACGACGCTGGCCAAGGCCCTCAACGAGGAAGCCCAGCACACCGACGGGCGCATCTGGCCTCTCGAGGTCCGCAGCAACGGCTTGATGAGCGTGGTCCAACCCGCCCGTTGCCGGATCAAGACCATAGGCTTTTTCCGACACGGTGATCGTGACCACGCGGATCGCCGGATCGGCCAAGGCCGAGAGCACACGGGCACGATCGGACGCGGCACAGATCCAGTCGACGGTCGCGCCGATGACCTCGGATTGATCCCCTGCCTCGCTGCGTGTCGTGACGGAGTAGAGCCCATCCTGAGCGGCGAGCGCTTCGATCGGCTCCGGCGAACGAAGGTTCACGGCAATGATGCCCCAGGGTCCGGATTCGGCTTCCAGAGCACGCTGCGTGAACACCGCCTGATGCGCCCTGTGGAAGGCGCCGATCCCGATATGCACGATGCCGGGTTTCAGTTTCGTCCGGTCAAACTGCGGTTGACGGACCTTATCCGGAAGAACTGTTGTGCTGGAGAGCCTTTGCAACATCAGCCTCCCAGTCCGTATTGGGCATGCGACAGCACGCGCTCGATCCCGCGAAGCTCTGCCAGACCCTTGAGCCTGCCGATGGCGGGGTAGCCCGGCTGTGCCCCACGCGTGAGGTCATCGAGAATTTCCTGCCCATGATCGGGACGCATCGGAATTTGATGATCTTCACGCCCCTCCTTGCGCCGTCTTGCCTCCTCTGTCAGGAGGGCCGCGATGACGGCCACCATGTCGGTCCCGCCTTCCAGATGCTCGTCCTCGAAGAAGGAGCAAGGGACCGTGTCGGTGTCACGGGTCACGTTGCGGAGATGGACGAAGTGGATGCGGTCGGCAAAGCGCTTGGCAAGAAAAGGCAGATCATTGTCAGGGCGCGCACCGAGTGACCCGGTGCAGAGGGTTACGCCGTTGGCGCTGAGATCAACGGCATCCAGCATGTGCGCATAGTCGGCCTCTGTCGACAATATGCGCGGCAGGCCGAGCAGCGGCCAGGGCGGATCGTCGCCGTGTGCGCAGATATTGATGCCGACCTGCTCAGCGACCGGCGCGACTTCGCTCAGGAAATCGACGAGGTTTTGCTGCAGCCGTTCGCGGTTGATGTCTTGATAGGAGCGCAGCTTTTCGAGCAATTGATCGAGCGTGTAGCCGTCGGCAGAGCCCGGCAGGCCGGCACCAATGTTCTTGCCGAGGGCCGTGATCTTCGCCTCCCCCATGCCGGAGAAACGCCGTGCTGCCTCGTCGGTCAGCCAGTCCGGATAGTCTGCGGCAGCCTCGGGTCGCTTCAGGATATGGATGTCGAAGGCTGCGAAATCGACGAGATCAAAGCGCATGGCTTTGGCGCCGTGACCCGTTTCCCACCGCAAATCGGTCCGCGTCCAGTCGAGGATTGGCATGAAGTTGTAGCAGACCGTTCGGATGCCCGAGGCAGACAGGCGTCTGAGCGTTTCCTGCCAGTTGGATATGTGCCGCTTCCAGTCGCCGGTCTGAGTCTTGATGTCCTCGGACACCGGAATGCTCTCGACCACATCCCAGACCAAACCGCCGGCGCGGATCGCGTCATGCCGTTTGGCAATCTCGTCTTCTGGCCAGACCTCACCGGTTGCGATGTGGTGCAGTGCCGACACGATGCCCTCGGCGCCGGCCTGCGCTGCATCTCTCACACTGACTTTGTCGATGGGGCCGAACCAGCGCCAGGTATGTCTCATGTCTCGTCCTTTAGGCTTTCACGCGTCTGTCGAAATGTGATCTGCACCTTGCAGGCCTTCGAGCGGTCACCGGCCTGTTCAAAGGCCTCCACCACCGCATCGAGTGGGAAACTGTGCGAGATGATCGGACGCACATCGATCTGGCGCGTCGAGATCAACGCGACGGCCTCAGAGAATTCCTCATGGAACCGCTGCGAGCCGCGCCAGACGATTTCCTTGCCCACCAGTGCGTTGAGGGGAATTGTGATGTCGCCGGTGACGCCGACCTGGACCAGAATGCCCCGCGGCTTGATGGCAGCAAAGGCGGAGCGCAGGGCAGGTCAGCCGCTTGAGCAATCGAAGACCACGTCGAAATAGCCCTTGTGCTCCGTGAAGGGGAAAAGTCCGTCCGGCTCGCTTTTCACATTGATGGCTTGCGTGGCACCCATAGAGTGCGCCCGCGACAAGGCGGAATCAGCCAGATCCGTGACCACGATCCGGCCGGCACCTGCATGACGGGCGGCAGCCACGCTCAAAAGACCAATCGGCCCCGCGCCCGTGACCAGAACGGCCTTGCCGCTGAGATCGCCGGCCTGGGTGATTGCATGGAGGCAGACCGCCAGCGGCTCTGCGCAGGCCGCCTCTCCCGGTGTGACGTCGCCGCCGACGGGATGGCATTGAATGGCGGGCACGACCAAGTGTTCGCGAAACATGCCGTCTTCATGCGGCAAGCGCATAGCCGAGCCCATGAAGCGCATGTCGAGGCAGTGAATGGGTTGCCCGATCCGGCAATACTGGCACTGGCCGCAGGGTTGGGACGGATTGACCGCCACCAGTTGCCCGAGTTCAAGGCCCGAAACACCGTCGCCTATTTCCTCCACAAAGCCGGAGGCTTCGTGCCCCGCGATGATGGGTTCGCGGACACGGACCGGGCCGAAGCCGCCATCCTGATAGTAATGCAGGTCCGAACCGCAGATACCGCCTGCTGCCATTGCAAGTCGAACCTCGCCGGCGCCACATGTCGGATAATCGAGATGCTCAACGCGCAGGTCGCGTTCGGCATGAAGGCGGGCAACGCGGGTTTGCATCGCAAAGAGACCTTTTGTTCAAGACGGAGACCGGCCCGCCGAAGCGGACCAGCCGATCAACGGATGAGACCGAGTTGCGTTGGTAGCCACATGGTGATGGCTGGGATGAAGGTGATGAGACCAAGCGCCAGGAAGAGCGGGATCATCCAGGGCAGGATGGCGAGCGTCGTCTTTTCCACCGACAGCTTGGAAATGCGAGATAGCACGAACAGCACCATGCCGACGGGTGGGGTCAGAAGCCCGATCATCAGGTTGAGGGTGATGATGACCCCGAGATGCACCGGATCGATGCCGTAGCGGGCAGCAATCGGCATAAGGATCGGCACGAGGATACTGATCGCGGCAATCGTGTCGAGGAAGGCCCCGACGACCAAAAGCAGGATGTTGACGATGATCAGGAACATCCACCAGTTGTCGGTCAGGCTGAACATGAAGTCCGCGAACAGCTGTGCTGCCTGGCTCACCGTCAGCAGCCAGGCGAAGATCGACGCGGCCGTCACGATGAACAGCACCGAGGCTGTGGTCTCGATTGTGTCGAACGATGCCTTCGCCAGCGTCCTCACCGTCATCGTCCGGTAGCGGACGAGCCCGAGAAACAGCGACCAGCCCAGTACGGCAGCAGGCCGGCCTCGGTCGGCGTGAACCAGCCCATCGTCATGCCGCCGATCAGCAACACGGGTGTCATCAGCGCCATGACTGCGGAAAAGTCGAAATACCAGTCGAGTGCCACGAGAACCGCAAGTCCGATCAGCACCGCGATATTGACCGACATTCCTGCGAGGATCATCAGATAGATGGCGACAGGGAAGGCGAGGACGATCACCACTTCCAGTGAAGCAGCCAGCAACTGCTTCAGCTCGAATGGCGTGTCGGAGCCCCATCCCTTGCGTTTGGCGAAGATGTAAACCGTCAGCATCATCAGGAATGTCATGACGACCCCCGGAATGATCCCAGCCATGAACAGCGCCCCGATCGAGGCATTGGCCATCATGCCGTAAATGACGAAGGGCAGAGATGGCGGGAAGATGGGACCGAGCGTGGCCGAGGCCGCGGTGACGCCAACAGCAGCCTCCACCGGATAGCCATGGTCCTTCATCGCCTTGATTTCGATGGTCCCGATGCCGGCGGCATCGGCGAGTGCCGTGCCGGACATGCCGGAAAAGACCACCGAGCCGATGATGTTGACCTGCGCCAAGCCACCCTTCATCCAGCCAACGAGTGACAAAGCGAACTTGTAGATGCGGCCCGTCACCCCGGCAATGTTCATGAGATTGCCGGCCAGGATGAAGAAGGGCACTGCAATCAGCGGGAAGCTCTCGACGCCGGCGATCATGCGCTGGGCCGCAATGATATCGGGGGCAACGCCATAGATCACGAGATAGGCGAGGGATGCGACGGCCATGGACACTGCAACCGGCGTGCCGAGGATCAAAAGAAACAGAAAGGATCCGATGAGAAGCAGCATGGTTTAGATCCCCCCTGCGTTGATGTCTTCCTGCGCCTTCTGGCGCGCGGTTTTCGTGCCCGTCAGATCCTTGACGAGGTTATGGACAGAGCGGGCAGACATCAGGGCGAAGGCTGCAAAGACGGTGTAGAAGACGATGCCGCGCGGCAGGTCCACGGTGACCATGCGCTCCCCGCCGACAATCTCGAGGTAGCGCCACATCAGCCAGGTCATGTAGGCGAAGAAGGCGATGCCGATCACATCGACGACCGTTTCGAGAACCCTGACCGCCCGCGTTGGCAGAAAGCGGTACAGCAGGTCCACCTGGATATGCCGCATGGTGCGCACGCACATCACGGACCCCATGAAGACGACGACAACGAGGCAGTTGGCGGCGATTTCCTCGGTCCAGGAAAAGCTGTTGTTCAGGACGTAGCGGGTAAAGAACTGCAAAAACACGGATAGGCCCATTCCCCAGAAGACTGCCAGCGTTACCCAGTCCTCGATGGCGTGATGTGAAAGATCGACCGGTGCCGCTTCCTCCTCGAAAGCATGCGCCATCTCCTCCACACTGATCGGCGCGTGCGGGTGCTCCGTCATGGGTCGGCTCCAATTCTAGATGATTTGAAAAAGAGGTCCCGGCGCCGCACAGGCGCCGGGACGGCGCCTTTACTTGATGGCGCGGATGGCTTCCCAATCAGCCTTGTCGTAGCCGAAGTCCTCGAACTTCGCCTTGGCGATGACATTCGCTTCGAAGTCTGCCTTGTCGACTTCGGTCACGGTGATGCCCTTTGCCTTGAACTCGTCGACCAGCGCCTTTTCACGGGCTTCGATCGTCTTCGTCGTGCGGGCCGCTGCTTCCAGCATCACTTCGGTGAAGATCGCCTTGTCTTCCTCCGACAGACTTGCCCAACGGGTCTTGGAAACCACCGTGTTCAGGTGGTCGACGATATGGCCGGTGAGCACGATGTTCTTCTGCACTTCGTAGAACTTTTTGGGGCCTGTCGCGAATTTTCTTGGTTAACAGTGTATTGACGATCACCGGTGAAGTTCCGCTTCCGATGTAGCGGAGCGTAGCCATGATTCTGAATGCCATTGCCGAGAAGCTGAAGCGCCAGTCGAAGGACGATTTCAAGGGGCGGCATTTCGAGGCATGGCTCATCGTACAGGCGGTGACCTGGTATCTGCGCTATCCGCTGAGCTATAGAGATCTCGAGGAGATGTTTCGCGAGCGCGGCTTCGAGGTCGACCACAGCACCATCAACCGGTGGGTCCTGGCCTATGCACCTGTCATCGAGAAAAGGCTGCGCCAATTCCGCCGCCCGCATTGCGGCTCAGTCCGGATTGACGAAACCTACGTCAAAATCCGCGGCAAGTGGCGCTATCTGTATCGCGCTATCGACAAGCACGGAAACCCGATCGACTTCCTGCTCACCGCAAAGCGCGACCTCGATGCCGCGAAGCGATTTTTTCGAAAGATGCTCAAGGACGAGCCGCTACTCTCGCCGGGGAAGATTGGCACAGATGGCGCCAACACCTTCCCCTCAACGATCAAGACAGCCGTCGAAGACCGGCACCTGCATCCGGATCCGATTCACTATGTTACCAAGCATCTCCAGCAAGGCATCGAAAGCGACCACTTCCGGGTGAAGAAAAACATGCCGAAGATCGGCGGATTCCAATCCTTCAACACGGCACGCCGGACCATTGCTGGTTTCGAAGCGATGCTCTGGCTGAGAAAGGGCTTTGGCTTCGCTGGCGATTGGACTGTCAATAATCAGAACGATCTGCTCGCGCGCCTCTTCGGACTTCAAAAAGTTAACAAACCGTGAAGCCCACCCCATTCAGGGGCAAACTGCCGGCCGAACACAACTTTGCGACAAGCCCTCTTGTCGAGTTTGCCCGCGAAGAGGCCAAGGAGGATGCTTTGCCTTCGGAGGTTCGTGTCGCTTGACAAGCTGTATCGAGTCTTGAACATGAGCTTTAGATCAAAGATCTTTGAAGGATTGCTGTTGACGTCGGAACTTGAAGATCTCGAGCAAATCGGGCGGCTTTTGAAAGCGGCTCGGAAGGAACTCGGCTATAGTCAGCAGAAGGTTGCCGAAATCGCCAGCATATCGCGTCTTCGCTACCACGACATCGAAGCTGGCCGAAGCGCTGCCCGCATCACCACGTTGATGAGCATTGCCCGCGCGCTGAAGCTCGAATTGATGTTCGTCCCGAAAGTCTGGGTGCCGGCTGTCAATGGGCTCTTGAGACCCCATGACATCATCGATGGATCGGATACCGACACTTTCACCTTTGAAAGCGATATTGGCACACAAGGCTGACTTTATTGTCACTTGTGCCGTTGTGCCGATCTTTCGCGCCTATTTCCACATGCCACGCATGTTTGCCGCAACATCGATGCGGATCTGGTTTGCACTGCGTTGGGTCGCAGACTGAGCGACCTTCGGCCAGCCTGCCTGCTCAAAATACTGCAGGAGCATGGCCGGGATGAAGCGCGTGCGTGAGGCATAGACATGCCGGTCGCCCTTTGCATTCTGCCCATGTGTGAAAAACCGCTGGGGGGTGATGAGGCTTAAACTGTCGCGCGCGCGTGTCATGCCAACATAGAGCAGGCGCCGCTCCTCCTCGAGCTCGGCCGTCGTGCCCGCACCAAGATCCGAGGGGATACAGCCGTCAACGACGTTAAGCATGAAGACTGCACGCCATTCCTGTCCTTTGGCCGAATGAATGGTCGACAGGATCAGATAGTCCTCGTCGAGCAACGGCACGCCCGCCTGGTCGCTTGTGGCATCCGGCGGATCAAGTGTCAGTTCGGTCAGGAAGCGTTCACGGCTCGGATAGCCGCCGGCAATCTGTTCAAGCTGCACAAGGTCAGCCTTGCGGGTTTCGGCATCTTCATGGATGCGGTCGAGATGGGGCTCATACCAAAGCCTTGCGATCTGAACTTCTGTCGGCCAGCCGCCTTCTGCCTTGCGAAGGGTTGCGAGAAGATCCACGAAAGTTCCCCAGTCATCACCCGTCTTTGGCGGCGGCGGGATCTCAGCGAGCGACTGCAAGGGTTCTGGATCGTTCGCGATCGTATCAAGGATCTTGGCGGCCCTTTGGGGGCCAATGCCGGGCAACATCTGAAGCAGCCGAAAACCGGCGACCCTGTCGCGCGGGTTCTGGGCAAAGCGCATTACTGCCAGCAGATCCTTCACATGGGCGCTGTCGAGGAACTTCAAACCTCCGAACTTCACAAAGGGAATGTTGCGTCGGGTCAGTTCGACTTCCAGCGTTCCGCTGTGGCTCGATGTCCGGAACAGAACAGCCTGCTGCTTGAGGGCCGTCCCGGTTTCGCGATTGGCGAGCACCTGCTCGACGATATAGGCGGCCTGGTCATTCTCGTCACTGACCGTCACCAGAAGCGGTCGCTGTTCCGACGTCCTGTCCGTCCACAGGTTCTTGGTGTAGCGTTCGCGGGCGAGACCGATCACTCCGTTTGCCGCCGCAAGGATTGGCTGGTTGGAGCGGTAATTGCGCTCAAGCGTGATGACGTCGGCGGGCTTCGGAGAGAACGCATTTGGAAAGTCGAGGATGTTTCGGACGCTTGCTGCCCGAAACGAATAGATCGACTGGGCATCGTCACCAACGACTGTCAGACCGCGCCCGCCGGGTTTAAGCGACAGCAGGATTTCAGCCTGAAGGCGATTGGTGTCTTGATATTCGTCCACCAGAACATGATCGAAGCGATTGCCGATATCCTCTGCAAGTTCCGGATGCGAGACCATCTGCGCCCAGTAAAGGAGCAGATCATCGTAATCGAGAACGCCTTGAGCCTGCTTGGCTTCCACATAGGCGCCAAACAGCTGCTTCAATTCGCTTTCCCAGCCAAGGGCCCAAGGGTAAGCGGATTTGAGGACGTCAGACACCGAACTTTGCGCATTCACGACACGCGAATAGATGGACAGACAGGTGCCCTTGGTGGGAAAGCGGTTTTCCGTTTTGGAGAACCCCAGCTCATGACGAACGAGGTTCATCAGATCAGCGCTGTCCTCCCGGTCATGGATGGTAAAGTCGATGGTGAGACCGACCTGTTCGGCATAGTGGCGCATCAGCCTGGCGCCAATCCCGTGAAACGTCCCCGACCAGGTCAGGGCCTCGCCCATTGCCTTGTCTCCAAGCACCTGCCGACAGATCCGATCGACGCGCCGCCCCAATTCTGAAGCTGCCCGACGGGAAAACGTCATCAAAAGGATACGACGGGGATCAGCTCCATTGACGATCAGATGGGCAACACGATGGGCAAGCGTATTGGTCTTGCCTGAGCCCGCGCCCGCAATGATCAGAAGCGGGCCGCCAGGCACACCGTCAGCTACCCCAACACCATGCATGACAGCTTGCCGTTGCTGCTCGTTCAGTTTTTCCAGATAGGCCGTCATTCGTGCTCAATGGCTTGATCGCGGTCCAGTGAGGCTTGCATCTGGGACGCTTGCCTTAGCCGGCCAAGTTCTTTCGGAACATAAAAAGAACATAGCATCTCTGTGAAACACCGCAAGATGGTCCAGCAGTCAGAATGATGGACCATCAACCTTTGAGATTATCCGTGGCAGACGATTCAGCTTTGATCCTGGGTTCCAACGTCGCAGTCCAGCCACGGCAGGACACATCGAGCGCTTCTGGGCGGCAGTTGCCGGCACTTAAGGGTGGTTTTTCAATCTCACACCTGGCCCGCCATTAGGAACCGGACCTTCATCGAAAAACAGGATGCCTTTTTCCTCATAGACGCGCCTGACGGCATCGACCGTTACAGGCTGTGGCCCCCGGGGTCCCGTCACATCCTGTTCCAACCTGCTGACCGTGTTGGCGGTTACCTTCGCGAGCTCTGCGACTTCTCTGACGCCGAGCTTTAGGATCGCGCGTGCCGCTCTGGCTTGACCTGGCGTCACAGTTACCTCATATGTATTTCGATACAGTGTATTGACAATTATCATGTGAGACTATAAATACACGGTAATCATTATTGGTTCAATGAACGCGCCCCAGCGACAGCCACGCATTTGCTTGCCCAGCCCGTAGCCACAGCAACGGAACTGCCATGGAACTCCGCCAACTCTCCTACTTTGTCGCCGTTGCCGAGGAGCTGCATTTCGGCCGGGCCGCCATGCGGGTGAACATTGCCCAGCCGGCACTGAGCACGCAGGTCCAGGCGCTTGAGAAGGGGCTCGGTGTACAGCTCCTGACCCGCTCGACGCGCAAGGTGGAGCTGACGCGGGCAGGGGAGGTCTTTTATGATCGCTGCGTGCGCATGCTCGGGGATCTTGATCTATCGGCCGAGATGGCGCGTGCAGCAGGGGGCAGAACCATGCGCGAGATCAAGATCGGCACGATCTATCCGGCAACGGTGGGTGTCATGCCGGCGTTCCTGGCGCGGATTGGACGGAAGTTTCCAGACATCCGCCTGCATGTCTCGAACGGCTCGACCGCCGATATCATCCGCCAGCTCGAATGCGGCAAGCTGAACCTCGGCTTCATCCGGCCAGTCGAGAACATCGGCTCACTTCGCTTCTTTTCGATTGCCCATGAGCGCTACCTCCTGGCGGTGCGACAGGACAATCCGCTGGCCCTGAAACACGAGGTGACGATCGAGGACTTGAGGGGCGAAAAGATCATCGGTTTCAAGCGGCAGAACCTCTCCTACACCGAGCGCTATTTCGCAGAGGCATTTGAAGAGTATGGGCTGAGCGGGAACGTCGCCTATACCTGTGACGACACGTTTTCGCTGATCTCGCTGGTATCATCGGGCCTCGGCGTCGGCTTTGCGCCGGAATGGACGGGGGGTCTGCCGGGCAGGGGTGTTGTGTTGAAAAAGGTGACCGGCATTGATCTGAAGATCGGGCTCGGTGTTGCCTGGAGCAAGGATGATCCGACCGCTGCACGTGACGATATCATTGATATTGCAAGGACACTCGGGCGGCAGGGCAGGTGAGGGGTTCTGTTACCGCCATTCCGTATCCGTTGTCAGCCGTACAGAATGCCGTTTTTTTGTTGTGAGGAATCAACTTAGCCGGAGTGCGACAATCCCTTTCAAGCAGAACGCAGGGCCCGGGGGCAGTCGGTCCCGCCTGTCCCTTCGGGTCGCTCCGCTCAGGCTCCTGCGGCTACCCTTTTTAACCGGTTCCCTGCGTGTCGAGAATTCCCGGCCTCCCGGCTAATCTGAGCCGTCGCGATGCTGAGGCCTCCGATATTCTTCATTGTCCGCCCGGATCTCGCGCGAGCGCGGCTTTGATCCGGGGTGGGCTGCCGCGGATCGCGGATGGCAGCCGAAGCGCGCTCTGTTTCAAGAGGGCATGTCTTCGACTGCCGCCACTTGCGTTCTTACAGAACGGTGACGTTCTCGGCCTTGGACTTGCCGGTCTTGCGATCCTGGCCGATGTCGTAGCTGACCTTTTGACCATCCTGCAGGGCGCCGCCGAAGCTGACAGCCGAGATATGGACGAAGACGTCAGGTCCGCCATTGTCGGGGGTGATGAAGCCGAAGCCCTTGTCCTGAGCGAAGAATTTTACGATGCCGGTAGCCATAATGTCCTCTTTGGTCATGTGCGACGCCCACGCATAACGGTTGTGGTGATGTGCAGCAAGTCGCTGCTTCTCAATCGCGCCGTGCAGCCGTGGTGGCGCGCCGTGTTTTGAGCAAACTCATGAGGTATTGCTCATGGATGATTGGTATTGAGCGATCAATCATATGTCACGCAAGGAACAGAGGCATCTTGTGGGAGCGCGCGAAGGTATATCTTGCACAAGGTTGAAGCGCCAAGCTTCCAAGACCTCGCTAAGGACTTGGCACAAGCCTCGCGTTAAATCCAAAAAAGCACTTAACTTTGTATATATCGCGATTGCGTCAGAAATGGTTTCACGCAATGATTGACGTTCGTCACGAGGGAGAACGGAAATGCGAAAAGGCCCAGACGCGATCGATAAGCATGTTGGCGCACGTATTCGCCTGCGTCGAAACATCCTAGGCGTGAGCCAGGACAAGCTCGCCGAAGGCCTCGGCATTACGTTTCAGCAGGTCCAGAAATATGAAAAGGGCTCCAATCGGGTCGGTGCCAGCCGACTGCAGCGGATTGCGGCAGTTCTGGACACCCCGATTTCTTTCTTCTTCGAGGAAGGACCAAGCCCTGTTCCGCGGCAGGACGGCTGGATTACGGATACCCCGACGGAGTTGTTGACCTCCAAGGATTGTGTTGCTCTGGTTCGCGCCTTCAACGCGATCGAAGACAAGACAATCCGCAGGAGGGTCCTGTCATTGGTTCGCGCCCTGAGTGAAGATCAGGCCGCCTCCGTCAGTCGTGAGGACCGTGCGGCTCCCGGCCCATAGTTCAGATGCGCTACCGGCTCGTCACGCTTGGAAGCTGCCGGCTCGAGGATCCCTCGGGCGGCGCCATCAATGTGCCAATGACGGCTTTGATCATGCTTGCTTATGTGCATCAAAGGCAGGCACCTGTCTCGCGGCGCGAGCTTGCGGATCTCTTGTGGGCAGGCGGCGGGGAGGTGGCAGCGACTAATCTCCGATCGATGCTGCGGCGTTTTCAGCTCTCATTTGCCGACCGCAGCACCTGCCCACTCATCATCGGGCAAACCGAAGTCGAACTGCGACAGGACAGTCTCGACTGTGATCTTCCAGAGCTTGAGCCCGTAGCCGGGCAAGGTGCCCGTGCGACGGAGGCTTTGCCGCCAGATCTTCTGGCGCGACTGGAAAGGCTGAGTGATGCTCTGTCACGCGGCTTCATGCTAAGCGATGCGGGCAGACCCGGCAGGATCGGCAAGTGGATCGCGCAAGTCCATCTCGGTCTTGCTGGCCAATTGAGATCCACGCTTCTGGCGTGTCATGCCTTGAACGATCCGCATTTTCCACGTGCCGCATTGAAGCGCGCCGCTTTGCTGCTGCTTGAGGAAGATCCCCATGATGAAGCCGTTCGATCGGTTGTCTCCTCTGTGCTGGACCGGCCTCACGACCGACAGGCAAAACCCGCATCTGTCCTGTCCCCGCCCAAACATCCGGCAGAAAACTCGACCTCAACTGTCATCGAGCTGCCGCGTGTGGCCCTCCTGCCGCCTGAGATTGTCTCTGAAGCGGAAGGCTCCGGTTTTGTTGCCAATGCCCTGATCGAGGATTTGACGATCGGTCTCTGCGCCAGTCGCAGCCTGCGCGTGGTTGCCCCCTATACGGCCGAGAAAATCAGGGCATCCGGCGACAAGGCTTCCCTCCTGCGGCAGCACCAGGTCGTCTATGCGCTGGATACACGGCGGTCCGGTGACTGGCTCTTTGCGCAGCTTATCTTTCTTCCTGCCGACGAAGTGGTCTGGGCTACCCGTTTCCGCATCGAGCCCTCTGACACAGCTCAGCAAAGGACGGAAATCGCACAAGCGATCCAGGAGTCCATGATCGAACGGATGCATGCGACCGCAGCACCCGTTGATAGATTCCGGGCAAAGCCAGAGGGCTATTTTGCTTATCTGTCAGGCATACAGTCTCTGTCCCAGGTCTCCTTGCCGTCCTTGCGGCGCGCGCGCAAACACTTTCGCGAGGCGCTCGGCCACGACAGGGAGCTCGCTTCGGCTCTGGCTGGAATCTCCAGGACCTTGACCCTTGAATGGATATTGACGGCGCGCGGTGATGGAGACCTTCTGGAGGAAGCGGAGCGTCTTGCACGGCGGGCCATCGATCTCGACGCATCCTCTGCAACGGCGTTCAAGGAACTTGGTGTCAGTCAGCTTTACAAGGGCAATATCGACGAGAGCCTGACGGCGCTCGGCGAGGCGGAGCGCTTGAGCCCCCATTATGCCGATGCCATATTCAGCCATGCCGACAGTCTGACCCATGCCAGCCGGCCGGCTGCGGCATTTGAAAAGGTCAACCTTGCGATCTCGCTCAATCCGATCTCGCCGGACATCTATTATTGGGCAGCGGCTGGCGCCAGCTATTTTCTGGAGGATTTTGAGGGTGCTCTCGCCTTCATCGATCGTATGCAGGACAGGCAACCCGCCAACCGCCTTGCGGCTGCATGCTACGGGATGCTGGGGGATCAGACCAGGGCGCGGCTCTGCCGCAACCGCTTCCTGGCGGACAATCCATCCTTCGACCTCGAACAATGGCTGGCCGTTTTGCCGCATAAGGAACACTGGCAAACTGAACTTTATCGCGAAGGCCTGATCAAGGCCGGGTTTAAGGGGGACTGAAGCATGACGGGCGTAGTGATACTGGGGATTGCGGGGCAAGACGGATTGTGGGTGGTTGATCTGGATGCCGGTGCGGTTTTGCCGCTTGATGTGGTTCCGGAAGGCGAAATGGCGATGGCGGCCTCCTACCGCCGTGTCGGCGCCACCTTCACGAAAGGCGTCAATTTTGCCGTTCACGTGACGACGGCTGAAAAGGCGGCCGAGGGCTTGCATGAAATCGCCCAAGGGTTGCATGAGGTCGCCTCCGGCCTGCATGAAAACTGACATGCAGGTTGCGGCACCCTATCCGGACCACAGGACAGGGGCCCGGTTCGGCGCAGGTATTGGGGAAGGTGTCGGGGAGTTTCGGGCATGCTCGCCTCTTGAAACCTTCCAGAAAGTAAAACCCCATCTGGCGCGACTGGGCATCACCCGTATCGCAAGCCAGACCGGTCTCGATCGTCTTGGGATCCCGGTCTGGTGCGCATTTGTGCCCAATGCCAAGGCGATCGTCATTGCCCAGGGAAAAGGCCTCGATGAGGAAGCTGCACGAACATCGGCGGTCATGGAGGCTGTCGAGCGTGTCGTTGCAACCGAGCCCGGATGTTCAAAACAGTTTGCCACCGCAGCGGATCATATCTGCTGCGGTCACCGTTTTCACACTCTGGACGGTCTGATTGCAAGACACCAATCCCCTTTACGACATGACGAGCCGGTCGCCTGGGTCGACGCCGATGACTTCTCAACCGGTGGCAGGATCTGGTTACCCTTCGATGCCCTGGATTTCGATCGCACCCGTCTTTCGCCGCGATACTGGCAATCATCCGATGGCCTCGCCTCAGGCAACACACGCGACGAGGCGATCCTGCATGGGCTGCTCGAGCGGGTCGAACGTGACGCGCTGGCGCTTTGGAGTGTGAGCCGGAGAGACTTCAAATTTACACGGCGCATCGATCCGCAGCATTTGACATCCGCCCCCTTGGACGAGCTTCTTTCAACGATCAGGATGGCCGGACTTCAACTCGCTCTTTTTGACATTACGACGGATCTTGGCATTCCTTGCGTGGCAGCCCTGCTGGCGCCGGATGACCTTAACCAGACCATTCGATACGCCGAGCTCACCCTCGGTGCCGGTGCAGCACTTGAGCCAGAAGCCGCCATCATTCGCGCGGTCCTGGAAACCGTGCAGTCGCGGATGACCTTTATTGCCGGCGCACGTGACGATCTGCTCCCGTCGGTCTTTAAAAAACCGGCCGACCCAACGCATCTCGCAGCCTTCCTTTCACCCGCTGCGCTCCGTATAGACGACATGCCGGTGTTTACAGCCGACAGCACGTGCTCGGCGCTCGACATGATCGTGAGCCAGCTCGCCACCTCTCAAATCACGGATCTCTTTGCTGTTGAACTTGGACATGAGTGGCTGCCCGTCAGTGTCGTCAAGGTCTTTGCGCCACAACTCGAAAACCCGGACGGAGCACGCAGGCTGCGCTTTGGACCGCGCGCGCTGTCGCGGAGTTTACAATGAAGGTTGTCTTTGTCGGCCCCAGTCTCGCCGGCATAACTCTCCCAGGCAAAGGTGTTACGACGAACAGCCATGCTGACCTCGGATCTGATGTGCCCAAGGACATTGAGTTTCGTCCGCCGGCGATCCAGGGCGATATCATGCGGGCTATCAAGGACGGGGCAACGGTCATCGGCCTGATCGACGGCCAGTTCGAATATGTCGCCCCCGTCTGGCACAAGGAATTGCTCTTTGCCTTGGACCTCGGTATCGCCGTTTTGGGAGCATCAAGCATGGGTGCTTTGCGGGCTGTGGAGTGCCAGGCCTTCGTGATACAGGACCAATCAGCCGGATACTTTGCATGATTAGGCCAGCGGTCGGCAGTCTCGATGACGCCGATGTGGCTCTTCTCCACGCCCCAGCCGAGCTCGGCTATGCACCAGTGACGGTGCCTCTTGTCAATGTGGATGCCACGCTTGACACTGCAAGCCAAGAGGGCCTGATCGATGAGGCGCTGCTCCTCGGACTTCAGCAAACCGCGCGCCGGATCCACTACAAGGACCGGACATGGAAGGTCCTCGCTCAGGTCAATGGGATCGCTTGGTCGCGCCTCCAGGAGATTGTCGATCGGTGCTGGACGGACCAGAAGCAGGCGGACGCCCTGGCCCTTATCGAGACCGTTGCTCGCGGCGTGGCGGACCACGCAACATCAAAAGTTGCTTGGAGCTTCAATGCAACGCCGCTTTGGCGCGAATTATATGGCTGAGAAAACAGGTGTTTATAGTGTAGGAGCCCAACGTGTCGCGCCACGCGTGTGCAACGCATTTGCAACGCGCCTTGTCGTCCCTTGCGTGTCACTGTGTATGCAGCGGCAGTGTGGGGCTTTGAATGCTTGGAAGAAACATTGAGAGACTGGACGACGATCGCGCGGACGAGCTGCTGGCGATCATCAATATGATTGGATATGCGATTGGGGTCGCAGGCGACATTGGTGTCCAGGAGGGCTTGTCGGATCTAAAATCGGCGCGCTCGAAACTCGTGGCGGAGCTGCAGCAGATCGGGTTTCCCGATCTTTCGCCCGAGGAGCTATCCCGCCTTGCGCGGGTCCCGGTAGGTCATTGTTGACGTAGGGAGTGCTGAAGAGGGCAGGGGGGCCTCAAAGACTTCGTTCGCGCTTCTCAGCCTCTTCTTGCTGCCTCTGGCAGTCAAGGAAATGTATTTTACCACCTGTTGATTTTTGCGAAGCGAGGCCTCTACGGATGCCTTGCAAGTTTCGTGCACAGTGTAGCCATCTGAAAGCTGCAGGGATCGAAGATGCTGGAGAAGAGGCGCGCTTTGCGTCACTATTGATTGCGTCGGTTGGGCTGCAGTACCCGACAGGAGCGAATCGCAAAGTCATCCTTGCGGAGTTTTTTAAATCGGAGATTATCAGCCAGGTGGGGAAGGCAATGCCTCTGTCACTGGGGAAGTGGCCTCTCCAGCGTCCCTGCGCACGCAGCCCGGCGACGGTATTGATGAAGAGGCAAGTATGAACGCATCGAGCAAGTGTCAGGCCCGATCTTTCGATGAAGCCATGACTGCACTTCGATACGTAAAAGCCGCGTTTGACGCGTTGATCATGGAGGCAGAGGCTGAAGGGCGATCTCGGCTCGCGGCTGGTCGCCCTGACTTCGTACAGTTGATAGAGCCGCTACACCACTTGAAGTCAGGCCTGGCTGTGGTCGAGGCGCTTGA
Organism: Allorhizobium sp.; assembly: GCA_965283865.1. Lineage (GTDB taxonomy): Bacteria > Pseudomonadota > Alphaproteobacteria > Rhizobiales > Rhizobiaceae > Allorhizobium. Next base: position 42,457 of record CBDIQA010000002.1, read on the forward strand.
GAATTCGCTGAACGATGTGCGTGATGCCCCCGAAAGTCAGATGCAGGCCGTCATCGACAAGATCGCTGTTGCCCTTTCTGGGATCAATGCCGCTCGTGCCAATGTCAAGCATTGAAGGATGCGATCTGCCGTGGAGAACTCTTGGTGACGCGATACTGGATCGTGTCTCCTCTGTGTCGCTTCAAAAGCATGACGAAGAAACCGTCTTCTGGCCATCCGGCTTCAGCAGGATGGCCGTGGCGGGATCAAAATCGTCCGCTTCTCCTTTCCCGACGAAAAGGGTCAAGGCAGGGGCATCAGCATTGACGGGAGAAGGCTTGCCTCAGTCAACCTTCAAATTCCATGCAATGCCGATCTGGCAAAAGCGTTATGGCGATCTGCAAAACTCGAGTTTAGCAAGCATATCGGAGATCGCGCGAAGCGTGTGCAACGCATTTGCAACGCGCATTTCTTGCTGCGACATGCGAGATGAATGGTTCCGCTGTCGGGCGCTGTCGACAAAATATGGTTGTGCGATCTCCTGTCGCGCTGAGAGCGGGGGTCGACATTCGGAACATGCTTCAAAATGCAAGCTTGGGGACAATCATTGACGCTCTGACATGAAGAGGTGAGTGGCTGGTCCCTCCGATGTTATTAACGGCATCGTCGTTAGGAACGCTATCTTCCGCGATCTAGATGGTCTGCGTTCCGAAAGTAATTTGATGATTGTAAGTGATACTCAGAAAGGATTTTTGAAGATGAGATGGGAAATGACTTTACTCGGACTTGGTATCGCAGGCGCGATTGCCTCAACCCTTGGCTTGCTGATGTTGACTTTTTACGCCTAAGACAGAATTTTCCAGCGACGCCGAGTTGCTGGGATAATGAATAAGGTGAGGTGTCGCGTCAGTGCCGGACCCGCCCTCAGGCACTGTAAGCATGAAGCTCCGGATCGCCGTCAATTCCAAGACAGGTCTGGACAGCCCAACGAAACTCCGTTGTATCGATGGGCTTGCGTAAGAGGCGGAAGACGCCGAGCTGGTCAGCTCCGGTCTTGAGAGATGGCTCGTGATCGCCGCTGACCATGAGTATTGGTATTGATTGGTACCGATCGACCATGCGAACGGCTTTGATGAATTGCAGTCCGGTCATTCCGCCTGGAAGTATCTGGTCTACGACAAGCAGACTATAGCTGTTGCGATGCACCAGAGTGAGCGCTTCACTAGCCGTATTGGCGACTTCAACCTCCGCTCGCGCCGCCTTCAGGGCAAGACGCCGTATGATAAGCGCAATCGTCGGATTATCTTCGACAAGAAGGACCGGCATCGTTCCTTCAACCCGCTTTGCTAGCATTGGCATTGTTCCAAGTGTCGCGGCAAGCTGGAGGCCTTGACACGGATCCATGCGACGACTCTGATATACTCAAGGTTTCGTAATATTTCGATAATGTACAATTTATGCTCACATTGTGGGCTGAGTGCCTTTATGAACCTCTCGACGACCCGGTCCGCGCACATTCAATGCTCGACAGTCGACAGTCGACAGCCGAGGTTAGGGCATTCGGGGTGACGTCTTGAGCACTTGTTTGGATATGGCTTGTCTCGGTGGCTCTCTACGCTGAGAGTTTCGATAGGAGCAGTAAACGTTCCATAATATATCCTATGCGACTTTTGCCTGTAGGGGCTATTTAGTAGTGCGACAGTTGGGCCAGTTAGAGATGCGACAGTCTCGCCTCTTGATGCACTGGTCAATGCCAACGTCGGGAGCAAGGATGACGATGTTGCGCTTGGACGATTTCGTATCACGGTGGTATCGCGGTATTCGCGTAGCTGCCCTGCACAAAAAATGTTGTCCAATTGGTCAAAATTCGGGCAAGGCGCCTTAAGCTGATGCTTGTGACGGCTTCCTCCCATTTCCGTCGCATCAGCTATCCCACTCTGGAGGTTTTAACCTTCATACCTCAGGCCGCGGTCTCGACCGGCGGCCTTTTTTTGCCTGCCACTTTGCCGGAGGTTCCAAAGATCGCCACTCTCGTACGGTCCTGAAGGTATTCACGGGTCAACGATTGGTCGTCTTCTCTGCGCAACGGCTTCGAAGTAGCGTTCGCGCATGATCTGCATGGGAATCTCTCCGTCGATCCACTTGGCCAGCAGCGTCATGAAGGCGGTGTCCTCTTCAAGCGCCTGGCCACGCGCCGCCGCGCGATCGAGGACACGTTGGGCGATGCCGCGGCCGGTTTCAGGTGCACTGCTCATGTCTGTAAAGCCTTGTTCTGCCTTTGGGGCGCGACGGCTATCAGGAGATCATGATGACAGCGACTTAAAATCTCACCCCATCAACAAGATCAGGGCTTGAGCCAACTTGAAGTGGAAACGCTTCAGCGATTTGCAGCATGGAAGGCTGCAGCCAGTCGGGCAGCATGCTCAAGTTCGAGCGCAAATCATCCGCGATAGCTTGCCGATCAGGATGATCCTTCAATTTTTGTAGAATGTCGCGTGTGGCGGCTTCGAGGTCGCGACGTTCGTCGAGCAGCCAATGAAAGGCTTGGATGATGCGCATGGGGGGGCGACCTGCCCAGAAAAACGCGGTTCTTGTCGAGGACTTCTTGAAGGCCAACCTATAGATGATCGGCGCCGTGGTTTTGCGGTAGCCGCGGGCTACGTTGATCTTGAGCATCCGGGGGTGAGTGTACCCATGGATCGTCGTCAAACTGGGTCTGAAAGGTGTGAGACCAAGGTCATGAGCGGCCGTCACTTCATCGACCAGGAATGCGCTATTGTCCCGCCTTGCTATAGCGTCAACATAGGAAAGCGGTGGTGGAAAGACCCATTTCCCGGTCATGGGGTCAAGCTCGGGTTTGTCGTAAAGGCCGCGAGATGGCCGGCGGATCTCGCCGCGAATTGTCAGGCGCTGAAGTGCTTTTTCGACCGCATGAGCACCGCCGAGATCAAGGAAATCGCAGCGAGACCACACACCCGACGGAGCGCCAGCTTCGATCCGAGAATAAACAAGCTGGGCTGTTCCTGTCATCTGCTGCTGCATTCGTTCTCCAATAGCTGGTTACTGATGTTCGAGCGTCGCAACATGCTGTGCTGCCGAGTGACACAGTTCTGACGCGTGGCCTTCTGTGAGAAGTGAGATGCGGTCTATCGAGTTGATGGGCGAGTTGTTTAGCTCGGATCGCGTCCATCGGAGGGGAGTGGCAGATCGGGATGGTTTGTCGGGACAGCGCCATCTTCAGCCATGCTTAAATCCAGCTTGCCCCATATCGACGACTTTTCTTTTCCGGATTTCAGCTTCCGGGCCTGCTTGACTTCGACGGTGAACGGCTTGGTCTGCTGACGCATTTTTCCCCCAGGCGCAGAATCGCTGGAACAAGCTTATCGCGACATTATTCTCGAACAAGAAGTCCGTGACCGAAGGTCGGCTGCGCTGTTTGATATCCCCACCCAATTCAAAGTCAGTTTGAGCGTGATTGGTGAATGAGCCTCGCCCTGATGTGCCGGCGGGATTGCCAATGTCCGTTTCCCTGCCCGCCTGCGGATACTCCATCTGCGGGCTCGATGGGGCAGGTCTGCCCGGTGAGCGGCTGCGCCTCGTTCGTCCTCCCGCAACGGAGCTTGGGACAGTTTCATCCCCTGCCACCACCCACCCCACTTGATGGGACAAGCGGGGAGCCCCGGGGTGGTGTCATTCCTCGCGGGGCAAGAAACGGTCTCAAGCACCGCCCTACACGCTGTTTCGGCCCTATCGCCACCCCGACGCGCATGCGACGGGGCCCCGGCTGGGTGCGGTCCGATCGTCTCCGGCCTTCCGACTGCCATCGAGGCCGCAATGGAGCGACCCGATCAAGCGAAAAGGAATAGGACAATGGCTACCATCGGCACCTTCACTTCCACCGAAAACGGTTTCACCGGCTCGATCCGCACGCTCGCCCTCAATGTCAAGGTGCGCATCGCCCGCATCGAGAAGCCCTCCGACAAGGGCCCACAGTTTCGCATCTTCGCGGGTTCGGTTGAGCTTGGCGCTGCCTGGCAGAAGCGCTCGAGCGAGACCGATCGGGACTATCTCTCACTCAAGCTTGATGATCCAAGCTTCCCCTCCCCGATCTACGCAACGATGACGGAGGTCGATGGTGAAGATAGCTACCAACTGATCTGGTCACGCGCCAATCGAGACTGACATCACTAAGCCCCGCCGAAAAAGGCGGGCTCCCCAACTGCTGAAGGAAATACATCAAGCCGTTTCGGTCGTGCAGTGCGATGCAATGAGGCAAGGATCTGCGGTATCTGGGCAGCTAGATTGCACCTTAGTTCCACGTCTAATCCTGCGGCAACTAGCGTGACAGTTGCCACAAGGACATGGCTTCTTCGTTCTAGTGAATCTGCGCTTGTCTGGCTCTGCAGGTCCAGCTTGCACGAATTTGCTGCTCGATCGCCTGGTAATCAGGTCGATCAAAGTCCTCGAAACCATAGGCACGGGCTTCAGACCAAACAAAGAGGCCGCTCTGATGGCGCACGCTGATCGTCGAGATCAGATGCCCACTTAAACTGACGTCGAAAGACAGGAAGCTCTGGCCGTTGATGATTGTTTCCACAAGGCTCGAGATCTGAATGCCCTGAATTGCCACGGTCTGCCCACCCACAAGACGTCGGCCCCCCCAAATCTGTCGGGTATTTTTTAATATGATAGAATTCGCACTAAGCCGTCAAGCGACTGGTGGAGAAAAATCCCCCAAAGGTTGTGCGGGTGTCTTTTGCTTAGGGAGAGTGTCGTTTACCGGGTGGCCGCATATGCTGATGCGCCGCGAGCCCGAGGCTTTCGCGTGGCCGGAGCCCTCTTGGTGTGTTGAATGTTGTGCCATCTGCCGTCGATGAGGGCCACAACCACCTTTTGCATGGACTTTCTGCGAATTGGGTATGTGAAGCTGGTTGGGGCTTCAGCTTATCTCCTAACGCGTCTGTTTGCCCGCGGCCGCGAGGATGAATGTCCTGTCGCGGCTGTCTCCCTCGCTATTAACTGACGCAACGTCATCGGCAGATTTGCTAAGTCCGCGCAGTCCCTCCTCTGCGCTTTGACAAATCTGTATCTTGCGATCCTCCCCTCTGTTGCGACCCAATTGTCATCCCACGGCTTGATGCATTGGGTCCCGGCCGGGTGCGGTCCACCCTCCCCGGTCTTCTTTACTGACATCGAGGCTGCGATTGGCGCGGCCCCAAATCGAAGAAGGACCAGGCAATGGCAACTATCGGCACGTTTACACCCAGCGAGACCGGTTTTGCGGGTTCCATCCGCACCCTTACCCTCAACATCAAGGCCCGGATCGTCCGGGTTGAAAACCCCTCCGACAAAGGTCCACAGTTTCACGTTTATGCTGGAAGCGTTGAATTCGGCGCTGCCTGGCAAAAGACCTCTGGCGAAGGGCGCGACTACCTCTCGGTCAAACTCGACGATCCAAGCTTTCCAGCGCCGATCTACGCAACACTGAGTGAGGGTGAAGGCAAAGATGACTTCCAGCTGATCTGGTCACGGTCGAGCCGCGACTGAGGTCTTGAAGCCCCGCCCTGAAAAGAGGTGGGGCTCTCTTCCTCCGTATAGGCTTGCGGCATGACTTGGGCGCGATTGGCGCCTTGCTTGGACGAGATATGCGCGTGAGGCGGATTTTGATAAGATTTGAATAAATCCCGGAAATGAAAGGATTTTTGCCTCCGAAATTAACCCCATTTTCAACAATGGTCGCTTTCGGCATAACCCGTTATGCTTTGAGGGTTAACGAACTCTTGCGCCCGCCCCGGGACCGCGATTTAACTGCGATCAATTTGTTAAGGGGTGAGTTACCATGTCCATCGAAGATCCGCGCCTGTCCAGCATCGACAATACTTCCGCAGCTAACGATTTCGACTCTGCGGTCGAGCAGCATCTGGGTTACGCCAGCGAGACCGCAGGTGGCATCGAGGTCGCTCAGGCCGAAACGCCTGACGCCACCCGTACCGACCGCCTGCCGGCGCAGACGCCTCCGGTTGAGGTCGCGGCGGCAACCATCCCGACCGAAGTCAAGCCGAACGAACAGAACGTCGTGACGCTGCCGGCCGGCATCGAACTCGACAACCTGGAATTCGAAGTCGACGGTGAGAACCTGGTTCTCGTTCTGGCCGACGGCACCGAGATCGTCGTTCTCGGCGGTGCAGCCAACATCCCGACCTTCGTGATCGGCGATGTCGAGCTTCCGCAGGTCGCTCTCTTCGCAGCCCTCGAGGGCTCGAACATCAACGTCGCAGCCGGCCCGGACGGGACATTCTCCGCCCAGGGCACGCCGAGCGCCAGCCGCAACTTCAACGACGACCCGATCGACGCAGGCCCGGAAGATCTGGCGCTCGCCGATCTGCTCGGCGACACGAGCTTCGGCGACGAACTGCGCACGGGCGTGGTTTTCGGTGGTGATGGTCGTCCGTCCATCCCGAGCCCTCTGACAGAGTCCTTCATCTATGATGAAGCTGTAATTGCTGGCGGCGAAGGTCAGAAGATCATCACAGGCCGCCTGCCATTCAATCCGGGCCCGGATTCCGGTGCCATCTCTGCTATCGGCTTTGTCGGCGCATCCGACGTGAACGAAGGCGATGGTCTGAAGGTTCTGACCGGCTTCACCTCTGGCGGTCTCCCGATCTCGGTGACGGGCGTTTCGGCGGCGCTTACTGGCCCGGACTTTGTCGCTCTTGAAGGCCGTGACTCTGATGGTGGCCTCGTCTTCACGATTAGCGTGAACCGCGCCACCGGCGACTTCACCTTCGAACTCGTTGGCAAGCTCGAGCATCCGGATGCTGGCCAGAACGGCTCGCAGGACGATCTCGACGATCTGCTGCGTCTCGGCTTCACCTACACGGTGACGGATCTCGACGGTGACTTCGTCGTCGGCTCCTTCAATATCGATGTGCAGGACGATGCGCCGACGATCGGCACGCCCGAGGGTGACAACGTCAATGAAGACGGTATCCCTAGTGATTTTGACGGGCCGTCGCCTGCGTTTGTGAAGGTGATTTCGGACTCGCAGGCCGACGGCGAAACCGAAATGGGGTCTCGTTTTGAGTATCCGACGGCTGGAGGCTCGCTTGCCATCCGCTGGGGTGCCGACGACGACTTCAAAAGCGAGGATATGGATGATGGCAACCCGAACGACGACGATCCGGTCGGCCGGACGGTCAGCTTCACGGGTCTGACCACGGCATCGGACTATGCGGCCATCGTTGCGGCAATCCCTGCCCTTGCAGGTCTTCGGTCCGATGGCGTTTTGCTTGATTACAGGATCGAGCGGACGGTTGTGAACGGTCTCTGGAATGGTGGCTATCAGCTGATCGCGTTTAAGGAGTTTCGTGACGGACCGATTGACGAAGAAGGATCAGATCTCTCTGATGCTCGCATTCTTGAGGGTGACTTCTACGGCGACGTGTTTATCATCACGCTTGATCCGACGTCGACGAACGGCACTTACACCTTTGAGCTGATTGGCAATCTTGACCATTACGCACCGGTCGCGCCCGTTGATGAAAATGACGAAGAGCCGCCGGTTGATCTGCCACCGTCCGATGGTCCCGAACTTCAAGTGTTCCTGACTGAAGACACTGCGAATTCCAAAGGCGAGCAAGTCGACGTCCTGGAGTTCAAGATCCCCTTCACGGCGACCGATTCCGACGGCGACAGCGTCAGCGGCACGGTGACAGTGAATGTTCAAGACGACAAGCCGGTGTTCACTGGTGAGACGATCGTTGCAGCGGTCGATGAAGATGACATTGAGACCAAGTATTCGACCGGTACGAGCCCGCGCGATGGCGCAGATGAGGATAATTCCTATACCGGTGAAACCTGGTTCGAACAGCCGGGACCGGCGACTGTCTCCGGCTATCTCGATGGTCTGGTTGATTTTGGTGCTGATAGCCACTGGCATGATGCGCGTTTCTCGATCGATGATACCCCGGAAGTGCTCAACACGCTGAACAAGCTGACCTCCAACGACGATCCGATTTCCTATGCCGTGCGCTTTGGTACGCTCTACGGTTATGTCGACAATCCGGAAGGCGGCTCTGCCTTCGGTGAGGACGATCGGGTGGTGTTCACGCTCGAAGTTTCGTCCTCGGGCTACTATTCCTTCAAGCTCTTTGGCCAGCTCGATCATGTCGCTCCGGGGTCTGGGGCTGATGAAAACCTGACGTTGCGTCCCGGTATCACGACCATCAATTTCGGAGCTGTCATCAAGGCGACCGACTATGATGACGACAGCATCACCCTTGGCAATGCGTTTTCGATCCAGGTGCGTGACGACGTTCCTGTTGCCAAGGAAAACCCGCTCATTCAGCTTGATGACGATGTTCTGACCGGTGGCATTCCCGGCGGCCCAGGCGATGACGTCGAAACGGCTGTCTTGACCGGCACACTCGGTCACGAGGCCGGTGCAGACGGTGTTGAATCGATCCTCTGGGCCAGCGACGGAATTGAAGTGCCCTTCGGGTTCTGGTTTGAACGATCAGCCGACGGCAAGACCATGACGATCACCCAGAACCAGGGTGAAGGTGAAGACAACTACGTTGCCGTCTTCAAGGCCGTCATCACGGACACTCTGACTGGCGCCTATGAAATCGTTCAGCTAGCTCCGGTCAAGCACGCCGAAGGAACGATCCCCGGCACGGAAGATAACCGTCCAAACATTGCATTCCAGTATCTGGTCACAGATGGTGACGGAGATTCAGCGCGCGGTACGATTTCCTTCAATGTCGACGACGATACGCCGACTGTTGACGACAACGCATTGATCCAGCTGGACGATGACGCCTTGGCTGGTGGCATTCCGGGTGGCACGGATGATGCCGTCGAAACCGCTGTCCTTACTGGAACGCTTGCCCACAAGGGAGGGGCTGACGGTACCGCCTCTATCCTTTGGGCTCCGGACGGCATCGACGTGCCCTTCGGCTTCTGGTTTGAGCTTTCGACCGACGGCAAGACCATGACGATCACCCAGAACCAGGGTGAAGGTCGAGGACAAGCTACGTCGCCGATCTTCGAGCGCCGTCATCGACGGACACTCTGACGGGCGCCTACGAAATCACCCAGCTGGCGCCGGTGAAGCACGGTATTGCTGGCACAGAGGACAACGCTGAAGTTTCGTTCCAGTACCGGGTGACGGACGGAGACGGTGACGTCGCAACCGGTAAGCTGACGGTCAACATCGACGATGATACGCCTGTCGCCAAGACTGTTGAGGTTGCACGTCAGCTCGATGACGAGGCGCAGACTGTCTTCAAGGGCAATGACGGTGCGAACTGGCCGTTCGGTGGTTCGGATGTTTCGACAAACCGCAGCTCGGTTTCGGGTAATGCCGGGACCTTGTTCAGTGCAGGGGCTGATGGACTGAAATCCGTATCGATCGTCGGCCCGACTTTTGCTGTCGTGTTCAAGGACGCTGAAGGCTTCGCTCAGACTGAAGAAGTCGAGTGGGGTTTGGGTACGCCGGGTGAAGGCGGTTCGACGATCTTTGTTGCGACAAGTGAGAACTATGGTGCACCGGAAGGTGCCGCAGTTCTGCGGATCGGCGCAGATGGTTCCTACACCTTCACGATGAAGGCTCCTCTTGCTCATCCAGAGCAGAAGCCGGTCGCATCTGGCTTCGAGGAAGAGCAGACGCTTCGCTTCGAGTTCACGGTGGTTGATGGTGATGGGGACACGTCTTCGGGTTCTCTGTCGATCAAGGTCGATGATGATACGCCGGAGCCGCTGGTCGATTTGACCATTACCGCTGCCCTCGATGACGAAGCACAGACAGAGTTCACACCTGTAAACCCTGGGGGCAGCCGAGACGTTCCAGACGACATCAAGATGGTCTCCGGTGGCAAGGGGTCCTTGTTCAAGATGGGCGCTGATGGTCTGTCTGAGATCTCGGTCGGTCTGCCCGCCTTCTCGGTGCTCGGCCGGGACGATAATGGCTTTGCAGTAGAGCAGTCCGCGAACTGGGGCGAAGGCGTTCGCAGCGCAGGTGGGGTTACCACTTTCAAGGCGACGGTCGGTAGCGGTGAAACCACCAAGGTGGTGGCCGAGCTGATCATCCGTGCGGACGGGTCTTACAAATTCACGCTGAATGCACCGGTCGCACACTCCATCTCGAGTGTTCGCGAAGACAATACCGAGCTCGTCTTCACGTACACCGTGACCGATGGTGACGGTGACAAGGCAGTCGGCGCCGTGGTCATCTCGGTCGATGACGACACGCCCGTCGCCAAGACACTGGTTAATGCGACGGAAGTACTGCAGGATGCCAATACGCCGCTGACGAGCACCACCACCGGTTTGGCAGGCGCTCTGTTTACCGCGGGTGCTGACGGCGTGCAGTCCGTTTCCATCAGCGGTGGTGCCTTCGATGTCTTCTACAAACAGGCTGACGTCACGTTGAGCGAAGCCGTTGAGTGGGGTGAAGGCACCAAGTCCGAGGGACGGTGCGACGACGTTCGTGGCAACGGGCGCAGTCTCTGGCCAGGAAGCGGCAGTTCTGAAGATCAATGCTGATGGCTCTTACAGCTTCGAGCTGAAGGCTCCGATTGTCCATAAGGGCGAAAGTGCTGGCGACAAGACGATTTCGATCGGCTTTGAAGTCATCGATGGTGATGGTGACAAGGATGGTGGCCAGCTTTCTCTCACCGTCCGGGACGGTGTTCCGACAGCAACACCCAGCACGACTGTCTGGCTTGATGATGAGGATCTGGCCGGTGGAAATCTTGGTGGGTTCGGTGACTATCCAGGTACGCCTGTAAACCCGAGCGGCACCGTGAACTTCTCGTTCGGTGCCGACAAGGTTGGGGCGTCCATCTCCTGGTTGGCCAGCAGCTTTGTTCATTCGCCTGCCCAAGGCTTCACGTTTGAAGTTGAAGACGGTGGCAAGACGCTGCTCGTCAAGCAGTTCGGCGCCTTGGTCTATACGGCGGTTATCGACCAGGAGACAGGCAAGTATGCGATCACGCAGACCGGCGTCGTCAAACATCCTGCTGGCTCTAACGAAAACGATGTTGTCTTCCAGCTGATGTATGAAGTGAAGGACGGCGATGGCGACACAGCCCAGAGCTATCTCTGGGTGAAGGTCGACGACGACACGCCGACTGCAACTGAGATGGTGGTCGTATCGGCAACGTTTGATAATGAGTTGGGCACACAGGCCAATGGCGTCGCAGGAGCTTTGTTCAGTGCTGGTGCTGACGGCTTGAAGTCCGTGTCGATCAGCGGCGGTGCCTTCGAGGTATTCTACAAGCAGGCAGGCGTCTCGGTGAGTGAAGCCGTCAAGTGGGGCGATGGCACGAAGTCCGAGAATGGCACCACGACCTTCGTCGCGAAGGGCGCTGTGTCTGGCCAGGAAGCGGCAGTTCTGAAGATCAACGCAGATGGCTCTTACAGCTTCGAGCTGAAGGCTCCGATTGTCCATAAGGGCGAAAGTGCTGGCGACAAGACGATTTCGATCGGCTTTGAAGTCATCGATGGCGATGGTGACAAGGATGCCGGCCAGCTTTCTCTGACGGTCACGGATGGTGTTCCGACAGCAAGGGCGAGCACGACTGTCTGGCTTGACGATGAGAATCTGTCTGGCGGCAATCTCGGGGGTATCGGCGACTATGAAAACACGCCGGAGAACGCAAGCGGCACCGTGAACTTCTCGTTCGGTGCCGACAAGGTCGGGGCTTCCATTTCCTGGTTGGCCAGCAGCTTTGTGCATTCCCCTGCCAAGGGCTTCTCATTCGACGTTCAGGACGGCGGCAAGACGCTGCTGGTCAAGCAGTTCGGCGCATTGGTCTATACGGCGGTTATCGACCAGGAGACCGGCAAGTACACGGTCACGCAGAATGGTGTCATCCAGCATCCTGCGGGCTCTAACGAAAACGACGTTGTCTTCCAGCTGATGTATGAAGTGAAGGACGGCGATGGCGACACAGCCCAGAGCTATCTCTGGGTGAAGGTCGACGACGACACGCCGACTGCAACTGAGATGGTGGTCGTATCGGCAACGTTTGATAATGAGTTGGGCACACAGGCCAGTGGGGAAACGGGCGCTCTGTTCAGAGCTGGTGCTGATGGTTTGAAGTGGGTTTCGATCAGCGGCGGTGCCTTCTCGGTTCGCTACATGCAGTCTCCTGGTGACGTGAGTCTCGTCGAAGCTGTTGTGTGGGATAGGGTTGCGCCTTATGAAAACGGGGTCACAACATTCCTGGCAACAGGTGAGCAATCTGGGCAAGACGCAGCTGTCCTCAAGATTTTCGAGGATGGGTCCTACACCTTCGAACTGATGGCGCCGGTTGCCAATGAAGCCAACGACTACGAACCGATCAGGATCGGCTTTGTAGTCGTCGATGGCGACGGCGACACCGCAAAGGGGATGCTTGAGATCACTGTGGAACAGGAGCTCACTCCGGAACTGTCGCTCCTCGAATTCAGCGACGATGGTGCGGAATTCTTCCTGCTCGACTTTGGTCCTGAGGACATCGCCCCGATGTTCGTTTCGGATAGCACTGAGGTCATCACCTTGTTCGGGACCGATCAGGACGATGTCCTGCATGGCGGTATGGGTCAGGTGGTGATGACTGGCGGTGAGGGTGCGGACACATTTGTGTTCGATAAGACAGCACTCGACGAGATGGACGTCGCGGATGTCATCACCGATTACAATGCGGAAGATGGTGATGTGCTTGATGTGACGGCTCTGTTGGATAGCCTGCTTGGTGAGCAGCTGACGGCAGAAACTGCAGGCTCACATATGCGTGCGGCCGTCGTAGACGGGAACACGACCGTCAGCGTTCAGACTGCAGACTATGGCTGGAAAGATGTGGTCGTGCTGCAGAACCATGATACGGCGGTCAAGATCCTGTTTGACGACAAGCACGCTGCTGTCACGCTTGACTGACTTGTAGCCGAGCCGGTGTGGATGGAATGAAGGGGCCGGTGACGGCCCCTTCTTTTTTATGGCCAGAGATGGGACGGAACACCGCGTATCGTCAGAAGGCCGGTGAGCACTTTGGGACAGGATGTGGAAGCCTTTACTGTTATGCCTTGCAATCGCGAAGCCGGGCACAAAAACCTTCAATCATGCGTCAGCTGACGACGCCGAAGCGGCGCGATCCAATGATAGATGATCGGAGCCAAGAGACAGGTTGGTTGGATCAATTGGCAGAGGCCTGTAGCCGCGCCCACGTTTCTTGCGCAGGATCTCGAGAAACAGTCCAACTGCCTCCCGCTCCTCGGTGAAATGGTGCTGCTTGAGCTGGCCACGTTTTCCGATCCGTCCCCAGCTGCGTATCAGACATGTCTGCCCGAAGAGGTCACGCGCGATCTCCATCTTGTAGTAGCGCGCCATGTTGCGGTTCGGATCAAGACGTTCACAATAGATTTTATAAGGCTGTGTGATCATGGGGTGATGATCAGTGGGATGGTCGACGACGTCCAACGAGAGTTTTGAATCGATGGAGCATGACCGATTCACGATCCTGATGGGTGTTCGCGGTTCACAGCCGTGTTTTTGCTGTTGACGCCATGTGATCGACACTGGCATCTGGGGAAAAGATGGAGGGAATTCTTGCAGGCGCCGTATTTCGATGATGACGAGGCCATCGGGCCTGAGGCGCTGTATGTCTTGCATGACGTTATGGTTGAGCTCTGTCGCAAGGCCCAGGTCGACACGAAAAGCCCGGAAGCCACAATCCTCGCATCCGTTCTGGTTGGCCTTTACAAGTCCGGCTTTCGCTCCCGCCAGGAGCTTCTGTTTATGGCCAGTGATTGAAGCTGATGTCACCCAACTTATGTTGTAGGCACGCCATCTGCTCCGGCTGTTGCAGGCGTTCGGCCAAGACTGCGCTCATCAAGCCTTTGCTTTCGGGCTAACACACTGTCTCATATCCTGCCTACGGAACCAGATCGCGCGCCCACATCTCAGGGGGGGATTGCCGGCCATGAAGACAATCTGCTCATCGGTCCGCATAAGAAGCACTTCATGCGGCAGGATCAGCGGGCGGGCGGCAAGCTGCTTTGATCGTGTCCGAGAACTGCCTCGCGCTTGAATACTTCTGCTCACCTGGTCGATTTCCACGGTCGTGGTGCCGCAGCGCCTTGAGATGTAATCTGCGGTCTCCGGATCATTGATGGCGGCAAAGGAAATCCAGCTCGAACTTTCAAACCATTTGCTTGAGGCGTCGCGCCCGCCATAGGTCTCGCGCAACTGGCCGATCGACTGATAGATCATCACGAGCGTGATGCCGTATTTGCGGCCTGCATCCCTCGCGGTTTCGAGAACGCGCATGTAGCCAAGCCTCGCTGCTTCATCGAGCAGGAAGAGTGCGCGAGACTGCAACTTGCCATCGCGATTATAGATCGCGTTGAGCAGGGCACCGATGATCACCCGTGCCAGACCTGAATGGGTCTCCAGCGTCTTCAGGTCAATATTGATGAAGACGTCCTTGTCGCCGGATGCAATATCGTCGGTGGCAAATGCCGATCCGGAGACCAGCGCTGCGTAGTTCTCGTAGGACAGCCAATGGGTTTCCTTGATCGCATTGGCATAGACACCGGAGAAGGTTTCCGGTGTCATGTTGACGAAAGCTGCAACATTTTCCTTGACGAAATCGGAGGCCGAATTGGCAAAGATGTCCTGCAGGCGCTTGCGCAGCTGTGTCTCTGGTTCAGATAGATTGGCGCGTACGGTTCGAAGCGTCTGGTTCTGCTGTGGCGTTCTGCCCGACAGGCAGACATCGGCAATCATTGCAGTCAGCAGCTGAAGTCCTGACGAGCGAAAGAAGTCATCGCGCACACCCGTTGCCCGCCCGTTATCCGTCATGATCCAGGAGGCGACCGAGGCGATATCCTCTTCCTTCGTGTTGCCGAATCTTCCGATCCAATCCAAAGCATTGAAGCCGGTTTCGGGGTGGTGCGGATCAAGGACCACGGTCCGTCGCCCCGCCTCCTGTCTGTGTTCAAGGACCTTGACCGCGACCTCGCCGGAGGGATCAAGAACAATCAGTGTCCCGCCCCATCTCAGCGCCGTCGGGATCGTGACAGAGGTCGTCTTGAAACCACCCGAACCTGCAAAGACAACGCCGTGTGACGAACCAAACGAGCCATCGAAACACAGGAGTGGCGCCCTTCCCCCTTGTCCCCAGCTCGCTTGATCATCGGCCCTGAATGCACGGGCTGCCTCGCTGTCCTGGTCCACGCGGTAGGCTTCACCAACGACAATACCGCCTGTTTCGGCAAAGTGCTGCTTTGCTTGGGTCATCGACATCCAGTCTGCCTCTCCATGCAAGGCGCGTCTGCCAGATATCCGTCGTGGTGCTCGAGTGCCAAACGCTCTGTTGCCATGAATTGCGACCTTGAGCGCAAAGCCGCCGGCCATGATGAGTGCCGTAGCGCCCGCCAGGCTTGCTGGTTCTATCTGAGCGAGACTGGACTGATCCAGAGCCTGCTGTTCGGCAATGGGGACAAGATGCAGAAGAGCCGATAAGTCTGCGATGCAGATCGCGGTGACGCTACCTGCGACAACACCCCATGCGAGCGACTTGATATGTCTCGAGCCCGCTGTCGCCAGAAGAAAGATGATCCCAAGACCTGCGACAGCGAGACCGGGAAGCGCACTGCCGATCCGCTCAATCGCCATCCTTCCGCCCGACGTTATGGCCAAGTCTTGGAGGTGGAGATCAACATCATAGAGGTAAAGCATGACCCCGGCCATGGTGATCGTTGGGGCGATGACGTGCATGGTTTTAGTCGCTGTCATTTCCGAAGGCCTCCGAGCCGATCGACATCAGCCGTGCGCGTTCCTCCTGGTCCGACTTTAGGCGTTGGGCAAGTTCGAGCAGGGCGCCGTAGAGCACGGCACGCTTTTCATAGCGAAGGCCGGCCTTAACGATCAGGCCGCCAAGCGCAATCTTTTGCCGGGTGTCTTGTTTGCGGGCGTCGTTGGTTGCGGCTCTGGCCATGCGATCAAGCCTTGCCAGTGCTGCCCGGAGCCGTGCCAGACGAGTCTTGTGCACTCTCGTCTCTCTCGTCAGCTTTGTGGCCACGTCGCCCAGTGGTGGGCGGGCCCATGTCGTATGTCGCGCCACTTCTGCGAAAGCGCTGAGCCAGATCATCGAAGGCTCGGAGCAAGAGGCCCTCTTCGATCTCGATGTCACCAAGCCCGGCCTTGAGCGCAATCCGACCAATACGTTCGGCCTCGCGGGTTTCGGCCGCTTTCAAGACATCCTGGAGTTTTGCAATTTCTTCCCGGATTCGACTGGAGGTCTTCTTCATTTGCAATCGTCTCCCATGGCTGGATCGTCGTCACCACGGCTTGAGAATTGCAGGATCGGGAGCGCTGTGCACTACGGTCAATCCTACAATATCGCGACGTCGAACTTCGAGCGATGATCCCTGCCGATCCAAAGGAGAGGCTTCCAAGGGCGCAATTATACGTCGCTGCCGCGACGTTCAGCTTCAGGCCTTGCCCACTTTGCTGGCCTGAGCGGGATGCGCACGAGGCCCGGAGATGCACTCAGACGCAAGGAGGTTCGGCGTTATGGCGGTCCCGCATTTCTCGGCAAAGATCCTGGCCCGCGGCAAAGGTGGGAGCGCCGTAATGTCGGCCGCCTACCGGCATTGCGCCAGGATGACCTTTGAGCGGGAGGGGCGTCTGGTTGACTACACCCGAAAACAAGGGTTGGCCCATGAGGAGTTTGCAATTCCTCCAGATGCACCGGAATGGCTCAGCGCATTGCTCGCTGACCGACCGGTGGCGGAAGCATCGGAAGCCTTCTGGAACAAGGTTGAGACGTTCGAGACGCGGTCGGATGCGCAGCTTGCCCGGGATGTGACGATAGCTTTGCCCGTTGAGCTATCAAGCGTCCAGAACATCGAGCTTGTGCGGGCGTTCGTGGGCGAGCAGATCACGGCCCGTGGCATGGTGGCCGACTGGGTTTTTCATGATGTGCCAGGCAATCCGCATATTCATCTGATGTCAACATTGCGACCTCTTACCGAAGAGGGATTCGGCCAAAAGAAGGTGGTGATGACAGGGCCTGACGGCCGCCCTTTGCGCAACGATCGCGGAAAGATCCTTTATGAACTCTGGGCTGGCGGTCGGGACGATTTCAACGCATTTCGTGATGGCTGGTTTGCCTGCCTGAACCGGCATCTGGCGCTAGCTGGCCTTGATCTGCGCGTTGATGGTCGTTCCTTCGATAAGCAGGGGATAGAGCTCACACCGACCCTCCATCTGGGTGTGAGCACGAAGGCGATCGAGCGGAAAGCCAAGGTCGCAAAGGAGGATGCGCCGCTTGCGCAGCTGGCGCTTCAGGAGGAGCGCCGATTGGAAAATTCTCAGAGAATAAGCCGCAATCCTGAGATCGTGCTCGACATGATCATGCGCGAGAAAAGCGTCTTCAGTGCTCAAGACGTGGCGAAGATGCTGCATCGCTATGTCGATGATGCTGGGCTGTTTCAAAACCTGATGGGTCACATCCTGCAAAGTCCTGAAGTCTTGCGCCTGGATCGTGAGCGTCTCGACTTTGCGACCGGGATCAGGACGCCGGCCAAATACACGACGCGTGCGCTCATCCGGCTCGAAGCCGAGATGGCCAACCGCGCGATCTGGCTTTTAAGGCGTCGGTCGAGCGGCGTCAAACAGCCGCTGCTGGAACGGGTCTTTGCTCGCCAGCAGCATCTGTCTGATGAGCAGAGGGCGGCTATCGCGCATATCGCCGGCACCGGCCGGATTGCTGCAGTGGTCGGTCGCGCCGGCGCCGGCAAGACGACGATGATGAAGGCGGCGCGTGAGGCTTGGGAGGCTGCAGGCTACAGCGTTGTTGGTGGAGCTCTCGCTGGCAAGGCGGCGGAGGGCTTGGAGAAGGACGCTGGCATCCGGTCTCGAACGCTGTCATCCTGGGAGCATTCCTGGGTCCAGGGGCGTGACCGGCTTCATGCCCGGTGCGTCTTTGTTCTCGATGAGGCTGGAATGGTGTCGTCGCGGCAGATGGCACTTTTTGTCGAAGCAATCACACTGGCCGGCGCCAAGCTGGTCTTGATCGGCGATCCGGAGCAGCTGCAGCCCATCGAAGCCGGAGCGGCGTTTCGGGCGATTGCGGACCGCGTTGGCTATGCAGAACTTGAGACGATCTATCGGCAGCGTGAGCCATGGATGCGCGAGGCATCGCTTGATCTTGCGCGTGGCGATACGGCCAAGGCACTGGAAGCCTATGACGCAAAGGGCAAGGTGATCGGTGCCGAGAAGAAGGCGGATGCAATCCTTGGCCTGATCGCGGACTGGGAGCGCGACTATGATGCGGCCAAATCGACGCTGATCCTTGCGCATCTGCGCCGGGATGTCCGCCTCTTGAACAGGCTGGCTCGAGATAGGCTCGTTCAAGGCGGGATAATCGAGAGTGGATATGCCTTTGAGACGACCGATGGACGTCGCGCGTTTGCCGTCGGGGATCAAATTGTCTTCCTGAAAAACGAGGGCTCGATTGGTGTCAAGAACGGCATGCTTGGCAAGGTGCTTCAGGCTTCAGTCGGTCGGATTCTCGTGGAGGTCGGCGAAGGCGATGAGCAACGACGGGTTTTAGTCGAAGAGCGCTTCTACAATCATCTCGATCATGGCTATGCCACGACGGTTCACAAGGCCCAGGGGGCGACCGTCGACCGTGTGAAGTTCCTGGCCTCGCTCTCGCTTGACCGTCATCTGACCTATGTGGCGATGACACGCCACAGGCAGGAGCTGAGCGTCTATTACGGTCGACGATCCTTTGCCAAGTCCGCAGGTCTGGTTGGGATCCTGTCGAGACGAAACGCCAAGGAAACCACGCTCGATTTTGCCGACAGCCGCTTTTATCGGGCAGCATTGCGCTTCGCTGAAGTGCGAGGTCTCCATCTCTTCAACGTGGCGCGAACCATGGCCCGGGATCGTCTCGAATGGACGGTTCGCCAGAAAGCTCGGCTCAATGCTCTTGCCGATCAACTTCTTGGCTTAGGGATGAGGATTGGTCGGATCTTGGGCGCAGAAGGTGCGAAGGCGGAAATCGCGTTGATGACAAGGCCGACGGTGGCGGGCATGACTCTGCATGCCAGGTCACTTGAGGAAGTGGTCGAGGAAAGGCTCCGCGCAGATCCTGTGATTGCCAAGCTCTGGCAAGACGTCTCCTTTCGCTTTCATCTTGTCTATGCAAAGCCGGAGAAAGCCTTCCGTGCGGTCGATGTTGACGCAATCCTGAAAGACCGTGTGAAGGCAGATGTAACGATTGCGAAGATGGCCGATCAACCTGACGGTTTTGGCCTGCTCAACGGCAAGACGGGCATCTTTGCCAGCCGCACTGAGCGATCTGACAGAGAGCGTGCCGTTCGAAACGTTGCCGCTCTTGCCGGCAGTCTTCGCGATTACATTCGCCAGCGCACTGAGGCTGAAGAACGATATCGTGTCCAGGAGATGGCACTCCGAAAACGAGCCGCACTCGAGATCCCTGCACTATCGACCGAGGCCCGCAGGGTGCTCGAGCGTTTGCACCTGGCGGCCGATCGCAACGCATTTGCCTCCATGATCGAGCACTTGCGCTTCAGTGAGTACGTAAGGTCCGAACTCAAGGATCTTGCCAAGGCCGTTGCAGAACGTTTCGGAGAGCGGACCCTTCTGCCAATTGCTGCTTCGAGAGCCCATGGTGAGGTCTTCAAACGACTGACGTCAGGCATGAATGCCGCGCAGATCAGGGAGATGGAAAAAGCCTGGGATCTCCTGCGAACGGTGCAAATGCTTGATGCGCATCAGCGCAGCGCGACAGCGCTCAAGGCATCAGAGGGTCTGCGCCAGAAACAAGCCCAAGGACTTTCCCTCAAATGACGACCAGCTTGCGGCTCCAGATGCGATGCGATTGCCGACGGTCGCCAATAAGAGGAGCCCTGATCTGTCTGGTTCTCCTGATCGTGGTGGTGTTGCTCGGTGGGTGTCTTGGATTGCGGATCAACCTCACGCCCAGCGTGCCGATTGGTATCTGGAGAATCGTTGCACTGGAGCGCCCGGTGCGGAAGGGCGATCGGATTTTTGTCTGCCCTCCCCTGACGCCTGTTATCCACGAGGGTCTGAGGCGTGGATATCTGAGACGCGGACTTTGCAAGGGAGATGTTGCGCCCCTGATCAAGACGGTTGCGGCCATGCCTGGCCAGTCTGTCCTGATCTCTGACTTCGTCTATATCGACGGACAGCTGCTGGCACATTCCAGGCTCCTGCCTTTTGACAGCAAGCGGAGATCGCTTTCACCGCATTCCGGTGGTTCCGTTTCCGCGGAGGCTGTCTATCTCCATTCGGATTTTCCGGGCTCGTTCGATTCCCGCTACTTTGGACCGCTGCCCAGGGCGAGCATTCTCGGATTGGCAAAGGAGGTCTGGATTTGGTGACCCCTGACCGAGTTCGTCTCTTGAGCTTGATGGCGTACTCCGCGGCAGTCGGCAGGATTGCATGGAGTGGGCATCTGCTTGCCATCCCCGCAAGTGCTGTATTCCCCCTTCTCTGGTCGAAGGCGAGAACCCGCCCGCAGGCAGCCGCTGTGTCCGTCAGCTATTTCCTTGCTGCATCAAGGGGCCTGCCTGAGGGAGTTTCGAATTTCTATGCTCTCAACATCTGGCCAGGCCTTCTGCTTTGGCTGATCGCCTCCTTCGCCTTTGTCCTCGTCCATACGATGTTGTGGTCGGGTCAGGATGGATGGCAAAAACCGTTCCGATTTTTGACCGCATCCATCGCAATGGCCATTCCGCCGCTCGGGATCATGGGCTGGGCTCATCCCATCACGCCGGCTGGTGTTCTCTTTCCTGGCTTGGGCTGGTGGGGTTTGGTGGCGATGGCGGCGAGCCTCGCGATCATGACCACGCGGCATTGGCCCGCCGTCGGTGTCATCCTCGCGGGTTTCTGGCTTGCGTCGGGCGCCGATTGGTCGGATCCCGGAGAACCTGCAGGCTGGCAGGGGCTCGATCTTCAGATGGGGTCCGAACTGGGGCGAAACGCGAGCTTTGCCTATCAGAGGGAGCTGATCGCCCATGTTCGCGGTCGTTCAACGGCCACTGCGGACAGCCTGATCGTCGTTCTTCCTGAAAGCGCGTTGGGGTTCTGGACGCCCGGTGTGGCTCGGCTTTGGCAGGGCGGACTTGCCGGTTCCGGTACCACAGTCATTGCGGGAGCAGCAGAGATCGGGCCTGAAGGATACGACAATGTGCTTGTCTTGATCTCGGCGAAGACCAATCAGGTTCTCTACCGCCAGCGCATGCCCGTCCCTGGATCAATGTGGCAACCCTGGACACGGCTGACAGGGGCAGGCACTGGTGCACCTTCGAACTTCTTCGGCAATCCGGTCCTCGAGTTTGGAGATCGCAATGTCGCTGCGCTGATCTGCTATGAGCAAGTGATCGTCTGGCCTGTCCTGCAATCCATGCTTTACGATCCCGATGTGTTGGTTGCGGTTGGCAACGGCTGGTGGACGAATGGCACGTCGATCGTGGAGATCCAGGAGGCAAGTGTCGAAGCCTGGTCCCTCCTCTTCGACGTCCCCTTAGTTCGATCATTCAACAGGTGAGCTGGCATCTGCATGCCGATTGTCAGCCGATCACTTGATCGGCGAAGGCGAGCCTTGTCCCGGACGAGATGCTTCATTGAAAGAGACTCAACCTCTAGAGAGCCTTTACGCCACGATCGGCCGCTCCCTGGACTTCCCGAATTGGCAGGATCTGAATGGTGCAATGCAACAATTTCATTTGGAAAGTTTGCAGACGTCAGTTACATTTTGAAACGCTGATGGGCGCACCTCTCCCGCGCTATCAGCGGCATCGGATACTCTATCTCACATGTGTCCGAAAATGGGTGCCGTGGACTTCTCCTCTGCCGGTACCTGAAAGATAGAAAGGCCCGCCGCGCCCCTGCGGCGGGTCTTTTTGCCCGACACCTGGACATCATGGTTACCAAATCTTCAACCCTGAGGGTTAAGTCCTTGACCAGCGGTTCTTGGATCTGGCAATTGTAGTGCTCAAGAATATACAACGGTAAGGTGGTCAGTTGGTAAAGAGATATAAGTCAGAGCCCATCGTGGCTGGCCAGGACCGGCCATCTGACAAGGCATTGCTGGAGGTGATCCAGAACAATGTTCAGAGAGTGTCGGGAAATGACAATATCTCAAGCTTGACGCCGGAGCGGCCTGCGGTGGGTCCGCTTGCCTCGGTGCTTTCTGCGGTCGGATTTGTTGGCGTCATGCTTTCTGCAGTTATGCTCCTTGGGATTGCCAAGCTTGTTCCGAGTTCACAGGACGATCACTACTGAGTTGAAGGCCCTGCTAGCGCACCTGCCGGCTGCCTGAGGTGAGAGGTCCTGGATCTTTGAGGTTGCCCATCGCTTCGGTCTGCGATCTAAAGCTCCTCAGGCGTTCAATGGTGTCAAGCGGCCCACTTCAACCCCATATCGTGAGACCGACGATACCGGCCAGGCCGACGGCGATCCGCCACCAGGCGAAGGGCGCATAGCCCCGTTTCGAGACAAAATTCAAAAGCCCCCGCACCACGAAGAGCGCCGACACAAAAGCGGCCACGAAGCCGATCCCGATGATCATGGTGTCGTCGACCGTCAGCGCATTCCGGTTCTTGTAAAGATCGAGCGTGAAGGCGCCGAGCATGGTCGGCATGGCGAGGAAGAAGGAAAATTCGGCCGCCGAGCGCTTGTCGGCACCCAGCAGCAGCGCGCCGACGATCGTGGCGCCCGAACGCGAAGTGCCCGGGATCATCGCGACGCACTGGCAAAAGCCGATCTTGAGCGCGAGCGACAGCGGATATTCAGTGACGTCGTGATATCGGGGCGTGAGCGGCAGACGGTCGATCCAGAGCAGGACGATACCGCCAAGGACCAGCACGACGCAGATGAGCATCGGCGTCTCGAAGAGCACGGTCTTGATGAAATCATGCGCGATGACACCGATCACGGCAGCGGGCAGGAAACCCAGAAGGACCGCACCGACGAAGCGACGGCTCCCAGCACTTGTCGGCAGCGACAGCGCGATCCCTAAGAGCTTGGCAAAGTAGACGCTCAGGATCGCCAGGATCGCGCCCAGCTGGATGAGGACCGCAAAGGTGTTGCCGGGCGATTCAAAGCCGAGGAAATGGCCGGCCAGCAGGACATGGGCGGTGGAGGATACCGGCACGAACTCGGTCAGGCCTTCAATCAGGCCAAGGACCAGCGCACTGATAATGGAGCCGTTTGTTTCCAATTTGCTTTCACTCTCGATACGTTGGATACCCGACAAACAAGTTGATCGAGCAGTTTCTATTTTGGATGTGCCCGGCCGCGCAGATTGGTGGAAGCCCAAGTCTGCTGTGATTGGCGGTTGTCGTGTTGCGCGCATCCGGTTCAATTATGATGCTGCAGATCTAACTCCCGGTCGAGTTCGCAGGCCTGTGCCGCCACCATGAAGCGGAAGTCCTTACTGGTAACGTCGAGCACTGCGTCACGGATCGCACGGTATCAGATACCGGTTAGGGTCTTTCGCAGCAGTGTTTCGTTGCGGAGGAACGAAGGAGCTTTGTGGCGCAGCTGCGCGTCATCGAAGACAGAGCTGGCTTGTCTTGTCTCCGGGCATGATGACCAACACAATCTTGATTGCTCTATGTCCTCATTTCAGAAGTGTTGACAGGCGGATTGCTTCCACGCGGTAGTTGTTCCGTATTATCGCGCCGCTTTTCGCGGCACAATATTGAGCTTAGGATATCTTTAATCTGCAAGATTACAGCTATAATGGGCGGGGTCTGGTGCCTGCCAGCCCAGATGCTAAAATCGGCTCCGTGCCGCTTCAAAACACTCCGTTTCCTTTCTCATGTCATCGCAGTCGTGGTGATGTCGGCCAAGGCTCGATCCGGGGGCCACGGAGGTGTCAGTGTGCGGCGCACCATTTTTGCGAGATAAGTTGCCTTTTTGTTACAGGTTTACCCAACGGTTGCCGTTGTTGGACCTCGCCAATCATGGTATGTGCACCAAACATTAACCATAGCGTGAAAGGGTGCGGACATTGGCAGCGATGGGCAGGGACATGATTGTATTCGCTTGGTGTGTATACGGCATTGTTGCCCTGGTATTTTTCATTGAGACCTATGCTGAAGGCGAGAAAGCCGAAGCGTCATGGGATGGATGGCGAATTGGCGGCCTACTTCTGAGTTTGGTTTGGCCAGTTTGTGTTGTCGCAGTTTTGGGCACTGTGGTGTTTTCGAGACGGAAAACCGCACGCTCCATTGGCTGAAACTTCGCCGAATCGCTGATGAGCGATGAGCATTTGATATTGGCTTCGCGCTGGTTGGATGTCGTCATGAGGCGCCACACCTCATGAGCCGCTCTGCAGCAAAATAGCGATTGTCACGGCTGTCTCCCGGCTCTGACCGTTGTCGAGCCTGCCATTCGCTAGATAACTTTCAAGTCTTTTGAGATCGCGACGAGATGCGTGACAGTGGACGCGTTCAGCTTGCCGCGCGCAGCGTCGAGGTAATGTTGGACGGTGCGGGGAGAGAGGCCGGTGATGATGGCCGTCTCGGGGGCAGTCTTGCCCATGGCTGCCCATTTGAGGCACAGGATTTCCTTGAAGACAGTGGGCTGACGGTCGAACATCCGCGCTCGCCAAGGATGGGCGTGAGTCTGTAGTGGAGCCCCATCAGGAGCGGTATTGCGTCACTCGCATTGTGGCTTGTCGGCTGCCCGCGGCGATCGCGTGAGGCAAAGCTTAAGATAAGTTGCGTGTCAAAACTTGCTCGGGCCGCAATGGTCACTCCGTGCCCAATCCCGTGCTCGATGGCACTGATTGCGAAAAATTTGGCTCCACTATTGCGGCTCGTCACCCAGTCCGTCGCCGACCAGCTGAAGGTGCCGGCACAGTGCTTTGCTCGTGCGATCACAGGATCTTGCCGATCCAGCCGTTGCCGCAAATAGAGCTTTTCCCACGGTTGCGGATAGTCGCCGAAGTAGTTGACCCGTTCTCGCTCCAGGCTGAGATAGGCGAAGTGCGTGAAGCCAAGATCAGCCGCGAAGCTGCTGAGCGCATGCGCGAAAGTGCTGCGATCTATGGCCGTATCGACGATATCGAGCAACGTCTGGAACTTGAACGACATTGGTCGGTGTTCCTTGCAAGCGGGTTGATGCTGTCGTTTGTACGGCTGACGGGCTTGCAGCCATAGTTGCCGAATATCTCATTACTTCTCATGCCGCGCGAGAATGTTGACCACAGCAAATCTGTCGGAAAGCGGAAGCGGAACCCTGTCTGCGTGCGATCACTATGGGTCTGGCCGAAACCGCGGCAAGCTAGCAAAGGTAGCAGTGGGATACGCTCGGGTCTGAGGCGCTTAAAGGATCAGCCACCAGAACACTGCACAGAGCAGCATGATGACGACGAGTGCCTTCAATCTGAAAGTAGGACGCAGCATGACACAATACTCGATTACAAAATTGCTATCTGGCGTCAGCCCCACCGACAACGGAAAAAGCCTACAAGTTCCTTTGCGCCCTGTCGGCCCCTAGATTTAGCCTATTGGAGCCGGGGATTGCCAAAGGTTGCGGCTTGCGAATCAGTACTCGTTTTCAAAGAGAGATGGTTGCTGAAGCTGTTTGGCGCCTGCCCCTTGCCATATATCTCCAGTATGCCTCGCCAAGCCTGGTGCAACTGATGAGCAGTTAAGAGCACGCCGATAACATTCTTTAAGAAAATGCTGCTATTCACTTATCTGCAATTGTGGGTTCCAGTGCAGCACGTGTCATGCTCGTTCAGATCGATAAGTTTCAACTTGAACTTGGCATGTTTGTGGAGGCCGTCCCTTGCCCCCACGACGAGTTTCAAAAGAAGCGCTTCATCCTGAAAAGCCAGGCGGATCTTGCTGCGATTCTGGTCAGTTCTGCGCAAAGAGTAGAGATCAACACGAGCCTCGGCCAAGCATGCAGAAAACACGAGGCGGGTGATGCAGAACGCGTGGCCGCTGTTACAAGGTCTGTAGGTGAAGCGGTCGGCGATCTAGGTCCAGCGCTTGGTATGCTGGCACGTGATCAAAGCGTTGATGTCGATCGGCTGGCGAGTATTTCGTCTGCTTTTGGAAAGTCTGTCGAAAAAGCGCCGGACGTGCTCCTCAAGGTAACGCGGCTGAAATTAAAAGACACAGTGACGTATCTCCATTCTGTCGCGGTCAGCGCGCTGATGATGCGTGTCGGTCAGGTTATGGATCTGCCAGATAACACCATCAGCGAACTCGGTATGGCAGGTCTGGTACATGGTGTCGGAAAACTGCTGATTGAGGACGCGATCCTCAAAAAAAACAGGCGCGCTTGCAGCTGACGAGAAGGCCCTAATTCGGACCCATCCGCAGATCGGTTATGATCTATTGAGATCGGCAGAAATCGTCACCCAAGTCATGCTGGATGTCTGTCTATGGCATCATGAAGTTCTTGATGGTTCAGGTTACCCGCATGGTCTCAATTCCGCTCGACTTCCCCTATCTTGCAAGATTGCGGCAGGATGCGACGTCTTTAGAGCGGTTCCCTGACTGAGTGAATCTGCGGGTCTTTGCAAATCAGCCGTGTTCTGATTCAAACTATCTGCCGATGGAGGTCGGCAGATATGTCAAAAGCTCTCTCTGTCGATTTGCGAGTTCGCGTGCTTGCTGCTGTTTCCGCCGGTGCGACCCACCGAGAAGCCGCTGAACGGTTCGGCGTGAGTGCTGCAAGCGTCAGCCGCTGGCGAAATCTGCAACTTCGCCAGAGAGCTGGCTCGGGAAATTTGCACAGCTAGGATAAGTGGAATTTCTGCCTGACTTCGGCTTAGATGCCGGGAACAGGAGAGACCATGACGAGACGACCGCGCCGGAACCACAGCCCGGCTTTCAAGGCGAAGGTGGCACTTGCCGCCATCCGAGGTGAGCAGACGCTGGTGGAATTATCCCAGCAGTTCGATGTGCACGCCAACCAGATCAAACAGTGGAAAGATCAGCTCCTTGAGGGGGCGACGGGCGTTTTCGGCGATGAAGCCAAGGCGGAACCAGCAGGCCCGACCGTGGACGTCAAAACGCTGCACGCCAAGATCGGCGAGCTGACACTGGAGAATGATTTTTTATCCGGTGCGCTCGGCAAGGCGGGATTGCTGGGCGGAAAGAAATGATCGACCGCGAACACAAACTCTCCGTCGTACGCCAGGCGAAGCTTCTCGGCTTCAGCCGTGGCAGCGTCTACTATCTGCCTCGTCCAGTGTCCGACGGCGATCTGGCCTTGATGCGGCGGATCGACGAATTGCATCTCGACTACCCGTTTGCCGGAAGTCGGATGTTGCAAGGGCTCTTGAAGGGAGAAGGGCTGAAAGCCGGGCGGCTGCACGTCGCCACGCTGATGAAGAAGATGGGCATCGAAGCGATCTACCGCCGCCCGAACACGTCGAAACCGGCACCTGGGCACAAAATCTATCCCTACCTCCTGCGCAAGCTAGCGGTCACCCGGCCCAACCAAGTCTGGGCAATGGACCTGACATATATTCCGATGGCACGCGGCTTCGTCTACCTCTGCGCCGTCGTGGACTGGTTCAGCCGGAAGGTCCTGTCGTGGCGGCTGTCGATCACGATGGAAGCAGCCTTCTGCATCGAAGCGGTCGAGGAAGCGCTCGCCCGCAATGGCAAACCCGACATATTCAATACCGACCAGGGCTCGCAATTTACCTCGGTGGACTTCACGGCGGTGCTGAAGAAGGCGGAAATCGCCATCTCGATGGATGGCAAGGGTGCGTGGCGAGACAACGTGTTCGTCGAACGGCTCTGGCGTTCAATCAAATACGAGGAAGTATACCTCCACGCCTATAAGACCGTGTCCGAGGCCCGCGTCGGCATTGGCCGATATCTGACCTTCTACAACACCCGACGCCCACATTCATCGCTTGACCGGCTGACGCCGGATCAGGCCTACTTCAACTCGCTGACACAAATGATGGTGGCGGCATAATCGAGGCGGAAATCCACTTAGCGAAACGCCCGAAACTGTTCAGACAAACCGAGCCACCTCTCCAGGGCGACGTGCGACCTGGTCCTCTTGGCGGAGATCGAAATTCCCGAAAGACAGAGGCCCATGGCGAGGCGATCATGGCATGGCTCGCTGAGCACCGCGATGGAACCTTGTTCGAGCTGCGCGACGCGCTTTCTGCCCAGGGCATCACCATCAGCAAGTCGGCTTTGCACCGGTTCCTTGTCCGGCACGGCCAGACGCGTAACAAAAGACTGGCCACGCGGTAGAGCAAAGCCGTCCGGACGTCCTGGAACAGCGCCAGCAGTGGTTCGATGATCAACTGGACCTTGATCCCGCCAAGCTCGTCTTCATCGACGAAACCTGGACTGCGACGAACATGGCGCGCACGCACGGACGCTGCAGGAAGGGAGAGCGCCTGCGAATGGGCTTTCCGCACGGCCACCGCAAGACCACGACGCTGGTGGCTGGCTTGCGCAGCACGGGAATGGTTGCACCGCTCGTCATCGACGGGCCGATCAATGGAGAATGGTTCGAGGCCTATGTCGCCCAGGTTCTTGTGCCGACCCTGAAGCCTGGCGATGTCGTCGTTCTTGACAATCTGTCCAGCCACAAACGACCGGCGGCGCGTGAGATGATCGAAGCTGCCGGTGCGCGCATGCTGTTCCTCCCGCCCTACAGCCCAGACTTCAATCCCATAGAGAAGGCATTCTCGAAGCTCAAAGCGCTCCTGCGCAAAGCGGCAGAACGCACAGTCACCGGCCTGTGGGACAGGATCGGGAAACTGATCGACCTCGTCGAGCCTCAAGAGGCCCGAAACTTCTTCACATCATGCGGATACGATCCAGCATGAAGGGGAAGCCCTCTAAGACAAAACGCTCTAAATCGGCGTTCTTCTTGTGTTTTACAAGAAAGTTATTGGAAGGGCTGAATCACTGATTGGGACTACGCGGATCCGGAAGTATGCTGCCTTGCTGTTCCCGCCACACATCCTGCTTGGAAATCCTGGTGTGGTGTAGGCGTCCGAAGACATTGAAACGGGTTGGATCGATTATCTCCTGGTTCATCTCAACCACATAGGGGCCCAAGACCATTCGGAAGTTCTCCCAGCTTTCAATCCGGCTGGAAAGGACGGCAAGGAACTCCTCCGTCCTCAGGAAAAATCCCCCGAAGAGTTCCAGAAACTTGAGCCCTTTTGGTACCAGTGTTTCCGCCGCTTTTCCTTCCGTGTTGAACTTCAATCGAAACGAACTCACCATACCTGTTTGGTCTGTCTGGATCTGGATGAAAACAGATGGCGAAGCTTGGCCGACGCCATCACGGTAGAGCACCATGCATTGAGAGAACCTATCGGTCTCCGTGTAGACCGGAAGTTCCTGATTGGTGAGTGTCAGTGACTTGCATCTGCTTTCTGTGCTCGCCAGACGCACAAGCGGAATTGTTTCGGTCGCTGGCATTTCGAGCAGTGCCTGTCGTTTTTGGACGGTTTCTCGCGACTGAGAAGATGTTCCAGCTGGCGGCCCGGGTGATACGGGCGACGGTGGACCGAGGACTATCTCCGTCAGCAAGCGAAAGTTTTTCTGATCGTTGGCAAACAGGATTGTGGCCGCAATAACGATAGAAACGGCCCCACTCCAGATCGCCAGAGGCACAATCTGCAAGCGGTTTCGTTGGGACGGTTGAAGCTGCGGTTCAGTATTCACGCCAGCTGGGATGCTCGCTTACTGGTTCAACATATTGAGGAAGCTATAGCCTGCATGGATGGGGAGTTCCAGTCAGGATCAGGCTGGTCGACCGAATTCGATAGAGCTTTTCGGCCCTTTCGCCTGGCGCTTGTCGGCGTTTCGGCCTCTTGGAGACCGGACGACTATCTCGAGGCGGGTGTGATTGAAAACTTTTGTTCGCGCGATCGTCCGAGTGTCCGGGCGATGTCGATAATGTCATCCCGGGCAGCGGTCGGATCATCCTTGCTCCAGGCGACGCCAAGTCCGATCTTCAAATCTATACCGGTGACCTTCTTCAGGACCACATCCCTGCCCGGCAGGTCTCCCGTCCATTCGGGTGCAAACCCCACACCCAGGCCTGATGACACAAGCGAAATCAACGAGAAAGTGTCGTCACAGGTGTAGGCGACATTCCCGTTGAGCCCGTGCGCCTCGAAGGTCTCTGTAAAGTAGCGCTCGGTGTAGGAGAGGTTCTGGCGCCTGAAGGCTATGATCTTCTCAGACTTCAGATCCTCGATCGTGACCTCGTGTTTCGAGGCAAGTGGGTTTCCCATCGACACCGCCAGCAGGTACCGCTCATGCGCAATCGAGAAGAAGCGCAGCGAGCCGATGTTCTCGACAGGCCGGATGAAGCCGAGGTTCAGCTTGCCGCATTCCAGCTGCCGGATGATCTCCGAGGTCGATCCATTCGAGACATGCAGACGGATATCGGGAAACTTTCGAGCAATCCTTGCCAGGAATGCCGGCAGCACGCCTGTCGTAGCCGGATAGATCGTCCCGATCCGGATCTCCCGCATGGTCCTGCCTCCCGCAGCACGTGCAAGTTCCGCTGACAGGTCTAGCTCACCCAGCATCCTGACGCAGCGGTCGTAGAACACCTCCCCTGCCCGCGTCAGTTCCACCTTGCGGGTCGAGCGTGTCAGCAACTGTACGCCGAGCCCCTTCTCCAGCGCCTGGACTTGCGTGCTCAATGCCGGCTGTGCGATGTTCACCCGCATGGCGGCACGGCCGAAGTGCAGCTCCTCGGCCACGGCGACGAAATAGGAGAGTTGGCGGAGTTCCATACCAAGGCTCCAGTTGGTTTCAGCTGTTATCTGAATTTAAGATAACTGATTTTCAGATATAGTGGAAGAGCTCATCACAACCGATGGTGGGCAGCCGTGGTAAAGACACTTGGGACAAAAAGACACGAGTTTCTGGTAAACTGCCTTATCTCAAGGCGTATCGAAGCCGGGCTGACGCAGATGGAGCTGGCGCAGAGGCTCGGCCAGTATCAGTCGTTCGTAGCACGATTAGAGAGCGGGCAACGGCGTGTGGACGTCGTCGAATTTCTACAGCTTTCTGAGGTCTTACAGTTTGACCCAATCGAAATGTTGCGTGAAGTGCAGTCAAAGAAAGTTTGAACTTGAGTATCGCTCACCCATTGGATGCTGTTAACTCAGCAGTCGGGCGTCTATCTGGTCGACAGATCAATCCTCTGGATCATCAATTAGAATTCACTCCGTAATCGCAGCACCTTCTCTCTGGGAACAACCAGAAGAGAGAGAGTTGCCATGGGTGTGTGTTTGCGACGTGTGATCGTCGGTGTTTTTCCGATCCTCGGGTTATGGGGGGATCCCGGTTCGGTGTCTGCAGATGAGCTGGTGCTGAACAGTTATGGCGGGCCATACGAGGAAATCATCCGCACACGGATTATCGAACCCTTCGAGGCCGAAACAGGTATTCGTGTCGTCTATGATGCCGTCGGGTCCTCGTCGCAGGACTATGCCA
Source organism: Allorhizobium sp. (assembly GCA_965283865.1). Classification (GTDB taxonomy): domain Bacteria; phylum Pseudomonadota; class Alphaproteobacteria; order Rhizobiales; family Rhizobiaceae; genus Allorhizobium. The sequence goes on from CBDIQA010000002.1 coordinate 73,954, forward strand.
AGATCAAGGCGACGGCTGGTCGGCCGGGTTTCGATCTGGTCGTCATGACGGCTGCCCAGGCCCTGCAGGGGTGTCAGGACGGATTGCTCGAAAAGCTGTCCGTTGATGTCATCGGCGAGCTTGCAGCCCTCGCCCCCCGTCTGTCCGAAGTCGCCGGGCCCTGCGGAGCTGTGCATGAAGTCCAATATATGGCGCTGCTCTACCGCACCGATCATGTGGAGGGCGTGCCGTCGTCTTGGAACCTGTTGCTGGATCCCGCCCTGTCCGATCGCGTTATCCTGCCCACATTCCAGAATGTCATGGCGGTCAACCTGCTGCAGGTCATGTCTGTCATCAATGGCGGTGGACTGGTCGACAATCTCGACCCGGGTTTTGCCGCCATGGCCAGCGTTGCTCGCCAGTCGATCGGATTTGAGCAGTCTTCTGCCATTCTCGAAAGCTACATCAAGGATGGGTCAGTCTGGGCCATGCCCTTCTGGAATGGACGGGCGCAGTTGCTGGTCGACTCCGGTGCGCCTGTCGACTACGTCCGGCCTTCCGAGGGCACAATACCGCTGATTGCTACGCTCAGCGTGCCCGTTGGTGCGGAAAACAAGGAAGCGGCCTATCGCTTCATCGATTTCTTCCTTCGGAAATCCAGCCAGGAAGCCTGGGTCGCGGGATACCGCGTCGGCAGCGCAAGGACGGATATTGTCGTGCCTGAGGAGCTTCGCGATCGTCAGATCACGGAGACCGAGCTCGATGCACTTCTGTTGCCCGATCTGGCACTTATGGCCGAGCGCATGGCCGAATGGTCTGAGCGTTGGGATCGTGACGTCGTTCCGGCGGCGAGGTGAATTCGATGGCGAGCACTGTTTCTCTTGTCCTGCCCGCGACGCGATCGCGGGCATCGGGGCCAAAGCATCTTTATCTCGCGCTTTCGCCCTCCGTGCTGATGCTTCTTGTCTTCTTCGCCCTACCCATGGGTATGATGATCGGGCTCAGTTTTTCTGATCCTCAATCCGGACTGCCCTCGCTTGCGAGCTATCATCGTTTCTTTACCGATGGACTCTCGCTCCCTGGGATCCTTCGGACGATCTCGATGTCGCTTTGTGTGGCCGTCTGCGTCACCGTGCTCGGTTATCCCGTTGCCTACTACCTGGCTCGTGCCAGGGGTCGGACGCGTGCCTTGGTGTTTGCGTTGGCGCTGGCGCCCGAGCTCGCCGGGGTCGTGCTTCGCACTTATGGCTGGCTTATCATCCTGGAGGATCGCGGCTTTATCAATGATGCGCTCCTGCATTTGGGCCTGATATCCTCGCCTCTGCCATTGTCGAAGAACATGTTTGCCGTCGTCGTCGGGCTCACACACGTGGTGCTGCCCTTTGGAATCCTGTCACTGATGACAAGCATTCAGGGGATCGATCCCAACCTCGAGCGGGCCGCCCAGGTCCTGGGTGCCTCCAGGGCAAGTGTGATGCGGCATGTGTTGTTGCCACTGTCCGTGCCGGGGATTGTCAGTTCGCTGATGATCTCCTTCACCATGGCGGCCAGTGCCTATGCCACCCCTGCCCTTCTTGGCGGTGCCGGCTTCAAGGTTCTCGCGACCATGATCGCCGAGCAGGTCCTCTTTTATGTCAACTGGTCCTTTGCCGCCGTCATGGCCAATGTCCTGTTCCTGATGATGCTCGTGGTCTCCTATCTCGGCATCCGTTTCGAGGCGCGTCGACGGGGCAGGCTGAACGGTCGTGGAGAACGCGCATCATGAACAGGATCTCCAGCTTTCTGTTTTGGGCGTCGCTTGTCGGTGTCCTCGTCTTCATCACCATGCCGATCATCGTCGTGCTTGCAGCCTCCTTCAGCCCGACTTCAGAAGTTTCGCTTGATCCGCGGCTCTGGACACTTCGTTGGTACGCCGATTTGTTCGAACCGCGCTGGCTCGACCCCTTTTGGCTGAGCGTGAAGATTGCGGTGATCGTGAGCCTTATCAGTGGCATTGCTGGTCTCTTTGCCGCCTATGCCATCGTCTTCGAGCGGTTTCCGAAGAGCGAAATGGTCATGTCTTTCCTGTTGTCGCCTCTTTCAGTGCCGCAGATCGTCAAGGGGGTGGCCATCGTCCTTTTCATCTCGCAGCTTGGTCTGCAGCAGTTTCTCGGAACGGAAGCACTGATTGCCGCTCACGTGGTGCTTACTCTGCCCTTCGTGACACGCATGGTGGCTGGCTCGATTGCGAATTTCGACCGGGGGCTGGATCAGGCAGCGCAGATCTTGGGGGCCAACAGGTTTGCCCGACTTCGATACGTGCTCTTGCCCTTGATCAAGCCAGGGCTGCTCTCGGGCGTCACTTTCGCCTTCATCATCTCCTTCAACAACATTCCCCTGTCTGTGTTCCTGGTGCGGCCGGGGGACACCACCCTGCCGATCAAGGTGATTAACCATCTCGAATACAGCCTCGATCCGGTCATGGCTGCCGTCAACGTCGCATCAATGATCTTCATCCTTGCGGCGATCTTCATCTTTGAGAAAATCGGCGGCTTTTCCGCCCAACTCCACGGGGGAAGCAAATGAGTGCTCTCGATATCGAATTGCAGGCCGTCACGAAATCCTATGGCGCGGTCCCCGTCGTCCAGAACTTGAGCCTCGATGTGCCACGCGGAGAGTTCGTCAGCATTCTGGGACCATCCGGCTGTGGGAAGACCACGACGCTCAACATGATCGCAGGTTTTGCCGCACCTTCGTCAGGAGACATCCGGATCCGCGGCAAGAGTCAGGTTCGTGTCGCACCTGAAAACCGCAATATCGGTCTCGTCTTCCAGAATTACGCCCTGTTTCCGCATATGACGGTCGCCGAGAATGTCGGTTTTGGATTGAAGATGCGCAAGGTGGCGCGCAGCGATATCAACGGGCGGATCCTGGAGGCGCTTGAAAGTGTGCATCTTTCTGGTTTTGCCGATCGATATCCGAGGGAGTTATCCGGCGGCCAGCAGCAGCGGGTAGCACTTGCCCGGGCGATTGCGCCGCGTCCATCCGTCCTTCTCCTCGATGAGCCTCTTTCGAACCTCGATCTCAAGCTTCGCGAAGCGATGCGTATTGAGCTGAAGGAAATCCAAGCCGCACTCGACATGACCTTCGTCTACGTGACCCATGATCAGGAAGAAGCCATGGCCATGTCGGATCGGATCGTCGTCATGTGGCAGGGAGAGATTGCCCAGGAAGGACGGCCAGGCGATATCTATCGGCACCCGAAAACCAGTTTCGTCGCGGACTTCATCGGACGTTCCAACATCATCCCGGTCTCCTCGTTTCGGTCATCGAGCGAAGGGACAGAGGTGATGCTGGCAGCATCCGGTTTGCGGCTGATTTCGTCGGAGTATCCCTCAGAGGAGCCACGATTCCTTTGCATTCGACCCGAGAGCCTGCGCATTGCCGCTGACGGTGCTGCGGCATCTGGACAAAATGGCCTCTCAGGCACGCTGAGGCGGATCGTCAATCTCGGCGCCCAGCTTGAGCTCTTGCTGGAGATCACGCCGGATCTTTCAATCACTGTGGTGATCCCCTCATCCCAGTCCGGGGGGCTGCCTGCTTTGGGCTGCGCAGTGCAAGTCGTCGTTGCCCCTAGCGACGTGACGCTTCTTAGCCACTGACATGTGCCACCGATCGGGCTCGCCTATCAATCGGGCCCGATCGGTATTGGAGAGCCGGTCTTCAAACCGCCTAGGCTCTCATTGACGGCAATTGGTCGTCTCCGGTGCGTTTGGCACCGCCAGAACATCCCCGAGGAGACTTAAGATGATGCTCAAGGAAAAGATCCACGCGACGCAGAATTCCACCAACGTCTGCGCAGAGATCGAAGGCTTCGATTTCCATGACTATGATGACCGTGACATTGCGGAGCTTCGCCGGCTCTGGCTGGAATATGCGCGTATTCCCTTCAAGCGGACCCGGATCAGCGATGCAGATCAGGTGCGCTTTTCCAGGCATTTCGGGGAGTTCGTCATCCACCCCAAACAGCTGCAGGAAGGCGGTCATCCGACCCATCCGGAGATCCTGGTGATCTCCAACCAGATGAAGGACGGCAAGCCGAGTGGCGCACTCGGCAACAGTGAAGCGACTTGGCACACTGACACCTGGTTTTACGAGCGTCCGCCGGCTGGCGCCATCCTGAGGGCGATCCAGGTACCGCCATCCGGCGGTGACACCTATTTCCTGTCGACCTACCTCGCCTATGAGAGCCTGCCCGAGGCGCTGAAGAAAGCCATTACCGGCCGGCAGATCTTCTTCCAGAATGTCTACGACAAGACTGGCAAACTGCGCCTCAACAAGCTGGAGCCCAAGACCCAGGATTTCCGTGAATGGGATGGCGTTGTCCACCCCCTCGTGCGCACGCATGGCGAAACCGGTCGCAAGGCGCTTTATCTGGGCGGCACGATCGAAGGCGCCTGGATCGTCGGCATGCCGCAGGACGAGAGTCTCGGGCTCCTGCGGGAACTGTGGGATCACACCACAGGTATGGCTGATGTCTTCGTCCAGACCTGGGAAGAGGGCGACATCATGATGTGGGACAATCGTTGCACCATGCATCGCCGTGATGGTTTTGACCCCACAACGATCCGGATCATGCACCGGACAACGACGTCCGGCGAGCGACCCGTCTGAGATAGGTTGCGAGAGCAGGAGTAGACCATGAGCGTCCATTATCATGTTGCACATAGCCACCCGCCTCTGCCGACGGAGCTCGTTGACCTGCTCTCGCAGACCGAAACTGCAACCATCGGTCATGTCGAGCATGTCGGCTTCGTCGGTGATGCCATTTTCCCCGTCTATCCGACGCGGGCGGCAGGCCAGGCCGTCACGGTGGCCGCGCCGGGACGTGACGGAACTGTCATCTACAAGGCGATTGATCTTTTGCAGCCAGGCGACATGCTGGTCATCTCGAGAGTCGACCGGGACGACATTGCCTGTGTCGGGGGCGGCGTTGCACTCGCTGCACGGGCGCGGGGTGCTGCAGGTATCGTTATTGATGGGCCTGCAACCGATCTCGAAGAGATCATGGCCGTCGGACTTCCCGTCTGGTGCCGAGGACGATCATCTCGCACCAGCAATCGGCAGATTGCTGTCGGCGGGTCTATCAATGTTCCCGTCGCCTGTGGGGCGGCAGCTGTTCTCCCCGGATATGCCGTGCTCGCTGATCAGGAGGGTGTCTTCGTCGCCGAGCGGCAACGGATGGAAGCGCTTGCCCGTTTTGCCATCGAGCGTCAGGCGCGCTCGGTTCGTTTGCGCGCCCATCTTGCCGAGGGGCGCTCCATCTTTGACTTCGATCGGGAACACAGCGCATGAAAATCTCCCTGATACAGATGAGTTCGCAGCCTGATCGGGCAGCCAATCTCGCACAGGCCCTGCGTTTGATGCGCGATGCCTGTGCTGGAGCAAAACCCGATCTCCTGGTGTTGCCGGAGCATTTTGACTGGACGGGTGGGACGCCGGAGGACAAGCGTGAGGCTGCGGATTTCGTGCCGGGTGGTGATGCCTATGAAATGGTGCGACAGTTTGCGAGGGATGCCGGGGTTGCGATCCATGCCGGCAGCTTGCTTGAACGACGCCGAGATGATCCCAGGGTCTATAATACTTCGGTCGTGTTTGACGGATCTGGGAGCGAGATCGGTTCTTACCGTAAGATCCATCTTTTCGACATCACAGCGCCTGATGGCAAGCGATATGCCGAGTCGTCGGTGGTTGCGCCCGGGGATAGCCTGCTCGTCTATGAAATCGCGGGTTTCCGTGTCGGTTGCGCAATCTGTTACGATCTGCGCTTCTCGCGTCTGTTTGATCGACTGGCGAGCCTTGATCTGGATTTGGTGATCCTGCCCGCTGCATTTACCGAGCAGACAGGGCGAGACCACTGGGAGGTCCTGTGCCGGGCACGCGCCATCGAATTCCAGTGTTTTTTTGTCGCCTGCGGTCAATGTGGCAGCTATCTTGCCCCCGACGGCGAACGTCGTTTCATGTTCGGCCACTCGCTGGTCGCCGATCCCTGGGGACGTGTTCTGGCTATGGCTGGCAACGAGATCTGCGTGCTGGAGACCATCCTTGACCGATCGCTCGTCAAACATGTCCGCGAGATGATCCCAATGCATGCGCATCGCAGGGATATCAAGGACATGTCGATCCTGATGGCTAAGACAGGTGACCGCTAAGGCGGATGCAAGGCTTGCGTCAGTGACAGTCTGTGTCGATCGCCAGCAAGTCGAGATGGCTGACTTCCAGCGTCATGGCGAGCTCATGAATGGTCACGATTGTCGGATTTCGCCGTCCGTTTTCCAGACCGCTCAGATATTGCTGGCTGAAGCCCGAGCGCAAGGAGAGTTCCTCCTGTGTCAGGCCCTTTTCCCGACGCAGGCGCGCAAGGTTCCGGCCGACCAGTTTGCGCATGTCCATGCCTGTCTGATGGCAGGCTGGTCGCGCGAAGTTTATCAACTATAATATGTAGTGTGGCCTGGTCGGTGCGGAAGCCGGCTTGGTCTTCGCCGGCAGGTCGAAGACTGGCTGCGATTCTCATTTTCCAGAAGCGAGTTCTGCCGGATGCGCAAAGTGACATCGCTCGACCATGCGCTTGCGGAAATCCTGCGGAGGCGGCGAGTGGCCCTGGCTCTAAGCCCGCGTTCCTTGAAGGCTCTGGCCGGTATCGAGCCATGCGATCTTGCGCGCTACGAGAGTGCGGCAAGTCCGATACCGAAGCGCCGTCTCTCCCGGATCTGTCAGGCATTGTCGATCACGCCCGACGAGCTTCTTGCCAGCGCCTCGACCAATGGGGGGACCTGTTTGCCATCGGCGGACCATTAGGATCGCGATGGCACAGCAGGACAGTGATGGCTTGGCCAGGGTCTCGGACGCCTTGGCCGCACATGCATGGCAGCCCTGCACGTCTGTGGCTGGTCCGAACCACTTCAAGATGCAACGGTAGCAAACGTCTGGGAGGGATCGGGATCGTTCTAGATCCTCATCCAAGCTCCTTCAATACATCACGGTCTGCCGCCTGCCTTGCAGGGACCGCCTTCATTGCTATCATGGATTGATGAACATCAGAAGATTCGCCCGTTTTGCCGCCTGGATCGGTCTGGCTCTGATTGTCTTTGTGACGATCTCACCAATCGAGGCCCGGCCGTCGGATGTGACCACGACAGATATTGACCGTGCACTTGCCTTTGTTGTGATGGCCGGTTTGTTCGTCATCGCCTATCCCAGAAAAGTCCTGGTCGTTTCGATCATGCTGTTTGTCGCCGCCTTCTTGATGGAACTGACACAGTTCTTCTCCTTGACCCGTCACCCACAGATGCATGATGCAGTCGTCAAGGCATTCGGTGTGATGGTCGGCGTGAGCCTCGGCATGTTTATGAATCTCCTTCTCCGCAAAGCTTCGGATGGCGATAGCACAAGAGCCCTTTGACCTTTTGCCCGGGCGTCTGAGTTTGCTCGTGCCGTGCCAGCCAGCCCTTCGTTGATTCTGATCCTGTACTGAATTCACTTATCGGCGCCGTTCCATAGAACTGGGGCAGGTCTGCGGCGGTTTTGTGCGGAGCGATTGCTCCGGCGCACGACTTGCAAATCCTGTGGCTACAGGCTTTAAGTCGCCAATACGCGGGCAGGTTCGTGCTTTGCTCGAGAGTCCGGCCGCGGCCGTGACCAAAGCTGGTGCCGATCTTGTTGCCCTTGCAATGGCAGGTTTGGCTATGCTGTGTCGCCGTCGGCGCAGAGTGCTAATGCCAACCTGATCCCGGAAGTTGCCGTTTACAAACGGGCTGATCATTTCGTAAACTCGCAGTGTCTCTCGGCTACTCCTAGCCACCCCATTCCATGTCCGGCCAGTCCTTGGGGGCCAATTGCAAATGCAGGCCCGACGAACTGCGCCTGTTCGGATTCTGGTTCGCCCTGTGGCTCACAACTTTTAATCGCCTGGTTCTTTCGCTTGCGCAACCATTTCGATAGGCTCCAACAGCCGATTTGCTGGGGAGCACCATGAACAGACTTATCCTGACCTCGATCTTGCTGGTTACCGTCACATCTTGCGCCAAGCGGCCGGATGCCATCGTGCCCGTCGACATTCCGATGGCGGTTTACAACAACCAGTCCTGCGCTGAACTTGGCCGCGAGTTGATCAAGGAGCAGCAGAATCTCGCTGCCGTTTCCAAGGCTCAGAACGAGGCTGCGACCGGTGATGCAGTTGGCGTCTTCCTGATTGGTGTCCCGATGTCGTCTGCCGTGGGCGGCGACAAAGAAGGTCAGGTGGCCGTTGCGAAGGGCAAGGTTCAGGCGATCGAAAACACCTTGAAGAGCAAAGGGTGCAAATAGGCGACAGACGGTCGTAGATTTCAGATGGGCTCGGCCATCAGGATGAGCTCGCATCTGCCTTGCGCGCCGCTCTCACAAGCCTGAGCCTTCAGTGCCAAGACGTCGCCCAGTTTTTCTTTCCGGCCGTATTCGGCAATCAGCCGATGTGTCCGGAAGCGTAAAACCTGTCCGCAATTCTGACAGGTAACAACTATCTCGTTGCGGGGAAAATCAACCAGCGCCATCTGCGCTGCCTCTACCGGATTTGGTAGGGGAGCCGCGGTAGTGATCCCATCATTCACATCGAATTCCACAGCGGTGGAGGCTTGGGCAGACAATGAGAAGAAGCCGCCATGGTCCGCATCTTCGCGCGTGCAGTACGCTAAACCATTGTCCTTGTTGTGGATGAATGTTCCGCTCATGCTATAGTTTAGGCCTCACTGAGCAGGTGCAGCAAGTGTGAAATCTAGCCCTCTCAATGTTGTTTGACTGGGCTGCCCTTAGAGGGTGTATTCGAAGTCCGAATTTATCTCCGCGTCACCTTCAAGTCTTCTCCAAGTCTTCTCCCAGACTTCGCCTCCATTTGCCTCTGGTCCCGCTAACATCACGTTGGATGGCAAAGGCAAAAAGGAGGATGCCGTGATGCAAGGCGAGGAAACAGTCCCGAACCTGGAGGCAACACCACTACTCAATCCTGTCCGTGTCGAGCCACTAATGCTTGGTGAGGCGGGGATCGCGGAGCATGGCTGTGCGCTATCCGTCTGTGAAGTGCATGACGTACTGGACCAGGCCTGGGCGGATATCCGAGGTGGTCGGGCAATGGGAGCGAAGTCGTTTCTGTCGCTGCCTGAAGAGGGTTTTTGGGCTCAAGCGGGCCTTAAGGGGCGCCCGGCCGCTTTGGCCGGGGAGCGGCTTGGCTGGAAGCTATCCTGCCTTTATGGCGTCAATCCACGCTATGCCGGCGTCAAGGTGATCGGCGCCAATGCCTTCAACCGCATGCTGGGTCTCCAGCGCTCTCGGTCGACATTCATCCTCATGGAGAAGTTCTCGATGAAGCCGATTGCGATCGTTGATGCGACCAGGCTTTCTGCGGCCCGAACTGGCGCTTATGCATCGCAGGTTCTCCATCTCAGCCGGAAAGCACAAGACAGGGTCACGGCATTTCTATTCGGTGCAGGGCCGATCGCCGAGGCAATTCTCGCCTCGCTTGCCCATCGTGCTGCCGGGCGCATTGCCCGCATCTATATCCGGGCGCGCAGGCTCGAAAGTGCAAGGGCACTTGTAACCTCACTGTCCTCCACGCTACCCTTTGAGATGGTCGCTGTCGAAGACAATCACTGTCTATCCCAGGCAGACTTCGTCATCACCGCTACAAATTCCGATCGTCCGGTCTTTGCCGACGACGAACTGAAGCGGAATGCCTGTCTTCTGCATCTCGGTGGCGATGAGGTGCCGGTCGAGACCTTGCGCCGGATCTTGAGGCAAGGCCAGCTCGGCTGCGATGACCTGGCCATGGTCTCGCGACGCAACTCGCAAAGTCTGTCCCTGCAATATTCCCGGGCAGGGACAACACTTGAGGCACTCGGTCCGCATCTGGGGATCCTCGAATTGTCGAAAACGGCTGACTGGCAGCTTTCTCCTGACGAACCGGTCTCTGTCACCTGCGTCGGATTGCCGATGCTCGACCTTTATGTGGTGGCTGCCGTCTATGAGAAATACCGTGCGGTGTCTTGAGACCTTTGTGGTCTCGCACTTGGCAATGTGTGGTGATGTTTCCAGGAGCGGAAAAGCACTATATCTTATCTGACGCGTCGGCTTGCCGATCATGCCCTGTCGATTGATGTGGAACGGCTGTCCTTGAAGTCAAGGACATCACGCTTCGTTGCATCCTCGACCTTCTCACAGCCGCAATCGTCGGTCTTGGCTCCGCTGCCCCGGCCGCTGCACTGGAAACTTCTGATCTTCTTTATGGCAGTGGTCGCGCACCCGCCTGGTTTACGGGACAGACCTCTTGCCTGATGTCCGCCCTGCTTCACAATGCGCTTTGCGCCTCAGCACTTGATCTCGATGACGGCAACCGTGCGGCCCGCGGTCATCCCGGTGCAAGCGTCATTCCAACCGTACTGACCCTTGCATCCACCATGCCGCATCTTGGTGCAGCAGATATCCTGTCTGCAATTGTTGCGGGCTATGATGTTGGCGTCAGGATTGCGGCCGCTCAGAAACTGGAGGCCATTCCCACACGTCAGACCGGACGGTGGGCAGCTTTTGCCTCTGCAGCCGCAGCTGGTCGTCTCTTGAAGGTGGATCCGTGTGTGCTCGCAGAGGCTCTTGCCATTGCAGGGGTTACAGCACCAAACCAGCGGGCCAATGGCAGCTCTGGCTATTCGCGGCTGACGGGTAATCTGGTCAAGGAAGGGATAGGCTTCAGTGCCCAGACAGGTCTCCAGGCGGTGTTTCTGGCACGTACTGGCTTCACCGGCCCGGTCGACCTGCTTGATCACCGGCAATACTACGATCGCGATCGGATCCTCGATGGCCTGGGGCGTCGTTTCGAGATCTCAGACACTTATTTCAAGCCCTATGCCTGTTGTCGCTATATCCATCCCGCCCTCGATGCCTTTCTTTCCATGCATCAAGATCACGGTTTCTCGTCGTTCGACATTGATCGGATTGAGGTCGATACCTTCAGCTTTGCGCTGAGGCTCGCCAACAGCCTGGATCCGGACAATCTGACGGCTCTCCAGTACAGCCTTCCCTATTGCCTGGCAGTGCTGGCTCTTGAGGGGCCAGAGGCACTCGCCCCCATCGCCTCTGGCCTTCTTCACCGCGCCGAGTTCACCGCCTTTGCCTCCAGGATCGTGCTTCGTTGCGACAGCGAGGCAGAAGGTCGGTTTCCGGCAGAGACCTGCGCAAAGGTCACTGTTGTTCTGGCGTCCGGACGGCGGCTCTGCTCTCAGATGACTGGTGCGCGTGGTGATCCGGCCTGGCCCATGGGCAGGCAAGACATCATCGCCAAGTTCCAGTCCGTTACACCGGGGCGCCTCTCCCCGGACCTGCAGATCGAAGCCATACGAGCCATCGATTGTTTGGGAGAGGGCGATGGTTCACCGCTTCTTGCGCTTCTGAGCAGTCCTTCGACATGAGCCGAGTTTGGTCGTTTGGCACGCAGCTTTCGTCTGGATTTGCCTGCCTCGCCGCGAAAACCAATCCACTCTTGGGTTGGGCCGGCTCCACCGAGTGAAGCCCATGTTCGTGGTGACGCTGGTTATCAGGCGGGTGTCTGGACCTGACTTAGATGCTGCAGCAAAAACGCATGCGTGCTGGGGTTGGCCACGATCAGCAAACCGGATGTCTCGTAGTCTTCAGGCCCCCTTCCCCACCAGTCAGTGACCGTCCCGCCAGCTTCCTGCACGAGCAGGATGCCGGCCGCAGTATCGACGAAGCCTGTCTGCTCGAAATATCCGGTAAAACGACCGCAGGCCACATAGGCGCAGCAATTGGCAGCACTGCCCAGCACCCGGACGGCACCGATCGGTGCGCGGATCGCGTCGAGCCTTGCATAGGCTTCTGGATACATCGACAGGTTCGGCGTCGGCAGACCGGTTCCCACGACCATCTGGCCGACCTCACCATTGTCGCGCATCATTAGCCGCCTGCCATTCAGATGGGCGCCCTGCCCTTTGATCGCCGTGAACATCTCGTTCGTCACGGGGTTGTAGACCAGACCGCAAAGCGTCTCGGTTGAGTGTCTGAGCGCAATCGTGATCGTGTAATCAAGGCCGTTCAGGAAATTGGTGGTGCCGTCGATTGGATCAACCAGGAAGCGGTAGCTGGTATCCACTCCGTCGACGGGCGGGAATTCCTCGCCACTCAAACTCCAGTCCGGATAGCGCGTCAGAAGATAGTCCCTGATCAGGGTCTCGGATTCCTCGTCGGCAATGCTGACAAAATCTCCCGGCCCCTTGATGCCGATCTCCAGCCGGTCGCGGCGATGAAAATGGTCAAGCGTGAGTGTCCCCGCACGGCGGGCGGCCTCGATCATATCGGAGAGAACCATTGCTGGATCGATGGGCATCAGAGATTTCCTTGGAAAGCGGCAACCAGTCCTTCAGGATCATCCGTGGTGATCTGATCGACACGCAGTTCAAGCAGACGTCGAACCTGGCCGACGGTCAAAGGGTCAATCGAACGGATCGTCCAGGCATCGACGCGGCGGTTTTCGGTATGGACAGCGGCGATGAGATCGACGCCGGCTGCGTCTGCTGCAAGGATGAGTTCATAGGACAAATAGATCATGGCAGCGCCCGGCGCTGTTTTCAGGGCTGCAGCGATGAATGCCGAGAAGTCCTCGGCTGTTCTGAGATCGTCAAGCACGCCGACATAGGTGGGGTCGTAGCCGGTCTTGAGACCGGGGGTAGCCTTGGCCAAGAGGGCAATGGCGCCACTGTCTCCGCCTGACAGGATCATCGACCGCGACACCGGCGAGACGGCTGCCGCAAAACTTGCAACAGTTCTGACGGACAGACGCGAGATGTCTTCCTTGTAGTCCAGTTGCAGGATGGCATCGGGATGGGCCGGACTTTCTGTCAGCAAGTCGCAGAGGTCTTCGAGCAGCATCACCCGGTCACGGATTGGCTCACCGTCACTTCCCTTCAGACGTAGCTGTCGCAGCTGCTGTGCCGATGTCTGGGCGACGGGGCCGGTCCCGGTCGTGCCGTGGTCCAGAAGTGAGATCATGGAGGATCGCAAATCCTTCATCGGCATGCACAACGAGGTCAACCTCGACGCTTGCGCCAAGGCGCATGGCCTCCAGGATCCGGGTTGCCGTAAACTCGGCATCTGAAGCGGTTCGCCGCGCCCGGTGCCATTTGACCATGGTCCTGTGGCCGTGGTGTTCAATGAAAATGGGATCAGTGGGCATCGGAGGTCCGGTAGAGTTTTACATTGTCGCGGAAGCCAGCAAAGGCGCGGGGCTTGAGGTCGACACTCTGGCCCGTCTGGAAGGGTTTGGGACTGCGCACCATGGATTTGACGCGTGTGCCGTCGGACAGGTGCAGATCAATCAGACCGTGGGTTCCGAAATCCGTGACACGATGAATGGTCGCAGCACCCGCTCCTTGTCCGACAAGATCCAGTGCCTCTGGCCGTACGGCCAAGGTAAGCGGTCCGTTTGAGACTGGAATAACGGCTGCGATGTCGGGATGGACGAAGCGGCCATTTTCTACCCTGCCGTCAATGAAATTCATGGTTCCGATGAAGCCGGCGACGAGGGCGTTTGTGCGATCGCGGTAAATGACGTCAGGGCGATCGGCCTGTTCCGGTCTTGCCGTTTTCATCACCACGACACGGTCAGCCATGGAGAGGGCTTCGTCTTGCCCGTGGGTGAGCACATAACGTCGTGATCTTGAGGCGAAGCTGGATATCACGCACCTCTTCGCGCAGCCGCTCGCGCAGGTGCTGGTCGAGACTTGCAAAGGGTTCGTCGAGCAGAAGGATCTTCGGCTCCAGGATCAGGGAGCGCGCGAGCGCCACCCGCTGCTGCTGCCCGCCCGAGAGCTCATGGGTCATCCGTCTGTCATAGCCCTTGAGACCCACGAGTTCGAGCACGCGCTCGACCCTGTCGCGGATCTCGACTGATGGGCGCCGACGCAGCTTTAGCCCGAAGGCAAGATTGTTGAAGACATTCATGTGCGACCAAAGCGCATGGCTCTGGAACACCATGCCTGTCGGCCGCTGCTCGGGCGGAAGACGCGTTACGTCCTGTCCGTCGATCGAGATCATGCCCGATGTCGGCTGTTCGAAGCCGCCAACCATGCGCAGCAATGTCGATTTGCCAGAACCTGAAGGGCCCAGCAGGCAGACCAGTTCACCATCGTCCACATCAAGAGAGACACGGTCGACCGCGGTTGTGGCTCCTGGAAAGATCTTTGAGACCCCAGTGATGCTCAGTTGCGACATGTTCTCATTCCTGTGCTGCAGTAGGTCATCCGCCAAACCCCTTGGCGAAGGCATTGCCTCCGATGACCCGGCGGGCAAACATCAGCGCGATAAAGGACGGGACCCAGAGCATGACGGACAGAACCGCGCCAAACTGGATGACCATCTGGTTGTTGATGAAACTGATCATCAGCACCGGCATGGTGCGAATGCCCGGCGCACCGATCAGCCAGGCGCCCTCTGTCTCGTAGAAGGTCCCGACAAAGGTGAGGAGAAGGGCGGCCGCGATCGTCGGTGCTGCCTGTGGCAGTGTGATCGACCAGAAGACGCGGAAGGGGCCAGCGCCGACGTCACGGGCTGCCTCTTCCATCCGCCGGTCAACGGCCTGGAATGCTGCAACCGGAATCCAGATCATGAACATCAACGTGTTGACCAGCTGGATCAGGGCAACGCCCCAGAAGGTCCCGATCAGGTCGAGTTGCAAAAAGATGGCGGCAATCGCCACCAGAAGACCGAACTTCGGAAAGGCATGTCCGGCCAGAAACGAAAAAACAGAATGTCCCGGCCCGGAAACCGCATGCGCGCGAAGGCGTAAGCCGCCGGCAGGCAGATGATGGCGGAGGCAAGCGTGACGACGGCGGAAAGCGTGAGGCTGAGCCACAACGCGTTCCAGACATCTGACCGGTTCAGCGTCTGCTCCCAGAAGCGTAGGCCGAATTGCTGCGGCATCACGCTGGGATAGCGCCAGACCTCGGTGAAGGCCCAGACGCCAACGACCAGGAGGGGAAGAATGATCGCAGCCGACAGGATGACGGCGAGAAGGATACCGGTCAGGTCCAGGCCACGGAGCTTTACAACGTGTTCGTGCATCATCCTCACCTCCCTTGATTGCGGGCGACGGATCGCACGTAGAACAGGCCGAAGACAATGCAGAAGCCGAAGGTGATCACGGCTTGCGTGATGGCACTGACAGGATCGTTCAGGTCGCGGAAGGTCCTCTGCATGAAGGGTCCCATCATCTCCGGCGATGCCGGGCCCAACAGATAGGGCAGCGTGAAGGCGGAGAAGATCCCAAGGACTGCGAAGGAGAGCGCAACCAGGATGGAATTGGAGATCTGCGGAAGAATGATGTGCCAGAGCACCTGGAAACGGCTCGCACCAACGTCCCGCGCCGCCTCGAGCGCCATATTGCCGACGGATCCGAGGCCCGACAAGAGGATCAGCACGGTCAGGGGAATATTGTCCCAGACAAGGCCAATGACGGGGCCCCAAGGCGTGAGATAGGGCGTGCGCAGCTTGGGCAGGCTCAGCGAATTCAGCAAGAGATCGACCATGCCGTTTGGTCCAAGCACGCGGATCAGGGCATAGGCGAGGATGATCGACGGCACGAACATCGGCAGGATCGCGAGCGCCTGGACATAGGACGCAATGCCGCCTTTGGCGAAACGCAGATAAAGCGCGATCGGAAGCGAAACGACGAGCAGCAAAAGCGCACAGACGGCAGTCGTCCAGAGCGTTAGGCTCAGATTGTTGAGACTATAGGCGTCGGTGAAGAAAAAGACGTAGCTTGAGAGATCAAATCCCGCTTCGCCGCCCAAGGAAGAAGGGCGCCACAGGGTGCGCCAGACAGCGCTGATGATCGGCCAGATCACCAGCCAGGCGACGAGCGAGACAGGCAAGGCGACGAGCAGGAGGCCGATAAACCCCCTGCCCGGTTTCCTGCTGGATGTGGCAGACAAGGTCACGCCTGCGCTCACGACTTCCGGTCGATCGTCGGTGCAACGTTCCGGTACCAGCCGTCATTGACGGCAACTTCCCAGGCACCCGCAGGGAAGGTCGGAATGCTGCTCGGAATGATGTCTGCAAACTTCTCGCGCAGGTCAGCGGAAACGTGGTCCCAGCCGACGCCCGGGAAGCCGCCAAGTTCCGAGAGAATGGCACCCTGGATCTCTTCGGTCAGGATGAAGTCGGCGAGCTTCAGTGCTGCATCGCGGTTCTTGCCGTTGCTCAAGACCACGGCGCGCGAGAAGTTGCCGCACAGAGCCAGATCCTGCAGCTGTACGATGCCGGTGGTCTCCGGCAGCACACCTTGGGCAATGGCCTGGAGTACCTGGTCGGACCAGACGGGGGTCATCGTGACCACGCCTTGTCCCAGCAACTGGATCGACTGGGTATTGCCGGAGGAATAGGCGCCATTGTCGTAAAGGGCGGGCGAGATGTCTTTCAGCAGTTCCCAGGCCTTACCGAGTGCCTCATTGCCGAAAGCTTCGGTGTAATTGTCGACCGTAAACGCCTTGGGGTCCAGACCATTGGCCTGGTGGATGGCACGACGAACGAAGTTTCCGCCCGAACCACCCTTGTCAGGGCGATTGTAGACGAACTGTCCCGGGTTTGCCTTGATCCATTCAACCAGTGCGTCCCAGGTCTTTGGTGCATCGGCCGCCGACAGCTTGGTTGTGTCATAGGCAAGCAGAACCTGGGAACCGCGATAGGGAAGCGAGAAATCGCTGTCGATCGCAAGCGGGTTGACCTTCGAATAGTTCGATAGGCCAGCTTCCTTCATATTGACGTAGAGCCCAGCTTCGATCGCACCCTTGGGAAGGCGCGGATCCGTGTGCTCGAAATAGTCGGCTTGCGGGTCGGTGTTCGTCTGCATCGCGGCAATGGCGCGCTCGGCAATCGCCTGAATGCCTGCATTGTCACCGGCATCGACGAGGTTCAGCGTCACGCCGCTGTTTGCCGCTTCGAAAGCAGGCTTCACGGTATTGGTCCAGAAATCGAGCACATTGGCATCGGAGCCGGTATACCAGTCGATCTGACCTTCTGCTGCAAAGGACAGCTTCGGCAGGATCATCATGCAGGCAACGGAGCCGGCGGTGGAAATCAGGAATGCGCGACGCTTCATCGTCTTCTCCCTTGTTGCCGCGCCATCCGACGTCGGCTTGGTGTCAATAGCGCGAAGGCCGATCTCAGCCGCCTCTCTCAGAGGGGATGGAGCGATCAGGCCTCCCAGAAAACTGCTTTGGACACGGCAGCCGCCGGCTTTCACCGTTACAGGCAAAGGGCCGCTGCCCGGTTGCACAGGAGTGCAATCCAGATTGCCAAGCGCAGATCTTGTTAAGGGCGTTAGACGAAGTTTTGATGACACTGGGAGCTTGCACATGCGTGCAATCCGGATCAGGCGGGCTGCTCAGGCCGGATGGTGGCGGACGGAGCGTCTCCAGATTGCGACCGGTTCAAACACTGCACTCAGCTTTTGGCGAGGCTCCGACGGCGTGTCTGTGTCGGCCAATAGCGACAGCACGTGGTTTGCAATGTGCTCAAGCGGTTGCTCGAAGGTGGTCAGACGATAGGCTTCCCAGGAGGCCTGCTCGATATTGTCAAAACCGATGACGCAGAGGTCCTCAGGGATGCGAAGACCAAATTCATGGCGCGCACTGTCCATGAAACCGAGAGCAAGTAGATCCGTCACGCAGAAGACCCCATCTGGAGGATCGGATCGGGCAAAGGCGCGTTTGGCAGCTTCAAAGCCCGCATTGTAGTTGGTTGCTTCAGCCACAAGCGTCACCACGGAAAGCTGCTCGTTCGATCCGGCCGCCAGAAAGTGTTGTTCGCGTTCGATAAGGCTTGGCGTCCGCGCCGCGGAGGTTACGAGACCAACGCGCTTACACCCGGCCCGGCGCAGCAGAAACATGGCCTCCCTTGCAGCCCAGGCATTGTCGAGGCTGAGCGTGTCGCATCTGTCCAGACGGTCGTCCCGGTTGATCAGGATGACTTGCTGTCCATTGGTCAGAGCCGTGTTGACCAGAGTGGTCGAGGGTGTTCCTGAAAGAACCACGGTGGCATCCGCACGGTAGTGAAGGGTCAGCTTCAAGGCATGGTTGACGCTTGCCTCATCGGTCTTTGTGTTCAAGACCACGCTGATCTTGCCGGCGGCTTGCAGTTTGCGGGTGAGATGGTCGACCATGGCGGCTCTCACCGGCGTTGTGAGATCCGAGACGATGAGGCAGACGATGTTGCTGCGCTCTCGTAACTGCCGGGCCAGATGATTGACGTGGTAGCCAAGCGCTTCAGCGGCCTCTATCACCTTGGCTCGCGTCTCGTCCGACACGCTGGCGCCATCGGTGAAGGTGCGTGATACGGCGGAGCGAGACACCCCCGCACGCTCGGCAACCATCTTGGCGCTGACAAACAGGGGCGAATTAGTTCGGCGCATGAGAAGCTGCTTGATGAGAGGGCGCTTGCCCCAAGGACAGAGTGCCGCTTCGACGGCCATTACGGTTCAGCCGATGTGTCCAATTGGTCTTCATGTGCTTGAGAAACCCTTTTCGATCAACCGACGTGACGTTAAGTCGGACGACCAGATCGTGATAGCGTGAACCTCGAGCTGCGTCTGATACTTAAGATTATTTCTCGATATCGCCACGGACTTTGTCGAGGGGGTTCGGCCGGAAGGTATGGCTTTCTCGCCGGCTGGATGATGTCGCATCCGTCTATGACGCCTGCATGAATTTAGGCCTTGTGGGTGGTCATGCCAAAGGGTCGGGAGAAATGACCCTCTGTCTTGTCCGGCCCTCCTCACTCGTCTCCGCTACTGCCGGGGCCCGGCTTAACTGCCCGTCGATCACATGGGCGTGCCCCTTGATGTAGACGTGGCGTATCTTTGAAACATTGTGTTGTTCGGTGACAACCACATCGGCCCTTTTGCCAGCTACGATCAGCCCGCGATCGGCAAAGATCTCGGGAAAGACCTGGGCCACATTGCCGGTTGCGAGCGCCACGGCTTGTGCAAGGCCCGTCTTGTTCAGCCGCATCATCCTGTGGAGCGCCGACGGGATCGTGTCCCAGTCTCCGCCAGCAAAATCAGTCGAGATCGTGTCCACCAGCTTTGCATCGATCAGGGCGTCAAGATTAAGGGGCTGATTTCGAAACCGTGTGTCGATCATGTCGAGCGTCGAGATGTCGATGGTCACACCGAGAGCTTTGAGCTGACGGGCAGCCTCGACGGCTTCATCTGGCAGAAACGAAGGGTGATTGGCATGGGCTGCGATCATTCGCATCGATGGGAAGCGTCGTTTCAGCGCGAGCAGGGTCGCTGCCGTCGGTGCAGCATGGTGGAAGATGGCAGGAAGGCCGAAGCTGACAGCGGCTTCTGCAACCTCCCGCAGGCCGACAAGCGCGTTTTGGACAGGCGCCAATACCCTTTCTTCGAGCAATGTCTGCATGGCCTGAGGTGTCATTTTGTCCTGGAGGCCGGCCTCTTCGAGCAAATGCCTCAAGTCCGCCTGGCTTGCGGTTGAATGACCGTCCAGCTTTCGCCCGAGGACTGCTTCCTTCAGTCGTCGTGCCATCAGGACCGAAATCCGCTGCCCTGTTCGCTCCTCAATCGCGTCAGGAATAAAGCGATACTCCTGGGCGCCACCACCGAGTGTTTGCCCGCCACCGGCCTCGCCAAGCACCCGGCAGCCTGCCTGGACACGCTCTTCGATGGTTGCAGATCTATGCCTTGCCAAAAGCCCGCGGCCGTCAATCTGATCCGCAGCCAGAATGGAGTGCGGCGTATGGGCGCTCGTCATATGGATGTCCATCGGATGAGGTCCCGCCTCCCCGTCACGCTCATCCGGGAAGGCAAGGCCACAGACATTGACCAGGGACGTCGTACCGGACAGAAGGTGCCGGTTGCGCTGCCAACGAATATCCGATGGCAATAGCGGTTCAGACCCACTTGGCATCGAGGGGCCGGCAATCGTCGCATGGGCATGTCCGTTGATGAAGCCTGGCATCATCAGCATGCCACTTGTGGTGATCACTGTTTCGCCCTCGACGGCCTCTGCCATGCCCGGCGTCATCTCTGCCACCAGACCCTGGCGGATGCGAATGGATGCACATTCCAGAAATGTCGTCCCGTCGCCGGTGACTAGGCTGCCACCACGCAGGAGCATCCGATCGCCCATCAATCTACGCTTGATGCTCATGGTTCTGAGCCCTTTCGGAGTTCGGTATCTGGTTTGTCCAATGCGTAGCCACTGGCTCGCACGGTGCGGATGACGTCTGTGCCACCGTGTTCCATCAAGCGACGCCGCAGGCGGCCGATGTGGATGTTGACCGTGCGGGGATCGACAAACACCCCTTGCGGCCAGGCGCCGGCAATCAGGGATTTGCGGGAATGGACGGTGACCGGGTGTTGCGCGAGGAAGACCAACAACTCAAACTCGATGCGGGTTAGTCTTATCTCCTTGCCCGCGCGCTGAACCCGGCGGCTGCGTCTGTCGATCTCGATATCGAGGTAAGTGAGAGGCGGCTCGTCATGGTCTTTCGCTGGCCTCGAATTGCGCCAGACGGTAGCGACAATGGAGGCCGGATCAACCGGACGCACGACCCCCTCATCAATCCCTGCTGCGAGAAACGCGGAGTAACGGTCAAGCGCCTTCGTGCCGACAAGAATCACGATCCGGCAGTCATCCTTGACCTTGTCCTTGTTCTTGTAGTTGTCTGCATGACTTTCCCATTCCTCGTCATGGCATCTGTCCGTGGTGCCCCGCACCGCGCGGCAAAGGTCGAGCGCACCTTCAAGCTCAGCGTCGACCAAGGCCACTGCCGCTCGTCCGTTGACAATCCGCTCGAGCGCAACGTCGCTTGTCATGGCAATTTCCACAGTCAGGCCTTCACCTTCCAGCAGATGCCGGAGAAAGAGTGAGAGCTCAATTTCGGCGGAACAGATGACAACCAGGGGTGCGCTGTCGAGTGCTGTGTCCTGTCGCTTTTGCATGAACAGGCCTCGACTTCCTGCGTGCTTCCAACATGAGGATGGCATCGCAGACGCCGCAGATCAAATGCCAAGTCGTGGAACCTTATGAAGAATTATTGCTGAGCCCGATCGGGGTCGCCCTAGCAGATTTGTCACTTGGCAAGCCTGTTGAAAAAAGTGCCAATAGTGACTGTGCGCGCTCAGGTTGAGGCTGGCCGGCTAGCAGTCGATGTTGATGCGTGAGCCGTCAGAAGCCCGTCGCATATCGAGCATGAAAGGCTTTCCCATGGCAAAAACGTCGTCCTTCCTGCTGCCAAGCGCTGGAACTGGTGAGGGCCAAAGACGGGCAGAACTCCTGATGCTCGCGACCGACGACGAGGCAAGCGGCCGGATTGTCAGCGCTCTGAAAGGCGACCATCTCGTTCGCGTTATCTCGACCGTCCCTGCCTTGCGTTCCGCCCTTGCAACGCGCGGCGCCGATCTCCTCATCCTCGACGGCTTGGCTGTCGGTGACCAGGACATGATCCATTTTTGCCGAAGCATTCGCCTCACCAGCTCGGTTGCGATCATGGTTCTCGGCGGTAGCGAAGAGCCAGACGAGCGGATAAGGCTGCTCGAAGCAGGCGCCGATGATTGCCTGTCAAGATTGCTTGATATGCGTGAGATACGGGCGCGTGTGGCAGGGTTGTTAAGACGCGCCGCCTTTGGCGCCGGCGCGCTTTCAATGGGCAGTGTCTTGCGGTTTGCGGGCTGGTCGATCGATCCGCACCGGCGGCTGCTTGAAGACCCAAGCGGCCGAAACGTCGAACTGACAGCTGCAGAATTCGATCTCTTATGGGCCTTCTGCCGCAACAGCGGCAAGACACTCTCCAGGCGGACTCTGCTCAGTTTGACACGCGTTGGAGCGGCCGGCCCGGTTGACCGCAGCATCGACGTCCATGTCAGCCGACTTCGACGCAAGATCGAATATGATCCCCATCGCCCGGTTTTTCTAAGGACAGTCCGTCTGGGTGGCTATGTCTTCACGCCCCGGGTTGAGGCTGTTGTTTTGCCTGGAGAGCATGACGATCACACCCC
Organism: Allorhizobium sp.; assembly: GCA_965283865.1. Lineage (GTDB taxonomy): Bacteria > Pseudomonadota > Alphaproteobacteria > Rhizobiales > Rhizobiaceae > Allorhizobium. The sequence goes on from CBDIQA010000002.1 coordinate 96,020, forward strand.
CCAGGCTTAAGTGTCGCCGCTCGAGATGGTCTCTGTCAGCCGCCGGGCTCGCTTTGGTCTGCGGCTGCAATTGCGGCCAATGTTAAGTTTTATGTCTTTTATCTCGGAAAAGTTGCACAGGCGTCCGCAGCAGTTATAACTTTGAAGAATAATAGTTGCGTGTGACATCATTGTGTATCGGCTCAAATTTTTGGCCGGAAGCATCATCAAACATCATACCGGTCCGCATTGCTTCAGCTGTCCAAAGGGACGGCTGTCATCTGACGATCATTGCAAAAGAGGATCCACGCCATGCGAAAGAGACACCCCTTTGACCCCCTGATTGAGGCCATCACGACTGCCCGCAGCCCAGACGCACTCGGCGATGCCGTGCAGAACTTCGGCCAGATGCACGGTTTTCCCCATTTTGCCTATCTGCGCCTCGATGGCAGCCGCTGGAAAGCGGTGTCGAACTATCCACCCGAATGGCTGGATCGCTATTATGCCCAGAATTTCAACCGGATCGATCCGATCGTCCGCGCGGTGAAACAGGGAGCTCATCCCTTTTGCTGGTCGCTGCATGACACAATTCTCAACCGGGAGCGGCCGGAGGTTATCGCGTTTCGGGATGAGGCGATCGCCCATGGCATTGTGGCGGGTCTCTCGATCCCGATACGCGTCGGTTTCAGCCATCAGGCGGTGCTGACCTTCGCATCGCCCGACACCGCCTGTCTGAAGGACGCGGCCATGATGGATATCATTGAGGCCGCGACAGCTGCAGCCATGCTGCACTTCGCATTTTCTATGCGCAGAAAACGTTGGTCCTGCGCTTCGTCGGGCAATCTTACAAGCTTTGAAACCACCTGCCTGCGCTGGGTGGCCGAAGGCAAGACGATGCAGGATGTGGCCGACCTGCTTGAAGAGAAATACTCAAAGGTGCGTATCTCCGTCGACAAGGCCAAGGACAAGCTCGACGCCATAACGCTGCAGCAAGCGACCGCCGTTGCAGCCCGACTGATGTTGATTTGATCAGAGTTACGCCCTTGATCCCCAGACATCTCCCCTACCGGCCGAAACCTCCTCCGGTCAGAAGAAGCTTCCCTAAGGGGCATCGTGGCGCTTGAGCCCGCACTTTACGCTTCGAGACCTGCTCCTGCGGCTGCCAGTGTCTCGAAGCCTGGTCTCGAAGCCGAAGCACTCGATCACCACATTCTGCGGTCGACAGTTGGCTTGAGATCGGCGGCACGCCAGGCGCTGCTCCTAAGACAGTCTAAGTTGTTCAACTCCAACAGGCGTCCTTTGCCCCCAAGCGACTGGTGACCGCTTTTCAGAGCAGCAGAAACTCTCCAGTCATGATGGTCGGGAGGCGCTCCCCTCATGCAGTTATTTTAAGATCACTGTTCGAATACTGTCGGAGCCAGGCATGCATATCCTCGGCCTTGAGCGGCCGAGCCAGCCAATAGCCCTGGATCTCATCGCAGCCCATCGCCTCCAGCAGCTTGGCCGTTTCCTCGTTCTCGACGCCTTCGGCGACAACCGTGTATCCGAGGCTTTGCGAGAGCTCGACCATGGAACGCACAAGAATACGTTCGCGATTGCCATTGCCCATGTCAGTCACGAAGGAGCGGTCGATCTTCACCACATTGAGCGGAAGTCTTTGAAGATAGGTCAAGCTGCTATAGCCCGTTCCAAAATCATCCATCGCAAGGCGAATGCCACTGGATGCCAGTCCTTCAAGAACCGCAAGCGTGTTGTTCGTCTCCTTCATGACGGTTGTTTCGGTCAATTCCAACTCGATCTCGCCGGGCTCTATCCCGTAACGGGCCATCTTGGCCGTCAATCGTTGGACAAAATCGTGCTCTTCGAGGTTGGCTGCAGACAGGTTGATCGAAAGACCGAGTTTGAGCCCCCCTGCTTTCCAAGCATTCAGACAGCGGAAGCTTTCGTCCAGGACCCATTCCGTCAAGTGTCGCGCAAATGTTGACGATTCGACGATCGGTATGAACTCTGAGGGCGGGATGCGGCCCAGTTCCGGATGGTTCCACCGGATCAAGGCTTCTGCCGATCTGATCTCCCCCGTCGACAGGACTTGGCGCGGCTGAAACAGAAGCGACAACTGATCCTTGGTATCAAGCGCCTCCGGGAAGCCTTGCAGGATCGCAAAGTTGCGCCGGTGACGCTGATCTGCATTGGCAGAAAATTGGCCAATGCCGGTTTCATTTTCGCGCCCATCCTGCATGGCACTTTGCAGTGAGCGCAGCACGTCGTCAGGTTCCGCCTCAACGGGATCAAATTGCATGACCCCTATAGACGGGGTGATGGTCATCGGAAACTCGCGTGCATGTTCAATCTGCCGCAGCAACACAGACAGCTGTTCAACATAGGCGACGGGATCTGCGCTTTTGGGCGCAAAAAATGCAAATTGTGTCGGCCCGATATGATAGGTCTGGCCGTCGTCGCCGACATGGTCGTTGAGAAGCCTTGCGACATGTTTGATCGTCTGGTCCAAGTGTCCAGGCGCCAATACGCGCGACAGACGGTCGAACTGCGCAGTATGGGCGAGATCGAGCAAGCTGATCTGCCGGGTGGTGCCACTGACTTCGTTTCGCTTCATGTCCTTGAGGTCGTTGAGAAGCTGGAAACGGTTCGGCAAGCCGCTGGCAGCCTCAATGCGTCCGACCGCATGTTGCAGCTCCACTTGGGCCATGACCATCGCCGCCAGATCGCGCAGCGTATCAAGTTCACACTGTGTCACGTCTCGCGGTTCAGTTCCCAGAACGCACAAGGCACCCAATCCATGTCCGTCGGGCGTGACAAGTGGAGCGCCGGCATAAAAGCGAATGCCTGCCTGACCCAGATGACTGTCGCGGTAAAAGTCATCCAGTTGAAAATCATTGATGACGAGCGTGCTGCATGTTTCCGCAACCTGGGCGCAAGGCGCACGATCACGTGGGATCTCGGAATGGGTGATACCAACGTTGGCTTTGAACCACTGTCGGTTCATATCAGTCAAAGAAACCGCCGAGACAGGAAGGTTGAAAAAATTGGCGACCAATCGCGTAATGCGATCAAAACTTTCGCTCGGTATCGTGTCAAGTAGGCGCAAATTGCGATTGTGTCCCGCGGAGTGGTGTAGCTTAGACGACCACGGCTCATCCCAGAGGGCCGGATGAGTGTCAGCTTGCGGCTGGCAGGCTGATGAGCGGATCATCGCTCATCGTGGCGATGGTCTCAAGTGTCATGTAGCGGGATCGCTGGACAGCCCACTCGTCGTTTTGTTCGAGGAGCAGCGCTCCCACGAGCCTGACGATTGCGTCATCGTTGGGAAAGATGCCGACGACCTCTGTGCGGCGCTTAATCTCGCCGTTGAGGCGTTCGATCGGATTGGTGCTGTGGAGCTTGGTCCAGTGCTGCCGGGGAAAGGTCATGTAGGCGAGCACGTCCTGTTCGGCACTATCCATCAGCGTGGCGAGTTTCGGCACCTTCGGCCTGATCTGGTCGGCGACATTGCGCCATTGAGTGCTCGCCGCCTCTGGCGTGTCCTGGGCAAAGGCCGTGGCGATGAAGGCGGAGACGACACGCCTTCCGCTCTTTCCGGCATGGGCCAGCGCGTTACGCATGAAGTGAACCCTGCACCTCTGCCAGGTGGCGGAAAGCACCTTCGACACGGCCGCCTTGATACCCTCGTGCGCATCGGAGACGACGAGCTTGACGCCGCGCAGGCCTCGTCTGGTCAGCTTGCGTAGGAACTCGGTCCATATCGCTTCTGCCTCAGATGTGCCGATTTCCATGCCGAGCACCTCGCGTCGGCCATCGGTGTTCACACCCACGGCGATGATGACCGCGACAGAGACGATGCGACCGCCGCGACGAACCTTCAGGTAGGTGGCATCGATCCAGAGGTATGGCCACTCGCCCTCGATGGGGCGGTCGAGGAAGGCTTTGACCTTGTCATCGATCTCTTCGCAGAGCCGGGATACCTGGCTCTTGGAGATGCCCGACATCCCCATCGCCTTGACGAGATCATCGACTGAGCGGGTTGAAACGCCTTGGATATAGGCTTCCTGAATGACTGCCGTCAGGGCCTTCTCGGCCATGCGGCGCGGCTCCAGGAAACTCGGGAAATAGCTGCCGGTGCGAAGCTTCGGAATACGCAGCTCGACGGTGCCAGCCCGTGTCTCCCAGTCTCGATCGCGGTAGCCGTTGCGCTGGGCAAGTCGGAAGCCGTTCTTCTCGCCATAGCCCGCGCCGGTCTTCGTCCCGACCTCCAGCGCCATCAGCTTCTCGGCAGCAAAGCCGATCATCTCGCGCAGCAAATCGGCGTCGGCGCTCTTCTCAACGAGTGAGCGCAGGTTCATCATGTCGTCGGTCATCGGTGGTGTCCCTCAGGTTGGTCATAAGCAACCCGACCCTACCGGAAATCACCGATGGCTATGAAATCCAGCTACACCACTCCATGGGACACGATCCAAATTGCGCAAGCTTCCAAGCCGCGCTGCTTCATTCACAGCAGACATATAGAGATTTCCCCGCGTTCAGCAGAACGCCTGTGGTTGTCAGGAAAGTACGCGTCTGATCAACCAGAATTAGCCAGATGAATTCGCCGCTCGGCCTGAAATTACACCGGAAGTCGTCGTGACGGCATCATGCCTGACTTTTTGTAGTTTCCATCTACAACTATATGCGATCCATGGGCGTTTGCAATCGGACTGAGATCACGGCCTAGATGTCAGTGATGCGATAGGTAAAGCATCATTAATTCCAGATGAGACCTGTTAAGTTCGGATTGATGTCATGGTGCCCTGGCAGATATACAGTCCCGGATGGCACCCATACGCCGTTCGGAACCTTGCTGTTTTCGTCAAAGCTACGGATGGCTGTGATGAACGGTCGAACGTTTGATGGCATTGCTGCTCAACAGGGGAACCTTGCTCATCCGAAGGTAAGATCTTGATCGACAAGGATGTTGAAACGGTAACCGGGCCGGATCTCGAGTGTTGGCTGAACATCGAGGTTCTTCGATATGCTTCGTTCCGCCAGTCGTCCAAATGTCTCGCTGAAGCTGCGCCTGGCGGCATCCGATGCGTCGGTCGCCCCAAGGCCTTGATGATCGGGCAGTGCCAGATCCATGCCCGTACCGATCAGTGCAACAAGGGCGGCTGATCCGAAGGTCTGAAGCAGATGTCGGTCGATCCGGTCCCTGAACCCCGCCTGTCCTTGGTGATCGACACCCGACATCGAGCCGATGTCGAGGCTTTGCCCATTGGCTAAGACAATATCGGTCCAGACCACCAGGACCCGTGATTGTCCGTGGGACACTTTTGAATCGTAGCGCCCAACAAGCCGCGACCCTTGCGGAATGAGGAGGTGGCGACCGGTGGCGCTGTCATAGACGTTCTGGCTCACCTGGGCGAGCATCCGTCCCGGAAGATCGGCATTGATGCCGGTGATCAGGATGGCCGGAATGATCGAACCGCGGCTCAGTGTCAGCGCAGAGGCTGCCGCCCTCACCCCGGACGTTCCCCCGCCTCTGCCCCCATCCAGAAACGCCTGCTTTTGCCCTTGACTGTTCGTGTCAGTCGCGCCCAGACCGGCCCCGCCGATTGCCTCTGCCACAGCGGCGAGACGCGCGCTCAATTGGTCGCTGCGATGATCCAAATTGCGTCCATCAGAACCATCCGCCGTAGCCGAGGCTGAAGGCAAGCCGTTGACCTGTCCTGTATCAATCCGCAGCGGCGCTGAACGCGCGCCGTCGGCCCGTTGCATGCGCGCCATTGTCTGGCGGTGGCGTTCATTCAGCATTTGCTCTTCATGATCGCGCTCAAGCCTTACCCGCCAGTCATCGTCCTCACGCACAAGGCGCGGTGCCGGTTCGGGGGCTGGCCGGTTGAAGGGCTCTACCGGTCGATCAAGACTGGGTGCGACGATCACCTGAGGTGCCTCGACAGGCGGCGGGCGGACCTCAACTGACGGGTTTTCTCCGATGATCCCGTCGCTCACACCGCGTTTCAGGTTTTCGGCAAAACTTGTCGCCGATCCTCTGTCGTCCCCCGCCCTCTCCTCGGATCCGCCGCGCCACAAGCCGCGGGAAGACAGACCAAAGATCACGGTTGCCAGCACAACGACTATGACGAAAAGAGCCACAAAGATGGGAAGACGGTTGAGCCGCCGGATCCCCGCGTCTTGCTTCGCTCCCGGTTTGCCCCGCATGATATGAGGGGCGCCCAGAAGTTGATGACCCGCGCTCATGTCGAGGCTCCATTTTCCGTTGCCTCCACAAGCACTGGCCCCGCTGGGACAACGCCGCCGGTGGTCTGGGGATCACCATTTTGACCAGGACCGGAACTGCTTTGCCTGTAAATCTTGGACAGGTGGTGGGACGGCGATGAAAGACGTACAAGCAGATCGCCGTCGACTTCAGCACTCCAGAGCTGAAGCTGGATCGCGTCGCCGGCCTCGTTGCTGCTGTCCTGAATCCGGTAGCCCAGTTGACTGAGGGCCTGGGTAAAGGCGGCCGTCAGCGGCTGTGCCTCATCGAGCTTGAAGGCAAGCACTGATCCTTGCGGAAGAAGGGGGCTGATATCGACCGACAGGTCTGACGCGATGGATGCCGCAACCCTCGGGTCTTTGAGCGCCGTTTCCTGAACGCTCTCATTGGCCGCGCGCTCGCTGATCGCCTGGCAGCCGTTTGAGACCAGGGCCAGGATGAGAAATACTGCTGCCTTCTTCATCTCATCCACCTCTCTTGATGGTGATCTTCTTCTGTCGCCAGCCAACGCCGGAGATGAGAACGGCCCTTTCGACATGGTGGTCGATGATCATCACGTCCTTGTTGACGCGATAATTGACGAGCTGTCTCTGCCCCTCGGAGAGGAGGAAGAGGATAGGCATTTCCTGGCCTGTCACATGTGCGGGAAACTGGATGTAGGTCTTTTGACCATCGGAATAGACCCGTTTCGGGCGCCATCGCGCATGGCCGGTAATCTGGTAGGCGAAATCCAGGCGTGAGGCTTGGCTCCCACGATCGCTCCCTTCAAGCCTGGCATTGACCGTCGCCAGATCTTGCGAAAGCGGATTGGGATAGGAGAAGCCGACACGGGCCATATACCGGCTTTCATGCGACCTGAGCCGGATATGGTATGTCCGTTTTGAGGTGGTGACGATCATCGAGGTATGGAGCCCAGGCTCCGTCGGCCTGACGATCAGGTGGATGGTTTCCCCTCTCCCCTCCCCCGAACTTGCAGCCTCGACGCTCCATCGCACGCTGTCGCCCAAAAGAACGTCCTTGATGCTCTCTTGTGGTTCCAGTTCGATGTCACAGACCTGCAAGGGAGCGCAGATGATCGAAGGTTGTCCCTGGCCGTAGAGAAAGACGACCTTGCCCTCTGCACCGCGGGTCACGATGTCGCTCCCCTTTTGCCATTCACCCGACTGATAGGTCGCTTTCAGCTCCTCTGACGTCATCTCTTGGGCAGTACCATCTGTCGCCCCTGATCCTGTCAGAATGAGCATGCCGAAGAGGATGCTTGTCGTGACCTGTATGATCCTGCACTTCATGGTTTTCCTCCATCTCGGGGGTGAATTGCATCCGAACCCGTCGGCTCAAAGCTGCGCTGTCCAGTCGAAATCGCGCACATAAAGGCCGATCGGGTTCAGCCTGATCACCGCTTCATCCTGCGGTTCGGTCAGGGTGACCGTTGCAATGCCGCGAAACCTGCGACTGGCTGTCTCCCGCCCCCTTCGATCCCTCTCGAATTCGGTCCAGTCGATCTGCCAGGTGCGCTCGGACAAGGAGATGATGTTGGAAACCTCGACGGCGACGGTCAGCCGCTTGGCGGCTTCGAAGGGAGAATTCGAGCGAAACCATCCATTGATTTTCTCGGTCGACGGATCTGATGCCCGAAGCAAGGCATAGGTACGGTCGATGTATTTCTTCTGGACGATTGCATCGGGGGTTACGGAGCGGAAGCTTGCAACGAAATTGGCAAGCGTCGCGCGCACCACACGCTGATCGGCATATTCGATCTGTTCAGGCACGCCGACGGCAACGGGGCTGCCCAGTCGGTCGACTTCAACGATATAGGGAATGATGCGGCTCTGTTGGCTTAGAAAGAGGGCGTAGCCAGACCCGATCGATGCAAGAGCCAGGCTCAAGATCGCAACCAGCCGCCAGGCTCTCGCTTCGCGAACGAAGCCGCCATAGCGCTCATTCCACTCCATTCGACCGGCCAGATAGGGGTTCTCAAGATGGCGATCCTCGTCTGTCATGATGACGTCTCCTTGCCTTTGTTCTGCGAGCTGCCTGAGCGCAGCTTTTCGTTTGCAAGGCCAAGCAGTGACGCATGACTGGCGCCTGGGGCTGCGATCAGCTTGTCGCGGGCAGCAGAGCCAATCGCGCAGGCCGTTTGGCCGGCACCGGCCGAGATCCCGGCGACCGTGGCACGCGCAAGCGACGCGCCGCCGGCTCTGGCGGATGTCGCCGCGCTGACAGTTGTCTGCGCGGCCTGAGCTGCCAGAAAGGCGCCTCCTGCTGCCATGGTTGTGGCCTGCATGCCGTGCCGGATCACTTCGCCGCCCTGAGTGACCGAAGCTCCCTGGACGACCCCTTGCATAATCGTCGGCACATAAAGGGAGATGATGAAGACGACGACCGAGATGCCCGCAATCGAGAGCGTCGAGACCAAGGGATCGGTTTCGCTGACAGGGGCGGATGCAAGGCCCAGAAGAACCTCGGATCCGATCCTCGCAATCATGACAAGCGCCATGAGCTTCATGCCGACGGAGAAGGAGTAGATCAGATAGCGGACCGAAAAATCCTTGGTGAAGGAGGAACCGCCAAGCCCGAGCATGATCATGCCAGCGAGCAGGCCGACATACATTTCCACCATGACAGCAACAAAGATGGCAGCGACCAGGGAAAAGCAGATGACGACCACACCCATCGCAATCACCGAGGCGATCGCCAAGGCATTGTCTTCGAAAACGCCGAACTGGGCATGCTGCGACAAGGCCGAGGCAACCCTGATCCCCGCGTCGAACACCTCTGCAGGAGACGCTGATCCTTGATCGGCACCGATCGCAAACAGGCTGTCGACAACAGCCTGTGCAAATGCCGGACCCTGGTCGAGAACAAATGCAAAAAAGCCGATATACAGGATGCGCCGGATGAGTTCGGCAAACCAGCTGTCGAGCGATGCAGCAGCAAGCGCAAGTCCGGTTGCGGCAAGCCCGAACTCGATCGATGCGAGGATCCAAAACAGCGAGCGGGCCACATCCATCACCGTATCCTGCCATCCGCGTGTGGCAACGGTCACCTGGTTTTCGAGCTCGCTCAGGATCTCACCTTGCTGCGCGAATGCCGCCTCGCCGCAGATCAATAGACTGGCAAATGCGATGCCGGCTGGGACCAGCCGGGACCATTTCCGTCCGGCGGCTTTCACATTGGCCTTCGACCGGGGGCTCACCAGCGTGGCTCCATCTTCTGGCCGGCCGGGATCTCGCGGACTGTTGCGCCGAAGAACGTCTCCCTGCGGGCCTGAGCCAGATCGCGCAGGCTTTGTTCGGATTGAAGCCAGGTCGCCGACAGGGTCATCTGCTGGGAGAACAGTGCACGCAGTTTTTGCAATTGAGCGACCTGTTCTACGGCAATGTCATGCCCGACCTGCAGCGCCTTCATCTGCCCATCTGCCGTTTCTGAGAGGCGCTTGAGCGCCCGTGTCGTTGATTGCTCCCCGTCAAACTGCTCAGCCGTTAACCCTGCGACCCTGAGCGAGGCTCCGATCGTGTCGCGATTGGTCGTGGACCATGTCTCGTAGGTTTGCGCAAAGCTTGCGCCATCCGGACGCTCCTGCCGCAGCTTGGCATAGTTCGGAAACCGCTGGCCCAGCAATGCGTCAGTGTTGCCCATGGTGAACGCAATGCCCTGACCTTCAGCCGCGACCTCTCTTAGTCGCTGAAGATCAGCCTCGACCTCGCCCCAGACATGGCGAGGAAGGGCGGCTGTATTCTGCAGCATGGTGCGGTACATCTCCAGCTGGTTCTGGATCTGTTGCGCAAGCTGGCTGATCTGGGTGAGCTGATTGTCGACCTGGATGCCGGAGCTTTCGAGGATGGCGACCAGTTCGGCATTGTTGGCAAGCTGCGTCCATTCAGTTGCAGCCCCCGTGACAGACCCGGCAAAAGCCGGGTATCCAGTCGACGTCGACCCGGCGATGCACATCCAGACGCCGATCAAACTGCCGCTTGAGCAGAGGAATTCAGGCATTGAGAAGCGATAGCGCATGCTCATCTCCTTTCAGTATCAGCCACTGGCGCGGCCAATCGGCGCCGAAGTTTTCCTGGAGCTCCTGGATCTTCGCGATATCTCTGCGGTCCGAGACGCCGGCAAAGGCGAGCGTCAGCCCCCAAGCGACATTTCGAAGAGACGCCTGCCTTGTGGTGACACGCAGTAGTAGTCGCGCTTCGGGTCGGGCTTGGCGATGATCTCGAGCTGGCGCTCATTGAAGCCGAGCCGCTCGTAGAAGTCTGCGCATGCCCGGCATCTGGGCGGCCGGATTGGGCAGGCAGATCTTCGTCGGGCAGCTTTCACAAAGGACGTCGATGATCCCTGATCGCTCCGCGTCCGAGATCGACTGGGTCGCCAGCACCACAGCGCAATTGGCTTTTCTCAAGACTTTCAACCATTCGCGGATCTTCTCGCGGAAAACGGGATGGCCGAGCATCAGCCAGGCATGCGAGAACGCAGCACGGCGATGTGGTCGGTGATGGTCTTGGCGGCGGAAGAGGATAGCTTAGAACCGGAACGACGTTGCGCTCGCCCATGTTCATCAGTTCCTCGACCTCGACACACTGGAAGGATTGCAGGCTCAGTGTGTCGGCTTCCGCATCCATCAGATGCCCCATCGGTCCTTCGATGGTGTAGTGTTTGAGCGCCTCCTTGATGTCGCGCAGTTGCACGCCGCTCACGAAGTCTGAAAGCGATCGACCGGGGGATGATGCCATCAAGGCGACTTGCCGTGCGATTGCATTGCGGTGTTCCGGCCTGACCTCTACGCCTTGAAGTGCAATCAGCATTTCGATGAATTCCGAGGCCCATGCCCGATCGGCATCGGTTCGAAGGTCGGAAAGCGGGCAAAGGCAAGCTTGCCATCGCCTTTCGGCTCTCCCTCCCCGCCCCTTCCCCCTTCCCTTCCACGGCTAGCCCATCGTCGCCGCCAATTCTGTAATGCTCGCCGCCGACTGCAAGCGTCAGGGGCAGAAGCGACAGGCCCTTGTCAAAGGCAAAGATCTGGGCATCGCGGTAGCGCCTGAACTGTGCAGCAATCAGCGCAAGCAGCGTCGATTTGCCCGAGCCTGTCGGTCCGAAGATCAATGTGTGGCCGACATCCTCGACATGGAGATTGAAGTTGAACGGTGTAGAGCCGGACGCCACCTGCATCAGCGGCGGGGCATCTTCCGGAAAAAATGGACAAGGGGCGACCGCTTCGCCCGACCAGACCGAGTTCAATGGCACAAGGTCCGACAGGTTCGCCGTGTTGATCAGCGGATCTCGGACATTGCAGTACCAATTGCCCGGAAGACTGCCGAGATAGGCCTCCGTTGCATTGAGGGTCTCGATCCGGGCGCCAAAGCCTTCCGACTGGACAACACGCCTGACGAATTCGGCATTGTCTCGTAGCCGTTCCAGATCTTCTTCGAAGAGCAAAATGACGGGTGTGTAGTAGCCGAAGGCCACCAGGCCAGAATTTGCCTGGGCGATCGCGTTCTCCGTCTCAAGCACCATGGAGACGGCGTCCTGATCTACGGAACGGCTTTTCGTCTGGAAGAGCTGATCGAGGAAGGGCCTTACCTTTTGCTGCCATCGCCGCCTGGTTCGTTCCAGCCTCGTTCTTGCGTCTTGAGGATCGAGAAAGATGAAGCGAGAAGACCAGCGATAGGCGAGCGGCATCTGGTCAAGCGCGTTGAGGATGCCTGGCCAACTCTGTGCCGGAAAGCCGTCGATGGCGACAATCGCCACATGACGGTCGTCGAGCCTAGGGCTCAGCCCATGTTCCATCTGCGCTGTGACGAGGCAGTCGAGATACATGCCAACATCCGGCAGTCGAACTGGCAGGTTCTTGCCGGAAATGCAAAAGAGGATGAATTGCAGCAAACTATCAAAACGCGCCGGGCGCAGGCTCGAGGCATCGTCCACGGTGCGTGTGCGCATCCGCTCGATCGTGATCGTTCCGGCAAGATATTGCTCGATCTCGCGGATGGCTTCGTTGAAAGCTTTGAGCGTCTTGTCGGCCGCGGTCTGGTCCCGGCCGCCGTCACCTGAAAACATGTAGCCTGCAAGCCCATGATGGGTGAGGGTCGACGGCTGGTAGGTCAGGATCAGCGCATGCCTGCTGACGAAATGGCTGCGATGCTTCTCGAAATGATTGCGGCGTTCCCGATCAATCGCCAGTGATACAGGATCTGGGAAATGCGAGCGATGTGGCTCTGGATACGATGCACTTGCAAGCCTCAGACTTTCGACCTGCAGCATCCAGCCCGATCCGAGCCTGGAAATTATCCCATTGATTTCATGGGATATTCTGTTGCGCTCTGCATCTGTTGAGCTTTCGGTATCCGGCCCTGCAAAATACCAGCCTGCCAGTAGGCTGCCATCTTTCAAGAGGAGCGTTCCGTCATCGACCATAGCTGCATAAGGCATGAGGTCGGCAAACGACGGACCGGTATGGCGAAAGGCGGAGAGAGTGACCATGACACACCTCCTCAGCCGCGGGTAAACGGTGTCGAGGTGGCACGATAGACAGGTCGGTAACGGATGTGGCGCAGATAGACCCGGCGCATCATGGGATCCAGCTTTGCCATCCGTCGCAGCAGAGCAACGTTCATCGTCCAGGCCAGTAATCCGAGCACGGTCGCATAGGGCGTGATGACCACGAAGATGAGGATGGCCGAGACAAGCCCCGTGACAAGGACGAGCTCCCTGTCTGCACCAAAGATCAGATTGGGGCGGGACAAAGCCCGGTGGATGGTGTGAGGTTCGAGCATGCCGGTATCCATCCTCAGATCCCCCTGATGTGAGAGGTCGAGAAGAGTGAAATGCTATGAGAAGCTCCGGTGATCTGTGCCAGGGCCTGCTCTTTGAGCATGCTGTTTGGTGGCATGGTCGCGATTGAAGCTCCCGTTGCCCCGAAAAGCGCCACGATCTGGCTTGCGCCAAGAAGAATGCCGGCAACCAGCACGACATACATCAGTCGACGGGCGAAATCGTTCAGCTCTCCGCCGAAGATCAGCATGCCGCCGGCCACGGCAACGGCCGCCAGCGCGATGAAGCCCGCAACTGGTCCGGTGATCGATTGCTGGATCTGCTCAAGCGGCGCTTCCCAGGGAAGTCCGCCGCCCGAACTTGCGAACGCCGGGGCCGCCTTGGCAGCAGTCAAAAGGAGGATGAAAATCTGGCATGCTCTCTTGCGATTGGTCATGACCTGTCCCTTTGTTTTTCAGTTCAGCTGGTATCGGCCCTGCTCGAGGCCCTCGACGCAAAGCACCTCTTCGACGCGGCGACCCTCGTCCGTGCGCTTGATCGACACGATGAGATCGATCGCATCGGCAATCACGTGGCTCATGGGGCTGTGGCTGACCTCGGAGACAAGCTGTTCAAGCCGGATCAATGCTGCATGAGCATCATTGGCATGCACTGTCGTGAAGCCGCCGGGATGGCCGGTATTCCATGCCTTTAAAAGCGTAAGGGCGGCCCCGTCCCTCACCTCGCCGACCATGATGCGGTCAGGGCGGAGCCGCAGAGCACTTTTCAAAAGCCGCTCGATCGGTACGTCGTCGCTACTTCTCAGCACGACAGCATTTTCAGCGCCACATTCGATCTCGATCGTATCTTCGATCAAGATGATGCGATCTCGCGGAAACCGCTGGTGGATTTCCAGCATGACTGCATTGGCAAGTGTCGTCTTTCCCGAACCCGTGCCGCCGCAGACGAGGATGTTGTGCCGCTTCGTGATGGAGCCAAGGATCCGCTTATACTGGTCAGGCGTCATGACACCCGTCGTGACGTAGTCATTGAGGGCAATACGGCACGTGGCATGGCGCCTGATCGAAAAGGCAGGCGCGTTGACGGCGGGTGGCAGAAGGCCCTCGAAACGATGGCCGCCGAGTGGAATTTCCCCCGACACAATCGGTTTTCGCTGGTTGACCTCCTGCCCAAGAGCATGGGCAACGATCCCGATCAGCACCTCTGCCCGGGCAAGATCGAGTGTGCCGGCAGGCTCAATACCGGTCTTCAGTCTCTCGATGTAGACCCGTCCATCCGGGTTGAACATGATTTCGGTGACTTGCGGATCGGCGAGCGCCTGGCACAAGGCTGTGCCAAAGGCCTCCTCGAGCTTGCGGATCAGACGGTCACGGGTGCCGGGTGCTCCTGTCATCGCTTCCCCCCTGCCCCTGCCCCTGCCCCTGCCCGTGCCCTTGCCCGTGCCCCAGGCCCAGCCTCAGCCGATTGGTCAAACAGCGAGGAATAGCCCTCAGGCTTTAGCAAGCGCAGAATGTCGCGTGAAATTTCAAGCGAGCCCGCAACGCTGTGGGTCTCGTTGATCATCCTGGGAGAACCGAGGCGCCGAAGCGGCCAACCGACCATGTTCAGGAGCCGTTCGAACTTGACGTCTGTTGCCGTGACCAGTTCGCTATACCCACAGCTAAGGCTCCATTCGACGATGCCCGCAAGCAGGATGCGCGTCCTCAACTGAATGATGGAGGCGCGATGGGTGTCTGCGCCTTTGGAGCCTCCACATCTGCTCGAAGTCAGTCCTTCTTGAGTGGCTTTTACGTGTGACAGATCCCTGTCGATGCAAAAGCGGGAGCTTTCAATCATCCGCGCATGCGCGTGGAGGGGCTGCCCGTCAAGGAGGTCCGGAAAAACCTCGTTCAGCATGCTGGAGCGCATAGGTGGCAACAGCCTTACGCAACCGACGACGTGAACACCGTCTTCCACACCCACGATATAGGTGGGGCCGTGATCGTCGAAGCGGTCGCGCTCAAGTCCGTTTTGGCTTTCGACCTGCCAGTTCAGTCGTCCGGCAAACACCCGAGCTCGAAGACGCAGCATCGGTTCGATGAGCTGGCGGTGTTGATTGCCTGCGGTTTCGTCAACGACAATGAGCTGCATGTGACTTCCCTCGTTTTGAGGGTTCAAGCAGAGATGAGTGCCGCGGCTTGGTCTAGGTGCAAATCTGCTAAGCCGTGGATGACGGAAGCAACGTCATTGAGTCGGGCTTGCAGGTCCTTGAGAATCAGTTTTGCTCGGCTTGTTCAGGACGAGACACTGGTCGGAAGCAGCCGGAATGCTTGCCTAGAGTTGCAAATCTGTTGACCGGCGTTCTGCTGGCGAGCCTTGCAAGTTGCTGGAATCGTTTGGCCATTGGCAATTCTCTGGTCTTTGACCTGTTTCGCAACTGTCCAAACTGGCTCTGGCCAGAGGGGCTTATTGCTTGCCAAGTGTCGGGAATCGGATAACAGTCACGATAATTTCCGTGTTTTCGCGAAAATATCGTGACAAAGGGCTTCCAGGCAAATGAATGTGAAACGAGCGATGCTGGATACGGTGCCGAGTTTTGCCGATATCATCCTCGAGCAGGGCGGTGAGATCTCGTCGAAACTCGACATGCTGCGTATGGAGAAGTTTCCTCCGAACGCGCAAAAGACGCTGCGTCTCTTTCCGCTGGCCGAGGTGGCGCAATTCGTTGGCGTATCCCCGAGCTATCTGAAGAAGCTGCATCTGCAGGGCAAGGGCGGTGAGCCCTACACCACGTCGACAGGACGCAGATATTATACGGCAGACCAGATGGACGAGTTGCGCGCCCTGCTCGACCGCGTCCCGCATCGGCGCGCGGATGAAAAACTGCAGGTCATTGCTGTCGTCAATTTCAAGGGCGGCTCCGGCAAGACCACGACCTCTGCCCACCTCGCACAGTATCTGGCCTTGAGCGGTTACAGGGTGCTGGCGGTCGATCTTGACCCGCAGGCATCGCTGACGGCGCTATACGGCATCCAGCCGGAACTCGATGAGAAGCCATCTTTCTACGAGTCCATCCGCTATGACGAGAGCCGTCGTTCCATCGCTGACATCATCCAGCCGACAAACTTCCCCAATCTGCATGTCATCCCGGCCAATCTCGAGCTGCAGGAATACGAATACGAGACGCCGCTTGCGATGCAGCGCAAGGGACTCCATGGAGGGCAAGCTCTTCTATACCCGCATCGGCAGCGCACTTGCCGAAGTCGAAGACCAATATGACGTTGTCGTCATCGACTGCC
The DNA here is from genome assembly GCA_965283865.1 of Allorhizobium sp. Lineage (GTDB taxonomy): Bacteria > Pseudomonadota > Alphaproteobacteria > Rhizobiales > Rhizobiaceae > Allorhizobium. Next base: position 112,316 of record CBDIQA010000002.1, read on the forward strand.
CTCCCCAGCTTGGCTACCTGACGCTGACGGCTCTGACGGCTGCTACATCTGTGTTGATCACCGTTCACCTGCAGATGCTCGACATCATGTCGATGTCGCAGTTCCTGTTGATGCTGGGTGATATCTTGAAGAGCGTTGAGAGTGCTGGCGTCAATGTCAGCCTTGACTGGTTCCGCTATCTGATCACGCGGTTTGAGCCCATGGATGTGCCGCAACAGCAGATGGTCGGCTTCATGCAGTCCATGTTCGCCCAACAGATGATGAAGAACCACATGGTCAAGACCACCGCTGTGTCGGATGCGGGGCTGACCAAACAGACGCTTTACGAGGTCGAGCGCTCGCAGTTCACTTCTGCGACCTATGATCGGGCACGAGAAGCGATGGATCTCGTCAACAGTGAAGTGATCGATCTGCTCGAACGGGCTTGGGGGCGGCGCCGTGCATAGTCCGTTGTCAGCCGTACAGAATGGGTTTTTATCGAAGGTTATCATGGCCTTGGACGTAGAAAAGGACGGTATTTATGGCGCGTAAGGACATCTTTGCCAATATTACGGCCGCTGATGGTCCTCGTCCTGAACGCAAGGCAACCCCTGGCTATGCCAACAGGGGCGCGTCGCGATCGATGATCAGTTCGCTCAGCGAACTGGCTGAAAAGGCTGCAATTGCGGATCAGGCGCTGGTGGGTGAAGCCGTTGTAGAGCTGGATCCATCACTGGTCGACAAATCCTTTGTTTCTGATCGCATGGGCGAAGATGAAGCGGCCTTCATGGAACTGGTCGAAGCCATCAGGGAGCGTGGACAGGACACACCCGTCCTGGTGCGGCCACCTCGGTCAGGCTGGTGAGCGTGTCCTCCGGCAAGGCGACCACCACGGGGCCTGGCCGTCCGGTCAAGGCGGTGGTCCAAGCCCGCGCGACGATCTCCGGCAGGCGCGAGACATCGTCAGCCCGTGAGAACCTCTCCTTCATCGAGCGTGCAGCATTTGCTCATCACTTGCAGGCCATTGGCCATGATCGCCGAACGGTGCAGCTCGCGCTCTCCGTCGATGGAGCGCTTTTGACGCGCATGGCATCGGTGACCGCGCGGGTACCAGAGACAATCATCCAGGCGATCGGTGCTGCGAAAGGGATCGGTCGAGATCGTTGGCTTGAACTGGCGTCCGCCGTTGAACATCCAGATGCGCTTGTTCACGCCGAGGCGGCCCTGAACGTCGAGGGTTTCTCAAGTCTGGGGTCCGAGGAGCGTTTTGAGCGCCTGTTGGCGGTTGTTCGCAATGCTGGCAAGCCCCGCCGCACGATGCGCCCGTCAGGCAGTTGGCAGTCGCAAGACGCCGCCGTGACTGCCGAGTTCAAAGGTGCGGGCAAGAGTTATTCCATTTCCTTGAAATCCAAGGAGGCGGCCAGTTTCGGCCGCTATATCGCAGAAAATTTGGAACGGCTCCACGCCGAGTTCCGGGATCAATCAAAGTCTTAAAGGAGACGAAACGCAAAAGAAAAAGGCCCCCCAAGCGTCGCCGCCCTGGAAGCCTTCCTCATATCCTAGCAGATTGAGAATCGCATCTTAGGGAATTCTAGTCAAGAGTCTCTGGCACCGTTTTTGGTGAGCAGTTTTCTGTTGCCTTCAAGAAGGTGAAGAAAAATGCACAGACAACCTATAACCACGCCCTTTGGGCGGGGAGCGATTAAACTCGCCCATGTGAGCCGGCAAATCGAGACTGCGGGGTCGAAGCAAGGCAAGAGTGCAGACAAGTGGAAGCTGTTTCGCGATGTTTGCGAGGCACGTCTTCTGGTTGGAATCCCGGACCGGGCGCTGACGGTGCTTGACGCTCTGTTGAGTTTCTATCCGCAGGCGGAACTGTCCGAAGATGCCGGATTGATTGTCTTTCCATCGAATGCACAGTTAAGCCTTCGTGCGCACGGCATGGCTGATGCGACGCTGAGGCGCCATATTGGTCTGCTGATCGACGTCGGGCTGATTGCTCGCAAAGACAGCCCCAATGGTAAGCGTTACGCTCACAAGTCACGGGACGGCAGTGTCGAAGATGCATTTGGTTTTAGCCTAGCGCCGCTTCTGGCGCGCAGGGAAGAACTGGCACAGCTCGCGCAAAAGGTTGCAGCCGACCGCCGGCAGTTTCAGTTGGCCAAAGAGGCTCTCACCATCTGCAGACGAGATATCCGCAAACTGATCACTGCTGCCATCGAAGAGGGCGTTGAGGGCGACTGGCACGCCTTGGAAGCGCGTTACCTGGCAATCGTTGCAGGCCTTCCGCGTACGTTCACGATCGGCACCATCGAGGCAGGGCTCGCAGAGTTGAACCTTTTGCGCGCGGACGTCTCCAACCGTCTGGAAAAGATCCTTATTTCTGAAAATATGAGCGGCAATGCCGCCGAAAATGAGCGTCATATACAGAATTCAAATACCGAATCTATCAATGAACTTGAACCTCGCTCTAGAAGGAGCAGGGGGAACCCCCCAGACCTGAGGGGAAATCGAAGAGTGAGCCGATGAAAGCGTTCCCCTTGGCTCTGGTGTTGAGGGCATGCCCGCAGATTATCGACTACGGCCCAGGTGGCGCGGTCGCCCAGTGGCGCGATTTGATGCAGGCCGCGATCGTGGTGCGATCAATGCTCGGCATCAGCCCGTCGGCTTATCAGGATGCCTGTGAGGCCATGGGCCCTGAAAATGCAGCGGTTGCAGTCGCCGCCATCCTCGAAAGGGCAGGGCACATCAACTCAGCTGGTGGTTATCTGCGTGACCTCACACGGCGGGCAAAACACGGCGAGTTTTCGCTTGGACCGATGATCATGGCGCTGATGCGGGCGAACGGGGAGGCGAGGCTGGCCACGGGATGATGTCGATGGTCCAATACGCGGATCACCTCCTGATGGCGCCACATCTAAGACGCCTATCGGTCACGAGGCGCATGACGATGCCGTGTTTCGGCGGTTCTGCGCTTTGCCCAAGATCAGAATGGATCTAGGCCCGTTGTCAGCCGTACAGATTGCTGTTTTTGTGAGCTAGATCAGGTGCTTGCATGCAGCGCCGTTCGGGCGAACAGCCCAGATTTTGAGGCTTGGGGTTATCCAAATTGGAGGGAACGGGATTTTCCCTTTCACCTGACACAGTCTGCCAAGAGAGGGCGAGGGCGGTGACCCCGGAGCAGACCGCCCTGGAGGCAACTCAGCCGTCGGCTAAGATTGAGCAGATGAAGGCGTTCCTGCCGGGCCTGTCAGAGCTCATGTGGAGTCACTAAACGACGACGTGGCTGCTCCATGACTTTGGGAACCAGAATACGGTGGTTGCCGGTCCTGGTAAGATAGACGATGCGAAGTCACAGAGCAGAAACCTCTGCCGGATCGAGACCGGTCGCCTGTAATGTGTGTCCTGCCGATCAAGCAGTACACGCCATCCTAGACCCCCTAGATGGGCGAAATGCAGCTGAACGAAAGCATTAGGAGATTGGTAAGCGAGCAAGTTGTTACGTTTTTGGGAAAATGGTACAACGAACATTGCTCGCTTCATCAGCGTGTGCGTGGTCAACGAGGAATGAGTATGAAATCGCTTGATCTTATGTTCCAGACCATGCTTGCCGAACTCAATCAAAGGACATTTGACGCGACGTTCACGTCGGATTTTCCACTTTCCGGTCGGTTCGTAAAGAACACAAGCAAGGGCCGAGAATTCTGGTATTTCGCAGACGGCGACACGCGCCGTTATGTCGGCAAAAAGGACGATCCCGAAATCACAAAGAGGGTCGAAGAATTCGCGGTTCTCAAGGATGATTTTAAGGCTCGCCGCAAGCTGGTATCCACATTGCTGCGTGAAGGCGGTTTGCAAGCGCCTGACAAGATGACGGGCGACGTGGTTGAGGCGATGGCTGCGGCTGGCCTTTTCCGTCTTCGCGCCGTAGTCGTTGGCACAACCGCCTATCAGACATATTCCGGCATTCTCGGAGTTCGCCTACCGCTGGCCAATGCAATGACTGGCGACGTGGACTTTGCGCAAGATTTTGCCATTTCTCAGGAGGTTGGTGATAGCCTTCCTCCGGTGTTACCTCTGCTGCAGGTCATTGATCCGACATTTCGGGCCGTACCGAACATGACAGACAAGACCCGCGTGACCGCGTTTGAGAACCGCTCGCGATACCGAGTGGAGTTTCTGACGACACACCGGGCGAGTGACGATTTCACTGGGCATCCATCACCTATGCCAGCACTCGGCGGCGCCAGTGCAGAACCGCTGCGTTATCTCGATTTCCTTATTCGAGATCCCGTCCGAACCGTTATGCTCCACAAAAGCGGTGTGTCGATCACTGTTCCGGCTCCCGAACGCTATGCGGTGCACAAGTGCATTATCGCCACAAAGCGCAGAGAAGGCGAGGGCGGGGCTTTGAAACGCGACAAAGATATTCGCCAGGCCGGTAGCCTGATCGAGGTTCTAACGTCCACGCGGAGGCACTTGGAGCTATCTGAAGCATGGAAAGAGGCCTGGGCGCGCGGCGGGGCATGGCGAGAAGCGCTGACGGCTGGCAGGGCGATGTTAAGCCAGGCCGCAAATGCGGCACTCGCTAAGGCGTTGGGCGAGTAGTGAAATACGAGTGGGGCTTTGCTCTTTGCACGACGGTAAAGGGTCAGCTGTGATGAAGGGCCATCCCGTGTCAGTTGGGAGTAGGTTTGTTCGGCCTTCTCGCCTTGGTTCTGCCGACTGGACTTGGCCGCGGTTGCAGTGCCTCTATGCTTGGGGGAGGGCACGTTACCTCGGTTGGCGACTATCTTCCAAACCTGACGAAGTGTGCCGGGGTCGGTTAGTTCTATTTCGATCCCTTTTGAGCACAGGAGGACCTCGATTTGGCAGCGCACTGGGCGCGCTGTAAGGGTGCGTGAGCGACCAGGTGCCGAATATCTGGCAGTGTCCAGAATACTGTGGTGTTGAGGGCAGGGATCGGTCTAACGGGAACGCCGCATTTATCACTGCTTTTGCGCCGCCAAGTCCTGAAGGATCGCGGATCCACCCCATCAGGAGAGACTCAGAAACGTCTCATTAGGTTCCAGACTGTTACTGCGAGCGTTCCAAAAATAGAAAATCGACCCAAATGACACGGTGCTCTATGTCTCGTAGACACTGTCTCAGTAGGTATACCCCAATGAAGCTCGTGCCTGCTGTCTTTCGACAGCGTACCGGGCATTTGATGATTCACAGAGTTTTGAAATGCAGCGATGACTGCCCATTATTCGATGACGGCAAGGTCTACTGTGTTTCAATGTTGTTGATAGCTGTCCTGCCGGTATCAGCTTTAGCGTAGTCGTTAATTCCGGTTTGAACTCAGTTCAAGTGCGATGCAGTCCCTTAGAATTTCCAAGAGAGCACTAAGCTCTGGGGTCACGGTAGAGGTGGTATGCCGGAGGTTTATGTAGAACATAGGAAGCGCGGGTAGTTGTCCTTCAGGAATAATTTCTAGGATGCTTGGCACCGCGTGCGATAGGAACGGCGCAATCGCCATATCAGCGGCAAGCATTGCCATTACGGATCCAATACTGCCGACCTGAGTAACCGGTTGCCAGACGACTCCTGATTGATTGAGTACATCTGTGATGGGCGCGCGAAACATGTCGCCGTCGTCGCCAAGCGACACAATCAGGGGCTCATTCAGATGGGCACGAGCGTTGCGTGCCCCGACCCACACCAGTTGGTCGGCACCCAGTCGGCAAGCTTCGTCATCGCTTACCGCCTCAGTAGTTAGGGTTAAATCAATTTGGCCAATGTCAAGTAATTCCAACAACCTGCCGCTCGACATACTGACCAGCTTAAGCCGCGCCTTGGGGTGCTGCCCTGAGAAACGCCGCAAGATTTCCGGAACGTAGCGCTCTACCAGATCATGCGGAACACCTAGGCGAATTTCCACTACGTCTCTCGAACGACGCATCTCCTGCAAGATTTCGTCATTCAGCAGAATCAGCTTCACCGCAAGGCCATAGAACAACCTACCTTCTGCCGTCAGTCTTATCCGGTTTGCAAGATGCTCGAACAGCTTGATCTCTATTTGTTGCTCTAGCCGGTGCACTTGTTGGCTGACAGCCGATTGGCTGAGGTGGAGGCGCTGAGACGCCTTGGTAACTTGACCCGTTTCTGCGACAGCCACGAAGGCTCTCAATAACACAAGATCAAGATCGCGCGGCAGGCTCAAAGTTGCCATTCCTCCAATAGTTGAGCAAGCCTGATGCAGCTCATTGCCGTTAGTATCACGGTTGCTAATGGTTAGCATTGCAACCTTTGTCTGTAAAGGTTGCGGCGTTTCCGATAGCTTTCCAGCAAGATTGTTACTCCAGTGATGGTCACGTCTATCGGAGGCCTATTCGTTTGGAACATGTGCATTTTTTAACAGAGCCCGATGACGGGAATTGTAATGACACCAAACGGCTTGCGACGGCCGTGGCCGACGACGCGCAATGGATCGATATTCCGTACACGGGTCGATTTCGCTTGCATTCATCCCGTGATCGGCAAAACGCCCGTTCTTTGATTGAACTCTTGGAGCAAACGCCTGACGCATTCGAGCGAGAAACGCTGCCCGGGCACGTGACTGCTTCAGCCTTCATCCTCAACAGCGCCTGCGATGCCATCTTGCTAACCCATCACTCCAAGCTGGATTGCTGGCTGCCACTTGGTGGGCATTGTGACGGGATACGAGATCCCCGTTTCTCAGCTCTGCGGGAAAGTTACGAGGAATCGGGTTTGAACCGCATTACGATGCTGCAGCAAGAACTTTTCGACATTGACATTCACGATATTCCCGCAGGCGACCAAATGCCGGTGCACACCCACTACGACCTGCGATTTTTGCTCCAGGCAGATGACGCCGCTCGCCTACGACCCACGAACGAGTCCAAGGCGTTGGCTTGGGTCCGTCTTGATGAACTCCCCCGCTATACGAACAGACCATCTGTACTGGTCCTGACAAGAAAGTTGAGACTATGATCAAACTTGGATTTGTCGGATATGGCGCCCAGGCTCAAGAAAACTTGGTTCCTTGTTGCCAGACGCTACTCGGGACAGAGATCCACGCGATTTGCGACTATGACTACCGGCGCCGGGACGAGGCCTGCCGTCTGCTGCCTCCGCAACGTGTCTTTGGCGACTATCGACAGATGATCGAACAATGCGAGCTGGATGCTCTGATTGTAGCCTGCTATCCGGCGGAGCACTATCAGATCGCTAGCTATGCTATAGAGCAGCGACTTCCGGTGTTCGTTGAGAAACCGCCAGCGCCCTCCAGTTTCCATCTGCGATCGCTCATTGACAATGCAGAGCGTCGCAATTGCACGACTGGCGTGGGAATGAACTTTCGGTACGCGAATGTGACGCATCGTCTGAAGGCGCTGGCAGGCGGTCCTATTCATGCAATTACGTTGCGACATTTCTGCAGCAAGCCCACGGAACCATTGTGGACCAACATGGGGTTGTTCAAATCGTTTCTCTATGCGCAGTCGATTCACAGTGTCGACTTCCTGATTGATCTGTGCGGACCGATCTCTGAAGTGTCTGTTTTCGGTGACTGCGAAGGTCCTAGTGTGGTCATGACGGTCGTTTTTGAGTTCCAGTCCGGCTCCACCGCGTCGCTTATCACCAGCAACACAAGCCCCAATTTCGTATTCGATTTTGACGCTTTGTGCGCAGGCGGGCGGCACGTCACAGGAAAGACGCTTTGGGAAATCTCCTTGACGGAGGTTGGCAAGGCCTATGCCGGGGAAGAAACGAAACGCTGGAGCGAGCACTGGACACACAGTCCGCTGGACTCGGGTTTCACCCGCTCCGGTTACGCGGGACAGCTCATCGAATTTCTAGGTGCGGTCCGGGAGAAACGGGAATCCGCGATCTCATTCCGGTCCGTGTTGGAGACATATCGCTGCCTTGATGAAATCGAGGCAAAGGCGAAGCCCCAACCAACTATGCTCGCGCAGAAGGCATCCTAAGCCATGCAAACCATCACCCATACATCACGGGCTCTACAAAACCTGCACATAAACTTCGATGAGCAAGACCTCCAAGCCGTTGCCAGGGCCTTCAATTCGAAGAGCTTTTCCGGTCGCTCACCAATTATTGCCGATTACGAAACCATCATTGGGGCCTATTTCCAAAGCGGGCATGCCTTGGCATGTAGCAATGGCACCGTTGCTATCGAATTGGCGTTGCGCGCCCTTGAGCTCAACCCGGGCGCAGTCGTTGCGGTACCTCCGACCGCACCTGTCATGACGATCCTACCCGTGATCCTCCTGGGCTTGCGACCGGTCTTCTACGATATACGGCCGGACAGTTTTGCCCCAAGCCTTGATGATCTAATTGAGCTTTCGGCCGAGGGGATAGAGGCGCTGATCACCGTGCCCATGTGGGGTTATCCTTGGGACATGGAGCCAATTGCCGCCTTCTGCCGGGCGCGAGGAATTGCCCTGATAGAAGACTGCGCGCACGCGTTCGGCACCGAGATGAGTGGTCGCAAATTTGGAACTTTCGGTGATATCGCTGCCTTCAGTACCCATGAGCGCAAATTGGTGAGTACCGGCGAAGGCGGTTTCTGCCTGACCCCGCATGCAGATCTCTACGAACGCATGCGGACTTGGCAACACCATGGTGCGCTATTTGACGATATGGGTGGCTACCGCCTGGGTGAACGTCTCGGAAGCAACTACAAACTGCCACCTCTTTCCGCAGCGCTGGGCATTTCGCAATTCGCCCGTCTCGATAGCAAGATTGCGAATCGGCGCACAGTTTCTGCAAAACTCCGTAGTGCGTTGAAGCACTGCGGGGGCCTAAGGGAGTTTGACCGCTATCCAGGCTCCGAGATTAATGGCTATGCCATGGTGTTTTGGTGCGAAGGCGAAGATCAGGGCCGCAGCCGAAGCCTCGCAGCACGCGGCATCCAGTCCGATACAGTCCGCTACAACTATAAGCCACTCTATCATGAGCCTGCCTTTGCAGCTTACGCGCGAGCTTGCCCCAACGCAGAACGCCTGATCCGTTCGATTATAACGCTACCATGTCACGAAGGCCTTAGTGACGACGATGTCGAAGAAATAGCTAGCATAGTCGGAGATATTTACGGGCGCGAACAGCGCCGGGTGATAGCCCGATGACTAGTTCTGTGTCGCGAGGTCACATATCGAATGAGATGGAGGCCTGTTGCATCGATCCGAGCGGTTTGTAGGTGGAGAAGAGGTTGAAGCCGTACTTGCCGCTTCGGCCGGCCTCACGGACGACGGTACGTCCGTCCTCGACCTCTACGAATCGGCTCTCGCTCTATACTTTCGGTCCGTAGCCGCTGTCGCCGTTTCTTCCGACAGCGGGGCCATTACGGTGTTACTTGAGGCACTGAAGATTGCTGCCAACGATGAGATTCTTGTCTGCTATGACGCGCCAGCGTGGGTGCTCGGCGCATTAGATCAAGCCAGAGTCAAGATCACCTGGCTGCGGGAACTAGGGGGTGATAGCGTTCTTAAGCTTGGCACCAAGGATGAGATCGCCGATTGTCGCTTCAAAGCCGTTCTTTGTGGAGCCTGCGACAGCGATGGGGCTGATTTGCAAGCGTTGCGGGGTCTGGCCGATGGTATCGCGGTTCCCTTTCTACTCGATTTGACTCAACTGCTTACCGTATCAGCCACGGTCGCCTCACTAGTGGATAACGCAGACGTGGCCTTCATTGCTACCGGCGAGGGGCAGAGTATTCTGTCGACCGGCGAAGGTGGGGCGCTGCTGTTCCGAGATGCGGGCCTCGCTGAGCGAGCGCGCAGCTTTGCCCACTTTGGGCGTCTCGACGGTATCCGCCTCGGCGTAAACCACAAGATCAGTCCCGTCCAAGCGGCTCTCGGATGTGTGCGGCTAAGACAGATTTTTGTGAACCCGGTGGAGCCAAGCCGATGCCTTGATAAGCTGCTCGCGGTCCGGGCAGATCGCCAGGAACCACGGGGCGTGACAGAGTTGGCCACCCCTTTAGTGGACCGCTTTGATCCACGTAGTCCTAGCGATGAGGCTGAAATCGCCTGCGCGCTGGCCGGCGATATATCTGGGGCGAGTGAAACGGTAAGGCGCTACGAACACGCGCTTGCGCGCTGGTTTGGCGCGCCATACGCCCTGACCGTGTCATCAGGCTATGCCGCTGTGGTGGTCGCGCTGGCCGCCCTTAATCTCCGTCCGGGTGACGAGGTACTTCTTGCCCCAACCTGTCCGCTGTGCACCGTCTTCGCCCTGACATTTCTCGGCGTGACGCCGGTATTCTGCGATACAGAGCCTGATAGCTTTTCTCTTAACCTCGAGCAGGCACGTTGCCGTTTGAGTGCACGTACTCGGGCGGTCATGGACGTGCCCATGTGGGGATATCCTGTGCGAGCCGATAAGACTGCGGACTTTGCGAGAGAGAATCATCTTTTTTACGTTCTCGACCTCGCCCTTGGTCATGGGATCGAGCTCGATGGACGGCTGATCTGGAACTACGCCGACATTGCAACCTTCTCGACCCACAGCAGCAAGATTCTTGTAACTGGGGAAGGCGGTTTCGTCCTTTGTCGTCGAGCCGATTTGGCAGAGCGCGTACAGGCCTGCCGCCACTATGACGGAGGTTGCGCTGGGCTCAACTTTAGATTGGGTGGCTTGCAGGCTGCCTTGGGTCTATCCCGCCTTCCAGCTCTATCTGACCACATCCAACACCGACGTCAGCTTATGCATGATATCGCCGTCTGCCTGGACAATGTACGGTTGTCCCCGTTCCCGCAAGTGTCGGGCGGAACTGCCTGCGGTGTGAAAATGCTGATCCGCGACCAGGCCGGTGCTGGCGAAGCTCTCAACATGCATCTGGCTGCGCATGGTATCCCGTCGGACATCCTAACCTATCGATGCCGACCTCTCTACGAGTTTCCGATCCTATCAGAAATGCGCAACTACTGCCCGAACGCGACACGACTCCTATCGTCGATTGCCACGTTGCCAGTGCATCCAGACGTCAACGCCACGATGCGTGACCGGATGATTGCGGCGCTCAACAGTTATGGGGAGGAGCGAGTATGACAGCTTATCCATCGAATGCTGCCCCACCACAGGAAGAGATCGGTAACCAAGCGGTGGTTATTGGCGCCAGTGTTGCCGGCCTGCTGACCGCCTGCGTGCTGTCTGAACATTTCGACCGCGTGCTGGTGTTCGACAGAGACCAACTGCCTTTAGAGGGGCAGCCACGGGCAACTGTGCCGCAAGAGTATCATGTTCATCTGCTATTGCAGCGCGGGAAGTTGATTTTTGAACAATTGTTGCCCGGGTTCGCGGCTGAACTCGAAGACGCGGGAGCCCTAGTTGCGGATCTGTGTCTGGATGTAAAATGCCATCAGGCCGGCCTCTGGAAGCGGCGCTGGGAAAGTGGAATCACGGCGCATTACTGTTCACGTACCCTGCTCGAACATGTCTTGCGGAAGCGCGTTAGCCGTATTGCGAATGTGGAGATTGCCGGATCGAGCGATGTCGAAGACCTCATATTCTATCCTTCGAATACAAGGGTTCGTGGTGTAAACGTAAGGCAACAAGGACGCTCTCCCTTCCCAGTGAGCGCCGCGCTCATAGTAGATGCTGGCGGCCGGGGGTCCAAGGCTGAGCAATGGCTGACGCAGGCTGGCTACGAGGAAGCTCAGCGGGAGCAGATCATCACGCGTCTTGGTTATGTCTCTGGAGTGTTCGAGCCGCCTGCTGATTTAGAGCCTGACTGGAGGGTACTGCTCTGCCTGCCGCGAATCCCGGACGAAAAGCGCATGGCGGTGATCAGTCCAATTGAGCGAGGTCGCTGGATGGTTACGGCAGGGGCCTGGTTCGATCAACAGCCAGAGCCCGAGTTGGCCGCCCTGCACGAATATCTGGCAAACCTTCCCGTGCGGGATCTCTACGAGGCCGTGCGATCAGCCCGTTTAGTCAGTCCTTTGAGACGGTATCGCATGCTGGGCGGTTTGCGGCGTCATTTCGACCGAATGCCAACATGGCCTGACGGGTTTCTTGTTGTCGGTGATGCCGTCTGCAGTATCAACCCAATCTACAGTCAAGGAATGAGCGCATCGGCCCTACAGGCAGAAGCCTTGCGATCGTCCATGCAGACAATGCAACAAAGTGCTCCCAATTTTCGAAGGCTACAGGAAGTAATTTGCCGATCTGTGGAAGCGCCCTGGCAACAGGCGGCAGCAGTAGAGCGCCGCTTCGACGGGGTAGGGCATAGACCCAAATTTGCTGAGAGGTTGCGGATCGCTTACATCGACCGACTCGTTGCGGCGTCTGCAGTCAACCGCAAAACTGCGGTTGCCATGTTGCGCGTCAACAACCTGGTGCAAGGGCCGGAGACGCTTTTCAGACCTGTCGTAGCCCTAAGAGCCCTATTTTCCCTGGTCGGTGCTCGGTTGTCGTCTGTCCTCGGAGAGGTCGCATGAAGGCAATTGGTCCGCGATATTCGCATGTGGTGTTCGACTGGAATGGTACGGTGATCGACGACCTGGACCTGGCGGTCCAGTCGGTAAACCGAGTCCGCAGTGCGGTCGGGCTCACCGATATTGAACACTCCACCTACCGTCACCTGTTCCGTTTCCCGATTGCCGATTTCTACCGCGATCTCGGATTCGATTTTTCGTCGAAGCCCTTCGATCTGCTGGTGGCGGATTATCTCCGCCACTTCGATGCGTTGGTCTCCGACTGCGCTGTTTGCGAGGGGTTTCATGAATTGGCGCAACTGTTTCGTGAGGGGGGCAGCAAGCTTGCTATACTATCTGCCTCACACCAAGGCACTCTGGAGCGCACTGCCAAGCGCCTCCAGATCACCGAGATGGTTGAGCATTTGTTTGGGCTAGAGGACAGCGCCGCTGCGAGCAAAATCGCGCGGGCACGCGAACTTGATCAGCGTATGCAACGCGAACCGGGTGCGCAGGTGCTTATGATCGGGGATACCGATCACGACTACGCGGTCGCTATTGATCGAGATTGGGACTTCATCGCTGTTGCAAACGGTCACCAGAGCCGCGTGCGACTCGAATCCTTAGGTGTGCCCGTGTTCAACCAGATGATCGACGTGGTGCGGTTCGTGGCGATTCATGGACCAGATCCCTGCACCTTGTGTAGCAAAGAGATACGAGGTCAGCGGAGCGGGAGTAAAGTTGTATGACCCTACCCACCGAAACCACCCGGAGTGCCTGGCTCACAATCCTGATCTTGTGGTTGGCTGGAATATGTGCGGCCATGCAATTTGCCAAAGTGTCGATCGCTCTGCCCCAACTGCAGGAGGGGCTCAACATCGGAGCACCCACCGCCAGCGCCTTGATGGGAGCTGCTGGCCTGTTCGGGCTCGTCTTCGGGGTCAGCGGCGCAGCCATGGCGCGTGCAATAGGCTATCGCCGCGTCCTGATCTGCTCGCTCTATATGGCCGTGGTGCTGGCGCTGAATGTGCTATGCTCCCCTCTATCGAGATCTTCTATGCGCTTCGTCTGTTAGAAGGAGTAACAAATCTCTTCATAGTTGTTGTCGCTCCCACCCTCATCAGCCTCCATGCCCCGCGCGGGCGGCTACCGCTTGCGATGGGTCTCTGGGGGACGTTTTACGGAGTGGGGTTTGCTATCACGGGATTATTTGGCCCATGGCTGCTAGCAACCGGCGGCACTTGCGCAGTTCTATTCGGACACGGGTTGCTGACCCTCGTCGTGGCTCTGCTAGTTTCGAGAAGGCCGCTGCCAACGGTTCCCCCAGCGCCAGTAGCCTTGGCGGGTCTGGGTACGATCATCCTGCGTCAGAGCAATGTTATTTTGCATGCCTACAGAGAAGCCCGTACGTCTTCACCCGGCCTTTTGTTTCTGTTCCACTCATCGATCTACCTCGGACTGCTGATATTCTTGCCCGGCTTTGCACCCTCTGGTACTCTCACCCAGTTCCTCCTTGTCGTCATGCCTCTTGTAAGTATCGGCGGTACGCTGGCCGCTGGAGGTCTTGTGCAGGCAGGTATGCGACCCGAAAAAGCCCTTTTGCTTGGCTTTCCGCTTCTTGGCCTCATCGTCATGGGTGTGATTTTACCCAGCGGCGCAAGCGCCTATAGCGCATATTCATATGGGTTACTGTGCTGCGCCGCTATTCTAGTCTCGGGTCTTTTGCAGGGCCACATCTTCATTCTCGCGCCGCGTTTAGCAGCGAATGCGGGAGAAGAGGCGCTGGCATTTGGCCTCATCGCTCAACTCGGTAGTTTGGGTAGTGTTCTTAGCCCTATAGCTTTCGCCAGCGCCATTGAATGGGGCGGATTAGCAGCATTCGTCGGACTGGTTGTGATCGGAGCAAGCATTGCGACTTTGGTCGTCAGCCTCTGCTTGTTGGCGGTTACCTCGCAGTTGCCTCCGCAAACAGGCTCATCAGTGAACCATAAAGAAGACCAATCCCATCGAGCAACTGCTGCCGAAAGGAACGTGTCATGAGAATGGGTGTCGCCAACATCGCAACGAAATGGAATGAAGTGCGCGCTGCATGGCATAGCCTTGAAGTGTTGCGCCGTGGTGAGTCAAAGGAGATCAGAATCGTCGATGACGATCACGTCATTGTGCGTCTTATCCCAAGCCTTTATTCTTACACGCAGAACCGGTCGGCGATGATCGAAGGCACCGATGTGGCCCGCCTGAAATCTTTTCAGCGACTCGCCGCTGCACTCAAACGCGGTGGGATTGATGTTGCTACCCTCGCGTTTGGGGACGATTATTACATCAGCCGTCGGCTGAAGAAAGACGGTCGCGACCATGTTCCCCCACTTGAGGTGATTGTGAAGGCGCGCCACGTAGGCACGCCAAAGCACAATCTCTACCGCATAGAGGATCATCCAACACTTCAGAATGCATACTTCCGCCCGGATCAGCCTCATGCGCCATATGTCCGCTTCGATTATACAAATCCCCTGACCAATACAGCCGGCGAGCGCTTACGCGACGAATGCATTCCGAACCAGCTCGCTGCGCATTTTATTGATGTGGTGGCGGCTGAGCAAACCGCTATGACCGCCTTCAGTTGCTTGTTCGCTCATCTGAGTTCTTGCGGCATTCGCCTGGATGACATCTGTTTCAAGATTGACCACACCGGAAGGGTTGTTTTCGGTGAGATTTCGCCGGACTGCATGCGCGCAGTGTGGATCGGCGAGGAGAGTGACTTCTTTGGGCTCAAGGGCGAGGATACCAGCAAAGACACGTTTCGCTCCGGTTCGTCTGCCGATGTGGTCAAGAACCGTTATGATCGGTTTGTCGCTTTGCTGAATCGGCCCTTGCGCCCGCCAGTCTCTCCGTTTGCGTGGTTGGCGAGCGACTAGGGCGCGACATGGCAGCCTTTGCTTTTGATCTCGACGGTACGATCTGTTTTGGGGGCCGCATTGCGCCTGTGATACTGGATGCCTTGAACGAACTGGCATCCTACCACACGGTTATCATCGCATCGGCCCGGCATCCGGTGAACATACTTGATGTCATACCGGCAAAATTGTTTGCTCGGTTGTGCATGGTTGGAGCCAATGGCGCGATCGGCTACGCAGCTGGCAAGAGGATCCATGCCTACATTATGGACGCTGATGTCGTACGCTTGGTTCTAAATACGCTAGTCGAGGCCAGATGTGCCTATCTCGCCTATGGGGAAGATTTTGTAATTCCCAGTGTGGACGCGCATGCGACGCATGTGGCCATCACTAGAGACCTCCACCGCAAGCTCCGTATTGGGTCGGAGACAGATTTGGGAAGTGTGGTGAAGGTGCTGGCATTGCCTGGCGAACAATCCATGCGGTCGTTGTTAATGTGCAGGTCTGTGGCTGGGGCCGGAATCGAACTACACAGCGATGGGACATTCGATGTGATGAAGGCAGGGGTAGACAAGGCAGTCGGTATCAAGGCAGTGCTCTCGCCCCGGATGCGGCTGTTCGCCGCCTTTGGAAACGACACCAACGACCTCCCAATGTTCGCCATGTGTCGGCATGCTGTCACCGTGGGCGAGCATCCTCAACTAAAGCATCTTGGCGGACTTCGCATTTCATGTGGTCTCGACCACGGAAGTCAGATTGCCGCTGTCATTCGCATGCTAAGCGTCAAAGGCTTGGAGATAGAACCTTAGACACCCGCTAATCATACACTCGGAGGCATTCATGAAGTCAATTTATCTTGCAGGACCAGACGTTTTCTTCCCCGGATTTGAACAGCTCGTCGTACGCAAGGCCGAAATTGTACGCACTTACGGCTTCCTGCCACTCTACGCCGGAGTGATCAAATACCCGACTCTATCAGACAAATGGCGGACAGGTGTGGCCATCAGTGCAGTCAATGAACTTCTAATGCGCGGTGCTGATATATTGGTGGCAAACCTCACTCCATTTAGAGGCTTTGCGGCTGATACCGGCACAGCATTCGAGATTGGCTTCATGTCCTCATGCAACAAGCCTGTGTACGCCTACAGCAATTGCTCCCTTAAGCACACGGAACGGATCCAGCACTTTTACAATGGTGAGACACGCACCGATCAATCGGGGCAATTACGGGGAGCCGATGATACCCTAATTGAAGATTTTGATATGATCGACAACTTGATGATCGATGGAGCTGTAGTCCTTCGAAAGGGAAATATTCATCTGCCGCCAGATGGCATAGACATGCACTTCGATGATTTGACCGTTTTTACAAACTGCGTCGAGGACCTTGCTCGAACCATAGGGTGAAACGCCCCGAATTTTTCGGAGTTGATTGGTTTGAGCTTGAGCGTCCAGCGAATGCATTTCCGGGTGTCGCGGGGTAGAAGCTGCAGGCCGCGTTTCATCTAATTTGCCATGACGCGGTCAATCATTTCGGGACCGCACTGTGTGTCGATGACACGCTTCGAGACCTAAAGCGTGTCGCGTCAAACCAGATTCGGTATTTCGGTTTGTCTTGATTTATGATTCATTTGCCCCTGGAAGGAGAAGCTCCATGGGCAAGCCGCATCCGATCGAGTTGCGTGAGCGCGTCGTAGCGTTTGTAAATGAAGGCAATAGCAATCGGGAAGCCGCCCGGCATTTCCGTGTTTCGCCTCGGTTCGTCAACAACATGATGATCCTGCACCGTTCATCTGGTTCTCTTCGTCCCGCCAGACAGGGCCACCTGCCCTATTCGCCTGACCTGAACCCCATCGAAATGGCATTCTCGAAGCTCAAGGCGCTCTTACGAAAGCGCGCCGCACGCAGCTTCGATGCAATTGCCCAAGCCCTCGGCGACATCATCAGCCTCTTCTCCGTCGATGAATGCCGAAACTTCTTCAAAGCCGCAGGATATGAGGCTGAATAGATGCGACACGCTTTAGAGAAGCCGCGCCGCCCTTCCGCTACGCCGGGTCGCGCTATTGTAGTATTCCGACGCCTGCTGGACGGATCGATGCCGGGATTGCTCCATGGCTGTCGGGGAGGGAATTCCGCGACTGGCCGCTTCGGTCAAATATCCGGAGCGCAGGCCGTGGGCGGAAAACTCTGCAGGGTCGAGTCCTGCCATCTCGACGCGCTGCTTGAGAATGTCGCTGATCGCCTTCGGATCCAAGGGCCGGCGCGAAATATTGCCCCACCGATCGATTGCCCGGAAAACGCTGCCGCTTTCGATCCTGGCAAGCGCGAGCCAGGCATTCAGCGCGTCGACAGGCCGGCCGGTGAGGTAGACGACCTCATCATTGTCCGCGCCGCTAGTCTTGGTACGTCCCAGGTGAATGGACAGCGAGGGCAGGGGAGGGGCGCCATCAAGGTAGATAGGCTCTTCTGGCTGCAACTGTTCTTTTCGCAGTCCAGCGATCTCGCTGCGACGCCGGCCGCCTGAGGCGAAAGCGACCATCAGGATCGCCTTGTCTCTGACATCGCGCAGATTGTCGGTTCGGCATGTGCCAATCAGCTTCGACAGGACATCGCCTGTCACAGCCTTGGCGCTCTTGCGTCGTTTGATGCGTGGTGTTGCGCGCACTGCAAGGCGGATGGCGGACTTCAGGGCAGGGGAGGAAAAAGCGCCAAGATGCCCGCGCCATTTGGTCAGGGTCGACCAGGTGGCAAGCCGCCGGCGCACGGTATCGGGTGCATGCGGTCCGACCGTCCGCAGAAATCCCTGGATCCGGAGCTTGTCGTCGACATCTGCCGGCATCCCGTGCTCCGGGTCCGTAAGACGCTTTTCTGAATCCCAAAGGTGGTGAGCGACGAATTTGAGAAGGAGCGCTTCGGGTGCTGGCCAGGGAAGAGATCGTCCGGTCGTCGCCAGCGACCAGGCCTGCAGATAAGCAAGATCGGAGGTCAGCGCGCGCAGCGTGTTGGCACCCATGCCCTCGTTGACGAGATGGCGAAGGGTCTCGACATCCTGATCGGTCAGCAGTTCCGCCAGCTCATCCCGTCGGTCCACGGGTAGAACGGCGGCAATCGTGTCGAGTGTCGCTACTCGGGCCGCGAGCTCAGCAGGGCGATCAATGCTCATGCTCAGGCGATCCAAACACCGCAACACCTTCTGCGCGGGCAGCTTCCGCCAGTCGACGGTCGAGCGTGGCTAGAGGGAGCTGTTCGAGAAGTGCTAGAGCGAGGTAGGCGGCATCGTAGGCGCTGAGACGGTATTTCCGGGACAAACGCACCACCTCCGTGTCGTCGCCGGGCCCACTCAGGTGCAATGGTAGGCCGCGGAACCGCGCCAGCGCCGAATGAACAAAATCAGCCGAGATCCGCTCACGCTTTTCGGCACTCAGGAGTATGCTGCGAATCTCATGGCGAAGCAGATCCGGCGCGACCGCGTCTTCGTCTGCCATGCGGGCAATAGCCAGTTCGGCGGTTGTGTTATCTTCGTCCGGCAGCAGCCAGGCGCCAGCGATCGAGGCGTCAACGACAAAAGCCACTAGCGTCGGCCTTCCTGCTTCCATTCTTGGATTTCTTGATGGGTAACGGGCTTGGCCTGGGCGCGCAGTGCCCGCACTGCTTCGATTGCAGCCAGACGCTGACGCCGTTCGTCCATGGCCACCAGACGTGCCACGGGATCATTACCACGGGCAATGATGAAGTCCTCGCCGGCCTCGACGCGGGCTAGTAGTTCAGACAGATGCGTTTTCGCCTCAGCGACCTTAACGGTAACGGTCACGTGCAGTTCCTTCTCTCGTCGTTGTTGCGTTGTTGCGCCGATGATAGGAGGAATAATATTGTTGGTCAACCCATTGACTAACTAACCTACGATAAGGGTTACTTATCGGCGGTGAGCGACCGCGGGCTCATTAGTGAGAAGTACAGAACCGTATTGCCTATATAGCTTTCGCTTAACGAATCATTTACCATAAATTCAATGCCTTATGATCTCGCCAAATTGCCCATCCAGAGCCTGCTGCAGTCGATCTCCGAGGCCGCCGTCGCGCTTGCCCGTCTCGACGAGCGCATCGCCCGTTCCCCCGTCGGTGAGGGCTTTCTCGAGCGCGCGCATTTCCTCGACGCGCATGCCTCGCTCTGGGTCGATGGTGAACTCGTCCATCTCGAGGACCTCGTCTTGCATGATGCACTCCGCGACATCCGTGCTCCCACCCACGAACTCACCATCGCCCGCGACATCCTGAAAACCCGTCGCCGCATCGCCACCCATCCACCCGCCTGGGCGCTCTCCACCCAAGGCCTCGCCTCACTCCGCGGCCGGCCGTGGGCCGGTGCATCATCGGGTGGAGACGGGGAGGGCGTGCCGGATGAGAGGGTGGCGGGGTCCGGTAATCTGAATGGGGCAGGGGAGGCGGAGGATCCCGACAGTGACGGTCTAGGCAATGCGTTTGCCGCAATCGATGCGGTGCTCGCCCGATCCGAGGCGGCAATCGAAGAGGCGAAGAAGCCGGGGCGCGCCAAAAGCGCTCCGGAAAAGGATCCCTTCGTCTACGATCTCGACTGGGATGAGGACGAGCGGCTGGAGGAGTGGCAGGCTGTGCTGGCGCGGGCCCAGGATCTTCCACCCGTCCTTCAGGCCATCGTGGCGCTGGATGCCTGGAACGAGATCGCCGTCCTCCAGCATGCGCCGTGGCTCGGTCGACTGCTCGCCGCCTCGATCCTACGCGAGGGTGGCGTTACCACAAGCAGGCATCTCGTTGCGATCAATCTTGGACTGAAAGCCATCCCTGTCGATCGGCGCCGGCATCGAGATCGCGAGACGCGGTTGCTGGCGATATCAAGGGCGCTGACGATTGCTGCCGAGACGGGGCTCAAAGAACATGACCGGTTGGTGCTGGCGCGGCAGATGATGATGCGTAAGCTTGAGGGGCGGCGGGCATCGTCCAAGCTGCCTGAGCTCGTCGAGCTTGTCATGGCGCGGCCGCTGATCTCGGCAGGCATGGTGGCGAAGACGCTTGAGGTGACGCCGCAAGGCGCCCGGCGCATTGTGCAGGAGCTTGGGTTGAGAGAGATGACGGGCAGGGGGAGGTTTCGGGCGTGGGGTGTGGTTTAGATGGATGCCCTGCAGTCAAACTCGAACTAAAGGCATGACTCAACTGGACAGATCATCGGGCAGGCTGGCCAGGTAGACGCGATATGTCTCTGGAAGGCCGTGATGGGCAGCGCCGTTTCGCAAGTGGGTCAAATAGGCAAGATTCGGAAGATGTGAGCCTTCCTGCGGTGAAGCGATATAGGTCTCAGCATCCATCGCGACTCCATCCAGACTGATCGTCACGGTCACGCGGTTATAGGCGTTTGCCAAAGGCTCCCTGTCTTGACGATAGCCTTCATTCTCGTCGAGCAATGCGAAATCTCTATCGGTGAGCTCCCAAACCACGCCCCAGGTGTCGTGGTCATTTTGCGGCGCGAGCGACGAGACGCCGCAACCGCGTTTTTTCGATCGCCTGGGAAAACAAAGGACATGGTCAGCCAGATAACCCAGGCCGACGAACTTCGCATCGGGGCAACGCTCCATCATCTGAGCCGGGTCCATGTTGGACCCGTATGCGAAGTAGAGCATGCAGTCTCCTTTTCGTGCTGACCGTGGTCAATTCTATCGTCCATAATATAGCGGTTAAATGTCAACATGTTATGGTTGATATGGAAGAAATTTACCTTTCGTTATTGAAATTTCGTCCACTTTAGGGGAGACTTGAAACTGGCATACGAGGACCTCCACACATGACGACAGCAAAGGCGGATCTCGACTCCGACATTATCAGCCTTGCGCGCCTCGCGCTCGCAGGCCGGGCTCAGGATATCCAAATGCTGGTCCAGCGCATAGCTCGCAAGACGCGCGCGGATAAGCCGGAGCTTTCCAGTTCGCTGACTGCGCTCCTTCGCGAAGCGCCATCGAAAGAAACTCCTCTTCGTCGTATGGCAGAGGTGCCAATGCCGGTCGATTCCGATTCGCGCCTTCACCTCTTGAAGATTGAGGAGGTGATCGAGATCGACCACCCTCCGATCCTTGCCCCGGCGGTGTCGTCGGCGCTCGGCCAGCTGATCACCGAGCGCGGTCGCCTTGAAGCGCTTGACGCGGCCGGGCTGGATCCGACAAGGACCGCCCTTTTTGTCGGCCCGCCTGGTGTCGGCAAGACGCTTGCCGCACGGTGGCTGGCTAAGCGGCTCGGCAAGCCCCTGATGATCCTTGACCTTGCTGCGGTCATGAGCAGCTATCTCGGCCGTACCGGCGCAAATCTTCGTCAGGTTCTCGACTACGCCAAGCAGGCGGATTGCGTGCTTTTGCTCGACGAGCTCGACGCAATCGCGAAACGTCGCGACGACCGCGACGAGGTCGGTGAGCTCAAGCGGCTCGTCACCGTGCTTTTGCAACAGATTGACGATTGGCCGGCCTCCGGTTTGTTGCTTGCCGCTACCAATCATCCAGATTTGCTCGATCCGGCCGTTTGGCGGCGTTTCGAAATGAAGGTCGAGTTTCCTATGCCTGAACCACAGGCCATTCATGAACTTGTCCATGACCTGCTCAAGCCCTACGAACATAAGGCCGACCAATGGGCGAAGATCCTTGCGGTTGCACTTCACGGACAATCGTTCAGCGACATCAGGCAATCGGTGGAGCGCGCCCGCCGGGCAGCTGCGATCTCCGGAGATGCGCTCGATACCCATTTACGGTCCCTGATTTTACCCGATCAGCTTTCCAAGTCGGAGCGCATCAATCTTGCAACCATGTTGGTCGACGCAGGGCTTTCCCAGCGAGGCGTGCAGAAGTTGACCGGCGTCGCTCGAGACACGGTGCGCAGCCATTCGCAGCCTGAAGCGACCCCGCGTAAACGAAAGGGTACATGATGGCGAAACAGAATTTTCTCTTGGGAAAAGGCGAGCGCCTCGTCTCTTCGGTAACAGGCGTCAGGGGCGGGGCTCCCAAACAGCATCCCTATACGTTTTCGGAATCTCGGTCGCGTCTGGCGCCAATGCTCACGCGCGCTGTCTCCTTCGTTGACCGGTTGCCAGCGGCAGCGTGCCCGGACGACAAGGCCGTCTTGTCCGTTGTTCTTAATCCGGAGTATATCGCAAAGTCATTCTATCCGAAGGAACTCTTCCAACAGGTTGGCGTCGAGGCGGTCGGGAGCCGCACTCGGTCAATCACGCCGCAAAAGCGATCGCTTGGACGCCCGTCGGAAGAGACCTTGACGACGGAAATCTTCGTGATGGGTCCGCGAGCATCGTTACGCAGCTGGAGCTCGGCGCTTCCCCAGTGGAACAACTTGTCCCCCGCGACAAACGGGATCATCGCCATCGAGGAGATCGGTGCTCCTGACGCCGATGACAAGTTGAAAGGGCATCTTCCAGAGACGGGCAATGTGACTTTCGAAGCGGTCCTGCATACAGACGAGCTTCTCGGTGAGCAGAAGATCGTGCACGCCTTTCGGACATATCTTGCGGAGCTGGGTATCGCAGCTCCTATGGACAACCGATTTTATGCGGGTGGCCTTTGCTTTGTCGAGCTCACCGCGCCTGCAGAACGCGCGGAGGAGATTGCGACCTTCACTGCGGTCCGTGCACTCCGGCAGATGCCCACGCTTCGTGTGCTCCGGCCGACAATTCGAGCGGCCGCGACCCCTTCGCCTCAGATTCAATTTCCTTCAGAGGCAGCAATGGATCCGGGTATCCGGGTCGCCATTTTTGATGGCGGTGTGCCAGACAATCATCCAATCACGGCCTGGACGACGCCGATTGATACGACGGGTGTCGGCAGCTCGCATGAGGATCTCCGCCGCCACGGCGTGCACGTGACATCGGCGTTTCTATTCGGGCACATCGATCCGACCAAACCAATATCGAGACCATACGCACCAGTTGAGCACTATCGCGTCCTTGACACCGATCCCAGCCAGGATCCTGAAGGGCTTTATGAGGTTCTGTACCGGATCGATCAGACACTTCTCAATCGGCAGTTCGATCTCGTCAATATCAGCCTCGGGCCGCATCTCCCTATCGAAGATGACGACGTTCATGCGTGGACTGCGGTGCTCGACGATCGCTTTGCACGAAACGATACCTTGGCAACAATCGCCGTCGGAAATGACGGCGAACGGGATGCGGCACTCGGGTTCAACAGGATCCAGGTACCCTCCGACTGTGTCAACGCGATGGCTGTTGGCGCTGCAGACAGCCCTGACGCAACTTGGGCGCGGGCTCCTTACAGCTCAGTCGGTCCGGGTCGGAGTCCGGGCCTCATCAAGCCCGATCTCGTCGACTTCGGCGGATCGCTGCAGCGGCCGTTTTTGGTCGCAAGTCTGGATGGAATGCCGCAGCTCGAAGTTACCGGTGGAACGTCTTTTGCGTCGCCTAACTTGTTGCGCGTAGCCGCCGGCGTTAAGGCGCACCTTGGCGCCAACATCGACATGCTCGCGGTAAGGGCCCTGCTCGTCCATACGGCAGAGGAGACATCCATCTCGGCCGAGGAAGTCGGCCGTGGCCGGGTCGCCAGGACGATGGATGATATCCTATTGTGCGACGACGACACCGTCAGGGTCATCTATCAGGGGACCATTTCTGCCCGCAGCTATGTGAGAGCTCCGATCCCCGTTCCAGCCGCGGAAATGGACGGCAAGGTCAAGATAACAGCGACAATCTGCTACAAGACGCTGACGGATCCCCATCATCCGGGCAACTATACGCGAGCCGGCCTGGAAATCGCATTCAGGCCAAAGGACACGAAGGGAAAAGAAGACAATAAGCTACATGCCGACACGCAGAGCTTCTTTGGCAAGGCTCAGAAGGGACTGACGGAAGGGGATCTTCGGCGTGACGCCTGGAAATGGGAAAATACGTTGCACGGCTCTGTCGGATTTCTTGGTAAGAGCCTGCGCAACCCGGCCTTCGACATTCACTACAACGCCCGTCTCGAGAGCCGGGATTTCGAACCGGAAGACGAATTGCGTTATGCCTTGGTGGTTAGCGTCAAGGCGAAGCGCGTTGCGGATCTCTACGATCAGATCGTTCGGCGATATCAGACGCAACTCGAGCCGCTGCGTCCGGTCGTTGAAATTCCGGTCCGTAGATAGCGTCTATCATTCACACCACCGTATTTTCCCATTTCGAATAAAGAAATGGGAGCGGCAACCGACCTGCCGCCAGACGGAAGGGTGGAGCGTGCCCGTGCCGTCCTTTTCGATCTTCGCGCGCCAGACCGCCTTCTCGTCAGCGATGAGGTTCATTTCCAGGACGGCGCCGCAGCCGCAGGGGCATATCATCGACGCCTGCCATGGATCTCCATCTTCGTTCAGGATGTAAAGGGTTTTCGGGGCAATGAAGCGTGGCATGCTCCCCTCTCGAACCACGCCGCGATAGGGGCGGCGTAGCGCGACGCGAAACATCCCAGCCAGATACTGTCCAGCATCCGAAAGCCAGCTCATGCGCGCGGCTCCGAAAGTTCCGGCAAGCCTAGCAGCGGCGAAATCTTCCCATGACCGAGCCAGGGTCTGAGCAGCGAGCAATTTTCCTGCTCTTCGTCCGCAGTCAGACGCAACTGGCCCAAGCTGAACTCTATCGAGCCGACATCGCTGTTCGGCATCTGGCGGTAGGGATGGATCCTTGCGAGGAAGTCATTCACCGCCAAGGCTGCCGCAAACATGTTGATGCTGATCACGGCGGGCCGGCTGACGCTCAAGCCACGGAAATACTTGTCGCGCACCTGCTGTGCTTCCGCCTCCGGATCGGTGTCGGCCAGACCTTCCTGCGCGACTGTGCGAAGCGAGATCACATCGCGGGAAATAAGGCTCGACCGTCCCGGGACGATGTAGTGGATCGTGCCAAGGATGTCGCGAATTCGACCCATGGCATCGCCGTCGCCAACGGCATCGAGCATAACGCCGATGTCGAAATACGGAATGATATGGTATGTCGAAACCAGGTTTATGGCAAAGCGGCCGGTATGCGTGTCGACGCAACCGAAAACGACGTCGCACACCGAGAGAGCATGGATCGCCGCCGGTGACATCAACGTCGACGCAACCTTGATGATCCGCGTTGGAAGCTCCGTTGCGATCGCTGCTGCTTCAGCCACATCGACCTTGAACCGACCCGCGCGGGCATCGGCGAGGCTGCTGTTCAGAATCCGGTTCAGATTGCGGTCCTCGACGGTATCGGGGTCGATAATGACGATTTCGCCGAAGCCGAGACGGATGAGCTGTTCAAGCAAGGGGCTGCCGGTTCCGGAAATGCCTACGATGCCGGCGCGCAGCCTTGCGAGTGTTGCTGTTGTTCCTTCCCCGAACGCCTGATCCTGAGATCGGGCGAACGGAGAACAGCGATTGTCGGTAATTGCGGGGAAGAGCCGAATGTCTGGTCCTGCAACGCTGATCATGTCGATCGAGCACATTTCGTCGCCCTGCCAAAGATAGCGGCCAAAGAGGCGACCGCATGGCTGCATGACGACGCTACCATGCGGAATGTCGGCGCCAACCCAGGAGCGGACCACCGGCAGAAGCTCGCGATCGCCGACATCGTCAACCTCGGAGAACTGCGGGAAGTTGCCGGGGTGGCAATGGACCTTCACCACACTCAGTCCGAGCTCTTCTGCATGATCGAGATGAGGAATGATCAGATCGGTCGGCCAGGAGATGCGGTCGTCGAGCCTTTTGCACTTGCCATGATCGAGCAAGATCACGTCGCGAACGGAAAGGCGATAGCGGCCTGAGTGACTGCTGCCCCCGCACACAAGGAGGGCGGCGGCCTCAAGGCCGTCACCGGGGAAGAGGTGATCGTATAACAACGCGTGCTGCTCGACCGACATGCTGAGGGTCATGTTCATCGGGAAGCCTCCTGTTCGAAGATCTCCTCGATCAGGAAAACGTGGGTTTCCAGGCAGTCGACGCCGGGCACCCACAGGTTTGCACCAGAACGGTGACGCGACCAACGCTGGAAGATCCTGCCTTCGATCGGCTGTTCGACCTGCGTCTGCGGGATCTCGCGCCCGTCGATGCGGGACAGCTTGGGGTAGACGTAGAGCATGTCGAGCGGGGTCATGGGGTAGCCCTGTTCGATGCGGATCGCGAGCGACACGCTCTTGTGGTCGAAGCAGGCGGGCACCGGGAAGTCATGGAGGATGGCCCAGGTGGAGCCATCCCTGACGATATCGAAGCGGTGGCCATAGGCCTCCAGGAAGGCCATGTCGGCGTCCAGGAGCGGCGCATCGCGCCGCCCCTGAACTTCACCGTCGGTCTGCTCCTTGCGGATCGCACGGAACTTCTCGGTGCCCGGATGACGAAGGTCAATCTTCTCGTCGAGATCGATCTTCTGCGGCTTGTGGCCGGCGAGCTTTACGCGAAGCGTGTAATTCTCGGGCGGCGTCAGGCCGGCAAGGATGAGGACTTCGCGGCCGGTGATGTGCGGCTTGTCCCAGACGAACGACGTGTCGTTGATCTTGAAGCGATAAGCCTTTGCCAGCGGAGGGCGCTTGCCTTCCTTCGCGTAGGCTTCCAGTTCGACGATCTCGTCGAGGATATCTTCAAGAAGTTCCTCGATGCGGGAAGTCGTGCGTTCATGTTCAATGCTGTTCATTTCTAAACCTCGTGGGTTGGGTTGTCTGCTGACCACTCCACCACGGCTGGTCAGTGGCTGCATCATCATTCAAGCGCGCTAAGAATGTCAAGCAGGAAATTAGCGAGCTTGATATAATGAGCAGATGAAACGCATGCTTGACTTATCAAGCGTCGGAGATAGAATGTGTTGCGCCGCGAAATCCAAAGGCAACGTTGGCGCCCTAAGCGTTGCCGATGAAAGAGGAGAGTCGTGAAAGTAACCCTTGGAGAATATCTCGGGTCAATCCGCACCGATAGAAAGCTTACTCTTCGTGGAGTCGAAGAGGCGACAAGCAAAGAAGTCTCAAACGCTTATCTAAGTCAGATTGAGAACGGAAAAATTCAGAAGCCGTCCCCAAACATCCTATATGCCCTCGCAAACCTATATGGCGTGGACTACGACAAACTGATGGAATTAGCAGGTTACATTACAACGACACGTACCGATGTTGAGCGCCATGGGAGGGCGGCGACTTTCTCTGAATTGAACTTGACGCAAAACGAGGAGGCCGAGCTGCTGAAATACCTCGGGTATCTGCGTTCAAAGAAGGATTGACCAATTGAAACCTGACGACAGTTCGCTCACCCAGGGCGAGTATGCAGCAATACATCGCGCGGCGACCGATCTGTTGAACAAGGCAAGCGCATGGGACCGGCTACCTACGCCGGTCCCCGACCTACTCAGCGCAGCAAAGCTGCACGTCGCCCCAATGAGCGCATTCGATCCGCGTTCGCTTCTGCGACACGCCCGCGAATTCGGCGAGCGGGCGGCAAAGCTCGTGAAATCGGCGATCGATAAAGTCAGGGGTATTTTCGATGTCCACGGGGACCTCATTCACATCGATACGACGGTCAACGAATCGAAGCAGAATTTCCTGAAACTCCACGAAGCGGGCCACAAACATATCCCCCACCAGACTGGTCTGTTCCGATGGATCCAGGACTGCGACAAGTCGCTGTCGCCGGAAGTATCCGACCAGTTCGAGCGCGAGGCCAACATCTTCGCGACGGTCGTATTGTTTCAAGATCGTCGCTTTGCGGAAATGGCCGCTGACAGCACGTTCGGCATCAAAGTTCCCCTTGCCTTGAGCAAGAGGTTCGGCGCGTCTGCCTATGCGTCGATGCGAGAATACGTCCGGCGAAGTGACCGTGCCTGCGCGGTGATCGTTCTCAATCCAGCAGACATTTGCCCGGTACTGGGCATGCGCTCCGAGCTTCGGCGGGTCGAACTGTCGCCACTCTTTCAAGGGCGTTTCGGTGATCTGAAGCTGCCCGAATACATCGACCGGTTAAGTCCACTTGCGCAGTTCATTCCGCTCGGGGGCAAGAGAATGTCCAGACCGGGGACTTTGCCTCTCGAGGACAAGAATGGGGACGTGGTGGAGTTTGTAGCGGAAGGTTTCGGCACGCCGTTCAATACCTTCATTCTCATCCATGCGAAGGCTGGCCTGGGGAAGTCCTTTGTAATGCCGTCTCTTGTCAGCAAGCCTACCCGTGCGCAAGTGGCGCGCTTCGCCAAATAGTCGTTACAGCAAGAAAATGAAATCTATCAGTGAAGCATTCGACAGTTTTGCGCACGCACTGCGGGTCAACACCGAGCACCTTATTCGGGCTCCTGAACTTATGAAGATCGATCCGCAGGAAGCCGCAGGCAATCTCGATCAGGGGCTGTCGTCTATCCTGAACGGCTTCCATAGCATTTACGACGCTGCAAACGATGACCCCCGAATCTCGTTTGCGTGGAACCGGGAGCCGACTACCGCGACGCTCCTCGCAATACGCAACGCTCGCCACCACAATCACGCACATAGAGTCCGAAGTCTGGAAGGCTACTTTACCAGAGCCGGTCGTGCGCATCTGTCGAGAGACTACGTCCTTGTAACCTATGGCGAGGGTGACGGTGAGGCGCCATTTTTTGTCCAGGCCCTCTCATGGTCGGACATCAGTGACCTTCTCGATATGCCATTTGACATGACGCGTTGGAGCGCTGCTAAGGTGGGCGCGATACGGGCCTATCTTGGCGCCGATTGCATCGCTACCCATATTGCTGCGCAGACTTCGAACACGCCTGTTTTCTTCGATATGCTGCCGCTTATCGTCAACGCAGCGAAGGCCGCGATTGCTGTGATAGAGCCCTACCTTGAAATTTACTCGATGGAGGGTGAAGGGTTCAAAGAGCATTTCGAGGAGGTCGGGGTGATCGACACGAGCGTGCTCAACTTTCGAGTTTGCACGTTCCGTCTCTGATGCGAAAGTGCCCACTGGCCTAAAGTCCTTCGATCGTGCAGGCGGTGCGTAAGCCATGACGTTAGCAGACCATTTCCCAACATTCGATTCTTCGATTGTGTCCCGCGGAGTGGTGTAGCTTAGACGACCACGGCTCATCCCAGAGGGCCGGATGAGTGTCAGCTTGCGGCTGGCAGGCTGATGAGCGGATCATCGCTCATCGTGGCGATGGTCTCAAGTGTCATGTAGCGGGATCGCTGGACAGCCCACTCGTCGTTTTGTTCGAGGAGCAGCGCTCCCACGAGCCTGACGATTGCGTCATCGTTGGGAAAGATGCCGACGACCTCTGTGCGGCGCTTAATCTCGCCGTTGAGGCGTTCGATCGGATTGGTGCTGTGGAGCTTGGTCCAGTGCTGCCGGGGAAAGGTCATGTAGGCGAGCACGTCCTGTTCGGCACTATCCATCAGCGTGGCGAGTTTCGGCACCTTCGGCCTGATCTGGTCGGCGACATTGCGCCATTGAGTGCTCGCCGCCTCTGGCGTGTCCTGGGCAAAGGCCGTGGCGATGAAGGCGGAGACGACACGCCTTCCGCTCTTTCCGGCATGGGCCAGCGCGTTACGCATGAAGTGAACCCTGCACCTCTGCCAGGTGGCGGAAAGCACCTTCGACACGGCCGCCTTGATACCCTCGTGCGCATCGGAGACGACGAGCTTGACGCCGCGCAGGCCTCGTCTGGTCAGCTTGCGTAGGAACTCGGTCCATATCGCTTCTGCCTCAGATGTGCCGATTTCCATGCCGAGCACCTCGCGTCGGCCATCGGTGTTCACACCCACGGCGATGATGACCGCGACAGAGACGATGCGACCGCCGCGACGAACCTTCAGGTAGGTGGCATCGATCCAGAGGTATGGCCACTCGCCCTCGATGGGGCGGTCGAGGAAGGCTTTGACCTTGTCATCGATCTCTTCGCAGAGCCGGGATACCTGGCTCTTGGAGATGCCCGACATCCCCATCGCCTTGACGAGATCATCGACTGAGCGGGTTGAAACGCCTTGGATATAGGCTTCCTGAATGACTGCCGTCAGGGCCTTCTCGGCCATGCGGCGCGGCTCCAGGAAACTCGGGAAATAGCTGCCGGTGCGAAGCTTCGGAATACGCAGCTCGACGGTGCCAGCCCGTGTCTCCCAGTCTCGATCGCGGTAGCCGTTGCGCTGGGCAAGTCGGAAGCCGTTCTTCTCGCCATAGCCCGCGCCGGTCTTCGTCCCGACCTCCAGCGCCATCAGCTTCTCGGCAGCAAAGCCGATCATCTCGCGCAGCAAATCGGCGTCGGCGCTCTTCTCAACGAGTGAGCGCAGGTTCATCATGTCGTCGGTCATCGGTGGTGTCCCTCAGGTTGGTCATAAGCAACCCGACCCTACCGGAAATCACCGATGGCTATGAAATCCAGCTACACCACTCCATGGGACACGATCGCCAAATCGTTTCCAGACCTTCTGCCTTGGCAATTACCCTTCGATTGGATCGGGAGGGGATCGGCTTTCGCTGGCGCCGTTTTGGACTTGCAGATCAAGCTTCAAGAGAATGGCGCCCAGCTGGATGCATTTTGTATTGCCCTTCGAACGGACATAGAGCTTCAAACGGCACGTCAGACTGACCCAACGGTCGCCGCGATGGTCGACGGCTTCCGCTTTGTCACCTCTCAAGTGCAGATCTGTCGGACGATGGCATCAGGCCGTATGCGGACATGTTACGACTGGCTGCTCTGGTCTATTTCTCGAGAGCACGTTTTCGGTCGGACTGAAAACCATGCGATGTACGCGCTTCCGCCCTACCCAGGTGCCACAGGAGCGATGAACGAGCTCGCGCTCGAAGTCGCAGTTGATTAGGTCTGGGCGGCATACATTGTCGCGCACAAGTTTGGTGGTCTTGATGACCACTGCACGATGTTCTTCGAGGCTGCGGTTGCGATCGGTCTGAAAGCAGGTTCTGGCAAAGGAACTATGGCGTTGACCGCCATCGCCGCTTACTCGGCTGCGAGGAAGCTGGAGGCTACGCAATTGCCGATCAAAACTTTGTTGAAGTTTTTAGAGGATCCCGACACGCCCGCGCGGGAGAGAGCTCAAATTCAGGTTGCGATGTCGACACACGCCGGCTTCTATACCGATACACACCCGGTCGAATGGGCACGCCGGACACTTTCAGATTTAAGATCGGAGTTGAAGGAGCACGAACCGCTGCAGCTTCTTGGGGTCACTTTGGTAGACCAAGAGGCCTGGGTTGCAACACGGGCAGAAATCCAGTCGGAGATCCAGGCACTTTCCAAGCTCTACCGCTCCGGAGGTTCGCGGCAAGTTGCACGGGTCGCTCTGGATTCGCGTGTCCTCCTGCTGCATCCGATTATCTATGCGCTATGCAAGTTCGGTTCGACCGAAGACCTGATGACGGTTCTGCATGCATGGTACGCGGAGCCCGACTCATCCCCCGCTGACGCCGATATCCTTTTCGTATGTCCCAACCATGGAGATGGGGTTGCTTATGTTTGGCCCGATGATCGTCATTTTGCATCCAATAGCGCGGCCGAATCTCTTGAAAAGGCTCTGATCGCAAACTCAAATGCGCTCAACGAGTATTTCCGCGGGCCACAAGGAGATCGGCAAATTAGGGTAGATGAACGGCTGAAGACTACCCCGGCCTTCGAATTCGGCCCTGAGATCTGGGCGGCGATGGGAGATCACTACAGACTATCGGAATTAGCCGATAGGCTGCCGCGTGGCTGGGTCCCGCGATCTGTCGTGGTAATGCCGGCCCACCGTGACCCATTGCAAGCCATGATCCTTGACCGCCTTGGCTGGATCGCCCCCTTGGAAACGTCTCTAACCATCTCCGACGACCTTAGGCCTATCAGGGTTCTTTCGATTTGGACCGGGTCAACGCACACCACTGAGGCCGAGGTGGAGGTCCTGATGCGCGTCGCGGCTACCGCTGGCTGGCGTGCGAAGGTGACGTCAGGAGAGCTTGATATGAGAGCGTTTCGTCAATTTTACGAGGATTCCGAAGCCGACGTGCTGTGGGTCATTGGGCATGGCGAACAAACATCGGACGACGCGAGCCAGACCGGTATCGTGATGGAAGATGGCACTATGGCGTCGCTTGCTGATCTTGCAGAATTTAACGTGCCTCGCACGGGGCGCCGGCTGCTCGTCTTGAACATTTGTTCGAGTGCGACAGCGCAGACGTTTAACGGAATGGCTCGGTCGGGCCTCGCTCAAGAACTCGTCTCTCCTTCGCAGCAGGTTATCGGCCATCTGTGGCCGATCGACTATTATGCCGCCTTGGCCTTCGGTAGCAGTCTTGCCATGGCGCTGACCCGCCTGCCGCCGGCTAATGCCTTGAAAGAAGCCTTGCTCATGATGCGCGATCAAGGTGAATTGATACGAGTGTTGCAGGAGATATCACCGGATCTGCAAGCTATTCGGCGGCTCAATGGGCAGCGGGCAGCCGAGGTCATGGGAAATGTCTTATCTTGGGGGTGCCCCGTCATTCTGACATAGTTCTTGATAAGGCAGCCCAAGGAGCGAAAGATTTCTGCTTTTCAGTCGCTTACGAATTTCCCTGGGCTGGCTGACGGTTCGAGATCCGTTCAAGGCGTGACGAACGCCGTTCTGATGAGCCACTCGCGGTTGGAGGCGATGCCTCTTCGCCTTCATCTGGAAGGTGGAAACTGTCGCCTAGGAGGCCGAAGAGGGACATGCGTCGAGGGCGGTGTTAGTTCCACTCTACGCCAGGAGGGGCAAGGTTGCAGTGGGTGTTTGATTTCCAGCATTTTGGTCGGTCATCCGCTTGAGACGCTTTCAAAGTCAAAGACAACCTGCGTTGCTAAGGCTGCGGCCCCTCGCGCCCAAGAGTTTGGAACCCAATCCAGAACAAGCGTGGGGTTCGAAAAGAAAGTCCTTGCTTCCATTGCCGAGCGAATTGGCGCAATCAGAGCATCGCCCAGCACCGCAGCCTCTCCGCCAACGATGATTATTTCCGGATCGAACAGGTTGACCACATCAGCGAGATGACCTCCGATACGTTTCCCGGCGTCCTCGAGAATCGAAAGTGCCATGTCCTCGCCGGTAAGAGAGGCTTCCACGAACGCCGCCCATCCGATCGCCTGTCCGGTAAGACGAGTCCATTCGTCCAGCATGTACGGCTCAGCGGCGTGTGCCATGAGGCAGCCATGGCGTCCGCATTCGCAGAGGCGCCCGCCAGGCACGGAGGTGATGTGTCCGATCTTACCAGCCGCGCTCCGGCTTCCGTGATAGATTTTGCCATCGATCACCAGCGAGCAGCCTATTCCGGCGCCAACAGCCAAGGCCGCGAAATTGCCGTGCAACCGACCGGCGCCAAACAGGCGTTGTGCAACGGCGAAGGCGTTGACGTCGTCATCAATCCAGACCGGCGCGTGTACGCGATTAGCGAGTAATTCGGCAAAATGCAGATCGCGCCAACCGAAGCGCGGGCTCTGAATACAGATGCCGGTTGAGGGGTCGATCTCCCCCGGGATGGAGACGCCGATCCCCAATAGTTTATCGTTGGGGCGCTCAGCTCGCTCTAAGAGCGCCGGGATAGTCGACGCGATTGTCTCGATAATGGTTTTGGGTGCCGGGTCAGAGATATCAACATTGAAAGCTACGAGGGGCATGGTTGCAAGGTCGGTCAACACGCATTCTATGTGGTGACGGTGCAGTTTGAATCCGACCGTCAGATGCGCCTCATAATTGATATCAATGGGCGTAGGACGGCGGCCCGTCGTCCCAACGACCGCTTCTCGCTCGACCACCAAGGTTTCTTCAATCAGTTCGGTGACCACGAATGTAATCGCCGCAGCGCTAAGGCCAGTTAGGGATGCCAGTTCAGCGCGGGATATCGGACCTCGCTGACGCAACAGACTGAGAATCAATCGCCGGTTAATTGCTCGAGATGTCGTAGGGCCGCCGCGCATGTCTCTCCCTTTTATTAATTTTGTAAATTAAGTCTTGTGGTCGCTCAAAAGATAGGCTAGCTTTTCGTCGTTGGCAACCGACGGAGTAGGCATCTGACAACGCTTTGTCGGATGGAGGAATGGTTGCTGTTCAAGGAAGACCCGATCGTGATCGCGACAAACGGTTACGCGAATGGACCTGTCGTGGGAGGAGCCACAATGAGTTTAACTGGCAATCTGCTTAATCTTGCACCGACGCGAAGAACTTTGTTGAAAGGGGCTGGCGGTCTGATCGCTTCGAGTACCATTCTTGGCCGGCCGGCTTATGCACAGTCCAAGGAATTGACGATCATCTCCAATATCGCCAACGCTCCACAGCGCGAGGTTCTTCAGCGACTTGCCGAGGAATTCGGAAAAGTAAGCGGTACCAAGGTCGTCATCAACAACATGGATCACGAAGCGCACAAGACTGCAATTCGCAGCTATCTTGTTGTAGGCGCCCCCGATATCTGCTTCTGGTTCTCCGGCAATCGCATGAAGTCATTCGTCAAACGGGATCTGTTCGACGATATCTCTGACCTCTTCGCCCGTGAAAGATATCAAGAAGTCCTAGGCGCATCGACCGGTGCTGTGACAGTCAACGGCAAGCAATACGGATTGCCGCTAGGCGGCCTGCTTTGGGGGTTCTTCTATCGCAAGGACGTCTTCGATGAGAGGGGTTGGACCGCCCCAGCTAGCTTTGACGATCTCCTGTCATTCGGCGACAAGGCCAAATCAGCCGGCATGGTCGCTGTCAGCATGGGCACGAAGGAAATGTGGCCAGCCGCCGGTTGGTTCGATCATATGAACCTACGCATCAACGGCCTAGAGAAGCATATGGCCCTGATGGACGGCACGATGGCATACACTGACTCGGCTCTGACGCCAGTGTTCGATAAGTGGGAGGCTTTGATTAAAGCGGGCCTATTTACGCCAAACCACACCTCTTCTGGATGGGAGCAGGCAGCCGCCGCGCTAGCCCAGAAGAAGGCGGCGATGATGGATCTCGCAGGCTTCATTAAGTACGGTTTTCCTGCCGAGGAGCAGGATCAGATAGCATTCGCGCCGTTCCCGGAAATTACTCCCGGTCTCCCGCGCTATGAAGACTTCGCACTAAATTCAATTCATATTCCAAAAAATGCCAAGAACAAGGAGGGGGCGCGGGAGTTTCTCGCCTATCTCTATCAGCCCGAAAACCTGGCAGCCTATCTTGCACCTGAAGGCGCAGTGCCGCCCCGAAGCGATTGCCCGCCGAGTGCCGATCCACTGGTGAACGCAGCCGTTGAGAGCCTGAAATCAGTCAAGGGAACCGCCCAATATTACGATCGCGATACCGATCCAGACATGGCTCAAGAAGGTCTGAAGGGTTTTCAGGAGTTCATGGTGAAACCGGATGCGCGTGAGCAGATTCTCGCGCGTCTCGAAGCCGCGCGCAAGCGCGTCTTCAAGCTATAAGTCCAACGCGGTTGTCAACCTCCCTGGCACCGCCTGGGCGAAGAGGTCCACCTCTTCGCCCATCCCGATCTCGTGGGCTCGGGAATGGTCAGGCCTTAGTCATTCACCATCAGAAGCAGATTGATATGACATCACTTTGGCGTCGCCACCGCAGCTGGATGGCACCTACGCTTTTCATTCTCCCAGGGATCCTGCTCTTTGGCGTCGTCATCATCTTCGCCGCGCTCCAAACGATCTGGGTCTCATTTCACGAATGGGATGGCGTTGGTGAAATGATCTGGGTCGGATTTGATAACTATCGGGAGTTATTCGACGATCCGCAGTTCTTCACATCACTAAAGAACAACGTGATTTGGCTTGTCATGTTCATGGCCGCGCCTCCGCTCGGGCTCGCACTGGCGTTGATGCTTAACCAGCCGATCAGCGGCATGCGTATCGCAAAGTCGCTATTTTTCATTCCGCTTGTTCTGGCCTCTGTCACTGTGGGTGTCGTCTTCACCTGGGTCTACGATCCCACGTTCGGCCTGTTGGCCCTCATCTTCAGCGTGTTTGGCCAAACCGCGCCGGCCCTGTTATCGGACGAGACTTTCGTCACTGCGGCGGTCGTCATCGCTGCTCTATGGCCACAAGTCGCTTTCTGCTTGGTCCTGTTTTTGGCAGGTCTTAACAATCTCAACGAGGAGTTGATTGGGGCGGGCCGGGTGGATGGCGCACGAGGCTTTGCCATGCTGTGGAACATTATACTACCGCAGTTGCGCGAGGTAAGCTTTATTGCACTCGCTGTCACCGTCATAGGCGCGCTGCGCTCCTTCGATATGGTCGCCGTCATGACGTCCGGCGGTCCTTTCGGCTCCTCGACCGTCCTCGCCTACCAAATGTACGAGCAGTCGATCTATTCATACCGCTTCGGCTATGGCGGAGCGATCGCAACGGTCCTGTTTGTCATCATGTCGGGTTTCATCGCCTGGTACCTTCGCACCCTCATCAAGGTGGAGAGAGGAAACGCCTGATGTACCCTCGCCCCATCCCGCCCACAGCCCCAATGCGCCGCAGCCTTTACATCGGCCTGGTATCGCTCGTTCTTCTTGTCTGGCTGCTGCCGCTCTTTGCCGTCATGGTAACGTCGCTACGTTCCTTCGAGGAGGTGATGGCCGGCAATTACTGGACCTGGCCGAAGAGCTTCAACCTCGTCGAGAACTACACGGCCGTTTTCACACAGACCGCTATGGCCCGCTATTTCGTAAACAGCCTCGTCATCACACTGCCATCGGTAGTGGGCGTGCTCGTGTTTGCTACACTATCGGGTTATGTGCTGTCGCGCCAGAGGTTCCCCGGCGCGAACCTCATCTTCGCTCTCTTCGTTGGCGGCAATTTTCTGCCAGCGCAGATCATGATGATCCCGGTGCGGGATCTGATGGTGGCGCTCGGCCTTTACGATACCTATGCGGCGCTGATCATCTTCCATGTAGCTTTCCAGACGGGGTTTGCGACAATGTTTATGCGGAACTTCATCGCCGCGCTGCCTGACGAGCTTTTCCAGGCAGCGCGGTGCGAAGGGGCTT
This sequence comes from Allorhizobium sp., assembly GCA_965283865.1. Classification (GTDB taxonomy): domain Bacteria; phylum Pseudomonadota; class Alphaproteobacteria; order Rhizobiales; family Rhizobiaceae; genus Allorhizobium. Next base: position 149,552 of record CBDIQA010000002.1, read on the forward strand.
CACCAAGTCAAACGCTAGTTCATGTTGTACTCCCCCTCGTGCGCCCGGCGCTTGCTGCACTTGCCATCTTAACCTTCACTTTCGTCTGGAATGACTATTTCTGGGCGATCGTGCTGACCCAGAGCGATGCCGTGAAGCCGGTAACAGCGGGACTGAGTAATTTGCGTGGCGAATATGTCTCCGCCTGGAACCTCGTCTCCGCTGCCACAGTCATCGTCGCCGTGCCCCCGGTGCTCGTGTTCTTCCTCATGCAACGTCACTTCATCGCAGGACTGACCGTCGGTGCGGTGAAGGGGTGAACAGACAACCAAAAGGATAGCTGCGCGATGGCGAGCGTTGAACTCCAGAACATTCAAAAACATTATGCCGGCTATCATGCCCTGCGCGATATTAACCTCACGATCGAGCATGGCGAGTTCGCTGTTATGGTCGGCCCCTCGGGTTGCGGAAAATCGACGCTGCTGAAGACGATTGCCGGACTGGAGAGCGTCTCATCCGGGCGCTTACTCATCAAGAACCGCGACGTAACGAAGGAGGAGCCTGGCGACCGGGGCATTGCCATGGTTTTCCAGTCTTATGCGCTATATCCGCACATGACGGTGGCGGAAAACATGGGCTTCGGACTTCGGATGGCCAAGCGGCCGAAGGCGGAGATCGAGACTGCCGTCACGCGCGCGGCGGCGATCTTGCGTCTTGAGGAGCAGCTCGACAAACTGCCGCGACAGCTTTCCGGTGGACAGCGCCAACGCGTGGCGATTGGCCGCGCCATTACTCGCTCGCCCGACGTGTTTCTCTTCGATGAGCCGCTTTCCAACCTGGATGCGGCACTGCGTACGCAGATGCGCGTCGAGCTGTCGACACTTCACGCTCGGCTCAGCGCGACAATGATCTACGTGACGCACGATCAGGTCGAGGCGATGACCATGGCGAGCCGCATCATCGTATTGAACAAAGGGCGGATCGAGCAGGTCGGCGCGCCCCTGGATCTCTACAACAATCCGGTCAACCTGTTCGTCGCAGGTTTCCTCGGCGCGCCGCGAATGAACTTTATGGACGCGGTCGTTACTGACTCTGATAACCTCAGCGCGCGCGTAACGCTGGCTGGAGGGACAGATATCGTTTTCGACCGTCTGGCAAGCTCTGTTCAAAAGGGCGAAAGCGTTACTGTGGGCATTCGCCCGGAGAGACTGAAGGTTACCGATAGCACATCGGTGGTCACCATTCCGGCAGAAACCCGTTTGGTCGAACACCTCGGCCGTGAGACAATTTTGTATGCTGATGCAGGACTTCTCACGACGAGCAGTTCCGACAGTGGCACAGGTGCTTTCACTGTCCAGATTGCGGACAACGTGCCAATTCGGCCCGGAACGCCGATAGTGCTCAGCTTCGACAATCGTGACGCCTACCTCTTTTCGTCGGATGGCCGCACGGTTTCCGCGCCGAAGTCGTTCGTCACTTTTTGAAGGCCCAATTTCCCTAGTTTCGTTGAGGATTATCTGATGAAGCCTACCCGCTCGGCCCCTCTTTCCGTCTGGCGCCCACTCAATCTCGACTGCTTCCTCCTGGGCGTTCCACATTATCCTGAACATATCGAGGAAGCCATTTGGGAGAGCGATGCGGAGAGGATGGCAGCGGCCGGGTTCAACGTTGTCCGGATGGGCGAATTCGCGTGGAATTTGCTGGAACCCAGCGAAGGGATATTCGACTTCGATCTGTTCGACCGCGCGATCGCCGTGCTTGGCATAGTCGGTATCAAGACGATCTTTTGCACCCCGACGGCCACCCCGCCTCGCTGGCTGACGGTGCGGTATCCCGAGGTGCTGCGCGTAGATGAGAGCGATCGGGTCGCGACGCATGGTTCGCGTCAGCATGCTGACACAAATAGCGCAGTCTACCGTAGTCATAGCCGACGCATCACCCAAGCGCTTGCCGATCACTACCGTGACAACCCACACGTTATCGGTTGGCAGACCGACAACGAGCTGAACACCACCATTTCTACCTCCTATTCTGAAGAGACGCAGCGTGCATTTCGCGCCTTTCTCGAGCGTCGGTACGGTACTATAGATGCGCTAAATTTTGCTTGGGGCGGTACGTTCTGGGCGACTGCCTATGACGATTTCGATCAGATAACTGCGCCCCGCGCCTTGAGATCCGGGGTTTCCGAGCCCCGGCCATATACAAGATTATCACCGGTTCCTGGCCGATGCGACGGCCGCGTTCCAGCGTGACCAGATAGAGATCCTGCGCGCTGCAGATCCAGACTGGTTTATCTTCCACAATCTCGGCCGCATCGAGGATATCGACCTTCGCGGACCATTCGGCGAAGATCTCGATTTTCTGGGCTTTGATATCTATCCAATGCTATATGATGAACTGCGGCGCACCGGTGGTCATGCCGCGACACAGGCACTGCATCTCGATGTTTGTCGCGCCTATAGCGGGAACTTCATCGTGCCAGAACAGGCCGCGGGATTCGGCAGTCAACCTGGCTTCTCCACGATGACACCGGAACCGGGCGAGATGCGCCGGATGGCGCTCAGTTCCGTCGCGCGCGGCGCGGATGGCCTGCTTTTCTTCCGCTGGAGACCAGCGCATTTCGGCGCGGAGATATATTGGATGGGCATCATCGACCATGACGATGTGCCACGTCGGCGCTATCGTGAGGCAAAACAGTTTGCCGATGACATCGCACAGATAAGGCAGGACTTACTCGGCACGACTGTGCGGATGGATGTTGCTATCGCCGGCGCTGATTTTGACAATCAGGAGGCCTATAAGACCTACCCGATCGGCCTGCCGAGCCCACTTGAGGATGGGAGCCGGCTGCACCGATATTGCTATGAAAACGGACTGGCTTGCGGTTTCATTCATCCTGCCGACGATTTGTCCCGCATCAAGCTACTCTATGTCCCGCATTGGGTGATGTGGAAGAGCGAGTGGGACGCAAACGTTGAGGCTTTTGTACGCAACGGTGGCACGCTGGTGGTTGGCGCTTTGACTGGAACGCGGGATGTAAACAATCACATTCCGCGCAGCCTTGCGCCTGGATCGGGCCTCTCCGCTCTCTGTGGCGTTCAAGTGGAAGAGTTTGGACGGGTCGCGGAGCCTGGCGCCGATGGTCTCTTCGGGATACCAGCTCCGGAACTTGGCTTGAATGTACCCGCACAACTCCTTCCCGCGAGCTCTTCTCAGCGCCGTTACCGTTTCACCATCGGCGATTCAGAGTATGATGCGGCCCACCTTTACGAGATTTTAGACCTCGAGCCAGACGTCGAAACGATCGGCCAATGGAGCAACCGCTTTTTGTGTGGGCGCGCCGCCATCTCGCGAAGGAGAGTTGGGAATGGGCAGGCGATCTATGTCGGGACCTATTTGACGGATGCTCTGGTTAAGGCACTTGCCGAATTAATCTTCATTGACTCAGGTATCGAGCCTCTGGTGGCAGACCTGCCAGCAAACGTCGAGGTCACACTGCGGGAAGGGAAGGGCCGTGAGCTTCTATTTCTGCTAAACACTTGTGAAGAAAGCGTTGAGGTCTCCAATATCCCGGAAGGCATTGATCTACTTACTGGAGAGCACATCTTGCGCCGTTTGACACTCGGGGCTCACGGTTGCGCCGTAGTCAAGCTAAACGGCGGGTTGACGACAAAGGATGGATGTGACGAATGAATAGCCCCGAGGGTGTCTACGAAACTCGGGGCTATTCACCTCGATATTCAGAACGAGCGCCTGAAGGCTGCTGGTTGCGAAATCATCCGATCAGAAACCGGATCGGGAGCGTCCCGGAAGGGGCGATCCGAGCTGGAAACCATTATGCAGTTTCTGCATGCGGGCGACGAGCTGGTGGTTCTGCGACTTGATCGGCTCGGCCGTTCCACACGCGACGTTCTCAATCTCGTTCATGAGCTTGACGAAAAGGGCGCATCCTTGCGCGTCCTTGAACCCGAAGTGACGACGGCCGGAAGTATGGGCCGAATGGTCATCACCATCCTCGGCATGGTCGCTGACATGGAACTCAAGTTCATCAAAGACAGGCAACGAGCGGGCATCGACGCGGCAAAGGCTGACGGCATCTATACGGGCAGGAAGACGAATGTCGATGACGCGGAAATCCGCAGGCGGATCGCTGCTGGCGCAACGAAATCCGCCGTTGCTCGTGATCTGAACATTTCCAGGATGACCGTCTACCGCGCCTTGGAAGGTCAAGGTTCGCAGCCCGCTTCAGCGTGATTGCACGTTCCCACATCTGTTCTTCGAGTTGGCCGAAATCGCAGCTTCGGGCCGACTGGGCCTAATGGGGTCACTGTGAAGTTTAACGTTCGCGTATCCTTGCGCCAAGATATTCGCTAGTGTGCTCAATGACTGGCAGCGCTGCGGGTTGAGTTAGCTAAGCCGCCCGTGTCGAAAAAATTGGATCGGTGCCTCAGTGTTTCTTTCAGGTTGCGGCCTTGTTTCTTGCCTTAAAACTCGCCGGGTTCCACCAGTTGGGCTCCTGGCCAAGCAGAAGTTGAAAGAACCCTGCGGCATAGGCAGTTTCCTGGTGCGCATTCTCTTTGAACGACCACCAACTGCGAAGGTCGTCGAGGGTAGCGTTAACCTCAACTTCTGAATGAAATTCTTGCTCCATTGTAGCCGCATAAACGGACAGACAAAAAGTGGTGACTACGTAACCCTCAGGCCAGAAGCCTTCTACACTACTTTCATCGTCCACATACGAATGATTTGTAGCCCTAATCGGCATGTCCGCGATGAACTCATTCAACATCAATGAAGGTGCAAACTTTATGAAATCTTCCCGCTCCGCTTTTTCACCAGGTCTTTGAGTAGAAATAACGTCCAACCAACGGAGAAAACAAGCGGCAAGCTTCTCATCGTCAATTACAAATTGAACGCCTACGCGCTCTGAATACGCACTAGTGTATTTATGGAATGCCTGCTTAAACCAGCGGAATTGTCGAGCTGCAACTCGGATCGGCTGATTTGAACTCGGCAACGTTGACTTTGCTCTCGTAACATCAAACATGAGCGCTCATTGTTCCCAGTAGCGTCAGCGTCTGTTGGAAATCTTCCTTCGTTAATGCGTTGGCGATGGTTTCTCGCCTCGCAAAAACAAGTTCCGCTGCCGAGTAGGCCACCTCGATGCGCTCTTGCGGGCCAACGTCTGCTAGCATCGCTACCATTGTTGCAAAGGCAGCCAGACGCTGAAGATCGTGATGTAGCATGTCTGGTCGACGGACAGAAATCCCGCTTAACTTAAGTTGATGCCTCGCAATGCTGATCACAAGGCGGCTGGCAAAGCTTAGAACTGTTCCGGACCGGTCCGCCTCGGCGAACGCCTGCTCGAAACCTCGTTGGCTCATGAAGACTTCGACTACGCCATAACGTTTCAGCAGTAACTTCATCAGATGGTAATAGGACTCCGAAAATTCGTGAGCCGGTCGTACTGAACTCATAGCTTCCGTCAGACCCGATAACTTGTAAGGTGAGGCGCCAAGCACGGCCTTAGCAATCCTGTGGACCTGGCTCTCAATGCTTTTCGCAACCGTTTCGATCTCACCCAACGTGGAAAGCGCGATGCTTGACGCTGGTGACGGAAGGTGTCGAGGAGCTCTCTCTTTCAGGGCCTCGTGTCCTTGTCGTACTGCAAAGCGGATCCCCCTCAGGGCGTCTTTAATGTATACAGTTTGCTCGACAAGGTGGTGTCGCATGTGCAACGAGATCCCTCTGTTAGCCAGATGCTACCAAATTTGATGCCATCGAAGTCGAATATCTGCGAGGTGTGACGTCGATGAATCTGCTGGTCGACTCAAAGTCTACCACACCGGCCTGACTGCCTAAACCGGTAGCATTGAGTGCTGACGATGCTTGGCCTAATTCAACCGCATCCCTTGCAGATAGGCCTTTGACCAGGCCACTTGCAAACCCTCCGTTGAAGCAGTCTCCACAGCCACATGTACATTTCACTTCAACCTGAAACGCTGGAGAGTGAAATTCCAACCCCGATCGATCATGATAGTAAACCCCATCGGCGCCAAGTGTCAGTATGACGCATCCCGCTCCTCTGCCTAACAGAAAGTCGGCCAAGTCCTTGTTCTCTTTCAGTCCGGACAGAGCCTTGGCCTCTTCTTCTGAAGGCAAGAAATAATCCGTGAATGGCAATAGGGCTTCTACTTTCGGCAAGTCCTGTGGAGTGGAAGCGAAGACGTCCAAAGTCGTGATGACACCGCGTCTGCGAGCCTCCGACATGATTTCCCTTGTCCGCCCAGTATCATCCATACGGTTCATCAGGCCCACACCGCCAACGTGCAAGATCTTTGTATCCAGCAAGCTATCAACGTCCGAGTCTGCCACGTAGAAGGCGTCAGTTGCACCACGTTTGTGCAAGGCAGGCCGGCTACCGTCCGGCCTCGTCGTCACAATCGATGACGACGTGGAATAGCCTTCAAATCGTTGCATCATGCTGACGTCGATGCCATACGATTTCAGCTTCATTCGAACCCAGTCGCCCATGTCGTCGTAACCGACGCCGCCAACTGCCTGAACCCGCAGCCCGTATTTCGCTGCAATTATCGCTGCAGAACCCGCGGCCCCGGATACCGCTAGCGTATAGTCTTCCACAAATAGTGTCTGTCCACCAGGAGGTATATCAGTGACCGGTCTGCAAAGAGCATCGAAGGTGTAAAAACCGACGCAGCTAAAATCGAAAGATGTTGACATTAGCCTTCTCTCACTCGCATTCCGTCTTGTCCGAAGAAGTAGAGGCGATTTTGATCGAAACCAATCTGAATTGAACTATCGATTGGTGCCCGGAAATCGCGCGCGGCTTTCACTTCGATATGCTTGTCACCGGTGCGTACCGTCAAATACGTGATGTCGCCTGTAGGCTCGACTCCGTACACCGTGCCACGCAGCTCGGTGCCATCGATTTTGCAGTCTTCTGGCCGGATACCCAGGGTTATGGGGCCGGAAAGCGAAGAAGGACATTTGACGTGGATACCGGGTGCGGAAAAGTTTCCGTCTTGGGCCTTGCCCTCGATCAAGTTCATGGGCGGTGAGCCTATGAAGCCGGCCACGAAAGTGTTGGCGGGATCAGAGTAAATCTCGTCAGGGGTGCCAATTTGCTGGATCACGCCACGGTTCATGATGACGATCCTGTCGGCGAGGGTCATGGCTTCAATCTGATCATGGGTGACGTAGACGGTCGTGATACGGAGATCCCGCTGCATGTGCTTGATCTGCACACGCATGCTCGCCCGCAGTTTTGCGTCGAGGTTCGAAAGAGGCTCATCCATCAAGAACACCTGAGGCTGTCGCACAATCGCGCGTGCGAGTGCGGCTCTCTGCCTCTGCCCCCCGGACATTGCACCCGGTTTTCTATCCAGAAAAGGGCCTAGCTCGACCATTTCTGCCGCCCTGCGTACGCGGCTGTCATGCTCGTCCTTAGGCACCTTGCGCATTCGCAGAGGGAAACGAATGTTTTCGTAGATCGACATGTTCGGGTACAAGGCATAACCCTGAAACACCATGGCGACATCACGGTCACGTGCGTCTATGTCGTTCACCACCATGCCGCCGATGCTTATCTCACCGCCCGTCGGATGCTCGAGGCCGGCAATCATCCTCATGGTCGTCGTCTTTCCGCAACCAGAAGGCCCCAAGAGGACCAGAAATTCTTCGTCGGCTATATCTAACGAAACGTCCTTCACCCCGACGAATGAACCGAAGCTCTTTTCGACGTTTTTCAGCTGGATAGATGCCATGTGTTTATCCTTTCACGGCGCCCATGGTCAGTCCACGCGACAGGTGCTTCTGGATCATGACCACAAGGATCAAAATAGGAGCGAAGGCGAGGAACGATACGAGCGCGATTGCGTTGTAGATGACCCCGTCCGAACCGCCGGTGAAGTTGGCGAGCGCGACCGACATGGTATAGGCTTTGGAGGTCGACGCGATGAGCAGGGTGAACAAAAATTCGTTGATTGCGAAGATCGCGGCGATAACGGCGGCCGTAATAATGCCTGGAAGACAAGCTGGGATGATTATTTCCCACAGTATTGTCATGTCGCCGGCACCGTCGGTCCGAGCCGCGTCTTCGAGTTCCTTAGGAATATCCAGCATGTAGCTGCGAATAATCCAAGTTACCAAGCTAAGGTTGATGGCCGCATAGATCAACATAAGCGCCCACACAGAGTCGAGTAGTCCGATATTTTTGAAGAGAAAGAAGATGGGTACCGCTACAATGGCTGGAGCCATCATGCGGGTCGACAGAATGTAGAAGCCTATATCCTCGCGCCCGCGGAATTCGTAACGTGCAAGCGCGTAAGCTGCTGGGATGGCTAGCACGAGGTCAATGACCACCGATCCTGCGACCGCAAGCACGGAGTTTCTCAAGTACAGGGCAATTGGCCAATCGCTGATCAGCAAGCGCCATGCATCGAGGCTCCAAGTGGGCCAGTAAATGGGTTTCGGGACGATGATTTCGGTTCTGGGACGGAACCCAATTGTGAAGAACCATACAATCGGAGCGAGGCACACAATCGCCCAAGCACCAAGAACCAGATATCGCAGCAGCAAACTCTCGCCGCCAGATTTTCGAACGCTAGCCATATCAAGATTTCCCGGATCTGAATGCGCGTTTGACGACAGTCTGCGCGACAAAAACAGTGAAGATCAGCATCAACACCGATGCGGCGGAAGCGTATCCAAAGTTGAACATTCTGAAGCCCTGGCGGTAGATAAAGAAACTCATCGTCTCCGTGGCACCGCCTGGAGTCCCCTGGGTCATGATGTAAACGTTGGTGAACATCGTCGTGATGTCGATGCCGCGAAGTGTTACGGCGACTACAATTACTGGGCGCATCATTGGCAGCGAGATGTTCCAGAATATGCTGCTCCAGCTTGCGCCATCCAACCGAGCAGCCTCTTCGATCTCTTCATCTTGGCCCTGTAAAGCGCCCACGAATATGATGAAGAGAAAAGGTGTCCACTGCCAAACATCTGCAACGATCAGAGTCAATCGGGCCAGCCAAATGGATGCCAACCAGTCCACGTTACTAGAAACAATCCCAGCTGACATCAGCAGATCTGAGATCACGCGACCATCATTGAAGGCCAACTTCCAAATGAATGCGACTGCAGATGGCATGAACAGCATTGGCATCAGGAAGATGATGCGCCAGCCCCGGACCAGCGGATCGCGGTAGCAGAAGAATGCCACTGTCATCGCAATGATAGTCTGCAACGACAGCGAAATTCCGCCTATGATTGCGGTATTACCTAACGCTGCCCAAAATTCGCGGTCTTGAATGATCTTCCAATAGTTATCGAGTCCGGCCCAGGTCCATGAAACGAACCTCACGACGAAAAGACTTTGATAGATCGCAAAAATCCCGGGATAAAGCGTTATCACTAGCAGGTACGCGACCGCCGGCCCTACCAGCAGATAGGGAAAGATCAGACGCGACGTCGCAGAGCGAGGATACACGTTGCGGGATGTGTTGGAGGCGGCTTTGGCCGCCTCCGGTTTGGTTGTCAATGATGAGTAAGTCATGGTTAGAACGGCAGTGCCTTGCCATTGCCTACGTACAGCCCAGGTGCTGCATCGGCATAAGCAATCGGCGCATTTCCACCGGAGAAGCCGTTCTTCTCCATGATGCTGATCCAAGCCTTTTGCCCGTTGTCGAGGGCTTCCTTCGCCGATATCTGCCCGGTGACCGCGCGGTTGATTTCATTACCCAAGGCTTGCTCCATCTCAAACATGCCTGGAATACGCGGAGCACACCATGCGTGTTCAAGGCTGTCGGCCCAAACCTTCATCGGCTGGCTAACAGCCTGGAGGCGTTTGTTTGACAGGACCGACCGATACCCCGGAGCAACGCCGTTAGCGTTGGCTTCGTTCATTGCCATGATTGACGAAGTGGTGAGGAAGGCCAGCATAAGGAACGCGCCCTCGGGGTTCTGAGAAGTGGCCGCGACGCAGGAGGTCGAACCCGCGATATTCGGTGGAGCAAATACGCCGCCCGAAATTCGAGGTTCATAGATGGTAACGAAATCGTCGACAATCTTCGACTGATCCGGTCGCATCGCTTGCGTGCCGCTGTCCTGCCAACTTACGTTTGCTGCCAATTGTCCACCGAGCCAGGCAGCACGATTTTCGCCCCATCCTGCACCTGATACACCTTCGATGGCATTCTTCTGAAGCGCGAGAATGATCTCCATCGCCTTTACGCCCGCGTCACTCGTCAGCTGCGGGTTCCAGTCACTGTCGAACAAATTAAGGCCGGCTTGCGCTGCGATATGCTCCCAAGTGTACGTGGCCCAGAAGCCGCGAGCTGCCATAAGGCCAACGCCCGCGACGCCACCGCCGAGCTTATTAGCCTCAGCGGTGATGCGGATCAGCTCATCATAGGTCGGTACAGATTGTGCCCGATCAATTGGCCCGCCCAAGATTTTCTCCATGCTCGACTTGCGAAGATGGACCATCTGGATGTCGCAGTCGAACGGAATGCCGACCAGTTTTCCGCCGACATAGCCATAGTTGAGGCGGTACGTGTCATAGAAGTCGTCAAGCGGAAGCTTCCATTTCTCCGCGTACTCGGAAAGGTCGGCGAGGAAGCCGGGTGCAGCGAAGTCACCCAGCCACGGAGAGAAGAACTGCAGAGCGTCAAAAGACGCGTTACCAGAAATGAATTCTGAAACCGCCTTGTCATAGAAGCTGTCGTCTGGAATCGGGACAAGCTCAACTTTGATGCCCGACAATTGCTCAAACGGCTTCAGCCCTTCGGCCGCTGATTCCTGGTCTGCGGCACCCACCGCGAACCGAACTACCTTGCCAGCTTGTTCAGAGCGAACCTTTTCCCAATCGACCGTCCGTATCCAATCCTTCGCGGGATCCCACAGCGGATCATCGCTCATGCTGTAGAGTTTACGATAGTCTTCGCGAACGTAGTCTTTCACGGAGATCTTATCCAAAACGGACTGGATATCCGGCAGAGCCGACTGAGCAAATGCTGGTAGCCGAAGTGCGGTAGCGGCGCCCGCAACCAGGCCGACTGACGCGCTATGCCTCAGAAAGCCGCGACGTGACACGCTCGAATTCTAAGATTTTCATGATGTACTCCTCCCAACCCGAATAAATCAGTTGAATGCCAATGGAGGCAAGACTGTTTAGTGCGGCCTCCACTCCGCACTGCATCCTGGCAAGTGTTCCAACTAAGCAGAACAATTGCTATCGAAAAATATCATGTGTTCACATTCGCGATCTGTCAACTGCTTTATTGCGCGCTGTTGGCCCGTGGTTAGAACATGAGAATTCATTTCAGATTAATTGTGCGCCGCAACGATTGCCTCGCGACCGTTGCGGCCTCGCCCTCTGACAGCCTATGCACCTCAGGCTGAATCTAGTACATCAGTAGAGGCCGGTGTCATAAAGTGCAGTGGCCCGGTGAGCATTCTTGATTGTCTAACGCGCTACCCAAATGACCAACGAAACAAGGAGACTATATGCAGGTGAATCCCTCGGCCGTGGTGGTTCAGAGCGAGGCTGAGAGGCTACGGGCGCGCGTAGCCTGGCTTTATCACATCGAAAACTACACACAGAACGACATTGCGTCCCAGCTCGGCATCAATCGGGTCATGGTTGTGAGGCTTCTGGCAGAGGCGCGCCGCCGCAATGAGGTTAGAGTGACGATCTCTTCTACTCTGTCAGAAATGACGGCATTAGAGCGGCAGCTCGAAACCCACTACGGAATTGGCAAAGTGATAGTGGCGCCTTTCGCAGATGCTGATGGAGATCCGACCAAAGTCATTGCCGCTGCTGCCGGGGCTCTGATATCGTCTCTCATGCATTCAGGGATGGTCGTTGGCGTGGGATGGGGGAGGACCCTCTACAATACGCTGCCGTTCATTGCAGGGGCAGCGCTCGACGACTTCAGGGTCGTTTCCTTGCTTGGTGGCATTTCAGCCGCACGCCGTTTCAACCCTGCCGAATTTGCATGGCAGTTTGCTGAGCTATTCAAGGGCGAAGGTTTCCTTGTTACTGCGCCAGCAGTAGTGGACAGCCCCGAAACCAAGCACGCATTACTGGAGCGGTGCGGATTGGCTGCGATATTCGAGATGGCTGACAAGCTTGATGTAGCTTTGTTGTCGGTTGGTGGGATATCCGCACTCACAACGAGCTATCGAACAGGATATCTGTCCGAGGCGGACAGGCGATCTCTCATGGACGCCGGTGCCGTGGGCGACATTCTGTACAATTTTATCGATAAAGAAGGCCGGCTAGTCGATCACGAGGTCAATGCAAGGGTTATCTCGGTAAGCTTAGAGCGACTTCGTCGGACCCCGGAGCGGGTTTTGATTTCGGGAGGGCCTGAAAAACTGCATGCCCTCCGGGCATCAATTTCCACCATCAAACCGACCATTTTCGTCACTGATGAGCAAACTGCGGGGGCGTTGCTGCAGCATCTTCCAGTTGACTAGCGAGCCTCAGATCTGCTGCCGCCACTTGCGGCTAAAATCATCGGAGGCCTCTTACGACCGGGGTGTCAGTTGAATTAGGACGCCATACGCGGCTTCTTTCGACAAGGCGCTGACGCTGGCATGCCCATCGCACAGCCAGACCACTAGATAACCGTTGGGCTGCGCCCTGACGCTGTCCTATCTCGTGGCAGGGTCAGGTTCCGGTGGTCAGTCACCCCCCCCCAATAAAGGTCTGGAGCAGGCTCACCCTCCCCACGCATAGGAGGAGCTTGCCCCGGTCTGCCGCAACATCAAAATCGACCTGGTCAAATGCGCTTATCGAGGTGCGATAAGTTCATATTGGAAAGAGATCTCGTGCTCATCAGGCATTAACCTCGCTTGCGGGCGAACAAGTATCTTGACGAAATAACAAATGTACAATACCTGTCTTCCCGGATTGATCTGGGAGGAAAGAATGCCCACAAACGTTGCACCCACTGGGCTTGCACGCGACCTTGCTCGCCTTGAGTCGGAAGGTAAGCCTATACGCATAGGTCTCGTCGGGAGCGGAGAGATGGGTACGGATATCGTGACCCGCGTCGCTCACATGCCCGGTATCGAAATCGGAGCAATCTGTGACTTGAATGTGTCCAGGGCGCGTGAGGCAGTGGCTATCGCGTATCAGGAAGAAGGCCATCACCGCGATGCGGTGAGCCAGGACCAGCTGAATGAAGCAATCGAAAGTGGCAAGATTGCCATCACGCCAGATTCTGCAAGTCTCCTCAATAGTGGTCTGATTGACGTTGTTATTGACGCCACAGGCGTTCCGGCTGTCGGTGCAGAGATTGGGCTTGCTGCCATGGAGCATGGCAAGCACCTGGTTATGATGAACGTGGAAGCCGATGTCACTATCGGCGCCTACCTCAAGAGTGAGGCCGAGCGGCTTGGTGTGACCTACTCACTCGGTGCCGGCGATGAGCCTTCGTCTTGTATTGAACTCATCGAGTTCGTTTCTGCTATGGGCCACCCGATTGTGGCGGCAGGAAAGGGGAAAAACAATCCTTTGAACGTCGACGCCGTTCCTGATGAGTATGCTGAAGAGGCTGCGCGTCGCCACATGAACGTCCGAATGCTGGTCGAGTTCGTAGACGGCTCTAAGACGATGGTAGAAATGGCCGCGATTGCCAACGCTACAGGCTTGGTGCCTGACAAGCCGGGGATGCACGGTCCAGCAGCCACCCTCGATCAGCTCTCAAGCGTGCTGATCCCCCAGAAGGACGGAGGCGTCCTAAGCAAGTCCGGCGTTGTAGACTATTCGATCGGCAAGGGTGTCGCGCCAGGGGTTTTCGTCGTTGCGGACATGTCTCACCCTCGCATCTCGGAGCGCATGGAAGACCTCAAGATGGGGAAGGGGCCTTACTTCACATTTCATCGCCCTTATCACCTGACCTCATTGGAGGTGCCGCTCACCTGCGCTCGTGTGGTCCTATACGGCAAACCGGATATGGTCCCGCTGTCGAAACCCGTGGCAGAAGTCTGCGCAGTCGCGAAGAAAGATCTGAACCCTGGCGACAATTTGGATGCGATCGGCGAGTACTGCTATCGCGCGTGGATTATGACGGCATCTGAAGCCAGAGGCGCATCCGCTATTCCATGCGGAATGCTGCAAGGCGGCAAGGTGACAGCCCCGATCAAGAAAGGTGAATTGATCACCTATAGTAACGCGGCTGTCGCTCCAGGGTCTAAGCTTGCCGTCTTGCGTGCTCGCCAAGACGCACTCGTTTACGGCAAGGAGGCTTAAATGGCAAATTCGGTGAGAGTGATGAAGGGCGATGAAGCAAGCAACCTGCCATTCATCTACAAGACCTACACCCGAGAGCAGCTCTTGGATGCTCTTCGCAAAATGCACCTCATTCGCCAATTCGAAGAGGGGGCCGAAGATAGCTACACGCGTGGATTAATTCACGGAACGATGCATCTTTCCATTGGGCAGGAAGCAAGCGCCATGGGTGTTTGCCTGCCACTCACTCAGCAAGATCAAATCACTTCTACGCATCGGGGGCACGGGCACTGCATCGCTAAGGGTGCAGACGTTAAGAGAATGTTCGCGGAGTTTTTCGGCAAAACCACAGGCTACTGCGCAGGACGCGGAGGGTCTATGCATATTGCCGACGTAACAACTGGCAATCTGGGGGCAAACGGCATCGTGGGAGGGGGCTTGCCCATCGCGGTTGGTGCCGCACTCACTTCTAAGCGCTTGAAGACCGGAAAGGTTGTTGTGTCGTTCTTCGGAGATGGTGCGAACAACGAAGGGGCGTTCCACGAATCTCTCAACATGGCCGCGATTTGGAAGTTGCCGGTGATCTTTGTCTGTGAAAACAACGGTTATGGGATGTCGACTTCAACAGCAAGGTCCACAGCCGTTCCGAATATTGCCGACAGAGCCGCAGCCTACGGAATTCCGGGTGTCGTCGTGGATGGAAATGTACTTTCCGAAGTCGCAGAGGCTACGCATAACGCCGTCGAGCGGGCGCGACGTGGCGATGGACCGTCGTTGATTGAGTGCAAGACATATCGCTATCGCGGCCACTCAAAGAGTGATCGGAATAGATACCGAACGAAAGATGAGATCGACGATTGGATGAGCAATCGTGATCCTATCGTCAGATTCGAAGCACAGCTCCGCGAATTTGGCGTTGCTGCTGAAGCTGAGCTTGAAGCCATTCGGCAATCGGTGCGCGAAGAAATTGCCGCAGGGATCGAGTACGCCAAAACGAGCCCCGCACCAAGTGTGAGCGAACTGGCTCAGAACGTGTATACGGAGCATGCATGATGGAGACCGCTGTTCGAGAACTTAGCTATTCGCAGGCAATTCAGGAAGCGATGGCAATCGCTATGGACAGTGACGAACGCGTCATTCTCATGGGCGAAGACATTGGTGTCTACGGCGGAGCGTTCCAGGTTACTGGTGATCTTATCGACCGATATGGCCCAGACAGAGTAATCGATACACCAATTTCGGAGTTGGGGGGGGCAGGCGTCGCCGTTGGCGCAGCGATGACAGGACTGAGACCGATTTTCGAATTCCAGTTCTCGGACTTCGCCACTCTCGCGATGGAGCAGATCGTCAATCAGGCAGCGAAAATCCGCTACATGCTTGGAGGGGAGGTTTCAGTTCCGGTCGTCATGCGTTTTCCTGCAGGTTCCGGCACTGGTGCCGCGGCACAGCACAGCCAAAGCCTGGAGGCATGGTTGGCACATGTACCTGGTCTGAAGGTCATTCAGCCGGCGACGCCGCATGACGTCAAGGGTATGCTTCTCGCTGCTGTTCAGGATCCAGATCCTGTAATGATCTTCGAGCATAAGTTGCTTTACAAGATGAAGGGGCCGGTGCCTGAGGGGCACTATGTCGTTCCCTTGGACAAAGCTGTAATCCGCCGCGAGGGTACCGTCCTGACCATCGTCGCCACATCAATCATGGTACACAAGGCTTTGGAAGCGGCTGAGAAGCTTGCGATGGAGGGTGTACAGGTCGAGGTCATCGATCTGCGATCGGTGAGGCCCATCGACACTGCAACCCTGATCGCGAGTGTGAAGAAGACGAATCGGCTGCTGTGCGTCTATGAGGGTGTGAAAACACTTGGCATTGGAGCTGAGATTAGCGCCATCATTGCAGAAAGTGAGGCCTTCGACTATCTCGATGCGCCCATCGTTCGGTTGGGAGGCTCCGAAACTCCGATCCCATACAATCCTGAACTTGAAAAAGCCGCCGTGCCACAGGTTGCAGACATTTTCGCCGCCGCAAGGGATATGGTGCGAGGAGCGGTTTAAGATGGCGACGGAAATCATTCTGCCCAAGGTTGACATGGACATGGCAACCGGAAAAATCTCAAAGTGGTTCTTCTCGGACGGAGACCGGGTCAAGAAGGGTGACGTACTCTTTGAGATCGAAACTGACAAGGCCGCCATGGAGATCGACTCTCCCGCGACTGGCATACTCCGAAATGTGGTCGGACAGGAGGGGCTTGATATTCCAGTAGGCTCGGCCGTTGCGTGGGTCTATGAGGAAGGCGAGGCATATTTTCAGGGCACGGGAAACGCGCCAGATACGAATGACGCAGCGCAAAACGCTGTCGAATTGATCGAGCGGGCTTCGGTACCTCCCGTCGAAGCCGGAGTTCATAGTAGCATCCAAACCAAAGTGCCAGCGACCCCTTTGGCCAAGCGACTAGCGCGTGAGAGGGGCATCGATCTGGCTATGGTGGCGGGGTCTGGACCGCGCGGCAGGGTGGTAAGTGCTGATTTGGCCAGTGTATCGCTGGAGGAGCGCCAACCGCCCGCAAGTGAAACCACTGTTGCTCGACCAGATGTCGCAGGCGGAGTGTCGAAGCATTTTGCAGACGGCTCTTTCGATCTTCAACCTCATACCTCAATGAGGAAGACTATCGCCAGAAGGCTTGCTGAGTCGAAGGCGACCGTTCCGCACTTCTATCTATCCGCTGATTGCAAGCTAGACGCGTTGCTTAAGCTCCGTACCGAGCTGAACGCTTCATCCCCGGTTGTTGATGGAGTACCGTCGTTCAAGCTGTCAGTGAATGATATGGTGATTAAAGCCTATGCTCTGGCTTTGCGCTCGACGCCGGATGCCAATGTCTCGTGGACGGAAGACAATCTCGTACTTCACCGCAGTGTTGATGTCGGTGTCGCCGTGTCGGTCCCCAATGGCTTGATAACCCCCATAGTGCGAAATGCAGAAGCGAAGACGCTGTCTACCATCTCTGGCGAGATGAGGGATCTGGCAACTCGTGCTCGTGCCGGCAAGCTAAAGACTACCGAATATCAAGGTGGTACCGGTGCGATTTCAAACCTGGGCATGTATGGTGTTGATCGCTTCGCGGCTATCATCAATCCTCCCCATTCGACTATCCTTGCGGTCGGCGCGGGTGATCGTCGTCCTGTCGTTAATGCTGATGGCGATCTTGCGGTTGCGTCTGTTATGACGGTCACTTTGTCAACGGACCATCGAGCCGTGGATGGTGCCCTCGGCGCAGAGTTACTCGCTAAGTTCCGGACATACATCGAAAACCCTTTGAGTATGCTCGCTTAAGTTCCTCCCTGACTGGGGGATCTGCGTCAGAGAAGTCTGAGGTTAGATCCCCCATTTTTCCAAGGAAATTCCGTTGTCTTACGACGTCATCATCATCGGCTCCGGCCCCGGCGGTTACGTCACCGCCATCCGTGCGGCCCAGCTCGGCCTGAAGACCGCGATCGTCGAACGCGAGCATCTGGGCGGCATCTGCCTCAACTGGGGTTGCATCCCGACCAAGGCTCTGCTGCGCTCCGCCGAGATCCTCGACCATGCCAACCACGCAAAATCCTATGGTCTGACGCTGAACGGCACGATGACCGCGGACGTCAAGGACGTGGTCGCCCGCTCGCGGGGCGTCTCCGCCCGCCTGAACGGCGGCGTCGCCTTCCTGATGAAGAAGAACAAGATCGACGTCATCTGGGGCGAAGCCAAGCTGTCGAAGCCCGGCGAAGTCGTCGTCGGGAAGATGTCGAAGCCCGTCGTCGAGCCGCAGAACCCGGTTCCGAAGGGTGTGCTGGGCGAGGGCACCTACACCGCCAAGCACATCATCGTCGCCACCGGCGCTCGTCCGCGTGCGCTCCCCGGCATCGAGCCGGATGGCAAACTGATCTGGACCTATTTCGAGGCAATGAAGCCGGACTTCATGCCAAAGTCGCTGGTTGTCATGGGCTCGGGCGCGATCGGCATCGAGTTCGCCTCCTTCTACCGCTCCATGGGCGTCGATGTCACCGTCGTCGAGTTGATGGCCAACATCATGCCGGTCGAGGATGTGGAAATCTCCACCTTCGCCCGCAAGCAGCTGGAAAAGCGCGGCCTTAAGATCATCACCGAAGCCAAGGTCTCGAAGGTCGAAAAGGGCGCGAACTCCATTACCGCCCATGTCGAGACCAAGGATGGCAAGGTCCAGACGATCACCGCGGACCGCCTGATCTCCGCCGTCGGCGTCCAGGGCAATATCGAGAACCTCGGCCTCGAAGCGCTCGGCGTGAAGACGGATCGCGGCTGCATCGTCATCGATGGCTATGGCAAGACCAATGTGCCGGGCCTCTATGCAATCGGTGACGTCGCCGGTCCGCCGATGCTCGCCCACAAGGCAGAGCACGAAGGCGTCATCTGCATCGAAAAGATTGCTGGCCTGCCGAACGTGCACCCGATGGACAAGGCAAAGATCCCGGGCTGCACCTACTGCAACCCGCAGGTCGCCTCTGTCGGTCTGACCGAAGCCAAGGCCAAGGAACAGGGTCGCGACATCCGCGTCGGTCGATACTCCTTTGCCGCCAATGGCAAGGCGATCGCCCTCGGCGAAGACCAGGGCATGATCAAGACGATCTTCGACAAGAAGACCGGTGAGTTGATCGGCGCCCATATGGTTGGCGCGGAAGTGACCGAACTCATCCAGGGCTTCGTCGTCGCGATGAACCTCGAGACCACGGAAGAAGAGCTGATGCACACGATCTTCCCGCATCCGACCCTCTCGGAAATGATGAAGGAAAGCGTGCTCGACGCCTATGGCCGGGTACTCAACGCCTAAAGTCTCCAAAACCTGTTGGCGAGTGCTCACACAAATTGGGGAAAGAGCGAGATGGCCAAGATCACGATGAGGCAACTGCTGGATGACGCTGCGGACCGCAGTTATGGCGTCCCAGCATTCAACATTAACAATATGGAACAAGCATTGGCCATCATGGAGGCCGCCAACGCTTGTGACGCACCAGTGATAATCCAGGCCTCAAGGGGAGCGCGAGCTTACGCCAACGACATCATGCTTAGGCATATGATGGATGCCGTGGTCGAGATCTATCCACATATTCCAGTGTGTGTTCACCTCGATCATGGTTCGGATCCAGGAAGCTGTATGACGGCGATACAGGCGGGTTTCACATCAGTAATGATGGATGGATCGCTTATGAGTGATTCGAGGACGCCAGCTGATTGGAACTACAACGTCAGCGTGACCAGGACTGTAACTCAAATGGCGCATCTTGGCGGTATATCCGTCGAGGGCGAGCTTGGCGTTCTTGGATCGCTGGAAACCGGGACCGGCGAAGCCGAAGATGGGCATGGTGCCGAAGGCCAACTGTCTCACGAGCAGTTGCTGACCGATCCTGACGAAGCGGTGGCATTTGTCAAAGAGACTAAAGTCGATGCGCTGGCGGTCGCCATGGGTACTTCGCATGGAGCATATAAGTTTACCAAGCGTCCTGACGGGTCAGTTCTGGCGATGAGAGTGATCGAAGAAATCCATAGAAAGCTCCCGAACACTCATTTGGTCATGCATGGGTCGTCGTCTGTGCCGGCGGAATTGCAGGAGATCATAAACCTCTATGGCGGTGACATCCGGCCCACCTGGGGTGTCCCGATCGAAGAGATCCAACACGGGATTAAACATGGGGTTCGGAAAGTAAATATTGATACTGACGGTAGGCTTGCCATCACAGGACAAATACGAAAATTCCTGCATGACAATCCTGGTGAATTCGATCCCCGCTCGTACCTTAAACCCGCAATGCATGCACTGACCAAGCTATGTACCGAGCGATTTGAGCAATTTGGTACTGCTGGAAAAGCCTCGCGAATTAAGCCGCTGTCCCTTTCCGCGATGGCTAAGCGCTACGCTTGCAACGAACTTGATCCGACCTTCAACTAGCGTATCGCAATTCTGCAAAAAGTTCACGTCCACACCGCTGATGCTGGCGTTGCACGGATTTGAATGCGTTCTGCACTGCCGTGTTGTACAAAAGAATGTTTCTCTGCTTTTTTGTACGAAAGAAAGGTAAAATTAAGTGCTCTGGATTTAGCCTTCTCTAAGAGGTGAGTGCTTCGGGAGGGGCGAGATGGACCGACTATTAGAGAAGTTCAAAATCCAAACAAAAGTCGTCATTCTTGTGCTTCCGCTGTTGTTGACCATTATTACCGTTGGCGGGGTAGGGGTCTATGCGACACGAATTTTGGAGAAACGGCTTAACGTCTCCAGTGATATCGTTCAGTTACTTTCGGGCTACAAAGCAGTTTACGCAGATATTACGGCGTTTCTGCGCGACCCAACTGCCGAGAGCTACAAGAAAGCAGCTGGGACGACTGAGGAGCAGATTGCAGACATTGATGTTCGCATCAACATACTTCCCGAAGGTCAGGATGTATCGCAGCTGGTTGCGGCACGCGATGCGACACGGGAAATCATCGAATACGTTCACAGCATATGGTTGCATCGAGAGGAACGGGAACAGGTCCTCAGTCGGATTAGCGACCGTATGAACGATCTGAATTCGCTTCAGACGGACCTCGGTAAGTACGCATTCAAAATTGTTGCCAAGGCAACGCAGGAAGCAAACCACCGTCAGTCGCGTCTCTTTGACACAATGAAATTTCAGGAATTAGTCAATATGACCGAAGTCCTGGCAGCCAATTCTGTCGAAGCAGTCGGCACCGGCAAAATGGCGGATCTTCAAATCAAATTGCGCGCTTTCGCAGTTGAATTAGCCAAGAATGAACGTTTGCTAAAGTCATTTGGCGTCCGAGAACACATCGCAGCTCTGGAGGTCGTCCAGAAGTTCACAGATCTAAAAATAGAATCTGACATTGTGACGGCGTCGGCGATCTACGACAGTGTGCATCGGCATGTGTCAGAGTTCGCGAGCGTAATGCGTGATCGAAATTCTGAGGCGCTTACTCGTATCGCCCCGGACCTAGCAACTATGGGTTCCCGATCTTCGGAAACAGATAACGTTACAAAGAAGCTCCGTTCCATCGTTGCTAACAGCAGCGAAGTAAGGATATCGGTTGCCCGTATCTTATCGGATCCTTCCGAAGATAACGTAAAATCGGTGGAAAGAGCGCTGTTTGTTTATCAGGCTGAGGTTAACCTCTTGAAGGATTTGGCTCCGATAGACGCATACTTTGCCGATGTGCCAAACAAGTTTTCCCTCGTGACGGCAGGCCTATTGGCGGACGCCGTTGCACTGAACGAGAACGTGGCCGCCTCTGAGGAAAAGTACCTGGCTGCCACAACGATGATCAATTCGATCTGGGAACAAATGAATACCTTCGCCAGTAGCCAGAGGCAAATGGCGTCGTCAGAGCGTGCGGTAGCGAATTCCATTTCATTGTCTTCAATCGCGCTCGGGTTTCTGATTGCGGTAGCCTCTGGTGCTGCGCTGGTTGTAACGCTGAAGCGCCCCATCGGTTCGATCACCAAGACTATGCGCCTGCTTGCGGGGGGCGTTAGATGTCTCGATTGACGGTTCTCTGCGTAACGATGAGATTGGAGAAATGGCACGGGCGCTGGCGGTTTTTAAGGACAACGCGGCCCAAAAGCGAGCAATTGAAACTCAGACCCAAGAATTGCAGCAAAGAGCCGAATTGGAACGCGAAAACAATGAACGGCAGCGCGAGGCTGCTGCCAAAAATGTGGAAGATGCAGTTAGGCTGCTTGCCTGCGGGTTGAAGAACCTCGCTGATCGAAACCTTCAGAATCTTATTGAGGAGACCTTTTCAGGTCAACTTGATACTCTGAGGCAGGACTTTAACGCGACCGTCGGGGGCCTAAATTCGACAATGCTAGACGTGCGGGCAGCCTCTATGGAGATCAACGTCAACGGTCGTCTTCTTGCGGACGCAACGGAGGAACTGTCCCGAAGAAACGAGCAGCAGGCAGAATCGATCGAAAAGACAGCGTCAACCATCTCCGGCATCAGTCACTCGGTTGTCGAAGCTTCAAGGCGGTCTGCGAGCGCTGCGGATACGGTTCAGCGTGTCAAGGTAGAGGCTGATGCTTCCTTGAGTGTGGTGGAAAATGCCGTTGGCGCAATGTCTCGGATTAAGGAGGCCTCAGACAGGATTACCAGTATCGTGTCTGTGATCGATGGGATCGCGTTCCAGACCAATCTTCTTGGCATTGAATGCTGGGGTAGAGGCTGCCCGCGCAGGAGAGGCCGGAAAGGGTTTTGCGGTCGTTGCACAAGAGGTAAGAGAACTGGCTCAACGCGCAGCGATGGCGGCTAAGGAGATAGCGGCGCTGATCCATCATTCCACGGTCGAAGTCGCCGTTGGAGTGGACTTCGTGGAGCAGACTGGAGCAGCCATTTCGAACATTGCGATCAAAATCGGCGACATTTCTTGCGATGTCGAAGAAATTGCTCGATCGAACCAGAGCCAAGCGGATAGTTTACGCGAGCTAAGTACTGCGGTTGGAACCATGGAAAGGGTTACCTTGCTCAACGCGGCAATGGCCGAAGAAGCCGGTGCAGCGACCAGACGCCTCGCCGAACAGGTTGACGATTTGGTTGTGCTTGTTGGTTCCTTCGCGTTGCGAGAAGCCGCGTGGTTGACGGATGGTACTTCCATTAATAGCGCTGCATGAGAAAGATGTGTAAGACTGATGTTCCTTAAGAAAAGAAGTTTCTCCGCGTTCCTTTTTGACATGGACGGAACGCTACTGACGTCTATCTCTGCGGCCGAGCGTGTCTGGGGAAGATGGGCCGCTTCAAAGGGCATCGACCCGGACGAATTTTTGCCGACTATTCATGGTAGACGTGCACGGGACACAATAGCCGGACTGAACTTGCCGAATCTGGACGTCGATGTCGAAGCTGCGAGGGTCACAGCTGCTGAAATAGAGGACGTGGAAGGGGTTGTTGCCATAGCGGGCGCAGCAGAGTTCCTCGCATCCCTGCCTGAAGACAGGTGGGCAATCGTGACCTCTGCAACTAGAGAGCTAGCCTGCAGGCGCCTGGACGCCGCAGGTCTGAAGAAACCGCGACACATGGTCACCGGCGAAGATGTTCTGGTAGGAAAACCAGATCCGCATTGCTTTTTGCTCGGCGCCCAACGGTTGGGGTTGTCAGCAGTTCAATGCCTCGTTTTCGAAGACGTCCCGGCTGGAGTAGCGGCAGGGAAGGCTGCTGGAGCAGAAGTTCTAGCGATCACGTCTGCAAACCGCGAGGCAACGGTATTCGATGTGCCCACTATTTGTGACTACAACTCCATCACACTCAGCGTCCATGCAAATGACGATATGTCGATCCGCCTTCGTGAGGCAGTGAACTAGGCCGTGCTGACACCGTTGATTCCTAAATCCGCCAAAGCATGTACGCTCGACCAGCTGACTGGCTAGATTCGATATCAATGACGAGTACAGGCTAGCTAGCGCATTGGCTACGGTAGCGAACCGCAGGATAGTTCCACAATTAGGCATACGCCGCACTGAGCAGCTAAGTCTTTGACGGAGCTATGTCTCATGAACGCGCCGCTGGTTTGATTCCTGTCAAGAGCTTAGTCTCAGGCGCACGCCTTAAAGTTCAAGATGAGTTCGGTGCTTACCGAAACTCTCCAATCGAAGAGAGAGATGCTTTTTCCAGAGAGAAGGAAATGCCTAACAGCATCGACCGCCAGCCGGTCGTGATCGTGTCCCATGGAGTGGTGTAGCTGGATTTCATAGCCATCGGTGATTTCCGGTAGGGTCGGGTTGCTTATGACCAACCTGAGGGACACCACCGATGACCGACGACATGATGAACCTGCGCTCACTCGTTGAGAAGAGCGCCGACGCCGATTTGCTGCGCGAGATGATCGGCTTTGCTGCCGAGAAGCTGATGGCGCTGGAGGTCGGGACGAAGACCGGCGCGGGCTATGGCGAGAAGAACGGCTTCCGACTTGCCCAGCGCAACGGCTACCGCGATCGAGACTGGGAGACACGGGCTGGCACCGTCGAGCTGCGTATTCCGAAGCTTCGCACCGGCAGCTATTTCCCGAGTTTCCTGGAGCCGCGCCGCATGGCCGAGAAGGCCCTGACGGCAGTCATTCAGGAAGCCTATATCCAAGGCGTTTCAACCCGCTCAGTCGATGATCTCGTCAAGGCGATGGGGATGTCGGGCATCTCCAAGAGCCAGGTATCCCGGCTCTGCGAAGAGATCGATGACAAGGTCAAAGCCTTCCTCGACCGCCCCATCGAGGGCGAGTGGCCATACCTCTGGATCGATGCCACCTACCTGAAGGTTCGTCGCGGCGGTCGCATCGTCTCTGTCGCGGTCATCATCGCCGTGGGTGTGAACACCGATGGCCGACGCGAGGTGCTCGGCATGGAAATCGGCACATCTGAGGCAGAAGCGATATGGACCGAGTTCCTACGCAAGCTGACCAGACGAGGCCTGCGCGGCGTCAAGCTCGTCGTCTCCGATGCGCACGAGGGTATCAAGGCGGCCGTGTCGAAGGTGCTTTCCGCCACCTGGCAGAGGTGCAGGGTTCACTTCATGCGTAACGCGCTGGCCCATGCCGGAAAGAGCGGAAGGCGTGTCGTCTCCGCCTTCATCGCCACGGCCTTTGCCCAGGACACGCCAGAGGCGGCGAGCACTCAATGGCGCAATGTCGCCGACCAGATCAGGCCGAAGGTGCCGAAACTCGCCACGCTGATGGATAGTGCCGAACAGGACGTGCTCGCCTACATGACCTTTCCCAGGCAGCACTGGACCAAGCTCCACAGCACCAATCCGATCGAACGCCTCAACGGCGAGATTAAGCGCCGCACAGAGGTCGTCGGCATCTTTCCCAACGATGACGCAATCGTCAGGCTCGTGGGAGCGCTGCTCCTCGAACAAAACGACGAGTGGGCTGTCCAGCGATCCCGCTACATGACACTTGAGACCATCGCCACGATGAGCGATGATCCGCTCATCAGCCTGCCAGCCGCAAGCTGACACTCATCCGGCCCTCTGGGATGAGCCGTGGTCGTCTAAGCTACACCACTCCGCGGGACACAATCCCGGTCGTAGTGCTGCCGCGACGGATTCCCCAATCCATCGGCACTAATCAGGACATCGCATGCAGAAATGTCGATATCACTGAGCCCCTGATATGTGCGTCCTCGATGCGACAGTCGCGCTGCCGATAGCGCCTCGGCGTAAAGAGCTACCCTGAAGCCAGCGCTTTTACATCTGGATATCGCCGTTTCAAGTCTCTTTGAACAGAGCGAGGTGTCACCGATCATTATCAAAGTGTTTTGACGGACCACACCAACCATCCTTTGAATTGATATTCGACGTAGGGCGAAAACTGCGTCTTTGTGTGCCAGGGGTCAGGCCGGCACACTGGCGTTCATTCTTCGATTCTTCGATTGTGTCCCGCGGAGTGGTGTAGCTTAGACGACCACGGCTCATCCCAGAGGGCCGGATGAGTGTCAGCTTGCGGCTGGCAGGCTGATGAGCGGATCATCGCTCATCGTGGCGATGGTCTCAAGTGTCATGTAGCGGGATCGCTGGACAGCCCACTCGTCGTTTTGTTCGAGGAGCAGCGCTCCCACGAGCCTGACGATTGCGTCATCGTTGGGAAAGATGCCGACGACCTCTGTGCGGCGCTTAATCTCGCCGTTGAGGCGTTCGATCGGATTGGTGCTGTGGAGCTTGGTCCAGTGCTGCCTGGGAAAGGTCATGTAGGCGAGCACGTCCTGTTCGGCACTATCCATCAGCGTGGCGAGTTTCGGCACCTTCGGCCTGATCTGGTCGGCGACATTGCGCCATTGAGTGCTCGCCGCCTCTGGCGTGTCCTGGGCAAAGGCCGTGGCGATGAAGGCGGAGACGACACGCCTTCCGCTCTTTCCGGCATGGGCCAGCGCGTTACGCATGAAGTGAACCCTGCACCTCTGCCAGGTGGCGGAAAGCACCTTCGACACGGCCGCCTTGATACCCTCGTGCGCATCGGAGACGACGAGCTTGACGCCGCGCAGGCCTCGTCTGGTCAGCTTGCGTAGGAACTCGGTCCATATCGCTTCTGCCTCAGATGTGCCGATTTCCATGCCGAGCACCTCGCGTCGGCCATCGGTGTTCACACCCACGGCGATGATGACCGCGACAGAGACGATGCGACCGCCGCGACGAACCTTCAGGTAGGTGGCATCGATCCAGAGGTATGGCCACTCGCCCTCGATGGGGCGGTCGAGGAAGGCTTTGACCTTGTCATCGATCTCTTCGCAGAGCCGGGATACCTGGCTCTTGGAGATGCCCGACATCCCCATCGCCTTGACGAGATCATCGACTGAGCGGGTTGAAACGCCTTGGATATAGGCTTCCTGAATGACTGCCGTCAGGGCCTTCTCGGCCATGCGGCGCGGCTCCAGGAAACTCGGGAAATAGCTGCCGGTGCGAAGCTTCGGAATACGCAGCTCGACGGTGCCAGCCCGTGTCTCCCAGTCTCGATCGCGGTAGCCGTTGCGCTGGGCAAGTCGGAAGCCGTTCTTCTCGCCATAGCCCGCGCCGGTCTTCGTCCCGACCTCCAGCGCCATCAGCTTCTCGGCAGCAAAGCCGATCATCTCGCGCAGCAAATCGGCGTCGGCGCTCTTCTCAACGAGTGAGCGCAGGTTCATCATGTCGTCGGTCATCGGTGGTGTCCCTCAGGTTGGTCATAAGCAACCCGACCCTACCGGAAATCACCGATGGCTATGAAATCCAGCTACACCACTCCATGGGACACGATCCATTCTTCGCCGATACAGGGCCTGGCCACATGAGCGGAGGGCAAAGGCAAAATCAGGCGGGATTGATCATCCCAAACACCTTGTCGAAGCCTCCGGTCTGTTCGGCAGTACGCTGTGGCGTGACGCGCTGGACAAGGACTTCCTTCGGCGTGATGTCGGCGCACAACAGATCGACAGTCTCGCTGACGAACGCGTCGAGCGGCATCGCGTGCGGATTTTTGGACTGTCCAGGTGTCAGTTCGGTTGCCACCAGCGGGGGCACGATTTCCACCACGGCGATGGCAGTGCCACGCAGTTCATGGCGCATGCTCTGGCTCCATGAATGGATGGCGGCCTTGCTCGCGCTGTAAGCGGAGGCCGACGCAAGCGGTACGAAGGCCAGGCCCGAAGACACCGTCACGATCGCGGCTTCGCCTTTGCTGCGAAGGTGCGGCAGAAGTTCGGCAGTCAGGCGGATCGGGGCCATCAGGTTCGTCGAAATAACCGTCTCGACGATTTCCGTGTCGTAGCGCTCCGCCAACACGTTCTCGTAAGGCAGGATACCGGCATTGTGAATGACAGCGTTCAGGTCCGGATGTTTGGCGACGATCTTGCTCGCTACTGCCTGAATTTCTTCAGCGCTTGTGACGTCGAGTTCGTAGGCAGACATTCCCGGATTAGCCGAGACCACTTCGGCGAGGCGACCCTTGTTGCGACCCGCAATAATGATCCTGGCACCGCGGGCGGCCAGGGCTTCGGCCAGCGCACGGCCGATACCCGAATTGCCGCCGGTAATCAGGATGGTCGAGTTATCGAAGTTCATATTGTTTCCTTTTTAGGATGTGGATGCTGGGTGGGTTAGCCGTCGGCGCGGTTGATGGCGTCGAAGGTCTGGAAGAATCTGCCCTCGGCTTCGGCAAGCCGTTGAATCTTGGCGCGCTCGACGATGAGTTCATTCGGGACCGGATTCTGATCGAGCAGGCCCAGAACTTCATTGGTGAAGTCGGGCAGGGGCATGAATGCTTCGATACGCGACTGGCCCGGTGTCAGTTCGGTGCGCAAAGCAGGCGGAGCGAGTTCCAGGACGTCGATCGGGGTCTTGCGCAGTTGATGGCGGAGGCTGACCGAGTAGGAGTGCACGCCAGCCTTGGTGGCGCAGTAGGTCGGGGACGAGGCTCTCGGAACGAAAGCCAATCCCGACGACGTGTTGATGATACGTGCCCGCGGCTGCTTTGCCAGGTGGGGCAGGAGAGCTGCGGTCAATCGGATCGGGCCGTTGAGGTTCGTCTCGATATGGTCGTTGCTTTCCGCCAGTGCTGCGTCACCGTCGAAGACGTATTCGGGCCGCATGATCCCGGCGTTGTTGAAAACGATATTGAGATCCGGATGGGCTTCGACAATCTCGCGCGCCAGCCGCTTGACGCTTTAGGGATCGCGGACATCAACCGTCATCGCGTGCATGCAACTGTTCGGCGAGTGCGCGGCCGATACCGGAGCTGCCGCCGGTGATGAGGATCGTGTTGCCGCTTGCGGGCATCGCTGGGCGGCTTGGAGCGTCTGCGGCGGACGCTGAAGTTTTTGCCTGTGCCGAAGCCGTGGATGTCGAGGCCAGATAGCCCGTAGCTACGGTTCCGGCGACCGCGGCAGCCAGGATGTTTCGGCGGCTTAACTTGGCCGTTCCGTTTGATTTGTGGTCGTCGGTCATCTCGCTCTCCATCGTTGACAGCCGGACACTATCGATGCTGCCTGCGTTAATAATCAGCTCTGAATTGACAATATAATTCAGCTGACAATAACAATACGCGATGGACCTTTTAGACAGCATGCGCCTCTTTGTGCGGATCGTGGAACGCGGCAGCTTCAGTGCCGCCGCAAGTGACATCGGCATTCCGCGAGCGACAGCGACGAACACCGTCAAGGCATTGGAAGCGAGATTGGGTGTCCGTCTTCTTCAACGAACCACCCGTCATGTGTCGGCGACTTCGGAGGGAGAGGTCTATGGTCGGAAGTGCCGCGCTTTCCTGGCAGACCTCGAGGCGATGGAGGACGAGTTCACCACGTCGTCAGTGAGAGGTCACTTGCGGATCGACGTTCACGGAAACCTCTTTCGACAATTGCTGCTGCCCCGGTTCGCTGAGTTCACGGCACGGCACCCGGAGCTGACGTTGCATATCGGCGACGGAGACCAGCTTGTCGATCTGGTGCGCGAAGGTGTTGATTGCGTTGTCAGGGCGGGTGAGCAGACTGACAGCGGTATGATCGTGCGACGGCTTTCTCTGCTTGAGGAAGTGACGGTCGCAAGCCCCGACTACCTCGCTCGTCATGGCAATCCGCAGTCTATCGCGGACCACAGCGGCACAAGGCCACAAGATGATCGGCTTCGTTTCGTCGAGAACAGGGGCTACACTACCGCGCGAATTTACCGAAGCTGGCAGCGTTCGTCATGTGACGCTTCCGTCGCCCCTTACCATCGCCAGTTCGGATACGAGTGCAGCGCTTGCGCGGGCGGGGTACGGCCTCACCCAGGCGCCCCGCTTCAGGTTTGAGCAGGAGCTGAGTTCCGGCGCTTTGATCGAGGTGTTGCCGAAACACCCACCGACCCCGACGCCGATCTCGGTTCTCTACCCGAGCCAAAGTCATGTTTCGCGCCGGCTACGAGTATTCATCGACTGGCTGGTCGAAGTCTTCGAAGGAGAGTCGGGTTCATCTCGATGAGCCGGGTTCCAACTGACGTGAAAGGGGAGGACCCGCGGACTTGACCCTCAACGTGATCCTGGTCAATTCAGCGGGCACGCCTGGCCTAAGCGCGAAGCCAGGCCAGAGCGCAGTGCCGTTGTTGACGTAGAGCGTCATGTCGCCGACCTGGTATCGGCCGGAGACGAAACCGTTGTTGGCGCGCGCAATCAGGTTATCAAGCCCACGAACCATGCCACCGTGCGTATGCCCCGAGAGCTGAAGCGCGACACCGGAGGCGGCTGACTGGCGGGCCATCATCGGCTGGTGGTCAAGGAGAATGATCGGGGTATCAGCAGGCGCTCCTTCGAGTGCTTTCGAAAGGTCCGGGGCTGGCGACCCGGTCTCGTCTGCCGACAGGTCCGTCACCCCCGCCAGAACGATCCTCCCTTCGCCCCTGATCAGCACTGCATGGGCGTTCGGGAGCATCGTCATGTTCATGGTGGCAAGGTGGTCCATCCAATCCCGGTATTCGAAGAAGTACTCGTGATTGCCGGGGGTGGCGTAGACCCCGTCGCGCGCCCGCAACCCGGCAAGCGGCGCGACATCATCGCGCCGGCTCGAAACGCTGCCGTCGATGAAGTCTCCCGTGATAACGATGAGGTCGGCATCGAGCTTGTTGGTCTCCTCGACGACCTCATTCGTCCACGACGACGGAAACAGTCGGCTGATATGGAGATCGGTCAACTGAACGATCCGGTATCCGTCGAACTCCAACGGCAACCCTTCGATTGAGACTTCGATATCCTTGAGCGGTGGAACTCTTACTGCCTGACTTACACCGTAGGCGGAAAGGCAGAGCGCCACGCCGCCGATGGCGTAACGGAGGATAGCGGGCACCGACGGGAAATGCCCCTTGAACGGCTTGATGGCCAGTGAGGCCAGGTCAAGAGCGATCTGGAAGACGGCAAGAAGGACGATCGTGCCGAACAGGACGTTGAACGCGATGATCAGCGGGCGCGGGAATTCCGGCGAGAATACCGAACCTGATGAAAGACGGCTGAAGAGATGGTATTGCGACGCGATCAACAGGATGATCGCCACCGCCGCCTTCACCGACCAGAGCCAGGGCAGGGCTGGATGAAGCGGACGACAACGACCAGCCATGGAATTCCGAAAATGAGATGAAACATCAGGTGCTTTCCGTTGCGGGTGCCGACAGGGACGTGACCAGCGCTGCGAACTTACGAGCCCGGGTACCCGGCTTTTTCACCGTTACGAAGGGATGGAGAAGCATGTATCGCTTCGACTTGCCCAACGCTTGAAACGCTGTGTGGGCAATATCATTGTCGGCCAGCGCCGCCGCTGCGTCTTCAGGGATACCGATCTGGCTGGGTGGAGCGTAGGCGGCATCCCATCGGCCGTCGGCTCTCGCCGCGTCCACCTGGGCGATGCCTGCGGGTCTCATCCTGCCCTCGGCCGTCAGCTTCTCGATCTTGAGCCGATTGACCTGCGACCAGAGACTGCGGGCACGGCGCGGCGTGAACCGCATCAGGAAATGGTCCGCATCATAGGTCGCCGCCTGACCGCCGATCCAACCGTAGCACAATGCGACATCGAGTGCCTGCTCCTTGGTGAGACGGACGACACCCGCCGTCTTTTTCCCGAACTTAATCCAAAGTCCCGGAGCATTACGATTGCACTCGATCCATTCTTCCAACAACGCCGGGTCAGCGAAGAACAGGATCGGCAGGTCTGTCTTCGTCTCGGTCATCGTAGCGCTTTCCGTCACGAGATCAGGTAGACGAGCGTGCTGGTCAGAATGCTGGACGCGAAGAAGTAGGCCGAGCTCAAAAGGCCGTAGGTGATCGGGCGGGGAATGTTGGGATTGATTGCGATGTTCATCGCTGTCGCCGCGAGAAAGCCCACCCCGACAATCGCACCGAATTCAAGCGCCTCGGCAAGGCTGGCTACCCCTTGGGCGCTCATCAGGTACGCGATGGTGAAGGCAGTCACGAGAACGCAGATCGACGGACCGACAATGAAGAGTGGGCCCATTGCGTCGGGCTGGCCGACACGTCCGAGCACGACGGCATATTGCTTCTTGAAGACCACGGCGAACCAGACGAAGCCGAGCACCATGACGGCGACGGCGGAAACGAGGACGGCGAGGATGCTGACGTGGTCGAGGACGATCTTCACAGAATGGCCTTTCGGGACAGGGCGGCTTACTTCGAAGCGCGTTTGGGGTTCATGAGGGCAGGGAGTAGGACGTTGTCGATCATCGAAGTCAGGAACTTCTGATCGACCGATTTGCGCAGGATAACGGTGCGGTACGCGGACATGGACGGCACCACCTGGGACAGCGTCTCGATATCGATGTCGGGCGAGACCTCACCGCGATCGACGGCGCGCTGGATCAGGATGCGATTGACGGCGGTCCACGGTTCGACGATGACCGCGTTGGTCGCGTCGGCGAGCTCCTGATGCTGTGCAAGCATGGACGAGAGGCCAGAGAGGGCCTTCATCTTGAGTTCGCTCTCTTCGACCGACTTTGGCTTGAAAAGACCGAGAAGGTCGCCCCGCAACGTTCCGGTGTCAGGCAGGCTCGAAAGGTCGACTTGGTCGCGCTTCATATGCGCGATGGCCTCCAGGACCAGATCGGGTTTGGAGGGCCAGCGGCGGTACATCGTCGCTTTTCCGGCCTTCGCTCTCGCGGCGACCATATCCATCGTCATTCGGTCGTAGCCTGTCTCAGCAAGAACCATGATCGCAGCTTCCAGAAGATCGGTGTCACGCGTATGGTCGCGCTTCCGGCCGACCCGTACGGGTTCTCTGGCGTCGTCTGTCGTCGATACATTTGGGGTCTTGTCTGTCGGCTTCATCGCGAACGTCCTTCCGTCAAATATCAATACTGTATAGTTTCGGAACTTGCAAGTCTCGTTTTTGTGTGATTTGCTTGGTACATGGCGGGTCACACCGATCCGTATGAGACCCTCAAATCAAAGGACACATATCATGCGCTACAACCGTCTGGGTAAGACAGGCCTTTTCGTTTCCGAACTGTGCCTCGGCACGATGACCTTCGGGCAGGCTGGCGGCCGTTACGCGGCTGCAAGCGGGGTCGATCAGGACTCGGTCGACGCGATCCTGCGCCAGAGCGATCGATGCCGGGATCAATTTCATCGACACTGCCAACGTCTACGCGAACGGTCAGGCGGAAGAGATCGTCGGTCGTTCGCTGAAAACGCTCGGCATCGCGCGCAAGGACGTGGTGCTGGCGACGAAGTTCGAACATGCAATGGGGTCTGGCCCCAACGACGGCGGTGGTTCGCGCGTCCACATCGTTGACGCGGTGAAGGCTAGCCTCAAGCGGCTCGGAACCGATCACATCGATCTCTACCAGATGCACGGCTGGGACCCTGCGACCCCCGTGGAGGAAACCATCCGCGCACTGGACGACCTCGTCCGCCAGGGCCTGGTACGCTATGTTGGCGTTTCGAATTGGGCGGCCTGGCAAGTAGCCACTGCACTTGGTGTCTCGGACGCGCTTGGTGCGTCACGGTTCCAAACCTATCAGGGCTACTATTCGCTGGCAGGACGCGAGATTGAGCGTGAGGTCACTCCGATGATCGAGGCGAATGGTCTGGGCCTCATCGTCTTCAGCCCGCTGGCGGGTGGATACCTCACCGGAAAGTATCGCAATAACAAGGATGGACGGCGCGCCACAATTCCGTTCCCGCCTGTCGACGAGGAAAAGGGTACCAAGGTTCTTGAAGTCATGGACGGTATTGCAGCAGTTCACGAGACCACGCTCGAAGCGGTGGCTCTTTCCTGGCTGCGGCAGAACCCGCTTGTCACCAGCATTATCACGGGCGTGAAGAATATCGATCAGTTGAACGCCAACCTCGCCGCCGTCGACATCACCCTGACGGATACGGAGATCGCGTCGCTAAACGAGATCGGAGCCATTGCGCCGGAATATCCCGGCTGGATGCTGGCCCAGGGGAGTACTGGGCGCGCATCCCTTATGGCGACTGGCGTAATGCCGGAAGCGCACTGAGCATGATCGGCCGACGGCACTTCACCCGAGGTGCCGTCTTCGCTCTCACAGAGGCGAGGAACACATGGACCCCATAAACTCAGACGGTCATATCGACACGGACGTCATCATCGTCGGAGCCGGGCCGATCGGGTTTACCACGGCCTGCGCGCTTGCCCACCACGGTGTACGCTTCCGGATAATCGAAAAAGCCCACGGCATCTCCGGAGCTTCCAAGGGCCACGATGTTATTGCCCGGGCCCAGGAGCTGCTGGCATCAGTCGGTGTTCTGGATGCCATTGCCGCAAAATCATACCGGGCACCCTTCACGCAGTTCATGCTGGACCAAGTGCCTCTGGTCAGATTGGTCTCTAGAGACTCGGAAAGTCAGAACGATGCCGTCCTGTTCTCCAATCAGGGCGTGATCGAGCAGGATCTGACCGATCTTCTGACCGACCGCGGTCTCGATGTCGAATACGGCACGGAAGTCGTGGAGGTGCGCCGAGATGATGATCGTGTCTCGATTGACGTTGTTACCGTCGTTGGAGACGGTAACAGGACTGGTACCGTCTCGACCTTAGTATGCCGTTATCTCGTTGGCGCCGACGGCGCTGCGGGTACTGTGCGCAAAGCGATCGGACTCGATTACGACGTCCAGGAGTTCGAAGACCGGGCTTTGCGTCAGATGGACGGTAAACTGCGCTGGCGGAGGTCCATAGAACCCGATACCGCCAGGTTCTTCCTATTTCCGCACGGGTTCGCGGGCGTGCTGCCCGTGTGGGAGGGCAATCATCGCCTGTTTTTTCTCGAGGACAGCGACACGATGCCAAACCGCGAGCCGACGCGTGATGAGATGGTCGCTCGGGCGAGGGAAGTCACAGGCGACCCCACCTTCGATCTGACCGATCCGACGTGGGCGTCTTACGGCGAGTTCAGACACGGGGTGTCGCCCGCCTATGCCAAGGGCCGGGTGTTTCTGGCCGGAGACGCGGGCCACCTCACCCTTCCAATCGGCGGGCAGGGGATGAATGCGGGCTTTCTCGATGCCATCGGGATCGCCTGGCGACTGGCGATGACGCTGGCAGGCGATGGAGGGTCGGCCATCCTCGACAGCTACGATCCCGAGCGCCATGACGCGCATGCGTCACTGGGCAAACAACAAGTGCGGGGGTTCGAGCAGCTTATGCGCCGCAACGCGCTCGCCGACGACCTTATCGGCAAGATCGCAGGAGTGGCTCCAGGGATCGGGTCTTACGTATTCGGGGGAAGCGATCTTGAGCAGCTCACCGTTGCCTACCCCGACAGTCCGATCAGCGAGGACCATTTCTCGAAGCTGAATCCCAACCGGATAGGTGCTGTGCGTGCTGGAGACCGAATTCCGGATGCTGTCATGGCGACGGCGTGTGGACATCCCATTACACTATTCGATCTCGTTTATAATCCGGATGGTCAAACTTGGGGATGGCGCCTGCTTCTTCTTGACGGAGGAGATCGGCAGGCAAGGCCGAAGTTGCAAGCAGCAGCGGACGGGGTGAGGGCCTTTGGTTGGATACGTCCCGTCGTCGTTATTGCAGACCCCGGCGCGGACAACGACGCCGACAACATCAGGGCGGTCTTCGATCTCGACTGTGCTGCGCATGACGTTCTCGGATTGAAGGGTCAACCCGCGATTCTTCTTGTTCGCCCCGATGGCCACATAGCGTTTAGATGCTCTGCTAACTCGGAGAACGAGCTGCGGCGGTATATCGACGGCATTGTGCCTCCCCATTGATCGGCGGTGATGAGAGAAGTGGTCGCAAGCCATCTGGAACATCCTGTTGATCGGCTCTCGCCGCCGCCTTGCTCGCGGTGGTACCCGGCACACTTGCAGCGCTCGGCCTCTGGTGGGGAAATTTCCGCGGAAAGGCGGTGCTGACGGCTTTCCTGCTCAGCCCCATGGTGGTGCCGGTCATTGTCTTCGGCGTCGGCTTGAGCCTGGTGGCGATCGCTCTTGTCGTTTGCGTGCAGATCCTTCGCCGCCGGCGTGCAGCGCAAAGCTCAGCATAAAGAGGGCTGTTTCCTGCACGACAATTCAGGAGCGGGCAGGCCGGTTGGCTTGTCCGCTTATTTCGTTGGTACGGCGGAAGTTCGAGCGTGCCGGCGGTGAGGCGAGAATCGCACGGACCTGCATATTTGTCTTCACTGCGGCACTTGACTTCACGTCAAACATTGCAGAAAGTATGCAAAGTTAAGTTCGGGCGAGCCGGTTGGCTCCAATGGAGATCTGGGTATGAAGATTGTCATTCCGGTGAAGCGGGTGATCGATTCCAACGTCAAGGTACGGGTCAGTGCGGATGGTTCGGGCGTGGATCTCGCGGGCGTGAAGATGTCGATGAACCCCTTCGACGAGATTTCGGTCGAAGAAGGCATCCGCCTGAAAGAAGCAGGCAAGGCCGAAGAGGTGATCGTCGTTTCGATCGGGCCGGCCAGGGCGGAAGAGACGCTGCGGACAGCACTTGCTATGGGTGCGGATCGTGCGATCCTCATAGAAACCGACTCGACCGTCGAGCCGCTCGCCGTGGCGAAAATCCTGAAGACGATCGTCGAGCAGGAGCAGCCGGGTCTGGTGCTTGTCGGCAAGCAGGCGATCGATGACGACTCCAATCAGACAGGCCAGATGCTCGCGGCCCTGCTCGGCGCAGCGCAGGCAACCTTCGCCTCCAACATCGAGCTTGCCGATGGCAAGGCCGTTGTGACGCGGGAAGTCGATGGTGGGCTGCAGGTGGTCGAGGTCAAACTTCCTGCCGTGATCACCACCGACCTTCGTCTCAACGATCCGCGCTATGCGTCGCTCCCCAATATCATGAAGGCGAAGAAGAAGCCGCTCGACAAGAAGTCGCCCGCCGATTTCGGCGTCGACATTACCCCGCGCGTCCGGGTTCTGAAAACGGAAGAGCCTTCCGGCCGCAAGGCGGGCATCAAGCTCGGCTCAGTGGCCGAACTGGTCGAGAAGCTTAAGGCCGAAGCAGGCGTCCTCTAACCGTCGGAAAGGAATTGAGACAATGGCCATTCTTCTCTTGGCAGATCACGACAACAAGACCCTGTCCGAACAGACGGCGAAGGCGCTGAGCGCAGCCACGATGATCGGTGCCGAAGTGCATGTGCTCGTCGCAGGCCAGACCGCAGGTGCGGTCGCCGAGGCGGCTTCTAGCCTTTCCGGGGTTGGCAAGGTTCTCCTTGCTCAAAGCGACACTCTTGCCCACAATCTCGCAGAACCGCTCGCCGCGCTCATCGTCTCGCTGGCCGCTGGCTATGACACGATCATGGCGGCAGCAACCTCCGTCGGCAAAAGTGTCATGCCCCGCGTCGCAGCCCTCCTGGATGTCGCGCAGATCTCCGAAATCATCGAGGTCATCTCGAACGACACGTTCAAGCGTCCGATCTATGCCGGCAATGCCGTGCAGACCGTTCAGGTGACCGACGTGAAGAAAGTCGTCACCGTCCGGACCGCCTCTTTCCCCCCGGCTCCCCAAGGGCCGTTTGCTGCCGTGGAGCACGTCTCTATGGCAGCCTTTTCTTCCGGCCTCTCGAGTTTCGTCTCGGATGCCATTGCCTCCAATGATCGCCCAGAACTCACCTCTGCTAGGATCATCGTTTCCGGTGGGCGCGCGCTCGGCTCGTCGGAGGCCTTCATGCGGCTCCTGCCGCCGGTCGCCGACAAGCTGGGTGCAGCACTCGGTGCTTCACGCGCGGCCGTCGATGCCGGTTATGCGCCGAACGACTGGCAGGTCGGCCAGACCGGCAAGGTCGTCGCCCCTGATCTCTACGTGGCCGTCGGGATTTCCGGTGCCATCCAGCATCTGGCTGGCATGAAGGATTCCAAGGTCATCGTTGCCGTCAACAGTGATGCGGATGCGCCGATTTTCCAGGTCGCCGATTACGGGCTGGTCGGCGATCTCTTTGACATCATGCCGGACCTGGAAAAGGCGCTCTGAGCGACGTCCAGAGCCCTAGCCACAGGCGGATGTGCTGATCCACATCCGCCGCACATTCATGCGATGGAGCTTCTTGTGACCAGCAACAATATCGTTCTCACCGTATCTTGTCAGTCAACGCGGGGCATTGTTGCTGCGGTGTCAGGCTATCTCGCGGAAAAGGGGTGCAACATCGTCGACAGCTCGCAGTTCGACGATCTTGAGACCGGCACTGTTTTTCATGCGTGTCTCCTTCATTTCGGCCAGGAGGGTGTCGGGCGCGATGCGCTGACGTCGAGGATTTCGCCCCGGTTGAAGACGAAGTTCGCGATGACGACTGCGAGTTCCACGACAGCCAGCCACCGCATGAAGGTTCATGCTGATGGTCTCGCGCTTCGGCCATTGCCTGAACGACCTGCTCTACCGCTGGAAGATCGGCGCACTGCCGATCGAGATCGTCGGCGTCGTTTCCAACCATTTCGACTACCAGAAGGTCGTCGTGAACGCACGACATCCCTTTCCACCATATTCCGGTGACCAAGGCCAACAAGCCGCGAGGCGGAGGCGCGGATCATGGATGTCGTCGACCCAGACGGGCGCAGAACTGATCGTGCTCGCCCGCTACATGCAGATCCTGTCGGATCAGATGTGTGCAAGAAGATGTCCGGCCGGATCATCAACATCCACCATTCCTTCCTGCCAAGTCGTTCAAGGGCGCGAATCCCTACAAGCAGGCCTATCGAGCGCGGCGTGAAGCTGATCGGCGCGACGGCGCATTACGTCACCGCCGATCTCGACGAAGGCCCGATCATCGAGCAGGATGTCGCCCGCATCACCCATGCGCAGTCGGGCCGGACGACTATGTCTCGATCGGCCGTGACGTCGAAAGCGCAGGTGCTCGCCCGCGCCATCCATGCCCATATCCACCACCGGACTGTTCATCAACGGCAACCGGACCGTGGTCGTTCCCGGCAAGCCCGGGATGCTATGCATCCGAGCGGATGGGCTGAAACATGACTGTCGTCATTGACGGAAAAGCGGCTGCCGCCTCGGTGGTTGAAGCGGTAGGTTCTGCGGCGGAGAAGCTCAAGGCACTCGGCCATCGCAGGCCGGGTCTGGCGGTTGTCATCGTCGGCAATGATCCGGCAAGCCATGCCTATGTCGGCGCGAAAAGCCGCATGGCCAAGCAGTGCGGCTTCAACTCGATCCAGCACACGCTGCCCGAAGACACGGCCCAGGATGACCTGATAGCGCTGGTCGTCTCGCTGAATGCCGATCCAGACATCGACGGCGTCCTTGTTCAACTGCCCCTGCCCAAGCACCTCGACAGCAATGCGGTCATCCAGTCAATCCTGCCGGAAAAGGATGTCGACGGTCTGCATGTCGTCAATGCCGGCAAACTCGCGACCGGCGACATGGACACAGGCCTCGTTTCCTGCACGCCGGCCGGCGCCATGATCCTGGTGCGCCAGATCCACGGCAAGGACCTGTCGGGCCTGAACGCCCTGGTCATCGGCCGCTCCAACCTCTTCGGCAAGCCGATGGCGCAGCTCCTGCTCGCCGCCAACGCCACGGTCACCATCGGCCATTCGAGAAGCCGTGATCTTCCAGAACTCGCCCGTCAGGCCGACATTCTCGTCGCCGCTGTCGGGCGTCCCGAAATGGTCCAGGCCGACTGGCTGAAGCCCGGCGCCACCGTGATCGATGTGGGGATCAACCGCATTGAGGCGCCGGAGCGCGGTGAGGGTAAGTTCCGCCTCGTCGGGGATGTCGCCTTTGCCGAATGCAAGGCGGTGGCTGCCGCAATCTCGCCGGTTCCCGGCGGCGTCGGCCCGATGACGATTGCCATGCCTGGCTCGGCAACATACGGTCATCGCCGCCTATCGCCGGGCGGCCGTGGCGGCTCCGCGTTTCTGATCACTTCGGATGCGGGATCGGTTCGGCTTGGCCGATTGCGAGCGTCGGGTGAGGATGGTTCGCCATAACAATGCGGGGGTATCGGCTATTTTTGCTGGCGGGATGGGCGCTCGCCCGTTGAAACAGCAAGAGGCAGTTGATATCGATGGACTTGTTGCGCAGCAGGCGTGAGCATGCGCTGTCGAGCAAGGACGCAATGGGCAAACTCTACAAGGTCTCCGAGGTTTCGGCAGCGACAGGTGTTCCGCCGGCAACCTTGCGGCTCTGGGAGCAGCATGGACTGATCGTGCCGTTGCGGACGCCGAGTGGTTATCGCATGTATAGCGAAGACGACTTCGCCCGGGTCCATCACATCGTCAGAATGCGCTCTGTTCAGGGGCTCAATCTTGCTGCCATCAAATCGTCACTAGATGAGACCAGCCGGGATCAGTCCGACGAGCCGCGCGAGGAAACACCACCGCCGCGGCTTGGTTTCGAGATCCGTCGGCTGCGCAAGGAGCAGAAGCTGACGATTTCGGCGCTGGCCGAAAAAGTCGAGGTCTCCCCCTCTGTCATCAGCATGCTGGAGCGCACGTCGCGCGGCGCAAGCGTTCCCCTGCTGCGCGCCGTGGCCGAGGCCCTCGGCGTGACCGTGACGCAATTGACCGCCAGCCCGGACGAAATCGTCGAGGCCGTCGTGCGCAAGGGCGAGGGGCGCCTGCTTCCCCACCTTGGAAATGGCATCCGCATTCGCGAACTGGCATCCGGGCCGCGCATGATGGATTGCCAGGAATGGACACTGGCGCCCGGTGCCGGCAGCGAAGGCTTCTACCGGCACGAAGGCGAAGAGTTCATTCGTGTCCTGCAAGGCAGTTTCGAGATCGAGGTGGAGGGGCTCGGCCTTTCGACCCTCAATGCGGGCGATGCCATCTATTTCGAGAGCCAGCGCGCTGCATTCCGTGGCGATCGGTCGGCCCTGAAGACTGTCGCCTGATCTGGGTCAATACACCGCCGACCTTCTAATTTTCTCTGACTTTCCAGGTGGGGCCGGGACCAGTTCTCTCTGCCTCTCAAGAGCATTCGCCGTGGCGGCTCCGCGGGGACTGCGCGTCTCAATCCTGCATGCCGTCTTGCTGTGAGCTTGCCCAGTCGCGGCCTGCTGCCTGTGTGTCAGGCACGACGAGATCTCGTCTTTCGGCATTAAACCCAGCATAATTTCTGTAGAGTTTAAATCTGGCTGTGATATGTCTGTAGTCACGTCGCCCCGATGGGGGCAGGGATCATCATGCCGGCCGCAGCACGAGGGTTGCGCGGTCCGGACAGTCTGACAAAAGAGGGAATTGCGTGATGGAGATGCCGACACAGGCCGAAGTTGTGATCATTGGCGGCGGTATTGCCGGCTGCTCCATTGCTTATCATCTGACGAAGATCGGCATAAAAGATGTAGTCCTGTGCGAACGCCAGCAACTGACCAGCGGCACGACCTGGC
This sequence comes from Allorhizobium sp., assembly GCA_965283865.1. Classification (GTDB taxonomy): domain Bacteria; phylum Pseudomonadota; class Alphaproteobacteria; order Rhizobiales; family Rhizobiaceae; genus Allorhizobium. The sequence continues at coordinate 190,595 of CBDIQA010000002.1, forward strand.
ATGCGGCCGGTCTCGTCACGCAGTTGCGCGCCACCCGTCGCATGACGGAACTTGCGCAATATACCGGTGAACTCTTCGGGCGGTTGGAAGAAGAGACCGGGCAGGCGACGGGCTTCAAGCAGAACGGCTCTCTGCGTCTTGCAAAGACGGCTGCGCGCTACGAAGAGCTCGCCCGAGGCGCTTCCATGGGGCGCAATTTCGGTCTGCCGGTCGAAGCCTTGAGCGTCGATCAGATCAAGGAACGCTGGTCGCCGATCAGCACCGAGGGGCTCGTCGGCGGCTTCTGGTTCCCAGATGACGGGCAGGTCAACCCGGCCGACGTCACCATGGCCTATGTGAAGGGTGCGCGACAGGGCGGCGCCCGGATACTCGAACACACCAAGGTCACGCAGATCCTGACTGAACAGGGCAAGACCGTCGGCGTGATGACCGACAAGGGCCGGATTTCTGCCAAGAAGGTCGTGGTCACCGGTGGCATGTGGTCGCGCGAACTGGCAGCCCAGATCGGGGTTACCATCCCGCTGCATGCCGCTGAGCATTTCTACGTGGTGACGGAAGCCATTCCGGGCCTGCCACGCGATCTGCCTGTCATGTTCACGGCTGATGAATGGAGCTACTACAAGGAAGATGCCGGCAAGCTTCTCGTCGGCTTCTTCGAGCCGGGCGCCAAGCCATGGGGCCAGAAGGGCATCTCCGAAAGCTTCTGCTTCGACACGATCCCTGAGGATCTGGAGCATATCAGCCCCTATCTCGAAATGGCGATGGAACGCGTTCCCGTACTCCAGGAGACGGGCATCCAGCTTTTCTTCAATGGTCCGGAAAGCTTCACGCCCGACAATCGCTACCATCTCGGTGAGACGCCTGAGGTGGACAACCTCTTTGTCGCCACCGGCTTCAATTCCATCGGCATCCTGTCTTCCGGCGGTGTCGGCAAGGCAATGGCGTCTTGGATCGCCGACGGTCGTCCGCCGGTCGAATTGCTCGACGTTGACGTCCGTCGCACGCAGTCCTTCCAGCGCAACAAGAAATACCTCGAAGATCGTTCTGTCGAGACGATCGGCACGCTGTTCGACATGCATTGGCCGGGCAAGCAGTTCGAGACCGCGCGCGGCGTTCGCCGCTCGCCGTTCCACGACCGCCTGGTCGCTGCCGGCGCCTACATGACCGAACTGGTTGGCTGGGAGCGGCCAGGATTCTACGGAACGCCGGATGATCGTAGCCAATATCGAACACTCCTACGGCAAGCCGAGCTGGTTCGCCAATGTCGCGGCCGAATGCGCCAACACCGCCGAGAATGTCTCGCTTTTCGATCACAGCTGCTTCGTCAAATATCTCGTCGAGGGGCCGGATGCCCTGAAGACACCAACTGATCAGCGCCGCAGAATGCGACGTGCCCGTCGGCAAGGTGGTTTACACCCAGTGGCTGAACGAAAATGGCGGTATCGAGGCCGATGTCACCATCACCCGGTTGGCAGAGCAATCCTACATGGTCGTGACTGTGGCCGTGTCGCAGCGGCGCGATCTCGCCTGGTTCAAGCGTCGCGCTCCCGAAGGTGCGCAGGTTCATATCACCGACATCACCTCGGGCCTTGCCATGCTGGCGCTCTGGGGGCCGAAGTCGCGCGAGTTGATGGCGCGCGTGTCGCCGGATGACCTTTCGAATGAAGCTTTTCCCTTCGGCACCAGCCGCGAGATCGATCTCGGTTATGCGCGGGTGCGGGTGAGCCGCCTAACCTTTGTCGGCGAACTGGGCTTCGAGCTCTACATTCCCGCCGAGATGGCAACCCATGTCTATGATGTGCTAATGGAAGCCGGCCAGGACCTCGGGCTGAAGAATGCCGGCTTCTTTGCGCTCAATTCGATGCGCATGGAAAAGGGCTACCGCCACTGGGGCCACGACATCGGCGAAGAGGACACGCCGCTGGAAGGCGGCGTCGGCTTCACCGTCGCGCTGGGCAAGCCCGGCGGCTTCATCGGTCGCGACGTGCTGGTCCGTCAGAAGGCGGAAGGCAGATTGAAGAAGCGCCTGGTGCAAGCGAAGGTGGAAGGCGAAGGTGATGTACCGATGCTCTATCACTATGAGCCCCTGCTGCGAGACGGCGTGATCGTCGGCTCCATCATGTCGGGCGCCTATGGTCACCGCATCAAGGCCTCGCTCGGCCTCGGTTATGTCGAGTGCGATGGCGGCGTCACCAAGGATTGGCTGTCGAGCGGGACCTGGGAAGTCGAGGTAGCGCTGAAGCGCTATCCGGTTTCGGTCCAGCTGGGCGCCTGGTACGATCCGAAGAACGAGCGTGTTCGCAGCTGATCTCCCAAGACGGTCCCGGCCTTTAGGGCCGGGGCCGGCCGCGATGGATCGGACGAAGTGCGTTTCTGGAACAGAAAAAAGGGGCCGGTGTCTTCACGCGGCCCCTTTTGGTATCCGACGGGATCTTTGATTGCCTACAGGGCAGACCCGCCGTTGACGCCGAGCACCTGGCCGGTCACGTAGCTCGCATCATCCGACAGCAGGAAGGCGATGGTCGATGCGATTTCGTCCGGCCGCGCCTCACGCCGCAGCGGAATATTGTCCATCCAGCCCTTGCGCACCTCCTCAGGCACGGCTTCGACCATCGGGGTCAGCGTCGTGCCGGGAGCAACTGCATTGACCCGAATTCCATGCCGGGCATGCTCCATCGCGACGGTGCGGGTGAGGCCGACAAGGCCCGCCTTGGCCGATGCATAGTTGGACTGCCCGAATGCGCCCCATCGGGATTCGGACGACAGGTTAACGATGGCGCCGCCACGACCGACCATCAGCGGCACGATTGCCTGGCAACCGAGCCAGGCGCCCTTCAGATTCACGTCGATGACGAAGTCCCAATCGTCCTCCGACATCTTTAGCAGGGATCTGTCACGAGTGATGCCGGCATTGTTGACGAGCCCGTCGACACCGCCATGTCTCTCCTTGAGGTCGATTGCCAGTTCCTGCCAAGCCAGCGCGGCTGACACATCGAGGCCTTTCGCTTCGGCGTTCCCACCGCTTGCACAGATCGCTTCGGCTACGGCCTTAGCACCCTCAAGGTTGCGATCGGCGACGATGACCACGGCGCCTTCCTCGGCCAATCGCTGCGCGGTTGCCTGCCCGATGCCCTGGGCCGCGCCTGTCACCAGGATGATCTTGTCGCTCAAACCACGCATCAGCCTTCTCCACCGATCAGATATCTGTTGTAGCCGTCCTGTACGGCCTCTCCGTGCTGATTGATGATGGAGACCTCCACCTCCACCACGCCGCGAGATGGATCCTTGGAAGAAGGCCACTTCGAACGCACAGTGTAACGCTGGCAGATGCGGTCTCCCGGCAAGACAGGCAGCAGCATCCTTCTTTGCGTTTCCAGGAAAGCCAGGATCTTCCACCGGGAAAGTGCTGCACAGGCAAGGCCTTCGCCGATCGATTGGATGAGCAGGCCATGCGCGATGCGACCGGGGAATTTGGTGTTTTCCCGCACCCATTGCTCGTCCATGTGCAAGGGGTTGAAGTCGCCACTCAAGCCGGCAAAATTGACGATGTCCGTCTCGGTGATCGTGCGCCCCGCCGAAACATGGGTTTCACCCTCTTCGATGTCATTAAACAGGATCGTCATTTCAGGCTCCCGTAAAGCAGGGCATTGTCAGGCTGGGGTGGATCTCGCGGAACACGACCTTCAAGGGCATGTCGCAGCGAATCGCCTCGATCGGGGTGTCGACGATCCAGCTCGTCATCCGAACGCCTTCTTCGAGGTCGACGAGGCCGATCACGAAGGGCGTGAGTTTGGCGAATTCGCGGTGGATAGATCGGTGCACCACCGTGAAGGAATAGAGTGTTGCGCGGCCCGATGCCTCGAACCATTCCGGCTCGCGTTCCGGGAAGCCGACGACGCGCGCGCGGGGATACATTTGCGGCGTCCCGGTGACGGGATCACGCTGCACCAGCAGCACGCCCTTGACCACGCTGTCAAACCATTGTTGCGAAACGGCGTCATGCACGGGGAGCACGGATTCCATATTGATCATTGATTGTCTCCGAGAATGAGTGTCGCCGTCGCGGAAAGCCAGCCGCCGGTGCCGTTCACCAGGCATAGCTCGGGCGAGGGGAGCTGAAGCCCCGGACTCTCGCCACGCAATTGCCTGACGGCTTCAATGATCGCGAACATGCCACGTCGTCCGGCATGGTTCGAGGACAAGCCGCCGCCGTCCGTATTGATCGGCAGTCGACAATTTCGGCGATGCCGCCATCGGCGATGAAGCGGCCGACTTCGCCCTTTGGTACAAATCCGAGCGCTTCCAGCGTCAGCGCCACTGTAATCGTGAAGGAATCGTAGATCTGTGCCACCTTGATGTCATCGACCGAGACGCCTGCCGTGGCCAAGGCGCGCCGGCCGGACAGTTCCGCAGCGGTTGTCGTCAGATCCGGCATCTGGTTCATCTGGCCGTGACTGATGGCTTCGCCGAAGCCGAGAACCACAGGGCCGCCTCTGCGGCTGTCGCGGGCGCGTGCCTTGACGTGACCACGATCGCACCGCCAGAATCGGCTGACGACACAGCAATCCAGCTTGTGCAGAGGGGTAGAAATCATCGGTGAGGCGAGAACGTCATCGATGGTGATCAGATCACGATACATCGCTTGCGGGTTCAAGCTGGCATAACGTCGTGCCTGTACTGCGATTTGCGCCAGCTCCTCCTGGCGCAAGCCATATTGATGCATGTAGCGGGTGGCAGCCAGAGCATAGGCCGAGATGGTCGAGACGCCGTAGGGGACCTCGAACTCGCCCGGTCCGGTCCGGCCGGTGTTGAAGTCGGAGGCGTTCAACGGCCAGGATCGTCCCGATGATGCGTAGCTGATGACGACCGTGTTGCAGAGGCCGGCCTGGATTGCCGCGACGGCATTCCCGACATGGCTGAGGGGGGCTGCGCCGCCAATATCCGTGCTGCAGACCCAGGCGGGTTTGATGCCGACATATTCGGCGATCTCGACCACGCTGAGTTGCCAGCCGGCTTCCGAAGGGAAGGAGGCCGCTGTGGCAAAGCCGTCGACATCGGAAAGCGTCAGGCCGGCATCCGCCAGCGCGCCGGCTATGACCTCCGCATGGATTTGATAGGGGTGGATGCCTGGCGCCTTGCGTCGCGGCGATTCAAAGGCGCCGATGATCTGCGTGGCGCCCCGTGGAAACGCGATATGGGACATGGATTATGCTCTCACTTTCTTTGCGCGGCTGCTCGCCGTGATCGAGCGATAGGCGATGATCAAGGAGGCGAGCAGAACCGGCACAATGACGATGGTGGCAACGGCGGATACCACGGGGGTGATGCCGCTGCGCAGGAAGGAATAGATCGTGACGGGAAGGGTTTTATCGAGTTCGGTCTGGAACATGGCAAGCACTGCCTCGTCCCAGGACGTCATGAACGAGATCAGCAGCGAGCCGACGAAAGCGGGAATTGAGATCGGCACGACGATGGTCCAGAAGGTGCGGGTACTGCTGGCCCCCATGCTCCAGGCGGCCTGTTCGAGAGACACGTCAACAGCGGCCAGCGCGTTGACCAGGATCAGGAAGGTCAGCGGCAGGCACAGCACCGAATGCGCGATGACCAGGCCGAAATCGCTGCCGAGCAAGCCTACCTTGCCTTGAACGTCATAGACGCCGATGCCGAGCAGGATGACTGGCACTATCAGCGGAGCGATCGCGACGACCTGAATCAAACCTTTGAAGATCGGTGACGTCGATCGCGTTCCGGCACGGGCGAGCCCGAGCCCGCTCAAGGTCGCGACCACGGCCGTCAGGAAACCCACCCGCACACTCTTGGCAAAGGATTCGAGCCAGATTTCCGATGTCACCGCCTCGGTAAACCATTTCATGGTGAGGCCAACAGGTGGAAAGCGGATCTGTGTCGTCTCCGTCACTGAAGTCGGTATAACGATGATCAGCGGTAGGATCAGCAAAAGAAGGTCGAAGCCGAGGATCGCAAGGCACAGGGCGGTCACGGGCGTTGCCCGCAACGGCTCGCGTGCAGCGGTGCCGCGGGAGCCCTGCTGAACCGGGGAAAGCATACCCTTACCCCCGCTTTTCAAGGCCAAAGCATAACCGATGATCGACACAACCAGCAGCACAATGCCCATGGCCGCCGCCTTGCCCCATTGATAGGACTGGATCTGCTGCTGGATGAAGATCGGGATGGTCAGATTGTGTACCCCGCCGAGGATCGCCGGCGTCAGGAAGAAGCCGAGCCCGAGCACGAAGACCAGCATGCCGCCGCCAATCAAGGCTGGCCGCACCTGGGGAAAGTAGATGTCGGCAAAGACTTTCCGCTCCGAGGCTCCCATCGTGCGAGCGGCCGTCAGCAGGGAGGTGTCGATCGACATCATCGCCGAAACCAGGATCAGGATGAGATAGGGCAGCAGATAGGCTACCATGCCGACAATGGTAGCGAAGGTGTTGTAAAGCAGCGGGAATGGGCCGAGGCCCAGGCTCATGGCGATCGAGTTGATGATGCCCTGCTGGCCAAGAATGGTCGTGAAGGCGAAAAGCCGAATGATGATCGAGACCCAGAATGGCATCAGGATGAGGATCATCATCAGAGACGAAAGCTGTCGCGACAGTCTGGAAATCACATAGGCTGCCGGAAAGGCGAGGGCCATGGTGACGAGCATCGAGACGAAGGCGAGCATCAGACTGTGCAGGGCCACCTGACGCAAGAGATCGTCCTGCAGGATCGCCAGGTAATGGCCCCAGTAGAGCGGATCCGAGAGGTTGGATCTGCCTTTCTCGTTGAGGCTGCGCATGACAATCGTGGCAAGCGGCCAGACGAGCGAAAAGGACAGGATCGCCACGGCAGGTAGCAAAAGGGCAAAGCGGGAAATGAAACCATTCCATAGGCCGTGGCCACCAGCCGGCGACATCGGTGAGATGTAGCGCATGGGCTCAGGCCTCCAGCGGACGGCGGTAAGCCAATCGAAGGAGCCGGGCCAGATAGGTGCGTGTATCTCTGGGGTCGATCATCTCTTCGGCGCCAAAATTCTCCACCGCCCGCCATATTGAGGTCTGGGCTTCGAAGCTCTGCGTCAGTTTCGCCTTGACGGCTGCCCGTTCTTCCGGCGGCGCGGCGTCCAGTTCCGCACGGAAGGCGGCTTCGACACCACCCTCTATCGGCATGTCGCCCCAGGCGGCACTAGGCCAGACGAGACGCAGGCTCATCGGATTACGGCTGCCGGTCGCGACGCCACCCAGTCCATAGGATCGGCGCAGTTGCACCGTGAACACCGGAACCTTGGCCTGCTGGATGGCACGCAGGGCTATCGCGCCGAACTTCAGTACGCCGGCTTCCTCAGCCTTGGGTCCGACGAGGAAGCCGGGGATGTCGACGAGATAGGCGATCGGGATGTGGAAGCGATCACAGAGCTCGACGAATTTCGCCTGTTTCAGCGACGACTGGACGTCCAGCGAGCCTGCAACAAAGCGTGCGTCGGACGCGAGAATGCCAACGGTATGTCCCTCGATCCGGGCAAAGCCCGTACGCAACGAACGGCCATAATCCGGCGCGATCTCGAAGAATGTATCCAGATCAACGAGGCAGCGGATCAGCGCATGCACATCATAGGCCCGCCGCAGGCTCGGGGAGACAATAGAGAAGATGGCGTTCTGGTCGGGGGGCTGCCAATCCGCAACGGCTGAAGATTTTGTCCACACATGATCAGGCAGGAACGACAGGACCTGCTTGATCTGCGCGAGCGCTGCATCCTCGTTTTCCGCATGATTGTCGATCAGGCCGGATGCTCGGGTATGCACGGCAACGCCGCCGAGCGCGAACTTGTCGATATCAAGGCCGAGTGCCTGCTTGACGACTGGGGGCCGCCGGCAAACAGGCAGCCATTGTCAGATGTCATCACTGAAAAATGCGAGATATGGGCGCGCGCAGCCGAACTTCCGGCGGTGGGTCCGAGCACGGCGGCCAGCACTGGCACCTGCTCCAGCAGGTCGAACATCGGGTAGGTCGGATTGGCCGATTGCAACTCGGGATAACCGATGGCGTCCTGCAGAAGCACTGAGCCACCCACGCCGTTGATCAGCATCACGAGCGGGATCTTGTAGCCGATGGCGAATTCTTCGATGAAACCGCCCCAGCCACCCTTGTAGCGCGCCAGATGCACCCCCGTGCCGCCGCCTTCGACGCTATAGTCTTCGGCACCGATCGCAACCGGCCTGCCGTCAATCTCACACAACCCGCAAACATAGGTGGAGGCGAGCGGTGAGCCATCCTGCGTCGGCGTGGTCACGAATGTGCCGATTTCCAGGAAGCTGCCGGGATCCACAAGTTTCGCGATCCGTTCGCGCGCGGTTGATCGTCCATAACGATGCTCCCGGGCGGCCTTTTCCGGGCCGCTGCCCGCCATGGCTATCTCGCGCCGACGATCGAGTTCTTCCAGCAAGGCCTGCCATTCGGGGCTGATTGCCTGTGTCATCTTGAAGCTCCTTGAAGTGTTCCAATGAAAGCACCCAAGCAGGGTCCTTTGTCGGAAAGCGTCGGTTAGTGTTCTATCGGGCGAGACACTCGGCGCAAATTCTTGCCAGTTCCGTCTTGTCGACCTTGGTCGCGTTGCGGATGGGAAAGCTTTCGACGAAGAGGATGTGGCGTGGCTTCTTGTAGGAGGCGAGCTTGGTCAGGAGGAAAGCCATGATGGCCTCCTTCGAGGCGGTCACATCCTTGCGCGCAACGATGGCGGCGCAGACGACCTCGGTGAACTCCTCGTCCGGCAGGCCGACCACGGCCACGTCGATCACATCAGGATGCTGGCGGATGACGTTCTCGATCTCAGCCGGGTAGATGTTCTGCCCCTTTGAGATGATCAGGTCCTTGCTGCGCCCGACAATGTGGATCCAGCCCTCTTCGTCCATGGTGGCGAGATCACCAATCTTGAGCCAGCCGTCGCGCACTGTCTCGGCGTCGAGTTCCGGTGCGTTCCAATAGTTGCGCATGACAGCGGGGCCTGCGGTCCAGACATCGCCGACGCCACCGGTGGGCACGTCACGGCCTTGCGGATCCAGAAGCCGGATTGACTGGCCGGGCACGCAGCGGCCGACCGAGCCTGGATGGCGCGCAATATCCTCGCCCTCGATCAACGTTGGCAGGCCGGACTCCGTCGAACCATATGCGATGGCGAGATGAATTGCCGGCCAACGGCGCTGCACCTCGGCAACCAAGGCCGGTGGGCAGTTTTCGCCACCCGTATACCACCATTTCATCGTTTTCAGCGGCAGCACGCTGCGCTCGTCTGCCTCGATCATGTTGCGAAACATCGACGGGAAAACCAGAGCATGGGTGACGCTCCATTTTGCGATGCGTTCGCCGAGCCTTTCGGCACTCCAGCCGCGGCTGGGCATGATTGCCACGGTTCCGCCCATCAGGAAGGTCGGGATCGAACTCTCGTTCATTGCTGCCGTGTTGTACATCGGCGCGTTCAGCAGCATCACCGTGTCGTGGGTGATCCTGAACTGGGTGATCTGCTGCATGGCGCACCACATTACGGCCATCGAGCGCATCACAACGCCCTTGGGCTTTCCCGTGGTGCCGGAGGTGTAGAGGACCATCTGGATTTCGTGTGGAACAGGTGCGGGCAGGGCCGCATAGCTCTGTGCCAAGCCCTCGTATTCTTCTCCGCCTGCTGTCGCGTCCAGCGTGATCACTTTCGGCGCCGTCTTCATTGATCCCGTCGCTTCGAGCAACACGGTTGCCAATTCGCTCTCGACGAACACAACTTTCGCGCCACTGTCGTCGAGGATGGAGGCGATCTCGCTGGGGGTGAGCCGGAAGCTGATCGGCACAAGTACCAGACCAGCATAAGCACAGGCAAAATAGAGTTCGAATATTTCGCCGCGATTAAAAAGCAGCGACGCGACACGGTCGCCAGTCTCAAGTCCCATGTCTCGCAGAGCGCCGGCAAGTCTGAGTGTCCGCTTTCGCAACTGGCCATAGGTTACTGAGCCGTGGTCCCAGACCAGAGCGATTTTTTCGGCATCGTGTAGTGCCTGGGGCCCGCTATCGCCGAGAATAGAAGATACGGTCCACCCAAGGGTAGAGGCATTAAAGTTCGACATATGTCTTCTCGTGGTTTCAGCAGATCGGGCTAGCTGACTGCATAAATTACAGGGTCTGTGTCGTCGTCGGTCGTTGGAACGTCCATTCATGGCCAAGCGCCGGATCCAGAATCGCACCGGGGATTGCTCTTGCAACTGCACCATCACCCTCGGATCCAAAAGGGCATGGATGCTCATGCCGTCAGCGAGACCGACAAGGTCTGCCGCGACATGTTTAGGGTCGAGATCGGGCGGCAGATCACCATTTGCCTGAGCCTGGCGAATGGCGCGCGTGACCGCTTTTCGCCAGCCCAGAAGATAGCTTTCCAGCTCCTGCCGCAGCTCTTCCTCGGTGATGCCTTCGGCATAAAAGAAGAAGAAGATGCGGCAGAGCGCCAAGCGGCGCTTGTCGAGCGGAATACTGCCTTCGAGGATCTGCTCCAGCGCCGTTATACCCTCCAGCGTATTTAACACACGTGTGTTATGTTCGGCGAGGATCTCGGCCGCCCGACGAAGTCCGCCGAGCAGCAGATCCTGGCGATTGTTGAAGTAATGACCGATGACGCCGGTGGACCATCCGGAACGTTCCGCGATTTCCCGGATCGTTGCCGCTGCAACGCCAGCTTCGGAAACGACGTCGAGAAGAACATCGCAGATCTGTTTACGTCGTTCCTTATGGTCCACCAGGCGAGGCATGCTAGTCCTTCTCAGTTTGTCGCGACCCACCGGTTGAACCGATCGATCACTTCCGTAATGTGTTGTGCGTAATATGCTGCGTTTTCTTCGATTGCTTGTCCAGCATTGTCGCCTGCGACGATCCACGGCGACAGCTCGTCACTGTAGGAGGTGCTGTCGAGGCCGGCGAGGTCGGTCGTGTAGGTGATTTTCTTCACCAGCGCCTTCTGTCCTTCGACGTCAGCGATGAAGTGCGCGATCATCGCCTGACCGGCATCGGCATTCGGGGCGCCGGCCGGCACGCCGTAGACGGCCTGTGAATACAGGGAGTTCTGCCAGCGGATTGCCAGCGGAGCCTTGTCGTTCTGCACGGCGCCGAAGACGCGTCCACTCCAGGCTATGCCCATCGTGCATTCGCCGCTCGACATCAAGCGAATGGCATCGTCGCCGTTCGACCACCAGACGATGTCGGACTTGATCGTATCCAGCTTGTTGAAGGCCTTATCCAGATCAAGGGGGTAAAGATTGTCGCGCGTGGCGCCATCGGCCAAGAGGGCTGCTTCCAGCGTGCCGCCGAACTGCGGGTACTTGAACAGGCACCGCTTGCCGGGGAAGCGCTGTACATCGAAGAGGTCGACGATGCTGGTCGGGGCTTCGCCTTCCTTGAAGCTGGTCGTGTTGTAAGTGAACACGATGCCGTAGCGCAGGACGTCAACGCCGTAGTCGTCGTGCGAGCCGGCGCCAACCTTGGAGAAGTCGACGATCGACGGGTCGAGCTTCTGAAGGTACCCGGCATCCCGAGCCTTGATGAAATCACCCTTGGTCGGGAATTCGACCATGCTCCAAGGGATGCTGGCGCCGCTATCCATCGCAGCAAAGAACTTGGTCATGTCGGAATTGAAATCAGTCTTGAGCTGCACGCCGGTCTCGGCCGTGAAGCCCTTGTTGGTCGTCTCGTCGCGGGCGCGCGTCGTGGCACCGCCGGAGCCGTCGTGCCAGACGAGTTCGCCGGACACCTTCTCCTTAACCGCCTGCGGCAAGACATCGGTCGCCCATGCGCCCTGGGTTAAGGGCAGAAGAAAAGCTGCGCTCAAGGCGATGGCCTTGGTAGTCTTGTTGACTTGGTTCCCCATTCCACGGTCCTCCTTTTGAAATGGCCGTAACAACACAACTGTAACAAAAAGAATCGATGCAGCAAGAGCATTGGTGATTTTTTTATGACAAGTGTATTGCCAAAGGTCCAGCCGCACATAAGATGGTGGCTCAGGACGACAAAACCCGTCCGTTTGCGCAGACGATGGAAGAGAGGAGGCCGAGCAATGGTCATGACTGGGATCGAGGAGGCGGGCGCAAGCGTCGGCAATATGGCAGGCGGCACCAACGGGATCGACGTGGAAGGCGTTGAGGTCCGATTTGCCAACGGCTATTATGGACTTAGATCCACCAGTCTCAGCATTGAGCCGGGCACCTTCTGCACTCTGCTTGGTCCCTCCGGTTCTGGAAAAACCACGCTGCTGCGTGCCATTGCCGGGCTGATCACCCCAACTGCTGGCAATATCCGGTTTGGCCAGACAGACGTGACACGACTGCCGGTTCAGGCGCGCAATATCGGCTTGGTGTTTCAGAGTTACGCGCTGTTTCCCCATATGACGGTGGCGGAAAACCTCGGCTATCCGCTCAAGCTGCACAGTTGGGCACAAGCCGAGCGGTTGGCCCGTGTGAGGGAAATCCTCGAACTGATCGAGTTGCCGCATCTGGCGGAAAGGGCTGTTGGGGATCTGAGCGGTGGTCAGCAGCAGCGTGTCGCCATCGGTCGGGCGCTTGCCTATAGGCCCTCGGTACTCCTGCTCGACGAGCCTATGGGTGCGCTTGATCGCCGCCTGCGCCAACAACTCGGGCGGGAACTCCGCGATCTCCAGCGCCGGACCGGGATCACTACGGTTTACGTCACTCATGATCAGGAGGAGGCATTCATCCTATCTGACGCCGTCGCGATCATGGATCATGGCGAAATCCTGCAATATGCCAGCCCCTCCGAACTCTATTTCCGGCCAAGATCAGGATTTGTTGCCCGTTTTCTGGGAGAAGCAAACATCATTGAAGTCGACGCCATCGGCGCGGGCAAGGGCGGCGCCTCTGTCGCGCGCACCAGGATTGGCGACATCCCGATACCGATGAACGCTGCTGTCTCGACCAAGGGCGGGGCCCTATCCCTAGTTCTCCGCCCTGAGGACCTCGTGCTATCCGAAACTGGCCTTCAGGGTGAAGATTGGGTTCCTCTGATCAAGGTACGTGTCACAAATGAACTGTTTCTCGGGAGCCGCTGTTTGGTTACGGTCGCTGATCCGGCAGGTGAAACTCTTCTTGTAGAATGCGGCAAGTCGGCCATTCCGCCAATGGCAGAGACCTGGCTTACCTGGAAAACGAACTCTGCAGTCCTGATCGAGCGATAAGGAAGAGACGACATGAAGAAAATCTTGATTGCAAACCGTGGCGAGATCGCCCTGCGCATCGTCCGTGCCTGCCGGGATGCCGGTTATCTTTCGGTCGCAATCGCATCTGAGGCAGATGCGCAAGCGTCCTACGTTCTGGCTGCCGATGAGGCACATGTCATGCCCGGCACCTCTCCCGGCGATACCTATCTTAACCAGGCTGCCATACTGGGCATCGCGCGCAAAAGCGGAGCGGATGCCGTTCATCCCGGTTATGGTCTGCTTTCTGAGAACGAAACCTTCGCGGCGGCCGTGGTCGCCAACGGGTTGACCTGGATTGGGCCCTCAGCGGATGTAATAGTCCAGCTCGGCGACAAGGTCAGCGCACGGTCTGTGGCACGGCGAGTCGGCGTACCGCTTCTCCCTTCCGTGGAAGACGGTCAGGTAACCATCGAGCGGGCGAGACAGTTCATCGACGACCATGGGTTGCCAATCATCGTCAAGGCGCAGAATGGGGGCGGCGGCCGCGGGATGCGCATCGTGCGCTCCATCGACGAGCTGGAAACGCAGATGGCAGCGGCGGAGCGGGAGGCCGGAATTGCCTTCGGACGGTCGGAATGCTTCATCGAGCTTTACGAGGAGCGTGCGAGGCACGTTGAAACTCAGTGCTTGGCCGACACACACGGTCGTGTTGTAGTGCTCTCGACCCGGGATTGCACGCTTCAGCGCCGTCAGCAAAAGCTTGTCGAAGAAGCCCCGGCACCGTTTCTCTCCGGGGAGCAGCAATTCGAGCTTAATAGAGCTTCAATGGCAATTCTTAAGGAGGTCGGCTACTGCGGTGCCGCTACGTGTGAGTTTCTGATCGCAGAGAACGGCGAGGTCTTCTTCCTGGAGGTCAACACCCGTGTGCAAGTCGAGCATCCAGTCACCGAAGAGGTGACGGGTGTCGATATTATCCGTGAGATGTTCAGGATCGCGGAGGGGTACCCGCTCGAACTCGCCCATGTCGCGACACGCGGCCACGCAATCGAATTTCGCATCAATGCCGAGGATCCTTGGATGGATTTTCGTCCCGTGCCGGGCCGTATCACACGGATGCGATTACCGGGCGGTCCCGGCGTGCGCGTCGACTTCGGCTATGGTGAGGGGGATGTGATCCCGCCATATTACGATTCTCTGATCGGGAAACTGATCGTTCGCGGGAGCGATCGCAGGGAAGCGCTGCAACGCGCTGCTCGCGCGCTCTCGGAGTTGCGGATCGAGGGTGTTAAGACGATCGTGCCACTGCACCGCGCGATCGTCGAACAGGCCGAGTTTGCCGCCGGCTCGGCTGAGGCATTCGGCGCTTATACGCGATGGATCGATACTGAACTGACCAGGCTTGCCCAAGCGGCCGCGGCATTCGTGGTTCAGCCCTTGCCGGATGGCCCGGCCACGCTGGATTCCGGGGACGGCGCATCTCTTATTGCTTCGGATGACGAGGTTCCCCCTTACCGCGTCGGCATTCCGTCACCGTTGTCTGGTATGGTCCTGGAGATTTGTGTTGCCGAGGGAGACACCATAAAGCGCGGTGATGTTGTCGTTATCATGGAATCAATGAAGATGGAGCAATCCGTGATTTCCGAGGAGGCCGGGATCGTCTCGCGGATCAACGTGGAGAAGGGGGCATTCATCGAGATGGATGACGACCTCATGGGGATCGATTGATGCCACAGGCTCGTTTCGAAACGGTCGCAGCGGATGAAGCGCCTCAGGTGAACGCGCTTCTCACCCTGGAGACCATCGTTGATGACCATTGGATCGACTACAACGGCCACATGACGGAATGGCAGTACTACAAGGTTCTTGCCGATGCAGGGGAGAACTTCCTGCGAGCGATGGGATTTACGGAAGCTTATCGGCTGGAGGGGCGCAGTTTCTTCTCGGTCGAAGGGCATTTGCGCAATCTGCGGGAATGCAAGGTCGGTACGCCGCTCAAGGTGTTTACCGAGATCATCGGCTATGACGAGATCAGGCTGCACATCTATCAGTACGTCATTGATGTGCCGCGGGACATCGTGCTGGCAACCGGCGAACACATGATGCTGCATGTGGACACGCATCACCGTCGGCGATCACCGATCAACGACTACATGGCCGGATGTCTTGCCGCAGCGCTAGAAAGGTGGCCGCCCATCGCAGCACCCAAGGGGTTAGGCGCGTCAGTGCGTTCGGTTGCCTGAAAGGCGAATTTTTAGGTCTCGATCAATTCTTTGGTGCAAAAGTTCCATAATTTTTCTTATGCGATCTTGGTTTGTAGCCGCAAAGTTAGAATGTCCTGTTTCTGCAAAGTTGGAATGTCACACTCCCCGGCTCTGAGAGTTGTCTGGGAGATTGCAGATGGGACTGATAGCGATGAGCGAGCGCGATCTGCAGCGGATCGAGGTTTTGTCGAAGGTAACCGCCGGCCGGATCACCGTGGTGTCGGCTGCGCATGTGCTTGACCTGAGTGAGCGTCAGGTGCGTCGGCTCTTGCAACGGATGCGGACTGGCGGGGCAGCATCGATCCGGCACAAGGCAATCGGCCGCCCCTCAAACAATAGGATCAATGACGGGGTTCGCGATTATGCGATGACGCTGGTTCGCGAACGTTATGCGGATTTCGGTCCGACGTTGGCGACGGAGAAGTTGGCTGAGCTCGATGGCTTGCGGGTGTCACGCGAGACGGTGCGCGGTTGGATGTCCGAGGCCGGACTGTGGCTGTCACGCAAGCAGCGCCGGACGTTTCATCAGCCGCGGTTGCGACGCGAGGCATATGGTGAACTGGTGCAGATCGATGGTTCGGATCATCGCTGGTTCGAGGACCGCGGGCCGCCGTGCTCGCTGCTGGTGTTTGTCGATGATGCGACGGGCAGGCTGATGCAGTTGCGTTTTGTGCGTTCCGAAAGTGCTTTCACCTATTTCGAGGCCCTGGTGTCCGTCATCGATCCCGACCCGGCGTACGAGCCGCTCGGGGCGCTGATCTCGGGAGCCGTCAACATGGCTGTCATCGAGCAGCACTGGGATGAGGTCTTGCGCCTGAAGGCATCGATTGGCGCAGGCCTCGTGCCGCCGTCCGTCATCCTCAAGAAGCTTGCCGCATCGCCTCGGCAAAATCGGCTCAATCAGGCGCTACGCGAAATGGGCCGAATTGAACGCTCGATCTTCATCTGCGACTGGTTGCTCGATACCAAGCTCCGGCGTAGGTCGCATGCCATCCTCAACAAGGGTGAAAGCCGTCACGCCCTTGCCAGGGCGGTCTTCCTCCACCAGCTTGGCGAGCTGCGCAACCGCGTGGCGGAAACCATGGCCTATCGGGCGTCAGGTCTCAACCTCGTCGTCAACGCCATTATCCTGTGGAACACCGTCTATCTCAGCCGCGCCGTCGATTATGTCCGCACCCAGGGCATCGATATTCCCGCCGAGCTGCTCTCCCAGGTCGCACCACTTCCCTGGGCTCATATCGCACTCACCGGCGACTATCTCTGGAATGAAATTGACCGACCCCTCGAACGCTTCAGGCCGATCCGCGCTAACCGTTTCAATCCAAACAACTTCGCTTTCCCTTAGCGGGTATTATTGCAGAAATGCCCACGGAGCCCCGATAACATCTAGAGGAGAAACGCAGGGTATTGATAATCAAAACAGTCTGTGGGGTCCCCCGTTATGCGTAATGCTGGATGCCGGCCCTGAACCAGCTGAAGCGACTCCCACTTGCATGCAATTACAGCTCGATCGATCAAGCGTTATGGCGGCCTCGGGCATCGACTTTGAGAAACACCTCCGATAAACATGAATCATATTATCAAGTTTATTGCTCGAGCTGCTTATGGTCATTGGCGACAAGAACGCCCGGTATCGAATGTACCTGAAGGTGCGCAAGGCATTGATCGATTATGCGACCCCGATCACCGGTTCGCGCGATGATGCAGAGGATATCGTCCAGGATGCCTTCCTGAGATTCGTCAACGCTGCCGACGAACCGGCTCCACCTAAAACCTACCTCTTTCGAATTGTGCGTAACCTGTCTTTCAACAAGAAGCGCAGGCGCAAGTTGGAGGTGATCAATGAACCGGACGACATCCCCTGGTGGGGATGGCCTCAGGGAAGGCCCTCTCCAGAAGCCGACCTTCTGCTCCAGCAACAGATCACCCTCGTCGCGAGGGCGATCGAGCGTCTGCCCGATCGGGAACGCCGGGTAATGGAAATGTATCGCTTCGAGAAATTGACCCTGCAGGAAATCGCTGAACGGATGGAGATTTCCGTTCCGACAGCGCATCGCCTGCTGAACGCAGCCATGACGAGCCTGCGTGCAGAGACTAGGGACATACTGTGATGGAATGGCCCGATCTGACAGATCTGCTGAAAACTGCGACCTGCTCGCGTGTCTATCAGGATGAACCAGAAGCATTCCCGCAACCGCCATCTCCAACGGAGCCGGCCCATGAGCCCTGAAGCGCACGACAACCGATCCCGCCTGTTCGACGAGGCTGCGGCATGGCTGGTACGGATCCGGGAAAACCCGCAATCCGCACAGCTTCGGACCCAGTTCGAAGTCTGGCGGCGAGCCTCGCCGGAGCATGAACAGACATGGAGCGAACTCTGTCTCCTCTGGCGCGCGACGGGAAAGGCAGAATCGATGTATCGCCCGCTCGCCGCCAACCACATGCGGACCCAGCACCGGGCTCGTCCTTCCATTCCCCGCTTCGCGGCAGGACTGGCAGTCGCCTGCGTCATGGCCTGTGTCCTCTGGCTGGCGGCACCCTCCGTGATGATCCGCTGGTCCGCGGACCACAGGACAGCCATCGCAGAGATCCGGAGCATTGAGCTTGAGGACGGCAGTAGAGTGGAACTCGCCCCCGACAGCGCCCTCAGCGTCCAGTTCACTGACAATCTGCGCCAGGTGACGCTCCTGCAGGGAGAGGCATTCTTCGACGTCCGGAAAAACCCGGACCACCCTTTCCGTGTGATCGCCGGCAGTGCCGAGGTCGAGGTACTGGGCACCGCCTTCGATATCCAGCTCACCGGAGATGCGACGCGGGTCGCCGTGGCCCGCGGCTCGGTTTCGACGGGAACCCGGGACGCAGTTTCCGGCCCATCGCGAGCAACGTTGAAACCGGGCGATGCGATTTCGATCGACGCCGCGAGCGGAATGCAGACGAGGACATTTGTCGACGTCGAGAACGTCGGTGCATGGCGCGAAGGCCGCCTCGTGGTCCGGAATGCTTCGATCGCATCGGTAATCGATGTCATCCGGCGCTACGATCCGGCCTGGATCTCACTGGCAGACCCGTCACTCGGCGAAGAACGGATCACGGGAATCTACGACCTGACATCCCCGGCACTTGCGCTCGGGGCACTCGTGGATCCATTCGGCGGCAAAGTTCGGAATTTGGGAGATTCCTTGCGCGTGATCACCCGTCATTAAAAAATATGATAACAATCATCAAGATTTAACAGAAATGGGAAATGCCCCATGAAAATGCGGGCTTAGCCACGTGTCTTTCTGTCAGCAACCCGGCATGGGCGGCGTTGACTGGCGTAAGGGACAAGTGGGTAAATGGTACGAAGAGTAGATTGCAGGCGGCTTCATCCTGGCGGGAGGGGCGCCCTCAAGACGAGTGTTCTGTTGAGTTCGGTGGCCCTCTGCGCGGTCATGTGGACCGGACCGGCCGAGGCGCAGACATCACCGGCAGCATCGGCGCAGCAATCCCCGCAGGCGAATCTGCGTGAGTTCGATATTGCCGCACAACCATTGTCCCGCGCTCTCGCCGCGTTCAACCGCCAGTCTGGCATCCAGGTCAGTCAGGCCTCGGGCGGCGCAGCTGATGTCGTCGTCAAGGCGGTCAAGGGCCGCATGACGCCGGAAACGGCACTTGCGACCATGCTTGCCGGTACGGGCATTCCGTTCCGGTTCACCGGCAATCGGGCCGTCGTCGTCGGCGCCGACCAGATCGGCGACGATGCGGCACAAACCACAGATGATGGTTCGACCGTCCTCGACACGATCACGGTTGCAGCCGGCGGCGCCAATGCCACAACGGGCAGCGGCTATCAGGGCACGCCGGACTGGGTCTACGAGACCCCGAGCAGTCTGAGCGTGGTGGGCCGCGAGGCGATACAGGCTGCGGCGACCCGCAACACCCGCGATCTCTTCAACCGGATCTCCGGCGTCTATGCCGGGGAGGCCAATGGCAGCTTTCCGACTGTTTCGCCCAACATTCGAGGTCTGCAGGACTCGGGTCGTGTCATCGTCTCCATCGATGGCGCCCGTCAGAATGCCCAACGCGGGGCTGGGTTCGGCGGCAGCAACTATGTTTCCAATTCGGGCCAGGCCTTCGTCGACAGCGCGTTTATTCGCGCCGTCGAGGTCGAGAAGAACACCAAGGCAGCGACCGGCAACGCCGGTTCACTCGGGGGCAAGGTGGAGTTCCAGACCGTCGGTGCGGACGATCTGATTGCCGATGGCGAGCAATGGGGTGCAGAGACCAATACCGGGACCGGCACCAACAACACATATTACCAGGGGTCCTACCTCGCCGCTTCGCGCCTTGGCGAGACCCCATTCTCGATCGTCGGCGGTTTCAGCAGCTCCAATCTCGGCGAATACGCGATCGGCAAGAACGGCGACCAGACGACCACCGAAAACAACATGAAGAACATGCTCGGCCGGAGCAACTGGAGTTCGCTTGCCAAGCTCGAAGGCGACTTCGGCGATGTCGAGACCTCCCTGTCCTGGATGCATCAGGACAATTCCTTCGTCTACGGCACATCCGGCGGCGCCAACCTCAACCATGAAAACGCCCGCAACGACAGCGGTACCGCGAAATTCACATGGGATCCGGAATCCGCGCTGATCGACATGAAGGGCCTTCTCTGGCTGAACGATTCCAACACGAAAGAGGTGCGCGAAGAGCGCCCCAATGAGACCCCCGAAACCACAATCGATATGGGCACACAGAGCTTCGGCGTCTCGCTTGACAACACGAGCGTGCTCGACACCTTCGCTGGTCCGCTGGCCCTCAATTACGGCGCAGAAGCCTTCCGCGACATCGCCACGTCGTCGGCCAGCAGCTCCGACATTACCGCAAATCCGGAATGGGCCAATCGCTACACCGCCTTCAGCCCTCCAGGCCGCCGTGACGTGGCGAGCCTTTTCGTCAACGGCACGCTGGACCCGGTGGACTGGGTCAGTCTGTCAGCAGGGCTACGCTACGACTGGTCAGGTTGAAAGGCACGGCACGCTATCACGACCGTGTATTCACCACGGTGACGGTGCCTGCCAGACCCGCGCAGGCAATCACCACCTACGCCGTCTGGGCGCAGACATACAGCCCAGCGACCTATACTTCACGTGTCTCTTTGTGCAACGGCATCAATCCGAACACTGGCCTCCCAGTCAGCGCGAGCGTGGCAACCGCAAGCTGCAATATCCTCGCCCAGGTCGGAGAAATCTCGAATTCAACCTTTTATGCAGCGGGAGCGACGATACCTGGCAGCACCTCGGCCCCCATCGAGACCTATCCAGAATACACATTCGAAGTCGACCGCATCGACAGTGCCTGGCTGCCCTCTGCAACCATCGAATTCAAGCCGGTGGACTGGTTCCGTCCCTATGTCAGCTATTCCGAAAGCTACAAGCCTCCGACAATCCTGGAAGCATTCGTGACGGGTGGACCACCGGGTAAAGGGGTCGGGATCACCAATGCACCCAATGAGGACCTGCGATCCGAAACGGCCACAACCTACGAAATCGGCACCAATGTCAGTCTCGACGACGTTCTGACGGGCGGAGACAGCCTCCGCCTGAAGGCCTCGGCCTTCTATCGCGAGGTCGAGGACTACATCGTACTCGGCACGATCTACACGGCGGATGTCAGCACGAGAACCTATCAGAGTTTCGTCAACCTTGATGGAACGACCCGCATGAAGGGCATGGAGTTGGAGGGCAATTACGACACCGGCGGTTTCTGGATCGGCGGAACGGCGTCCTTCCTCGACACGGAATGGCCGCAGAAGACCCAGGTCTTCTCCAACGGCACGACGACTACCTCGGGAGACATCACTGCGACTGCCGGCGTCGGTCGCCAACGGGCATGTCCTGACCGTCGATGGCGGCATGTCGATACAGATGTGACAGCACCTCGGCGCGCGCCTGAACCATGTCACGGCAAACCAGAGCTACATGCTGGACACCGATACGGGCAACCTGTTGAAGCTCACCGACGTCTACACGACTGTCGATATCTACGGGTCGTTCGAGGTGACCGAAGCTGCAACCCTGCGCTTCTCCGTCAACAATGTCACCGATCGCAACTACATCCCGGCCAACAGCGACTATACGGCGCCCGGTCGCACCTTCAGCGCAACGCTGAAGATGAAATTCTGATCGCGCTCGCCTCTGCGCGCCGTCTGGCACGCCGAGCAGGAATTCCCCGGGTCGGGGTGATGGCCCGGCCCGGGGATACACTGTCCGGACAAAGGTCCGGGCCAATGTCAACAGCCACTCAAGGAGAAACCCCATGGCTGCAGTCATCCAACTTAGCTCCGCCTCTTCGAACATGGAAGGCTACCTGAACGGTTGGACGAGCGGTTACAGCTCGACCTACGGCGCATTCTGGGACGAGGGCAACGGCCTTGTCACCAATCCGCTCAGCACCACCGTCTACGAACAGTGGGGCAATGGCACCAGCGGCGGCAACGGCATCTATATGGAAGGTGAGTTTCAGTATTCCCGCGGCAACCTGACCGGCACGGTCGAGAGCATCACGCTCGGCAGCGGTTTCAGCCAGTCTGCCTCGACCGGCTTCAGCGTTTCCGAAGATCTGGTGATCACGCCTGACAGCACCTTCCCGAGTGCGACCACGGACGTATTCGATTGGGCAATCTATGACCTCACGGTGAACAGCTCGCTCGACAGCCTCTACGACTACCTCGCCGCCGTCGGCACGGAGATCCACGACACCGCCGCGTCAGACATACTGGTAGGCTTCGGTGGAGCCGATACCTTCGTTTTCTCCTCCGGCAACGACGACAACAAGGCCGGCGCCACCGGCACCTACGGCTTCCAGGATGGTGTGGACGTTCTAGACATCTCCGCCTGGGGCGTGACCGACTTGAGCGAACTGCTGATTTCCGATCTGGGCGGCGGCGCCTTTATCGAGAGCTTCCTGGGCGACACCATCACGCTCAACGGCGTGTCTTCCAGCGTTCTCGACGCGTCGGACTTCCTCTTCGCCTGAGACTGAACAGGTCGCGCGCAGCCATGCGCGCGACCACCTTCCAAGACAGCGGAGCAGACGAGCAGCATGCGGACCAAAGCCGGTACAACCGAGCCTCTTGTGAGCAACATGACGGACATGAGCAGCGCCCTTCTGGCGATCGCTTTGCTCAGCGGTGTTGTCAACATCCTGGCCCTGACCTCGCCGCTGTTCATGATGCAGGTCTATGACCGCGTGCTGTCCAGCGGCAGCATTCCGACCCTGGTTGGCTTGGCGATCCTGGCCATCGGGCTTTATGCCTTCCAGGCGCTGCTCGATGCGATCAGGGCACGTGTCTTGCTGCGGATCGGCGAAAAGTTCGATCACGACCTCTCGCCACGCGTTCACCACGCCGTCATCCGCCTGCCGCTTCTGGCGCCAGCGCCCGGCGACGGCCTGCAGCCGCTGCGCGATCTCGACAATGTCCGCGGCTTTCTCTCTGGCAGCGGCCCGACCGCCTTCTTCGACCTCCCCTGGATGCCGCTCTATCTGGGGATCAGCTTTCTCTTCCATTTCTGGATCGGCGTGACCGCGCTTGCCGGCGCCGTCGTGCTTGTATCCCTGACGCTCCTGACCAATCTCCTGTCTCGCCAGGCTATCCGGGACCAGACCACTGCCAACATGGCCCGCAATGGTCTTCTGGAAGCCACACGCCGCAATGCAGAAGTCGTCCAGGCCATGGGCATGGGTCCTCGCATGGCGGGGCGATGGCAAGACGCAAATCTCGACTATCTCGAGGCCAACCGCAGATCAGGGGATGTTGTGAGCGGGCTCGGCAGCCTGTCGCGCACCTTGCGCATGATGCTGCAATCAATACTGCTCGCCGTCGGCGCCTGGCTCGTGATCACCCAGGAAGCAAGCGCAGGCATCATGATTGCAAGCTCGATCATGATGGGTCGCGCGCTGGCCCCGGTGGATGCAGCCATTGCGGCCTGGAAACCCTGGCTGATGGCCCGGCAGAGCTGGACGAGGCTCCAGGAGCTGCTGACACGCCTGCCGGCAGAAGCATGCGTCCTGTCGCTGCCAAAGCCGCGCCGGGAATTGAAGTCGGAAGCCATCGTTGTGGCACCGCCCGGAACCAAGCTTCCGACAATTGCCGGCATCACCTTCACAGTCACCGCAGGCGAGGCCCTCGGGATCATCGGCCCTTCGGGCTCCGGAAAATCAACGCTCTCGCGGGCGCTGGTCGGTGCGTGGTTGCCGTTGGCCGGCAAGGTCCGGCTGGATGGCGCGAGCCTCGACCAATGGAACCGCGAGGAGCTCGGTGGCCATATCGGCTATCTGCCACAGGGGGTCGAACTCTTCGATGGCACCATTGCAGAAAACATAGCCCGTTTCGAAAAAACGCCTGACCCGCTCGCCGTGGTCGCAGCGGCAAAGGAGGCCGGCGCCCATGAGATGATCCTGCGCATGGAGCATGGCTACGAAACCCGCATCGGCGAAGCAGGCTCGGCGCTGTCTGCCGGCCAGCGCCAGCGGATCGGGCTCGCACGGGCGCTCTACCGCGATCCGTTCCTCGTCGTTCTCGACGAACCCAACGCAAACCTGGATGCCGAAGGAGAAGTCGCTCTGGTGGAGGCGATCGGCGCGATCCGCG
This sequence comes from Allorhizobium sp., assembly GCA_965283865.1. GTDB lineage: Bacteria > Pseudomonadota > Alphaproteobacteria > Rhizobiales > Rhizobiaceae > Allorhizobium. Next base: position 214,662 of record CBDIQA010000002.1, read on the forward strand.
CCCGCAGCGGCATTGTCGTCGTCATCGCCCATCGCCCGAGTGCGATCGGGGCCGTCGATCTCGTCCTGATGGTCGAAGCGGGTCGCCAGAAGGCTTTCGGCCCGCGCGACAAGGTTCTCGCCGAGGTGCTCCAGCCACGCGCGGCAGCGGCGAGGCCTGTTCTTTCCCCGCAGATCGGACCTTATGGCAGCACATCGCTGCGGGTGGTCACCTCCCCAGGGGGTGACAAGGCAAGCGATCGCCCGGCCATCGCCACGAAGGGAGACGCAGATGCAACTCTCTGAACGACAGGCAGCCGTGCGCCGATCGATCGGCCTGCATGCCCGCCTTGGCCTGCTGGTTTGCATGCTGCTGGTTGGCGGTGCCGGTACCTGGGCGGCAATCACCAGGATCTCCGGCGCGGTCGTTGCCGGCGGACATTTCGTTGTCGCCGGCAACCTCAAGAAGGTCCAGCATCCGGCGGGGGGTGTCGTCGGTGAGATCCGCGTCCGCGAGGGTGACAGGGTCGTGGCGGGAGACGTATTGCTGCGTCTTGACGCGACGCAGGCGAAAGCCAATCTCGCCATGGTCGCCAAGCGGCTGACTGAGCTTCTGGCACGCCAGGCCCGACTGGAGGCCGAACGCGATGACCTCGAACGGATCGTCTTCCCCGAGGCTCTCCTGGAAGAACAGCGGCAGGGACAGGTCGATGCACTCGCAGCCATGGACAGCGAGTCGCGATTGTTCCGCTTCCGAAAGGCCTCCCGTGACGGACAGAAGGCACAGCTCGCAGAGCGCATCCGGCAATACAGCCACGAGATCGATGGGCTGCGGGCACAGGAAGCAGCCTATCGTGAGGGAAGCGATGTTCTGCGGCAGGAGATATCGGCGCTCACCGAGCTGCGTAGACAAGGGGCGGTATCAGATCAACGCCTCAACAGCCTGAAGACGGAATTGGCAACATTCGGCGGGGAACTGGGGGAGAAGATCGCCTATCAGGCGCAGATCGCCGGTAGGATCACGGAAACCAGGCTCGCCATCCTGCAGATCGATCAGGACCTCAAATCGGAGGTCGGCCGGGAGCTGCGGGAGGTCCAGGGGCAAATCGGCGAATTCGTCGAACGTCGGATTGCCTCCGAGGATCAGCTTCGCCGAACCGATATCATCGCCCCGTTGTCGGGCGTGGTGCATCAGTTGGCCGTGCACACCGTCGGTGGCGTCGTCACGCCGGCGGAACCGATCATGCTGATCGTCCCCGAAGGCGACGCGCTCTTGCTTGAGGCGCATGTCTCGCCAAAGGACATTGATGTGATCCATGAGGGACAAACTGCCAGAGTCCACCTCTCTGCATTCAGCCAGGGCACGACCCCGGAACTCCAGGGCCTCGTCAGTCATGTAGCCGCAGATCTTACGGTCGATCCGTCGACCGGCCTGTCCTACTATGTCATCCGTGTCTCCACCGAGCCCGGCAGCGCAAGAACGATACCGGACCTCACTCTCGTTCCGGGAATGCCCGCGGAGGTCTTCGTGCAGACCGGCGAACGAACGGCGCTCTCCTATCTGATCAAGCCGCTCGCCGACCAGCTGGCCAAGGCATTTCGGGAACAATGACTGTGTGAACGGCTGAGCAAAAAATCAGCAGTCAGTATTGGCCAGAACCGGTGTCTTCAACGTGCCGGTAAGAGAACTGAAGTTCGGCGGATGCTGATCATGGAAACGCTTCATGATCATCGTCTTGCCCATTCCGCTGGCGCTGTAGATGGCGAGCGAAGGCATGCGTGTACCGCGTGGATGATCGAGCAGTTGGTTGAGCCGCCGCCTGGTAGCGGCGATAGTCGGTCGAGCCCGAGATCATGACCCGGCGCACCCATTCGATGATTTCCTCCCGCTTGCAGAACTGCAAGCTGCTGAAATTATCAGGAAAATGCCATGCACGTCGTCGCCGTTCCGCCGCACTGATGTCGCGCATTTCATGGCCGTAGAGGGAGCGGGATTGGTCGGGCAGCTTCGCTTGGAAATGACCCTGCCCCAGTCGGTAGCGCCGCTCGATACGGGACATGATCTCGAAGCTCGTCAGAGATCGCGGCACGCGATCGCCCTGAACCCACGACAGCAGAGTCTTGTCATCGAAAGTCTCGCCCAGGCGAACGACGGCGCGGTAGAGTTGCCAGTAGCTCTCGCTGAACCGGCGCATGTGATAAGCGAGCGCATCGTTGAAGCTCGCCGGATCATCGGTCGCCTCAAATAATGGCTCAGGGAATGGACTGATTGGTTTCGTTGTGGTCCCCTCGGCACTGACGAAGAGGTGGCCGGGGTCTTGTCGGAGAGGATCTGTTGCGGCCTGGAACGCGTCACAGTTTCCGACTTGCGGAGAATGGCTTTCTTCGATTTCGCACGTGGTTTTGTGGACCGATGTCCTCGGCGGCAGGTGGCTCTCCGAGCCAGCGGATAATCGCGTCCAGTCCCAGACGCAGCTGCTTTTTCAACTCCACTGTCAATTCGCCCTCAATCCCGCATGCCTCGCCAATGGCCGTCCAATCCATACGGCCACTAACGATCGGCGGTGGCCGGCGGTGTATGACAAGCCCTATGAGAAAGGTTCTAATGCTTTGCAGCATTCGCTTTGAGGCGATTGGCGCAATGCGTACCTCGCAGAAATCCGAGATTTTTCGTTGAAAGTGATGAGATGAAAGATCGTGTTTTGCCATGCTATTATTCCGTTCTCTCGGCACCAGTACCGAGCGCGGGCGGGTACGAGCGGACATTTAAAGAAGCGTGTATTGCGGGTGTGCTTCCAGTTTCGGTGCCCAGATTGCTTAACGTCCTAGCAATAGAGAAACAAAATTGATCTGTAAGAAGATCTTTTAGTCCTATATGGTCCCTATTAGCGGCATTTAGTTTGACATGAGCAGATGCCGTGAGGTACGTAAACATATCATAATGGGAAAGATGAAGCGTTAAGGTATCATATGAAGTCGGAACCGGAGGCTCTTCAGGACATAGGGCGGCTGCTCAAGGCATCACGCAAGACTTTTGGCCTCACCCAGGAGCAGGTTGCGGATATGGCAGGTCTGTCGCGTCCGCGGTACCGCGAGATTGAGGCTGGAGTCAGCGCTGCCCGTACGACCACTCTGATCAACATTGGTCGTGCGCTTGGTCTGGAATTGATGCTCATCCCGCAGGCCATGGTCCCGGCGGTTGAAGCTTTACTGCAGCCAAGTGGCGCCGAAGATGACCTTCCTGCTTTCGTCGCCAGTCCTGATGGTGATGGCAATGTCTGATGCGCCTCTTGATCCAAGATCTATTACCTCACTGGATGTGCTGCTGAATAACCTGAAGGTCGGCATGATCGTGAGGACGCCGGGAGACTTCAACGCGTTCAGCTTTGAGGAGAGCTATCGACAGACGGGTGGTTTCCCAGTGCTCAGTTTGTCATTTCGCGCGGCACATGGGGGTTTGCGCAAGGACCCGAAGCCTGTTGCAAGGGCTTTGCCACCGTTCTTTGCGAATCTTCTTCCAGAGGATAAACTGCGCGAGGCGATGGAGAGGCATCATTCAGGCAGCGTGCGAGCAGGAAATGATTTCGATTTGCTCGCAGCACTCGGATCGGATCTGCCGGGGGCGGTCCGAATTGTGCCAAGCGAAGGCGACGTTGTTCGTAATGAGGGTTTGACAACCCCGAGACCGAAGGCCCGGTTTTCGCTCGCCGGCGTGCAAATGAAACTCTCCGTCATCAAAAACACAGGCAAGGGCGGCGGTCTGACGATCCCCTTAGGCGACGAGCAGGGTTCATATATCGCCAAGTTTCCATCGACATCATTTCCCGGTGTCTCGGAAAACGAATTTGCAAATCTCGCATTGGCCGAAGCAATTGGTATGGACGTGCCGGAACGCGAACTCGTGCAACAATCGCAGTTCGAGGGTATCCCGGAGGAGTTTGAGACATTGTCCGACGGCAAAGTCCTCCTCGTCAAACGTTTCGATCGCGTTGCCGGTGGTGAGCGCGTCCATATCGAAGATTTCGCTCAGGTATTCGGCGTCTATCCGTCTCGAAAATATGAGGGGGCCGCATATCATGATATCGCTGTAGTTCTTGGGGTCGCCGTTTCTTCAGCGGCAGCCCTCGAGTTCGTCCGACGACTGGCTTTGGCTGTGCTGACAGGCAATGGCGACATGCACCTCAAGAATTGGTCGCTGATTTATCATGGGAAGGGGGACAAGCCGGCACTCGCCCCAGTCTATGATGTGCTATCTACCGTCCCATACATTCCGTCGGACGCCATGGCACTGTCGCTGGCCGGTGAAAGGCCGTTCAAGGCAATGAACGCCCAGCGATGGAAAGTCTTCGCTCATCGTGCGCGACTGCCGGAAGCTGCTGTGCTGAAGGCTGTTACGGAGACGGTGGAGCGCGTCAACCAGTCTTGGTGGTCTCTGCCTGAACGAGCTGTTCTACCCGACAGAGTGTTGGAACGGGTTGATGCCCACATCAAGCTGATGTCGCCGATCCTCGGCACGTGCGCTGATTAGCAATTGGACACTTCTACTTACCCGGATTTCCAGCGTTGACGGGGTGTACAGGGACGATCTGCGCCTACCACATGCCGGATTGTTTTGCGAGGCGGCCATCAATGCGATGACGACCGTGATCAAGCCAATCGACGAAAGCTTCGCGTTGCTGCCATCCGGGCGGGAGGATGGATCGCGCGCTGGTCCTGCATTCGGTCTGACCCGCCATGTGTGACCCTCCCGGCCAACTCGCTCATCGCGCTGACGGTTGCTGCCGAACGCGCCCGGGAACTCGCCGGGATTGCGGCCGGATTCTCCCGTGATCCGGACCTGCCGTCGCAATTCGGTGTCGCGGCGGCGAACCTCCAGCGGATCGCCTCAAGCTTGTCTAAGGCGTGACGCGACCAACTGGCGTCAAGGGTAGGGTATGAGGAAACTATCCGGCAGCGGTCGCCGCTGATCGTCGACCATCACGATAGGGCGTGCCTCGAACACCACTTCGCCCGGCTTGTAGCGGAACGTACCGTCTGGTCCGATCAGGGATCCCATCGAAAGCTTACGGGACTGGGACCAGTCGCCGCTTGCGGCGATGAAATCGCTCAGCATTACGACCTCTTCATCGTTGCCACGCATGTAGTCGAGAAGCGTAGTCGTTTCATTCAAGGCGCTACGCCGGCCGACCCAGTCGATGCATCGCCGGTAGAGCTTCGGATCGAAACATTTCGAGCGGAAGGAATCCGTGCCCCGAATGGAATTCGAACCATTGTCATCCTGATCGGTATCGCGCATCGATCTCGACGTGCATAGCCCTGGCTCGAAATCGCGCAGATGACCTGAAACATTGCTGCGCAGCTGCGATTTCCGTGCCCCACCAGCGCCGTGGCCAGAATAGAGGTCAGTCAGTCGTTGCATCTCCTCGATCGCCATGCTGCCGTAGAATGAGCAGAAGGCAAAACCCTCCTGCAGGGCGACGTCGTTCAGGACGACGTCCTGGCCGTTCTGCGAGAGCGTGACATAGCCGACAACGCGACCATAGACGTCAGCGGCGCCGTTGATGCTATCAGCGAGGATTTTGACTTTCGCCGGGACCAGAACCTCCGGATTGTCCTTGTCAAAAGCAGGGACGCCGAGTTTGGAGCGCAGGCTGTTGGCAAAGAAGTCCGTCGATAATTTACCGTAGGGCTGCCGGTAACACATCTGACGCGCAACGTGCTTGGCGATCCATTTCGCATAGTCACCATCGAACATGCCCTCGCGGTAGTTCGGGGCATAATGCGTTTCCGGAGCGTCGATGCCCTGCAGTCGGATCGAAAGCGAGCTTCCACTACTCCCCCGCAGGATCGACCTGAATTTTTCCTCACCAGGTTTGTTGTCGTCAGGCTGGAAGGAGCCACCACGTTCGAAAAACGCTGCGACTTTCACCGGAGCCACGTCGGAATAGTAGGTTGCCGTGGTGAGGTCAGGAATGAACTTCAGTGTATCCACATCGGACGCGCCGTGCGGCCAATACTGAAAAACATCCACCTGACCAGTGATTTCAACATAGCCCATGACCATCCCCTCCAGTTGATAAAGCATGCTCGAAGCACGCACAGTTTGCAAGCAGGGCTAAAAGTTTGTCTCCATAGTTGTGGCGGAGTATTGCCTTCGGGCAGCAATGTGATCCCGACCACTCGTATGTCGCTTCTGGTCCTCAAGCCGGGCAAAGAAAGGACACGCCTAGAAATCAGGGAGCAATCTCAAAGAGGCCAAACCTATACGGCTCCAATTAACTCCCTTTAAGTCCGCGCGTAGTTGAGTATTTGCCGCCAGCTAGTTCCACAAATACCCTTGATGCCGCAAAGCCGAATTTTATCAGCGCCTTGGGCAGTCCGACCTGGGAGCCAACGGTTCGAATCTACTCAAGGCGATTGATCCTCTGGAGATATTTCAGGCTGCGCCATGGCAAGACTTCCCATTGGACAGGGTCTCCGACCGGTTCAGTGAGGATTTCATTTGACTTGGGGCGGAATGCAAATATAGATTTCGGGTGAAATCTAAAATCCGATTTCGATCTGGGCACAATGATGCCGCGCTTTGGCGGGGCGATCACGTAATTGTTTCCTTGCTCGAAATTGCTTTGCTTCTCAGGGTGGTTGCCATGTATCCCATCGTCTCCGTCTTCAAGAACCCACCGGATGGCGGGCGGGGCTATCATAGGGATATGCGCGTGCGTTGGGCGCTTGAGGAGGTCCATCAGCCCTACCGTTTGCGGCTGTTATCGTTTTCCGACATGCGCCGTCCCCAGTACCGTCAGCTTCATCCGTTTGGTCAGATGCCGACCTACGAGGACGGGGACCTGGTGCTGTTCGAGTCCGGCGCAATCGTACATCACGTGGCCCATAGTTATCCTGGCTTGCTGCCGCCCGACGGGCATGCCAGGTCTCGCGCAGTCATGTGGATGTTTGCAGCGTTGAACACCATCGAGCCATGCATCAGCACAGGAAGCGCCGGATATCTCCTTCAGCGGTTGAATGATTTGGCAAATGTCCTGAGTGACAACGAGTGGCTTGATGGCGAGTTCAGTGCAGGCGACCTCCTGATGGTCAGCGTATTGCGCCTGCTTCGTGGAAGTGACGTTCTAGGCGACACGCCGAACCTTGACGCATACATCGCTCGCGCCGAAGCGCGACCCGCATTTCAACGCGCGTTGAAGATGTCATCAGAGTTCGCCCGGACAGCATAGTGAAGACCTGACTGGGTCATCGGCTGGAGGAGGAGGTTGCTTGTCGGTCCTGAGATGCAATGAAAACCTCAGAGCGTGAATCTCGACAGTCTCTGAAGAGAGCTTCATTCCAGGAAATGTGAGGAAATCTTATGGCAATCGATGCTGCTTCCAATATCGTCATCTCCCATCCGGTGCGCACACCGATCGGCACATTCAACGGTTCTCTCAAAGAGATGCCGGCGACTGAACTGGGCGCACTCGTCATCGGTGAGACGCTGAAGCGATCCAATCTTGCTCCGTCAGAGATCGGCTCTGTTATCATGGGGAATGTCATCCAGGCCGGTAACCGGATGAACCCGGCGCGGCAATCTAGCCTCAAAGGTGGCTTGCCTGTCGGTATCCCGGCCATGACAGTCAACAGGGTGTGCGGTTCTGGCGCGCAAGCCGTCGTAAGCGCGGTCCAGCAGATCATGTCCGGAGAGTGCGAAGCGGCGATTGCAGGCGGAATGGAGAACATGGACCGCGCTCCATACCTGATGAGTGGTGGTCGTTGGGGCTACCGCATGGGTCCGGCTGAAATCCTCGACAGCATGCTGACGGACGGCCTCGTTGATGGCCTTTCCGGGGAGCATTCTGGTTGGCATACCGAGGACCTGGTTGCGAAGGCCCAACTCAGTCGATTGGAGCAGGATGAGTTTGCTCTTCGCTCACAGGAGCGCTTCGCCCATGCCCGGGACCAGGGTCTCTTTGACAAGGAGATCGCACCTGTCGAGCTGAAGACAAAAAAGGGCACAGCGTTCTTCGCGGTTGATGAAGCGCCTCGACCGGATACGACGATCGAAACACTCTCGGCCCTGCGGCCCGCTTTCCGAAAGGATGGCACCATTACCGCCGGCAACGCTCCAGGCCTGAACAGCGGCGCCGCTGCCATGATCGTCACAAGCGCCAAGTTTGCCCAACGTCACGGCCTTCGGCCCATGGCGCGGGTTGCGGGATACGGTATTGCCGGGGTAGAGCCGGGCATGTTCGGGCTCGGTCCGGTGCCAGCGGTCAGGATCGCGCTCGAACGGGCCGGATGGTCAATTGGCGATATCGAGCGGATCGAAATCAATGAAGCTTTCGCTGCAGTGCCTCTGGCTGTTCAGAAGGAGCTCGGGCTTCCCCCTGATGTCGTCAATGTCGACGGCGGCGCCATCGCTCATGGTCATCCGATTGGCGCCACCGGCGCTGTCCTGATCACGCGTCTCCTCTATGCGATGGAGCGTGAGAACCTGCAGCGTGGTGTGGTGACGCTCTGCATCGGCGGGGGGCAGGGCATAGCGGTCGCATTGGAACGGTTGTCGGCCTGAGACGACCGTGGGTGAGGTCAATGCCAGTGTTGCCTGCCTGCTGCAGCATTGGCGTACCTGATGAAGCGACCAATCTTGCGTCGGTCAAACATTGTCCAGTTCTGCGAGCCTATCGGGAAGATGTGCTGGCGAGGGGAAGGGGATTGTTTGCATCGAACATCCGAGACCAGATCACGGCCGCCACTGCCAAAGCCCCGTACGCCAAGGCCGCAAGCGCCACGATCTGGAACAGCGTGGCGAGGTCGGATCCGAGCCACAGAACGGCGGCCCAGCCAAAAAAGCCGGCAATGACCAGCCGAACTGTACCAGCCAGGACAGGAAGAACCACGCGTTTGGCCCCTTGACTTGCAAAATACAGCGCCAAACCAAGGCCGACAGCACCGTAAGTGGGCGCGACCGTTCTAAGATAGAGCGCCCCCATCTCCGCCACATGCGGATCGGTGCTGAACAGTCCCATCCAGACCTTCGGGAACGTGGCCGCGGCTATCCCAATGACTTGCGTAATGCCGAAGGCTAGGGCTCCGCCCACAAAGGCGACCCGACGGGCACGCGCCGCCTGTCTGGCGCCGATATTGATCCCGACCATGGTGACGATGGCAGTTCCAAGACCGAAGATGATCGGGATCTGGAGATAATCGAGACGCGAGGCAATACCGTATCCAGCGATCGCATCCGCTCCGTGGTGACCAACGGCCGCAGTGACTAACGTTACCGTAAGGTTGACCTGGATTGTGCCGACCGCAGACGGAAGACCGACAACCAATATATCCTTGAACAAGCGGCCCTCAAGCGGCGTCATTCGAAGTCTCAGCGGACTTTTGGGTGATCGCAGATAAAGGGCGAGGGCAAGGGCGGCCAGGATGTAATAGATGACGACGGCAAACCCTCCGCCGGCGACGCCCAGACTTGGAATTGGACCCCAGCCAAAGATCAAAAGTGGCGATAAGGCGAGCAGGATGACCGTTCCAGCCACGATTACCACGGCAGGTACGCTCGCGTTTCCAGCGCCGCGCAGTGCCGAAGAAAGCAATGCCGTTATCCATATCGGGATCGAACCGGCGAACACGACGCCTGAGTAGGTCAGCGCTGCGGTCAGCGTCGCATCTCTTCCGCCCATTGAATGATAGAGGAGCGGCCCGAACAGGAAAGCGGTTGCGGAGAATAGGGTCCCGAACATGACCGCGATGACGATGGCATGCCAGATTAGGCCCTCTGCATCAGCTTTTCGTCCTGCTCCCATCGCTCGCGCGATAGCGGCGGAAACGCCACCGCCTATCCCGCCATTCGACATCATCTGCATGAGCATCAACACCGGGAACACCAGTGTCACCCCGGCCAGCGCTTCCGTTCCGAGAAAGCTGATGAAGTAGGTCTCAGCGACACCGACCATGGTCTGGACAACGAGGACAACGACAGTCGGAAAGGCCAGTCGAAGCAGCGTCGGTGTGACAGGGCCGTCCAGGATGCCTGGCCGGGCCTTCGCCGCGGTCGTCGAAGCCTGCGCTTGTCCAGTCTGTGGCCCGTCTGTCATCTGCCGTCCTCGTTACCGCTGCGCCTCAAGCTTGGGGGGGCGATGACCAAATCCGTGGCCACTTGACGATCAGTATAGCATGCCCACGCCTTGACAATAGATTTCACATAACATCTAAAATATCAATAGAGTCTCGACGCAATCTAAATGGCGCTTTAGCACTAATGCAGCATACGGTGGAATCAAGACGGATACCCGGATGATCGAGGACAGCCTCTATCCGCTTTTGCTGCGTCTGAACCGGCGACTGTCCCGGGAACTCAACACGCAACTGCGGGAGGTCGAATTGACGGTAGAGCAGGCGGTCATGCTCGATGCCATCGAAAGGGATCCAGCGCCCAAAATGACCGATCTCTGTCTCGCGCTGAGCATCGACGCCTCGACAGTGTCAGCCAACCTGAAACCGCTCATGGCTCGAAGCCTCGTGACATCCACCGCCGACTGCGCTGACGCCCGGGCGCGGCGACTTTACCTCACGCACGACGGACAACGCAGGCTTGCTTTCGCGCAACAGGTTCTTCGGGATCTCGACCTCGAGATAACGGAGAAGCTCAAAGACTGCGGAGTAGTTGATGACCTCACGTCAGCACTTCGTGTCCTGTCCCAGCCACCGTGAGGCTGCATTCGGCACACATACGGCACCGACTTGGCTTCTCGTTTTGCCGCGAAAATGCCCCGGATTCGACTGCTCAACTCGTCAAGGAGAATAGATTGAGACACATTATCATCGCTACGACTCTTGTATTGACCGGCATCGTCTCGTCCACCGTCCATGCTCAAGAGGCTGTCGTCGTGTCGGATCATCCGGATGCACTGTTCACAAGTCCCGATCCGAAGCTGAACGCCAACAAGCAGGTGGTCTACAGGATCATCCTCGAGCTTCTGGAAGCAGGGCAGTGGGACAATGCCGGCCAGTACATCGCTGACGACTACGTCCAACACAACCCGAACGCTCGAAGTGGCTTAAAGCCAGTGGTTTACTATTTTACCCAGGTGCTCAAGGTCAAACCCAAGCCTATCCCGGCGAAGATCAGCATGAAAGTCGCTAATGTGGTTGCGGAGGGCGATCTGGTAGTGGTCACGTACGCCCGGACCGAAAAAGACCCGAGTGATCCAGCCAAGACCTACAGCACGACCTGGTTCGACATGTGGCGTATCAAAGATGGGAAGGCTGCAGAGCATTGGGATCCGGCATTGCTCAACGAGGCGCCTGACTTGCGCTGATTGTACTGGAGGCGAGAAAAGATTCAGTTGACTTAGCTCTTGCCCGCCGTCTGCGGGCAAGAGGATATACGCCGGGTATGTCAAACCACATGTTCCGCCCAATCGCTGACCCATCCACTCGACCCGCAGGGGATGCTGCCCGTCTATGGATCGCATGTCCCCATAGACGGCCAGTATCTTTGAGAGGTGCGTATCTATTTGTTGCGCTGCTCGACGGTGTGCATCAAGGCAACCTCCTGCTCCAACCTCGCCAACCGTTTTTCAAGGATTGCCATCCGCTCTCCCTCTAGGTCGTCGATACCGTCGAGCGTCAATTCACATTTGCGCCACCAATCTAGGAGACGTCTGAACATTGCTCTCTCCGACCTGTTAGCGAGAGCCCCATCTTCATGGGGCGCTCGCGAGGGCACGCTGCTTCTGGAGGTGTTCGGCGAGCACAACCACATCGGCCGGGCCATTCAGCCCTGCGGCGATGATCGACACTCTCAGATCTTCACCGAGTATCGCGTCGAAATTGGTGCCAAGGATCATATCGGTATCCGCATTGACGTGATCACGGATGTAAGTTGCCGCCTCGTCGACTTCGAACAAGGTCAACTCCCGTGTCGCGGACATCGAGACCAGCAGGATTCTGGCAGTTTCGAGGCTGATCCCCCTGAAAAGGGGATTGTCTATCGCTGCTCGGGCCGCCTCTCTCGCGCGACCGCTCCCTGCGGCCGTGCCGCTCGCGATAATCGCTCGGCCCATATTCTTCATCACCGCTTGAACATCGGCGAAGTCCAGGTTGATCAAGCCATCAGCCCGCATCAAGTCGACCAGGGACATGACCCCTTCGACAAGGACCTTGTCTGCCATCTGGAATGCGGCATCAAGCGTTGTCGTCGCGTTCGAAAGCAGGAAGAGGTTCTGGTTTGGAACGACAATCACGGTGTCGGCTGCCTCGACCAGAGATCGTATGCCGTCCTTTGCCTGACGCGCCCGGTGCGTTCCTTCAAAAGTGAAGGGCTCGGTCACCACCGCTACTGTCAGCAGGCCTGCCTGGCGGGCGGCATGTGCGATCACGGGCGTTGCACCCGTTCCTGTCCCGCCACCCATTCCGGCGGCAAGAAAGCACACCTGGACATCCTTCAAATGCTCCATGATGTCATCAAGCGATTCCGTCGCCGCAGCGCGACCAAGCTCCGGCTGAGAGCCTGCTCCCAGACCCTGAGTGACGCTTTTGCCAAGCTGGACTTGATGTTCGGCCTTGGAGGATGCCAAGGCCTGGGCGTCTGTGTTGGCTGCAATGAACCTCACATCCTGATCGCCGCGCCCGATCATGGTGTTTATCGCGTTACCGCCGCCGCCGCCGACGCCGATAACAGCAATCTTCGGCGTCCACGCGCGAATCTTAAGAGAGGGCGTTGGCTTCTGTTTCATGGTGTCGAGGCGTCCCAGCGCCGGAATACTACGCTGGCATTCACGCCGCCGAAGCCGAAGCCATTGCTGATAGCGTATTCCATCGGGTGTGGCTTTGTCTTGTTGGCGACGAAGTCAATGCCATCCCCTGCGGGATCGGGAGCGTTCAGGTTCAGGGTAGGTGGAGCCACCTGGTCGCGCAGGGCCAGTATCGTGAAGATCGCTTCGAGGCCGCCGGCTGCCCCGAGAAGGTGGCCCGTTGCAGACTTGGTGCCGCTCACCGCGACCCCCGACTTTGTCCCGAACACGGCCTTTATCGCTTCGATCTCCCCGCGATCTCCAAGCTGAGTGGATGTGGCATGGGCGTTAAGATGCTGAATTTCTGAGGGGGCGATGCCTGCTTGTCTGATCGCGATCTGCATGGCTCTCGCCGCCCCGGATCCATCTTCGGGGCCAGACGTTACATGATAGGCATCAGCCGTGGTGCCATAGCCGACCAGTTCCGCCAGCGGTGTCGCCCCACGCGCCAGGGCATGGCTGAGGGCCTCGATCACCAGGATGCCAGCACCTTCCCCCATCACGAAACCGTCACGCAGCATGTCGAACGGTCGCGACGCAGCAGTCGGGGTCTCGGCAAAGCCGGTCGACAGCGCCCGCGCCGCCGCGAAGCCTCCAAGGCTGACGGTGTTCATGCAGGCTTCTGTTCCACCGCAAACGGCAATATCGGCTTCGTTCGCCCGGATCATGCGGGCTGCGTCACCGATTGCCTGGACGCCGGCGGCGCAGGCGGTCACCGGCGCCCCGAGCGGGCCCTTCAGCCCATGTCGGATCGACACGTGTCCCGCCGCGAGGTTGACCAGGAAGGACGGAATGGTGAACGGAGACAGGCGGCGAGGGCCCTTCTCGTCGACGACGCGAACCGCCTCGGTGATCGCCTGGAAGCCGCCGATGCCCGAGGCGATGATTGTTGCCGTGCGCTGGCGATCCTCCTCGGAGACAGGCCTCCAGCCGGCCTGTGTCAGGGCTTCGTCTGCTGCCGCGATCGCGAACATGATGAAGCGATCCACCTTGCGCTGATCCTTTGGCGGCAGGACCCTGTCGGGATCGAAGCCTGCTTCGGGATCCTCCGCGAGCGATGGCACAACGCCTCCGACTTTTGCAGGAAGATCGCCAACGACATCGTCAGAGAGACGGCGAAGGCCCGACTGACCTGCCAGAAGGCGGCTCCACGAGCTCTGGGCATTGGCGCCGAGCGGGCTCACAGCCCCCATTCCTGTCACGACGATACGACGCATGATGACTCCAAGAAAACGACCTTCGCGGCCAGCGAATGCTGAACCGATGGAGACCTTGTTGTTTCGCAGTTACTCGGCCAGTGCCGAAGTTGATATGCGTTTAGCCTCAGCTGCGGCAGCTTCGAGCAGGCGGTCGGCGAGCGCTTTGTCGGTTACGATCCGCGACAGCGTAACTGCGCCAACCATGAGGGCCAGCATAACCTCCGCCTTCTCCGTCCTGGTCTCCCTGCTGTCCGCGGCGGGCAGCAGTTCCTCCAGGACCTGCAGGTGAGCCTTGATCCCGTCCTCAAACGGCTTACGCACATCTTTACTTTGGCGGGCGGCATCAGAGCCGAGTGCGACCAGAGGGCAGCCATCGCCCGTCTCGCCGCGATGGCCTGCCGAGAGATAGAGCTCGATCACGCCTTGAAGCGGGTCCGCACTCGACGCAGCGACCGACGACCAACGGCGGGTGGCGCTTTCCATCGCGCGCCGCGATGCAAGGGCTGCGAGGTCATCCTTGGATTCAAACTGCTTGTAGAAGCCCCCCTGGGTGAGGCCAGCTCCCTTCATCAAATCCTTGAGGCCGATCCCATCGAAGCCATGCTCGCGAAAGAGGCGGCTTGCGACGTTGATGACTGTCTCCCGATTGGCTTCGGCCTGTGCGCGGCTCACTCTCATCGTGACCTCCTTTTAGATTTCAGTTGACATCTATAATGCTTTTAGAGTTAGGATGCAATCTATGAATTGAGATGCTCCCGTCAAGAAGGATGGTGTCATGAAACGAAAACTCCTGCTCGCGACAGCCGCAGTCGCCATATCCGGCAGTGTCGCTGCCGCCATTTTCCTCCTCCCGCCGGCAGCGCACGAGGCGGAAGCCTCAGATCCCCGTACACTTCCGCCTCTTGTGCATCTGGCGAGCGTCGAAATTCCTGATGCGGTGGAGAGAAGCTTCACAGGCACGGTCGCAGCGAGAGTCCAAAGCGATCTTGGTTTTCGGGTTCCCGGAAAGATCGTGGAGCGCCTGGTCGGGATCGGAGACCAGGTGAAAGTGGGTCAGCCCCTGCTGCGCATTGACAGCAACGACCTCAACCTCTCGCTGACCGCAAAACGCAATGCGGTGATCGCAGCCCAGGCAGCTTTTGTACAGGCACAGGCAGATGAGAAACGATTTGCCATTCTCGTAAAGTCCAACGCGGCCTCTACCCAGCAATACGAGCGCGCGAAGCTTTCTCTCGATACCGCTGCAGCCCAACTGGCCGCGGCCAAGGCCGATGCCACGGTCGCCGAGAACGAGGTGACCTACACGGTATTGCTGGCAGATGCCGATGGTACGATCGTCGAAACTCTTGCTGAGCCGGGCCAAGTCGTATCGGCAGGACAACCCGTCATTCGGCTGGCGAAAGCAGGGCCACGTGAAGCGCTGGTTTGGATGCCGGAGAATCTGAGACCCGAAATCGGCGCTAAAGCACGCGCCACGATCTACGGACAGACTGGGGCCGAGACTGCTCTGCTCAGACAGATCTCGGATGCCGCCGACCAACAGACGCGAACTTTCGAGACGCGTTGGGTGCTGCAGGGCTCTGCTGCCACTGCCCCTTTGGGGGCAACGGTGACCATCAGCGTGCAAGGTGGCGTCCACGCCGCATCCGTAGAGATCCCGATCGGAGCGATCCTCGACGACGGCTCCCGGACAGGGGTCTTTGTCTTCAATGACAGCACATCGACCGTTCAATTTCGCGCCGTGAAGATCGAGACGCTGGGCGAAGAGACAGCCATCGTAAGAGACGTGAACCCTGGTGAACGGGTGGTGGCTCTTGGAGCACACCTCCTTCAGAACGGGGCGAGCGTACGCACGGGGCAACAGACTGCAGAGGCGGTGAACTGATGAGCTTCAACCTTTCAGCGCTCGCCGTTCGAGAACGCGCCGTCACCTTGTTCTTCATCGTTCTGCTGGCGGCAGCCGGCGCTTACGCGTTCATCAAGCTGGGGCGGGCCGAAGATCCGTCCTTTACGATCAAAACCCTTACCGTCACCACGGTGTGGCCGGGAGCCACGGCCCGTGAGATGCAGGATCTCGTGGCGGAACCGCTCGAAAAGCGCATCCAGGAACTGACTTGGTATGATCGTGTGGAGACCACTACACGGCCGGGTTTCGCCTATATGACGGTGACGCTGAAGGACAACACACCGCCTTCCGTGGTCGAGGACGAGTTCTATCAGGCGCGAAAGAAGCTCGGCGATGAGGCGCGCAATCTGCCCCAGGGCGTGCTTGGTCCCTTCGTCAATGACGAATATTCCGATGTCAGTTTTGCGCTTTATGCCCTCAAGGCCCAGGGCATGCCAAAGCGTGAACTTGTTCGTCAGGCAGAGACGATCCGTCAGGATCTGCTGCATGTGCCCGGCGTCAAGAAGATCAATATTCTGGGTGAACAGCCCGAACAGATCTTTGTTGAGTTCTCCTATCCGAAGCTCGCGACGCTTGGCATTTCGCCGCAGGATGTCGCGTCCGCGCTGCAGCGCCGCAACACCGTGACCCCGGCGGGCACGATCGACACGCGGGGACCGCAAGTCTTCATGCGCTTCGATGGCGCCTATGACAGCGTTCAAGCGGTTGCGGATACACCGATCGTTGCCAATGGCCGCACCATCAAGCTGTCTGATTTTGCGGAGGTTCGCCGCGGCTATCAGGATCCGGAAACCTTTGTCATCCGGCACAATGGCGAGTCGGCCATCATGCTGGGTGTCGTCATGCAGCAAGGTTGGAACGGCCTCGATCTGGGCAAGGCGCTGGAAGAGCGCTCTTCGCAGATCGCCGAGGCGCTGCCGCTCGGCATCACCCTTGCGAAAGTCAGCGACCAGGCGGTCAACATCCAAGAGGCCGTCGGCGAGTTCATGCTGAAATTCGCGATGGCGCTCGGCGGTGGTGCTGTTCGTGAGCCTTGTCAGCCTCGGCTGGCGCGTTGGGATCGTTGTTGCGCTCGCGGTGCCTCTCACCCTCGGCGTGGTGTTCATCATCATGCTCGATACGGGCAGGTTCTTTGACCGCATCACGCTCGGGGCGCTGATCGCTTGCCCTGGGCCTGCTCGTCGACGATGCGATCATTGCCATCGAGGTCATGGTGGTCAAAATGGAAGAGGGCATGGACCGCATCAAGGCGGCCGCCTATGCCTGGAGCCATACGGCGGCTCCCATGTTGTCGGGCACGCTCGTCACCATCATCGGTCTGATGCCCGTCGGCTTCGCGCGCTCGGCGGCTGGCGAATATGCCGGCAACATCTTCTGGATCGTCGGCTTTGCCCTGATCGTCTCGTGGCTCGTGGCCGTGATCTTCACGCCCTATCTGGGCGTGAAGATGTTGCCGAACATCAAGCCCGTGGAAGGCGGACACCACGCCATCTACAACACGCCCAACTATCGCAGGCTACGCAGCACGATCTGAATTTGTGGTTCGCCATAAGTTTATGACCTGCGCCGTCGTTGTCTTGATGATGGGCGCGTCTGTTGTCGGCATGGGCGCTGTCAAACAGCAGTTCTTCCCGACATCCGATCGCCCCGAGGTGCTCGTTGAAGTGCGTCTGCCAGAGGGCACGAGCATCAAGACGACGACCGCCACCGTCGCAAAGATCGAGGACTGGCTTCAGAAGCAGCCGGAAACCAAGATCGTCACGAGCTATGTGGGGCAGGGCGCACCGCGCTTCTTCTTTGCGATGTCTCCCGAGCTGCCGGATCCGGCGTTTGCAAAAATCGTCGTCCTGACCCCGAATGCGGAAGCCCGAGAAGCTCTGAAAGCTCGCCTGCGCGAGGCCGTGTCGTCAGGCCTCACACCGGAAGCCTTCGTACGTGTTACACAGCTCGTCTTCGGCCCGTATCACGCCCGTTCCCGGTCGAGTTTCGGATCATAGGGCCCGGACCCCGAGAAGCTCTACGAAATCTCCGAGCAGGCGATTTCGTTGATGCAGTACCGTCCCGGACGTTCGAAACGCCAATCGTGACTGGGGCAATCGCACACCTGTTCTTCGCTTTGTACCGGACCAGGAGCGTCTGAACTTGATCGGTCTTTCCCCGGCAGAAGCTGGCCAGCAGCTCCAGCTCCTGCTGACCGGTGATGCCGATCACCCAGGTTCGCGAGGATATCCGCAACGTTGCGGTCGTTGCGCGAAGCGGTGGCGATACACGTCTCGATCCGGCCAAGCTTGGCGAACTTCTCGCTGATTGAGCCGGGAAGGACGAGCACGTACCGCTGGACCAGATCGGCCATGAACCGAAGTGCGGTTCGAAGAACCGGTGATGAAGCGACGCGACCGGACGCCAGTCATCACTGTCCGCTCTGATATCAACGAGGCAACCCAGCCTCCGGAGGTGTCGATGCAGGTCATGCAGGCCTTGCAGCCGCTAATAGCGTCGCTGCCTGTGGGATACCGAATCGAGATGGGCGGCAATATCGAGGAATCCCTGAAGGCGAATACCGCTCTCGTGCAGGTTTTCCCCGTCAATGATCGCAGCGATGTTGATCGTCATCATCTTGCAGGTCCGCAGCCTGTCAACAATGACGATGGTGATGCTGACAGGTCGCCCTTGGGCCTGGCCGGCGTCGTTCCGGTCACTGATCATCTTCAACCAGCCGTTCGGGTTCAATGCCATTCTCGGCCTGATCGGATTGGCCGGGATCCTGATGCGAAACACGCTGATCCTGACAGAGCAGATCAAGGAAAACCAGTGCGGCGGGGCTTGGATGACTACCATGCTGTCATCGAGGCAACAGTCCAGCGAACGAGGCCTGTCATCCTGACGGCACTTGCCGCAGTGCTCGCCTTTATTCCGCTGACACACTCCGTCTTCTGGGGATCGATGGCTTATACGCTGATCGGTGGCACGGCTGTCGGCACAGTCATGATCCTGCTGTTCCTGCCTGCACTTTACGCAACCTGGTTCAGGATCAAGCCGCCCAAGCAGGACGCTGAGCATCAGCATGATGAGCAGCCCGCAAGACCCGCACTAGCGCTCGCGGCGGAGTGAGACGATGAGACATCAGGGACAAATCGATGCCGGGCTATTTGGGTCGTCCAACATGATATGGGACGCGCTTGCCTTCAAGCGCTCGGACATGGCGCGAACTCGGGGCGACAAACGGGCGCAACCGTTTGCCGCCACCACGATCGACGAGATCGACGAGGGGCGAGAGCGTATTCTCCAGGTGGCGGAAAGGCTCATTCGCCGCTTCGGCCATCAGAAGACGACGATGGCCAACATCGCATGGGAATTGGGTACCAGTCGCGCGACCCTCTATCGTTACTTCCCCACCAAAGAGGCTCTGGAGGAGCAGGTGTGCGCACGAGAGGCCTCTAGAACACTCCGCCATCTGCGGGACGTGCTGGTGGATGAGGACGCATCCATCGAACGGCTACGCGTTCTCCTACTCGAGGTGGGCCGACAGACCTCCTCACGGATGGCTTTGGAACCGCACCTGCATCGACTTTTTGTCGAGGCTTTTCGCAACCAATGGCATGTCTCAATCGAGTATCTGCTGCAAGTCCGTGCTCTGATTGAAGACGTTGTTGTGAGAGGACAGGCAGATGAGACTTTCGTCTCAGACGATCCAGGCAAAACCACCAAATTCATATTTGGAACGATGATTGTGTTCGTCAATCCTGGGCTCACCGAGCTGCTGAAACTCGACGATACAGCCCTGTCCATGGATCTTGCGACGCAGGTTCAGTCGCTTGTCGAGTCGCTCGCGCGAACGACGCTGTAGCCCGCTCACTGAAGCAGGCTACAGCAGAGAGCATCCGAAAGCGACTGTGTCGGCTCAGGACTTAGTACCCTGAACCAAACAGGTGGATGTCCCGTGGGCGTGCAGCTTTCCATCCGCCGATTCAATCCTGCCATCCAGCGTGATGACAGTTCGACTGCGGGAGATGACCTTGCCCACGATCGTCAGCTCTCCGCTGTCTGCCAGGATTGGTCGAACGAACTTCACGGAGGTTTCGTGCGTCGGGGACATTTGCGCGGGCTCCAGAACGCTGTGTGCGGCGAGCGCCATGGCAGTGTCGAGCATGGTCATGCTCCACCCTCCGTGAACGGTGCGCAACGTGTTCAGGAATCGGGTTTCGGGGAAAGGCCTTGAGTGTGACGATACCCGCTTCCGGGGTCAGGAGCGTGAACGGGAGGAGCTCCGCCATGGGCGGACGCGGAAGGCGCCCCTCGGCAAGCAATGTCACAAATTCCAGGCCCGTCAGCACTTCCGAATTTGGTCTCTGGCTGTTCGCCGCCGGTGCAGTTGAGAGTTCATCCATGTCAATTCTCCTCGCTTTGGCTGCTGAATTAGATGCCGGCGCCGCCGCGTTCAGCCAACAGCAATGTGGCCTTTTACGGATTGCGTTACGGTGAGATGCAGGAAATTTAACCACACGCTGCAACGCCACTTGACCTTTTATATTTCGAATGACATCTAATGCACAATTAGATTTCAATGCAACTCTAATTGTGAATTCGTCAAGACACCAGTGCCGCTGATTAAGCGAGGCGCAGAAGAATAGAGGAGGCCATCATGGCCCAGCAGAAAGTAGTCGTGATTACAGGCGCGTCGTCGGGGATCGGCGAGGCAACCGCCCGTCTTCTGGCCCAGAAGGGTACCGCGTATATGGCGGTGCGCGCGACCCCAGCCGGGCCAAGCAGATTTCCGGCGTGCGGTTTGGAGCACTGGATGTCACCAACGACGAGTCCGTTGCAAATTTCATCGCATGGGTTCTGGCAGGAGACAGGCAAGATTGACGTGCTCGTCAACAATGCGGGCGTCTCGCTTGTCGGGCCCGTCGAAAACACCTCGGTCAACGAGGCTGCGAAACTGTTCGACGTGAACGTGTTCGGCCCGCTACGCATGATCCAGGCTGTGCTACCGAGCATGCGAAATGCGCGAAACGGCCTGATCATCAATATCAGCTCTGTCCTTGGCTTCCTGCCAGCCCCCTTCATGGGGCTTTATGCGAGCAGCAAGCACGCGATCGAGGGATTGTCTGAGTCCCTGGACCACGAAGTTCGCGATTTCAATGTCCGCGTGGTTCTCGTCGAGCCGACATTCACTAACACCAACCTGGATGTGAACGCGGCGACGACCGAAGCCCCTCTCGGAGTCTACGCGCGGCAGGCTGAGGCGACCACGAAAACCGTCCTCGCGCAGATCAAGTCTGCTCCGTCACCGACCATTGTCGCGGATAAGATTCTTGCTGCCATCGAAGGGCCTTACAAGATGCGCCAACCCGTCGGTAGCCAGGCGACACTCTTGAGCCGGCTACGGCGCTTCATGCCGGCGAAGGCCGTCGATAGCAGCCTCCGCAAGACTTTCGGCTTCGGCAAGGGCTAGATCCTTCGCACCTGACTGAATGTTGGCGAGGCCTTGAACCCATCGGCCAGGCGCCTCCGGGAAACAGGGCGTTGCATCTCTCACCCCAGCTACGCCTTGGCCGCCCATCTTCCCCAAGATGGGCGGTATCATTTGGGCGACCCACTCCAGTCGTCTCAAGGCGACAAGGCGACAGGACAGTCGGCAATTGCCTTCTGCCGATTTTCTGGTGAACGTTAGTTATCGCAATTCGGGTACCAGAACCGGACGGACCGCTGTCGCACCCCTTCCGGACATTCCAAATGAACGAGATGCATGATCTGGCTTATTTTCCGCCGACTTGGATCCGAAGTCAGGACAGGTCGTCGCTTCGAATCTCTTCAAGAGCTTAGGCTCGGTGCTTTTGTTTTGCGGACGGGAGCTGTGGCAAGATGCCGACTGCGTCCGTGTTATCATTCTATCGCCTCGGCAAAATGGCGTGTTCCGACGCGATCATGGCAACGCGTTGGCATCATAGCGCGACACGCGGCAGTCGCCGGCCTTGAGCAGTGTGGGTGACATAGAAACTTTGTCTGCCCCCATTCACTTCCCTGTTGTGTAAATCTCGACCTCGACCAACGCTCGAGCCGCGCGGTGTGGACGGCGCCGGAATGGCTCTATCGGCTTCTGAGGGACGATATGGATCTGGATAAGATCAAGGCACTTCTCGACTACATGGGACGTTCGCGCGTTCAAGAGATGCGCGTAACCCAGGACGGCACGACTGTTGTTATCCGCAATGCGCCTCTACGCGCTTCCGCTACAATGTGTTCTCCTACCAAGAGCAGCAGCACCGCGACATGTCTCGACAACGACCCCAAAAATACGGTTGTTGAAACCAAAACCATCGTCCGAGCTCCAGCGCCCGGTATCGTTCACCAGGCGGCACGCCCGGTGCTCCGGCTCTCGCGCAGGTTGGTGCCCAGGTGGAAGCTGGGCATGGCCTCTGCGTTCTTGAGGCGATGAAAGTTTTCACGACCATTCCGGCGCCTTTCGCTGGAGCAATCAAACGCGTTCTCTTCGAGGATGGTGCCGAGGTTGCGGCAGGCGATCCATTGGTGGAGATTGGCTGATGTCCGCCGATGCATCTCGCTCCAGACGTCGTTTTGATACCGTTCTCATCGCCAATCGAGGGGAGATCGCCGAGAGAGTCAAGCAAGCCTGCCTCGCCTTGGACGTCCGGCCGGTGGCTATAGCCTCCGAGGCGGATGCTTCTGAAGCGCCTGCATTAGAAGAGGGCGGCCCCCTGTGCATCGGGCCTGCTATGGCGTCGAAAAGTTACTTGAATCAGGCGGCTGTCCTGCTCGCAGCGAGAGTAAGTGGTGCCGGTGCAATTCATCCAGGTTACGGCTTCCTGTCCGAGAATGCAGATTTCGCTGAGGCGCTTGAGAGAGCTGGCCTGATCTTCATCGGACCTCCTGCGTCTGCCATTCGGATCATGGGTGACAGGATTGCAGCCAAGCGCGCAATGCTCGATGCTGGTGTTCCTTGTGTTCCCGGGCCCGGCGAGCCATTGCCGGATGATGTGGTGCTCATCCGTCGAATGGCTGACGAAATCGGCTACCCTGTGATCATCAAGGCTTCCGGCGGTGGCGGTGGCAAAGGCATGCGGGTCGTGCGCGAGAGTGACGAGATCGCCGATGCCGTCTCCATTACGCGGGAAGAGGCACGTCGAGCCTTCGGCAAGCCCGAGCTGTACATTGAAAAGTTTCTCGAGAAGCCTCGACATGTCGAATTTCAGGTTCTTTGCGATGAGCATGGCAATGCCGTTTGGGTAGGCCATCGGGACTGTTCTCTGCAAAGGCGACATCAGAAGGTGGTGGAGGAAGCGCCTGCCCCCGGGATCGACCCGGCACTGGCTGCTGCAACGGGTGCCCGCTGTGCCGAGGCCTGTCGACAGATTGGCTACCGTGGTGTCGGCACTTTTGAGTTCCTCTACGAGAACGGCGCGTTCTTTTTCATTGAAATGAACACACGCTTGCAGGTGGAGCATCCTGTCACCGAAGTCACTGCGGGCGTCGACCTTGTCGTGCACCAGTTGCAGGTAGCCCAAGGGCAGGCGATCAATCCTCTAGCGTTCGACCGCCCGCCTTCAGGTCACGCCTTTGAGTGCCGCATCAATGCCGAGGATCCCGATACCTTCGCGGCGTCCCCTGGCCGCATCACGCTGGTGCGTTTTCCCACCGCCGATGGTGTCCGTATCGACACACATATCCATGATGGCTACCGGGTTCCTGCCTATTACGACTCGCTGATCGCAAAGCTCATCGTTCATGCTCCAACACGAGCCCAAGCTATCGAGTTGATGCGCAAAGCGCTTGCCGAAACGCGGATTGAAGGCATTGCGACGAACCTTCCACTGCATATGAAGATCTTTAACGATCCCGATTTCATCCGCGGCGCGGTCGACATTCACCATCTGGAAAAACGCTTGAAGGAAGGGTTCTCCGCCGATGCGTGATGGCCCCAGACACCGCAACGGGCTCGGAAATCTTGCCGATCCGAAGCTGATTGAAAAATTGTCCGATTGGCTTGAAGCCTCTGGGGTCTACGAGCTTGAGATCCGGAATGCTGACGGTCAGAGCCTTGTTCTCGTGTCAGGCGGTTCTCCGGTTGACAAGAGGCATGAGGTCGAGCCCGCCACGGTAAAGGCACCGTTTGCAGGGCACTTTCTTATTGCGGGAGATTTTGCCGTCGGTCGTTGCGTAAAGGCTAGCGAGGTCATCGGCCTGATCGAAATCGGACCGCTTCGGCTGCCACTTTCCTCACCATCGACAGGTGTCCTGCGTGACATCAAGGCTCGGAGTGGCGAGCTCGTCTGCTATGGCACAGCCTTGTTTATCGTGGAGCCGACGCCATGAGCGCACTTCAGGCAAAGACACTCTCAGCGCCCGACCACATCAGTCCCAACAGTGATGCCCTTGCCCGGATCTCGAGCATTGGCGCGCGGGCGTTTCTCATTGAGGCCCCTGGTGCTTTCGATTTACCGGGCCAGAGGCGCATTTGGGCCTTGTCGCGAACACTGACGGCGCGTGAGGATGTGGCCGAGGTCGTGCCAGGTATGACGAACCTCTTGGTGATCCTCCGAGACATTCCTCAGGATCCGACCGCGTTGGCCTCCGATCTGCAGATAAGCTGGCGCCAAGCCAGCGAGGTGGACATTGCAGGACGTGAGATCGAGATTGCAGTGAGATATGGTGGTGAACACGCGACGGATCTTCCGGCCCTCTGCGATTTCAGTAGACTGACTGACCGTGAAATCGTGCGGATCCACTCCGAGGGCACATACAGGGTCTTCGCATTGGGCAGCGCCCCGGGCTTCGGCTACCTGCACGGTCTTGATCCACGGATTCATATGCCGCGCAAGACCGTCCCTTCGCTCAACATGGCGCGAGGTTGCGTAACCATTGGCGGTGCTCAGACGGGCGTCGCGGTGCTAACGGGTCCGAACGGTTGGAATTCCATTGGCTATGCCGAACTCAGGATGTTCGATCCGGAGGCAGATTCCCCGGCTGTCATGGCTCCGGGAGACATCGTGCGTTTCCGGGCAGAAAGGATCGAGCTATGATCGAAATCCTTCAGACGGGGCCGCTCAATACTGTGCAGGATCTCGGGCGTCCGGGTTATCGAAACATCGGTGTCACGGCATCCGGTGCCATGGATCCGCTCGCGCTCTCGGTTGGCAATTTGCTTGTCGGCAACGCGGCGGGGGAGGCCGGCATCGAGGTCCAGACATTTCCGTTTCGCGTCCGTTTCACTGCAAGACAGAGGTTCGCGCTCACTGGTGCCGATTGCGCTGCGCGTCTGGATGGGCGCGAGCTTCTCGCCTGGTGGTCGATGGAGGCGCGACCGGGTCAGGTTCTTGAGCTCTCCCAGCCGCTGAAGGATGCCCGGGCATATCTCTGCCTCCAAGGTGGTGTCGCTGTTGCTCCTGTGCTCGGCTCGCGCAGCACGTCGCTTCGGGGTGCCTTTGGTGGTTTCGGGGGTCGCTCACTTGCGACCGGAGATGAAATTGGCGTGGGGACCGACGTATCCGACGGCTTCTATCCTAAGGATGGCTTTGGGGTCAGGCCCCCTGTCGATGCCCTTGCTGATTTCTTTCCGTCCGCTGAAGACGGATTGCTAACAATCCGAGCTATTCCCGCAGGCGAACACGACCTTTTCGGCGACGATGCAGAGCGTTTTTGGACCCAATCCTGGAAGATATCGTCTCGAAGTGACAGAACAGGGTTTCGACTAAGCGGTGTACCGATCCAGCCGACGGACACGGTGGAAATGCGCTCGCATGGTGTCATGCCTGGCGTGGTTCAGGTACCTCCTGCGGGAGAGCCGATCGTTCAGATGAGCGACGCCAATACGGCTGGGGGCTATCCCAAGATCGCAGGCGTCCTCGAGAGCGATCTCTGGCGATTGGGTCAGGCCAGGATCGGGTCTAGCCTGCGTTTCCGCCGTGCGAGCCATGCTGACGCCTATGCCGCCGAGCAGGCGATAAAGGCCTACTTCGACGACATCATCCAGACACGACGCCTGTTGTTTCAGGCGCTGAGCGCCATGGCTTGAACAAGCCGAAACAAAAGAGAGCCGGAAATGAAGGTTGATCTGAATTCGG